>CP058931.1:940000-3702596 GCA_024760505.1 Nitrospira sp.
GGCTTTCCTATCTTTTTCGTAAAAATGATAGCGTATAGGGTATTAGCTCACCTTTCGGCGGGTTATTCCCTTCTCAAGGGTAGGTTACCCATGTATTCCTCACCCGTTTGCCACTTTACTACCGGGTTGCCCCGGATTCTCGTTCGACTTGCATGTGTTAGGCGCGCCGCCAGCGTTCGTTCTGAGCCAGGATCAAACTCTCAAAAGAAATTCCATTTTCAAGGGCCGCCATTCCAATACACTTGTTCCACTGTTTTTCCAGCTATTCAGTTTTCAAAGATCTAATTCTCAAGGCGAAGGGTGATTATAGGGCGATCAAGGTAAACTGTCAAATACTTTCTTTCATATTTTATTTTTATTTTTTATTGGGTCAATTTTCTCTGAAAAAATCTACAGCTCCAGCATTTCAATTTGTTTAGGGTTGTACCATCAAGACTAATATCCAGCCTTATTTTTCTCAGAAGGATGGCCCAATTATTCCAAATTCCCTCCGTCAATATTGCCAAAATATTTAACTCTTCTTAAGTGACTAACGGATTCTAATTAGCTTGGGGAAATTTCTATTGCGGGCCTAAAAATGCTTTGGATGGTGAAACTCAACTACAAGAAGTGATTCTTTCAAATATCCAGTTAGATTTCAAAATTTCCTTTACCGGGACAATCTCGCAACCAACCAACTTCCGAGTAAAATAATTTCTGGATTACCAAGATCCAAATGAACTTGAAGAATGAGGTGGGTTAAAAAATCTGACGTGAGGGTGCTTAAAAAATCCAATCAATATCATGCCGGCAAGGAATCCACCGATATGCGCAAAGAACGCGACCCCGCCTCCTTGATTTCCAAGACTCATACCGCCGCTTAAGACCTGCATTAAGAACCATAAACCTAATACCATCGCCGCTGGAACATTAAAGGTTCCAATAAACCCATAAGGCACTAAAACTAATACTCGCGCATGGGGATACAGCAATAAATACCCACCTAAAACCCCTGAAATCGCCCCGCTAGCACCAACCATTGGTATCGTTGATTCGGGATCAACCAACGCATGGCTGAAGGCTGCCAATACCCCACAAATTAAATAGAACAAAACAAACTTCGCATGGCCCATCACATCTTCGATATTATTTCCAAAAATCCACAGATAAAGCATATTCCCTATTAAATGCATCCAGCCCCCATGGAGAAACATACTTGAGAACAGTGTTCCATAGGCAGGCAGAATCACCAGCTCTGATGGTAACTGAGCATGCCCCAACACGACTGCGGGAATCGCCCCGAACATATAAACAAATGCTTCACTGCTTGGCATTGAGAGAGAGATCTCATACAGGAACACCATACTGCAGGAGACAATTAACGCCACCGTCACCACAGGTGTAATTTCAGTAGGATTGTCATCCCGAAGTGGAATCATGGATGCACCCTCAAGAAGATTCTCTTTAAATAATCAGAACCGAGAAGAGGCGGGAGAAAAGTCAGGCAGACCGAAAACGGGGTTAAGAAAATTCTGAGAATCCCCGTCTAAAGAGATAGAGAACCCGGCAGCATGGGTATGTCCCCCTCCACCATATTTTGCTGCAATATCCGCCACGGAAATCCCTCCGGCTTTTGACCGAAGGGAAAAATACCGGCGGCCATCTTTTTGATGCCAAATCAGACAAAATGGATGCTTCTCAGAAAGATACTCCCCTATTTGGCTGGTTAAAACGGCTGAATGAACAGCCGGAACCATATGTCCCGCGAACGACACCATGGTGACTTCGGTTGCCATCTTTTCAACTAATGCCTTTTCGGATCGTAAAATACCTGTCCCCTCAACCTTTAATGTTTCAAATTGAAGGGATTCCCAACGTTCAAATCCAAAAGGGTATGACGCCAGCGCCGCACTAATTTCACGACTACCGGGAAGTTGCCACTGCCATAAATCCTTATCCTGCACATATTGCAGAAGCCAGGGAACCGGTTGCGTGTGGGCCCATTCCCATGCCAGGACCGCGCCACTTCGGTTCATATCGAAATATGCAAAAGGCAAATCCTTCAGAGAATCCTGCGCGGTAATATGATGATCTAAAATATAAAGACTGGCCACTTGATCTGCCAACTCCAATATGGTTTCGCGGTGATAGCTAAAGTCAACCATCACCACATGTTGGTTTTGCAATCCATCCGGAGGCGGATTCCCATGCTTAACCGCAACATAGCGAGCTTGCGGAAATCGTTTCCAGAGAGCCCACGCTGCGCCAAATCCATCCATACAATCGGCGTGATACAACACCACGTCCGGTGGATTCTGGTTGGGCATTTCATCAAATTTCATCATTGTTTTTGTCATTATCATCTCGTCTCTCGGGCTGAGCTTATCAGCTTTCAATAAATCCGGACAAACCCTCAATGCATTTTCCAAAATGCCTATATGGCTTATGCTCGGGCATTAAGCCAATCAATGCATTGCCGAAGACGACCCAATTCTTTCCAGTTAAAATGTAACATTAGACGTGGCAGGTGGGAAATGTGGGGTTCATCCCACTCCTCTGGCAACGCCTCAACTTGCTGAAACTGCCCATCGGTCAAGAGGTCCGAAAATTCCTCGTTCAACTGGGCCATCTCCGAATGGGAGAGCTGTTGATGAATACGAATAACCATCGAATCTTTCACAATTCGTAGAGAATGATACACCCGGAAAAATTGCTGAATTTCCTGAACCGCTTCCTCCGCAGAATACACGAGTTTGAAAAGTGCTAAATCGGATCGATTAATAAATCCACGAGACAAGAGTTGCTGCTCAAAAAACTCCATCAATTGCTTCCAGTAATCGCCACCAGGGGATTCAATACACACGACGGGAATCGGGTGCGTTTTCCCCGTTTGAATCAGCGTTAACACCTCAAACGCCTCATCTAACGTCCCAAATCCTCCAGGGAAAAGGGCGACAGCGTGGCTTTCCTTCACCAGCAATAATTTTCGTGTAAAAAAATACTTGAGATGTACAAGTTTGTTATCATCCGCAATCATCGCATTCGGGGCTTGCTCAAAAGGCAGCATTATATTCACCCCAAAACTATTCTCCCGACCAGCCCCCTCATTCCCAGCCAGCATAATCCCTGGCCCACCCCCCGTGATCACCATAAAGCCACGTTGACTGAGGAGTTTCCCAAGTTGAGAAGCCAACTTATAGTTGGGATCATCCCCTGGGGTCCGGGCTGAACCAAAAATACTGACTTTCTTCACCTCGCGATATTGCCGAAATACCCGAAAGGAGTGGCGAAGCTCTTTTAAAGCTCGATGAAGAATTTTGACATCTAGGACATCCGTATCCAAATCACGAAGCCCGACGACACTGCCAACCATTTCTTTTAATAGGGCCGTTCGCACATCCGTCTCAGGTCCTGTCCAAAGAGATTTGATTTCGCGTACAATCTCATCCTCCAACACAATTTTTTTGTAGAATATTTTGTATCAGACGGCGCTTCCAAAGTTATATTTTTACGTAATGACATCTAATACCCTCCAAATTCATCAACGACACAAATTATGTGCCAACTGGGCTTTTCCAGAAGCTTCCTGTCAATTGTCGGTCCGCTGTGTCAGGATTAAAGGTGTAAGATTTAAAGGAACACCTAGACGTTTTCGGTAAAATAAACCCGAAACTCAAGCACCCGATTTCATTCCATATCCCATGAATCACTCTCCTCAGACCGAATCCACACTATGGCGGGCCCTCCCTCAACCAATTATTGGATTGGCCCCCATGGATGGCGTCACTGATTCGGCTTTCCGCCATATAGTGGCAATTCATGGGAAACCTGATGTGGTCTTTACGGAATTTACCAACGTCCATGACATCTGTTCCGGCAGACTCAAGGCTCTCGATAGTCTGCGATACTCGGAAGCGGAACGCCCCGTCATTGCCCAAATCTATGGGAAGGAACCTGCTTTATTTTACCAAGCGGCCCATGTGGTCTGTGAGTTGGGGTTTGATGGGTTGGATATCAATATGGGGTGCCCCTCGAAAAACGTTGCTTCCTCTGGAAGTGGCGCCGGATTAATACGCACTCCAAATTTGGCGCTGGAACTGATAGAGATGGCACGAAAAGGCATTCAGGATTGGACCGCCGGCCAGACCCTGACTCAAATCGGAATGAAGCCTAAAGCAGTAGAAGCCATTGGCCAGCTCCTGAGCGATCTTCACCACTCCCCAATTCGCAAAGCCATTCCGTTATCTGTCAAAACCCGCATTGGCTTCGACCGGAATATGATCGAAGAATGGAGCGCCTGTCTTATCCAGGGACGCCCAGAGGTCATCTCCATTCACGGCCGCACGCTATCGCAAATGTACCGGGGACAATCCGATTGGGAAGCGATCGCCCTCGCCGCAAGCCGAATTCAGCCCCACGGCATTCTTGTCCTGGGCAATGGCGATATTCAGAGTCTGGGAGAATCCGCTGCCCGCATTCGGGAATCAGGCGTAAACGGCGTGTTGATTGGCCGTGGCTCACTCGGCAATCCATGGGTTTTTCAGGGGATTCAACAGATACGAGAAATGTTGCAGACCGGACAATCCTGTATTCCCCCGCAGCATGTTCCAAGCCTGGAAGAAAAATTCAGTATCATGATCCAACATGCCTCCCTATTTGAACGGGTCCATGGGCCGGAGCGTTTCGTACGCATGCGCAAACACTTAGGCTGGTATTGCTCGGGCTTTCCCTATGCTGCAACAATGCGCGCACAACTCGTTCGTACCCATTCCACGACAGATGTGATCAATTTGGTCAACCAGTACCAAGCTCGTGCCCTAGACAACCAGGACATAGAAATACCTGACACCATCACTGCGTCCTAAATGCCCGATCCTCACCTCATCCTGGCATCCTCGTCGCCTCGTCGAAAAGAACTGCTGACCCTCTTGGGGCTTTCCTTTGAAATCATTTCGCCTGCAATCAACGAAGAAGTTCTCGGCCAGGAGTCACCCGCCAATCATGTACGACGCCTTGCCATTGAAAAAGCCGAATCCGTGGCGAGTCACTATCCCGACAGCCTCGTCATCGGCAGCGATACCGTTATTGAATTGGATGGTCAGATCCTTGGCAAACCGGCAGACCTAGAAGATGCCCACCACATACTGACGGGCTTACGCAGCCGATGTCATCTCGTCCATACCGGTTTGGCCTTGATAGCAAAGGCTAAGGAGCTAAGGGAAACGTATGTAGAAACCGTCAAAGTCTGGGTCAAGAACTTCTCAAATACCGACATGCAGGCCTACCTGAAGACTCAGGATAGCCTGGGAAAAGCGGGTGCCTATTCTATTCAAGGAGAAGGCGCGCACCTCATCGAAAAAATCGAAGGGGATTACCCCGCGGTCGTGGGATTACCACTTGGAAAGCTCGCTAAACTTCTGGAGCAGGCGGGAGTTGAACTGCCCGTTAAGGTCGAAGACATTTACCGAACAAAGCCATACGCGAATTGGAAGGATTTTCGTTAAAGGATTTGCGGTATTTCGCCCCCGCTTTCTCTGCAATAAACAAAACAAAAAAGGTGGCTTTTACAAAAGAGCCGCCTTTCAAGAAAACAGAATATTATTTTTGGCTTACATAAACTGCACAAACTTTTCATTGGCCTCTTCCATCACTTCGGCCGTGATTTCCGACTGACCTCGTTCCTTGACCAGGCGTTCGATTTCCCGCCGTGCCATAGGCCGGTGGGATCGGGAATAATATCTAACCCTTGTCGCGCTTCGGGCGTGCAGAGCAATGGCGGACCAGCTAGGTGGCCATCCATGTAGCCTCAGAAGAGCCCAATCACATCCGCACCACCATAACGGAAAATTCCGTTTTGTTCACCTCATTTGGGTTGAAGGATACCCTCCTAAACAATTGTCTAAATTTGATATCGTCCGCATCAACCCTCACGTCTAATCCATGAGATGTCCCTATTGATTTCTCACAATCGCTCCCTTCTCTCACACTATTCATGAATTTCCAGTGTGCCTTTTTCTTCACTGCCACCATATACCCACTTGTTCTCTTAATAAAACGCTTCTTTTTGCCGAAGAAACCCGCAAGAGCCGCACTCATCAGACGCATATGGAGTCTTCATGCTCTCGACACGTTCCCCACTCTGGCTTCTCTTCGTCCTCACCCTCACCAATTGCGGCTGGGCAGCTCCAGATGCCGGTACAGAAGCAGTCCTCATTGAAAAACCATGGTTTCTTGGACATGGCGGAGTCAGTCCTGAGCCAGTTCGCACGGGACGCACTCTTATCGCCTTCACCACAGACGTAGAATACGTGGACATGCGACCGCTCCAATTTAGCCTCCATTTGAACGATTTTATGAGTCAGGATGGGGTCCCCCTTGATTTTGATGCCATTATTCGTCTCAAAGTGACCGATTCCGTGAAATTGATAAAAAATTTTGGCCCCAATTGGTATGAGAGCAATATAGAAGCAGAATTGAGCAATCGAGTCCGCCAAGCCGTTCGAAAACATGGCATGAATGAAATGGCTATTAATACGAATGCCGTTGACGCGGTAGATCGGGAAGTCACCGGGGAAATGATGACCTATTTTCAGCAGGCCGATTTACCCCTTACCCTAATCCAAATCACTATTGGGAAGGCTAATCCTCCAGATTCTATTAAACATCAACGGATTGAGACCGCCACACAACAACAACGCCAACTCACCGAGCATGAGCGTAAAATGGCTGAAGACCAACGCTTGGCCGCAGAAATCAGCCGCGCCAAGGCCGATAATGCCTATCGAGAAGTCATGTCACTTACACCTTCCCAATTCATTCAACTCGAACGGATCAATATGCAGCGAACCGTCTGTACGCAACCTGCGGCCAACTGCACCTTCATTATGGATGGTGCCCTCACTCCCGCACTCACAGTCGGAAAACCGAATAAATAAAAACCCATTAAGCCAGACTCTCGAAAAAAAACCGGCGGCTCTTAAATAAGAACCGCCGGTCGCTGCAAAGGTTATTGCCTTTAGGATTTACATAAATTTCATAAACTTTTCTTTGGCCTCTTCCATCACTTCGGCCGTAATTTCCGACTGACCCCGCTCCTTGACCAGGCGTTCAATTTCCCGCCGGGCCATGGGTCTGATGAAATCGGGAATATTATCCAACCGTTGTTGCGCCTCCGGCGTCCACTTTATCCCTTCCGTAGAGGCGTTCTTGGAATCATCCATCACCTGAAGGGTCACGGTGGTAAAACCGCTCTTCCGGGCATAGGTCTCTACGCTACTTTTGACCATCGGCTGCACAAAAGATGGCAGTTTGGCCAATTTTTCCTGAGCATCCGGCGTCCATAATATTTGTTCGCCAACTGGAGCCGGAGTGCTGGTGGAACCGGTTGAGCCCAGACCCATTTGAGCAACCATGGCGGAAAAGGGACATCCACCGCCTTCAGAAGTGGCGCCTGGTGCACCCGCACTAGCCGGGGCTGCAGGAGCGGCTGAGGCTGCTGCCGGTTGGCCACCTTGAATTTTCTCATTCAGATAGGCGGCCATCTGCCCCATGCCCGCCGAAACGTTATCCTCTAAACCGCCACGAGTCATTTCTAACGGTTTGGGCGCTTCGGTTCTCCCCCCCAACTGGACGCCCAAAGAGGAGACCATTTGGGTCTCGCCTGGATTAGTCACCATCGAAAACCGCGATTGGCAGGAAGGGCATTCAAAAAATACCCCAAGAGAGCCTTCAGCCGGTTTTTCGACTTTTTCAAAAGTCATATAGGTTTCGCATTTGAGACAGACAAATTTCATATTGCTTCCCTTCTGAACGTCGGCAAAGGCCAACGATCGCTTCGAGACGTTACACTTTCCCGTCTAAAACATGTTGATAATCCAACAATGTATGAACTTTTTTAGCGATGTCCTGATATTTCGCCGCAGTGGGATTGTCTCCATCCAGGATCGGTTCCCCCTTATCAAAGGTTCGGGCAAAATTCCGATCAAAGGGAATACGTCCTAGAAGGGGCAAACCCAATGCCTCACACATGAAATCGGTATCCCCCTCAAACAAGGGGCTTTCTTCTCCGCAGGAGGGACAGCGGTACTGGCTCATATTCTCGACCACCCCCAAAATCTCAATACCCAGCTCCTGAGCATAGGCAATGGATTTTTGAACGACATTCGAAGCCACCTCGGAAGGCGTCGTCACCACCACCGCCCCCGCTAAATCAGGAATAAGTCCCGCCAAGAGGGGTGGCTTATCGGCTGCCGCCCCAGGGGGCAGGTCGGCCAACAAATAGTCCAATTCCCCCCATACCATGTCGGAGAGAAACTCCCGGATGACATTCATTTCGGTCATGCCCAACCAAACCGGGCTGAGGTCCATGGGACCTTTCCACCGCACCGGGGCGTTTTCTTGTAGGAGGAAATCCATCGATGCGACTTTGATATTTAATGGACCAGTTGGCGGCACCGCCCCATCCGGTGTATCCAATAAGCCCTTCCCACGCATCCCCAGCATTTGAGGAACACAAGGCCCATTAATATCCACATCCAGTAATCCCACCCGTTGTCCCATTCGCGCGAAAGCCAACGCCAGATTCACGGTGGTCATACTTTTCCCCACCCCGCCCTTACCGCTCATCACTACCACCTTGCGGCGAATACCTTTCATACGGGCCATGACCAGTTTGGTCTGGGCCGAAATCTGCTCCACCACCTTGGCGTCGTCAGAATAATGGAGTTTATTCAGAATCGTTTTTAGGTCATTTTGTTGACTCATTGTCTGCACCTAACTGTGAAAGGCAATAGGTAGAAACCAGAAACCACGGTACCACAGCATTTTTTCCAGCGTCAAACCAATCAAAAAACCAACTCCATGAAATCCAGTAAGGCTGAATAGCCCATAAAAAGCCTCATTTCGGTGGGCAACGGAAAATGACCGGGAAGAAGGATCTGTTCGAAAATGGTTTAGGAATATTCTTGAAGAAGGGTCACGCCAAGAAATCGCAATCGACTGAAATAATCACGGGTGGATTCAGATAATTCCGGGACAATAATTTCCAGATCCCCGAGGCAATCACGTAAGATTTCAACTCGTGGTTCATCAAGGTGATGCTCCTCAAAGTAATAGGTCAAACATCCACCAATGACTGTATCTAACGTCATGAGTTGCCCTTCATGACTCCCCAACCCATCTGGCCAATCGGTAGATTGATGAACCTGCCAGGTTTTGCACAATTTCTCACGATCAAAATCCGTCATATGCCCTCATTAATTATCATGCTTTTGGAATAGCTGGATCAGATTGTCTTCCCCATTCCACCCAGCTACAGTCCTTTTCCCCAGCCCAACGCATCTAATAGCAGGACAGAAAGGGCACATAACCCCAGCCCCCAGATGCGATAATCGACCACATCTCGTTCCAAACACCATTTGACAATCCGCAACCGCCAACGATCTGGTCCGGCATATAAGAAAACGCCCTTGGCGACCATACTCAGGCCCACGACCATCCAAAGAGGTTGGTAGGGCAGTCCTCTGGTTCCAAATAACAAAACAAGGCCCAATAAGGCTGCAATGCCACCCAATTTTATAAACCCTGGCGCCACAATCAGCGACTGTCGCAGAGTGGCAATCATCCGTTCCGGCGCAACTAACAAGGCCACACCATCGGCCATCCACAACCCTGCGATAAAGAAAAGGAACATGACGACCATGATTCAACCAAGCAGGAATAAGGCAATTTTCTCTGCGAAAAGATTCTTTGAAATTTCGCTTTGGAGACATTGGCAATGCGCTATGGCTCACTCACAAATACCGATGACCGGTTACCTCCCCTGATGCGTCCAATTCATACCATAATGGTGCACCCGTCGGAATATTCAATTCAAGCACAGCTTCCTTGGACAAATGCTCTAATTGCATAACCAAAGACCGCAAACTATTGCCATGGGCCACGACTAAAACCGTCTTTTCTGCCAATAGAGCCGGCCGGATTCGATTTTCATAATAGGGAAGAACTCGTTCGGCAGTATCCTTCAAGCTTTCACCACCGGGGGGAGGCACATCAAAGCTCCTCCGCCAAATTTTGACCTGGTGGTCGCCATATTTTTGTGCCGTCTCTGTTTTATTAAGCCCCTGCAGCTCTCCATACATCCGCTCATTCAGCGCTTTGTTTTCCTCGATGGGAATCGTCGTCTGTCCAATTTCCTCCAGGACCAATCGTAGGGTTTCCTTGGCACGCACCAACACTGAGGTAAATGCACAATCAAATCGAAACGCCTTAAGTTTCTTACCGGCATCGCGGGCCTCTTGCTCCCCCTTCGGAGTTAATGGGACATCGACCCAGCCCGTAAAACGGTTTTCCAGATTCCACTGAGATTCACCATGACGAATTAACACCAACTGAGCCATCTAGTCCTCCTCCCTCGTTCCCTTTCGTGGTTGCCTCTTCAACATTGTTAGGTGACCTACTCTTGCTTGCATTGCTTCGCAGCGAATCGTACCATGACCAGGAATTTTTTACCTTCTTTCGAAACGATATGGCCTCTGACGAATATAAATGGGAACAATTCGCACGCTGGTGGACCGCTTTGGCAGGCCGACACGGCGTCGCAGATCGAACAGAACAGTTTTTCCGCCAAGGCCTTGGACCGCAAAACGCCTTGGACCGGGCAGCTCAGGAAGGCGGTGATCTGGACTATATCCTATTTACACTTATCAGGCATTGGATTCCAGCAGTCCTTCCCCCAGCAGGACAGGAACGAACTGCAAAAAACGATTCCGACTATTGGTTGGAGTCGGAACGTATCCTCAAGGCTGCAGTCGGTCGCCTCAGGGAACTTAAGCCCGTTATTGATATGCTTACGACACCTAGTCCGCTTGATAGGCCCGCTGACTCCCCTCGATCAGAAGTTGAGGTCGAATTGGCCAACATGTTAGAGGGTATTGCAAAAGTGGTCGGAGAGTATGGAGGCCCCGATTATACCTCAATCATTAAAAACTTTGACCCGATTCCCCTTCGCCAAACACAACCATTTAAACACAACAAAAAACACAGTGCGGAATTGTGGGTAGTCTTTTTATTACGGGAACATTTTCGAAATTTGGGTTTGGGAAAAGATCGAGCTTGGAAGCTCATCGCCCAGCTTGTTGATGCCGCAAATATTTTCCAGTCAGACGATCAGCCATCCACACCTGAAGCCCTTAAATCCTGGTGGACAAAAAACTGGCCCAGGACCTACACACTCTTGACAGAAAAGGGCCAACAAGGGGACGCCAAATCCACCGCCTATCAATCTGACTATGAATGGTTTCGAGCGTGGTTCAATTGGCAGACCGCCTCAAATGAATCCCAGATCCCTCCGGCCACAAAGAACCCCAATTCTCCCTCTTAAAAGAATTTTTGAGAAGGACGTCCTTCCGTTCCACCAAGAGGATCCTGCACCGGAGGCCCTTGAACAATCGCCGCAGCCAATAGGCCAAGCATCAACACATGCAACACCACTCCTAACCAGAGGACGTAAGGTTGAACTCCACCCTCTTCCTGAATCAGGTGAGCACGGCTCGTATCATCAAGACTGGGCATTGCCATAATTCTCTGCACCTTGTCTTTCACATGCCAATAATACAAGTAATTCGCGCTGGCTCCTGCCAAAATTCTCGATACAATTCCCACCATTACATCCCCAGTCATAAAAATGGCGAGAGCCGGGGCAACAGCGTATAACAACGCAAATAGATACATTTTGCGATATAAAAACCAAAGAAACGAATCAAACAACGCGGCGGGCCAGTTCCAACTTAGGACAAATCGTGGGCCTTGAGGGGTTTCAATATTTTCAAATTTTTCCTTGTAGTACAAAAAAGCCGAGCGCCACACCCACCCGGTCTTGACTGAAAATTGAATGGATTTACTTGGACCGATGAACGTTTCCCATAATTGGGATTGAGTGGGAGGAGTCCTGGTCCCGAGTCCCTCAGGATTGGCCTCTGTTGGAGTCTCTAAGGAAGGCGAACCAAGCGCTTGTCCACATTGCAAACAAAAGTTCGCGGTATCGGGATTCTCTTGTGAACAGGAAGGGCAAGGGCGCATAGTGGTCGTTTATAGCATCCCAACTACACCCACACAAGTTCTGTCTGGTAGCAAAAGATCACTAGGCAGCATCTGAATCCTCCTCACCCATCATGGAGACTTAGCATTGTACATTTCTACTCATTCTCACTTTTTGATCAAGCATGTTATACACCATACGCTTGAGATCACGAAGGGGCATTCCGGATAATCGAGGTCATGTATGCTCCAGGATAGTCCACAATTGTGGCACTGCGCTGGAACATATGAAATCTGGGCCGGAACCCTCCCCACCAATCGCTTCAGGCACCCCCGACAAAATGGCCCTTGCACCATGGATTGGACTTGATCATCCTCGACATCTTCGTTCGGCACCACCCCCGTTTGAAACCAAATTGAATCGCTAAGCGTAAAACGAAGGCCTTTCCACATGATCGACCTGGGTCGAGGGTCGGACTCGTTCATGTCAAAAACTGAATCCTCAAAGGGCTCAATGCCATCAACAGAAAGTTCTCCTTTATGAAAACATTCTTGAAATTGCTGGAAGTATTCCCCGGCTTTGACCCCTAAAACCTTCCTTAAATTGCCCTGCTGCTCCAAACGAAACCATTCAGCTTGAATGGTCTTTAGCTCTCTGACTTCCACCGCTCCTAACCCCGATCGAATACGATCAGAAAGTTCTTTCAGTATCCGGAGAAATGAACCATGTCTTTTCAGTAATACCCATAGTTGATAGCTCAGAAGCACGACGACCATCCAAAATAGAATTAAGATCACCTCCATATCACCTCACCACATGTCTAATTCTTGCCATGTCCGTCATTGAAACATTTTTGAGTATCCTTCGATTCGTGTTTCATGGCCACAGGGGGCGTAGTATTTGTATACCATAATTAAATTTCCTTGATGCCTTCAGGCCCTCATTTTGGACTGGACCCTTGGTGTCATTTTCGCTAAGGTTTCATCGTGCCCTATAGACCATTGCTCCCTTTTAACCCATTTTTTATTTTCTGTTGTCTTTTCGTGGCATTTCTCCATGGCAGCGATTGAAGACAGTCCCTTAAAGCCTCCTCTCAACGAGGTAGAAGAGGACCGGGCACTTCTTCTCAACACACATAGGAATTGGAGACGCTCCCTGCAAGCTGGAATAAGGGAAAATGGACAATCTGAAGACGCCCAGCCTACCCACACCGCTCCACCAAGTTCTAAAGATTTTTTTCAGATTGACCTCCGCGAGGCCGATTTCCGCCACCAGGATCTTCGGAATGCCAATTTTCAAGAAGCCTACCTCCCTGGGGCGAATTTTGAGGGAGCGAACCTGTGTGGCGCAAATTTTCAAGGAGCGAATCTGCGAAGTGTCCGTTTCAGAGGTGCCCAATTAGCCTGGGCGAATTTTTCACAAACCGATCTTATATGGGCGGATTTCCAGCAAGCGGAACTTCAAGGAGCCGACTTCCAACATGCCACCCTTCGAGGCGCCACCTTTGTTCGTGCACAAATTCGGGGGGGGATTTTTTTTTCCTCGGACTGCTCTTGGGCCGATTTTCAGGACACTGACCTGCATGAGAGCGATTTTCAGCAGGCCAATCTTAATGGAACGACCTTCCTCAATGCCCAAACTACCGGCGCCAATTTCCAAAGTAGTCTTGGTTATTACAAATCTCCAATGACGGATTCTTCACCACCCTCGGGTGATCCTCTTTTCCCTTAAGTGACTTTGAAAATATTGTTCTACTTTGAAATCAGTCGCCTACTTGGTTCGACATCACACGTTCACGAAAAGTATCGGGCTAATCTAAGGCTGGACCGGATGGTTGAAAAAAATTACGCAAGACCACATTCCGTTGGGGTTCACGCAATTTGGCCAAGGCCCGTTCCTCAATCTGTCGAATGCGTTCTCGGGTCACAGAGAATTCAAGGCCGATCTCTTCAAGAGTAGCATCCTCAAGCTCTCCAATACCAAAGCGTCGCCGAATAATATGCGCCTCCCGAGGTGTTAAAGTCCCTAACAAGAAAGTCACTTTTTCCTGGAGATCCACCCGTTCCGCCGAATAACATGGAGAAACGGCTGTAGGATCTTGTAAGAGATCAGAGAGCGGCGAACCGTCCTCATCGCCCATAGGAGTTTCGAGCGACAGAGTCCCTTTTGTCGCTTCCAACATCGTGGACAATTTATCCAGTGGAATATCCACCGCGCTGCTGAGCTCCTCCAATTTCGGTTCACGCCCCAATTGCACCGCTAAACGATCCAGCGTTCGTCGCACTCGAGTAAGCACATCACACACGTGCACCGGAATCCGCACAGTCCTGGATTGATCGGCCAATGCCCTCGTTACCGCCTGTCGAATCCACCACGTCGCATAGGTGCTGAACTTATAGCCTCGCTGATACTCAAAACGGTCCACTGCACGCATCAGGCCGATATTGCCTTCCTGTATGAGGTCCAGTAGATCGAGGCCTCGATTCACATAACGCTTGGCAACACTAACAACCAGGCGTAAGTTTGCCTCCAACATCGCCTCCTTGGCGAAATGCAGGCGAATTCTAGCTTGATCCAATTGCCGAACCCGTGCGAGGAATTCTGAAAAGCACAGGCGCAAAACTTCTTGCTCCAAATATACGAGGTGTTCTCCAGCCTCCAGGGTGGAACGATGGGAACCTGAGTTTACCTCAACGCCAGGGTTTATGGCGGGTAGAGAATTGCGACCCACCCCATGGGTTCGCTCATCACCATTAAAAATATCTTGAGGGGATAATCCTAATCGTTTCAATACTTCAGTAAGTTGGCGTTCCGTTGCCCGTATGCGGCTTTCCACCTGTTTGGTAAATGCAGGATGCCAATTCACTCCTTCAAGACTTTGCCATAATTTTTTTCTGGCTTGCATCGAGGCCGAAGCGCCTTGCTTGGATGCGGATACATTTTCCTTGGCCATCAGGAATTGAACACAATGACAAAGGTGGCTCAGTTGCTGAATTACCCGTTGACGAAATTCTTCATCCTCCTGCTGTTCGGTTTGAATATCTGGAATGTCAGGTTCTTCCTCCGATTCGGTCTCCACATCCCCTTCTTTTTCCTTTTGAACAACATGTTTGGCCAGGATTTCGCCATTCAACAACCGCATGCGTTGTTCTTGAAGATAGTCCAAGGTCATAGGGAGGGAGTACAGAATCTCCAACATACTTCGCCGGGCTTCCTCAATTTTCTTGCACAGACGAACTTCGCCCTCCCGGTCAAGTAATGACACTTGCCCTATTTCCTTTAGGTATAGGGGAAGTTGCTTGTCACTCACTCCTGACGAACGATCCATTTCGGGAGAGCCGCCGCCGGACGAGACAGGATGACGGTCCTGTTTTTTCACTCGTTTAATGGAACCATTCCAGGAAGGTTTCTGCTCCGATACCGATGGGCTCATAGGTGGTCTCCCTTCAATTGAACGTTCTCAGATAATTTGACCATCTGGTTAAGAGGCATTGGTACCCCGTGAACCTTGTTGATCACCTGCGATGAATCAGCAAAGGGAGTGCCACTGAAAAAGCAGTGTCGCATGCTGCTCATTGATTATCGTTAATGCTGACTCCCCTCCAATAATGAGGAACCTATTCCCTCTAAGAAGAAAGTCCTTATTGAAAACGTCGAAACGGTTTACGACCTCTAAGAAACATCAGGACAAAGAATGGTCAGTATCTACGTTTTTCTCGATTTTTCCTGTAATGTTTTGTCAAGGAAGCTGACAAAACCTTCAGCATCCTTTTCCATGCCTTTACCAAAAAAGTCGAAAAAGGCCTGAATTTTGTCACCACTCACAGGTCTTCCAAGATGTGGGGACGAGGAAAGAGATTCTTGGCTTGGGTATGGGATTTTGTTACAGTCCGCGCGGTTTATCTCTGAAATAGTTGAAGTTATTCCACATGACTGATTCGATCTTGCGTTCCAACGATCGGATTGAAGTGGACGGGCCCGATATAAATCTTAAAAGAAAAGCCTTTGGCATGAGAGGAGAAACGATGCGATTGTCCATCTGGGTCATTCTATGCCTCGCGGTAGGAATTGGTGGATGTGCGGGAAAGTCCAAATCCACGAAGACCCAGGATGGAATGGAAACCGGACCAGACATTCAGATCGCTGAATTTGAGGACGGACTCAACGCTGAAGGCGAAGGAAATGAAAATGAATTCTTTGATCCTTTTGACGAGTCTGGTGATTCCCAGAATAAGGACTATGATCCGTTTGAACCTGTTAATTCTGCCGTTTTTGAATTTAATTACCGGTTGGACAAATACGTGGTGAAGCCGGTTGCTAAAGTTTACAATTTTTTCATCCCTCCCGATGTCCAACAAAGCTTCTCAAACGTGTTTCAAAATATTCGATTTGTCCCGAGATTATTGAACAACATTTTTCAAGCAAAGTTTCAGGGAGCTGGCATTGAGCTGAGCCGATTCCTTATCAATTCCACACTTGGGGTCGGGGGATTGTTCGATCCGGCTGGAATTATGTTCGAGTTGGAGACTCCGCAAGAGGATCTTGGGCAAACCTTAGGAACCTATGGCGTCCCTCCTGGACCGTTCCTCATGATTCCGCTCCTTGGCCCCTTCACCTTACGAGATGGAATTGGATTCATCGGCGACTCTTTTCTTGACCCTTTTAATTGGCTAGTCCTTCCTTTTATTGAAATTGCTGACGCTCCGCGGCTGATCCAACACGATATGACCGTCACCTTTTCACGGCTTGGGATGGTCGCCGGCGAAACGGTTAATCTCCGTGCGCTCACGCTGGAAAAATTTCAAGGCGTTGAGGAAGGCACGCTTGATTTGTATGGTGCCGTCCGGAATGGGTATCTCCAGCAACGGCTGAAGGCCATTCAGGAATAGTCCTCTAGCCCATCATCTTGGTCATCTCAGCAATCACCACTCTAAGAGTTTAGAGACTCTTGAATTTTCTTTTCCTCCGCTAACTTCTATCCATAGCCCCCACACCTTTTCTCTCCAAGACAGGAAAGGAAAAAACGGGTATCATACCCAAAGGAGAAACGGTTTTCGCGATAAGTCTTTTCATTATGCACAACCAGCAGAATTCCCAACTACCGCCCTCCAGCCATCCCCCAGCTGGTCGATTCTTGTTGACCACCGCAGCATTTATCATAGTTGTAGCTGGGATGCGGGCTGCAGAACCCATCCTGGTCCCTCTTATTGTCTCAATATTTCTTGCCATTATTAGTGCATCACCAGTCTTTTGGCTTCGACAAAAAGGCATACCCACGCCATTGGCGGTGTTCGGTGTCGTCCTAGGAGTTCTCAGTGTGGGGGTTGTGTTTATCCTGATTATTGGGACCTCCCTGGATGACTTCTCTGAAGCCATTCCACGCTACCAAGCTCGACTGACCCAAGAAATCGAGCCCATGATCCATTGGATTCAGGAGTTGGGCTTTCAACTTGATAAAGGCATATTACTGAAATCCATCGATCCGGGTGCTTCAATGAGGCTCGTAGCCAAAATGTTGTCCGGTCTGGGAAACGTGCTCACGAATTCTTTTTTAATTTTCCTCACCGTCATTTTCATTTTGTTTGAGGCATCCAGTTTCCAAAAGAAAGTAGGAGCAGCCTTCGGAGATCCAAAAGGCACTTTCTCCCAGGCCCAAAAAATAACGGACGCCGTCAATAATTATTTAGCTATCAAAACCGTGGTCAGCCTTGGAACGGGTGTGATTGTCGCGTTGTGGGTGTGGGCCTTAGGGATTGATTTTCCCCTTATCTGGGGACTTCTGGCGTTTTTGCTTAACTTTATTCCAAACCTCGGGTCTATCATTGCAGCAGTCCCGCCGATGCTATTGGGATACATTCAATTCGGCATTGGACACCTGTTGCTGGTAGCCGCGGGGTATGTAGCCGTCAACTTGATCTTCGGTAATGTAGTGGAACCCAAACTTATGGGGAGGAAGCTTAACCTTTCCACTCTTGTTGTCTTTCTTTCCTTAGTGTTTTGGGGGTGGGTGTGGGGACCGGTTGGAATGTTGCTTTCTGTTCCCATGACCATGGTGGTGAAAATTGCCTTGGAAAGCAGCCCTTCGACCCGTTGGATCAGCATCTTGTTAGATTCTGAGGCCTCTGCTACCCAATCCGTAAACAATAATTCCCAGGAGCCTCAACCGGATGCTTCTTCTTCCGAGTCAAAACATGCCGGTTCGGTTTCCCTCCATACCTGAGCCATACAAGCTAAGGATACACTGCGTCTCCCGTTTTCCCTGGGTTGACCTCACAACATGCAATTAGCCATTTATCACACAACAAAACACATCACCTTCTACACAGACACAACAGTCGGACCAATCATGGTTGTAGGTCAATCCTGACAGGCTGTTTGCCTAGTGACCTCATCCTGAAATTGCCACAGATTCTGGTGCCAAAATGGCTACAGTTATGAACTCGAAACAGGTATCAAAAATTCTATTAATCCAGGCGTTTGAACAATCAGACCCACAAGGACGATACATCTCACACTCCACCAGACAGCGAGCCACCCAACACGCAAAAAAATGCTCGCCCCACGAGCCACCCTCATCAGCAGAAAGGTCTATCCAATTCTTCACCAATCGGGCGGAATTTCTCTGGAGTTTTCTCTCCACTTCTTATCCTATGATCACGGAATCGTTTCGAGGCGCTCAGGCTACAATTCCATATACCATCGTGGCGATACCGGCCTTTGCTGTCGGCCTGTTTATCAATGGGCTCGGAACGACCCAACGAGTCAATCTTTTAAACTTTCCACTCTTGATTCTGCTTTTGTGGAATATGGGGACCTATGCGGGTACCATTCTGCCGCCGCTTCTGGGAAAGGACCTAACCGGGCCACTTCTCCGTCACCTGGCCAAAGGATTTGCCACCGTGGCGGAATGGTTGGGGAAAGGACCATGGCCAAAAATTGCTTTACCTGGAGGTGCGGTCAGAGAATGGGTTCTTCAATCTTCCGAACGATTTATGAACCTGTGGTGGAGGCACTGGCATCCCGTCATTATCAGTCGCGTTCGTCATCTGCTGCATATTGGATCAGCCTGTCTGGCTCTAGGCATCATCCTCAGTATGTACGTCCGTGGACTAGTTCTAGATTATCAAGCCACGTGGGAAAGCACCTTCTTATCAGCGGCACAGGTGCATACGGTCTTATACGGACTCTTGGGACCAGCAGCCTGGCTTCTGGGTTTTCCCTTTCCATCAGCCGAAGACCTTGCACATCTTCAAGCTCCCGGCCAGGGCTCTGCTGCACAGTGGATTCACATGTGGACACTGACGGCATTTGTGAGTATCGTCATACCTCGGGTAATTCTGGCCTGGCTATCCGCACGATTCGCACACAAAGCTGCGCAATCCTTCACGCTCCCTCTCGATGAGCCGTATTATCTGCAGCTGCTGAGTACTGAACGCGGACAAGGCATCCAAATTGACATTGTGCCCTATAGCTATCAACCTTCTCCAGCCGCTTTAGATTGCTTGGGACAATGCCTCCTGGATCTCATTGGCAATCAAGCGACCTTGCATTGGAGAGACCCACTTCCTTATGGACAGACAAGCGTGACCTGGTTGCAGGCAAACGCCTCACCTCAAACGGTGGTTCTTCTCTGTAATTTGGCACAAACCCCGGAAGCGGAGGTGCACGGCGAACTCTTTCACATGGTTCAAGCCTCAATTGAATCCTCTAATGGACAACATCACTTACTCCTTGTTCTGGACCAGGAGCCCTATCGGCGCCTTGCTGATCAGACACAAATGAGAGAACGTCAACAAACCTGGCAACGACTCGCCAACGACTACCATCTACAAATCGTGGCCTTCGATGCCAAAGAGACATCCCGCGACCAGCTTCTGGAGAAGGTCCAAGCTGCTTTGTGGCCTCCAAAAATGTGAGATGACATGGCGGCCCTTTCTTCTTCTATCACGCTTTCACTCATTTCCCATACCAATATGGGGAAGACCACCTTGGCCCGCACTCTGTTGCGTCGCGACGTCGGACAAGTGCTCGATCAGGCCCATGTCACGCTTCAAAATGAACACTTTGTATTGCTGGAGACTTCTGATGGCTCCCGACTCAACTTGTGGGATACCCCAGGTTTTGGAAATAGCCACAAGCTCTTGGCCCGTCTTCAAGGACTCAACAACCCCATTGGGTGGATGGTGTCTCAAGTCTGGGACCGTATAGCAGACAAACCGTTTTGGTGCAGTCAGCAAGCGATCCGTAACGTCAGGGATGAAGCTGACGTGGTGTTATACCTCGTCAATGCGACAGAGGATCCGTCCATGGCGGGCTACCTTCAACCTGAACTCGATCTCCTCACATGGCTCGATAAACCCGTCATCGTGTTAGTGAATCAAACCGGTCTGATCGATCCACAACAACAGCGACAATTGGAATCCCTTTGGAAACAACACTGGGTTAATCAACGCGTCATTAAAGACGTGATGAGCTTGGACGCCTTTACGCGTTGCTGGGTTCAGGAGGGTGTTTTATGGGATCACGTCACTCAAGTCCTGCCATCGGAAAAACACCCCACGATGGAAAAATTAGGTAAGGCCTGGTATGCCATCCACCGGCAGATCTTTGATACATCCATGCACCATCTCACTCAACTCTTGATCGAGACCGCCTTGGATGGAGAACGCCTTCCCCAAGAGCCGACGGGGCTCTCAAAAAAGCCGCAAATCAAAAATGCGATTCAGGCCCTTGACCAACGTTTAGCACAACGCATCTCAGGCGTCACCGCAGATCTTATTGAGTTGCATGGGTTAACCGGCGATGCCGCGCACACACTCAAATCCAGGATTGAAGATGTGACCGTGCCAGGTGAAAAAAAGCCGTGGGAAGAAGAAACGTTCTGGGGAGCACTGGCCAGTGGCGCGGCAGCCGGATTGGCTTCGGACTTAGCCACCGGTGGACTCTCTCATGGCGCGTTTACCATTGGAGGAGCGATCCTTGGAGCATTCGCCGAACGGACCTATGCCAAAAGTCAGGAAACAGGCGATTCCAATCGGATATCCTGGGTCACTGCCTTTCTTGACCGACAAACGCGGGATGCATTGTTACGCTATTTAGCGGTGACCCATTGCGGGAGGGGACGGGGAGATTACACGGACCCAAGAGAGTTTCCCGTTTTTTGGCAACGCACCGCCGAAAAAGTTCTTGAACAACAAAAAGACGCTCTACACCAAGTGTGGAAACTGGCCCGATCGCCGCAACCCACAACCGCAATGACGGATCACCTCCAGGCCAAACTCGTTTTTCTACTCTCAAGGATGAGTCAGGAAATTTTAGGCCAATTTTATCCCGAAGCCAAAGATTGGTTAGAAAAATCTCCGGGCTAGCATCTTCCGTTTATCTGGTACACCCCTTTACAAATTAGCGAGTCCCAAAAGGGGGAACAAATGATATGTCTTTTTCTGAGGATTCCGAGCAAGGCTCATTTCTTGAATTAGCTAAAGGCTATTTTGAAGAAATTTGGCAATCCCTGACAGTCCATGAACAATTAACGTCCTGCCATTTATATCGGGATTACGGTATTCATGAAACTCAACCGTCTCTTTTCAAAACCACCCAGGCTACCGCTTAAGATTTGGCTTAAAATTTTGACGCCGCCTGCTGTTGGACGCCACAGTGGTAGGTTCGGTCGCATGCACAAACATGGCCATTCGACGGGGGCTCAAGTACGCGAGGGCATGCAGAGGTATTTCCTTTACATGAAGGGCCTGCTTGATTTCCAACTCAGGCTCTTGTGACAAATTGACCAACATCCCATCGTTTCGGCAGATCCAGGGCGCATATAACAACACCGTCGGTCTCGTTGGGTGATGAATATTGATCCGTGCCACGACCCCGAGAAATCCATCCGTTAATTCCACCAGGCTCCCCGGTGGATAGACCCCAATGGCCTGCACCAGGGCTTGCACCACCTCCGGACAGAATCTGGACGATTCTCCCTTCATAACCACGTGGCGAAAGAGTCGGGACAACGCCGCATGGGGGGTGAGACTCGTTTGTAGGTCAGGCGCATTGCAGAGTTCATCATAATGGTCCGCGACCATAACGATTTTTATAGCCAATGAAAGGGCGTCTGCACTCATGCCATTCGGAAATCCCGAACCATCCAGTCGTTCATGATGCCGTTCAATCATTTCCAGCACTGCTGGACTGGTATCTGGAAAGGAGGCCATCAGCTGTCGCCCTACTTCCGGATGTCGTGGCCCCAAGTCCGGATCCGATTGGATTTTCATACCACCCGCACTAAATCGGACATTCATGGGTAACGCCCGATAACCCACATCGTGGAACAACGCTCCACGCCCAAGCTCAAGTAATGCCTCGACTTCCAGCCCTAACTGACGGCCGATGAGAAGGGAGAGGGTGCATACGTTGAGGGCATGTTCAGACAGGCCCCATATAGCCCCGTTACTGCCGACCACATCGATTAACGACATCGCCGTTTTGGGATGTTGTATGGCGGTGACGATACTCGTGATCATTGCATCCGCGGTTTTACGTCCAGACTGCCGGCGATCACTCAGTTGCCGGAACAATTCATTACCCTGTCCCAGGGTTTTTTGATATGCCCCTTCAATCTTACGCAGGTGATTCTGAAATTCATGGTAATCCTGGCGCCGGTCCAGGATTGTGGATAGGGAAGATTCTTTTATCAGTGGTTCGTCGTCTTCCGGGTGATCGCATGCTGATTCGGAAATGGCCTCCGTATCTTCCTCCCTACTGACGTTTTCCTCGAGATTCAGGGGCCGCCGGTTTTCATCCGGAACATCCTCACCATCGAACGAGACCGACCGTTCCGGATCTTGGAGAATGACGACATTTTTGAGGGCTTGAATGGTCGCCAGATCATCAGAGGATTTGATTTGAAAGGTATTCGTGGGAAAAGGATGGCTAAACCAGGACCCTTCAAGTTTGACAAACGTCCCGACGCGAAGATCCCGGGTATCTTCAACTTTAAAGAACGGCATAGAACTATCTCTTTTTCGGCTATAAATCAAAACACCTAGCTGGGGAATGACCCCAAAAACCATTATGCGACTGAACAGAAAGTTCCAGGCTTTTTCGGAATATTTTCCTTATTGGTTAAGTCTTCACACCTGCCGACAGTAAATAAAGCCTTTCCCCTTCATGCTGCGTGAGCTTCACCACGCCAATTTGCCCCGTTTTTAGGCTGGCTTCCCACTACCCAAATCTTGTCTTGGAACCATATCCCCTTTCGGGTAGACTTGGTTTCGGATCGTTCGTGACATCCCTCTCAGGAGACCCAAACGATGCAGGCTCCTCCCATCGCTCCCACCAATCTTCCAGATACTATTCCCGAGGCGTTTTTTGCACTCACGGCCATCGCCTCCGATCATGTGGTCATGCAAATAAAAGAAGGGGAGGGCTATAAACAACACACTTATGGGGAAGTGTCACTGCTCATTCGGGGACTGGCGAGCAGTCTTCATGAACACGGACTTGGTCCGGGCCACCGTGTCGCCCTCGTGGCTGAAAATCGTCCGGAATGGGTGATTGCTTATCTCAGCATCCTCACCGTCGGCGCCACAGCCGTTCCACTGGATATTCAAATGCCACAGGAGCAACTGCTGTCCTTCCTCACCACTTCCAATAGTCGGCTCGTCTTCGTCAGCTCAAAAACCGTGGCCTTGATTCAAGGCCTTCCCACCACGATCACCGTCGTGAACATGGATCCCCCTACCCAATCTTCCCACCTGTCCATGAAGGATCTCATATCACAAGGACAGCAAAAACCGATCGTCGATAGGCAAGTGAATCCGGACGACGTGGCTTCGTTGCTCTATACTTCTGGCACCACCAAAAAACCCAAAGGCGTGTTACTTACTCACCGCAACTTTATGGCCAACGCCAAAGACATTATGGGGAAAGATTTAGCGGGACCGGAAGACAATTTTTTAGTAATGCTCCCTCTGCACCATGCCTATCCCTTTATGATTGCCTACCTCGTCCCCATTCTCCTGGGCGCCAGAATGACCTTCTTATCTTCACTCAAGGGACCGGATCTGGTGCAATGTATCCATGAGACCGGAATTACGATCGCAGTGGGAGTTCCCCAAATCTTTTCCATGATTCGTCGGTCAATATTTGAAGAACTCGGCCGGCGTCCCGCGTTCGTCCGTCCCCTAATCACGCTGTTACTCAGCCTGTCAGATTTTATAAGCACCCATACCCGCTGGAATCCTGGACGACAGCTTTTTTCACCGGTGCACCGCCGATTTGGTTCCTCGCTTCGGCTTCTGTGCTGCGGCGGAGCCAAACTCGATCCACAAATCTCGAAAGACTTAAGGAGCCTTGGATTTACCATTCGGGAAGGGTACGGGCTTACTGAAACAGCGCCCGTGATTGCCTTCAGTTCCTTGTCTCGACTGAAACCGGGTTCCGTCGGTCCACCACTCGCCAGCGTCGAGGTGCGAATTGATCAGCCGAACGAGGAAGGAATAGGAGAAGTGGTAGTACGAGGGCCTAATGTGATGAAAGGCTATGACCAAGCACCGGATGAAACGGCAGAGGCCATTCGTGATGGCTGGTTTTTTACCGGAGATCTAGGCTATCTGGACTCAGACGGACACCTGTTTCTCACCGGACGAATCAAGGAACTGATCGTCACACCTGGAGGAAAAAACATTCTTCCCGAAGAATTGGAAGAGGCGTACCAACAGAATCCGGCGATCGCCGAACTCTGTATCCTTGGACTCCCCCGCGCCGGTGAGGAGGGCGAACATCTTCATGCCGTGGTTGTCCCAAATTTTGATTATTTACGAGAACACCAAATTCATGATTCCGCCACCTATATCAAAGATGCGCTGAATAGTGTCGCCGCAACCCTTCCCTCCTACAAACGGATCAGTGGCGTAAGCTTTATCAAAGATTCCCTCCCACGCACGCGCTTAGGGAAAATCCAGCGACATCTTGTTCGTGCCATGACGCAATCCAAGCAGACTGCCGTTGAACCCGCACCGGAGCAGGAACCTGAGACGGACCAGGAGATTCGCCAAACAACCGTAGGCCAAGCAGTTATCCAAACGCTTGTCGGGCTGATTTCAGCCGACCGCGCCCTACGATTGGACGATCACCTGGACCTGGACTTGGGATTCGACTCGTTGAAACGCGTTGAATTTCAAGCAGCCCTCGAAAGCCGGTTGGGACCGGTGCCGGAAACTTTCATGGGAGAAGTCGTGACGGTGCGTGATGTTATTACCAAGCTCATGGCCCTCCAGCAAATTCCCGCTGAAAACACAGAAACCACCACCTCCTGGCATCAGATCTTCGAAACCCCACTCCCTCCAGCCCTGACAAAGACAGTCCTCGCTCCGCTTTCCAGAGGGAATAAAATCATCGGGCAGTTAGGCATGGCTATTGTCGGAAGCCTCTCCCGCATAGCCTTCCCATTGACCGTGAAAGGCATCACACATGTGCCCAAGGAGGGACCTTTTATCCTGGCGGCCAACCATCTGAGTTTTGTTGATCCCTTTATTATTTTGGCGACTGTGCCACCATCCACCTTTTCACAACTGTACACTCTTGGCTGGGAACCGTTTTTTCGATCACCGTTTCGTCGATGGGTCGCACGCGTGGGTCATGTGATTCCGGTGGGTCCGGAGACGCCCCTGATCAACGTCCTCAAGGCCTCAGTCGCCCTTCTACGGAACGGGAAAAGCCTCCTGATTTTCCCCGAAGGGGAACGGAGCCTTGATGGACAGCTCCTTCCATTCAAGAAAGGCCTCGGGGTTCTTGCCTGTGAATTACACATCCCCATTATCCCGGTCAAAATCAAAGGAAGTTTTCAGGTCTGGCCCCCCGATGCCAAGACACCTCAACGTCATCCCATCTCCCTCACCTTTGGGGAAGGGCAAACCTTCACCCCATCCATGGTTGAAACATGGACAGCCAGAGGGGAAGACCCCTATATGGTAGCGACCCAATTCATTCGTGACGCTGTGGCATCCCTCTAATCCCTGGGTGACCATTTTCAAGAAGGGTCCTCTTGTAAGTGTTTGGAGTGAATTCAATGGCTGGAGGAAAGCAGAAAAATTGTCCTTCTAAGGAAATTGGGAAAGTTGCAGGTACCATCCTTTTTACAAAACTAAAGCCAAAAAAATACCTCATTTGGTCGAAGGGAACTGAAGGGTCTTTTTTAATAAGTCAGTGATGAAGAACCTCCCGAAGAGTCCACGCGAGATCTTTGATCAGCAGCGGCTTTAAAAGAAAAGCACGAATCCCCATGGCTTTGGCCTTTTCCAAGGTCATACTGTGACTAAACCCCGTACACAGGATAATAGGCACGTCGGGTCTGAGTTCTAACAATTGACGCGCCAGTGCTTCCCCGGTGATATGCGGCATCGTTTGATCGGTCACAACCGCATCAAATCGAAAGGGATCGGCCCGAAAGGCTTCCAGAGCTTCAACGCTGCTCGTGCGCACCATGACCTCATACCCCAACCCCTTCATTGCCTCCTCCCCAAGCCTGGCGAGGGGCTCCTCATCCTCCACAAAAAGAATATGCCCTCGGCCCATGAACACTTCTTGTGACAATGAAGTATTGTCCTCTGGATAATTCGCCGCCTCCATCTCCGGAAAATAAATTCTAAAAATAGTTCCCTGTCCAGGTTCACTCTCCACCTTAATAACACCGCCATAACTGATGACAATTCCATGGACCACGGCTAAGCCCATTCCCGTCCCCTCACCAACCCTCTTCGTGGTAAAGAAGGGATCAAAGATGCGTTGGACGACATCCGGAGTCATACCCGTTCCAGTATCTCGAACAGTCAGGCATACATAGGCACCCCCCTTTAGGTCAGGATGTGCGCCGATCCCATCAGGTTCACCTGTCACACGCTCCAACTTCAATTCAAGAAGCCCTCCGCTTCCCCGCATGGCGTATTCGGCATTGGCACACAGATTCATCAACACCTGATGCATTTGAATGGGATCTCCTAATATGATCGAGGTCGCCTCAGTGAACTGTTGACGAATGTCGATGGTCGCCGGGAACGTGGCACGAAGGAATTTGCCAACTTCTTTAACCAACAGTTGAAGGTCAAGCGGCTGCTGTATTTGCTCGGTTTGCCGACTAAATGTCAAAATTTGTTGAACCAATTCCTTGGCGCGCTGCCCGGCTACCAACACCTCATCAAGATTTTTTTGTGCCCTGACATTGTCCCTGGCACTCTGTTTGGCAAGTTCCGTATAGCCAATGATCGCCATAAGAATGTTATTGAAATCATGGGCAATACCACCTGCCAAGGTCCCAATGGCCTCCATTTTTTGAGATTGGCGAACCTGATTTTCCAGCTGTTTCAATTGAGTGATATCCGTGTTGGATCCAAACCATTTCACCACCTGCCCCTCTGGATTTAAAACAGGGAGAGCCCGCCCGAGATGCCATCGGAAGGCATGGTCTGACCCCCGCAGTAGGCGAAATTCGATTTCGTAAGGTTGGTTGGTTTCACGTGCCCTGGCCCAGGAATCCAGACATCCAGGCAGATCATCCGGATGCAGAAACCGCTGCCACCCATGACCGATCATCTCCTCAAAGGATGAGCCGAAATACTCGAGAACCCGTCGATTAACATAATCTAAGGACCCATCAGGGCGTGCCGTCCACACCTGCTGAGGAATCGCTTCACTTAAAAGTCTGAAACGTTCTTCACTCTCCTGGAGAACAGTCTCTGCCTGCTTCGTCTGCGTAATATTAAAGATGACTCCACGCAATTTCACAGGCTGATCATGTTCCACCACCACGGTCACCAGATCCCTCAGCCAGATTACCTCCCCGTTCTTCTTGAAAAACCGGTATTCTAATTCATGGTTTTCTTTCCTGAGGGTAGCTTCCCGGCAATATTCCATCACACGGCTTTTATCAGCTTCATGAAGACGACCCCAGAAAAAATCGGGATTTTCTAACCATTCATGTATGGGATACCCCAACAAGCGCTCGGCCTGTTGACTCACAAAGGTAAGCCGATAAGAAGGGAACTCACACTCCCACACAATCCCCTCCAGTGAATCGACTAATGTCAAAAAATCCTCTCTCGATTTATTAATTGCTTCTTCCGTTTGCTTGCGCTCGGTAATATCTCGAAAGGTGACGACCGCTCCGGTCAGATTCCCATCCTGCCAAATTGGCGTACTGGTATAATCCACCGGGAAACTGGTGCCGTCTTTGCGCCACAAGACTTCACCTTCTACATGCCGAATAACCCCGTCCGAATAGACCGCATACATAGGGCAGGTTTCACTGGGATAAGGAGAACCATCGGGCTTAGAATGATGGACGGTTCCATGCATGAAGGAGCCAATGAGCTCCTGAGGCGCATACCCCAACATTTTTGCCCCAGCGGGATTCACAAAGGTCGTCCGCCCCTGCAAATCCAATCCATAGATCCCGTCACCGGCCGAGGACAGGATTAGTTCGTTCTGACGGGACAACTGCTGAGCCTGCTCCTCTGACTTTTTCCGTTCCGTAATATCGTGTGTGACCGCCAAATGTTCCACTTCATTCGTGACGGGATTCTTGAATGGCACCGCATACGTTTCTATCCAACTTCTGGTGCCTTTGAGGCTCTGAACCTCAAATTGAAGGGTCTGTTTCTTCCCCTGTATTACCTCGTGATGCATCTGCTTAAAGGCATCCAGATGCTCAGGCACGACGAGGTCAAAGACAGAACCTCCAAGCACCTCATCGGCATTTGTCGCTTCGATTAATTCCAACCCCGCAGGATTAATGTGGAGCAGGGTTCCATCGGCGGCAACCCGCTTAATGCAACCCGGCCCCATTTCAAAAATAAGGTGTAACAAGGTTTCACGTTCTATCCGTTCCAATTCCGCCTGCTTCTGTTCAGTAATATCCTCCGAAATTCCCAAAAGATATTGAGGGATTCCCTGACCATCTAAGATCGGAATTTTTTTGGTATGCAGGTACCGTGTCCCATGAAATTGGGTGTGAATTACTTCATCCGGGATATCAATCAGGGTTTGACCTAGTAAGACTTCTCGATCCTTCCTGGTATAAAAGTCGGCTTCCGATTTGGGGAACAAATCGTAGTCGGTTTTCCCGATCATCGCTTCCTTGGGATAGCCAATGAGCTTTTCTCCAGCTTGATTAAAGAGGATAAAGCGGAGATCTTTGGCATCTTTAACGAAAATCATATGCGGGAGATTATCCACAATGGAGGTCAAAAACCGTTGACTGTCCTGCAAATGGATCTCGGCCTGTTTTCGGGTGGTGATATCTTGAACGATGCCGAGCATTCGTCGGGGGAGACCATCCTGATCCTTAACAACCTCCCCCTTGCAGGCGATCCACCGGACCTCCCCGGTGGGCCACACGATTCGATGCTCGACTTCATAAGGCGCCCCGTTTTCAAGCGTTCTCCTAATGACGTCTTTAAGCATCGGGCGATCATCAGGATAGATGCAGTTTTCGTAAGCCTCAAAGGTTTCATCAAGCATCCCGTGCGCTAACCCGAAGAGCCCGGCAACTTCCTCCGACCAGATAAGATGACCGGTTGGAATATGCCAGTCCCAAATCCCCATATTTCCCGCCTTCAAGGCCAAGGTCAGTCGTTGTTCACTTTCGGAAAGCAAGGCTTGCGTGCGTTGCCGTTCGAGTTGACATTTCGATTCACTGGAGGTGAGGGCCTCCTCCGCCTGCGCGGCCTTCCGAGTCAAATCTTTGGCCGCAACCGCGCGATGCACCATCTCAACCACTTCTTGCCGGTCATAGGGTTTGATCAGGTGGGCAAATGCATGATGTTGCAGGGTGAAGATTTTTTCCTTTTGATCGCCATGCGCCGTAAGAATGACAACAGGAAGGGTGGGATCCTGCCCATACAGGCGTTGAAGGACAATCAGCCCATCAAGGTCAGGCAGACCTAAATCGAGGATGACGGCACTATAGGAATGAACGGTGGACACTCGACGTAACGCTTCGCTTCCGGTCTCCACCGTCTCAACCCGATATCCCTCACTTTCCAGCAGATCACTCAAGGCCAGACAAATGTCCACCTCGTCATCCACAACAAGGATAGTGGGTGTGGTGGTTCTCGGAGCCTCCATCTTTCTTCCTTTTCTTTTGCCTATGTTCCGCTAAAAATGTCCTTCAACAGAGAAGCTTGGCCGGAATCGTGGAGTTATTGTACGCCATTTGAAGAAAGGGTCAAACCCATTGGCTTTATCAGGAATCTAAAAGAATTTTGCCTTGCGGGTTTCCCTAACCATGAACATGAGTGAACCCCTGGAACATCAACAAAACCAATGGTCCGGCAAACCTTGGCACCGAATGAAGATGACAGTTAGAGACCACGGAAGAGAATTGCGTCAGGATTTATAGGGGTGATGATTGTGAATGAGTTTTTTTGAGGACCAACTTGCCGATGCAGGAGGCACTCTTTGCCCAACACCCCTCCCAAGGTTCCCAAACATTCACAAAACTTCCCTTATTTTATGAGTTTCTACTTGTTTTAGTGACGGCATGAAACTTGAGACGGCTATATAGGGTTTTGCTAATCCACAACACTGCCAGGCAGAAAGCGAGGGCACTATGACATCCCGGAGGGCAAGGTGACCACAACGTTTGGCCTGTGGGAGTTTTTGAGCCGTGACGTGACCTTTTTGGGCGGCCCCCACAGCCCCATGCTGAGTTGGCTGGGGTCTGTTGGGATTGTGGTATTTTTTCTATGGCACATTCTCAAGATGCGGAAGGAAACGGCTTCGGTTCGTCTGGCGTTCAATCGAGTACGCCCCATGTTGAACGCACTTGCCAACGAACGAAAGGAAATCGATCGCAACCGCTTCACGCATCATCCGGGAAAGGGATTCTCAACCCATGTGGACCGGACGGCCTCCTCTTCCAGCCGGATGGACAGTGAAGACATCCACACCCTCGACTCGGGAATGCAGCAGGAACCCATCTTTCGCGACCCATGGGCGCAATACCGAATGACACTGATTCTTGAACAAGTCCCCTGGTTTGTCGACCCTCGGATATTCAGTACCAAGCGCGCCGCAGAGGTGTTTACTCAGGAAGCCCTCATTGCCAAACATGTGAATCTGCCGTTCTATCGACAATTGCCTTCGTTCATCACCGGTCTCGGGTTACTGCTGACCTTTCTCGCCTTGTTTATCGGCCTTGGCAAGCTACATGCCGAGGGAAGTGAGATTGTCGGAATTCAGGGGCTGATAAACGGGCTGGCAGGCAAGTTCCTGACATCCATCGTCGGACTTATCGTGGCCAATGTCTTCACGTTCATTGAAAAACCGCTCATGGCCAGACTGATACACGACCATTACATCTTTCTTGGTCTCATCGATCAACTCTTTCCTCGAAAAACCATGGAGCAAATGTTAGAGCAACTCACGGCCATGCAAGGCCGGTCCCCAAAAGACCATTCGTCCTCCGGCGGAGAAAGCCGCCCACACCTGGCCGGATGGGAGACGCACGGTCTTGCCGGCCCCACGGCCGATTTAACAGCGGCCATTCAAACTTTGACGACATTGCAGCAGGAGCAACATGCCGAAATCCGACGAACCGTGTCGGAACTTCCACGTGTCATGACCGATCGGCTTCATGGTCCCCTCAATGATTTGAACGATGCCATTCACAGCCTCACCAAATGGCTCAAGGAAGCCAATCTGCATCCTATGCCAACAGAAAAACCTTTCGAAGACCGCCCAGCCCTCTGGAAGACCTCTCCATACGCTCGGAGCCCTTCAGTGATCAGCTTTTTCGATAAAATCGGCTCCTGGTCCAAACGGCCCGGGCCAGTCAGACACCGGCGGACAGGATGAGTTCCCCGACGGATCCGGATAACACCAGTTCTCCCACGACGGGGGGAATCATCGATCTCATGACCTCACTGGCCATGGTCTTCATTTTGCTCTTTGCGGCCTTCATCACCCAAGCCCCCTCCGAAGCCCAATCGCAATTGCAAGAACACAAAGAAAATGTGCAGACAGCCCTTCGGGACCACTTGGAGCGATTAGGACTTACCCTGGATTCCGATCCCCACGATCCGCTCACGCTTCTCATCGTCGTCCCCGACAATAAACTCACTTTTGAGTTTGGACAAAGCATACTTTCTCATGACGCCGTTCAGTTTATACAGGAGGCGATGCCGTTCTATGCGGCTGTCTTATGCGGACCTTTACGCGACAAGATCGATTCCCTGGCAATCCAAGGTCACACCGACGATCGCGGAGACGATGCCTATAATTTAAAATTAAGCCAGGAGCGATCTCTGGCTGTGATGGTGAAGGGGCTAGAGGCCATTGAGGCTCAAGAGCCTTCGGCCTATCAATGCTTCCAAGCCATGACGTCAGCTTCCGGCCGTGGCAGGCAAGATTTGATTTACGATGGGAATAGCAGGGTGAGCCGGGAAAAGAGCCGCCGCGTGATCTTTAAAATCCGTCTTCGTTCAACCGAGCAACGTCACATGGCGGGAGGGCTGCCAACCATTCTTCCATTGTTGTAGGCTTCAACCTGCAATAGGCTTCCGGATTTCACACAGTCACCACGATTTTGCCTTTTTGCTGGTTGGAGACCATGTAGCGATGCGCTTCCGCAATTTCGGCCAAAGGGAACGTGCGATCGATGATCGGTTTCAAAGCGCCCGATTCTAATCCTTGATAAATATACTCTTTCCCTCGCTTCAGCATTTCCGGATTTTTGACAATCTCAAACAGCGTATACCCTCGTATGGTTAACCCTTTTGCCAGTGCCGGGAACAAAGGAAATGGGGTTGGGTGTGGAGCCAATGCCCCATATTCAAAGATGATCCCGCCAGGTGCGGTGACGGCAGCGAGTTGTTCCAACAACGGACCTGCAACCGGATCAAACACCAGGCGCGCGCCATTTCCAGAGGTGAGCGCCATCCCTCTTTCCACCAGATCTTCCTCATCGGTCACAATCACATGATCCGCTCCCGCTTGAAGGAGAAAGGCTTTTTTATCCGCGCCACGAGTCGTAGCAATCGCGACTCCTCCCTTAGCCTTGACGATTTGAATGGCCGCCAATCCCACGCTGCTGCTGGCGGCCGTTATCAAAACCGTGTCGCCTGTTTTCAGGTTTCCGTATTCAATGAGCGCACCATACGCCGTCATGTATTGCATCCAGATGGCGGCACCTTCAATGGCGGAGAGGCTGCCGGGATAAGGAGCAGCCGCAGAGGCCGGGACGATGGCACTCTCACCATAGACCCCATATTGACTCATGGGAAAAGACGGAATCGTGCTCACCCGGTCCCCGACCCGGAGGTCTGTGACGTTAGGACCGACGGCATCAATGACTCCTGCTGCTTCATAGCCTATCCGAGAGGGCAGTTGAGGAGTCTCCAGGTATTGGCCTTTTCTCAGCATGACTTCGGCGCGGTTAAGGCCGATAGCCTCCACCTTCATGCGAACTTCTCCCTTACCCGGTTCGGCCAAAGGTAACTCCTCAAGCTTCAGAACGTCAGGTCCGCCTGTTTGATGAAAACGCACGATCTTTGGCATCAGCTACCTCCTTCAAAAAAATCATTTCGGTCAGGTCTTCGATCGTTCCGTCACAAATTTCACGATGCGGTCCACGTCGTCATCCGCCTCCCGGACCATTTGGAGAAATTCAACGGGGCTGACGTTGACTTTTCTCAGAAATCGACGATCCGCACCGCAACTATACATCAGATCGGGCGGTAACTCTCCATGAAGTTTGGCTCTGGCTTTTTCGATAATGCGGGGAAACCATTCCAAGCCGGCCAGTTTCGCCTCCCTTGGCGGAAACAGATCAGTGATTTTCACCATTTTTGAATACTGCCCCTGTTGATCATTCAAAAAAAAGTCCCGTCTTATCCTGGTGATAGCGAGAGCAGTTTCCGGATCGGGTTCTCCGGCATCGCACCAGTCCTCCACAAAGTCGAAAATTTCCTGAGGCGTGGACCCGATCGATCGAAGAAAATCTTCCTCTTTTTTCGTGAACATTACATCCACCTTACGCTCCCCGTTTTTATAGCCCGTGACCTTACTTTGGAAAAGGGTTCGGAATTCCTCTTCCCACTTTTCAGATTCATGATTCATGTTTCGATGTTCCCCTTGCAGTTGCGTATCTATAATCAGAAGTTCCTATCGATTCGGACATTGTTTCCTTGAATTGTACGGATGTTTTCATTTCCTTGTCTCCTATTTCAGCATGGCCATGGACAGTAATCGACTGATATTCGTTTACACTGACACCCGCAATTGTCTGTTTAATATCTCAATTTCAGTTTCCAGGGCCGTGATCCTGGTCTTAAGGGGCAACATAAGGCGGTCGACCTCCTCTTGTGAATATTTGACGGGAATGTGTTGTCGGCAATTGGAATCCCAGGCTTCCACATGAAAACGAATGACCCGTTCGGGCTTTCCCTTGTACCGGAAATCAGTAAGTTCCTTGAGCAAGGCGGGATCATCCTCAACCACTTCTGCCGTTCCCCACACCTTGATTCGGGTTTGGGTCGCGTAATCCATCAGGAACAAAAAAGCCTGATGATTTTCGGCCAAATTCCCTAATGAGATATATTGGCGATTGCCTGCAAAATCAACAAAAGCCAGAGTGTGGTCGTCCAGTACCCTGAGAAAACCTTTGGGGCCTCCTCGATGTTGGATGTACGGCCTTCCGTTCTTGTTGGCCGTGCCCAGATACAATGAATCCTGCTTCCTCACAAAATCCGCAAGCTCTTGCGTGATGGTGCTCAACCATCCGTCTCCTTCTTCCATTCGAGCATAAGGTTTACGTGATCCCATCCTCTCTTGGACGGCCTTTACGGATGGGGTGAACGCGATATCACTGATTGGTGGTTTCATGGCTTAGTCTCCTTTTCCTAACTCAAGTGGTCGTTAGGCAGCCTGTTCATTCAATGAAAGATAGTCGGTATATCCCTTCATATCTCCGCCATAAAATGTGGCACGATCATAGGGGGTGAGAGGTGAGGATTGGCGGATACGCTCCGGGAGGTCAGGGTTGGAAATAAAGTGCCTTCCAAACGCAACAGCATCAGCCAAATTATTTTCTACATATTCAGAGGCTGAAACGGGAGTATGTCCTCCGGCAGAAATCAGGATAGTCTTCAGTGCAGGACGAAATAATGAGGCGGTCTGTGGTTTGTCTTCAAGACTCTCGTACTGCATCCCCGCGAAAGATGAACGTGGTTCAATTAAATAAACATAGGCCACGCCTCGGGTATCCAGCGCCCCAAGCACATAAGTGAACAGCTTGATGGGATCGCTATCCTTCATGCCGTTAAACACGTTAAAGGGTGATAAACGCACGCCGACACGATCTTTCCCCCAAACTTCGATGACGGAATCGACAACCTCCAACAACAAGCGGGCACGACTCTCAATGGATCCTCCATAGTGGTCAGTGCGTAAGTTGGAACCATCCTGAAGGAACTGATCGAGTAAATACCCATTGGCTCCATGGACTTCCACGCCATCACAACCCGCCGATTTGGCGTTTTCAGCCCCTGCTTTAAAATCGCCAACAATTCCCGGGATTTCATCTGTTTCTAATGCGCGCGGAACCGAAATCGGCGTTTCCTGCCAATCGACCGTATACGTCCCACTGTTTTCCGCAGCAAGAGCAGAGGGTGCAACCGGCAACCCACCATCAGGTTGATGAGAGGGATGAGAAATACGCCCCACATGCCAGAGTTGAAGAAAGATTCGGCCGCCGGCTTTATGCACGGCATCGGTCACGAGTTTCCAGCCTTGGACCTGCTCAGGGGAATGTATGCCAGGGGTACCAGGATAGCCCTGGCCCTGTTGGGAGATTTGCGTAGCTTCAGAAATAATCAAACCGGAGGTCGCACGCTGAGCATAATATTCGGCATTGAGCTTGTGAGGAACATTTCCTGGCTGCTGTGATCGCATCCGTGTTAACGGTGCCATGATGATGCGATTGGGTAAGGTCAGGGAACCGATGTGTAAGGGCTCAAATAGTGTTGTCATGATCTGTTTCCTTTGATGAAATAAATATTACGTGACCCGAACTTCTCAACCATGGCGATCGTTCACCGGTGAGCCACCATTCTGGTATCCAAGAAACGGCGGATATGGGCGGCGATAACCATCCCGTCCTCCTCAAGGGCAAAATGGCCCGTGTTCAAAAGGTGAAACTCGAGATTCTGTAAATCGCGTTTGTAGGGATAAGCCCCCTCGGCCGGAAAGATTTTGTCATGCTCTCCCCACACAATTAACGTAGCAGGTTGATATTCGCGCAGATACGCCTGCCATTGGGGATAATGGGGCAGGTTTGAGCCGTAGCTATAAAACAACTGTAATTGAATGTCCCTGTTACCCGTTCGATCCAAAAGATACTGATCCACCAGCCAATTATCTGGACTGATAGCTTCCGGATCCCTTACCCCATGGGTATATTGCCATTTGGTCGCGGACAGGTTCAGAAAGCCCTCAAGAGCCTCTGCGTTCTCGGTCGTGCGGTCCTCCCAGTAGGCCCGAAACGGTTTCCAAAATTCCCGCAAGCCCTCCTCATACGCGTTCCCATTCTGGATAATGAGAGAGTCGATCCGTTCGGGGTGATTGACCGCCAACCGGAACCCTACCGGCGCCCCGTAATCCATCAAATAGAGGCTATAGGATTTCAAGCCCACTTTCCGGGTAAATTTCTCTATGACAATTGCCAGATTGTCGAACGTGTAGGTGAACTCGTCCACTGTCGGCATAGAGCTATTTCCAAATCCTGGATAATCCGGAGCCACGACATGGAACCGGTCCGATAATTGCGGGATCAAATTGCGGAACATATGTGAGGAAGTCGGAAACCCATGAAGCAATAAAATAACCGGCCCATCCTTAGGCCCTGCCTCACGATAAAAAATATTCAGACCGTCGACCTCAACGGTTTTATGAAGCGTGGGGTAGTTGACCGCCTTGGGCACGGCGTGACCTGACGCCGGTTCCTGATTTCCGGACTTGGAGGCCGTCGCTCCCATAACCAACAGCCCGAGGAGACTGAACGGCACCACTCCCAGGAAGGTGATAAATGCTTTAACCATCGTGTTATTCAAGCGTTTCATGTTTATGTTCTCCTTTACTCTATTGGTTCGGCGAATCTTCGCCTTTCAAATTAAGAGCATCGAATCAAACAAATTGCTTCCCTATACGGCTGCCACTGAGTCATGCAAATGGTTCACGATCTCTTCCGTAGTTAAGACAGTATTGGCAATCATTCGGTAGTTAACCAGCGCGGATTTGTACCCATCCCCTTCGGGAACTTTGGCGCCTGCCGTGGCATCCTTGACCACGGCAACCTCAAAGCCTTGCTCCATCAATTCTCGCATGTGTGATTCCACGCAGAGATTCGAGGACATGCCGGCAAGAATAACCTTGCTGAATTTCCGCTTGCGCAATTGCAGCACCAGATCATTGGTCTCCGGCCCGTAGACTTTATGCGGATTCACAACGATAGTTTGACCATCTGCAATGTATGGCTTGAATCGCTCGAGCCAATCCGCACCGGAGTCTGTAAAATTTTCCAAACTTAACGGATCGACACGATCGAACATGTTGATACTGTGCATCACCGCTTCCAATGTGCCTTCAAACGCCCATCCATGATCCGAGGGGTAGTAGTAGTGAGGTGAAACAAACACCTGGATTCCCGTCTGTTTGGCGGTTCGAAAAAGTGTGTCGAGATGCTCAACAGTGTTGTTCTCGGTCACGCTTTCGCCGACCACGCTCCACGCCACACCTCCCGGGCTTAAAAAATCATTCTGGGGGTCGGTAACGACTAGGGCCGTCTGATCAGGAATAAAGTCCATGCCTGGGTTGGGAAGTGCCATGATCAATCTCCTTTTTGAATAGGTGAAAAGTATTTTGGATTAGTTGTGGTAATACCGTTCGTGGATGATCTTGCCGCCCTGCCATTTGGCGACCACCACCTGTTCAACATGAACCGGCGTTCCGTCCGTGGCTACCCAGTCCATAACAGTTTCATAAAAAGTCACGTCGTCACCGACGCCTTTGGCCGTGACATCAAAGCGCTTCCACTCTTTGACGGTATCGAGAAACCGTTGTTCCCGTTCCAAATTCGCCGTCCGGCCGACGGTAGGGGGATTCGAATTTTCCTGCATGACCGTGTCTTCGGCATAGAATTCATTGATGGCATCCAGAATGCGGCCTTCCCTGATGTATGCAAACAAGTCTTCCAGTCTGTCTTGAAGGTTAAGGGCAGTTTGCGTGGTCATGGTTTTTCTCCTTTCATGATATGAATGGTTGAGTAATGGTGGTTCTGAATTTAGACCTGGACGGTTTTAGACCCTGGCTTCCAGCCCGGAAACCGCAGGGAAGTCCACCTCTGTCCCAGCCACGTGGTTGAAATAATTGGTAAACAGTGTCAGCCCGATATTGGCCAGGATCTCTGTGATCTCCCCGTCCGTAAACCGGGCCTTGCGGAGTTTGGCAACCTCTTCGTCCGTAACCTGTCCCCGGTTCGACACCATCTGCCTCGTGAACTCCAGGGCCGAGGCCTCCTTGGTGTCGAGTGATTCGCCGCGCCGGCTGTCACTGATAGCCTCCTCACTGAGCCCCACCGTTCGGCCGATGGCCGAGTGGGCCGCGAGACAATACCGGCAGTCATTGACCTCGGAAACGGTCAGGGCAATTTGTTCGCGAAACTTCGCCGATAGATGGCCTTTCGAGAGGGCTCCCGAAAAATCGAGATACCCCTGAAGGACCGCCGGCGAGTTGGCCATGGTCCGCATAATGTTTGGCGCGAAGCCGAGCTTGCTTTCCACGCCTTTCAACAAACGTTGGGCCTGTCCGGTGGCGGTCTCCGGATTGATTGCAGGTAATCGTGTCATGGTTTGGGTTCTCCTTGTGTGAGTTTTGGTAAATGCTCGCATTCATGTTTTCGTGGTATTACAATGACCGTGCCAATCGATATAATTTCATAACATATTGTTTTATTTATAAAGATAATATTTAACCCATTCCTAATTACCACGAAAAATCGTGCTACACGAAAACTCATTGCACATAAACGAAATTTCGTTTAAATTTTCAGCTATGACGACGACCAAGGCGGAATGCCGAGAACCCACCACACTGGATTCCCTGAAATGCCTGTTGTTGGACATTGCCCAGCAACGTTCCTTAAACGACCTGCTGTGGCTGATTGTACGGCGGCTGGCGGATCGTCCCACCGTGGTTTTGGCGCGAATCTGGCTGATCAAGCCAGGCGATATCTGCTCCACCTGCCGGTTAAGGGAGGGATGTCCGGATCAGACGAAGTGCCTTCACCTCGTGGCCAGTGCGGGCCGATCAGGTGTGGGTGATAAGACCGAATGGATGAACACCGACGGGTACTTTTCCCGATTTCCGCTGGGCGTGTGTAAAGTAGGGCGGATCGGAAAGACCGGCGAGCAGCTCGTCATCAATGAAATGGATAACAATCTCGCCTGGATCGCGCGGCCGGACTGGGCAAGACAGGAAGGCATCCAGGGCTTTCACGGTCAGCCCATCATCTATAAAGGGGAAACCCTTGGTGTGCTGGCGGTCTTCGAACGGGAACCGGTCACCGATGAGGCCACCGTCTGGTTCCGGATGATCGCCGATCATGTGGCCGTGGCCATTGCCAACGCCCGGGCCTTCGAGGAAATCGAACGGCTCAAAGCCCAATTGGAATTGGAAAATACCTTCTTAAAGGAAGAAGTCCTGGAAGCCCAGAACTTCGGCGAAATTATCGGGCAGAGTCCGGCCATCGCCAACCTGGTGCAACAGATCGAACTGGTGGCCCCCACCGATGCCACGGTGCTCATCTCCGGGGAGTCGGGAACCGGAAAAGAACTGGTGGCGCGGGAAATTCACCGCCGCAGCCAACGCAAGGACCATCCGCTTGTGCGGGTCAACTGTGCCTCAATTCCCAAAGATCTCTATGAAAGCGAATTCTTCGGGCATGCCAAAGGTTCATTTACCGGAGCCATGAAAGACCGGGCCGGTCGGTTTCAAGCGGCCGATGGCGGCACGCTGTTTCTGGATGAAGTAGGAGAAATCCCCCCGGAGATGCAAAGCAAACTCTTACGCGTCTTACAGGAGGGAGAATACGAACGGGTAGGCGAGGAAACCACCAGAAAGGTCAATGTCCGCATTATCGCAGCCACCAACCGAAAGTTGGCCCAGGAGGTGGAAGCCAAAAGATTTCGTCAGGATCTCTATTACCGGTTAAATGTCTTTCCAATTGAAGTCGCCCCCCTGCGCAATCGCAAGGAGGATATCCCGCTGTTGGCCGGTATGTTCATGGCCCAGGTCCGCAAAAAACTGAATTGCACGGGACGGGATTTAACCCAGGCTGAAGTGGTGAAATTGCAAAACTATCATTGGCCGGGCAACGTGCGGGAATTGCAGAACATCATCGAACGGGCCGTAATTTCCTCCCGGTGCGGATCGGTCAAGTTCGACCTGCCCGTTCCCCAAGCCAGCGGAGCCTCACTCAAAACACCCATCAGGAAAAATGGAGATGCCTCCGGCGAAGTCCTGACCGAAGAAGATATGCGCCTGCGCGAAAAAGCGAACATCGAATCCGCTTTGCAACAGACCGACTGGAAAATCTACGGCACCGGCGGGGCCGCGGAACTCCTGGGCATCAAACCCACCACCCTCCTCTCGCGCATCAAAAAAATGGGGATTGAGAAGACCCATTAGATTGGTGTCACGAACTTGAATTGAGGTAGGAATGGAATACAGTTCAAAATTGTATTCACCAATGAGCCAGGAATAAGGTAAATATTTGCTGTATTCTCCTTTAAGGAGAACAGGAAAATCACCCTGCGCAGAACAATTACCATGGCTGGGAATGCCGCAGACTCACTTCACCTCTCCAAAATCGATTTTCGTGTTTAGTAGCCAGGCAATCTCTACCTCTTAAAAGAAGATGAACGAATATGATGGATGATTTTACTCCTGGCCAACGCTGGGTGAGTGACAACGATGCCGCACTCGGGTTGGGCATCGTCCAATCTGTCGCCTTTCGCACGGTTCAAATTGAATTTCCCGCCGCTGCTGAAACACGCACGTATGCAAAAGCCACTGCCCCGCTGACACGCGTTGAATTTGATGTCGGCGATTCAATTAAAAGTATGGATGGTTGGGGTCTTTCGATCACCGAAATAGAACATGTCAGCGGCACAGTGCGCTACCACGGCATTCGGGAAAGTGGTGAGACGGCCACCATGCATGAACGTGAGCTGTCCGATGCACTCACGTTTAATGTACCTCAAGACAAACTGTTTGCCGGGCAAGTTGACGACAACAGATGGTTTGAGCTGCGCGCGGCCACGTTACAACACCTTGCCACACAACAAGCATCAACAAGCTTTGGCTTACACGGGCCACGTGTCAGCCTGATTCCACATCAAATGTATATTGCCCATGAAGTATCAAAGAGAACCGCCCCCCGTGTTCTGCTCGCCGATGAAGTGGGACTCGGTAAAACCATTGAAGCCGGCTTAATTCTGCACCGTCTGATACTGACCGGAAAAATACACCGTGCTTTAGTTATCGTACCGGAACCACTCCTGCATCAGTGGCTGGTGGAATTGCTCAGGCGCTTTAATTTACGCTTCACCTTAATCGATGAACAGTATTTTTCACATATCGACGAAGCATTCGACAATCCGGAAGAATCGGCACCCCTTGAAAACCTTTTCGATCAATTCCCCCTCGTGTTATGCGGATTACACTTTGCCTGCCGCGATGACATCGCCCCGTTAATTGCCATGTGCGATTGGGATATATTGGTCGTCGATGAGGCTCATCATCTTAAGTGGACACCGAACGAGAGCAGCCGAGAGTATCGACAAATCGAAACGTTAGCGAATCAGTCAGATTCAGTCCTGTTATTAACAGCCACACCCGAGCAATTTGGCACAGCAGGGCATTTTGCCCGCTTGCGACTACTCGACCCGGCGCGTTTCCACTCGCTCGACAGCTACGTAGCCGAGGAGAAACAACATACCGCGACTGCCGGGCTGGTGAATCTCCTACTCGATAATCAAATCATGACTGAAGATAATCTAGCGCATTTACGTTCGCTCATTGATGATAGCGATGCCATCGACCTAGCAGCCCTCAATGCCGCTAATGACGATGCCTACACACTTCGACGACACCTCATCGACCGGTTGATTGATCAACACGGCACTGGCCGCATGTTGTTCAGGAACACGCGTGCGTCGATCAGCGGGTTTCCCCAGCGTCACTTCATTCCTGCCGCACTCGATGACGACGGAAACGAGACCCGTATTGACTGGCTTTCCGATAAACTACGAGAACTATCGCCGCACAAAGTCCTACTGATTTGCGCGACCGCCGAGACCGCGGTTTCCCTATCAACAATACTGCTGGAAAGGCATGGCCTGCCAGCCGGTGTTTTTCACGAACACATGAGTCTCCTGGAACGAGACCGCGCTGCCGCCTGGTTTGCCGAGGCCGAAGACGGTCCGCAAATGTTGATTTGCTCGGAGATTGGCGGCGAAGGCCGAAACTTTCAATTTCTACATAATATCGTTTTGCTCGACTTACCCGATAAACCCGATTTACTGGAGCAGCGCATTGGCCGCCTGGATAGAATCGGGCAGCAGCACGATATCAACATTCACGTGCCTGTCGCGGCAGGTTCAAGAGACGCACGACTGAGCCGCTGGTACCATGATGCACTCAATTCGTTTGAGCATAGTTGCGTAACCGGCCAACACATCAAGGCCGAAATGGAAGAACAATTTGCTGCTTACCTTGCCGGCGAACACCTTGATGAGGACCGGTTCATCAAGGAATGCAGGCAACTGCACGAGCAAAAGACCCGGCAACTCAACCTTGGTCGCAATCGGTTGCTCGAACTCAGTGGTTGCCGTCAGGAAATTGCTGCCCCGTTGATTAAAGAAATCAAACACATTGAGCAGGAGAACATCTTATTACGATACCTTGAAAATGCATTTGATTCTTTTGGGGTTGAAATTGAAGATCATTCGCCAAGCAGTTGGATCATACGACCGGGTGCTCATTTACAGGTGGCACAATTTCCTGAGTTACCCGAAGACGGCATCACCGTGACGACCAATCGCGAGACGGCCCTTGCGCGAGAAGACATGCATTTCCTGAGTTGGGAGCACCCATTAGTACGTGCGACAATCGACTTGATTTTGAATGGAGAACGAGGCCGGGCCAGTGTCTGCGCGTTACACATGCCACACCTTCCGCCTCGCAATATTTTAATCGAAGCCATATTCGAATCGAACTGCCCTGCACCCGCCGGATTAGAGATCGGGCGCTACCTTCCTTGCAACGCATTGCGCCTGCTGGTCAACCAGGACGGGGAAAACTATACCCAGCAACTACCACCTGACAATTACGAAACTTTACTGGAAAAGATCAATCGGAGAGTCGCACAGCAAATGATCGAGAGCACACGTGCGACCTTAAAAAAACAGGTGCAACACATTGAGGAAATGGCCGCGCAACAGCTCCCCGTGCTTCGCAATGCTGCCATCGCCTCGATGCATAAAGAATTAGATAACGAATTACAGCGTCTCCTTACCCTGCAAAAGCGCAACCCAACGATTCGCGATGAAGAAGTGCAATTACTGCGCACGAAAATTTCGGATGTGGAAAAGCATTTGCAAAGCAGCACCCTCCATCTGTCCGCCCTGCGTGTCATTTATACGGTTTAAGGCGTGCCGCAGTCCTTGGGTTTGCAAGAAGCCTAAGCTAGATAACTACAGCCTTGACCCATATGCGAATAAGCTAAACGAACCGATTTGAAATTTTACGGCCCAGGCGGCGCGGCGACACTCCTCGTCATCAAACCCACCACCTTCCTCTCCCGCATCAAAAAGATGGGTATTGGGAAGCTAGGATGAAATTTGGGTGAGGAATGCAAAGCAGGAAACCTTGTGTGATGGGAGAAAAAATTCCTTTAAAATTTTGAGAAAGAATCGCTAAAATAAAGCAAAATTTGCAATAGCCTGATCCAAGTTCGATTTCCAGGCCTAAAAAGGCGGCCCATAAATTGTTGCCTCATTGCTCACTCTGTCTGCAGGATCGCCAACTTAGAGTTAGCCATATCCTCCCCAAGTTTGTTGTCTCCTGGCTGAAGAAAAATACACCAGGCCGAATTCGTAAAGGGGATAGCCCCAACCGCCGCATCCAAGACACTGATAAAATGAGTTTGTTATGCAATACCTGCGAGGAAATGCTCTCGAAATGGGAGACAGTTTTTGCAGAGAAAGTGTTTATTCCTGTACATGCCGGTGAGTTAGCCCAGGGTCCAATTTCCTAGGGGCCGTGGGCTATGAAGTGTTTGGCGTCTATTTCCTGGCGTGTGCTTCTTTTCCATTCTCTGAGTCAAGGGTTACCAAATCTAGATGACCAACACGTTATAAAAGAATCTAAACGTGCATTAGAACAATTGCGACTATTTATTATGAACGAAATTCCGTCACCAGAGCCCTATGGCCAACACCTATTGCCGATGGAAATAATAGCGGATCATTCCCTGTCTAAATTATCCCCATTTATAAATCGATATATTGTGAGTTCATTAGACCACGATGTTATAGGCTCTAAAAACTCCGCATTTATTTACTCAAAATTAGGAACATTACTTCTTTTCGGAGAAATTCTGGAACCTTTTGCTCATGAATGGGATGGGACGCGAATAGCCATAAACGAAGGTACACTTCATATACAAAAATATTCAATTCCTAGGAGAATTTGGAATTTCATTAACGAAAGATCATACCTCGTTGCCCAATCTTTCTCAAAAATTTCAAATACCCAACAGAAAATAATTGAGTCCTCAAGGGAAAAGGATGGCGGTTTCAAGTTCCAAGTGCAACGGGTGATTGATGACGCAATTGCGTAAACACTTCCAGGGGCGTCGCCCAGTCAAGGCATTTTCTCGGTCGAGTGTTCAACCGATGCGCAATGGCATTGAACTCACGCTGGGTGTAGCCCGACAGATCCGTCCCTTTCGGCAGATACTGTCGCAACAGCCCATTGGTGTTTTCGTTGGTACCGCGTTGCCAGGGACTATGCGGATCGGCAAAGTACACGCGGATGGCGAGGCGTTGCGCCAGGCGCTCGTGTTCAGCCATCTCCTTCCCCCGATCATAGGTCAAGGTTTTGCGCAGGGCGGTCGGCACATGCTTGAGCTTGCGGGTAAATCCCTCTCGGACACTCAGCGCATCAGTCCCGTCGAGCCGGGCCAGGATCACCAAGCGTGTTGTCCGCTCCACAAGAGTTCCGACTGCCGAGCGATTGGAAGACCCCTTGATCAGGTCACCTTCCCAGTGGCCGGGCACGGAGCGGGTGGCGACGTCTGCCGGGCGCTCGGCAATGAGGGGCATGTTGGGAATCTGGCCTCGCCGATCTTTCCCGCGTGCCCGAGGCCGGCGGGCCTTGCGGGCCTGCCGCAACGCAGCCAACAGTTCGCTCCGCAGAGTGCCACGCGGCAACACGTACAAGGCGACATAGATGGTTTCAGCCGAGAGGCGTTTGCGCATGTCCGCAGGATACTCGCGCCGGAGGCGTCCGGCAATCTGTTCGGGCGAGCAGCCGTGGAGCAGGTGGGTTCGGACATATCGCCACAGCCAGGGATCCAGGAGTTTGCGCGGACGCCGCGACTGTCGAGCCCGAGTCGCGGCCAGTGTGTGAGCGGTGCAGGCCCGATAGGGATGGCTCGTCGTCGTATTACGCGCAGCCTCGCGACTGATCGTGCTGGGTGCCCGCCCCAATACCGTGGCCATCGTCCGAAACGAATGGCCTTGAGCCAGTCCCAAGCTCAGGGTCTCACGTTCTTCGCCATTCATGTGTGTGTAGAATGTCTTGTTCATGGCAACACCTTAGCCCACCTGGGCCTGAAGTGTTGCACTTGGAGTTAGAACCTAAGGATTTAAATAAATTGGCTTCAAGCAAACTTGTGCAAGCCATGGAAGCAGACATTCAATTTTGTGGGGAAGAAGCGCTTAAGATTACAAAGTCCAAGAATGAGAAAAAAGAATAAGGGAAAAGAGTCAAGACCATTTTGGAGATAAAAATCAGAATATCGCACCTTGGCCTCAAACCCACCACACACCTCTCCACGTCTCCAAAAATGGGGATTGAAAGTAAACCTGAAATAAGAAAAGGGACCTTTCTTAGAAAGGGCGTTACAGAAAATCTTGATTCAAGACCTATTCAATATTTACGATAGGTATAATGACCCAAGGATTACCAAACAACGAAAAAGACTTTCTTCAATTAATGGAGGAGATTGATTCATTCCTACGTAATGATAATGTGCCGGTCCCACTCAGGCAGTTAAGGGGGGCTTTGGAAATATCTAGAAGATTCCATTTAAGATTACAATCCATAGGAGATAATAAAAAGCCAAAAGAAGGATCATATGTTGGCATTGATTTAGCCATAAGAATTAAAAGTTGGTTCGATAATCGTTATGGAGAAAGATTAAAAACTAATCTCGGACCTGGCCGGATGGTTTTTTCTCTTCGTGGGGACCCTTGGATTTTTAAGTTTCCCAAATTCTATGGTCGAGTTATTCTTTTTTGTCATTCAACCGAAGATTCATTTAAGCCAGAACCGACTTCAGGTAAAATTCCAAAATTTAATATTTTGGATAGTATTATTGATCTTCCATTGACCCTCCGTCGCACCTTAGATTCTTCAGAGCTCAGAAGCATTGGGGAAAACTTCCAAATTGGTTTTAATGCCTTGTCTAAACTTCAGTATTTTTCTGGAAATAATTTTGTCTTTACAGCCTTGGCAGACCATGAAGGATCAGTCCATAACCTTTCCCAGGCTTCACCTTCCTATGGAATTGCAAAATGGTCTTCCTTACAGTTCACAGAGAAATTACTGAAGGGGTTCGTTGAAAAAAGTGGGCATTCATTTAAAAAAACTCATAATTTAGGGGATTTGGTTGATAAAGCCATTTCCTTAGGGCTTCCCAATCCAGATAAATCTTTAATTGGACTTATTCAATGCGAAGCCGGTGTGCGTTATGGGACCCCTATCGTGTCACTTGAAGGCGCCCTAAATGCTCAACGGGCTTCCCTGGAAATAGCTCTGCAGATCGGAAAAGGGTTTGGTTTATTACAAAATCCCAATCCTCCAATGTAATCAGTAGAAATTGGAGACTGGGCCTATTCATCTCTTTGTAGTTACCTCGATCAATGGAACATGGATGATTTAGAATTCCAAAAATTTCAAAGAGTAATGCCTACATTTTTTGGGTTTATGAATAGGTCTTGCCATTACATATGCTTCCCGTTTCTAATCCTGGTATAACCCGTCCACTGCCGCTCCAATTTTTCCCTTCTCTGAAAACTCAGGCATTTCTCCGGATTCCATCAATTCTTTGCCATGTGCTGTGGCTTGATCTTGGTGTGCATAAGGGCCGGATTTCGAACGGCAGTCGAGGTCCTTTTGTTTCGGCAAAAGGACCCAAAACCATTTCCGCCCAGATCGGCCATATTGAATCGGCCTGACTCAAAGGAGGGGCGGCCCAACTCGCAGGGCTCAGACAAGGTCCGCCTTTTGGTTTGAGGGTCAGGCCGATTGGCCAATCTGCAGGCGGGACATCTTCTCTTTGGCTGCTAACCGGTGGTTTTTTCTCCTTGATCAGAAAACTACAAAAATTTTTGATTCTGTATGTCGAGAGAAATGGCGGAAAGACACTGTAGCAAAGGACCAGTTCATTCTTATATGTGGTTTGAATTTGGGGTCAGGGCATGAAAAAAACTACTACTAAAAATATCGCCTGTTATGCCGTCGCACACACTGGCTTTCCTGCTTCTCCCTGGGTCATGCTTCGGATGCGTATCCTCCCAATGATTTCTTTGAATGTTTTATCTCCCTTAAACTCCCGTTAATGATTGAAATACCAATCGGGAACTCTGGTTTAGAGTTCCTTATTCATAGGTTCCTCGAATCGGATAGTTATTCTCCTGAATCCATTTCAAGGTATCAATTAATTCCTCGGGGTCGGATCTGTTGAACGGCGTGTTGGACATATCGATCAACTGGACTTTGCCATCCGGGTTCACCGCAAACATGGCAGGCTCGGAAAACGGTTGGTCCGTCTCTTCCTTGGACCGGGGAAGGGAGATATACAGCCCGAGTGCCTTCATCTGGTCGATAGACAGGCCATAGGCCACCGGAAACGTTGCGCCAGTCTCTTCAACCATCTTTTTGGCTTTGGGTTCCGGATCGCCTGAAACGGCCACCATCTCAGCTCCCGCAACCTGAAACTTTTCTTTCAGGACTTCCAGTTTTTTTAGGTAGGTTTTGCATATCGGGCAGTGCAGCCCCCGGTAGATAAACACGACCTGCCAGTTCCCCGTCTTTTGTGGGTGACCCAATGTGACCTCCCCCCCACTGACCAGCGGAATTGTAAATTCAGGTAGCCGGCCTCCCGACGAAAGTTTTGTTGGAGCCATGGCTATCACCTCCTCAAGATTGATTCAATTTTTTGTACAACACGGTTCAATTTTCACGATCATGTGGAGTGCCTATCATGGGAATTTTGAAAAGACCGACATGATCCCATCTTAACAGGCCCGGTATTTGAAATAATCTTCCATATGTGGATAAAAAATCCTTTTTTAATGGAACTTCATCTAACAACATGAGAATATCCGAGGTGCAATTCTGAACGGACAGCAAACTTACATGCTTGGGAGCACGGACAGCAAACTTACATGCTTGGGAGCAGGCATTCAAAAAGACTTATATTCAGGAAGGCCTCCTGAGCTTGCTCAATCCATCCCACATTTCCCGCTTTTCCCTTGGACGTCTGACGCCTTTATTCTGGGTTAAAGCGGCGGCGTTGGTCGTCTTGCCGGTAACGGCGTATTTGGTCATGCAGCACATCGACATCGGCGAAGTATTCAATCCCGCCCGGATCACCCAATGGCTTTCCCAGGCGGGACCCTGGGCCCCCTTCTTATTTATGGGATTGATGGCTCTCGCCGTAATCATCAGCCCCATTCCAAGCCTGCCGTTGGACATTGCCGCGGGGGCGGCGTTCGGGCCGTTTCTTGGGGCCGCCTATGCGGTGCTGGGAGCGGAATTGGGAGCCATTATCAGCTTTCTCATTGGGCGGGCCGTGGGACGGGAAGTGCTGACCAGACTCCTGCGTATGAACATCGGCTTCTGTGAAACATGTTCCGACCACCACCTGGCGGTTTTTGTGTTTCTGTCCCGTTTACTCCCGATCTTTTCCTTCGACTTAATCAGTTATGGAGCCGGGCTCACCAACATGTCTCTCCGTATGTTTGCACTGGTCACCTTTCTGGGCATGATCCCTCCCACTCTGGCGCTTACCTATGCCGGAAGTTCTGTCACAGGAGGGACCTGGCTCACGGTGGTTCTTGGACTTGCCATGGTCGCGCTGCTCCTTCTCATCCCTAAACTTGTTCTGCGATTCCCCGACTCACGTTTGGTCAGATTCTTGCGAGGAGGGGCCCCGGTTCCGACTCCCGGATCAACTCCACTTCAACCGCCAACCAAGGATATTGCCGAGGAGGGACCACGTTGCGCCTCATGCAACAGCCCGATGAAATAAAATGTGAAAGAGTGCCCGCAGCGAGATTAGGAAGAAATTCCGCCGGATACCGGTTCCCGAATACTAAAGCTACCAAGGGAAAAAGGAGGGGACCTATTTGTAGAAGAGTGGCTTTTATGAAGAGAGACAGGATATTACGTTTTTACCAGGCTCCATCGGAGCCTGGTTGATCATCCGTCATTGTAAACCGGTGGCTCAGCAACCCTTCTTACCCAAAAATTGAATGCTCTATTCGGTAGCCAGGTTCCCCAGCCTGTCATTTATCTACTGGCGGGCGGGTTTTCCACCCGCTGCATTTCCTGCCCCCACCGGGCCAGGCTTTGCGCGTGTATTTTCTCAATGATTTCTTTGAGTGTTATCCCGGCCACTTCATTCGCGAACTGACAGGTGCCCGCATTCCGGTGCCCGCCGCCATACGCCAGGCAAAGTTCTCCGATATTGACCGTTGAGCTCCGGTGGACGATCGACGCTCCAATGGCGAACACGGTGTTTTGTTGTTTCAATCCCCACATCACATGGATGGACAGATTGCAGTCCGGATACAAGGCATAAATCATAAACCGGTTGACGGCATAGAAGAATCCTCATCGCAGTGAGTGAATTTCAGAAAATTGGCCGAAGGATTACCCCGTGGGCTTCGCTTGATTGAATGTCAATGAATCGCAGGGAGCATCTTTAAAAGCCTCGGCGAGATATTTTCCAATCAAGTAATGGGCTGTGGCATTCGGATGTGGGTCATAAGGGGAAAGAGTATACAATTCCTGATTCACTTGAATATCCGGTATGATCTGGGAAATGTTAATGAGTCGGAACCGGTTGTTTTTAAATTTTTCAACAATCTGATCCGTCAGAGTATCCCCGCTTCCCTTATCCCAAAACAGAACATAAAACGGTGCGTGAAGGGTACCTTCGATCGCACGACGGCTTTGGTCGACCACACCAACATAGAGAGGAATATTTCTATGATCAAATGCATGCATTTGAATGAAACGTTCCTGAATAAAACCATACAGTGCACTATGACGAACAAGGTCGTAGAAAATTTTGTACCATTTCCCATGGAACGGACCCTGGTACCTCACTGACCCATCCGGCATAAGCATATACTTTGGGCCATAGTGATCCCAAAATGTATTTCCGGCTACGCGATCCACATGACTTTGGATTCCCTGATAAATTACGAGATGCACAGGACCATCCACAATCGTCTTGAGTCGTTCAGTTTCCAACGCTCGCAACATTTGATGGGGTCCATAGCCATGAAACCCTAAATTATAGACGTTGAATTTTCCGTCGCCTTCTTTTGCAAAAAAATATGGCATGGTTTCATGATCGCCTACGCCTTCTCCAAATGTGTAGGACCCACCAAAAAAGACCACATTACAACTTTCGGCACGCTTCTTTTGGGGCGTTTCGCGAATTCTCTGAGGGGTAATGGCATATTTTTGGCTATACACGAGATGATCTCGGTGGTATTTCTGAACAGTAAAATTTCCCGGATTTGGTTCATACCCTAAATCACCATCTTCCCCATCACTCCGAAAATAGGATGTCGTGTACTCTCCAGAATAGGACTCTTCTGTCCGATTAAGCAGGAGACAAAGGATTTCTGCAATGGCCAAACACGCAAAGACACTCAACAAAATGAGCGTCACATTTTTCCAACGTGGCTGTCGAACCCAGGCAACAACTATCCCTGCGACCAGAGTTCCTAGAGCAAAAATGACCGAAAACACCCACCCCTTTTCCACAAGTGAAAAAAGAATACCACCCGCACTGATTGTGATGAGAAGCAACCTCAAGTGGGTTGATTGATACCATGTATTTGGAATGGTTCGAGACAACATTAATTTTGTTGATCCAGGAATGAGGGAAGTTCCATTGTCAAATTATTGACACAACACGAGGAGTCACAGGATTTCAGCTGTGAAGGGATTGCCCCTGACCATAACACCCTTCATGTATATTGGCAGGCGAATTCGAGTTGTCAATGCCACGCTCTATAATTACTCCGGCCCTTCCAAGACTGGTGCTTTTAGAAGTCAACCTGCGCTTGCCCGGTGACCATGTACCGGAGGCACCGGAACTAGTTAACCCGGGGGAATGTGGTGGGATAGAAAATCGCCCTGAGTCTGAAGGGGGAAACACAATTTTCTCTCCCTGGCAATCAAAAAAAGTCTGCCTAGGGTCACTACCAGTTTTCTTTTGTCATGAGGCATTTTCCAATTCGCCGACATCTTCCTCCTTAGGGAGGTCGACCATAAAGGGAGCCATTTATTCTTAGCATAGCAACCACGTTGGCCTTTTTTGTCCCGGTTGTGTGCGGAGCCTTCCTATTGGGGTTCACCCTCTATTACTTATCCCTGATCGCACTGTACGCACGAAACCACGGGTTGGACCCTGTGCCACTGTGTCGTTTTGAAGAGAACGCACTCCCATCTGTCACGGTACAGCTTCCAATTCGAAACGAAGGCCAACTGGCTGTGCGTGTCATCCGCCATGCGGTGGCACTGGATTACCCAAGTGACCGACTTGAAATCCAAGTCCTTGACGATTCCGATGATGAAACATCAAACATCATTCAGCAGGAAGTGGGTCGCTTGCGGCATCAGCAGCCAGAGCTGGATATCAATGTGATCCGACGAACAACACGAGAAGGATTCAAGGCAGGTAACCTCAAGAACGGCTTTCCCCTGGCAAAAGGAGAAATGTTGGCCATATTTGATGCTGATTTTCTTATCCCACGAGATTTTCTTCAGCGAACCGTCCATTTTTTCACAGACACCAAGGTCGGTATTGTCCAAGCCCGATGGTCTTATTTGAATCGTGGGAAGTCGCGTTTTACCGAATTCCAAGCCACAAAACTGGATACACATCAGATGTTCGAGCAGACCGCACGGGCTCGCGCTGGGCTATGGATTCATTTCCACGGAAGTGCAGGAATCATTCGCAAAACAGCAATTGAGGATGCAGGCGGGTGGAATTGCCGATCCGAAGTCGAAGATGTCGAGTTCAGTATCCGCGCCAATATCAAAAAGTGGGAGCTTGTTTACCTTGACCAGTTCAAGGTGCCATCGGAGCTTCCGGAAACCATCACCGGATTCCTTGTTCAACAGATGCGTTGGAAGAGAGGATGGTTAAGAGTATTAAAATATTATGTCAGGGATATCTGGAAAAGTGATTTCCCTCTCTCAATTCGTCTCGATTTTTTGGTGCGCTTGTTCGGTAGTTTTGGCCCGGCACTCTCTCTGCCCTTCACCTTAGGTGCACTCCCGGCGTTCCTGATGGGTCCTCAGTATGGTCTTCAGTGGTTCGTCTATCTGGAATACTCACTGCTGCTCGTCTGCTCGGTTTGTATACGATTGGCTGAAGCGCACTATGTTACAGGGAGTATCGATTCTAAAATGCCGGTGCGGAAATTCAGGCTATCCTCGTTCATTCCGGTTGGATTTATTGTGAATCTTGGAATGATGTGGGCCCAGACCCAGAGTACTCTCGAAGGTCTCGGAAATGTCCAAAGTTGGGACGTGACACCAAAATCCCATAAGTATCTGGTGCAACAAAAGGCTCCCCTTCCAGGCTATATTGTCGGAACAGCCCTTATGTGTGTATACGCTATGGCGTTTTTCGCGTGGTCTCTGTGGACAAGGCATTTCCTGGCAAGTGGATTCTATATGTTGACAATGGTGGGAGCCGGCTGGATAACCACGTCATTCTTGCTTGAACGGTTCTTTTGCAAGAGATCGTTCTCCAAATCTTTCCTAGAGGTGAAGCCTCGTAACTATAAAAGCGCTATGCATACAGATTGAACCTGTAACCAAATTCGCAATAAAGATCGTATCGTTCCAATCGACCCTTTCCCGCACAGTTTTTGTGGATGGAGTTGAAGAAACTCCCTTAGAGGCCATGCAACACACTACGCACCTTGCGATGGGAGCAATTACGTACGGGATCGGGCTCAGGCCAGGCGAAAGGTAAATAGCTTCAGCCTTGGGGCCACCAACCCGAAATTGTCCCAGGGAAGGAAATCTTCGCGATTGAGATAAGATCTCTAGTATCGATTCAATGTGGTTCCGGCACCGGCGGGGCCCCCGAACTCCTCGGCCTCAAACCCGCCACCTCCCGTATCAAAAGGATGGGGATGACATTTTCGAGTCTAGAAAAAGAATTAACGTGCCCTCAATTCTTCCTCAGCGCAAACAAGGAGGGGTAGTACTAGCTCAGGAGAATGAGGAGGCCGTACAAATAATGCCAGCTGATGAAATGGAAGAAGCGTTTTTGGGGATGGCTTTTCGGCATGTCGTATCTTTTGTCGGGGAGATATTGTGGGACTAGGTCTGTTTCATATAGGCCTTTTCCTGATTAAATTGGCCCCCATTGGTAAATATCCAGAAGGAAAATCCCCTGTGACTCAAGAAATTATCACCTCGAGGTGGGTTTCCTTACCTTGTTTTTTGGCATAATGATGCTAACGGGCTTTGGCGCTAAGGAACGCTTGGGGAAGTGGCCTCGGTGCCGGGGACACCATCCATCTATTGCCTGTTAAGCCGTCGCATAAGCTGGCTTTCCTGCATCTACCTGGGTCATGCTTCGCAGGCGTATCATTCCGATGATTTCTTTGAGTGTTTTACCGGCCACTTCATTCGCGACCTGACAGGTGCCCGCATTCCGGTGCCCCCCGCCGCCATACGCCAGGCAGAGTTCTCCGATATTGACCGTTGAGCTCCGGTTGACGATCGACGCTCCAATTGCGAACACGGTATTTTGTTGTTTCAATCCCCACATCACATGGATGGACAGATTGCAGTCCGGATATAGGGCATAAATCATAAACCGGTTGACGGCATAGATAGTCTCCTCATCCCGCAGATCCAGCACTACCAGATTATCATGGACGGTCGAGCACCGTTGTATCTGTTCTTTCGCCAACTCGGCATGTTTATGGAAGAGCTGCACCCGCTCTTGCACGTCCGGCAGGGCAATGATTTCATCGATACTGAGGCTGATACATTTTTCGATGAGTTCCATCATCAGCTGATAATTGGAGATTCGAAATTCCTTAAAGCGTCCAAGTCCGGTACGCGCATCCATAATGAAATTCATCAAGGCCCAGCCGCTCGGGTTGAGGATTTCGTTGATATCATATTTGGCCGAATCGCCTTTATCGACTGCGGCCATCATCTCATTCCATGCCGCTGGAAATGTCCTTTCACCACCGTAATACCGATAAACCACCCGCGAAGCCGATGGGGCCTTCGGATCGATGATATGGTTACTTCGCTCACCCTTATTTCGAATGGTTTCACTCAGGTGGTGATCAAACGCGAGGTGGACGCCCTCAACATATGGAAGATTGGTGGTGATATCCTTGTCGGAGATCGCCACTTTGCCATCCTGCATATCTTTTGGGTGGACAAACTTGATGTCCTCAATAATACCCACTTTTTTCAGCAGAACCGCACAGACCAGTCCGTCAAAATCACTGCGGGTCACTAATCGAAATTTTTCAGTAGCCATAAGATTTGATCCTCAAAGGGAAGCAAAGTTGATAAGGAAATGCCGCGAGCGTGTTCATGATTGTTCGGATTTCATTCATCAGGCTTCAGGTTCCAAGCCCGGACCTCTTTATATTTATTATAATTTTCGGTCCTGCCGTTTAGATCTTAAGTATTTGAGATTATTGTGTATTATTTTTCCAACCGGAAAAAGGCGGGTTGGACTAATTGTGTTTATTCTTTCCTGATCACACTTTGATATCTTTGTCTATCTCAAAAAATACGGATTTTACTTTTCACCTTTATTAATTTTTCATATAGTTCGATACCTTTTACGTCTCCATCCGGGTACTCTATAGAGTGCCTAAAGACCTGAATTAATAAAAAATCACAATAATTTCAATAATAAAAACATTAAAAGTACTTTAAACAATATTACTATATAATTTAATTATACTGTTAAAAGTATTTTTATGTATTGATTAAATATTGTTTACGATATACATTATAGAAATGACGAAAAGACAGACCACAATTGTCGATGACATGGCCTTATCACAATTACGTATCGATTCTTCAGTTGAGGATCACAATCTTAAGCACAACGATTGGATCCGGCTTCTGCGGAATTATCTTCGGATGACGCAGGCGGAACTCGCTAAACGAGCAAAGATCACGCAAGCCAACCTCGTGGCAATTGAATCTGGAAAAGTCGATCCGCGAGTCGGCACACTTCACCGGATCTACCAGGGCCTTTCCTGTCACCTCAGCGTCGAGCCCAGACCCCAAAAACCTCTGGAGGAATTACTCCGTGACCGAGCTCGTGCTATTGCCCTTCAACGGTTGAAAAAAACGATGGGGACCATGGCACTGGAGGAACAGGCGCCGGAGAAGGAAATGTTTAGGAAGCTTCTGGAAAAACGGACGGATGACATCCTTCGCGACCCTCGCGAAAAATTATGGCGCAAAGAACATGGCGGATGACACCCGGCCCATCGGTGCGACATCCGGCGGAGATATCTCAGGCCTAATTCTCGGGCATCTATCAACCCCGGCTGCCCGCAATGCCGCAGAGACCGAAACCATCAGCCGGGCTTATGATAAACATGTGTTTCGCGCACGCAGAAAGAAACGCGGGACTGAATGGCTGACGGATGACTACATTCGTCAAGTGCATGCGGATATGTTCGGGAACATCTGGGAGTGGGGAGGGCAGTACCGTCAAACCCGATTGAATATTGGGGTTGAACCGCATCTGATCCGGGAACAGATTAAACTTTTAACGGGAGATTTCCTTTCTTGGAACGAGGCGAATTCCACTATGCCGGTTGTTGAGATCGCGGCACGGCTTCAGCATCGCCTGACCCAGATTCATCCGTTTCTCAATGGGAATGGTCGCCAGGCCAGGCTGATGACTGACATTTTTTTATACTCCCGCCACTACGCCATTCCGCAGTGGCCTCAAATTCAACTCATGTCCCAGGGAAACCAGGTTCGCGAACACTATATCAGGGCCATGAAAAACGCGGACGAGGGCGACTTTGCCGGACTGATTAAATTTATTGAAGAATGTCTGAAGGAACCTAACTAGGCTTTTCCCATTGTTAGTATGTTCCAAGAGAGACACTACACCACGCGGCAAACCCACCGATGCATCACGCTCCTCGCTCCTCTCTTCAACGTCTGAAATGGAAGCCGCGGAAGACGGAGAACGAGAAGACAATGATATCAATGGCATGGTGGATAGCCAGGATCACGTTGGTGATCTGTTCAATTACGACGACTTCAGCCTTTGCCGAGGAATCGGAGAGACTGACCCAAAACGAGGAACGATCACAGGCTCTATCAGACCAAGCCCAGAAACCCCAGCTGCCACAATGGCAGTACGGCGGTTTTGTGGATCTTGGATATTCATATGACTTTAATTTTCCCGAAAATCACCTCTTTCGCAATCGCGGCACCACGCCCAGAGTCAACGAGCTCGAACTCAACATGGGTGGTGCCTATATTAGGAAGAGTACGTCCGAGCAGTCCCGATGGGGTGCAGAGCTATTGGGGCAGGGCGGACAGGATTCCAAAGCTTTCGGGTTCGGGACCAACCTTCCTCATGTTCCCGGGTCCGATGTCTGGCGTCACTTCGGTCGCGTGAATCTCTCCTACCTGGCTCCGGTCGGCAACGGCTTGACGATTCAGGCCGGACTCTTTAACAGCCTCATCGGTTATGAATCCCTGTACGCCAAGGATAATTTTAACTATACGCGCTCCTGGGTAGCCGATTATTCACCGTACCTCATGTTCGGGGCGAATGCGGTCTATCCGTTCAACGACCGGTGGACCGGTGCGGTCTTTGTCATCAATGAATATTTCCATCTGCAAAACGCCAACGATCTGCCGAGTTATGGTGCCCAGGCGATATACACACCCGGTCGCTCCTGGACGATAAAAGAAACCATCTATTATGGGCCTGATCAATCAAACACCTCACTGGAATTCTGGCGATTCTTTTCAGACACCATCGTTGAATGGAAAGGCAAACAGGTCACCATTGCGGGCCAGTATCAGATGGGAACCCAAAAGAATGCCTCCGTTCCTGGCAATCCCCGATTAATCTATATGGGAGCAGCGCTCCATACGCGCTGGCAAATCACCCAACCATGGTTTGTCGCGCTTCGACCGGAGCTCTATTCGGACCCGAATGGTCTCATTACCGGATTTGACCAATTCATCTGGGCGGTCACCGCCACTTCGGAATACCGGCTTCCCTATGAATGGACCAATTCCATCTTCCGGATCGAATACCGCCATGACAACTCTACGGGTTCCGGTGGCGGGTTCTTCAAGGGTGGGCAAAACACTCTGACGCCTTCCCAGAACTTATTGATTTTCTCTGTCATTTGGACCTTCGACTCACCCTGACAGAGCAATCCCAACTTGAGCCTGGATGAAGATGAGGAGGGATCTTGCCACGGAAAGAACAGGTTCACAAGAGACACACTGACTGAAATGACGTCACAGGGATCAAGGCAGGAAATCCACATGGAAACTATCGCACGGTTTTTCCCATCAAGTGATAGTACAGAAGGAAAAACAGAAAACTGGTTATTGTGAAAATTCCTTATAGACACCTGTCCACGATGTAACCACTTTGTCGATCTCCCTCCATCGGTTGCCTGACTTTCACTTCTCCTAAGAATTCAAGCATTTAAACTCCGAATTGTTGGGAAAGGGTTCTTTTGCCAATTGGCATCATGATTGCTCATATACCTCACCAAGGCAAATGAAAATATTTACACATCCAATCAAGTGAGGCCCTGAAATGACATGGTCCTTGGCAATAACCATCAGCCTCACCATTGTGATCACGTTAATCGCCATGGGTTGGATTTGGGCGGAGAAGAAACCCCCAACTCGACCTAAAGCGAGGACCAAAGCGTCAAACGATTACTTCCAAAATGAAGGAATAGAAGAAGAATAAAAAATGGAAGTACCGAGACTTCAAACTTATCCATAGGTTCCCCGGGTCGGGAATTAGTTGCCTGAATCTCTTCCAAGGTTTCGATCAACTCGTCGGGATCGGACCTGTCAGAGGGCGTGTTGGAAATATCTATTACCTGGAACTTACCGACCGGACTGATTGCAAACATTCCAGATTCTGGAAAAGGTTTATCCGTTTCTTCATGAGATCGCGGATGTGAGATCTACAGCCCAAGTTTCCGATTCCACCACAGATGATCACCGGAGAATAAAAACCAAAGTTTTATCGTCCGGCCACAATACGGATCGAAAGATTCTGGACGTCAATTTAAATAAAGGTTCAATGGCCCATCCCAGGATGAGTACTGACCATCATGCACAATTTAGTAATTAGTAACCCAGCTTCCCCATGAAAGCCTGAAAAATCCCCGTTACGTCCTTACAGGTTTTTTGCCTGCTCAGCATGAGCCTTCGCCATCGCTTCCGCAACTTCCGCAGCTTTAGTGTAATGGTCCTTTAAATTCTTGGCATGTTCCACAAGGCTTGATTCATGCCCTTCTTTCGGGGTCCCCAAGAACTCATATTCTTTCTCAATTTGGCGCATTTCTTCTGCCCGCGCATGAAGATCAGCCGCTTCCTTCTGGTACCAGTCCGCCAAACGCGCATGGTCATTTTGTTTCACCATTTTGCTTGGCGGACTGAATGCGCACCCGACCATCAGAGCCATCATTGTGGTCGCAAGCACCAACTTCCAGTTTCCTTGAATGTTCATTTCCTCCTCCTGTGTGATGAATAATTATTGGTTATCCATGTACTTTTCCTATGCCAACATTTGGGAAGAAATGGGTTGTCAAAAAGAAAGAATCACAACGGTCTACCTAAAAAGCGGCATGCTACTTTAGGATATCTCCAAAAAGCATTCACGATACATTGCTAAAAATTGTCTGCCGGAATCCCCTCCAGTCTTTCTAAAATAAAAACCAATCGGCTGGAGAATTTTCTCTGTACAGAGCCGCTGCCACAATTTTCAGTATGGCCTGCGGTGGTTCGCTTAGAAAGATCAGCGCAGACATACACGGCCTCTTTTGATATCTCGGTGAAAGATTGGGTATCCGAACCTCACCTCATACCGCACATCTTTAACCAACTTCATATACAAATCGCAATGCTAAAAATGGATTACGATCTTCACCATATTAGGAAGAACAAAAGGTGTGTCATTTTCTTTGGAATATATACCGGCCTGGCGGCTTCTGAGGGTGCAATGTTAGTAAAGCAAGGCCATGCTTCCTGGGGTATGGCAGGGAACAGGAATGCAGAAAAAATCCCGATTAATTTGTACCGCTTCATCACCATCAACCAACTGCTCCGCACCGGCCATGGCGGAAGCGTCCGCACGATGAATGATCCGGATGGCGCCAAAGCGTCTGGCATAGCGAGCCGCCTCCGCCACATCATCCTCGTGGCTGAGTAAGATATACCGAATCCCACCGTTCTCTTCAAATGCCTGAACCAGATTTTTGAGGAAACGAGGAGAATCGACTAACCAGTTTCCTTGAGAATGTTAGATGAAATAGCTATTGGCACCAAACGATTTTTCCGAGTTGCATCCAACGTAATCCACCCCGCCTTCTATATGTAACGGAAAGGAGTCTTGAGCCTCTGAAAATACCTTGCGATCCTTCTTTTTCCTGCCAATGGATCCCACCGGACAGGCGATCAGGGCATGGTACGCAGCAAATTATTCCCGTACCGTTTCTGGCTGACGGGGGACCGTTGAATAATCGCCGTCTTCATTAAGCGTGGCGGGAGACAATTGCCGACAAGTATCACAATCGATACAGGTGGAGTTGACAAAAAAGTTTCCCTCGACATCTGTCTTTAATCGTTTGGAGAGGGTAGCCATGATTCGATTCTCATAGGGGTTCAGTATACCGGCCGGAAAGACGTCCTTGCCATATTTAGAAAAAGCGGAGGGGGACTCCGAGGAAAGTTGAGGAATGAGAACTGCTGTTCTATATCTACTTTGGCACATCCCACTAATCTTACCCGGATTTTATGGGCATCCGGATTCAATTTTCGATTTCCATTTCAAAGAGTGTTGAATAACCCTGAAATCCAAGATAGGCTAACATTCAGATCAACATGAATTACGAAACCGACCTTTACAGGACATAGAAAACCAAACGTTACCGTCCCCATTCACATAAACGATGGAGGAATTCATGCCAAAGATTGCAGCCATGGTACTGACATTGGCCTTGATCACCGGATTCAGCGGATGCAGTTATATATTCTATCCGCGTGCGGATGAATTTGCGCAAAAAGCGAAAGGGACTACCAGCGTCGAAACCGTACTGAATCTCACCACCATGATGGAAGCCAGTGCGGAGGCCGCGAAAGGGGGAACAGGGTCCGATCAGCCATTGGACGACTTGCACAATCAATTTCATGCCTTCGACGATTCATTGTGTTGTGTGGACGAGGCCAAACGGGAAACACCGGCCTACGATCTCGCGGTAACCCATAATAAGGAATTGTGGGCTATCTTTAAACGGCTTTGGAAGTTCAAGGATACGCAACCGCAACGGGATGAACATCTCGCCTTATTTAAGACGGAGGTCCAGGAACTCCGTGCCACCCTTGAGGCCTTGAAATAATCGGACGGTGTGGATCGACCCGACAGGCCTAAATCGGGTGAGGGCGAGAGAGGTGCCTAAGGGAACACAGACTTTTGGGCAGAATTTTTTACGCTTGTCCCTTACGTATAGCGGGAAAAACTCGTCGTCTGTCGGGGCCGTGCTTTGAGAATGACTCCGATTAACAGTCCGATGAGTACCAGAGCGCCCCCATATAGTAGCCATTTGAGTTGTAAGTTTTCTTCAAGTTGCCTGGCTTTGGCGGATAGCTCTTCAACCTGGCCAGCTAAGAGTGTATTCTGCTGAACAAGTTCGATGTTACGGGCATGCTCGTTGATGGCATCGCCCGATATACGTTTCAGTTCCGCGAGTTCTTTCGAGAGAGATTGCACCTGCAAATTGAGTGTCCGGTTGTTGGCGTCGGTTTCTTTGTGCTCAGCCTGGATGCTCGCACGCGCCTCGCGTTCTTTTTCGATTTCAGCTTTAAGACTTTGTAGGTGCTTCTCGGCTGCGGCCAACTTGACCCGGGCGATGGGTTCCCCGATGAGGTACTGAGACGTGACCCAGCCCTCCATCCCGTCGGTGGTCCTGACCTGGGTAAACCCGGCCTCCTCGTCTATCGCGAGAATGGTGAGTTGGGTCCCGCTTGGTAGGCCACGGTGTAGGATGCGATGGGCAGTAGTGGGCCCACTGCGTAGCGGCACCGTTACTACGTCCGAGATGTAATTCACGTCTCCGACCGCAGCCAATGGCTGTGTGGTCAACCCCAACCAGGAGAACGATAAAAAGACGAGATAGATTAAAAATTTCAAAGCGTTTAACCTCCTCATGGTGTTGCGCATTTCGAGAAAGGAGTTCTTCGGACGAAAGGTAAAGTGTCGTACTCACTGGGAATAGGAAATAAACAGGCCCTGCGGGACAAACCGATAAGTAGCAAAGGAGCCGTAAGGTGTCAATGACACCAAAAAATCGGCTCATGAAAATTGAGCCTTAAAAAAGTTAAATTCTGTATTGCCTCACTATTGAATCACCTTTTCTGTCCACGAAGAAGACCCGGAAATGGTCACGCAAACGGGCCTAAAGAAGGTGGATGAGCAGGGTAGGATGAAATGAAACACTTAACCACAGACTTGGTCGCCGACTCAGGTGATCATATGACCGCCACATATGAATGAGCTAACCGGGCTGACGTTCAAACCCAGGAAGGACCCTGGTTGAGCCAGACGAGTGATCCGCCCCTCTATTGTACGCGTCAGAACGATTCAATCTGCAAAATTGGGTAGAAATGGCTTTGCGTCCTTTGGCCGAATGAAACAAGCCTCGGCTTTCGAACCGAACCCGGCTCGGAAGCCGAAGTCAAATAATAAGTCGTGGCCAAAAGGACAAATGTCAGGCGAGTGAAACTCTTTTTCGAACAGTGCCGATGAATTGGATCTTCATATTTAAGTTGCTCTGTCATTTCCTTTGAAGCACGGGGTAACCAAATGAGTAAATCCATTTATCCGCCTCAACCGCATTTTTCCGCGCCAGCTCTCTGGCCGGGGTGTGACATGGAAGACAATCAATTTTGTAATCCTTAGATACCGTATGTTGAGGATCATCCGGATTAAAGAGGGACCAACCCCAACCATCACCCCATAGGCTGGATTTTTTAAACCGCCCGGTCGTATCCCTGACCAACACAAACCAGCCTTTAATGGTGGTCGCGTGACCGACTGCCGGCCCGGTGGTCATCGGCATTGTGTCGGCGTTTAGCAGTTCTTTCACCAACACCGCTCCGTCGGGGAATCGGTTTTTCTCGTTGTAATACTTGATCGTGTCCGGCTGGGTATACACGACGTGGTATTCCTGCAAACCTGGCGCACCTTCCACCTTTGCGTGGGCCCATGTCCCAAGCGTGGGCCATTCCCGGTAATTTTCAGGAACACTGATGGCTCCGGTTTTTGGATCAACATTGGGGGCAAAAGGTTTTCCCTCATCTGTCATCGCCCATCCTGCCAAACTCCCCAATCCCAGGATGAGGACCGTTCCTATGGTGACGAACTTTTTCATAGATTTCTCCTTACAACACTGATATCTAAAAATGGCTGAGGCCCGTCACATAAACCGTGACGGACCTCGGCCTAGTTTCTTTATAAATCCGACGGCGCTTTATCTTTGATTTCTTTCCAATTGGCCTCGGACTTTTTGAGATAGCCCGGAATATCCTTGGACCATTTGTTTTGGATATCCCGATCCAAGTTCAAATACAGTTTGCCCTGAACGATCCTCCACGCTTCAGGATCGGACACGAATTTCTTCCCGACCGCCACACCATAGGCACAATATCCGCCGTAGGCTGGCACATACTTCCCGGGGTCGGCCTCGAACATTTCTTTGTGCTCTTTGGTCGCAAAGGCATAGGTCACTCCCTTGTGCTCAACCACGTGGTAACCGGAGCCCCTCATCGGTTTGCCATCCGTAAAGTACGCAACCGGATCATACCCGCTGATTCCTGGCGTGCTATTGGTGACATCCCCCGCGAAGGCGGGTGTAGCCGCGATGGCCAGGAACATGACGAACAGGGAACTTAAGATTGTCTTCATCATTTTCATGATGGATCTCCTTTTTGAAGATAGAATGGTTAGTAAATGGATGTATACAGATCTGTATCCTTTATGGAGCCTAGTCAGCTGAGTTCGTGTTTCGTTACACTTCTTTTCCAGTCGCGTTAACATTGCAGAAACCATTCAAGCCATTGGGATACAAAGACAAAAAAGACAGATGTCTGTCAGAGACATTTATGTATCCACAAAAATTGCAAAATTTTCGGTAGACCTGAAGGTCTAGTAATATGAAGCAAGAAAGCGCGCGACCCTCAAAGCGGGAGCAACTCATCCAGACAGCCGTGACCTTATTTGCGCAAAACGGGATTCACGCCACAGGGATCGATACGATTGTTGAACACTCGGGGGTGACAAAAAAAACCTTGTATGCGCACTTCCGCTCAAAAGAGGAGTTGGTGCTCGCGGCATTGCGACACTATGACGGACAGTTTAGAAATTCATTCATGAGGCAAGTGGAGACCAAGGCGCGCACTCCAAAAACTCGCTTGTTGGCCATTTTTGATGTGGCCGAAACCTGGTTCTCGCAACAGAGTTTTTATGGATGTCTGTTCATCAATGCCGTTGGGGAGCATTCCATCCCCGACACTTCACTGCGTTACGTCTGCAAGGATTTCAAGCGGATGTTGACGGAGTTTATCCTCAAGCTATGCATTCAGATGGGAGCCCGGAATCCTCAACGTTTAGCCGAAGAACTCTCGCTCTTATTGGAAGGCGCAATCGTGACCGCCCAAGTGTCACAAAAACCTGACGCAGCCAAAATTGCCAAACGGGTAGCAGCAGTTCTGATCGAAAAACAGAGTCCACATGAAACACCCCAAACATAGCATCATATTTCGAGGTGGATTATCGGATACTCTTAATTGTTTTGATGATCATCACCCGGCCAATATAACTTCTGACAAGTTCGGCCCTTGGTCGTTGGGCATCGCTACGCCGCACCATTTATCAGAAGCCATGGGCCTTAAGGTCCTGGAAGGCTAACAGGAGGAGCTAAGATGCCATTCTCGCCCACTTGAAATAATATTCAGTGGGCATCCGTATGTGGCGAGAGGGTTTCAGCGCAGGCCATCCTGGTTTTATTGGCTTTTCTGCAGATTCTTCTAAAACAGAAACCCAGGGATAGGCCTCTTGTGATTCAGGAAAATACTGCACGATGAGCGACCTATTTTGATTGCGTTTTGGCCTCATCCACAGTCTCCAGGAACTCCTGGAATGGAAGAAGTTCCAGGCTACACTCAAGCGGAGATAATGAATAAGAATCTCCATAGCTGCCCCCATGAAAATGTCACGGAAAACAAAGTGGTAATTTCGGGGGTGTTTTTATTTGGCTATCCACATACATATAAATCAGTAGGTGCTAAAAACAAAGGGGGCATCTTTCGTGGGCTTGCCTTTCACCTTTCAATAAAAATATTCAGGCGTTTCTCCCATTGCTTCGAATAACTTACCAGGATCGAACCAATACATCGGAGCGCTTAATCTTTCACCCAAACCCAGGTAGCCGTCCACATCCATAACAACATGCCAAACCCCGAAACCAATCCCCTTCTACACCCAATCAGCAAAAAATGATGAGATTTTAGTTTTGAAGACTTTTTTTGTATGGCTATGATTATTCCTCACTTTCAGTATTACCATGATGGACAGTCGAGTCAGCCTTTTTTAACGGGTTCTTTTAGAATATCCAGCCTCCCATCACAGACCAAATGCCATACACCCGGTAAAATTGTATTTGCCAGAAGGTCTCCTTCTGGTTTACTTTGTAGAGTTCGAATCTTTCCCCTTTATAATAAGAAAGTTGAGGATCTCCGTTTTATAAAAATGCCGCGATGAACTTTTGTGAATCGTAAGCTATAGATATCTCGGAATTCCCTACACATGAGAGAGGAGCGTTAAGGATGCCAGAAATCCAGAGGATCATGTTGGGCCCATGGAAACTGTTAAAGTCCCTGTTTGACACCCAAGAAGCGACAGCACTGGCTTCCCATAAAAATGGTCGCGAGATAGACCTGGCTCGAACGATCCCATTTTTGGCCCTACATATTGCTGTCCTCGCAGTCTTTTGGGTGGGCTGGAGTCCTATCGCGGTCGGGGTTGCGGTTTCCTTGTATATTGTACGAATGTTCGCCATTACCGGCTTTTATCACCGCTACTTCTCTCACCGAACCTTTCGCACCTCACGAGTGATGCAGTTCCTGTTTGCCTGCCTTGGGGCCAGCGCGGCCCAACGAGGTCCTTTATGGTGGGCCGCTAACCATCGCCACCATCATGCCTATTCCGACAAACCGGCAGATGTCCATTCTCCGGTCATCCGCGGGCTCTGGTGGAGCCATGTAGGTTGGTTTTTAACCCATGACCAACTCGCAACAAAGTTGAACCGCATCAAAGATTTTGCGCGATATCCGGAATTACGATTTCTGAATCGTTTCGACACCCTTGTGCCAATCGGGCTGGCAGTCATCCTGTTTCTCTTGGGGAAATGGCTCGGCAGTGCCTATCCGGATCTGGGTACAAGTGGATGGCAAATGCTGGTGTGGGGCTTCGTGATTTCGACCGTTGTCCTCTGGCACGGCACCTTCACCATCAATTCCCTTTCCCATCTTTTCGGTAGCCGACGCTATCCAACCTCCGACCATAGCCGGAACAACTTCCTTCTGGCCATCATCACCCTGGGTGAAGGATGGCACAATAATCATCATCAATATTGCAGCTCCGCCCGGCAAGGATTTCGATGGTGGGAAATCGATGTCACCTATTACCTGCTGGAAGTTCTTCAACTTTTCGGGATCATTTGGGATATTCGTCCAGTCCCCGCTTGGGTACTGAATCACCCAAGTCTTGATCAGGTGGACCAGGATACTGATTCAGCCGAGAAGATGGCGATGTAGATACACCATTAGCCCCATGGATGAACTTTTAGGGTGTCCGGCCATTTCACCCATGCCTTTTTTAAATTTACGCCTCCAGGCCTTCCCCCTTCTCACTCTCCCACATCTCACAAACCAAGAACTCGTCATTATCATGAGGGATGCACCCACTTGGAAGGGTGATGTATGATAAAGCCGTTGGATCATGATGCCTTGTGAGGTACGAACATGTTTCGCACTTGCGTTTCCCTCATATCGATAGTCTTTGTACCCATATTTACCCTTCTGCTCGGTTATCAAACAGGCTGGCCCTTCTCCATAATTGAGCCGAAAGAGGACACTGTTCACCAGTCAGGTGATCATATTTCTGTCGCCTTGGATTTAGAGGGTCTCCCCGGAGTCACCAAGGTGAACTACTACTGGTATGGTGAATTTGACGATATGCTGCGAGAATTTGTCGAAGAAAAATTAGCCCTTGTCGCCACGGCGAAAAACAATCCTCCCTTTGGCGGAAAGATCCTGATACCCAAAGAAACGATGGGCACCTATCGGCTTCTGGCTGTGGCCGAACAGGGTGGAAGACAATCCCAACATGAGTCCTTAGCCATCTTCGATGAAATCCTGATTCAAATCAAGCCGGACGCTGAACTCCTGGAAATTGACTTTCAAACGGACAAGCCCCTGAAATTGGGACGAGCCAGCGGAACTCGTGTATATGACCAAGTGGACTTTCTCGGAAAAACGTTTGAATTACCAGTGATTGGGCGATTCTCAGATGGAATCTCCCGGTCCCTTCGGTCACAAAGCACAGGAACCACCTATCAGTCTGCTAACGAAAAAATCATTTCGGTCAACCCAAATGGGGTGGTCCGGCTGGTGGGGAATGGGGAAACCGCGCTCACCGTAAAAAACCGCAATCAAGAGGCCACACTCGGCATTCTGGTTGAGGTTAACGATGAACCGAACCAGCCACCGGTTTCGGATCCCGGTAAAACGCAAACGGTCCTTTCGGGAACACGAGTCACCTTGAATGGCTTAAGGAGTTATGATCCCGACGGCGGCTCCCTCCAGTACCACTGGGAACAAGTACGAGGAAGTAAAGTCCCTTTGCTCGACCCGTATTCCGCACAAGCCAAATTTTTGGCCCCGTTTGTAGTCGAAGAACGCCTCTTCCGCTTCACGCTCCGAGTTACGGACATTCAAGGTGCCGACAGTCAACCTGCATTTGTCGACGTCCTCATTACGCCCTAGCGGGAGGCACCTCATAGGACGTGCAGCGCGAGTCAGAAGCCACAAGAAGCCAAACGTAGTTGCTCCTTTCCCCCGAATCCACTCTCAATAGTTGTGCGATCTTACCCAACTTCCCAATTCCGCGAAAATCGCCTTTTCTGGTCGAAATTAATACAGCCGGACGGAAGTCGAGCCCGGGATGATTTTTTTTAAAACTGCAGTACCAAGCTTACTTGGAACAAATTCCCAGGATTAAACATCTGGCCTTTAAGGACAACCTAGGAATCATTAAGTTCTGGTTCTCCATTTTCAAAAAACACAGGAGAGCCGCCAATCACAAAGCCCAATAAATTTTGATCGTTACATCCCACAAAGAAGATAGGCCCAGGAAGAAATATACCTCCTAGTCGCCTTAGATCATCGTCAAAGCAAACAGCAAAACGGAAGCCGGCCAGAGGCCATTCGCCATAGGTTAAATATTTTTACCTATACACGAAAAGGCGAACCGAACGTGAACCTCCGACCTGGTTCCGCTATTGTTTTACGGTTTCATCGTAGGAGCAAGGTGGTTGATTAAGCGAAATAAGGAGTGCAGAAAACTTTTTATCTATTGAGAGCCAAAAGTATGAGCCCTCGCTCAGACCTCCACAAGAGCATATGGGATGCATAGCAAATACGCTTATGTGGCGAGATTTGACTCACAAAGGTAGGGGAACTGAAGACTGCCATTTGAATGAAAGGGAGATTGCCGATGCCCATATTCAAAGCAAGCTGGTTGGAGGGTGGTTTGGTTGTGTTGCCCCTGATTGCACTCACCTTGGTGAGTGCATGCCTGGGAAATTTTGAAACGAAACCGATATTGACCGAACCGTGTCGCCTGGATTGGCAACAGCAAGCGGGCCTCTCCGAAGTCGATCTTCCTGATTCACCTGGGAGCCACGGGCTCCCGGTCTTGGTATTTAATATTCATGACCGCCTTCTTTCCGACTCGTTCTTCTCGAGTGAGGCGCATACTGAAGAAGAGGTCGTATGCATTGGAGATCTAGCCTCCAATTTCGATCTTGTGCTGTTTCAAGAAGCCTTTGTCCGTCCGGCACAACTCGCCCAATACACCAAACATGCCTGGGCAAATCACCCATTGTTCACCGAAGGCGGTGGGGCTGACTGGTGGCCCCTTCGAGCCATATGCCACATATGCTTGAGTCCCGGACTCCTGATGCTCGCTCGCGAACAACCTGAGTCTGTCCATTCAGAACCCTATGAGGCCTTTGCAGGTTGGAATACCGACCTGAATAAAGCCGATGATTTCTTTTCGAAGGGTTTTCAGCTTGTTCAATTCCCAACATTCTGGGTATTGAATAGTCATATGGACGCAGGTCGTGGAGAAGCCAGCATAAAGGCCAGATCTTTACAGTTTAAACAGCTTACTGCAGGCATTAGGCGTTTCGTTTCTCCTGATGCACCGTTGCTTGTCGGCATGGATGCGAATCTTCGGCCAGACCAAGAAGAACGCGATGCAGAAATTTTGGAAGAATTTCTTAAGTCGAATGCGCTAACCCTTGTGCACCAAAGCGGGCCGGATTTGATTGCCGTCAGAGGAATCCGCACAGACCACCCTCAATCCCTTCCATTCAAAGGCATCCTTAGCGATCACAACGCCCTATCCGTCATTATTTACCCACCATCCAGATTAGAGTCACGAGACTAATCAGGCTTCTCGAGCTATGCATGAAGATGGGATGCAGTATTCCAAAAAATTAACATAAAAACTCGCTCTCTCATTGGAAGGCCCGATGGTGGTTGTCCCATTTTCTAAAGATCCTGAAGCCGCCAACTTTGCTAAAAGGGCCGCAGAAAAACAACTCAATTGGCAAAATTATATTTTTGTGTTGATGTATACTTTTACTCCAGGATCGAAATCCTTCCCGAGGGAATCGAACATTTTTTCATCTAGGCTGATGAAACTTGTATCGTTATGAAGATTTTCATCCGCCAAAGTCCCTCGGTCAACGATGATGATTTTGGCAAAAGACGATTCCACCTCTTCGACAGTTTGAGACCTTTGCGACCTCCCATGGTAGGGCACTTGCATCAGGAAGGCAGTATAGGAATCAATATTTTCCAACCCGCTTGTCGAAGCAATTGGGCCGCTGATATTAAGGGCGTTCAAATTTTCCTTCAGGATTTTGGCCGCCTGGTAACTGGGTCTTTCCGGGAAAAAGGGTTGGTTAGCGAGAGGAAAGAGAAATGATAAGGAAATAAGAGATAATGCCATGATATGAGAAATTTTTTCCTGACCGGACCGACCCTTGGCCAGATGCCCCACAAAGCCTAAACTCCCGCCAAGAAGAAACGGGTAGACAGAATAATAATATCGCCTTTCTCCTCCATAACCCGGCAAATAGATCACCACAAGACACCCGATTAATATCGCTGCCCATCGCCAGCGATCCGACCGGATATTCTGTGTCCATGGAGCATGAAACAGGAATCCAAATATGACCGAGACCAGCCCGATGCCAAGCCAGTCAAAGTTCTTCAGCAGACGTATAGTTTTCATCACATTACTGTGAACGAGCCGCAATTGATGACGAAAATTCTCTGTACTTTCAAGCGGGGACCAGTGTGAGTACTTTTTCGAAATTGGATCCTCCCAGGACGAAAGTCTCCCCTGTTCCGGAATAAGAAAGTCAGAAAAAGTGGGATGTCCCCGCCCAACACCAGGTGGCCCCATGACGGCATGACTAATTCCAGCACTTGTCGAAAACGTCAGCCTTTCATATTTGAGGGACAGTACCAAAATCCAAGGCCCGGCAATAAGCATTAACCCGAAAAAGGTAATCGTGGCGCTACGTAGAGCACGTATCGGGCTGGTCTGCTGACAAAGGGTCCATAACGCCCCTGCCGCCACAATGAGAATAAATGCAAATGGCAACCCAGGCGCTTTCGCTAAATAGGCAGCTCCGAATAATAGCCCGGCAGAAAATTGGACTGATTGCTTATCGCACCAATCAGGATGCAAAGTTCGGCTTATGGCTAGACAAAGAATGCCACTCATCAGGAGGTCCGGAGTGATCCCTAGAACCGCCCAGTGGACACTGAAAAAGACAACGATCCCGAGAGCGACAAGGACCGCGGATGACCCGATCCCCAAAACCCGGAAGATCGCCATACAGCCAAAAAGGTACACAATCGCCGACAGTGCCATGGCCATCTGCGCAGCAGATAGCGATTCCTCCATAAAGCCAAGCAACGGAACAATTATCCAGCTCAACATGGGCCCCCAATAACCGGAAACCGCTAGATCGAACTGTCCGGATGCATAATATTGGGCGATTCGAATATAGGATATCCCATCGGTACTGACCCAATCCTGATTGACCCAACCGGCCCAACTCAGCAACCCGATCTGAAGAATAAAGAAGCCGAACATGGCTCTGGAGAAATCTGGCCGAGTCATCTCACCCATTAGACATACCCTTTTTAAGAAAAATTCCTTGAAAAAAAACGGTTCCCAAATCGGAGCTTCCTCTTCTTTCAATTAAGGTAAGTAATCTTCCAATTTGGAATTTCATCATTTTTATTTCCCCCTCACACTCATTCATAATCAGAACTCCGGATGCCTCCGAACGCCGGGAAGACGATCCATCACGAAATGTCTCAATGTTCGAAGTCCTTGATTTCCTCATGCTTGAATCCCAACATTCAAAAACCCTTCACAATTTCGTCAGGTATTGGGGAGCAGAGTCGTCCCAGCGGACGGCAATTCCCCACAATGGTGAAGAGACCTTCTCATCCGTCCCAGAATATCTTTCTAGGGAGGCAGTCCCCTCTTTAACGTCTTCAATGTTACCCAACCCATGGCGTGGTCATGCAGGTCACAAAGTTTTGTTTAATTCCTCGGAATTCCTGCTTAAGACTGAAGGAATCTTTGGTGGTTACCTTGTCCATCGCCTAACGAAAATAGACACACAAACCAAAGCCTCGGGTATTCTTGAATCATTTCTCGAGGCAGATGACGGACACTTACTTAGCATCAATAGTCCAAAGAGGTGGAATGAGGGCCGGATTAACATTAAAAACAACTCATACAAATCAGGGATCTCGGAAAACATAAGCAGGAGAACGAACAACGTGCTGAATGCAACATACAGAACAAACCCGCGTTCCTTGTATAATTATTCTGGATTTTGAACGGGACTATCCTCAAGCAAGCCAATCATAAGGGCATCTCTAAAAACCTCTGACATGCGGGGGAAAATTTGCGATACTCTTGGCCCAAGGAGGATTGCTCATGTCGATACCCCGTCAACTCAGCTTTTTCGATCTTGCGACTCGTTACCAGGCCCTCAGTCAGCACGGTGATCCCTTAGATGCCCTGGCGTTCCATGTGCCCTGGGAAGCCTTTCGTCCAACTCTTGAAGCGGTGCTCCATCGTTCGAAGCGGGAGAAGGGAGGCCGTCCCCCCTTTGATGCGGTCCTCATGTGCAAAATCCTTGTGCTGCAAGCGCTGTATAACTTATCGGATGATCAAACCGAATACCAGGTCCGTGCTCGATTGTCCTTCATGCGCTTCTTGGGGTTGGATCTCGATCAACGCATTCCCGATGCCAAGACGATCTGGCTGTTTCGTGAACCCCTGACACAAGCGCAGGTGGTGAAAACCCTGTTTGACCAATTTGAAGCCTACTTGGCCAAGCCCGGATTACAGCCGCGTCGCGGCCAATTGATTGAGGCCTCCCTGGTGCCGGTGCCCATACAACGGCACTCCCGCGAGGACAACGCCACCATCAAAGCGGGGGACTGCCCGGCTGAGTGGGACAAACAGCCCAACAAACGCCGACAGAAAGACACGGAGGCTCGCTGGACGAAGAAGCATGGGGCCAGTCACTATGGGTACAAGAACCAGGTGAACGTCGACAAGCAGCCTAAGCTCATTCGCCAGTATGCGGTCACCGATGCGGCCGTGCATGATAGGCAAGTGCTTGACGACGTCTTGCTCCCGGCTGAGGCCGGACGCGACATTTGGGCGGACTCGGCCTCTCGGGCAGAAGAGATCGAAGCACAGCTCAAGGCCAAACGTCTGCGCTCCAAGATTCACGAGAAAGGGGCTCGCCACAAGGTCCTGACCGCTCAACAGCACACGCGCAATCGAGCCCGCTCGCGGATTCGCGCCCGAGTTGAACATGTGTTCGGGCACCAGGTCACCGCGATGGGTGGGAAACTGATTCGCACGATTGGCCTCGCGCGAGCCAGGGCAAAGATCGGGCTGAAGAATTTGACGGACAACTTCCAACGGTTTCTGATTCTCACGATGCCTCGAACGGTTCAGGAGGTGTAAGAGTGCGGAACGGAGGTGAGCACAGGACGACAAGTGCCCCTCAGATTCCCGCTTGCCCTGTCGCCAACCCCAGTTGAAAAACGTATCTGCGAGCAACCGAGACGATTGCGGCCAACGTCAGGAGTTTTTAGAAGTTCCCTTAAGATTTCAATCTTCATGTTAGAGTCTGTTTGCCCATCTCTTTACCCCATGCTGAGCCTATGCCAGCTGAAAGATCAAAGGGCCCCAATTCGCATGCTCTGCTACTGAACCCATTGAATATTCCCATGGAAGAGACAGAGTTCACCATACCTCGCTTACCCTTTGAACAGAACTTATCTTTCCTTCTGTTGTTCGATAGGTACTGCTCTTCGTGTGACAAACGAACGGGCGAGTGCAATTTCGTCGGTACTAAATTCCCACAAGACCAGATATGCCAGAATAATCACCCCTCCGATAGACCCAATTTTAATCACAAGCATAAGACCAGCGGTTGGCCACATCACTGCCAGGGTATAGGCCAATACGCTGATGACGGCACTACGCCACAATGTACCAATTGGTGGGAAAATCGCCCAAAGCCGATAGATCGCAAACACGGAAGCGAGGGCACCAATTCCCTGACACAGGGCTGTCACCGTGGCAGCGCCCAGGGCATCGAATCTAGGAATCATCACCAAGTTCCCGATCACCACCAGCAAGACCAGCGGGATACTTAAATATAAGGTGAATAGTGGAGCACCTGAAGCCGTCGCAATGACCACGGCTATTGAGACCATCACAAACGCGATGGCTCCCATAATCAACACCCCCAGGATTGGACCAGCAAGCTCGAAAGACTGACCAAACACCAATGTGACAATCTCAGGAGCAGCGCCCGCAATGAGAGCTCCAAACGGGAATAAACCCACAACCATTCTCATCGCACCAAATCCCATGCTTTTTGCCTGATCAGTTTTTCCTTCAAATAGGAGACGGCTCACCGTCGAGAGCAACAGCGGGGAAAAAGATGCCCCAAACAGACCGGGAATGATCGACAAATTCTGGGCCGCACCATAGACTCCTGCCTGCTCCAGACTTCCGCCAAGGATTTTCAGCATAACCAAACCCATGCTAGAAAAAAGAAGGAACAATATGGATGAGACACACAGGAGGATACCAAAGTCATAAAATGGGCGAGTGGGAATAGTTATCTTGCCAAAGAGGGGAGGGCAAACATAACGACGGGTGATAGTGAGTTCGACCAGGGCCGCCCCAAGGCTTCCAAGTATAGCGCCAGAAACAGACAGGCCCATTTCAACCAGGAACAGAATCAACAGCAGCCTGGCAATCCAACGGTAGGCATTAGTCACGGCTTTCTGCCGAAAACTACCAATTCCCACAAGGATGCTCTGATGAGCTTGTGCCAGACTACTGATCGGAATGTGGAGGGCAAAAAGGGCGAGATACGGCGCAAGCAAGGGTTCGTTGAGGAGCCAGGCAAGAGGAAATGAGAGCAGTCCTAGTAACACCCCTCCGCCAACCCCTGCTACGAATTGCAACCGGATGAGGGTGCTACCAACTGGAAGCCAGTGTTTCGCTTCTCCAATAAACTTAATCGCCGGACGAGCAAAAAATGAGTTGATCCCGAGCTCCACCCATCCAAACAACGTTGCAGAGAGGACCAATAAGCCATAGCCATCGGTTCCGAGTCGTCGGGTGAGGAACCCGGCGGTAATGAGGCCCGTAAGGGGAAACAGAAGCCCGGCGAGAAAGACTCGGACTGTCCCATCAACAAGATGACGGCCTGGTTGGGACGACAAGGGGCTCACCGAAGAAACTCTGGTTGGTTTTCAACATATAGGGCTAATGCTTCCCCGATTCGACGATGAACCGCAGGGGAAGGATGCCGGTCAAACCGACTTGCCATATACTCTCCAGTGGTAAATTCTTTACCCAGAAACGACAAATCAAGATGCCTGATACCGTCTTGTGTCAGTCTGTCCGGAAGAGGACCCCAGGCGTTTTCCTCCATTCGTGGAAGGAACGCAATCACTGAGGAAAAACCATATTGATTTGCTGTCTCATTGAATTGTTGAATGTAACGATAGGAGTCTGAAATCTCGCCGCGTGAAAGCAGTGGGTCAAGGTATTGAGGTGGAGAAACCCACCGTGGCCCTATATCCCGGAGCACATACAGAAGGCGGATTCCTCTTAAGGCCTCTCCAAGCGGAGAATCAAGAAGACTTGCGATTTTTTGACCAACCAGGTAACCAGCTGAGTCAATGGTGGGAGTCCGGTCGAGATTCAGATCAGGCGGGATGATAGCCATAACAACCAGATCCGGCTGAATATTCACTATACGGTGTTGTAGCATGGCGGCCATCTCTTTGACGCTATACGCCTATACACCGAAATTAAACACTTTCACGGTCAAGAGATTCTGGTGTTGATTCAGCATATGTTCCAGAACTTCGGTAAACGTTTCCTCAGTATTGGGAACACCCTCCCCAAATGTGACGGAATCACCCACGATGGCAATGCGATATTCCTGTGGTTGTTTGGTGCCATAGACCATTCCGGAGGCTTTCGAACGCAATCCGAGGCTATCCGTGTTAATGAAAACAAGACCTCGGGCTCTGGCCTGCATAAGATTAGGTTTATGTATGTAGGAAATGTCCTCGTTCGGTTCAAATGAGGTATAGATCGGATCATGAATATGATGCTCCAAATATCCCCAGATCCTGACCCCAATTTCCAGTAGGGGTAGGGTCACAGGGAGCAGGTAACCAGCATACAACAAAGCCCTCTTCAATCTTTTTGGCATCGATGCTTCCTTCTTAACCTGGGCAACCGCTTCGGACTTTTGCCTGGCTCGGCCATGTAGCCTATGAATTCCCCCGCTGCATAGTTCGAAACCACGATGACCGAAAGGGTAGCTTGTTTGTCATCTGCTGCTTGTCGTTCCTGGATCATGACGAGGGATGACCGCCCCGTAATTGGTTTTCAATGACTTGGTCTTACTCACAAGAGGCACTGTTGGTAGAAACAGGTGTATGATGAGCGGCCTGCCATAAAAATCCTGCCAGATTCGCCATCTGCCACAGGATCATCAAGCTGGTCATGCGGAGTGGATTCTTTCCTGAAAGCGCACGGCGGAATACCGAAGCATAGAACCGTGGATCAGGCTTCAAAAGACTAGGAGCGCATCGTGCTCGCGTGCGATGAAACTGATATGCACCACGCCCATAGGAAAAGTGTTGTCGACAGAATGCCGTCAGGTTGAGTTGGTGATAGTGATGGACAATGGCCCTAGTAGTATACACAAGGGGGTGTCCTTGCCGTGTCCACCGGTCACAAAATTCTCGATCTTCGGAGGTACGGAAGGATGAATCGAACCCTCCGCTTTCCCGAAAGAGCTTGCTAGAAACCGCCATATTGTTCGACGCGAAAAACCCGAGGCCACTATCCCTACCGAGAAAATATGCATAGGCCTCATCGATAATCATTTGGCTGGCGATCGAAAAAATATTGTCGACCAGTCCATTGACGGTTTGGCCACCGACAAGTCCCGTTGGAGCATTTTTGAATGATTGAGCAAGTTCCCTTAACCACTGTTTGGTCGGTGCGCAGTCATCGTCCGTAAAAGCCAGAATGTCTCCCCGTGCATGCTGCGCCCCCATATTGCGAGCTGAACCCGGACCGGCATTAAATTGACGCAGACAGGTAATTCTCGGAAGATTGGACCCATCCTTCTTGTGCACTTCGACGGGATCCGGGCTCCCATCATCCACGATAATGATCTCGAACCGGTCATGTGGATAGTCGAGTCGGGAACAGGCCTGTAAGCAGGCAGCAAGTTGCTCCGGCCTATTGTAGGTCGGAATCACGATCGAAAAAATAGGTTCAGCCGTCTTCATGAGTGCGCGGTGGCATTGGATATAAGATCAACGATCTGGCTTACCGATCGTTCCATGGTCACCTCCTGAGTGATCAGTCCATGAGCCCGTTCGCTGATTGAAGCACGCACCTCATCATGAGTCAGATAGTACCGAATCTTTTCAGGCATCTCCTCTATCGAGGCACTGATAAAATGCTGTCCGGGCACAAAAGGGTCTGGGCGGTATATCGGTTCGGATACAACCAGCGCCTTGTTTGCCATCCCCAGGATCAAGCGGAGATCAGGAAACTCTCCAGGTGTTCTGGACAGGTTGAGAAGTATTTTCGTCCGATTCAATAATTCAGTCCTATCTTTCCCCCAACAACCTTGATTAGCATAACTTCCTACTACATGTATCCGAACTCCGTTCTTCCGCAGGCGCTGCAAGAGTCGATTCCGGCGGGGAACATCCTGGGCTCCAAGGAACAGCACGTCGATATCCCTGGGAAGGTCCAAGTCCTGCCCACAAGAAGGCTCGTATCCTAGTGGAACCCAATCGGCCTCTATGCCTCGCTCAGAGAGAAATCCCCTGCGTCCTAATGTAGCAGCCACGAGGATATCCGGAAGCCCATTCCTCACCCAACGACGCAATACAAGATAATTCGTATAGACATCCGTCGCTTCGGAACTGCGAAGGATGAGCTTTGCCGTCTCCCACCAGTTCAATCGCGGCCATGGCAAACCAGCCGCGCTGGGAGGCGGGAGAGGTTCCGTGTGCCAGAGTACAACCAGAGGCCTTTGCGCTTGATTGGTGGCGGTGAGTTGCGCAAAGAGTCCAGGATACCAATTCGTATTTCCCCAGACCCAAAGGACACTATCGGGCGCAAGATCCAATGGCCCATCTTTGATCTGCCTTACCTGATGCCCGGCCTTTTCAAGAATCGAAACCACTACACGAGGGGGAGTCCCATATCTCGCAGCAAAACCCCGATAGCAGAACGTGATGGCAAGTTTCTGGCCGACCGGTTGTTTCGAAGCAATCATCTGGATAATTCTCAGTTCGCAGCGGCATGGCCACGAGATGAAGATTAGCACGTGGCATGGTTGTTCATTAAAGCATCTCTTCTATAACCTACGAATGATGAGAAAACACGCCTCACGCATGCAGTAAAGGCCTACGACGTGTTCCGGATGTTTTCAGAATTTCGAAAGGAACTGGCTGCCAGGTTGCGTGACCGGATCTAAGGGCATATGCGAGGATTTCTTTGAAATAAGGTGCCATAAAATCTGCGAATATCCTTGCAGTAGGCAATGAATCAGCTTGTTAAACTGAGCAAACCTTCGTACTTCAATACCCTGCTATCTCTTGGCAACCGTAACCGCTTTTCCCGTGGCTGCAGACTCCAACGCGGCCACGGCAACAGCCAAGGCACGTCGTCCATCTTCTAAACCGCATTCGATCCGGCCACCCCCACGGACTGAGCCGATAAAATGTCGCCATTCTTCTATATAAGACCGGCGCCATTCTCCGCCCTGCCGGTTCGTGGCGATCGCCTCGGGGAATTCTTTGACAAACTTCCCCAAACTTCTGATTCGTGCTTGAATATTCCCCGAATTTTCGGATGTGGTGGAAGTTTGCAACCCATCAAAACGATAAAAGTCGATCCATAGTGATCCATTTCGTCCATAAATCTCCATACTGTTGGTTTGAGTTGCACATTCGGAAAATGTCGCCGAAGCAAGGGCGCCGCAACCCAAGCGAGCGGTAACCGTCGCCGATTCATCCTCCCAGGTTCCCGACCGACTGTGTGCACTGATTTCCTCCACCTCTTCATCTAATACATACTTCCAGAGATCGAAATGATGCATCGCCATCTCAAGCAGAACCCCCCCGCCTGAAAGTCGTCTCTTTCTCCATTCGGGGAGATCTTTATTGTAATTCGTCAACAGATTGCTGCGAACGACTTCAAGGGGTCCAACAGCACCTTGCTGAAACAAAGTCCTGGCCTTTCGGGTTAACCGATGCCAACGGGTGTTAAAGCCCAACATGATTTGAAGAGGTAACCCTGCAGCCCGATCAATAAGTCGATCACATTCCTCAAGGGTCAAGCTCAGTGGCTTCTCGATAAAGAGGTGCTTGCCAGCATCCAATGCTGCCAGAGCGATCTCAACATGGAACTGCACCGGGGCACAAATGGCGATCGCCTCAATGGTCGGGTTCTCAAGTAAGGCTCGATAGTCAGACACACACTGTTCTACCGCGAGTTGACGGGAGGCGCGGTGAAGTGCCTCTGGATTGGGATCGGCTAACGCCACCACCTTTGCACCATGCACAAATTGTAATGCCGGCAGGTGAAGCACCGTCGTGGCCCGCCCACAACCGACCATTCCTATTCTGACTGGCAGCTTTTCATCGGATTTCATACATCCTCCACACTGTTTTAAAACCCCAGAATTTCCAAACGATCCTGCTCTCGAATGTGTTTGAACCGATCAACCTCAAACCTGGCTACCTTGTCCAGGGCATTCCCTGTCCCTAACGCATAGCCAACCATTTGGCCCATGCCATCAATCGCCAAACCAATTATCAAGGCAGGCAGACAGGACAGAAATTGAATTTTTAAGTCCTGAGAAGGGAGTCCCGTCCAAATGCGCCACAGCCGGACAATTGGAATAAGAGGCGACCCAAGAGCAAACATGAAGCGCCATGGCAGAGGCTTTTGCCGGGCTCTGGCTCCGGCGAAGAGACGGCCGTTATAGAACTGGGCTGGCACCCAGGAGGACCATAAAGAAAAATTTGTATGGGCGACACTCGCTGTCGACTCCATATACAATCGATGTCCCTTTCCACGAAGATCCCAGTGAAGGACTGTTTCGGCCTCCATCATGGCGTCCAGTTGATCTCCATAGCCGAGCAAAATCTCTCGTTTGTAACTGGTATTATGCCCTGGCAAAAATTCCGCTTCCCTGGAAGGAGCAGGTGTCAGCCAGGGACCGTAGCCAATGAACAGATCTGCCCAACTCACGGCGGTATTGGGATTGGCATTTCTGACGCCGGGTCCCACGGCAGCCCAGGGACCCTGATGTGCGGAAATAAGGTTCTCCGCCCATTGCGGATCAGGGAAACAATGGTCCTCAGCCAATGCCACAATCGGGGCTGCCGCTTGACGAATTCCCGCAGCATTTGCCTGTCCAATGGACTGAAATTTCTTGATCTCAACCACCTGAAAACAGGCAAACTCATTCAATTGATCCACCTCCAAGTCCAAAAGTGCCTTCGAAGGCGCCACGACCACCAATTCCAATGACGAGCGGGCGGTTTGAGACCGAAGGTGCGAAACGGTTTTTCTGATGGTGCCGTACCCCACTGGAGTTGCCAGAATCACGGAAAGACGCGGAGTCTTTCCCTGGTCCCTATCACGTGCATGAACCTGTTGATCTTCCACTTTACTCACCTTTGCCTTTTCTTTTATGAACCTTCATAAGGAATGCCACACGCAACCGCTCTGAGCCCGAGTGATCTCTTTCGCCTTTCTACACGAGTATTACCAATAATGAGATTGTTAAAAAATGCTGCCGTACCGGGCACGGCGCAGAGAGGCGGTAAATATCGTAGACCACCGACAAAGAACCGTATCCCCCTGGGACACTGTCTCATTCACACGCCATTCAAGCCAACCTCTTTGCAAAGTATGGTTGCGCCAGAGCCGCCACAAGAGCACCAGGGACCCAACCCCGAGTATAAAGCTCTACCCCGGCGGCGACGAGCTTTCCGCGCAGCGACGGGTGGGCAGCGGTTCGCTGAATCTCCTCAAAGCGTTGTTTCGCAAACGGTTCGGCAATTTCGCGCGGCGATACCTGCCGGAGCCTGGCCTCCTTCAACAACCAGGCGACTCGATCGCCGAGATAACGTTCCATGGTCGAGATGATCTGCTCCCTTTTCATCGAGGCGAAGGCCATCGTACTACCGAGTATCCCGCCACAGTTGGCGACGAAATCGGGGAGATACATCAGTCCCTGTTCAAACAGAATTTTCTCGGCTTCGGCCGTCACTGGGTTGTTGGCTCCGGGGCAGATAAGGCGCGCGAGCACTCGAGGAGCATTGTCAGCATGGAGACTATGATGAGTCGCACATGGGCAGAGCAGATCCACGGGCAACTCAAACAATTCAGCGCAGGAAATACGTTCGGCATCGGCATAATAATCTACAACGCGGCTGCCGTGCCGGTCGGCGAACTGGTTGAGCCGCCTCACATTCAGACCATGCGGATTCACAATCGCTCCCCTCGCGGTGGAGATTGCCACCACCTTGGCATTGGCTTCGTCCAACAGGCTGGCCAAGGCACTCCCCACCTTGCCGAAGCCTTCAATGGCTACCGAACAGCGAGAAAGGGTCAAGCCGAGATGCTGGATCGCCCGTTTGGCACTGATAAACACGGTCGCCGCCGTGTACTGACCCGATTGCGTGTCGCGCAATTCCCCCACTTGAGTTTCATTCCAACCGCATTGAGCATCGCGCGGATATCTGTGTCATTCGTACCCATATCAGGGCCGGGAATAAAGATGCGGTTGATCAGAAGCGGAGCAATCGCTCGCCCAAACGCTTCCATGTGCTGCCGACGTTCTGCGAGCGGGGCCTCAGGGTTGAAACGTACACCTGCTTTCGCGCCACCTTGGGGTTGTCTTAAGAATCCGCACTTGAGTGTCATGGTACGGGCCAGACCACGCACTTCTGCTTCGCTCACATTGGTAGACATGCGAAGCCCCCCTCGCGAGATGCCACATACGGTCGAGTCCACGACGACGCACCCCATAACTTCGGAACCTCGAGCAACCGTGCAGACGAGTTGGTTGTCATCCCTCAACTCTCGATGCACATCCACGCAGTCACCTCCCCTGAGTAAAGAGGCCATCGAGAATCCCTTTCAAGACTTCAATACTCGAACAACCATGAAGTGGCCGATGAGATAGCATGCGGGATATCTTGATAGGTGCTGAAAACTTGCTCACGCAAGGACTGGTTGTCATTTCTTGCCTGCGGCTTATCAAATAAGTTCCAAACTTCATGTTCTAAAGAATCCTCAAAGATCAGACATTGGTATAAGAGGATCTTTTTACTGGGTCCCAGCACCTACGAACCGAGCTATTGCCTGTTTAGCAGATACCCATTATGGCCGGACACGATTGCTGTCTAGGGCTTTTTTGCATTGAGGAATAACAGCTCCCAATTCATGCGACACGCGGTGCTATCGAGATCATAGCCCAGGTGCTTTCGGATACCCTCTACTACCTGGGCAGAGTCTGCTTTATCGATCCCGAACAACAGTTGAGAAAATCGTCCCATGGCCTGGGGGGAGTCAAACTCCCAGTGAAAGGGGATCAACGTAGACTCCCTCACAGTAAATCCCCATCGTTCGATCTCATCTTGAGTTTCGGCGGAGATATAAGTGCCTTTGTGTCCCATTGCATTGTGTTCGTTGACAAAACCGTCCAGAAATTCGGAAACGGCCGACCCCGCTTGTACGTCAGCAATGGTAAGCGTCCCTCCCTTTCTTAACATTCGATAAGCTTCTGAGAAGAACCGGTTCTTTTCATCGACATGGTGCAAGGCCGCGAGGCTGATAATTTTATCCACCGCCCCGGTCTCGACCGGAATATCCTCAAGAGTTGAGAGCAACACGTGGAGGGCGCCATTCGCTCTGCAGAGAGCGGCAAACACCTCTGAGGTTTCGATATGGCAAAGAGCCGTGGTCCGATCCACAAAGTGCCTTAAGTACCCACCGCCGGAAGGAATATCACAAACGATATCTCCGTCTTTCATGTCGGCCATACGGACGATATGAAGAAATTCTTCTGCACGAGCATTCGGGTACCGGATCATTGCCTGATGATATAGATGGCCTCGTTTTTTGAAAATTGCGCGATATTCCGAAAACATGTAATCACCTCGTATTCTTTTTACCCACCTCGGGATTCCCATGCGATTTTGGCGATGTCCGCTGATTCCCCCCTAACGTAGAAAGAATCTGTTCAAAATCGCAGAACTCCGTCCCGCCAACAGAAGATATCCCGCCTCTATTCTGGCTGGGAATCGCACCCATCTCCTGTGAACCACATCCGGTTGGCACCGCCACAAAGAGTCGCTGCAGCCCTGCGATCCACAACGAGCGATGCATCATAGACGCTTGGTCCTCGTGGGCTACGCCATTGAGCCTGAGGGCGGTCAGCCCCGCCAGGTGACCGTGGCTCCTGAAAATTAACGGCACATCAGCAAGGAATTCGAGGACCTGCTCATTTGGTCGTTCCCACCGGACCAGGTAGTCATAGGGAGTCTGATGTTCATCCATGAGCTGGACTCCCCACTTCCTCTTGAAACGAAGAAGTCCGTCATTGAGAACCGGCGGGGTGCCACCGAAGTCAATGCTTGCACATCTCCCCTCTTCGGCGCACTTGATTTCGAAAATGTAGAGTGCCGCAAGAGCACCCTGCTTCATCAACGTGAGATCCCCCCCTTCTGTGCCCAAAGCCACTCCACGGAAGACGTCACCCTCCTGCTCAAACAGCGCCGCGGCAATGCGATGGTCGCCCCGCCGCAACCAGATGAGTCCCCCACGACGAAACTTTCGACGGAGCTGATGCACGTTATGGATCACGGCGAACTCTCCGTGCCGCTTCTGGACGAAGGGAAGATACATCGATGAGTAAAACACCTCGCAGTCTGCCTCCCTATGTGAGACCTCCATCGTGAAACCCTCACGCCGGAGCGTACTCAAATCTTCCTTTACGCTGCGGCTGGCACGTGCAAGCTTGTCAAGATCGACCGGCAGTGGCAGTCGGCAGCCGATGCTTTCGGGAACCACAAGGTAACCGTCTTCAAAGAAGAGGCGGGCAGAGACACGATCGACCCGCGCGATAATTATGTCCGCATCGACAGCCAACCGTTTAAGGAACGAAGGAAGGGCCCATACAGGCACGGCTCCAACGACCTCTCGCCGAGGCGCACATGCAAAGAAGCGATGCGGCAGGTAATCGGCCCAGGGTTGAAGCCCGGCCACTACGATGATTGCCGATCGCTCGGAATGTCTAGTTGGCCCTCGCAGAATAGCCACAGGTACGCGAAGCGCAACCCATGGCAAGACCCACGGGGCACATCTCTTGGCTGCATGGTCCAGGTCGGCTGGCGCATGCTCATAGAGCCACCACGCCCAGTCGTTGAAGCGGGGAATTTTCTGATTAGCCATGCCCATTTCCAACTCCCAGAGACTCATTACTCCGATGACCAACCTCAAGCAAACAAGGGCGACGTCACGGGCGTTCCTGTTCTATAAACCAAAAATGATGCCCGGTGCATTTTTGTGGATTTTCAACCATAAACTATCTAGGGCATCTCGGTTATTGGTAATGGGTGGATGACCGGAGCAACTCATCCGCTCATCAATCGGTAAGGTGCCTCCGCTTCCTGACGTTCGATACGTCTCCGAAAAAAACCGTTCTTTCTCATCGGGATGGTATAACGCAACAGAGTTAAAATATTTCACAGAGATCAGCACACACTTGGGACGTTTCGATATGAATGAGAGCCGCCGCTGGATCGAAAAAGCTCCTCAGATAGCCATCACCCGATGAGGTATCCCAAAGAATCCCTTCTGTCCTTTCCGGCGGCCTATGCGGACAACATGACCAGACTTTTCAATACGAGCCTGTGGAGACATTGTCATCGCTTGATGATTAGGATATCCGCATTCCTTGTAAATGTCATGATAGGTTGCAAGCAAAAGTCACCTGATTTTCCATATCCCCCACACGATGAGAATTAGCGGTCGTCGTTGACTACAGGAGGAACCATTTTTTGATCCGGCCACGCAAATGCGTCATAAGCCGATCGAATATGAGAACGATATACCCGAAATTTCCCGTTTGCCTCCCTCGGGATTGTGTCCACCAACACTACCTGGAACTGCACGTCCGACCCCAGCAACGCAATCACCGGTTGAACCAACGCTGCCATCTCCTGGGCTGAGGGTGTATGAAACGGGACGACTTTCATCATGATGAATTGCAAGCCTTCCTGGGTCACCTGAAACTCTCGAATCCAGGGGACCTTTCTGATACCCAACTCATAGGGATGGACAACCCTGTCGCCGGGAAGGACGAAATAATCGATCATACGTCCCTGGATCGATCGAATCGTCGAAAACGGTTGTCCGCATCGACAGGTTTGGCTTCCCTTCGTGACGACATCGCCAAGTTGGTATCGGACCAGCGGCATCGCAAACGAATGCAAGTCGGTTCCAACAAGCTCTCCCCTCTCTCCTTCACCCGCCGGAGCCCCATCCCGCAGTACTTCGATAATTAAGCCATCGTCACATGAGTGATATTCCCCGGTTGTTGGGCATTCCCAGGCCAGAAGGTAAAATTCGATACTTCCATACGTTTCATAGACTGGCGCGGAAAACCCGTCCTGAATCTGTTGGCGCATGAGTGGCGTCAGGACTTCTCCACCGGGATTCACAAAGTGGAGTCGAAGGGACCGTAGTACGTCGCAATTCACAGTCTGCGCGATCCTGGCCAACACGCCGGGATACCCCCCCACGACGGTAGGTTTGAATTCCTGCAGAGCCTGGACAATGTCCTCCGGTGGCTGCAGGGCATCAATAACCTTTCGCCGGGCCATCCCGAGGGTGTCCAGGATACGCTTGGCGACCTGGTCCTGTCGTTGGATATTCCAGTTCCCCATCACATAACAAATCTTGTCGCTCGCGCGGAGGCCCAACGCATGGAGCGCACGCCACCGAAAGGCCCCATGAAGGCGTTCCTCCAGCCAAGTGCGGCGCACAATAAATGGTCGCCCGGAGGACCCGCTGGAGGCGCGGGTGATCAAAGACCCCGGGTCCACATTCCGAGCGATGATTTCATCGACCGGCAAGGCTTGCAAATCACTCCTGGAGGTGATGGGCACGGCCCCCAAATCCTCGACCGTCCGGATATCCTGGGGTTTCAGTCCATGTCGATCAAAGAGCCCACGGTAATAGGGCACATGGCGATAGGCATGTGCGACCAACCGGCAAACTCGCTCGTTTTGAAAGGCCACAAGCTGCTCCCGTCCGACATGCGGATGGCGAAGCATGGAATAGAGCGTGGACACAGGATTGGAGGCCAACACACTCGTGCATCTCACGACGGACGGCACCCTTGGACAAATAGGTCATCCCATAATTGAATATTGAGGACACCGATTAACTCTCTTCCAAAATTCGCCTTGCCGTTTTGATGTTGCTGAAGCATGCGTCGAACAGACTGAGGATTGAAATACCCTTTGGTGTAGAGCCTGCTTTCGGACAGAGCATCTGCGACAAATTCCGGCAAACGACCTTGCCATGGCCAGAATGGGGCGGAAAGCCCCCTTTTCTTTCTTTTCAGAATTTCCGCGGGCAAGACACCTTTCAGGGCCCGTCGAAGAATATGCTTTTCCTGAAGCCCTCGCATTTTCAAGTCGGATGGAATCCGGCTGCATAATTCGACAAATTCATGATCGAGGAATGGCACGCGTGCCTCCAGGCCATAAGCCATGGAGGCGGCATCCAGGGTTCTCGTAATGAAGTCCGAAAGACGTACGTTGATATCAAAATACTGTAATTGAGCAAAACGATTCCATCCTTCAAAATCCTTCGGAAGAAGGAAATGCGGTTCTGAATCGTTGAAAGAACTTGGGATGTTTCTGAGGTGATCGGAAAAAAGATCCTCGTAACTTCGGTGGGAGGCATTATCGATGATTTGGGTGTATCGAGACAGGTCCATCGTGGCGTGGGCGGCGAATGCCCGGCTTGATCGAGAAAATTTTTTCCTCAGGAACGGGATGTTTGCGATGAGTTGACGCACACTGAGTGGAAGATTGATGAATGGTTCAAGCAACCGCTCAACCCGGTACCAAGGGTAGCCCCCGAATATTTCATCCGAGCCCTCCCCGGTCAAGACGACTTTCACCTGCTGCGCCGCCATCCTGGCGAGCAACATATGAGGGATGCCCCCGGATGAGATATTGGGATCTTCGCGATGCCAAATCATATCCGGCAACAGATCAAAATCGGCGGTTCTGCAGGTGATGATGTGATTGCGGAGATTGTAGCCCGAGAAAGCTGTGAGAATCCTATTCGGACCTATCTCATTAAACAACGGATCTTCAAACGCCGCAGAAAAAGTGTGGATAGGATCTGAGATTTCTCGGCTCATCAATCCCGCCATAGCACTTGAATCGATTCCACTGCTCAAATAACAACCTAATGGCACATCGCTTCGGAGGTGGAGGCGAACGGACTCTTCAAGTTTATCCCGTACCGCCTGGGCCCATTCCTGGGCGCTTCGTTGAAAGCCTTCCTCACCCATTGATGGAAAGGAGAGATCCCAATAACGCTGGATCGCAATCTTCCCGTTTTCATGGAGAAGATAATGCGCGGGTGGGAGCCGCCGTATTGAACCCAAGAGGGTCTTGGGCGCTTGAACAAATCCGACCGCAAACAACTCCTTCATCGCACCGACATCAACCTGACGGTCAATACACCCGCTTGCAAGGATAGACTTCAACTCCGATCCAAAAAACAGAGCACCGGGTTTGATGGCATAGCTGAGGGGTTTGATACCGAACCGATCTCGGGCCAACATGAGACGACGATGACGGGAATCCCAGATAGCGAAGCCGAACATACCTCTCAAAAAATCCACACAATGCACCCCATAATCCTCGTATAAATGGACAAGGACTTCGGCATCCGAATGTGTCCTGAAACGATGACCTGCAGCCTCTAGATCTTGCCGCAATTCCTTGTAGTTGTAGATCTCTCCATTGCATACCACGGTGACAGAGTTATCCTCGTTGGAAATGGGCTGATCGCCGGTCTCCAAGTCTATGATGCTCAGTCGACGGAAGCCGAGACCGATACCCGGTTCAACAAAGTACCCATCCCCATCCGGTCCACGATGGGACATCATGTTTGTCATATGATGAAGCATATCCCGATCGACCGGCCTCTTAGGATCGGAATACACCACGCCGCACAATCCGCACATAGGTACTCCTACTCTTGTGTGTCGCGTACCTCTTAGCCAACCCTCGGTGAAATGCGTTTGGTCGGGGTCTTAGTTGATGACTTTCAAATCAACGACTGAATACAGCGCATTTCTATAGTCAGAAACTATCGTCTAGCCAAAGGCTAGGTTTTCGAACCTCGCATCTCGCCACAACAGCTACCCTTACTGATCATCGGCGCAAAGAGCGGGAATGTTGATAGGGCCCTCGATGCCTCCCCAAGCATCATGAAAGGGTCGATGAGAATCGGGTGTGACTCCGGCTACGCTTTACGAGAACTCCCTCATCTATCATCGGTTGGCGACCGGACTCAGTCAGGAGGTAGAGCCGATGTAGCCCTTCAATCCAGAGAGATCGGCGACTCTGTGATTCGTCCGCATGGATTGCAGACAAGCGTCCTCCGTCCCGAAAGATAAGGCTCGTGTGAGAGAAGAATTCCTTCACTATGCCGTTTACGCTATTCCAACGGATCAACAGATCATAATAGGAATTAGGATTGTCAAATAGGGCATTTCCCCATTTGCGTTTATAGCGAAGCAATCCGTCATGCAGGGAAGACCGAGCGGCTCTAAAATTCACCTCTGCAAACCCCAACTGGAGGGCATGCTGTATGCTGTAATAGTAGAGCGCGGCCATAATTCCTCTTTTTTTCAGTGGGATTTCACCCGAAGCCATGCCTATGGCCAAAAGGTTAAATGTGTCCTGTTTTCGTTCATAGAGAACACCGGCAAGTGGCTGATTCTCTCCCATAACCCAGAGGATTCCCCCTTTTCGAATAAACCGACGTAATTCCTGCCGGCCTTTGATGATGGCCATGGCTCCATGACGGTCTCTGGAGAAAGGGACGTACATGGAGTCATAAAACTGGTCAAATCGCTCCTCCCCTTCGGTGACCAATGGCTGCAACTTATGTTTGCGGACCAGACGCATATCCTCCCGGATACTTCGGTTACTACGCACCAACTCATCGAGGTCCCCAGGAAGGGCAAGCCGCATGTCAATCCATTCCGGAACGGCGAGATAATCCTTTCCGAAGAATTTTTCCGCTGACAATCGGTCTGCACGAACGATAGTCAGATCGGCTGCTTCACGCAGGCGATCCAGCAGAGCCGGCAGGTCCCGTAAGGACACATTTCCTACCAGCTCACGTTGGGGCTCCCCAATGAAAAACCTGTTCGGCAAATAGGCAACCCAGGGATCATGGCCCGCCACCAATAGTGTCCCGATATGCCCGGATTGAAGGGTGGTCCCCCTCAGCAACACAACTGGGACCCCTCGTAAACCCAGGCACGCCCACGCGTAAAAACCATATCGCGGAACCAAGGTTTGGGCCTTGCCGGAAAGGCGGGAGATGACCCACTCTACCATCATGTTTTTTAAATGATTCATCCTATCCGTGCCCATTGTTTTTGTTCCGACGGGCCGCATCCACATTTGCAAGGCTCAGCTACCCTCTGTCGTGGTTTCCACGAAACCATGGGAATGTCACGCTTCAAGACGCCGTTCCCGCGGTGTCTCCGAGAGAACCCTCGTTGAGATTGCCCCCCCTAAAGATTGCATGGGTCTTGCCCGTGCCATCTGCCGGCCACGGCTTAACGATCCTGATCGATAGATCGACCTCACAAAGGAGCTTGCGGAGATGACCCAGAACAGTTAGATGGACATGTGAATCGGGGTCGACGTTCTCGATCCCTGGATGGCCCACGAGGGCGTGGCAGGTGAGCTCGAGCCGAAACTTCTTTAGGCTTTCCTGGTAAAGGCGGTACTCTCCGAGGCGGAGTGTGCCCGCGAGGTGGTCAAGTATCTTTCGGGTTGTAAGGAGACGCCCGTCTCCGAGTAAAATTGAGGCTCGTTCGCGCCCTTCAATTGAACCCATCAAAGGGAGTTGCCGACCGCAGGAACATCCACCTGATGCAGCTATGGCAAGATCAGCCGTATTGTACCGTATGAGTGGCATCGTCCGGGCACGCAAATCTGTCACCACGATTGTCCCTAATTCGCCCGGATGGGCCGGTATCCCATCCCGCAATACTTCAACAAAATGTGTATCCGCATTCACATGGAACGACCCACGGTGTTCGCATTGCCAGGCGATATACCCGACCTCGGTCTGGCCATACAGCCCGACCGGGTCACGGCCGAAGACTCGGGAGACCAATTGACGGGTTTCAGCATCCACCAACTCTCCTGCGCAAAACACCACACATGGCCGTTTAAGTGTGGCCTGAACCGCTTCGCTCGCTCGCGCAATGCGGCGAAGGGCTGTCGCCGTGCCAACCACCACATCAGCCTTTGCCTCCAACAATTGTGCCAACTGGTCCTCGATGGATCGTTCCGTCGAGATCCACGTCTTCGGAGAAATACCGAAGCGCTGCAGTACGTGCGAGGGACCCGGCTTTATCTGAAATTGGGCCGTGTTATGGCGCCAACGAAATCCGTGTTCAAACCATATCCGCAGTCCCACGGCTCTTCGCACACGTTCCTCGAGCGGCCGTTTCCAAATCCGTAGTGCTGCACCTGATGAGCCGCTGGTCTCAAGATAGGTGCAGGATGAGGGGTCCACTCCCCGCGCCAGCAACTCACCACGTTTTGCCGCTTCTCGCACTGGGGGGGCGGTGATGATTGGAATTCGATCTAGATCTTGAATGCCTCGAATGGCTTGGACATCGACACCCGCTTCGTCCCAAACACGGCGGTAAAAGGGGACGTTGCTGTAGGCATGGATGATAGCGGCACGGAACAAATGATCTTGCAACGATCGGAGATATGCGGGAGAGCGTGTAACGTTCGACCTCAGATCCATTAGGCACTTCCATGTGCGCAAAATTTCCATCTAGAGCCCTTCTCTTCCGGAGACAGGATGTGGCTCAATTGCAGTCCCGACCTTCGAGATGATCATCCTGGTCTTCTCTCCCGGGCTTACCGGGATCGTTTCCACTCGCTCAACCCGCAGACGGATTTCACAAGGCAAGACAGCTTGAAGATCCGATTCTATCCTCGAAAGAAGACCTTGAACGTTATTGGTTACAACGATTTGGAGGTGGACTTCGTTTATCTCGTCTTGCAAAATTCTCCACTGGCCTAACTCGTCATAACGCCCCAGGACCTCGTGAAAAAATGGCCAGAAGATTCGCCTGCCGTCTTGCAAAGCCACTGAATCTACCCTGCGTCCATAGATTCGCCTGAGAAGGGGAAGAATACGCCCACAGGGACATAGTGTGGTCTCAACCTCGGCCAAATCTCCTGTTTCATAGCGAATCATCGGCATGGTCCACATGCCTAATGCTGTGGTGATGATTGGGCCAGGCTCCCCTGAAGCCGCAGCAACCTCCACAATGTGGCTATCAGCGCTTACGTGAAATCCAGAACGACGCTCGCACTCCCACGCGAAATTCGAAAGCTCAACCAATCCATACACATCGACAGGATCCCTTCCGAGCGCTCGCCGAACCAGTTGGCGAGTGGCCGGCGAAAGTGTTTCACTATCGGAGACGATGAGTCTGGGCGAGGGCAGATTGAGCCCCAGCGTTTGGACAGTTTCCGCCAAGGCCTGCAGCGTACCCGCCCCTGCAACGATCACGTCCGGCCTCGTCTCAACCATGCGTTGCGCCCAGAACTCTGGCGGGTCCAGAATCGAACACCACTCTTTAGGAGCGATACCAAGCCGTTGGACGAAAAACTGCCGACCAAAAGTCATGCGAATTTCAAGTGTTCGGTCAGTCCAGCGGAAACCATGTTCGAAAAGAATGCGCCAGGCAACCACACGCTGCCACTGCTGATCTAAGGCTCCAAGAAAGATACGCAACGGAGTTCCTGTCGAACCGCTCGTTTCAACAACTCCACATCGGTGCGGATCGATCCCCTGTGCAACAATTTCTTCCGGACTTGCTTGCTTGAGACGATCCTTTTGAAGGATAGGGATTTTGTCTATATCATCCAACGAACGGAATTTCTCAGGGTGATACCCTGCCTCCGTGTAAAGCCTTCGATAGAGCGGAACGTTCTGATAAGCATGCATGAGGAGGTTCCGAAGCCGCTCCTCTTGTACCTGCCGAAGATCCTCACGCCTCCAGCGACTGGAAGCCAGAGCTTGGCGAATCAACCGAAACGTTTTCCATCCGTCCAACAACATCATTCGATCCAGTGCTGCGTGTCTTTTCTGATATCATTTTTCATTTAACAAAACGTGGGCAATAAGCATACCCGGTTCACCAGCCACATTCGCCCATACGTTGCAACATTCAAGCATCCTGAACAATCTTTCATTCTCGTAGGGCCACCGCAGGCTGGCTCTATCTCTTTTCAGCTCTAACAGCAATAAAATGCCCGGTCAGGTAACGCGTAGGCCAGCGCGACAGGTTTTCGAATATTTGTATCCAACGCAAAAACCGTTGCTGTACTGAACTGTTCGCGCAGGAGCACAAGATTTTGGCAGCAAGCACGGCAAGAATCCGCGGACAATGGAGCACCGCTGTGACATCCTTCACGTCGAAGCCTATCTCCCGCAGCCATTTCTGTAGCCGCCAGGGACCGCAGGTGGCACCGACATAGTAAGGAAGGATACCCAACCGGTTTAATAGTTTGAAGGGAAGAACGTTACGCGCCGCGATAATCGGATTGGCAGGATTATCCAATGTCAGGATTAGCTGACCGCCTTTGCGAAGCACCCGGTGCAATTCCCGCAGGCTCACGATGATCTCATCTAAGGTTTGAAAATGGTCCAGAGTGGAATTCGACACCACCACCTCAAACGACTCGTTTCCAAACGGGAGGTCGCGGACATCCGCACAGGCTCCACAAACTGTCGTCTGGCCCCGACACCTTAAGTGCGCATTCCCGAAGGACAGATCCATTCCTATGACGCTATGCGCTCGGGCCTGCAAGAAAGGCGTGAGGCCCTCTCCCACCAATTCGTCAAACATGTCAGTCTTTAACAATCGACCTACTGGTTGTGCGGGGAGCCAACGGAAGAGAAGAGATTGGTTAATTGAATCGCTGTGTTGTCGCCAAAGCCGATCCGGGCGGGTCAGTATCCATTCGTCTGCAATGGAATCCCAGTACCTCTTCCCTTCGGTTATCACGATGGGTCTTTCATGTTTGATTAATGGGAATGTAAGGCCTTGAGGTCTGGTCTACACGTATTTTCCTCCCAAGCCCCGACCCAGACAGTGAGGCCCATATAGAAGAGGATGACAAAAATTTTCAGCGCCTTGCCGATCATAGGGACTCACCCGGGTAACGCCTCGACATAAAAGGCCTGAATTTTCCTTATTGCTCTGGCTGTCATGAAGTATATTGGGTCAGACCAATAATACTTCGCACCGCATAGCCGCTTTCAGAAAGCTCCTAACCAGATAGCTGCCCACAAATCCGCCTGCCTTCGTGTTCAAAAAAATCTCATGTTTTTTTTATTTTCGGTGTACTGAATTTTTCTCCACACGATAGTCCCTAACGATTTTTCCCTTACAGGTAAACAAACGATGAATTCGTTCCGCATCTGCATTCAATCAAAAAAAATCCGAGTGGAATGCCGCTTATCGATATCGGATTCCCACTACTCTGTTATATATAAACCCGATAGCCCAACCCAGAACCCCACCGGTCAGAGCCCCATAAAAAAGACCTACCAGGCTCCCTTGCCATGTGACTGAATACCCGATGAAATAGTTGGAAAGTAACTGAAGATGGGTTCCAACCTGTGGCCCCCCTTCGAGAAGAAGCCAGACTGTCATAATGAATAGGCCTAATCCACCCATCAGGCCACAAGCCACTGCCAACACCCCTCCCTGAATTTTGGCCACAACCCGGCTAAGCTCTTCATCACCATTGGAATCCGTTTCCATATTTTCCCTCCAGGACTTTGCCTCTTGGTTATAGCTAATCTAGAAGATTGCGACGACGATTGGCTTCCTCTCGCCACCGGATGAATTTCGCATAGGCCTTCATGCTCCAGTTTCGGAGTGAGGCTCCTGAGTATCCTATCGCAAATCCCCCGACCCCTCCCTCTAGGAAACCTATCAGTGAACCACCCCACGTCACTTGAAAACCAAATAGAAAATTCCCCAGCAGAGACAAGTTGGGCCCCACTACCGGCCCGCCTTTGAGGACCAAAATCACCGTCCCAATCAAGATGAGGAGACCACTGATGGTACCGACGGCCACACCCATAGCGACAGGATCCAGCTTGGCAAAAACGATCTCGATTAACTCTTCCTCATTTTCTATGGGGAGTTCATCCCCGCTCACCTGAACCCGCACAGGCACCATTCGATCGCCGCCATTGCCGGAAGTCGTACGGTCTTCCTCATGGTAGGCTTTTTCGGTATTCACCGCCCATACATCATGATGGGATTCACCCATGATATTTCTCGCGGCATACACCCCCGTCACCATGGAATGATCCTGATTGTTATAGCGATGCAGACCATTACGTCCAATGGTCTGAAGATTTGAAAATGTTTCCAGATACTGTCGAATGGTCCGGACGTGATCCTGATAGTGATGATCGTATACCGGATAGGCCTTTTCCATACGAACCACGGTCCCGTCTTCAACCTCGCGAGGATTAATGAGTCCGAGTTGGGCGCATTCCCGTGTACCGAATTCGATCAACCGCTCGTTCGACCATGTCCACTCATCGTCTTTGTCCCAGAGAAAATACTCAAGGCCCAGCGAAGTCCGTGAGGGATCCGGCACCATATACGGGCTCCAATTTTTATAATTCTGTATTCGTCCCATTTTGACTTCAGGTGAATGGATATAGATCCAGTTATCAAGGAATACGTCTTCACAGTTAACCACCAGAACCACCGTTAAATAATCCCGATACCGCAGGCCAAGGGCGGCCTCTATAACCTTCTCAGGTGGTTGAGGATCCATGGCCTCGATTAACTCGCGCAGAGGCATCGTCGACACAAAATCGCTGCCTTCGAATTCCAATTGTTCCCCTGATGAGGCTCGCGCTAAAACACAATCTACTCGCCCATGGCGGTGTCTGATACGCTCGACTTTCATGTCTTTTAATGTCTGAGATCCAAAATCAGCCACCAATTCCTCGCACCGTTCCCACATCATCCCCGGACCTAAGCGAGGATAATGAAACTGCTCAATGAGCGAGGTCACGATCTCACCCTTCTTCCCACCCCTTTGACCAAGTAGGGCATTTCGAACCGCTTCTTTCAACGAGAGGTTTTTGATTCGTTGCGCAGCCCAATCGGCTGATATCTCGGTACAGGAAATCCCCCAGACTTTTTCCGTGTAGGTTTTGAAGAATATCTGGTACAGGCGATATCCAAAACGATTAATAACCCATTGTTCAAAATTTTCCTCTTGGGCATTTGGAAACACCTTAACCTTGGCATAACTGAAACAGACCAGAAGAGCCTCCACCAGCCCCAGTCCAGCCAACGCATTAGTGGCCTTAAGCGGATAGTCAAAAAAATGTTGGTTGTAATGGATTCGGCTTATACGAGGTCGAAGGAGAAAGTTGTCACCGAGAATTTCATTCCATAACTCTGTCACCATCGGCACTTTCGAAAAAAATCGGTGGCCACCGATATCAAAACGAAAGTCTCGATAGTTGACCGTTTGTGATATGCCTCCTACCTGTTTCTCGGCCTCAAGAATAAGAGAGGAAGAACTGTTTTTCCCAAGTTCATAGGCCGCCGTAAGGCCTGCAGGGCCGGCGCCAATTACCACTACAGGATGAGCTGCCACTACTGCCTCCCTGACGTTCTATTGATATCGAAGGATTCAGGGACAAGAGCCGGCATTCTCGACTCCTTCCGGTTGTCCCCCCCAAAAACATGGCGTGCCAGGCCTATGGCAAATGCCAAACCACTATACAGATAGTACAGCCAATGCCAGGGAACACTCTGCAGGGCAAACCGGAACCCACGTTTTTTTTGAAAGAAGCGATAGAGGGGTGCATTAATGATCACTAGCGAAACCATGATCAAGGCCGCCACCGCCAGCAATGGACCCCACCAGATCGCTCCCATCGAGGCCCCCACGAGCCCATACGTCAACACGACACAAAGGCGCTCGGAATGCCGGATATTTAGGTCATTGGTAAACCTGCGATCCCGAAGAATTAATTCTGTCCAAGGGATTGCGCGGTAAAAAAAATCTGCTTTGAGCATTGAACAGATGCCCCATCGTTTCAAATGTTTCACATGGATATCTTTACACAACAGAATCTGGTGCCCGGTATTTTTCAATCGATAGCCCAACTCAATGTCTTCAATAGAAGGACGACGATAATTTTCATCAAACCCGCCTATTTCCAGGAAAATATCACGGCGGATGGCACCGCAAGCACCCCAAAACGTTGAAGCCTCTCTTTGGGCCTTTTGATGGACGTAGTGGTGAAAGAGATTTTTGTATTGGGACATGAAATTTGGTTCGGCAGGGGTGTCATCGTACGATCCGATCAACGCAGTGAGGTCTGGATTATTGTGAAAGGTTTCTGCCACCCGTCCCAGGGTATCCGGATGCACACACACATCGGCATCGACAAAAAAGAGGTACTCGCCTTTGGCCTGAAGTGCCCCAATGTTTCGGGGGTACGCCGGTCCTCCTGAAGTAACAGGAAGTCGAATGACCTGAGCACCAAACTGTTTCGCGACTTGCCAGCATCCATCGGATTCACCATCGGCAACGACAATTATTTCCATGGGAGGAGGCTGTAAAGCGGCCAGGCTTATCAGGCATTGACGAAAGGCCTCACCCCCGTTGTACACAGGAACAACAATGGAAATCGTTATTTCCGAGAAGGAAAAATTCAACGTACCACTGACTTTCTGCTCATTGTCATTTCGAGGAATCTTGTTCATAACCTAAGCCTATTTGGCCTGACCAACGAAACTGTCTCCGGAAAGCACCTCACGGGCACTTAAGTAATAAAATAGGAGCAAATGCCCTGAAAATTCAGGGATGGCAGGATCAACCAAGCCGAAACGAAAGGGGCGCTGATGGTCAATTCTTTCCCTGTGCAAATTGCTGTCAGAAATCGAAGGAACCCATTGTAATCGGGAACTCATCTACCTAACGACAAGTCCTCAATGGAGTTGCTTTTCACCCCCACAAAATCTTTATCGGTTGCCAGAACGTAAACCCAAGAAAAATAAGCAACTATGCCCTTAAAACGGATACTTATAGGACAAGAAAAATTATGGTCCTCCGGCTCATGGGCAACACATTTTTTGGTTTGAAAGCAGGATAATCTGTAGGAGAAGATAATGGAACTATGAGAGTTTTTTGATGGGAAATCGAGGTGGTTGCGGGGGAGGGATTTGAACCCTCGACCTTTGGGTTATGAGCCCAACGAGCTACCAGGCTGCTCCACCCCGCGAGTCGATAGTAGAGGAGGGGCAGCTGAGAAGTCAATGCAAAAACAGCAGTTTAGCAGAAGAAGACACTATGGTATCTTCACCGTCCTATGACATTTGCCGGAATCATTGCCGTCTTACTGTTTTTTGCTCTGATCATTGGCGATTGGTATCAATTTACCACACTGAAAAGTTGGGCCTGCCAATATGGCTGTCCATTGGCTCACCGGAAGAACACCCTGGACCGTCAATCTGTTTCCTTGATTTCCCCTGCCTTTCAAACTGGCGCACTTGCCTTGCCTCACGGAATGGCCCGCTGGGTCGCAGACCGACAGATCATCGTGATCCGCCCATACTATCAACTCTTTTCTCTGCGTTTTCGCACCGCATGGCCATTAAAGGGGACAATCGATGTAAGTTCAGATGGCAGCCAACTCCTGCTGCATTTGTCCAAACGTATTCCCTGGTCGTCAGCTATTCTCACCCTCTTATGGTTACTCTTTGTCATTGGAGGTACCCTCACGTTTGTCGTTCTGTTTATTCTTGATGGAGGGATTAGCACAGTCGGGGGAGTATTTTGGGTGGTCGGGATGACCGCATTGGGCTTATTAGTGCTGGCAGGAGGCTTGATTCTGTTGTCGTTTGCCTACCGGCTTGAGGATTCTCGCCTGATGCAGGTTTATCAGGAATTACTGGACGTCTTGACAGCTCCTCCCTTAACGAATTCGGATAAGTCGGCGAACCCTTAAAAAACTGCCCCAAACGCCATGGCACCCCTCTTGCCTCTATATCCAACCTTGAATGTTGTAGCTTAGGGAATTGTTTCAAGAAGATCTTTCTTGGCTTTTGAAAAATTCTCGACACGGAACGTTGGCAATTCGTACGCCCAACCTCCCACACGCTGATTGAACGCCTCAACTTCTCGCTGAACCTCTTCCGGTTTTTTTAATATTGAGTCTTCTTTGGAGGAAAGCTCTTCTTGAATTTCTGCTGTCTTCTTCGCTTCCGAAGATTCGGGGGTCGTTTCGTCTTGAGCAGAATCCTGCGCTAGAACCGTTTCCCCGTTTTCTGAGGAAAGAGTGGCATCCACAGGTTGAACTAGTTTTTGATCATATTCCGCAGAAAATTTTCCAAAAACTTTGTCTTCCTGTTTGGCCGTTTGAACATGAAGCCTGAGTCCGTCAAAGGTTTCCAAAACAGCCGTTACTCCAGAGCGGTCATGAAAATTCACCTCTTGTGCTTCTTTCACATCCTCTAATGAGAGCTGCACGAGAGTCCCCACCACGTTATTCACATTAAACTGGGAAGCCACTTTGGAACCTGCAGGGATTGAATCCAACTGAAAATCAAGGTCCTCAGGTTTATCCTTTGAGACAAGAAGAGTGTCCCCGCCCGGATGCCTGACCGTCACCCGATGCACGCGCTTAGTCGTCAGCGCCGTAATTTCCTTATCGAGCCATTCTCCCGCCACTTTTTCCAACGGCAAATTCCCTATTGTTAACCAGGTTTGGGGATCTCCTGGTTTTCGCGCATAAATTTCACTCATCCGTGGATTTCCCTTGGCAGGACGTTGATTCCCAAGAATCACCAAGGCTGCCTCGGAATTATTCGGGGTTTTCAGCGTCACCGTTGTCGAAAGTGAACCTTCTTGTTCTTTGTCCCGTAACCCCAGTCGATCGTATAACTCCGGATTTTTCGTTTTGGGTTCCAATATCCGCAACTCCGCCAACCCGATGAGAGTCTGTTTTACCTTTTCCACATCAGCGCGATACCCGGACTTCTCCTTAACCCGCCAGATATTCTCCCCACGCATCAGCGTCACGGTCTGATCCTTAGTTTCCACAACTATTTCGCTCACGTCATTGACAACCGACAATAATTCCGGGAACAACAGCTCACCACTCTGCGGAAACTGAGAGGCCGGCTTTTGATTCACGAAAATGGCTAGAACAATCCCAGCAATGGTTATGGCGGCTAAGATGCCTAGAGTTTTGGCTTTCATATGCTTCCTTAATATTCTTGAATAGTCGAATAAGGTCCTGGTTGATCGATATCTGAGTTACTTAGCTTTTGGGGACCCCTTCTTTCTGATCCCCGAAGAACTGATCCATACCCCGACAATACCGATCAGCAACGGCACGAGCCCGATATTGATAAATTTTACCCAACGCTCCACACTCTCAATGTTTTTGCCAAGCTCATGCTGTACGCCACGCAGCTCTTTGCGAACCTGAAGCAATTCCTTTCGGAATTGTCCCATGGCCTCCTGCTGTTCAACACTCAGGATCATGGCATTTCCCTCAGGCTTTTGACTCTGCAGTTCCTGAATTTTACGTTCCGTCGCCTTGAGCTGTTCCTGGAGCACTTGCTCCTTTTGCCGGAATCGCTGCTCCGCTTCCTGTTGCAACATTCGCAAAAGCGTGAATGGCCGGGAATATCCCGCCCGGCTCCTCACACTAATCAGATCATTGCTTCCCGTCAGATTATCCAAGGCATTTGTCACAAACGTGCCATTGCCAGAATTGGGAATGCCTATCCGTTGGCCAAAGAAGTTTTGGACTTGAACCCAAAACCGGTCCTGCAAGATATCCGTATCGGCCACCACAATCACATTGATGGAACCTTTTGATTCTGTGAGGTGATCTTTGGTCTGGGTCTCGGCTTCTGAAGGCATATCCGGATTCTCACTTGTATTCGCCGCCCCTTTAGGCTTTCCCTCAGGAAATGCCGTTTTCACGGTTCCCGTTACCCTGGCGGCCACAATAAATTTTTCTCCTTCAGGCCGATAACTGTTGAGTAAACCGCTGACATCAGGCATGACTGATAAACGTGAGGCCTCAATCTGCATGGCGGCTTCATCCGATTGGATGAGCGGTTCGACCGTGGTCCCTGTCTCCCCCTTCTTTCGAATGATGCCTGCTGATGCCACCGTGATCGACGGCACTTGAGCCGTGACAATATCCTTGTCGCTGAAATGTTCCTGGCGGAAATCAATCCAGACTGGATAATCTACCACCTGTAGACGATTTTGCTGTTGGACTTGCACCTTTTTGGCCAACGGCAAATCTCCCAACACTTGCCCTTTCACTAACTCCAGACCCCAGGCGGCAAATAACGTAGGCATATCCGAATTCCGAGGGCCGCCGCCTCCCATCGGGTTCATGGGGTTTCCCCCTCCACTATCGGATTCCGCAAGAGGATCCACAAAAATCATGGCATGCCCGCCTCTCAACACATATTGATCAATTGCATAGAGAGTGGCCTCACTCAGGGACTTAGGATGCACAATCATTAAGACACTAATCTCCTCAGGGATAGCCGTCGCCGCCGTTTCAATTTTTTTCACTTCGAACATTTGTTCGATATGAGAGAGAATGAGCCAGGGTTGGCTTCCTCCCTGCTGTGCCATAAACGACATCCCCCCACTCCCATCAATGGGCAAGGTGCTCAACAGGCCAAGAACTTTTTTCTTGGGATTGGCCAACGTGTGAACCATCTTCGTCAAGTCATACTCCAAAAACTCTTCGCGCTCTGGTTGAAAAAAAGGAATCACTTCCAGCTCATCCGTCGAACTGGTCCCGGCCAATCCAAAATAAAATTGGGTGCTCCCACCATCCAGCGGGATACCCTGCAGACCAAACGCGACGGCTCGGTCTTCTTCTTCTGAAAACGGTTCAGGATCTATCACCTCCAAGTACAGTTGGTCTCCCGCGACTTGCGCATATTCCTCCAACATCTCCTGAACGCGTGTTGCGTAACTTTTAATGCCCGGCAAGCCGGTTGCCAAGGCTTTAGAGAGATAAAACCGCAGTGTAATGGGTTCCTTCAAACTCTCAAGAACATTCTTGGTGCCTTCAGACAAGGTATACAGGCCATGTTCTGTCAGATCGAATCGTGCAGAACTGAATGCGGCATTACTCACCATGTTGAAGACGCCGAACAGAACGGCTGCCATGATGAGACCGCTTCCCGTGAGTACTTTTTTATTCATCATCACTCCTCACTTGCAAAGTTTCACACCGGATCCTTCAAACCGTCCCCTTACGATTCGGCCTTTTTGATATCAATGACCGTGGCCGTCGCAAACAACCAAAAGGCAATCAGCGAGAGAAAAAAGAGAATATCGCGCAAATCCAAGACGCCTTTGCTGATCGATTGGAAATGCGTCAAAAAGCTAAATGAGCTGATGGCACTCAGCAGAAATTGTGGCGCCCACCCGCTAAATAGTTCCAGAACGAGTGGGAACCCACTCAGGATGAACCCCAAAGAAATGACAACGCTGATCACAAAGGCGATCACCTGATTTTTGGTGAGGGCGGAGATGCAGGAGCCGATAGCTAAAAATCCCCCGGCCATCAGCAGACTGCCGAGGTAGCTGGCAAGGATAACACCATTATCAGGATCGCCCAGTAAATTCACCGTGAGCCACATGGGAAAGGTCAGAGCCAAGGCGATTCCCGTGAAACACCATGCGGCCAGAAATTTCCCTGCGACCGCCTCCCACATGGTGACGGGCAGGGTCAGCAGCAGCTCAATCGTCCCGGAACGACGCTCTTCCGCCCATAAGCGCATTGCCAACGCAGGGATTAACACCAGATAGAGCCACGGATGAAAATCAAAAAACGGCACCAGGTCAGCCTGGCCGCGTGCAAAGTAATTTCCTAGATAAAACGTGAAGGCTCCACTGAGTAACAAAAATATGACAATGAACACCGCCGCAATCGGCGTGGCAAAATACCCGGCCAATTCCCGTTGAAAAATCACTCGAATGCGTCCCACAATTCCTCCTTCACTCCCAAATACGTCTTTCAGTTAATCTCTTCCAAGGCCATTGGGCCCTCAGAGTCAAATAAGGATGGGATCCCGTTGGTTTGAGGATTTTCTGCCGAAGCAGCCCACCCGCCTAAAATTTGCATCCTTCTAAAACCAGGCCTATTACGAAATCGTCTGCTTGGGAGTCGTCAATAAACGAAATACCTCATCCAATTGTCCCCGGTCGGGATAGAGTTCCCTCACTTCCCACCCCTGTTCTCGGGCGCAATGTCCAATATCCGGGAGGATCCACTCTCCGTCATCCGGGTAAATACGAAGTTGCACTAAGTCACCGTCCCGGCCCAACTCTTCAATTTTTTTGACCCCTTTCACCGTCATCAGGTGATGATGTAAGACCATGGGATCCACGCCGGCTATCGTGCCGAGGACCGTATGGTGAGTAGGAGATTTTCCTTCCAATTCCGCTGGTGTGCCATCAAACACCACTTTCCCCTTCGCAATGATCATTGCGCGCGTACAGAGTGCATGGACTTCTTCCAAGATATGCGTCGAGAGAATAATGGCCTTCTCCTTCGCCATGGCCCGAATCAGCGTTCGAACCTCATGCTTTTGATTGGGATCCAATCCATCGGTCGGTTCATCTAAAATCAAAATTTCCGGGTCATGAAGGATCGCCTGAGCCAGTCCCACGCGGCGTTTAAACCCTTTCGACAAGGTTTCAATCGATTGGTTCAACACCGATTGCAAATTCACCTTCTCGACCGTTTCCGACACCGTTCGCTTAAGCGTCGCCCCACGATATCCTCGCATCTCCCCAATAAACGTGAGAAACGAGGCTGGAGTCATATCCTGATAGGCCGGAGCTCCCTCTGGCAGATAGCCTATACGCTTTTTGGCATCGATGGGTTGAACGTCAATATTATGCCCACAAATATGCACTGCGCCGCTGGTCGGCGTGAGAAAACCCGTGATCATTTTCATGGTTGTGGATTTACCTGCTCCGTTCGGCCCTAAGAACCCAAGCACTTCTCCTTTTCCTACGGTAAACGACACACCATCTACTGCGACAATCGGCCCAAATGTTTTTCGCAAGTTTTCAATTTTAACCAGGATTTCCATGCTACCCTCTTTATCTCAATAATTTCATGAAGTGATCTGTGGGACCTGTTGTGCTCTCGCTTTCTGATTTATTCAACCCCCCTCTAAAATCAATGGAGATACAATGGAGGCAACTCTTTTACATGTTTGTGAGATTTCGGTGCCTTGGCTGTTATTGCCGGCTTGACTGTTTCCCAAAACTGCCGCCCATCCCAGTTCTGTTTTTCTGCCGAGGTCGTGTATAAGGTCCGATCAAGGTTCCAAATGGCCGCAGAAATTGCTGCCGGGTCAGGAACCGGCTGACTCAATAGACGTTCCACTGATTTCAGGCTTCGACAGGGACGCCCTTTTTCCTTGAGGGAAGCCCATTGTAATAGTGCGGCTCGCGTTTTTTCCGCTGACTGTTCGAAACAAGCAGCCTTGACCCCTTGAATGGCATTTCGTTCCGATTCAAATTTCCCATCATTCCTTTTTGCCATATCTTGACCTCGTCCATTCCGTTTTTGGCGCTCCCTCCACCAGGCCACAAGGGTCACCAACCACAACGTGAAGCATCCCCCTGTTATCCACGGCCATGGTAACGGCCTGTCACTATCAGAGGTGCGGAATTGGACATCCATCTGCTGACGATCACTTTCTGTTGAAGAAACAGGCAGGTCCGGAACGGACGTGGAAATCCGTCCTGAGGATGCAGGTTGACGCGTGCCGAGAACCGTCAGAACCTTAGCAGGGAGAGTGGCTTCTTCCCACTGGTCCGTCTCAATGTTCCACCAGGGAACATGAATCGCGGGCAACGTCACTGTACCCGGCTGCGTGGGCACGAACACATATTTTTCCTCCCTGGACCCCACAATCCATTTCCCGTCAAAATCTGTCTGGGTTTTTGCCTTGTCGGGATAGATCTTCACAATGGGTTGTGGGGGCACGGTCACTTCAGGCAATTGTTCTCCCCGCTGACCTATCGCACGCATCACGATCGTTCGAGTGGGGGAATCCCCTATCTGAAGTGTATCGGTATCACCCGACCATGTTTCTGTGAGGGTAAGATTTTTCGCCGGCAGCCAAAATCGCCCATTTAAATCTGATGGAAAGTTTTTGACGTTGATCGCAATTTTGGGACTTCGCCTGTGAATCGAACGTGAGGTTGTGAAAGGATCACGTCCCAGACTCCCGGGCCGATTGCCGAATAATTCCTCAAAAAGCGTTCCACGGGCTCGGCCTTCCTGCACGGTTCCGGAAAAGAGGATCGGAGGAATGACCTGTCTCCCGCTTTGTTGTGGTGTGATCACATAACGACGTTCGGTGATATGATATCGTCGCCCGTTTCGGGTCGACTCGTACGAGACGTCCTTGCCGACGCGCTCAACAATTCCCCAATCCATTTCCGGTTCATCTAAACGGCCTTCCTGCACGGAAATGGCGCTGACTAACCTCAGCGTCAGAAGGACTTGCCCCTGTAGATAGGAAACATGTGAGTCCACATCTGCTTCGAGAAAAATATCCTGGCTCCCGTTGGCCTCTCTAGTGTGATTCGGCTCATTGACCTCCAGTTGAATGGGGCCGGTCTGATGAGCGCCCACGTGGATAGGAGGAATGGTCACGGCTCCTGTTCGCTTTGGCGCAAGAGTCGCAATCCATCGGACCAATGAAGTGGTTTGCATATTGATGATCGAAGTTTGTTGACTTTGGGTCGTGCCCAATACATCGAAGTCTGCGTCTAAGATCTGCCACTCGGGGGATTCGCCCGAAGACGTATGATCCGTCTCCACGATAAGCTGAAAGGTCTCATCTGCCATGACCGGATTCCGATCCACATAGGCCCTGACTGATTGGGCCAAAACAGGGGTAGCAAGCCCCATAAGTCCAAGGCAGACCACCATCACCCATATCCATCTCAAAATTCTCACCAGCGCTTTCCTTGAGAAATCGTGGACCTTCCAGCCTCTACACGGCGTTGATGCTCCAAAAGGAACTTTCGGCGTAACAATCCCCCGGGGTCATCAGGGATACGGCGAAGCCATTGCTGGAGGACCTGTTCAGACTTCTCTATTTCCGGTGAGTGGGCAGCGTCCCCCGCAGAAGATACCTCTGAATGTTCCACCTGATCTTCCGACTTTTCTTCCATTGTAGTTGGTGCGGACCGCGGCTTCTTAGATTGTTCGGCTTTCAAAGGGTCCAGCCCTTGCGCCTCTCTCTCAATATTTTCTTCAGAAGATTTCTGATCTCCATTCGACTGATTAGAGGTCCGGGCAGAATCCGACCCGGACCCTGCCATCTGGGCTGCCTCTTCTTGTTTCTCTTTTTGAGATTCAGCTGTTTTCGAATCGGATTGTTTATGGGTCGGGTCTGAAGGATTCTCTGATTTTTCTCCTTCTCCTCCTGCCTCATTCCCATTATTATTCTGTTTGGCAGAGGAGCCATCCGATTGTTGGGGTGATTCTCCCGCCTGTTCCGCAGATGATGATTTATCCAAGAGTTGTTTGATGATTTCTAGATTATGTTGGGCGTCCGCATGATCTGGCTGCTGAGTGAGGGCTGTTTGATACGAGGCCAGGGCTTCTTCATAGCGACCGAGATTAGCCAAAGCATTGCCTCGATTGTAATGACCCTCCGGGGTATCCATTATGGAAAAGGCTTCTTCTGCTTCCTGATATTTCCCTGCCCGATAATGGGCTATGCCCTTCCAGCCGGGGTCTTGAAACAAGGCTGCCGCCTCTTCCGGAGCGTCACGCTCTAATGCCTGAATACCCTGTTGATCGGGACGAACCCAGAGATTCTCCCAGGAAAAGGCCTCGCTTACCTGAGGAATAAGCAGGAAGGCCAGCAGCATTCCTAACCATCCCGGTCGAAATGCGGGCAATGCCAAAATCAGAAGCAGAAGGACGAGCCAGGGTCCTTCCTCTCGCCACAGATCGGTTGTTCGCTGTTCAGATGTTGAAGAGGATAGCGCCCTCGTTGGCACAATGGAAGGAAAGACCCGATTGATATCCTGGTCGTCAGCCGTCACCGTGGCATAATGACCACCTCCCGCTTGGGCGATGGCTTGAAGAGACGGAATATCCAATTTGGGAATAACCACCGTTCCCTCCTGATCTTTGAGGAATCCGCCTGTCTCCGGAATAGGAGCCCCATCGACCGTCCCAATACCAAGCACCGACACACGTACCCCTTGACGGTGTAACTCGCCTACCACCTTCAATGTGGCAGGATCTCCCTCGCCGTCCGTTAGCAATAGCACATCACCGCGCGCCTGCCCGACGTGCTGAAGGAGTTCATGGGCCTTCTGCAAGGCGAGATCAGTACGGCTACCCTGGAGCGGCATCAGTTCCGTCTCAAGAGATCGCACAAGGGTCACTATGGTGTTGGCATCATTGGTTAATGGCGAGACGACGAACGATTCACCGGCATAGACTACAAGAGCGGTTTGTCCTTCTTTCCGCGCCTTAAGCATATCAAGAATCTTGTGTTTGGCTCGCGTCAACCGTGAAGGAGTCACATCCTGCGCATCCATTGAACGGGATAAATCCAAGACCATCACCAACGCCGATTCCGCCCGGAACACGGGCTGGGGTAATTGGGACCAGACCGGCCCGGCCAGTGCACAGACCGCCACAATCCAACCTGATCCGAGAAGCACGAGAGGCATGCGACGCGTAGCTCCCTCCGTTCCCACCAACAAATGCGGGAGTAGATGGGCATCACACACAGATTCCCATATCTGATCCGTTGTCCCCTTCCTGGCGACGAGTAGAAAGAGTCCGAATAAGGGAAGTAATCCCCATAACCATTCCGGTCGTAGAAAATGAAACATTGCCATCTTATCGTCCGGCTCCTGCTTGTGCGGAGATCGCTTCACCCCTCCATCTCGATCGGAGAACCCAATTTCTATTCCAGATGAAAGACAGGGCCATTACACAGGAAAGGGCCAACGCGAATCCTAACGGCCATATATATAATTCGGTCGTCGGTCGAAACAGTTCTGTTTCCGTAGCCGCCGGTTCAAGACGATCTAATTCTTCATACACCCTCGTAAGTCCCTCGGTGTCTTTGGCACGCAAGTACAACCCTCCGGTACGTTGGGCAAGGTGGCGAAGGGTATCTTCATCCAAATCGCGAGAAGGATTCACCGTCTGTGTGCCGAAAAATGATTCAATCTCCATTCGATCCGCGCCAACTCCGATAGCATAGATTCGAATTCCTTGTTCCTCAGCCAAGGCCGCCGCTTGTGTGGGCGAGACTTCTCCCGCGGTATTGGCTCCATCAGTTAATAGCACTAAAACCCGGCTTCCCGCGGGTTGTTCTTTGAGCCGTTTTACAGCAAGGCCGATCGCATCGCCAATGGCGGTTTCCTGTCCCGCCAAGCCAATTTCTGTTTCCGTCAACATGGCCTTGACCGTATCCCGATCAAATGTCAAAGGTGTCTGCACGTAGGCCTGGGAACCAAATACAATCAACCCTATACGATCGCCGGTTCGGCCAGCGATGAACTCCCCGGCTGCGGCTTTCACCACCTCCAAGCGGGTGACTTCCTGTCCTTTTACCGAAAAATCCGGAATCTTCATGCTGCCGGAGACATCGACTGCCAACATCAGATCACGTCCACTGGTTGGCAAGCCGACAGGTTCGCCACTCCACTGTGGACGGGCAGCCGCAAGAACCAGAGCGGCCCAGATGAATATCCCCGCCCAAAACAGCGTTGAATGCCTTGAACGAGTCGGCCCAATCAACTGGTTTGACTGAAGGGCCATAATGTCGTCGAAATGCGGCACCTTCATAGCCCGGCCGGATGAAATGGAGACAGGGGTTGCCCAACGACGCACCATCCAGGGACACAGAATAAGCGCCAACACCCACGGCAAGGCCAACGTTATCATGCCGTGCCCTTCCCTGTGGGTGGAGTCACCTGCTGAATCCACTGTTGGACCAAAGGCACCAGTTCGGCAGCCGACACGGCCGTCTGCTGTTGGTAGGGCCCTGAACTTAACAAATGGCCAACCCCGTCAGTGAATTGATTGGTTCGACCCGACCGGTCCAAAAACTGCAGCCAGGAGATTCCTACTAGCCCTGCGACCTCGTTTCGAGGGAAGGTGGCTATGGCATAGCGACGGATCATGACTGAAAGGCGTTGAATCAACCATTGATCATCTCGATGGTTATCATAGTGCCGTTTGATCGCATACAGTTCATCCATCGCAAGTCGACACGACTGTTTTCGACGTCGATTCCTCAGAATCCACAGGCCCAGGATGACTCCCATCATGACCAAACCGAAGATGATCCACCAACCCGGAGCCGGAGGCCACAGAGAGATCGGAGGTGGCAGATGCACATCCCGGAGCTCTTGTAAGGGAGAACTTGCTGTCGGCATGTTAGCCCATTCCCGTCATGCCATACTGTGATGGGCGCTTCGGCGATGTCCAAGATCCTGTAACCCACCCCGCAATTGGAAAAGAATATCGTCGTGGGTTCCCAATGGAATGAATCCGATTCCACGAGTCAGGCACAGAGTTCGGACATCTTCAAAACGTTCCCTAAAGCAGGCTGAATAGGATTGGATTGTGTTGGCAGATCCCGTATTCAACATTCCCATGCGTGTACCGTCCGTCACAGGATATTGGCCGGCAGGTGGGGGCTCTTGTTCCAATTGGTCATACATGAAGATCGCCACCACATCCTGATGCCCGCCCAATCGGATGAGGGTCTGTTTGGCCTGATGCTCCCAATCGCGAAAATCACTTAAGAGAAAAATGAGGCTTCCGGGCTTCGCGGTTGCCTGGACTCGATTTAAGGCCAACTGAAAAGATGAGGTAATGGGACTTTGGCGCTCAATCATCTGTGACGGGTTGGCACTATCTTGGGCCAGGATATTGAGAAGTTGTAGCACTCCGGTTCTTCCTCCCCTGGGTCGGAGTTCCACATGGTCCACATCTGAAAAAACCACCCCCCCAACCCGGTCTCCTCGCTCTTGCGATGCCCATCCCAGTAATGCCGCCGCATGGGCTGCAATGACCGACTTAAAGGCCACCTTGGTCCCAAATCGCATTCCTTTTCTATTATCCACTACGATGAAGACAGGTCGCTCCCGTTCTTCGCGAAAGACCTTGAGGTAGGGTTCATGAGTTCGCGCCATCACCCGCCAATCCATGAGGCGTATATCATCACCCGGTTGATACCGGCGAGATTCCTCAAAATCCATGCCTCTGCCTTTAAACGGAGATCGCTCTCCGCCAGCCAAAAGGGTATGAACCCGCTTCCGGGTCTTGATTCCCAATACCCCTGTTTGGTGACGCATGTTGATGAGATCGGCAAGCTGAACTTCTACTCCCTGAAATCCTGTAGGACGGTTCAGCCGGAATTCTGGTGGGGTTGTCTGTTTACGGAACGGCCACATGATTTAGAATTTCTGAGATCACCTGATCGGTCCTGATCCCCTCTGCTTCCGCTTCAAAGGTCAGTAAGACCCGGTGGCGCAACACATCATGGGCCACGGCTTGTATGTCTTCCGGGGAGACATAATCGCGTCCTTCCAGCCAGGCATGCGCCCTGGCACAACGCTCCATTCCAATGGTTGCCCGAGGGCTGGCTCCAAACCGGATCCATCGCCTCAGCTTGGAGCTATAGGGTCCAGGCTCACGTGTGGCCATGACTAATTGGACGATATATTCTTCAAGTGCGGGCGCAACATATATATCCCACATCTGTCGTCGAGCCGCCACAATCACCTTTTGAGGAACGGGCGTGGGGGCTGTCGTTACCTCCCCAGAAATTGCCCTGGCTTGTCGACGAACAAGTTCGACAATCTTCCGCTCTCCTTCCACATCGGGGTATTGCACCCTGACATAGAGTAGGAAACGATCCAATTGCGCTTCAGGCAAAGGATACGTTCCTTCCTGCTCAATGGGGTTTTGGGTGGCCATGACTAAAAACAGCTCGGGCAAGGGATAACTGGTTCGCCCGATCGTCACTTGATGTTCCCCCATGGCCTCTAATAGGGCGGCCTGCACCTTAGCAGGGGCCCGATTGATTTCATCGGCCAGGACAAGATTGTGAAAAATCGGTCCCGGTTGAAAGCGAAAAGAGCCGTCGTGAGGACGATAAATGTCGGTCCCGGTAATGTCAGCGGGGAGTAAATCCGGGGTAAACTGAATCCGGTGAAAATCAGCCTCAATCCCGGAGGCCAAGGTTTTTATAGCGGTAGTTTTGGCTAAGCCTGGCGCACCTTCAACAAGAAGATGTCCATCAGCCATTAAGGCAATCAAAAGCCTGAGGGTAAGCCCCTCTTGTCCAATCACCTGTTGATTCAAAAAGGCTCGAAGCCTTGCTATCTGCTCGTGTTCAGATCCAGACATAGATCTTGATATGAACCCGGTGGGTTCCCATAGTCAAAATATTACTGATTCCCCTTCTTCCATGGAAATGGGGCAATCTCAAACTGTTATGCTGCATATCCTGAGAGCCTCTTTTTATAATAATTTACCATTTTTGAGAGTCAAGGGGGTTTGGCGGGAAAATGGTCCCTACCCAAAGAACCCCCAAATGCTTTTACCTTCCCAACGACCCCTTGAAAGTCAGATGGATGGGGTCGCGAGAGGGATGCCTTCGACCATACCCCCTATGATGGAGTGCAGTGTGCAATGAGAAGGATATGTTCCTGGGGGAACCCATTATTTCAAATGTTTCATGCGGACAAATGGCACCTGCCCCAAAGGCACATGCTCCAGCCGCTTTGCAGCCGTCATGCGTATTCATATGCAGGGGGAAGCCATACAACAGGGAATTCTGAGTTCACGAAAGTCAATTGAGGAGGAAAATACGGCGCAAATCCTTCAATGGGACTGTTGAAGAATGGTACGTGGGCCATTCGATGAGGCGATTTTCTGGAACATTCGCATTTTGAAGGCCTGGGAGGATAACCCGGCCCTCGTTCTCCCAAAGCCTGAGGCTTCTACTTGGTCGTCCGTGTTTGCGTCGAGATTGCTTTTTGTCGCCGAGGCCTCGTTCCGGTCCTTTGCTCAGGCACTCATCGGCGAAGGTTCCAGGACCAGCAATCGCTTGAGGTTAAAGGCCATGGCCTGCAAGAAGGCCGCGAATTGATTCTTCGCCACCCCTCGATAGCGCACGCGCTTCGGGCGCTGAGAAAAGACCCGTTCATACGGAGCCCGGAGATGGGTATACCACCGGTCGCGATCGCGGTTCTTGGTTTTCATGTTGTTGCGGTGGATCGCGGCGAGATAACAGCGCCGTTGGGCGGCGGCCTGACGGGCTGGAGCCGTACAATAGCCTTTATCCGCATACACCGCGCCCTGCGTAGGGCAAACATGCCGGAGGCCTTGCGCATCGGGAAGATTCGCCGGGGTCGTGGCCACTTTGTTGATGAGGCCGGATTGCATATCGACACTGACATGCTCTTTATAGCCGTACCAATACTTCTTCTTGCCCTTACACCCAATCCGGGCTTGCTTATCCACCGCCACCTTCGGCAGCACCGCATTGTTCAGCTTCTCGATTTTCTGTTGGCGCACCTTATCGCGTTCTTCCCACAGCGTGGCTTTCGCAATCAGATGCGTGGCATCCACAAAGGTGAACACTTCACTCATGAGTCCCGCCGCTTTGAGCTGTGCGCGCATCATGGCAAATAGTTGGGAAAGGCGAGTCGGCCCAATGCGGGTACGGACGCGGGTGAACAGGCTGTAGTCGGGCGTGGGTTCCGTCAAGGTGAACCCACAAAACCATTTGGCAGCCAGATTTTCTCCCAGATACCGTGCCAGGTCCCGATCTGAGAGATCTTCCATAAATTGGAGCAGCAAACAGCGAAACAACCGCTCGACCCCATACCCGTCGGCCCCTTTGAGCTGGCTCACGTCCGCCAAGGCCTCCGTGGTATCGGGCAGATAGACCTGAAACCGGCGGTAGGGATGAGTGGACGGTAATAAACTGTCGAGATCAACCATTTCCATTTGGGACATGAACCGCTCCAGGGGTAACAGGTGAGGAAGCAACCGTGGCCGGGGCGCAGTATAGCAAAAAGTTCAATCAACGACCCTATTATTCAACAGTCCCTCAATGTAAGATTTCAATGGCTTGGAACTTCCCCACGCCCACGAAGTGCTCATTCACAAGCATAATCCCAGAAGAACTTTCGTCCACGGCTTGCCGACAACCATCATACTTTTTTTATTTACAACCTGGTGATGTCTTATATTTTCTTCTGGCAATTTCATTATTCCTATGAATTCGATCTATCTATGATCGCCATTCCTTTCATTTGGTATTTTTTTAATCTTTGGGTTTTTCATTTCAAAAACTATCGCAATATTCACCCTTTACCAGGATAGTTTTTAATCTGCCGCACTCAACAGAACTGCCCCATTTTGCGCCACTTGCCCATTGTTATTTTCCAGTTTTACCATAAAGGCATAAAATCAATCTTCCCGTCAATCAATGCGGTGAACTCATTCTGTAATGTACACCATCCAGAAATTCTCCTCATCCCTTTCTAAGATATGGCAAAGACAAGTGACGGACTGAACCGCGTCTTTGGCCAAATTACCTGTTCACAACGAAGTCGGTAAAACTCACAATTAAAACAGGAGGGACAGGAAGTAAAGGACATCGGAAGAGGTTTCCAACAAAGATACCTAGACTAGTTTTTGTTCTGCACCCCTTGATTTCCGATCGTATCGAATAAAGAGGAGGGGATGATCATGAACCATAAACTATGCGCCATTTACGTAATAGGAAGTGTGTTTTTAGGAAGTACATTAGCCCTGGGAAATCCAGGCATGTTGCCAAACCATCCAGGGTATCCCATGGGAGACGCGAAGTCTCCCGTGACGGGGCAATCGGTAGCTAATGACCCGGGACAAACTCAACCCAGCCAGGAGGAATCACTCCACCAAGCTGCGGGATTTCATGATGCGCATGCCATGAATCCTGGAAAGGAAGAACGGCCGAACATTGTGTCGCCTGGAGCATTAAAGTCCATGGACACAAAGAGTAAGTCCACGAAATAAGTGATAAGTCCACAATGTGTCCCCGTACGATCGGGAACGCCAGGGGGTCTCAAAAGGAGGGAGATTAAAACTCCCTCCTTTTATTTCGGCAGGATTGCCTTTGTCTGTCACTCAAATAAATTTCCTAAGATCCACCATTCACCCCCCTCGAGTTAGAACAAGGTATAGATGAAGGGGGCAACGGCTGAACCCTCACTCAGGATTATAAGACCGCCGAGTAATAAGAGCATAATGATGATGGGGGCGAGCCAGAACTTTTTTCGTTCCCGCATAAAGTCCCACAATTCCCCAAGAAAACCTGTCATCTGTTGTTCCTCCTTAGAAGGGTTTCAGCACATGGTCTGCTGCTCTGGCCTTTTTAACCACGCGATAGCTGTTGGCCTTGGGGTCATAGCCAAGTTGCAATGGTCGTTTACCTAATAATCCCATGACAAACGCCATGGGAGTAAACATCCCAAAAAATAGTAGGCTTAAGATTATCCGGGAATTGATCCAACCTAATTTTTCGCCGATCTTCATCCAGACGCGATGCAAGGGCCCAAGCCCTTTTGGAAAAACCATTCCCATTGTCCCAAAGACCGCGGCGATAAGACTCGCCCATACTCGAAGGCTTTCTCCATGAATGACCAGAGGCCATACGGCTACGATTAGAAAGACTCCGCCCATTAACAGGCCAAACGAGCGAAGATCCTTGGCAGTTGGTTGATGAATCGTTGATGTCATATCGTTATTCTTTCACGCTTAATCCAATTCAAATTCTTTCATCCACGTTTCATCCTTTTGCACCGGCTTTTGGTGTTCTTTCAAAACGAGACAATTTTCCAGCACAAGGACATCCATCTCCGTCCGCATGAAACACCGGTAGGCATCTTCAGGTGTACAGACAATGGGTTCACCTCGAACATTAAACGAAGTATTGATCAACACCGCACACCCGGTTTGCTTTTCAAACTCCTGCAACAATTGATAGTAGCGAGGATTGGTATCAGGTGACACCGTCTGAACCCTGGCGGAGTAATCCACATGGGTCACTGCTGGAATATCCGATTTGGGAACATTGAGTAGATCAATTCCAAAAAGTTTTTGTTGATCCGGTTGTACCGCTCGACGTCGCTTCTCGGCAACCGGGGCCACCAGTAACATGTAAGGACTATCGGCATCCATCTCAAAATATTCGGACACTCGTTCTCTCAAAACCGATGGCGCAAAGGGCCGAAAGGATTCCCGATATTTTATTTTTAAATTCATGACCGATTGCATTTTCTCGCTACGAGGGTCGCCCAAAATACTTCGTCCTCCTAGAGCCCGAGGACCGAATTCCATGTGCCCCTGAAACCAACCAATGACCTTTCCCTCAGCCAAATACTCCGCTACTCGACGATACAGGTCCGAGTCCTCCACGCGCTCATACCTGGCTTCAAGCTGTTGGAGCCTGGATTCAATCTCCTCGTTGGAAAAGCGTGGCCCTAAATAACTGCCTCTCATCGCATCACTAGGACCCTGGCATACCCGAGGTTGATTCAGATAAATGTAATGCACATTTAAGGCCGCCCCCAACGCGCTCCCCGCATCGCCTGCGGCCGGCTGAATCCACAGCCCGCTGAATGGGCCTTCCCGCAGCACTCTTCCGTTTCCGACACAATTCAAGGCCACCCCTCCGGAAAGGCAAAGATTGGAAAGGCCCGTTTCTCGATGGAGGCTGTTGGCCAGACGGAGCATGACCATCTCGGTGACTTCTTGTACAGACCGGGCCAAATCCATTTCCCGTTGGGTGAGAGTACTTTCCGCCTGACGCGGAGGACCACCAAATATGGCGTCGAACTTGTTGTTGGTCATCCGTAATCCGGTACAGTAATCAAAATAGTCCATATTGAGCCGGAAGGTACCATCCGGCTTCACATCCACCACATTGTCCAAAATCGTTTTCACATACTTGGGCTCTCCATAGGGAGCGAGACCCATCACTTTATATTCACCGGAATTGACCTTAAACCCGGTATAGTAGGTAAAGGCCGAATACAGCAGCCCGATGGAATGCGGAAAGGGAATTTCCCATAGAGGTGTTAATTGGTTTCCCCGCCCGATCCAGGCTGAAGTGGTCGCCCATTCGCCCACCCCGTCCATACATAGGACAACCGCTTCCTCATAAGGAGAAGGGAAAAAGGCTGCGGCCGCATGTGATTCATGGTGCTCCCCAAAGAGCAAAGGGGGCAGGTTCTCTTTTTTTTCGAGACTCCCTACCTGACGAAAAGCCTTTTCTAGTAAGTTTCGCAGAAATAGCTTTTCTTTGATCCACACAGGAATGGCGGTCAAAAACGATCCAAGTCCCTTCGGCGCATAAGACAAATACGTTTCCAATAAACGTTCAAATTTGACAAAAGGTTTGTCATAGAACACCAGGTAATCGACGTCGCGCATGCCAACCCCGCCTTGCCGCAGACAATACTCGACCGCATGGCTCGGGAACCCGGCATCATGCTTTTTTCGCGTGAACCGTTCTTCTTGAGCAGCCGCCACAATCTTGCCATTCTGGATGAGACAAGCCGCGCTATCGTGGTAATAGGCGGAAACGCCCAGAATTGAAGTTAATTTCCTGTTTGGCGTTGTCATGCTTTTCCTTAAAATAAGAACTTACCTTTGCCATATTGGATGGCCTGATCAGTCAGAAAAACCTGTAAATTCCAATTTTTTGGTGAAGATGAAGAAGAACTTTACCAACGATTCTTCCCTGTTTCCCTTTCGAGCAATAGAAAACATCCTACCGGACTTATTCTACTTATCGAAACAGTTCATCAAAAAACAATTTCATGTGCTCCCATGACCGTCGATCAGCTTGCTCCTGATATTGCACACCGGTCATCCCATATTGATTGGCCGAAGGGTTGGTGAATCCATGTTGGGCACCTCCAAAAATCACCATGTGCCAATCTAACCCAACCTCGTCTAAAGCATGTTTAAATTTCGTAATGTGGTCTTGGCTAAGGAACGGATCGGCCTCCCCATGGGCAATGAGAATTTTGACTGAACTTTTAATGGCAGAAGATGCGGACGGAAGAGGGAGCGACCCGTGGAAACTTACGACTCCTTTGACCGGTGCTCCATCATACACCATTTGCATAACTGTCCCACCTCCAAAACAATACCCAATAGCTGCTAAACGAGTTTGATCTACTAGGGGGTTAGTCTGAAGAAGCTGTAATCCCTCTTTCGCCCTGGCCTGCCACATCTTTACATTGGCTGTAGTTTGTTGCATCCATTGCCTGGCCTCATCGGGATGAGTGGTCACTTTTCCCTTTCCATACATATCCACCGCCACCGCCACATATCCCAGGGCCGCTAATTGTCCCGCACGAGTTCGGGCATATTCATTTAGCCCCCACCATTCGTGAACAACCAAAATTCCCGGACGTTTACCTTTTATCTCATCATCCCAGGCCACGACTCCTTCCAAAACAACTTCCCCATGATTATAGGGGATAGTTGTGATCTGCACCTTGGCTTCCACTTGCGAAGACCACGCACACACAATCATGAGGAGACACAGACCTGACCGATGGAAATAATTCATGATTTTTGCTTCTCTAATGGTTCGGTAAGAATTCGGACCGGAATGGAGACTTTGACATGATTTCGATTTAGTTCAATTTCTTCCAGTCATTAACCTGAATCGCTTCAAAAAGGGGCGGATACTAAATTTTACGGTAAATTCAGCATTTGGCAATCTTTTTTGAATTCATGGTTTTTGGGTTTCCCAAGAATCAGCCAGTTGTGCTCTCCAACCGAGAGAAAGAAGTACAATATTCTTTTTTGAACGGTAGAACTCAAATAACACATTGGCACTTAAATTGGGGGCACCGGAAATGATTTGTTGATACTGGTCCTTAGTCATCATCACCAGACGCGTAGATTGTTGAACGTCCCTTTTTAGTTCTTCCAGCGCCAAGGAATCTTTAAGACCCTTCCCTACGATTCGTGAACGACCGTGGAGATAATCCCAATAAAATTCATCTTCATCACCCCGCCAATCCCATGACTGAAATACCGATATGGGATCGGTTTGATTATTCAGTCGCCGTTGATTTTCGTCAAATGCCAGCCTGGGAGAGCCTTCCGCTTGAATACCAGGAATAATAAATCCGGTCACCGTCACCATAAGGGCCACGCCCAACACTCCCATACCCACAAGACCCATTCGCAGATAATTCTTGACGGCCAGGCCAATCATTATCAGGCCTAACATGCCTAATCCAACACGAAGAGCCAAAGGAATGATGTCCAGCGGAACATGCCATTTTTTTTGCAACAGAATAGGTCCAAGAAATACCGAAACCACAAAAACGCCCCCTAAGCATGCTAACAAGACCCTCAACATGCCCTTTCCTTCTGATACTGGTGCTTCATGCAGCAGTCGATGGTACACATAGCCGACCAACAAACCGAATGCCGGTAGGAGGGGTATAAGGTACCGTTCATGCTTTTCGGGCCCCAAACTCATCGCCACAAAGTACCCCACGACCCAGAGAAAAACCCACAATTCTTTCGGCGACTCAAGCCAGGGACGACGCTTCCATATGAGAAAAAGGCCAAAGGGAAGTAAGGCCGACCAGGGGAAAAAGTCGAACCAGATTACTAGACCATACCAAAAAATGGGACGTTTGCCCCAATAGGCCTCCCACGCAGAATATTGTTGATCGCCCGATACGCTGATCATGCGTTTGAGATTTTCTTCAAAGAAAAAATGCTGCCTGAATTCGGGGCCAAGTAACAGGTAGTAGGCACCCAGTAACAAGCCACTCAATACGGCTCCAACCCAAAAATACCATTCTCGAAATACTCGCCCATCACGGCGCATCCATAAAAATATTCCCATCACCAGAACCGGCAAGGCCATGGCATGTAACGTTTTAACCATCGAGCCCACCGCCAACGCCACAAAGCCGATTAGATACCACCACTGCGAAGATTCTTGAAAATACGCGCGGGCCCATGCATACATCCCCAACGTCATACAAAAAGTTAACACAGGATCGATTATGGCCAATGGACCAAACCATAAGCCCGCATAACAGGTCGCGCAGACCAACGCGCTCCAAAATCCTGCCATTTCTGAAAACAACAGGCGGCCTAAGTAATAGGTCGTTATCATCGTTCCCAAACTGGATAGAATCGACGGCAACCGTAAGGCGGCCTCACTCCATCCCAAACCATGAATGAATCCCGCCTGAAGCCAAAAGAAAAGAGGCGGTTTACTAAAATACGGCTCTCCCCGTAACCAAAGATGCACATAATCCTCGGCCGCCATCATGGTGTGGGTGATAATGGCGTACAAACCCTCGGTTTCCCCGAACAGAGAAATAGAGGCATTGGAGCTAAACGCCAAAAAACCAATGACTAAAAGAAGCGAAATATGGATAGCGGGGCGTTCAAGGAACGCAAGCCAGGAGGTATTCATTAGAAAAGAAAAGATATCCAACTGCCCATGATGATCATTACCGACAAAAAACGTTGGCACACCCTACAACAAAAACCCTGGATTTGTTAACTCACGCGACTATCCGACCAACTCATTTCTTAGAATCCCGGAAATGGGTACTAACCTGGATAGGGTGAATGAGCAACAATACTTTTATGTTTGCCCTAATTGAAGATATGCCATGCATTAGCAGGAAGGAAAAAATACAACAGAAGAATCGACGTTTCCTGGTGTGTGATTGGCTTCAATATTACGTATACACGTAATGCCCTACGAGTGGGGAGTGTGGATACTACCATCATCAAGGCAACTGGGGAAATCTGAATGGTGCGCCCGGAGGGACTTGAACCCCCAACCCTCGGCTCCGAAGGCCGATGCTCTATCCAATTGAGCTACGGACGCATGAAGAATTGACTTTATACATCCCACCAAGGTCCCCGTCAACCAATCTCTTAATTAGTCAGACTTACCCTGGCTGTTCTCGCGTCTTCATATTCCCTATTAAGGTAGGTGATCTGTTCGTAGCTTTCACCTCTTGGGCCCACCCCTCTGGGGAATAGTCACGGAAACTCCTATTGGGTTGAAATGGGCTTAAGCAAGATACGTTTTCCTATTTCTGAACGTCAGGAATCAAATGATACGTACCGAACAGTTGGCCTCTGATACCATCATGTTTCATGTGCAAGGACCGCTTAATAAACAAGTTGCCAAAAAATTGGGTTTGTTGGTCTTTCGTTCTTACCACTTAGGGTGTAAGACCTTCCTTTGCAATCTGAGCATGGCCAGGGCGTTTGATAAGGATGCTTATTCCCAACTGACCTTGATTGGAGAAGGATTACGGGATAAAGGGAGAAATTGGCGAGTAATTTCCCCGCCCTCTTCCAACGGAAACCAGCTTATCCTCCGAACAAGTCTTCAGTTTCTTGTTCCCGCAAACTTGAATTAATTACTCTTCTCTAAGAAAGATCCTATCGACCATCCTTCATCGATAAAAAATCCTTGCTCGACTCCACTCTTTCCCAAATTCTCTTAGAATTCACCTAATCACCCAAAAATTAAGCCATCCCGCAGTTTGTAATCCCTGTAGACCGACGCCCCAAGAATCGCTCATATTTTTGGAAATGAAGCTCCGTTCACAAATTGGGAGAATGGGGGAAAGATGAAGTTGCCCAAAAGAAGACCGGGGCACCATTCCGATTGTAACCGCAGAAAATTTCTCTGCGACTATTCTTCAATGAAAATCCCCTTAGCGAGCTGTGGGTATCCTGCGCAGTTATGATGAAATAATTAATACGATTCAGGAGTAGGGAGATCGACTTCGGATTGGGTGGCTTCTGGGACAAGTTTTTCTAAGCGGCGATGATAGTCACGAAGCCGTTGTTGTTGAGGTGGAGTGAATGTAATAGTTTCCTGATTGTGCAATTCCACCAACTGTTCAACGCATTGCAACAGTGGAGGGACGGCGTCAAATACTTTCCCCGCCTCGAAGGCTTCTAAGGATTCGACGAATAACGGAGGGAGAGTTTTGTACGTGACTCCCACTCGGTCACGAAATCGATAGACCGTGGTTTCATAGGCATCGACGGCCTCCGGGGTCGGACGAATTCCACCGGACAATGCCAGCATGGACTTGGCCGGTACCTTCGCGGCAAAAGCCGAGAGACTGGCAATCAGTTCTCCTAATGTGTCAACCACCTGCCCAGGTTCCAGTTTTGCCTCTTTTTTCATATGTTGAAATCTACTCCAATCGCTTGCCTGCTTGTCAAGACGACCTTTCGTCTTCATTGCCCTTCAAGGCATTCAGTACGGTCACCATATCTTCCGGCAACTCCGCTGAAAATGTCACCATTTTGTTAGAAACAGGATGTATGAAGCCAAGAACTTTGGCATGCAACATCACACGGGGAATGCCAATCCCTCCAACAACCATGACTTTTTTCCCTCCATAGGTTTGGTCGCCCAAGATGGGACATCCGATAGCCTTGAGGTGAACTCTTAGCTGATGCGTGCGTCCTGTGCCAGGGAATAACTCTACATGTGCCGCCGCTGCCCCAAATCGTTCTTTCACCCGGTAACTGGTCAGCGACGCCTTGGGATTGGTTGTGCGTGCGGAAAAGGTTTTCCGATCTTTGGTATCTCGTCCGATTGACAACTCAATCCGGCCTTCCCGTGTCTTTGGCCCTTCCCACACAAACGCCTCATAGACGCGAATGATGGAATGAGCTTTGAATTGTCCAGCCAATAACCGGTGAGCCTGATCATTTTTCGCCACGACTAAAATTCCTGTCGTTTCCTTGTCAAGGCGATGCACCAACCCCGGACGTTCCTTTCCTCCAATAGTTGAAAGATGCCCTTCCCCACTTTGCATGTGATGCAGGAGCGCATTAACTAAGGTCCCGGTCCAATGACCCGGAGCCGGATGAACCACAAGGCCGGCCGGTTTGTTGAGAACCAATAGGAATTCATCTTCATAGAGGATGACAAGGGGAATTGGTTCAGGATTGATCGCCACGGGCTCTGGACGCGGTACGACCAGCACAACGCAATCACCAGGCCTGACCTTGTGGCTGGGTTTCACAACCTGACCACCGACCGTTATATGACCGTCTTCAATTAATCGTTGGAGGGCTGTTCGAGAAAAATAGGGTTCGCGATTGGCAAGAAAATGATCAAGGCGTTTGGGCGATTCGCCTGCGGTGACGATGAACTCCGTCCGCGTAGCGACATGCGGCATGGCAGGTAAAAAAACGGGGCGATCGATTACTTTATATAAGACGGGAACCAGCCTGTTGGCGGTGACGACCGGCAATTTTTTGCCGGAGGCGGGCCTTCTCCAAACTGACGCGAGCTTCCTCAACTTCTGAGGGTAACCCACCACGCTCCAGACGTTCTTCCGCTTTTCGAACGGCATCCTCGGCCCGTTCTACATTAATGTCTTCAGCCTTTTCGGCAATTTCGGCCAGAATCGTCACCTTGGTCGGGGTCACTTCAGCAAATCCCCAGAGCACAGCCATGTATTCGGTCTGTTCACCAAGACGGTATTGAAGTTCGCCAATTCGCAAGGTAGTCAGAAAATGACAATGGCCAGGCAGGACACCGAAATCTCCCTCACTCCCAGGAGCTGACACGTAGTCGACTTCCTTACTGAGCAAACGGTGATCGGGGGTGACCACCTCTAAAAGAATTTTCCCTGATGACGTCCCCACACCAGCACCTGCCATTATCGTTTGTATCCGAGTTTTTCAGCTTTTTCGATGGCTTCTTCGATTGGCCCAACCATATAGAAGGCCTGCTCTGGAAGGTCATCGTATTTACCATCCACGATTTCTTTGAAGCTACGAACGGTATCAACGAGTTTCACATATTTCCCGGGGGATCCAGTAAAGGCTTCTGCCACGTGGAAGGGCTGAGAGAGAAACCGTTGAAGTTTTCTCGCCCTGGCCACTGTTTGCTTGTCGTCTTCCGATAATTCGTCCATGCCTAAGATGGCGATGATATCTTGAAGATCTTTATACCGTTGCAAAGTGCCTTGTACCCGTTGCACTACCTGGTAATGCTCGTCACCCAAAATATGGGGATCTAAAATTCTTGAGGTGGAATCCAATGGATCGACCGCAGGATAGATGCCCAACTCGGCCAATTGTCGTGACAACACGGTGGTGGCATCCAAATGGGCAAACGCCGTTGCCGGGGCCGGGTCAGTCAGGTCGTCAGCCGGTACATAAATCGCTTGAACCGAAGTGATGGATCCCTTCTTGGTCGAGGTAATCCGTTCTTGTAAAGTCCCCATCTCCGTACCCAACGTCGGTTGATACCCCACGGCTGATGGCATTCGACCGAGCAAGGCAGATACCTCGGATCCGGCTTGAGTAAATCGGAAGATGTTGTCGACAAAAAGCAGAACGTCCTGATGCTCCTCATCGCGGAAATATTCGGCGATAGTCAGTCCGGTGAGGCCCACCCGGAGGCGAGCTCCTGGTGGCTCATTCATTTGCCCATAAACCAAGGCGGCTTTCGATTTTGAAAAATCATGAGGATCAATGACCTTAGACTCCTGCATTTCATGCCAAAGATCATTACCTTCACGAGTCCGTTCACCGACGCCGGCAAAAACTGAAAACCCGCCATGGTGAAGGGCGATATTATTGATAAGTTCCATGATGATGACGGTTTTACCTACGCCGGCACCACCGAACAACCCGACCTTTCCCCCTTTGGCATAAGGTTCCAACAGGTCGATGACTTTAATTCCGGTTTCCAATATTTCGGTTTTGGTTTCCTGGTCTTCTAACGCAGGGGCCGGACGGTGAATGGACCATCGTTTTTCCGTTTTGACGGCACCGAAGCCATCAACAGGTTCACCCAAAACATTGACGACCCGGCCGAGAGTTTCCCGTCCAACGGGAACAGAAATCGCCGCACCGGTATCTTTCACCTCTAAACCCCGGACCAATCCATCGGTCGAAGACATTGCCACGGCCCTTACCCGGTTTTCCCCAAGGTGCTGGGCCACTTCCAATGTGACCTGGATGTCCGACTGTCCGCTCTGACCTCCCGAGCGATGAGTGATCGTTATGGCATTAAAAATATGAGGAAGTTTCCCTGGAGGAAACTCCACGTCCACCACCGGCCCAATGACTTGAATGACTCTTCCATTTCCGACATCCGTACCCACCATAGACTCCTTGGTTGAAAAAGATTGGTGAACGGCACACGGTCTACCGTGCCCGGCCAGGATCAACCTTCGATTTATTTCAGGGCCTCTGCGCCTCCCACGATATCCATCAATTCTTTGGTAATCGCGGCCTGCCGCGTCTTGTTATAAAATAACGTGACCTTTTTGATTAATTCTCCGGCATTCCGTGTGGCCCCATCCATGGCCGTCATTCGTGCAGCCTGTTCCGCAGCAGCCGATTCTAATAAGACCCGATACGTTTGTATTTCAAAATGTTTCGGCAATAAGGTGGCCAACAGTTCATTTTCATCTGGCTCATACAGATAACTCCCGGCTGCCACCGGCTTCTCCATTCCACCGGGCTCCTGGACTGATTCAATTGGGAGCAGCTTTTCGATGATCACCTTCTGCTGCATGACCGATTTAAATTCGTTATAGACCACATACAGTTGATCAAAGGTGCCTTCATGATACTGGGAGATAATGTCCTGCCCGATATCCAGGGCGTGTTCAAAACTGAGCCGATCAAAAACCCCTCCCCATTGTTGACGAATCTTCCAATGGCGTCGTCTGAAAAAATCAATAGACTTCCTTCCGGCCAAACTGACCGAGACCTGTTTCCCCTGGCTGGCCTGCTCCTCCAAAAATTCAACGGCCTGCCGAAGAATATTGGTATTAAAGGCCCCGCAAAGCCCGCGGTCGCTTGTAACCACCAGAAGTTCAGTCGTATTCCCGTCACGTCGCTGTAGAAGAGGGTGAGAGGCACGATTAACCCGTTCGCTCAAGTTCCCCATGACTTCTCGTAACTGATGGGCATAGGGCCTAGCCGCTAAAATACGATCCTGCGCGCGCTTCAACTTTGCCGCAGAAACCATTTTCATGGCTTTGGTTATCTTCTGCGTGTTTTTGACAGACGCAATTTTTCGTCGGAGGCTTTGAAGACTTGGCATAGCAAAAAAACTTTACACGGCTTGATCGTAGCCTTTGGACTGTTTAAATTCGGAAATGATGTTTTTTAATTTACCCCCAAATTCCTCATCAATCTTCTTTTTGGTCACGATCTCTTCCCGCACATTGGGGTGTTTCTCTTTAATATAGGCTAACAGACCTTGCTCAAACTCCCGAATTTTATTCACGGGAACATTATCAAGAAACCCGTTCACCCCGGCATAAATTGACAATACCTGATCGGCCACAGCCAGGGGTTTATACTGCTCCTGTTTCAGCAGTTCGACCATGCGCGCACCTCTAGCCAATTGAGCTTGCGTGGCTTTATCCAATTCACTGCCGAATTGCGCGAAGGCTGCCATTTCCCGATACTGCGCCAAATCGAGCCGGAGAGTTCCAGCCACTTGCTTCATCGTTTTAATTTGCGCAGCCCCTCCAACCCGGGAAACTGATAACCCAACGTTAATCGCCGGCCGAATACCGGAATAGAAGAGGTCAGCTGCCAGATAGATCTGTCCATCAGTAATAGAAATCACATTCGTGGGAATATAGGCGGAGACGTCACCTGCCTGCGTTTCGATAATCGGCAATGCCGTCAAACTGCCGGCGCCTTTTTCATCACTCATCTTCGCGGCCCGCTCCAATAACCGGGAATGCAAAAAGAACACATCGCCCGGATAGGCTTCACGTCCTGGTGGACGCCGAAGAAGCAGAGAAAGCTGGCGGTAGGCGGTGGCATGTTTGGACAAATCGTCATACACGATAAGCGCATGCTTCCCATTGTCACGAAAATATTCGGCCATGGTCACACCGGCATACGGTGCAAAAAATTGCAACGACGCTGAATCGCTAGCGGTGGCGGACACCACAGTGGTGTACTCCATGGCTCCATGATCTTCCAGGGTTTTCACCACTCGAGCTACCGTCGATCGTTTTTGTCCGATGGCCACGTAAAAACAAAACACACCCAGGCCCTTTTGATTGATGATAGTGTCAACCGCAATTGCGGTTTTCCCGGTCTGACGGTCTCCAATAATTAACTCCCGTTGGCCTCGACCGACCGGAATCATGGCATCAATGGCTTTGAGCCCTGTTTGAAGCGGTTCTCCCACCGATTGCCGATCAACCACACCTGGTGCACGAATTTCGATAAGCCGTGTTTCCGTGGTATTGATTGGACCCTTCCCATCAATGGGCTTCCCGATGGCATCCACAACACGACCAACCAGTGCCTCCCCAACCGGGACCTCGGCAATTCGTCCGGTGCGTTTCACCGGATCTCCTTCACGGATTCCCACATCTTCGCCCAGGAGCACCGCTCCGACACTATCTTCTTCCAAGTTCAAAGCCACTCCGTACACTCCACCAGGAAATTCCAACAACTCTCCCGCCATCGCCCCTTCTAAACCATAAACCTTGGCGATATTGTCACCCACCTGGATGACGTAGCCCATTTCTTTGACATCAACCCGTTGCTCGAATCCTTTGATTTTTTCCTTAATGATGGAGCTGATTTCTTCTGCTTTGATCTGCATGGATTATCCCTTCGTCAACTGATCATGCATACCGGCTAGTCGACCCGACACCGTATTATCAAATACCCGGCTGCCAATTTTTATTCTCAATCCCGCAATAAGATGGGGATCTACCTCAAAAGCCACTTCGACTCCATGGTGCAGCGTTTGAGACAAGTCTTGCTTGATCTGTTCTTTCTCGGCCGCTTGTAATGGTTTGGCCGAGCCCACCCAGACTTGCTGAACTCCCTGTTGTTGATCGGCCAATTCCGCAAAGGCCTCTGAAATTTCAGGGAGCAACATGGCTCGATTTTTTTTCAACAGTTGAGTGAGGAAATCCCGCATGACCGGAGGGGCCTCCATCCTCTGACTCAATTCATTCAGGACAGCCTGTTTTTCCTCAAAATTAAAGACTGGTGAAGCGAGGACATGCTTCAAGGCAGGGGTTTCCTCCAAGCCTTGTTGCAATGCGCTTAAGGCACTTCGTGCGGGTTCAATACCCGATTTATCGAGCAGTTGGAAAAGCGCCGATGCATATCGGCGCCCAATGGTGCTTTTATTCACAGTTTACAGAGGTTCCAGGCAGCCACGTGTTGAACGGAATTGGGCGTGTGTTAAGCGGGTGAAACTAGCATGAGTGATGCAGCCTGTCAACCGGAAAGAGCGGATGTAAAGGGAATTTTTTCTGATTCCCAATTAGCGTGGGGGGCGTGCAGCTAAGTTGGCTTCCTCGCACATCTGAATATTTTTCTTTGGGGTTGGCCCTTGAATGATTCCACCTCCCAAAACACGATCCCCAAGATAAAAAACCGCTGACTGGCCAGGACTCAAAGCCCGAACAGGGGCATCAAACCTTATTGTGATCGAAGTGGAATCCGACCATCGGTACGTAGCCGGGACTGGTGGGGAACTATAACGAAATTTCACATCAATTTTGCTTGCATGCTGCAATGACTCTGGAGAGAAAATATTCAAGTCTGAAACCAGGCATTCTCTGGAATCTAAATCTTCGGCAGGACCCAGGACCACCATATTCATGTCGGGAAGCACGCGCTGCACATACAACCGGCTTCCTCCGGCAATACCCAATCCTTTTCGTTGGCCTGGGGTATAAAAGGCCACGCCTTGATGCTGGCCAAGCTCCTTGCCCTTTTCATCAACAAACGTACCGGGACTTGAAGCATGCGGTGCATGCAGCTTGAGAAATTGCCGGTAATCACCTTGCGTCACAAAGCAAATTTCCTGGCTTTCTTTGAGTTCTTCGACGGGCAGGCCCATGGCCTCCGCTTCCCTCCAGACGTCAGGTTTTTCCATGTCCCCTAAAGGAAACATCATTTTTGAGAGCCAACTGGGTGGAATTCGATAGAGAAAATATGATTGGTCTTTTTTGGCATCTTGCCCACGAACCAGGAAAGGGGTCCCTCCTTCATCGTGTTTGATATTGGCATAGTGGCCGGTCGCAATATAGTCAGCTCCAAGTTCATCGGCCACCTGGAAGAGACCTCCAAATTTCACTCGTTCATTACACCGAACGCAGGGATTAGGCGTGGTTCCCTGGAGATACCCCCCAATGAAATCCTCAATGACTCCCTTTTGAAAACGTTCACGGGTATCAATGACCCTGTGAGAGATCCCTAATAATTCTGCCACATGCCTGGCCATTCCCACTTTACAGCATCCCCGCTCCTGCCAACGCTTGGAAACGGAGGTGTCATCCTCTTCCTCCCAGACTTTCAATGTGACCCCGATAACTTCGTACCCCTGCTGCTTCAATAATTTGGCAGCCACGGAGCTATCCACACCGCCACTCATTCCTAAGACAACCCTTTTGGAATCAGAGACAGGCATTAGCGACTCAACGGCTCTGTTTCTAATTTTTTTTCTAATTTTTGCTCAACCTTAGGAATCGTTTTGCCTTGTCCATTGGAGAGGATCTTATTGTCCATAGGCGCTTCTAATTTTGGAGCGGAACCCATATCGCATTCCCCTTGGAAGTACACGCCTTCTTCCATGGCAAAAATGGGGGTATGGACATCACCAATGAGGACCGCCGGCTTAAGGAGTTGGATTTTAGATTTTGCGGTAATCACACCCTCAATCCGGCCACTGTTCACAATAGTTCCACCTGTGATGGTCCCTTTGATCACGGCACTTTCACCAATGATGAGGGTATCATCAATCGTGATTTCCCCTTCAAAGTTACCATCCACCCGCACCGTGCCCTCAAATTGAGCTTTGCCCTTAAAATCAACACCTTTCCCCAAAAATGTATAAAATTCCTGCCCAAATCCTAATTCTTTTTTCTTTTCTTTTTCACCCCACATACATCGTTCCTCCTCTCATCCAGTAAAGAGCCCTCAAGTTGCACGCTAGGATCTCCATGTCCAACTGGGAACTAGCCGCCTATTTTTTGCAGAAGATTGCTTTATTTCACCTTCACGGCTTCTTCTACCGAAATCACAAGTTTGGCCTCTTTGCCTTTTCGCTCCATTTTTTGGGGCATATTGCAGGTTCCATTAAACACCACTCCCTCATCCATCGAAAGAAGGGGGGAGGTAATTGTCCCTTCAAAGACAGCTGGGGATAACAATTTAACGCGGTGCTTGGCTTCGACATCCCCCGTCAATTGTCCCTGACACATAATGGTTCCTGCATGAATCTTGGCAGCGATGACCGCTTTTTGCCCAATGATTAAATTGCCGTCAGTATATATTTCACCCTCAAGGCGGCCATCCACTCGAACCGTGCCCTGATACCGAATAGTGCCCTTAAAGGTCACCTCTTCACCAACAAAAGCAATGATATCCCCTGATTCCTGTTGACTGGCTGAAGTCACCGGACTATCCACCACAGCTGATTCCTTCTCCTGACCTTGACTCATTTCTGCCCTATCCTGAGTGTTTTCTTCACTTTTTTTGAAAAACATGAGCCTCTCCCTCCTCGATAACTGTGTGCTCCAATTCCTTCATGCCTGACTCGATACCCGGTAATATTAGTTCGACCATTTGCCATCATCATGATCCTTTGACATCTTAAAGGATAGCCCATTCGCTCAGAAGCCATCCGTTGGATTATTCAAATTCTATTCCAAAACCAATGAAGCAATCCGATCCAGTTCATCATCGGAAAAATAATGGATGACGACCTGCCCTCCCCTGACTCCGGCCTTTACCTGGACTTTAGTACCCAAGCGTTTTCTAAATTGCTCTTCCAGGTTTCGAAATCTATTGGGTTCCTCTTTTTTTGATTTGGCGCCTTTACCTTTTCTCTGCACGGTAATCATCTGCTCAATTTGGCGAACAGAGAGTTGCTCGGAAACAATTTTCCGTGCAAGCTGTATTTGTGCTTCTGGATTTGGCAGGCCCGCTAATACCTTCGCGTGACCTAAACTGATGACCCCCGCCTCAATATACTCTTGGACATCCTTTGGCAGCGTGAGCAGCCTCACAATATTCGCGATGGAGGAACGATCCTTACCTACAGAGCGTGAAACCAGATCCTGAGTTAAGCCAAATTCCCCCATTAATCGGGAATAGGCTTTGGCTTCCTCCATAGGATTGAGATTCTCACGTTGAATATTTTCTACCAACGCGATCGCTAAGGCCTTTTCATCGTTGGAATTCCTCACCAGGACAGGAATGGTCTGCAGCCCGGCAATTTTTGCCGCTCGAAACCGGCGTTCCCCGGCAATGAGTTCAAACATACCATCGCCTTTTCTCCTGACCACAATAGGCTGCAGCACGCCATGTTCTTTGACGGATTGCGCTAACTCATCTAATTCCGCCTCCAAAAATGTCGTTCTGGGCTGATAGCGGTTTGGGAGAATCTGGTCCAATGGTATCATGGAGACCGCCTGACCATCCTGCTCCACTTTCCAGACAAGAGTCTTTTTTTCAGGAAGTAGGGCCTGAAGCCCTTTACCTAACGCTTTCTTTTCCATTCCTCAAAATCTCCTTGGCGAGGTCAAGGTAGGCCTTGGCTCCACTAGACGCGGCATTATAGGATAAAACCGCTTTCCCATGACTCGGTGCTTCAGCCAACGCCACATTCCTTGGGATAACAGTCTGAAAGACTTTATCTGCAAAAAATCCTCGAATTTCATCTTGCACCTGCCGCGAAAGATTAATTCTTGAATCATACATCGTCAACACAATGCCTTGAATAGCGAGCTCCGGATTAAACGACTCCCGGATTCTTTCGACATTTCCCAATAAACGACCCAATCCTTCCATGGCATAATACTCACATTGCACGGGGATGATCAGGGCAGAGGCTGCAACAAGAGCATTGATGGTTAAGAGGCCGAAGGCAGGCGGACAATCAATGATGATAAAATCGAAATCCACAACTCCATCCAACACATTCTTCAGAATAGTTTGACGGTCCTGGAGATTGGACAGTTCGATTTCCGCCCCGACCAAATCGCCCTTTGAGGCCACTACACTAAATCCGTTTATATTAGTAGGTAAAATTACGCTTTCGACCAAGCGCCTATCCATTAAGCATTCATAAATCGTTGCGCCTTGAGGTTCAATTGACAGTCCACTAGTCGCATTGGCCTGTGGGTCCAAATCAATCAATAAAACAGATTTTCCAGATATAGCCAAAGCCGCGCCAAGATTTATAGACGTCGTGGTTTTTCCAACTCCGCCTTTCTGATTGGCAATAGCAATGGTTCGTTTCAACATAATCAAATAAACATCATTATTAGCAATCGTTCCACGTGGAACATGGCAATTTCCTGCTTATGATTCATATTTCAAAACCGACAAGACACGGCTTCCATACCCAAACGGTAAATCATAGGATAATTCTTCAAACACAACCATCCCATTGAGACGAGAATGATTGTCAATATTTTTTGATCGAAATACAACTAGTTTTCCATTTTTTTTCAAAATACGGTCAAGATGCGGCAGGATGTGGTCTACATTAACCCCTTTGCAAATGGCGACATCACACTTTTCTTCCTGCACCGCCATAGAATCAACGTCTTCCAACCGCCGTGGGACAACAGAAATTTTGGGTAAATCAAGCTTCCCAATAATGTTATGGAGGAAAGCTGTCTTATTCGATCTTGGTTCCATTAATACAACATCAAGAGCAGGCAAAGCCAACTTAAGTGGTATTCCCGGGAAACCACCACCCGTTCCAATATCAACAATCCTGAGATCAGGATTATTTCCAAGCGCCAAATGTCCCGCCAACGAATCGACAAATAATAAAACGGTCCGCTCGCTGTCTGTGCGAAGACCGGTCAGATTAATTGAACGGTCCCAACGACGCAATTCATCATAATACAGACCAAATTTACAAAGTATTTCCTCGGAGAAGGTAAGCCCAAATTTATGAGCCCCCCGAACGAAATGATCTAGAAAATTAAAAGATTGATCGCTTTGTTCCACGTGGAACATCTCATTTTTCATGAAACATAAAATAAGGAATTTCCATTGGGCTTTTTAAATTGGAATAGTGAATAAACAAAGCCACGGCCTGGCTGAAGATAAGCCAATAGAACTAGCTGGCCTTTTTATGTTTTTCCACGGCAACAAGGAGAAGCGACATGGCGGCAGGAGTCATTCCAGAAATTCGTGAAGCCTGCCCGATGGATGAAGGACGCACTTTCTTGAGTTTTTCAATAACTTCATGTGAAAACCCTTTGATATCGTCATAGTTAAAGTTTTCTGGAACATGACGATGCTCAAGCTTTTTAAATTGTCCAATTAGTTGTTCCTGTCGCTTAATATACCCCTCATACTTGATGGTAATTTCAATGGCCTCGACCACGTCAGGATTATCCTCTTTTGTTCCATTTAAAAACTGAGCCAAATGATGATAGGAAACTTCGGGCCTTCGAAGAAGTTGCGCGAGCGACGAATTGGGGGCAAAGCTTTCCATTGGAATCATGTCCTCAAGGACCAAACCTGATGATCTTGGAGAAGTGGAATGAAGTCTCTGTATTTCCCGCTCGATCTTTCCCCTTTTTTCCTGAAAGGTATTAAATGTTCTCTCAGGCACAAGCCCGATACGATATCCGTGCTCCGTTAGACGGAAGTCAGCATTATCCTCTCTAAGAAGCAAACGATACTCAGCTCTTGAGGTAAACATTCTATAGGGTTCACGTGCATCTTTTGTGATTAAATCATCAATTAATACACCAATATATGCCTGTGACCTATCTAAAATAAGCGGACTCTCATTCTTCACCTGAAGAGCAGCGTTAATCCCTGCCATAATTCCCTGTGCGGCAGCTTCCTCATAGCCGGATGTCCCATTTATTTGACCGGCATGAAAGAGTCCTTTGACGAGTTTCGTTTCCAATGTTTCATGAAGTTGTCGTGGCGGAAAGTAATCATATTCAATCGCATAGCCTGGTCTTAGAAAAACCGCCTGTTCAAGACCCGGTATCGTTCGAACAAAGGCCTGTTGTACGTCCACCGGCAAGCTGGTAGAAATCCCATTCGGGTAGAATGAGCGTGACTCAAGGGTTTCAGGTTCCATGAAAATCTGATGTCTGTTTTTGTCAGAAAACCGGACCACTTTATCTTCAATCGAGGGGCAATAGCGCGGCCCCGTTGACTCAATGATTCCACAGTACATCGGAGATCTATCAAGATTTTCCCTTATAATTCGGTGAGTTTCATCATTCGTATAGGTAATATGGCAATGAATTTGTGGGTTGGGAATGTGAGTGGTTCGAATAGAAAATGGTCGAGGGACCGAATCCCCAGGCTGCGGAATCATGACGCTGAAATCAATTGAATCTCTATCTATCCTTGGAGGGGTTCCTGTTTTTAATCGTCCAATTTCAAATCCAAAGTCTCTCATGCAATCCGATAGATTCTCCGCAGATGGCTCACCGGCCCGACCGCCCGGAAGATGATTCAATCCAATATGCATAAGACCTTTCAGAAAGGTCCCCGAGGTCAGGACAACCGCTTTCGTGAAAATAGTGTCGCCGCTATTGGTCATGACACCATTGACCGCCCCTCCCTGCGTCAGGATCCGATCAACTGTGCCTTGAATAATTGATAAATTATCCTGTCGGCTTACCGTCTCCTGCATTCGATGGGCGTAAAGCTGTTTGTCACATTGGACTCGCGTGGCACGCACGGCCGGTCCTTTCCGCATATTGAGCACACGAAATTGAATACCGGATTGGTCGGTGTTCCACCCTATTTCTCCACCAAGAGCATCGATTTCCTTGACGAGATGGCCCTTCCCAATCCCTCCCACAGCGGGATTACATGGCATCGTGGCGATTTTTTGGGAATCAATGGTCAGCATCACCACCCTACATCCCATCCTGGCGGCCGCGAGAGCAGCCTCACACCCGGCATGACCTCCTCCAACGACAACAATGTCACATTCCATACTCATTGGTTGTATTCTGTATTTTTATGAATAATTTTCTAGGGATGACTTTTACTTCCCAATGCAAAACTCTCGAAAAATTTGATCTAAAATATCCTCGTTCGTGATTGCTCCGACAATTTCTCCGAGAGAATTCAGTGCCATTCGTAATTCTAATGCAACACATTCGGCTGAAAGCCCATCATCTATGGCCAATAATGCGTTTTTCAAGGCCTCTCCCGCATTGCGAAGTAACGTCTTATGTCTCAGCCGTGAAACGAGCACCGAATCACCGGCCTCATATTGGCGACCAACAGCCAGGCTTTTGATGGCTTTTTTTAAATTATCAAGACCGTCACCGCTTAATGCAGAGACTTCGACATACCTCTTCTCTCCCACAGAACTATTTTCAGAATTTATTTTAGGTTGGCTGACAATATCCTGCAGTTCTTTCTGAGAAAATTTGGCCGGCAAATCGATTTTATTGAGCACCATTACACAAGGTTTTTCATGATATTTTTCGATAAAAAATAAGTCTTTTTCATTAAGTGTTGAACTACGATCAAATGCCATAATCAACACGTCAGCTTCTTCAATAGCCTGAGTGGCGCGATTCATTCCTTCATTTTCTAATTCATCCGTCGTTTCTCGTAATCCGGCAGTATCAAATAGCCGTATCATGACTCCTTCCACCATGATAGCCTCTTCGAGAACATCACGTGTGGTCCCAGGAATATGAGATACAATAGCTCGATTGGTTCCCAGTATGCCATTTAACAAACTGGACTTTCCTACATTGGGTCGCCCAATAATTACGGTGCGAATGCCTTCTCGAATCATTCGTCCTTCCTCGGCGGACTCCAACAATTGCAAAATTTCTCGTAAGACCTCCTGTGTATTATGCTTGAGCTCGCTCTGGTCAATAAACTGGATATCCTCATCCACAAAATCCATTCCGGCTTCCAAGTGGGCAACAAGTTTCACGAGACGGTCCCGTTGATGTTGGATAACCAAAGATAGCCGCCCCTGTAGGTGCTCCTGGGCCATCCTTAAACTCTGAAGAGAATTGGCGCGTATGGTATCTAAGACCCCTTCCGCCTGGGTTAAATCCATCCGCCCGTTCAAAAAACTCCGCTTCGTAAATTCCCCAGGTTCAGCCAACCTGGCGCCAGCCTGTGTTAAGGCTTCGCAAATGGCGTTCACTATAACCGGTCCTCCGTGGGCATGCACTTCAACCACATCTTCTCCTGTATAGGACCGTGGGGCTCGCATCGTCACAACCAGGACCTCATCCAATACAGAGGGAATCTCTCTTCCCCCAATTTCCCCAGTTTGACGAGGGTTCCAAACAAATTGGCCCAGGTACAATTGGTAGGGCTTGATCTGTTCAAGAGGTTTACCCGAACGTAATCGAAGAATACTTGAGGCAACAGGAAGGGCGTGAGTTCCACTGACACGAACGATCCCCACTCCCCCTTCGCCCATGGGGGTGGCCACGGCACAGATGGTGTCGTCTAAAGAGCCCATAGCTTTGACAGAGGCAGGATTAGGATTTAGAGGAAGAGCCAGAGGGAGATGACGAACGTTTCTTTTTCCCGGATTCCAAAGCAGGTTCGCTCCCCTTGGGAGATTGATCCGTAGACCCACCTCTCGGTTTTTTCAAAATATACCTGTCGGTCACAAACTGCTGAGTCACGGTCAGCACATTATTGGTTACCCAATATAACACCAAACCTGCGGGAAAGGTTACAAACAAAAAGGTCAACCCTACAGGAAGAATCATCATCATTTTCGCCTGGGTGGGGTCCATCGTGGTGGGCATGATTTTTTGTTGGACGACCATAGAAATCCCCATCAGCACAGGCAGCACATAATACGGATCTTGGGCAGAAAGGTCCGTAACCCACAGCATAAACGGGGCCTGGCGGAGATCGATCGTCATATACAAAATATTAAAAAGGGCAACAAACACCGGCATCTGCAATACCATGGGGAGACATCCACCGACTGGATTCACTTTATGCTCTTTATAGAGCTTCATCAGCTCCTGGTTGAGTTTTTCCTTGTTATCTTTAAATTTCTCCTGAAGGGCCAGAACCTTGGGTTGGATGGTTTGCATCCCTTGCATTGACTTATAACTTTTGTATTGCAAGGGAACAAATAACAACTTAATCCCTAATGTCAGTAAAATAATGGCCACACCATAATTATGGGTATAGTCATAGATGAACCGTAAAACGGAAAACAGCGGCTTCGCCACGGCTTTCACAATGCTCCAACTGCCATAAATAAACCATCCAAAATCAATGGTATCTTCCAACCCGATATCGAAAGACTTAAGGACATCGTATTTTTTGGGACCAGCGTACAATTTTGTCTTATGGACTTGTTCCCCGGATCCCCCCGGAAGAGACATGCCAGCAGAGACAACCATTTCGGTTTCAAGCTTAGAATACAGGCCGTTCGCATTATCCGGGATAAATACACTCATAAAATATTTATCCTGAAGGGCCAACCACCTGACAGGACCATCGCGTCGCAGGATTGGAGCATCCGCATCGGGAGACAATTTTTCCAATTCATCCCCGACCATCCAGGCAGATCCCAGTAGTCCAATGAATCCCTGACCCCATTCCACCACACCAAAATTGGTGCCCAAAAGTACATCAATGTCACCCGAAATCCCACGGGTACGAATAATGATATCCACCACATAGGAATCGTAATGAAACGTGAGTTCCTTTTGGATCCACAAGTCGGATTCAGAAGACGAATGGGTTAAAAACACTTTACCGGTGGGATGCGATTCATCTAATTCGTTAAAATTCTTTTGGACCTGAAAGTTCCCTTGACGAAGACGCTGGGTCTCCGCTTCATTGCCTTTGATCTGCACCGTGAGTGGCCCGGGAAACTGTCCATTTGGATATACCAATTGGACGGGAACATTTTCCTCTGCCTGAGTGAGATATTTTTTTAACTCCCAGGAGGTTATGACTCCTCCCTGGCCGGAAATACCAGCTCGAAAAAGCGGGGTCTCAACTACCACAACCTCTTCAGTGAGCAATGGCTCAACAGAAGGAATAGAGGAGGATATGGAAGGGGGTTCAGATAAAGAAGAAGAGGGGGTGGTCTCAGCATCCGCCCCTTTCTTCGGCAAACTGGTTGCAAGCTCTTGATCGATGATCGGACTGGTAGAGAATGGAGAATATCCCAACTCCTTCAGGAGCAGGTCATACCCAAAGATAATCCCTAGGGAAAGAACAAGGAAAAGGACGACGCGCTTTTCCATTTTTCTAACTCGTGAGTCTCATTAAAGCTGGTGGTAATTAACAATCAAACGGAGGCAAAAGATTCAGTGTTCAGGGAACCGGATCCAGCCCCCCAGGATGGAATGGATGACACTTAAGAATTCGACTAGCCATTAAGACCACACCCTTCATCGCGCCATGTTTATGGATAGCCTCAAAGCCATAATGGGAACATGTCGGTTCAAAACGGCAACAGGTTCCCATGAACGGGGAAACCCCATATTGGTAGACTGCAATAATTTTTTTCAAAACCGAAGCGATCATTTTTTATTAAAGAAGCCCGACTTTGGCTAATGTGCCCTTCCAGGTTTCCCCAATCTTCTGATACTTCACACCCAAAACCATGGTTTTTGGGTACACGATGCAATGAAAACCACCGGCCATTCCAGATTGCGATTCCCTGACGAGTTCACGAAAAATCCGTTTCAGCCGATTTCTCGTGACGGCTTTGCCCACTCGTCGACCAACGACGATGCCTACCCGAGACGGATCATGATTGGGTACACGACTAACAAGGAGGGTAAAAAATGGGTTCCGCACGACAGACCCATTGGCCTTCACTCCATCGTATTCATATTTTTTCTTTAAAAAAAACGGGAAGCCCTCCCCTTACTCATCAGAAACCGTCAAGCGGTACCTGCCCTTCTTTCGTCGACGGGCAAGGACCTTTCTCCCATTCTTAGTGCTCATGCGCTTTCTAAAGCCATGATCTCGTTTTCTCTTTAAATTAGAGGGCTGTCGATAGGTCATTGACACGGCATTGTTCTCCTTTTAGCCAATTTCTTATGAACACGCCATTTTATGGGGGGAAAGAGCAAGAGTCAAACGAATTTTCTCCCTCCTAAACTGACACACAAACACATTGATTCGTTGACTGGATTCTGGCGGAAAGATATAGTCGGATTCTCTTTTCCCCAATTTTTTCTTCAACAGAATAAGGCTTACCGTGCTACGCTCCATTAAGGGTCTTAAGGACATTTTGCCTCAACAAACTCCGCAATGGCGCTATATGGAAACATTGGCCCATACCCTTGCTGCCCAATCCGGATTTTCTGAAATACGTATTCCGATATTCGAGTCCACTGAACTCTATGCCAGGAGTATTGGAGGAGAAACCGATATTGTAGAGAAAGAGATGTATACCTTTCCTGATCGAGATGGAAGTTCTCTGACGTTACGTCCTGAGGGTACGGCAGGGGTGGTTCGAGCTGTGTTGGAGCACCATCTTTTGGAATCACCCTCTACACGAAAACTATATTACCTTGGCCCGATGTTCCGTCATGAACGACCGCAAGCAGGTCGATACCGGCAATTTCACCAATTTGGAGTTGAAGCGTTCGGGACCGAAGATCCCTTCATGGATGTCGAAGTGATTGCTCTTTTATGGAGGTTTTTTTGTTCGCTGGGACTTAAAGATCTCACTTTGCAAATGAATTCAATTGGCAATACTCAAGATCGTGAAAACTATATTCGGGAACTCAAACAGTTCATTTCTTCTAGATTAGAAATGATTTGCGGGAACTGCCAGCGCCGATATACGACTAATCCCTTACGTATACTAGATTGTAAGGTCCCGATTTGTCAGGAAGCGACAAAGGACGCCCCAACACTTTTCGACCACCTCTCCCCCGAATCGGCCGTTCATTTTCAAAGCGTCCTCGATGGACTCACGTCCATAGGCATCCCGTATTCCTTGAACTACCGTTTGGTGAGAGGTCTGGATTATTACTCCCGCACGACCTTCGAAATCACTTCTCCACACTTAGGGGCTCAGAGCACCATTGGGGCTGGAGGCCGCTATGACGGATTGGTCGCCTTACTCCAAGGCCCGTCCACCCCTGCTATCGGATTTGCTGTTGGACTGGAAAGAGTGGCTCTCCTTCTTCCTGAACAAATAGCCACCCCCAAAATTCCTTTATTTTTTGTAGCCGGATTTGGAAAGGAAGCCAAACCTCTAGCTTTTAATCTTCTCAACGAACTGAGAGAGCTAGGGATACGGGCAGACACAGACTATAAAAGTGTCAATTTAAAATCTCTCCTTCGATCCGCGGATAAACTTGGAGCCGGTTATGCCATTATTCTCGGGGACGATGAAGCCCGCTCAGAAACGGCCATCATCCGGAACATGACGACCAAAGCCCAGGAATCCGTAAAGCTAAAAGAAATTTCTCAAAAAATTCAATCCTTAGCCTCATAAAAAGTGGGACAATATATCTTCGGTTTTTTCTTGACATTTTTCCTACCTGATGTTAGGGTTTTTTTCTTATTTTTCAATAGGAAACGATATTTTTTTATTCAAAAATTATCCTCCATAAATTTCATTAACAAATCCGACATTTTACGTAATAATCCAAGGTATCAATAAGGGATGCCAAAAAATCTGGTTATCCTTATTCGAGAAGACCCCACCCGCACCCATCGGGCCTCCGAAGCTATGCGAATTGCGTTGGGATTATCTACGGGTCCCAATCCGATAAAGATTATTCTTTTAGAAAATGCCAGGCAGTTAATTTCTGATGAGGCCGATGACCTTCCTGATGGCGAAATTCTGGAAAAATATCTCCCGGCTATCAAAAATTTAGAATTGCCGATTGTGGTCCCTATTGGGAGCGGGAAGACCTTTGCCCTTGATCAGGAATTTACCATTCAAGAGTCGTCTCCCTCTCAAATAGCTTCACTCGTTTCTCATGCTGATCGCGTTTTAACCTTTTAACGGTGCCCCCAATGAGAAACATTTTATATATCTGTACGAAAAACCAGTACGACTGGAATACGTTCATTCCTGAAATGGATTCTGGTGTTTTGGAAATGGATCCATCCGTTTTGCTTCTTCAAAATGGACTGGATTTACCGCATGTTCCGACCTCCAAGGTTTTTGTTTTACGCAGTGAAGGAGAAAGAGAAGAAGATTCCAGATCATATGAGCCGATTTCTTATCAGGGGTTTTTGGAAAAAATATTTTTGGCGGATTTGGCTTTGGTGATATAACTATCCCTCTTCTTCTTTGTTATAAAAGAAGACAAAGAAATAGTAGGAGTAGTGATAGTAGGGATAGGGAATAGTGGGGATAACAACTCTTAAAATTACAAACTCCTTTGAATGTGGGTAAAGAAAGTGATTTGGGAATTAAATTTATCGTAGGGGAAGTTGTGGATAGAGGGCATGAAGTTTATGGTAGAGGGTGTTGATAGGAATTAGAGAGTGTCTAATAAGATAGGGCAGACTCATACTCGGTGCCGTTACTATTAACATCTGTGAATAATATTGTGAATAAGTTGAATTTACCTAACATTAACAATGATAAAGTCTGGGTGGACGTGTTGAATTTTGTCAGCCCTCGGGTGGGAGATGACACCATTGAAACATGGTTTCAACCTTTGGTTTTAGAGAGTCTTACGGAAGATCAGGTTCATATCCGTGTTCCCAATAGATTTTTTGGGGAATGGTTAGGGAGAAACTATAAAGATTTACTCAAAGAGGCCTTTCAGCATGTCGAAGGGGTGAATCCGGCAGAGATTGTTTTTGTCATGAAAGAGCAGGATGGAGACGGAGAACCATCGCCTCAACTCAAAACTGAAGTTCGAGAAAACCGCGTGCCCGCTCAACTTCAACGGGTGAGACGTCAACCTCTTCCCAACCCCAAATATACCTTTAAAAACTTTGTCGTGGGAGCGAGTAATCAATTTGCACATGCCGCTTGTCTTGCTGTCGCAGAATCACCTGCCAAAGCGTATAACCCGTTATTCATTTATGGCGGGGTAGGGCTGGGGAAAACACATCTTCTCAACTCTATAGGAAATTATATTGCTGATCATGGCGATCTCCGTATTGCCTATGTCACGACAGAGCAATTCACGAATGAGGTCATTAATTCCATCCGCTATGACAAAATGATTGAATTGAGAAGGCGATACAGAAATGTGGACATGCTGCTCATTGACGATATTCAATTTTTAGCAGGGAAAGAACGGACACAAGAGGAATTTTTTCACACATTTAATTCTCTCTATGAAGCTGGAAAACAGATCGTATTGTCGAGTGACCGTTTTCCCAAAGAAATGCCTTCAATGGAAGAACGGCTTCGGTCGCGCTTTGAGTGGGGACTGATTGCCGATCTTCAACCACCTGATGTCGAAACTCGAATTGCCATTCTCAGAAAAAAATCGGAAGAAGAAGGTATCGCCATCAATGAGGAAGTCATCCAGTTGTTGGCAGCGAATTTAAAAAGCAATATTCGTGAAATTGAAGGGGCACTGATTCGACTTGGCGCCTATGCATCTCTCACGGGTCAAAAAATCACTGCGGACATGGCCAAACACATCCTCCGTGATCTTCTTGGTGGAAAACGGAAGGTGATCACAACGGAGGATATACAAGAAGTGGTCGCCAATCGGTTCCATGTCAAGATATCCGACTTGAAGTCGAAACGACGAACGAAAACCTTAGTGTTTCCTCGCCAAATTGCGATGTTTCTCAGCCGCGATATGACGGACTCCTCCTTTCCGGAAATAGGAAGAGACTTCGGGGGAAAAGATCATACAACAATTATTCATGCTTGTAAGCAAATGCAAAAGGCTCAGGAAACGGATTCCACCCTTCGAGCCACAATCGAAAGCCTGAAAGAAGAAATCGGCAAGGGATAACACCACCGTTTATAGGACACCTATGAAAATTCAAATAACCAGGGAGGATTTGTTAACCGCACTCCAACGCGTGCAGGGAGTGGTGGAGAAGCGGAATACCATGCCTATCCTGGCGAATATTCTGTTGGAAGCCAAGCCGGAAGGTCTGGACATTGTGGCCACTGATTTGGAAATCGGCATGAGAGGGCTCTATAAAGCCACGGTCCATGAGCCCGGGTCGGTCACATTTTCCGCTCGAACGCTTTTTGATATTTTGAAAGAAATCCGGCATTCCGACATTGAATTGGTCGTGGGAGAAAATAATTGGGTGACGGTGAAGGCTGGAAAAAGCCAATTTCGAGTGGTGGGCTTACCCAGTAAGGATTACCCTGCCCTTCCAACTATTGAACGGGAAGGGTTGATGGCGCTCCCCGCCCAAGGATTGTTGCAGCTTCTGAAAAAGACCGTCTTTGCCGTGGGGGAAAAAGATACGCGATATGTGTTAAACGGTCTTCTTCTTACTCTGATTCCTTCGGGAGCCACCGTGACCCTTCGTTTGGTGGGAACCGACGGGCATCGATTGGCCTGGGCTGAGCAGGAAGTGACTCCCGAGAAAGCGGCTATCCCCCCGGCAGAAATTAAGGTCATTATTCCCAAAAAAGCCGCCATAGAAATCCGGCGACTCTTGGAAGAAGACGACGAACAACCGTTCCTTGGGTTTACGAAAAATATGTTGATCTTTCGGAAAAGCGGGTTGGTGTTAACCTCCCGGATTATGGAAGGGACTTATCCCAACTACCAGCAGGTGGTACCGAAAGAAAGCTCCAAAAAAGTTACCGTCAACAAGTCCGATTTGGAGGGTGCCCTTCGGAGAGTGGCAATCCTTTCGAAAGATAAAGCCCATGCCGTAAAACTGTCCATCAATCCCGATCACATTCATCTTTCTTCAAAAAGCCCGGATTTAGGGGAAGCGGATGAAGACATCCCGGCTAAATTTGTGGGAGAAAGTTTTTCCACAGGATTCAATGCCAGGTATTTCCTGGATGTGTTATCCGTCATTGAAACGGAAACGCTGACCCTTCAAATGGAAACACCCTTAAGCCCGTGTTTGATTCAAGAGCAGGGCAATCCCACGTTCAAAGCCGTGGTGATGCCCGTGAAGGTTTGACGGATTTGACCCAACAGACATTCCTTCTTCCACACGCAGTTAAAGCCTAAAATTGTATGGAATCCGCAAAAAACCCTAGCCAAGAATCTGCCCCCTCTGCAGACCGCCAACATTCGGATGCTCGGTACGATGCCGATCAGATCCGGGTCCTGGAAGGACTGGAAGCGGTTCAAAAACGACCGGCCATGTATATCGGCAGCACGGGGGTCGATGGTCTGCACCACATGGTGTATGAGGTTGTTGATAATAGTGTGGATGAACACATGGCCGGCTATGGAAATGAAATACAGGTCGTGCTCCAAGTGGATGGCAGTGTCATGGTTTCGGATAATGGAAGAGGGATCCCCACCGGCATGCATTCCACCCAGAAAAAATCGGCCGCTGAAGTCGCATTGACCGTCCTCCATGCGGGCGGAAAATTTGAGGAGGGTGCCTATAAAGTCTCGGGTGGGTTACATGGCGTAGGCATATCGGTCGTGAATGCCCTCTCGGAATGGTTGGAGTTGGAAATTTGGCAAAATGGGGAAGTTTTCGAACAACGGTATCAACGTGGGAAGCCGCAAACTCCATTAACGGTCGCAGGGATCACCAAAAAACGCGGAACGAAAGTCATTTTTAAGCCGGATCCCCTCATTTTTGAAACCGTCGAATTCAGTTTTGATGTCCTGGCTCAACGACTTCGGGAGTTGGCCTTTCTCAATAAAGGCTTGGAGATTTGTTTACGGGATGACCGGACGGGCAAAGAAAAGGAGCAGGTGTTTTGTTACATAGGAGGGATTGTCTCCTTCGTGGAACATTTGAATGAAGCCAAATCCCCCATTCATCCTCCCATTGTCGTGGAAGTGGAAAAACCCGAAATGATTCTCCAGTTGGCCCTTCAATATAACGAAGGGTATTCAGAGAATCTCTATTCCTTTGCCAATAATATTAATACCCGTGAGGGCGGCACGCATCTCATTGGATTTAAGTCAGCCTTGACGCGCACTATCAATAGTTACGCCACTGCCAATGATTTGTTTAAAAAAGATTCGGAATCGCTGAGCGGAGAAGATGTTCGAGAAGGGTTAACCGCCGTAGTGAGCGTGAAAATCCGCAATCCGCAATTTGAGGGCCAGACCAAAGCCAAATTAGGCAATAGTGAGGTCAAGGGCATTGTGGAGTCGGCCGTCAATGAAGCCTTGGGATCGTACCTGGAAGAAAATCCCTCGGTGGCCAAAAAAATCGTCGGGAAGTCTGTGGATGCCGCACGGGCCAGGGAAGCCGCCAGAAAAGCCAAAGAACTGATTCGAAGGAAAGGGGCGTTGGATGGCGGGTCACTTCCAGGAAAATTGGCTGACTGCTCCGAAAAGGATCCCCAATTCAGTGAACTCTATCTTGTGGAGGGTGATTCGGCCGGCGGATCGGCGAAGCAGGGGCGTGATCGACGTTCGCAAGCGATCCTTCCTCTCAAGGGCAAGATCCTGAATGTCGAGAAGGCTCGATTCGATAAAATGCTCGCCAGTGAGGAAATTCGAACGCTCATCATGGCCATCGGGACCGGAATCGGTCGGCCACGGGAGGACGCGGAAAAAGGCAAGGAAGATAAAGACGCCTTTGATATCAATCGAGCTCGTTACCACAAAATCATTATCATGACCGATGCGGATGTCGATGGCAGCCATATCCGGACTCTTCTCCTGACCTTCTTTTTCAGACAGATGCCGGAACTGATCGAGCGGGGCTATATCTACATTGCTCAGCCTCCCTTGTTTAAAGTTAAAAAAGGGAAAGGCGAGAAGTATCTCAAGGACGAAGCGGCGATGAATACCTATCTGTCTAATCTCGCCGTGGAGGATACCCAACTCTTTCTTCCGGAACAAAACGAATTTGTGACGAGGGATGAACTCATCCCGATATTAGATAAGTTGGTGGCCTTTGAAGGGCTCTTAACCCGTCAGGGGCAAAAGCAAATAGAGCCGGCGCTGCTCCGCGTGTTAGTGGATTTTCCGGAATTAACCAAAGATTTGTTAAAAAACCGTGGCGACTTGGAAGTATTGATCGAGGAAGCCACACGCCGGCTTCGCCTGGCATTCCCCGAAGGAACCGTGGACCTGACGATTCAGACCGATGAAGAGCATCAGGCCCATCACATTCTGTGTCGGGTGGCAGGGAATGGCAGTCAGAAATTTTTGAATCTGACTCACGACATGGTGGGATCTGCAGATTTCAGGGAATTACAAAAAATTGCTCCTTCGGCTTTGGGATTGGGGCGACCACCCTACCGCTTAAAACGCAAAGAGATCGAAACGGAATTTTCCACCAGTCAGGATCTCGTGACAGAGTTTTTAGAAACCGGGAAAAAGGGTATGTCCATTCAGCGATACAAGGGGTTGGGCGAGATGAATCCGACGCAATTGTGGGACACCACGATGAATCCAGAGACCCGGAGTCTCCTTCAGGTGACCTTAGAAGATACCACGGGAGTGGATGAAATCTTTACCATTTTGATGGGTGATGAGGTCGAGCCCCGCCGGAATTTCATTCAAAAGCATGCCCTGGAAGTTCGAAATTTGGATGTCTAGCAGGTGCCTGCGTTTGGTTGTGTGACCCCGAATGTTGAGCCAGAGTAAATCAAGTCAAAGCGCAGAACATAAAGGGTGATGATCCCTTTCGAGGAGTGACGTATGCCGGTTGAACCACGTCTGACACAAGTCGCCATTGAAGATGAAATGCGTTTGTCCTATTTGGACTACGCCATGAGCGTCATTGTCGGGCGGGCGTTGCCGGACGTGCGAGACGGGCTCAAGCCGGTTCATCGCCGCATCCTGTATGGCATGAATGAAATGGGTCTGGCTGCCGGGAAGCCCTACAGGAAATCCGCAAAAATTGTCGGCGAAATCATGGGTAACTATCACCCGCATGGTGATTCAGCCATTTACGACACGTTGGTTCGTATGGCCCAGGATTTCAATATGCGGTATCCCCTCGTGGATGGTCAGGGAAATTATGGATCGGTTGATGGCGATCCACCCGCTGCCATGCGCTACACCGAAGCCCGCCTAACCAAGTTGGCCGAGGAAATGCTGGTCGATATCGACCGGGAGACCGTCAATTTTACCCCGACGTACGATGAGTCGTCCCAAGAGCCCATTGTGTTACCGGCTCGTATTCCGAATCTGTTAGTTAATGGAGCAGGAGGAATCGCGGTCGGGTATGCCACCAATATTCCCACGCATAATTTAGGCGAAGTCGTCGCCGCGCTGATTGCCCTTATTGAACGGCCTGAGGTGACCATTCGCGAACTCATGGAATGTATACCCGGCCCGGATTTCCCCACCGCCGGTTTTATTTATGGCACGCAAGGGATCAAAGACGCCTATGAAACGGGACGAGGTCTCCTTTCTCTTCGGGCGAAAGCCGAAATAGAGGTCGATGAACGTACCGAGCGGTCCCGTATTATCGTGACGGAGCTGCCGTACCAGGTCAACAAGGCCAAGCTGATAGAAAAGATCGCCGAACTCATCCACGAAAAACGGGTGGAAGGTATTTCCGATCTTCGCGACGAATCCGACCGGGATGGACTTCGCGTGGTGATCGAACTTAAGAGGAACGAAAACGCGGCGGTCTTACTGAATCAACTCTATAAACACACCCAGATGCAAACGACCTTCGGGGTCATCATGTTGGCCCTGGTGGGGAACCGTCCGGAGGTATTGACCCTCAAACAGATTTTAGCCGCGTTCCTTGAACACCGTAAAGAAGTGGTGATTCGCCGGACGGCGTACGATCTTCGCAAAGCCGAAGAACGCGCCCACATATTAGAAGGCTTGAGACGGGCCCTGGAGTTTCTGGATGAGGTCATTGCTCTCATCCGTGGAGCGTCTTCTCCGGAAACCGCTCGCCAGGGCCTGATGAGCCAGTTTACCTTGAGCGAGGTGCAAGCCACGGCCATTCTGGAAATGCGGTTGCAACGCTTAACCCAACTGGAACAGGACAAGCTCACACAGGAATATAACGAACTGGTCTCCCGCATTGCCCATTTGCGCACCATATTAGCCTCTGATGCGATGGTGCAACAAATCGTGAAGCAGGAATTAATAGAGATCAAAGAACAATATTCCGATGAGCGACGAACACAGATCCTTCCTGCCGAAGCCGAGTTACAAATGGAAGATCTCATCGCGGAGGAAGAAGTCGTCGTCACCATTACGCATGCCGGTTATATTAAACGGAATGCCGTTTCCATCTACCGGGCCCAACGCCGTGGTGGAAAAGGAAAAGTCGGCATGGGGGTCAAAGAAGAGGACTTTGTTGAGCAAATCTTTACCGCCTCAACGCATGATTACCTGCTGTTCTTTACCGATGCCGGGCGCGTGTACTGGCTTAAAGTGTATCAATTGCCCGATGTCGGGCGGTCCAGCAAAGGGAAAGCCATTGTGAATTTGTTGACCATCAGCCAGGGCGAGCGGGTCACCGCGACCCTGCCGGTCCGGGTGTTTGCCGAAGACCAGTATGTCGTGATGGCGACGCAAAAAGGCTATATCAAAAAAACCGATTTGGCTGCATTCAGCCATCCCCGGCAGGGCGGGATTATTGCGTTGACCCTGGAGGAAGGCGACCGGCTCATCGGCGTGGATATCACCGATGGCACGAGAGAAATTCTCCTGGGCACCCGAATGGGCATTGTCATTCGCTTTCGTGAGGAAGATGTCCGTCCGGTGGGACGAACAGCCCGTGGAGTCAGGGGCATCACTTTGGCCAAGAGCAATGAGGTCATCGGGATGGTGACGATTACCAGTCAAACGCAATCCTCCATTCTGACTGTCACCGAACGCGGGTATGGTAAGCGAACACAGGTGGAGGAATATCGGCTCCAATCACGGGCGGGCAAAGGCGTCATCAGCGTCAAAGTTACGGAGAAAAACGGGCCGGCCATTTCGTTCCATCAAGTCTGGGAAACCGATGAAATCATGCTCATGTCCGCAGAGGGCATGATCCTTCGCACCCGAATGGGAGATATCAGGGAAATCGGACGCAATGCCCAAGGGGTACGACTGATCCACTTGCCCGATGACGATCGGGTGGTGGGCGTCGCCAAGCTCGCCGAGACAGATGAAGGCGATCTGTCCGAACCGGATGAACTTAATGGCGAGATGCCAGATGAACCGGCTGCCCCAACCGAATAAGTTCACGCGAACTTCTCAAAACAGCAAACCGAAGACGCCGGTGTGTTCCGAGATGACCAGAGAAAATGAACGGTCATCTCACCTGCGTGTTCTTTCTCAATCTCTCCCCCGCTTACATCTTCCCCGGCTCACGGGAGGAAGCAGAAAAAAGCGATTGCCTGAGGGAAGGTCTTAGGTTGGATTCCCCTCACAAAGCCCCTGACCAACCAGCAAGGCGCAAAAAGTTTGATCCTATCGTCATAATGGGATTAGGCATTTTGATCGGAGGGATTTTTGTCATCTCCCTCGGCATGTTCCTCTCCCGGCCGGACCGGTCCATCCCGCCCTATAGTATCGGAGCTCAGGAGGGATCGCTGGTGGCCGTCCACGTGCCTCCCTATACCAGTGATCCCGAAATACAAACCCTGGTTAGGCGGTTTGGCGATGTCGGCAGGGCCACCCGTGATTTCGCCGACATGAAAATCCGCCCCACCACTCCGGATGATCCTCGCGGACGATACCAAACTCTACAAGTCATCATCTTTTCGGACCCATTCTGGACGGAGCCGGATAACCTTCATCGGTATGTCGCCAATGAGGTCGATGACGATTCGGAAAAAACCTTTCGGAAAAACTTTGAAGCGGCTGTGCGAGCTGGGTATCGTGCCGATGCGGAGGGTCAGGCGGGATGGATCGGCCCCTGGAACCGGAGCGGGTCAAAAGATCGAACGCTTACGATGCAGTGGGTGTTTCAAGAGACGTGGGAGGAGGCAAGTCCTCATGCTCAGACGTCTTCCCCGGCTCCCTAGTCGAGGGCGATGATTCAGCAAGGGCTTTAGTGATAGTCTGAGAAAGGATGGTCTGGAGGTCAGGATTACTCAGGCGTTTGGCTAAGCCGGTGGCAAAGGGCGACGGTTCACCGACAAAATCAGGAGGGTCTTGGGGTAGTGGATCCGGTTGAGGCGGGGCTTGTGGAATGGAGCCGATGCGTAAAACGACCTCGGTTAAGCCCAGTTCCGGCATCATTGAATGAATGGCTTCCAAAATGGCCGGCCTTAGAAACATAAGCTGCTGAAGCCAAATCGAGTTATCCGCTACCAGATGCAATTTTTTAAAGCGGATGCTCTCAGGGTAGGAATGTTTGGCCATGGTCGCACCCACAAGATGCTCCCACTCCTGTTGGAGTTGAACCTCAGACAATTTGAGACCGAGAGGATTACCTTTGGAAAAATCTTGAATAAGACTCTGGATCGACTCAAAATAACTCATCGTGAAAACATTGTACCGTATTGCACGGAGTGATTCATCCGCCTAAGACTGACACGTGGTGTCTTCTTGACCCTAGGAAGAGATTATTTACGCGAGGCAGGCAACGGAACGAAAAAGTAAAAATGACAGCCAGATCATTCCATGCAACAAGATATAATTAGCTATGGTCAAACAAAAAACAGACTCCTCCAATAAAGTCCTCAGCACCAACCGCAAGGCCTTCTATGACTACATGATAGAAGAGAAGGTCGAAGCTGGTATCGTCCTGGTCGGGACCGAAGTCAAAGCCTTACGGGAGGGCCGGCTGAATCTGAAGGAGAGTTACGCCGCCATCATCAATGGCAAAGCCATTCTGCATAATTGCCATATCGGCACCTACAGCCACGGCAATCAAATGAATCACGAGCCCCTACGCGCCAGAACCCTGCTGTTGCATAAGAGAGAAATCGAGCGGTTGGCCGAAAAAGTCCAGCAGAAAGGACTCACCCTCATCCCGCTCCGGCTCTATTTCAATGATAGAGGGCGTGTCAAGTTGGAACTCGCCCTTGGGCGCGGGAAGAAAAATTACGACCGGCGGGAGACCATCAAAAAGCGGGAAGCCGGCCGCGAAATCGACAGAGCCATGAAAGAGTCCCGCTCTTAGAAATCTGTCGCGTTTCCCCGGCAATCGGAACCTGGGCAAATGACGGCAGAACCCCCTTCCTTGGACCTTCCTGGAAATATTTCCATAGCGGCTTGGCTGGTGTTATTTCCAAAAGATGTTGGGGCAGGGAATTGGGCGCCTATTTATAGTCATTCCAATAAACTTCCACTTTGTTTAGGAGCAAAAAAACGCAAGTGCCGGGTTTCGGCCCGGCAGCCGAGCCACTTTTGTTCCGGCAAAAGTAGCCAAAACCATTGACGCCCCGCCCGGACTCATCAGATGAGAAGAACGCAGGTCTCGGGAGGGCGGGCCAACTTGCTGTGCTCAAACAGGGCCCGCCAGTTGATGGGAGCGTTCTTCTCTAGACCCGGGCGGCAGGCGTCAGTCAAAGGGGAAAAGGATGGCCTGAGGGGCTTAGGGAGCCCCCTATCGCAATTCAGGATGTGCTAGGGGTGTTGTGGGCGTTCACCGGTTTGACAGCAGCAAATAATGGTGTCTCACTAACAAACAAGATTTCGGAAATTATTTGGAAAGACCATATTCAACAGTCTTGCACAAAAAAAAAAGATCAAGCGACTGACCGAATAAGTCCAACAGAAAGGACTCACCCTCATCCCGCTCCGGCTCTATTTCAATGACAGAGGGCGGGTCAAGTTGGAACTTGCCCTTGGGCGTGGGAAGAAAAACTACGACCGGCGGGAAACCATCAAAAAGCGCGAAGCCGGCCGCGAAATCGACCGCGCCATGAAAGAGTCCCGCTCCTAGGAAATGGGTTGGGCCTGTCCGGAAATCGGGGCCTTGGTAAATGACGGCAGAACCAACCTCCTTGTACCTTCCTGGAAATATTTCCAATCGGCTCCGCTGGTGTTATTTCCAAAAGATGTTGGGGCAGGGAATTGGGCGCCAATTAAAGTCATTCCAATAAACTTCCACTTTGTTTATGAGTGAAAAACCGCAAGTGCCGGGTTTCGGCCCGGCAGCCGAGCCACTTTTGTTCCGGCAAAAGTAGCCAAAACCATTGACGCCCCGCCCGGACTCATCAGATGAGACGAACGCAGGTCTCGAGAGGGCGGGCCAACTCGCTGTGCTCAAACAGGGCCCGCCAGTTGCTGGGAGCGTTCGTCTCTAGGCCCGGGCGGCAGGCGTCAGACAAGGGGAGAAATGGGACGACAGGGAATTCCATATTACAAGCTAACCTATACTAGCTTGACTTCAAAACAGAAATGTTTGGGAAATAATTTGGAATCACTATAGTCGGATTATTGGCAATGTGGAAAATAATAGACCGATCATAAGGGAAACTTCCAAGATAGCTGCTCCTGTTGGGTGCTCCTTTCTTTAGCCTGAATGCGAAATTGTTTTCTTTCTTCTTCTGAATAATCTGGGGAAGCCCATACAAGGTTCCAATCCCTCAATGGTTTTCTTGGATAGTCATCGTGGGTTTGCTCCTTTTCGTCCCATGTCTCAATACGGTTGGGTGGTGGAGAAGGGAGATTTTCCAAAGGACCGTTAGCGGCCCATCCTCCGTCAATCCATCCTTCTGGCGTGAGATGGTAACGTGAATTGACGGTGTCGGATCCCATGTATAGTCTCCTTGTTGCCCTTAATTATTTCGTTAGAAACCTAATCCTTTTATGTGAAAAGGGAATAATAAGCATTTTTCTTTGAGTGATAATATAACTTACGTAAAGCCAATGTTTATCTTGTTCACCATCATGGGAATTAATGAGTAGTTTCAAAATTTTCAAAATGCCGAATTATTTATCGTAAAACTTGCTCACAATTAAATTGTTTCGCTATATATGCCAAACTGTGAATCACCATGTCATCAAGTTCTCTAATGCATTTCAAATAATCTACTTTCCTTTTTTCACTAGAAATGCCTCCAAACTGAAACGCCTGATTACTATGAGGCCCACCGTAAATTTCCACTATTACGGAATATTGACTGTGCACGTATTCTGAAAAATTTTTATAGGTTTTATCCAAGGCTGCTTTGCCCTGGGTAGGGGTTAGATGTTCTTCCTCTCATACCCGTGCACTGGCATTGCGGATTTTTTTGATAAAACACGGTTGGTGCCTTTTTCCAAAGGGCCAACAATAGGCGGTTCCCGAAAATTTTGAAGGAATTTTTCCACTGTTTGAGATACTTCAGGATATTTTTCGAGAAGGAAATCAATTTCATTAACACAATCTAAACTTCTTTTACCTAAAATTCTGAATGTCGCCTGCTATCAGAGGATTTTCCATTGATGATTAAACATTTGCTTCTTCTACTGGACCACCAAAATCAACGGCCTTTTGAATGCGATTAACCACTGCTTCTTTGGCGAGGATAAGAGCCTTAGCTACCTCAAACTCAATCCTATTGGTATCAGTTTTTTTATAATATGGACTCCCTTCATCTAAAAACAAAAAGGTCCATGCTGCAAAAACCTCAAATGGAATTTCCAGTCCTTCAAACTTTTTTCCAACGTGTGAAGTTGAATCATCTAAATTGCTCATCCAGAAACTGAATGTGTTGGATAAACCTTCTAGGCCCGGTTGTAAATTTTTCGCCTTTTGAAATAGTTCTACTGCCTGTGCCACAAACTGCCTGGTGAACACTTCCCCATATTTTGTAGAAATTAAAAGCTTGAAAATCCAGGATAAATAAAACAAAATCCATGCTTGGGTACAGTCTTTTAATTCATTCCATTTTTCTTCCTCTTAATTCTGACCATACCCAATGTATGGGATTCAAGGACAACCCCATGTTTGAATTTCTTGAGCAGGTCGGAAACAACCTTTGCCCCAAACGCTACAGAATTATTTGAATAAAGGGAAGCAGGAAAGGAAAAGGAATTGCTCAGGGCTAAGAACTTAGGACCGTTGGGGGGTCTTTTGCGTGTAGTAAGTTTGGCATCCAGAAATGAAATTTTTGGTATCAGGGGAAATTCAACTTTTAGTGTGCCTGAGAGTGGCCTATTTTGATGGTTTGCAATCACATGGGACTTTAGGGTCGTTTAAAGGAACAGGAGCATGAAATATATGTTTTGGATTTCCATCACACTCCCAATGTCTCCAAAATTCAGGATTTCCATCTTCCCTATTTATGGACCAATTATACTTTGGGGAAGCATCAGCCTGGCATTTATCGTCGAATAAACATTTAATGTTCATTATCATAATGGTTCACCCTAAAAAGGTTTCTGTATCGGGCCTTTGGGGTAAATACAAGGTTGGAAACCCTACAAAATTCGGTGAATAAAGGAAAGCAGAAAAAGAATGGAAATGAGGGGGCAGTTAAAAACGTTGGAAGCCCTGGAACCCGCCAGGCTCTTTTTATGCCCAAGTGGTTACTTTGCTAAACCTATCTTCCTGCTATGAACCTTCAGCCTGCTTCGTATAGATCTTCCACTCGTCCAGTAATTCCAAAAACTCACTAGGCAAAAGAACCAAAATCCCACAGATATTTCTTAAATCCCTTGCCTTTCTCAGGATGCCCTTATCAACTGTAATAAAATAAACTCCACCTTCTTTTTTAGCCCTCAAGATGTGCTCAGTGTCTTTTTCATGTTTTTCCCGTTTTCCATTACCAGTTAAGACCCTGAGAATTTCTTCCTTAATTAGGAGTTCATCGTCTGTTAGTGAAAAATTCCTACTATATAGTTGCCTACTAGCCAGTGATTTTACCCATGAGGGAGTATTTTTATGGGCAATCTCATTTTTTACGGATTCAGACATTAAGATTATTGGTAACTCATCCCTTTCATAGAGTCTAAACAATTTTTCAGAGGCAGAAAACTCTAAATGGTCGCCTGGATTGAATGCACACGCGTCAAAGTAATTATTAAGGCGATAAGGGTCTGGATATTTTGGAGGAACCATTAAATACAACGCCCTATCGTATAGAAATCTATAATCAGTCCATTTTCTTGAAGAAGCCTTATTGATTTGAGGCTTTGAACAGCTCTAACTGCCTTCAGGTAGGCTACAACTTCAACAGAGACAGTTGAATATTCAAATGCCTGTTTTTCTGAAACCCATTCCGGAGTACCAAAGCTAGGACCCACACATTGGCTTTCAATGGTTTTGAGCCATTGATGAATTTTTGAAAGGTTATCCATTAATTTTATGCAGGCACTTACGGAGAAATCTTAATTTTCCCGGCCTGCTTTCGCATTTCGGCGGAGTCATGCCATGCTTGCATTCGCAACAACAAATCCATGTTGAGATGAAAAGCCATTTCTACTCGTAGGGCCATTTCCGCTGAAAGCGCGGATTTTTCATTCACTAAATCCGACAAAGTGGCGCGGCGCACACCCAAAACTTCGGCTGCTTTTGTCACACTTAACCCGAGTTCGTCTATAACTTCCGACTTAATGAACGCGCCCGGATGGGATGGCTTCATCTTGATTTTTAATTCATTCATTTTCAGAACAACTACTTCATTGTTATTCGTCGACCAGCCGTTTCAATCCATTATTTTCTTTAATATGCAACCATTCCCGCTCCTCACAACCAAGACCAGAAGAATTACAAAGTAAAACCGTGCCAGTAGAAATTAAATCGGGAATTCCCCGGATCAACCAAATAGACCGCCAAGTAGATTCAGAGTCGGAAAGAAGGTGCTTGAGTTTTTCCAAACCCGGACCACCCTGATAATAACTTTTATTCGAAATAAACAAAATCCTCGATTTTTGGCATTCCTATGTCCCCGACAATGGCGAGGGAGAATAATCCAATAATTGCGACTCTACACTTCCTTTTCCCTGACGCCTGCCGCCCGGCCCCATGGGGGGACGCTCCCATCCTCGGCGGGCCTTGTTTGAGTGCAACGAGTTGGCCCGCCTTCCCATGGTTTGCGTCCGTCCATTCTAATGTGGCCGGGCGGGGCGTCATTGGTTTTGGCTACTTTTGCCGAAACAAAAGTGGCTCGGCTGCCGGGCCGAAACCCGGCAACACTCGTATAGGCCAATCATTCCAGTTGATGAAATTTTTTGCTCGAACACGCTGGAACATATTTTAAGGGACTATAAATTCCAACACCTTCAAAAACGCCAATGAAGTGTTTAATCCGGTGGTCTCCGACACCCAAGCCCGGATTTACTAAATGTGCAAGTAGATAACTCCGGACAAAATCTATCCGTTGCCAACTTTGGAGTGAGCTTCTACACTCACTGCTATGTCCGTCATCTATGATAAATATGATTCACCCAATCCGGCGGCGCCGGCTTTTCGACCTGGAGATTTCCAAGGCCGTGAGGGATTAGTCCGCAATATGTTGCGGCGGTTGGAACGAGGGGAATCTTTGAGCCTTGTTGGGGGGCCAAAGTTAGGTAAAACCTCGTTGTTGCTTCACCTTGCCTGGCAACTGAATCATGCGGGGCCATCTTCCAAGTCCACCGGTCCTTCTGCGTTGTACGTGGATGTTGCCGACGAGGCTGATTGGAAACGATTCCATTCCCGCCCTCCAAATCCTGACACCATTCTTCTCCTTGATAACTGTGACCGGCTGGTTGAAGGGAAGACTCGTTCGCTTTCAGACATTGATCTTTTGCCTGGAGGATCCACGGTCTTTGCCGGAGCACGGGCATGGCGGGAGGTGGTGAGAGAAGGCAATTTGCCACACACACTGAAGTTGATCCCCTTGTCGGTGTTTTTGGAAAAAGAGGCCCAGCAGCTATTCAGTCCGGACCTTTCCACAGAACAGCAGTCCACCGTCTTCACCTATGCCGGGACTCATCCCTATATCTTCAAGCTATTCCAGGCTGCATTCCTGCATGAAGAAATCCATATTCCGACGGAACAGATTGCCAGCGAGGTGAAACAATCCCTCTCCTCCTTTTTCCAAGATTGTCTCGATCAACTGCGGGAACCTCTCGAACATCAAGTGCTGACCTTTGTGATTGAAGCAAACAAACCGGTGAACCCAAGAGAGGTGGCGCGGGCCGTTGGGCTGCCGACGATCAAGCCTGTCGCGGATACGCTGTGTACGTTGGGGCTGGTCAGCCGCTGGATTCGGGGTGAAGAAGCCACGCTTTCAGTAAGCAGTCGGTTGTTTAACGAATGGTATAGGGAAACGGTGATTTCCTAAGATATGATGGCCCGGTGGCCTCATGATGAGCCAAACAGGATGGGCATCAATTGCTCTATTGGTCTGTACATGAAAAAGAGGAACTCTTCGTGGGAGCGTTTAAAATATTTTCTGCTGAATTCAAGGCGAGTTGCGGGACGGTTGAGCAATTTCTAAAACCGACGCTTCCGGAAGTGGCCATCGTCGGCCGTTCCAATGTCGGGAAATCGTCGGCCATTAATTGTTTGGTGAATCAGAAAGGGTTGGCCAAGGTCGGCAAGACCCCTGGAAAAACGCAAACCATTAATTTTTTTGAGATTGCCACGAACGGCCCACGTTTTATGCTGGTCGATCTTCCCGGATACGGATTTGCCAAAGTGCCTGAACGGATTCGAGAGCTCTGGGGTCCCCTGATTGAAGAATATTTGCGGACACGCAAGAATTTACAGGGTGTGGTAGTGCTGGTGGATTCCCGGCGAGTGCAGGAATCGGATCGGGCGATGGTCGAGTGGCTCATGCGGCTGAAGATTCCGGTGATGGTGGTGGCCACCAAGGCGGATAAGGTCACAAGGGGTCACCGCCAGGCTGCGCTGAGGGAATTGCGTGAAGGTTTGGGTATGGAGGAGGACCCGCTTTTCCTGTCGGCCTATACCGGGGAAGGCAAACAGTTGCTGCTTGACCAGTTGCGAGAGGTGCTGACTCTGGACGCTCCCCTTCCCTAAGGGAGTGTTGAAAAAGGCTGCCAGCGGCGTTCCCTGCCTTTGCCGGAGCGGCTTCGCGCAGGCAGGTCGCCGCGTGGTCGTGCTCACGTACTCCTCCGTTCGCTCCGCTCGCCCAAACGGCTGCGGCCTTGCTGGACGAGCCTTTTTGAACACTCCCTTGTTTTTCCACGTGCGAGGTTCTGTTCAAGAATCTAAAGATTAAAAGGAAAAACACGGGGAACATTCAACAGCCTCCGAATCTCATTCTTTCGGTATCCGCCACATATGGTTTTCCTGCCTGGTTTCATGTCGAAGTTGAAGAACTTCCCTAAGATCTCCTATTCTGACGGGTCCCCCAATTTTTCATATGTTGTCTATTCATGCACGGCCGGCGAATGGAATAGCCACCTCTCCCTGTGTATTTATTCATTTCTCAATTTGAAGGAAAGCTATGCCACTGTTTGGTGATAGGAATACACCCATGACTTTCAACCCTCCCTCCAGACTTGATCGGATTGGGCCATCGCAGATTCGCGAAAACATGCGGATTGCCATGGAGCATGAAGCGATTAACCTGGCTCAAGGCCGTCCCGACTTTCCCACCGCACCTGTGGTGAAGCAAGCCGCAATTGATGCCATTGCCAATGATCACAATCAATATTCGGTGACCTGGGGATTGGCAGAGTTGCGGGAAGCCATTGCCAGGCATGTGCACGAACGCCACGGTCTCACCTTTGACCCCGAGACAGAGATCACCATTACCTGTGGTGTGACGGAAGCGATTGTGGCGGCTATGCTGGCATTAGTCGAGAGTGGTGATGAAGTCATCATTATCGAACCCGCACATGAAAACTATGTTCCGGCTGTGTATTTTGCCAGCGGTACGCCACGATTTGTCACGCTCCGTCCACCTGATTACGCGGTACCTCTGGATGAACTTCGGTCAGCCATCAACCCTCGCACCAGGGCCATTATTCTGAATACTCCCCATAATCCCTCCGGCCATGTGTTCACGCGGGATGAACTGAACGCCATCCTGGCTCTGGCCGATCAGCATGGGATCTATGTGGTAACGGATGAAATTTATGATCATTTGTACTACGAACCCTATCGGCATATTGCCCCGGCAACGCTGGCGCCGGACTGGAAAGGTCTGGTCGTCACCGGAGGCCTGTCAAAAATCTACGCGGCAACGGGGTGGCGTCTTGGGTATGTTCTGGCTTCAAAGGATGTGACGACGGCAATCCGCACGGTACATGATTACCTCACGATCTGTGCGCCCACGCCCTTTCAATATGCGGCGGTCGCGGCTTTGGCCTTACCCGAGACTTACTACACCGACTTACGAGCGAGATTCCTTCGGCGTCGGGATCTCACTATGCAGATGCTGACCGACAGTGGGTTTGAACCCTATGTACCTCAAGGGGCCTATTACCTTTTAGCCGGCTATGGGCCTTGGGAACATCAGGGTGATTCCCAATCGTTTGCCACCCGGTTGATCACCGAAGCGAAGGTGGCAGTGGTTCCAGGCAGCGCGTTTTATTACCAGGCGACAGATCTGGGACAACACCTCGTTCGTTTTGCCTTTGCCAAAACGAGCCAGGTCCTCAAACAAGCCGGTGAGAATCTCGCAAAGGCGTTTCACAAACGCTGAGGGAGAAACGACCGGAACGGATTCACGACCCCCTCATGAAAACCCTCGCAACTCCAAACCAACTGACTAGTTTAGAGAAGGGAATAGTGTATGACCATATCAGTATGGGATGAACTGTCTCAGCAGATTGCCGAACTGGATACCCTGGCAGGCATTGGAGGGCTACTGGGTTGGGATCAGCAAGTGACCATGCCTTCAGGGTCGGCAGGGGGCCGTGCCCAACAAAGTGAGTTAATTGGACGGTTGTATCATGAACAAGCCACATCACCTCGACTGGGTGAACTCATCGAGGCGGTGGCTGTCCTACCTGATTCGACTCCGGAGCAACAAGCCGCGGTTCGCAATATGCGCCGAACCTACCGCCGGGCGACTTGTGTGCCGTCGAAACTCGCCAGCAGGATCGCGAAGGCCAGCGCCAGTGGTGTCGCCGCTTGGGGAGAAGCGAAAAAAGAAAAAAATTATGGTCTATTTGCAGAGAGTCTCCAGACGAATGTGGATTTGGCACTCGAGCGGGCACAAGCCATTGATTCCAACCGGCATCCCTATGATGTCCTACTTGAAGACTATGATCCCGGGACGACCGTCGAGGATTTACGCCGGATGTTTGGCGCGCTGCAACAAGGTTTGACTGATATCCGGTGCCAGGCTCTGGACAAAAAAGGATCGGTTGCCTTCAACGATTATTACGATAAGGCCACACAATTGGCGATGCACCAGGATGTCGTTAAGGCGGTGGGATACGATACGACACGGGGAGCGTTGCACGAGGCGGAGCATCCATTTTCATGCCGGGTGGGCAGCGGGGATGTGCGTATCGCCACACATGTCCACGAAGAGGATCTGCTCAGCGGGTTGGCGGCCACCATGCATGAACTCGGGCATGCGCTGTACGAGCAAGGTATCCCGGAGGGACCTGGTGGATCAGCCGTGTATGCGGCGACGTCAACCGGCATGCATGAATCCCAATCCCGCCTGTGGGAAAACATGATTGGACGATCCCGTGGGTTCTATCGGTGGCTACAGCCATTGTTCGCCCGACATTTTCCTGACAAAGACTTTGATCCGGAATTGGTCTTCCTCTCTTCCAACCGCGTGACGTCGGGAAGCATTCGGATTTTTGCGGAGGAAGTTTCATACAACCTGCATATCATTTTGCGGTTTGAAATGGAGGTCGCTCTGTTGGAGCGACGCATCACGGTTGAGGATGTTCCAACCGAATGGGCTCGATTGAGTGAGCAATCCCTGGGAGTGCGACCAAAGGATGACGCAGAAGGTGTGCTGCAGGATGCCCACTGGGCGGGTGGGGCCTTTGGGTATTTCCCGAGTTATACTCTGGGAAATCTCTATGCGGCCTCGCTCTTTGCCGTCTTACGCGAACACTTCCCGGATCTGGAGCACCGCATAGAAGAGGGAAATTTTGCGACCATTCTGAGTTTTTTGCGGGAACGGATCCATTGCCACCTGCATGAGACCCCCGACCTTTTACGAAAGGCCGTGGGAACCCGTGACCATGTTAAAGATTTGGTGAGCTATCTCCGTGAGCGGTATGTCAATCCTTGAATGTCTTTTCCCCTCATCCATCCTAGGGAAGAGGATTATTCTTTTGATGCTGAATTCTTGTTTCGAAAATATTGTTTGTCGATTTGGTAGGCATTGAGTTTGCGCAGGAGTGTTCGTCGACTTATTCCGGCCTGATTGGCCGACTCGGCAATGCGACCACTATTTTCTGATAGCACGGTTTCCAAATACTCCTTCTCGAGAGTGATGAGGTGTGGCTCGAGGTAGGCCGCCAGGGTGAGGGACGGGTTGATGGAGGGAGTGTAATCACCTTGGCTTGGGACAGGTTGATCCACGCTTTCCGTTTCAGGAGCCGGAAGAGCCGGGGAGGATCCGGGGATATCCTGGGAATACAATACTTCGGCCAGGTCTTCCGCAGTCAATTCCCGGGTGTGCCCTTTTAACACCAGGCGTTGCGTGAGGTTTTCCAGTTGCCGCACATTGCCTGGCCAAGACTGCTCTAAGAGTAGATCCATGAAGGATTGGTGTAATTCCGGACAGTCCATTCCATAGTCCGCACACACGCGTTTCAGAAAATGCCCGAACATATAGAGGATATCCTCCCGTCTCTCTCGTAACGGGGGCACTTCTAACCGGATAACATCCAACCGGTAAAAGAGGTCTTCCCGAAAAGAGCCGGTTTGGACGGCGTTGGCCAATGAGGCATTCGTTGCGGCAATGACACGCGCATCAATGGGCACCTCATGATGAGATCCAACCGGTCTCACCGTCTGTTCCTGCAATACCCGCAAAAGACTGAGTTGGGTTTGAACCGGCATATCCCCAATCTCATCCAGAAGGATTGTTCCGCCATCGGCATACCGAAATAATCCCTGTTTTTGTTGATGGGCCCCGGTGAAAGCCCCGCGTTCATGGCCGAACAGTTCCGATTCAATAATTTCCGGACTGATCGTGCTGCAATTGACCGCCACAAATCGTCCGGTTCGCCCGGACTGCCGGTGAATCGCCCGAGCCAGCAAGTCTTTACCCGTTCCGGTTTCCCCCACAATTAATACGGTGGCGTCAGAACTCGCGGTGCGGGTAATGGTTTCAAAAATATCCCACATGACTCCGTTACGGCTGAGAATGCCTTCAAAGCTTCCCAGTCTTTTGCGAGTATCACGCAAATCCGGCGTATCCGGAGAAAACTTCTGATTGGTCTGAATGGCCTCTATGGCTTGATGAAGTTTTTCATGTGAATCCTCATAAATCACATCCGATGCCCCTTTTTTCAAAACCGAATGGACATAGGCTGCATCGGCTCCCGGTTTAAATACCAAGACATCAAGATAGGGTCTGTGTTCTTGTATGGTCGTCATCATGTCAAACACCAGGGAGTCTCCAAGGTACTGTCCATCGAGTATGACCAGGCGTGTCTGAGAACCAATCTCCAAGGTTTTCACATTTTGCGGGGTTTCCAGCCGTACAACTCCAAGACCTTCACGACTTAAGGCCTTTTCCAGATCCGGGGAACCCATGATTACTATGGAAGACGTTTCTGCCATTGAGACAATAGTGTCTCATGATATTTAAATGAGTCAAGTCTGTCCCAAATATAGGGACATAACAGTCCCAAAATTCCACAAAATCACAAATATCAATGGGTTAACTGATGGAACAGGTCTTGCGAGGTGTATAGGTATATTGAGGTATGGATCGAGGAATTTTATCGATTGCCATAAAAAATTACCAAAAAATGAACGGTTTGAATGTTTTGTAGGGGTACTGGTTGTCATTCAATTCGGTGATCGAGCCAAGACCATTTTGTCTGGTTGCGCTTGAAAACCTGTGCTTAGGCAATGTGAATAGAGTGTGCAGTACCTTCGCATTCGCCCTCGTAAATTACGAAAACGAAAGGAAGCGTGCCGTTTTCGTCAATAAAACATCTTACAAATCATACACAATGTGAAAATGATCGGTGTGAATAAAGGGATGCTCACACCAATTTTCCTCGGAAAACAACAATAAAAAAATAGGCATTAAATCTCCGGCTCGGCTCCTGAGGAGTAGGAGTCCGTGACACAAATTTTTTAAAAAAGGATCGAACTTCATGATGCAAAATCAAACGGAAATTGGGGAACGGCTACATCGAAGAAGCGGAAGGAGAATTATCCATCGAGGCCTGGATATTCAGCCGGCCAAACGTCATGAGATGGTTATTGCGGCCAATATCCTCCGGTCTTCTGCCGACTGGTATCGACCCTTTCTTCATGAAAAGGATATGGCGCAGCATGAGGTGGATGAATCCTGGGGGGAGAGAGAGTTTGAGCGGCGGCAGTTTTACATCGGGCGGGAAGAGCAGGCACCGGTAGGCATCGTGTCTACGCAGTCAGTCGGAGACATGTTTTATATCGGATATATCTATGTGTATGATCACCAAACCGGCAAAGGGTTTGGCCCTCAATTACTTAATCACGTCCGTGATGTGGCTTGGCGCGAGGGAAAACGCGGCATGGTGTTAATTGCCCATCCCAAGGCCTACTGGGCCACGCGCTCCTATCGCCGGTTCGGCTTTGAATGCATTGCGACCACTCGCGACCAGGTCCTAGAGTGGCGCGGCGGTTGGTTGAAACCCTACTATGAAGAGGGTTTTGAACTGTACCAATACCTGTTCTAGCACCACTTTCCTCACAAACGAGCGAATCATTATTGCCGATGGGTTCTTCCATTTGTCTGCTAGCGGCGACAGGATGGAGGAGTTTATTCGATATGTTTCCCCAATAAAGGAGATCTAAATGGAAAAGAAGGTACCAGTGGTCAAGAAAGCCCGGGTGGGAAAGAGGGCGCCGGTAGCTCTGCTCGGCTATAGCCTGGAAACGATGGAAGCCGCAAAGGAGCACAACATTCCCTTCGTCGCGGTGGTACCGGAGGGTTTCGATATCGCATTGAAAGAGGATGGGGTTGATGTGGTGACCTGGGACTTTTATGTCCACAACCACAACTCCGACCGACTCTATGAAAAATTGGTGGAGCGGGGAGTGAGCCATGCGGTGCCGCTGTATGAAGAAACGGTGGAATGGGCCGGGTCCCTTAACACCCGTCTGCTGAAAGATCCACGTGCTTTCCAACGGGCACTGCTGTTCCGCGACAAGGCCATGATGAAGCGCAATGCGCAAATGAACGGCATTCGAGTCGGGGTGTTTGAAGAGATTCGCTCGCGGGAGGAAGCTCTCGCGTTTTTTGATGACATCAATGAGGCCAGACTCCGCTTGCAGGAGGAAGCGCCCGAACCGGTTCATCTGAAACCTCTGTCGGCGGCGGGCAGTGTGGGCCATGTGTTTGTTCGAAGCCGGCAAGACATCGCCTCCCTTCCCGACGATGCCTTTCCGTGTCTGGCCGAAAGCCATTTGGCCGGGCAGGAATTTTCGGTCGAAGCCTTTATCCATAAGGGAAAAATCGAATTTATGAATATTACCGAGTACGTGCATCTGGGCTATTCCCAGATCGTGCCGGAAACGCCGAGGCTCAGTAAGCACCGGACAAAGATTCGTAAGGCGATTGAAAAACTTATGAAGGCATTTGGCATCGTTAATGGTATGATTCATCCGGAATATTTTTTGGATCAGGAGGGGGAGTTGCATTTTGGGGAGGTAGCGGCCCGTGTTCCCGGCGGCCATATTTTCGAACTCATTCAGCGCGCCCATGGCTTTAATCCGTATGCGGCTCTGTTGTTATGCTCCGATCCCAATACCTCCAAAACAGAATTAGACCGGTTTTTCCCAAAAGAAAAAGACCATAAAATATTTGCGGCCAACTTAATGGTGTATCCTCGGAAAGCCAGCGTTCATCAACTTCAGTTTCCTAAAGAATTGGAAGCCCATCCGTATATGGACCGGCATACCATGTTTGAACCCGTCACCGCCAAAGTGGCAGAGCGCGTGGGATTCGGTAACCATTATGGAACCGTCTTTTTGGCGGGAGAAGATCCGGAAACTCTGCGTGAGCTCGTCCAGCGTTATGAGGAGTATGATTTCTATGAGTGATTCCCCCGAGGGCTCCCCTCAGACTGAATTGCAGGCTGCCACTGCCCGTCAGGAGCAAGCCTTATTACAGGCCCTTGAGGCCTTGGAACAGGCGCCGCCATTTGTGAAGGCTAAGTACCAGCCAGAGGTCATTCGTCGTGCCACGGATTTGTTTGAAACCGATGCAGGACTGCAATTTGTGAGAGCACAGGCCCATCGCTTTGACTCCGCTGGGGTCTTTCACGCCGGACCCTGGGAACACCCCGACCGGCTTCTGCCGGGGTTGGTGGGCGGGGGACTCCGTGCCGAAGGGCAGTATTCGTCATTGGAAATGCTGAGTGAGCTTCGGGTTTTAGCCATTGCAGCAGGTGAATCGCCCCACCCGAAATTTTCTGCGGAGCAAGCCCTAACCTTTTTACGGACAGTCATGGGGCTTAATCTCGATTTGTTGTATGGCAGTGAGACCGAGGAGTCTCGCCTTCGTCCGAAGGTCTATGCACGGGCCTACAGAATATTGGCCATGATTAAGCATGAGATTTCCTCGGAAGGGTTGCTGGAACAGGTTCTTGATGACATCGATGCGCGAGTGGCTCAGCGACCAATTGATGTGAGCCTCACCCTCAAAATGATCGAGCAGGCAGAAAACATCAAGGGGGATCCTGATCCCAAGTTGGCCGCCAGACTCGACCGGTACCTCAAGGCCACAGGTCCTCCTACGCCACTGGCCAAGAAAGCGGGCTCTCCCACCAACTATCTCAAGCTTTTGGCCAATGCCACCACACATGAGATAGAAAATGAGGCCAAGGTCGTTGGAAAATTATTGACTCTGACCGGGTTATCCAGCGAATACCATGTCGCGTTCCTTCAGCATGCCCTCAAACATGAGGCAACCGGAATCCTGGCGATTGCCTTGGATTTGACCGAAGTCGCCCAGGCCCATATGGAACAATATCGGGAAAAGGTCTTTGAGTTGATGCGCCTGACGATTCATCCCGCCACCAGTTGGATCATCTATGGATTTCAACAGATGTTGGAGCGGATGCTGCTGGCACGACCAGAGGTCGCTGATGGTCTGACCAAATTGCTTAACCTTGATTTATGTCCTACTGCCCAACAAGTGACCAAGAAACAGCTGCCTCGGGGGAGCGGCATTACGGCTAATGCGGCCATTGTGGGTGGAGCCATCGCCATGTTAGGGCAGCCGTTGGGAGTGGGGCAGGGAAACAACCCGACCTGTCAGGGTGCTCGAGCCCTGAGCCTTTGGAGTCTCCATGATCCTGGATATTTGCTCCAATTGCTGACCAGCGCGGCCCGGGATGACACCGTTGAGTTTATGTTTGAGGGATTGCCGATTTTATCCGGAGAAATTGGAGGAGGAGTCGCGGAAGGGAAATTTGATTTGAAGCTCGATCCCGTCTCACGCATTCTGGTGCCCCATCTCGACCGGATTTACGATGAAAAGATGAGGCGCGCGGCCTTACGTGGTGAGGACCCACACAAATGGGTGAACCCGGCTTTGTACGGTCGATGGGTGGCGACCAGCCTGGCTTCCATTACGATGGTTAATCAGACCGTTTCCGGGTACGAAGATTTTTTACGGTTATTTTATGCTACCCATCACCCGTTGTATGACGGAGGTCATGATTTGGTATACCCCAACCCTGTCGGGCTCCTCATTACCAATGTTCACGGGGTTTTTTTAGGATATCACGCTGTCTCCATCCAGCGTGTGGCCGAGGATGAAGAAGGCAAGGTTCGTGTCTATTTTTTCAATCCCAACAACGAGGGCCGTCAAAATTGGGGAAGAGGGGTTGAGCCGTCTGTGGTCGGTCACTGGGAAATTCCAGGCGAATCGTCATTACCCTTCGAGCATTTTGCCGCTCATATCTATGCGTTTCACTATAATCAGATGGAAGTAGGGGACCCCAAGGCCGTTCCGGCCGAAATCATCGCCGAGGTGACAGCCCATGCGAAGGAAGGGTGGGGACAGGCCTTCACCTGGTTATAATCCTATGCGCCTTAGAAATTTGGAAGGGGTGGTGGAGTATGTCTTTTTTACAAGTCAGGCAATCGACACTGACAGGGGAACGACAGACCTTTATCAGCGCATCAGCCATTGCCTATATCCAAGAACTGAAGCCTGACCAGGATCTTGGTTGGCAAATTGGTGTGGAACCCTCCAGAGCGCTCATTTACTTGCATCATAAGCTTGAGCCCATTATTTCCCTCGATAGTTCCGATGACCTTGTGAGGCAGGCAAAGGCCAATACTCGGGGAGTCCGGGTACCCGAACAGAAATTAGCTAAAAAGACCAAGTAACATTAGCTTTCCTTAACCTCAGGTTCGTCCCATTACCGAACAACCCCTCTCTGTAGATCGTGGAAATGGCCATGGTCCTCTTGTGTGGCTCATGGTGACCGGTGCGGTCGCCGGCGGGGTGCTGGGTGCCCTGGCTCCGGAAGCCGCTCGCCATGTGGAAGTCCTGGGTGAACTCTGGCTCCGGATGTTGCGGATGCTGGTGGTCCCCTTGATTGTGGCTTCGATTATCCAGGGGGTTGGATCACTGGGTGATATTCGCCTATTGGGTAAATTGGGAGGAGCGACAGTTACGTATTATTTGATCACCTCAGGTATGGCAATTGTGCTGGGGGTGATTCTGGTCAGTCTCATTAAACCTGGAGTGGGAGCCGATATTGCCGCAGCGGTGGCCCCTACCGGAGTTGCGGCAGCAGTGAACATCGGATGGCTGGATCTCATAAAGGGATTCCTTTCCCCGAATTTATTCGCGTCTGCTTCACAGGGTGAATTGCTGCCATTGGTAATCTTTTCTCTGGCGTTCGGGGCGGCTCTGACGACGGTCGGTGAAAATGGTACATTGGTGCTCAAGTTTTTTGAAGGCATATTCGGGGCGATCATGAAGTTGATTCACCTGGTGATGTGGATCGGTCCCATTGGCGTGTTTGGTCTGGTGGCAGGGCGTTTAGCGAGTGGCGGTGGACTTGACGGTATTGTCGCGCTGTTAGTTGGTTTGGGGTTATTCACGGTTACCGTCCTTCTGGGATTGGCGATCCACGCAGGAATTGTTCTTGGGCTTATTTTGCATGTGGCCGGTCGACGTCATCCCTTGGCCTATATGCGCGCGCTTGGCGCGGCCCTCACCAGCGCGTTTGCCACGGCAAGTTCGTCTGCGACCTTGCCTCTGACCATGGAAGGGGTCGAAAGTGCCGGGGTGAGCAGTCGATCAAGCCGGTTTGTCCTTCCAGTCGGTGCGACGGTCAATATGGATGGATCGGCGTTATATGAAGCCGTCGCCGCAGTGTTTATCGCCCAAGCCTGGGGGATTGACTTAAGTGGAGAGGCGCTTATTGTCCTGTTTGTGGTGGCGACCGTGTCTGCCATTGGCGCTGCAGGGATCCCCGAAGCTGGGCTCGTGACGATGGTCGTGGTCTTTCAGGCAGTCGGGCTTCCACTCGAGGGGCTTGGACTCCTCTTGGCCATTGACTGGTTGATCGATCGGTTTCGGACTGCAGTCAATGTCTGGGGGGATGCCGTGGGTGCCGCCGTAGTCGATCGATATATCACCGCCTAACATCGAAATCCTTCATCTTCTTGGGTTATTATTCACTTCAACAGTGAGTCCTTGCGGTTGAACAAATAGTGAGGGCTCAATAAATGTACCCAACCTCATTTTAGGTGAACACGGCATGGAATCAAAAATCACGTATCAGAAAATTGCATCTCACGAAGCCAAAAAGGGAACGTTTGATAAGTGTGTTTTACTGTACTCGGGAGGACTGGATACCTCCATTATGCTCAAGTGGATTCAGGAAGCGTATGCCTGTTCCATCGTGGCGCTTACGGTCGATGTGGGCCAATTACATGAGGATCTTGAAGCGGTAAAAGCGAAGGCGATCAAGCTCGGTGCGGAAGAGGCTGTGGTCATTGACGCCAGGGAAGAATTTGCTGAAAAACTGCTGTCCCGGGCCATTAAAGCCAATGCCGATTATCAGGGGGGATATCCTCTCTCGACTCCCCTTGCCCGAGTGACCCTCTCGGAAATTGCCGTTCGTGTGGCCAAGGAACGGGGAATCAAGGTCATTGCGCACGGCTCCACGGGAAAAGGAAATGATCAGGTTCGCTTTGAAAATTACATCACGACATTGGATGCCACTATGAAAGTGATCGCGCCTGTACGTGAATGGAGTATGGGCCGGGATGAACAGATTGATTATGCCAAACAACACGATATTCCCATTAAACAAACCAAAGAGTACCTGTATTCGCATGATGATAATATGTGGGGCTCGACTAATGAGGGAGGGGATATTGAGGATCCGGCCCGCATTCCTGATTTACGAAAATTTCTGCAGGTATGCATTCCCCCGGAACAGGCACCGGATGAACCGGAAATTGTCGAAGTCGGGTTTAACAAGGGAATTCCTTGTTCAATCAATGGTGAGGATCTGCCCCTTTGCCAGGTCATTGAACGCGCCAATGCGGCAGGGGCAAGGCATGGGGTAGGCATTGTCCATTTGACGGAGGACCGCTTAGTCGGATTGAAGGTTCGTGGTGTGTATGAAGCTCCGGGAGCGGAAATTCTGATCAAAGCGCATTTTAATCTGGAAAAACTCGTCAATACCAGGGATTTAAACGAACTGAAAAAAATCATTGATGAGAAGTGGGCGTACACCTGTTATGGCGCTAAATGGTTTGATCCATCAATGGATGCCATCCATGCCTTTCAGGATTCCGCCAATCAGCGTGTGAAGGGAACGGTAAAGGTAAAGCTGTTTAAAGGAAAAGCTGATGTGGTTGCGATGACGTCCCCCTATTCCTTATTCGATGCCAATTTGGCCACTTTTAATAAGGATGCGAGTTTCAACCAGAATGCCTCTGCAGGTTTTATTGAGATTTACAATCTGGCCCAAAAGACCTATCGGCGCTTAGATCAGGTGTAGGATGGAGGATGACAGGGATTTGTTATGGGAGATGGTTTTGAGCGGTCAGCGGTGAAATGAATCCTCTATTTAAGCCGCACATCGATGAAAGCTTTTTGTTTAATATCGGCAAGCCAATTCCGATACGCTTCCTCGGATCGTTGCTTCGTAAGCATCCCACGGATATCCCGTTCCACGACTTCAAGCGGGAGCGGTTGGGGTTGTTGAATTTCTTCTACCATGATGAGGTGAAATCCTAAGAGGGTTTCAATAGGGGCCGAGATCTGTCCCGGCTTCAGTTCCCTGACCACCTGCCTCAGAGGGGCCACTAATTCGTTTTCCTGCACCCAGCCTAATTCATGAATTTGCTCGAAATGCCTGGTGGCGAAATCCTCGAGCGTCGTATTCGGTGTCCATGCCGCATACATGGTTTGGGCCTTGTTCTTGGCTTTCTCCCGTTCATAGCCTTCCTGCCCGTCTAGCAGAATTTGCTGGAGGCGGTACCGGGGCGGTGAGAGAAAAAGCGTGGAGTTGGTCTCATAATATCGCCGGATTTCTTCTTCCTCTATGACAATGTTCCGGCGAATCTCGAAGTCAAAGAGTTTTTTGAGGAGCATTTGATGCCCGAATTCTTCTTCGGTCTGGGTGGGTGGCAGCGGAGTTCGCCGTAAGGCTTCATCAATCTCGTCCTGAGTGACCGAGAGCCCCTTGGCTTGAGCTTCTTGAATCATGAGGTGATCATCAATCATGTGGTTCAGGACTTCTCGTTGTTTCTGGAAATACCGCCGGTTCAGTTCCTCTCCGTGATATTTGGCGTTCAGGCGCTTATACTCATCGCGTAATTCCTTTTCAAGATCAGAGGACGTAATCACCTCTTTATTCACCACGGCAATAATCCGGTCGGTGAGACTCAAGCTAACCCCAGGAAAGAAGAGAAGGTTCGCCACCACCCAGACGGTGAGCGTCTGAAAAGGCCCGTCTTTCAGGCATACACGCACGGCCTTCACGTCACGTTCTCACTTCCTCTTTGGCCATCGACTGATGGAGTTCCTGTAAAATCGTATTAGCCCTGGGGTACATGGATGCCCAATCCTGCTCGGGGAGGGTCAAACGATAGGCACGAGGAGAAAGACAGTCCAGGCGATCTTTCCATTGGTCCATCAAAGCACGGATCCCCTGTTCCGGGAGTTTGGCCCGTTCATGAAAGCGCAGGCTCATCAGTCCGCCCCGGACTTCGACATACTCGAGCTGGAGGGCCTTGGCCAACACTTTGATTTGCATGACTTCAAATAGTCGTTCCATGGCGGCAGGAGGCGATCCAAACCGGTCAAGCGTCTCCCCATATAATAAGGCCAAATCCCCTAACCGGTCACTCCCGGATAACCGTTTGTAGAGTCCCAGGCGCTGGGAGGCGTCTTCCACATATTCCTCGGGAATGAAGGCCGAAACATCAAGTTGAAGAGTGGGTTCCCATTCTTCTTCCACTTCCTGGCCTTTAAGCTGCTGAACAGCCTGCTCCACCATTTGTAAGTACAGGTCCAACCCGACGGCGGCGATATTGCCGGACTGTTGTTTCCCCAGTAAATTCCCCGCTCCCCGGATTTCAAGGTCAGCGGCTGCGATCCGAAACCCGGAGCCCAGTTCCGCAAATTCTTGAATGGCGTTCATGCGTTTTTGTGCGTCGGTGCTCAGAGTTTCCTCGTTCGGAATGAAGAGGTAGGCAAAGGCTTGTTGCCCGCTTCGCCCCACCCGTCCGCGAAGTTGATACAGCTGAGAGAGCCCGAATAAATCCGCCCGATCAACCAGGATGGTGTTCGCGCTTGGAATATCCAAACCTGATTGGATAATGGCCGAGGCCAGCAGCACATCGGCTTCCTGGTGAAAAAATCGTAACATCACCCGTTCCAATAATTGTTCGTTCATTTGGCCATGGGCCATCAATACCCGTGCTTCCGGAACCAGATCTTGTAACCAGGCACCCGTCTGCTCCATGGTTTCCACTCGGTTGTGCACGTAGTACACCTGCCCTCCACGAGCGAGTTCCCGGGCAATGGCCTCCCTTACGACTGTCTCATCAAACCGGAGGACCTGGGTTTCCACCGCCAAACGACCCGGAGGCGCGGTCTCAATGACGGATAGGTCTCTGACTCCTGAAAAGGCCATCTGCAGAGTTCGGGGGATAGGGGTGGCGGACAGCGTGAGCACATCGACCTGGGTCCGGAGTTGCTTTAGCCGTTCTTTATGGCGGACACCAAACGATTGTTCTTCATCAATAATCACCAAGCCCAATTGTTTAAAGACGACATCTTTCTGCACGACCCGGTGCGTCCCGATGACAATGTCGATCACCCCGCCGGCCAAGTCTTTCAGTGTAGCTTTGATCTCATTGGCTGATTGAAAGCGTGACAAAATGCCTATTTTGACCGGGAATGGGGCAAACCGTATTGAAAAATTTTCAAAATGTTGTTGAGCCAGCAAGGTCGTGGGAACCAGGACGGCCACCTGCCTGTTGCCCTGGATCGCCTTAAAGGCGGCACGCATGGCGACCTCCGTTTTGCCGTATCCCACATCTCCACAGACCAGGCGGTCCATGGGTTTCGGGGATTCCATATCCCGTCCTATTTCTTCAATGGCTCGAAGCTGGTCAGGCGTTTCTTCATATTCAAAGCCCGCTTCAAATTCATGGACCAAGAGCGTGTCCTCCTGGTAGGCGCTCCGTCTGGCGACTTCCCGGTTGGCATAGAGTTCAACGAGTTCCTCGGTCATATCCTCGATGCCTTTTTTGATTTTTGCCTTGGTTTTGCCCCAAGCCGTGCCTCCCAGGCGGTCCAGACGCGGGGACCGTTGTTCCGCTCCCCGATAGCGGTGGATGTGGTTCAGGCGGTCCAGCGGGACATACAGGGTATCGGTTCCACCGAATTGCAGGAGCAAATAATCACTGGTAAAGCCCTGCACTTCCAACCGACGCAAACCCAGATACCGCCCAATTCCATGTTGAAGATGGACGACGAGATCGCCTTCTTTTAGATCCTCCAGCGACGAGAAAAATTTTGCGGTGGGGGATTTTGTGTGGGGACGATGCCGGATGCCCTTCCCAAATAATTCTTCCTCGGTGACGAACGCGATGTGCCCGTCAGGTGAGAGAAACCCTGCCGAGAGGTCTCCTTCAAGACAGTAAAAGGGTGCGCGAGCATCGGTGGCGGGTTGAGGGAAGGGGTGCTGCCACTTGTTGGCGGGGAAGCCGTGATCATGCAAGAGGGACAAGAGGCGTTCCACCTGTCCCGGACTGCGAGCGACAAAAAAGATCTCGGAATCCGCCCGCAATTGGTCCAGTTTGGAAAGGGTTTCCTTAAAGGGAAGCCCGCGAATGCCTACCCCGACACTACTGGGAGACTGCGCCTGTAAGGAAACAGGCACACAGGGCATGGTGCCGGTATCAGGAGCCACGCTATCCCACCATACCGTGGGACACATGCTGGTATAGGTTTTAATGGTTTCCCACATTTCATAGAGTTGATCGGGGTCAGCGTGGCCGGAGGCGCCCCCCTGACCAGGCTGGAGGTGTTCCCAGGTTTCTAACAACGCATTCCAAAATTGCGCAGCCGCAGCATCCAGATCAACCGGGCGGTAGAAAGAGACGGTGATCGGCGTCTGAATGTACTCAAACAGTGTGAATAGTTTGGGATAATACCGGGGAAGGTCCCATTCAATGCTTGCCTGAATGTGTTCGATAGCGCTATCCGGTTGTCCGGAATCTGGAGGAATGAACTCCCGAGTGGGTAAGACCCAGGTTTCCTTGAGATGGGTGATGGATTCTTGAGTGGAGGGATCAAACGTCCGGATGGATTCGACCGTATCCCCAAGAAATTCAACACGGACGGGATGGTCCTGTGCCGTGGAGAAAATATCCACAATACCGCCACGTACGCTGAACTCACCGGGGACTTCAGCTAACGATCCACGTTCATACCCTAGCCGGATTAATGAACGAAGAAGCACCTCACGCTCGCACGTCTCGCCTATCTTGAGGGAAAAACATGCTTGAGCGAAGACCTCCGGCGGAAGCAGTTTATGCAAGATGGCCGGCAGTGAGCTCACGATGACGGTGCTTTCACTCCGAGACAACCGGTGGAGGGACCGAACGCGCTGACAAATAACGCTGTGGGCCGGCAGTGCAGGGTTATAGGGAATGGTGGCCCATGGAGGAAATAATGCCAGTGTCTCGTGATCCCGCCTGATGAACGAGAAGAAAAATTCCAAATCTTCATACAATTCTTCAGCTTGTTCTTGTGTGGGCGTGATGATGAGGTGTGTTTGGCTGTCAGTGCCGGCGGTCTTTTTCTCCGGAAGGGTGAACAGGGTCATGGCCAGGGCGAGGCAGGCCTGTTGCGTACTCAGCAGACAGGGCGGGGGCGTTTGTTCCGGGATCGCTGGAACGACCGTGCGCAGCTGGTTTGCAAAATGATGGAAGACGGAAGGAACGTTCATAATCTGAAATACACCACGAAAAAGGTTCTCGACGTGCGAACTAGCAGGATGGGCTTATTCCATGAGTGGTGAGAATTCGTTCAATAATCGTTGTGGTCGAAACATCGGAGACAAGTGGAATCGTTCGCACAAATCCTCCCCGTTCCTCAACAAAATCTTTTCCGATAATTCGTTCGGAGGTCCAATCTCCTCCTTTCACAAGGACGTTGGGTTGGATAGCCTTAATGAGATTCAAGGGATCCGGCTCGTCAAAAAGTATGACGTAATCTACGCAACCTAATGCGGCAATGACCTCCGCCCGTTGGGCATCGGTTTGGATTGGTCGATGCTTCCCCTTCTCCAGTTGACGGACTGAACGATCGCTGTTGACTCCGACCACTAATCGATCTCCCAACTGCTTGGCTTCTGCCAGATATCGCGTATGTCCGATATGCAGCAAATCAAAACACCCATTCGTAAAGACAATGGATTCTCCCGCCTGCTGATGAACGGAAATTCGTTGTAAGAGACTGTCCAAGGTATGAATTTTGGATTGCATAAGAATAAATCGTTGAATCCTTTCCTGGGGTCCCTATCTCACATATCCCGTTTTCTGTATGATACCTGCTGTATACGCCAAATCCTAGAGAGGTTACCCAATAAGCCACTTCGGCAAATAGGAAAACAGGGTATGCGGTCGCGGTCTCAGACCCAACCGGATGTCCTAAGTCTGAGCGCGTCCATTCCAAGAGCTGCATGAGCCAATCCGGTCAAGGTCCCCATCCCGCCATTCCGGCGCATCAATTTGGTCTCTTTGCCGCCCCGCTCATTGCCGGGTTGATGTTTGTGCTGCTTCCCGAATCCCTGCCCGACCCCGCGAGAATTCTGTCAACAATTTTAAGCTGGGTAGTGGTGATGTGGATTACGGAGCCTATTCCTCTGCCCATTACCGCTTTGCTGGGCTGTGGATTGTGTGTCGTCGCCGGGTTAGGAGACATGCAATCCGTGTTTTCTGCCTTTGCCCACCCCATCATCTTCCTGTTTATTGGGAGTTTCTTTATTTCGGAGGCCCTCTCCGTTCATGGGTTGGACCGCCGGTTTGGCAACTGGCTGTTGTCACGTAAGTGCGTGGGTTCCAATCCTATTCGGATTATGATGGCTATGAGTTTGGCTGTTGCCGGCCTGTCTATGTGGATTAACAATACTGCGGCAACGGCGGTCATGTTGCCCATTGCGCTTGGTGTATTACGGGCGCTTCGGCAGGGCTATCCTAATATGGAGACCTTTGAAACCGGTTTTTTGCTGTGTCTGGCTTATGGCGCCGGCATTGGGGGAGTGGCCACTCTCGTCGGCACCGCGCCGAATTTAATCGGAGTGGGGCTGTTAGCCCAGCAAGCCCATTTCACGATTTCATTTGACCAATGGTTGCTGATTGGATTGCCGTTGGCGAGTGTGATGCTGCTCGTGATGTTTACGCTTATGTATTGGTTACATCCTCCCCCTTCTCACTCGTCTTTTCACGAAGGATCTCCCGTTCTCAAGATTTCTGCTCCACCACCATGGACTCGTGGGGAGCACTATACATTTGCGGTGTTTCTGTTGGCGGTCCTGCTGTGGATACTCCCGGCATTACTCTCAATATGGTTTGAAGGTGATCATGCGGTCGTGCAATGGGTTCGTGCCCATTTGCCGAAAGAATTGGTACCTATTTTTGCCTCTGGGCTTTTGTTTCTTCTGCCTTTGAATTTTCGGCAGGGGAAATTCACCTTAACATGGAAAGAAGCCGCCAATATTCATTGGGGAACGATCCTGTTATTCGGGGGAGGCATCGCCTTTGGGGAGTTGATGGTGGAAACCGAATTGGCGAAAGCGATTGGCCAGGGCATGGTGGCTATGTTCGGCATCGAGTCCATCTGGGGTTTAACGGGTGTGGCCATTCTTACGGCCCTGATTCTCACGGAGCTCGCGTCGAATACCGCAGCGACCAGTATGATTGTGCCGGTGCTCATCGCCATTGCCCACACGGCTAATTTTTCACCTGTCCCTCCCGTACTGGGAGCTTGTATGGCTGCAAGCCTGGCATTTGTGTTGCCGGTTTCTACTCCGCCGAATGCCATTGTATATGGAACAGGCAGAATTCCGATTCTCCGAATGGTGCAAGCCGGATTGTTGTTGGATGCAATTGGTGGGGTGTTGATTTGGGGCGCATTACGTATAGTGGGTCCACTTTTGGGAATTGCTTGAGCTTCTTAACCTAGGAGATAGACCTCAATTGATTTTTAAATAATGTTCCGACATAATCGTCGCTGGCATTTCACCTGACCCAAATAACGTGTCTTTGAACCCTTCTCACATACGGTTTGCTCTGTTAACCCAGGACCCCGATCTCAAGTCGCGGGTTCAAGGTCCTGATCTCCAGAACACCATTACGGTGTTGGATGACTGCTCTTCCCTGGAAGCGGCCATGCGCTCTCAACAATTTACCGGCGTGATTCTTGATGAATCGGGGAAGAAATTTTTTCCTGCCTTGTCGGCACTGAATGGCCAACTGAATTTGTCCAAGACATTTATTTATGCCGGACCCTTGCCCGCCTGGAGTACCATGAATCAGATCCGACAGGTTATGGGAGATCAACCATCGGAAGAGGGGGCTATCGATCCGAAAGATGTGAGCTTGGCCAGTTATGTGGAAAAAAAATTGGGGGATTTTGTTCGAGCGATGAATGTCGGCTCAGGGAAAAACCTCTATCCCACCTTAATGAGAGCTGTGGAACGGCCCCTGATTGAACTCGCCTTACGGGAAACGCATGGCAATCAGATTAAAGCGGCTCGTCTTCTTGGTCTCAATCGCAATACTCTCAGGAAAAAGATTACAGAATTTCAAATCTCCGTCAATCAGCTAAAGCAATCTACTGCCGGAACACGAAAAAAGACGGAATCGGATTCTGTTTGATAGTCTTTCCATTTCCCCTTGAAAAATAACCATTTCTTGACAAGACCGGCAAGGCAGTCTAGCATATGGCCGGTAAGATATAGGCGCGTAGCTCAGGGGGAGAGCGCTACCTTGACACGGTAGAGGTCGGCGGTTCAATACCGCCCGCGCCTACCATTATCTTTCTCCAAAAAAGCCTGACAGGTATCCAGCTTCCTTAATTGAGAGGAATGGTGCCTTTTCTTGCGTTCATCACGGAATGTAGATCCTTTTTTTATTAGGTGTTTTTACTCTAATGGAATCTATTCAGGTATCACTGCAAGGCGAAAGTAGCCAGGCTCTTCCCAAAGGAATCTCGGCGAAGGCGGCACTAGAGAAGCTGAAGGGAGCCGTGCCACCTGAGGTGTTTGCCGTGAAGGCCAATGACGTGGAAATAGATCTCCTGGCTTCCCTGGAGACCGATTCCACCTTACAGCCGTTGATGTTTGATTCACCAGAAGGCAAAGAAATTTATCGGCACAGTAGCACGCATATTATGGCCCAAGCGGTGAAGGAGTGTTTTCCTTTAGCACAATTGACGATAGGTCCGGCCATCGAAGAGGGCTTCTTTTATGACTTTGCCTTTGAGCGCCCGTTCACGCCGGAAGATTTAGAAAAAATCGAAGCCAAGGCTTTGGAAATCATCAAACGGAATCTTCCGGTTTCAAGACGTGAGTTCTCCAAGGAAGAGGCAATAGAATTTTTTAAAAATCGTGGTGAATTCTATAAGGTAGAGCTCATTCAAGGGTTTCCTGATGGAGAACCGGTGTCTGCTTATACCCAAGGGGACTTCGTCGATCTCTGTCGTGGCCCCCATCTGCCGGCCACGGGCTATGTCAAAGCCTTTAAAATTCTGAATAGTGCAGGTGCCTATTGGCGAGGGGATGAACGAAATCCCATGTTGCAGCGGCTTTATGGCACGTCCTTCCCCTCAAAAGATGCCTTGCAGGCTCATTTGGATAATTTAGAGGAGATCAAACGCCGTGACCATAGAAAGCTCGGAAAAGACCTCGATTTATTTAGTATTCAGGACGAAACCGGACCCGGTCTTATTTTATGGCACCCCAAAGGGGCACAAATCCGTCTGCTGATTGAAAATTTTTGGCGGGAACAACATTTAGCCAATCAGTATGAGTTGGTCTATTCGCCGCATGTTGCTCGGTTGGACTTATGGAAAACCAGCGGGCATGTGGACTTCTACAAAGAAAATATGTTCGCCTCCATGCCTGTCGAGTCCAGTGAATATCAGTTAAAGCCCATGAATTGCCCGTTTCATATCATGGTGTATAAATCACATTTGCGCAGTTATCGTGATCTGCCTATCCGCTACGGGGAATTGGGAACGGTCTACCGGTACGAACGTTCCGGAGTCCTCCATGGCCTGATGCGGGTTCGGGGATTTACCCAGGATGATGCTCATTTATTCTGCCGACCTGACCAGTTGGGTGAAGAGGTCCAAAAGGTCCTGAAATTTATTACGAGTATGCTGGGGACGTTTGGATTTACGGAATTCAAGATGTTTCTCTCTACTCGGCCCGAAAAGGCTGTGGGGACGATCGATCAATGGGATCAAGCCACGCTGGCGCTGGAAACTGCGCTGAAAACCGGCGGCTATACATACCAGGAAGATCCGGGGGAAGGGGTCTTTTATGGGCCTAAAATCGATGTCAAAATTCAGGATGCCTTAGGCCGATCCTGGCAATGCTCAACGGTTCAGATCGATTTCAATAATCCCGAGAGGTTTGGCCTGACCTACGTGGGTGATGATGGTAAAACTCATCAACCCATCATGATTCACCGGGCTTTATTAGGATCGATTGAACGATTTTTCGGGATTCTCCTGGAGCATTTTGGGGGTGCCTTTCCGGCCTGGTTGGCCCCTGTTCAGGTTACGGTCCTCCCAATTTCAGAAAAACATCAAGGGTATGCACAAGAGGTTGAAAAAAATCTTCGTCAGGAAGGCTGTCGCGTCGTCTTAGACTTGCGAAATGAAAAGATTGGCCTTAAAATCCGTGAGGCTGAAAAGGCAAAGATTCCTTTCATGATTGTCGTGGGGGATCGGGAAGCTGAAGCAAAGATGGTTGCGGTACGACAAAGGAACGGGAAAAATTTGGGAACGATGCCTATTATTGATTTGGTGACGCTAATTCGGGAAGACATGCCCGAGGCTGTTAGGAAGGGTTCTTTACTTTTCGAATGACTCGTCCGGTGACACCCAAACAACGTATTAATCATTTCATCAAAAATCCTGAAGTCCGGGTTATTGGTGCTGAAGGTGAACAGCTTGGAATCCTGAAGACATCGGAGGCGATTCGGCAGGCGAGGGAAATTGGATATGATTTGGTGGAAGTGGCTCCTACCGCGGACCCTCCGGTCTGCCGTATTATGGATTATGGGAAATTTAAGTATGAACAGAGCAAAAAAGAACATCGCATGCGACTTAACCAGAAATCCACCCAGGTTAAGGAAGTTAAATTTCGGCCTCGGACAGACAAGCACGATATGGAGACGAAAGTCCGGCAAATACGGGACTTCCTGGAAGAAGGGAATAAGACCAAAGTTACGGTTATGTTCCGCGGTCGAGAAATGGCCAATCAAGAGCTTGGGTTCAAAGCGATTCAGAAGGTTATTGAGGAGTTAAAGGGCGCAGGAAATATTGAAAGTCCTCCTAGAATGGAGGGCCGGAATCTTTACATGGTGGTCGCGCCAAAATAATTGGCTAAGTTGAGGAAAAGCCGTCAATTTGACGGTCGTTAAAAAGGAATATAAGAAATGGCAAAAATGAAATTAAAAAATCACTCAGGAGCCAGTAAGCGATTTAAACGAACCGGCTCTGGCAAGTGGATGCGGCGGAAGGCCGGAATGCGTCATATCCTCACTTCCAAGGCACCAGGAGTAAAATCTAGACTAAGCGGTTCAGCAGAGGTCAGAAAAGAAGACCGAACTTCACTGTCTCGATTACTCCCCTATAAGTAACATTTCAAAAATTAAGGAGAACGTGTCATGCCAAGGGTAAAAGGTGGGCCACAAACTCGACAGCGCCGGAAAAAGCGGCTCAAACTGGCGAGTGGCCAATATGGAGGAAAAAGTAAGCTTTTCCGGACTGCCACCGAATCAGTTGATAAGGGGCAAGCTTATGCGTACACCGGACGAAAACAAAGGAAGCGTAATTTCCGGCAGCTCTGGGTCACCAGGATCAGCGCAGCTGTTCGCGCGCAAGGAGCCACCTATAGTCAGTTCATGAATGCGCTGAAGAAAGCCAATGTAATATTAAATCGAAAAATGCTTTCAGAAATGGCGATTCACGATCCTCGAGGCTTTTCTCACCTTGTGACCCTCACCAAGGGAGACGGACAACCCGTCGCCGCCTAAGCTTCCGGCTTTCTGATCTCGAATTCAAACCCGGAGGTTGGCATATCGATTTGCCAGGCTTCGAGTACTTCCGGGTGAAACTCTCCGATATATCCTACCGCATACCCCTCACAACGGATTCGGCCGACTCGTCCCTCTAAAAATGAGGGATGAGTGACTGGCTCCAGTTCGTAGGGCCACGCCATGTAATACATCAATAAATCCAGGTAGCTATGAATTTCTGAAAAATTCGCTCCCGAATTGGCGCTAATGGCGGCAACGGACAGGGTCGTACGAGAACCCACATTGGCCTCCAAATCCAGTTGAGCCGTTTCTCCCACCTCAAAAAGCAGATGGGGATAAAACGCGCGAGGTGATAGGGCTTCCACCCGAAGCAGGCATGGTAAAATGGAAGGTCTCAGACAGGCATAGGTTTGGGACATGACGTTGTCCACTTCTACCAGTCGCGCATATTCGGTGTCGGCAATCCGCATTCTGTCCACCAACTCCTGATGGGAAGCCATGATATTGGAAAAAATTTCCTGAAATCCAAATCCGACCAGAAGATCACGAATGCGATCGCTGGTTTGTTCTTCCAAGGAGAGACTTCCAACGGTGAAGGTTTGTGGCATGATGGGAGAAAACGATTCATAGCCTCGGGTAATGGCCACATCTTCCGCGACATCCATCACGTGCATGAAATCGTTTCGAAAGGCGGGTAAGGTGACGGATACGGACTGCCTGGTCGCTTTCACCTGGTATCCATAAGAGGCAAGGGCCTCTTGAATAACCTCCGAACCGAGTGGCATTCCCAAGGCCTGTTCAATTGCCTCAATGGAAATCCTTTGCGATTGATTCATGCTCAGCGGGGTTTTAACGGTAGCGCCAAATTCCGTTTTGTAGGGATAGTTAATGTCCAGTGATTCGATGGTGGCTCCACGATCGGCTAAATTGCAGGCAAAAATGTTCAAGGCCAAGACAACCATACTCAAATCGGTTCCGGTGACTTCCACGAGTAAGTCCGTGTCTCCTAACTGCACTTCACCAAGCTCCCGACTGTTGATAATGGGAGGAAAGGACAACACCTGTCCATCTGAATCCCAAAGAAGCGGCAACCGTTCGCATCCAGCGAGAATGGATCCATATTCCAGACCCTTGGGGTGGACGGTGAGGATTTCCTGTGGGGTCATTTTTTCCTCAAATCCCAATGGCGTAAATCGGATCTCATCCGGTTTCACGAGGCCGTACGTGACGGGAAAGGCAATGGCGGAGGCACGATAGAGACCAATGGACACGGTTTCACGTTTTCGTCCAAAGGCGTCGGCTAATTTCTCCTGAGTTTGGATGCACTGGTCGAGGCCATCCGGCGTCATGGCATATCCCAACGAGACGCAACCCGCAACAAACGGTCGAACGGCTTCCATGCCCTGGGCCACTTGAATCCGCCGTTTGGCGCCCCTCTTTTCCGAAAAAAAAGAATAAGGGGGCATCCCTTTATTCAGCACCGATCGAATTTGTCGGGCAATCCCTTCCACACACCATAAATCAGGCCGATTGGTATCTTGAAGTTCCACGCGCACTTCACCCGTCTCCTGTGAGACGTCTTTTACCTCCCCTTTCACATAGGGCATCCATTGTTCAATGTCGGACGTGGAGGCATCACGACCGACAAGTCGACAGAAATCTTTTTGGAAAATGGAAATGGTTGGCATGGGGCGTAACTAAAAATGACGGCGCATGTTGCGAACCGCTTCTAGATCGGAAGTGAATAAATCGCGAATATCTTGTATCCCAAGGGCTATCATGGCCATTCGATCCAACCCGAGTCCCCATGCAATAACCGGAACCGTCACCCCTAAAGGTATGGTGACTTCAGAGCGAAAGAGGCCGGCCCCCCCAAGTTCCATCCATCCAAGTTTGGGATGACGGACATGCAATTCCACCGAGGGTTCGGTAAACGGAAAATAAGCCGGGAAAAATCGAATCTCTTTGGCTTGTGCCATTTCCGTGGCGAACAATTGCAGGAGTCCCAAGAGTGTTCGAAAGTTGATATCAGAGCCAAGCACAATCCCTTCCACCTGAAAAAAGTCCGTGGCATGCGTGGCATCGACATTGTCATAACGAAAACACCGGGCAATAGAAAAAAATTTCCCTGGAACCGGGGGATTTTGTGCCAAGGTTCGAGCGGAAACGGCGGTGCCTTGGCTGCGGAGGACTAAGCGCTTCGCCCGCTCAGGGTCATACTCGTATTTCCACCCTTTCGATCCGCTCGTTCCCCCATCCCGGTGGACCTGGCCCACCTGGCTGAGAAATGGCTCTTGAATTTTCTTAGCCATCTTGGGATTCTTGACAAAATACACATCATGGATGGCACGAGCAGGATGGAATTGAGGCATGAAAAGCGCGTCCATATCCCAAAATTCCGTCTCAATGAGTTCGCCACGCATTTCCTGAAACCCCATGCTCGTGAGCTTGTACTTCACGGTATCCAGAAATTCCCGATAGGAATGCCGTCTGCCGACCGCCAGGCGAGGAGGGCGAAGGTTGATGGAGTATTTGCGAAAGGATACGTGACGCCAGGATCCGTCTTTTAAGAGTTCCGGGGTTAATTGAGAAATTTCTTGGGCGGCCCCTTCCCGTAAATGAGGGAGAAGATTCCGGCCCTCATCTGTAAGGACGTAGGTCCGTTCGGTATGATCATCGATGCGAAAGGGTTCTTGCGTATTGCCGCGTTTGACGGCGTATTGGCGAAGCAATGTCTGGTGATCGGATGCAAACGAATCCAGGGGTCGTGCACCTTCCTGAACCTGATTAAGCAGGCTTCGCAGGTCCCTCATGGTGTCACTATCCTTGCTGGTTATTTCCAGCACTCCCCCTGCACCCATCTGAAGGACGCCTTCTTTCTTGAGAATCCCGATCGCTCGGCTTAGCTCTGAGGGTTGGAATTTCCCCGTGCCTTGAAGGTCCTTCACGGTAGGGGATGAGCCGTCATGAGCGGCACTTTTCACCGTCTGAAGAATCCACTCAAGTGGAGAAGAGTTCGGCTGGTGGTATTGGGCACCGACCGAGGTGAGTGAGACATAGGTCGTCGTGGTTTCGGACGACAGGCTCACCAGTTGTTTCGTAAGCAGCCAACCGACCGCCATACTGACTTGTGAAGGGGCCAGCTCCGTATGGTTGGCAAGTTGAAGGTCTGAAAGTGGCTGAGGATATTTCCCCAGTTCACGGAGGACCTGAATTTCGAGAGGATGAAGGCTGTCGGTATTATTTGGGGAATTCATGGGCCCGATTAGACAATCACGGTCTGAGCTGCAGTTCGCATCTGCCGAATGGTTTCAGGAATATTCTTGCTGCCAAAAATGGCGGAACCGGCAACCAGAACATTCGCACCGGCCTGAATCACCGACGCCACGTTGGTCAGGTTGACTCCCCCATCCACTTCCAAATGTGCTGAACTGCGCGAATTATTCATCATGGTCCGGATTCGGCGAATCTTATCCAGGCTGGATGAGATAAATTGTTGGCCTCCAAAGCCGGGATTCACAGACATCACCAGGACTAAATCCACGTCACCAAGAATTTCCTCAACGCTAGTAACGGACGTCGCCGGATTCAAGGACACTCCGGCTTTGATTTGTCGTTCCTTAATAGACTGCACCGTACGGTGTAAATGTGGGCAGGCTTCGACATGCACCGTTAACAGGTCGGCTCCGGCATCGACGAATTCAGGGATGAAATCATCCGGGTTTGTCATCATCAAATGAACATCTAATGGCAAGGAGGTCACCTTGCGAAGCGCTTCTACCATGGGCGGACCAACCGTCAAATTGGGAACAAAATGGCCATCCATCACATCCACATGGATCCAATCCGCACCGGCTGCTTCCACCATCTGGACGGCTTCCGCGAGCCGGGCAAAGTCAGCAGAAAGGATTGAAGGAGAGATTAAAGGTGTGACTGGCATTGTTATTCAGATTTTTTCAACCGGCACGCAAAAAATCCGTCCATGTTCAACGTCTGAAAGGCCGTACACAAATGCCCCAGGGCAGTAATAAGTGATTGCCCGGCAGCGGGCACCCAAGGTGTGACGGATTCCTGATAAAATTCAGGATGTTCCTGACAAAATCCGGAGATAATCTCTGTGGTCTCCTCCGGTTCGACTGAGCAGGCACTATAGACCAAGATTCCCCCTGGTCTCAAGAGGTCAGAAACCCGATCCAGAATCTCACGTTGAAGAGCCTTGGCATGTTGGATGGTCGATAACGATTTGATTAATTTTCCTTCCGGGTGTCGGCGAAGAATACCCAGAGCAGAACAGGGGGCATCAAGCAGAATACGGTCAAACGGTTGGGCCAGCACGGTAGGAACCGGGAGGCGGGTCGTTGAGACATGGTTTGTCCTGTCGTGTCCGGATGATGCAGTCAGATCATGGTGAACAGGCTGAACAATGGAGATTCCCAGCCTGCCACAATTTGAAACGAGCCGATCTAACCGTCCCTGATGACGATCAAGTGCCACGATGGTCCCTTGGTTTTTCATCAATTGAGCCAGGTGTGTGGTTTTTCCTCCGGGAGCCGCACAGGCATCAAGAACCCGGTCGCCGGGCTGAGGGTCAACGAGCAAGGGAATGAGTTGGGCGGCTTCGTCCTCCACGTAACACCAGCCGTCTTTCAAGGCGGACAGTTCTCCGGGACTGCCACATTTGTTCAAAATCAAACCGACGGGGCTCACAGTGGTTTCCTGTGCAAGTATTTCTTCCGATTGAAGGCGGGCAAGCAATTGGGAACGGGAACACTGAAGAGTATTCGTTCGAATCGTTAACGGCGGAATGCCCATAGATTGTAGGCAGAGGTGTTCCGCTTGTGTGAGTCCGAAGGATTGTCGCCAGCGCTCAACCAACCAGGGCGGACACGCATAGCGAATGGAGAGGGCCTGGGTGGCATCGACTGCCGGATCGGGCATGGGCGGCGCAGGTTGGCGGAGTAGATTACGCAATACGGCATTCACGAAACCGGACCAATTGTGGCCGGGCTGTTTCCGGATCAGCTGAACGGCTTCATTCACCGCGGCGGAAGCCGGAATACGATCGAGATAGAGTAATTGATAGGCGGCCACCCGTAGCGTCGTGGCGACCGTCAGCGGGAGCCTGATCATGGGCTTGCGGGAGACCTGATCTAATCGCCAATCCAGCGTGAGGTAATGCCGTAACACTCCATAGACCAACTCAAACGCCAGGTGCCGATCACGGGCGGTGACCACGAGGTCTTTAGTGATGTGATCGAACACGTCATCGCTGAAAGCCCGGGTGCGTTCAATTGTCTGCAAGGCTGCGGCAGCAATTTTTCTCGCACTCCAGGCACGACCAGTCGAAGATGCCGGTGGTTTGGCGGAGGATGTCGGTTGTCGCGCTCCCATCTTCACGCCTTGCCAATCATGGGGAATGTGTGGCCAACTTGGCAGCCATTTCAATGGCCTCAACAAGGCTCATGGGATCGGCCATGCCTTGCCCGGCAATGTCATAGGCCGTGCCGTGGTCAACAGAGGTGCGAATGATCGGTAGACCCACCGTGATGTTCACGCAATGGCCGAAGGCTACCGTTTTGAGTGGAATCAATCCCTGGTCATGATACAAGGCGACAATGCCATCAAATGATCCTCGTACCGCCTTGCCGAACAAGGTATCCGCAGGATGAGGACCCGTGCAGGCAATGCCCTGTTTTTTGGCTTGCCGAATGGCGGGTCGAATGAGACGGCCTTCCTCGTCGCCAAACAGGCCATTTTCGCCGGCATGAGGGTTGAGGCCCGCCACGCCGATGCGCGGTTTCTGAATGTGGAACAAGCGGGTGAGTCCCTGATGAGCCAATCGAATGGCCCGGAGAATTGTGGTGGAGGTCAACACGTTCGGGACATCACGGAGAGCCAGGTGGGTGGTCGCAAATAATATTTTCAAGGGACCCCCGACTATCATCATCCCCGACTCTTTTGCTTTCGTCAGGTCCGCCAACATTTCGGTGTGGCCCGGGTACGTGTGCCCCGCTAAATGCATCGCATGTTTATTAATAGGCGCCGTCACGATGCCCTGCACGCAACCGGCCTGGGCTAACCGGACGGCTGTTTGAATGCACCTGACTGCCATATCCCCGGACCGTGCCGTGATGCGTCCAAGCCTGACCGGACGGACTGTCCCGGAAAAGGGATCCAGGAACGGGAGAGAGCCCCGGCGGAACATTCGAGAATCGGAGGATGATTCGTGCCCGCTCACCGGCACAAGAACCAGTGAGGTCCCCAAGGATTGTGCGGTGTATTCCAGGATGGTCCGGCTACCGATGACCAGGGGCCGACAGATTCGCCAAATTTTCGGCAACTGGAGAGCCTTCACAATAATTTCCGGTCCGATCCCGGCAGGATCGCCCATGGTAATCGCCAGAAGCGGTTGGGTCGTTTGCGTGGAGGCCATGAATGGATTACTTGCGCGGGGCCAATTTGGCAGGAGAAGTTTTGCGCGTGGATGGGGTTTTCGCACTGACATACGTCCGGCGTGCGAGGTCGATGATTGTTTGCACAGGCTGCCTGGTGCGCGCAGCCAAGGTAACACAATCACGATACTCGGGAGTCACCTTAGAACGGCCTTCTCCAAGACCGGCAATCTTCATGCGGACAGCCCCCCCCAACAGTCTAATTGTTTGGAAGGAGCGAGGCAGAATGGCCCGGTTCATTTCCTGGATCCGTATTCCCAGCGTCGAGGTTTCGGAAAATAGGATTGACTGCAGCGCCTGAAGATCCTGTGAGAAGGCGATGACTGTCACAATCGTGCCGGGCCGACTCCGTTTCATGATGGTTGGAGTTAATGTGACATCAAGAGCTCCAGCCTCGAACAGGCGCTCCATGATCCCCTCGTACAATTGGGGATTCATATCATCAATGTTCGTCTCAAGCTGAAAAACGCGTTCGGTGTGATTCAAAGAACCAGACTCTTGAACACCAACAAATAAACGCAACACATTAGGCCAGCCATGAGGATCGGCGGTACCCGCGCCATACCCCACCATTTGTGGTGTTAAGGGTGGGAGGGGTTTACAATCTTGGGAGAGAGTTTTAACCAACGCGATCCCGGTCGGGGTCGTGAATTCAATGGCCGGTCCATTGGAGAAAATGGGAATGCCATGGGCCATGTGCGCCACCGCCGGTCCCGGCACCGGAAGCAGCCCATGCGCCGTGGAAATAGTACCGGCTCCAAGATTGATAGGCGAAAATGACACCGTCGTCACGTCCAGATGCGCGCACCCCAGCAGGGTCCCAACAATATCCACCATCGAATCGATCACGCCCACCTCATGAAAATGGACCTTATTCGGTTCTTGGCCATGCACCCTACCTTCGGCTTCAGCCAGCAGTTGGAAGGTATGAAGGGCCTGCGTGCGAATGGTGTCGGGCAGACGGCTATTTCCTAACGTTTTTCGAATCGCGGAGAGGGACAAGGGCTTGGTGAACCCTTTGTGAATATCCACATCCACTTTGGTAGCCCGGATGCTGTTGCGGATCACCTGTTGCTCGCAAAGCCGATAGCCTTTGATGCCTAAACCTTTGAGCCCTTTTTCAAGAGCAGATAAGGGCACACCCGTGTCGACCAGGGCGCCGAGAAACATGTCCCCGCTGACACCTGAAAACGCGTCAATATGAAGATGTCTGTTCACGAGATGATTCCTCAGTAAATTCAAAGCTCAAAACGTATCATATCAAGGAAGTCAAAGCGACTCTGAAGCAACCAATAGGAACTTGTCGATCAGTGAAAGAGGAAATGAGTGATGATTAATCTTTTTCAAATTTTGCTTGGATCTTTCCGGGTTTCGCCCCGGCAGCCGAGGTCCTTTTGTTACGGCAAAAGGACCCAAAACCATGTTGGCTCTGGCGTGGCCCTTCGGGTTCCTTGCGCGGTTCGCCCATTCCGGCGGCGGCGCAAACTCGCGGAGTCTGTCCTGAGTTTTCTCGAAGGGCTCAGACAATGCGCCCCCGTCTTTCCGGAATCGGCTGCACTGCTCAGCCACGCCGAAGGCCGAAGAAAAAAATATCAGACAATTCCGCGATTTGATTGGTCTGAAGAGGAAATCTTTGGCACAATATGAAGCATATTCTCAATACCGATCGGCTGAGGATCTATGACCTGGTTGGAGATCACACCGTATTGAGAGACACTTCGTTATACTCCCAATGACATGGCTGCCCGGGGGTTGCGTTATTCGGGCATCCCTCGGGATTTAACGACCATTGACTGACCAATGGAATTAACGTTTTTACACATAGGGAACCAGATGCCTCGTTTATTTAAACTTTCTCTGAAAACGCTGCAAATTTTTGGCTTATGTCTCACAATAGGTTTAGCCTTTTCCCAACAGGCTGTTGCAAAACCAAATAAAGGACCGGCAACTTCCCCCGTGAAAATTTCTGATGTGGTGGTTTCTCCTGATCCCTTTATCCTTGGGAAAAGTGGGTTGAAATTGACCCTGCTCGTGGAGTTGCCGTCATCGTTACGTGGAGCCAATGTGCTGGAAGTCTCTGCCATGATTACGTCACCGACGCGGCGCTCCATGAGTTTTGTCGCACATCGTCTGTTGGTGGACGAACTGGAGACGAAAGGGAAGAATCTCACCATTCCAGTGGAGCTGATCTGGGATGGCAAAGATCAATACCATCAACTCGTTGCTGATGGATCGTATTTTTATGAACTCCAGGCCAAATTGATGGAGGATCAGGGGAATGGTCCCCGGACGAAGATCGTGTCACGTCGGGTTCACGGGACACTCGAAGCGTTGGCGTATGTGGGTGAAGTGTTGCCTCCCCTACCTCCGGAACCGGATATTCCCGAAGAACTTGAGATTCTCCGTGAGGGAGAGAGTTCTGAAGAGAGTGGTTCAAACACGGAGGAAGGCTTGAAGTCTTCCGACGATCCGCTGGTTCCAGAGGAAGAGGCTCCCATGGATGCTGCGGGTGTTCTTCAGCCGGAGGAGGCCGGGGGTTCCGAGGCCGACGTTCAAATCGGAGAACCGGAGGAGAAAGACGAGAGGATAATCCCTGAAATCGAAGAGTCGCTAACATCGGAATCTTTGAACGAGCCGATGCCTGAGTTACCTAAGTCTGGGGAAGAGCTTCCGCTGGTCCGTTAATGTTGATGCGGTGGGCGAGACAGCCGGCTCCAAACCCGTTATCGATATTGACCACGCCGATTCCCGATGAGCAGGCATTCAGCATCGTTAGGAGAGGGGCAAGCCCGCCAAAATTTGCCCCGTAGCCCTGGCTGGTGGGCACGGCGACAATCGGGCGATCAACCAACCCTCCCACCACACTGGGTAAAACCCCATCCATTCCTGCGACAACAACGACGACTCGTGCCTGGTGAAGGCTTTCCTGGCGATCCAAGAGCCGATGTAAGCCTGCGACGCCAACATCATAAAGTGTGTGCACCCGGCTTCCCATGATTTCGGCGGTGACTTTGGCTTCTTCGGCCACTGGAATGTCGGAGGTGCCGGCCGTGACAATAAGAATCAACCCCTGCTTGTCTCGCTTGCTATCGGAAAGAGAGACCATTCTGGCCATCTCATGATACACCGCCTTGCGGGCCAATCGCTTGAGGCTGCGCGCATTAGCGGGCGAGACCCGCGTCGCAAGGAACGGTCCGCCGGCCTTTAACAATTTTCGAGCGATGGCCGTAATTTGTGCGGGTGTTTTTCCCTCGCACAGGATCACTTCCGGAAAACCCTGTCGAAGCGACCGGTGATGATCCACTGAGGCAAACCCGAGATCTTCAAACGGGAGGGTGCGGAGCTGTCGAATGGCCTGGGGGACAGAAACGTGACCGCCTTGAACCCGTTGAAGCAAGGCCGCTAACCGGTCGTGATTCATGAATGAGCCCTGGGGCCAAAGGTTGCGGTGCTGGCGGAAAAAAGGCCATCGGTTTCGCCTTTCGCTAATCGGGACATCAGATCTGTCACAATATGTCGGGGATTGCGCCCTTCAAATAACATCTGAAACACGCCGCGCACTATGGGCATATCCACCTGATAACGTTCAGCCAGCGCCATGGCAGCTCCGCTGGTGGGAACGCCCTCAGCCACGGTTCTGGTGGTTGAGCGCAATGTGGTCATATTCGCGCCCTTGGCCAACTGCATGCCGACCTGGTAATTCCGGCTCAACGTCCCGGTGCAGGTGAGCACCAGATCTCCCAACCCCGATAGCCCATAAAAGGTGGCGACATCGGCGCCCATGGCCCGGCCCAACCGGATCATTTCGGCCAGCCCTCTGGTGATTAAAGCTGCCCTCGCGTTAGATCCGAGGTCCAGCCCATCCACCACACCAGCGCCAATGGCCATGACATTTTTTAAGGCCCCGCCCAGTTGCGCACCGATCATATCCCGTCCCGCATACACGCGAAACTGTGGAGTGATGAAGGCTTGTTGCAGACCATTGACCAGATTGAAATCCCGCCCGGCGAGTAAAATGGTCGTGGGTTTCCAACGGCTCACTTCTGATGCGAAGCTGGGCCCGGAAAGAATGGTGATGAACGGATGCCAGACGGCGGGGAGATGACTTTCGACCACCTGACTCATTAATTGCAATGTGCCTTCTTCAATGCCTTTGGTAGCGATGATGATGGGAAGGGGTTCCTTTAATAACAGGTTGAGTTGCTTCACCATATTGGCCATGGCATGTGATGGTGCCGCGAGCAGGATGACATCCGTGCCCTGCACGCAATCCGGAAGACTGATCGTGGCCTGGATGGAATTGGGTAAGACTACCTCCGGGAGATACCAGGAATTTTCTCTGGTGCGTTGGATGGTCTCCGCGACCTCAGGTTCATGTGCCCATAAGCGGATGCTGAATCCCTTGGTGGCCAGTAGGTGAGCCAAAGCCGTTCCCCAGGCTCCGGCGCCAATCACAGAGAGGACGCGAAAGGAAGAGGGTGTCACGGTGTCTCCTGGCAAAGATGATTCATGAATGATGGTGGAGTTGGTGCATGGGCTAAAGGGGCAAAGCGATGTATCGGGAGAGAAACGTGCACCGGTCTGAGGGAATGAATGAGGGTCGATGTTGGGATTGAATCGTGATCTATTGAGAAATTATAAAAATGACATGGGAAGTGAGTCAAATCATTTTGGGTGTTTCGCCTGGACGAATCGATGAAAATTGGGCAAGATAGAGAAATCCAACAATCATGAGACATATTTTATCTTAACAGAAATCAGGTGCTGTGTGAGTGAAACCAAGCCGTGTCCTTCTTGTGGCTATGATCTCCCTCTACAAGGACGGTTCTGTCCAAAATGCGGGAATCGGGTGGATCGAAAGCCTGTGGAGAATTCCAAGCAGGAGCCACTCAACCTTCGTATTCTCTACATCATGGTGGGCCTTCTCATCCTGGCGGTCTTATTCCCTCCTTGGCAAACGCCACCCGAACAGCCGCCGGAATTTTTAGGATTTCACTTTATTACCTCCCCCCCCACGGATGGGGCCCAACGCAGCCCCATACTCCAAAACATTCAACTCTTCACGATTGCCGTGGCTGGGCTGTACTTTTCCTGGGCATTTAGGGGCAAGGGCTAACCAGGGCATTCCTCCGAGTCCGGCGAGGAGGTTCTTCATGAGGGGGACTTCTGAGGACACGGGACATCGGGTCTATCTGGCCCCCAGATTCCCCCAATGTCCCGTGTCCTATCCGTGTGAGCCTCACGATTGATCCCGGATTACAGCGGGTTACTTGGTGACTTGCAGGATTTGTTGAATAGCCTCAGCCTTTTGCATCCGGAGAATCTGGTAGATTTTGGGACCATCTTCCAGAACGTATTGTCGGTCTTCGGCTTGCACTTTGGCGCACGGTCCTGGTTTGTTTTGCAAAGAAAGAAAACGGGTGGCTAGTGGAGGATTCCGTGAAATCCGTAAAATACTCACGGCACAGGCTTCCCCATCATAGGGTGCCGACACGATGTTGGCGTCATCCCATTCCTGAATGTCATAGACATGAGTATGCACTTTGAGTTGGGGCACATTCGCATTCACCAGGGATGCAGTCGAGTCGATACACCGTTTAAATTCTTTCATGCAGGTGATGCGCGAGGTTTGCAGGACATCGTCGGTATTGCCTTCCTTGAGCATCCAGGAACCCTGGACTTCCACCCATTGTCCCCATTCCTGATCGTGAAAGGTCTGCGGGGGAAGGAATGGGACCACACGATTTAAAAGGCGATCATCCTCGGTGAGGCGTTTCAGTGTGGGAAAGTCGAGGTCTCCGGTCTGAGAGAGACCTGAATGTTTCTGATAGGCTTTCAAGGCCTGTTTAGTTGTCTGGTCGAGAGTTCCCGTATAGGGTCCGACTCCATATCCAAAGCGTCCGAGAAAAATCTGCACTCCGGTCATCAACGTACGAAATTCATCCGGCTTTTTCCGTAACGCCTCCAATTCTTCCTGACCCTTCTTGTCTAACGACATTTTTGCAGCGTCCATTTGTGGGGATTGATGGGTTGGGGGCGATGAAGATTCAGAAGATTTTTTGGGAGAGTGGGGTGTGTTCAGCTCTTCCTCCGAGGCAAAGCCGGAGCCATTGGAAAAGAGTACTGCCCCGATACCCATGAATACATACAGAGCCATCAATCCGACAAATTTACCGGTGTGTTGCGACATATCACATTCCCTTCTAAGAAACTAAAAAGCAGAACATCTGTGTGGTGTTCACTCAATACCTGTGGAGATCAGGATCATTCCAGGTGGAGTTCGTGGAGTCAAGAGCTGAAGACTGCTCGTCCATTGAGAGGTGAGCGGTGGTCCGCAAAAAGGTGAGATGGAGCAATGATGGAAAGAGTGGAGATGAGGGAGACCGACAAAAGCCCGGTAAAGATGGCCTCTGCTCTGATTGACGGTAGAACAGATGGACCATAGCAAAACGCCGGATGGAGCATGCCCCATCCGGCGTAATGTCCGCACACTGGGAAAATTACCGTTTCTTCGTGGCAGCTTTTTTCTTGGCTGGAGCCTTTTTCTTGGCTGGAGCCTTTTTCTTGGCTGGAGCTTTTTTCTTGGCTGGAGCCTTTTTCTTGGCTGGAGCTTTCTTCTTTGTGGCCAAAACACTCACCCCCTTTCAAATGAGATGCGACGTCGAAGCCGCAGTGATAGCTCACTCCTACGATAGCAGTGAGTCTGTGAATAGGAACACTTGAGCCTGTTATTAGTGTAGGACGTCACGCGAAAAATTTATCGGTGCTATCGTTCTGCAATGCCAAGCGATGTTCGGGAGCGAAATTGAAGAGGGAATGATGTAAGCAAGAAGTGTTTCGATAGTTGTGCATGATGATATGGAATCTATACTACAACGTCTAAGCAATTAATTCCAGGAATTTTTAAATTTTTTTTGTGGTGATGAACCCGACACAAAACGCCTGTCAGATATTATGTCGGCGTGACGAAACGTAGCTCGATGAACAGGCTCGAGGAAAGAAGGAAAATTTTTCACTGTGTGATGGTCGTCAGCTCATGGGAGGGCGAATAATTTGCTTCGGCTGAGAACGCCATACGTCCGATGAGTCGCCCGTCTTCCGTCTCCACATTCACCCGCCATTCACCAGGCTGGAGCCGTTGTTTCATGGTGTACATGCGATAGCCGTGTTCTCTTCCGCCGGTGATGGAAATGGGAATGCGATCCGTGGTGATGAATTCAGCCGACTTGGTGAGTGGTCGCCATTCCCAGTGGTGATAGATGGTGGTATGCAACGTGATCGGAGCAAATACGGATGAAAAGCTATAGACGGGTGTGTCCGTTCCGACACGGTCATCGGACCGTTTCCACACAGCGTACCAGGGACCATCTTCATATGTGAGCAGGTACTCATTCTGTTGCTTTTCGATGTGATGATAGATGCCTCCGGATTTGAGGGAGAGGGGAATGGGAGGAATCCAATTTAAAAAATATAACGTGGTGCACAGACCCACCAGGGCGAAAGCCGGAAAACAAATGCTCAAGGAAGCCCTGATAGGAAGGTTGGAAATGCCGCGGAGTGTGAGCCTGACGGTTTCCCATACGACGGCTATGGTGATGAGGGCACCGGTTAAAAAGACCGCGGCATTCATCCAGCCCGTCAAGACAGGGAGGAAAAAGGTCATAAAGCTTAAGGTGACGATCGTAAAGAGGCCCACCAGCATTTTGAGACTGGAATATCGTTTGGAAAGAAATTCATTGGCGATTAGCAACCCGACAATGATTCCCAAAAAGATGGCTGACGTGGACCATGATGCACTCTGGGAATATAGGATGGCATAGGCACTGAACAGCCCGCCTAATAAGAATTGCATGGCCTTGCCAAAATGCGGACGGGCACGATGCATCAAACTGAGGACATTCCACCCGGGTACGTCCGGTGTTGAGGGGATCAGTCCCAGTTGAAATCGTCCGGTGAGGATAATAAGCGTGCCCAGAAGCGTGATGTAGAGGAGGATAATCAGATTATCCAGCAATCGATCGATGCGTGTTAACGTGAGGGTGTCATAGGTCACGCCGGCGAAAAAAAAGACGGCCGGGAGAATGGGTTTGAGGAATGTCGAGTGCCATTGCATCATCGTCTGGGCCAATGTCGCCGTGAGAGGCGCGGTATACGTCGAAGACAATTTGTGAGTCGTTGGATTCATTGTACCCCTTCCTTGAAAATCCTCGGAAGATCGATGGTATTTCTTAAAGGGGTGGGTCAAAACACTTCGGGAGCTTGTACAAGCTGTTTATGAATCAAGACAATGAGAATGCATCGCCTTCCGCTCTTTCTCTGACGCTGGCCGGAATCCCATTTGTCCTTATCGGGTTGATCGCCTTCACCGGGCCACTGTGGCCCCCAGGCTGGAGCCTTCGAGCCATACTTGCTGGTGGCGGAGTGGTAGGCCTCTGAACGCTGCAGGCCATGGGGCTGCGACAAGTGAAGGTCTTCCCGGAAGTTCCCGGCCAAAGGAAACTCATTGTCCTCGGCCCTTACCGCTGGATCAGGCATCCCATGTATACCAGCGTCTTATTGGTGACCCTGGCTTGGACCCTGGGAAGTCCGCTTCCCTACCGTATGCTGTTGTGGGTGGGATTATTGGTGCCCTTATCGGTCAAACTCCGCTACGAAGAGGGCCTTTTGATGGAACGCTTTCCTGAATATGAGGCCTACCGACGTCAAACAAAAAGTCTCATTCCTCTTGTGTGGTAAAGCCGATCGGGTTGTTGGTCAAAGAGTGGTGTAAATTGTGGTTATGCTGAGACAGGGCAGCTTTTTTTTTACATGGAAGAATACATGAAAGATTTTCGACCTAATATCCTCAAAAATCTGCGAATCTATCCAGGGTATGTTGAAAACCCTGATCGAATCGAGACTCTCAACAATATCCTTAATGATCTCGACTCATTGGGTTTTCACAGGCTTGTACAAAACTTTTGTACCCAGCCCGATCCTGAGAAGGCATGTGACTTTCTATTTGAAATCTGGATTTGTCAGATGCTCCGCCGTAACAAAGATGTGCAGGCTTTGCAATATGAGCCGCCTGAGTCGCAAAATCCACCAGATTTTCGTTTTTCATCCATGGCGTTGGTTTCGATCTGCAAGTGAAACGCCTCCACAATGTCACGCATGAACTAACAAAACTCCTCTTCAAACGGGAATGTCAAAATCACCTTTCAGTCATTGCGAAGCCGTGGTTTATCAATTTCTGGGTTTCTGACCAGTTTACGGGTCAGGATTTGAACCCGTTCTTTGCATTTCTGAAGCGATCTATTAAACAATTTTCTCCTGTGACGAGCTTAGATACTCTTCTGGGAGAGCCACAGTATTCTTGGGAACCGAATGGAACGCCTCTGGTACGGTTCTCCTTTACCGAAAAATCTAATAAAGAACCTGGCATTTTCCCGGGTGTAACTTATTTGATGGGAACAGAGAATGGATCACTGGCACCCATAGATGCAGACGCCTTTCGTAAAAGTGTCAAACGGCTCCTCAAGAAGTCTAGAGAGACCATGATCCGACCTGTATCCCCCACGCAGGCGAATCTCCTCGTCATGCAATCGGTTCACTTCCCTTTTGCAGACAAGACAATGCCCGCTGCGCTCTATGGTGATGAGGGAATAACGTGGCGGGAAAAAGATCCAGAGCCATTTCGTCAGCCAAATGGATTATTTCGTCATAATACCTTTTCCAAAATTTGTGGTCTGATCTTAGTATCCCCACAAGAATGGGTTTTCAGTGATTCCTTCAAAGGTGACTATTTTTGGCACCCATCTCATGTTCAAAGCATCCAATGTCACCCAAAGCCCTTTGAAGAGATAATGTTCATTAGACCGTGAAAAGTAATCCTTGAAAGCCAATAATCAATGACACTATGGGTTCAACACCCGAAATGTTTTAAAAATCCTCATTAAAAATGCCGGATAGAATCGCTTTCGTGAATATCCCTACTCTCATCGTGCCGGGTATCGGCAACTCTGACCAGGACCATTGGCAAACGTTGTGGGAGTCTGCGAACTCCGAATTTGTTCGTGTGCAACAACGAGATTGGGAAAATCCTGTCTGCCATGAGTGGGTGAATGTTCTTGAACAAGTCGTAGCGAAAATCGGCGCCAGTCCCGTTCTTGTTGCGCACAGCATGGGGTGCCTCTGCGTCGCGCATTGGGCGGCACGTACCAGCTTCCAGATTAAAGGTGCGTTGTTGGTGGCGCCACCGAATCCGGAAGAAGCCGGTTTTCCCTTAGAGGCGCGAGGCTTTTCTCCAGTGCCTCTGCTCGCATTTAGTTTCCCAAGCATCGTGATAGCCAGTTCCAACGATCCGTATGGGAGTCTTGCGTTTGCCCGTGCTTGTGCGTCGGGGTGGGGTAGCCGATTCGTGAACATTGGAGCAGCAGGCCACATTAACTCGGAGAGTGGGCTTGGGGATTGGCCTGAGGGTTGGGCCCTTTATCAACAGCTGTCTGCGTAATACCTATATCTAACCAATTCTTCGTTTTTGTCATAATCATCGGAATCTGGGGGTATTTGCATGAGACCAAGCCCCGCGCTTCGGTACCAAATCCGCTCAATCCATCTGAACCGGCTTCATGGATGATAGTGTCTATAATTAATATCTAGTCTTCTGTGTGTATGTTCCTATCGCCGTCGACTGACGCCTGCCGGCCGGTCTTTGGGTCGGACGCTCTCATGGACCGGCGGGCTTTGTTTGAGCGCAGCGAGTTAGGCCGCCCTCTTCAGGCTCGCGTCCGTCCCATCTTAATGAGACCGGACGGGGCGTCACTGGTTTTGGGTCCTTTTGCCGAAACAAAAGGACCTCGGCCACCGGGCCGAAACCCGGCAGCTATTATGAATTTTAAAAATTCCAGTTAACGGGTTGTGCTTGAAATTTGGGTGCATTTTGCTCCGACCCAGTCGGAAGTTAAAAGAAATGCCTCCAAAAGGGCTAAGTGTGAAGGTCTGATGTGTTTGCTGACGATCAGGGCGAGGGTTTATCCCTCATTGGGGGGGGATTCTTCGTGGTCAGAATGGTGTGAGCGGCTTGGGAGGCCTCTTTGACCAGAATCCCCATTTTGGGGTGGGAAGGTTCAAGGTCGACGGGGAAGCCATAGTGGCGTAGCCGTTCGCTTGCCAGATGGCCAATAGAGGCGACCATCATGCGATGAAGCGCTTTTCTAAAAAGGTTAATCTTCTCGTCCTTTTCCAACACCTTAACGAGATGTTCCACTTGAATGGCGTTGGTGATCAACAAAACCGGTATGACCCCATCCATGACTTCCTGAAGGAGATGTTTCAGGGGTGCCAGATCCTCAGGTAAGGTCCAACGATAGACCGGTACCGGTCGAACTTTTGCTCCCCGTTCCCTCAGGCCTTCTAGAAATTTCGGGTTACTGACCCCATATTCCTGCACCGCGATCCGTAAGCCCTGGAGCCCATCCGGGTAGGATGCATCAAGAGCGACGAGAGTATCTTTCCAGGTATTGGGTTCAGGGACCAGAATGTTCGGCTGAAGTCCAAGCTCCTTTAATACCAGGGCTGGTTTGGGACCTCGCACGACGAGCACCGTGTTGCGCAAGGCGGCAATGATCGCCTCACGAGTATGCCGGGTTTGAACAACATCCAGCAGAGTCCGAAATCCTACACCGGTGAGCAGGACCATTAGGTCGACCTGACCTGCCATCAAGGCATCGCCACATTCCAGGGCCTGAGGATTGTCCCTTAGTGGGAGTTCCCTCATTGACGGGGCGACAATGGGCTCGCCTCCGTGCCGGATAATCAGTCGTTCCATTTCCGTGGCCATCCGGCTTTCAAGAGCCCCCACCCGGAGTCCTTGAAAGCCGACATTGAGTTGTTCACCGCTCATGGTGGGACCTTACAGAGAGGTGAAAGATTTATTGGCCCGATGGAGCAGGCACATCCTGGGCGCATCGAAATCCAGTGGAATTATTGCGGTCCGTTGGAAGACTTTTGATCCTCGTAAAAATTCGGACCTGGGGGGTTTCCCCCTGCCAGCCTGAACTCCGCAATACTTTAAATTGGCCGGTTGCGGGTCCTGGGGGATTCCGGGCAGGGCTTTTGGAATAATAGTCTGCTTCGTACCAGTCGGCCACCCATTCCCAGACATTACCCGCCACATCGTAGATGCCATAGGGGCTTTTGCCTTTTTCATAAATACCCACCTGGGTTAACGTGGCCTCTCCTCGCCACGATTGATTGAAGTTCAAATGTTCCAGCGTAGGTTCGACGTCACCCCAAGGAAAACGCCAGTCGTTGGGGCCTTTTGCTGCTTTTTCCCACTCGGCTTCGGTAGGAAGGCGTTTCCCGGCCCAGTGGCAATAGGCTTCGGCATCCTTCCAGTCCACGTTGATGACTGGAAGGTCGGTGACCGACTCGGGCATCATATTTCCTTTCCACAGTCCTTTCTTTGGATCCGTGGGATGTTGGGGAGTCCGGTGACCGGTTTCAGTCACGAATTGAAGATACCGCCCATTGGTGAGTTCGTACTTATCCATATAAAAACTACTTACAAACACGTCATGATTCGGCCGCTCGTCAAGCCCCCCATCCCGGGCCGCCTTGGGCACACCCATGGGAAAGACTCCCTCAGGAATCAAGACCATCGGAGCGCCGTCTTTTCCCACGATTTCCTGAGGAGGTTCAGAAGCGCCAACCGTGCTACAAACTGCAGCGATAAGTAGTAGGCCCGCCCCTATCCCAACACACCCTACCCGTCGATTCCACATCCTTCCTACCATTTTCCCCTCCAATTTTTTCTGGCAATCCAACAATTTTTTAATGATTCGATTGTTAAAATACCATAATTCCGGTTGGTCATGAATGATAGGTCAAAGGTTTCGGAGGGAAAGTTGAATCATGAGGCCACACTTAGACTCCACAGGGTCTGCTTGGGCGTCACCAGAAGGAGCCGTTGACTATTCCACCTGTTTTCATCGTGAACCGTTGAGTCGGGAAGTGGAATCCTAAAGAAATACAGATTAAGGGGAGATTTTCAAGAGACCTTGGAATCTTTGACGTTCGTTCGGCAACTTGCTCCATCCCGGGGTCCTGGGTATGATGCCTTTCTCCGAAAATACTCGTGGGCGATGTGGTCTCACTCTTCATCCATTGACGGAATTGAGATGCAGGAAAAACGAAAAACCCTCGGGCTTCGACATTTGGCCTTACGGGTGCGGGATGTTCAGGCATCCCAGCGGTTTTATGAACGACTTTTTGATATGAAAGTTGTGTGGCAGCCTGATCCCGGGAATGTCTACCTCAGTACGGGCTATGATAATCTCGCACTGCATCAAGTGACTTCTGAAGAGTTGAGTCAATTTAACCTCTCCCAGGTTCACCCGTTGGATCATTTGGGGTTTTTAATGGATTCTCCGGCAAGTGTGGACGCGCTATTTTCGGAAGCCACAACACAGGGCCTCACGATTGTGAAACCTCTGAAGCAACATCGCGACGGCAGTTATTCGTTTTATCTTTCGGATCCGGATCAGAATACGATTCAGGTGTTGTTTGAACCCTCAATCCAATTGCGATAGAGCAGGGTCGAACCCTCGTGGTTCCTTCCTTTCGCAGAATACGAGACAGTTCTCTCTCCCTCTCATCTTGCCATGAATCCTTGGACGACCATTGATCCCACGCAGCATGTTGGACTGAACCCTTGGGTCTGGGTTCAGTTGGAGAGTTCCGAACCGCCCGGACCTTTCCCGTTTTTGGGCGGGGTGGACCCGGAGGTCGTCAGTAGTCTTCATCAGGTGCATGAGATCATGATGAGCGGTATCGAGACTGCCATCAGCGACATCATGGCCAAACGTGCTTCCGTGGATGACCCCCAATTATCCCGTCGTTTGGAGGATGCTTATGCGGAAGTGGTGCAATCTCGTCCTTCCCTACAACGACATATTCAGTGCGGACGGAAATCCGATGGAACCTTTCATTGGGACTATCCCAAAAATCCCACAGCCTCGGCCAAGATGACGTATGGAGGGTTGCGGATTTTTAACTCCGTCACGCGGCAAGCGATCCCCTTCGGGTTTGAGCGGCCAATCGGGCCGAATGTGGGGCATTTCCTGGGTTTTCTCACTGGCCGGCAAACGATGGGTGAGATTCAAACGGTGGCCCAGGCCGGCGGGCGGGATCTTGAACGGCAATTGGCGCAGCTCTTTACCTTATTGAAAGACCATGATTGTCTGGCTATCGCTCCCAACACCTCCCTTGAGGCCCATTGGCGTAAAGTCACGCGGGATCAAGATGTGGTGCATCTGGGACATGCGGCTTTGATGTATCGACACCAGGATAATTTTTTATGGTTTGATCCCTGGCTCATGCCATGGTTCGCGGAGTCGCCTGTGCCGTCTCTGTGGGCCAACCTCCTTCCGCGCCCGGCTGGAATTTTTCTCACCCATGACCATGACGACCATGTCGATCCTCGCACTTTGTACCATTTACCTAAAGATGTGCCGATCTTTGTGCCGAGTCGACGCAACCGGAAAGCGCTGCATTATGATTTTCTGTCCCTTCTGAGAGAGTTAGGTTTTTCGCAGGTCAGAGAGCTGGCTCATGGAGAAAGTTGGCGAATAGGGGACGCCCAGGTCGTATCCGTGCCGTTTTTCGGTGAAGATCCATGTGATGTGGAACTTCCGCGAAATTGCTATTTGGTAGCGGACCGGGGGCGGAACACGCTGGTGCATGCCGATAGCGGGCCGACCAATGATGGCCGCTCGGCTTTGCAAGACAAGGTTATGGCCAACCTTGTGTCAAAGTACGGTCCGATTCCCTTGGTCTTTGCCTCGCAACAACAACTTAAAGAAGTCCGGAGTTATGCGGCATATGCCTGTCTCTCTCCACCGGGAACCTGGTTGGAGGTGGGAGAAAACGGCTTTTTGACCAATGCCTATTTGGCCGAGTTGTGTCGAACGGCTCAAGCCAAACTCTTTGTCTCCTATGCGACAGGGGGTGCGGATTGGTATCCCGATCATTTATCATTTATGTTCAGTGGCCGTAACCCGGCCCGTACGGCCTTGCTCACCGCGAATTGGGATCCTCCTGAAAGTTTGAGGCAGGACCTGGAACCATTTGGCTGTCGCTATCATTTCGGCCAGGCGTTTGATGTGTTTGGAGCCGGACCCAACGGGGAAACCCTGGTGTCTCATCTCGCGGATCAACTGACACCGATCGGTTTATACCAGTTGGATCATGCCCCTCCTCCCTTTCTGCGAAAACATCGTTAGCCGGTGTGAGTCGGGAACGGGTTAGAGTACCCAAGTTTGAGCCAACAGAATTCCTGCTTGGCCTCTTCCAGTAAGTCCGGTATGATTGACCCTCACGCCTACAGAATTCCTTGGTAGTAAAGGGAGGCAATGATTCATGGTGCAGGAATCCGAAGATCAAAGAGAATATATAGAAGAAGTGGCAGTGGTCGGCGTCAAAGTACGGGATCTGGGAGAGGTGAAAAAAACTCGGACCGATGATCATACCGTGAAGGTCGGTGATTGGGTCTTGTTGGATTTAGACAACGACCATACCTTTGGCAAAGTCTACCTCCCTCCTCAATTCCTCCCGTTTACCCCGCCGATGCGGGTGATGCGGCAGATTATTCGAAAAGCCACTGAAGAAGATGAACGCCAGATTGCGCGCCAGCTGCGTTTGGCCCAGGAAGGTGAGGAATTTTGCCAGGAACGAATTGCCGAATTGGGGCTCGGCATGACGTTAGTGGAAGTGTTTGGTTCATTTGCCCAGCGATCACTCACCTTCACCTATACGGCCGATGATCGGATTGATTTTCGCCAACTGGTCAAAGATCTGGCCAGGCGATTTGGATGTCGGATTGAGATGCGCCAGATTTCAAGCCGGGAGGAAGCCGCTCGACTGAGTGGCGTTGATACCTGCGGGTTGGTGCTCTGTTGCTCCAGCTTTTTAACGGATTTTAAGCCCGTCTATCCTCGCGGTCGGGCTGACGCACCCATGAATGGCATGGATAGCCATCGGATCGGGGTCTGTGGTCGGATGAAATGCTGCTTGTTATATGAGGAAGAGGGTTGGACCCTCACTCGACGCAAACCACAGCCTTTAATTCGTCCCACAAGACGGTAATACTATGGTGGTCAATAACGTTAGTTGTGAGTCAGGGGCTACTGAGCCACAACCGCAAGCCGGGATGGTTTCCCTTATGAGTGGAGAAATGACGCGCCATGGGGGGTAAGCCACGATTCGTCATTTATGCACATAATGCGACCTACGATAAGCTCCATCAAGTGGCCACGCTGGGATTAACGGCTTCCGCGATGGGGAAAGACGTGATGGTGGTGCTGTTGTTCTGGACCATCAAAAAGTTGGCTGAAGGCCGGTTAAATGAATTGGATTTTCCTCCGGAATATGCCGCCCAAGCCCCCGAAGTAGCCCGATTGATCCGTGAACGCAAAGTTCCGCTCATTTCGGACATGTTCGAGGAAGCCCGTCAGGTCGGCCAGTTCAAATTAGTCGCCTGTAGCGCGGGACTGGAGTATATGGGAGTCGATGCCAAAGCGGTCACTCAAGGGGTCGATGAAGTAATGGGCTTGCCTGCAATTATTTCTGCCTGCTCCGGTGCGGAAACCACCCTATTTATTTAATTCCCTCTCCGGTTTTTCCCTGCAGTGTGTTGGCAGGCTTTGATCGTTCACTCCAGTTTTCTGAAGGGTTGAATTCTTGACAAAACTTAAGATCGGGTGCTAGGTCCTTGGGGTGGTACCTGTCATGAATAAAATCGACATCCCTGGCAAAGCGGCGTCCACATGGACCGGTCCGGCTCGGGAGCAGGCCGTTCAGCGAATGTTCACGGCCATTGCCAAATTTTATGACCTGAATAATTCGCTCCTGAGTTTTGGTCTGCACCATTCCTGGAAACGCAAGGCGATTTCCTACATTCCTGACATCCCTGGGACACGAGCGTTGGATTTGGGTGCGGGAACCTGCGACCTCGCGATCTTAGTGGATCAACATCTCCACTATACGAGCCAAATTATCGCAGCGGATTTGAATTTAGCCATGTTGCGTGTGGGCCAGGATAAAGTCCGGTCCCAGAGCTTGGCCAACCGTATTACCTGTTTGCAGATGAATGCCGAGCATCTCACCTTTCCGTCTGCCACATTTGATACGGTGACGGCCGGATTTTGTATTCGCAACGTCGGGAATCTTCCCCAAGCGCTTTTGGAAATCTGCCGGGTATTGCAACCGGGGGGTCGCTTTGTGTGCCTGGAATTTTCCCGTCCGGTTTCAGCCGGCCTGCGAAAGCTTTACGACTGGTACTCCTTTCATTTGCTCCCCTGGATCGGCACCAAGGTGGCTCGCGATGGTACGGGGGTGTATGAATATCTACCGGCGTCAATACGCAATTTCCCGGACCAAAACCGGCTCGCCCAATTACTGAAGGAAGCCGGGTTTCAATCAGTGGACTATCACAATCTGACCGGTGGAATTGTCGCCATTCATGTGGCGGTGAAATAGCACGATGAACTCTGTCCTCTACGTCTTTCTCCCCTGTAAAAAGGTTTATCCCACTGGGATTACCTACCTGGCTGACTTCATCCACCGGCGCCGGCCGGATGTGCGTCAGCAGATTCTGGATCTCTCCTTATTTCCTCCGGATCAACGTCAAGCACAATTACGGGAAGTGACCAAGGCTTTTCAGCCGGAATTGGTGTGTTTCTCATGGCGGGATATCCAGATTTTTTCTCCGCATGAAGGCGATGCCTCGCTCGAGCATGCGTTTAATTTTTATTACGCGAGCAATCCCCTGAAGCGAGTGGTGGCCTCCTTCCAAGGCCTGCAGAATCTGTATCGCTATTACACGGATATCCGGAATAACCTTTCGTATCCCTGGCTGATTCAGAAAGAATTTCCCTCAATCGGAATGATGATCGGCGGCGGAGCGTTCACGGCCTTTGCGGATCAGCTTATTGAAAAATTGCCGGAAGGCATCATTGGTATTCTGGGAGAAGGGGAGGACGCGATTCTCAAAGTCCTGAACGGCGAGCCTCTTGGTGAAGAACGGTTCATTATCAAAGAGCAGGGAAGGGTCACCAAGGGCACAAAAAATACGCCGGCCCTGTTAGATGCGCTCTCCGTGGATATTCCTTATCTCACGTCAATATTCCCACAATACCGTGAATATATCGGCGAATGTATCGGCGTGCAGAGCAAACGCGGCTGCCCGTATGATTGTGCGTTTTGTCTCTATCCCTATATTGAAGGCAAACGGGTGCGCTATCGCCCGGCGGAAAATGTGGTGAAGGACATTGCTCAGTATTACCATCAATGGGGAGCCAGACGGTTTTGGTTTACCGACGCGCAGTTCATCACCGGCAAGGATGCCTACCCCCAATGTACGGAAATCCTGGAACGGATCATCTCTCAACAATTACATATTGAATGGTCGGGATACGTCCGGACCTCCCTGATTAATCCAACGTTGGCCAAGCTGATGGTGCAATCCGGAGTGGGAGATTTAGAGGTCGCGATCACCGCAGGCTCGCAAAAGGTCCTGAACAGCATGCATATGGGCTTCAAGCTTGAACATTTGTATGACGGATGCCGGTATCTAAAGGAAGCGGGATTCAACGGGCGGGTCATTCTCAATTATTCCCTGAATTCCCCGGACGAAACAGAAGAGACGCTCCTCCAAAGTATCGAGTCGTACAAAATAGTGGCCTCGATATTGGGAGAAGACCGGGTGTTTCCCTTGATGTTTTTCTTAGGAATCCAGCCCAATACGGATTTGGAGCAACGATTATTGTCGGAAGGGTATTTATCGAAGGGCTACAACCCGCTCAGTTTGACGCCCTGGAACATCAAAAAGATGCTGTACAATCCGGCGCCGCTTAACAATATCATCGCCAAGGCTTGTCTGGCGGCCTGGGGTCGGAAGCATGGGTCGCAAGATCCCCGCCCCTGGTCTGGCAGCTTGAGCCAGAGCGCCACGCAGCAACAGGGACACACGTATGCGGACACAAGTTTATCGAAAGGATTTGAAACCAATTCCGGGCGGGATGCCCTGCTGACGCTGGAAGAAATTCTTCGTTCCCGCCGCCCATCCAATTCCCAGCCGCTTTCTCCTGCCCCCGAACCCAATCCCTCCCGTTGATTCTTCTGTACATTTGTGGTGTGCGAAACCGATAGGCCTGCAGGAAGATTAGGCTAGATCCCCCATCTTCATGGGCGAGTATGTGTGGAAACGAGTCTGTTGCAAACGGAGGGAGGAGGTATTCCCTATCAAATGGATACCCACGAAATAAGTGGAAAACCTCTGCGGGTCTAGGGTTTACCCTTTGATCGTAAACTCCATCGTACCGATGACGTTGACGGCATGCAGCGCTTGGCCTGGTGAACCATAAAAAATCTTGACCTGATACTTCCCGGGTTTCCATCCCTCTGCCGGCTTTGAAATAAGAAAGTATCCGGATCGCTGATTCATTTCCAGTTCGATCACGTCTTTTCCGACGGGCGTATTCGACGTCACTTGCCCATCCTTCATTTGAAACCACGCAGCTGCGAATTGGCCAGGGGCGTCTAAGGGTTGTGCCTCGAAGACGATGTAAAACGTCTGCGTGTCTAAGGGGAATTCCGAAACGCCTGGGTTAACGGGCTCAACATACGCATCCCCCGTAGTCATCCATCCTGGCCGTCCAAGGGAATCCCAAGGTGTGTCGTATCCCGTGGCCATAGTAATCCACGTAAAGACTCCCTGTGGGCGTTTCCAATTAACTTGGTCAAACGCCATGTCTTTGAGCATATCGTTTTTGTTGGGAGCCAGGGTCGAGCTGCCAAACGGATCGTCCGCCCAACTAATGCTGCTGAACAGGCCAATAAGAAGAAGGGCCGTTGCAGTGCGAAGGAAGCCGGAATCGCCAACAGACTTACGAAACAATTTCATAAAAAAACTTTCGACAATGTGCATGATCCACCTCCTGGTGGGAAGGCCTTCTCTGTCTAATCCATTCTTCTCATTTTACAATACTTGACCCACAAGTGTTGCGCAATCAGGCGACAATTACGACCGGGAAGGAAAGAATGTTGGGAAAATGGAAGAACGATTAAGGGAGAGGAGCAGGTACCCGGGAAGCTTCAACCCCTTGTCGGCGACTCTCGACAATTCTATCGGCAACCTCGGTAATGTGCTTTTCCAGAATGAGGCGGAGATGGCTGCCAGGCCGATAATCCGCGGGAGCCATGAAATGGACCCGGTCCGCGTGGAAGGTCAGTTGATAACATTTTTCAAAGGACTGACGGGTCTGATCTTCCGGATTATAGACCGCCAAGGCGAACCCCCCATTTTTTTTCATGACGGTAAAGCAGGGGACGTCTGTCGGTCCATCGCCTACATAGATCATTTGTCGGAACGGCACCCGACGGCTTTCTTCGGGCATATGGTCGTTCACATCTTTTTTTAAATCCGTCAATCCTTTATTGACTCGAAACAGGAATTGGGTTTTCTGTGTGTGACTGATAGTCCGTTTGGGGAAACTGATGTGCCCATCTTCTTCGTCGAACTCACAGCCGAAAATGGCGCGGACCTGGCTGGCGACCACGCTTCCCTCCAAAATAGCCTTGAGTCCGGAACTGACCACATAATGTTCCAAGCGGATGGGCACTTCCTCATATTTGGGTTTTTTAAAAATCTCGTTGAGTTCTTCAAAAAATGAGGGGACACCCGGGAAAAAGGACAATTGATTGCCCATGTCACGGAGGTCCTGATTCGAAAGCGTCCTGATGCGGGGTTCTTCCAGCATTCGTTTCATATAGGCTAGCTCCTGATCGTAATCCCGGGCTTCGATCAGAGCGGTGCAGCTTTTCCAAAATGTGGACGGGTCAAGTTCGGCGTGCCGGAGAATCGTGTGATCCTGCATGTAATGCGGACTCAGCGTATGATCGAAGTCATAGACGATAGCGATAATGTTCTGGGGTTGATTCATGAGGTTTCCCTTCCCGATTCTTGGGAAAGGCAGTGTAAGTTGAGGAGCGAAAGGTGTCAACGAATGAGCCTTCGCGAGGGAGGAGGGCCCTGGAGGCCTTTTTCGTTTGTGGGTTGCGGTCGTAGAAGAAATGATGCTGTGTGAAAAGCGGATCAGAACAAGGACGAGCATTTATACGCCATAGCGCATACGCGTGCCCTGCTGGTTCGAAAGGAGAATTTCCTGAGCACTGAGTTCTTTGGGAAAAAGCGTGCCGGAGATCTTGGTGCCGTGAATGCTGGCCCCTTCCAAATTGCATCGAGAAAGATCTACTCCTCGAAGATCGGCCTGCCGGAAATAACTTCCCCGGAAATCCATTCCTGCCACTTCAATGCCCCGCAGATCCACGCTCCGGAAATCGCAATTGCTCAGATCGGGTTTCTCACCGGTCTTGAACCGCGCATTGAATTCAGTAATTTTTCCCTCTCGAAGCAGGGTATACATGGGGTGGTTGGTCATTTTTGGCTTCATACGGTGATCTCTGGTTCTGTTGAGGTCATCTGAGGATGATTTGTGTCGGTTATCCATTGACCGTATCGGTTGACTGTCGCCTGGAATGTAGAGCGTTAAGGCCATTTTTGCGCCTGGGCCGGTAGCGCCTTAGGGGGTCCCAGTCGAATCAAGTCAGGTCAGGAAATAGAAGGGATTTTACTCCCAAACCGACAAACAGCGGACCACCGGATATTCTCGAATTAAGTTGGGGATAATTTGAAAGGTGGTAGGAAGTTCCTGGATTCTTAAAAAAAAGAAATCCGATTGGCCGGGCTTATCAGAAGGGTCTTTTTCAAACTTCCAGCGCCTGAAATACGCCGTCTATATTTCTTTTTGAGCGTCACGGCCTGTCCGCAGGCGGGGATTGTCGCGTGTTGGTCAGCTCACACTAAAAAATGGCCTTGACGAGTTCCTGAATGCTGCGTTGCATATCGGTGTCGTCTGTAATCGGGCGGGTAATGGCGGCATCGCATGCCCGGTCGGGGGCCACGCCTTGTTGCATCAAGGTCCCTGCGTAAATCAACAGTCGGGTACTGACACCTTCTTCCAGGCCATGGTTACGGAGATTTCGTACCTTTTCACCCAATTTGACTAACCGGATGGCCACGTCCCTGGAAACCTTTGCTTCATGTTCCACGATCCTGGTCTCGATATCTTTGGGAGGATAACCAAACTCAATGGCCATGAAGCGTTGCTTGGTGCTTTGCTTTAATTCTTTTAAGACACTTTGGTATCCGGGGTTATAGGAGATCACCAGCAAAAAATCATCCACGGCCTGAATCATCTGCCCTTTTTTCTCGATAGGCAAAAACCGTCGGTCATCACTCAAGGGATGGATCAGCACGGTGGTATCTTTTCGGGCTTCAACCACTTCATCCAGATAGACGAGGGCGCCATGCTTGACTCCCAGGGTCAGCGGGCCATCCACCCATACGGTTTCTTCCCCTTTCAACAGGTAGCGTCCGATCAAATCGGAGGCGGTCAAATCTTCATGACACGCGACAGTAATCAGCGGCCGATTGAGTCGATGAGCCATATGCTGGACAAACCGGGTTTTTCCGCATCCAGTGGGGCCTTTCAACATCACGGGTATTTTGTTTTTGGCACCCACGGTGAACAGATCGATTTCCCCGTTCACTTCTTGATAGAACGGTTCCTCGGTGACCCGGAATTGTTCAATACCGAATTCAAGACCCTTCATAACATCCCATCCAAATTAAGGAATGAAACAGCGAAACACATGGACGGCTAAGGGGGCATTATACGGGTGTCATTTCAGGGAGGACAACCTGCAAGTACGATAGATGCATTTCCATGGGAGCCTGTTGAAAAATTCAAAATTTTAACCGGTTCCCCTCCTGACCCTTTTATGACGGAGCAATCGAGAACAAGAAAGGAGGGTTCAAAGAGTCCATCCGGTCCCGCCCTGCGCCATGCCGAAGGGAAATCCGCAATATTGCTTGCGACGTCCGGTAGACGTAACCGCTTGTTGGCAAGCGGAGCGAACAGGTGAAAACGTAAGCATGACCAAGGTACGACTACGCCGCCGGCGGACTTATTTTACCCTCCACTGGGGGAGATCCTTATCACTCACGAGGGCTGGGCAATGTAGTTGGGCACTAATTGACAGGGATGATAGGCCAGTTTTGTCCTTGCTAAACTCGGTAGCCCTGAATCATCCATGGTATTCACGAATGGATATGCCTGAAACTCGCGACAGAATTCACGGAAAAGATACTGGGCTAAACCGTAGACTGATCGATCTGCCACCTCCAGCAAGACGCAAAACACCTCGGGGGTCCGTGGGAACCCGAACGTATAGGCTTTGACAGCTCCATCCACCCACACGATTCGCCCGGTGAGACCGAGTTCACGATACTCCTGAAGCGTCACTCGATGGGCATTGGCGGCATCCCGAAGCATCAGGCGAGCCACATCCTCGTTGGGTCCTAAACGGGAAATGGGGATATCTTCCTTTTGATGAACCCAACGGTGAAAAAGGGTGAAACACGCATCACGATCGATGATCTGGTAGGGGGCAATCCGGATGCGGTGTGCGCGAATAAATCGATTGCACGCGGCGCGTTGGGATTTGTAGGGATTTCCTTTCAGTTGGATGAGATCGGCAGTGCGATAGAGGTAATCGGAGTCCTTTGGTAGGAGGGTGTATCCCCATTGTTGAATTTCTTCTTTTAAATCAGCGGGAATGTTTTCAATTCGCGTAACGCTGGATCCACGATTCCGGGTCACCATGTATGCAGTCACTTGACTCAGCACGTCTTTGAGAGGGCTGCCGGAAGAGGATCCGATTCCAGAACAAGGCCCGACGGGGGGAAGAGGCATAAATATCCCATCGGAATATTCCGCGAAGAGGCACAGCCAGCCGTCAATGTCAGTCCAGGAAAAGGTAAACAGGTCTTTCCAGATATAATGCGGTGGAAATGACCAGGTGCTCAAGGGAGTTTTCCCCCCGATACATGTGGAGGCAATGGCCTGGTTCAAACGAACCTGATCTTTGATGGGCAAGGGACTGAGATGAATGGACATAAACGATAGTTATCCGAGATGGAGGGTTTGTGAGAAAAGAGCGAGTTTGTGGCCGTCACCGCGTGTCGTGTGTATTGGAGGATCGAAGAGTCGCGGTCAGGCGATCAAGTGTGTGCAACACGACGACGTCCGGTTGAAACGGAGTCACTAATCGAGGATGAACGGCAAGGGAATTTAGAACGTGATCAGATTCCAGATAGTTCGCAATTCTTTGGGCCTGTTCCATGAATGCCTTTGGAAGGGTCAGCATTGTAGTTGGTGGGGCACCCCCCGTGTGAGGCCTGTCTCCGTCAGCCTGCTCAAGAAGGAACGGACACAGTGTGTCCCACCCAAGCACGACCCCATCGTGTTGGGCATTCCACATGAGCGCGAAGGGATACAATTGGCAATCCAGAGGACGAACCTCATAAATGCGACAGTGTTGTGTGATGGGATCAAATGCCTGGCAGAGAAATCCTTCCTCCTTGGGATGTCGGACGACTTCAATCTGACTACCCCGATGATCAGGAAAGGAAGAGTGAGAGATGCCGTGCGTGACGGCCTGTCGAATTTCATCTTCCGTAAAGTACGGTCTGAGGATACTGTCCTGTTCGGGGAAACGACAGCACACATCGCATCGAAAACAGACGGCGGAGGGAACGACCTGTGGACCAGGAATGACGGGGATGGCCTGAGGCATAGGCGTATAACTTTCATGGCGACTTGGCCCGCCATTTCCATCGGGTGCGTGCCTTGTCTGGTTTCAAGAGAGCGTGCTACGATCTCCCCTATTCTAGCAAAAGGACCGTCATTAAGGTCCAATCATTTCATGTTAGGCCCGTGAAGTATTTCGTGCAGGTCCAACCTCTTGTGATCGACGAGTGAAGGACGTCAGCGTGCCTGGTCCGTTACACCCGTCTTCCACGATTAACCCAGGATCGGTTATTTCTTCCCACGTAGAACAGTCCGGCCCCATTCTGCCATTGAGTCCGTCGACATCTGACAGCCCCTATCCTCTCTTTCGGGACAGGCTGATCAAGGACGGATTATTTGTGAAGGGGCAAGAGGATCATTGGCGAGTGGCATGCGGACCCTTTTCGCTTTCCACCGAGGAAGCCAAATTTTTTGAAGCATTAGGGCAGCATCTGTTGGTGTTCTACCAGGCGTTGAACCGGTTGTATCTTGAAAGCCTGAAAGGTCTGCAACCTGCGTGGGTTCATGAATATTTGGATATCGGAAAGCCGGAGGATCTTCTGGTCCTTGCACGGATGAATCGATTCAAAAATCACCTTCCCGGTGTCATTCGTCCCGATCTTATTCCCACCAACGCCGGCATGGCCCTGACGGAACTTGATTCCGTCCCTGGAGGGATTGGCTTAACCGGCAGTTTGAGTCGGATGTATGCACAGCAGGGCTTTCCTGTGTGGCCGCAGGACGACGGGTTGGTTCAAGGGTTTTCCCGTATGTTACGAGGGGCATTGCACGGGCAGCCTCCTCGGGTGGCCATTGTAGTCTCGGATGAAGCTGAAGCCTATCGCGCCGAAATGCAATGGGTGGTGACCCAACTCCGGCAGGAAGGTTGGGAGGCCTATTGCGGACATCCCCGTGATATTCGATTTACGGAAGAGGGTCTTTTGATTCACCATGAGGGACAGGAACAGCCTCTTTCTGTGATTTACCGGTTCTACGAATTGTTCGATTTGAAAAATATTCCCAAAGGGGAATTGATTGCCTACAGTGCCAAAAAAGGCCGGGTTGTGGTCACCCCGCCGTATAAGCCCTGGATGGAGGAAAAACTGGCCTTAGCGTTGTTCCACCATCCGATGCTGGAGAAATTTTGGGAGCACGAATTGAAATCCGATACGTTTGACTGTCTTCGTGCCATAATTCCCGAGACCTGGATTTTGGATCCCAGACCCCTTCCGCCTTCTGCGGTGATTCCCGGCTTACGCCATGGAAATCGTGCGGTGTCGGATTGGCAGTGGTTGGGAGAAGCCACCCAAAAAGAACGTCAGTATGTCATCAAAGTGTCAGGATTTTCCGACCAGGCTTGGGGTAGCCGGGGCGTTTCGATCGGGCATGATATGTCGCAAGTCCAATGGAAAGAGGTCGTGTCCCATGCTCTGGATCAATTTGAGACGAGCCCTTCGATTCTTCAAACATTTCACAAAGGGCGACTGGTTGTGGTTGAATATTACGACAGCCATTCCGGTGACGTTGTCAGTATGGAGGGACGGGCGCGCTTATCTCCGTATTATTTCGTGAATGAGGGACAGGCCAAGTTGGGCGGTGTCCTGGCGACGGTATGTCCCAAAGATAAAAAAATTATTCATGGAATGCGGGATGCGGTCATGGCTCCCTGTTCCATCATGGCTAGTCACCTAAGCTCATAAGGCCCAAAACCCCTGGTTCTTTCGGTCCTAGTGTAATTTTCCTCTCATGGGGAAGACCTCAAGTTGACATGTCTGATACTCTTAACCGCATGAAACTGTATCACACGGAATGGTGCCCGGAATGCCAAGTCGTCCGCGAGAGGTTGGCTGAGTTGGGTCTGCCCTACGAAGATGAAGTTGTGCCCGATGTTCGACCTTTCCGGAAAAATTTGTATGAAGTCTCGGGACAGAATTATGTCCCGGTGTTGGTTCATGGAGAAACGGTGTTGACGGAGACATCCGATATCCTGGCATATCTGGACGACTACGAAGACCATGGGACTCCCTCCGGGGAAGCCACCAAGCCACCCTCCAGCAACCTTGATGAAAGGAATCATTAAGCTATGGATGATTGGAAAAAGGTCCTCGCCGCAAGTATCACCAAACCCAAGGATTTAGCCAAGTATCTGGGGGTCGATCCCAAGGAGGTGGAAGCCGTCGTCGGGCCCTATCCAATGCGAATTACCCCGACCGTGCTGGCCACGATTAAAAGTAAAGGGGATGCGATCTGGAAGCAGGTAGTCCCCGAGGCCATCGAATTGGATGATATTGATGCCCCGGACGATCCGTTGGAAGAAGATACGGACAGCCCGGTTCCTCATTTGGTCCACCGATATCCTGATCGCGTATTGTTGATGGTGACCAACCAATGTCCAATCTATTGTCGGTTTTGCACGAGAAAGCGACTGGTGGGGAAACCGGGGTTTCTCAAAAAGGGTGAGCTGGATCGAGCGGTGGCGTATCTCAGAGAGCATACCGAAGTACGGGATGTTATCCTGTCCGGCGGTGACCCGTTGTTACTGCCTGATCGTCTCATTGAGAGAATTCTGAAAGGCCTTCGGTCCATCCCGCATTTAGAATTGATTCGGTTTGGGACCCGCGTGCCAGGTACTCTCCCTCAACGCATTACTCCAGAATTGTGTGAGATCGTTAAGCGCTTCCATCCAATTTATATGAATTTGCATTTCAACCATCCGGATGAGTTGACGCCGGAGGTCAAGGAGGCTTGCGGTCGATTGGCGGATGCCGGGGTGCCCTTGGGTGCCCAAACCGTTTTGCTGAAAGGCGTCAATGATGACCCGGAAATCATGAAACGGCTGATGCATCAACTCTTGTTGGCCAGGGTGAAACCCTATTACCTGTATCAAGCCGATCTCACCAAGGGGACGAATCATTTCCGGACCACGGTGGAAACGGGGTTGAAAATCATTCAATCTCTTCAGGGGCATACGAGTGGCATGGCTGTTCCCCACTTTGTCATTGATGCACCCGGAGGTGGCGGAAAGATTCCTCTGTTGCCCAACGATTATTTATTGAATTTGGATGAGAACGGGGCCGTATTGAAAAATTACGAAAATAAAACCTACCATTATCCTCAGCCGGCATCGGGAAACGGGCGTGAACTCCCCATGGTAGGCGCCCCTGCATCCCAGGATATGTGCGGTGCCGGCGCCATGGATGACTATTAATGGTCGATTCTAAGAAGACGGGCATTCTGTCCTTTCAACACCTTCGTGCTCTGGTTCGTCAGAAGGTGATCCGGGCCGATATTCCCATCACCTCCCGCCAAATTCAACCGGCCAGTCTCGATTTACGGCTGGGGACGAAGGCCTACCGTCTCCTGAGCAGTTTTCTGCCGGAACCCTCAGATCAGCAATCCCAGTTTACCATTGAGGACCTCTACCGGTCCGATATGGTGATGTACGATATGGATCTGACCAATGGCGCAATTCTGGAAAAGGGTCATGTCTACCTCGTGCCCTTGATGGAGAGGGTGAAGCTGCCAAAAGATATCCGTGGCCGAACTAATCCAAAAAGTTCCACGGGGAGATTGGATATTTTTACCCGCGTGGTGACTGATCTCCATATGGGCTTTGATGAAATCCGCTCCGGGTATGAAGGCCCGTTATTTTTGGAAATTGTGCCTAGGTCGTTTACCATACGTGTGCAGGCTGGATTGGCCCTCAACCAATTACGATTACTGTCCGGCAAACCCATGGTCTCGGATTCAGGGTTGCGAGCCGTTCATCGCAAGACCCCGTTGCTGTTTCACAATGGAGATTCCGGGAAAACGGATCTGGCCTTATCGGCCAAGGAACTCCGGGTAAACAACGGTCTGTTTTTAAGTGTCGATTTGCAAGGATCGAGTGACCATTCCGAGGCGATTGTGGGGTACCGGGCAAAAAAGAACAGTCATGTGATTGATCTCAGTCTGGTGGGCCATTATGCGGCCTCCGATTTTTGGGAACCGCTAAAACGCAATGCCACTGCTACCATGCTGTTGGAGCCGGAAGAATTCTATATCTTGGCCTCCAAGGAGCGAATACAGGTTCCACCTGGCTATTCATCGGAAATGGTAGCGTATGAAGCTGCCTGCGGGGAATTGCGTACCCATTATGCGGGGTTTTTCGATCCTGGGTTTGGCTATGCCAACCGCAGCCGGAAAGGCACCCAGGTGGTCTTGGAGGTCCGTCCTCACGATGTGCCTTTCCGTATTCATGACGGACAGACGTTTTTTAAGGTCGTCTATGAGAAGATGCGGGATATTCCCACGCAGTTATATGGATCGGCGTTAGGGTCTTCCTATTACCAGCAGGGGCTCACACTCAGCAAACATTTTAAGTGGTAACGATGAGTACAGAAACCGAACAACCTCAGTCGACCGACCCTGTTGCCCCCAAGCCAGTGCCTCCCCGTCCGCCAGTCAGGGATGAGGACCCGGAAGATCAAGAAAACCTGCAGATGCAGGTGGCCATGCGTATGGTGGGGTCCGCCATGGTCTTTATCGGGTTTTTGCAGGTTTTTCTGTCCGCCAGTACCGGTGCCGAAATCAGCATCTTCCCCATGATTATTTATTTTTCAGGAATGGCCATGTGGGCCTATTCCTCCGTGGACAACCTCACCGTCCGTTATACGGTGATGGCGTTGTCTCTGCTTTGCGCGATGGCATTTATGCATTTTGGAGAAGTGTTATTTTGGCATAAGTATCTGATTTACTGGGGCACGATCGGGGTCGTCGTGTTTTTTATGTTCAAAAATCCCAAGAAACCCGCCGGCTCGTAGCCCAACGTTCTTAATTCTTAGTTAGTCTTTCCTATTGTGGGTCAGCCATTAGATTTTCCATGGGCATCGCCGTGATCATTCCGGTCTTGAATGAACAGAAGGCTTTGCCGGCTTTGTTGCCCGTCTTGATACCGCTGGGGTTCGAAGAAATTATTGTGGTAGATGGAGGAAGCCGGGATGGCACGGTGGATGTGGCCAGAAAGATGTTGGAATCGGCATCCGACTCCCGCTATCGGATCATTTCCGGTCCATGTGGGCGGGCTTCCCAAATGAACGCCGGGGCAGCTTTGGCCAACTCCGAAATTTTGGTATTTTTGCATGCTGACACCCAATTGCCAGACAATGCCAGGCAAGTGATAGCAGACGCCATGGATGATCCGCAGTGTGTCGGTGGCCGGTTTGATGTACGATTTCCACGGGACACGGGTTATGCATGGATGGTGAGCCGGCTCATGAATCTGCGCTCACACTGGTCGGGGATCTTCACTGGCGATCAAACCATGTTTGTGCGACGTTCCGTGTTTGAAGCGTTGGGGGGCTTTGCGAATATTCCTCTTATGGAAGATATTGAATTCAGCCGCCGGTTGAAGCGAGTTGGCACGATTGCGTCTCTGCGAGCGAAGGTCATTACCTCGTTTCGACGGTGGGAACAGCACGGCCCTCTCCGCACAATTGTGCGCATGTGGACGCTCCGCGCGTGGTATTGGCTAGGATGGGATCCGCGTCGTCTTCAGCAGTATTATGACACCGTCCGGTAACGACCCAGCTGTACGTCGATCACGTCCATCACACCAGAGCCAGGGTGGGAGACGTCGATCTCTCCCGCCTGCGACGTCGGCGATAATTGTCTTTGCGAAGGCACCGGTTGCCGGTCAAGTCAAAACACGCCTGTGTCCTCCTCTCACGCCTGATGAGGCGGCCAGTCTCCACGGAAGTCTTGTCTTAGATATCCTGGAGCGATGCCAATCTCTCAGGGGCTATGATCGTATCCTGGCCGGAACGCCCTCTCCCCATCATCCTTTCTTTCGGGCCATGGAGGCTCGATTCAAGATTCCGGTCTGGGATCAAATAGGGGACGATCTGGGAACTCGCATGGCATCAACATTCAAGCAAGCGCTCGGTTCCCCATATCGTTCGGTTGTGGTGATTGGAACGGACATTCCCGGTATAAATGGTCCGCTCCTCACAACGGCACTAGACAGTCTTCACGATCATGATGTCGTGTTAGGTCCTACCATGGACGGCGGGTATTATTTAATCGGGTTGCGCACTCCCGTGCCGGAACTGTTTGAGAACATACCGTGGTCCACGGAGCAGGTGTATGCCCTCACAGAACAGAAGGTAAAAATGCTGGGTCTCTCGTTAAAAATCCTACCGAAACTTCGTGATCTTGATACGGTGGAGGATCTTCACATGTGTATCCGGGATTCGAAAGATCCGCAGAATCAGATGTTTTCTTCTCGCACCAAAAATGTCTTGCAGGAGTTGGCCAAGCGATTGACCAACCGCGAATAAGGGAATAATCATTCTTTTTGAATGACGAGAGTGTCTACACGAGTACCACAGGAGAGATGAGAAATGATTGACGGTGTGGCGTTGATCACTGGCGGAGCCAGAGGAATTGGACGGGGTATCGCGCTGGACTTGGCGGAGAAGGGTTGGAGGGTGGCTCTTTGCTATCGTACCAGTCGGCAGGAAGCTGAAGAAGTCAAGCGTGGCATCGAGGGACGGGGTGGAAAGGCGTTGGCCATTCAATGTGATGTCTCCGACCCTGTTGCGGCAACACAGCTTGTTCAGCATGTGGAAGATGCCTGGGGCAAGATTGATGCGCTGATCAACGGGGCCGGCCCTTACCATCGCATCTCACTGTTTGAGGAAACTGTTGAGGGATGGTCGGACATGTTCACCAATAATCTCCACCCGATCTTTTACCTCGCGAAGGCCGTGGCACCGGGGATGAAAGCCAGAAAATCTGGCCGCATTATTTCGTTCAGCATGGCCAACGCAGACAAAATGGAAGCCCAACCGCATGTGACCGCCCATTATATTGCTAAAGCCGGCGTGCTTATTCTGACCCGGACCCTGGCGAAAATGTTGGCCCCGGATGGCATTACCGTGAATGCGATTTCACCGGGATTTATCGATTCCGGGAGCGCGCCACCGGGAGAGCTGGATGGCATGGCTAAGAAAATTCCGGCAGGATATATTGGTCAGGTTGAGGATACCGTCCAAGCCGTTCGGTATTTCCTCTCTGACGAAGCGCGATATGTGACGGGAGCCAATCTGCACGTGAGCGGCGGCTGGGGAGTCTGAAGCCTCGAAGCTGTCATCAATGAGCAGAATACAGGTTTTCTCAAAAATTATTACCCTCCTTGTGCCATGCCGGACAAACGGGAGAGCGTCTTTCAATATCTTGTCTCTTGTCCCGCTTCTTGTTCGTACCCGGGTCCATTCTCTTCTAACCAGGTGATGCCAAAAATCTTCCCAAAGTGGTGGGCGATTTGTGTCCGTACCCCGTGTGAATCTATTGTTCTCCCAAGGTTCTTTGCCATGGAAACCATAGTACAGCCTTCAATGCCACATGGCGCTAAGAGGGTGAACGGTTGAAGATCGACGTTCACGTTTAAGGCAAAGCCGTGCATGGTCACCCCACGGGAAATTCGTACGCCGATGGAGGCAATTTTTTCCATGCGCCTGGCGGATGTTTCCACCCACACCCCTCGAAACGATTCATGACGACATCCGGCAATCCCCCATTCCGCTAAAGTGCGAATCAGGACCTCCTCCAATTGCTGGACATAGATTTTGGGACCAGGACAGAAATTTCGAAGTCGTAAAATCGGATATCCAATGATCTGTCCGGGGCCATGATAGGTCACAGATCCACCTCGCCCGGTCTGATGAAGGTGGACCCCCATGTGCTGCAGTTCGGTCCAGCGGGGTTCCCAATGCTCAGGCTTGGTTGTTCGTCCCAGTGTGATGACAGGTTCGTGTTCGGTCAATACCAATGTGTCGGGCCGACGGTCCTCGAGACGTTGGGCGACCAGAGACTGTTGAAGCTCCAAGGCTTCCGCATAGAGTAGCCGAGGAAACGTCAGCACCATTCCCGGTTGTCGAGAATCGACGAGAGCCATAGGAATGCGGTCTCAGGAGGAAGTGAACCCTAAGGGGAGGCCCAGGACTTTCAGGATAGGAGGTGGAAGGCGTTTGATTTTGCCGTTGGTATCCACGGCCACAAGGGTTGCCGATCCTTCCACGACCAATCTTTTGCTGGTGCGATCTTTGATCACATGGGAAAACGTGAGAGACGTTCGTCGATCGGCTGCTACCGTGGTCTCGACCTCCAGGATGTCTCCATAGGTGGCGGCTGATCGATAGGAAAGTTCAGCGCGTATCACGCGAAATTCAGTTCCTTCTTGTATTAATGCGGCAACCGACAGCCCATGGCTATCGAAGTAATGCGTTCGGGCTCGTTCAAAGTATTTTAGATAGTTGGCGTAGTAGACGACTCCTCCACAATCTGTATCTTCATAATAGACCCGTACCTCCATTCCGGCCGGTCGCCTCCCCTACACATTCATGGTTGGAAATTCCGGAAGGTCGGTGAGACCCACGCCACTTAATTTTATCACCAGGTCATAGAGCTGGTGGAAGCGTTCGGGTTTAATGGGTTCAAATCCGTAACCCAGAAGCGCATGATCGGCGGCATCAAATAAGGATTTCATTTTAGACCAATCCGTGACAAAGCGTTGCCCCATGGGATCGCCAAGCGTAGCCAACGCCTGAAATTGCGCCTGTAAAGGAAGGCGATATTTCCCATCGATTTCATTCAGATATTGCCTGCGACAGGTTTCTCGCAAGTCCTCCGGGAGTTGCTCGAGGTTCACATCCCAACTTTTCAGGTGATACTGGGTATACAAACGGGATTGAGCAAAGGCTTCCAAGGCGCGAAGCAGGACGTGAGTGGCAACTTCAAGATCCCGTCCGCGATCTCCACGGCGTTTTGCCCATGCCAATAAGTCGAGAGCCACCGCCGGCTTAATATCTTTCGAATCCAGCACGATTCGTTCAAGGAACGTGAGGTTAGCTTTGAGGAGGTGAATGAGGCGATCCATGCCTGGAGGGCCGCCCCACACGGAGGCCAGTTCCAAGGCTTTGATCCCGCCTTTTAATTTTTCCCAGGCAGGACGATACAGGAGTTGATCCCACAGGCCATAGCCCTGTGCCACATCGGCCAGGGCCCGATAAAAGGGTTTCAGTCCGCCGCTGATTCGATGTTCCAATGTGTGAAACCCTTTAATGGCCGCATCATAAGAACCATGATTGAAATGGTAACAAGTCTCGTGTCGTAGATGCGGCGCCTCTTCGTCCCAAGGATTGGCAGAGGCTTCGGATTGCGACAACAATTTGGTGATCGCTTCAACGGCCTGGTCTGAAGATGGAAAAGGATGGCCGGGAAACGACAGCACTTTGGTGGAAAAGGGAAATCCTGTCAGCACCATGGCGGAAGCCATGCCAACGGTCGCGCTGGTAATATCAATCACCAGTTCCCCGGGCATCACGTTCCAGGTCGTTAGCAGAGGGCCAAGCCCATGAGCCAGGGCTTTCTGGCATGCCGAAAAACTTTCAGGGGAAGGGGTGAAGATCCAGTCCCAACGCTGTGGCATGCGTGACAAGGCCGGAGGGATCTGAGATTCCACGACCTGTTTATGGGACTCGTGCAGAAAAAAACAAACCATGTCAGGATTCAAGTGCCGGACAATGGCGATGGCGGACGTCGGGTCGGCTTGAATGGCGAGTAGGAGTGCTTTGGTGGGGATATGGGCACTCACAATGGGTCGACTATATCATCGGTTGAGGAGCCCGGCAAGAAAACCGATTGTGGATATTATTCTCTCAACGGGGAATCCCGGTATTTCTCTTCGCACAGTGTGAAATTTGATTCCTATCCTGATAGAATCGGCCACGATGAATATTGATGCGGTCATCCAGGCCTTTGAAACCAGCGCCGATATCAAAAATGAATTTATCCGGACCCATGCGGAACGCGTCGTTGAAGTTGGTCAATTGCTGATCCGGGCATTTCGTGAAGGCCGAAAGGTCTTGCTCTTTGGGAATGGTGGGAGTGCGACGGATGCCTCGCATCTTGCCGCGGAGTTTGTGGGCCGGTATCGACGCGATCGAGATCCCCTTCCTGCCCTGGCGTTGGCCTGCGATATGGCTGCCATTACCTGTATTGCGAATGATTATGACTATACAGATATTTTCTCTCGGCAAATAAAGGCGCATGGCCGCAAGGGGGATGTGGCTATTGCCATTAGCACCAGCGGGAATTCCCTGAACGTGATCCGTGGTGTGGAAGCGGCCACGGACAGTGGCCTTGTTACGGTGGCCTGGACAGGTGCCACCGGGGGTAAAGTCGGAGATCTCGTCGATTATTGTTTCCGAGTCCCTTCTTCGGTGACGGCACGTATTCAAGAATGTCATATTACGCTGGGGCACGTGTTGTGCGAATTTATTGAAGAGCGTCTTTTTGGTGACCAGGGCTAAATCATTGCCGACCGGTACGTCTCCGAAGCTGAATCTCGCCCGGCTTCGAACCTACCCGCTTCAAACCCGTCATTCCAAAGTGAAAATGGCGGATTTTGGTTCACCCTGGAAGCGTGCTGGTTCCTTTCAAGCCTTCCTTAAAACCTTACCGGATATTTTAGCGGGCAAAACTTTCAGAGCTGTGGTGGCGGCAATCGTTGATGCCAGACGACGGGGAAAACCGGTGATCCTCGGCATGGGCGCCCATCCGACCAAGGTCGGTCTTAATCCCATTATCGTGGACTTGATGCGCAAGGGTGTGATTACGGCCGTGGCCATGAATGGAGCCGTCATTATTCACGACTTTGAGATAGCCTACCTGGGGCAAACCTCGGAGGAGGTCGAAGCCGAAATTGATTCCGGACGATTTGGCATGGCAGAAGACACGGGACGCATTTTAAATGAGGCGATTGTGCAGGGATGGCAACAGGGTTTGGGCATTGGCGAAGCGGTCGGCCGGTATCTTTTGAAGTATCCCAGGCAATTTCCACATCGGCGAAGGAGTTTGCTGGCGGCCGGTGCGCAACTTGGTCTTCCCGTCACGGTGCATGTGGCGATCGGGACCGATATTATTCACATGCATCCCCAGGCAAACGGCGAAGCGATTGGTGGCGGCTCGTTATTGGATTTTCGCAAGCTGGCCGCAGTGGTGTCGAAGATGGAAGGGGGCGTGTATATCAATTTGGGATCAGCGGTCATGATGCCGGAAGTCTTTCTCAAAACCGTAACGTTGGGGCGGAATCTGGGACGAGCCTTAAAACAGATCACGACGGTGAATATGGATTTTCTCCCCCATTACCGGCCCATGACCAATGTTGTCAAACGCCCAACGCAAAAAGGTGGAAAAGGTTATGCGCTGACCGGCCATCATGAATTGATGGTGCCGCTTTTGGCCGCCGCCGTGCTGGAGGGGCTGGGCAGGTGAGGTATTCTCGGGTGGCTGCGAATTTATAGACACGGGATAATCAGGTGCGGGCTTAAGGAGGAGAACCCTCATGAAAAAGAAAATTCTCATCGTCGATGATCATCCCGACATTGTCCTCATGCTGACAGACCGCTTAGAGGCCCTGGGTTATGACACGATTTCCGCTGGAAATGGCCAAGAAGCGTTGGAGAAATATGAGCAGGACTTTCCTCATCTCATGCTGTTGGATTTGGAAATGCCACAGATGGCCGGCATGGAAGTGTTGCACCAATTAGCCAAAATGAGTGTGAAAAAAAATGGAGAGGCTGATTCTCAGACCTTTGGCGGAGGAGAGTGCCTCCCGTTGCCTGTGGTGGTCATGACGGCTCATGGCACAATTTCCAAAGCCGTTGAAGCCATGAAAGCCGGAGCGTATGACTTTCTCACGAAACCTATTGAGCTGGACCATCTGGCCATTGTCCTCAAAAAGGTCCTAACGCGGGAAGCCTTAGGGCGGCAGGTTGCTGCGTTGCGCACGGAGGTGGAAAGCCGGTATAGCCAAATCGTGGGAAATAGCTCTCAGGTGCATTCAATGGTGGAGTTGGCAAAACGGGCTGCCGAAGCTGATGCTACTGTGTTGCTGCTGGGAGAAAGCGGGACGGGGAAGGAATTGTTTGCCCGGTCCATTCACCAATGGAGCGACCGGCGGGATATGCCCTTCAGCATCATCAATTGCGTGGCTCTCACGGAAACCCTCCTGGAGAACGAACTCTTTGGGCATGAAAAGGGGGCGTTTACCGGTGCAGACTCTCTCCAGAAGGGGAAAATCGAAGCCGCGGATGGGGGAACCGTTTTCCTGGATGAAATTGGCGATATGCCGCTGGGGCTTCAGGCTAAATTACTCCGGGTGCTTCAGGATCATGAGTTTCCCCGGGTAGGTGGGACGCGATTGGTCCGCGTCAACATTCGGGTGATTGCGGCCACCAACAAGGATCTGAAGCGAGCGGTTAAAGAGAGGACCTTTCGGGAAGACCTGTATTTCCGGCTGAATGTCGTGAACTTGTTGTTGCCTCCATTGCGGGATCGTCCCGAAGATATCATTCCTCTTGCCGAACATTTTTTAGCCCGCCACATGCGGGAAATGAAAAAACGGAAGCGGAGTTTTTCCAAGTCTGCCATTAAAACGATGCGATGCTACGCATGGCCCGGCAATATCCGGGAACTGGACAATGCGATTGCTCGAGCAGTGGTGTTGGGAGTAGAGGAAGAAATTTCTCCAGACCTCTTGGGATTGGGGGGAGGAAAAGACGAACTCGAAGAGATCGACAATCTCCCCTACCATGAATCCCTGGACCGGTTCGGTACCCGCATTCTGGAGCAGGCCATGCGTCGAAGCAACTGGAGCCAAACCAAAGCCTCAGAACTCCTTGGACTTCAACGCACTTACCTCTCTCGCCTCCTCAAACAAAAAGGCATTCAGCAAGGGACTGAGAGTTCCTGATCATTTTTGGATTTTGAGGAACCGGGAAAAGACTCCCCAAGGTTCAAACGACCAATTATTTACTGCTAAATGGGAATGAGGACCTATTGTCCTATTTGGAATTGGTCCGAATGCTGGCATTCGTACTGATATCCCCATGAAAAACCGCCTGCTGGGTTCCGGAAAACCAGTTTGTGGGCATAGTGGGAATCAGTCAGGTTAGACATGTTAAACATCATAAGCCCTTGGCAACTGAAATACCTTGTGTCGAGCCTGTACAAAGCGTGGTGGTGAGTCCGGGTTGGGTGAGGGGGCAAGAAGTTCTCCAATATCAAAAGGCTGGAGACTTTTCTTCTTTTGAAAGAATGCCAAGTGGTCGGTTACTTCGGTCAGGAAAAAAATGGGGTTTCAGATTCGCCGCCGAGCAGAGGGAGGCTAAAAAACAGACACAGGCATATCCTGAATTCGTAGCGGCTTTTTAAAGGCATTCTGAATGCCAGTTTCATCATTGAGGGTTGCAGCTTGCTTAACCCCACGAATTTCCTCAGCTACACTCAAAAGTCCCTCATGCTTTTTGGTTCCTTCCTGAGTAGTCGTATTCAATTCCTTTGACTTGCTATCATTTCTCTGCGGACAGATTCTCAGTCGTGTGAGCTTTGTGAACGGGTTTCATGGTTTCGGACCCGGCCGTCTACAGAGTGGTATGAGGACCTGGGCGCCGAACAAAATTTTAGGCCTTCGGGGATTTCTCCACTACAGGACGGGTTACCGCGCAGGTAAATTCCTGGCCTTGAAAATTGAGCAGGTACACTGAAATCTCAATAGGGAATTCCTGGCCATTTTTGTTGCGGTGGATGGATGGATACGATAAGGGTTGACCCTTTCGTAAGCTTTCCAGCCGTTGTTGGAATTTTTCATTGTCATGGTAGGGGGCAATGTCGGGAATTCGAAGGGTTTTGAGTTCTTCCTGTGTATAGCCTAAGGCGTCGCAAGCCGCCTGATTGGCAAAACGTAAGCGTTTATCCGAATCTGCCACCATGATTCCATTGGGTACATGATCAAAAGCGAATTGCATCAGTTGAGCGTACTCTGCCAGCTGTTCATAGGCGGTGAGGTTCAATGGGTGCTGCGTTGCGTCCTGAAGGGAAGTCCCGGTTGAGCTTGGTTGAAGAAGGGAAGGGAAGGTAGCAATGGGATGGGTGGGTGCGAAAGAGCCTTGCCACCCTGCGATCGCGATGTTTCGTGCCAAACAGGCTCGATGAATGGCGGATTTAACTTCCTGGCGTTGGTACGGTTTGGTGAGGTAAGCAAAGGCTTTATCGAGGATGTCCGGATGGGCAGTCCTTCGTAAGGAGGTAAAGGCGGTCAACAGGATGACGGGCAGGTGTGGATGGGCCTGAGAAAGTTCGTTGAGCACTTCAATGCCATCCCGATCTGGAAGTCCGACATCAAGAAGTACGATATCATACGATGATGTCGAACTTTTTTGGAGGGCGGCCCCTCCGGTCTCTACAGAATCCACCTCAAAGCCTTCCTGCCGAAGGTAGTCAGAGAGGGCAAGAAGAATGTCGGTGTCGTCATCCACGAGCAAAATGCGCGGCTTCGTGGACAAGGTTGACATGTTTCCTTTCTTTGGAGGCAAATCAGAGGATTGTAAAATTTTGGTAGACAAGGTTACCTAGAATTATCCCTACTTTCCTCCAGCCATTCAAAAAGCATTGCAATTTATAGGCTTGCCTAAATGTTTGTTTTTCGAGGAAAGAGGAAATTGTCAAAATTCATAATGTATCTGTTCAGATACCTCTTGTATCGAAACGGATACATGTTTGACAGACCGCCTTGGTGATTCTTAGGAGGGTGTGGTCGAGGGTGTGACGGGTAAGATCACACAGAAGCGACTACCCTCTCCGGGGGTACTTTCCACCCAAATCGATCCACCGTGGAGCTCGACTAAACTCTTCGTAATAGCCAGGCCGAGGCCAGCTCCGCGATTTTTCATTTCAGAGGATTGCCCACGGTAAAACCGTTCAAAAATCGTCTGTTGTTCCTCGAGAGGAATGCCGCAGCCGCTATCAATGACACAGGTTTGAATCATACCGTCGTCCCGCTGGTTGACTTCCACTGTCACGGTTCCGGGAGATTCTGTAAATTTGAGGGCGTTGTTGATGAGGTTGGTAAAAATCTGAATGAGTTTATCCCGATCGCCCTGGATGAATCCGATGGGATCGGAAATATGGGCTTCGAGAATGAGCGAACGTTCTTGCGCGATGGATTGCAACGTTTCCACAACCTCTCTGGCGAGGCTGCCCATGTTGACGGGGCCCCGGTGCAAGTCCATGCGGCCTGCTTCGATGCGGGAAAGGTCCAAGAGATCATTGATCATCCGAGTGAGTCGTTCGATATTGTATTTCATCCGTTCAAGATAGAATGATTGTCGGTCATTCAGATTACCGACCAAGCCATCCAACATGTTTTCCACCAACCCTTTAATAGAGGTCATCGGCGTGCGAAGTTCATGTGAGACAATGGACACGAAGGAGGACTTCAACCGGTCTAATTCCTGAAGACGTTCATTGGCGGACTGCAGGTCTTGCGTGCGTTCTTTGACTCGTGCTTCGAGCGTTTGAGCAAGTTTTTCGACTTCCTCATAGGTTTGTGCGTTATCGATGGCTACCGCCACGTGACTGGCTATGGTCAACAGCAAATCCAGATCTTCCTGTGTGCAGCGTTGATGGCCCCGATCGGCTCCCAGATATCCCAGCACGCGTTGATGACTCAGCAGCGGGGCGCACACAAAAGAGATCACTTCCATTTGTCGACAGATGGGAAGAATGAGAGGGCTCATCTGATGGGCTATTTCCTCCAGATCGTACGCCAAGACCGGACGTCCGTGGAGCAAAAGGGTTTCATCTATGCTTCCTGGAGAAATAGGAAATTCAAGGTGTCGAATTTGCTTCTCTAAATTCAGGGGCACCCCTGACACATCGGAGACCATGGCCTTGGTGCCTCCAGGGTTCTGAAGAACCAGGATCATGCGTTGGAATCCCAGATTTTTTCGAAGAAGCTTCAGGACGGTGGAAAACAGTTTTTGGACATCGAGTGTCGAGGTAATCACAATTCCGGTTTGATGCAAGGTACTGAGTTGTGTGACCTGCTTCGTGATGGTGTGAACATAATGAGAGATGGCTTCTTCACGTTGTTGGAGGGCTCGCGCCATCCGATCGATGCTGGTGGTGAGTTGTCCCACTTCATCCTGCGTGTCTGCAGTGACCGTCACGGACAAATCTCCTTCAGCGATTTTATGAGACATTTCCGCCAATCGGCGAAGAGGCGTGACGATGCGATTGGCTAACAGAATGGTGAGAAGAATACCCACAACGATGATTCCCAGGGTGAGCAGACCGATATTCCATACTGTTTCGTTGAGGGATTGTTGCATGGGTGCAGTGGTTATGCCGATTTGAATGATGCCGATGAGGCTGGATTGTCTCGAGGAAACCTTGGGACTGGCTTGAAGGGTTTCTGAGGACAGCAGTTCTAAAGTCGAGGCTAGTTCATGATTTCGGTAAACGGGAAGGGCGAAGTCATAAATGGTTTCTGATCCAAACATGAATCCCTCTGCAGACTTCTTTTCCGCGGATCTTTTAGGCAGGAGTCCTTTTTTGAGAGGTGAGGAATATAAGACCGTCATGAGCGGTTCAATTTTAGAAACTTTGGAAGCCGCTGTGATGAGTGTTTCCGTGAGGGAATCATCCGGAAATAAGGGCTGCGTTTCGTCACGACGTAACTTCGTGATATCCACTAACTTCCCTTTTGATTTTTCGACTAACACCTTGCCGTCCTGGTCTCTTGCGATGGCGTAGACGACTTCCGATAGGGATATTGCGCCCTCCAGCATTCTCTCCAGATAGGGCAAATCCTGGTTGATTAATCGATTAAGGCTTATATTCTGCAGTGTTCTAATCAGAACCTTGCCCGTATTGAGCAGGGAGGTTTCCATGACCTCGGCTTCCTGTTGGATGAGATATCCACTGAGACTTGAGCAGGCGAGAACAATAACCAGGCTGACGAACAAGGAAAATTTTGTTCGCAAGGTGAGATACCCTGGCTCCAATCCAGTCGGTTCAGTTGGGAGGGGCGGCGATGGATGGGCGTGTGGCGGGTTAAAATTGCTCATCGAACTGCCTTAGGAGGTCAAAAGTGATGGATAAGCCCAAATGCCTTGCGGACCTTAGATTGATGGAACGCCGAACACGTCCGGGTGATATGATTGTTCCCAATAGAGGCGGAGAAGTCTGCCGGGCCAACTGGTGAGATAGCTGAGCTGCCAGTTTGCCAATTTCCGCATAACGGAAGTACGTTCCGACGACGGCGCCGCTGCGCACTAAATCAGCAGAGAAGCCGAGGAGGGGGACATTGGCTTCCAAGGTCGTACTTAGCAAAAAGTCGAGGGTGTTTTCGTTTAGGATGGTACTGTCTGGCAGGAGCCACAAGGCGTCGATGCGATTCTTGATGGCATTGAGTGCTTTCGAGACATCTTTCTCGGCAGATACTTCCTCCGTGACGATCCTGATTCCCGACGCCTCCGCGTCTTGCAGAAGCTGGTTCAACATCCCTTTCGTTTTTTCTGGATCGAAGAGCACGCCGATGCGTGAGACATTGGGAACCAGGGTTTGTAAGGTTTGCAGGCGTTGGTGAAACGGGATACGAAAAGAGAGGCCGACCATGTTGTCTGTCGGTAAGCCATATTTTTTCGGGTTAATAACCACACAAAATATGACGGGGATTTTCTGAATTTGGAGTTTGGCGGTCACAGCCGCTTTTAACCCCACGGCCAACACGACTTTGGCATTGGATGCGCGAATGCGGCGGGCCAAGTTCCGGCCTTCTGCCATGTCATCCTTGAGGTCATATTCCGAGGTGACGTGGAGAGAGGGAGGAAGGGCGGATTTAAATGCGGTAATGGCTTCCGAATAGGCGCTGATGTCTGCGGACTTCAGTATGGCGACTTCTTCCGCCGAGGTGACAGTGGACAGGTCGAGGAAAAGTCCCACACACACGATCACCCGGACAAGTTTCCTCCAATAGGCTGATCGGTGGCAAAAAGCCCTCAAATGGTTCATCGTGTCTCAGGGACGTTTATGAGGTTATTCGTTCTACCATATGGCCAGGAAATGGTTGATTGTTGATTCATTGGAAAGGATGAATAAGTGCCTACATTGCCGAGTGTCTGGTCATAGAGATTCTTCCTTCATATTCTTTCCTTATTGTGCGGGAAAGAATCGGGGATTTCATTCATCACCAGTATATGCTGTGCGATATTATTTTCCCTCAAAGTTTCCCAGGTTGAGGCGCAAACGCAACTTTCACCATGGAGTCTCACCCAAATATTGTAAAGAAGCAAGGGTAGTACCGAGGGAAAGCTCGTCACAAAATGTCGGGAAATTTCCTGGTCAGAAATGAGCAGGAATTCAAGTGGATGGGGGCCTAGGAAGCGAGCTAGACCGGAAACCGTCTAGGGTGGTTACTCAGATGGAATGGGAAAGTACTCTTTAGAGTACTGGAGGAAATACCGCGGTGTTCGCAACTATTCCCAAGGTCACCCTGGCACCGAATGACTGTGGCTGTAAAAACTTTAAGGTACGCGATGCCACTCGTATTCTGAAACAAACTGGGCGGTAAGTGAGCGAATCAATCTGGATTCGGCCGTTTCACGTATTATAGGAGTCTGATAATGCGGTTGCCATCCACAATTAAGACAGCGGACCACGGTTTCATTCGAAGTTTCTCCACCCTCTTGATGCACCAGGCCTTGGCATTTTGGACATTGAGCGAGTGCGTCGGCACAGTAGGCCGATGGATCGGGTCTAAGGGAATCCAAATGGATGCGAGTATGGCGTCGCCGAATTTTTCTGTGGGTGGTGGCCGAATTATTCGCGGATGAATTGGTTCTTTGTTGGAGAATTGATTTCATCATGTTGATCCCTTTCTTAAAATAAATACAGTGGTGAGGTGCCCTTAAGTCTTCAGGACTGTTTACTTTCCATCGCAATTACGCTTCCCGGTGGTACCTAGAGATTCAAGCAAGAGAAGTGCCTGAAGAACTTGAATAAATCCTAGGAAGTAAATGCCGACAATTATTAAGCACTATATGGTGCTAATAAAAATTGAAGCTTACCCAAGGGCAGAGAGGAAGGAGGAATCACTAGGTATCTAAATGGATACAGAATGTATCTCATCAGATACATGTAATGGGTGATGTAAATTTTTAGGGAACGGCATGGGGTATTGCGTGTATGGGAAAGGGGAGACTGCCTGGCCTTTCATCCTGCGGCGGGAAGGATGATCTGATTAAATCTTTGAGCAGGTGACGCGAAAGAGTTGTTGGTCTTCGAGGCGCAGGGCAATGAGTTCCCGTCCCCACACGCATCCACCGTCAATCGCGAACACGCGTGGTCCTTTTACGACTCCTAAGGCCGACCAATGACCAAAAATAATTGTGTCCTCTTCTGTCGCTCGATTGGGAACTTGGAACCATGGTATATACCCCGGAGGGGCGTCGTCGGGATGCCCCTTAAACGAGAACTCAGGAATACCTTCTTGGGTACAGACCCGGAGGCGAGTCAAGACATTGGTGGTGAGGCCTAATCGTTCGTCAAGGCTCAGATGAGGAGAAAACACGATGGCTTTTCGAAAATAGATTGCCGGTAGGTGCTGATGAAAGTTCTCATCCTGCAAGACTTCCTCCACCTCACGAGCTAACTCCAGGACTTGAGAAATGGACCAGGATGGTAAGAGGCCGGCATGAACCATGCAAAATCCGTCTTCGACGTGGACAAGGGGTCGAAACCGCAACCAGGTGAGTAAGTCATTCACATCAGGTGCCGAGAGCACCGATTGGAAGGTGTCCTTTCGACTAAGAGTGGTGACCTTGGCCCACACCGCCAAAAGATGTAAGTCATGATTGCCCAACACGGTGATGGCCGAGTTCCCCAATTGCTTGATGAGGCGAAGCACTTCCAGGGAATCCGGTCCTCGATTGACTAAGTCCCCGACGAACCAGAGACGATCGGATGCGGGATTGAAGCGAATCTGTTCTATCAGACGGTGTAAGGCCTGGACGCATCCCTGTACATCTCCAATTGCATAAGTAGCCATCGTGAAGGATCCCCGAATGGTAAAAGGAATTTCTACGGGAAGAATACCCTAATTTAGCATTTTTTATCCGCGTTGGTGTCCCCGCCTTGCTACAATGGGCGGATGTTTGAAGGAGTTTTTGTATTTCAGCCCTCTGCATGGGAAGACCGGAATTGGGCGAGTCTCAGTGGACTGCCTTTAGAAGAGGTGTGGCTCCCGGTTGATGAGTCAGTTACCATATTCGGCTGGTTTGTTAACGCCGGACCGACCAAGCCTGTGCTTCTCTGGTGTCATGGGAATGCCGGTAATATTAGTCATCGGTTAGACAATATCCGTCAGCTGTATCGGCGAGGATTATCTGTTTTCATCTTTGATTATCGTGGCTATGGCCGGAGCACCGGCACTCCTTCAGAGCCAGGCATGTATCAGGATGCCCTGGCCGCCTATGACTATGTCTTAAACCGACGTGGTATTGCCTCGAGCCGGATTGTCGTGTTTGGACGGTCTTTGGGCGCTTGTGTGGCCGGTGAAGTGGCCATTCTCCGGCCATCGGCCGGAGTCATTCTTGAAGGGGCATTTCCTTCTATCCAGGCTATGTCGGACCACCATTACTTAGGATTGCCCGCCCGCTGGTTGCTAAATGCGAGCTTCAATCTGACTGAAAAGTTGGCCAAGCTCAGGCGTCCGCTATTGGTGATTCATGGCGAAAAGGACTCCATTGTTCCGGTGGCACTGGGGCGGCAGGTCTATGATGCAGCACATGAGCCTAAGCAATGGTTTGTGGTAGTGGGTGCGGAACATAATGATGTGCCGTTTGTTGGGGGAACATCCTATTTTCAAAAAATCACAAGCTTTGTTCAGACTTTAATCGAAGGGTCACCGTGATTGATGTAGTCCTGCTTGACCATCCTTTCGATCGATGGCTACCATCCTCTTCGTCTCGGACGAGTATGCCGGTGATGTCAAGATTTTTATGGGTTCTGTCGCATATCTCTATCAAATTAATCGTTCTCCAGGTGGACTCCCCAAACTGCCCGTGCCCGAGGCGTGGATCACGTTCAAAGGGATGGATGGGGACCGACACCGGAATCGGGCATTGCATGGCGGCCCGGATCGGGCCTTATGCCTGTTCTCGTTTGAGGTCCTGGAGGCCTTACAGCAAGAGGGGCACACCGTTCACCCTGGAGCCTCGGGAGAAAATTTCACCGTAGCCGGACTAAACTGGACACAGCTGAAACCAGGTGACCATCTGAAAATTGGAGAAGAGGTGCAGATCAAACTGACAAGTTATTGTGAACCGTGTCGTCATAATGCGCAATGGTTTGTGAATGGCGACTTTTTTCGGATCTCGCACCTGCAACACCCCGGATGGAGCCGATTGTATGCTCGAGTCTTGTCCGAAGGCCGAGTACGGCAAGGTGATGGTGTGTGGGTCGTGACGTAGCCAAAAAAAAGGAATATGAAATGATGGAACGGGTTCTCGAACCGGAAGTTATGGATGACCCGGTGCAAGTTCAGGCCTATGCCGAAGCGGATTTTCAAGAAGAAAATCAGGGGTTTGTGGATACCTTTCTTCGACTCTATGAGGACCGGGATGGCCCTCATGTTGTGGATTTGGGGTGCGGTCCCGGTGATATCGCCATCCGCCTGGCCCGGAATCATCCCACCTGTCGAATTACAGGAATTGATGCCTCCATTCCCATGATCACCTGGGCGGAACAGGCGGTGAAGCAAGCCGGGTTAGCTCATCGAATAGAGCTTCTCTCCCAACGGTTTCAAGATGTCAGATTGGCTACTCCGGCTGACGCCGTAATGTCGAACAGTTTGGCCCACCATGTTCCCAATCCGTTACGATTTTGGTATGAGATAAAAAAAATGATCAAGCCAGGTGGGTTAGTGGTGGTCATGGATCTCCTTCGTCCGAATTCTCCAGACGAGGCGCAGGCGCTCGTTGAGCAGTATGCGGCTCATGAACCAGAAAGATTACGGCAGGATTTCTTTCACTCCCTACTGGCGGCATTTACGGAGGATGAGGTGGCTGCCCACCTCGCAGAACTGAATTTAAGCCGCCTGATGGTTGATGTTCCGGATGACCGGCATTGGATGGTGTACGGGCGTGTGTACTAACCTTGAAAGATCCGTTGAATAATTCAGATTTTCAACAGTTTTAAGCCTCACCATATTCTTTCGTGGCAATTGAGAGCAATAAAGTGTTCAAAAATCTGCGTCCAGCAAGGCCGCAGCCTTTTAGGCACGGAGTGTTTAGGTAAGCACGTGAGCATGACAAACGGGCGAGAAGGCCGCTGGCTGACCCTTCGGCAAAACTCAGGGCATGCTTTTTCAACACTCGCTTGAAAGATCTTGACGCTTTAGACCCGTAAGTCTTAAAGTGCCTGTTCGGTTGGGGGATCGTCTAGGGGCAAGACATAAGATTTTGGATCTTAGAACCCAGGTTCGATTCCTGGTCCCCCAGCCAGTCTATTTCCTCCTTCCTTTCAGGCACTTCACTTACTTCTTCAGTTTCCTTTAATTGCTTGCCTGACTCACTGGTCCAGGATTTGGGACAAGTTTCTGACAACCTTCCCTACGTTGATTGCTTCTTTAAAAGCCGAGCCTGAGATGAGCATATCGAATGGTTGTGGGGCCATTCCGATGCTCAAGTGTTATTTTTAACGGATAGTCAGATTTACCATTCTCAGGACCAACGACTGAAACATCTACCGGTGGACAACCCCGCAGCTAAGTCATCCAGGATGAGTATTCAATTTTCAGGATGAGTCAAGACCCGGTAGAGAAAAAATGTGTAGCCGCTTCACGGCAATGAAAATTTTAACGATCCCGTTCTGAAAGGTTTACCTCAGCAAGGAGATCCTTACACAGTATGGAATCCTCTCATACTGTTGCATATGAGCGTATAAAATTCGAATCAAAAGAATAAGGGAATTTTGCCCAGATATGGGACCTAAAGGTCCCATCAGCGGCAGGGGCAATAAACTATCACGTAGCATGTGTGTGGCCTATAAGCCGATAGCTATGGTGAATCCAATCGAAGTGGCAAAACCGAATGGTGATTTTTGATTGAAAATTGATGATTCATTTTGTCTTGGATAGCTAACTATAGTGTATTGGCGTTATTGACCCCAGGCATAGTGATGAGACAAAAGGACAGGTACTTGGAAAAAAGTTAACGGACCTCTTGAAACATCCACCAAATCTCCGTGCTGGCTTGGCTGTTCATAGATAACGTAAAAAGATATGTTCGCATGGTTAACACGGTTTATTGAGCATCACCCCAACCTTCATCGTTTTGCCCTATATATTTGGAGGCTGTTTCCTCCACGGGTGGCAGGATTTTTTAAAGGGTTGCTTGCCAGAAGCTGGGTAGTGGGGGCAATAGCCGTCATGATCGACGAAAATTCATCCCCTCCGGAGGTGCTCTTAGTTGAGCACAGTTATCGGCCGAAAGGAGCATGGGGTCTTCCTGGTGGGTCTCTCGAATCAACTCCCGGAGATCCGACCAGACCAAGCAACACTTCATCACCTGACGATGTTATACAGGCAGCTCTTTGCAAGGAAATGTCCGAGGAACTCGGTATCGCCATTAGGGTGAACAGTCTCCTTAGAATTGATGCTATTCCCTATCTTCCGGAAGAACCCGGCCCCTTTCGATTGCACTTTTACTTCCGCTGTGCTCCACGGGACGGTTTCGCAATTTTCCGTGCGAGACTGAATTCCGGGCACATTCGCCCCCGCTCTCCCGAGATCAAAAATATAAGGTTCGTTCCTTTGCCTGAGTTAGCCAAGTACGACATATTTTCAACCGATCTGAGATTTTTGAATGATGATCTTCCAAGGCTTGAGCCAGCCCTTGCTACATTGAAATCCGATTGACTATTAATTTTTCGATTGTGTGGAAATTTTGCGATGGGAATGAGCAGGCCCAAGCAGTTCTCAGGGGACCTGAGTGTGAAGAAAAACTACGACAAACAACGTGTGTTTTCGAAAGAGGGATTACATCCGCCTGGACAGGTGAACCGAAGGAGTCACAATGGTAACGGCGATGTACGACTAAATTCAAATCCCCACTGGGTGTTCCCACGAACAAGAGTCTGAGCCATATTGAAAGGGTTTCACGGCAGGAATTATCTAATCCTCGGACCGAATCCTATAACTTGCTTGGGATCCCCCTTCTTCAGTCCATGCTTGCTCAGACGAATCTCTTTGCCTCACCGCTCAGAAAATAACGAGCCATGTCCGGTCCAGGGGTCTCATACATTCTGATACTGCACAGGCCTTTCCTTTTTTGATTCTCGAAATGAAAGGTCCCGAATAAATCCGGAATAGGAAGGATGCGTCCCTGTCATCCAGGAATTCAAAGAGAGTTCGATGGGGAATTCCTGCCCGCTTTTTCTTAATCCATGGAGTGTGACCGTTTTCCCGATGACGTGAGATTCGCCGGTTGCCTGTAACCGTTTCATGCCATTGGTATGAGCTTCCCTGTAACGACTGGGCATGATCAGTGTGAGTGGTTTTCCGAACATTTCCTCGGCGGTGTATCCAAACATCGATTCAGCAGCCTTATTCCAGGACATGATGCGGCCGGTGTGATCGGCTAATACAATGGCATCTATGGCTGCCTGAAAGACGGCTTGAAAGCGGATTTCGCTTTCATATAAGGCGTGGCGGGCGCGTTCCATTTTTTTTGCCAAGGCATAGGCCTTGAGTGCTTGACGCACCGTGGTTCTAATTTCGGAACGGTTGATGGGTTTATGGAGATAGGCAAAGGCGCCCTGTTCTTCAAGGGGGCCGGTCACATCATCGAGAGTGGTGTAACTCGACAAAATAATGATGGGAAGACCTGGCACCGCTTTGGTCATCTTCTCTAGAACGAGTAAGCCATCCATGTCAGGGAGTTTGACGTCAAGGATTACTACACTAGGCGAGTGAATTTTTACGCTTTCCAAGGCGGTGCCGCCTGTTGAAGCCACATTAATGTGATGCCCGTCGGCTTCCAAAAGATCTCGTAAAGTCAGGACAATATCCTGTTCATCGTCGACGACGAGAATGGGGGAAGAGGATGGTATCGGAGATGCGTGTGTCATGATTTGACCTCATGTCTGGGGTAACTGCCCCTCAACGCGGATGTTCCTGAGAATGGGGTTATAATGATTGAACACGCAATCTACGTACCAATTACGGCATAGGTTGAATCGGTCAGGAGATAAGCCTTTGGAAAAAATTGTGATTTTGTGAAAATTCTACAAGGAAAAGCCCCTGTGTTATTGACTTGCTTATAGGAAAAAATGAAATTTTGATATCTGTTTGGATACACCCAATTATCCAAATGGATACACACCCTTGACCTGTATACTCCGCGAGATGGAATTCACCGACAACGGTGCTGGCGAAGTTTCCCTGACTTTTCGATCTGTTTCCTTTAATAGATCAACTATCTGTCTCCAAGCCTCAACAATCGGATTCCACCAGACGAAAAATTGGGAAGAGCACTGATCTCATTCGGCTTCGTACCCGGAATCGGAGCGCTTTTGCCATGTATGACAGAACCGTAAAAATGTGGGATACGTATCCTGTGGGGTAGGGTGTGTATGGAAGTCGATCCCGGAAACCTATGCAGGTCCAGGTATTTTCGGCGAATGGGTTCGGATCAATGAGTCATCAAGGGCAGGTTTGGCCTCGATGTGGTGTGGCTTGAGTTCATCCATTGGTTATGGCACTCTCCACTGTTGATAAACAAGAATTATGGCATGTTCATGCGGAAATTGGGTGTGTGGCTATTTACTGGTATGAAAGTCTGGGATACTGCCCACGGCTCTCTTTCCTTAGGTTGTATATGGTTTCCACATCCGCTCATTCCCATGAATGTTTACCCGCTGGCGTATATGGTGAATTGGGAATGAACATGGTAATCCCCATACAGGAACGGTTAATTGTCGCACTTGATGTTCCCTCCCTAGAGGAGGCCCGTCAATATGTAAAGGATTTAGAGGGTGTCGCCCGGTTTTATAAAATCGGCCTGGAATTATTTCTGGCGGTTAATGCGGATTTTATCAAGGAATTACGTGCACAAAATTGCCGGATCTTTTTAGATCTGAAGATGAATGATATCGATGAAACCGTGCGCCGAGCCGTGAATCTGGCGGCTGATCTTGAAGTTGATTTTCTTACCATATTTGGAAATCATGCCACAGCCAAAGCTGCAGTGCTGGGTCGAGGCTCCGGGGCAATACAAATTTTGACCGTTCCGCTCCTTTCGAGTTGGGGGGAAAAGGATCTTCAAGACCTGGGGATGTTGAGTGTGGAACCAGGAGTGCCCGCACGTTTTCATTCTCTGGATGATTACGTCTTATGGCGAGCCGATATGGCGATGGCCCAAGGGTGCGATGGTCTGATCGCCTCAGGGAAATATGTTGGAATTCTGAGAGAACGGTTTGGTCGGAAGGCGCTCATTGTCTCTCCAGGTGTGAGACCTGCCGGACAGAACACCCATGAACATCAACGTTCGTTAACTCCATTTGAAGCTATTCGAGCCGGGGCCGATTATTTAGTCGTTGGGCGACCTATTCGCGATGCGGACAATCGACGTAAAATGGCCGAAGGGATTCAAGAGGAAATTGCCTTAGCGGTCAAGGCTGGTCCTTCGAAGGAGCGGGCATTGGCTGGAGAAAGATAGGTGGCAACATCCCATGAGTCTTGAAGGAACCAAAGTGGCCCTTCATTAAATTTTCTGCACGTTTTTCCCCTTCCTTATTTTAGGAGAATGGCTAGCCTTTCTCACGCTCTCTTTTGTCTCTAGGTTGGTTGTCTCACTCCCTGAATGGCCAACTGTTGATACGTATCCTCTTCTATTAAGGGCACCTCTAAAAACGTGCGAGGTGACTCGGGTCCCCCGCGGTGGATGAGACCGGGGGTGGAATCAGTGAGTAAAATCCACAGCCAGCGAGGTTGGCTCCCCTGATTTGTCCGATTCATGGTCGTTTCGGCTCCATGCTTACGCCAATTGTCCTCTGACGGCGGTCGTCAGTACCAGGAACCGCTGGAAGTTGTAGGTAAGATTTTTCAGCCCGATCTTCGCGCGTGCCCGAACCCGCCCAATGGTGCGAACAAGGTTGCCCCCCATCGCCATGATCTGATGACCGAAGACATGTTCGACACGGGCGCGAATACGTGAGCGGTGTCGGTTGGAACTTGTTTGTTGAGTGGTCAAGGGCTTGGCCCGATACCCTTTGTACTGAATCCGCGAGCGCAGTTTCCGTTTCTTAAGCTGGGCTTCGATCTCTTCTGACCGATAGGCCGCATCGGCCCACACGTCGCGTCCCGCAGACTGGGGCTGCAACATGTCGGTGAGCACCTGACTGTCATGCACCGCCGCATCGGTGACCGTATAGCGCCGAATGAGTTTATGCTGGTTGTCCACATTGACGTGATTCTTATACCCGTAGTGACTGATGCCCCGCTTGACGGTCCACTGGGCTTCTGTATCTTTCTGCCGCCGTTTCGCTGGCTGCGCTTCCCAGTCCGCCGGGCAATCACCAGCTTTGATCGTGGCATTTTCCTCCCGTGTATTGCGTTGTTTCGGCACGGGAATCAGGGAGGCATCAATGAGCTGGCCCCCACGCGCTTGTAACCCCTGGCTCGCCAGGTAGGTGTCAAATTGCTTGAAGAGGGTCTCAACGACTCCGGCTTGGGCCAAGGTCTCGCGGAACAGCCAGATGGTCTTGGCATCGGGAATTCGCTGATGCAGATCGAGGCCTAAGAAGCGCATGAACGAGAGCCGATCGCGGATCTGATATTCTGTTTGGTCATCAGACAAGTTATAGAGGGCTTGCACCACCAAGATTTTGAACATGAGTAGGGCATCAAATGGTGGTCGACCGCCCTTTGGGCGTTTGGAACGACACAAGCTCTTCTCCAACGGCTTCCGAAAACGAGCCCAAGGAATATGCTGGGCAAGTTGTTCCAACGGATCCCCCTTCTGGGTGAGAGCGTCATAGCGATGACTCAGGTCAAAGAATCCGAGTTGTCCAGATGTGTGCATGAGCGTTCCTCCTTGGAAGAGACTTATGCCACAGACCAACAGAATTGTCAGTAGTTTTTAGAGATGCCCTTAAGTAATTTCGACCGAATGGTGACGTCTTGGTGCACCGGACCGTGATGCACCGTTTTTCCGAATATCACAGGGGAGCGATTGGAATAGCCCGTGGCCCCCTCCCCAATATTCATTTTCCCGGTATCCCCTATCCCTTTTTGTTGATGCGGAGGGGGCGTGACCATTAATGCCGGGATTGTTATGATGGGGCCGGATGATTGGGAAATGCTGGGGATTGATTTCCGGATGGCCATGAGCTGCGATCAATCCCGTGAGCGAAAGCAATATCCTGTGTCGTTGATGCTGAAGGACGATGCGCAGGAGTAACCGGAGCAGAGGTGGAAATCCAAGTGGATCATGCCTTGGGAAGTCTAGGTTTAAACACCTCTATGGCAGAAAGCTCCCAATGCATCTTCGAATAAATTCTGAGGGTCCCGCACACAGTTTAGGACGGTAGACATAATGGAGGGATATATGACGATGCGAAGGGAATGGATGCGAATCCTCATTGTGCAAGACCGTCCTGACCAATTGGAAGTGCTCGTCAATGTTTTAGGGGAGGAAGGCTATCAGGTGGTAGGGGCCAGGACGGCCGCGGAAGCTTCGGAATATGCGAAATGTCAAAGCTTTGCGGTCGCAGTGGTCGATGTGCAGGCGCCAGATGTTTCCGAAGTCTCATTGCTTTCTCTTCTCAAGGCGAAGAATGCTGAGATTCAGATAATCCTGAGTCCGGCCTTTGCTAGTCTGGATTCAGTTAAAGATGTCATTGGTGAGAGCGCCGTTGCTTACCTTAAACGTGAAGGGTCCACATCAGAATTGCTGAGTACTCTCCGTCGAACGTTCCGTGACCAACTGACTGAATACACAAAGGAACTGGAGATCTCGCTGGCAGAGCGGGATGAACGATTTCGGCAACTTGTGGACCATATAAAAGAAGTTTTTTGGGTCTTTGCCCCTGACCAGTCTGAGGTCTGGTATATCAGCCCTCAATATGAAACGGTCTGGGGCCGGAGCTGTGCCAGTCTTTTGGAAGATCCTCGAAGCCTATGGAATGCGATTCATCCTCACGATCAACCACGATTTCACACACACCAATTTGCACCGGATGTGAATGGGGTTCAGGGAGAATGCCGGATTGTGAGACCGGATAACTCCATGCGGTGGGTGCGAATACAAACGGTTCCCATTCGAAAGGCTAATGGGGATTTGCTGAGTCTTGCGGGGGTGGCGGAGGATATTACAGAACGGAAGCGTGTGGAAGAGGCTCTGACGAAAACCGAGCGCCAGTTTCGACAATCAAGCCGCATGGAAGCCATTGGGACGTTGGCAGGCGGCATCGCCCATGATTTCAATAATATTTTAACGGCAATTTTGGGCTATACCGAATTGGCCTTGGCCACTGTGCCAAAGGAAAGCCGAACTCAACGAAATCTGCAGGAAGTGCTGACCGCGGGTCACCGAGCCAAGCACCTGGTGCTTCAAATTTTGACCTTTAGTCGTCAAGCGGGTCAGGGGAAGAAACCCACACCTTTCCACATGGTCGTCCGGGAAGCTCTGAAACTCTTACGATCCACGATTCCCACGACCATTGAGATCCGTCAAGTATTGAACACAGAGGCCACCATTCTAGCGGATCCGACCCAAATGCATCAGATCATTATCAATCTATGCACCAATGCTGAATATGCTATGCGAGAACACGGCGGGATTTTGACGGTCGCCCTGGAAGATGTGGAGGTGACAGAGGAACTCACCGGAGCGATCTCGGGATTACATATGGGTTCGCATGTTCGGTTGACGGTGGAAGATACCGGTTCGGGCATGACTCCTGAGGTACTTGAACGGCTGTTTGACCCTTTCTTTACCACTAAGCCGATTGGCGAGGGGTCGGGGATGGGGATGGCCGTGGTGCATGGAATTATTACGAGTCACAAAGGAGCCATTGTCGTTGAGAGTATCGTGAACAAGGGGACAAAGATCGATGTGTACCTCCCGACCGTTCCGACCCAGGTCTTAGAACCTCTTTATGATCAAAAAGCCATTCCGGCTGGGAAAGAATCTGTTTTATTTGTGGATGATGAAGAGACGATTGTGCGTCTTGGGAAGGAACTGCTTACCCAACTGGGGTATACCGTGGAAGTGCACACGAGTTCCATCGAAGCCCTGAGGACATTTAGACAAGACCCTCATCGTTTTGATCTCGTGATTACTGATCAGACTATGCCGGGATTGACCGGTGAGGCTTTATCCCGTGAGCTTCTGCGGATTCGCCCGGATCTCCCCATCATTTTGTGTACAGGATTCAGCCATGTGATCTCTGCGGAACGAGCGAAGGCATTGGGTATTCAGGGCTATTTAATGAAGCCATTGGCGATCCGGGACCTGGTTCCGATTATTCGCCATGTCCTCGACAAAACATCTTCTTCGTTAGCAGAGTCTTGAGCTACCGGAAACATAATAAATGGGGAAGACACGGTTCTATTAGGTTGTGGTGGGTCATAAAATTGCCCTCTGAGAGGCAGGCCATTCTGGGAGGGCTATTCAATAATCATGAATCCCAGAAACGAATTATTCATTGTTGGCGTGATGTTGGAGAGTCGAGACGTTGTCAGTTTGGCCCAAACCGTTATTTTTTAAAGGACCCAAAGTTGGTCGCACAGTCCGTGATGTGTTTTTCCCTGGGGAAGAGGAAGTTGACCATCCGGAGTGAGGCGTGGAAAGAGATAAAGTTATGGCAAACATTCTTGTTGTGGATGATGATCGGCAGGTTTGTGACCTGTTGAAGCAGGCCTTAGAAAACCAGGGATATACTGTGGACTGTGCCTCAAACGGAGTCGAAGGCATCAAGGAATATCGCAACCACCCTGCCGATCTCATTATTTTAGATATTCTTATGCCCGAAAAAGAGGGGCTTGAGACCATACTGGATTTGCGGCGTGAATTTCCTCAGGTAAAAATTATTGCAATGTCGGGCGGAAGTGAGCGAGCCAAACTCGATTTGTTGGACCTCGCCCGTCGGTTAGGGGCTCAACACACCATCGATAAGCCTTTCCAATTGCACGCCATTACGGACCTCGTTACGCAAGCCCTGCACGAAAATTAGCCAGGGTTTACCGGTTTGGACCACGAGCAATGCTGTATTTTCGGACTCAACCTGATGCCGTGTTTATTCCGTTTGTGAGGCAGGCGCTTGACGCCGAACTTCAAGCCGTACGGCGTGTCGCATCTCACAATGACACTGACGCCTGGTTAGTGGAGTATGAGGATGTGGGGGTGTTGTTTACTCCCTATAGTGCACTCATCACGCTTGAGGAATTGCTGGTTGCCCATGAGGCATCGATGGTCTATCGATTGACCGACTATCATTGGCTTCTCCTATATGAAAGCCTCAAAAATTATTGTCTCTGGCACAACGATCAGGTTGATGATGAATCGGTATCATTTACCATGTTGGGGGGATACCGGTTTGGGCCGGTGGATTTCGAAGCGATGACCGAACGGTATATCTGGGATCATGAATTTATGGACCTGTTGTACGCTGATGCGGATGAATCAGATTGCTGTCTATGCGGAGACCACACAGACAGGTCTGATATTGATCTCTCGTATGGGTTACGTCCGCATCCTGATAAGCTCAAATTAATCCCGGTGGAGGAGCCCGCCTGGCGCATTCCGGAGCCAGAAGAATGTGGCCAGTGGCGTCTACCATAAGACCGAATCATCAATAAGTGAAGTGGCGTAACGTCTCTCAGGAGAAATCATGGAAAAACCAGCAGACGTTCAATTTCACATTCATGACCTGTTGCGTCGTCGCTGGAGTCCAAGAGCGTTTGCCGATCAGCCGGTAGAACGAGAGAAAATCCAAAGCTTGTTGGAAGCAGCACGATGGGCTTCCTCCTGTTTTAACGAACAGCCCTGGGTCTTTATTCTTGCGACAAGCGAGCACCCTGAAAGCCATCGGAAGCTTCTGAGTTGTCTGGTGGAGGGAAATCAAATCTGGGCGAAACGCGCTCCACTTCTTCTGCTCACGGTGGCAAAACTCCACTTTGATCATAATGGACAGGTCAACCGCCATGCCTATCATGATGTCGGATTGGCCGTAGGAAATCTGGTCATGCAAGCTACAGCCATGGACCTGGTGGTCCATCAAATGGCCGGGATTCTTCCTCACACCATTCGCGAACGGTATGCTTTTCCTGCCGGCCATGAAGCCGTAACCGGGATCGCCATCGGGTATCAGGGAGATGTCTCCACACTTCCGGAGGCACTTCGTGAACGGGAATTGGCACCACGGTCTCGTAAGGAATTGAGGGAATTTGTGTTTTCCGAAACGTGGGGACAAAATCCGGAATGCTTGTAGGCGCACTCTATCCACCTCGACCCATGTTTCGGAGCGCTCCATCCCGGTTTCCACTTTTATAAACATGTCTCCTTGCTCATTGGAAACAGCGAGCGCTCTCTGTCTGCCCACGGGAGCCTGCCTCTTGAATGGCAGACAGGTGCTCGGTGAAAGGGTAAGAAAAAACAACACAGGTTGGTTCACGTATCCCAAAGAAATGAAGTTCTATTCAACGGTAAGGAAGGAGACACCATTCTATGATTACGGCCATAGGCGATGTGTTACGGCGGTGTTATGAGCGCGGGTGGATTACCAGCCGTGACGGAAATTGTAGCCTGAGGCGAGCGAGGAGCGTCTACCTGTACGTCACTCCCTCAGGCTGGCGAAAGACCATTGTCCACCCTGAGCATATGGTCAAAATTAAATTCGTAGACGGGAAGTTGCAAGTAGCTCCAGGAACCAATCCTTCCGGTGAGCTGCACATGCATTATCTCTTGACCAGAGGCATGAATCGGACGCGTGCCGTCGTGCATGTGCATCCAACCCATGTGGTCGCAGCCATCTATCGCGGGTTCAATCTCCAGAAAATCTGCAAAGACTTTCCCGAAATCTACCGCTACACTCGTATCGGGCCAACAGTGCCAGCCCTTCCTGCGATTAGCCCGGAACTGGGTGAAGCCACCGCGCAAGCATTAGGGGTCACCGAAAAGAATCCTGCAGGTGATTACGATATTGTTGGTCAAGCCAACCACGGAGTCTGCTCCATGGCATCAGATCCCTGGTCGGCCTATGAGCACATTGAACGGTTGGATCATATTTGCGAAATTGTCCTGGCCAGTGGCGTCTCGCCCTGACAGGATGGTCAAAATGGCCATCAGCTTTGTTCTTGCTTCACTTAGGAACTCAACGGACATGAGTACGTTTCGTCCCTTCGCTTGCTGCGGGCGGGCTTAATGGCCATTTTGACCATCCTGCCAACTGGTCGTTTCCGTTCCGTTCCGTTGTCTCGGTACGTCCCAAAACAGATTTAAAACTCTCAGAATTTCCCTCTCCACAGTGGGAGAGGGTTAGGAGAGAAATTCGCTTGCCCCTGGGCATTATCGATTGTTCTAGTTGATTTCATCCATTTTTAAGTATTCTCACCCTTCATCTTTTTCTGTAAATACATAGTTTTCTCTTACAGTTCGTGTGTTGGGATGTTTTAATCCCAGGGCTTCTTCCAAAATGTTGAGGGCGTGTTGATGGAGCGGCTCGGCGTCGGCGTATTTCCCTTGGCTGCGATAGAGACCCGCCAATTGTTTAGGCTGGTGGCGACATCAGGATGTGTGGGCCCCAAGGCCTGTTCTCGAATGGCTAAGGCGAGCTTTATTTTTATGGGAATGGGAGATAAAAACTTTCATATGGGTTTTGAGGATGATAACCGAGGATTTTTAATATATGCTCCATCAGAGGTAAAACTTTTTGAATGGCCTTTGAGCATCCCAAGAATTTCCTAAATGTTCAAGAGGTTTTTGCGAAGGGGCTGACAGATCCATCCTGTGGAAGTTGTGTAAATGGCCCTGTTCTTCCCTAACGTATTGCTGGAGTCCGATGGAAAGGCTATCATTTCTTTTTTGATCCAACCGTTGGTTCAATTTTTTCTTCTCTTTATCGATTCATAGAAAGGACTCTGCATGGCTCAAAAGAAATCTGTTCGTCGCGTGGCTTCACAGCCCTCTTCGAAGAAATCATCTGCAACCAAAAAAAAGACCGTGACTTCTCAATCTGCTGCAACGAAAAAACAGGTAAAAGCCAGCACCGCGTTGGGAAAGAAAAAGACTTCCGGTCCTTCTGTAAAAAAGCCGGTTGCCGCTAAGAAATCATCAACGAAAGCCAAACCAGCTTCTTCTAAAAGTGTTTTTGCAAAAAAGACCGCTACCCCCAAAAAACCTGTGGTGAAGAAATCAAAGACAAGTGCTTCCACAAAAAGGAACGTGGTGAAAGCGGTTTCCAAGCCCACAGCCAAAAGGCCCGCTGCTCCTAAATCACCGACTCTCAAGAGGAAGGCTTCGGTGGTGAAGAAAACAATCGTTGCACCACAGCCCTCTGTTTCGAAATCTGTGATCACCAGGAAAGAGCATTCGGTTTCGCAAGAGAAGATTGTGCCGGCACAAGCGAAGAATTCACAGACCACGACTCCAAGTCGATCAGTTCCATCCCCTACCCGTTCAGCCGAGACGAAGACCGGAGGAGAACCCCTCTCTCCCACGGAACGCTATAATCTGGGTGGCCTTTTTGTCTGCGCGATTGAACGAGCGAACGATCCCGAGTTCAAGCGGCTTCGTGCCGTGTTTCGTCATTTGGATCTTCCCTCGCAAGAAAAGGATAACCTTCTTCGCTTGTCGCAAGGGTTCACGATTCCCAAATTGTTTGCAGATGGTGTGGGAGGGGACAAAGTCAGTCAGATCCTGACGGACTTCATCCGGTTTGCGTTGGCTGAAGGGGCTTATGAGAAAAAATGGCGGGATGAAATCAGGCAGGTTGGGGTGTGGTTGGGCTACTTTCCTCAGCAGTTCGAACAGATTGAACAGAAAGTTTTAGCGAAACGGTAGCGTGGTCTTGGTTACCCGAGATCGCGGCGGCCTTCGATGGATTTGAGCAGGGTCACCTCATCGGCATATTCGATATCCATGCCGACCGGAATGCCATAGGCGATACGGGAGACCTTGACCCCCAAGGGCTTTAATCGCTTGGTCAGGTAAATGGCGGTGGCCTCTCCTTCAATCGTGGGGTTGGTGGCCACGATGACCTCCTTGAATGCTCCATTCTGGACGCGGTTTTCCAGGTCATGGGTGCGGATATCTGCCGGCCCGATGCCGTCCAGGGGAGAGAGCGCCCCATAGAGCACGTGATAGAGGCCTCGAAAGGCCCGGCTTTGTTCGATGGCGTACAGGGTGCTGGGCTCTTCCACCACGAGGATGATCGTGGTGTCCCGTTTCGGGTCCAGGCAAATCTCGCAGAGCGGACCTTCGGCAATATTCCGGCATTGGGTACAGAAGGAGACCCCTTCTTTCACATCACGAATAGCATCAGCCAGTCGTAGCGCCTCTTCTTTTTCCGTCTTCATGAGATGAAAGGCCAATCGTTGAGCCGTTTTTTGCCCAATGCCGGGCAATCGGACGAGTTCCCGGCTGAGACGAGCGACCAGCCCTTGAGGTTGGCCATTGGCTCTGGTGTGTTTGGTCGGAGTGGTTTCCAGCATGATAAACCTCGCTTGGTGAATTAGAACATGCCGGGAATGCCCATCCCTCCGGTTAGGGATTTCATTTCTTCGGCCATCAGCTCTTTCGCCTTTCGCAAGGCTTCATTGGATGCGGCGACGATTAAGTCTTGCAACATGTCATGGTCACCGGATTTCAAGACTTCCGGATCGATGGTCAGCTTGGTTAATTGCATGGCTCCGTTGGCTTGCACGGTCACCATCCCGCCTCCGGCTGAAGCCTCGACTGTTTTTGTGGCAGCCTCCTCTTGAATCTTTCCCATTTTTTCCTGCATGGCCTGGGCTTGCTTTAAAAGATTGCCCATATTGGAGAATGGATTTTTAGACATTAACGTACCTCCTCATTTTGCGGGGTTCTTTCTGCGGATACGACTGTGCCCCCAAATAGTTCCAATGCTTGTTTCACCAAAGGGTGGGCCTTCACGTTTTCAATGAGATCCTGGTCCTGCTCAAGTTTTTTTTTTGCTCGTAATTCTCCGGTTGACGGCGGGTAAACCTGCCCCTCTTGAAATTCAATGACTTGGACTTTAATCGGCCGGCCGGCGAATTCCTCACATATTTGACCGATCAGCACGCGATTTTCGGGTTTGTCCGTTCTCCAGCGAGCAATTGAATCTTTTTTGGAATATCCCAGGACGACGGAGTCTGCCGTCATAGTTACGACACTCCCCTTCTCCAGGAAACTCCCGATATTAGGATGGTCATTAATCATGCGTTCAACGACTAGTTCCCAGTTTAACGATACGGGTGGGCCAGACGAAGGCTGGGCAGCCGTTTGGGGAGAGGCCGCCGAGGGTTCGCTGTTGGCAGATGAGACTTTTGTCGGTACCGGCTTTTCCGCACCTGGCGGTATTGAGGAAGGAAACATGGTTGTGGCGCCGCCACCGGGTCTGGGACGGGTCTGGCTTGGAGGAGTCACCGGTTTATCCATAGCCGCTTGGGCTTTAGCAGGTTGTGCGGGAGGCGGAGTCGATGCCACAGGTGGCAATACTTTTGCCTGTAGGACAGATGCTTGAGGGGGTGCGCTGGCCTTCTGTTCAGTCGTGGCGGAGGTGATTGTCGCCGGATTAAGCATCGCTGCTCGCACCACGGCGGCTTCAATTAGAAACCGTGGATGGGAGCTTCCTCGAAGACTGTCCTCTGTTCTGGAAAAAATGGCAAAAAGGGCCTGTAAATAGGGCTCGGAGAGTTGTTGAGCTTGCGCGATGGCTTGATCAACCTCCTCGTCTCCTAATTCAAGAAGGGTTTGCACTTGTGAGCGTGATGGTACCACGCAAGCCACCAGTAGATTGCGACATCGCTCCAACAGTTCCCGGCAATACACCCGGACATCAAAACCCTGGTCGACCAATTGTCCCACGAGAGACATTGTTTGGGAGGCCTGGTGCCCAAGGATGGCGTCAATCATGAGCCGGACGAGTTCGTCGGGCACGGACCCAATCAACATTTCCAAATCGCCATGCTGGATGTGTTCTCCACCGAAGGAAACGGCCTGATCCAGGAGGCTCAACGCGTCTCGCATACTGCCTTCACTGGCTCGAGCCAGTGCCGATAAGCTTCGATCCTCCACAGTCACTCCCGTTTGGGTCGCGACGTGGCGTAGTTGCGTGATGATTTCTAAGCGGGAAATGCGTCGAAAGGTGAAGTGCTGACAGCGTGAAAGTATGGTGGCAGGAATTTTATGAACTTCAGTTGTCGCAAAAATAAAGACGGAGTGACTCGGGGGTTCCTCAAGTGTTTTAAGCAAGGCGTTAAAGGCGGAATTGGACAGCATGTGGACTTCGTCGATGATGTAGACACGGTACGTGCCATGAAACGGTGCGAATTTGACGTTTTCACGCAGTTCACGGACATCGTCCACGCCGGTGTTCGACGCTCCGTCAATCTCGATGACATCCACCGAGTTGCCCCGGGTGATTTCGACGCAACTTGGGCAGGTTCCACAGGGATGGCTGGTGGGACCTTGTTCGCAGTTAAGGGACTTGGCCAGGATGCGCGCGACAGTGGTTTTGCCGACTCCCCGCATGCCGGAGAAGACATAGGCATGGGCGACGCGTTTGCGGTCGATCGCATTGGTGAGTGTTTGCACGACATGGGACTGCCCCAGGACTTCCTGAAAATTGGTCGGGCGGTATTTCCGTGCGGAAACTTGAAATTCCATAATTCGCGTTAATCAGGAAAGGATCGGTTCGTTATGTGCCCTCGAAGACTGCCGTCCGGTACCAAAGCACGGAGAGTCAGCCGATAAAGTTAGTCGGGGCCAGGTGATCCTGCGGCACACAGACTAGCCCACGTACCGTTGCTTCCTTCCGGACCTGGCGGGGTTTGCAGGATTCTGTCGCACAGGGCCCAGCCCCTAAGTGCAGTCTCGATGGTACATCGCCTCACGGACTGGAGAAAATCATCTTTTGAGGATATCAGTGATCCTCACGGCGGACCAAATATGGCGGAGAGGGTGGGTTTCGAACCCACGGTACCATTGCTGGCACACGTGATTTCCAGTCACGCCGATTCGGCCACTCTCGCACCTCTCCGCGAATGGGTATCTACTTTGCGGCGACTGAACCTCTGATGAAGCCGTTTGTCTTTTGGAGGGGATCTGTTCATCCCATCTTCGTTATCTTCTTCACCGGGGATCTGTTTGGTGAAAGGTTGCCATCTTACCATGGGGGTCTGGGGGCGACAAGCAAGAAGGGGGAATAGTTGCGAGTAGGGCGAGGAAGGGACAAGGAGAGAACGCCCACCCTGTTTCCGGCCATTCAATCCTTAACGTTTCATGCCCTCCCTATATCATGTTAGGAGGTTCGGGATTGGAACATTCGTTGGCGTCGTGAAGATCGATGCAGGGCGGCAAACAAATGGCCCCGAAAGAAGAGCATGAAAACCGTCACAATGGGAGTGAGTCCGAGGACGATAACGAAACTCATGTCGGAGGACATCCCTAATAAAGAGAGCCACTCGGATAGCACGGAAAAGGGCAACGTGATGAGATGCCAGAAGTCCAGCCCCCCCCGCCTTCCCGCCTGGCTGGACATTTCAAAGAAAAATGTCAGGCCGAATGGGCCGAAGACGATGGCCACAGGAAAAAACCATTCGATCCAATTTTCAACGACAAAATCATAACTTTCCCGGACAACCTCGAGGGCGGATCCGTTCCGGCTCTGGTAAATTACTTCCGGTACTGGATTGAGTAAGACGAAAATCAAGAAAAATACGGCTGTGCCAATCAGCGGTTGGTAGGGATTGGTCTGTAGCCCCATTTCGAGGAATAACAAGGGAAACCACACCATAAATCCAACAGAAATAACCTCCCAAAAATATTGCCCCATACTTGGCAGGATATCCGGCCAACTCACTCGACGGGCGCCAAGGACGGCCTGTTCCGTCAGGCTCAGGGTGGAACCAATGACAAGGGCATTGAGGGCACCCAGGATAAACCCTCCGATCATTCCAAGCGGAGCGATGAGAGAGGTGACAAGCACGAGGCCTAAGGCAAAGGCGAGGAGGACCGGAATCAAGATCCACGCGCGCGTGAAGGATTGGATCGAGGCGAGCAGCGCTTGATGGTACAGTCGAACTGTGGCCTGGAAGAAACTCTGCATGAGGCGAGGGAATGCTCCGCAGTTCTTAATCTTTGCTTGGCGGAGGGGATTGTATGTTGATGATGTCCTGTTGTCGCTGATCCCGGTCTTGTCGGATTTTTTGTAGCCGGCTAGGACGATTCCAGGTCCACCATTTGACATGATCCGCAAAAGTGGGCGAGGGAGGGGTCGCGGACCCTACCGGTGACTCTTGAAAGTCATACCCTTGATATTTATCCTTTTTATCCAGGAATTTCTGGTAAATATCTTGATAGAGCTGTTTTAAGGTCATAGAGTGTTACCTTACCCAACTCCCTCAAGTCGATCAAGAGGGAAAATCCATAGGAAGGTTGAGAAAACAGGTGGGTGGTGTTTGCTCCCTTCGATAATGCGCATGAGTCATGGGTCTGTTCTAATCTTCAAATTGTGGGTATAGTTTGGCTGGTGGGGGTTTTTCTACACACTTCATTCCATACACATCGAGTAGCATGATTACTTGATGAGGGGGGAGATGAAGCATCCGATCGGGTTAAGGAGGACGATTGACTCGTTCATCTTCGAACATTTCCCCCCGATCAACTCGGATTGTAGTTGCAGTGCTTCCGGGAGGACTATTTTCGTTACCGGAATTTTAGGATGGCCTGAAGGAGATGGACGTTTTATAATAGGGAGGCTTGGTAGAGTGGAGGGGTTTTGTTTACCCTGTGGATTCCAGGAAGAGAACCTCTTTTTACAGTCGCTGGAATGTGGCGAAAACGGTTACGGGCGAGAGTGGCGGAACTGGCAGACGCGCGAGACTTAGGATCTCGTGGGTAACCGTGGGGGTTCAAGTCCCCCCTCTCGCACCATTTCTTAACATTTATATTCTTTATTGTGTTCTTTTACAAGGATGAATGCTCTTATGAAGTTAGAAATGACAGAGCTCGGGCCGGTGAAACGGTCGTTGAAAATTGAAGTTCCCGAAGAAGCCGTCAAAAGCGAATTTCAAAAGGTGTATGCCCAGTTGAGGCGTCAAGCCAAAATTCCTGGATTTCGACCCGGGAAAGCGCCAATCGCCTTATTAGAAAAACGGTATGCCGATCTTGTTGAGCAAGATGTGGTGCAGCGGTTGGTGCCCGATTATTATCAACGAGCGGTGAAGGAAGCCGGGGTGGTCCCTATTCTTGTTGATATTCCACCATTGGAACGAATGAAAGTGAAGTCCAATGGTCCCTTTACCTTTACAGCTACAGTGGAAATAAAGCCCACGATTCAATTAGGGGATTATCGACCACCGAATCCTATTTCTTTGAAACGGGATGCCCGAACGGTTACAGATGATCAGGTTGAAAAGGCGCTCCAGAGCCTCCGGGAGCAACATGCCGAGCTTGACGTGGTTCCTGAAGGAACCCCTCTTCGTGAAGGATTGCATGCGGTGTTGTCTATTGAGGGGTTTGTAGAGGACCAGCCATTGGAAGGAACTCAGAAAAAAGGGCATCTTCTGCACATTGGGTCCAAGTCGCCGATACTGGGTGTGGAATTGGATGAGTATCTCATCGGAAAAAAGGCCGGTGACATGATTGATATTCCGCAACCCTTTCCCGCCAATCATCCTGATCCTCACCTCGCCGGTAAGACCATGGTCCTTAAGGTGACGATTGATGCGGTGAAAGAGCAGAAGCTCCCGGAACTGGATGATGAATTCGCCAAGGATTGCGGCGACTACGATTCACTGGAGCATCTCAAAACCACCATCAACACCCAATTGGATAATTTCCTGAAACAGGATCTTGAAGAAGGGTATAAAGACCAGGTGATTGAACGCTTGTTGCAGATGCACCACTTTGAAATTCCCGAGGTTCTGATTGAACGGGAGCTTCAGACGCTCATTCGACAAAAAATGCTGAAGGACCATCGCCATGCCCATCGTGAGGATGACGTGGAAGAGCCCTTACGATTACAAGAAGAGGCTAAGCGCCTCCAACAAGAATTGCATCCGGAAGCCAAGCGGCGTGTGAAGCTGAGTTTGATTCTGGATGCGATCGTTCAGAAAGAAGGCCTTCATGTTACCGAGGATGAGGTGAACGCCGAAATTCAAAAACTGGCCACCTCCTTAAAGCTCCCGGTTGGTGAAATTCAACGCATGGTCGAAGCCGGTGGGCAGGGTGCGCAGGAGGAGTTCCGCGAGCGGATGAAGGCGGAAAAAGCCTTGCAGTTCGTCTATCAAAATGCGGTCATTCAGGGGTAACGGGTCGTACAACCCTTCTGAATGCACCTGTTCTGATATCTGTATTTGATACCTATTTACAACACGAGGAGGTCTCAGGGAATGCTCATTCCGATGGTTATTGAACAAACGAATCGAGGCGAACGGTCATATGATATTTATTCGCGCCTCTTAAAAGATCGGATCATTTTTGTTGGAGCGCCGATCGATGATATGTTTGCGAATGTCATCATTGCTCAGCTGTTATTCTTGGAATCCGAAGACCCGGAAAAGGACATTCATCTGTATGTCAATTCACCTGGCGGAAGTGTGACGGCGGGGATGGGGATCTATGATACGATGCAATATGTGAGGTCGCCCATCAACACCATCTGTTTAGGCCAAGCGGCAAGCATGGGGGCCTTGTTATTAACAGCAGGGACTAAAGGTAAGCGTTTTGCTCTTCCCAATGCACGCGTGATGATTCATCAACCGATGGGAGGATTTCAGGGCCAAGCGACGGAGATTGATATTCATGCTCGGGAGATTTTAAAGATCCGCGAAAAATTGAATGAAATTATGGCCTTTCACACAGGGCAGCCTCTGGCTAAAATTTCTGAAGACACGGAACGGGATTATTTTCTATCAGGGGAAGAAGCCAAAGCGTACGGATTAATTGATGAGGTCATCGTCCGAAGTCAGGAAAAGGGGCACAAGGACGACACCAAGTCAGGTTCAAAAAGTAAGGATTAAGGGCAAAGGAGGCATTTCTTATGGCGAGACAAGCGAAGTCCGAAGCCAATCTTCGTTGCTCCTTCTGTGGCAAGAACCGTGATCAGGTTCGAAAGCTCATTGCGGGTCCGACCGTCTATATTTGTGATGAATGTGTCGGCTTGTGTAATGAAATTATCTCCGAGGATTGGCAGGAGTCTCGCCAGGAGATTTCGGCGAAACTGTGCAAGCCGGTGGATATCCACCAGCATCTTGATCAATACATTATCGGACAGGATCAGGCAAAAAAGGTTCTCTCGGTTGCCGTCTATAATCATTATAAGCGCATATCAGCAAATGAAATCGGGGATGTTGAACTTCAAAAGGGCAATATTCTGATTGTCGGACCGACCGGAACAGGAAAAACCTTATTTGCCCAGACACTAGCCCATTACCTGGATGTACCATTTACGATTGCAGATGCGACGACACTGACGGAAGCCGGGTATGTCGGTGAAGATGTTGAAAATATTATTTTAAAACTTCTGCAGGCTGCAGACTATGAGGTTGAGCGTGCAGAACGGGGCATTGTGTATATTGATGAAATTGACAAAATTACCCGCAAGGCCGATAGCCCTTCGATTACCCGTGATGTCTCCGGTGAGGGTGTCCAGCAGGCATTGTTAAAACTCATTGAAGGGACCGTGGCCAATGTGCCCCCTCAAGGAGGAAGAAAACATCCCCATCAGGAGTTTATTCAAGTCAATACGACCAATATATTATTTATTTGTGGTGGGGCGTTCGTGGGGTTGGATTCCATCATTGAGCGGAGGTTGAACCAAAAGCGGATGGGCTTTGGCGCCGATGTCCAGATACGTGGGCAACATCAAATTGGTGACTTATTCTCCAAAGTGGAACCGGAAGATTTACTCCAATATGGGTTAATTCCTGAAATTATCGGTCGCCTGCCGATTGTCGCGGCGCTTGATCAATTGGATGAACCGGCATTGGTCCGCATTTTAACGGAACCCAAAAACGCCTTGATCAAGCAATATCAAAAGTTATTGTCCTTGGATAAAGTGAAATTAAAGTTTGCCGATGGAGCGCTATTGGCGATTGCCAAAAAGGCCCATCTGCAAAAAACAGGAGCGCGTGGACTTCGGGCGGTCTTAGAGTCGGTGATGTTGGACTTGATGTATGAGCTGCCGTCGCAGGCGGAGGTGAAAGAGGTGTTGGTGACCGAAGAGTTTATTCACGGCAAAGGTGAGCCCATCAAAGTCTTTGAGCATCAGAAAGGGATCAAGCCCGCTGTCGGATCTTAAGCTAGTTCCAGGCTCTTCTCCGTTGGTGTCGCTATCTCCTCATACCCGCATTCCGAATTGTGACAGAGAATTTTGCTTCCCGTTTGTTTCCTGATTTTTTCGATCAAAAATGGAGCCTGGTATTGTGGGCAGGAACCATTGATGGGTCGATCCCAGATCGCAACGGTGCAGGTAGGATAATTGCTCCAGGAATACAATGTCTTGCCTTTTTTGGGGCCCTTTTGAACCAGGTCTCCCCTGCAATCCTTGACAGCGCATTTGACGCCTAGCTTTAAGGATTTTGTGGTTTTACATTCGGGGTATTGAGAGCAGGCGAGGAATTTTCAAATCGGCCGCGTTCCCCCGATCATTGACGGGGTTTGAGTTTTTTGGCTGTACGAGCTGGTTTCTTAGTAGCCGATTTTTTTGCCGACGGTTTCTTGGTCTCGGCCTTCTTCGAGGGCAACTTTTTGCCGCTCGCGGCCTGGTCGTCGCCGGTCTTGGGTTTCCGGGCCTCAAATTCGAAGCCGACTTTCCCGTCATCTCCGCATTTCAGGTAAGCCTTGAACTTGCGACGGGTTCGTGATGAAACAAAGCCGGTCAGCAATTCGGTTCTGCCTTCGCTCAGCAATTTTCTGATCTGAGCGGGTTCGATTTCCTGTTGCAGTATGACTTTGCCCGTTCGAAAATCGCAAGTCTTGTTCGGGCCGACCGCCTTTTCACAGGTATAATTCATTCCATGTTCATAAACCGATGACTGACACTTCGGGCAACTGCCGAGTGATTCTTGGCCGTGAAAATCAACCGGTTCACTGTTTTCATCGTCATCATTTTGACCGAAGTCAAATTCCAGCTTGTGTTCATCGTTCAGTTTGAGGATTGCCGCAAACGGCCGGCCAAGCCGACTGCGAAATCCCTGCAACGGACCAATCGTGCGTTCGGCAATCAGAATTTCTGCTTCGGGTACTTCCAATTGACGGCTGCCCGGAATTTTCGTAATTGAAAAATCGCATTGCGTGCAGGAGAATCGTTTGTAGTTTTCTTTAACCAGACCACCGCATTTGGGGCAGGGTGACTGCAGTGTTGAGTAATCGCCTGGAACGGTGGTTGCGCCGTAATTTTTGGCTCTCGCAACAATTTGTTCAACTACATTGCTGATTTGTTCCATGAACGCTTTGCGGTCCAACTGACCTCGTTCTATCTGCGAAAGTTTGCTTTCCCATTCGCCGGTCAGTTCCGGCATCGTAAGTTCGGTCACCCCCAAACCGCGCAATAAGGTCAACAGTTGAAAGGCCTTGGTGGTAGGCAGCAGTGACTTGTCTTTGCGCAATAGATAGTTCTCGCTAATTAAGCCTTCGATGATCGCTGCGCGGGTTGCCGGTGTGCCCAGACCTTTTCCAGACATGGCTTCGCGCAAGTCATCATCATCAATCAGCTTGCCGGCGCCTTCCATCGCAGAAAGCAGTGTGGCTTCGGTATATCTGGCTGGTGGTTTGGTCGCCATGTCGCGAATTTCAATATCGCTAACCGTAGCTTTTTCATTCTCCCCAACCGCTACGAGCGTGCCTTCACCGGCAATGGCTTCACGGCCGTAAATGGCCAACCAACCCGGTTTGACCATTACCTTGCCTTCGGTCTTGAAGTGGTGCCTGTCAATCTGTGAGATACGGGTGGTGTTTCGAAACTCCGCAGGTGGGAAAAAGACCGCCATGAATCGACGTACGACCAGGTCGTATATCTTGGCTTCGGCTTCGCTGAGGTTCTTGGGTGCCTGCAATGTGGGGATAATGGCGAAGTGATCGGAAATTTTCGCGTCATTGAAAATACGTTTGTTCGGTTGGACCCAGTCATTGCTCAGAATTTTCGCCGCATGCGGCCCTATGGGATTGCCGCCGCTACCGCCGGTCATGGCTGACAAACGATCACTTGCCTCATCACGCAGAATGCCCAGGGTATCTTGCACGGTAGAGAGATAGTCTTCCGGCAGAGCACGCGAATCGGTTCTTGGATACGTCAACACCTTGTGGCGTTCATAGAGCGCTTGCGCCAGCGATAATGTTGTCTTGGCCGAAAAGCCAAACCGGGCATTGCCTTCACGTTGCAGACTCGTCAGGTCAAACAGCATCGGTGCGCTTTGCGTCGTCGGCTTGGTTTCTTCAGTGACCACCGCCTGCTGACTCTGGCAGGCCTGCCTGATTGCTTCAGCCTGATTGCGTTCCCAAAGTCTCTCTGCGCGCCGTTCTGCGTCTTCGTCATTCTTTTTGAAGATCGTATCAAACCAGCGACCTGAATACTGTCCGGCCTCGACATCAAACTGGGCATGTACTTCGAAGTAGGGCCGCGAGACGAATTGCTTGATCTGTTCCTCGCGCTCCACGACGATGGCCAGGGTGGGTGTTTGAACCCGGCCAACAGTGGTGAGGTAAAAACCCCCGTCTTGGGAGTTGAACGCCGTCATAGCCCTGGTGCCGTTAATGCCAACCAGCCAGTCTGCTTCTGCCCGACAGCGGGCGGCATCAGCGAGCGGCTTCATTTGTTCATCCTCGCGCAGTTCCTCAAATGCTTCGCGAATGGCCTTGGGCGTCATGGACTGCAGCCAAAGCCGGCTTATCGGTTGCTTAGCCTTAGTGTGTTGGACAATCAGTCTGAAGATCAGCTCCCCTTCGCGCCCGGCGTCACAGGCGTTGATAATTCGGTCGATATCTTTGCGGCTGATCAGCTTGGCGAGCAACTTAAGCCGGTCTTCGGTGCGGGCGATTGGGTTCAGGTCAAAGTGATCGGGAATGACCGGCAGGTTGGCAAAAGACCACTTGCCACGTTTGACCTCTGCGTTGTCAGGCGCCTTGATCTCAAGTAGGTGCCCAACGGCTGAAGTTACAACATAGTCGTCACCTTCAAAATAATCCTTCTCGCGTTTCAGTCCGCCAAGCGAATGTGCGATGTCGGCTGCAACAGAGGGCTTCTCGGCAATTATCAGCGATTTACTCATTAGCAACCACTACCAGGGATGGCTCCTTTGGTATCTTTGATGTAAGGGAAACCGATACTCACGCGTGCAAGATCCACTACAAACTCAGGGCGAAAATGGTGTTGTCACACTTCACCTGCTGCGATGTGACTGGTTTTTTCGCGTGCTCATCATAATGATGGCGTAGGGTAGAGGCAAGTTAGGCTGGGTGTTCAACTCATTTTTTCCAGCGGCCGCAGCCTTTCCAGCCAGCCGCCAAGGCTAGCCCGCCGACGGTTCTGTCGCAAATTTTTTTTGAAGGCAATAAGGGGTTTTTTGCTCCGTGTCTGACAGATGAAAATGGCTATCTTTTCTGGTTTTTTCAACTCGGGCCAACCTGGAAACCCGTGGCGTATCTTACAAATCTATTTTTTTTGCGACAGAACCCTCAAAGTTGTGTTCGAGGTCAATGCCCAGTTTCCTCTTCGGGATGCCTTTAAGATGACCCACAGATGCCAAGGCTTGATCATTGCATCCAAAATATTTGGACAGGGTTTCGGCTTTGGTAAGTGATTCGACGATGACGAGTGATTTAGGCATAGACCGTGATAAAAATCATGGATCGTTCAGGAGTAAAATTTTCTAGAGGGAAAAGACATGCTGGTCTACTATCCGATGCACATCCGGAGATACTGTAGGCCCGGTATTTGCTTTATAAGCCCTTTGATCTCCAAAGACAAGAGAATGCTCATGACTTCAGATGGGGCATAGGAGCATTGATTGATTAAATCATCCAGGGAAACAGGTTCCAGTGAAATGCAATCAAATAGATGTTGTTCCTCTGTTCCTAGTGCAGGCGCGGACGGTTGAGGCTGAAACGCGCCTTGTTGTTTCTCGAGTTGCTCCCGGAATGAGGGTTCTAACATAGGAAGAATTTCTTCCACAACATCTAAAGAACTTTCGACTAATTTCGCTCCCTCTTTAATAAGGCGGTGAGGCCCACGAGTCAACGTATTAGTCACATTTCCCGGTACGGCAAAGACTTCACGGTTTTGCTCTAAGGCCAACCGAGCGGTAATGAGGGACCCACTGCGCGAGGTGGCCTCCGCGACGATCACACCAAGTGAGAGTCCACTAATGATCCGATTACGTTGAGGAAAATGGTAAGAATGTGGAGGGGTTCCCATGGGAAATTCAGAGAGAACGGCTCCCTGCTGTTCAATGCGTTGTCGTAGCGGACCGTGCTCAGGCGGATAGGTGCGGTCAATGCCGCATCCAAGAACCGCTAGGGTTCTCCCAGATGTAGCCAGTGTGCCTTCGTGGGCCGCGGCATCAATGCCTCTGGCCAGGCCACTCACAATCGTAAAGCCCAGTGCAGCTAAATCGCCGCTCAGTTGTCGTGTGAATGTCCGCCCGATGTGCGAGCCTTTTCTTGAACCGACGACGGCAAGGGCCTGTTGATCGCGCTCTTGGAGCTGGCCGGTATACCAGAGTACCGGAGGAGGATCCGTAATGGTTTTTAATCGGGGCGGATAGTGAGCGTCTGCGAGTGTCAGGATAGCGTATCGCCCATTCTGTACGGCCTGCAATTCTTTGGCAATGTGATCTTGTGCCTCAGCAGATAGGGGTTGATGAATGGCCATGGCCAATGATGGAGAAATTTCACCCATTGATACGAGTGTATGGGTGTTCAAGGAGCGAATGGCTTCTGGTGAGCCGAATCTGTTGATGAGTCTGGTATAAGTAACAGGGCCAAGTCCTTTGACGGCCAGAAGTTCCAACCAGCCTTGCAGGGTTGAGGTCATCCAGATCCTTTGTAAGGATGGCGAATACGAGTCTGGAAATCATTGTGAAATGATCTGCCTGCATGGCTCTCCACCCAGGAACTGCTCCAGGTTGAACTCCGGAGGATGAAGACCTCCGGAGTTTTCCAGCGTTGGAGGGGAGATCTGGGTCCCCATTCCTTTCTGTTCCTGGAGGCAAGTGTTACGGATAATGAGAAAGAATCGTGGAGGGCATCGTTCATGATTCAATCGTTCTCTCGTGGTTAGGATGCGGTCCGAGATTCGGCACGTGAGGTCAATTTTCCCACCACGACGATGTCATATTGCTCAAGGTGGAGTAATGGATCCGCCTCAAATAATATTGGTTGTTGAAATTCCTGTTCGAGTTGCTCAATGCTGCTGTGTTCGGTTTCGAAGATGAGCTCAATAACTTTGGGGTTGGCCCCGACCACAATTTGTTGTGGTTGTCCACGAGTCATTCCGATGCGCCGGATATCCCGAAAGATTTCATACGCCACCGTCATGGTGGATTTGGTGTACCCCCTCCCCTCACAGTCACTGCAAACTTCCGATAATGTCCGTAACAGATCTTCCCGGACACGTTCACGGGAAATCTCGATGAGCCCAAGATCGGATATGCGGGAAATACGTGTTTGAGCCTTATCGCCCGCTAGGGCGTCCAGGGTAGCCTGATACACTTTTTCACGGTTCCGTTCCCGTTCCATGTCAATGAAATCAATGATGATGATACCGCCAATGCCTCGTAATTTTATCTGATAGCCAATTTCTTTTGCGGCTTCCAGATTGTTTTTTAAAATCGTTTCTTCCTGGTCGCGTTTTCCCACAAACCGCCCCGTATTGACGTCCACCACGGTCATGGCCTCTGTGTGGTCAATGACAATGTGTCCTCCGGACTTAAGCCAGACTTTCCGACTCAGGGCTCTGGTAATTTCCAATTCGATCCCCAGGTGATCGAATAACCCTTCCTGCTTCTTGTCATAGAAATGAACGCGCGCCGCTTGTTCCGGAAGATAGCGACGGACAAAATCCTTTACTTCCTCAAAATCCGCTTTGGCGTCAATTAATAGTCGATCGACTTTTTTGGTGAATAGGTCCCGTACCACCCGCAGCGGGAGAGACAGATCCGTATGCAAAAGGGACGGAGCCGGTTGGCTGTTGGCCGCTTTGAGCGTGTCTTCCCATAACGCGCTCAGGAATCTGACGTCTGTTTGCAGATCCTCTTCCGGTACATCTTCGCACACGGTCCTGACAATATATCCATATTCGGGTTTCCGGATGCGCCGCATGAGGTCTTTCAGCCGATGACGCTCTTCGTCGTTCGTAATTCTTCGCGACACACCAATATGGTCGACATTGGGCATGAGCACTAAAAATCGTCCGGGAAGGGAGACGTACGTGGTAATTCGAGGTCCCTTGGTGCCGATGGGGCCTTTGGAAATTTGGACCAGAAGTTCTTGCCCTTCTGTTAGCAGATTTTCGATGGGACGTGCTGTTTGGCGTCGAGGGCGCGGCACCTCCTGACTGCGTTCATCCTCTTCGCTGTCCACAAGAGTATCCCCGGGTTCCGTTCCGACCGATAGATCAGAAACGTGGATGAAGGCGGCCCGATCCAGTCCGATATCGACAAAGGCCGCTTGCATACCTGGCAGAACTTTAATGACTTTGCCTTTGTAAATGTCCCCCACAAAATCTTTTTTCCTTGGACGGTCGACATACAATTCTGTCACGACACGATTGTCGAGCACGGCAACCCGTGTTTCTTCACGAGTGACACTAATCGCAATTTCTACTCCCATAGTGATCTCCTACATTCTCAGAAGGGACCAGAAGCTATTCTTGGTCAACATTCTTGGTGAAGAGATGTCGCTGATGTGGCTGAGCCAATTTGTTGGAACTGCCTGTCAAAATCTGAAATAGCTTTGTGCCCATTCTGTCAATAATTGTAAATGAATATTGTTATGGAACCATTTGATGATGGTTCTGTGTGTTCACTTCCTTGTTCCCGCAAGTATGTGAAAAAATCCACGGCTCTGGGACTTTTCTGAATCGAATTCTCCGTTGTTTCCCTCTTTGTGCGATAACCTGGCTCACGCTATCGAAATCAAGCCACAGGGTACATGATACCTAAAGGAGTGACAGACGTCTCCGTTTCACGTTGAGCAAGAGCCCCAACGCTGTGAGATTGACAACCATGGCGCTGCCTCCATAGCTCATGAGAGGAAGAGGAATGCCTACAACTGGGGCCAGCCCGGATGTCATGGCAATATTGACGACAACTCCAAAGGCTATCATGGTCACCACTCCGACAGCCAAGAGAGTGCCGACGATGTCTTTGGCTTTCAACGCGATTTCTAAACCCATCAAAAATAAGAGGATATATAAAGAAAGTAAGACGATTGACCCAATAAAGCCCCATTCCTCTGCGAAAACCGCAAACACAAAATCGGTGTGCCCCTCAGGAAGAAATTTAAACTGGGTTTGCGTTCCTCCATACAATCCCTTTCCCAGTAATTGGCCTGAACCGATGGCGATGCGCGATTGAAGCCCGTGATAACCTTTGCCGCCTGGATCAGAATTGGGATCGACAAAGCTGAGAATCCGATCCTGTTGGTACTCGTGAAGGGAGCCCCAGACCCCGCCCCAGGCAAAGGGGAACAACATCAGTGCCGCCAAAATCACAAACCCAAAGGCCTTGGATTTCATGCCCACCGTGAGAATCACCACAAGAAAAATGGCCAGAAAGCCCAAGCTGCTTCCCAGGTCAGGTTGCTTGAGGATGAGTAAAAATCCTGGAAGTACGATCAGTCCGGGTATGATCAATCGACGAACCCAGCCTTCACGGGTGGTTGCCCCATAGTAGGCAGCCAGCATGAGTAGCAAAGGAATCTTAATGAATTCTGAGGGCTGGACCGCAAAGGGGCCGAGAGGAATCCATCGTTGAGAGCCCCGACTGGTTTTTCCTGCGATTAACACGATGATAAGTAAGATCAGTCCGATCCCATAGAGCAGATAGGAAAGACGGGCGAGCTTGTGATAATCAATCCCGACCGCGACCAGAAAGGCTAAGGAGCCGACGACCATCCATGTGGCCTGCTTAAGATAAATAGGGAATCCGGTCGTCGACTGAGGGTTGGTCACGCTATAAATTGATAGGATGCCCACAGAGATAATTGCCATAATGACACCCAGGAAACACCAATCGAAGGTATCCAGTCCACGGCGATTCACATTGTCGTTCATTAATGACATGAGATGCGTTGTTCTCCATCCTTAAGAGAGCGGATTCCTCATCAAAGAGAAGGCTCTTGGGTGGTCTCAAAACCCATATAGGCTTCGATGAGTGTCTTGGCCAAGGGGGCGGACGCTGAGCCTCCATGCCCCATGTGTTCAACTAATACCGCCACGGCAATCTTCGGGTGTTCGACGGGAGCAAAGGCCACAAACCACGCGTGATCTCGAAATTCTTTTTGAGGCTCCTTGTTTTTATCCTTGTCTCCATCCGGTTTCAGGGCAACAACTTGTGCCGTTCCAGTCTTGCCTGCAATGCTCACGAATTCTGATTGCGCCAGTTTGGCTGTTCCCTTCGTGACGACTGCCGCCAATCCTTCCTTAATATGGGCAAAGGTTTGGGGAGAAATGGCCAATTGCTGAATGGGTGGCTCAGGCTTTTCTTTGAGCGTGCCGGTTCGCCGAAGTCGAGAGGCTTTAAGCAAGCGGGGTTGGACCACTCGTCCATTGGTTGCTACGATGGAAGCCACTTTCGCCATCTGAATGGGAGTCACGGTTAAAAATCCTTGTCCAATAGAAATGGAAATGGTTTCGCCGGGGTACCATGGTTCCCGTTTGACCCTTTTTTTCCATTCCGAGGAAGGGACAAGGCCGGACCGTTCGGAAGGGAGCGCAATGCCGGTTTTTTCACCTAATCCGAATTGACGAGCATACGTGGCGATGGGATCAATGCCCAATTGATTACCGGCTTTGTAAAAGTAGACATCGCACGATTCCGCGATAGCTTTGGTTAAGTCGACCTGCCCGTGGCCTCCTGCCTTCCAATCACGAAAGACCCGCCTTCCAAAGGGAAAGGTTCCATGGCAGGGTACCATTTCCTGTGCGCTGAGGGTTTGAGTCTCCAAGAGGGCCGCCGCCATAATGATTTTAAATACCGACCCTGGAGGATATTGCCCTTGAATGGCGCGATTGGTGAGAGGGTGGCGTGTATCTTTGAGAAATCGTTGCCAGTCCTTGGCACTAATCCCTCCCGAAACATCATTGGGATTAAACCCGGGTTTACTCGCCAGAGCCAGAACGTCCCCATTCCAGGGATCCAGGGCAACAATGGCCCCCGCTTCCTGTCCCAGAAGGTCCTCGGCGAGGCGCTGAAGTCGAATGTCGAGCGTCAGGTAAAGGTCATCCCCGGCCAGGGGACGTCGAACTGAGAGAGACCGTTTTGGATACCCCAGCGCATCGACTTCAATGACTTCCTCTCCGGTTTCTCCAAGAAGATATTCATCAAATGTCCGCTCCACTCCATTTTGCCCGATGATGCGTCCTCCCTGAAGATGGGAAAATTCCGGATCTTTAAGCTGTGATTCGGAGATTTCACCCACGTAACCCAGGACGTGCGAGGCGTAAGTGTTAAGTGGATAGTGACGCTGATATTCCGGCTGAATCACCACACCGGGGAGTTCAAGCCGGTGCGATTCTATGAGTGCCGCCTCTTTCAGCGAAATGTCGGCTTTGATCTTGACTCGGCCTCTTCGGCTTTTTATTGAAAGTTTATTGGAAATCTCTTGTGGGTCAATATCGACGTAATGAGGTAACTGAGCCAGAAGGGCCTCACGGTCCTGTATGTCTTCCAAGGAAACATACAGTTGGAAGCTGGGGATATTATTGGCGAGGAGTTCGCCGTTCCGATCATACAGAAGTCCTCGAGCCGGTTCTAAGACAATGGACCGAGTGCGATTGTCGCGGGCAAGTTCTTGATAGTGCAATCCGTCTCGAACCTGTAATTGCCAAAGGCGTAACCCAAGCAACACCAATAGCATCAGAAAACCGATCTTGACGAATATTAACCGATTTTGAATATCGGCAAGTTCATTAGCCTGGCGGGAAGTATCCAGCATTGTGCGGGTCTTATCGTGGTCCCCGTCCTAAGTGTACCATACTCAGCGATGGGCCAATGCACTTAATAACCCAGAACGTTCCCAAGGTCAGGAGGCTATTATAGAGTCCTTGCGGGAGAAGTCCGGAGGAGAGGGCGTGAAAAAGGATCGGGGCATCCACAACCGGATATGCCACAACGAGAGAGGCCAATCCGCATCCTAACGAAAGGGCGAAGCTGACAAGCAAGATTGCGGGACTGGTGACGGTGGAAAACGTGTGGGTTGTGACGCCGGCCAAGGCTCCCGCGAGTCCCTTTAAGATCATATTGAGCCCAATGCCGCCTGGACTGAATAAATCCTGGAAAAGTCCCACCGTCAGTCCGATCCTGAGTCCCTTGTATTCTCCTGAGTGAAATCCCATTACACAGGCTAGAATGAAACATAGGTCAGGGTAAATCCCTTTGGCGGAAAGAATTGTGCTAAAGGTGGCTTGAGCCAGAACCACTCCAAAGCACAGAAGGATGTCGAGAAAAATAGTCACGAGATTATATTAGGGAGAAGGAGAGACCGGCGGTTTTGGTAAAGATGAAGGGGGATCAGGCTGAAACGAGGTAATGACCAGAACCGCTTCCAGTTTGGAAAATTCGACAATTGGATCAATTTCACCCAATTGAAATAAGTCGGTATCGGCTTTGGTAACCTGTTGAATCCGGCCAATTTGGAGTCCACGGGGAAAATCATCCGTTAATCCAGATGTGACCACTGGATCTCCTGCCTGGACAGGCGATAGAGGAGGCAGATATTTCATATGAATGGTTCCTTGAGGGGTGCCCTGTACCAGACCCTCATCCCGGCTTTTTTGAATCATTCCGGTAATCGCGACGTTGGGATCGGAAAGCAGGAGCACGACCGCCGTCGTGGGGTTTACTCGTACGACGCGACCTACTACTCCGGCATCGGTGATGACTCCCATTTCCGGATGAATGCCGTCTTGGTTGCCTTTATTGATGATTATCGCCCGATACCAATTAGACACATTCCGGCCGATGATTCGAGCCGGAAGGGTCGTCATGGGTGTGGTTTCCTGATACGCCAGCAATTGTTGAAATTGCATGGCAATGATGGCATGTTCTCGAAGGAAATTCTGCTCCCCTTGTAGGCGCTGTACTTCCTGCTTTAGCTGTTGGTTTTCTTCCCAGACATTCTGTAGGGCGATGTAGTGGTCCCAAGCGTGCCGGATAGAATCCTGTATCGAGGCGACAACATGAAGGGGGACTTCCAGAATTCGTGCGAAAGGCCCTCCCACATGACTCAACCATTCCTGAGATTGTCGCGGCAGAAACAGCAGGAGGGCGAGGAATAGAATGAAGATAACTCCTAGAACTCGCCGGATACTCGTGGATATGGGAAAATTTGTCTCTGATCGAGGCATGCAAATTGAGGGAAGCTCAGGGATTCAGCCTGGAATGGGAAGAAATTTTCCGAAGGAGGCTGAATTCCTCCAGAGTTTTCCCTACTCCCAAGACAACCGAGGTTAAGGGGTCATCGACCGTCACAATGGGTAAAGACGTTTCTTCACGTAGTCGATTATCCAGCCCTTGAAGCATCGATCCGCCTCCGGTCAGTACGATCCCCCGGTCAATAATATCCCCTGCCAATTCAGGCGGAGTGTTTTCCAAAGCCAGACGGATGGCTCGGATGATGGTGGTGAGGCAATCTTGTAACGCTTCTCGTATCTCATTGTCGTCAACGAGGATCGTTCTGGGGATGCCGGACACCACATCTCGCCCTTTGACGGCCATTTGCTTCTTTTCAGGCAGAGGGTAGGCTGAGCCGATTTCCATCTTGATGCGTTCTGCCATATGTTCGCCGATTAACAAGCTGTATTCCCGCTTGAGATAGCTTGTGATGGCTCCATCTAGTTGATCGCCCGCGATACGGACCGATTCACTGTAAACAATGCCTCCCAGGGAGATCACGGCGATGTCGGTAGTGCCACCTCCGATATCGACGACCATGTTGCCGGAAGGCTCGGTAATCGGCAATCCTGCTCCAATGGCAGCGGCCACCGGTTCCTCAATGAGATAAACTTCACGGGCACCAGCGAGCTCAGCTGACTCCTTGACGGCACGTTGTTCGACTTGCGTGATCCTGGATGGAACACCAATAATAATGCGTGGCCTCAGGAGAGTTCCCCCACGATGAACTTTTTGGATAAAGTGGCGTAACATGTGTTCCGTCATGTCAAAATCAGCAATAACACCCTCTCGCATGGGACGAATGGCGGTGAGATTTCCCGGGGTTCGTCCGATCATTCGCTTGGCTTCTTCCCCAACCGCGAGAAGTTTTTTGGAGTTTGTCTCAACTGTCACAACGGAAGGTTCGTTCAGGACAATCCCTTTCCCCTTGATATAAATTAAGGTAGAAGAGGTTCCCAGATCGATGGCCATGTCTTGGGAAAAATGGCTAATGCAATAATTGAATATACCCATGGGAAGTGTTGAGACCTATTAATTTCAGAGGGTGGGCGACAATGGCGGAATCGGAATTAGGATTGTTAGAGTCTTTCTGCGCCCCAGGGGAAATAGATAACCTTTGCCATTTTATGGATGTATCGACATTCGGTCGTTGTTCGCGATTGGCCGGAAACCACTTAATTTTGGTTCTGGGCTGGATGAATCGTTGTCGGCACTCACTTATTTCCACCTAAGTATTTAGAAGGTGGAGCCATAAGGTTGGATTGTCCCCTGTCGCAGGCAAAAGTATATCAGAAGTCTTAAAAGACCACAAAGAAAAGGCGGATATGAAAACAACTCTGGAAAAAACTCTTCCTGGCTCTTGCCAGAAGGGGATGAATGTAGATAATTAGAGTCCGAAAATTTTCAAAAAGAAGGATACATTCCATGGCAAGCAAAACATTGTTTGAAAAGATTTGGGATCAACATGTGGTTCGTGAAGAACCGGATGGAACTACCTTATTATATATTGACCGACATTTGGTGCATGAAGTGACCTCTCCTCAAGCCTTTGAAGGACTTCGCTTAGCCGGAAGAAGGCCACGACGTCCAACTGCGGCGCTTGCCGTTCCTGATCACAATGTTCCAACCACCGACCGGTCGCAGGGCATTGCCGATCCCATGAGTGCCTTGCAAATTTCAACCTTGGAAGGCAACTGCGCAGAATTTGGAATTACCTATTATGGGATGGAGGATATTCGCCAAGGCATTGTTCATGTGATCGGACCTGAACAAGGGTTGACGCTACCGGGGATGACGATCGTATGTGGAGATTCTCATACCTCCACTCATGGAGCGTTTGGCGCCTTGGCGTTTGGTATTGGTACTTCAGAGGTCGAGCATGTGCTGGCGACGCAATGCTTGGTTCAGAAACGACCAAAAACTATGGAAATTCGTGTGGAGGGCACGCTTCCTGACTATTGTTCTTCCAAAGATGTGATTCTGGCGATTATCGGGCAAATTGGTATTGGTGGTGGAAACGGTTTTGTCGTGGAATATACGGGTTCGGTGATCCGATCGTTTTCAATGGAAGGCCGGATGACTCTTTGTAACATGTCTATTGAAGCGGGAGCGCGCGCTGGTCTTGTCAGTCCAGACGAATCGACGGTCGCATATGTGAAGAGCCGACCCCTCAGTCCGAAAGGAGCGCTGTTTCAACAGGCCAAGTCGGATTGGCTGAATTTGAAAACCGACCCTGGAGCCAGGTTTGATAAGGTTGTTGAGCTGCGAGGGGAAGATGTTTCTCCTCAAGTGACTTGGGGGACCAATCCTGGAATGGTGACTGATGTGAATGGCCATGTGCCCGATCCTGGATCCATTGCGGATGAAAAATTGCGGAACGCCACAGAACGGGCCTTAGCATATATGGGGTTGCCAGCTGGCATCCCTATATGTGATATCCGGGTCGATCGGGTTTTCATCGGGTCCTGCACAAACTCACGAATTGAGGATTTGCGGGTGGCGGCACGGTATGTCAAAGGAAAGCGCGTCGCTCAAAGTGTCAAGGCTATGGTGGTCCCAGGTTCAGGGTTAGTCAAACACCAAGCGGAAGAGGAAGGGTTGGATCGGATTTTTCGCGAGGCGGGTTTTGAATGGCGCGAACCGGGGTGCAGTATGTGCCTCGCCATGAATGCGGATGTGCTCACACCGGGAGAACGATGTGCCTCAACCAGTAATCGAAACTTCGAGGGGCGTCAGGGTAAGGGCGGACGGACGCACTTAGTTTCCCCTGCCATGGCTGCTGCTGCTGCGGTTGAAGGACATTTTGTGGATATTCGTGATTGGAAGATGTGAGGTTACTAAGGCAATTCTTTTGTCTTCAGGATGGCCATTACTTGCTCTAGCATAACACGGGAGATAGATATGCAAGCGTTTACTATATTGACCGGAACGGTCGCTCCGTTAAATCGGGGCAATGTCGATACGGATCAGATCATCCCGAAGCAATATTTGAAAACGATCCATCGCACCGGCCTCAAAGAGGGATTGTTTGCCGATTGGCGGCGACGGGCAGATGGCTCTCCGGATCCTGATTTTTTTGTCAACCAACCGCGCTATCAAAAGGCCACGATTCTGTTGACCCGTGAAAATTTCGGGTGTGGATCCTCAAGGGAGCATGCTCCATGGGCCTTGTTGGATTATGGCATTCGTTGTATTCTGGCTCCGAGTTTTGCCGATATTTTCTACAATAATTGTTTTCAGAATGGGATTCTCCCCGTCGAGCTTCCAGGAGAAGACATCCAAACATTATTTGACCGGGTAGCCCATACCGACCAATATCATGTCACAGTCGACTTGGCTCAGCAGGTGGTCACTCTTCCTGAAGGGGAGAAGTATTCGTTCACCTTGGATCCATTTCGCAAGGATTGCTTGTTAAAGGGATTAGACGGAATAGGGCTCACGCTTCAACACGAATCTGCCATTGCCACCTATGAAAAACGCAGGGCTCAGGAGGCTCCCTGGCTCTTTCAGGATTTTTCGTCTTCAGACCACTCATGAAAGTCTCTTGACCTTCTCGACTAATCGGGATGGGCCTGGAAGGATCCATTTCGATTCTCCTGCCGATCCTAGCCGGACTAGCTTTGGCCCATGCCCGTCGAATGGGACGCAGCGGATGGTAGACATTATCCTCAATCCGAGGGATGATGGGTTCTCGAGACCATCCCCGGCTCCCTTTTCCTGTTCTCGCATATAGCTGGAAATACCCTGAATGATTGTCATTGCCCAGAGCCGCACCTCTGAAAGATGAGTGAAGTCCACATCCTCCGGGATGTCCTCATTATTTTTTCTATTTCCGTTCTGGTTGTTTTTGTTTTTCAAAAACTCCGGCTACCAGCGGTTGCGGGATTTTTAGTTTCTGGCACCTTAGTGGGGCCTCACGGCCTGAACCTCATTTCTGATCTGCACCAAGTCGAAACTCTCGCCGAAATCGGTGTCGTGTTGTTGTTGTTTACCATTGGATTGGAAACTTCTCTTTCTCGCATACGGGCTTCCAGAAGGCTCTTATGGGTTGGTGGTCCCCTGCAAATTTTAAGCATGCTGAGTGTCGTGGCGCTTGGGGGTTGGTTGCTGGGTCGATCATGGGAAGAATCGGTCTTCTGGGGCCTGTTGTTGTCATTGAGCAGTACTGCCATTGTCCTCAAGATTCTGGGAGATCGAGGTGAAATTGATGCGCTGCATGGGCAGGCGACCATGGCCATTCTTATTTTTCAAGATTTAGCCGTTGTGGCTATGATTTTGCTGACGCCGGTACTGGGATCCGGTTCCCATGGTGAGCCACGGGAAATTGTTGAAACACTCATGAAATCCGTCATGGTTGTGGGGTTGATTGTGTTGGCTGCTCGGGTTCTTGTCCCTCATATTCTTCATCTTATTGTGGGGACTCGAAGCCGAGAATTATTTCTCCTGTCGATTATTGTATTGGGGCTGGGAACGGCCTGGTTGACGTCCCTTGCGGGGTTGTCATTGGCTCTTGGGGCATTTATCGCAGGGCTTGTAATTTCTGAATCGGAATATAGTCATCAGGCACTCGCCGAAGTCATTCCTTTTCGGGATAGTTTTAATAGTTTATTTTTTGTCTCAGTGGGGATGTTAATGAATCCCTCGGTCATCTTTGAATTTCCCATTTTGGTGATGGGGTTGTTGGTGCTTGTCGTTTTGGGGAAGTTCCTTACTGGAGCCGGAGCGGTATTCCTTGCTGGAGCTCCCGTTTCTTCTGCATTGTTAACGGGGGTGGCCTTAGCGCAGGTGGGAGAATTTGCCTTTATTCTCGCGCGGGTAGGTCAGGGAGAAGGGTTATTGGACACGCAAGCCTATAATATTTTTCTTGCCGTATCGGTGTTGTCTATGACAATTACGCCATTTTTGATTCAATGGGCTCCCCGCCTGGCTAGACGAACCGAGGCGCTTGACCGCCTGAAACATTGGTTCCCTCGACGTCAGGCCAATGCGCTGCAAGGCACCAAAATCAAAGTCAAAGATCATGTCATTATCGTGGGTTATGGCTTAAATGGGCGGAATCTTGCACGGGTCTTAGGTGATATGGAGATTCCATTTGTGGTCCTGGACGCCAATCCTGATGTCGTGCAGGCTGATCAAAAAGGACGGGGCACCATGCTCTATGGGGATGGGACGAATCCAAGGGTGTTGACTCAAGCCGGAATATTATTGGCGCGAGTACTTGTGGTGGCTACCTCTGATCCATTTGGCGCGCGTCGGATTGTTCAGCAAGCACGACAACTCAATCCCACTCTTCATATTGTCGTACGAACACGCTATTTAAAGGAATTGCAAGATCTCCAAGAACTAGGAGCCAATGATGTCGTGCCGGAAGAATTCGAAACATCCATTGAGATTTTTGCCCTGGTTCTCCGCACATACCAGACACCGAAGGCCATGATTCAAGACAAAGTTGAACAAGTTCGCCGTGAGGGGTATCTTCTGCTTCGGAGAGGAGAGTTGCCTGAGTTAGCTCACCATCTGCGTGCTGGAACTTTGGCTGATGTGCAAGTCGATACCTGCCGCGTGGAAAGCGATTCTCATGTGTTGGGGAAACCATTGACACAGTTGCATATCCATGGACGGACGGGCGCTTCGGTGATTGCGATTACACGGGGTGGCGTGACGCAATCTAATCCTTCTCGCGATACTGTTCTGGAGCCGGGTGATGTCCTCGTCCTTCTTGGCGCGCGTGAGCAAATCCGCAAGGCCATCGCCCTACTTGTGGATGCCAAAATCTAAAAAGCCTGGCTTTGTTCCGGCCTATTTAGAGGACGAATAAGCCCTTATTTACAATTCCTCCACGATTAGCCCTACCGAATCGCCATCGGTTCTCTTCAGTTCCAGGCTGTGAATGGTTTGAACGTCATATTTTGTTGAATGCAGGGTAGTCTGTCATGAGGGCAACATAACCAGGATAAGGTCTGAATCCCAGGTGGGCCCTGGGAACGTCATGAGATGCAGGCTGGCATTTAGCTGAAGGAATTACTCGCGAACTGCTCTCTCCGTTTTCAACAAGAGGGCCTCGTCAAGACAGGCCATCGCATCCACTCACCGCCCACGTCTTAAGGATGGGAAAGAAGACCCGACAATCTTGCCGTTCAAGAACGATCATGATTGGACGGCAAGTGCCAGAAGAATTCTTCAACATCCCCTGCCTATTGCCTGCCTAAAGGCTTTTGGGCATCCACCGATAAAAGCCCATGAAGTAAAAGGTCACGTGTCTTCTCACATTCAAGAGCGAGTTTGGATCATTCGAAAGAAGATGGCATAACACAACGTCAAATAGTGGCCTCTTTCCGATAACGGCAAACCCATTGTGAAGTGGGGACGCAAAGCCACGGGTCAGAATTTCTGATAGCCGGGTTACCGAAGAAAGAGAGACGTGCGGGAATGGGGCCTCTGTATGTGTGCGAAGGAGGTATCCCATGTCCGATGTTCGTGCGGTGAGTTGTCTGAAACGATGTCTTGCGTGGTGGATGCTCGGCAGTTGCCTCCTTGTTCTCCCGAATGGGGCGCAATCCGCGACCAGTGATTCGGCCACCCTCCAATGGACCGCCAATCAAGAAGCTAACTTAGCGGGATATCGGATCTATCGAGGAACCAACCCCGGGGTCTATGGGGTTCCCACGACGGTCGGGAAAATCACGACCTACCAATATGCCAACTTACTCACTGATAAAACACACTATTTTACGATTACGGCCTTCGATGCCTCGGGCAATGAAAGTCTTCCCTCCCCCGAGGTGAAAAAATACATCGCCCCGTCCTCCCCCTCAGCCGGTTCTTCTAGTCCGCCGCCGCCCTCCTCCCTCAGCATATCGAACCTGACCGTTGCCAGCGGGGCAGCGTATGGGGTGTCGGCCGCCGGCCTCCAAGTCGGGGGCACGGTATATCGCGACCGCGCCTATACGTTTACCACGGTCCCCACGAGTGTGCAGGGTGCGGCCTATATCCAAACGGCCAATAATGATAAAGCAGCCACGACGGCGGCCTTCCTCCGCTTTACGGTGAATCAACCGGTGTCCGTCTCGGTGGCCTATGATGTGCGGCTCACTCCCAAACCGTCGTGGTTGAACAGCTTTACCGATACGGGCAAGAATCTGGTGACCTCGGATACGACCCTCCACCTCTTTGCTCGGGCCTTTCCGGCCGGGACGATCACTCTGGGGGGCAATGCCAGCGGGGGGAGTGGCAGCATGTATTCCGTCATCGTTCAACCAGCAGAGGGCCCCACTCCCGATATCACCCCTCCCACGACTAATGTGCTTTGGCGCAATGCGAGTAGCGGTGAAGTCGCTGTTTGGCGAATGAATGGACTGACCATTACGTCAGTCGGTTTCCCGGGAAGTACTTCCACGGAATGGAAGATTAAGCAAGTGGGAGATATAAATGGTGATGGTGAAGGCGACATCCTTTGGCAGAACACCATAAGTGGAGTGGTGGGTATTTGGCTTATGAAGGAGGGGACAATACAATCGTTCGGCTTTCTGGGTGGTGTTTCAGCCGAATGGGTGGTTAAGGGGATCGGTGATATCGATGGGGATGGCAAAGGGGATGTGATCTGGCGCAATCCGAATAGTGGAATGGTGACTGTATGGTTTATGGATGGGCTGTCGATTCGCTCTGTCGGCTTTCTTGGAGGCACTCCAACAGTGTGGGAAATAGAGCAAGTGGGTGATATCAATGGCGATGGGAGGGCCGACCTGGTTTGGCAGAATCGGACGAATGGCACAGTGGCGGTCTGGTTAATGAATGGGTTGACCATTACCTCGGTGGGATTTCCCGCAAGCACTTCGCTGGATTGGGAAATTCAACTACTTGGAGATGTCAATGGGGACAGTAAAGGCGATGTGATCTGGCGCAATAAAAAAAGTGGAATGGTGTCGGTGTGGCTGATGAACGGGGGGACGACACCCTTGGCAGGTTTTATAGGAGGCATACCCCTTGAATGGGAAATTAGGCAGGTGAGTGATGCGGATGGAGATGGCAAGGGAGATGTTATCTTGCAAAATCGAACGAATGGCAAAGTGGCGGTGTGGCTGATGGATGGTTTGAAAATCGGTTCGGTGGGGTTTCCGGGCAGTACCCCGGTGAACTGGGAAATACAAAAATAAGATTGGGTGGGAAAACATCACTAGTGGATCGTAACAATTGATTCGGGAGTAATTCGTCCTGACGCATCGACGTACTTCCACTTCACTGGCTTAGGCTGCTTGTTGTACCGTCTGATGTATCGCATGAGCTTTCTTTTAAGATCGGCTACGGACGTGAACACGCCACGGGCGATCACGTCACGCTCAATCTTGGCGAACCACAACTCGACCTGGTTGAGCCAGGACGAGTAGGTCGGGGTAAAGTGCAAATGAACATTCGGATGCTCTGCCAGGAACTCTTCGACGCGTGCGGTCTTATGCGCCGAGAGATTGTCGGCGATGACATGAATCTCCTTGCCGGCGGATTGATTGGTCACAATGTCGGTCAGAAAGGCGACGAACTCAGCCGAGGTGTGGCGCTCAGCCGTCTTGCCCAACACTTCGCCCGTCTTCGTATTGAACGCCGCATACAGCGACAGCGTGCCGTGGCGGAAGTACTCAAAGCCGTGACGCTCGGCGCGACCCGGTGACAGCGGCAGCACCGGATCCTTGCGATCGAGCGCCTGGATCGCCGTTTTCTCGTCTACGCAAAACACTGCCGCGTGTTGCGGCGGGTTCAGGTACAGACCGATCACATCGGCGGCCTTGGTCTCGAAATCCGGATCGTTCGAAGCAAGGTACCCCTGCAGACGATGTGGCTTGAGGCCATGCTTGGCCCAGATCCGGGCAATCGTCATGTGCGAGAGGGCGCAGCCCATCTCGGCCGCCAACTTGCGCGAGGACCAGTGCGTCGAGCCGTCGACTGGCTTGCGCTTGGTCGTCCATGCCAGCACGCGGGCTTCGAGACGCTCGGTGACCTTGTATCGTCGGCGCCCAGCATAGCGGGCGAACAGTCCAGCCAACCGATCGGCCTTGAACCGCTGGCACCAGCGACTGATGTAGCTGTCGCTGCAATCCAACTTGGTGCGAATCTCGGCCCAGGTGAGGCCCTCGGCCACCAACAGGATCAAGCGGGCGTGCCGCGCCCTGTCGGCCCGAACGTTCCTCGCACTGCTTTGCCGTTGTAATTCCATGCGTTCGCTCTTAGTCAGTTTCACGATGGCACCTCCAAAGGTGCCATAATACTACCATTTCATGCGTTACAGTCCACTAGTCGCCTCAGATTTCAAAAAGTGATTGGTCTGGGTTACATGCAGGGGTGAACGATGACATATCAAATTCAACGGCAGCTAGGGACCGGCCGCCACTTTTTCATGGTGTGTGGCGGAGTACTCCTGGGCATCAGTCTATGCGGACTGCCGGATTGGGCGTTGGCTTCTGATCGGCAGATTCCACTTCATGTTGATTCCGGACGATTGACGATTCAGTTGCACCAGGTATCTTTGCGCACAGTCCTTGGTCAGTTGCATAGACAATTGGGCCTTGACTATGTGGCACCGGATGCAGAATTGGACAAAGTCATTTCGGTTAGGTTACAGAATGAACCTTTGCACAGGGCACTCTCGAAGATCCTGGTTCAGTGGGACTATGCCTTCACATTGAATGCGGCTGGAAAAATCACCACACTCCATGTGATGGCTAAGGTCTCACCAGAAGTATCCCAATCGGATAAGAAGGCTAAAGGCCGGGGACCGGAATCTTCCGGGCAAAAGACCAGTGCAGTCCCAAAATACGGGTTAGCAGGCCATGGGTTAGGTATGGAGCGTGAAAATCAGATGAACAGGAATGTGTCCAGATCTGAACGGCAATCTCATGGGAAAAGAAGGTCCAGTGGACAGGTGTTTGCCATAAGCAATGTTCCCATGGAGATTCGTCCACCTGCACCTGGAGCTTCCATGCCAATTTCCGCAGCCAGTAGTAAAGACATGTTGATAACCCCGGGAGGTAGTGGGTCAGTGATGGAAATCATTCCTCCGACCGCGTATCCTCCAATGAATATTCAACCGGTGTCGAAGTATATGCAACAAGAAATGCTTCAGCCCTTGAACCCATAAGATCGCGCCCAATGTTTTCCTCACTGTCTTACATTTATTAGCATGACCGGCCGCTCCAAACTTTCAGGCGAAAAGGCAGAACTCCTACACAAGAGTCTTTAGCAGTGAGTTCGTTTTAATTCAGGGAATGATTCATACTGATTAGAGCGGACTTCTCCTATTGGAAAATTCGTATGGCTAACAGCAGAGACTGCTTTCTGCTCCTACCATACCGATATTCTGACCTTGAGTATGGAGTCGTGTTGCTCTGGGCATACCCCATTTTTCCCCTTGCCTGCCCTCCCCTTCTTGAATGAGAAAAATTTTTAAGGAGTCTTGGGAGTTCCGCTAGTAGTGCTCAGGCCACCTGGACCTGCTCACGTACTCTTCAGAATTCTCATCTTGTCTCACTAGGAGTAGCTTTTTTGGACGTGCTCTTTTGAGGTCTCCATCTGTCTCTTCTGGATTAGATGTAGGATACGTTCTCCCTATGCTTCAAAAAAGTCCTGGGAAAAGATGGTTGGAGGAAAGGGGAGATTCCGAGTACTCAGGGAATGATGCTCACGAGCAACATGGCAGAGGTCTGGCCGGATTGGGTTTGAGAAGAAGAGGTGTTCATTTGCTGGTTGTGTGCGATTTTGAGGCTGAGGGTTTGTTGCCGATGGTTCAGATGCAAATAGTCCCGGACATCTTTTTTGAATAGCAGTGAAATGTCGTAGATTTGAGGATTGGCCGGGGTATTAGTGCGTTGTTTGAGAATATATTGTCCAAGAATCGAAACGTGCAGGGAATCATCCACAGCAAGATAGGCGTACCCAAGCTTAGCCGCAAGTGTTTCAGTACGAAGGGCATCAAATCGATTCAGGTCCCGGGCGAATTCAACTCCCGGGTTAAGCGTCGAAGTTGGGGAAACTCGGAAATTTGACCCAAGCCTGGCAAAGTAGCGATCGTTTACCATAGTCCCACGGGATTTGACTCGCCGAGTAAATCCCCACTGGGGCGCAAGATCTACCGGTTCTAACAGATTCAAGGTGCCACCCAATTTTGATCCAAATTCCTCCTCTGACCCATTCTCTCCATATTCACTTTGAGACGTTTTATAATAAGAGGACCAATCCCCCTTGCCCGCCCCGTGGAGAAACGACATGTTGGCGGAAATGGTTTCCGTGTTAATGGCATTGGAGAGAGGCCCCTCAGGACGAGTGAAAATGTCTTTCTGCTGCCTGGCATACCCAAGGGATAGGCTGGGCCAATTGGGAGCGGACAAGAGCAAAGAAAATTTTTGTTGGTTAGCGACGGTTTGAGAACGAGACAGATCTCCCTCCACATTACTAGTGAATCGGCTGAGTTCAATTTGGGGAGTGACGAACGGAAGATTCCATTCCCATGCCAGTTTTCCTCCTACCCGATCATTGGGCGTCGTCAATGAAGTGTTCCCGGTTTCTTGCCCGGAGAAGCCATACTGAGCTTGATACTTCATACTGGCTGTGGTCCCCTTAAGAACGATTTGAGCTCCCATGCGGTTGGTTAACGGCGTTGCGGAGTTGTCCGTTACAAAGGGATCCCGATACATCATCTGGACTCCAGCGGACAGGGCATCATGAAAAAGAGGAATATCATTTGACGCTTCATACAAACTGCTACCACCTTGGTTCACCAGAGAGGGCATATCTCGAGCGTTCTGAAGATTGAACGGTTCACGTTTTTGGTTAAAGTTGAAACGAGTGAGAGCATATTCATCCTTCGATACAGTACAGGGCGTGCTTGGGGAGAAGAACGGCGAGGAACGTCCTAAAGAGGAATAGTTTGGAGAACCACATGCATTGGAATGTGAGTCGGTTCGCAGCCCTAGCCGATCAATGTGCGGGATAGTATCCGCAGAAAAGGCCGAGCCACTTGCAAATGGGAGAAGTAGACTTCCCATAACCAACCGGAGAACAGTCCGCACCATCACCTGCCCCCTTCATTATGTTTTTTTCTCCTATCATTATCGGTAAGCAACCCAGATGCCGTAGGGCCAAATGGGCAGAAATTTCCTCCAAAATTGTTGATATTTGTCAGAAAAAAATAAAAAAGTTGATCTTATTGCTAATATTTCAGATTGCAACAATTCTGGAGTTGGAAAAATTTTCCCATGTGCGGGAAACCTGAGTGAATCTGCGGGATTCCAGACACAGGTTCCCTGTGCTTTTATACCCACAAAGGAATTGTGGTGATACAGAAACGATATAAAGTGGAGGCAGATAGCGGACACCCCCAAAAATCAGTGAATCAGGTGTCTATCCCGCCTTCGGAAATCATGAAATAATCGAAAATCTGTATCTAAAATTCATAAAGGATGCCCAAAATGATAAAAATGACGACTATGCCCATTCACTTTTTATCACTGGACAATCTGCGCAGCTGGCTTCAAAAAACCAATGTATTTGTATAATTCTGAATGGCAGACCATTTGAAGGGGTCAATATATTGGTGTCGTTGGGATGAGGATTCGAGGGATTAGAGATGCAGGATAGGACTTGGCATCAGAGATGTGGTTAGCCTAAAGGTATATTTATGCAGGAACGACCGCAGCATGTTCAAAATGGTATGACGCCAAAAGTGAATTTGGGAATTAGTGGATGCCTGTGGTTACCACTTTTCATCTCATCAAGTGTGGGAGTTTGGCGAGAAGTTTGGGCATTATGAAAAGCCTTGTAATTCAGGAAGAATCGGGTCCTGTAATGATATTCAGTTTCTTGGGACTAACGAGTATGCTCATTTTGATGGGAAGATATATATTTTTAACTCCTCAAAGCCCGTGAGTTCTTAAACGAATGGGTGATAAAATGGAGGTAGTGATGAAACGAATTCGGTATTTTTTATTCAGTATAGGATTGGCGGCACTGTCGATAGGGGGAATGGTGGCCTTGTCTCAAGAGGGTCTTGCAGCAGAAAAGACTCAATATGCTAAAGCCACATTTGCCGGAGGCTGCTTTTGGTGCATGGAAGAGGTGTACGAAAAAGTTGATGGGGTGGTATCTGTAGTCTCCGGGTATACTGGCGGACAGCTGTCCAACCCAACATATGAGCAAGTGTCGGCCGGAGGAACTGGGCATGCTGAAGCCGTTGAAGTGACCTACGATCCCAACAAGGTCACGTATCAACGTTTGTTGGAGGTGTTTTGGCATAATGTTGACCCTACGACGCCGAATGCCCAGTTCTGTGATCATGGCAATCAATATCGAACCGCGATCTTCTACCATGACGAAAAGCAAAAAATGTTAATCGACGAATCCAAGCAGGCAGTGGAGAGTTCCAAATCATTTCCACAACCAATCGTGACCGAGATTGTTCCGTTTTCGGTCTTCTTCTCTGCCGAAGACTATCATCAGGATTTTTATAAAAAGAATCCCGTCCGGTACAAATTTTATAAATGGAATTGTGGACGTTCGCAGCGCTTGGAAGATTTATGGGGAAAGCCATAATTTTCCAATAGGACCTACTACCCCCCCCCCCCCCCCCCCTCTGGGATTTACTTTATAGTCTTGGTTTTGTAATGGGGGTAGGCTTCTTCCGGTTCTCTTGGCCTTTACCAGCCGGCACATACCGTGTGAGCTTGTGAGACATGATCCACGTTGCTGACGTCGGACGGCTTCTTTTTTCTTCCGCCTGCTCACGCGCAACGGGGGAGTAGGATGGGGCAGCCAGTGATCATTCTTTCATGGTTCTATAATGGAATCCTATGGCGAGACACTGCAGCAAAATCTAAGAGTCCATTCTATTCCTGGTATCTATGCTGGTGAGGTGTGCGAAAAGTTTTCGGGAATTTTGGCCAAATCTTTCCTGTCTGGAAAAAAGACAATCGTAGTGTTTATGAATTCACCGTACTTTCAGTATTGGCATTGCCCATAAGAATGAGCAATGCCCCAAGACCGCATTAGCCCCTCCCCCTCCTTTTGGCTGTTGGATTGCGATTCTTTCAACCGCGTTAATAACAATTGACCGCATCTTAACCGACATCTTCAGTTGTAGTCTGATATATTCCTTCCTTTGCATGAAGGCCAGATTGAATGACACCTATCTTTACAACGGAAGTATGAAAGACTCTCGCAGTAATCCAGAATCGAAAAAGGTAATGCTCTCTTCGCGTATCGGCCGGATGATGTGTGTGTGGAGATGGGTGGGGGTGGTGCTTTTTCTTTCCATTTTGGGTTGTCAGATGCGAGAGGTTAAACCAACATTTAAGGATGAATGTGGAATTCTTCGTTCCAACGTGGATTGGTCCAATCGGCTTAAGGTGTTGAATCTCTTAAGCCTGGCCTTTTCCCAAAAATGCGATGCCGCAGTCATTGAATATACGGAAGAAGCCCAATCTGGATTTCGCGATAAAACTTTTTCTTTTTCTCGTGAAATGGCCGGAGTCTTTTTATCTGATGGGGTGCTTACGGATTATGTGTTGGAATCGTATGAGCGGGCATATTTAAGCGTTTTACTTGCCGCGAGTTATCTGAGGACCGGACATGTCGAGGATGCAAAAGTGGAATTACGGCGGTTGGACCATGAACTGTTCGCCCCGTTGTACAATTTTGGTGAAGACCCTGTCAATCTTGTGCTTTCCGCCGTGCTATGGGAAGTCCTTGGTGAACCAGGAGATGCCAGAACCGATTGGTTCAGGTTGGCGGAGCCCACCAGTTCTTTTCTTCTGCATGTGCCTCAAGCTCTTCAATCGTTTGCCCAAAAGCAGGTGATCAGGCTGGATCAGGGTGCTCGTCCTACCCCCCGGTGGGAGGTCTATGGGATTGGTCGCTTTCCTGAGGTCGATTGGGATTTCAAATTGTTTGGTGCCCCCAATGGATACTTTGTGATTCATCCCAAGCCCCCTTTTCAGGAGTTGTGTGTTTCTGAAACGGGCCTACGTCTTTCAACGGAAAGCTGGTTTGCAAAAATCGCGCACAGACATGATCATGCTTACCACCCTCTTTTGAACATTCAGAGTTGGATTCGTTTACCTGTCGGCGTGGTTTATGGATTAGTGCCCTTTTCTCTTGGGGTCGGTGTGGCTGTTGGTGGATGTGCGGGGGCAGCGTCACTTGGAGGAAGAGGCAGCGGTGATTTGTGTGCCTTGTCCTTACTGGGTGGCACGCAGTTAATGCAAGTTGCTCCCACAGTGTTTCAGAATACCGTACGTCCGGATTTACGTCACTGGGAACTGCTCCCTGCAGCGATTGTTGTCACTCAGGAGTCCGATGTGGGCTCTGAGCCCTGTGATAGTCATCAGGCGAGGTTGCACCATTTGGTGACTCGTGCTCCTGCCCCTCCTCTAAGTTCTTAGAAATAGGGATTTTCTTCAGAACCATTTCATTCCGACGGGGTTGCCTCGTTCCGGGTTAGTGGTCCATGCCAGTCCAAATAAAATGGATTAGGGCGATATTTATTTAATTGGCCATGAGGCTTGCGGAAATTTTGAGAGCCAATGGTCCAAAGGGATATCGCCCCCGAATGAAATGGTTACTAAGGATTTTATCCATTTAGATACAATGTGTATCGAAAAAGGAGAATGTATGAATAGCCAAGGATAAGGTGACAGATCGGCAAAGAAGAATACGCCTTGGATATTTCCGAGATTTTTTCTTCACCCCCCGTGTATGTCATACTGCATTATCATGGGAATAGGTCTTGCTTTATGAAAGGAATACCTTATGACATACACACCATTGGAAGATGCTCGACTGTTTCCTTTTAGGCAAACCGGGTTAATTGGATCTCTTCGACTTGGCCTGACCTTGTTGGCAATGGGGGTCATGATAATGGGGGGCAGCAAGGGGTGTGCAGAGGCCAAGCCTCCGGAAACCCTCGCTCCTGCTCCACAAAGTATAGCGGTTTATGCTCTTTCGCGTGGGAAAGGTGTACCTGATCAGGCCATCGAGGTGCTAGCCCACTCTCGCACCCTTCTCAAGTCTGCCCAGGAACGCGGGGAGGTCCGGCGGATGGTTGAGCAACGTATTGGAATAGAGGGGGAGACGAGGCTCTGCGCGGAATTTTCTGATGTGGAATCGGCTCATTCAATAATTGAGCAGATTCAGCAACTCGGCGAGGGAGTGGATTTGATCAACGTAAAACTTGAGCCGTGTCCTCCATGATCAACTTTCATTCGCCACGAATTTTTTTTGGGGTAGACGCCATCCAGTGGTTCCCCTGGTGCTTTTGTTGATCAGCAGGGAGGTTCATCATTACTTTCAAAGGAGTGGAATTATGAAAAATTGTCGATTTTTTCTCAATCAGGCATTGACGGTGGTAGGAATGGTCATCGGATTGACTGCCTGTTCCCAACTCCATACAACTCCACTACCAGCTGTTGATAGTGGGCCCAAAAATTCTCCGGACCAGGGCAAGCAAATTTTGTCGGATAACGCAAAACAGAAACGAGATGAGTGGAAAACTAAAACCTTTGAGGAGTTTAAAGCCCAAACGTATAAGGAACCATTTGAAGGTGGGAAATATATTGTGAACGGTGATACTCCCATTCTCAATGAAAAACTTCTCCAGGAATTTTTTGAAACCCGAATAAAGGAGTCGATCAATTCTCGCCAGGGGGTTCGAACGAAATTAACCGTTCATCAAGTCAATGGTCAGGACGCAGTGTGGAATTCTATAGAAAAACGGCAACTGACCTACTGCGTTAGTAAAACATTTGGCGCGAATTATGAAAAAATGAAGTCCGACATGGAGGCGGCCGGAAATGCATGGGAGGCGGTGGCTGCTGTTGATTTCATTTATGTGGGGGGAGAGGATGATTCTTGTACGGCGTCTAACCCGAATGTGGTTTTTGATGTACGCCCGGTCAATGTGAATGGCCAATATCTGGCTCGAGCCTTTTTCCCGAATGAACAACGGTCCTCACGGAATGTCTTGGTGGATAACAGTTCTTTTCAACTGGATCCAAATGGCAAGCTGTCGCTACAAGGGATATTGCGACATGAATTAGGTCATACGATTGGATTCCGGCATGAGCATACCCGCCCGGATTCGGGTACCTGTTTCGAAGATAGTAATTGGCGGCCGTTAACCAGTTACGATGCCTTCTCGGTCATGCATTATCCCCAATGTAACGGTAAAGGGGATTGGACCCTCACTCTGACCAACATCGATAAAAATGGGGCAGCGTGTTTGTATGGCCCTGCGCAGGGATTCACCATTGATACCGCAATTTGTCAGGGACCCGACGAACCGCCGGGACCGATAGCCTGCGGACCCAAAACGGAAACTTTTGTCGGACAAAGCGTGGCCAAGAATGCAGAGAAAACCTATGGCCCCTTTATGGTGGTTCCGGGAACATTAGTGGAAGTGGTTATGCATGGAGAAGCAAATCCCGGTGATCCCGATCTCTATGTTCGGTTCAACCAGGATCCCACAACGACTGCCTATGATTGCCGTCCTTATCTCTCGGGTGCGGAAGAAAAGTGCGTCCTTGATGTGCCAACCAATGGGACTGCGGTCCATGTTAAAGTTCGGGGATATTCTGACGCCCATTTCAATCTTACTGTGACTCATACTCCTACACATTAATAGCTCAGCACATCTGATATCAGGGCAGAGAGGCTTTTGCCTCTCTGCCCTCTTCCAGTTGAAACGCTGGAGTGAGGACAGATTCCTGAAAAGTTGTTGATGAGAGATTAACTGAGTTAGGGGGAGGATTGAGCACAGCGGAAGCCAATGCTCGCGGAACGTTCTTCCGGAATGGCCCCTCCACGAGTTGCTGCCCGCAACATGACCGGCCGACTTTTCCATGATCCGCCCCGTACAACCTTATAACGCCCCGATTTGGGGCCAGGCGGATTCCTTGCTGGCATGATGGGGTAATAATCTGGTCCCAGCCAATCATTAACCCATTCCGCGATATTACCAGCCAGATGCAATATTTTATAAATACTTTGGCCATCCTCGAAGCTATCCACCGTTGCAACCAGAGGAATTTCATGGACGTGGTATTGTCCGAAAACGGCTATGTCCCCTGTCGGGTCCATTTCCCCCCACGGAAAGATGCGGGCAGACTCCCCTCTTGCCGCTTTCTCCCATTCAGCTTCCGACGGCAGTCTCTTGTTATGATGTTCGCAAAATGCCTTGGCTTCCTCCCACGTGATGTAGAGGGCCGGCCAGGAAGCGAGTGCCTGATCAGGGATGAAATGCACACTAATGAGATGCCAAATGAGTCCCCGTAATTCCTGAGAGACCGGCCTGTTGGTTGTGAGCAGAAATGCCAGATATTCGCTCAAGGTGCCTTCATAGCGATCCATGAGAAATCTATCCACCCAAATATGACGTTGAGGAAATTCGGTGTCGTCATAATGCATTTCAAGGCTATGCCGAAGATCGTCTCGACGATTCGTCCCCATCAAAAATACTCCTTCGGGAATGGCAACTTGTGGGGAGGGTTTGGCCAAGCTGGCGATATGAGCGATATGCTCATCGACTTCGTCGGGAGGTAAGTGGGTCTCTGCGATTGCCAAACAGGAAAATCCCAAGAGCAGCCCTATGGCAAGGATGGCAGTCAACAAACGATAATGCGAGAGTCGAACTGCTGTGAACGGCAGGAAGAATATGTGAAGCATGTTTCTAGTTGTGTATGGGAAGTCAAACGAGGGCAGTCTACGTGAAGGGCACTTTGGGAGCAAGCCGGAAATAACTGGAGATGTAACATGATAATAAAGTCGGGGCGATGATAAGATTCATAAATCACTGGGTAAGGGGATAATCTAAAATTCTGGCTATGACCACAGCATGTACCCGTGCGAATTGAATCAGCTTAGCGCAGGGCATGTGTTATACGGGAGTGCCAGAAATTGTAAGGCAAGCGGCGAAGATATCCACGGATGTCGGATTCAATATCCATAGGCGTTTTGATGGCTTGGTAATCTCGCGGGAGGCGCTGGTCTCAAGGCTCGTAACAAAAATGCATATCAGGGCTGATGCGAAAAGGAGGTTCCTGTAAGTGCGGGTGCTACTGTTGTGTTGAAATGTGCCGGCCTGATCTTTGTTGAATTTTGACGATGAGGTTTTTGTTTTTGAGCTGTATTACGGCCATCGTCTGAGTATACCTTAGAAGTTAGGGATTGTGCCGCGTCTGCTTTCTTGTAAAGGGGCAAAGTGGGAGTTAGATCTGTCATGAGGTAATCCAAGAACAATTGACCGTTCGGTCCAGGGCCCTAGCCATTAATAATCTTGTCAATCCATCAGGGAAAGTTTGTACCCCTGCAAAGCCTGGAAAGTCTTGTGGGATTAGCCAAATAGTAGAATTTACTGATTTTTACGGAGGAGTTCTTAGTGAGGATGTCTGTGGAGCGTTTAAAACATAGGCTGACCATTATGGTATTTGCGAGGGGAACATGAATGCCGATATTTTCCATTCTGCTTTGCACTTGGACGGGCGTGTCTGGTTAAAAATGTTCTGTGGTTTACTCATGGTAGGCACTCTATCCGCATGCACAGCAGACAGGTATCAGCAGCAGGCGGATATCATTAAAGGCCATGTGGAAATGTTCTATGGTCATTTACAATCACATCAGGTTGAGCAAGCCATGTTTGAAAATGAACAGATCGAGGTACTTGCGCAAAGAAGTGAAGAGCGCTTGCTCCGTCGTGTAGGCCAGATGAGGCAGGGTGAGAAAACGCAGGAATGGAAAATTATTAAAACGGCCAAAGAAACAGCTGCGGAGAATTGGTTGGCTTTGGCCCGTTATTTTTCGGAAACCCAACAGTACAACAAAGCCCTGGGCACCTATCGACGGATTATTGAAACTTACCAGGGCTTGGCCTACCAATTGTATGTCGATCGTGCAAAAAGGGGATTGCGGGACGTGGAAGCCATCCTGGATCCCGGAGCTCTGCCTGTAGCCCCGGAAAGGTAGTCTTGCCTCGCACTGAGTGGTTTTTTTAATTTTCTTTTCAATGGATGGAGGGATCCATTTTTTTCAGCTCCAGCAGAGGAATTGAAAGTTTTCTCTATTATATATCTATTCAAAATTTTTATGTAGTCTAAGAATTAGTTGAATGGTTCTGAGAAGGCACAGAAGAGTGCGGGGTTATTGTGCATAAAAACTTTCTCCTTCTAGCGGTGGGCACCAAGCCTTTACAATTTGAATATTTTGAATTGTGCAGGGGGAAAAACTGGTGCAATATACTTGAGGCGCGACAGCTGTCATGTGTGACCCCACTTTGGATTCAGACGCAAAACCCTCAGGCCACGGAGCTATACCAAAAGCCCACTCTCCATCCAGGCTTCTCGTGTCTTCATAAAATACATTAAAGCCAATATATCCTCTCCCAGATGTCGTGCAATAATCATTGTAGGGCGGTATGTGAATATCAACATGGAAAATGTAGCCGTCTTCCACCCAGGAGTCCCCAAACTCGATAGGTAGTTCATCAGCCGAGGCTGATGTTGTCAGGGTTAAGGAACAGAAAAAGGCCAGAAAAAGACCACAACTCAGGGTTAAATTCTTCAATGATGCTAAGGGTTTCCTGTAAAAAAAATGAATGAATGATAAGACGCGTATATTCATTTGGATAGCCCCTCACGGTTGTATTCATGGATTAGACAAACATTTTCTATTCATCTGACACATGACATGTTTGTCGGTTTCCCCTACTATACCGCTCATTTTTCAGCTACCGTCAATACAGCAAAGGAGGGGAAGGGGTCGGAAGCTTTTTTAAATACAAGTGAGAGAGGAAAAGTGAATAGTGGATAGATTTAATTTAGGATGGTGGATCGGGTCAGATCCCAATCGAAAAGAGATTCGGATTTTCTCCAAAATGTTGTAAAGCTTTTGAGGTGATTTGTCGGCCTCGGGCCGTTCGATCCAGATATCCAGATTGCAGCAGAAAAGGTTCGTATACATCTTCTAATGTGGATTTTTCTTCTTGGACCGCTGCGGCCAATGCGTCGATGCCAACCGGTCCTCCCTTAAATTTTCTAATTATGGTCAAGAGTATTTTGCGGTCCATTTCATCAAAACCTGCCTGATCGACTCCTAACCATTGTAAGGCTTCCTGTGCGACAGATCTCGTGATCCGTCCTTGGGCTTTAACTTCTGCAAAGTCACGCACACGTTTGATTAATCGATTAGCAATGCGGGGAGTCCCACGAGCCCGGCCGGCAATTTCTCCTGCCCCTTCATCCTCAATGTAGACTCCGAGTAGTCTAGCGGAGCGGGCAATGATGACCTGCAAGTCTTCAGGCAGATAATAATCCAATCGATAAACAAGCCCAAAGCGCTCTCGCAGAGGAGAGGTAAGGGAGCCCGCACGTGTAGTGGCTCCAATCAGCGTAAAAGGCGGGAGATCTAATTTCATGGTGCGCAGGGAGGGGCCCTGTCCAATCACCAAATCAATTTGGTAATCCTCCATGGCGGGATACAATACCTCCTCGGCTGCTGGAGGCAATCGGTGAATTTCATCGATAAATAGAACATCTCGTGGCTGAAGATTTGCCAAAATGGCGGCCAGGTCGCCCGCGTGGGTAAGTACCAGCCCGGAGGTAGAGCGAATCGTGCCCCCCATTTCTTTGGCGATAATATGAGCGATGGTGGTTTTACCTAACCCAGGAGGCCCATAGAAAATTGTGTGGTCTAAGGCTTCTCCTCTACCCGTTGCCGCGTCAATACAAACCCGAAGCGATTCTTTCATACGCTCCTGGCCGATATACTCCGTTAAGCGTTGAGGTCTAAGGGTCCCCTCAAGGCTTTGTTCTTCTTCTATGAGATGAGTGGTAAGAATCCGGTCGTCCATAAATGGAAGCAATCTAAACCGAACTATTGGAAGAACTGCATTCTTGACGATGTTGGGAAAATAGAAGAGGGAGGAGAACTCCCTCTTTCGGGAAATGACTCAAAAGCTGAAAGCAGACTGGGAAGTGAAATAAAACTGCGACTCCAAGCAGGCTTCCTAGAATCCTGAAAATAGATCCTGGCAACCAAGACAGAATTCCACATTTACCTGCCGTTCAAGGAAATTCACCAGAAAACCTTGCTTTTCATACAAGAGTTTGGCACCCATCAGTGTTTCATTGGGGAAATCCTCTGGTCCCAGCAGATCGCGAATTTCTTTTGTGGATTTGGCCCCGAGGATGTGTCGGAAGATGCCACGGACTTTATGGGCAAATCGATTATTAATAAATATGAGATCCACTTTCCCGTCCGTGATACGGACTCCTGCCATTGCACCTGTTGGATTTTCTTTGTCCCACAACAGAATAAAGGTGCCCTCTTGCTCTGCCCGAACACCGGAAATTCTTGCTTCGACAAGGGCTTCCACGGCCGTGGCTTCAGGGTCCCCTAATTTCACTCGATAGAGGGAAATTTCTGCAGCATTTATTTCCTTCGCCTCTTCAATGCTGTTGCGAGTAAGTTCGTATTTGGCGGCCCATCCTGGTGGAGCAATTGACAAAAGACTCGTCAGAATAATAGTGGCAGTCAGGATACATGCTGCTTTCAGATTCTTCATGAAATTCCTCATCAATAAGGGAAATGAAAATATGGTTGGGGGAAAAGGGTACGATTCCGTCTATTCAAAAAAGATACATGAAGCCTGCGAGATTGTATCCGACCTTTTGTGTAAGGGTCAATTCCATTGGTCAAAGAGAGGCCACAGTCAAGGGGATTCGTATGATATACTCGGCTTCCATGAACAACTCTATCGTGATTAGGGGCGCTCGCCAACATAATCTCAAGAATCTCGACCTGGAGATACCTCGGGATCAGTTGGTGGTCATTACGGGCCTAAGCGGATCAGGTAAGTCATCTTTGGCCTTTGACACGATTTATGCCGAAGGCCAGCGTCGATATGTCGAATCACTCTCCGCCTATGCCAGGCAATTCCTTGACCAAATGACGAAACCGGATGTGGATTCCATTGAAGGGCTTTCGCCTGCCATTTCCATCGAACAAAAGACGACGAGTCACAACCCTCGGTCCACGGTGGGGACGGTCACTGAGATCTACGATTATTTTCGTCTCCTATTTGCCAGAATCGGACAACCCTTTTGCTATCTTTGTGGGAATGCCATTGCGGCGCAAACGGTACAACAAATGGTGGATGCCATAATCGGGCTGCCTCTTGGCACAAAAATCCACATTTTGGCTCCCATTGTGCGAGGACGTAAAGGCGAATATCGCAAAGAATTATTGGCAGCTCGCAAAGCCGGATTTGTTCGGGCTCGTATTGATGGAGACATTCGGGATCTCGGGGAGTCTATTAATTTACATAAACAACGTAAGCATACCATTGAGATTGTGGTTGATCGACTCATCGTCAAGCCAGAGACCGGGGTGACTCGGCGTTTGGCCGATTCGGTAGAAACGGCCCTCAAGATGGCGCAGGGACTCGTTGGAGTGCTGACAGAAGATGATCAAGTCCGAGTCTATAGTGAACATCTGGCGTGTATTCAGTGTGGTGTCAGCTATTCGGAAATTTCCCCAAGAATTTTTTCATTTAACAGCCCTCATGGTGCGTGTGATGGATGCGATGGCATTGGGTATGAAGCTTCCAGTCATTCTGAATGGGAGGAATGGACCTTCGATACCCCTTGTGGGATGTGTGGCGGAGGTCGACTGAGGAAGGAAAGCCTTGCCATAAAAATTGGGGGGCAGTCTATTGCTGAGGTAACCCATCTGTCTGTGGGGAATATCCTGGCATTTATGGATGCGTTAATTCTCACCGATCGCGAACAGATGATTGGGCAGCGGGTGCTGAAAGAGATTCGGGAGAGGCTGGAGTTTTTGCTCAACGTCGGATTGGGCTACCTCACCCTGGATCGCCCTTCTGCCACTTTGTCTGGAGGGGAAGGGCAACGGATTCGATTAGCCACACAAATCGGATCGGGATTGGTGGGGGTGCTGTATATCCTGGACGAACCCAGTATCGGATTGCATCAGCGGGATCACCGACGGTTACTCCAAACATTGTTACGATTGCGTGATATGGGGAATTCCGTGGTGGTGGTTGAGCACGATGCCGAGACCATGCGTGCTGCTGACTATATATTGGATTTAGGGCCGGGAGCCGGCGTGGAAGGTGGGCAATTAGTTGCCCATGGTCCTCCCTCGGTGGTGATGGCTCATCCAGGTTCGCTGACTGGCCAATATCTCAAAGGGAACCGCCGCGTGTCCTTGACTCAACGTGCACGGCAGGCCAAAGGATTTTTAACCGTCGTGGGCGCGGAAAAGCACAATCTTCAGCAGGTAACTGTTAACTTTCCATTGGGTCTGTTGACCTGTGTTACCGGTGTGTCAGGGTCAGGGAAAAGCACTCTGGTCGTAGATGTGTTGTTCCGATCTCTGGGGCAGGGTTTTTCCCAGAAGAAGCCGGTGTTTGAGGGGTGTCGGGACATACGTGGACTTGAGCAGTTGGATAAACTGATTGATATTGATCAGTCCCCAATTGGACGGACTCCTCGTTCGAACCCCGCCACCTATACCGGCCTCTTTAGTTTCATTCGTGATCTCTTCGCGCAATTACCGGAGTCTCGGGTGCGAGGCTACAAGCCAGGCCGCTACAGTTTCAATGTCAAAGGTGGGCGTTGTGAAGCTTGTCAGGGTGATGGCCTCATAAAAATTGAAATGCATTTTCTGCCGGATATTTATGTGACCTGTGAGGCCTGCAATGGTCAACGGTACAATCGCGAAACCTTGGATGTGACTTACCGGGGGCGAACAATTGCAGAAGTCTTAAACATGACAGTGGCTGAGGCCTTGGAGTTTTTCGTGAACATTCCGCCACTTCGCATCCGACTGCAAACCTTGTCAGATGTGGGCCTCCATTACATTAAACTCGGGCAATCGGCGACTACCTTGTCCGGGGGAGAAGCCCAGCGTGTCAAGCTTTCCAAGGAGCTCTCGAAACGATCCACTGGTCGCACGCTCTATATTTTGGACGAACCGACGACGGGACTGCATTTTGTGGATATTCAACGGTTGCTGGATGTGCTCGACCGGTTAGTGGAAAACGGAAATACGGTCCTCGTGATTGAGCATAATGTGGATGTGATCCAGAACGCGGATTGGGTCATTGATTTGGGGCCGGAAGGTGGAGAACAAGGAGGATGTGTGGTGGCGGAGGGCACACCGCAATCCGTGATGAAGGTCAAGGCATCGTGGACAGGGCAGGTGCTGCTAGAAGATTTTAAAAACCGGTCTTCCTGAGGAAGTCTAGGTTTTTTTCTTGTAAATATTCAGCCCGATTTTTTCCTCTCGATCGGGTATCGATACATTGCCTTCGGTTGAGGCAATAATCGTTGTTTTGCCCGATGAAGAAGGCCCAAAATCCTTCGACAGGTCTACCGTAATTGTTAGCATCGTACCGTTGACAGTCAATTCCACATTTTTCATGGTTATATCCTCTCTAGAAGTGCAGATCCATACAGGTTGAAGGGTGCTGGAAGAATTGCTGCCCTACTCTGACAGGCCCGCGAGGACCAAGAGCGCTCCTGCGCCGATGATATACGGAAGAACGCAGGTATAGAATACCGATTCCAAAGAAGAATATTTCCATGTGGAAGTAGGGCGTGACAAATGGTTCTTATAAATGAATTCATATGAGAAAATAAGCATACCAATGGTCAGGACAAGCACCCGACTGGTTCGAGGCCACGTGTAGAGACCAACGAACAGATAGCTGGCTGTATGAAAACCACTAAATGCACAAAGGATGGGAGCCAGAAAAAAATGGAGAAATGATGCTGAAAGTCGAGGAGAGCCCATAGCTTGTGGGGTTGAAATCCCTGGATGTTCCATTATTTGACTTCGGCAGGCACCGAAGGCGTGGACATGGCAGATTGGGGGATAGTCTGCTGGTCTGCACACGTTTTGCACACACGCGGGCGTCTTTTCAGATAGGAGACCTTTCCGCTAGCCAGGCAACTATAATGAACGAAATGTTCACAGATGCTGCAACGAGACCATCCTCCACGGAGCATGGTAATGTTCCGGTACAGGCCTTCGTGACATACCCCACACATTTCGGGTTCGATACCCAATAACAGGGGCTCCCAATCTCCGGCTCGATTTCGAATGCTCATAGAGGAAAAGTATACTGAGTAATTCAGATGAAAACAATGAAGAAAACTTTTGGGAACCGTTTACTGAGCCGATGTCCTTAGGTTTAGGTGCACAATTTGACACTCCAAAAATCCATTTGATAGGGTCACCAACGATTCCATCCATCCTTCCACGTCGTCTATTCGCTCCTTTGTGAACATTCAAGCCTATTTAGACCAACAGCGCCAACGGGTTGACCGGTTTTTGGAGAAGAGCCTTCCTCTGCACTCGGCCAATCCTCAACTACTGTATGAGTCCATGCGGTATAGCCTACTGGGTGGAGGAAAACGCATTCGTCCGATTTTGACGATTGCCGCTGCCCAAGCGCTGGGGTATGACCGTGACGCCATTTTGCCGTTCGCCGCTTCTTTGGAGTTCGTTCATACGTATTCCCTTATTCATGATGATCTTCCGGCGATGGATGACGATGACTATCGGCGAGGCCGGTTAACCAATCACAAAGTATTTGGCGATGGCATGGCGATTTTGGCAGGTGATGCATTGTTGACGATGGCGTTTGAGTTATGTAGTCAAGTTGATGGCACAGAGGGTTTCTCGGCCGCTCAGCAGTTAGCCATTGTGCGCGAACTGGCAAAGGGTTCTGGGCACCAGGGAATGGTGGGCGGACAGGTAATGGATATTCAGGCTGAAAATCAGGAGATTGATTTAGCTCACCTCCAGCAAATCCACACCTTTAAAACAGGGCGTCTGATTCGCGCCGCAGTCCGGATCGGCAGCATTATCGGAGAAGCCACGACCCAGCAAATGCAATGTTTAACCGACTATTCCGAGGATATTGGGCTGGCGTTTCAGATTGCCGATGATGTGTTGGACATGGTAGGGACACGGGAGGAATTGGGAAAGGATGCAGGGACGGATGAAAAAAGAGGGAAGCGGACCTATCCTTCATTTTTTGGGATTGAAGGCGCGAGGCAACTGGGAGAGGAATGTGTCCAGCGGGCGATAGCCCGATTGAATACGTTTGATAAACAGGCTGACCCCTTACGACACATTGCCACGTATATAATGGCGCGACGGTCTTGATTCTCTCTAGCATGGCGCTGCGGTCTTGAAGCGACATTACACAGTTTCCCACCCCTTCTCATTGACAACAGTTTGGTTGGCACAGGTCATGCGGTATTGTTATTGAGCGACTTGGCAACGTCAGATTTTTATGAAAGTACTCATTACAGGGTCTTCGGGTTTCATTGGGGCTGCTGTGACACGAGCGGTCGTTGCGAATGGCGATGAGGTCCGTGTCCTCATTCGGCCCACCAGTAATCTGAAAAATCTTGAAGGGTTACCCGTCGAAACCGTTCAGGGAGATTTGCAGGATCCCTTGTCCCTCAAGAAAGCTATTGCCGGATGCGAAGGGCTTTATCACGTGGCGGCGCATTATGCGTTGTGGGATCAAGACCCTTCTATCTTTTATGCCATCAATGTCGAGGGGACCAAAAATTTATTCCGTGCAGCAAGGGAATCAGGCGTTCAACGAATCGTCTACACCAGCACAATTGGTGCGATCGGGTTGCCTGATGAAGGAGGCCTTGGAAATGAGACCCTCTTTCCTTCCTTGGCCCAACTCGCCGGGGATTATAAGCGATCAAAATTTTTGGCCGAGCAGGAAGTCCTCCGCATGGCTCAAGAGGGGTTGCCGGTGGTTATTGTCAATCCAACGGCTCCAGTGGGAGAGCGCGACGTCAAGCCCACTCCAACTGGCCAAATTATTGTAGATTTTATGCGTGGCCGAATGTTGGCGTATATTGAGACCGGGATGAATTTGGTGGATGTTGAAGATGTGGCCATAGGGCATATCCGGGCGATGGAGCGCGGTCGGGTGGGTGAGCGGTATATTCTGGGAAATCAAAATCTTACACTGAAAGAAGTATGTCAGATGCTCAGCCGACTAACGGGAGTACCTGCCCCGCGGCTTCAATTGCCTTGGAGGCTTGTCCTTCCCATGGCGCATGTGAATCAATGGATTGCCAATCTGGTGACCCATCGTCCACCCAGAATTCCTTTGGAAGGAGTGCGGATGGCCAAGTATCACATGCATTATGATTGCACGAAGGCGCGCCAGGAACTGTCGCTTCCCCAAACCCCGGTGGAAACAGCACTCAAAAAAGCCGTACAGTGGTTTCGCCAGCACGGATACGGCTGATTTCTCCTCCGCAAGCTTGGCTCATCACCATTACAAAGCCAAATTGTGGAATCTATTTTTCTGCTCGCCCACATTGGGATCTCATGCCCGATGCTTTGGTCTTTTTTGGGCCACTCTTTATGCGTGGCAAAAATCCTGGGATGGCGGCGGACCGCGGCAGGTTTTTCGGCCTCACGCAGGCAATTGCTTTTATTTGTGAATATGCCTCGACCCGGATCGAAATCCTCGAAGGCGAGTATTTTTATTCGGGCTCAACAGACCATGAGTTGTATCTTTCCAGCATTCCCTTCGTGGATTCCCTTTCATTCTCATTTTTATTGTTTGGCGGCGACTCTTGGGCTCTGATTGGTGTGAATCCCTGGGAAAAGGGATGGGCCAACAAGGATGGCTATTCGTTCCGGGATTAAAAACCTCATGGCCTGTGTTGGGTTTAACGGTGGTGTGTTTTACTTTTGCGGATGTGGTACCCGATCCAGTAGGCCTTCCGGGCGAAGGATGGATCCTGGAAAATAATTACGGGCAGCCCTAGGAGGGAACTTATTGTGGTGTTCCTCTTGCCAATTTTGCGAGATTGGCGGTCGTCGGATTCCTCTCTCATTTTGGGTATCGTTGGATGGAGCCGAGCCGAAACGCAACAGACCCCATTTCTCGTGAGGTGGTGAAATGGGAATTGCTATTAGGTATTGGTCTCTAGTATGGCATCCTGGTCTTAAATTTGTGGTGCTTCTGAATTGAGGAAATGCTGATGGGCATAGAGGGTTGCTTTATTTACCTCCTGCTCACCGTAATCCTTCTCTCTTCATTGTGGCGAGGATGGTTCAAATCCAGAATTGCCGAGTCTTGAGGCGGGAGGAAGGGCATCCCCAAGAATTTTTGACCCCATTGCGGGTCGTGTCGCTTGAGGCCACTACCGCAGGGCCGGTATGATGCAACCATGAATGGATTTCTAATTCGATGCGGGATAACGGGTTTTGCGGTATTGTTGGCAAGCCAGATAATCCCAGGCATTGAAATCACAGGGATTGCCTCGGGGATTGCAGCCGTGGTCATTCTTGCATTTCTCAATTCCATCATCCGCCCCGTGCTTTATCTACTTTCAGCCCCATTTATTTTCATAACATTAGGGCTATTCATGGTTCTCATTAATGGATTCCTCCTCTATCTGGTATCAATTCTGGTGAAAGGATTTATTGTCTCTGGATTTTGGCCAGCGGTGGGTGGCGCGATCATTATTAGTCTGGTTAGTGGAGTATTAAATCTCTGGATTTCCGAGCAAGGCCGAATAGAAATTGTCACGCATCATCCTTCATCGGGTCGAAAAATTCGTCATATAAATTAACGGGACAACTCCTTGGATATTTCATCATGGTGTTGAGGAGAGGTTCAGGAATTTTTCGAGGGCTGGGGAAAAAAACCTTCGCCCCTTAACCATCGGCATATCCGACAATTCATTGTGCGCAAATATTCTGAGAGGAAACGCATGCATGTCCAATCGTCTTGAATCAACATTAGCTGCCAAGCAACAAAGTACCCTTCAAAAGATTTTGACCTCCGTGGTCAATGAGGTCGGAATGGAAGCGGTCTTGGTCGCGATTATGACGCATGATGGTGGACCATTGGTCGAGCAGGTTTCTCGGGGTTTTTCTCCAAGAGAAGTCCGCGCGATTCTTCGTGCACTTTCAATGGAGGATTTGAAAAGTTTGGCCGCCCGTAATGGGGGGGGCGGGGAGCTGGAAAGCGTCCTCAGAATTCGCATGGTGACTCCTGGGAGCAAGGTTGCGTTGGTCCTTCCCTTAAAGTTTGGCGGCCGAGTATATGGCACGCTGGTACTGGCCAGGAGAGAAAATTCCGCGCTGACCAAAAGAGAAAAGACGACTCTCTCCACCAATGTCTCGCGTATTTCCACAGAATTAAAGAAAGCGGGACTATTTGGTTCCTCACTGATATTGAGCAAGCCCGTGGTGGGTAATGAACCTTTGGCATTGGTTGTGGCTGGGGAAGAGGGGCCTGCGCCCGTGGCTCGAACGTATTCGAATGCGGAAGTCCAAGAGCGGATAGGGAGCATTTTGACAGAAGAAGTCGATGGGGGGCTGTCTTTTGATCGTGGCTGGGTCAGCATCTATGACCCTCTTGCCGCGACACTGGAAGTGTTAGGTGTATTTGGAACTCAGAAAAAGGATGTGAGCCCCGGGCAGCTTCTCTCTCTGGATGATTCGGCTTCCGGGTGGTCTGTTCGTCATCGAAAACCTCGCTGTGACAATAATTTGGCTTCGACCCAAGGCCGTTTTCACGACTATAAACAGCTCTATCGTGATCGGTTCGCGTCGACCATTGTCGTTCCTTTTTACGTCAGGGGACGGGTGGCGGGTACGGTCACGTTAGCGTCAAAAAATCCTAATAATTTCGATCAAATTGGGAGCGAATCGAAAAGCCTCGAGGCCATTACGACCAAATTGGTGGAATTGTTTGAAGACCCGTCGTGTCATCTCTCCGTCATGGATGTTGCCCCGATTCAACCCGAACAACCTGCTCTCAAAGGGCAGGTGATTATTGCTCAACCGGAGGGAGGGGATGTTCGTAAGGAAGAGCGACGTGCCGCACTGCATGAAGTGAGCTCGTTTCTGGCTACAGAAATCCGTGAACCTATCGGGTTTATCAGGGCTCAGTTAGAAGAAATTACGACCGATGCCGACCTTGATTTCGATTCGCAAACCCGGGTGGAAAATGCCATGCGGGATATGATTCGTATTGAAACGGTATTAAATGAAATCCTGGACTTTGCCAAACCGTTGGAACTTGATCGAAAAATGTGCCGGGTTCAGGATTTATTGGATAAGGCTTTTTCGTTGGTGTCGACGGACATTCGCGTCAATCGGATTGAGGTCCTCAAAAAAGTTCCGGCTCGATTGGCCCAAGTCCGTTGGGATGAAGTGAAAATGCAGCATGTATTCCTGTGTATTTTCAAAAATGCCATCGAAGCCATGTCTCCAGGAGGGCATTTGCGGGTGGAAGTCATGCTCACTAGAGCTCGAAAACCGGAACTTCAGATAATTATCGCCAATGATGGAGTGCCTATACCGGCCGAATTTGTGGATAAGGTGTTTGAACCCTATTTCACCACAAAGCGATCAGGGACTGGATTGGGTTTGGCGACCGTGAAAAAAGTCGTTGAAGAGCACCAGGGTCAGATCAGTATCGCTAGCGAGCCAGATAAGGGAACGACCGTTACTATCCTCATGCCAGCTCCACGACCAAGAACTCCGTATCGGCCACGCCGTCCAACTTGATGGATCCAAAAAAAGTACCTGAAGCGGTGTCATTTCCAAATTTTAGCCATTTTGGTTGTGTAAGCTTGACACTACCGGCCAATCTGAATAAGATCGCCCTTTCTAATTGAATAAATTGGGCTATGTACATATCCAGACCATTTTCTATTGTTAACCAGTCATAACCAACAAAGGAGCGGTCTTATGAAAGGGATTGGAATTTTTCTTGGAACGGTGGGTGCTAGCACCTTCGCCCTATCAATGGCCTTTGCCAATCCAGGGTTGTTACCAGCTCACCCGGGGTATCCGGCTGCTGGGAAGTCTCCGGTGACCGGTCAAGCTACGGCTAATGATCCTGGCCAAACGAATGCTGGGGGAGAAAAGAGTCTGTTGTCTTCTCAAGAATTTGGCAGCAAAGCTGCTATGAATGATGTTAGTGATCCAAATCGTGGCCGGATCCAAAAGTCGGCTGGTGCCGGTCGGTTGCCTGAAGTCGAAGGCCCACTCAACAAAACCAACCCGAATCCGGCCGGGGCCAAATCGACTGTTATTAAGTAATATACTTTTTGCAGTGTGAATACTCAGGAGAAGGGTGCCAGCAATGGCACCCTTTTTTTGTGTGACATATTTTCTCCGCATCATTTTTCATGATCTGCTACTACCTCGTTCTATGCCCTTTTTCACTCACTCAACCAACAAATTTTGCCTGGACTTGTCTTGAACCGGATTGATACGGAGCTTGGAAAGGCCTTAAAAGCCAAAATTCGAACGCAAGGGCCAATGACCTTTAGGGACTTTATGGCGGCGGCCTTATATGACGAAACTATGGGGTTTTATGCAAAGGCACCCAAAATTGGGAGTCCTGATGGGCCGTTTGACACCAATGCAAGATTCCCGGCTTTCGGATATGCCATTGCCAAAGCCATCACATATGCCGAGAAGGCGTTGGGATTTCACCTGCGGGTCTTGGAATTAGGTGGAGGAACAGGCCAGTTGGGGAACAACATTATTTCCTGTCTTGAAAACGCGCATGAATACGTCGTTTTAGACCCAAGCCCTGGGTTGCGAGACAAGCAAAAACAAAGAGGATTGAATGCGATCAACAATATCGACTGTTTAACTCCAGGACCGACATTTGTGTTCGGGAATGAAGTGCTTGATGCGTTACCCGTTCATCGAGTAATGGGAATGGGCCATGAGGAAGTATTGGAATTGTATGTGGATCTGGATGAGGATGAAGAGTTTTGTGAGCAACCGGGTACCCTGTCAACGAGGGAATTAGCCGAGCGGTTGAGTGACGATAGGGTGCAGCTTGGGCGAGGGCAAGTCGCAGAAATTTGTTTGGAGTTGAAACCATTCCTCAAAAGCATATGGAGAGTTGTGGATCCAGGGTATGTAATTTTTATCGATTATGGTGATTGCGCCTCAAATTTATATTCACATCGGCATAGAAATGGGACTCTGCGTTCCTACTATCACCAGCAACAAGTGTATGACCCGTTTTTCGCTGTGGGCCAACAAGACTTGACCGCAGATGTGGATTATACGGCTGCGTGCTTTATCGCAGAGGAAGTGGGTTTTGAGGTAGCAGGGCCTATCCCGCAAGGAACATGGCTGAGAAATCTTGGAATTTTTGATTATAAAGGGCCAACGGGTGTTAGGGAGTCTGATCAAGAAGAGATTGATGTGCTCACTAGGCCGACCGGCTTGGGAAGTACTTTTGACATTCTCATATTCCAAACAAAGGGTCTCATCGATGGGCCAGGTCTACAGCCAGCTTCATAAAGGACCTGTCAAAATTTCCACTAGCCTGCCAAATCTCACCATATTTTTTTTTGAACAGGCATAGGCGAAGGGGATTGTGGTGAGAGGAAAGTCAAAGATTATAATTTTTTTTAAAACGAGCAGAATGCCTAAATTTTAGTCAATGTTTCCAGCATACACAAAATGTGTGTTTCCTCTTTTTTTTTATCACAAAATATTGTAGACTCCAAAAATTCATTCGATTGTCTCGTGATCTCCTTTCATTTTCCGCAATCATACACACCTAATTAAGTTGTGCTTTTCGAGATCTCACGTTGTGCGTGGCACGCGTGATGCACTGACTCACCTGTTGAGAAGAGTGGGAAGCAGGAGGCTTTCAAAGGAGGGAGAGTTATGAAGTGTGTACGATGTGATGGGCTTATGGTGGTTGATGATTGTCTGGACATTAAGGGCGCGATGGGAGAACTTTGGATTAAAGCGTATCGATGTATTATGTGCGGGAACCTGATGGACCCCGTCATTAATCATCATCGCACTGATGGTCCGGTTCAGGCGCAGGTTATTCCATTTCGGAAGCGCCTACGAAGAGCTCCACGGACTCCTGTTGCTCGATTGACGGCCTAAAAAGGCGGGCAGAAAATTTTGAGTTCCGGTGGGACTTGGGAGGAAAAACTCTCTCAGGTACCGATTGAATCCTGGTTCAGGATGAAGTTCTCGTACTCCGCTGTGGCCGGGACCTGGCACCAATAGATTAAATTCCCGGTTCTTCCGGCGTTTCTGAATCGGGTGTGTTTAGATTCAACTTTCTTCTTCACATGGCCTTGGTATAGTCCTTTCCTCGAAACTCTGCCACTTTTTCATCTGCGGTTATTCCCGGCATGACTGCTTGAGTTTGCCTGACAATTCTTGCTTGAGTTATTTATTGGGCATGGCCCCCATGGGGATATGGGCGATCTCCAAGCCGGCATTCAGCTCTGCATGCCTGGGCTCACCTTTTTGCGGGAGAGTTCCAGCCAGTCCGAGAATGCCATTTTTTTACCTGCTGGTTGGGAATTGTAGAACATTTCATTCCCAACCTTGATGAGCTATATTGTTTAAGAAGTCTCAAAATGACCTGAGTATGCAATGTAATGGCGTATAGTTATAGATTTTAGGAGTGTTTTGGCAGCTTCCCTCCCCTTCCCATCCCCATCATCGATGCCCTGATAGAGGATTATCTCATTTGTGAACAGTGACCACCTCTTTTTCCTGGGCCTAATGGGAATCCTGTTGGTGCTCTTTATCTGGGAACGATGGCGCTATGATTTGGTTGCCCTCAGTGCTTTGCTTCTTTCAACCGTCTTGGGGTTCGTGCCCTCCGAAGAAGCATTTTTAGGATTTGGTCATCCTGCTGTGGTCACCGTAGCGGCTGTGTTAATTATCAGTCGTGGATTGAGTAACGCGGGGGTCGTGGAAATTCTTACGCGCTATGTCAAGGGTGCCACGTCTTTTTCCCCGTCCCTCCATGTGGCGGTCTTATCTTCTCTCGGTGGATTGATTTCAACCGTCATGAATAATGTGGGAGCCCTGGCGTTACTGATGCCGGTGGCTATTCAATCGTCCGTTGAGGCCAAGCGGTCCCCGGCCGTGGTGTTGATGCCCTTGGCATTTGGAACGATTTTGGGCGGTATGGTGACTCTTATTGGGACACCTCCCAATATTATTGTGGCCCATTACCGCGCAGAGGTTACCGGCGAGCCATTCGGGATGTTCGACTTCACTCCTGTCGGAGGAATCATGGCGCTGGTGGGAATTCTCTTTGTGGCGCTGGTGGGTTGGCGCCTCATTCCCATTGCTCGACGGTCTAAAAATGCTCCGCAAGACCTGTTCTCAATACAGGAATATTTAACAGAGGTTGAAGTGCCTGAAAATTCTAAAGCAATAGGAAAATCCCTGTCTGAACTGGAATTGGCCACTGAGGATTCTGACGCCTTAATTATTGGGTTGGTGCGGGGTGACCAATCTATTCGGGGGGCGGCATGGAGGGAACACATTCAAGCTGGCGATGTCCTCGTCCTTGAGGCAGGACCACAAGGTATTAATAAATTTGTGTCCACATTGGGCTTGAAGTTAACAGGACCCCAGCCCAAGGAGGAGGTTCAGGAGTCTGAAAAAAAACCATCCGCAGTTAAGGATGGAGATATGCTCTTGGAGGCTGTCATACCTCCTGATCGTTCTTGGTTGGTCGGGCGGATGGCGGGTTCTTTAAAGCTGCGAAGCCGGTTCGGAATTAACCTTTTAGGAGCATCTCGTCAAGGCACTCCTTACCGTGGCCGGCTGAGGGAATTTCGTTTCAAAGCCGGCGATGTGCTGCTGCTGCAGGGGGAAAAGGAACGGGTTTTGGAAGTGATTGGCCTGCTTGGATGCCTCCCGTTGGCGGAGCGAGGCCTTCAGTTGGGAAAGCCCGGACAGGCCTGGCTCGCTGTAGGGCTCTTCGCCATCGCCCTTGGCAGTGGTATGGCCGGATTGGCAACATTGCCAATTGCGTTAATATGTGCCGCGTTGGTGATGGTACTGTTGAGCATTGTTTCTCCGAGGGATGTGTATCAGGCTGTCGATTGGCCTGTCCTGGTATTGTTAGGATCCATGATTCCCATCGGACAAGCACTCGAGCACAGTGGAGCAATTGCTGTGTTGGCTCAGTTCATGGTGAATTGGGCAGAAGGATTTCCTCCTATTTTGCTCTTGGGATTCATTATGTTGTCGACGATGACGTTGTCGGCTGTACTCAATAATGCGGCGACGGCGTTGGTCATGGCCCCATTGAGCGTGGCGGTGGCCCAGAATCTTCTTGTCAATGCTGATCCGTTTCTCATGGCGGTGGCTATCGGCGCATCTTGTTCATTTTTGACACCAATTGGACATCAAAATAATTTGTTGGTCATGGGGCCCGGAGGATATCGATTTGGGGACTATTGGCGGATGGGATTGCCTTTAGAGTTGTTGATTCTTGTGGTCTCCCTCCCTCTCTTAGTCTTCATGTGGCCCTTAACGGGTCAAGGGTAACGGGTTTCTGAATAAGAATTAAGAGGAAAAAGTGGCTTTCTCATTTCGAACCCATTCTTCCAGAAAGGCCTCCCGCCTCTTTTTTAGGCGGGTGGTCTACATGCCCACCGACCTTGATCCGTTTCGCACCCTCTTGAGCAGAATTATATTGGTGGTCATGCTGTTTTGTTTTTTGACCGGGATCCTGTGGTTGGATCGAAACGGGCTCAAGGATCAGATAGACGGAGAGATCTCATTTTCAGATGTGATTTATTTCACGATGGTCACGGTGACCACAGTCGGCTATGGGGACATTGTGCCGGTCACTACACGGGCGCGCCTGATTGATGCATTAGTCGTGACGCCGGTCCGCATATTTCTATGGGTCATTTTTTTAGGGACCGCCTATCAATTGGCGTTCAGGCAATTTACAGAGGTATTTCGCATGGCAAAACTCCAGAGGTCACTCGATCAACATGTCGTCATCTGCGGATTCGGGCATACCGGATACTCGACCGTCAAAGAACTGCTCGCCAAGGGCACAAACCCTGACCATATTCTGGTCATCGATCCGGGTGAGGAACGAGTACGTATCGCGGGAGAATTGGGAGTTGTGGCACTCCGAGGCGATGCGACGCAGGAAGGGCTGCTGAAATTTGGTGCGTTCCTCAATGAAGCCAAAGCCGTCATTATTGCCGCCGGACGGGATGATACCAATGCACTTATTTTGTTAACTGTCCGTAATTTGAATTCCCGTTGCCGGGTGATCGTCAGTGCGAAGGAAGAAGAAAACGTCAAACTGTTTCGGCAAGGAGGGGCGCAAACCATTATTTCCCCGGCTACGTATGGCGGGTATATGTTGGCGGCAGCGGTGGACCAACAATATTTGGCAGATTACCTAGAAGATTTTTTGACAGCGGGGGGAAAGGTCAATATCCAGGAGCAAATCGTAGAAAAACAGGATGTCGGAAAAACTGCGTCGGATCTGCAGCCGGACGTGCTACTGCGGGTGTATCGACAAGGAACGATTATTTCCCCCTGGGAATTTCAAAAAAACCACACATTGGAACAGGGGGACGTCATGTTATTGTTTAAACCGGTTTTGGAGGATACGACATCTTCTTGATAGAACTCCATCCTATTCCTAAAAGAGGAGTGGCCGGGCATTGGCCACGATCAACAGAATTCCGATCACACCGATTAAGATGGCCACGCCCCGTTTTAAATGATGGGCTGGAATCGATCGGGTGACTTGTGAGCCAAACATTAATCCGAGAAGACTTCCAAGTAACACCAATCCCGTTAACACAAAATCCAGGTGTGCCCCCTCGAAATGGCCGATCACGCCGCCGATGGAAATAAGTGCGATAATGAGAAGTGACGTGCCAATAGCTAAACGAATGGGAAAGCCCATGAGAAACATCAGGGCGGGAACAATGAGAAACCCTCCTCCAACTCCAAAAAATCCGGTCAACAGGCCAACTCCCCATCCGAATGTGAGGGCTTTCAACGCACAGCGCCCTGAAAACTCTTTCGCGCATCCACTCGGAACGTCGTTGTGTTCCCCCTCGAAATTTTTCCAGAACGTCCACATGCTAATAAAGAGGAGCAGGTTGCCAAATGCAAAAAGTACCAAGGAGTCCGGAACGAGTTGGTGGCCATGAGCGCCAACCCAAGCGCCAACCATTCCGGTCAGACTGAACAAAAGGGCAGAGATAAAGTGAACCCGTTGCTGGCGGCTCTCATGCCATGCCCCAAAAAGGGCCGAATAGCCAACTACGATAAGTGACATGGTTGTGGCATTTTGAACGGGTACGCCAACGACATAGACCAATAATGGAATGGCCACTAACGATCCGCCCCCTCCTGTAGCCCCTAACAGCATGCCGACGATCCCACCAGACAGAAGCCCCAGCAGATAGTGGAAGTCCATGAGAAATTAAGTTGAATGAGGAAAATGTGAAAGAATAAACCCTGAGGCGTCAGAATTGTGCGACATGCTTTAATAAGCAAAATGGAATATGTACGCAAGCATAGCCGGCAATGAAATGTTACAGGAAAAACGATAGGGAAAAATGAGGGGAGAATGTGATTTCTCCCCACTTGGAAACCATGAAAGGATAGTGTCGATCATCTAATTTTCACTGAGTAACGCATCCATGATTCTGGTCAACCTGAACTTTTTAAGTTTTCAGATTTTATGCATAATCTCCATCTCCAGAAACCGCCCCACCCAATGCGTTAAGGCGAAGATTCAACCGGTATTCCCTCAGGCCGTAACACTCATCGAGGCCACGCTCATAAATACTCAGACATCATATACTTCATGAAATCTCCCGAGTATAAATGAAAAATCAATGAAAGAGGAGTGCACGTTCATTGTATGGGGAGAATTCAAATGAGACAAGAGTCCTCAGATCAGAGGATGGTATTCTCACCATTCTTGTTTTCGAAGATTGGTTGTACCAATAGGAGCTTAATTCATTCTAGCGTGTGACGAATGAGGTTGATTAAAAGTAACTTGAATAGTATGGATTGACCTGTGGGCAAAAATGTCGGTCTGGGTGTGTTCAAGATTGCTGAAATTGGAATAAAAGGATTTCTTTCGAGTATGGGCTGGGCAGGATCACCCTCAAGGGACTGTTGAAGAATGGTACGTGGGCCATTCGATGAGGCGATTTTCTGGAACATTCGCATTTTGAAGGCCTGGGAGGATAACCCGGCCCTCGTTCTCCCAAAGCCTGAGGCTTCTACTTGGTCGTCCGTGTTTGCGTCGAGATTGCTTTTTGTCGCCGAGGCCTCGTTCCGGTCCTTTGCTCAGGCACTCATCGGCGAAGGTTCCAGGACCAGCAATCGCTTGAGGTTAAAGGCCATGGCCTGCAAGAAGGCCGCGAATTGATTCTTCGCCACCCCTCGATAGCGCACGCGCTTCGGGCGCTGAGAAAAGACCCGTTCATACGGAGCCCGGAGATGGGTATACCACCGGTCGCGATCGCGGTTCTTGGTTTTCATGTTGTTGCGGTGGATCGCGGCGAGATAACAGCGCCGTTGGGCGGCGGCCTGACGGGCTGGAGCCGTACAATAGCCTTTATCCGCATACACCGCGCCCTGCGTAGGGCAAACATGCCGGAGGCCTTGCGCATCGGGAAGATTCGCCGGGGTCGTGGCCACTTTGTTGATGAGGCCGGATTGCATATCGACACTGACATGCTCTTTATAGCCGTACCAATACTTCTTCTTGCCCTTACACCCAATCCGGGCTTGCTTATCCACCGCCACCTTCGGCAGCACCGCATTGTTCAGCTTCTCGATTTTCTGTTGGCGCACCTTATCGCGTTCTTCCCACAGCGTGGCTTTCGCAATCAGATGCGTGGCATCCACAAAGGTGAACACTTCACTCATGAGTCCCGCCGCTTTGAGCTGTGCGCGCATCATGGCAAATAGTTGGGAAAGGCGAGTCGGCCCAATGCGGGTACGGACGCGGGTGAACAGGCTGTAGTCGGGCGTGGGTTCCGTCAAGGTGAACCCACAAAACCATTTGGCAGCCAGATTTTCTCCCAGATACCGTGCCAGGTCCCGATCTGAGAGATCTTCCATAAATTGGAGCAGCAAACAGCGAAACAACCGCTCGACCCCATACCCGTCGGCCCCTTTGAGCTGGCTCACGTCCGCCAAGGCCTCCGTGGTATCGGGCAGATAGACCTGAAACCGGCGGTAGGGATGAGTGGACGGTAATAAACTGTCGAGATCAACCATTTCCATTTGGGACATGAACCGCTCCAGGGGTAACAGGTGAGGAAGCAACCGTGGCCGGGGCGCAGTATAGCAAAAAGTTCAATCAACGACCCTATTATTCAACAGTCCCCTCAAGGAATGCTTCTGACCACACATCATTCCAGCCAGATCTTTCGAGACAATCCACAGATGCCGGGTGGTGAATTTTCGGTTTTTTCCCCTCCCTGCCTTTGCTGAAGGCAAGACCGTTTGAGAAAGTCTGATGGGTATCGATATGTGATTGTGTGTTAGGAAAGGAAGGGAATTCTTAATAAGGGAAGAGCCTTTTGAGCCCGAACCAGATCACAGCAATAACGGGTTAAAGAATCAATGGAGACAATTTCCTCCATATTCAGGCTGGGTAAAGCATGAATCTTCCTCGTATCGCATGATCATGTCATGAGTTTCCAGACCTGGCTGGAGATGAAACCCTTTGAGTTATGGGAAGGACAAGACGAAACGTTGTTCCGTGGCCTTCTTCACTTTCGACCGTAATGTGACCGTGATGGAGGTCGATGGCATCTTTCACAATTTTTGTGCCGAGTCCGGTCCCTTCCTTTTTAGTGCTAATGGCCTGAGCGGTAAAGAGGCGGTCTCGAACTTCAGGCGGCATGCCTCTCCCGGTATCGACTACCGTCAACTCGACAGTATCCGGACGCCGTCCCGGAGATCCGCCGACCGTGACTGATCCTCCACGTGGGACTTCCGGTATGGCATTGTTGATGAGATTGTAAAAGGCATTGAACAAGCGACGTTCATCGGCATCAATAACAGGTAGGGCATCAAGGCCATCGGTCCGGAGAGTAATGCCTTTTTCTGCAGCGTACGTGCGAAGAGTGTCGAGCACTCCATCCACGACGTCTCGTATGCGGCAGGGCGTAAAATGTGGAGGACTGGTGACACCTTTAACGGCATCCGCAATTTCCCGCACACGGTCCTGAATGCGTTTGGCATTGGTCACGATCATCCTTATCAGATCCAGACTGTTGGCATAACTGGTCTCCGCCCCCTTCGCCTTTTCCTGGATTAAAGTGGGGAATTGTTCATCCAATTCATCCTTTAATAAATCTGCTCCAGATAGCACAGGCATCAACATATTTTTGATATCGTGCCCGATATCCCCAAGGACTCTGGTCACTTCCGCGAGTTTGGCTTCTTCTAATAATTGGGCAGCCATACGTTTCTTTTCGGTGATATCCTGAAAGGTCACCACGGCTCCAGCCAATCCCCCTTGCTCATCCCAGATTGGGGTGCTTGTATACCGCGCAGGAAAGCTCGTCCCATCTTTTTTCCAGAACACCTCGTCCTCACCCTGATGAACCAATCCATCTTTATAGGCCTTATAGATGGGACATTCTTCAGCGGGGTAAGGGGAACCATCAGATTTCGTGTGGTGCCAGGTGGTGTGACTGGGTTTTCCAAATAACTCGCCTGGTTCATAGCCGAGTAAGATGTTGGCGGCAGGATTGACAAAGGTGTGATGTCCTTCGAGGTCCAACCCGAAAATGCCTTCACCGGCGGCCTGTAAAATCATATCGTTGTGTCGACGAAATTGTTCAAGGGATTTTTCACATTGTCGGCGATAGGTAATATCTTGAAAAACCACAACGGCGCCGACCAGGGCCCCTTCATCATTTCGAATAGGTGTGCTGGAGTATTCGACGGGAAAACTGGTGCCATTCTTTCGCCAGAACACTTCGTTGTCGCCTCGATGCACCTGGCCATCCTTGTATGTCGCATAGTTCGGGCATTGTTCCTGAGGGTAGGGAGTGCCATCAGCTTTGGTGTGGTGCCAAAGGGAGTGGCTGGGTTGGCCGATCAACTCCTGGGGCTCATAACCCAGCATTTTCGCGGCTGCAGGGTTCACAAAGGTGTGCCGACCCTCCAGATCCAACCCGAATATCCCTTCACCGGCGGCTTCTAAAATGAGGGCGTGGTGTTGTTCAAGATGTTTCAGCATACGGGAAGTGTCCGTATTGGCCTGTTGTACATTTTCTGGTGCTGGGGACATGATGCTCTTCCTACTCGTTAGGTTTAGGGACTGGAGAAGATGTCTCCAGTCCCTGAAATGAAATTCCTTGTCACCCCCGAAAGGTCTGAACCAAATTCCAGATTATTTTGCCAAAGTCCGGAGGTACTGAATCAATTGCCAGACTTGGTCATCAGGCATTCCGGAAAAGGCCATCATGCCGGTTCCTGCTGATCCATTTTTGATAATCCAATACAATTGCCCGTCAGAAATATCTTTCATCGTTTCTCCACAGGTAAAGTTTCGTGGATGTGGAATCAACGCCGCGCCCATGGGTCCTTGTCCGTCACCTTTATCGCCATGACATTGCTTACAGGCCAAGGGTTGAGCGGTTTCGTGATACAGCTTTTCTCCCGCCTTGATGTGCTCTTGCGAGGCGGGTAACGGACTGGTCATATTACGAAATTTCCCAGGCGCCTGTTTCGTGTTGCGTGGTTGTGGACATACTCCTGATGGTCCTCCGGATGGTGATGCCGTGCCGGCCATCTCTGGGGCACCCTTAAACGTGGTCTTCAAATACGCAATGACATCGGATACGCCTTCGGTCCCGCCTATGGTCAGTCCCCAATACGGCATCATGGAAGACTTCCCAACAGCTTTCCCTCCGTAATAGATCACGTTATACAAGTAATCGAGGGGGATTTTTTCAAAGGGAATATTGGCATGCACCGCCGGTTTGGGTTCCAAGCCTGAAGCCGCTGGGCCATCCCCTTTGCCCTCCGCCCCATGACATTGTGCACAATATTCTTGATAAATTTTGGCTCCGTTTTCGACATTCGGGTGGTTGAAATCGGCGCTCTTCCATGGTTCAAAATAGGGGAAATCCTCATTCCCTCGAGTGGCGATAAACCCCGTGACATATCGCAGCCCCAATGCACTGACATCCCCGACAAACTCTCCGCTGTGTGGTACAAAGTCTGGGGGATCGGAATTGAAGCGATATATCCAATCAGCCTTCAGCCTTTTCCCTGAGTTAAAGAACGAGGCGCTTTGCGGGCCACCGGTCTTTTTCCCATCCACCATAATCTGATGACACCCAATGCAGGAATGTTGAATAAAGATTTCCTCTCCAAACTTCGCCTCCTGTTTACTAAAGGTCGACATATCAATGGACCCCGGTTTCACTCGCGGGTCTTGAAGGTGTGTCTCAAAATAGTCGGCAATGGCTTCAGCTTCCTGCTGAGAGACGGCCATGTGCTGGTCAGGTTGTTGGCCCTGATCCCAACGGTAACTCTTGGCATACAGCATCGGTTCTTTCCCTGTCAGCCATCCAATCAGCCAATCCCGTTGAAACTTGCTGCCCCCCCACATCAGATCCGGAGCTTTCAAATTGAAGCGACTCTCTCCTTCACCTTGAAACTTATGGCAGGTCGAACAGGTGGTGCTGATCAGGGATTCTGCATCTGTTCCGTCAGCGGCAAACAGGAGACCGGGAAAATAGAGACACAGAAGGATGCCCACCGTGAGTACGAGAGCATGGCCTTGAGTACGAAAATGGACATTCCTCGTGTGAGTCATTGGAAAAACCTCCATAATAATTGGTTCAGAAAGACAAGAAATTCTTATCATGTTTGGGCCTTTTGTGATTTAAAAAACTTTTTTGAATATTCTATGAGGAAAAATTCCCCATCCCAAGCACACCTTAATTGGGGTATTTTGACTCAAACAAGCCATCCTCAGCACTTTTCTGATAGCTAGAGCAAAATCAACACCAAAATGAAAGGCAAAAAGATTTCCTCATAGTTTTTCCCGTATCGAAAAGAATTTTGCGTCAAAAAATGGGGGGGGTAGGCCCCTCTCTTCTAACTTCTTATAGATGGCTGATCTCCCGTTGTTCCATGGCCTTCGCAACCGCAGTCAGAAGTTTGTCTTTTTCAACCGGTTTGACCAAATAGTCAATAATCCCATTCTTCATCAAGGATGTTGCCATGGTTAAATCCGGGAATCCGGTCAGCACAATCAAGGATACATGCGGGAATTCATTTTGAAAAAACTGAATAGCCTCCAGTCCATTCAGCTTGGGCATCCGGATGTCGGTGAGGATCACGTCCAGTAACAGAGGGTTTTCTCTACGTTTGATTTCTTGCACTGCCTGTTGACCGTCTTCGGCCTCAATCACGTCGTAGCCGGCTTTCTCCAATGACAACCTCACAACTTTGCGAACATCCGGTTCGTCATCGACTACCAAGACCCGGCCCAATGATGTTTGACCGCTGAACATGGCCGCTGTTCGAGATTGACTGGCTGTTTGCTCCATGAGCACCCTCCTTCGGTAAAAATTGTTAAGACACCTTTCGATTTCTCTTCTTCATGCCAATAACAACAGCAAACCAAATGCCAAATGCAGAAAGTGACAAAAATATGAATGATATCAGTTGTTTATAGTGAAATGTGCAATGTGTATCAACGAAAATATGGTGGACTGTTAAGCCTGATTTTACGGATGCAGTTAACATGTTAACTGCTCCAGCTTTCAAAGATTTACTGGTGTACCTGGATTGAAGGAAATCGAATTTTATTGAGGGAAGCTTAAATAGCCACCGGTGAGGTTGAAGACATGGGTGAAGCCATGTTGGAGGAGAATGCGTGCCGCGAGATACCCGCGTAATCCGACACGACAATAGACGACGGTTTCCTGAGCGGGATCAAGTTGCTGAAGATGGTCTCTCAGTTCATCCACGGGAATGAGGCGGGCATGAGGAATGTGAGCTTCTTGATATTCGTCCGTGGTCCGGACATCTAATAACTGGAGAGCAGGGTTCGTCAGCAATTTCTTTTGTAATTCTTCCCCCGTGAGCGTGTTGACCTCACCGCGTAGCGTGTTGGCGGCGACGAAACCTGCCATAATGACTGGTCCTTTGGCCGAATTAAATTGAGGAGCATAGGCCAAATCCAGTTGCTCCAAATCCTGGACGTTCAATTTGGCATGTATGGCAGTGGCCAACACATCAATGCGTTTATCGACGCCCTGATCACCCACAATTTGAGCACCTAACAATTTCCCCGTTTGTTGCTCGACGACTAATTTCATGTGAAGCGCCTCTGCACCGGGATAGTATCCGGCGTGATCCAAGGGGTGGGTGAGAGAGACAAAGTAATTCAAGCCGTGGGCCTTGGCTTCATGTTCGCTTAATCCCGTTTTGGCAGCGGCGATGCCCATGCTTTCAACAATTGCCGTTCCGAGTGCACCATGAAACTGTAGGTCACCGCCGGCAGCATTGGCTCCGGCGACCCTCCCCTGCTTATTGGCTGGCCCGGCTAAAGGAATTCTTGCGTGTTTTCCAGTCACCAGATGGACCGTTTCAACTGCGTCCCCGGCTGCATAGATATGAGGGTCGGAGGTTTGCTGCCGTGTATTCACCGCAATGCCTCCCGATGGTCCAATTTCAAGTCCCGCCTCTCGCGCAAGTTTGAGTTCCGGGCGGACGCCGATTGACAGAATAGCGATATCCAAAGGAAGGTGTTTCCCACTTTCCAATTCTGCTTCTTTGGCAAACTCCCCTTCTTGACGAAATCCCTTGATAGCGTCACCCGCAATAATCTTCACTCCCTTTTCTTGCAGGTGATGCGCTACCAGAGTGGCCATGTCAGGATCAAATGGAGGCAGAATTTGAGGAGCCTTTTCCACGATCGTCACCGTCCGGCCTCGGTTCTTCAGTGCCTCAGCCGTTTCCAGTCCAATAAATCCCCCACCTATGATGAGCGCCTGTTGGGTGGGATAATTTTTCAAAAAGGTCTTGATGGCATCGGAATCTGGAACGGTTTTGACTGTAAAAATGTTTTTGGCGTGAATGCCAGGTATGTTGGGCATGATGGCCCCGGCACCGGGTGCGAGAATGAGTGTGTCATAGGGGTGAGAAGTGATTTCTTGAGTCATCAGATTTTTCACCTGTACGCATTTCGCCGTTCGGTCTATGTGAAGGACTTCGTGTAACACATGGACCCGGACCCTGAATCGTTTCCAAAACCGCTCCGGGGTTTGCAGGAGAAGGTCATCACGATCCTGAATAATCTCTCCGACATAGTACGGGAGGCCACAGTTGGCGAAGGAGACATAAGGTCCTTTTTCAAACATCTCAATGTTTGCCGCTTCGTTGGTCCGACGCGCCTTGGCGGCCGCGCTCGCCCCGCCGGCCACGCCGCCGACAATGATGATGTTGAGGGACATATTCCCTGGTTTCCTTGCCTGGCTTTACACGACCAAATGGGCTTTAATGATATTGGTTCCGAAGGAATGCCCTAAGCGTTCCCCGGTGACGATGACAATGAGACGGCCTTCATGAAGCAGGCCGAGGGTTTTGAGATGATCCTGGGCCGCATTGATTCGTTCATCGGTGGCATCAATTTGCGGAAAGACACATGAGACAATGCCCCATACTAAAGCTAATTGACGGGTGACGGTTGGGGAGGGAGTCAATGCGAAAATCTGGACCGTCGGTCGATGGCGGGCCAATAACATGGCTGTATGGCCGGACTCGGTGAAGACCACGATAGCTTGGGCATTAATGGATTTTGCAAGAGAGACGGCAGCTTCACAGACTGCTTCCGGAGTCGAACGCACGACTCCTTTGGGCGAAAGCAGGTTTTGGCTCTTGCGGAACATTTCTTTTTCTGCTTGTCGAATAATCCGATCCATGACCTGGACCGCTTCCAAAGGGAAATTTCCCATTGACGTTTCGGCCGACAACATGACGGCATCAGTCCCGTCCAGTACGGCGTTGGCCACATCCGAGGCTTCCGCGCGAGTGGGAAAAGCATTGCGAGTCATCGATTCCAGCATTTGTGTGGCGGTGATCACGGGCTTTCCCATACGATTGGCCTGGGCGATGATCTGCTTTTGTAGGAGGGGGACTTCTTCCGGGCTTATCTCCAACGCCAGATCGCCTCTAGCGACCATCACTCCATCTGCCGCATCAAGGATTTCATCAAGACATGTCAGGGCTTCAGGTCTTTCGATTTTGGCAATGACAGGAATCAACGATGATCGATTAGTCAAAGCCGTTTGGAGTGTATGAATATCCTGCGGACTTCGAACAAAAGAGAGAGCGACATAATCGGCTTGAACGTCGATGGCCACTTGAAGATCGTCGGCGTCTTTCTCCGTAAACCCCGGAATGTCGAGTCGGAGGCCAGGGAAATTGACACCTTTGTGTGAGGTGACCTGGCCTCCGACCAGGACTCTGCAGATCAGTCGGTCGGTTTCTTGTTTCTCCACGGTGAGGGACATATTTCCGTCATCAATTAAGACGATTTGACCTGGTTCCATTCGATCCGGGAAATGGGAAAGATTAACCGGCAGGGTATCCCCCGATTCGTTGTGCCTTGAGTTTTGATCTGACTTCGCAATCAGAATGATATCCCGCCCTTTCTTCAAGACGGTTCCTTCGTTTGGGAGGTCCCCCAGACGGATCTTCGGACCTGCCAGGTCTACAAGGATGGCAAGTGGCGTCTTTTCCTCAAGAGCAAGGCGTCGAAGGCCTTGAATTGTTGTCCTGTGCCAATCGGCAGTTCCATGGGACATGTTAAACCTGGCGACATTGACTCCGGCACGGAGGAGTTGTTTCAAACATTCCTGGGAAGAAGTTGCAGGGCCAATTGTGGCTACAATTTTGACATGGCGCATGAGAATGATCTCAAGATTGGTTAAAGGGGGGCCAGCAGATATTGGTGGGGGAGGCGGGACCTTTTGTGACCGCAACAACCAAAAATTTCACGAGGTTTTTTCTCAGGTTTCATGGAGCATTGCATGGCAAGTATTTGTGTAATTGGGGAAACCCATGGAAGATATTCCCCCGCTGATGGAATGGCCTAATAGCCAGGCTTCAGGGATCCATCGCGATTATGGAGTTAACGTTCGAAGAAATGAAAGAAGATGATTCAACTCTAATGCATTCAGATCGTTCTTCCAGGCAGGCATGGCTGTGCCCGTTCGGCCGTTGCGAAGCGTATCAAGAATGGTTTGATCTGATTGTTTGCCGAGTAACGTGAGGTTGGCCGCTGGGGGAATCAGAGCCTGTCCAATGGGACCATCCCCTTTCCCGCCGGATCCATGACACGTCACGCAGTGTCGTGCATAGAGGGTTTTCCCTTTTTGGGGATCGCCAGATTGAGTGAGGGGTTGACCGGGTGTTTCCTTCCGGTCGTCCCGTTGAACATGCTGTGCAGAGGGTGAAGGCTGGAGTGAATTTTGCGTCACCAAATAGTCGACCAATAGGGCCATGTCCTCATTTGAAATTGGACAGCCAAAGGTTGTTTTCATTTTGTTGACGATTTCCATCCAATGCTCACGCGAATGAGGTGGTTGCGTATACACATATTCTGCCGAGTGACACATTAAGCAGTAACGGCTTGCGAGGTCACTCCCTGGACCGGGTTGATAGGAAATTGGATCAGCAGGAAGAGTGAGAATGGATGTCGGTTCTCTGTCATCGCCATCGGACGGAAGTCCCCAGGCAAACCCCGTGGCCCCAACCAACAACAACAAGAACATCCAAACATGGATCATGAGCTGGCCTCAGGATGCATGAATATTCACAGGTTCGATCACATTGCGAAGATAGCCACTTGGATTCCATCGGGCACTGAACCGCTGTGATTCTCCAATCCGATTGATGGCCAGTGATTGCAGTGCATACGCATGCCCAGGCTTCGGTATAAATTGGGCTTCCCACGGACGAAAGCTGAAATCTCCAAAGTCTTTTCCTAATCGAGCGGATTGCCATTCTTGGCCTCCATCCACGGAGAGCAACACGCGATCAATGCCATACCCCTGGTCAAAGGCAATGCCTTTAATGCTGCAAGGCTTCCCTCCCGGTATGGCTTGGCCATCTTCCATATTAGTAATAAAGGAACGAACGGGCATTTTCCCGATTGGCACGGTATCGGTTAGGGCTTCTCCGGGTTTTACGCAATGACAGGCATTAGCCGGCAAGCGATAGGCCTGCGTCGTCCAAAAATTTTGATCGGCCTGGTTGAGCACTTCAATATCATTCAGCATCTTCACCCAATAGGTGGCATACCAGCCAGGCGCCACGAGGCGAAGAGGAAAGCCGTTCAGCAGGGGGAGTGCCTCCCCGTTCATGGAGTGAGCGACCAACACCTCTTCCTGGAGCGCATCGTCAAGGGTGAGAGATTTTCGAAAATCAGCCGTACCTTGTGCGACGGGTTGGTCCAGGCCATCGAACCTCACCTGTACGGCATCGCTTTCAATCCCCGCCCTGTGAAGGAGATCACGGAGTCTGATTCCCTTCCAATTGGCATTTCCCATTGCTCCATTGCCCCATTGTCCGCCTGGCACCCGGGGCTGGAAAAACCCGCGACTATTCCCTCCGCATTGGCAGACAGCCGCAATTTCGACTTGTTCAAATTGAGTGTGTAAATCATGAAGACTCAATGATAGGGATTGATTGACTCGACCGCGAATAGTCAGCCGAAAGGTGTTTACGTCAATTTCCTGAGGGATATTGGCGAGATGCCAGCGAACAAAAAATGCATCATTGGGCGTGAAGATGTCTTCATTAAAAATATGAAAGGGGGTTTCCAATTGAGGAGGCCTTGTGGTCATCACCATGAGGGGCCGCTTCTGTGGAAAAGCCACCAGTGGACGGCGACCCCGTTCGAAAGGAAGAGTAACAGCCGGGGAATCGGTGGCCCAGAGGCCTCTAGGGGTGAGTAGGCTTGCCAACCCAAGAGCCAGGCTCCCCTTCAATAAATGTCGACGGTTTATACCCGGGTTTTTTTCATTCATAAGTCAATCTACCTTGTTTCTCCCAAAGAAACCAAAAAACCTGCCCTCGTACAAATCAGTCCTTCACATTTATCCTTCGTGTTGCGAAGGCACGAATTGACTATCTCACTTACCGTATCCAGTCATCACCCATTCCGGAAAACAGCATCATGTGCCTTCCCGGGTTCCCATTTTCATAATTTTATACAGTTGACTATCGTACAGATCCTTCATCTGAAATGAGGGATTTGGGGGAGGCGAAGTCCTTCCTTGATCTGCCAGCGACCAAATGGATAATTGAGGGAAGAGACCCTACCGGGGAAGCTTGCTTTTCTAGCAGGGTTGTCCGTTAAAGACACAAGGTTTGTATCGGCTCACATCAAAATCGGTTTCTTCCAGGTAGACCTGTTCGTTGCCGTTGACGCCATCGACAAACGGGTCATTCCACATCGTATGGTTCCACCAATAAAAAATGGGGAACTCTAACGTGTAGTATACGGGATTTCCGTAGGTGCTTCGCACATGTTGCTCGACGGTCCGTCCCGTGACGTAATCAGCTTTCCCATTTCCTTTCAAGGAATACAGGGACAGGAGGAGGCGAGATTCCTGGTCGTAGATTTCATCGATACGAGTACTTTCGTCGGGTTCTGAAGGCAAAGCTAAGGTCGCGGAGGGGGAGGGAGTTTCCACTGAGGTGAACGCTAACCAGGTTGCAAGAACGACTAGAGGCATAACCGTCATACGCCAAGTCCTCCTTCCTAGATGTGGTCCAGAGTATAGCCCCGGAAGGAGGCCATGCTCATGCACCGAACAAATTAGGGTTGAACAACTGCAAGCCCATGCGGATCGGCTACTTCTTTTCCGTCCATCATATTGGTGAGACGGGTACTACCTATCAATTCACCGCCTTTTCCAGCATGGAAGATTTTGGTCATAGCCACTTCAGGCGTGGATCCTTTCGCATTATTGACACCCTTGTGATTTCCGGTCAAGAGATTGTTGGGCCCCCCATGTTCACAAAAGCATAATGGCCATGTCGAAAAAAATCAAATGAGGACCGGGGCCGGATCATTGCTCTTTGTACCCACAAGGTGAATGGATCCCATGCCGGAATGGGAGATTGAATGACATATCTCAATCATCTTCCCTGCGCGATCCACATTCCAGAGATAGCGTCCAATGGCTCAAAGCCCGTGAGTGTCCGAAAATATTGCGTCGCGGGACGCCATCAACTTCGTCGAGACCGAGTCAGGAAGTCCCGCAAGATCGACAGCATAGACTTCATTAGGAAAGCGGCACGATGGGACATCCGCCACCTGCCGGATGAATTTCATTAATCGGTAACGTGGTGGTGACGGTCTTGGGTGAATTCTTGACGTTGACCACCAGTAATCCGTGTTCACGTAACTTCACGAAAGCATAGGTACTCGTGTCATCCGTAATCGGGAGAATGGGGGATTATCCGGCCGTTCTCCACTGGCCTTGGCAGGGTCCTCGGCAACCTGTTTGCCATCATACTTATACAAAATCCTCCACTCTTTTTTAGCCGTGTCGGATTGGGCGGCCACCCACACTTCATGGGCTTCACCGGAAGAAATGCCCCAGCCCATGATAAAGCCAAAAATGATTCTAATTATTCAATGGTTCTTCTTATGCTATTTTCCACTAGATTCGGTGCCAGTTCCAAATGATCTCACGTACAATATCACAAGCCATGCTTCGTCTTCTGTCAAGACCAAAGGGATGAATGAGGCCATATCCGTACCCGGGCTGCCGTTTTGCAAAATCCAAAAGAGTTCTCCATCCGTGCGAGCTGCCTGCCAGGTCTTGTCCGTAAAGTTTCGTGGGAGTCTACCTCGAAGGCCAGGAATGTCACCCAGGCCTTTGCCTTCTGGTCCATGACAGGTGACGCAAAATGCTTTCCCGTGAAAAACGCGTTTGCCCTTCTCAATATTTTCTGAGGTTGAAGGGAATGGATTCATCTTCGCTCGGGCTTCTTGGATCTGTTCAGGAGGAACCCTGGGTTTCAATACTTCTAAATCGGCGGCATGCACGAGACCAATTCCGAGTATCCCCGCAACAAAAAGAGCCGACACAATCTGGAAATTATCTTTAAGCAGGTTCAAGATCAATGCCCCCCAAGTAAAGTACAGATCCCGGAGATTCCAGAAGGGAACCTCCGGGACGATCTCGTATTATTCCGGTTGATTAAAGATATGCCCGAGAGATTGCGGGTAGGTTACTGTCCCGTCCGGGAAATCCTTCCCCTTTTGCCATAGATGATAAATGACTCCGTCGGTCTTTGACGCGGCTTCGGCAATGGCTTTGACCTTTTCTGGATCATCAATATCTAAAATTTGTACGCGGCCGGTAGCAATTTCTTGTTTATGGTCATGGAAAAACCGATGCCATTGGATCAAGGGCAAGGTCCGGGAAAGATCCTTGGACACGAAATATTCAATGGCCACAAGAGGGGCATTGGCGTCCGTGGTTTCAAAGAGGAGACATTGCAAGATCTTGTCATTAATCCCTTTACAATAGTGGTGATAGGGTCCACCCGGCGTTCCATCCGGCATCAAGTGAGGAGCTTGCACATGGATATCATATCCTTGGGCAGGTCCCGGGGCAGGCGCACCCCCCTCGCTCATGGCTGGAGTGGTCATACACCCCATGGCCAATAGACTAAAAGTCCCTAACAGTAAAAATGAACGGATTGAGCGCTGCATAGCAACCTCCTTTATGTTGATCAGTAATGACCCTCCAACCACATGGAAGGTCTTGGGAACCGGGTGAAATTCGCCGCATACTACCATGGAGTTCTATGAACGACCATTATTTGACGTCAAGGCTCATAATGACAAACGGCTTATTCAGTTGACTTCCCTGATGCGGTTCAACGTAGCTGCCGTCATAGTAGTACCATTGGAGGGGTTTCATTTCGCCAAGTTTCTCCGGGTGCCGGGGCAATTTGGCTACATCCAGCCCGTTAGCGATAAATTGTTCGGGGTTAATGTAGTACACGATATCTTCGGTCGTTTGTTCGGGGTGTTGGTTGAAATGCACCATATTGTGCTTGGACACGGTTTCCAGCATGCACATTTCCCCACTGGCCTTGGTGGCGTCGATGGCTTTTAACTTGGAATCATTCGATAACAAATTGGCAATCGCATTGATCTCTTTTTGGGCATTGCCTTCCAATTGCAACACCGGCCCAAATTTCGCCTGGATTTCCTGCAATTGAGTTGTGGCATCAGAACTCCCCGCAGCCTGGGCCACTGCGGCCGAGCCGATTATTACAGCTGCTAACAAGAGCTTTCTCGCATTCCCATTCAACAAACTTCTTCCCTGACCCATCTGAAACCTCCCTGGTGTTTGGATGTGTAAAACCTTCAAACATGAAAATGGTGGAGTAGATATCATAGAGAGCTATAATTTTTGAATACGGTTATAGGGCAGCTTGCTCAAGAGCATCCCCATCAGACAGGAGTCCGTGAGTCCCGCATGAAGAAGTCCAACCCCTACCAGTGTTGGAAGGAGAAGGAACCCTGAGTGAACTGTCAGGCCCAATCCAACCCCTACGAGAATCAATACCCCTGCGATGGCACGTACTTGTCCTTCAAGGGAAATTCGTTGTTGTCCCCGGACAACAGGTTTGCCCTGATTAACCCAGGCAGTGATGCCTCCTTCCAGAATGCCGCAATTCGTTACGCCTTGGTTAATCAAATATTCGTGGGCAATCTTCACCCTGTTCTGTGTTCGGCAGATCAGCAGGATGCGGTGCTCACGAGAGAGGGTTTTCAGTTCGCTTACATATCGATGTAAATCCGGTAGAGGAATATTTCGAGCACCTGAAATATGCATACCTTCAAACTCTTGTGGTGTCCTGACATCGATATACAGGGGATCCTTCAATGAAGGAGGCGACAGCTGATTGTTCTTACTCGTTCCCGATTTTGCATCTTGATCTATTGCCAATGTCTTCATTGAGTATCCTCCTCGTCCGTTTATTTCGCGCATGCGGGTATCGCTTGGGGTTGAACCTTTTGGCGTGGATGACTCCAGGTGGTGAGCCAGGCGTCATACCCACCGACCAGATCCATGGCCTGGGTTCGTCTGGCTTGTTCCAAAATCCCTATGGCTATAGATGACCGATATCCACTGGCGCAATGGACCACCACCGGGGTATCTGCAGGGATGTCCTGAACCTGTTCGGCCAGGTGAGGCAAAGGGATGTTGAGGCTTCCGTCAATATGCCCGGACTCCCACTCTTTTACCGATCTCACGTCGACGACCATGGGGGGATGAGAGGCCGTCAGTCGTTCCGCAAGTCCCTGAGCGGTGATGCGTTGAACTTTTTGGACCACATCAGGGTTCACCTCAAGGGATTGCATGCCACCCTTCAGGTAGCCCAGGACGCGGTCAAATCCAATGCGGCCTAATCGTTGTATCGCCTCCTTTTCGTATCCAGGCTCTGCAATGATGGCGATGGAGGATTTGGGGTTCAGAACTGTTCCGGCCCAGGTCGCAAACTTTCCTCCTAATCCAATGTTAAGACTCCCCTTCAGGTGCCCTCCCGCATATTCAACGGCATTTCTGACATCAAGGACTTGAGCTCCATTTTGCTGATGATCCAGGACAGCCTGGAGGGAAAGAGGTGTGAGGCTGTTCCGCACCACATCATTCAGAACAGGGTGCTGTTCCCTATTCATCATTGCGTCATATCCAAAGTACGAAGGCGCTTCAGGTTGATCAGCCGTAACCAATTCAATGAATTTTTCTTTCGTCATGGGTTGAAGTGCATAGTTTTCCCAACGCTGCCTGCCCAATGTGGACACCGTGTCGCTGCTTAGATTTTTCCCGCACATGGATCCCGCTCCGTGTGCAGGATAGACCAGGGTCTCATCGGGAAGACGCATGAGTGTATTTCGGAGCGAATCGAATAATTGCCCCCCTAACTCTTCGGCGGTGACACCAATGGAGGCCATAAGATCCGGCCTGCCCACATCGCCAATAAACAGAGTATCTCCCGTCAGCACGCAGTGCGGATGGTCGGTGCTCTTGTCCAGGTCGTAGACGGTAAGCGAAATACTTTCGGGGGTATGCCCCGGGGTTTCTAACACCTGAATGCGCACCGATCCGAACTCAAGAACCTCTTTGTCCCGAAAGTTTCGAATGGGGAAGTCGGTCTTGGCTTTGGCGCCCAGGCAGATCTCAGCGCCAGTCTGTCGTTGGAGTTCAAGGTGCCCGGCTAAAAAGTCTGCATGGAAGTGGGTGAGAAACACATAACGAATCTTCCAATCGTGTCTTCGGGCCTCCTGAAGATATTGCTCAATGTCCCGTTGAGGATCCACGACCACAGCGGTTGAGGTTTTGTTATCGCCAATCATGTAAGACGCATGGGCCAAACAACTCAAATAAAATTGTTTCACAATCATGATGAATACCCTCCCTCCTTCTTGAAAAGGAGCATTGGTTGAAATCGATTGAGCTCGTTTTGAAATATTCTTGTAAGATTCTTTCCATGTAACATCATTACGCATGGATTGTGCCAAATTATGCTTGGCAGACGAATTTGAAAATTTTCAATAAAATCAGATATTTATTGGATTTTTGAAATGAGGAAAGGCTTGATCACGGCCTTAAAGACAGATGAACTGAACAGAATGCGCTAACTGTTAAGTTAACGTGTTAACGATTTGATTTTGCGTCGGGAGGTGTCTGAAGCTGTTTGATTTTCTTCCAGAGGGTGACTCGACTCACTCCAAGAAGCTTGGCGGCTTCTGTTTTGTTGCCTCGGGTCTGTTGGAGGGCTTCCGCAATACGAGCTTCCTCCTCCGGTGGAAGGGAGGGCTCTGTGTTGGCTGAGAGGGGCTTGAGGTTTCGGGACCTTGGAGGACTCTGAACTTCTGCAGGGAGGTCCCACAGGGTGAGGCAATCACCATTAACGGTGACGAAGGCGTGTTCGATCGCATTTTTTAATTCGCGGACATTGCCGGGCCAGTTATAGTCAGTCAATCGTTGCAGGGCATCCTGGGCAATGTCTCCAATTTTGCGACCAAACGTCTTGGAGTTGGCCGCCATGAAATGGTGAACCAGGAGAGGAATATCTTCTCGTCGGGCTCGCAAAGGTGGAAGGGTAATCTCGAACACATGAATCCGATAATAAAAATCTTCCCGTACCGTGCCTTCTGCCATAAGGGCTTTCAAATCCCGATTGGTGGCCGTAATGAGACGAACATCGACCCGCATGCCACGGTCATCTCCAACCCGGCGTATTTCGCTTTCCTGCAGGACCCTGAGCAATTTTAATTGCAGGAGAGGGCTGGTATCTCCGATTTCATCCAAAAATAACGTGCCACCGTCGGCGGCTTGAAAGACCCCGATTTTATCGCGGATGGCCCCGGTGAACGCCCCCTTTACATGCCCGAAGAGTTCACTTTCAAGCAAGGTTTCCGGAATCGCTGAGCAATTGATGGCGAAAAACGGTTTATCGTTTCGATCGCTTAGGGTGTGAATGGCTCGGGCGGCCAGTTCTTTTCCGGTACCGGATTCCCCGGTGAGCAATACCGTGACATCGCTTTGTGCAGCCAGTCGGAGCCGGCGAAACACCTCTTGCATCGCCGGGCTTTTGCCGATGAGCTGTTGAAAGGACTCACGGGATTTTGCCTGTTCCTCCAGCACGGCAATTTTTTGGTTATTCAAAATAAATGAGGTGAGGTCGGTAAAGGTTCCGACAGCGCCCCCGACCTGTCCTTGTTCATCTCGGATGATCGAGACATTGCCGAAGAGGTAGAGTTCGCGACCGTCTTTCCCCAGCACTTTGCATTCCTGGTTGCAGATGCCCCAAGGATACGGGGTGGGGTTGTCCAAAAATTCCGTCAGGATGCGAAATCCCTTACAATTTTGACCTTCTAAGATATGACAGGATTTTCCCAGGATATCCTGGCTGGAATATCCCGTAATGCGAGCTGCACCGGTGCTCCAGGCTACAATGTGACCTTTAGCATCAACCGTAAACACGCCATCCGCCATCACGTCTACCATGTTGCTGAGGATGGCGGGATTTTTCCGGAAATCTAACTCCATAGTCTGTGATTCAAAGAAAGTTTACCGGGTGAGATTGAGCGGGTTAAAAAAAAGAGGGTAGGTGAACCAAGAAGGCTGGAGAATGTTCATTGAGACAATACCATTCTCCAGCCTTGCCTAGTCGTTAGTTTGTCCGAAATTTCATAAGGCCTCATGCACCTATTTTGTTGGTTCTAACTGTGCCGCCAGCAATGACTTGAAGGCAGGGTCATTCTCGACTAACCCCTTCAGTGTATCGTTGTGCAACATATACGCCCAGCTTTGCGGGCTTGAGCCGGGAGTTTTCTCAAACCAGTCACGGGCCTGTTGCAGGAGACCCAGCATCGCCTGATTGTCACGGGGAACGTGAAATGCCAGGCTATAGGCCATCGCATAGGCTGCAGTAAATTTGTTGAGCGGATCCTTCGTGAGCTCGAACGCTTTCTGAGCCGCCTCATAACCCCTCTGAATATCGGGATCGTCAAAGTGCCGATTCCAGGCCACTTTTCCGATGCGGGCCCAAGCCAACTCTAAGAGCACCTGTGCGCGAAGCTCTTCCTGTTCGGATGGCACCTCAGTCAATAATTCCTGTGGAGCGGACAGGGCCGCCATTTGATCGTTCGTCCACCGGTAGGTCGAGGACAATCGAATCCGGTTGTTGAAATCACCTGGCTCCAGAGATGCTAATGCCTCCATCACCGGGATCATTCGATAGAGATAATCGGCTGGCATCGGCTCAGACTTCCCGCCTATTTCCATTCCCAGGGATAGATCAAATCGATCGGTTTGGGATTGCACCGTCCAATACAGTTCGTTGAACCGTTGGGCCAGACGCTCATCACCCAATTGAAGGCCGTTCAAACGACCCCCATAATCCAGAAACCCTTTGTACAGTTGATCTGAAAAAACTTCCAGTGCGGGTTTGTGGGACGGGCCAATCAGCAAAACCCGGTTCAGTCTCATTACGGATTCCAGTCTGGTCGGTGCGGCTTGGGCCTGTTGAATGCCTGTTTGGATGGTCGCCAGGCTCTCCGGTAGGCCAAACCATTCTGTTGAGCGCGGAACATAGCCACCCGGGTCCACGACGAATGGAATGGTGGTGCCACGGGGGCCATCGAGAACCAGATCCAGCACGGCACGATCCGTAGGAAAACCCAATTGTTTCAGATCTGAGAGCACGACCCACTTCACGTTGACGGATTTTACGACTCGCTGGGCTTTTTTGTAGGGAACGGCCCAATCCTCGGCACCGGGAGCATTGGCGATGGGTGCCGTCAAGGCATTCGGATAGGATACCTTGGTGGTGAGAAAGGCTGTGGGTGCGGCTACTACTCTGGATTCATCTGGAGAAGGAAATGAGGCATGGGGCAGGGTTCCCGATTCCACGGCCTCAATAATAAATGGGGTTGTTGGTTCTTGAACGGCAATGGCCTGCATGACGAAAAACGATGGAGCCAATTGCTGATTAAGCGTCTCCGCAATAAAAAATCGTTCGAAATCCGAAAAATCGACCAGTTTCCCCGGTCCGGGCCAGACATTATCTAATGCCCGGTCATTTTGTTGAATGGCTCGTTGGTGGGCCTCCTGCCGACGCTGGTCACACCATTCATAGATGGGGTTTGACGGGTCGGGAAAGTTCCCGTTTGAAAACAACTGCTGTTGAGCCATCTGATGTAAGCACACAAAATCCCGTTGCCCGGCCGCGACTTGATCCCCCTTTCCGACCGCATTGGCATATTCCCGAACCGTGGAGAGCAAGGCTTCCTCATTGACGGACGCTGGCTCGGCGGCCCAAACATGAGTGGAGGCCAAAAGCACAGAACTGCACAGGAGGCCCACCCGTTTAAGCGTAGGCCACAGCCGGTGAACAGGGGACCCGAGACGATGATCTGCCTCAGGTTTCAGGGTATTTGTCATAATTGGTTGACGACGAACAATACTCATGGAACCAAACTCCTCCTCAAACATGCTTGGTTAATGATTTTGTGTAGCAGAGAGGGGAATGTCCCTCATAATCCAGCTGGCTAATCTACCACACCCTCATTCTTATGCACCACGATGGTACCCTGCATCACATGGCCCGGTAAATCGCAAAAATAGGGAAACGTACCGGGATGCGATGGGATAAAAACAATGTCGGTTTGGCCTCGGGTGGGAAGCAAAACGCGGCTGAGACCTTCTTTGGAAAACTGTGGAGCTCCACTTCCGCTGACGTTCAGGTGGATATCTGTCAGTAGGCCGATTGGCAGAAATGCATGCAGTTCCGAATCCAGGTTTTTGAGGACCAGCCGGGTTTTTTGCCCCACGGTGAGTGAAAGGGTGTTGGGGCTGAATTCCCGGGATTTAATATTGATGGTCACGACTGTTTCCTGAGGATCAGCGGCAGGAGCGAGACTGACCGGCGTCGCTCCCAGAACAGTTGCCAAATCTGGGGGTGCAAACACCGTGAGGCCCAGCATCAAAATACAGGCCTGAAAAAATCTGAACAAGTGCAGCGGAACCATCATATTGTAACTATTATACCGGTTAGCGATTCTGCCGCGAAACGAGCAGGATGAATTGTTCGTCAATTCCATGAAAAAGATGGCGCAGTCGTAAGTGAAAATATGTATAAATGGCTAAAGATTTGGGAGAGGAAAGAGAAAATCTTAAGATCGGGCCGAAACGACCGAAAAATATGAAAATACCTCAGGAGAATGGTCCACTGTGCATCTCTTAGAATTATTTATCGGGCATGACCCTCTTTCGATGGCCATAGCCCTTGTGTTGGTTCTGAGCGTGCTGGCGTATGGATGGTTTGAGGTTCGTCGAACCGCCCGCCTGCCTCATATCGGGATGGTCCTGATTAAAAACCGATTGAAGACGACCAGCAAATTCCCAACTCCGCGCCGATAGCAAACCTTCCCCAATTCTCTCGATTGCCGGCTTCAAGACGCAACCCCGACAAACCCTAGCTCTTGCGATTCCCCTGTCCGCAGTTGTGACCATATTTTGTCCTCCGGACGGGGTTACACACCTCTCCGGTCTGCCATCCTGCAAACGAAATTTCAGCATCAGACAAGGGTGAAGGCTGTCTAGAAGGAGGCTGAAGAGGGAGAGAGAGTAGCGGCTGAAAGAGGGTGACGGCCAAGGTTTCGCGTAAACGGCTGGCGAAGGCGGATTCCATGGTCGTGGCAGATCCCGTGGGATACCGGTTCATTGATGTCCCCGGACTCCCCAGGGTTCCTTCCAAGTATTCCAGCCTTGCCTTCCTGTCGACACCATGCACAAATCAGAATCATGCGATCTCCTTTTCTTTTTCGAGGGGACACGAAACAATACGCGCACCCAATAACCCAAAGCTTCCCAGCATTAAGACTTCTGCATTATGGCAAAAGCAATTATTGAACCTAGAAATTTATCACTCGTAAGTCATTGTATATACTGTGGTTTTATTATTTTTGAGGAAATTAAATGAATGTTTGTTGAGAAAATACCACACACAGTTGAATCGAAAGAGATACGGTTCTGAGGGAAGCCTTTTGACGCAAGCACAGATGTGGCATTTCTTGCCGAGTGTCTTGAAGGCTTTTGCGGTCACCGTTGAAATTTCAAAGGTCTCTAAAGTGATGCAACGATGTTTGTGGTTGCCCGACCCCGTCTAGGTCACGGATAATGAAGTCATGGCCAAATTAGAACATCTCAATTTTCAGAACACCTATGCTGGCCTGCCGGATGTGTTTCATGAGCGCGTCAAGCCTACGCCTTTTCCTAATCCTTACCTCGTGAGCGTGAACCCGGCAGCCGCCGAATTACTCGATATTGACCCCACGGAATGGACCCGTCCGGAGTTTGCCGAATATTTCTGCGGGGCCAAACTGTTGCCTGGAAGCGATCCCATTGCCATGTTGTATTCGGGACATCAATTCGGGCATTACGTGCCGCAGCTCGGCGATGGGCGGGCCATCATGCTGGGGGAGGTGCGCAATCAAAACGGGGAGCGGTGGGAGTTGCAATTGAAAGGCGCAGGGCTCACGCGATTTTCACGCGATGGCGATGGTCGTGCAGTGATGCGTTCGACCATTCGGGAATATCTCTGTGGCGAAGCCATGCATGGATTGGGGATTCCCACAACCCGCGGTTTATGTATTGTGGCCGGAGAAGAAATTGTCTGGCGGGAAACGCCGGAACCGGGAGCCATGCTGCTCCGGATGGCGCCAACTCATGTGCGGTTTGGCAGTTTTGAAGTGTTTTACTATCGCCGCCAACATGAATACCTGAAAACGCTCTCAGATTATGTCATCGAACATCATTATCCGCATTTGGTCGGAGCAGAGAATCCCTACGCCAGACTGTTGCATGAGGTCGCGGTTCGCACCGGGCAGCTTGTGGCTCAATGGCAAGCCGTGGGGTGGGCGCATGGTGTCTTGAATACCGATAACATGTCCATCCTGGGGTTGACGATGGATTACGGCCCGTTCGGATTTATGGAACGCTACGATCCGACCTTTATCTGTAATCATTCAGACCATCACGGCCGGTATTCCTTTCAGAATCAACCCGACATCGGCTATTGGAATATCCGGGCGCTGGCCAGAGCCTTGTCACCGTTAGTGGGCCAAGACGACGTCAACGGCATTGCGGAAATCTATGAAAAAGCGATGCTGGCGAAGTATGCCGAATTGATGCGGGCCAAGCTGGGGCTGGTCGAAGCGCACGCGGGAGACGACAAGCTCGTGACCGATCTGTTGAACCTCATGGACTCCAGCCGGGTGGATTACACCAACTTGTTCCGTGGATTGGGAGCCGTGCGTCAGGAGAGTTCGTTAGCGCCGGACGCATTACGGGACCAATTCCTTCATCGGGAAGCGTTTGACGATTGGACCGCACGATATCGGGAACGGCTTCGGGCCGAAAAAAGCGAGGATGAAGAGCGCCAAGCCAGAATGGATCGGGTGAATCCCAAGTACATCCTTCGAAATCATCTCGCACATCAGGCCATTAGCCAAGCGGTTCAGCAGAAGGACTATTCCGAAGTTGATCGATTATTGAATCTGCTGGGCGACCCGTTTACTGACCGCCCCGGCATGGAATCCTATGCTGTGCCTCCGCCTCCCGGCGAACCACCGATTATCGTTTCGTGCTCTTCGTGAACAATTCAACAACAATATAGGTCAAACCTGGTCGGGAATTTCCAATCATCCGTCATGGGAAGGGAGTGTCATCAGGACTCTGGAACTGAACGGTTAAAGGGTCTTGGTGACAGCTTCATCAGGGGGCATCGGGCTGGAAATCGCGCGTGCTCTCGCCGCCGAGGGCGCTACAGTCGTGATTAACGGTCGGACGCAGGCCGGCGTGGACCAAGCTATGGCGGAGCTCCGAGCCGATCTTCCCCATGAAGAAATGATTCCTCTTGTTGCTGATAACGGAACTGCCGCCGGGTGCAATTTCACCATCTCCCAAGTGCCCGAGGTCGATATTCTGGTCAACAATCTCGGCATCTACGAGGCTGTCGGATTTTTCGAGGAAACGGATCAGGCGTGGCAGGAGATGTTCGAAATCAATATCATGAGCGGCGTGCGGCTCGCCCGTCATTACCTCCACGGCATGCTTGAACGTGGTCATGGGCGCGTGGTCTTCATTTCAAGCGAATCGGGCGTCTCTCCGGCTCCCGAAATGGCACACTACAGCGCAACCAAAACCATGCAATTAAGCATCGCACGCTCATTGGCCGAACTCACCAAAGGGACGGAGGTCACGGTCAATTCAGTCCTCCCCGGTCCCACCCGCACGGAAAGCGTGGAAAAGTTCATCCGGAACATATTTCCTGATCTTCCGCCCGCTGAAGCCGGACGCCGTTTTATGTCGGAGAATCGCCCGACCTCCCTGATCGGTCGGCTGATTGATCCAAAAGAAATAGGTGAGATCGTGGCGTTCGTCTGCAGTGCCCGCGCCTCGGTGATCAATGGGTCCTGCATCCGGGCCGAAGGGGGTCTGGTGCGGTCGGTCTTTTGATGAAACAGGCCAATAAGCAAAAAGACCTTTTCGAAAAATCCTTGGGTGTAATCAGGAAAACAATAGAAGGAGCAATCCCTTTCCTGGTAAGGAGTGGGCTGAGGAGATAGAGTAATTCCATGCGCATGATTCTTCTTTTTCTCCTGCTCATGATTGTCGTGTTGGGACCCCAACTGTGGGTGTGGTGGGTCTTCCGCCAATATCGCCATCACCGGGAGGATCTTGGAGGAACGGGTGGGGAGTTAGCGCGGCATTTACTCAATCGGTTTGGTCTGCAACAGGTGCGTGTGGAACCCACGCCGATGGGAGACCATTACAATCCCGAAACCAAAGTCGTTGGTTTAAACCCGCAGCATTACAACGGCAGATCCCTCACAGCGGCAGTAATTGCAGCGCATGAAGTCGGCCATGCTTTGCAAGATCATGAGGGCTATACCCTCTTGAAAGATCGAACCCACCTGATCAAATTTGCACAAAAAGCCGAAAAGGCTGGATCCTACTTGATGCTGGGGATTCCTGTCCTGGCTGGAGTGACCCGGATTCCTGCCGTGGGCCTTGCTGTCCTAGTCGTGGCGATCGGAACCATGAGCGTCTCCGCCATGGTGCATCTCATCACCTTACCCGTGGAATGGAATGCCAGTTTTCGGCGGGCCCTGCCGATCCTTAGAGAAGGCGGCTATCTGGCACCTCCGGATTTGCATGGCGCCAAACGTATCCTCACTGCTGCCGCTCTCACCTATGTCGCTTCCTCACTTTTCAGCCTGGTGAATATGTGGCGGTGGATTCGATTGGTCAGGCGGTAAATCTCCTTGGAGACGTCCTGCGGATACGCTTGGGAATGCAACAATATGATATCCTTCCTTTCCTCTTAGATCCCCATCCGGAATAAACAAACGCATCGACAGTCAGGAAAGCGGGCGAATCTATTAATTTTTTGATTAGGAAGCCAGATTCCTGGGGAAATGGAAATGAAATTCCGTATGCTTCTTGTGGCTGGTCTTAAGTTGACGGAATTCAATTTCGACCTATGTGGGACCGACGAAATAGTAGATCCGATGCAATCCATCCTGTGAAGCTTTCCGGGAAGTTCAACAACTGAATTGGTTTTAAATGACGATCCTATGGAGGACACCGCCATATTGAATACAAATAGGCCTGAAAATTCCTCATCTGATGAGGGAATTGTCCGGCCCAGGATTTCTCTGTCTCCAGAAGAAATGGAATCCATAGATCGCGACCCCTATTTCTCAGACAAGGATGACCATGTTTCCTCAATAGTTAGACTGTTGAGAAATCTCGAGATTGATGAGAAAAGAATTGAAGGTTTTGAGAAAATTTTCACTCCAATCTACGCCTCCCAGTTATCGAAGCTGTTTCACACCCTAGAGTGCAGAAACCTTTTCTTACATGGTCTCAATCAAAGTCTCCCTCCTTTGAAGGAAAAGGTTCATTTTTCAGATTTCCTGATTCTGGAAGCATTCAGGACCTTTTACCCTAACGTCTACGAAGATATCTTTGAATATCCGTGGATATACCTCCCACCTTGGGGTGAGGAGGCATTCTTTTCTTTCCCCTATGAATTCACCACCAGAGATGACAGAACTTACCTCCTCATCAAAGAGCACATCGAAACGCTATGTGAAAACCAGGAGAAGCCGGAGGTCTTGCGCCAACTTCTTCAAATATTATTCTTTGAGGTGCGTAAGGGATTTTCCACAACCTATGTTGAAGATGGTGCCTCGGAGCGGGAATATCTCCGTCAGAAACGGCTGAGTCATCCGGCCGTTTTCTGGAAATACCTCACGTTGAGTGTTCCGGCCGGGGAAGCGCCGGAACAGGTTGTCGAATCCTTCATTAATACGTGGAGTCGGTTTGGCCAAGACGAGTTGGGAAAGGATGGTTATTCCCATCGTTCAAGTGTGAAAAATAGGAAACAGCTAAGTGAGCTATGGCAGAAGAGTCATCTGTTTATGCCAGGAATGACCCGTGAAACCACGGTCGTACTTATAGAATCCCTGTACAAGAATATGCATCTCTTCAAAAGAGAAGAAACTGATATTTTTCATGACCCGGAGTCCTTGGCCGCAATCCGCCTTCTGTTTGATCTTCTAGACAACAAGTTGCACTCAGATGAGATGGAAGTTGTGTTAGGGGACCTCATCCAAAAAACTCCGTCCTATGAGCTTGCCGTTCGAGTCGTGGATAACGTTCGAAGCAGAATGAGGGATTTATTCAATATCCCCGGGCAAAGCAATTGTTATGCACTGAGCTCACAATTGGATGAGAGGCTCACTGCATATTTCATTGAAGGAAGACGAAATATTTTCAATGAAGAAAAGAATTACGGGTACATATTGGCTCAATGGGGCACTTACAAGCCGCAAAATAATCTGAAGGTCAATGCTTATGTCTTTGAGCTCGTCAAAGAAGGTCCCACCGCCATAGGGAAAGTGCTCGGTGTGTACACGAACAACCATGGGGACAAAACTGGAATTCGGATTAGATGGGAGGACCTTGCCAAAATTTATGATGAACATCGGCTGTACGAACTTGCAAGCCAATACCTCGATTCTTCTTATTCTAACGGCGATGAAAGAAAAGCCGTAGAACTATTCATGAGTCAGTATGAAGAGCGCACGGGAGCTGCGGCACTTGAAATGACTCAGCAAGCAAATAAACAGATGTTCATGCACGCCTTCAGTCAAGGAATTCAGTTGTTCAGGGTAGGCCAATACGAATTGGCATTGGAAGAATTCAATCGGGCTCTTGACATCACTGATTGGAATGATGAGGTTCATTTGGTCCGATTTTTAAAGGTACAAAAATGGCATACCCTGCTCGAGCTTGGACTGAAAAGCGAAGGTGAGGTTCGAACACAATTTCATTCGGGTGCTCAGAGGATTGCTTCAGATGATGGCGAGATTCGAGACTTATTCAATGCGGCGTTTCCAAAAGGTGCCGCGCACGCAGTACAAGAACTGTACTGCTGTATTTTTTATTACCTCCAATGGGAGGCTGCGTCAGCCGTTGAAAAAGATTCAGTAAAAAAATACTTTGACGCTCACTTCAGCCTTGCGACTGCCAAAAGAACTTTCGGAGGGACCGAGGAAATAACGAAACGTTGCCGTGAGCTATTGGTGCTGTTAAGACTATGAAGAGTGAAAAGGTGCCGAAAAAAACCTACCAATCGGGGATCGTTCCAATTTCGAACCCGTGGAATGAATTGCCACGTTTCGGCGGGTCCTTTTCATCCTGGATGAAGGCGGCTCTCTGGCATCTCCGGATTTGCACAGCGCCAAACGGATCCTCACCGCCGTGGCCCTTACCTGTGTCGCCTCCTCTCTCTTCAGCCTGGTGAATATGTGGCGATGGATTCGATTGGTCCGGCGGTAAGTGTTCGTGGGGGCAGGTTCGATAAATCCCGGGCCGACAAGCCGATCGAAAATGGGCAGTCTTCTTTCCGACGTCAGGGCTCAATGTTCGCTGATGCACTTGCCAAGCTCCCTGAATTTGCTTAGCACCATTTTTCAAATTCACGGCCGGGCAGGACTGGAATTTTTCCCATGAATGGACGATTAGGCTGCCTTCCGATTTTCCTGTTTCTCCTGCTCCTCTTCCTGCTTCCACTCGTGTTTGTCCAATTCATGGGACTGGCCCTGGTCAAACTACGATTGGACCCCTCTGCCGCCATGCTCGTGATCGTGGGCATTTTCCTGGGGAGCGTCGTCAATATTCCCATTACACGTATTGCCCGTCAGGATGAAGTGATCGCTCACCCCTACCCCCTGTTTGGTTTTCTGGACATTGGGTCTCACCTTCAACGAAGTCCGAGGGAAACCATCCTGGCCGTGAATCTGGGAGGCTGCGTCGTTCCCACGCTGGTGGCCGTGTATGAAATTCTTCAAATTATGGTGGACTCCTGGATCTACCTCTTCCCGATCGTGCTGGCTGTAGCCATCAATACGGCGGTGTGTTATCGGCTGGCGAAGCCGGTCAAGGGGATCGGTATCGCCATGCCGGCATTGGTCCCCCCGCTGGTGGCAGCGCTGACAGCACTACTCTTTGCCCCTGCTGAAGCACCATCGGTGGCCTTTGTCGCCGGGGTGTTTGGTCCCCTCTTGGGCGCGGATATCTTGCACATACGGGAGATCCCGCACATCGCCACCGGCATGGCCAGCATCGGGGGTGCCGGCACCTTTGACGGCATCGTCCTCTCCGGAATTCTGGCCGCCTACCTGGCGTAATTCGCTCAAAACAGATGAAAGTTCTCTTTAACACCAGAGGGGGGAAGATGGGAATAAAAAAAGCGGATGAAGTGTTTTCCTGTGAGAGTTTATCCTCTCGTTTTGGAAACTTGGAGAGGTATTAGGATTCCCACTTCACTCCGGTGGGTCTTCACACCACCTCTGCCCTCGATTCCTTCTTCTGTTTGTGTTCCTCTCAGCAACACTGTCATCCACCCGGTTTTAAGATAAGCATTTCCTAGAGTTCTTCAAGCTTTGCCAAAAAGCTCCCCGACAATGCCACGCTCTGGCACTGTCGAAACAAAAGAAACTTAAAACGATAACACTTTGTCACGTTCGGCCACAGCCTGGATGTAGTCCGGCATGCCTTTAATCGTGGCCCCTTCGACCAGATCCGTTTCTTTTACATGACGAGCCACCGCACAAGCCCCGCAGACCCATAAGGGAATCTTAGCCGTCTGCACCGCTGTCAGCAGGTCTTTTAGAGGGGTCAGATTCACACCGACGACGTGATCCGCCGTCCCTTTTCGGCTCAACGTCACCGCCTCGCTCCATAGCCACAGGACAACGTCATGGCCTTGTTCCTTGGCAGTTTTGGCGGCCATAAATGGAAGCGTCGCCAATGTGGGATCATCCGTGCCCCGGCTGCCGGAAATAAGAAATCGTGCCATATATCTCTCCTCCTCTGTGATAATAATGAACAATTAATAGGGGGAATCGACAGGTTTTCCTCCCTTTGGCCAATCGAAGGCCTTCAGTGCATAATCAGGTCGCGAGTGACTATTCATGAACGCGGCCACATCATAGGCATCCGCATCAGGTAAGGTTCCAGGCCGTTTGAAGGGCATCGTCGTTTTGATGAATCCGGCGGCCTTACTCAGCCGTGCGAGTCCTGAGGCAATATTAAAAGACCTGGGCCCCCAGAGCGGTGGAGCCACCATGGTGCCTTGGCTGTCAGGGCCATGACAACCCGCGCAAGAGTTTGCGAACACGTAATGTCCATGTTGCTCTCCGGTTTTCGAGTCATCGTCATGAGTGAAAATTTCAACCAGGATAAATCAGCAGAAGGCAGAACGTTTTGGGAGAGACAGGACATGTAGGCTGGAATCGCCTCTGTTTCAGGGCTGTGGGGCGGCAAAGCCTTCCCATTCAAACTTCGTTCAAAGCATTCATTGATCCGATCTCCCAGGGAAATTTCCTTGCCGACACGCGCTTTATATTGAGGGTAGGCATAGAGAACCCCCACATAGGTGCCGGCTCCGACTTTCCGCCCGGCATCCAAATGACAATTAGTACAGGATAAGGCATTGCCCACGAAGGTCTTGGCGTAGGTTTGAGTGTTCACAGTCAGGTTATAGCCCAGCCGGATGCTATCGCCCTCAGGAGTCGAGGGAATGGAATCCAAGGAAGGCATGGCGGGCATTACACCCGAAGAAAGGGGCGTGCCATCGGTTCCAGGATAAGACGGCCCAGGCCCTAACCATACCGCTCCGCAAACCAGAATTCCCATACAACAGATAAACGTCCGGGTTCGCTGAATGACATGATTTATTATCACAGTTAGGGTTTTCCGAATGTTGATTGATTCCAGTATCTTGTATTCACCCTTCGAAAGGGGACTCCACATCGCCACCCATCCTAACCCTGCTCATGAAACACCACAAGGATGCGGGCTCCTTATTTTACTATGCCCACGCAAAAGCGAAAACAGATGCTAAAATTGATAGAAAGAGATTTTTTAGTGGATCGATGGAAGCCTTAGTTTATAAAACCGGCCCCTCAGGCTCTGTCCGCAGGGAAATTTGAGACAGAAGCAAAGTATTGTGACGTGGCAATGAACCACAATGACAGGGTCGTATGAAAGGCCAGAGGAAAGCCCCATTGAGAACAAATGGACTAACTGGCTTGCGCAAAAACACAGATATCTTGAACTGAGTCCCAACGATGGAGCCAGGGGCTCACAGGTTTCACTCGGTGCCATCCGACCTGCTAAATGGACTCAATTCATATAGGTACAGTCCGTGTGTTCGCGGTTGCCACCGCTCTAATGATATAAATTCCTTGCCTCTACCCATGGTTCTCTCCAACGTACAAGAAACCGAACTAGATTGCCGGCGGAGCGAACGAGCTTCGTAACGTTGCATTGCAAGACCCGAACCCCGGTCCATTCCTTTTAATTCCCAAATTTTGTAAGGTGATGGTTTTCATCCCATCGAACAAATTAAGGCTGACTTTCTGAAGGTAACTTGATGGCTAATCCACAACATTTGGAGATTCTTAAGTCGGGAGCTCAACCCTGGAATACGTTCATATTGAATCAAACGGAACCTGCAGATCTTAGCGGAGCCAAGCTCGGAGGTGAGATATTTGACCATTTTAAATTTCATAAGACTATTCTTAAAGAAGTAGACCTACAAAATGCATCTCTAGTTCAATCCGACCTTCGAAGGGTACAACTTGATCAATCTAAACTTCAGGGGGCGCATCTTGAGCGCTCTAATCTCAAAGGGGCCAGCCTTGTGAATGCTAATATGCAGGGAGCCTATCTTGAAGAGACTACCTTTTTAGAGGCAAACCTCAATGGCACCATTCTACGAGATGCCTATCTTCAAGACGCCAACCTCATTGATGTCAAAGGGCTCCAAGCTAGCCAATTAGCGGGGGCCAATGTCTCCGGTGCGAAATTGCCCGCCGACATTGCCAAATTCGAGGGACTCAGCCAGATTGAGAAAATTTCCCAATGTTCCAAGAAACTCTTTCTCTCATTTCTCCTGAGCTGTGTATATTGTTGGTTGACCATTTCCACAACCACGGATGTTGAACTCATCACCAATTCACGGTCGTCCTCACTTCCTATCATTCAAACTAACATCCCCATTGTCGGATTTTATGCGGCAGCTCCACTCATCCTGCTGAGTCTTTACATTTGGTTTCATTTGTACCTACAACGGTTATGGGAACGCCTTTCACAATTACCGGCAGTTTTTCCCGATGGGGAAGCCTTGGACGAAAAAGTCTATCCCTGGCTTATCAGTGGCATGGTGCGCTCTCATGTTAAGATCTTGAAAGAACACCGTCCGGCCCTATCTCGAATCCAAACAGGTATTTCCATCCTGCTTGCCTGGTGGTTAGCCCCCTTCACCTTTCTGCTCTTTTGGTTGCGTTTTGTACCTCGGCATGATTGGGTGGGAACCTCCCTTCATGTAGGGGTATTGGCGGTCAGTATCACGGCAGCCCTTTTACTGTATAGATTGGCAGCAAAGACTTTGCGTGGCGAAAGGACTTCTTCTTTGTCATGGAAAGAGAAAGTGAAAAGTCTTCAGTCCTATCAGCATTTTTCTTTAACGCTCGGAATCCTGGGACTGTGCTTTATATCATTTTTGACCCTCTCTATTTGGACAATAGAAGGAGTCCGCCTATACCAACCCATTAATTCTCGGGAGGATTTATCCTCCTCTTCTCCCGAAATGATTCCATACGAGTGGCACGATGGCCTAATACTCCTCCCACGGTTATTCGACTATTTCGGATACCGGACGTACGCCAATCTTGAGGAGGCAGATATTTCTACCAAACCACCAACCTGGACGGGACAGGAAGAAAAACTACCGGATGAAATTCCACTCGTAAAGGGTGCCAAGCTCCAAAATGCAAACCTCCAAAATGCAAACATGGTAGGTGCGTTCATTGTCAACGCGGACCTGTCAAGGGCCAATCTGCAGAAGGCCCGCCTGCAAATGGCCAACCTGCAGCGGGCGAAACTGAGGGAGGCAAACTTGTCGGGGGCGAGACTGAGCGGGACAAACTTGTCGGGGGCGGACCTGTCGTGGGCCAATCTGCAGGGAGCCTTCCTGTTCCAGGCCAACCTGCAGGAGACTAACCTGCAGATGGCCAACCTGCAGGGGGCGTTCCTGTACGAGGCCAACCTGCAGGAGGCGGACCTGCTGACGGCCAACCTGCAGGGAGCGAATCTGTATGGGGCCAAACTCCGAGCAGCGAATTTAAATCTCGCCAAACACCTTACCCAACCTCAAATCAACCAAGCCTGCGTAGATAAATACACTAAACTTCCCGAAGGTCTCACCCGGCCAGAACCATGTAAAGAAAAAAAATCACCCCCATGGTTACCTCTAGGTATACCACACCTGCTTCCCAGGTCTGATTAAGAGCTTCACTCAAAAATACGAAAAACGTCCTTTTTTTTCCTGTCTTTTGGGGTTTTTCTTTTCTAAGCAGATTCGGGGTCAGATAAGGTGTCAGGTCTTGCAATCATGTGTTCTGATTTTCTGCCTGCCGGACTCGTCGGCGCACTGTAGAATAATGGAGGCCCAGATACTGGGCGATTTCCCGCATCTGATGGCCATGCAGGCATTAGGCGAGGTGCACTCGCTGCACCTGGGTTCCCTTCTTGGCAAAGTAATGTGTGCTTGGGGTTAAGCATGGGTATTTACTTTGTAGTGCACTGAATCCAAAAAATTAAGCAGCAATCGGCCTAATGGCTATATTCCAGTAACGCCGGATTGCCCAGCGGTTCAGGAGCAACGGCTACGTTCTTGGGAGCTTCCAGGCCCTGTCGGTTTCAAAGGAACATACGACAACCTGAAGAATTATGCGTTGCAATCAGAGTAGTATCAGGAAATGGTAGCATTGACTCCCGCAAGCATTCCTAGTGTTGCACGACATGAATCTCCACCATTCCGGATAAATTCACTTCACTTTTCCACTTTCCACTCGCTAGGCGTGCTACATAAGAGATAAGATAATTGTGTGCTTTCACCGTCCTCATTCTGACAAACAGACGCGCAAGACCTATTAATTAGTGCGGGTTGATATCTTAGGTTATGCAAAAATGCTTGCCCAGTGAGCTCAACGAGCCGGATGGACATTACTTGCCTGAGACACCCATGTCTTCGGATTTGTGGACGATCGGCCATTCGATACGGCCTATCGAGGAATTCGTGGGGCTCCTTCAATCGCACGGCATTCAATTGCTGGTCGACGTCAGAACGATTCCGTTTTCACGGCGTAATCCGCCGTTCCACCAGGAGACTCACGCCCGGAGTCTTCATGAAGCCGGGCTGCAGTATCGGCACCTGCCGTCGATGGGAGGCCGGAGGGAAAGTTCGGCGCCCTCCTTGTGAATGTGGGATGGAGAAATTAAGGTGGGGATGAGCGGAATCTAAACTAACGCGAACAGCCGGGCTGTCTTGATCTCCTGACCCCCGAGATAGCCGACTGCAAAAAAGAAGGAGGCACGGCCATTCTTCTCTATTGGCAGTAGCCGCCGCTTGAAGAATTGCGGCCCATCCAGACTCCGCCGGCGAAGTTACATGAGGATTCGTTTGTGGCCTTTCCCCTTTCGGCCTGACGTGCAAGGGCTTCAGCTTCCATTTGGTCAAATTCCTTTCCTTTTTCTCGCATGTATGCCAATCGTTCGTTGTTGTTGCGAAACGTGACGCCGACGGGATCGGCCGGGCAGCGTAGAAATCCAAGCGTCTTCTGCTCTTCCTCATTTCGGAAGCCGATGCAGTTGTTGTAATTGTTGAGCCAGCGTGCCCAATAGTTTCCATCCGGATGTCCAAGACTGGCGGCTTTCTTAAACCCGGATTCCGCAGTAGGGTTTTGATCAGGTAGCATGGGAGCCATCTTTCTTCCTCTGTTTTAAGGAGTTCCGATGGCACACTGCTCCTCGACGGCTTCACCGTTCTACCCTAAGATTCGCTTTGCCTTTACCAACCACCCCATCACCGTGTGGGCCGGAGCGATCTTGCTCCGGCTCTATTTCGAACTCATCGGCCTGCGGGCGGTTCTCCAACGGACCCTGCTCCCCATGGCCAAACGATCGAATCATCAGATTCCCGTCTCGGATGTCCTGTTAGCCTGGTTCTACGGACTCGCCTTGGGAGCCGAACGCTTTGCGCACTTCACCCGCTATCGCCGCGACCCTTTACTCCCTCAACTGCTGGGCCTCCCCCGGTTTCCTTCCCCTGATACCCTCCGGCGCTTTTTTCTGGCTTTCAGCTATGCCCGGCTGACGACGGTGTCCGAAACCTTGATGCGTCAGAGTCTGGAACGCATGCCTCGTTTTCTGCTGGGGCACACCCTGGATCTGGACTCGACGGTTTTCTGTCGCTACGGGACTCAAGAAGGCAGTCAGATTGGCTACAATCCCCAGAAACGCGGGCGGCCGTCGCATCATCCGCTGATCGCCTTTCTGAGTGAAGCGCGTCGCCTGTTGTGGGCCACGCTCCGTGCAGGTCGGGCCGGTACGGCGAATGGCTGTGTGGAGTTGCTCACCCAGGCCCTCACGCTTCTTCCGCCCGGGCATCGCGTGGCCTTGGTGCGGGCCGATGCGGGCTTCTTTCTCACGCGCTTTCTGACCTTTCTGGAACACCAGGATCTGCCTTACATCATCATGGCCCGTCTGACCCCCGTCTTGCGCCGTGTGGTGCTCCATCGGCTGCCTGAAACAGCCTGGCGCCGTGTCAGCAAGGGCGTTGAGGTGGCCGAGTATACGGCGACCTTACCGAGTTGGGCCGGGCACAGTCGCCGGTTTGTCTGTCTCCGTCAAGCACTGCGGGAACGCCCGCACGCGGCGGGTCGGCGCCTCATCGACTGTCCGGGCTATACGTATCAGCTCATGGTGACGAGTGTGCCTTATGCCGCCGAAATCGTCTGTCGCATGTATGCGGGCCGGGCCGACAGTGAAAACCGGATCAAAGAACTCAAAGAGGACCTCTCCCTGGATACCTTTTGTCTGCAGTCTTTTGATGCGACCGATGCCGCGTTTCGCTTGGGTTGTGTCGCCTATAATCTCCTGGCGGGATTTCGTGAGACGGTCTTACCGCGCTGTTGGGTGGAACGGCGCCTCCGGGCCGTGCGCGATTTCGTCTTCCTCGTCGGAGCCGATCTGATTCCGCAGGGACGGCGGCTTCAGATCCGGTTTGCTGTCCCGCGGGAAGAGCGAGAAGAGTTTCTAGTCCGCCTCCGTACCCTTTCGGCGGGATTGCCAATTGCGGCGCAATTGGAATGGACATTGACCGACGAAGAGTCGCCGTCTGAGTCCTCGCAGCCACGACCGTCGGGGGCTCATCCAGCTGGCATCCCAGTCGCTCAACCCCCACCCTAGGAAATTTCTATTGCTGAATCCGGGTTAAACGTTTCGATGGCTAGTGCCCGGTTTTGCGGCACACCCATGCCGAATTCATACATGCGACCCAAAGCGAACGCTCCATCCTTGTACTTCGGTGCGCTCAGGGAATAAAGGCGAAATGCCTCAGCCCAATTCTCTCCCACACCCTTTCCCAATTCGTACATTAGGCCGAGTGTTTTCTGGGCAATGGCATTCCCCTGATCGGCGGATTTGCGGTACCACGCCACGGCCTGACTTTCGTTTTTCGGGACACCTTCCCCAAATTCGTATTGGACCCCGAGCGCGAGCTGGCATTGGTCGTTGCCCATGTCCGCGCACTGGCGGTACAGCTTGGCGGCCTTTTCGAATTGCTTTTGTTTGTAGGCGCGATAGGCTTCCTCTTTAATGCTCTGCCCGGCTTTGGGATGCAAGCGATCCTGTTCGTGCTTTTCAATAAATTTCGGCGCGGCCTTGTCTCCCATCGCCGCAGCCTTATCCAGAAGTTCCTTCGCCTTGGCCTCGTCGTGCGGTACGCCTAAGCCGAGGCGGTATAATTCCGCCAGGCGCCGAACGGCGGCGGGGTTTCCATTATCCATGCCTTTTTGATACCACCTGGCTGCGGTGGCGGGGTTCTCCGCAACTCCATTTCCCTTTTCGTAGAGGATGCCCAGGACAAGTGGTGCCCGCTTATCGCCGGCATTGGCGGCTTTTTCCAACCAGGGGAGCGCCTTGTTGAGATCATGTTGCACGTAAAGATGAATCGCTCCGGCGCAGAACATGGAGTCCACCTTGCCGGATTTTGCCGCAACAAGATGGCTCTGCAGGGCGATGCCGGCCGGTGATTTTCCAAGACAGTCTTCTTGAAACGAGCCAGCGGCAAAGAGAGGACTTCCGGACAATATTCCGCCCAGCACGAAACACGACAGCAATAATTGGTGCGCGTGGACAGAAGAAAAATCAGAGAAGCAGGAGGAAAATGGGATCCGCATAGGGGACCTCCTGGGAAGGAAGGAGAATGCGACAAAGATTACTGCCAGGTATTTAAGGTGTCAATGCAATCCGTTTGAAAAGCAGGGACATCAGAATGGACCGTTTTTCTCGGGAAAAACACGAGAGCCAGGGGAGTGTTCCGCGCTGGCCCTTCTTCTTCCATGGCGGATAAGATGATTTCGTGCCTCATCTATCTTTCCTGATTCTAATATGCCGACGCTCAAAGCATTCCTACGAATGCTGGTGGAAATTCTGAACGATGGAGATTGACCGGCCCTCTGGACTCAGCAAGCCTGACGACATTCACTCGCCTGAAACACCCGTGTCTCCGGTTTTGTGGACCATCGGTCATTCGACACGGCCTATTGAGGAATTCGTCGGGCTTCTTCAATCGCATGGCATTCAATTACTGGTCGACGTCAGAACGATTCCGTTTTCACGGCGTAATCCGCAGTTCCACCGGGAGACTCTCGCCCGGAGTCTGCGTGAAGCCGGGCTGCAGTATCAGCACATGTCGGAGTTGGGAGGTCGGAGGAAAACCCGGCCGGATTCGGTGAATGTGGGATGGCGGAATGCGGGTTTCCGAGGTTACGCGGATTACATGCAAACTCAAGAGTTTTGGAATGGGCTGGAGGAACTGGTGAATATCGGACAGCAGTCACCATCAGCCGTGATGTGCGCGGAAGCGGTCCCCTGGCGCTGTCACCGGACGCTCATAGCGGATGCATTGGTCATCCGTGGTTGGACCGTCCACCACATCATCTCGGCAAGTTCTCTCAAAACGCACACACTCACCTCCTTTGCCAAGCCTGACGCAGGTCGCCTCACCTATCCATTAGATAGTCCTTCAGATCTCAATCTCCGGCTCTTCTAACAAAAGCATGGAAAAGTGCGTTGGAATTTGTTGGTTGGAAGACTCCCGGGATGTGTACTTCATGATTCCAATAAGATCGAGGGGGCGACACGTGCGTGGACAGGGTTTTTGGTCCTGTTCCCCCTGGAATTTTTCCAGGGGAAACAGTTGTTCTAGGTGGGAAGTTCTGCCATTTGGATATCCCTGGTTAATTCTTCTGGGAAAGCGCTTTTGGCTTAGTCGCTAATTTATTGACGACCTTCTGCACTCCATCCGTCTTTTTCGCAATTTCCACGGCTCTTTCGATCTGATTTTGTGTTTCAACAAATCCACTTAACATGACCGTGCTTCTGTATGTCTCAACCTCAATTTCGAACGCATCCACCAGGTCATCGGCAATCAATGATGATTTGACTGAGGACGTGATCACGGCATCGTCAACCGTGGTTCCCACAGACCGCCCATGTGGATAACTGGCACATGCTGAAAATGCAAATGCACAGGCCACACTGAAGACCACTAACATGGTTTTGACGCTCAGCTGGTTTGTGAAGGTGTTGGTCATAACGATTCTCCCTTTGTGAAATGAAAATTTTTGAACACAGCCTTGATGCCATTCAACAATAGACTGAGTCAGTATGATTCAAAGAGGGGAGAAGCAGAATTGATAAAAACCCTTGATTGTTGACTTGAAGTGCCTGGGTTCTTATGGGCGTCAGGGCAGAAAAATTATTGTTAGGAGGCCTGAGAAAAGATTTGGAATGCAAACAGGAAGTGGGTATTAACAGGTCGAGGGGTTTTAAAAGGACGTAATTTTATAAATCGGGTTGTTTAATCTTCTTCTGCTTTTATCTGATCCAGGAGAGTTTCAACGGGAGTGGTGAGACTTTTGCTGCGGTTGCAGGCCTGACAGGCCGGCACGACATTGCCTCTCGTGCTTTTTCCTTTCCTGGCCAAGGGCACCACATGATCCATGGTCAGGTTTTCCGCTCCTACCTGCTGATGACAAAAGTGACATTCCCCTTTTTGGATCTGGGCCTTCCACCATGGGGTTTTCCGTAATTTTTTCCCGTTTTCCCGCTCAATCCGTATATGTCGTCGGATCGTGTCATCGTCCCCGAGTGAGTAGAACTGTTCTGGTTGGGTCATATGGGAAGGTGGCCTCTGTTTATAATGCTTTATGCGGACTGATGATTTTTGAAGTCATGAGCCGGGTTAACCTGCTTTGAAAGATTGTAGCGCTTGGGTCGGACCTTTTTAAACCCACAGTAATTCTGACAACCTCCAATCCGCCATTTCCCATAACGTGAACGTTCAGTGAATGGAGGCGGTCTTGCGAGGGTTTGTCATGCAGGGTGAAACGAAGAATCTCGCTGAGCTGTGGCCTTTTCAACCTGGGCACAGATCCTTCGCGGGGCCTCAGGATAACAGAGCGGATGATGGTTCCGGCGTCTTGAAATGCTTGTGCAGGTTTGATCTGGAAAAAGGGATTGTTAGATTTAATCCAAGGCCAGAGTCAGGCATTTGGCGGAGCCACCGGCTTTGAGGAATTCATCCAGTTCTACCGGGTGGGTGGTGTAGCCCTGTTTGTGTAACCATGCCATCGTTTCCGGGCATCCGGTCGGCAGCACGACATGGCGGTCGATACACACCGCATTGCAGGCAAACCGCTCGCCTTCCCGGGGTGGGACGGCAAATCGTTTTTTCTGTTCTATGCGAGAGGCCAGCACGGTTTGGGCGTACGAATCGAAACAGGGGGGAAAGTAGAGAAGCTCTCCTCCACTGAGGGGACAAAAGCAGGTATCCAGATGATAAAACCGCTGATCCACCAGTTCCACAGGCATGATTTCTTTCTGGAAAATTTCCGACAATTGGACATAGGCGCGGATATCACTGCGTTGGCGGTAGCCGCCAATCCAGAAATCTGGAAATCCCAATAAGTCCCCGGCCCCTTCAAAGTGTATCCCAGGGTTAAGGTTGATGACTTCATAGCCCTTCTTGGTGAACCAATCAATGAAATATCGTTCCTCACCCTGCCGTTCCGGATGGCGGAATTGACTGGGTACAGCCTTTCCGCCGTGGATGACACCCGCATTGGCGGTAAATACCAGGTCTGGTAGTTTTGGTACCGGTTCCATAAATTCGAGTTTGGCTCCAACTTCGTTCTCCAATACCTGAGTCAGCGTTTTCCATTGGGTCCTGGCGCGTTCTCCATTGGTTTGATTGGACACTCTCATCCATGGATTAATTTCATATTCGATACCAAAATAATCCGGTGGGCACATCAATAAACGGCTCATGTTATTGACTCCTGCTATCCTTTCCAGCCAAGTTCACGGGCCAGTTCCCATAAAAAAGAAGAAGAATCCATCACCAGTCCGACGGCTTGGAAGCTTCCACGGTCACTCAGCTTTGTGGGAACGGCGGGATTGATGTCGACACAGACGGTAGGTACCGACGCCGGTAGCAAATTTCCAGTCGCCACGGCATGCAGGGTGGAGGCTACTAACAAGGCCAACCCCACGCCGGGAATGGCCGCGCGCATGGCTTCCTGGGCTTTAATGGAATCGGTGATGACGTCCGGCAAAGGGCCGTCGTCGCGAATCGTCCCGGCCAATACCATCTGGACTCCCTGTCGGACGCAGGCCGCCATGATCCCTTCTTTGATGAGACCGCCTTTGACGGCTTGTTGAATGCTTCCCAGGGCCCGGACCCGATTGATGGTCCGAAGATGATGCTCATGTCCATGGGGCACTGAACGGCCAATACCCAAATTATATCCCAGTGACGTTCCGTACAGGCTGGCTTCCATGTCGTGAGCGGCCAGGGCATTCCCGCAAAAGAGCACATGGATGTATCCCGCTTCGATAATCCAGGCCAGGGCTTCCCGTCCTCCCGCATGGATGATGGCCGGACCACCCGCAAACAACACCTTCCCGGACCCCTTGCCCTCTTTTCGTTGTTGGTGGATCGCCTTCATTCGCTTGGCCACATCGGCGATGATATGACGGTGAGGACGTTCGGAAGAAACCTGGGCTTCCATGAACCCGAACACATCCCGTTCTTTTGGTCGTTCCAGCGGAAACACTCGAACCCCTTTCCGCCCCGTGACGACCAGGTCGCCTTTTTTTACCGAGCCCATTGAAACCATTTGCGCGGAAGGAGGGGAGGTCTTCAGCCTGATGGCTAAATCCATTTCGGGTTGCGGAACATCGATCCAATTTCCTTGCCACCGGATTTGAGTGGCCAGATGAGAGGTCGCGTAAAAATCCTCCGGTAAAATTCCATCAGCCGGGGCCGGCTCAACCGTGCAGTCTTCCTCGGTCTCAACCACTGCCCCGTGGGGCTGGATGGTTTTCAGGATTTCCTGTAGTAACTCCATCGTGGGAGCTTCAATCAGGATGGTGGCATGGGAAGTGTCCTCACGTCGGGTTCCCACGGTAACTTCCGAGAGGGTGAAGGTCCCCCCCAACATGACAATGTCATCCAGAACCTTCGCGAGGATCAGTGAATCAATGATATGCCCTTGGATGGTGACGGATTGAACGATCATGGTTTTATTTTACCATGAAATTCTGTAAAGACTTGATGAAAAAATCGCCTGGAGGTTATTGCTTCGCCGGACGGCGAAGAGGTGCTTGGAATAGCGTTCGCTCATGATGCCATGGACTATTCGGGCAGAACTTGTGAAGGAAACAGGAGAAGAATCATTCTCATGCGTTTTCTGACGGTGCTATACTAAGAGCATCGATCATTTTCCTGGGAGAACCAAATTTGAAACAGTATCTTTATCCTTTTCTATTCAGTATTGGACTCGTCTGGGGTTGTGGCGGGCAGGCCCTGCAGACGACGGCATGGGCTTCTCCCGGCACGGATGTCTTTCAAGCCTTCACTCAACACATCGGCGCTCAAATCGGAAAAGATAAGCAGGAATTTGCCATCGCCGATTCCTGTACGGTCTATTTTTATCAACTGTGGAACAAAAAAGCCCGGCCTGAGGTTGAGCGCATTCATTTCTCCCCTCTCTTAAGGACAGGGCTTGATCTCGATTGTGTAAGGCTCTTTCCCGAGGGGTTGGAACAGGCCCGGGAAGCCTTTGGGAATTCGCAACAACTTCTCTCCCTCAGCCTGACGTTTTATCAAATGGCCTTAGTGGGGGATGGAGATGATAACCAGGAATATAGTGCACACGAAATCCACGATCTGTTGGAAGCCTTTAGGCTACCGTTTCAAGAGGGACGACCCCTGGGAGGGTATATGAACGCCCTGACAAACCTGTTCGATAGTATTCGCAGGGATGTTCAATTCAAATACCTGATGGAGGGTATGCAGGTGTTGATGAACAAGGGGTATCGTTTTACCGAAGCTGATCAACGGGCATTGAATCAGGAGCTTAATTGATGGGCATGCCGGGTAAAGCCCCTATCGGATTCGTTCCAAGGCTTCCCGGGACCGGCTGCGTACCGTCTGGTCCCAGTCTTCTTTCATCTTTTCTTCCAGTTTCGCCTTCGCATCTTGAGCCCGCATGCGGCCCAGAGCCAATGCGGCACAGGCTCGCACATGGGCATGGTCATCTTCCAACGCCCGAATCAACAACGGGATCGAGGCTTGATGTTTCAAGATTCCCAGGTAACTGGCTGCCATTCCTCGTATGCGATGTTGTTTGTCACCAAGTGCCGTCTTCAATGTCCAAATAAAGAGTTCCGCCATCGGTTCGGCGACGGTCTCCAATCCTTCGGCTTCAAATTGGTTCACTTCAATCAGGGTAAAGGCCAAATCCCGCCGTTTTTGGGCTGAAGGTTCTTTTTGAAAGCGTTGGAGGAGCCGATCACGAAGCTGAAGACGTTCTTTGCGAGCGCGCCATTTTTTTGTGCCAACCCACACGCCTATCCCTAAGACAAGAACGCCTCCGAGTATGGGGAGGATCTCCTCGGTAATGTAATCCTGAGTGTCAAAGGTCAGATGATTCCAAATCCATATGCCTGCTACGATCAGGCCCAGCCCTAACAGGCCGATAAACGGATTGATGGAACGGGTTGTTTCGGGTTGTGTGGCCATACGAAGTGTGGTTACCAGAGAGTATTTATTTTCCGGCAGGGTATAACAATGAAGCTCACCATTCTAGGTTCAGGAACCAATATTCATCCTACCCGCGCTGCGGCCGGGTATGTATTCGAGACGGACCGGCCTATTCTACTGGATTTTGGTCCCAGAACGCTCTCAAATTTATTACAAACCGGCATAGATCGCCATACGATTCAACACCTACTCTTTACCCATTACCATGCGGACCATTTTTCTGATTTTATTCCATTTTTCTTTGATGCCGTGTGCCATTCAAAGTTCGCGCAGGTTCGACCGGATCTCACGATTTATGGTCCGCCTGGGACTCAACGACTCTTTCGGACCATTTTCCGGACATTCCCCAATTTTTCGGGTTCCCCCTTTCGGGTGACCCTCAAAGAGGTCCATGATCGACCGTTTTTGATTGGCCGCACACAAATTACGCCCTTGCCCATGATCCATTCCGAGCAACAGATCTGTCTTGGGTATCGTCTTGAGTATCAGGGCCGGTCAGCAGCCTTTTCGGGAGATGCGATGGCCTCACCAAATCTGGTTCGCTTATGTCAGGATGCTGATCTGGCCGTCTTGGACTGCTCTTTTTCGTCTCATCAACCAGGTGGATCGCATATGCATGCGGAAGAATGCGGAAAAGTCGCGGAAAAAGCCAATATCGAAAAACTTGTTCTTTCGCATTTTTATGAGACGGCCGATCGGTCGAATGTCGTGGCTCAAGCCCGTCGATTTTTTTCAGGATCAGTCATTAAAGGCAAAGATCTTCAAGCCTTCCAAGTGGGGAGAGCATTGTCAAAATAGTGTGGGCTAATGAAGCGCATCTGGCCGAGGACCTGCCCCCCTATCTTTTTTTACAATTGCCAGAACCTGCACTTGAAAGCCTCCAATAATTTGCCGCCTGCAAGTCAGTCAACCGAGCTGACGCCGGACCTTGCTGAACCATGCGAGTTGGGCCCGCCCTCCCTTGCCAGCGTCAGAACGATTCTATGAGCCGACTTGGGCTGAAATGGTTTGGGACGTTTTGCCGAAACAAAAGGGCCTCATGAACTGGACTCCTAGCTTGAATCGTAGGTTAACTATGGGTAGGATAATATCATGTTAGATTGGTCATCGTGTCCAGTAGTTGAACGTGATCCTCAACGTGTGAGTGGAGTGTGGGTGTTTCGTGGCACCCGTGTCCCAGTCGCTACACTATTTGAGAATCTAGAAGACGGGGTAGAGATCAGGGAGTTTATCGCCTTGTTTCCTGGTGTTACTCTTGAGCAAGTTCGCCTGGTTCTGGATCATGCTGCCAAAAGTCTCACTTCTCCCCAAGTTGTCTGAGTGCGAATCCTTTTCGATCAAGGGACCCCTGTCCCTCTGCGCAGATTCTTAAACACGCATCAAGTAGAAACCATTTTTGAGCGCGGTTGGAGTACGTTAAAAAACGGAGAATTGTTAACAAGAGGTGAGGAAGAAGGCTTTGAAGTGTTCGTCACGACCGACAAAAATCTCTCTAAGCAACAAAACCTCTCTAGTCGGAAAATGGCTATTGTTGTATTATCTTCAACCAGTTGGCCTCGAATTCAAGCAGCCGTAGAATCTATTAATCAGGCTATCGAGACCATCCTGCCTGGAAGTTTGCACGAAGTACGCATCCCATAAAGATAACGAATGCGTCATGGGCGCGATTGGTCCAAGGTTTTGGCTCAAACCCGACGATTTTTCGATCCATCATCAAAGGCAAGATCTTCAAACCTTGCAAAGTCGGGAAAGCTTCCCAGGTTGTCTAGATTTGAAGACAATCCTATGCCCCACCGCCTGCATGTCGGCCAATCGGTCTGACGCTCAAACCAAGGGCGGACCTTGTCTGAGCCATGCGAGTTGGGCCGCCCCTCCCTTGCCAGCGTCAGAACGAATCCATGTGCCGACTTGGGTGGAAATGGTTTTGGGTCCTTTTGCCGAAACAAAAGGCCTGTCCTGGGTAACGCCGAAGGAACCTTGGCCGCCGGGCCGAAAGCCGGCCCGGCCAAGTACCAAGGGCAAACATTAAAACATGAAGTAGAAGAAAATTGTGAGGCTGATAAGACTCTCGACAACAGATTTGAATCCGTTAGGAAGCTAATGTACCAAACGGATATGGCCGGTAGGGGCTAGAGCGAAGGATCCTCATCTTCGGAAGATTCCTGCAGGATTTGAAGCAGGGTCTCTACCCGCTTCGTCATGGGATTCTGTTGCTCCCGTTCATAAATACTCAATAGGTTTCGGAGCATACGGGCAAGAATCAGTCGTGTCGGACTCTTTTCCAAAAACTCAGGAGAATAGTCCAAACCGGATGCGGTAATAAATTGTTCACAGTCTTGTTCCCGTAAAAATGCCCCACCGTTAAAACAATCCACAAATTGCGGAATCGGCTCTCCTTCAATCTTCACCAGGAAATGTCCCGGCATTCCGACCCCGGAGAGGGGCAAATTCAAACGGTTTCCCACAAACACGTAGAGGGCCGAGAGAGAGATGGGGATCCCCTGCCGGGATTCGATGACCCGATGCAGATAGCTATTGTCGGGGTCATGGTAATGGATGCGATTGCCGGAAAATCCCTTGTCTTTAAAGAGAAACGCGCTGAGGAGTCTGGCGACTTTTCCAGGCGCAGAACCTTCGGAATGCCATTTCTTGCGAAATTCTTCCGTGAGCTGATCGAGGCACTGCTGATAATGGGGAATATCGACATCCGGGTAGGCGATCTTGGCGATGAGGAACGCTCCCTGTTCCCAATCCATCTGTCGGGAGCAATGGGTAACAAACGTGCTGAATTCCTCTTTGAGTTGCTCAAAAAGAATTTCATCTTTGACAAAAGCGACCCGGGATTCCAAGGCCGTATCATCTGCGCCGGCTTTTTCCAAAAACGGTAAGGCTGAGGGCCCGATACGGACGAATTCGTGCTGTATTGTCTTGGCGACTTGTTCGTTGGGGTCGGACAGCAAACGAAGCAAAGCCTGAATTTTTGTCTCCGAAGGTGAGTGCAAGAAAGTTCGTCCCGGGTATATACGACAACGCCTCCCCAAAGAAAAAGAGGCGTCCCATCGAAGAGTTTATAATGTGGTAAAACGGCTGTTAGCCGACCGAGCGCCTGAACGCGCGGGCACCCCCATAGAGACATAGGGCATCAAAGAGGGCGAGGACTCCAAGGGCGATAGCTACCTGAGGGAGCGCCTCGCTCCAACCGGTAAGAATCAACGGCCGAATGGCATCAATGACCCAGGTCATCGGATTGAAAAATGCCAGTGATTTCATCCAACCCGGCATTGCCGCTAATGGTACGAGCGCGGAACTGAGAAAGATCATCGGGAGCGAAAGGAAGCCCAACACCGAGAAGAAATCTCCATGACTTTTCACCGAAAATGCCATGGCCATGGAAATGGCGGTGAGTCCGACACCAAACAGCATGCCGATCACCAGAATGAGTGCGATCCCTAATATCCCGGTTTCCGCACTCACCCCGAATAAAAAAGCCACGCCCAGAATAACCAGAATTTGCATGGCGGTGATGGCCATCACAAATAGGAACCGGCTAAGGATCACGGACGATCGTCTGATGGGAGTCGCCATCAGTCGTTCCAGAAACCCGTTTTCTTTATCAAATAGTAAGTCGACGCCACCGGCCAGCCCGTTATTGAGCACGGTCATCACGACAACGCCGGCTGCAAGAAAACTCATGTAATTCGGGGCTTGAACGACCTGTATATCGGCTGCTCGCTGAAACAGGTTGCCGAAAAAGATGAGCCAAAACAGCATGGGTTGGATCAGCGTAAACAACATACTGAACTTTTCCCGGCTCAATCGCTTGACCCATCGATTGGTCAGGGCAAGTACCTCTTGAATTTGCTCATTCATGGAAAAACCTTTCGAGAACAGTGAAAATCTACAGGATAAGATCTTAGGTCGTGGGTTCAGAGGGTTGGTCTTTGAGGGACCGGCCTGTGTGTGCCACAAACACGTCGTCTAGCCTCGGCCGATGATATTCGATTCCATCGAGGAGACATCCTACTCGATTTGTGGCCTCGAGAATAGCAGGCAATGCCTTCTCGGGAGCATCGACGCGGATATCAAGCCCTTGTGGAGTGGGACGAATCGCACGCACGAAGGGCAAGGCTTTTAAGGCGGTTGAGAGGGTTTCAATAACCTGAGGCTGAGGGTCGCCTAGAGTGAGCCAGACGCCATCGCCACCCAAGCTGGCCTTTAAATCCTTTGGAGAGCCAATGGCGCGGATTTCTCCCCGGTCGATGATGGCAATTCGATCACAAAGCTGGTCGGCTTCATCCAGGTAATTGGTGGTCATGACGATGGTCATCCCCTGCTCGCGCAATTGCCGCAGGTATTGCCAGATATTGAGGCGGCTTTGAACGTCAAGCCCGAGGGTGGGTTCGTCCAAAAAGAGTACCTTGGGATTGGGCAATAAACCGCAGGCAATATCCAATTTGCGTTTCATCCCACCGGAATATCCTTTGGCCACGCGATCGGCATGTTCTTCCAGATCGACCAGCTTCAGGAGCGATGCAATCCTGGTGAGGGCTTCATTCTTTGGGAGATGATAGAGATCCGCAAGCAACAGCAGATGCTCCCGACCGGTAAGAAAACGGTCGATAGCCCGTTCCTGCGGAACGTAGCCGATCATCCGTCGAATGGTATCGGCTTCTTTGGCGACATCATGTCCGAAAATGGTTGCGGACCCGGACGTGGGACTGAGGGTCGTAATTAAAATTCGAAGCGTGGTACTTTTTCCTGCCCCGTTGGGTCCAAGAAGGCCAAAAATTTCTCCTTTCATGACGGAGAGGGAAAGATTCTTCACCGCAGTCACGGTGTCGTAGGTTTTCCCCAGCCCTTTAACCTCAATGGCAACGGCATCAGACATGTGTGTTATCCTTGTGCCGTTCGAAGATCGGCAAGTTTAAAGCGGATTAGATCAATCAGGCGGCGAGCTTGCTGGATGAGATGGCCGGATTCAAGTAAAAATTGTTTTTCCACGGGTGACAAATCAAGACCGGCTGAAAGGTTATGAACAAGAATGGAATCGGTGAGTTTGCCAGAAGCGATCACCTGACACAACTCATGAGCCTTTTTCCAGGTCAAATATTCTTGGGTAATTTGCTCCAGATTAATGCGGGTTTCGGTGTCCAGGGAGGGTGCCCCCTTTTGCGCATTCGGAATAATTCGTGCTTGGCGGTAGGGCGTCGAGACCTCCTGCTCTTCAAAGGTACATCGCTGAAGGCCTTGCAACACAATGTTAAACCGACCGTCAGCCAGTTTGTGTGAGCTGATAATTCGCCCCACGCATCCGATGGGATAAATCGGGGGATCCGCCTCGTACTCATCTTCCCAACCGTCCTTGAGCAAGGCCATGCCAATGCAATCTCCCTGACCGGATGCGTTATGCACCATTTCCCGGTAACGGGGTTCAAAGATGTGTAGTGGCAAATAGGTTTCAGGGAAAAACACGACGTTGGGCAGTGGAAAAATTGGCACGCTGTCCGGTATCGGAAATTTGCCGAATTCGGCTGATGGAAAATCTGAAGGCATAGGGTACGATAGCGGAGAATTTTCGGGAAAGTCAACGTAATATAGTGACTCACAGGAGTTCAGTAAACTGGGGAAATCCTTGCCTGCCAAGGGATTTGTCCGCTATGTAAGGTCGTGGTATAAACGGAAACATGAACTGGACGAAGGCCTTCACCCACGCGACAGTTTTGCAGGTCTGGAGGTGAACACGAGATCTTTTTGGAGAGAGATCTCGCTCCTGTTTATGTTTTCACTGCTTGGGGTTTTGGCGGTCTTTGCAGAGACCTCCAGTGTTGGACTTCAAGGATTTGCTCCTGCCCGCCCCGGATACGTCTATGCGTTCCCCCGGGATCATGGCAGTCATGAGCAATTTCAGACAGAGTGGTGGTATTTTACCGGACATCTGTCCAGCACGAATGGCCGACGGTTTGGGTACGAATTAACGTTTTTTCGTCGTGGAATTGACTCACCCGATGCCTGGAGTAATCCTTCTGCATGGGCCATGCGACACCTGTACTTGGCCCATTTCGCGTTAACCGACGAAGCGAATGAACAATTCCGGTTTGCCGAGAAGCTGAGTCGTGCCGGAATCAACAAGGCCGGAGCTGAAGGGGATCGGCTCCATGTGTGGATCGATCGGTGGTTGCTGAAGACGGTGGCACCCGATCATCGACAATTTCATTTACAGGCGCAGGCTCAAGATTTTTCCATTGATTTGACGCTCGAATCGAGTAAACCCCCCGTTATTCATGGCACAGACGGGGTGAGCCGGAAAGGCCTGGAGGCAGAGGCCACCTCCCATTATTATTCAATGACCCGACTTCAGACCACTGGATCGGTGGTGGTACAGGGGGTGCCGCTGGCGGTCAACGGCGTAAGTTGGATGGATCATGAGTTTGGGTCTGCAGACCTCTCGGAGGGTCTCGTTGGATGGGATTGGTTCAGCCTGCAACTTGAAAATGATTATGACATCATGGCCTATAGGCTTCGCCGTGCGGATGGGACCTTTGATCCGGCATCCAGTGGAACTTTGGTGAGGCCAAATGGATCCTCGACATCCCTTTCCCTTGATGCGCTCAAGGTAAGCGTTCAAGAGCATTGGACGAGTCCGGCCAGTGGTGCACGGTATCCTAGTCAATGGACGTTATCTATTCCGTCTGAAAAGGTGGAGTTGAATATCTCTCCCAGAATGGCCAATCAAGAACTCGTAACCAGGAGAAGTACCGCTGTGACGTACTGGGAAGGAGCTGTGGATGTCACCGGGCTTTGGAAGGGAGAAAATATTCATGGCCAGGGCTATGTCGAACTGACCGGATATGCCGAACCGTACCGCCCATCACGATAATGTGTGACTTCTTGACATTTGGCAATGAAAATCCCTTTTAAAATGTCCCGAATGCTTGTGACCTGCATTGTGTCCCTGGCGCTCGGCTTGACAGCCTGCGGTCAACGAAGCGATACCATCGTGTCCATTGCCTTACATCCCACCAAACCCAACATTATATATGTGGCCACGGATGAGGCCGTATACAAGTCTTCCGATACGGGGGCCACATGGACCAGATTTGCGGGCGAATTAGCCCGGACCCGAGTGATTAGTCTTGCCCTTGACCCCCAACTGTCTGCCACCGTGTTTGCGGGAACGATGGGCGATGGGACCTATAAAAGCCCGGATGGGGGACGAACGTGGCATCCCTACAATTCCGGGATTCAGAAAGGCACGATCTCCGCTATTGTCAATCAGATTGTGTTTAATCCTTTGGGGACGGAGATGGTGTATGCGGCAACAACTGTTGGGGTTTTTCGAAGCCTGGATGGCGGTCGACATTGGACTGAACGGATGCAAGGCATGACTGAGGTGAGTTTTGTGGTGACCCTGGCAATCGATCCTCAGCGTCCAAACGTTTTATATGCGGGAACGACGGGAGGTGTCTATCGCACACTCAATGCCACGGAGAGTTGGGAAAAAGCCTCGACGGGCATGGTGGCCTCAGATGCCAAAATGGCTTCAATGGCGCTGGGAGTCAATGGAATCGTGGTTGATCCAACGAATAGTGACGTGGTGTATGCAGGGACCACGGATGGATTATATAAATCAACGGATCAGGCCGAACATTGGACAAAGGCCGGAGGGAGCATTCAACACGCCTATATTAGTGCCATTCAACTGGATCCCACAAACCCGTCAATTTTATATATGGCAACAAGTGATCGGGTTCAAAAAAGTGAGGACGGAGGAAAAACCTGGCAACCGAAAATACAGGGATTGGAGGCTGCCAGTATTCGCAGTCTTCAGATGAGCCCCCTGGATTCCCGAACTCTGTATGTCGGCACGAATGGGGGAGGGCTGTACCGAAGCACGGATGCCGGAGAGTCCTGGAGCCGGTTACCTCTTACTCCGGCATCTGGTGACTAGGTGAATAGGAGCCACGGCGCTTTCCGTACAAAATCGGTTTTAGTGGTGTATACAGGAGCGAGGGTCATTGCCCTTTCCAGGAATCAGGAAGCAGGAACGAGAGGTCCATCATGAGTTTGCCTCCATACGTTGGGCCGAAGTCTTGGCCGCTTAATTGATCGTTCCATGTTTCGAACGTAAATGGGTGGGCACGGATCGCAATAGTCCAAAAGCTTTCCTCCAAGGAGTTTCCCTGGTTTCCATTAAACATTCCGGAATCAATGGTGGCCCCGATTTCGACCTCAAACAAGGGCCGAAATGTTTTCTCATCATACCAGCCATAGCTGAGGGAGCCTTGGGCGGCAAATGAATGATTGGCTAAATCATGGAACGCTGCGCCATTGGAAAGTCGCCCGGCCCTCACCATTCCGGACAATCGGAGAGGTCTGAACATATCTGCGACCCAGCCATCATGTGTTCCGCTCAGATATTCGATGGTTTTCACAGGTGACCAGCGGCGAACACCCCCACGGGCAAAAAGTTCCTGATAGAGACTTCCCGTCTGTCCCCCGCCGCCAAGAAACAGTACCCGGCGTTGTCCCGGGATTTCTCCCCATCGGGTGAGTGAACCGGATATGGTAAAATCGGTCTCTTTTCGTTTCCCTCCAACCGGAACCTGAGGGATATCAAACAGGTGGTCATGGACGAAATCGTTTTGGAGGGATTCTGAAGGCTGATTTCTCGTAGGGCCAATTCCGAAGGTCAGATTGGTGCTCCATCCTTCGAGGGAATTTGACCAGTGGCGAGTCCAACTGGTGGTAATCAGATTTAATCCGATGGTTTCCCGAATGCCATTAAACCGCTTCCCTTCCCCATTAAATTCAGTAAAGCGAAATATGGAGAGTCCGGTGGTAAGCACCGGCTCTTGATCGGGAAAGTCGAGCGCACCCCAATGAATTCCTGGCGCGGAACTTTCCGCCCTTGCCGGTTGTGGAAAAATCCACCAACTCAAGCAGGCGATCAGGATCATGGAAACACTCAAAGATGAATGGAATACTCGGCAAGCCATAGGCAAAGATGGGAAGTTTAATATCGTCGAGCGGTAGTTGGCTGATTTCTAGCACAACGGAATGCCTTAGAACATTTTCCGTATTGTGGGGGATGACCCTACAGCAGGCTTACTCTCGAGTTGTCTAGGCGGATAGGACCTTTAGCGAGATCAACCGGGAGGGGGGAATTCAGAAATCGAGAGCCTCGTTTACTTTTTCGACGAGTTCACGGAAATTACAGGGTTTGTCAATAATCGCATAGGCGCCAAGTCCCATGGCTTTGTGCTTGTGTATTTCGTCAATGACTCCACTGAGCAGGATGACCCGAGGGGTTCTGCCGTTCAAGGTTCCGTGGACTCGTTCCAACAAGGTCAGTCCACTCATAATTGGCATGTGATAGTCAGCCAGGACGAGATCGACTTCGTTTTCTTCTAACCACGCGAGTGCTTCGGCGCCATTTTCCGACTCGGCGCATTCAATTCCGGAGGATTCTAAGGCCCCCCGTACAGTTCGGCGGACGGCAGGCTCATCATCCACAATCAGCACATGTTTTCTCAGAGAGGGAGAACGTTTGTTCACCACGATGTGTTCCTCGGAAACACCATAAGAACATTCAACTTTTTCTCGTATCGAGTTGGCTGTTCTTTTAGGGCAAGTGCACTCTATTGTTACATACGTAATGTGACTTGGGGAATACCCTCACCATATATCTTGTGTTAATTTTTATCAACTACACAATGATTAAATATTCGACAAAGTGATGAAAGTATTATTTGTCCATAGCGTATGACAATTTATGCATAGCTTACCAACAGGATTGCGCACAGCTTTGGTGAATTAAAAAGGTGAATCGACACTATGAATGATTTAGGACGAAAAAATGAGGTGACACTTCTGAGCTTTGGGGAGATTCAGAAGGTAGATTGTGCCGGATAGCAGGAATTTGCCACCTGGTTCATCGAAATATTTTTCAACCGGTATCCCTGGATAACGGCCTTGAATGGATACAGGACTGGTCAGTTCGATAGAAAGCGAAAGGCTTACACCTGGGCTTTTTGCAGACAGGATCCTGATAATTGCGATTTGACTGATTCGTATATAGCACTTCCTGGAAGAAGTTCTATCCCTGGCATTCCGGACGCAATCGCCTGCTGTACAGCTACACGGGCGACTCTCATGCGTGGGATAGTCTGGGATGGAAGTGCTTCTTGAAGAGCGATGAAAGTACCAGGAGGAATCTTGACGGAAAAGAGGTCGCCGTCAGGCGAGGAAAAAATGAAGCATTCAATATTGGAAGACCCGACACGATAGGTCAACTTGAATGTGATGTTGTGGGGCTGTAGGGAGTCATCATCAGAGGGAAATTGCTGAAAGGTGCTTTCCACAATATCCTTGGATACGCCCGAGGGAATTCCTGGAATCCACTCTGGCATGGTTGAAAGGCCACGGTGACAGTAGCCCGTAGGGGTTTTCGCCACTCGCCAGGTGACGCCTTCGATGAAAAATGACAGAATTCGTAAAGCCATCTTAATTTTAAGAAAAAATTTGAGCGTAATTCGTTTATGCAGGTCTATCGGCCGAATTACTTAATTCATTAGCATACTAGGGAAGCTGGGGCTCACGCAATTCCAGTCACTTTAGATTAGGATGGAAAGATAAAGTGTTTTGGTGAAAGATGAGTCGAAAGGTTAAAAACCATTCTTATTTTTCGGTTAAGGACGTTCCCGGGATAGGAAGATCTCCAACAAGGAGTTTTCTCTATTTTATCAGAAAAGAGAGAAATTAACGGGTCTCTCTCCGTGAAGGCTCAATTTGTGGTATTTTAATTTTTCAATACGGTCGTCATATGCTAATTTTTCATTTGAAACAGGACCGTACAGGAAAAAACTTCCCATTCTCATGTGAATGTTGGACAGGAAGCCGGGACCACGTAATTGTTGAGCTGGATTATTGGAAAACTTCTTATCGGGCTTATAAACGCGCATCTTTACAATAGAGATGGTAATGAAGGGAACATCACTATGTCGAATCTAGGTTGTCGGCACATGAGAAACCTGATCGTTCTGCTTGGAGCGTTTAGTATTTCGTTGGGATGCGCTGGTGGTCCCAACGGGAATGAAGCCTATAAAAAGGAAGGGTTTCAGGTTACGCAACCAAGCCCGGGAACGAAAGTGGTGGTGCGCGGGAATCATGTAGCGGCCGTTAACCAGGCTTTGGGTTGGTTGAATAACCATCAATTACTGGTGGTCAATCGACAGGTTGTGCAAGAGGAGGGAGTTCCTGAATTTGCTTCTCGAAATGGGACGGAAGGGCAAGCTCAGGCTCTAGGGGGAGCTCGTAGGGCTGGGGCGACATTGGTGGTGTTTGTGCGCGTAGCCGAAACTTCGTTGAATTCCACAATAGAGCCCGTAAGTGGTGGATCTCCACCCATGAAAAATGTCGTCGTTGATGTTCGTGGAATGAATACCGGTGCAGGCGAGGTTGCCTTTGAAGGCAAGGCCTGGAGTTCTGACCCACTGGTAGTGTCTGAGGGGGTGATACAAGATTTGACCATTCTGGCCCTTGAACAGGCTTGGCAGAAACCAGCGTCCTCCCCCTCCGCGAAACAGGAGGTGAACGCAGAGAGTCCGAGCGAGCCTCCTGCTCCTCAGATGGCACCGGTTGCGGTCGGTTCCTCGAGCTCATCTCCCACAACTCAGTCGGCGACGGTCCTATTGGATTCGCCTAATCCAGACGCTGCTACCCAGTCAGAGCCGGGGCCGCCAACCGAGATGGCACAAGAGCAGGTGACCCTCTTAACTGAACCGGTTGCTGAGGAAGTCACGCCCGCGTTTGATGTGGCGGCGCCGGTAGCGGTTGATTCCTCGAGCTCATCTCCCACAACTCAGTCGGCGACGGTCCTATTGGATTCGCCTAACCCAGGGGCTGCTACCCAGTCAGAGCCGGGGCCGCCAACCGAGATGGCACAAGAGCAGGTGACCCTCTTAACTGAACCGGTTGCTGAGGAAGTCACCCCCGCGTCCGATGTGGCGGAGCCGGTGGTTGCCGAAAATTCAGGGAACTCAGGCGATTCGTCCTTAGGACTTCAAGTCGCCAGTGGAGCCTTATCGATTTTGTATACGCCCTTCAAAGTGGTCTATGCCGGCGTGGGCGGGTTATTCGGAGGTTTTGTCTATCTGTTGACCGGAGGGAATGAACCGGCGGCTCAATCAGTTTGGGATGCCAGTCTCAAAGGCACCTACTATCTTACCCCGGACCATTTACAAGGCAACGAACCTGTTCGATTTAAGGGAGAGGCGACGCATTAATCTTTCCAATCCCAATACAACACTTCAACCGAATGGCATGCTACGGCGAGCGCACCGATGTGGGCCTGGCCGGGATTGATGCGAAAGAGTGAACAGCCGTTCCCCCGATTCGGTTCAGGTGTTGACCGCACGGTAGCCTTCACTCCGTCCTGGCCGAGTGCGATCTTACATTGAGCCATTCCACCCGATAATCCAATCCCCTGCATTTTGAGATATGCTTCCTTGCAGGTCCAGTAGGTCAAAAACTCTTGCGTCCGCTTGTCAGGTGAAAGGGTGGCAAGGTACGCAGCCTCTTGAGGAGAAAAATACCTTGTGGCGATATCCTGATCGCTGACATTCCGGTTTACCTGTTCCACATCAATACCCACAGCATGTTCAACCGTGAAGGCCAACAATGCCATTCCACTCGTATGAGAGACATTGAATTGTAATGATGGATGGGGTGGTTCGGTCAGAGAGGGTTTTCCTTGTAAGTTGTTCTCAAGCCGAATAGAAGCCGCAGGAGTTCCCGCATAGTGACCGATCAAATTTCGAAGAATGCCCCTGGTTGAAATAAATTGGTTTTGGTCGTGAGGAACCCGATATCGTTCTGCCCGTGCTCGTTCATCTTCAGAAAGGTCGGTGCGGTAGAGAGCAGCCTGGCGGGGTGACATCATGTCCAGATGAACCCGCCACACATGGACCATGCCTGGTGACAGGCTCCGAAAAATGTCAGGAGACGGACTAGCCCAGTGGGTGGAAGTCAACATGAATCTCGGATGGATTGTATCGGATGGATGGCTTGGCCGAAACCCTTTGTCGAGTCTATGGCCCAGGATCAGCTCCTGGGTTCAATCGAAAGAGGAAATCCATCGGAGATTATGGATGGCTCTCACCCTATAAATGGGAATTTGGCGGTATGTTATGTTTGAAGTGCGGTTTCACCGGTCGCTGCAACATCTAATCTCTAATAATAGAGAGGAGGATGTTGAAAATGAAGCGGCGCCCAAGGATTTATTCCACAGAAGAACAAAAGGCATTAATGTGGGATCGCTGGAAGAACGGTGAATCCCTGGAGTCGATTGCGCGGTTATTTGATCGGCATCATCCGTCGATTGAACGTATCATTCGAGAGCATGGGGGGGATACGCCCGCCAGAGCGTCGACGATCATCATGCGCACTAACCCTGGCGGAGCGGGAGGAAATATCACGCGGCATAGCTACAGGTTGCTCCATTCGTTCCCTCGCAGCCTCTCTGAATCGTGCGCCTTCGACCATCAGTCGGGAAATCAAACGCAACCATGGGCAAGGCGGTTACCGGGCAAGTCAGGCTGATCAGGCGGCCTGGGCTCGGGCCCATCGCCCCAAAACCTGTAAACTAGGAGAGAACCGTGCACTGGCTCGAATCGTAGCCAGGAAGCTACAATTGGAGTGGTCACCCGAGCAGATTCCCAGTTGGCTTAAGCACACCTATCCGGACGACGAACGCTACCAGGTGTCCCACGAGACGATCTATAGGAGCCTATTCATCCAGGCACGTGGTGCCTTGAAGAAAGAGTTGTTGCAGCATTTGAGGCGCACACGAATGATGCGTCGTTCACGCCACCACACACAAAAAACGGAGGAGCACGGCCGGATTACCGACACCGTATCGATCCGTGAGCGGCCTGCCTCTGCGGAAGACCGGGCCTTACCAAGGCACTGGGAGGGTGATCTGCTATTCGGTAGCCATAACCGCCAGATGGCGACGCTGGTCGAACATCATACACGCGACCTAATGCTGGTCAAAGTTGACAGCAAAGACACCGAGACGGTGATCAATGCCTTGATCAAGCAAGCGCATAAGTTACCTCGTGAGCTTTACAAGTCACTTACCTGGGACCGAGGCAAAGAGATGGCCGACCATAAACGCTTCACGCTGGCGACCGACATAAAGGTATACTTTTGTGATCCACACAATCCCTGGCAGCGAGGGTCCAACGAAAATACCAATGGTCTGTTAAGGCAATACTTCCCGAAAGGAATGGATCTGTCGATAGTTCCACAAGCCAAGCTAAACGCCGTTGCACGGCGTCTCAACGAACGACCAAGAAAAACGTTAAACTTTGAAACACCTGCTGAACGATTTAACCCATGTGTTGCAGCGACCGGTTGAAACCGCAATCGAAAGTAGACATACGCCGGAATCTAATGGATGTGCCGCATAAACACAGTTTGGAACAGACGCTCCACAGCGTGCGTTTTTAGGCATTCCTCGCGTTGAAATCTGTGGACCGTTGCTCAGGTTCGCCGTTGGAGGGAATCGAAGGGCGAGGAACGGGGTGAAACCCCCTTTACGCCTTGATACCGTCGATCATGATAAAAAAAGGATATTTCAGCCAATGGTCCCAGTAGTCGCCTTCGTCATCAACTTGCGGATCGGGGGCAAGCGTCATGTTATGAAATGCGACATCTCGAAATCCCGCATCGCGCAACGCCGACTCATGTGCGTCGATCGGCATATAATAATTTTCGATCACAATCGATTGGTCCTCTAAGTGTACCGTAAGGGCGACCGGGGCGCCTTCATATGCCGATTCGGGCAATTGGGCCTCGATGCCGTATTTTCGGTAGTTCGGCGGATGAGATTGCCACGTGTATAGTGCAGGATTGGTGATTAAGGTGACGAAACGCCCTCCGGGTTTGATTCGGTTCGCCAACCCGCGACACATGACCCTGAGTTCCTCCCGATCGTGTGCATACACGAGCAGCCAATTGGAGACGGAGATATCAAACTGTTGTGCTGATTCTGTCGCTCGTGCATCCTCTACCCGATATTCGATGCCGAGGGGTTCACGCGCCTCCTGCCAGCGAGCCAGCTTGATCATTTCTTCGGAAATGTCGACGCCGACCACTTCACCCGCACCCGCTTTGCGGAGTTCTCGCGTCAACCATCCTTCCCCGCAGGCAACATCGATCACGGACTTACCGGTAAGATCGCCGATCAAGTTCATCATCGAATACAGCTCGGTCCTGATGCGCCACGGTTGCTCTTTGGCTTTCTTGTACTGGTTGGCGATTTGATTGTAGTCCGTCGTCATGTGCACCTCCGTCGTTGATGTCTGCACGAACCCTCTTCGTCGCGGCAGTGATCCGATTTTCCTCCTTTTACCGCATCGGTTTCCGCCATGACAATTCTCTCGTCTCTTCTTCGATGTGTCATGGCAACACTCCAGGCGGTTGCGTCTGAAAGGAATAAGAATCCGTCACCCATTTCAGGTAAAAAGGTTCATGCTTGAGCTGTATGGGTGCACGCTGGATGAGGTGGGATTCATACGCAACGTGCATAACCCTTTTTCGGGTACTGGTTGAGCGCGTCCACAATCGATGAGGGCGGGAAGAGGGTCAACCTGCAGGCAGTCATCCGGGTCACACGGGTTTTTCTCCGACCGGGTCCGGATTAAGTACCAAGTTTTGTTCTGTCACATGTGCTCTAAATGTTGTCTAGTTCCTGGACTCTTTTCCCTTATTAAATAGGGGGGCATTCCCATCGTTTTGATTGGCGCAATGAGTGTGGTGGGGGAATGCCTGCGCCGACCGTCATGAAAAATTTCGTTGATAACGTTTTCTTTTTAGACAAAGAAAAATGCTTCTGCCATTCATGAGGACAAAATTTCGATCAATTGCATCATGCCTCGATCCTCATGGACCACATTGTGGCAATGCAAGACATACTTGCCGGTAAACACTTCGTACCGGGTTCCCATGGTTACCGTCCCAGGGGGATTGCTTCTGACAAGGATGGTGTCGCGCCAGACCGGGTCCACTGGTTTCCCGTTAATTTAGATCACTTGGAAAGGATTGACGTGAATGTGAAACGGATGGTTGCCGTTCTTCGAGGATAACGTCCACTCCTGGGCCCCTTGAGTGTCATGGTCCGATCCACACGAGTATGATCGAACTCTTTCCCGTCAATCATGAACTGACCGTTGGCGATGTCAAATACCAATTCCGGCTGATTGGGCGGGTCAGTGAGTTCTTGGTCTGTAATCGGGCGAAATGGCGCAAGAGATCGAAGCTCGCGGTTGCTGGGAAGGCTCATGTTGAGTCTTGGGCCCATTACCTGAATATTCGCCAATAGTGGCTCAGGTTTTTGTTTTCCTTTCAGTCCTACCTCCTCCATCTTTTTTTTTCAATCTGTACATGCCTTTGGGACCCGCTTTGATTAGCACGTCGGCACGATTGCCGGGGGCCAAATAAACCTCCTTACTCGTATTGATCTTTCCTAAGGTAATCCCATCAATCGCAATGACATGGAGATCTTGAGGAACGTCTTCTTCATTCACAAGTTCGATTGTGAGCAATTCATCGATACCGGCATGGATCAAGCGCCACCGTTGAACCTCGCCCGGCTGAAGGGTTAGCACCGGTTCCAATAATCCATTGATCGTGGTCGGCAACTGGTTTTCGGGATTGTCGAACGGAATCCTGAGCTGCTGAAAAAGAAACACTTGATCGCGAGCCACCTTAATTCCCGGCACTTGATCAATATCGCCTTCAAATCAACGCGCCGGCCATGCCTTCTCGTAATTGAGATGCCGTCGATCCATGTCGGTGCGCGTGATACCAGAAGGTCCCGGCATGATGATGGTCAGGAATATCAAACTGGAATTGGAGATCATTTCCGGGAGGAATTTCAAGCAGAACATTGTCACTATTGCCCGTCGGTGAGATATGAAGACCGTGTGTGTACATTGGTGGTGTTCGGACAATTCTCTGTGTTGGGTGGGCCGCATTCTCCTTGCTCCGGGGGCAGTTGGTTGAATAAGTAGACTTTCATGCGATCCCCGGCTTTGATCCGAAATGTCGGACCAGTGAGCCCACCCTTATATGATCGTTTTGGCGGAAGCGGTTTTCCATTGAGTGTATTGTTGGCAAAGGCCCTGCGCAATTGGGTATTGAGGAACCCGTGCATCGATCGGCGCACTTCCGGCTGTATAAAGTGTGCAACGCCTGACGCATTTGTGGTGCTCCCTGCTTCATTTGCCACAAACGTTGAAGCGGCTCCCTCCATGTCGTTCGATCCTGCGTCTGACAGTCTCTGAGGTCTTTCAGCACACCCATTTAGACCGGTTACCAGAAGTCCACCGCCCCCACCGACTGCTGCCCGTAATAACTGACGTCAGATTAACGGAGATTCCTCGGAGGAGCTTTTTTGTCTGATAATTCTCCATGATCCTTGGGCATTGCGTCACTTCTTTTTAATAGTTGATCAGGATTTCACCATACAAAATACCTAGAATAAAAAACGAAACAACGGTGCTTCTTCTATGGTTCATTGAACACTTTGAGGCGAGTCTGGTGGATCCGCGGGACATCGCTTTGTATACTTTCGCCTTGTTGATTTTCAATAATGATATATTGGCAAGTACCTGAGAGTTAGTGAAGAGAAATTATGCCAGCCAAATATGACGCGATTGTGATTGGGAGTGGTCATAACGGACTGACATGTGCCTGCTATCTTGCGAAAGCCGGCCTCAAGGTTCTCGTGCTGGAGCAGTACAATTCGATCGGTGGGATGACCAACACGGAAGAGCTCACCCTACCCGGTTTTCAGTCGGACACACATGCGTTCTGCATTCAGGTTGGGAACTTTTCCCCGGCGCTCCATGAGCTGCAGTTAGCCCGATACGGTTTCGAGCTGATCTATTCCGATCCTTGCTTTTCCCACGTCTTCCCGAACGGTCGCTCGATCTCTGTCCGCCGGAATGTCGATAAGACGTGTCAGAGTATCGCTCAATTTTCAAAAACGGACTCTGCCACGTGGCGCGCGCTATTCGAACGATTTCTCACGGTGAAGGACCAGATTGCCGCCTCAATCAATACCCCACCACCCTCTTTTGCGGATCAAGCATCCGCATTGCAGAATTTACCGGGTGGCCTGGACGAATACCGCTTTCAACTGCAAACCTTCCGGTCATGGTGTAACGAGATGTTCGAGGTGGATGAAACGAAGGCTCTATTCGGGTCCTGGGATTTGCATGTGGGGACTTCTCCGGATGATGTGGGCGGCGCGAGAATGGCATGGCTCTTCACGATGGTGATTCAACACTTTGGAAACAACGTGGTGAAAGGGGGTATGCGCAATCTACCCCTGGCACTTGCTGGGTTCCTGGAAGCCCACGGGGGAGAAATAAAAACGGACGCCCGAGTCAATGACATCATCGTGGAGAATGGGAAGGCGATTGCCGTACGCCTTGCTGGAGGGGAAGAGGTGGAGGTGAGCACACTGGTCGCTTCAAATGTTGATCCTCAACAACTCGTTCTCCACCTGCTCGGTGAAGACCGGGTAGGGACGAGCCTTGCCAAGAAGATGCGGCAGTATGAGTTGGGGGAATCGGTTATGGTCGTCTACCTTGCGCTTGATAGCCCTGTCGAGTACAAAGCGGGACCGCTGGCCGGGCAATCCGTCTATGTCCATCCCACCCCGGCGTCCTTGGATTACTTTTCTCGTCTTTTTTATGAAGTTCGTCGTGGTTGGTTACCATCAGAGCCATTTTGTCTCGTGTGCAACGACTCTGCCCGAGACTCGACTCGTGTGCCTTCCGGCAAGGGCCTAATGAAACTCGTCGTTCAACCTGTTCCGTATATCATCAAGGGTGATGCCGCCGGCAGGGTTAAGGGCAGAACTTGGAACGAAGCCAAAGAACCCTTTGCGGATTATGTCATCGAGATGCTAACCCGGGATTATATTCCCGATCTTCGAAACAAAATATTGAAAAGGGTGGTCCATAGTCCCAAGGATCTTGAGGAGTTGATGCCCAGTGTCCCTCGAGGGACGATCACGCATGGCGCCTTTGTGCCCTATCAGGTGGGCTCCATGCGTCCGATACCTGAGTTGGGACAATATCGGTCTCCGGTACGCAACGTCTATTTGTGTGGGTCCGGCAGCCATCCGGGGGCGGGCGTGACCATGGCGCCGGGACGAAACGCCGCACAGATTATCTATCAAGATCTCAAGCTCGATTTTGCAAAAACTCTCGCCACTCGTTAATTCTTTGTACTCATCCGTTCTCAGGCTTTCTGCCGACCAAGAGGCCATTGTCTTCCGGAGAATGAATCGGTATACGGCGTATGTCTATGAATCCCGCTTCCTTCAACCAGGCCATGTACTCACTTCCTTGAAAGTTGCTCTCAAGCCGAATAGAAGCCGCAGGAATTCCCGCATAGTGACCGATCAAATTTCGAAAAATGCCCCTGGTTGAAATAAATTGGTATTGGTGGGGAGGAACCCGATATCGTTCTTCCCGTGCTCGTTCATCTTCAGAAAGGTCGGTGCGGTAGAGAGCAGCCTGGCGGGGTGACATATCCAGATGAACCCGCCACTCATGGACCATGCCTGGTGACAGGCTCCGAAAAATGTCAGGAGACGGACGAGCCCAGTGGGTGGAAGTCAACATGAATCTCGGATGGATTGTATCGGATGGATAGCTTGCCCGAAACCCTTTGTGCCTTCTATTAAGAGTCGAGACCGGTGAGTTCCACGTTCCTATTTTTCGTTAACTTTCCTATACTTACTGCTGACTTCTGGAAGAAAATGAGTGTCGAAACAAGGTATCCTGGCAGAGTTCACGAGAGGTGAAGCCCTTCCCACGCATGAAAGACTTGTCCAAATGACAGTTCAGAGCATATGTTCCTAGCAAAAGCCACGTGTGGCATAACTCCATGGGATTGGTGCTTTGGTTTGGTCGTGTTTACCCTTCTTGTCTCATGTTCAGAGAAAGGCCTGCCCGATATGACCCCCGAGCAACTGTTAGCTTCAATTGAAACCCACACGGCGCCAGTGATCGTGGATGTCCGCTCGCAAAGTGAATACGATGCCGGGCATGTGCCGGGCGCTGTGCATCTGCCTTTTTACGCCATTTGGAGCCGTCATAAGGAGACAAACGCCACACCGAAGGAGCCGATTGTCGTATATTGCGAGCATGGCCCGAGAGCGTGGATCGGCAAATTCGCTCTCTGGACGGTGGGGTATAAAAATATTGTGTACCTGGACGGTCACATGTCAGGCTGGAAGCAGCGAGGCCTGCCCATGAAAAACCGGGTCGAATAGCCGGGTGAGTCCACCGCACGTACCCTCCCCTACAATTTACGCAACACGCAGCTTGGACAGACGGTTGGTCACGCCGACTTTGACCGCCCGGTGAATGACCTCGGGGAAATCCGCCGGTAGGACGCGTTCAATGGCTTCCAATGCCTGCCCGGCTGTATCAGCCATTTTCTCAATAGTCTCAAGGGCGAATTTTTTCGGCAGCCCCGCCCCTTCCACAGTCTGAATAAAATGCCGCCCGAGAATGTCGCCGATTCGATAGTGCCGCTTGGTCCCGACCGACATGGCTAGCTTCATCTGTTTGCTTTCAATTTGACGCATTTCGAAGCTCGGCTGAGCGGTGAGGACGTCATACAGGGGCGTCAGGTGATAACTGCCCCCTGGACTGAGAAAAATGCTGAAATTTTTGGCGTGCCCGTCCGTCGCGCCAATAAGCCAGAAGAAGATTTGGGCCTTTAACACGGTTTCCTGGTCTGCAAGGGGGTGATCGCTGCCCTTGAGCAGATCAAGCACTTCGATCATTCCCGGTCCGCCTTCACTTTGATATTTCCGGGTGGGCGGCACCGAAAGCGCCTGGCAACAATCCTCCTGCGGTAGCCGCAACAGCCGCTTGTCTTTTGTCCAGCGCCGGTCGAAGCGTTCGATCACAAGCGATTTCGTCTCTCCGAACGTGTAGATGTCCGCCCGGTTGACCGGCAGGCCAAACGCGGCCGCCAGTTTCAGGCAATAAAATTCATTCTCGACGCTATTCGAGAGGTCGAGTCCGTTCGGCAATCGGCCGATCTGTTTTTTGAAAATATGGGAGGTGGGTGTGGTGCCACGGGGCTTGAGCCATTTGCCCTTATGCCGGAGCAGTGCGGTCTTTTCCTGCGCTCCGGCCAGTGATATCCGAAACGCATCGTCACCGCTCAGACCCAAAGGGGTTTGCGCCAAACCGTTGAGGAGCATTTCAATCGCATTCTCATTCACGGGCTCCCCGGTGATCGTGGCGGAATCGTCGATCTCCTCCACGGCATCGTCCGCCCCGACAAATTGCAACGCTCCCACACAATCGCGGCCGATGGCAGCAAGCAGACTATAGGCATCGGTTCCGCCCGCTCCGACTTTTTCCGCAACCCGACGGCGCAACGCATCCGAATCCGGCAATAGATTCTCGAACACGGCAGCGACCGGTTCTCCTCTGTAGGCGTCTTCGCGCAAGGGGAGCGAGAGCGAGACCGGTAGGGCGTGAGGCCATCCTAACCAGTCCGGGTGGTATTGAAAGGCAATGGCTCCGCTTGTGGCCTTGTGGAGATGACCGACCGGGCGATTGTTCAGCAGCACGAGTAGCGGGGCATGCCGGCGGTTGCGGGCCATTAGAAAATATCCTCGATATCAGCGGCGGTCCCCTTCGATCGCGGCGCGATCCGGAACTCCAGATCGAGGACGCTGAGCACCGTCAGAATCGTTTCCAGCGTCGCGGCCGGATTACCCGTCTCGATGAGGGATATCGTCGCCTGGCGCAATCCGGTCTTTTCTCCGAGCTGCGTCTGGCTCAAGCCGCGTTGCTTTCGGGCTCGCCGGATCAGATTACCGATCTGTTTCGGATTGCGTGCAAGGTCGGGCATGTTTCACCTCCACCCCTATTATGCGCCAAAACGAATAAAATTCCAATATTCTAATTAACGTATAAATATAATATATACGTTAAAAAGAATAAATAGCTTTATCTGGGCTAGCATAAGCCGGAGGCCGCCAGGTCTGGAGTTATTTTAAGATGTATCCCCTTCGAGACATTGAGGAATTCACCAAGGAACTTCTCCAATTAATTTATTATTAAATTCCACTACTGTCCGGTTAAGAATGAAATAAATTCAATTGTTTACAAGACATCTCATCTTCACCATCGTTTTTGGTGTTGAGAAACTCCGGAGTTAAAGGGATTTTCTCGAATAGGGTCACGGAAAAAATCTGTAGTAATGTGTAGAGTGAGGCATTCAGCGTGAACCGCTTCTTGACGATGGCCACGAGCACGTAGACCGACACGGCGGTCCAGATCTGCACCTTCACGGCATTCTCTGAGGTGCCATAGAACTGCTTGATGCGCAGATGCTGCTTGATCCATTTGAAAAACAATTCGACTTGCCAGCGAGCCTTGTACAAGGCACAGATGGTGGTTGCTGGCGGACCAAAGAGGTTGGTCAGGAAGATGAGGCCTTTGCCCGACTCGAGATCTTTGAACCGAATACGACGCAGATGAACAGGATACCTCTGTTGCGTGTAGAATCCGGACAACGCGATGGTCTGATCGCACAGAATGCCCTGCTCCCGATCGTTGGGGGCCGAATAGATGCGGCGCATGTCGGCATTCGCCTTGGCACGGGTGACAAAGAAGGCGCCGGCCTGATGCAGCGTGAACAGCCGTTCGAAGTCCAAGTACCCGCGATCCATGACGTACACCGCTCCAGGCTCTGGAAGCAGCAGGTCGAGTGCGTGGACATCGTGCAGTTTCCCATTGGAAATATGGATAAAACTGGGAATCGCCCCACGAAGGTTCAACAGGGTGTGCAGTTTGACCGCGGCCGTGGTCTGGCGAAACGAGGCCCACGGAAACAGGGCCAGACACAGATCGATGGTCGTGGAGTCCAGCGCGTACACCGTGTTCGCAAGGTCCAGGCCCAGATCTTCTGTGGCGTACAGTTTGTGCGCATGCTTGATCAAGCGCTGGGCGAAGTCGGCATAGATCCGCCAGTCTCGGCGCTCGTTGGCATCGGCCAGCGTGGCCCGTTTCACCGGGGTGCGAATTCCCATGTGATACAGCTTGGCGGCTTGCGCCGACAGACAGACCTCGATATCGCGCAGGCTTTCGCGATAGGTCAACTGAGCAAAGGCCAAGATCCGAAAGTGTTCGGTGCAGGGCAGCGTCCGAATACGATAATCGCCACCATAGCGGGCGACGATTCGGGAAAACGTGGTCCAAGGCAAGCAATCCATCAGTTGCGCAAACAGGGTTTGGCCGACATACATCGTGAATCCTCCGGGGGTTACCCGGGGGACAATCACCTGAAGGCGGGTCGCCGTTCAAGTCGACACCATCCAAATTTGCCAAAACATGTAATTCATTCATGCGCTTAGGCCGAAAGGCGACTCAGTTAACCGGACAGTAGTGATTAAATTCATAAAAACTTAAATCACTCAAATAATCCTCTAAATAGTCTTCAAAAAGTTCAATCCCAAGAATGGTTCCCTTAATTGGTTTAATTTTTAAAAATTTGGTGTGTATTCCATCTTGAAAGCGAAGGTAATTCTCTGTAGCCAATGCGAACTTTCCGAATGTTTCATAGACAATCCGATTTAGAAAATGCAGCCCAAATCCCTCGTTTTGCTGAAAGGAATTCCCCGTTGTTTGTCCTCGCTTCCCAGATACTCCTGGTTGAACACTCAAAATAAGCGCTCTTTTTGCATCACCCACAGCAAAATTGGATTTATTAAACAATGAAGCCCGTATCCCCATTCCAGAATCTACGATGGCCAACTGAATACGAGCCTGAGGGCCAGGATATCTTTGAGCTGCTACCACCCTTAGGCTCGTTCCTGCATGTTGGACTGCATTACGCATTGCTTCTTCCAAGGCCCGATTAACAAAAGGAGCAATAAACCTATCAATACCCAGAAGTGCTTCAGATTGTTTTTTTAAATCATCGACTTCTTCAAGAGAATCAAATACCTTCAAAGGAATAAAACGACCAGATGGATCATGATGAATTCCTGGGGAAACAGGTGATGGTTGATTTAATAAATCAAAAAATCCCATTCTTTCGAAATAACTTGGGTGTTTAGCTCCCTTGAAATCATTTAGGGCTATCTCAACTTGGCACTTATTTTTTTGTTCACAAAAAGCCACGGTCAAGGCCGCAAGCGGAGTCGGCTCGATCCAATCATGCCCCCTCGTCTCGAGCATTATTGATTGATGAGGCTCTCCAATATTCCAAAGGTTGTTTTCTTGGAGAAAGCTGCCAAAAGCTTCAAAATTTAAACTTTTGGGCAGCACTATATTTTGGGGAGACATAGGATTTAGCTTTCCTTAAATTCTAAAAAATATTGTCTTGGCAGAAAGATATGTTCTTTGGAAAGGGTGAGTCCCACTTTTTTCATGTTCTCAATGACGCGTTCTCTCGGAACCAGATGGTGTTTGGAGAAGCTGAGTTTGCCGGACCGCTCATCGTGGTAGAAATCGATGATGACAACCCGTCCATTGGGTTTTAAGGCGGATTTGATTTTGGCCCAGTAATCCACATGATGTTCGACGTGATGATACGCATTGCACAAAAAGACCAGGTCCACGCTGTTTTCGGAAAGTAACGGATCGTCCGGTTTAGCCAGAATGAATATGGCCCGGTTGGCCATCCCGAGTTTCTCCAATTCCTGTTTGTTGTAGTCCAGCGTTTTCTGCTCGATATCAACTGCCAGCACCTGTCCTGTCTCTCCAACTGTTTTGGCAAACCGGCGTGTAAAGTACCCTGAGCCTGCTCCCACATCAGCCACCACCATACCGGGCGTGATGTTCAACGCTTCGACAACCTTTTCGGGCTGTTGATATTCATCCCGTTCCGGGCGTTCAAGATTCTGGATGTAAGTGTCGATGTCCCACGGTTGATGTGAACAGCCGGCAGTCAGACCGGTAAGGAGAAACGCCAGCAGGAGACAACAAAGCCCCAAGCGAGAAAGTCGTGTGAATGAATTAATGGACTCTATTTTCATGATTGAACCTTTCATTTGTGAGTGAATAGGCCTATGAGAAGAACAGTCAATTTATGGTATTTGCGTGGTTACGCTACACGAGGATAAGAGATAGGCCGCCCAGCTCTCCTATCCTCATTTCCCTTTCGTCTCCTCCGGTGGGCCCAGTTGTTCGATCACATAACCGTGAGGATGTGATGGATGAACCATTTCCGTTCGTAGCCGGGGATGCCGTCGGGGTGGGAGGTATCGCAATATACCAGCTCGCAGCTTCAGGAGTGAGGGCACCGCCCGGCGCATCAATCGCGACGGTTCAGGAAAGCCGAATGCCCTAATGAGCGGAGGCTCCAACAGGGCATAGATGGCCGAGCGGACCAGCGGGGCCAGCATTCTTGGAAACCAGCCAACAAACAGCTCAACCGTGGCGGTTCCGACACGGTGGTTGGATGGAGTGAAACGGAATCGTTCACGTTCATACTCGACATTGAAACGCTCAAAGGTGTGATAATCCTCTGGAATTTCCCGGATTTGCATGCCTTGTCCGACGGCTCGCCAGAAGTAGAAGAGACCGAGGCGTTCCTGCTCACACATGGGTCGCCAACCATAATGCCGGTTCCACCGGATGGGTTCGAAGAGAAAGGTGGAAAGGACATACAGAAAGTCTTCGTTCGCAATCGAGAATCGTCCATGCAGCCGGTTGATTCGTTGGATGGCCCGCCGCCCCCGTTCACTGCTGTATCCCCATTCCAACAATTCACTGACTAGAATGTCGGTGTCGTCATAGCGTTTTTGAGTCCTTTGCCGGAATTCTCCGGTCCGATCCAGCAGTCCGGAAATACTCGGCACACAAAAGGTGCGAAACAAGGCCAACTCCAGAGCGCGGGTCGTGTCGAAGGAAAAATCGTAACAGGTGGACAAAAAGACAATACGTTCATGATCCCGTTCGGGATTCAGCTTTTGGATTTTCTTGAGGATTGAATCTTTTCCCATCTTTGGCTTCACGCGTTTTTCCCGAGTGCCGCCTATCCCACCATACTCACTCCGAGGGATCAACCGCATTGATGTAACCAAGCCAGGGATCAAAAGACTACAAGAGGGTCACGACTTTTATCGAAAGCCATAGTTCCGGGGCTTCTAGTCCTGCGAACCGTGGCTGAAGGATTTTTTTGATGATCCGAATTTTTCTCCTTTGCGTGGTTGGCCTGTTGTCGCTAATCGGCTGTTCGGCCTTCCAAACCGTTCCGGATCTGGGCAATCTGTATAACAAATTGGCGCAGCAGGAGGATCCCCTTCGCAACCCGGTCATCGTCATTCCCGGAATCCTGGGTTCCCGCTTAGAAGAGGGAAATACCGGAGAAGTGGTCTGGGGGGCATTCGGTTCGGGAGCTGTCGATCCGACAACGGCCGAAGGAGCGCGCTTATTGGCATTGCCTATGGCGCCTGGCGTAGCCCTGAAGGATCTGCGGGATACGGTGAGGCAGGCCGGAGCTTTAGACCGGGTGGTCTTGAAGTTTCTTGGTATTCCCCTGGAACTGAATGCCTATTACAACATCCTACGCACCCTCGGTGTGGGAGGCTATCGCGACCAGCTACTGGCGGAGAGTCATGCGGTGCAATATGGCAACCGGCACTTTACCTGTTTTCAATATGCGTACGACTGGCGGCGCGATCTGGTGGAATCTGCCCAGGGTTTGGCTCGGTTTATCAAAGCCAAGGAAGCGGAAGTCCAGGAGGAGATCTTCAGACGGTTCGGAATGAAACGAAGCCCGGTGAAATTTGATCTGGTGGCGCACTCCATGGGAAGTCTGGTGGCCCGATATTATCTACGTTATGGGGCGGCCGAGCTTCCCGCCGATGGCAGCCTGCCTCCCGTAACCTGGGAGGGTGCCAGGCACGTGGATCATCTGGTGGTGATTGGGCCACCCAATGCGGGTTCGGTGGAAACCCTGACAATTCTCGTGGATGGGTTAAAGCCTGCTCCCCTACTCTCGACATATCCGTCAGCCATTGTGGGCACGATGCCATCGGTGTACCAGTTGCTTCCCCGAAGCCGTCATCAGCCTTTATTAGATGTCAATGACCAACCGGTTACGAATGTGTTTGATCCAACCTTGTGGGAGCGACACGGATGGGGATTGGCTGATCCATCTCAGGACCGGATTCTTGAGATGTTGTTGCCCGATATCGCCGACCCGCAGGAGCGGAGGAGAGTGGCGTTGGATCATCAACGAAAGGCCTTAGATCGGGCCAAGCAATTGACCTCCGCGTTGGACGTCCCCGCGACTCCTCCGCCAACCACAAGGATATTGCTGGTTGCGGGGGATTCCATGCCGACCATGTCGGCGGCACAAATTCAAGAGGACGGGCGTCTGAAGATTACCAAGCATGCCCCAGGAGATGGAGTCGTCTTACGGCGAAGCGCGTTAATGGATGAGAGGAATGAGAAAATGCTGGGAAGCCGATTGATCTCGCCTATCGCCTGGAACCAGGTGCTGTTTATTTTCTCCGATCATCTGGGGATGACGAGGGACCCCGCATTTGTTGACAATATTTTATATTTTTTATTGGAAAGCCCAAGGAGGGAATCAATCGGGTTTAAGACAGGTCCTTCGTCATAATATTCCTCAAGGTTGGTTGGCCAAATCCCTGATGACATGTTCCAACCCGGTGACCACGCGGGCGAGGTGGTCAAAGTGAATATGATCAGGTGTATCCTTTGTGGTGTGGTAATTCGGATCTCGAAACAGAGCCGTATCCGTGACCATGAGGGCAGGGAATCCTTCCTGCCAGAATGCCCAATGATCGGACCAGCCCACCCCGGGCAACCATTCAAATAACGCGGCCCCTTCTGAGGGAAACTGGGTGTGTTGCCGAAAGGCTCCTACCGCCCGCTGCACCCAATCCCGGTTCGCAAGGTTGCTCACAAACCCGATGAAATTTCCCGTTGACGGGTACATGAGGCTGAGCGGCGGCGGGTAGCGTTGGCTGCTCGGTGCGTCAGTATAGTAGCCAATGGTTTCAAGGCTGAGCATGAGGACAATGCGTTCATTCTGTTGGCGACTGCGCTGGGCATACACCCAACTCCCCATGCTTGGGGTTTGAAAAAAGGGGGGTTCTTCGTTAGCGAAGGCCACAAATCTGAGGGTGCGAGAAACAGGGGATTGGGCGAACTGCCTGGCCAGGGCTAACATCGCCGCGATCCCGGTCCCGTTATCATTCGCGCCGGGACTTCCTTTGACGGAATCATAGTGTGCGCCAATGACCAGGATGTCTTCCCGGCGATTCGTCCCACGTACCTCCGCTTCGATGTTTTCACAGATGTTTCCGGAGACGTCGAATTTTTGGCTGAGGACATCATATCCGGCCGCTTTGAATTCAGTGCGAATGTATTCGGCCGCGAGCAGGAGTTTGTCGTAGTGAAAGAGGTTGCGTTCTCCTATTTGCGTGCTCAGCGTGTGGACATGGGTGTGGAGTTTTTGCTCCAGGTCACGTATTTCGTCGGTCGCTACTGGCAGGGCTCCTTGATAACTGCTCCCCGGCATCCAAATCATTCCGTACCATCCTCCTGCACATACAATGATCAACGTTCCCGCCATGAAGACCCACCGTGAAGTGTTCACCTTTCTCCTCCGACCTTTCGGAATCAGGGTCGATTCCTTCCTGCATGTGTAACCGCCGACAGTGGTGTGGTGGTAGTTGGCATTCTGCAGGATTGTTGCGATAGGCCTATGTGATGAAACGGCAACCGGATCGTCATCAATTTTTAACAACCTTTGTCTTTTTGGGGTTTGTTTGTGCCACAGGGATGGCCGGATACGGCTGGGATGAGCCCATAGAAAGAGGGTATGAGGTGATGCAGAAACATCAGACTCAGCGATGTTTGAAGGATCCGTCGCGGCATCCATCGGATTGCATTAATCACCAATCATAGGATTCATATAAACGGGAACGATTAGCTCCATCACCTTTGCTATCTCGTGGGCCGTGAGGGATATCCCTACATTCTATCGGCAATCGGGAGAGAATCAGCCAAAAACCCAGGCTCATTTGATGCCTACCACCATGGAATCCGCTCCGATTAAATGCTCCACGCGGGTTTCGTGAAATCCGGCTTCCCGTAGCCACCCGGTGCAATCCGCGTCGGTATAGTCAAACCCCCCTGGCAACTCGATCAACATATTCAAACTCATCAAGAGACCGAAGGCGTTTGAGCGGCGCTCATCAACGATTAACGACTCGCAAATAATCAGAGCGCCGTCTGGGGGCAAGGCGTCATAAGCTTTGGCGATCAACATTTTCTTTTCTTCCAAATTCCAGTCGTGGAGAATATGGCCCATGGAGAGCACTCGGCTTTTGGAAGGGGGTCCGAGAAGAAGTTTCCCGGATGAAATTTCAATCGGGAGGACAGCCCGAAGGATTGGACGTATTCCTTAAAAACCGGCCCCGTTACGGGTAAATCAAACCCACCGCCGGTGAGGTGTTCATGCTCCAATCCCACCTGTACCGCTAAACCGCCTTGAGCGGATCCGACATCAATGAAGGTGTGGTATTGTTTCCAGGGAAATTGAGAGGCGATCTTTCTGCTGGCTCCCATGCTCAATCCCGTCATGGAACTTCACTACTGTCCGGTTAAGAATGAAATAAATTCAATTGTTTACAAGACATCTCATCTTCACCATCGTTTTTGGTGTTGAGAAACTCCGGAGTTAAAGGGATTTTCTCGAATAGGGTCACGGAAAAAATCTGTAGTAATGTGTAGAGTGAGGCATTCAGCGTGAACCGCTTCTTGACGATGGCCACGAGCACGTAGACCGACACGGCGGTCCAGATCTGCACCTTCACGGCATTCTCTGAGGTGCCATAGAACTGCTTGATGCGCAGATGCTGCTTGATCCATTTGAAAAACAATTCGACTTGCCAGCGAGCCTTGTACAAGGCACAGATGGTGGTTGCTGGCGGACCAAAGAGGTTGGTCAGGAAGATGAGGCCTTTGCCCGACTCGAGATCTTTGAACCGAATACGACGCAGATGAACAGGATACCTCTGTTGCGTGTAGAATCCGGACAACGCGATGGTCTGATCGCACAGAATGCCCTGCTCCCGATCGTTGGGGGCCGAATAGATGCGGCGCATGTCGGCATTCGCCTTGGCACGGGTGACAAAGAAGGCGCCGGCCTGATGCAGCGTGAACAGCCGTTCGAAGTCCAAGTACCCGCGATCCATGACGTACACCGCTCCAGGCTCTGGAAGCAGCAGGTCGAGTGCGTGGACATCGTGCAGTTTCCCATTGGAAATATGGATAAAACTGGGAATCGCCCCACGAAGGTTCAACAGGGTGTGCAGTTTGACCGCGGCCGTGGTCTGGCGAAACGAGGCCCACGGAAACAGGGCCAGACACAGATCGATGGTCGTGGAGTCCAGCGCGTACACCGTGTTCGCAAGGTCCAGGCCCAGATCTTCTGTGGCGTACAGTTTGTGCGCATGCTTGATCAAGCGCTGGGCGAAGTCGGCATAGATCCGCCAGTCTCGGCGCTCGTTGGCATCGGCCAGCGTGGCCCGTTTCACCGGGGTGCGAATTCCCATGTGATACAGCTTGGCGGCTTGCGCCGACAGACAGACCTCGATATCGCGCAGGCTTTCGCGATAGGTCAACTGAGCAAAGGCCAAGATCCGAAAGTGTTCGGTGCAGGGCAGCGTCCGAATACGATAATCGCCACCATAGCGGGCGACGATTCGGGAAAACGTGGTCCAAGGCAAGCAATCCATCAGTTGCGCAAACAGGGTTTGGCCGACATACATCGTGAATCCTCCGGGGGTTACCCGGGGGACAATCACCTGAAGGCGGGTCGCCGTTCAAGTCGACACCATCCAAATTTGCCAAAACATGTAATTCATTCATGCGCTTAGGCCGAAAGGCGACTCAGTTAACCGGACAGTAGTGATGGAACTTAAAAACTCTTTCAGGCGCCGAGGATCGCTGTACAATTCTTCAAAGAAATTTTTGCCTTCTTTGACTTCATTCTGCGGTAGTCCGGTCCGCAATCCCTCGGTCAGGTTTCCCCAAAATCGGTAAAGACGGAAATTCACCATTTCCAGCCACCCTCCCAAGTAGGTGGGTTTGGCTCTATCTTAAAACAGATCGGTCTCGGATGTATTGGCATAGTGTCCATTCTGCCGATCCAACATGCCCAGTGCGACAAGCGCATCAAAAAAATCCCTCGCGCTGCGGGGATGAAGCCCCAGACGTGCCTGCAGGGCCTGAGCGTCAAGCGGCTGTTTGGCCAACTCAGAGAAGACGCCGAGTTCCACGGCGCTCAACAGTGTCTTGGAGCCCCAGAAGGCCATTCCCAATTGCATGATTCGATCCGGCGTCACTTCTTCTGCCATCTATGTAGCTCCATTTTTTATGAGAATTTTTTGCGGACACCTGTGTCTTTCGTGTCGCGTATCTTTGCAGCTCACTCCTCTGTCATCGGGAGTGAAACGAAGCATCTCATTCAGCTCTGCGAATGCTCAACTCAGGCACAGCTCCTTCGCTTTCGGCTGAGGATGACATGCTGGAAATCATCCGTCGATATTTAAGATTCCATTACTTTTCCGGCAACCAACCAGCCATGACACAGCGTTGTGCGAAGAGCGGCACGAAACTTTGAGTGTCCAGGGAAATCGTATTCATGAATTGGTCTGCCAATGTTTGATCGGCGAAGCATTCATAGACATCATCTAAGAATCCCCCACGGAGCAACGGGTGATACAGAAACTCTTGGCCTGGACCGGTTTGCACTTCCAGGGGATATTCCGTCACATCAATATTGATCAATCCGCAGGCTGCCAGCCATGTCCGGGCATCCACCGCCGAAGGCCGTTCCGCGAGATAGTCTGCAAATGCCTCTTGCTCTTTCGTAAGCCCTTGTTGGGTCATTTCCCGGTCCACGCGTTTCCATAAAGAATCAAACGTTCCAAGGGAGGGAAATGTAAGAACCAATTGCCCTCCAGGCTTGAGAAACCGAGCCAATTGCTGAAGGGCTTCCAGACGGTGAGGTCGAAAAAACATAAAGGACAGGTTGCCCGTGATACGATCGAATTGGCCGAGATCGGGTGGCAATGTTCGGACATCCCCAAGTCGGAACTCCAGCCAGGGGAAATACGGCCCCTGAACGGCGCGGGCCCGGATGAGTTGCGCGTGATTGGCATCAATTCCGACGACTTGGCCACCTGGTCCAACATGATGAGCGAGATAAAAGGCAGGAATCCCATCTCCACAGGCCACATCCAGTATCGTTGCGCCTTCAGAGAGATCCAAGTGGGTCAGCAGGCTTTCGGCAAATGGTCTCGACCAGGGATCTTTTTTCGGCAGTTCACACAGCCAGGCCGGCGGGTTCTTCAACGAAGATGAATGGGAAGGAATGGGCATCATGAATCACCGCGGCTGAGCATCAGCGAAACCCTAGCATGTTGGGGCCGGCCTACACGAGTGCTCTTGCATCTTCCTACTTTCTCAAAAGAGCTGTTGCCCGGAAACACTTGTATTGAGAGCCCTCACAACATTTTTTAATCTTTCCGCTAGTGGTGCCAGCCGGTCAGAGGAAACTTTCCGATCATGCGCACTTATTCGATTTTAGTATGGGCCGTTCTCAAATGAGCGGTGTTGAGGGGAGAGAGTGATTCGTTCAGTGTGGATTGAATTTTGCGCGCATCTACCCAGCGAGCAATCCGGGTGAGTAACCTGTGTTGTGTAATCATATCCTCGACCTGATACAGAGAAGGTGGTGAACCTGAATTTCCAGGAAAACGTGGCGCTTTTTCGTGTGAAGGCGTTGAGATCTACCGATTCCATGGCGAAAACAATCCCCCACATATTTGGAATCTACGGGATTGACGGAGTGGCTCCTGTCTGCACACGCAGATCTCGTTCTTTGGGCTCTGGGCTGGGACGACCCACATCTTCCAGGGATTCAGGGGCTGAGAGGGGAAGTGATCGAGTCAGTACAACGGCTTTCAAGGCATGCTCCATCTCCTGAGAAAAGAGGAAACCGGTTTAATTTTCTTCAAGGATGACTTGGTGAAGCAAAGTCTTGTTGGCATCAAACCACTCTATGTGGACCGACGGCTTCAAGCCATTAGGATCAACGGTGATTTTCCCAAAATTTCGTGAGGCGTCGTTAAAATACTCAAATCGTGGCTCTCGATTAGAAATCTTGTAATTCATCTGAGCCGCCAACGGACCGAAAATAAATTCTTTGCGATCCGTCAACCCAGGCATGCGGCTCACCGCTCCAAGATGCACATCACCGGCAAGAAACAGCACGCCGGTAATGCCCATTTTGTCTAAAAACTGCAAGATCTCATCTCGCTCATCGGGATATTCTCCCCATTTGTCGTCCCGAGGATCGGAAAAGGGGACGGAGGAGATAATAAATTTGAATCTGGCGGAAGAGGCCTCGAGTTGGGTCAACAGCCATTCTTTTTGATCAGTTCCCAACATCGTGTTGGTTGCCGGGTTCCGATATTGGCGGGTATCCAGGAGAAAGAGTTCCACGGCTTTCCCCCAGCGAAATGTCCGGTAGAGACGGGTGGGATCCGGCGTGTATGGGCGAATGGGCCAGTAGGTAAAAAAGGCCTGGCGACCAATAGGCAGGAGTGGATTCGTTGAGGTGAAGTCACTGTCCACTTCGTGATCGTCCCACATGGCATAGACACTGGTTTCGGCGAGAAGCCCTCGGACAAATCCGTCACGGTTTTCTCGATACTTGTGCCAATAGTCTGATAATTCTCGGGCAGGCGTGTCTTTGTCAGCGTAAATCGTGTCTCCCAAAAAGACAAAAAAGTCTGGACTCACCGTGCGCATGGTTTCCATAATTGAAAAAGGTTGGAAGCTATGGCGCGTATCACCTCCAACCACAAAGGTCACGGGCGTCACGTCGTCTTCAAGTGGAGCCGTGATGAATTGACACGGTCGTCCGGGATCTTTTCCCGGCACCAGGCTCCGATACCAATACCGTGTTTTCGGGGTCAAAGCTGTCAGGGGAATGTGGGTGGTGAAATCGGTTTCCGGAGACGTTGAAACCATTATGGTTTCGTGAAAGGTGGACCACTGCGGGTCGCTGGAGTATTGAATTTTCAGGGTTTGGGGGCCAGTGGTTTGCAACCACACGATGGCTTCATGCGGCGTCACATCTCCCACGGCGCAATTAAATTCGCTGCCACTCTGTTCTGCACTATCCGACAATTCTATGGAGGCGCACCCTCCCAACACTCCACAAAAGCAGATGAGCAATACCCCTTCTTTCATGTGGGCCGGAGCAAGCCTCCAGGCCGTTTTCCAGCGTGGTTCCGCTTTCATCGTATGGTGAATCCTTTTCAATTTTTCCAGCCGGGGGAAATCCTCTGATGAATATAATACGGTAAGAGGTCGGAAGGGGATGTAATTCCACTTTGCATAATTTCCTCAAACCTGTTAGCCCGTGGGTACTTCGGATAAGGTTCAACCGGGTTTGATCCTTCGCACAAATTTGCACCTTTGCCCTTGCACAGAATACAATTTTGCTAGTCTCCCTGAATAACGAGGATAAGAGCAACATTTATGACGCCGTTTCCCTTTCTCTGTATAGCATTGCTTGGGGCTTTTCATCTCACTTCCCGTGAGGAGGCTGTCTTCCCTAATCAAGCTGATCGCCAACCTTCCATCCGGGTTCAGCCTGTGGCCATGAATACCAATCCGTTTTCGTCGATTCAAACTCGCCCAAAGCTTCCGGTGGAACCTGATGAATTCGATCCTCGGGAGATCAACGCCTATTATGATTGGCGTAACGATATGTTCTTCAGGGAATTTGACCTGACCGGTTCCGGGTCCGTTAATTTTATGACGGCACGTCGAACCTATAAGGTCTGGCTCGATGAGTTCGGCACCCCGGTCGTCCTGACCGTTGGCGATCCGGTGTTTTTTTGGATTGATTTAAATGGAAACGGGAAGTTTGAGCAGGAGCTGGGTGAGATGTTCAAGGATTCCTATGAGGATGGGGTCACCGGCAATGAAGAGCCTTATGATAATAGCGATCTTCAAGAGCCGGCGGGTCCAGGCCCGGAATGGAATCCCCCTCTTCCCCAGGGCGGTTTTAAGCTCCCGCCCTGCGATTCGCGGTTCGGGTGTTGAGGGCTATGATCTCCCAGGACCATTCACTTCTTCAGTTGCCCTTCATTCATCCACAAACGCAAATCCCACCTGCAAATCTCCCCGGGCTTCAATGGTGACCTCCTGGCGCTGTTCACCCAACACCGGATGCCGGACTAACAACGTATACGTTCCCGGCGGAATCTGGTCAATGGTGAATCCGCCCTCTTGATCCGAAATGGCAAAATACGGGTTATCCACCACGTACAACCAGTTCTGCATGAAGTCATGCCGATTACAAATGATCCGCACTACGACCCCGTCTTCCATTTTATCTGCGGGAAATTCCCGGACGATTGCATCATGAGGTTGAAGATCCTGATTATGAACCGTGCGCAGAATTCTTCCCCTGGTATCCTTGGACACAAAGGAGTGCAGGACATGCTTGATCGAATCCTGGTTCTGAAACTGCACGGCTTCATTGGCTGCGATCACTCCCGTGAAAGGACCAAAATTGCAATCTTTGGTCTTGACCTGAAGCCCGAGGGATTCCCCTCCCAGGTATCGAAATTCACCCGTTCCAGGTAAATTCCCCGTGAAGGTTTTTGGAGGGAAAGGTTTTCCCGTATCAACGCCCTCAAGCACGATCACCGCACCAGTCAAGAATCCATCTCGAGATTCAACTTTCATGAGGCTTCGTTCCTGGCCACAAACCTCTGTATTTTTTTCTACCTTAAAGTGTAAAGGCTCTGGCGGGGAGCCCAGGAAAGAAACCCTTCCATGGATGGATCCACCAGTCTGAACATTCCCCACTTCATACGCATGGGTCGCACCGTGACCCATGACCAGGGATAGACTAGCCAGTAATATCCACAAAGCATTGTTGTTATTCATGATCCATCTCCTTTTTTGCTTTTTCCTAGACTCTCCGGAATTTGAGCCATCCCTACCCAATCTTTTTTCTACATGACCATTTGCCATCCAACCCAAAAAGACCAGGCTTGCTTCAATTGCGGACCATCGAGATATTGATAAATAGGCGCGCCGGCTTCAACATTCAAATGATTCTCGAGGCCCATAAACTCCGGAAACAGAATATTCACACCTCCCATAAGGTCCAACCGCTGTCCCCCTTGTCGATCAGGGTCGGCAGTCGGGACAAGAGGAATTTGTGCGGGTCCAACTGTCGTTTGGAGTTGGCCGTCTTCTCTCTTGATGTTGTACCATTGTTGCCAGTTCAATCGCGCAGACGTGCTGATCCAATCAGCCCAACGGTAGGCCCCCCAGGAGTTCACCTTATATTGATTGCCCTCCTTATAGCCCTGCTGATTGTATCCGATACGAATCGTCCCAAGTGCCTGAAACCCCCAGGACACATCGTTCCGAACCCCCGTATAGGTCAGCCCGGGTAACAGATCGACGGTGCCTGAACCCAATCGCATTGGATAGGGCAGCAATGAGTTGTTCCCTAACGGTGTGTTATCCGTAGGAGTGATATCCCCGGTCGGGAGCGATAGACCGGTATTCAAATGAAACCGGTGGGAGCCGATACTGGGCGTTTCAAATGCATACAGTCGCCAAAGGGCTGCCAACTTGGTATCCCCGAATCCGCTGGAGTTGGTCGTAAAATTCACCCCGGCTCTGTTCTGATGTTCCATCTCCTTCATGACATAGGGGAGCATGGCCATCAGGGTAACCGTATCATTCAAGCCATACATCGCACTGAACATGTGCATCTGCGTCGTCATGTTTTTAGGAGTCACCGCGAAATCTTTTAACACGTCATTGCTGGAAAGGTTGTCGGTTCCATTCCGCATCTTGTCCATATACATGTACATATACCGGTAGGTAAACATGAACTCACCCTTGTTATGCGTATGATCCTGCATGACCCCGATGGGAGCGTGTGAATCGGGGCGCTCCGCCTGATAAAAATTGCCAATGACGAGCCGTTCCCCTTTTTCTTCGGCCTTTTTCCCTAAGGATTCCTCCACTCCCCCCATGAGACCATCCAATAACGCACCTTCAGCAGACGGGAGGGCATAGACGATTCCAAAACTTCCAACGATGAGCCCAAAACATAGATGTCGAATACTCCTAGTCATATCTAGCCGATCCTTTTTTGATTAATTTTCAGTCAATCCAGCAGCAATAAATGAATGATGGCGAATTTTTCCGATTAAAATCTGTTTGGGGTAAAGGGTGTTTCCAAAAAGCAAAAGTCCGCTCGCAAGCTTTTTTAGGCAACGCTTACGAATGAAACACTCTGAACATCAAATTTTTTATGACTAAGAAATGCGCAGTGATAAATGCTAAAGGCAGGAAGGGGGGGCACGGGAAGCTGAAGGAATAACGAAAATAACTTGACGAGTGATTGGACGCCAATCTTCAATATGAAGAAGAGACTCAACCGGTCCATCCACATGCATCCGGTTGGTTTCAAGTGTTTGCCCCGCAGCACAAAACCAGGTGCACAGAAGTGTGGAATGGGTCCCTTTATGGTGTTGAGAATGCTGTTGGCTGTGCTCAACAGCCTGGGCGGTGAGTATGCCACTCAGGGTCAGTAAGCAAAAAACCAGGCAGACAACAAATAGGTGGGAAATACGCTTCATTGTGTGAAAGCATAAAATTCTTTAATGCCTGTAATTTTAGTAACAGATAAGCAGACCTCACTTCAACCCTTTGAAGATGGGGCATTTTTCTACAAAGTCCGCTTAAAAAATGGCTTATGAATGTCAAACGGGGGTTTTGGGAGATCTGAAATGTTATGGACGAAGAGACCACTCAAGAATTGCGAGTCCTGCCCTGTAGGGACACTCAGCCGTATCGACTCTAGGAGTACTCTATTAATTTTTGAAGGATGAACACCTTGTTAATGGCAGTGATTTAAGGAAACCTCCTTCCTTGCCAGGCGTAAAAATCTCGTGGGCAAAATATCCGAACAACCTTAATTGTTCGCGAGTCTTTCCCTCAAAAAGAATACAAAAAGGTATTTTTGATGCCAGCTTATCCGCTGGATTAATCTACCCCTATTCTGGGTTCCGAGACACTTCCAAAATACACCAGAAGATCCCGTGCAGAAATTAAACCGACAATTTTTGGTCCATCACATACAATGAGATGGCGAACGCCTAAGTCACCCATCAAATCCAACGCATCGTGGGAAGTTTGGGCCAATTGGATAGTAGGGAGAGGTGAGGTCATGAGACTCTCTACCTTGGTCTCATCCAGGTTTTTCTTGAGGCCAACGGCTTTATGGACAATAGCTGTATCAGTAATGATTCCGACAGGAATGCCCTTCCGTTCAACCAACAAGCTTCCAATCCCTGCTTTCTGCATCTTTTCGGCCGCTTGAGTGATTGAACAACCTTCAGAAATGGTTTTCAATTCTTTCTGCATAATTTGAACGATCATGTATGGTTCCCTTCCGATGATGGTGTGTGTAATTTCTCTATATTATACCAATTTTTTCAATAGCGTCACCGTTCTTTTTTCATGCTAATTAAACGTCAATCGAGGAGGCAGGATTGGACATTCCCGAACGAAATTCATCTTATCCAGGCCGGAACAGCTCCGGGAACTCACAATGAAAAACAAAATTCTTTTGCGAATTATTGACACTTCGAGAAGTGGGCATTGTCCAATTTTTCGAAATAGCAATATAGGCCTTGGGCTCCTTCGCGTGTCGTTTACTTTTTTATCAAAAGTTGATGGACGGATTTTTTACACAAGTCTTTTTTTCACATTTAAAAACTCCCTTTTCAGCAATGACCACATTCCGTATTTTATTTTCTTCCACAAAAGTCCCCCCTTCAAATCCCGAGGAGCGATGGTCTGATAAATACAGCTTTTTAGGGTCTTCAGGTGTTACCCTATTTCTATGCACTCCGAACGCTCACAAAAACCCCAAAGTGATCCAGAAGGAGAATCCTCGCCTTCACCCCAAAAACGGATTCAAACTCAAATTCACCGTCGCCAGAAAGCGAAAGCGGTTTCTCCCCTGGAAGACGAGTGGAATGATCAATCAGATACCCCTCCTAATCTTCGGACCCCTTCGTCGGAGATGAAAAAACCCTAGGTTGTTCGCTTGTTGTGTGGTGATCGCCAGGCAGGACAGGCTTCTATGGCCATGTGCGTAGTTTTGATTCAAGTCAGGAGTTAGAAAAAACCCGCCTCAAATTTCTTCCTCGTACGTCATTCCTTTCATCGCTTCAAATTGGCCGGTGTATGTGGGTTTCTTCATGGACCTTTACTCCCTTAATGAGGACATTGGTCACACACAAAAATTTCAGATTCTTCCGCTTAGGCTCTAATTTCGCTTCCTCCCTTTATGATGAAAATTGGAGGCTGCCGTTGATTTAAAAGATGATATATAGCAAGAAAGATGGCATTTTTCTAGAACGTACATAAGGTTATTTACCTAAAAATACAATGATGAAATATTCCCCAAACCCATTAGAGCCTCAAACACCAGATGAAGATCAGGTTAACCTTTGCCTTTCTGAACAGAGGAACACCATATATGCGCCGAACCTGGACTGGAATGCCAGGAGTCCCAAGCCATCCACTCTGATGGGGGTGGGGAATTTATTCTTTTCCACTTCCGGATATTCATATACTCCTAGTGATGAGAAAAACTTTTACCAGACTATTACCTGTCTCTGTTTTATGGCACGGTATGCCATGCAATCTTATGAAAACTTTACATTAATCCTAATTTCGAGCCCTGTTGGCCTGAATGGTCCTTAGCCTGTTAGGTCTTTCGTTCCATTGATTCACAAAAAAATAGAGTGCTACGATGCCGGCCTCGGTAGAAGGCTTTGAATTGTAAACTATTTTTAGGGGAGTCCCCGGATGTCTGGCTCAGACCTTCTCCTTGAGTATCTGACCAAATTTCTTCCTATCCTGATCTTCATCGGCCTGGCCATGGGGTTTGGGCTGGTTACCCTTGCTCTGTCCTATCTGGTCCAACCTAAATATCCCGAAGCCGAAAAACTTTCGACCTACGAATGTGGATCTGAACCCTTTTCGGATTCACGTATGCCGTTTCCCATTCGATATTATGTCATCGCGATGCTGTTTGTGATTTTTGATATCGAGGTGATCTTCCTTTATCCTTGGGCAATTACCTTTAATCAGTTGGGCATGATCGGGTTTATTGAAATGATGATATTCATTGGATTATTTGTCGTGGCGTATGTGTACGCTTGGCGTAAAGGGGCCTTGGAATGGGATTAATTCAAATCGGGAAGCCACAAAAAGACGGCGATCTGGGGATTATGACCCTTTCCCTGGAGAAAGCCGTAAACTGGGCCCGAAAAGGCTCTCTCTGGCCCATGACGTTCGGTTTGGCCTGTTGCGCCATTGAAATGATCGCCGCCGTGTCATCCCGTTATGATATCGACCGGTATGGCGCAGGAGTGTTCCGTGCCTCGCCCCGTCAATCGGATTTGATGATTGTGGCCGGAACGGTCTGTCGCCGAATGGCTCCGGTTATTCGCAAAATTTATGACCAAATGCCTGAACCGAAATATGTGATTTCCATGGGGTCATGCGCTACATCCGGCAATATTTATGATAGTTATAGCGTTGTTCAGGGGGTCGATCGGTTCGTTCCCGTTGACATTTATGTGCCGGGTTGTCCTCCGACTCCGGAAGCATTGTTTGATGGGATTTTGAAATTACAGGATCGGATCATGCAAAAACGGGTGTTCACCAAACAACCTGAACAGGTCAAAGTCTGAGGAAAGTCAGGAAGAATCCATGCATCCGATCGCGGAAAAAATCCAAAGCCGATTTCCTGAAGGGTTTTTGGGGGCCAATGAGTGGCGGGGAGACTTGGCCATTACAGTCAAGCGGGAGGCCCTGCATGATGTCTGCTCATATATCCGGAAGGACCCTGACCTGGACTGCGATTACATGGTACACGTCAGTTCAGTGGATTGGCCTGATGATGAAGAGCGATTTGAAGTCGTCTATGAAGTCTACTCGATTCGGAAACGCCATCGAATCCGAATCAAAACCCGAGTTCCTGAACACGATTGTCTGGTCGATTCCATGACGGATCTTTGGATGGGAGCGGATTTCATGGAACGTGAAGTGTTTGACATGATGGGGATCCGGTTTAATCGCCATCCGGACCTTCGACGCATTTTGATGCCAGATGATTACACCGAAGGCTATCCGCTTCGCAAAGATTTCCCCGTTCAGGGAAAAGGCTGGCGTGATACCTTTGATTTTTTAAACGACCCGACGTGATTGCCGAGTCCCTTATCGGGGCAAGGGGAGCCGGCAGGCTCTAGGCCGATAACATGAAACTGGAAGATCAACGTACAACGGTCTATAAAGTCGATCCGAACCACCCGGAAACGGAGTCATTGCCCACGCTCCGGACGGAAGAGCTGCTTTTAAACATGGGGCCACAACACCCGAGTACGCATGGGGTGTTGAAGGTGATTCTAGAGCTTGAGGGTGAGCGGATTGTGAAATCCACCCCGGTACTGGGCTTTCTTCACCGAGGAGTCGAAAAGCTGGCTGAGGGTGGAACGTATCACCAGTTTATACCCCATACCGATAGGCTGGATTATGTTTGCGCGATGTATAACAACTTCGCGTATTGTCGGGCTGTGGAAAAGCTCATGGATATCACTGTTCCCGACCGGGCGGAATATCTCAGGACTCTCGTGGCTGAAGTGCAGCGTATTATCGGCCATTTGTTCTGGTTGGGTACCCAGGCCTTGGATATCGGGGCGATGACCGTGTTCTTTTATACGTTTCGTGACCGGGAGATTTTGTTGGATTGGTTCGACGAACTGTGTGGCGCAAGACTGACAACCAGCTGGTATCGCATTGGCGGTGTCGAACGCGATTTCACTCCTTCGTTGACAGAAAAAGTCCAAAGGTTCCTGGACTACTTTCCTCCCAAGATTGACGAATATGTGGTGTTTTTGGAAAAAAACCGCATCTGGTTAGCCCGGACACGCGGTGTGGCGGTGATCTCTGCCGAAGATGCCCTGAGTTTTGGATTGAGCGGTCCGACCTTGAGAGGATCCGGGGTTGATTACGATCTGCGGAAATATGAACCCTATAGCGCGTATCCTAAATGTGAATTTAGCGTGCCGGTTGGAAAAAATGGAGACACCTACGATCGGTACTGGATCCGGATTGAGGAAATGCGTGAAAGTCTCAAAATTATTCAACAATGCTTGCAGCAAATGGAGCCAGGGCCGATTTTGGCTGATGTGCCGAGTGTGACTTTGCCTCCTAAGGATCGGGTGTTCACGAATCTGGAGTCGATGATTCAGCAATTCAAACTTTTTTCGCAGGGATTTGATGCACCAGCCGGGGAAATTTATTGCGGAACTGAAGCCCATAAAGGCGAACTGGGATTTTACATCGTCAGTACTGGGGGCGGTCGGCCTTACCGTCTGAAAATTCGTGCTCCCTCATTTATTCATATGGGCGCCTTCGATTATATGGCCAAAGGCTATATGATCGCCGATGCGGTCACCATTTTTGGCACATACGATATTGTCATGGGGGAGTGTGATCGGTAGTGTGGTCTTTTCGGACTTCGTCTTGAATTATGGTATTGGCTACAGTTAAAAAAGGACCTCAATGGGATTAAAGCCTGTCACGACGCCTGATGTTGAAGCGGCGACAATTGAACTGACCCTGGATGGTGAAGTTGTCCAGGCCAAGGAAGGGGTCTCCCTCTACGACGTCATATCCAGCACGGGCAAAATTGTGCCCGCGATGTGTTACCACTATACCTTCGATCCCTTCGGATCCTGTGGAATGTGTCTTGTTTTTCAAGAAGGGAAAAAAGCGCCTGTCCGGTCATGTACCGCGAAGGCCGCAGCCGGAATGGTCATCCAGACCGAGGGCGAGGAGCTGTTTCTGGCCAGGAAAAAAGCCGTGGAAAAACACCTATCCGTCCATCCCCTGGATTGTCCGGTGTGCGATGCCGATGGCCATTGTGAATTGCAAGACATGGCCTTTGAACATGGTGTGACCAACTTAGCCAACGCAAAACAAAAAAATATTCCGGAAGATACGCGCAGCCTGGTTCTTGATTTCAATATGAACCGCTGCATCGCTTGCGGAGAATGCATCAATATTTGCAAAGACGTGCTACGCATCGATGCCCTGCAATTTATGAAAAAGGGCGGGTTTACCCAGGTAGTGGCGAAAGGCGATCAAGCGCTGGATTGTGAATTCTGCGGGGATTGCCTGGCGGTGTGTCCCGTTGGAGCCATCACCAATAAATTTTCAAAATATGCCTATAAACCCTGGCAGCTCAAAAAAACGACCACGACGTGCAATTATTGCGGTGACGGTTGCCAAATTTATGTGGAAACTAAAGATACGGAAGTGGTTCGGGTAACCTCCCCCCTTTCCTGGAAAAACAAATGGGGAGATCGCACAGATACGGTAAATGGGCATGACGGTATTTGTGTGCGTGGCCGCTTTGGATTTCAGTTCATTGATAGTGACACCCGTCTGAAAACTCCATTGGTTCGTACCGAATCCGGATTGCAACCTTCCCCCTGGCTTGATGCGTTAGATTTGGCTGCAGGTCGTTTAGCCCATGTCAAAGCGCAATATGGTGCGCAAGCCATCGCCGGGCTTATTACAGCCCGGTGTACCAACGAAGATCTGTATGTGTTTCAAAAATTTATGCGTTCGGTTATTGGCACCAATCATCTTGACAGCAGTGCCAGATACGGGCATCTGAATTTTGTCAGGGCCATGAAGCATGCCTTGGGCCTTCATCGTATGATGAATACCTCGGAAGAGATCAATAAAGCGAAGGCTGTCCTCATCATTGGAGCCAACATTACAGAGACTAATCCGGTTGCCAGTTTGCGAGTGAAGTCGGCTATGGGGTTGTATAAGGCTCAAACCATTGTTGTGGATTCCATGCAAACCAATATCGCGAAATTGGCTTCTCACCCCATGATGGTGAAGCCAGGGACCGAGGGCCTCTTTGTCCAAGGTCTGGTGAAGTCGGTCCTGGATCAGGAGTTGATTGACGAAGAAGCCACGTCGGCATTTCCCGAAGCCTTGCAGGCGTTAAGGCAGGCCGTTGGGCTACTTTCTCTTGAGGACATGGCCAGCCAGATTGGAGTGGGTCAGGAGCAAATTCATGAGGCAGCTCGAATCTTTGCTGAAGCGTCCCGGTCGATCATCATTTGCGGGGAGGGTATTCTCCGGCATGCCGGGGGCTATCAGCATATGTTGAATCTTATCGATCTAGCCTGGGTCACAGGAAAGCTTGGTCGAAAAGGATGCGGCATTAACACCTATACCGAGGAAGCGAACGAACAAGGAGCAGTCGATATGGGTGTCGCACCGGAATATCTGTCCGGTCCGGTTTCCTTCACTGATTCCCAAGCCCGGGAAACATTTGCTCGTGTCTGGGGCAACAACCTTCCGGACGTTGACCGCGGAGCCAATCTCACGGAAATTCTGGATCGTTGTCAAAAGGGGGAAATTAAGGCCCTTTATCTGGTTGGCGAAAATCCATTAGAAACGCTTCCCGTTTCCTATGATGTCACCAGTGCATTAGCGAAGTTAGAAGTTCTCATTTGCCAGGACCCCTTCTTAACGGAAATCGCCAAAATGGCCCACGTGGTTTTTCCAGCTTCCACCTTTGCGGAAAAAGACGGCACAGTGACCAATCAGGAAGGAAAGGTTCAATTTCTCCGTCCGGCCCTGGATTCTCTTGGCGAAAGCACCTTGGATTGGCACATCATGGTCGGCATGGCAAACGGGTTAGGCTCGCCCATGGAATACGAAACGACGCAGGATATTCAAAATGAAATCCGAAAGGTCCTTCCGGGTTATTACAATCTGGGGAAGGTCTCTCATGTGGCTCCTGACCCCTCGGAGTATTTCTCAAAGGCTTTTTCTGAGGAAGTGGCGTTGCGGTACCCCGTAGGGATGAAGAGTCCTACTCAACGGCCCTTTGCCTTACGCATGATTCAATTAATTTATCATTCAGGGAAACTTTCCACCCGGGCTTCCGGCCTGATGGAAATTTCACCCAATACGTCCCGTCTTCGCATGAGCACCCAGGACTTCAACAATCTTGATCTCGGTGCTCATGACCGGGTGCGGATCACTTCAGATCAGGGCACAGTGGAGATGGGAGTGGAAGAGGATACGTCGTTATTGCCAGGGACCTGTACGGTTCCTGAACATTTCAATGATCCACCCGTAAAAGACCTGATGTCGGTTCAGGTCGATCCTGTCACAGGGGTTCCTTATTTCAAGTTGACCTATGTTTCTATTGAAAAGGCCTGATCAGAAAGGCCAGTCATCAGACCATGAGTAATTCTCCCACGACAAAAAAGTTTTTCGACGCCGTGCTCTTCCGAGAAATCTGGGATGCGATGAAGGTAACGCTTAAGCATTTGCTGCATCGCCCCATTACGTTTCAATATCCACGGGAAAAACGAACGATTCCTGATGCCCATCGTGGCGCACTTTGCCTGTTACGGTATGAAGATGGGACAGAACGCTGTGTGGGCTGTGATTTGTGTGAAGCGGCTTGCCCTTCACGCTGCATTAAGGTTATCAGCGAAGAAGACAAAACTCTCCCGCTCCAACGGTATGCCTCCGAATTTTACATCGACATTACGAAGTGCGTGTTTTGTGGATACTGCGTCGAAGCCTGTCCGGTCAATGCCCTGGCGATGACGAAGGTCTATGAATTTTCGACTCATGATAAGCGGACCCTCCTCTTTGACAAGGCGCGGCTCTACCAGATTGGAGAGCGTCATATAGATGATGCCAAAAAGTATCTCTATGCCCATAACCAAGAGAAGGAAGGGGAGGAAGGCCGCGCCTACCGCTACCATTTCCCTGTTTCAATAAAAAGTACCCAGGAACCGTAGTTTCATCATGATGTGGCTTCTTTTTGGATATTTTGCCACGGTGAGTGTCGTGGCAGGGGTTTTGACTGTGGCATTGCGAAATGCCGTGCACTGCGCGTTGGCTTTGCTGACGCTTCTGCTCCATGTCGCCGGTCTGTTTGTCCTGTTGAATGCGGAATTTCTTTTTGCGGTGCAAATCATTGTGTATGCGGGAGCGATTCTTATTTTGTATCTTTTCGTGTTGATGTTGATGAATTTAAAAACGGAGGAACAGCATCTCCATAAAAAATATGCCTTTTTAGTGTTTGCCGGAACTGCAATTTTTGGAGAACTCCTGATTCTCCTCCTTAAGTCGCCTTATGGCGGTGTGATTGGAGCGGCCACGCCTGACCTCATCCTGCAAACGGGGCCCAGCCATGCTATTGGGATCACGATGTTTAGCGATTATTTATTGCTCTTTGAAGTGATTGGGATTTTCCTGTTAGGGGCTGTGATTGGTGCCATCGTTCTTGCTAAAACACCGGCGAAGACTAACTCCCAAGAAGAACCAGGCATTTCTTCCATGCCCTAAAACCCCATAACAATGATTCCTCTTTCAGCCTATGTGGCTCTCAGCGCAATTTTGTTTATGACCGGACTCGTCGGCGTCCTGATCCGGCGGAATTTTATTGTCGTCCTCATGTCCGTGGAGATTATGTTGAATGCCGCCAATATTAATTTGGTGGCTTTTTCTCATTACCTTCATTCCATGTCCGGGCAAATGGCGGCACTCTTTATCATTGCGGTGGCCGCAGCGGAAGCTGCTGTCGGATTAGCGATTATCATTGTGGTGTTTCGCGGAAAAATGGCCACGAACGTCGATCAAATTAATATTTTAAAGTGGTAACGTGTTCGATCTGCTCGTTCTCCTGATTCCTCTTTTTCCTCTGCTGGCCGTGTTGGTCAACGGGCTGTTGGGCTCTCGCTATTCCCATGATATGGCAGGGCGACTGGCTTTTGGCTCCGTCGGATTGTCATTTCTATGTGTGCTCGGTGTTTTCGTTTCGATTCTCGGAGATCCTACACCGCGTGAAGTCATCGCCTACTCCTGGATTTTCGGAGGCGATCTCTCCATAAATCTTGCCTTTCTCATCGACCCGCTGAGTGTCATCATGCTGTTGGTGGTGACCGGTGTGGGGTTCCTCATCCATGTCTATTCCGTAGGCTATATGCATGGTGAAGAAGGATTTACCCGCTTCTTCACCTATATGAACCTCTTCATGGTTTCCATGCTCCTGCTCGTCATGGGAAACAATTATGTCGTGTTGTTCATTGGGTGGGAGGGCGTGGGCCTCTGTTCCTACCTGTTGATCGGGTACTACTATGAAAAAGTTTCGGCGGGGAAGGCCGCGACCAAAGCCTTTGTCGTGAACCGGATTGGCGATGCCGGATTTTTGCTGGCGATATTCCTGATCTTTTCCCATTTCGGCACACTCGATTACACGGCCGTGATGGCCAAGGCCTCGACTCTTTCAACTGAAATGGCCACCGCCATCTCCCTTTGTTTGTTAGTCGGCGCGATCGGTAAGTCGGCGCAATTACCCTTGTACACCTGGTTGCCCGATGCCATGGAAGGCCCGACTCCGGTGAGTGCGCTTATCCATGCGGCCACCATGGTCACCGCAGGGGTCTATATGGTGGTGAGAAACCATGTGATATTTGATATGGCGCCGATGGCTCTGGCGACCGTGGGCATTGTTGGAGGGGTCACGGCACTGTTCGCCGCCACGATTGGACTTGTTCAAAACGATATTAAACGAGTGTTGGCCTATTCAACCGTCAGCCAGTTGGGCTATATGTTCCTGGCCTGCGGGGTTGGCGCCTATACTGCCGCCATCTTTCACCTGATGACACATGCATTTTTCAAAGCTCTTCTATTCTTGTCGGCCGGTTCGGTGATTCATGCATTGGGTGGGGAGCAGGACATCCGGAAGATGGGCGGACTCCATGACAAGATCCCGACGACCTATCGGGTGTTTCTGATCGGAACTCTCGCCATTGCGGGTATCCCTCCCTTGGCAGGCTTTTGGAGTAAAGATGAAATTATGGCTCATGCCTTCGTCCATGGCTATTATCACTTGTATCTTCTAGCCGCTGTTGGAGCATTCTTGACCAGTTTTTATATGTTCAGGCTCACGTATCTTACGTTCTATGGATCATCCCGAGTCGATCCACATGTGGCCCACCATATTCATGAATCACCTTCCGTGATGACCATTCCGCTCGTGATTTTAGCGGGGTTGGCCCTTTTCGGAGGATTCCTTGGCGTACCCCCGGAACATGGCTGGTTCCATGGATTTTTACATGATGTGGCGACTCCACTGGGTGCTGAGGCCCATGAAGTGGGATGGGGCATGTTGTTGGGTCTCATGAGTGTGGCCATAGCGATCGCCCTGGGTGGATGGGGGTTAGCGCATTATATGTATGCCATGCGTCCTCAGATGGCCGACGAATGGGCTGCAAAATCTCCGCGGGCCTACACCACGATTCTGAATAAATATTACGTCGATGAGATCTATGACTTCTTGATTGTGGAATTCTTTAAGAAGGTTGGGATGTTATTGGACTGGTTTGATCGCCAGATTCTGGACCGATTTGTTATAGGAATTGGCAAAGGAACCGATATCAGCGCAGCAGCCATTACCTGGACTGAAAAGCACGTGATCTACGCAGGATTGAATGTGGTGGGCTATTCCAATCATCTTCTCTCGTGGTCGTGGCGAAAAATACAAAGTGGCATGGTCCATCATTATGCCGCCATTATTGTCATTGGGCTGGCGCTGCTCATTCATCTGGTCCTGGTGTGGTTTGTTGGATCTTCCGCCGCCGACATGTCCATTCGGTAACTGACTATCATGCAAGAAGAATTACAATTTGGGTTCCCCATTCTGACCTTTCTCACTTTCTTTCCTTTTCTGGGAGCGATGGTTATTTGGGCTTTGAAGGATCAAGACCTGATCCGGAAGAGTGTGCTAGGGATTGCGAGCCTGGAAATGGTCGTGGCGTCGCTGATGTTATGGCGATTCGTTCCTGAGACGGCGGCCATGCAGTTCGCCGAACGTCATGAATGGATTCCTTTCTTAGGTATTAGTTATCACCTGGCGGTGGACGGAATCAGCGTTCTGTTCGTGGGCCTGAACGCTTTCCTCATCCTGCTTCTGGTTCTCTACGCTTGGGATACGGTTCATGCTCGTCCAAAAGCGTTTTATATGTGCCTGCTGGGGATGGAAGCCACGATGATGGGGATTTTTGTCTCCATTGATTTGATCCTCTTTTTTGTATTTTGGGAACTTATGCTCATCCCCAGTTATTTCCTGATTAAACTCTGGGGTCCTGGAGAACAACGCCAATATGCCGCGTTGAAGTACGTCCTCTATACTCTCCTGGGGAGCGTGTTCATGCTTGTGGGCTTTTGCCTTCTGAGCTTGAACTATTTTGAAGCGAAACAGGTGTATAGCTTTGACTTACTCGACTTGCTTGCTGTTCAGATTCCTCTTAGTCAGCAACTGCTGATTTTTTGGTTGGTATTTTTGGGCCTGGCCTTTAAAGCGCCCATATTTCCATTTCATTCCTGGTTGCCCGATGCCTTGGTTCAAGGGCCGATCCCTATGTCTGTCATGCTGGCCGGGATTAAATTGGGTACATATGGGTTCCTTCGTTTTTCGTTTCCTTTGCTCCCCGATGCCTCTCAGCACGCCACGGTGGTCGCTATTCTCATGACCCTGGGTCTGGCCGCTATTGTGTATGGAGCGATTGTCGCCATCATCCAGCCTGACTTCCGGCGTCTGCTCGTGTTTAGCAGTATTAGCCATTTGGGTTTTGTGGTCGTGGGCATGTTTGCGCTGAATTTCCAAGGAATACAAGGCAGCCTGATAACCATGATTAATTTGGGATTCAGCACTGCGGGATTATTTTTCCTGGCCGGATTCATTTATGAACGTCTGGGCCATAATGACGTCCGACGATACAGTGGGTTGGCGAAGAAAATGCCGCTTCTTGCCACGTTTATGCTAATCATTGGGATGGCCTCCATCGGGTTACCGGGAACCAATGGTTTTATAGGGGAATTCCTCATTTTATTGGGCGTGTTTCAAGCCTGGTGGCTTTATGGAGCCATTGCGGTCACCGGGATCATTTTTGCGGCCGCATACTTTTTGTGGTTTTATGAGCGGTCCATCTTTGGACCATTGAAAGACAGTGTGCCGGCAGCCATTAAGGATTTAAATAGCCGTGAATGGGCAATCGGGGTGGCATTGTCGGTCATGATTTTTTGGATCGGCATTTATCCTTCCCCGTTCTTGCGAATGGTTAATGGATCCGTGCAGGAGGTCGTTGACCGGTTGCATCCAGGAATGGCGACAGCTCAACAGCATGAATCCCTGCTTTCCACTGAGGTCACCAGGAATTAACAACGATGGGTGAATATTCCCTACTCATTATTCTCTTTGCACCATTTTTGGGCGCGATCGCGTTAATGTTCGTCCCCAGGGAGGAAGCGCTCCTGGTGCGAATGACTGCGGCTATTTCTGCGGGTATTTCCCTCATGGCCTCTTTCTATATTTTTCTTGCTTACGATACGGCGAAAGGCGGATTTCAATTTGTCCAGCGGTATGCCTGGTCTGAAGAATTAGGCATTGCCTTTTACCTCGGGGTGGATGGAATCGGCGGCCCATTGGTTTTTGCCTCCGCAATCCTGTTATTTGCGGGCATTTTTGTTTCGTGGCACATCAAGGATCGGACCAAAGAGTTCTATATGTTCCTCCTGATCCTTGCGGCGGCGACCATTGGGGTCTTCATGTCGCTGGATCTCTTTTTCCTCTATTTCTTTTATGAAATGTCGGTGTTGCCCATGTACTTATTACTGGGCGTATGGGGAAGTCATACCAAAGGGTATCTCTCCATGACCAATCCCGAAGAGCGAAAGCTTCGGGATTCCATCGGATTCATATTTAACTTTGGATCCAACAGCAAAGAATACGCAGCCATGAAGCTGACCCTGTTCCTGTCTGCGGGGGCGGTGGTGGCCCTGATGGGTATCCTGCTCATTTACCATCTTTCCGGTCTCCACACCTTTGACATTGTGGTGCTGCGTGAACAGGCTCATTTTTCTGACAACGTCGCTACGTTGATTTGGTTTCTGATATTTTTTGGCTTTGCCTCGATCGCCCCGATATGGCCTTTGCATTCCTGGTCTCCCGTCGGCCATGCTGCTGCCCCGGCAGCTACCAGCATGCTGCATGCCGGTGTCTTAATGAAGCTCGGGCATTTTTCCATTATACGCGTGGCCTTTGAAATTCTGCCTGACTCTACTCGGGAGTGGATGTGGGTAGCGGCTGTTCTCTGCGTTTTTTCTATCATCTATGGGGGTCTGGTGTCCTATTTCGCCAAGGATACGAAATATGTGATCGGCTATTCCAGTTCGAGTCACATGGGCTATATCTTCCTGGGCATGGCCGCATTGAGCTATATCAGTCTATCCGGCGCCGTTATCTATATGTTTGCCCATGCTCTGGCAACCAGCATGTTGTTTGCCATGGCTGGCTGGGTGTATGACCAAACCCATTCACGAGACATTCCATCCTTGGGAGGACTCGTTGAAAAGATGCCGTTTATTGCCGGGGCCTTTATCGTCGCCTGTATGGCCTCAATCGGCATGCCGGGGACGATCAATTTTATTGCGGAAGTGATGATTATTGTGGGGAGTTGGGATGCATATCCCTTTCAAGTCGTCGTGGCGGTGCTCGGCATCGTTCTGACCCTTGCGTATATGTTCAAAATGATGCGGGGGCTGTTTTACGGGAGATTGGATCCGGAATACGCCCATGCCACCGATGCCAGACATTGGGTGGATCGCATGCCATTACTTCTTTTAATAGTCTGTAGCATTACTCTTGGGATTTTCCCCGGGCATTTTTACGAAGTGGTACGGTCGACTGTGGAGCCTATGGTAGACCGGATTAACCAGGTGGCCCCACTCATTACCCAAAACACTCAGGGCCTTTTACCGTAAACGATTCAACATTGAACCTTCTGAGGACAGTCTGATTATCTTGCAATGATCTTTCAACTTGACCTTTCCGTCGCTGATCTGCTCCTGCTTCTGCCTGAGATTTTTCTCACACTCTGGTTGTGTCTCCTCCTGTCACTGGACTTTTCGCTGAAGCGAATGACGCACCAACAATTGGCCTACCTGAGTATTGCGGGGTTAGCGGTCACCGGTCTGATCCTATTGGGGTTTGACCAAGCCGGGACCACAGGGGCCTTGTTTAAAAACATGTTCGTGCTGGATCGGATGGGGATCTTCTTTAAGCTCATTATTGTGGGCGCCACCGCCCTTGTCCTGTTTATGTCGATTGATTATGTGAAGGACTTCAGGTTCTTCCGCGGCGAGTATTATGTCATGGTCGTGATGTCGGCCCTCGGTATGATGTTCATGGCTTCGTCCAATGACCTTCTCTCCGTCTTTGTCACCCTGGAATTTTCAACCTTTGGATTTTATGTGCTGGTCGCCTACCTCAGAGATGACCAACGCTCATCGGAAGCCGGCCTCAAGTTTTTTATTTTAGGGGTATTTGCGGCCGGATTATTAGCCTATGGCATCAGTTTGGTCTATGGCGAAACCGGGACCCTCATTTTCTCTGAAATGACCGGCACCCCTGGAAGTTATGGACTGGCGATTGGCTACATTTTGATCTTTGCCGCCCTGGGATTCAAAATCGGTGCAGTCCCTTTTCACGCCTGGATTCCTGACACCTATCAAGGGGCACCGACCCCTGTGACGGCCTTCCTTTCCATTGCACCGAAGGCCGCAGCATTGGCTATCCTTATCAGGATGTTTTACGTGTCTCTTGCTTCATTCAAGCCAATGTGGGTGTTGTTATTTGTCGTCGCATCCATCTTCTCCATGACCTACGGCAATATCGTGGCCATTGCCCAAAAGAATATTAAACGGCTTTTGGCCTATTCCGGCATTGCGCAAATTGGAAATATCATGATCGGATTAGCCGCAGGGACGAAACAAGGCAGCGATGCGATTATGTTTTTTCTCTTGACCTATCTTTTTGCGAATTTGGGAGCTTTCGCAGTCATCATTGCCGTGAGTCGGGTCATGAAAAGCGACGAAATTGAAGATTATAATGGTCTGAATCGACGTTCCCCGTTTTTAGCGGCGTCCATGTTGCTCTTCCTGTTGTCGCTGGCTGGAGTTCCTCCGCTTGCGGGATTTATCGGGAAAATCTATTTATTTATTGCTGCCATAAAAGAGGAGCTATACACGCTTCTGATTGTCGGACTCATCAATATCGTCATCTCCATGTACTACTATTTGATTGTCGTTAAAAAGATGTACATCAACGAGCCTACCGATTCTTCGCCAATTCTTGCATCCATGCCGATCAAAGTTGCGGTGTACGTCGGGATTGCCGGAACCGTGTTGTTGGGTGTGTACCCAGGACCGTTTATCGACTGGGCCGTTAGTGCCTCCCTTATGTTCTCCAATATCGCAGGACCCACTGCCGCCGCGTCCCTACTTCCTGGCGGATAATCGCCGGGCCGGATATTTGCGCGTTCCACCCTCCTTCTCCGATTGACAGGCACAATTTCTTTTTCCGCGATTCCACGTGACCGCCCTGAAAGGGGAGAATGTGCGCTGGGGATGAGCACAGCTTGATGGGGTATTAGAAAAAGGGAAATTTGGTGGACTTACATCCGCCAGGAGAGGATGGTTTCCAGGGGATTGAGCCCATTGAGTTGCCAAATAGCTCCGAACACCACGGATATGGTCACAATCACTAAGAGAATCAGACCGATGAGGATCGAGTTTTTTTTGCTACGGGGATAACGGGGGGGAGAAACTTTTTGGGACCCCGACGGGTCTTGCCACAATGCAGAGGGTCGTCGTGGCCCCAGGAGTGCTGTGGTTTTCCGGAGAGGTTCCACTTGACTGGCTCGTGAGCCTTTTGTAGCTACCCTTTTCACTGGGGGGATTGAGGGTATTTTCCCCGGAGACGTGGTCTCTGGCTTCACAGGTTGGGGAATTTTCCTGGTATGGATATAGGATGCTCGACAATGCGGACACACCAGCGTTTCCTGGATTGATTCGCCATTATCCTCCTGCTGTGGGAGTCCTCCTGCTAACGACACCCGGCAATATGGGCATGTGCGGGCATCCGGCGAGACCAGACCGTGACATTGTGGACAGGTATGAAGTCCGGATGCACGTTCCTCTTCTAATGCGTGCTTCCCGGGAGAAGGGAAGGCGCATTGAGGACAGGCTCGAGCTTCTGTGGAGACCTCTTTGTGACATTCAGGGCAAGGAACAAGGGCCATGGAGTAAATTTCCGTTCTCGCTATTTCACAAATTTTTCGAGCATATTTTTTCCTGATCTTTCAGGAAGGCAAAGTCGATACCTGGAAAATTTGCTTGATTTATGTGTAAATGCAGGAGTGTCTTCCTCCTTCTTGAACTGAATGGAAGATGAAGGGGAGGGCCTAGCCTTCATCTATTCTCTCTCATCTGATTTGCTCTTCTCAAGAGAGAGCGGATTTTTTCACAATTGGGTTCCTTGATTTCGTCTCTTGTTCTCTTTTAGGAGTAAAATGTGTAACATTTCCGCGCATGTCCAGACACTGTTATCTAGGGGTGATTCCTTGTCCTATGCCTTATTATGATAGCAGGGTGCAAGGAATTAACAGGATTTCTCAAATTTCCATGAGGGTACTATGGCCAATGAAACAAAAGAGGAAAATCATTCTATCACCCAGGCGGTCAGCCAGCGATACGCTAAAGCGGTGACCAACGGTGAACAGTTGTGTTGCCCGACCGGGTATAACCATGAGGATTTGGGACAATTTATTCCAGAACCGGTCTTGAAGGTGTCTTATGGCTGCGGAACTCCGGTCGGTCTTTCAACTGTCCAACCTGGGGAAGTCGTCCTGGACATTGGTTCTGGAGGCGGGATCGACTGTTTTGAAGCGTCCCGGAAAGTCGGGCCCCGAGGTCGTGTCATTGGAATTGATATGACCGATGAAATGTTGGCGTTGGCGCGTGCGCACGCACCAACAGTTGCCAGAAATCTTGGTTATCCGGAGCCGAATGTGGACTTTCGAAAGGGATTTGCCGACGCCATGCCTGTTGAAGACGACCAGGTGGATCTCATCATTTCGAATTGTGTTATTAATCTCGCTCCGGATAAGAGGAAGGTCTTCCAGGAAATGTTTCGCGTGCTCCGACATGGTGGACGGTTCACCATTTCCGATATTGTTGCCGACCAACCAATTCCTAATTACTTAATATATGACAAGGCCAAATGGGGCGATTGTTTGTCAGGCGCCCTTACGATCAAAGACTATTGGGGCGAGCTTCGGGAAGCCGGATTCAAAGGGCTTCATCAGGTTAATAGTATTCCCTGGAGAGTGATTGACGGCATCCAGTTCCTCTCTGTGACACTCACGGGGTATAAACTGGCCTCCACATCGACCACTCCGTCGTCCGTCTTTGCAACCCTCACCGGTCCATTCTCTCAGGTGCTGGATGAGCTGGGTACAACATTTACTCGAGGCAATCCTCAGCAAATCGATGAACGAACGGCCGAATTATTGGCATTAGCTCCTTATCATGAGCGATTCATTATTGAGGAGAAACCGGTGGCTCTGGCGGTTCAAGATTCCCGAATGCTGGCCGTCTATCCCGAAGATGCGCCTTGTCTATGGGAAGGACAATTTGCCGTGTTGACCGGACCGTTCTTAGAGGTCTGTGACGATGACCATCATACGTATCAATGCGGTGAGCCGGTAGAAATTTGCTCTAAAACACACAAGGTCCTACAGACCACTTCGTATCAACCCTATTTCGCGATCATTAATCGATCCAGAGAGGGCGTGGACTCCGAACCCGTCATTTGCGGACCATCAACGGGGTGTTGTTAGGAATTTCCGAATAATCACCCTGCCGGTGTGTGAGGAATGAAGGCCATCAAAACAATGAAAACTTCAGCTATCCCCATGGTTGCCCCGGATCAATCTTCCGGGATGGTTCCGTCGTTCGAGCAAGCATTAGCACCCCATCATTCGCTTCCCCTCAAGGCTCAATCGATTTCCACGCTTCAGGTCAATGTCGGGAAGGTTTGTAACCAAACCTGTCACCATTGCCATGTCGATGCCGGGCCTCAACGGACGGAAAGCATGAGCAAAGCCACCATGGATCAGATCCTGGACGTTCTCGACCGCACCCCTCAGATTATGACGGTGGATATCACGGGAGGGGCGCCTGAGATGAACCCGCATTTTGAGTATCTGGTTGAGCAATGTCGGGTACGAAATCGAAAGGTGATCGACCGCTGTAATTTGACGGTGTTCTATGTCAAGGGTAAAGCGCATCTTCCTCAATTTCTTGCAGACCATCACGTGGACATCGTCGCCTCCCTCCCCTGTTATGAAGCCGACAATGTCGATCAGCAAAGGGGGAAAGGCGTGTTTAATCGGAGCATTACCGCGCTGCAGACTCTCAATGGCTTGGGGTATGGAACAGACGGAACCGGCCTCATGCTGGATCTGGTCTATAACCCGCTGGGCCCTGTCCTTCCACCGCCTCAAGTCGAACTAGAACAAGATTTTAAAGAAGAATTGGGGCAGCGATATGGCATACAGTTTAACCGCCTTTACACCATCACCAATATGCCGATCAGTCGTTTCCGGGATGAGTTGCGCGACGCAGGACAACTAGAGCATTACTACACGCTCTTATTAAATAATTTCAATCCATTGGCTATTGAGGGGCTGATGTGTCGGTCTCTACTGAGTGTGGGATGGGACGGGCGCCTCTATGACTGTGATTTCAATCAAATGTTGGATCTGCCGGTCCAGCCGGAATCTCAAGCCTGGATAGACCGGTTCAATTTGATGGAACTGGAACACCGTCCAATTGTGGTCGGGCCCCATTGCCTTGGGTGCACGGCAGGTTCCGGTTCATCGTGTGGTGGAGCCCTAACCTAATTCGCCTGCCTTCCATCATCAATCATCAGGTTTCGAATCGGGTCTTTAGGTGACGTCCTCAGGCTTGAAATGTCTGGCGCAATCCTGGCTGCAGAAATAATAATTCTTTCCTTTTAGTTCCTGCACAATCGCTGTGCCTGCAGCTACGTATACTTTACAGACGGGATCTTGAATCATCACATCTTTCCCTGGGGTGGCGGGATCAAGTTTGGGCTGACTCCATTCACGGAAAGCTCGACGAACCATAAAGAACAAGATCACTAGAAGAATGAGAATTGTAATTATTTTATACATGGTGTGTGATGAGCCTTTTGAGATAGATAGCATTTTGTACCATGTTTTCAGTTTTGATTCCACATATGCCGTACACGGCCCTTTCCCAAGATGATTGGTGATTCACAGGGACTTTCTTCCATTGCTGTGCCCTTTCTCAACTTGTTAGGATTTTCCCTATGCTGCCGTGGCCATTTTTTTTGAATCTCGTAGGTCCCAGCTCATGTTGATCCGGGTCATGCTAATGGTTCTCGCATTCGGGGGATGCACCATGGGCCAACCCCTTACGGGAACAATCGTCGATCTGACCTATCCCTTTGATGAGCATACCGTGTATTGGCCAACGAATGAGTCCTTTCACTGGAAGAAAACGAATTGGGGTCCCAGCAAGCAGGGGTATTGGTATGCATCGGCAGTCTACTCAGCTTCAGAGCATGGTGGTACTCATCTCGATGCCCCTATTCATTTTGCAGAGTCCGGATGGAGTGTGGATGAAATCCCCGTCGACCAGTTAACAGGTGACGCGATCGTGCTGAATATTCGAGCACAGGTGGAGTCCAATCCGGATTATACTTTACAGGTTGACGATATTGCCCAATGGGAAATCTCGTACGGTCCAATCCCTCCCAAGGCCATCGTGTTACTCTTTACCGGGTTTGGACAGTATTGGCCGGACAAGGCCCGATATCTTGGTAGCTCCACTCCGGAGGACCCCACTACGCTCCATTTCCCCGGGTTTTCTGCCAAGGCCATCACTTTTCTGCTTACGAAAAGAGATATTTTAGGAATTGGAATAGATACAGCCAGCATTGATGCCGGGCAGTCACGAGATTTTCCGGTTCATCAAATTCTGGGTCGAGCGAATCGCTATGCGTTGGAGAATGTGGCGCATCTCGAACTCTTACCACCCAGAGGAGCTCGAATGACGGCCCTCCCTATGAAGATTCAAGGAGGCACAGGAGGACCGGCTCGAATTATTGCAACCGTGCCTTAGTGGCTCATCAGATCAAACACTGAATGAAAGGTCTTTTGGCCCTCTCAAGCATACTTGGAGAAAAAGTGATGATGAACAAAAGGAAGTTATGGTTACGATTACGTTAATGGGTGATTTGCAAACTGTTGATGGGGAGCGAGCCCTTGGATGCGAGATTGCTGACTCCGTCACCGTTAAGCAACTGATCAGGAAACAAGGCAAACCGCTTCGGGAAATCTTTCAGTTGTTAAAAGAAAAAAAAGTCATGGTGACCGTGAATAAACGAATTGCCAGTGAAGAAACTAAAGTCTACGATGGAGATGCCGTCTATATTGTCGCTCACGATGGAATGGGACAAAGCGGACTTACGCTCTCCCATTACTAATTCACGATGACCATGTTGATGGGCTCGGGCCAACCGGGTTCTCGGGTGGTTCACTCATGGGCTTCAGTCTTAGTCTTCTTGTAGAGACTTCTGTCCTGATGCGGATCTCCTGTCAGCGGATCAAAGGGCGCCAAATCGTCCATTCCCGGTGAGCGATCACCCACGCAAAAAAAAAAGGGAGCCGCCTTATTCGAACGGCTCCCTCGAATGTTGAGATCTGATTATCCTTCAGTGATTTGAATCTTGCGAGGTTTGGCAGGCCCCACCTTTGGCAGAGTTACTCGCAGTACTCCATTATTCAGTTTGGCTTCAATATGTTCCTGATCAATCACCTCAGAAAGAGTAAATTGTCGGAAATATTTCCCGGTCTCGTACTCGCGTAAAACATGCTCCTCTTTCTCAGGAACAGAAACTGACGGCACACCGCTTAACGAAAGCACATCGTTGCGAAGATCAATTGAGACATTTTCGGATGGGACCCCGGGCATATCCGCCACAATTGTCAGGGCCTGATCGTCTTCAAATATGTCAACATTGGGTGAGAACACCCGACCAGGGATTGTTTGTTCCGCATCCGATTTGACTTCCCGCTTATCCCTAACTTGTATGTCCTGCGTCTGTGTTGTCATGTGTTCATCCTCCTTTGTATTGAATGGGGTCTTCCCCATCACTCACCTCTATGTCAATCTTTATCCTGTGATGGCGATTTTTTTCGGTTTAGCCTTTTCGGCTTTAGGCAAGACCACCATTAAAATACCGTGTTGATATTTTGCTTGCACCCGCTCACTGTCCACATCCGTGGGTAATGTTAACTGTCGCCGGATTTTCCCGGCTTCCCGTTCTCGACGATGATATCGCACATTGGATTGCTCATCCGGAATTGCTCGCTCACCTGTGACAGTAAGATTCCGGCCTGTGACTGACACCTCTAGTTGATCAAGCGTCATGCCTGGAACTTCCGAGCGAACATACACATTTTCGCTGTCCTGTGACACATTCATAAGCGGATAGACGCCGGCTGGAGAATCCCAACCATTCACCCTGGATAGTCCATTGAACAAGTGACCGAGATCTCGTCGAAGCCGGTCCAGCTCTGAAACTCCGCCCGAAAAACCATCAAACGGCCAATTTTCCAATCTTCGAATGACCATAGTTTACCCCTCCTCTTTGAACTTCTCGTACTCCATTCTTCCAAATGCTTGTTAATTCGTCGGGATACCTTCGAAGGTCAAACATGCATCGATGTTACTTAATAAATAATTTCAAAATTCCCGGAGTCAAGTAGGACGATAATATTCGGGGGAAATGCGGAAAAGGAGTGGGAGATTGTTCGGTACACAAGATCGAGGTAGGAACGAGAATGAAAGCGGAAATAATGAGAAACACAGGGAACCCAATCAGCGAATTGACCTGAAGAAAGCCATGACCACATCCCTCTCGCTTCAAACCGTCAGGCCTTATAGATAATCCGGGAAGGAATAACAAAACCTTGTGTTGGCGTGCCTGTTTGTCTGGAAAAGAAAAGACTTGTCCTGCTCGTAGGGGGGAAATTGTTCGTTGACATTGGGCGAATGTTTTTGGAAAACATCTCTGCGTAAACGGTATTTATGTTGGTGCATGGGCGTTCGGGCCATGACGACCATGATGGTGAACAATATGGCCGCTATTGACATTGCTCAATCCAAATCGTGAATGTATTCCTTTCTCAGCAGTGTTGCGCGGTCTGCGGGAGGGCCGCTCACCATTTCAAATAAGGAGGATACGATGAATCAGCGATCTTTCGGTCTCGGATTACTGTTCCTCATGATGTTGGTATGGGGTGGATGCGACTCAGGCGAATACGGAAAAGAAACGAAACCGGAACCCAACGCGGAAAGTACGCCAATGTCGCCGGCCGAAGCTCCGGGCATGGCGGAAACGCCACAGGTGGAAGGTGCCCTGATGGCAACTGCCGGAGTTGCCGGTGCAGCAGAAAATGAGGAAGGGGTCAATCATTTTCAACAGGGACATTGGGATGTGGCCCAAGAACATTTTGCGAAAGCCATAGCCGCCAATGCTGACCTTCCGGAAGCGCATTACAATCTTGCGCTCGCATTGGATAAGTTGGGAAACCACGCCGACGCGACGAACCATTTTAAAAAGGCCTTGGAGCTGGCTCCGGCTGATCCGATGATTGCCGGTTCAAAAATTCTTCAGGCCCATGTGGGCGGCTGAAATGCTCACGTTGAGATAGGTCTAACAAGACAGAGGGATTGTCATAGGACTTTACGGGCATTTTTGTTGCTCCCCTATTGAGGTCCAACATTGCGCCGAATTCCGGTAAGATCTTTTTCACCGGTGGAAGAAAGGTATGTCTTGAGTGCTGGCAGGGTGTTGAAAAAGTCCGCCAGCGACGTTCTCTGCCTCGCCTGGCCCCCTTCGCCGAAGGAGCTACGAAGGCTGAAAGCGACTTCGCGTCTACGCGCTGAAGGACGCTTCGACGCGCAAGCGTGCAGGCAGGTCCCCCCTTGGCCGTGCTCACGTACTTCTCTGTACCCTCTTGCCCGTCCAAGCGGCTGCGGTCTTTCCTTCGAGAGGCCTTAGGGCAAGACTGGACGGGCATTTTTGAACATCCTGCTTTGCCCATGGAAGATCTGAATTTTTTTTATCCCGATAAGCCTCGGAAGAATTTTTGAGTTTTTCAACAGCTTGCTAGGAGCCTTTTTCAAAACAGAGGTTGCCAGGGGATTGTTTTTCCTACTATCACACTAGGTACGAGAACCGGTTTCAACTCACCCCACACTCTCTGAAACAAATTTGCCAGGCTCTCCCCCCATGGATGCGTTGTATTACCCCTTTCATTTGTGCCACGAACAGACGCTTCATCGGATTTTGAAGGATTATTCCCCTGTCCACTTTCTGGATTTTATGGCTTTGCAATTCACCCCATTCATGGGGGCAACAGGGTTTCCAGACCGGATGGGAGATTATTATCCGGACCTATTAGAGAGCGGTAGAATCATTCAAGGGCATGATGTCAGTGGGCCGCTGAGTCCGACGATGGTTACGGCGGTCAATCAGGATCTCGCCGATCCTCTTTGGCGATCGATTTTTCATGAGGCCTTGAAGGATGATCGACGGTTTCAGCGAGGGTTAGTGGCGTTCTCTCAGGATAGCCAGGGCCGAAGTTCCGTCCCGACAGACGTTTCGCTTTTGGCGGCCTTCCAACAGCCGGAAAGAGAGTTCGCGTCTTATACCGTCGAAACCCTTCAAGTCATGAGCCGAAGGCGGTTGGCTGAACAGGAGAACCTGACATTTGAGTATGGATTTGGATTGATTAAAACATCTGCGGCTCTGGTCTACAGTATTCAGCTCTGCCGACACCTGGGCCTTGTTGCCGTCACCGATTCGCCTGCGCATCATCAGCTGCTGAGAAGGACATGTCTGCGGGACAATGTGGAGTTAAGCTATGCCTGTGTGAAACGGGAAGGGTACTAGATTGGACTGTTGAAAAAGTCCACCCGCGGCGTTCTCATTACTCGAAGGGCTCAACGTACCCTCCCCCGGTACGTCTCGCCCTCCTCGCGGCTTGCGGCCTTGCCGGACGGCCTTTTTGAACAATCCATGAATCTTTGCGGAGCCGGGCCATGGATATCTTAAACCCCTGTGGGCACAAATCTCTTGTTAACGGGGTTCCTCATCGCGGATTCGTAGAAAAACCGGAAAGCGAGGGATGCCGTTTCCGGTCAATCCCTGGTGACGAAACGTGACCCGGCTTTGTAACGGTGGGGGGCGACGTCGCTGCTCATGACTGAGCCCGCTTCCGATGAAGAAGATGATCCCATTATCCGTTCGCACCTTGAGTGAACCAATCAGACCGGCAAACTGACCTTTGCCTGGTCGATACCCGATTACTGTGGCCTCGGCATCAGTGAATAATTTTAACTTCAGCAAATCCTGACTACGGCCACTGGCATATAACGCGGTGTCCCTGTGCAGCATCAACCCCTCACCGCCTTCATCGATCACCCTGTGCAACCATTTCAATAAGTCTTCTTCGCTCCCCACCCGCTGTTGTGCAATGATCCCAAAATAGGGAGAGGCGCTTTCGGTCTTCAGGCCATTCATCGCGATCACCCGTTGGGCAAATGTTCCGCCATGTGCCGGGAGATCAAAGATCATGAAGCGCACATGTCCCCACCCATCATGGGGGTGTTGTGTCCGGACCATGGACGATACCTCTTCATATCGGCCTCGCCCCATCCATAACTCTCCATCCAAAGGCATGGCTGGAAATCCTGTGATAAACCATTCCGGTGCCGCAAACACCTTGCCTCCTCGCGAAATCAAATGTGTCCCATCCCAACGAGCGCGGACGCCGTCAAGTTTTTCGCTGACCCGGTATTGGCTGAGATCAAGACCCTGCCGATAGACGTCAGCCAACATCAGCTCGGGGATCGCGCTGCCTTCTCCGGCAGAGAAGGGAAGAAGAATGATGAGGAGAATAACCGGAAGCAGGCAGTTCTGAAGCCTGCGGCCCGAATCCGACAGGTCGATACGATCAGGCGTCAAATGTGGCGGGGATAATCCAGGAAAAGGGTAGTCCACATTATCTCCTCCTCGGGAAGGAGTGGTCTGGTCAATCGGCAATGGTGTCAAGAAGTTCGATTTCTTCAGGCAATAATGCCAATTGTTCGGCCTGGAGATCGTCTTTCATATGTTGTTGGCTGGTCGTTCCGGTCAACGGGAGCATGCCGATCTGCATGGCAAAGCGAAAGACCACTTGGGCCGGACTCGTCCCCAACCGTTTGGCGATAGCCCGTATGTCGGGATCGCCTACCACGTCCCTGTTGGCCGTAAGGAGTGAAAAGCCCTGGTAAATGATGCCATGAGCCTGGCAAATCCCCCTCACTTCTCTATCCCATCCATGGGAGGCGTAACACCGGTTCTGCACGACCATGGGTTTGATACTCGCTTCCGCACAGAGTTGGGTGAGCTGTCCGGCCGTGACATTGCTGATGCCAATCATTTTAGTCTTTCCGGATTGATAGAGCTCCTCCATGGCCGCCCACACTTCCCGGTCCGATTCTCCCAATCCGAATCGTGAATAGGGTCCGTGTAAGACATATGAGTCCACATAATCGGTGTGGAGGTGGGTCAACGAGCTGGCAAAAGATTGCTGCACCTGAGTGGTGAGATCGGCTGAGGCATCATAGGGCGTACGATGGTCCTGTCCGTTCACCGGCGTAAATTTCGTTTGCAAGAACAGGGCCTCCCGCTTCACTCCTTGCTTGTCCAGGGCCAGCAGAGCTTCACCCACCAGGTCTTCCCGGTAATGAATGAGCTGGTTGGCCGTGTCGATGGCAGTGAACCCCGAAGCCACCGCCAATTGCACCAGATGGGTCGTGGCGCCTTCTTTCCACGCCGTGCCATACATCAACGAGGGAAGGGGGACATTATTATGTGCGGTCAATGTCATAACGATTCCTCCAGATTTAACTCAGAATTTATGGTTCTTGCCTTACAGCTTGACGATTTGTATCGGAAATCCATCTTGGGGTTTCCTCGTAAACAATCGCTAGTAGGGGAAAACCACGCACTAGTGTTCACAACTCTCGTGTCAATCTGATGTTCAGTGATGCCGGGTTTCGCCCCGGCAGGCGAGGCCCTTTTGTTTCGGCAAAAGGCCCCAAAACCAGTGACGCCCCGTCTGTCCTCATGGGAAGGCCCGGACGCCAACCTGAGGAGGGCGGACCAACTCGCTCCGCTCATACAAGGCCCGCCAACGGATGAGAGCGTCCCGCCCTTGAGCCAGACGGCAGGCGTCGGATCGTGGGAAACGAACCTTTCAGAGATAAACTTGAACGAGCGAGGAACCATATATGCTGTATGATTCGATTTACGCACGTACCTGCTTTGGATTCACCTTGTCCAGTCGCAATAATAAGTGCCGCTTGAAATTTTGGCCCATATTCTAACTTCTTCTCTGGTAATTTTCAGGCATCAGGACGGTATTATGAAAAATGGAGAGGAAGCAGGATTTGTAACCGTTGGGAGTCTCGGATTGGCTACCGCAGCAGAAAAATTTCTTCAAGACGTACTAAAAATGCCGGCCGGCATTCTACAGATGTTCCCGGCCATGGGGAGAGCGAAGATCCTGATCGGGGCCGAGGGGAACGATACCCGTGGGGTTAATGTCATCGTGAGTGATGTAGTAATGCCGTTTGATGTGATCCATATTCACGGTGTCCGCCACGTCATCGTATTGATAGAGATCTTTGAGATAGCCAAACAAATTGGGATAATCCACAATGCGCCGGATATTGCATTTAAAATGGCCTTGATACACCGCGTCAAATCTGATGAGCGTCACGAACAACCGCCAGTCTGTCTCCATCGGGCTCCTGCCAAAGAGATACCGTCGTATGGTTAAGCGGGACTCCAGCCTATCCAGCATGTCAAACAGGTGCCGGACTGCGTGGTCATAAGCCCGTTGGGACGTCGCAAACCCTGCGCGGTAGACCCCATCATTGACCTGTTCATAAATATCGTTATTCAGTTGGTCAATCTCCTGCCGGAGATCAACCGGATAAAGGTCTAACGTACTGACTGTGAATTGATTAAAGGCCGAATTGAACATCCGCATGATGTCGTCATCGGAATTACTCACAATACGCCGGGTTTCACGATCCCACAACACGGGAACGGTCACGCGTCCGCGATAGGCCGGATCGGTCGCACGATAAGCCTCACTCAGAAACTGAAACCCATTGATAGGATCGGTCGAATGTCCAGGGCCGTCTCGAAAGGCCCAACCCCGCTCATCCCGGATAGGATCAACCACCGTCATGCCAATCACGTCCTCCAATCGCTTGAGCTTTCGCATAATAATTGTGCGGTGCGCCCACGGACATGCCCAAGAGACATACAGATGATACCGCTCACGCGCCGCAGGAAATCCTGAACTCCCATCATCAGTCACCCATTCCCGGAATGCATCACCTTGCCGTGTAAAAGCGCCTTCACTTGATTGTTCGTCAGGAAATTGCGGTTTTTTGTTCATCGGATCCTCAATGACTTCATCATGATTCTTAAGATGCCTCAGCGGGCGTGGTTTTCTCTTCTTGATGGCTTCCCGGGAGCAATAACTTCGGTGCGCAAAATTTCTCCCCACTCTATCATGGGTGGCAATGGCATTCCTCTCATCGAGAGTGGACCTAGGACCTGCCAGAATCGATTCAACAGGACTTTGCACGATTTAAAATTTGAAAAACATGCAATTTGATGAGAAGAAGGCTAGAGTTTATGGCACACCATAAACTAATTCAGGCGATTTTTCGCTAGAAGATCGGCATGAGAAGTACTTTGATTTCGTTATGGATGACCCTGCCAATAGGTGGTGGGGGCCTGCTAAGGCCGGGCAGTTAAGTTTGGGGTCGCATCTTTTCGGCACCAGGTACCATCATCAACCTACTGGAGAATTGGTGCTTTCTGAGAATATGGGGCGTTGGCGGGCATGTCAGGATAATTGATAGGTGAATTCCGGCCATGTGGCCTCACCGTGGATGGCTCCTGATTCGGTTATCTCGATTTCCATGCTGGACTGAAATCTGGTGGGGCCGGACATCTCGGGGAATCTGCCGTTTCCCCGCATCCAGGTGAATTCTCCATTGCATGTCTCCGCCAGGCTCTTGAGGACCACCGGGAATGAATTACTGCGTGTGCGTCTGGAAGCTTCATCGTGCACGTTCCAAATGAATCCCGGGCTTTGGTCCTGGGATCGATATTCATCGGCACCTGGCCACGGATCTGTGCCCGATTAAAGAGCCCTGGCTATTCCTTCAAAGGAGGGCGCTCTTCAAGAATGCCCTTTACCTCTCCATGGAAAAATTTCCGGTAGGTTTCCATTTGAACATATTACCTTTGCCCGACCAATGAGCAATCATCTCCCCTCCGACAATAGTCGCACTCCAGCCCGATTCAACGAATCTGAGGAACACGAGCAGGCCTACACAGCCAAATTTCAATAATGTCATTCTTAATTTAAAACCTGTTTTCTGTCTGAGCGTGGCAGACCAGATTGCTGAATTTAACGGTTTCGGAGGGGAGAATGTGCTATCAAATTTAATGGGGAATGTTTCCATATTCAACTCCCGATGGGAAGGCATCCAGAGCTGGTTTTCGGTTTGGGGGTTTTACCAAGCCCCCGGCGGGAAATATTGTGCTCTTCAAATCCTGAAGGCAATGGTTGTGGTAATGAGGGCGATAGTGTAGAGGTAAAGCCCCCCGACAGGCCAAGGGGCTTCACGATCAAATTCTTTGAGGAAGCAGTCTCACCTTCGTGAGTTTCGATCTCCTATCATGAGTTTTAAATCACTTCGTTTAGCGAAGGCCCTTGAGTTTCCGGTAATTCGTCTCGCCGTCTTTGGTCATGTACATTCTGCGTTGTTTGGCGGCACGTTCCTTTTGGCAATCATTCAGAAATGTTGTGTCAGAATCCTTTCGCTTGTAGTCCATGAGATTAATGCGCTTGCCCGTTCGAGTGCCACCTTTTCCGCTTTCTCCCTTGGGGTAACCCCGATTGCAATTTTTCTTTAAGCCCACATAGGCCTCAAATGTATGCTTCAGCGACAGGAAGTGCCCAAGTTCATGACTGAAGGTGCTCTTCAAGGCCCCGATATCCATGATAATTCCATGTTTTCGTCCAAACGGTACCACACAATGAGGGAAATACGAATGTCCCGCAAATGACTTGTTGTCCTTCGTGATCTTGGCGGAATCGACAACCAGGACTTGAAGGCAGCCTTCAGTTTTTGATTTTCCCACGATATTATCGAACTTATCATCCATGAATTTTCTGAGTTCTCGCCCGTTGGTAAAGGACAGGTTATTCGACACACCCTTCACATTCCATTTCCATTCCGGATGGATCTTTAAGGCGGGCTTATCCTTGTAGCAACGCTCCGCATCTTTGATCCACTTGTTAATCGTGATTTCCGTTTGGCTTCGAGTGCTACCTTTGACGGCTGAGCTAAACCGGACGTTCAAATGAAATGTGGTGTGTTCTTTTTTTTTGTTTGTGAATAAGCCCATCCACCGATCCTTTCTTTGTGAGTCAGGGGCAAATGAGAGCCCGCAGGGAAACTATTGTCCCTGGATCTCACTTTTGGTTTATATTGTGTGCAACAGAATCGTCGCGGCCGAAACTTAGCTTATTGATCGGAAAAACTCCAGATTTTTCAAAATCTTTTCTAATATGTCTTTTGTAGCGGGCGTCATCTGCATGGCGTGAAAAGCGTATTTCCAATCATGCGATTGGGTAGAAAGAAATTGCATGGTTCATCCTATCTCTTCCCCTCATCAGAAATCGTCAATTCCGCTATCACCCTTCTATCGACCTCTTCGCTGATCACTTAAATTTTTCATGAAAGATAGATAGCGTCATGCCCATTTTATCTGCTGAAAAATGCCAAGGGGCAAAAGTCCTCCAGAAGTTATTGTGAAGCTAGACTAGAGTGTGAATACCCACGGATCTTCAGGCCAGAGGATGCCCCCGCCATTGACCCGGATTCCGCAGTAGGGTTTTGATCAGGTAGCATGGGAGCCATCTTTCTTCCTCTGTTTTAAGGAGTTCCGATGGCACACTGCTCCTCGACGGCTTCACCGTTCTACCCTAAGATTCGCTTTGCCTTTACCAACCACCCCATCACCGTGTGGGCCGGAGCGATCTTGCTCCGGCTCTATTTCGAACTCATCGGCCTGCGGGCGGTTCTCCAACGGACCCTGCTCCCCATGGCCAAACGATCGAATCATCAGATTCCCGTCTCGGATGTCCTGTTAGCCTGGTTCTACGGACTCGCCTTGGGAGCCGAACGCTTTGCGCACTTCACCCGCTATCGCCGCGACCCTTTACTCCCTCAACTGCTGGGCCTCCCCCGGTTTCCTTCCCCTGATACCCTCCGGCGCTTTTTTCTGGCTTTCAGCTATGCCCGGCTGACGACGGTGTCCGAAACCTTGATGCGTCAGAGTCTGGAACGCATGCCTCGTTTTCTGCTGGGGCACACCCTGGATCTGGACTCGACGGTTTTCTGTCGCTACGGGACTCAAGAAGGCAGTCAGATTGGCTACAATCCCCAGAAACGCGGGCGGCCGTCGCATCATCCGCTGATCGCCTTTCTGAGTGAAGCGCGTCGCCTGTTGTGGGCCACGCTCCGTGCAGGTCGGGCCGGTACGGCGAATGGCTGTGTGGAGTTGCTCACCCAGGCCCTCACGCTTCTTCCGCCCGGGCATCGCGTGGCCTTGGTGCGGGCCGATGCGGGCTTCTTTCTCACGCGCTTTCTGACCTTTCTGGAACACCAGGATCTGCCTTACATCATCATGGCCCGTCTGACCCCCGTCTTGCGCCGTGTGGTGCTCCATCGGCTGCCTGAAACAGCCTGGCGCCGTGTCAGCAAGGGCGTTGAGGTGGCCGAGTATACGGCGACCTTACCGAGTTGGGCCGGGCACAGTCGCCGGTTTGTCTGTCTCCGTCAAGCACTGCGGGAACGCCCGCACGCGGCGGGTCGGCGCCTCATCGACTGTCCGGGCTATACGTATCAGCTCATGGTGACGAGTGTGCCTTATGCCGCCGAAATCGTCTGTCGCATGTATGCGGGCCGGGCCGACAGTGAAAACCGGATCAAAGAACTCAAAGAGGACCTCTCCCTGGATACCTTTTGTCTGCAGTCTTTTGATGCGACCGATGCCGCGTTTCGCTTGGGTTGTGTCGCCTATAATCTCCTGGCGGGATTTCGTGAGACGGTCTTACCGCGCTGTTGGGTGGAACGGCGCCTCCGGGCCGTGCGCGATTTCGTCTTCCTCGTCGGAGCCGATCTGATTCCGCAGGGACGGCGGCTTCAGATCCGGTTTGCTGTCCCGCGGGAAGAGCGAGAAGAGTTTCTAGTCCGCCTCCGTACCCTTTCGGCGGGATTGCCAATTGCGGCGCAATTGGAATGGACATTGACCGACGAAGAGTCGCCGTCTGAGTCCTCGCAGCCACGACCGTCGGGGGCTCATCCAGCTGGCATCCCAGTCGCTCAACCCCCACCCTAGGAAATTTCTATTGCTGAATCCGGGTTGATGCCAAGAAGACCGGCCAAAAAGGTAATGAAAGGAAAAATCCCGGCTAAGATGGAGAGAATATATATGGGTTTCTTTATCAACTCGGATAATCTACCAGTCGGTTCCTCCTGCATGACTCCCTTATGTTCATGGGAGTTACCAAGGTTTTTAAAATCTCCTTCTAGTTTTGAATGCCTTTTCGGATAATTTATATACCCTTTCCATATACAGCTCAAACCAAAAAAATTCTTACAAAATATCCGTGTCTTGAAGCCACTCCGGAGTCCCCTTGCAAGGTTTTTACGGAAACGTAAGCCCGATGTATTCGAAGTCGTGCAAGAACTCCTTCAGATGCCAGATTTTGTAATTGCTTTCAAAAACCGGAAAAAGGTTTGAAAAAAAAAACGTTTGTATATTTTGTACTGAGCAATTTTGACCAGACCCCAACATGAATTTTCGCTATTCTAAACAGACCCTCTACATCCTTCCCCGGCATCATCCTAGGGCAAATGATGAAAACCAATTTATCAAGGGCTTTTTTATAAATTAACCAGGGTTTTATGGAGTGCTCTTTTCTCAAATTTATCCTTAAACTCTCATAACAAGTGATGCTTCACACAATGGTTTCATATGTGAAACCAAGTTGAAAAGGGAGGATTGCTTATGAACCGCTATTCATCTCCTGCACTAGCAAATGAAATGGACCAGGAAATTGCCTCTCAAAGGCTGGGTCAATCCATAAGGGATATGAGGGAAGGTCGCCAATGTCTGTTGGTAGTCGATGATGATCCATCTTTAGTCGGTCAATTAAGTAAGCCGCTTCAGGAGTGGGGATACGACGTAATTGTGGCCGGAAATGGATGGGAAGCCTTAGTCCTAGCGGGTCGCCGTTCTGTGGATGGTATCTTAGTGGCTCTGCACATGCCCATTATGGACGGGCGGACCATGCTAAGTGAGTTACGCGGGTTGGGGCATAAGATGCCGGTGCTGGTGATGTCAGGGGAGTCGGACGAACCAATCCTTCGTCAACTGTTGATGGAAGGAGCCCAAGGCTTCGTTTTGAAACCGCCTCATCTCCTATCTCTCCAGCAAACTTGCAGACAAATATTTGCAACGTATGGAGTTGAGGAATATGCCGCTTCTTATTTTTCCCCTGGCTCGAACCAGAAATAAAAGAGTCTCGGTAACGTGTTCCAGTTCCATTGCTGCCTTCCATGTGGGGAGATGTCCCTTGGGCACACCCCCTGAGATTTGGCGCACATGGGGGCTATGGGGGATGCCAAAGAAAAGGTCTTGCGGGCACAAACCATGTTCTGTCCTGGTCGTGTCGTTGAGGGCAAGCTTCGTAAGGATTGTACTCCAACAGAAGTGTGGATTCTTTTCTGATCTTTCGTAAACCAGGAGGGCTTCTCCCTCTATCCGGATTTGCAGGATGTGTTTGGGAATGGAATAAACTCTGCCTAGGGGATGCTCTCAATGCCAAACGGAAAAGTTCAATTTCCTTCAGTCCGTGGATAGTTCCCACCCTCAAAATTGTATGATTTACCCTAATGATATTGTTTATTTTGATACGTCAAACCTCTATTGAAGTCTATTGTCAGGTATCCCGTCTCTCGTTTACCATTTGAAATATAATGGTTTTTTGATGTAGGCCTCTTCCAATATTTTTTGGCCTATATTTTGCTGTAATTTAATTATAGTTCTATATAGTTAGTCCGATCATTGATCGGTTCATCCCCCACCCCCTTCACCCAATGGTTTCCTGTTTGAAACCGGTTTGAAAAAGAGGCCCTCTCATGAACCACCTGCCTTCATCTCCTCCATTGGCAAAAGATTTAATGGATCCCAAAGCCTTACCACTTAGAAGTGGGAAATTTGAGAACGATCTGGCCTTGCAATTCCTCTCCGGTCAATATTGTGGATGGCCGGTGGTTGATTCCACCCGCAAAATTCTTGGAGTCGTGTCGGATCTCCGGCTGTTCGAGGCCGTTTCACGCTTGGATTCGCTGGATGAACTCAGAGTCGAAGACACCATGACCCCGCCCGTTTTTGTGCATGAGAGTGAATCGCTTGATTCCGTGTTGAATCTGATGGCCCAAAAACACATCCAGAGAATGCCTGTGGTGGGTGATCAGAATCTTGTCGGAGTCATCTCCAAGGCCAATGTGTTACGGCATTGTCTCCCAACTTCGACTCCCTCCCCATTCGTTTCTTCGTGCGCATGGTGTGAACGCGTGCCGGATCCCTTTGTCGCACCGGCTGGTGCGAAAGGAAGGCAGACATTAGCGTCCTTCCTGTCGATGGAGCATCTCAAATTCTCTGAGGTCGATCTTGTGCATACCTATTGCCCTTCTTGCCTGCAAACCCTTCAGGCACTCAATCCGGCATCGGGGAGTCTGCCTTCTGATGAGACCGAGACCCAGGAAGTCCGTCCATGTATGTTGGTGGTCGATGATGATCCTTCTGTGGGCAGCCTGTTAAGTCAGGCGCTCAAGGAATGGGGATATAAGGTCCTCGTTGCGAGAAATGGATGGGAGGGCCTGGCTGTGGCAAGCCGCCAAACGGTGGATGGCATCCTATTGGATATGGATATGCCTATTATGGATGGGAGGACCATGCTGGATGAATTACGATGGTTGGGACATCAAATGCCGGTGATGATGATGTCTGGCGCGTCGGACGAACGAGCCCTCCGGCAACTGTTACAAGAAGGGGCTCAAGGGTTTTTTGTAAAACCGTTTCATCTAAAATCTCTCAAGGAAGCCTGTCGCAGGATACTGCAAAAGAATGAGGCACCGTCCTCTTTTCGCTACCATGTGATTTGATCAAGCTACCGAAACCTAGGCCGTCAGTTTAACGTGCAATCCGGCTGCCGCCTTGAAAACCCTTTCCAGCATGACGGGGGAAATCCTTATATGGCAATGCCTTCGCGACCCAACAAGCTTCTTAAGCTCTGAATCACCGGAAAGACCTCCTGGTTCCAGTCTGCGCCCTGGCGATCATAGGCTTTCTGTTCTTCCTCTACAATCCACCGGTCCTGTGCAAAAATTCCATTGGTAAACCACACAATAAACGGCCACAGGAGGTGGATGAGGCCGGGAATTGAAGGTTTCCGGACCATCATCAATCCAAAGGTGTGATTGATTCGTTGTGCAGTATCCACGGGAACATACACATTCCAGAGATTTAACGCAGGGTGAATACTTCCGGCTGTCCAAAACTGGAGCGTTTGATAGGGGTAGTTGGTACAGATGGTCATCAGATCATGCTTTGGCCCATCTCCTGATGCCTTGGTTCTCCCTAGAATGAGTTTCTCGCCGAGTGGTTGTGCGCCTTTGATTCGAGAGAAGGTGTAGTCGACTTCCACGGCATGCGGACGCTCTCGAAGTTCCAGAAAGACCGTTCGGATCCCGCCCATGAGTCGACGATGCAAAAACTGATGGTTCATATCCATAAGGTTCTCATGCATGAATGAGTAATGGCAGCCCACCTGACGGTCAAGGTATCGAGTTTTATATTGTGGATCATCTGCTAAGGATACATTCGGGAACCCGATCTCATTCACCCGGCTTACTGCCCCCGGAAACACAAACACCAGCCCATAGGCTTCACGACAGGGAAAACTCCTGACTCCTGCTGGTCGTGGTTGGTTCTTTTCTAAATATGGTACACCCATACATCGCCCTGTCCGGTCAAATGTCCAGGAATGATACCCACACTGGACATACTCTCCATGCACCACCCCGCAATGGAGCGGTACCTGCCGATGGGCGCATCGGTCTTCGAGCGCATAGACCATTTCGTTTTCGGTTCGGACTAACACGATGGGATTGCCGGCAAAGGACACTCCAAGCATTTTTCCCCTTTTCAGGTCTCTGGAGCGTGCAAGCGGATACCAATTGTCCGGGTGAAGACCTGTTTTTCTTAAATCGGATGTGAGAGGCGATTTCCCGGACCGGGACGCAGAGCTTTCAAGGACAATGAGAGGGTCGCTTACCTTCTGCCTGTTTAGGTGCATTTGAGATTGTTTATTCATGAATATCTCCAAGAAAGAAGACAACCGTGAAGGGAAAGGCCTGTGAAATTTCAGCGATATAGCGCAATAACTGGAATCGTCTGAGGTCTTGGACCGGCATTAAGCGAGATGAAAAATGAAGAGGGTAGGGACTCGAATGATCCGTTACTGGGGCACAGTATAGATCGTGTGATCAAAAATATCGAGTCGGAGCGAAACTTTTTCATAAGCCTTCTTAGGTCACTGGCAACTCACATACCCGCGAACCCATGTGTTTGGAAACATATCGAAGAGTTTAGGGTATGATGAGAAAGTCAGGAAATTCCTTTATTGTATGGATTGAGCGACCAGGGTCGACATCAAAGGATGGAAAGTCGTGAAGCCACCAAAACGTTCATGGCTAGGAACAGGATCAATCGGGCGAGCGTTATTGATTCTCTCCACCGTGTTTATTTTAGCCTTGTTCGGCATCCTGCTCTATACGATCACCACAATTCAGAATCAAAAGCTCGACAGTGTGATGGTAGATCTGGCGGGACAACAGCGGATGTTGTCTCAACGACTCATGAATGAAATTTTATTGATTTCGCAAGGGATTCCTGCTGATTACCGGTTCACCCAAAAGATGCTGAACCAAAATCTGGATGCCTTACTCGTCGGTGGAAAGGCCGTGATAAATCAGGTAAGTGGCGATACGGCGGTCCTTCCTCCCCCTCCATCCCAGGAAATACGACAGGCATTAGGTGAGCAACAAACACTCATGGCCGAATTTATGCAGCGGGCCGAAACCTTTTTGAAAACGCCATCCGATCATCCCGGATATTCTTTGGAGTTAGACGGGCTCCTGGCTTTAAATGCCCGGTTGATTGAAGTTGCCAACAAGGCGGTCAAGTTATACAGCAGAAATTCCCGGGAAAAGATCTCGAACATGATCGTTTGGGAATCTTTGATCGGTACCTTAGTGATAATTTTCGGAATTCTTATAACGAGACAGGTCAAACTGGCCAATCAGGAACTTGAACATGAAATCCAGGAACGCTCCAGGATAGAAACGGCTCTGCGCTATCGAATCGAAATTGAAAATCTCATGACGAATCTTTCAACCCAATTCATCAGTCTTGAAGCAAAAGATTTGGATGCGGAGATTAATCGGGCGCTGGAAGCCATCGGAACTTTTGGAGGGGTGGATCGAAGTTATGTGTTTATATTTGAGGATGACGGTACGACCATGAACAACACCCATGAATGGTGTCAGGCGGGTATTGAGCCCCAACTATCAAGACTTCAGGGCCTTCGAATGCAGGACATACCCTGGTTTGCAGAACGTCTGATCTCCGGCCCGTTTTTTCAAATCTCAAGCGTGGCAAATCTTCCACTCGAGGCGAGTGCCGAAAAGCAGGAATTTCAGAGGCAGCAAATCCAATCGCTGGTGATTGTGCCCATGGCCTTGCGGGGAAAGTTGTTCGGGTTTCTTGGGTTTGATTCAGTCCAGCATGAAAAGACCTGGTCCGAAGAAGATATCAGGCTCCTCCAAATGGCCGGAGAAATATTCGTGAATGGGTTTGAACGACAACAGGTAGAGGAAAATTTACGAAAAAGTGAAGCCGCAAAAGTTGAGGCCTTTCGTCAAAGCGATGCCCTTAAAACCGCTCTTCTGTCTTTGGTTTCACACGAATTACGGACTCCACTTACTGCCATCAAGGCCTCCATAGCCGGGTTGATTGAACTTTCCGGACAGGATGCATCCAAGGTGCAGCAGGAATTTCTCCAGGGTATCAATCAGGAAATCGATTTTTTAAATGGATTGGTTGATAATCTTCTGGACATGTCAAAGGTTGAAGCGGGAACGCTGGCTCCTCATCGTGAATGGCATTTATTGGAAGATTTGGTCGAAGGCGCAATCAGACGGTTGGAAATGTCTTTGAAAAGCCGATCTTTGCAAGTGAACCTTGGGGAGAAAATTTCACCTATTTTTGTGGATGGGATGGAAATTCAGCAAGTCCTGATCAACCTGTTAGATAATGCCATTAAATATTCTCCCCCAGGGTCCTTGGTCAGCATTGTTGGTCGAATGACGCCGAACCAGGTGGAGGTAAGGGTCTCCAGCGAGGGAGAAGGAATTCCTCGGGAAGAGTTGGTAAGTATTTTCAACCGATTCTACCGGTTAAAGGGTCCGCGGACACGACTCATTCGTGGTACCGGTCTCGGATTGGCGATCTGTAAAGGTATGGTCGAAGCCCATGGTGGTCGAATTTGGGCCGAATCACAGAATCGAACCGTGACGATTAGCTTTACGTTGCCGACCCCTGATGCACCCCCTATGATAAATTTTAACCGGGAAGAGGAGTAAACGGTTTACCCATGGCGCTTGGATCTCGAATATTAGCTGTTGATGATGAGCGGCAAATACGTCGTTCCTTACAGATCAATCTTGAGGCAAAAGGATATGAAGTCCTGACGGCTGACACCGGAGAAGAGGCCCTCCAAATTATGAGCCACCGCCTTCCGGACCTGGCCCTCGTGGATTTACTGCTTCCCGGAATGGATGGCATCGACCTGACCCGTCAGATCCGTGAAACCTACCAGATTCCAATCATTATCCTTTCCGCAATTGGGGAAGAAGCGAAAAAAATTGAAGCTCTCGAAGTCGGGGCAGATGACTATGTCACCAAACCGTTTAGCATGGAAGAACTGACGGCGAGAATCCGCTCAGTCCTGCGGCGGACATCCTCAATTTACGGCACCGATCCCGTGTTCACATTTGGAAATTTACAGGTTGACTTCGAGAGTCGAAATGTCTGCATTCGAAACCAGGCGGTGAAGTTAACCCCGACGGAATATGATCTGTTGAAGTACCTCATTCAGAATTCCGGAAAAGTTTTGACGCATGGAACCATTCTCCGGGCCATTTGGGGTGCGGGATATAGCGAGCAGGCTCAATATTTACGTGTCTTTATCGGAAATTTAAGGAAAAAATTGGAAAAAAACACGGCACGACCTCAGTATATTCTCACCGATCCTGGAGTCGGCTATCGATTTGCCACCGATTTTGAGGAAGATGAGACTCCCCCCTGATTGTCCGTTTTCATATGCGGTGTTCCTTATCAATCATTGTCTGTTGCCTTCCCAGTTGCTGTAACCCTTTCCTCTCTTTGTGGTTTCTCTCGTAATTTCTTAGGCCGCCTTGGCTCGACTCTCTTCCAGCCCAACATCCTTCCAAAAACAAATCGGCAGGCCCTGCCATGCTCATCCGGATTGAATGTATGGACTGTTTACTCGCTCGCGGGCTGGTGAGTGACTCAATCCGTTCTTCTTCATTCCATGGAATTCGTTACCGCCCAACACCGTGTTGATCTATACGGGAATCAGGAAATGGCGCCATCAGGAATCTTTATGAAATCTTTATTTGAACGGGGCACAAATCAAATAGATTCTTTATGGGTTCGAAAATTACCATCTAGATAAACCACAAAAACCGGTTCGAAGAAGTAAGGAATCGGGAGGTGAACAGATGAAAAATTTGAACTGGGCAATAACCTCTCCCACTCTGACTGTGTTCGGAATTTTCCTTTTATTCCTATCGATCTGTGGCCCTGCACCGGCCTCCACCCAGCCTTCGGATGTGAGGGTCTCAATGGACTATTGGGCACCCTACTATAGACCGGCTTTGGCCATTGTCCCCGATGGAGTCTCGATTCATGTTGTGAATCCGACTTCATCACCCCATACCGTAACACACGATGGTTGTCGAACAGGTGGGCCTTGTGCATTTGATACGGGTGGCGTTCAACCCGGGCAGGCAGTCACGATCCCTTCACTGGCTCCCGGTCGGTATCCTTATTATTGCGTGCTTCATCCCATCATGAAGGGTGAAATTATTGTCGTTCCCCATCACACGGTCATAAGCCAAGGTGCGATACGCGATAATCATCTCACGATCACTGATGTCAAGGAGTCTCAGTAAAGACATGGTTGTGGGCATGCATTCCATATTCATTCGTTCATCCATGCGGTGGATCGTCATGGATGGAACGACCTCTCCATAAGATGACGGCTAACGACCGATGAAAAGTCAAAAGCGCATTCTCATTGTCGACGATGATGCGGACGTCCTCCTGTTTCTGAGAGATCGCCTGAATGCCCTGGGCTTTGAGGTTCTTACTGCTGCCAATGGGAAGGAAGGGGTTGAGGCTCTTCAACATCACACGGTCAATGGGGTACTTCTCGATTTATGTATGCCGGTCATGGGAGGACTTCTTATGCTGGAACAATTAGCACAGTCTTCATCGCTTCCGCCGGTGATCGTGATGTCACCCTCTGAACATCGATCGGAAATGCAGCTGGCCATTATTAAGGGAGCGATGGACTATCTCATCAAGCCGATCGCTCCAGACGTATTGACCGATAAATGTCTGCGACTCTTTTATTAGAAATCTGTCAACCCAGGAAGGATTTTTATCCTCAGAAAGGCAGCCATGAAGAATGGTAAATTGAATATTTCTCCGGGAATTCCCACTCCTGATATATCCCGAATTCAGGAAAGTTTTGAGGTTGTGGCCTCTCACGGAGAGCAGATTGTTTTTCGATTTTATCATGTGTTGTTTGATAAATTTCCGGAGTTTCAGACCTTTTTCCCTCAGGCCCAGTTAGCCCAACAATACGCGGCGTTTCTAAGCGGATTCCGCACACTGGTCCTGCAGATGGAAAACCCTGAGGCGTTACGTTCTTCCCTCGTTCAATTAGGGGAACGGCACAAAAAATATGGTATTAAAAGCAAGCACTATCCTCCTGTCGTATATGCGCTCTTGCATGTGCTGACGGAATTGGGTGGGGAAGGCATGGATGGAAAAACATATGATGCTTGGGAAAATTTCCTTCACCTGATGAGAGCCATTATGCTTGAAACCTACTCTCTGGAAATGTTGCCTGATGAAGATCGGCAGGAAAAGTTTCTCAGCACTGGGGCTGGAGGCCACACAAAAAGAATTCTGCTTATTGATGATGACCGCCAACTTTTGGACCTTTATCAATCATACTTGGAACTCCAAGGGTATCTATGTAGTCAAGTTTCAGATGTGGCCTGGGCATTTACCCATATTCAAATGAGTCACTATGACCTCGTCCTGACGGATTTCCAAATGCCTGCGATGAATGGCATTCAGTTACGGAGAAATCTTGATGATGTGGGTAATGGTTGTTGCCCCCCATTTGTCTTAGTTACAGGGAGTCCCAATCAGGAGATTCGTAGGCAGGCGTTAGAGTCCGGATTCGAGGCAGTGCTGAAAAAGCCGCATGATCTTCCTGAACTGAGTTCTCTCGTAGGAAAAGTCTTGAAAAAATCTACGGGTTTTCAGGGAAATCTTCAGGATATGTGAAGCGGGATGGAGGAAATGGGGAAGAAATTTTCCCTTAAACTGCCTGTATGTGTTTGCTGGGGAGTTAAACTGCAGGGTTTGCAAGGAATTATATCAGTCAAGCCTTGATGGGCACCTGCCTCTCCGGGTTCGTATGTGGTGTCTTTTGTTCGTTCCCCATGCATCGTCCATTTCTACTCATAAGTCTACTGTGGGTCTTGGCCGAATAGAAATGCAGATGTAATTAACAGGTTTGGCAGGAACCCTGAAAAGGTTAACCCACGTCCATCACTATCCCCTGCGCTGTCCATACCCTCACCAAAACCAACGCCAGTTCCCCTTAGCTTGGGGAAAAAAGTCCATCTTTCTCTTCTTTTCCGGCTGCTTGTGAATATACAGATCAAAAGGCACCGAATTATGAGAAGGGCTTGGATGGATCAAGGTGACAGGAACGGGTATTCATTGTTTTTCCAGTTTGTGAATTTGTCTTAAAGGGCATGGGATATGATTCGTGTGGCCGAATTTTTCCTCTCCTCTTTTCACAAAAAGGTGAGGGGGTGTGCATTGCATGTGGCCTTCTGTCTGGCTGATCCCTTAAAGGGGATGGTATGATTGAGGGCTACATCAATATTTTTGGGGAGGATGGTTAAAGCATGGATATTGATATATTTCGCCAAATGGTGGCGAAAAAACCCGATGGGTTTCTAGGACGATATGGGCTTGGAGACAAGCTACTGAAGGAAGGGGAGCATCTTGAAGAAGCGGTGGAGCACTTGCGTGTTGCTGTCGCATTAGATCCCATTCATGTCGCCTCCCATTTGGCTTTAGGACGCGCATTGGCTGGACTGAAGCGTCATGAGGAGGCCAAGACTGTGCTGGCGGCGGGTATTGATGCGGCTTTGTCAGGCCGTTCCAGCGGGGGTGGGGATCTCGTGCCGGAGATGCGTGCTCTGATTCAGACATTGGGATAAGGGGCTCTTCCTGTAGGGATCTGAGGATTGGTTGGCACATTTTTTCAAAATTTGTTGTGCAATGCCTTCGGTGAATTTTTCCGAGGATGGTGAGGGGGCAGGCTGATTTCCACGACCACATTTTTGTCGGGACATAGATCCTAATGGCCCCAATAATCTCGCCACAGTTAAGGAGGGGCTCCCCATCAATCCTGGAGAGACTCGAAAAGTTCGAATGTACATTGGTCCTTCGATTCCAGAGGGCTCCCGGAAAGGAGCGGATTCCCATCGGCCCGGATCCATTGGATAGTCCAAATTCACCTACATAATCATCCTCATCAGACATACTACTTTCTATCAGCCTATAAGGACTTTGCTCAATCACCTTGGCCACGTTATCAGTCGTGGTCTGGACGCATGGATCGACGAGGGGGATTTATTCGCTTGTGCCGAAGAAAATTTCCGCTGGGTATGAGCAAAAATTGGTTCAATGTAAAGGGAACTTCTTGTCTGCATTCTGTGAATACTGGGATTGGAATCTGAGGTAGTTCAATGGGTTGGGAAGCACAAAAAAATTGTTGCGATGGAAATTTTGGAGTTTTCGAAGTTCCCTGAGGCTGCGAAATCTTTTCCAATGTGATTGGCGATTGACGATGGGGTGGCCGCAGGAATCTAATAAGGAAAATACGATCGATGAATTGGTGCAATGTTGCCTTGGCTGATGAGGGTAAAAGGACACCTTTCCTAACACTCTAACTTGTGAGGTTTGTCATGTTGGTGAGGATTTCCTACCTATTTGGACACCTTGTTTTTTTTGGATTTTGTCTGCTCGGGGTGGCTGGTTCCTGGGGGCAAGGAGTTCCCGGTCAATCTGTGGAAGAGTCGGGTGGTTTTGTGATTCCCGAATCGATTAAGGGGTTTGATGAGCAAAAGGTCAAAAATGATCCCATCTGTGATTCCAGCGTCCGGCCTCGAATTGATCATGTAAAACCGGACGAAATGAAAACCGGTGATAGTGTTGTGATAGAGGGAAAGTATTTCGGAAGGAAAAAAGAGTGCTTGCACGGTGTGACTTTTGGTTCAGTCCCGGCCAAGGCATTTTCGTTTGTGGATGATGAACGCGTGGAAGTCGTCGTGCCAGAAGGGTTACGATCCGGCGTTACATTTTTAAATGTTGAGACAGGTGGTGGAACGGCACGAAAGGGAATTTTGATTCGATCAAAAGACTAACTTCATCTCGCAAGTGAGGGAAACCATTCTTGAAGATTTCACTCCTTTCCTGGTTTTTAGGTTTTGAGTCATTCATGGATTGTTCCCGTTTTTAGCTACCGATTATAAAGGTTGTGTGAATGGGCATTTTCTTTCATCAGCAATTGGTTTGATTGGATCGATAAGGTTTCGCATGGCCTGAGAACGTATTCAACCGCCTTTCTCTCTCGGTTCTGCGTGTGCTGGCTCCTCCGACTTTAGCGAATCCGTAAAGGACTTTGAGCGGGAAGTGTGAGGGGTTTATCCCGAACTGCCGCGCTTAAAGTCTCTCTTATCCTCTCCTCTCCTCTTCCCATCTTTTTTCTCAACAAGATAAGAAACGTTATTGAACCAACTGTTCGCCTTTTGCTCCACATCGCCAAAAGAGCTAATCCACGATGTGTAAACCTTTCCAAATTGGGACGACCGGAGGTCCGGATGAATAAAAAATCCCGACCATGGTTAAGATGGAATAGACAAGACCTATGACGGGCATGGCCCATGCGGGATGGAGTTAAGACGACACGGAAAAGGGGAAAAGGAGGATAGAAGCCACCCCTTAGGGAATGTGAAGGTCTATAAGGAATGTCAGGACCATTCATGCTGAAAATGGATCGGCCACTGATTCCCTCTCTCGTGAACCCCCTGACCTACTGATTTATCCCTTCCACGCCAGCCGAATTCCCTGATCTGGTTGGCGTACAATCTCTCTTCTGTCGGATGCTTTGGGGGGTGTTCGAGGAACCACCCGTTTCATTTAGAGCTTCTGGCAGTCCTCATTTTCGATTTTTCCCTATCAAGAAATGGTAAAATGGAGCAGTCCTTTACCAATCTAAGAATGGGGAGTCCGGAGGTCGGAGCATAAATGGGTCTGGGAATGGAGCATGGATGAAAAAATTGCTGTGGATTGGTGTGGTAGTGATTGTGTCGGTGATTGCCGCACGTCAATTCTGGTTGACCGGGGTTCGGAGTGCACCGATTCAATATCGCACCGCGGTTGTTGAGCGTGGCCCCATTGTGGCAGTTGTGGGTGCGACCGGAACGATTAATCCGGTAACTTCGGTCCAAGTTGGTGCACAGGTGACCGGTAAGATCATTAGCCTGCATGCCGATTTTAACTCTGTTGTGAAGGCGGGGGAGGTTATTGCGCGAATTGACCCGTCTCTCTTTCAGACCAGACGGGACCAGGCTGCGGCCAACCTCGTCAATGCTAAAGCGATGTGGAGCAAAACGCGAACAGAGTTGGCCCAACGAAAGCGGGAACTCGATCGAACCCAGACATTGTTTCAACGAGAGTTAGTGTCACAAAACGATCTGGATATGGCGACCACTGCCTATGAATCGGCCCAGGCTCAACTTGAAGTCTCCGGAGCCCAGATCAAACAGGCTCAGGCGTTATTAGATACGGCCGATTTAGATTTAAAATATACCGTGATCCGGTCGCCGGTAAATGGAATTGTGATTGCACGCAATGTGGAAGTGGGGCAGACAGTGACGGCAGGATTCACGACACCGAATATTTTTCTGATCGCCCTCGATTTAACGAAAATGCAGGTTGATACCAATGTGAGTGAGTCCGATATCGGGGGAATCCGAGAGGGACAGGAGGCACTCTTTACTGTCGACACTTATCCACAGGTGGACTTTCGAGGTGTCGTAAGGCAAATCCGGAATGCCCCGATTATTGTCCAGAATGTTGTGACCTACGACGTGGTGGTGGAAGTGGATAATCGTGATTTGCGGCTGAAGCCGGGGATGACGGCCAATGTTTCGATTACGGTCGCGCGGAAGGACGATGTCTTAATGATACCGAATGCGGCCTTCCGGTTTTTCCCTTCCCAATCCGCGTCTGTCGGGCAAAGAATGGGTGAGTCCGGATCTGATGTCGTGAAACCACTGCCCGGGGCATCACCTCAAGGACCTCATGCCTCGGGGGGAAGCCATGGCCGGAAGACGGTTTGGAAGTTGACGGATTCGGGCGATCCAACTTCCGTGCTTCTTCAGCCTGGCATTTCGGATGGTAGCAAGACTGAGGTGGTTGAAAGTGAACTTCGGGAGCAGGACAAGATTATTGTCGGGATCGCCATTCCGCAAGGGGAGCGAAAAGCCAATCAGCTTCCCCCGGGCTTCGGGTCAGGACAAAAGTCTACGAGTTCACGAGACAAGGGGCTGTAGCCGAGGAAGGGGAATCGCTCCCATGTTGTTCCTCAATCGGTCTTGGTTTTTGGAGCTGCGCGGGTGTGTCTTTTTCCCTGCTCTGGCCATTGTCAAGACGCTAAACATTTTTGCACTCCTTGCAAGGGGGGAAATAGTAATGGGGGATTTTCCAGGGGGTGCCATAAAAATGGTCTGGCAACCTTGGCCTCCATTCCCTAACAATGTTCTTTGCCAAACATGACGATGAGCCACCTGATTGCCTGTAACAATCTCTCCAAAACGTATCGCTTGGGCGATATTGATGTAGAGGCCCTTCGGGGAATAAATCTGGCTATCCAACCAGGCGAATTCATTGCGATTATGGGCTCGTCCGGATCCGGTAAATCCACATTGATGAATATCTTGGGTTGCCTGGATGTGCCGACTGCAGGCAGTTATTGTTTGAATGGACGGGATATTGCCCATGCTGAACCCGATGAATTGGCGGAGATTCGTAGTCGGACCATCGGGTTTGTTTTTCAGAATTTCAGTCTGATTCCTAAAACCAGCGCATTAGAAAATGTTCAGCTTCCGCTATTTTATCAGGGGCTTTCTCTTCGTGAACAACGATCCCGTGCTCAGTCGGCTTTGGCGCGCGTGGGGTTGGCAAATCGGGAACATCATTACCCCACACAGTTGTCTGGTGGGCAACAACAGCGCGTGGCCATTGCCCGCGCGCTGGTGTCAGCTCCTTCTCTTCTCCTGGCGGACGAGCCAACAGGGAATCTGGATACGCAATCAAGTCAGGAAATTATGGATATATTTCAGAGTCTCAATCACACCGATGGGTTGACTATTCTGGTGGTGACGCATGAAATCGATATCGCTGCTTATGCTTCACGCCAGATTCAGATGAGGGACGGCTGTATCCTGAGCGATCAAACCTCAATTGGTATGGGGATGAGAGTATCATAAGGAACTGGATGGGAAGTTTTTTTGTCTTGACGGTGTTCACAGCTTTTCGCTTTCTCAACCGAAATCGTTTGCGATCCGGTCTCACTACGGTCGGCATTATTATCGGTGTAGGTTCAGTCATCGCCATGGTGAGTATTGGCGAAGGAGCGAAATTTGCGATACAGGCGCAAGTGGCCAGCATGGGCACGAATATGATTCTAATATTGCCGGGAGCGACGAGTGTGGGGGGCGTCCGTGGTGGTTCGGGTGGTGCAGTGACCCTGACCGTCAATGATGCACTCGATTTGCAAAAAAAAGTGCCCACACTGCATGAAACCGGCTGGGCCAAGCGGGATGTCATGCAAATTGTTTACGGAAATCAGAATGTCAATGTTCCTGTGAATGGGATTTCTCCGACCTACCTGACCATTCGTGATTGGTCGTTCACCAGTGGCGGACCATTTACCGAAGGAGAGATGGAGACCACTAGCCGTGTGGCCCTCTTGGGCCAAACGGTGGTCGACAATCTATTTGTTCCCGGTGAGGATCCGGTCGGAAAGATGATTCGAATCAGGAACGTTCCGTTTCGTATCATTGGCGTCCTGGCACCGAAAGGCCAATCTCCGACCGGCAACGATCAGGACGATATTATCTTTATCCCCTTTACCACGGCGGAACGCCGGGTCCTCGGCACCCAATTTCTTGGATCAGTCGGGGCATTGTTTGCGTCGACGGAGCGCCCCGAAGATCTCCCCGCAGCCGTCGAGGATATTCAACGAGTGCTTCGGGACCGTCATCGTCTGCAGCCGGATCAACCGGATGATTTTACGATTCGCACCCAGGTGGATATTGGGAAAGTTCAGGAGGGGACGGGGGAAACCCTGACAATCATGATGTTTTCCGTGGCCTCGATCTCGTTATTGGTCGGGGGAATCGGGATCATGAATATTCTGCTGGTGTCTGTCACGGAACGCACGCGCGAGATTGGTATTCGGATGGCCGTTGGAGCCAAGCGTCGCCATATCTTGATTCAATTTTTAGCGGAAGCGATGACGCTCAGTATGGTGGGAGGATTGCTGGGTGTGGGCTTCGGTATTCTTGGCGCACAGGCGACGACCATAGTGGCCGGATGGCCCACGATTATTTCCTTTGAGGCCATTATGGTCGCGTTTCTCTTTTCTGCCGCTGTCGGGCTGATCTTTGGTATTTACCCTGCAAACAAAGCGGCGCGATTAAATCCCATCGATGCCTTGCGCTACGAATAATCTGCAAGAGGAGGACAAGCCCTGCAAGTCTCGTTTAAAAGGTACGTAAACTGTTCAGAAAATCCCCAGTGGAAAAATTTAAGCCAGGCCTTACCCCTCCCCCCGTCGAATATTCGAAATCCCTTCCCATAGGCACCTTGTGAAAACGCACGTAACCGTTCCCGTCAGGTTATCCATGATGCCAGATGGTTAACACCGGGTCTGCTGTTCGTGGACGGAGGGGAGCTTGGTGAAGATAGTGGCCGGCACAAACGAGGCCGACGTCTTCCGCGATGCCTCGCGCCACATCTGCTTCGGCGACACTGTGATTGATCATGACGAAGGTTCCGCCAATAATGAGATTGTTGGCAACTTGGGCGAATACAGCGCCCGGATTGAATAAGCTAAGCGGTAATCGCCAGGCCAGTAAGGGTTTGGGAGTGACAAATGGATACCAGGCCGTAATAATATCGGCCTGTCCGGTGAACCGGCGAAAGTCGGCAACCACATACTCGGTTTGCGACAAATCTTGAATGTGCCCGCTGGCATAATCGATGCGGCTTCGCCCGTTACAATACAGACGATGCCCATCGACCTCGACGCCTGTCAGGCGGTTGGGGTGGAAGAATGTGTGAAGGGCCGCAGCATACGCGAAATTGGCACTCCCGAGGTCACAGACCCGTTGATTGAGGGGAACAGGCCAACCAAGCGCATGTCGGGCACGATCCAATATGTCCAGATATGAATAATTCAGAAGAGCAGTTTCGGGAGTAAGCGATGTTTCGAACCGCGAGCGATATGACTTTGCCAGCTCTTTGGTTCTGTGTTGTTGGGTCGGGGTCAGATTGGTTAATGGCCCCTTGAGACCTTCGCGGAATGGTCCACGAGACCATCGCAGAGCTTGCGAGGCTTCATACCAGAAACGATGATAGCCCGATCGGAGCCGGTCGGCCAGGGATATCCCTTTTGAGCGTTGGCCCTTGAGCCAGCCGGAGGCTTGCCCCGTATTTCGCATTTCTGGAAAGACCTGTTGAAGAGGGACGGATATCTCGATTGCTCTTTTATGTATTTCGGTAGGGGTGAGAGTGGTCTTAAATGTGCATGCGAGAATGGCCGGCATGAATCGTCTGAGCGCCTTGTGCTATGGTTATTTCTCTTTTACCAGACAAAGGGATTATGATATCTGACAAGGAGGGAAGCGCATGATTTATGAAGTGGAAGGTGACATTTTATTAAGTGAGGCCGTGGCTGTTGCCCATGGTGTAGCCCCCAATGACAATTTCGCACATGGATTGGCGCTCGCCTTACGGGAGCGGTGGCCCGCGATGTACAAAGACTTTCGTCATTATTGCCAGGTTTCCAATCCGAAGTCCGGTGAGTTATGGAGTTGGGCCGGGGCCGGAAACGTGCGGATTATCAATCTCTTGACACAGGAAGCTCCACCGAGTCACGGGGCCAATCCGGGAAAAGCATCGGTTGAAAATATCAATCATTGTTTGAAAGCACTTCGGAAAACGATTGAATCCGAAAAGTTCAGCAGTGTGGCGTTACCACGGCTTGCGACCGGAGTGGGGGGATTGGATTGGAAGGATGTGAAACCATTAATTGAAAAGCATCTCGGAGATTTACCCATTCCCGTGTATGTCTATTCCACCTATCATCCAGGAGTAAAAGCCAAAGAACGCTAACGCCGAGCGCAGCCCGTCCTGTTTACCGAATCACGAGAATGGATCGCGTGGCCTGGTGGAGCACGGTATGGGACACGGTGCCCAACACAAACCGAGTGATCGTTGAAGGATGGTGCATTCCCATCACCAGGAGATCTGGTTCCGTGATTGAGGCCTGTTCCAATATCGTATTCGCCGGGGCTCCTAATCCCACATATCCCTTGACTGAATCGTAACAGCCCTTGAGTTGACTGACGGCTTGCTCAAGGAAGGCTTCGGTGCTCTCTAAAGCCTGTTCGATTTTGTCCTCCGGTGCAGAGACGCCTCCCCGAAAGAGGGAACGTGGAAGCGGTACCACCGACAAGAGGGTGATCTCTGTCTGTGGTTGAAAGGGGTGTTTTGTTAAAAACTGGCGCACCTTTTCAACATCAGTGGAGCTTTGGATGGCAATCAGAATTTTCCTGATTTCCATTAATGGCCTGTTGATGATCAGGACTGGACATACTGCGTGGGTCAGAACCCGTTGTGAAACACTCCCCAGAAAAAGCTCCTCTACCTGCCCTCTTCCACGAGCGCCCATCAGAATGAGATCAGGATGTTCCTCCTGGGCCACCGATAATATGAGCTCCGCCGGTGAGCCTTCTTCCAACCGGGTTTCCAGCGACTTCACCTTGTCTGAGAGGAGAGCCTTCGTGCGTGTTAAAACCTGTTCACCGTCTTTGCGGAGTGCTTCCCCTGCGACTTTCGACAGGTCAAAGGCAATTTCAGGCCCGAGCATAGAAAAGGTTAACCGGGGGAGATCTATAACGTGCAGAATGGTCAGGGTACTGACTGAGGTTAAGCTCATGACTGCCTTTGTGGCGTGGGAGGATTGTTCCGATCCATCAGTGGCCAGGAGTACTCGCATTGGTCATTTCTCCTCTTTCATCTTTTCATGGTGATCGTGCATGGTCCTGCTTTCTTAGACGGTCTGTTTTCGGGGCTTGGGTCTTTGGTCAGCGCTGCATGTTTTTTATCTTGACTCAGGTACTCAAGTCGAGATGTCCCCAAAAGGCGCAAAGCTTTGTTGAGCTTCCATAGTTTGGTTTGGCATTTTTCCTGTTTTCTCAAGCGGCGTCATTTGTCGAAGATGGAATTTGCATCATTGGTTAGACTGCACTGTTCAAAGAGGCTTTCCGCTTTCACATGAGCAGGGAGCAGGATCTTCCAGAGAAGCCTGTTTTGGTCGGAGCATGGCCTTGAGAGCACCGGTAATTCGTGATTGGGGATCCTGGCGAAAGATCTGTTTCAACATTGCATAGAGTGCAGGGTGTTTCTGTTTCATCTTCACGGGTTTTTCAAAAAAATATTCTGAGACCACTGCGAAAAATTCCGCCTCGTTTGTGAGCCCATAGGGATTGATGTCTGAATGCCCCTTTCGGATTTTGTTCATTTCATTCTGAACCAGGTTAAGCCAGGGTCTAATGGCCCGGCCGGGCAAGGCAATCTCAGGAACCCCGTCTACGGTGCCATCAGATTTATCCAATAAATGGGTAAACTCATGGATACCCACATTATGTCCGTGTGAAGATTGTTTGAAACCTTGTAATAAATCCGGTTTGGACAAAATCATCATGCGGTTCATCGCCCCTGTTCCAACCATGCCTGAGATAGGGTGCTCTTGAGCTGGTCCCATTTGATACCCCTCATCGAAGGAGGTCGGATAAATCAGGATTTCCCTGATATGTTCCCATTCCCAGCCTGGAAATCCAAATATGGGAATGATGGCACTTGCTGCAACCAATACCCGGACGGTGTCATCAACCGACGTATTGATGCCGGTGATTCGCTTTTCACGAAGAAAAATATGAACTTCTTCTCGAAAACGGTTTTGGTCGCGGAGAGAAAGCGCCTGATAGAATGGGACATTCTGTGCCAGAATTTTTTCCCATTCGGTAGGAAACGGGGCTTGACGAATCCTCGCCCGGTGCCGAATATGACGAGTCAGGAAGCGGTACAACCAGGCGCCGCCCAGCGTGATGCCCAAAACCCGAATGACGATGTCGAGTAGAGACGGTTGATTTGGCCAAAGGATGGCGAAGATGAGGAAACACACAATTCCGGTAAAGATGATGGCTAGGAGACGGGTGAGATGTTCCTGGGGGTGAGCTTTTTCCCCCTGATGGATTCCAGGCTTGTTTGTCAATGGTGCCATGTCGAGTTAATTCTAAAAATTTTCTTTACATTACCAATTTTCGTGGCACTCTCGATGCCAATAAAAGGATCTGTGAGGGAGGGGACAAGAAATGACCTTGCAAAGTTGGAACAGCATTTCATGTTTTCTCCTGGACCCTACCCGTTTAGTCCATTGATATGGCCAAGGACGCTTTCACGATATCCGGAATTTGCCAGATAAGGGGGACTCTACCATGAAGTCAAAAGGCAAAGAGCAAGGGGGTGTCTGGTGGGGGGCAGGGACCTGTCTCGCAATTGCCGTGTGCGTGGCCGGTGGCGGGATAGCGGGGTCTCAAGAGCCATCTTTTTCCACACCTCGCCAGATAGTGGAACAGTGGCTTGAAGTCTACCCGGGAAATATGGAACAGGCCGCTGAGCTGACGACAACGGCCTTTAGGGAAGGGGTATCCAAAGAAGAATGGATTGCCATCCGAGGTCCGTATCTTCGGGACCTACAGTTGAAATACGTGCGTGCCAAGATAGCCCATGAGAAGATGGTGGGAGAAGAAGCCCATGTGATTGTCCATGCTCACATTGTCACGCTGATGGGTGATCAGCCGCAGGATGAGTTGTATGTCCTGCTGAAGAATTCTGAGGGCAGGTGGGTGATCGATCAAGTGGAGGTATATACGGAATCGTTTAATACGGGTCCTTGAATCGGAAGGAGTCAGGAGCTGCAAAGGATGATGCAGCCATGTCCCGCCTTATCTTCTACCCCGCGATTTCTTTAATGATGTCCCAGGCAGAAATAATTCCCACCAGTTGATGATCTCCTTCCACCACGGGCAGTAAATAGACCGTTTTCGGAGTTTTCATGATCAAAGCCGCGCAGGCCAGCACGGAGTCATCCGGTCGGGCGCATGGAGGATGGGGATTCATCACCTGAGTGACCGGGTTGGGTTTAAGTTCTCCGAGGCGTTCGTGGAACTGGGAAAGGTCCGGAGCAAAACGAACATCGGGAAGATCCCCCTGAGAAATGTAGGGAGGCATGGCCCGTTCAAGAATCTGCCAAAAATTCAGTATTCCCAGTAACATCTTCTTCTCATCCACGACCGGAAGGTCTTGGAGGCGCAGATCCGCCATTTTGCGAAGGGCTTCCCCGATCGTGCATGGGGGCGGGATGGTGTGTGCCTGACGGATCATGATGTCCTGAGCCTTCATAAATACCTCATCCAAATGTAAACGGTGCTGATCAAGATTTGTAGGATCATCAGGGGAAAGGCGACTTTCAAAAATGGCAAAAATCGAAATGGCACGCCGTTCCGTTCCGCAATCCCCGCCACAATCAAATTGGCGGAAGCTCCCACCAATGTCCCATTCCCTCCTAAACATGCGCCTAACGATAATGCCCACCAGAGGGTTTCGGCCTGTTCAAGTGGAGTACCAGCCTGCTGAAAGACCGGGAGCATGCTTTTGATCATAGGGATCATGGTGGCCACAAAGGGTATATTATCCACAATAGCGGAAAGAATAGCCGAAACCCAAAGAATGGCCAGGGTCGTAACCATGAAGTTTCCTGCGGTGAGACTTAAGGTCCAATCTGCAATGGACTGTAAAAGGCCGGTATGTTCCACACCGGTGACGATAATGAACAAGCCGCAGAAAAAGAAAATGGTAATCCATTCCACTTGCCCGAATAATGCATGAACTTTATGCCCTGCCTGTTCGTTGTCTAAGGAAAATGTGACGAGTAACAGGAGCAGGGCGGCGCCACCCAGAGCAATGGTGGCGGGTTCCATGCCTATCGAATGGGCTAAGATAAATCCCAGAATAACCAGGCTAAAGACCAGGAGACAGTGTTTCAATAGACCAACATCCCGAATGGCTTCATATTCCTTAAAAGCCATAATGCGGGCCCGGGCTTCTGGTGATGCGAACATGGTTTTTCCATACATAAACCAAAGAGGGATGAGTGTGGCACTAAAGGCCACAATGGCGACGGGAGCCAGGTGAATCACAAAATCATTAAATGTCAAACTGGTGGCAGAGCCGATCATAATGTTGGGGGGATCACCAATCAGCGTAGCGGTGCCACCTGTATTCGAGGCATTAATCTCTGCGAAGAGCAGAGGATACGGATTGATTTTCAGCTCGTCAGCAATGAGCAAGGTAACCGGTGCGACCAACAGCACCGTTGTGACATTATCTAAAAATGCCGAGAGCACTGCGGTGACCATTGAGAGCATAACCAGGATGCCCCACGGACTACCCTTGGCCGCTTTCGCGGCTTTGATTGCGAGAAATTGAAAGATGCCGCATTCCTTGGTAATTCCGACCAGGATCATCATGCCGGTGAGTAGGCCGATGGTATTGAAATCAATGCCTTGAATCGCTTGGTTCTGTGTGAGGACTCCTGTTCCAATAACGGCAGCGGCTCCAAGAAGCGCTACAATCGCCCGATTAAACCGTTCAGCGATAATGACGGCATAGGTCAAGATTAAAATTGATGTAGCCACCCAAAGTGGGGAGAACCCAAAGATGGTCTGGATAGATGCCTCGTGCATATTTCTAAAAACCCAATTTTCAGGTTCAAAAAATCAGGCCTGTTCAAGGAGTCGCAGGAAGATTCCGTTTTGGTGCCGAAGGTCGTGATGGGTCTTTAGAGGGGGATCCTTCTACCAAGGAGGCTTTCTGCAAGGCTTCCAATCGGCTGGCAAAGCGATGCCCAGGCCGAATCTGCACCAGCACTCCCAAGCCATCCAATGCCTCGGTCACGTGAGGCTGCATGCCCACGAAGAAGAGGTGTTGGTGGTGCGCCTTGACGATATTCAACATATCTTCCACCGCCAATGCCGCTGTCCCGTCAATGGCCGGGACTTTGGACAAATCCAAAACAACGCTAGAAAACGTATTAAAGCCCGGGACGGTTTCCAAGCGACGGACCATGGTTTTGGCCGATCCAAAGCTCATGGGGCCATCCACATGAATCAAGAGAATTTTCCCGTTGGCTTGTTCCAGAATTGTGGCTTCTTCGGGTAAAAGAGGAGTGCTGGGAGTTGGATTCGTCACGATGTGGAGATTAGCCAGTTCCAAATCCGCCATGCGTTTGACAAAGAATAGACTGGCAAAGACCATTCCCACCGCCACGGCGGTAATGAGATCCACGAGCACGGTGGTCAATAACACCACTGTCATGATGACGACATCGATACGGGGGGCTTGCAGGATGTGTCGTAAGAACCGCCAGTCAATAATATCAATGCCAACTTTGAACAAAATCCCCCCGAGAACGGCTAAGGGAATTTTTTCGGCCAAAGGGCCAAGTCCCAAAAGAACTGCCAATAAAATTATTGAGTGAAGTACGCCGGAGATCGGTGTCCGTCCTCCGGTACGGATATTGGCTACCGACCGCATGGTGGCTCCGGCACCTGGGAGACCTCCAAATACCCCGGCGACCATGTTCCCTATGCCCTGGCCGATAAGCTCACGGTCCGGGTCATGTTGGGTCCGGGTCATATTATCGCAGACCAGGCTGGTTAACAGGCTGTCGATCGCTCCCAAAACAGCCAGGATGGCGGCTGATTCCAGTACGATTTGCAAGGTGTCCCAGGTGAATGTTGGCATGAGAGGGGTGGGGAATCCCCGTGGAACCTCTCCGATGGTAGGAGCATCAGGAAGAAAAACATAGGCGAGTGGGGTAACCACGAGGAGGGCCAATAAAGAAGGAGGAGCCACCTTCGCAATCCTGCCGGGAGTCAAATACATAATGACCAAAACAAGGACTCCGGCAAGGGCGGCATCCCACACCGGGTTTCCATAAAATCCCGGAATTGCCTTGAGTGTCGTGACAACACCCTCGGGGCTGGAAGCATGGCCAACCAGGGGGCCTAATTGCAAAATGAGAATGATACAGCCGATGCCGCTCATGAACCCCGAGACCACTGGATACGGGACCAACGCGATGTACTGTCCCACCCTGGAAAGTCCCAACAGGATTTGAAAGACACCGCCAAGAATCACGGCCATCAGGGCCAAACCAGGATTGCCTGCAAAGATTGTGACGATTCCAGCCATCACCACAGTCATGGGTCCCGTGGGGCCGGAAACCTGAGCGGGGGTACCTCCGAAAAGCGCAGCAAAAAATCCGACGAATATCGCCCCGTATAAACCGGCAATGGCTCCTAGGCCAGAAGCGACGCCAAAAGCGAGCGCCAACGGTAGGGCCACGACAGCGGCAACCATCCCTCCGTAGATGTCACCGCGAATGTTGTTGAAATGTAACCCGTGAACAAGCCCCATAGGGCATATCCTAGGATAAAAATGAAAACAAACTGGGCGAGGATTTCACTCTATCCCACCGTTCTTCGTCAAGTGGGAAGCGAAAAGGGTTTTCAAAAGGGTAACAGGGGAAAAAAATGAATAAGATAGGGGAAAAGGAGGTGACCGAATGGCTGTAAATTTCGATACAGTGAAGGTTAGTTAAGAGGAATTAAAATTTCCAGTCCTCCCATGACATCATTTAATTTAAAGTTTCGTTTTGGACTTTCCTTGTGGGCATTATGGCAGTTGACGCAGGCTCGGCTCACCGCTCGATCAGGAAAAATAGCTTGATAGTAAGACTGGTTATCTATCTGGATTTCTTGTTCAGTCACTTCCCCATATTCTACAACTTGTTCCAGGGCTTTACGTTCACGGTCATTGTGAGGCGCATTTTCTGGATTCAATGGCCAAAGACCCATCAACCGGTATCGAAACGGTTTGCCGGCAACCTGTAATCCACGGGAGGCTTCTTTGAAAAATTGTGCGGGCAAAGGCAATGTCCGTTCTTCCCGCCAATTTTCCGTTGCGGTCACAATAAGCATGTCTTCCATCCGTTCCACAACATGTTGGGTGTAAAAGGTCCGGTCTGCTTGAAGAACGGCATGTAAATAGTTTGCAACCACACGAATAGGCATGCCTTCCTGTGGTGCAAGTCGTCCTCCGATACCAACACCAATTCCCAAGGAAATGAGAATGGCGAAAAGGAGTATGAAAAAGAACTGACGAGTCATAAATTTACCTAACTTGTGATCCTACATACCATTTTTCTTGCACACAGTTCCCTCTTTGCTTGAATGGGAGTTATACAAAACTATAGCAGGAGATCAACAAGACCTCATACTTTTTAAAACATTAAAAGGTGTCTAGGGCAATCGGACGATGGGCGAAGAGCAGACGAAGAGCAGTAACTAAAAGAATTAGGAAAACCGAAGGGGGTACGGAAATTAATCCAAACCCAATCGATTCATCAATGCAATGACTATGATTGTCAAAATTGCGATGAGAGGGACATGTTCCATTTTAAAACCTCGAAAGTACCGCCCAGGTGATAAGTAAAATAAGGGTAAATCCTTCCATCTTTATCATCCTCCTAATATTTTTTGATCTCGTCTTACTAACTAATTTAAGCAAGGCAAGTGCCAAATGGTTTTATTGTGGTGATTTATAAATTCTTTAAATATTTCATTAACTTATATATTTAAAATAAAAGTACATTCAGTCCTACTCATGAAAACGAGCGGATTTATCAAGCAAGGACTGTGCGATATCGCTCTAATATTGAAGGTAATGGATATAAGATGAGAAGAACTGCAAACACGGGTGGGTAGAATGGAAAGCCACTGCGGTTAAGCGCATGAGACCTTTGAGAAATAACCGAGGAATTTCAAAATTTCACCATGTCTTGGGGTAGCCAGGAATAGGATATGTCAGGTGTGAAGATATGGGGGCTCGGATGTCCTAGGGCTAGTTCCCTGAACCTATAAAATTTCACCATTGCGTATAGAGCCTAGGATTTCATTCACATTAGGAATCTCGCCGGTTAAGCCTTGAAGAAATCGCCAAAAGGGTTGGCCCAATTAGAGTAAATCCCTGAAATTGGCGAGATCTTTTTTTTGTTCATTGAAGTTTTATGAAACGTTTCCGGCTTCACTCATTTATTTAATTAATGAGTAATAGCGTTGCCAAGCAATTATTTTAATTAGTAAAAAGAATTTAAATTTTTACAGTAATGGGTTTCTTTCCCCATCCACGAAAACATAAGAAGTCTCGATCCAAATCCAGTCTTTATGGGTTAAACCGTGAATTTGCACACCGGTAAATACCGCATAGTCGGTTTTGTTGGTCTCGACGGTTAGTTGGATCATCCGTTCAAGATCTTCTCTGATGATATGTTGGGTGGCTTTGGTCAAAGTGACCAAATCGGGAATTTCTCCGAATCCAAATTTTCTAAACAGGCGTTGCGTTAGGAGGCTCTGTTCCACGTCTTCTGGGTTCAGGTCCAGGCTGGCTTCTACTCGAGAACGGCCTTGGAGAATCTTAATCAATGCGCCACAAGCCTGGGAGAAGGCCTGACACCCTGTGCGGCGACAATTTCCGAGAGTGCCCTGTTCATCAATGGTGATACGGGGAAAGTTCAAATACACGTATCTTTCTCTGCCATCAATAGTGGGTGCATGATGATGGGCGGCTTGAAATCCCGTAACACCCAAATACAGCATTCCGGCCAGACTTGAAAAGTTAAATGCTCCATTCCAGACATTATGGAGTCTGTTCAAAAATGGGGTGGCTATCTCGTCCCGACACACACTCACGCAGGCGATTGAGTTCTTCTGATTCATGCCAAAGGGATGTAACCTGAATTGGGAATATTCCACGAAGGCATCCGAGGGGTAGGCACCTGGAAAATTCCGTTCCAAGGTTTTCTTGAAATCGAAGGATCCTGGAGGAGTTTTTGTTGAAGGAGAAATGGGTGCTGACAGAGTCGGCATGTGTGCATTTTCCTTATTCGATGAGCTTTCGGAATGTGGATAGGTTCCCAGTAAAGAATAGGTCAAAGCAAAAGAGTGCCAGTTATGGGCCCTGCTTTTCCCTGAAAAATATAAGGAATTAATTGGGTTTATTGGTATTTTTATTCCTTCGCCAAAGCAGCGGAAGGGCGCGGGTACGAGATCGTACCCTGTGGACTGTGCTAAAAATTTCTTGAATTATAATTGTGTGGGTTCAGGTAAGGACCATAGTGGAAGCAATGCATAGCAGTTTTGAACTTGTAAAAGAATCTCTCCCAGGCGGAAAACTTGGCGGCTTCTGGGAAGGAAGGTTCTTTGTTCAGAAACTCTTACGCCCTATTCAGCGGAGAGCTTTGAGGATGATAGTGAAAGGAAAGTTATGGCGAATGTTTTTAAACAATCGGTGGGGCCATGACCACTGCCTTTCAAAGGCTTTAAGTCCTGCCTTTGAGTTCAGGGAGTATAGAGCAATCTTACCCCGTATCAATAGAAGAAGATTGTGCCAGAAGGGGAAGGCGAAAGAATTGAGGCATAGCCCCCTCCTTTCTCACGACCCCTCTGTCTCATGGGAGAAGGCTTTCCGTAATTGAATATATTCATCCAGGGTCTGTGTAGAAATGTGAAGATAGCCGGCCGCTTGTTCTTTGTCCTGCTTGGTAAATCGTAAGACTTCATCAATCACCATGACTTGGATATCCTGGAGACTGTGTTGGCCGATTTCAAAGAGCACCCGACCAGTATTTGGAGGGAGGCCTTCTCCGCTGCCAGGATGTTGAGAGTAAAAGTCCAGAGAAGTAAGGACAGGTCCTTGCGAGCACAACACCGCCCTGCGAATCATGGCCTCTAATTCTCGAATATTCCCCGGGAATTGGTACGTATCCAAAAGCGGAGGTACCGAAGAATCAATGTCGAGTTTTGGACGGCCGATCTCTTCACCATACGCGTGAATGGTTTTGATCACCAAAGGGATGATATCTTCTTTCCGTTCCCGTAGGGGAGGAATGAAGAGTTGCTGTTTTTCGAGTAGAGAGCGTAACTCTGGATGAAATATTTCCTGGTAGCCCGGTTGGTCCAATGGAATCGCACTGGTCACCACAAGTCGATTGTTGATGGGGAGGCGGTCAAATCCTCCCATTCGACAAAATTCACGGGTGCGAATGGCCTCGGCCAATGCTCCCTGAATGGGGATTGGCAGATGTTCAATCTCATCAACAAATAAGGTTCCCCCATCGGAATGTTCAAATGCTCCCGGCATGCTTTGGCTGGCACCACTAAATGCCCCGCGTTCATATCCAAATATTTGAGGTTCAAGGAGTGATCCCCTCTGTTCGTTGCAACTGACGGTGACAAACGGGCCGAGCTGTTTGTGGCTATTATAATGAAGAATGCGTGCCAAGAATTCTTTGCCCGTCCCCACCTCCCCTTGAAGAAACACTAAGGGAACGTCCTGAGCGTCGAAAAATTTGAGTTGTTCAATGACCTTGGTCATGGCTGGACTCCTGGCGATCACATGCTCCCAGGAATACTGCCGTTGTTTCTCAGAAGCAGAAAACTCAATCCGGCGCCTTAGCTCCAGGAAGGTGATGGCTCGATGTAAGGCGGGTTCAACCGTTGAAAAATCAATGGATTTTATCAAAAAATCATAAGCTCCGAGCCGCATCGCCTCCACCGCATCTTCCACGCTCCCATAAGCAGTCAGCATGACAACCAGGGTTTTCGGGATCTTTTGTCGAATTTGGCGTAACGTTTCGAGTCCATCCATTTCCGGCATTTTAAGATCCAGGAACAGCAAATCGGGCAGTTCATGTTCTAAAGCCTCAATGAGCGCGGCTCCTGAATGGAAGCTTCTCACGAGGTGTCCTTTTTTTACCAACCGGCGACTTAACGCAGAACATACGTTTTGATCATCGTCGGTCACATAAATTGTTGCACGCATAGCAGTCCTTGTTTTGGAGATCAGTAAAGAAGCTGTGCCGCCGTCTTATTGTACTTTCCCATCTTTGGACATCGATATCAACCGCAGAGGAGTTCTGAGGACAGGTGATCTTTTTTACGGTATGGGTGTTTTTCTTTTGTATTCATTGGAAAGAGAGCTCCCGGTCATTTTCCCGTATCCAAGGGGTATTGGATAGGTGTCAGGACTGACTTTCGGAGGATCTCCAGTTCAATGAACCATTCATCAGGAAGAGGCAGGGCCTCACAATGTTATACAGAGGAGCGCAAAGGCTATGCCCATGATGTTTCCCTAGTAAATTGAGCATGCTCAATTCATCCCGGATTCCGCAGTAGGGTTTTGATCAGGTAGCATGGGAGCCATCTTTCTTCCTCTGTTTTAAGGAGTTCCGATGGCACACTGCTCCTCGACGGCTTCACCGTTCTACCCTAAGATTCGCTTTGCCTTTACCAACCACCCCATCACCGTGTGGGCCGGAGCGATCTTGCTCCGGCTCTATTTCGAACTCATCGGCCTGCGGGCGGTTCTCCAACGGACCCTGCTCCCCATGGCCAAACGATCGAATCATCAGATTCCCGTCTCGGATGTCCTGTTAGCCTGGTTCTACGGACTCGCCTTGGGAGCCGAACGCTTTGCGCACTTCACCCGCTATCGCCGCGACCCTTTACTCCCTCAACTGCTGGGCCTCCCCCGGTTTCCTTCCCCTGATACCCTCCGGCGCTTTTTTCTGGCTTTCAGCTATGCCCGGCTGACGACGGTGTCCGAAACCTTGATGCGTCAGAGTCTGGAACGCATGCCTCGTTTTCTGCTGGGGCACACCCTGGATCTGGACTCGACGGTTTTCTGTCGCTACGGGACTCAAGAAGGCAGTCAGATTGGCTACAATCCCCAGAAACGCGGGCGGCCGTCGCATCATCCGCTGATCGCCTTTCTGAGTGAAGCGCGTCGCCTGTTGTGGGCCACGCTCCGTGCAGGTCGGGCCGGTACGGCGAATGGCTGTGTGGAGTTGCTCACCCAGGCCCTCACGCTTCTTCCGCCCGGGCATCGCGTGGCCTTGGTGCGGGCCGATGCGGGCTTCTTTCTCACGCGCTTTCTGACCTTTCTGGAACACCAGGATCTGCCTTACATCATCATGGCCCGTCTGACCCCCGTCTTGCGCCGTGTGGTGCTCCATCGGCTGCCTGAAACAGCCTGGCGCCGTGTCAGCAAGGGCGTTGAGGTGGCCGAGTATACGGCGACCTTACCGAGTTGGGCCGGGCACAGTCGCCGGTTTGTCTGTCTCCGTCAAGCACTGCGGGAACGCCCGCACGCGGCGGGTCGGCGCCTCATCGACTGTCCGGGCTATACGTATCAGCTCATGGTGACGAGTGTGCCTTATGCCGCCGAAATCGTCTGTCGCATGTATGCGGGCCGGGCCGACAGTGAAAACCGGATCAAAGAACTCAAAGAGGACCTCTCCCTGGATACCTTTTGTCTGCAGTCTTTTGATGCGACCGATGCCGCGTTTCGCTTGGGTTGTGTCGCCTATAATCTCCTGGCGGGATTTCGTGAGACGGTCTTACCGCGCTGTTGGGTGGAACGGCGCCTCCGGGCCGTGCGCGATTTCGTCTTCCTCGTCGGAGCCGATCTGATTCCGCAGGGACGGCGGCTTCAGATCCGGTTTGCTGTCCCGCGGGAAGAGCGAGAAGAGTTTCTAGTCCGCCTCCGTACCCTTTCGGCGGGATTGCCAATTGCGGCGCAATTGGAATGGACATTGACCGACGAAGAGTCGCCGTCTGAGTCCTCGCAGCCACGACCGTCGGGGGCTCATCCAGCTGGCATCCCAGTCGCTCAACCCCCACCCTAGGAAATTTCTATTGCTGAATCCGGGTTCATTAAGGTACGCCAATAGTATCGTTCGATTTTCTGCACGGCTATCAGTCGCCTCCTCATCCAAAGGATTGGTTGATACTGCCGAATAAAATCAGCTGGCGTGCGATGATGCACAGGGGGTCGTGTGTGAAATGGCACCATTTTTCAGGTTGTGGCCACCGTGCCTGAAGGCAGCAGCCAGGGGAAAATTTGGTAAGGACATACGGCAAATATTAAAAATCAATCGAAATCAACTGCATCACCATTAGCCTGACGGTTAAGGCAATTGTAAGGAGCAGGGATGCATCTTGTTGTGCCTTTCCAATGCCGTGCTCAGATTCCTCGATGTCTGGGAATTGGTACTAGTTTTGCGTGGCAAAAGATGAATAGGAAAATTTTGAAAAGGAAAATTATGATGGTCGGCTTCCGTCTTGTATGGAGATTCGATGAAAAATATTGGAGTGGTTTGTTTAGGCTTCCTTTTCTTGCTTGGAGGTCTGTTAGAGGAAAATCCTGCACATGGGGCTGAAAATGGAACTCATATCAAAGAATTCCCGAGTGATTTTGATCGCCTCAAAACTGTTTTGCAACAGACTAATACTCTTTCTGCTCTGACGCCGGAATGGCTGGATTTGGGAGTTGAACATCGAACACGCTATGAAACGTTTAATCAAAGTTTTACGAAAGGCACAGCAGGAAGTGATCAGATGGTTGCGCAGCGGACGAGGATTTTGTTGGGAATTAAGGATATTTGGGACCCAATTCGATTCACACTGGAACTCGCAGATTTCCGGGCCCCTGTAGCTGATCGGGGGCAGGATCACAATCCCAATTTTGTCGATCATCTGGATATTTTTCAACTCCATCTTGATTTGGTGTCGCAGAAATTTTTGGGAACAGGGACCACAGGTAGGGTGGAAGTCGGCCGTTTAGTCATGGATTTTGGAAAAGGGCGTCTCATAGCAGGGCATCGTTTTGGAAGCTTTACTCCATCATTTGATGGTGTGCAATTAACCTTTGGGAGAGATAAACGCTCTGATTGGGGTCTCCGGGCTTTTGTCACGCAACCGGTCCAACGTCATACGGTTAGCCCGGATTGGACTAGCCCCATTAGCTACTTTTCCGGTGCGGCGATTTCCAGCCGCCATGTACCCTGGGCTAATGCGGAGTTATATATTTTTCAGTTGAATGAGGGGAGTAATCTTCAAAAACGCAATCTTTCCACTATGGGATTTCGAGTATTTTCCAAGCCTGCAAAAGAACAATTTGATTACGAAATAGAATCGATGTACCAGGTTGGAGAGGTCGATCATACGAATCAATTTGCACATCGACATCACGGTGAGGTGGGCTATAGTTTTGCGACTGAATGGCCCTTACGATTTGTCTATCTGTTCGACTACTCGTCCGGAGACAGGAATCCGAAAAAGAATTTTGATTTCTTGTTCGCAAAACGCCGCGCAGAATATGGACCAACCGGAATTTTGGGAATCATCTTTCCATCCAATATTTTCTCACCTCTTGGGTTTCGCTCAGCTCTCCAACCGATCTCCACGGTCAGGTTGATGGTATCTTATCGCACCTTCTGGCTGGCAGATGGCCGCGGCCCTTTTGTGGGTAGCGGCCTGCAGGATCCGACCGGTCGAGCGGGCACTTTCCTTGGCAATATGTTGGATAGCTCCATAACGTGGGCCCCTCAGGCCGGTTATTTCCGACATACAACTTTTGAGGTGGGATATACGCGATTTTTCAAAGGCTCCTATTTCGATCGAGTGCCACAAAGTCCTGGTACGGCCGATGTCAATTATGTCTATACCATGGCGACATTGACATTTTAATTCCTCGGTTTAGCCCGATAGGTTTTCACCTGCCCCTCCCTTCATCCTTCCTATAAGGGAAGTGTCCTCTTTTCTTGTTCATGTCGTATCGGGAGTTATTTCGCACAGGTCACACCGTACGAATTCGCACAGGAGGCCTTAGCGAGAAAAATTTGTCTTTAATTGGGAGGGGATCCGGGCACAGATATTGTTGAAAATATAAAGAAAAAATCAAAGGAATTTCTATGAACCCTCACGGTTCGATTATTGGCATGTAAGTTGCGCGTGAAGCTTGTTGTAAATTTTAAAGGAATATTTTTGTCTTTTTGTTTAGGCGATGACGAATTAGGCGAATGAGTCGGAGGAAATTAGGAATGGAGCACCTGATTGGGGGTATTCGTGTATATCTTAAAGATTTCAATTTTAAAGATAATTTTAAAGGGATTGCCAGCAATGTGAGAGGGGATGTGTTGGCGGGGATCACGGTAGCCATGGTGGTGCTCCCCATGGCACTGGCCTTTGGCGTGGCTTCCGGGCTGGGAGCGATTGCGGGCATGTGGTCGGCAGTGGCCGCCGGCCTTATTGCGGGTCCCTTAAGTGGCTCAGCGTGGTCGGTGGGTGGGCCCACGGGGCCGCTGACGATCCAAATCCTTTCCATGACTCAAACCACTCAATTGGCCGATGGGAGTCCCGATCTGGTTTTCGTATTTACGACCATCGCCTTAGCGGGCTTTCTTTTAATTGTGATGGGCCTGTTGAAGCTCGGGCAGTTTATCAAGTTTACTCCCTATTCAGTTATTTCGGGATTTATGACGGGTTTGGGTGTGTTGTACATGCTGCTGCAACTCAACCCATTTTTGGGACTTCCCGGCGTCAAACGTATCACTTCCGCCATCACGGAATTACCCTCCAGTTTAGCCCATGCGTCGCCTGTGGCAGTGGGAGTCGGGGTGTTGACCTTACTCATCGTCGTGTATTGGCCGAAAATTTCTCCAGTGACCTGGCTGCCAGGTCCATTAATCGGATTATTGGCCGGTACGGTAACTACGGTTGCCCTCGGGTTAGACATTCCGAAAATAGGGGATATCCCCACGGGCTTACCTGACCTGTACCTTCCCGATCTTACGCTACTGGAAAAAGCCTTTGTCCCGGCTGCGGCTTTGGCCGGATTATGTGTATTCGATAGTCTCCTGACCTGTCTCATCGTTGATAATATGACCGGCACTCATCACAACAGCGACCGGGAATTGGTGGCCCAAGGATCAGCTAATCTCTTTTCGGGGTTGGTTGGAGGGTTGGGTGGAGCCACCAATACGATGCCGTGTGTCGTGAATATCCAGAGCGGAGCCCGAACCCGGTTGGCTTCGGTTACGATGGGGCTGGTCCTGCTTTCCTTCATTCTCGGTCTGGGTTCCCTTGCCGCATCCATTCCTCTTTCCGCTTTGGCGGGGATTCTTCTCAAAGCCGGCTATGACATTCTGGATATGCGAGTTCTGCCGGTGGTTCGAAGATTGCCGACGTCTGATTTGATGGTGTTTGGTCTGGTGGTCTTGATGACCGTGTTTTGGAACCTGTTGTCCGCCATGGCGATGGGACTCGCAGTGGCCTTTTTCCGTTTTGTAAAAGACCAGTCTGATCGCTATAAAGCGGATCTCAGCCAACGCGATGAAGATGTGAAACAGGAAGAAGAAGACCTCATTTTTTCATTCGCCAGGGATTATGCCAGGAAAATCAGCGGGAATGGGGCCAATATGGGAGAGCTGAGCGGTCGATTTGAACATATCGTTCGAGACCGGATTATCATCGTCCGTCCTCACGGTCCATTATTTTTCGGTGCGATCGATTGGCTGAACGAGACGGTGGAACATCTTGACGGAAAAGATGTGCTCATCATTCGTTGCAAATGGTTGGATGAATTGGATTTGTCGGGTGCTTATGCGTTAGGCGATTTAATTGAAGCTGCCAACAGTCGCGGGGTGGCGGTGTTAACCGCCGGCATGTCCCCTCGAACCCGACAAATTCTTGCCGATTTAAATGAGCTTTCCAGACTGAAGGAAGACTATATCTGCACACATTTTAATGAGGCTTTGGATACCGCTATGCAGATCGTGGAAAAGAAGGCTGTGGAGGTTAGGCTACAAGCCCACAAAGAACCGGTTTTGACGGGAGGTTAGCATGATCTTTTTGCCCGCTTACGAGTCATGGGAGTGACGGCCTTGAATGGCATTATTGAGGAGCATCAGTTGGGGGAGGCATTTCAGAGGCTCTCCCGTTTAAGGCCCTCCTTGTAGTGTTTTTTTGTGGTAGTAATCCAGGAGCAACAACTTTTTGGAGACATTATCCAATATGTTCTGTCTAGGGATGGTGGCCACCAAATCGGCATGTTTTTATAACCAATGCCCTTCTTTCCGCTATTAGCGACTACGTCTTTGTCGCCACGATCTATATAGAACAGGTGCTGCGGGCATTTCACCAGGGTGGATTTCCCGTGATCAATTTAATCTTTTGGCGGTCGCTATTAACACGGGAACCAATATTCCTAATGTGGCCAATCTAAGTGGGCAGGCGGCCTTTCTTTTTCTGTTGACGTCCGCTCTCGCCCCACTTATTCGCCTTTCGTATGGCCGGATGGTGTGGATGGCTCTTTCCTAAACGGTCACCATGACTCTCGGGGGACTCCTGGCTATGTATGTGGGGTTGCAACCAGTAACGGAAACGTACTATGCACAAGGGATCTTGACGCATCATGTGGCAGCTGTTGCAGCACCCCATTCAGCTCAAGAGATTCCCGCATCTATTGTTGGTTCAACCTTTTACAAGTAAGTCTTGGGTGCGTCTACCTCTTACCTCTTCCTCATGCTTGCAGGCTCCCCGATCTTCACCATGCGGTTTTGCCAGCCATGTATTTCCGCTTGTGATCACGGACTGTCCTAATCTGACCATGGAATCTTTCTCCATTAGCTGGGGTCGCACAATCCGGTCAATCCGTTCAAGAAATAGACTCGGAGTGGAGAAATGATCCTGGTTTGGGCACCTCACATAATGAGATTAGACGGGTTATTGAGGTATAGTGGGGTGAGGGTCTGTATCTGTTATGTCAGCCGTCAGGGAAAGGTTTGAAGGGACTCCAGAAGAGTTTCAGTGAATTCGCTATGTCTCTCAATAAATTATTTTTAAATCTTCCGATTGCCAGAAAGCTTCTTTTAGTCTCTGGAGTCCCGGTTTTGGCCGTCTTGATTTTGAGCCTGGTGACCTATAGAAGCGTTCAGACTTTTTCTCTGGATGAAGATCGTCTGAATGATGTGTATCTGGTGCAAAGCGCCTCGGCTGAATATATGCGCTTAGTTGTGGATCTCGAAACCGGGTTTCGAGGGTTTATTCTGACCCAAAAAGCTCCCTTTTTGCAGCCCTATTTGGCAGCCAGGCAACGAGTGCTGTTACTCGGGAATTCATTAAGACAGATGGTCAAGTCTGTTGAGGATCAGCGACTGGTAATCGAAACTGTTCAAGGAATGGTCGAACAATTGATGAATGACAAAGATCGGCTGATTGAACGGGTCAAGGCGGGCTTTCCGCAGGAGGCCACGGACTATGTCGAGAGTGAAAAAGGGCGTATCCTCATGCTTGCCATTCGTGAAGAAATGGCTCGATTTGACCGGCGAGAAGTCACGCAATTGCAACACGCCCTTGGGAGTAGTGCCGCAGACCGGGCGGCCCTGATGGGGGTGGTCGTATGGGGAGGGTCGTTGGCGTTGATTTTGTTGCTGGTGCCCCTGCATCTCATTGCGCGGTCCATTACAGGACCATTAACGACCTTGGTCAAGGCGGTGGAAAACGTTTCCGGAGGGAATATTCCGAATATTCCCGTTTTCCAACGGGACGATGAAATTGGCGAATTGACGAAAGTCATGCAGACAATGGGCACCCAAATCCGGAATCATATCCGGCGTATTGAACAATCCGAACAGGAACTCCGAACGCTGAACCAGGATTTAACTTCTTCTGAGGCCAAATATCGAGGGATTGTGGATTATGCGCCCATCGGAATATTCACGGCAAAAAAAGATCGTCTGATTTTTAGCAACCGGCAGAATTGGGTCCTGGCTGGGAGAAATCCCGATGAGGTGTTGGATCCTGAGCATATGTGGGAAGCGATTCACCCGGACGATCGGGAGGGGGTGCGCGAAACATTTCAAGATGCCTGCCAGCAAAGTGAGCCCTTTGAGCGGGTCCTTCGCTTCTTGCATCCAGACGGAGCTGTGCGCAAGGTCTTATGTCGCGCGGTTCCCATTCAAGATCACGGTGGGCTGACCATGGTGTACCAGGGATTCAATGTGGATATCACGGCTTTAGAGTATATGCGTGCACAATTGAACCGGTCTGACCGCTTGGCCACATTGGGACAAATGGCTGCAGGTATTGCCCATGAGATTCGAAACCCGCTGGTGGGTATTGGGTCAACCACGACGTTGCTGATGGAAGATTTTCCTGATGGTGATTCTCGGCATGAAGACCTCGTAACCATTCTCAAGGAAACCCGGCGACTGGATCGCATTGTGAACCAAATTGTTGACTTTGCGCGACCAAGAGACTTGCTCCCGGTAACCTTTCAATTGCAAGATCTGATACAGGAGTCTTTGCAGGTCCTCAATGAACCCATCAAACAAAAGGCCATTCAGATCGATTTTCATCCGCCTGCCAAACTGAATTCCATCCAAGCTGATCGAGATCAACTGAAGCAAGTGTTGCTAAATGTGATCCAAAATGCCGTTGAGGCGATGTCGGAGGGCGGGTGTCTTCGTCTGTCCGTTGAAGAGGAAGCCATTGAACGAATACCGGGGCTGCGTATTAAAGTCCAAGATAATGGAAAGGGAATCAGTCCAAGTGCTCTCCCTCGGATTTTCGAGCCGTTTTTTACCACCGGCAAGCATCGTGGAACTGGACTGGGACTGCCTATTTGTCGAAATATTATTGAAGCCCATGGAGGAGAGATCCATGCGGAAAGTCAGTCAGGTATCGGGACCACCATGACATGGTGGCTGCCTTGCGTTTGCCAACCCCAACTTCCCACGGTGTAACCCATGCGCGCGAACATTTTTGTGACGGATGATGATGATGTGGTTCGGCAAGCCATCAGCCGACGGATCGCAAAACGGCACCATCATGTACGAAGTTTTGCTTCGGGAGAGGCCTTATTGGAAGCCCTTGATCATGATGCGCCAGATCTCATTCTGTTGGATTTGAAAATGGCCGGGTTAAGCGGACTGGAGACTCTCAAGCATATTCGTGCGAAATCTCAACAGTCCCTTGTCATTCTCCTCACAGCCTATGGCACGGTGGAAGATGCCGTGGAAGCCATCAAACTCGGGGCCTATGATTTTCTGATTAAAAGCGTCGATTTCTCCAGTGTGGAACCTGTGATCGATCGTGCGCTTGACTATCTGTCCCTACGGCGGCGTATCGATTTTGAAACGCAGGATAGGCCTGGTCGATATGCCTTCAACAGTTTGATTGCCAATAGTCCCAGTATGAAGGAATTGGTTGGGCAAATTCAGGAAATGGCAAAGAATTTGAAGACGACGGTTCTCCTGTTTGGAGAAACGGGAACGGGGAAAGAATTTGTCGCACGAGTACTTCATCATAACGGGCCTCGGGACAAAGGTCCCTTTGTGGGGGTGAATTGCACAGCCATTCCTCAGGAATTATTTGAAAGTGAATTATTTGGCTATGAGCGTGGGGCCTTCACTGGTGCGAACCAGCGCAAGCCCGGTCTCTGTGAGCAGGCGGAAGGCGGGACCCTTTTTTTAGATGAGATTGGAGACCTCAATCCTTCCATGCAGGCGAAATTGCTTCGAGTGCTACAGGAGCGTTCGTTTAAACGGTTGGGTGGACAAGAGGATATTGAGGTGGATTTTCGCCTGATTGCGGCCACCAATCGGGATCTGCGCAAAGATGTGGCGCAAGGCAGGTTCCGGGAGGATTTGTTTTTTCGGCTGAATGTGGTGTCATTGAATCTCCCACCATTACGGAATCGGATAGAAGATATTATTCCTCTGGCTCTTGCGACGTTGATTCGACAAAGCAGCGACCTTGGCAAAGAGGTTTCGGCTATTGAGCCGGAGGCCCAACGGCTTTTGGAGCGCTATCCCTATCCGGGAAATATTCGCGAACTGGAAAATATTATGGAGCGTGCGGCTATTTTTTGTCGTGGGAAAAGTTTGACGGAAGGGGATCTGCCTCGTGAAGTCCATGAAGAGGCTCGTTCTTCAGTAAATGCGGTCACTCGAGGGGATCAAAAGGTGGTGCGCATGGAAATGATTCTCGGAGAACAATCCCTTGCGGGCATTGAAAGCGATTTGATTGAAGAAGTCATGCGGTTATCCGATTATAATAAAAGTCTCGCTGCCAAATATCTTGGCATTACTCGCTTCGCTTTGGACCGCCGTCTCAAAAAAATCCCCGAGTCTTGATCCTATTTGTTGGTGCCTGAAGTAACCGCCAAATGAAGGTGTTTATATGTTCGTCTCCTCAGAACAAGAGAACAAGTTGATGCCTTGAGGTGATCAGGGGGAATTGCCCGGTCCTTATTGGGATTTTTTTCGACTTTTTACAAGAACAACGATGCCAATGATTCCAATCAACAGAGCCAAGATTCCAAGTGTTTCCAAGCCTCCCATCTTGCTATCCTCCTCCTCCTCCTCCTCCGATTGCATGACTTCGGTGTTTATTTCTCTTCCGGTGTGTTGTATGGGCAAAAGTCTGTGAACCGACCGATTCTTGCCTCACCGGCTGGATAGGATTTCAGTCGGTCGTTTCTATCTTTCCTGTTTTTATCGAAATCGTCAAGATGCCGTATCAAATGGGAATGCTGGAAGCTTCAGTGATGGAACATGCTAACCTGGTTTCCTTCTACCTCGCATGGTAGGCATTGAATGAGGATGAGCACGCAAGTCGGTTGAAAACTTTTTATAGACTCAGGGCTTACCTGCTTGTGGCTCCAAATATATTTGTTGATCTGAGGGCTGAGGTGGAATAGCGTTGTAGGCAGAACAACTCGCTGATAGAATTGTGTGCTCATGAAAACCGAAATGACTCATGCTTGCTGACGTTGTCCTGCCGGGCAGACGGTTCCAGGTCTTTACCTATCAAGTTCCCCCCCATCTGCTTTCCCTGTTGTATGTGGGAAGTCCCGTGGTGGTCCCTTTAGGCTCTACTGTCGTCTCTGGGGTGGTCGTTACGCTCTTTGAAGCACAAAACTCTTCTTCCCAGCAAACGAAGCTTTGTCAAAAATCGTTACGTGCCATTCTTTCGTTGGAGGCCGATGCCGGGAACCGTCCTTTGGAACACAACCTTCTTCGGCTGGTTGAAAAAATTTCTGATTATTATCTGGCTCCTCTCGCCGCATGCTTGCGGTTGATTGTCCCCCCACATTCGATACCAGTAGTAAAGCGAATATCCCTAACGGACGACGGTCGCCAGGCCTTATTGGACGGCTCGCTGGCATCTGACGTCCAGTTGATGCTTCGCAAGTTAGAACAGGCTCCCAGGGGATTGCTCCGATCGTCTCTTATGCGAACAATAAAAAATGGTTCAGGTATTTTAACTCGTGCGAAAAAGAAGGGATGGATTATTGAACAGACGACCCTGCCTTCAGGGTCCAAGGTTCAAAGTCCGGTTCGTAAAATCAGAGTTGGACGAAACCCCATGCATTCAGTTTCCCGAGGGCTATTTGATTCTCCTGAAGAATCAGGCGAACTCCCGGAATCTCTTCAACGTTCGGCGTCCAGTTTTAAAGACAACCGGATATGGAAACACTTGCTCTCTGCCGTCCAAACCGGCGGTTTTCAGGAGGTGCCTGTTGTGGGATCGGAATCAGTTAGACAGGATCTGTTGTTCACGATGATTGAGACCATTCTGAAAAAAGACCGTCGCGTCCTCATCCTTGCTCCAGAAGTTCAACAAGCCGAAATCCTTGGCGAACAGATACGACTTGTTGGCAATATTCAGGTTGAGGTCTACCATGGCCATCTCCCGACAATAGTTCGTGCTGCTCGATGGGAACGAATTCGACAGGGCGACGTGCAGGTCGTGGTGGGGACTCGATCAGCACTATTTCTGCCAGTTCCAAATTTGGGGCTCGTTTGGATCAATCAGGAGGAGGATCCGTCCTACAAAGATGAGCACCTTCCGTATTTTCACGCCCGGGAAGTCGCGCGAATGCGGGGAGAATGTGACCAGGCTCTCGTAGTCTATGGTTCGACGTCCCCCTCCTTGGAACTCTACGGACGATATACAGAGCAGGTCGGTGAGGCCTTGGAACGCTCATCACAGCAGATTCCCCATGTGAATATGGTTGATTTACGAACCTTACCGTATGAAACCTTCATGTCCCCGGCTCTAATCACCAGGATCACGCGGTCCTTTGACGAGGGGGAGCAAGTAATTTTACTTCTCAATCGTAAAGGATTTTCCGGCGCACTGGTGTGCCGGGATTGTGGAAAGGCTCCGAGCTGTCCCACCTGCGGAGTTGCCTTGAAACTCTATCAGCGACCTTCCCGTTTGGTGTGCACCTACTGTGAGGGAATTCAACCAACCCCTGAAGCCTGCCCCACGTGTCAGGGCAGGGTGTTTCGATTTTCCGGCATGGGTACGCAGCGGCTGGAAGAAGAGGTGAGGCGACTTTTTCCGGCGGTCCCGGTTGCTCGGTTCGATCGGGAGAATGTAAAAACCCCCGAAGCGGCTGATACGATGTTACGCCAGTTCCGGCAGAGGGATATTAGGGTAATGATCGGGACGGAATTTTTAGTTCATCAATCAGAGCCACCGACGGCTCCGGTCATTGGGTTTCCTCAAGCTGATTTTGGGCTCCATATTCCTGAATTCCGATCAGCCGAACGAACGTTTCAAATGTTGTCGAGGGCTCTCAGATTGGCCCGGAATGGACAGGAGCCCGGGGAGGTGATTCTCCAAACCCGAATTCCTGATCATCATGTACTCACAGCCATTGGGCACCAGTGTCCCCGAAAGTTTTATGACCAGGAGCTGGAGTTGCGTGATCTCTTAGGGTATCCCCCGGCTACCCACCTAATATTGGTGGTTGTGACGGGGGAGCAGGCGCCACGCGTGCAAAAAGTTGTGGACTTTCTCCATCAACGATTGAAGGAGTTTGAAGGGAAAAGACCTCCAGGTGCAGCGGGAAAAGGGGGCATGGGAACCCCAATGGTTCTGGGTCCGATGGCATCCAAGAAACCAGGACGGATCAAGAAAAATCGTGTAATCTTTTTGATGAAAGCGGCTGATTTATCGGAAGCACAGCGAGGCCTTCAAAGCCTTCAGCGGGAGTATGAAGCAGAATTTCCCAAAGATCCTGTCGTCGTTGAATTTAATGTGGACCCTATGGACATTCAATAGCAGGGGTTTGGCCTTATCGCGGGATTAGCCTGATCGCCTTCTTGACTGTTTCTTCTGGTTTTTTGTTTTGGGAAGGGTGGTTGAAGGGGAGGTCGAGGTATTCTTCTCTCGAGTGCGTTTGAAAATGCCATAGGCAAAGGTCATCCAGAACACGCCGGAAAACAGGCCAAACAACACGGCGGTGAAAATCCGTTCCAATTCTTCTAACGGAGGTTCTGGTCCCAGCTTTTGAAGATCGGCCATTTGCATGATGGGCCACGCCAAACTTTCCACTCCTAAGAGGAGTGTGGAAATCGCCCAGATAGCTCCAATAGACGGACTTTTCCAGGCCAATAGGAGGGCCAATCCGATGGCCAAAGCTATCCCCATAGGTACCGATAAGGCTCCCACTAATAACCAGAGTCCCACCGTCACGGTGAGGCTACCCAACACAGCGTTCAATTGATGCCACAAATGATCATTCATCTCGAATCGTCCTGGAAAGTCCTGTCAACGTTGCCCACCATATCATAGACCCTCGTTGCCCAGCATCCTGTATGGTCTTGGTGAATGACCAGCCGTGCGGCGATTCGATCTAGCGACCAATATCAGCCAAAGGTTCGGTGGTGAGGGTATAGGCTCCGCGAGGGTTATGTGCCAAATGGTTTGACTGAGGTAGGTCATCAGATTTTGGGGTGCTTTCACAATCCGGAGTGAGCACGATTCCCCAATGCGCATTTTCTTCACAAGTATTCTCGAGAATAAGCGCCTTGGCGAGGTGAAAGAGAAGAATGCCGCTTAGCATATTTTCCCGACAGATGTTTTTAATCATATCGGGTCGAGTGCCCTCGTCCCGTGCGGCCATTCCAAAATGATGATTTCCAAAACATGTATTTTCGCGGAGATACGGTTGAGCTCCGGCAAACGAAAAAATACCGGACTCCCGATTATGAGAGATCTCGTTGTCGAGCAAGGTCGGGCGGCAATCCGGTCCATAAATAACGACTCCGGATAAAATCCCTTCTGTGGCCCTGCAGCGAGAAATGGTGCACACCGAATCTAAAATATTCAGGGCGGAATGTTGGTCGCTGCCCACATACCGAAACGTGATACCACTGATGTGTCCGCCGGAAACTCGCTGAAGATAGCAAGGACCGCTCCGTCGATTGAATATTGTGACCTGGTCCCGTCCGGCGCCGACCAGATGGATGGTTCGTTCAGTCAGTACCAACCGATCTTCATAAATCCCCGGTCGAATGAATATTTGATCATCTTGTTGCGCTTGAGCAAGAGCTTCGCTGGGTAGGGTGAAGCAACCTGGGCGCTCTGCGTCCACAATTAACGTTTTTCCCCCAAAAGGGTTGGGTGGTGGTTCGTGAAGGGGTGAGTGTTCAGCGGACAAGACCATCTCCTCTTTCAAAATGGTTCTGGCAAACGGGGTGCTAGAAATCTACTGTGACCCCAATTGTAAGGAACGCCCATCAAACAGAGGATTACAAACCGAAGGGTGAACCATACAAAATTTCCTCAGATTGACATTTCATTATCCAAGATCCAATGCCCAATATAAGGAAAAATTTCTCGTAATTTTGCCTTTTCCCATTCTGGCATTGAATTTGCCCGCGTTTTCCACTTGTACAAAAAATAAATTCCAAATTCTTTTTTGTCTAAATTTATTTTTTAATGATCGAAAAAATTTTTCACACTAAGAGAGAATTCCGTCCTTCCCCCCTTTAATTTCCGCTGGTTTTTTCCGAGAAGTCTGACTTCCCTCATTCATTTCAACCGTTTCACCCTCAGGTAAGGGAGGTTTGTCATGCAGGAGTATGAGCGAAGTAGTTTGCCTCTGTTCTTTTTGTTTCTAGTGCTGAGCACGATGTCGTTTATAACAGGTTTATCTGAAGCGCAGGCACAGGAAACGGATATTACGCAAAGCCCGAATAATGAACAAGCAGGAATTCAGAAAACGTTAGAGCAGCAAATTGGGGCGGGCAGGGGAGATATCAACACTCCCAATTCCTCGCTCTATATTATAAATCGGGATCCGTTTCGTTCCATTCGGCGTGGTCGAGGCATTTTCCAGCGAAAGTTTACTGTCGAACAGGGCTTTGGTCCGCGGACGGGGGATGGCCATGGGGATATTGCGGCTGAGGGGTCGATCGGTGCCGGGCTTGTCGATAGTTGTGCGGGTTGCCACGGACGACCACGTGGAGCTGCGGGGTTTGGTGGAGACGTGTTTACCCGACCAGATAGCCGGGATGCCCCGCATTTGTTCGGGTTAGGGATTATTGAGATGCTTGCCGATGAAATTACTCAGGATCTACGGCAAGCCCGGGATCGGGCCATTGCCCAAGCAAAGCAAAGAAAAGAGGGCGATCGGTGGAGGTGTCGTTAAAGAGCAAAGACATTTCCTATGGAAGCATTAGAGTGAATCCTGACGGTTCGGTGGATCCATCACGATTAGAAGGCGTTGATTCGGATCTCCGGGTACGGCCGTTTTTTCACCATGGCGGAACCATATCCATCAGGGAATTTGTGGTAGGAGCGTTGAATGCAGAAATGGGCCTTGAAGCCTTTGATCCTGATCTTGCCAAAGCTGTTGGCGGTGAGGAGGTGGTGACGCCAGCGGGAATGGTGTTAAATGGAAAGATTGATAAAATCGAAGCGCCACCGGCTTCCAGCGTAAGTGATGATCCTGATCGAGATGGGGTTGCCAATGAAATTCCCGTGAGTCTGGTGGACCACCTCGAGTTCTATTTGTTGAATTATTTTAAACCTGCCATTGGGCGCCAAACGCATGATACCGAAAAAGGTGAAAAGGTCTTCCAGGACATTCAATGCACCGGCTGTCATATCCAAAATTTGGTCATTGAGAGAGATCGGCGGGTGGCTGATGTGGAAACTTCGTATAACGAAAAGAAAGGGATATTTAACAACCTGTTCGCCGTGGCGACTCCCCTGTTTCAAGAAGTCCCGGCATCGGGTTCGCCTTCGGTGAAAAAGCCAAATGGACAGCGCTTTGTCGTCAAGAATATCTATGCGGATTTCAAACGCCATGACTTGGGCTCAACCTATTGGGAACGCAACTTTGATGGCACGTTGACCAAGGAGTTTATGACCGAACCACTATGGGGAGTGGGCACAACTGCTCCTTACGGGCATGACGGGCGGAGTATCGATCTATGGTCGGTCATCATGCGGCATGGCGGTGAAGCGAAGGAGGCGCGAGATCGGTTTGCCCGGTTACCGGAGGTAAAGCAAGGGCAGGTTATCGATTTTCTACAGACCTTGGTCTTGTTTCCGCCGGACGATACGGCTTCCAATTTGAATCCGGGGGATCCCCAGGCCCCGAATTTCCCTCAGTACGGCCATGGCAATATTAAGTTGCCTGCGTTATTTAATAATCCCGGAGATTTGGAATAAAGGAGGCTTTTTCGCTCTTATCTGCCTCATGGAATCACGCCCGTGAGCCATTAGCTCACGGGCGTGAACCTTCTCTTGCAATGGGAGATGTTCCCCATTGCCTTTCTCATTTGTGCGGTGGAATATAAAGCAGGAGGAACAAACCACATGGTTTTCAATTTCCTTGCTTCTTACTACCTTTGCTTTTCGCCTCATCACTCATTGTTACGCGTTCCAAAACAATGCTGAGGGTCTATTTTGAGCTATATCGGCCTGCAATAATGGCAACCGGTTTGAGGGAGGAATCGGGAGAATCCTTTGCTTGCCGACAAGAATGTTCTGAGGTATGGCAGGTGAGCGAGTTAATTGTTCTCAAATGCTTGACGGGTTGCGAAGACCTCGCCTGGATGAATCAGGAGTAGACAATCGCCATCAACCGGATCCTTGTGAAATAACGCGAAGGTGAGGCAGAGCTGAGGAGTCGGTTCAGGAGGAAATTGTAACAAGAGAGGAACATCCACCAGCGGAGTTGGTGTTTTCAGGATGGCCAACCTGAGGCGGACAGCCACCAGTGTATCGCGTAGACGGGTTTGAATAAGTTCTTCGGTATAATCCGAGGAAGGAGTGATGTATTGATCCCAGAGCGGGTTGGTCATGCCCACGCAAAAATCCAGCCCCACACTTTGTGCGATTGGTGTGACATCTTTGAGTATTCCGGATTCAATGGCTTCTTTTCGGGATCGGATCGGGAGTGATTCAAATTCAGCAGGAATATCCCCAGAACTGAGTGAAAGACCTGATTGGGACGGTTCAGAGAAATCTGAAGGCACAAGATCGGATCTTTCCGGAGACTGGGTGTGTTCTTTTTCGGAAGGATTAAGATCGTTCAAAGGTGTCTTCCCTAATGCTTGAAGAAGACCTTCATAGACAGCTTTGGCAGAATCCGTCCACGAATCATTCATCGGCAATCCCCGAAAGGCCGCCTCAGAAGCTTTTTTCTCATCATGGGTTAAAACACGTTGCTCTTTCATACTTTCAAAGATAAGGCAAATCCCCTGGAAGTCAAGAGTAAATTTTGTTGTCCATCCAAAAAGCCGGGAAATGGAGAACAATGAAAATAGAAAACCAGTATATGAGAATTCTCAGACGGTCTAACCGCCCCATATATTTACAGGGTATCTGTGAGGGGGTTGATGGCTCAAAATGAGGCTGTTTACCGGAATGTCGCTTCCAAATCACGATCTAACGTCAGGACGATGATGCGTTCTTCGATCCGGGTATCGATATCCGTAAACAGGGCAGTCGTTTCCGCACCGGTGATCTCCAGGATTTCACGACACAGTTGCTCTCTTCCTTGGGAGATGAGATTTTGGCGCATCTGTTTGACCATTCCAATGCCTTCTTCACTCTTAGCCAGCTGGCGTTCGGCTGGCGTAAGAACGCCTTTGAGCCGAATGAGGATAGTGTCGCGTAGAATGCTGGCTCGAACATCGGTGGGGCCGCGGCCCATGAATTCCTGTTCAAATTTAATGATGGCATTTCGGATCGCCGATTCCATTTCACCTCGTGTGAAGAGGGGTTTCATAGCGTACTGCTTTCCGGCAAGACGGACCTTGCCCCTTCACTAATGATCTATCACAATCCCGTAGGAAAGAATCTCAGGAACTTGAGGAGCAACCTATCTCCTTGATATAAGCGTATTGTTCATGTGAGGTCAAGAAGAGAATGGGCTTCTCCTCGAATAGCTGAGGAGGGTGGCAACTGTGCTGGTTTTCACCTTGATCGTAGACCGGGTTTGTCGGATCGCCTGCATCATTCACCATGTGATTGAGGTACGCGATAGAATAAGCCAACCGAGTGATCTCCTGAAGCTAAAAAGAGGAGACGCCCATCGGTTGGCTTTTTTATTGTACATAGAGTTTATTGCACGCGGCTAATTCACTTAAATCTAATGAATTAGGTGTATGATCTTGTCAGGCTTTCCCCTCTGCCATTTCACCCTGATTCCCGTTATTTTAACCAGTAAGAGCACAAATGATTTCTTAAAATCTTGATTTGACGCTATGAGATGTCCGTGCTCTTAAAAAGGGGAAATGGGGCAATGAACAGGCTTGAGCAAGATCGTTCAACAATGACGAATTGGAAATGGCTGCGAGAAATCGTTGATGAGGCGTGTCAGCCCATCGGGCCATATTGGCCGATGAAAACCTTTGCCTATTACAATCCTATTCGGGACCTCGAGCATTTACCCTTTGCCCGTGCGATTGAGGAAGCGAATCAGTTGCTGGGCGCCAAGGGATTTCTCCCTGTTGAAGAGTATCGCCAATTCTTTTATCAAGGTCGGATTACTCTGCCGGCGCTTGAACGGGCACTTCGGCGGGTGGGGCCCCCATTACCTGCACGGGCTACCATTCGAGTTGGAGCACGCACCCTACATGTCCAAGATGTCTGGCGCATTCATGCCGCATACGGGATTGAAATCTTACCGGCTGTGCTGATGACGTGGACCCTGGAATTAGAGGGTCTGATCACACGATTTCGATCCGATCTTCCGGATGATTCTCGATCCTCCATTATTGACCGAACGATTCGGGAGTGCGAAAAGTGCCGCCATGATCCGGAATCCGCCTATCTGCATAACCTCTGGAAAAGTTCGTTGGCGGCCTGCCAGTTGTCTGACCCTGTGTCGGGTCTGCCTTCTTTCCACGCACCCGATCCCGGTCGGAGCGCTAATGCATCAGGATATAAAGTTGCACTCGTCCCGGTTGATTTACCTATGGACAGGACGATGGGTGATTGGCTGGACAGTGAGACGGGTAGCGTGCTGGTTGAGACTATCAATACGCACATGATCAAATGGATTGGGGCATTTGTCGATGAAGGTGTTGCGGGATGGAGTATGCCTTCAAGAGACAAGGGGTTTTATGCTGCATGGCGAGAATTAGCCGAAGGGGATCTTTCAGGCCGATTCCTCGGGATTCCAGATCTTCGACAAAAATTCGGTGAACTGTCCGAAGCACCGGAGGAAATGTTGTGCAAACATCTGGAAGATCTCAAAATTCCAAAGGAACGTTGGCAATACTATCTCTCACGGCATCTGGCTCAATTGCCAGGCTGGGCAGGATTTATCCGATGGCGTAGTGACCACACCGGGTATCCTGCTCAACAACACTATCCCATCGATCCACTGCAATATCTGGCCGTTCGCCTTTTTTATGAATCTGGAATGGTAGAGGGACTTTGTCAACGGGAATGGGGCATCAAGGGGACGTTACCTGCACTCCTCGCTTATTGGAACGAACAACGTGAGCGTGAACAGGCGTTGAGCCTTCCTTTTTCTCATGCCACCGACCCTAATAATCATGCGGTGTGTCATCAAGCTTGGCGACTTTTTCACCTGGCTCAGTTTTTGGAATTGACCCCAATTGAGGTCCATGATTTGTCTTACACCGACATGTCAACCTTACTGGAGTGGCTGGACCTCTTCCCCCAATCTGCACATGGACCGGTATGGCTTGAAGCGTATGAGGACGTCTATCGGGAGAATTTGCTGAGAAACATCAGGGGACATCAAGGGGTGGCACCCGTTAACCATGAGCGACCACGGGCACAAGGGATTTTTTGTATCGATGCTCGCTCGGAGTCGTTTCGGCGTCATCTTGAAGCTCAGGGGCCGTATGAAACATTTGGGTATGCGGGATTTTTTGGCGTGCCCATGAGTCATGTGGCATTTGATAGCCACGACCACTTGGCTTTGTGTCCGATTTTGTTGACACCAAATGCGGAAGTGACCGAAGTTCCGCGAGTCGGGCAGAATGATCGGGTGAAGGACTATCTCTCGGGAACCAGGTGGCATCAACTCAGTCATCATCTCTTCCATGATCTGAAACACAACCCATTTGCGTCTTTTATGTTGATTGATGTGCTAGGGATGTTTTTTAGCGTCGGGTTGGTAGGAAAAACACTGTTTCGAACATCCTTCGATGCCGTCAAGCAGTGGTTGCAGCAGTGGTTGGGGGGAACCGTTGTCACGCAAATTCCTGTTGAGGCTTCACATGAAAACGAGCAGGGAAATCCACAATTGGGAGGACTGGCGCTCGGTTTCACTCCATTGGAGCAAGCGGCCTTTGTGGAGGGGGGATTGCGAGTGATCGGCCTCACGAAAAACTTTGGCCGGTTTGTGATGATCTGCGGTCATGGAAGCCAGTCCGAAAACAATCCTTATTATGCGGCGCTGGATTGTGGCGCATGTGGAGGCAGTCATGGCGACCCGAATGCTCGTGTCTTTGCTGCCATGGCCAATAATCCGGAAATTCGGAAAATTCTGAGCGATCATGATCTGGTCATCCCAGAGGACACCTGGTTTCTTCCCGCCAAACACAACACGACCACGGATCGAGTGACGATGTATGACCTGGTCGATGTTCCTGCTACCCATGTAGAGGATTTAGCACTGTTAGTGAGGGACTTGGAGCAGGCTGGCACACATCAGGCATTGGAACGATGCCAGCGCATTCCAGGGGCTCCCACCGCGGTGTCTCCCCGTGACGCGTTCAAGCATGTCAGGCAGCGGAGCATGGATTGGGCTAATTCGCGTCCTGAATGGGGATTATCGGGGAATGCCGCATTTTTGATTGGAAGGCGGACACTCACCAAAGGTCTGGATTTGGACGGGAGAGTCTTTTTGCATTCTTACGACCCCGGCCCGGATTTTGATGGGAGTCTTCTTGAGAAAATCATGACCGCACCCCTCATCGTGGGCGAATTGATTAACTTAACGTATTACTTTTCGTCGGTGGATCCTTGGGCCTATGGGGGTGGAAGTAAGGTTATTCACAATATGGTTGCCGGAGTTGGTGTGATGTTAGGGAGCCAAAGTGACCTGCAAAAAGGCCTTCCCCTCCAATCGGTAAACGATGGGGCGCGGCACTATCATGAACCCATGCGCTTACTGGCCATCATTGAGGCGCCGCCGGATCGAATACGGTCTATCATTCAGAAGCACGCTTTGCTTCAGCATGTTTTCCATAACCAATGGATGAATGTCATCGCGTTTGATCCGGAATCCAAAAGCTTTTCACGGTATCTCTCTGACTTAACCTGGGAACCAGTCACGATGAACATATGATTTCACGAAAAGAATGAACGCCTTTTTGACTTCTGCCGTGCTTTGAATTCCTGATCGAATTTCCTATCATCTCCAGCGTGGGATGATTATTCCTTTTGATTCGAAGTTGTGGATGGAAGAGGGTGCCTGGTATAAGGTCGGAGGCTTGCAGATTGTTCAAAAGGATGAGGCCCATTTTTTTATTTGGCGCAAGCTAAGTCGGGAGAGTGGGAGCATCCGGTTTGCCAAAATATCATTCATCATGGCAGTAGGGTTCCCGGCATTTGGTTAGTTCCGATTGGCTGGAGACAGTACAAGCCAACCAGGTTTTTTGAACACCTCATTCGAAAAACATGTGGTTGGCTTTTTTTATACTTTATCGGGTTCGTTGAGTCGAGCCGTTCAGGGTTTGATCTGAAGATCATATAGGATGAAATCTTCTTTCCCCAAACAATTTATCGCAAACACCTTGGCCCTATTTTGTGGCTGGCTTGTGTTATCAGGGAAGTACGACAATTTTCACCTCGTTCTCGGATTCACGGCCTCTTGTGGAGTCGCATGGTTAAACACGGGGTTCCCTCATTCTCCCTTTCAGCAATTCCCATGGGGCCGTATGGTGCTGTACAGCCCCTGGCTTTTTTTACGGATTGTGGAAAGTAGTCTGCATTTGACGAAACTCATTCTGAATCCCTCGTTACCCATTAAGCCCAGACTTATCACCTATCGGTCTCAATTAAAACATCGGGGTGCGATCGTTGTGCTTGGGAATTCTGTGACCCTAACGCCAGGCACCATTACCGTTGAAATTAACGGCAATACTTTCCTCGTGCATGCCATAGATGAGGCAGCAGGGAATGATCTCACCACCGGCCGGATGGAGCGCAAACTTGCCTGGGTCTTTCAGGAAGACACGAATTTGTGATGATTGATTTTTTTCTATTTTTATTAATTACGTTATCATTTCTGATCCTCGTGTATTTATACCGGGTGATCCAGGGTCCCACGGTGTTTGATCGGGTATTAGGATTGGCGGGAATTTCGACCAAAGCCATCATTCTGGGCGTCGTCATGGGAACAGTCTATGACCGTGTGGAGATGTTTGTGGACATCTCCACGGGGTATGCGCTTCTGAACCTGGTGGGAGCGTTTGCCATTGCCAAATTTCTTGAACAACGAGGGGCACCCTAAATGGTTGTTATTGCCATCGGGTTAATTCTGGTGGGGATATTTTTCCTGGTGGTGGCTGCAATTGGCACACTACGCCTCCCTGATGTGTTTTCGCGATCCCATGCGGTCTCCCTGACTGATTCCCTAGGCGCGATTTGTGTTCTCGCGGGCCTTGCTTTGTACCAGGGTTTCGGGATCAATATGCTGAAGATTCTGGTCGTCCTGGTCTTGCTCATCCTGTTAAATCCGGTTATTGCTCATGCCACGATTCGAGCGGCCTATCGGTCTGGCCTCAAACCTCAGACGGAGGAAGACCAATGATGTATTCCGTGAATATTGCCTTGCTGTTACTTCTGGTCCTGACGGCGGCCAGTGCCACATTTTTGGTTAAGGAATTGATGAGTTCAGTGTTTATCCTCGGGTCGTATAGTTTCTTTCTGTCTCTGGTTTGGGCTTGGTTAGGCGCGGTGGATGTGGCATTTGTAGAAGCCGTTATTGGCGCCGGGTTGGGTACCGTGTTGTTCCTTGTCACGTTGTTTGATACCGCTCCCAAGGATAGCCGTCTTCGTCGTCCCCCTCCACCTCTAGCGGGAGTCCTCGGACTGCCCTTGTTGGGCCTGCTGTTGTTATTAGCGGCGAATGATCTTCCTCAGTTTGGCGACCCAACCTCCCCGCCCAACGTGCACATTTCTCCTGTGTATTTACAGAATAGCTATGCGGATACGCTTACTCCGAATGTGGTCACCTCGGTGCTGATGGACTATCGGGCATTTGATACGTTGATAGAAACCGTGGTGATATTTACGGCCGGCATTGCCTGTGCCTTGTTATTACGGGAGCCAGGCTCATGAAACAGATGCACGACAGCATCATTGTTCAGGCCATGAGTCGCTTGCTCATTCCTCTGGCCCAGTTGTTTGCGTTGTACGTCTTGTTCTTCGGCCAGTACGGTCCTGGAGGAGGATTTGTGGCCGGCGTCATTTGGACAACCAGTATGATCCTGACTTTTTTGGTGTTCGGGCTGAAGTCACCCCAGGGACGTTTGGTGGAAAAGGTCTTGCATGGCGATGGGATCGGATTGATTATTTTTGTGGGAGTCGGTGGTTTATGCCTCATCGGAGGTGGGGAATTTCTGAACTATGCCAACTTGGAGATTCCGGGTTTGGATGCTCCCGCCCGTCGGTATACGGGCATTTTGCTGGCCCAAATCGGCGTGGCCGTGGATGTTGCGGTGACAGGGATTTCTATCGTTCTCAGCTTGGCCTATCACGATACCGAGCAGGAATATGATGTTTGAGATGATCGGAGGGTGGCTGCAGCGCCCCAACTACATTGCCTTTGTCCTGCTGTTTCTGTGGGGCATCTATATTATGGTGACCCGGTACAATCTGGTGAAAAAACTCATCGGGATGTATCTCATGCAAACGAGCGTGATCTTTTTTCTTGTCACCACAAGTGCCAAGCGAGGCGCCACGGTGCCCATTTTGCTCTCCACGACCGAGATCATTCAACCGGAAGCCTATGCGAATCCTCTCCCTCATGTGCTGACATTGACGGCGATTGTGGTGGGTGTTGCCACCCTGGGAGTATCTTTGGCGCTGGCCGATGCCATTTATAAAAAGTACGGCAGCCTGGACGAAGAAGAAATTCTCAAAAGGCTGGAATGACGCGACACCTTCCCGCAATTCTTTTCCTCCTACCTCTCGGTTTGGCCATTTGTTTACCATTAATCGGGATCAAGCATCGGGAGTGGTGTCGGCCATTATCGATTGGTGTGCTGGCGGCGATGGTCCCGGTTTCCTTCGCTAATCTGGTAGGAGTTCTTCAAAACGGGACCATTCATTATGACTTTGGGGGATGGGCTGCTCCGGTCGGGATTGAGTGGGTCGCGGACGGCTTGGCCAGTGTCATGACCGTGGCTTTGAGTCTCGTTGGATTGGTGTGTATCACCTTCCTTAGTTCAGTTTTATTTCCTTACCTTGGTAGCCGGATTGTTCCGTTTTATACCCTGGTCTTATTGTTGATAGCCAGTCTGACCGGCATGGTGTTTGCCGGGGATTTGTTCAATCTTTTCGTTTTCTTAGAAGTATCCGCCCTGTGTGCCTATGCCTTGGTCGGGCTGGCTGGGGGGAAGGCGCTTGTCGCCGGATTCCGGTATTTAATTTTAGGCACCTTCGGAGCCTCCTTATATCTCCTGGGAGTGGGGTATTTGTACGCCGAGACGGGTACGCTCAATATGGCAGATCTGGCTCAGCGGGTGCCCTCTTTGGTGGCATCCAAGGCCTTTGCGGTTGGTGTGTTATTCATGTTCATTGGGCTGGGCATTAAGATGGCCTTGGTACCGCTCCACGGGTGGTTGCCGGATGCGTATACGTATGCGCCAGATAGAGTGTCACCGATGCTGGCCTCCTTAGTGACGAAGGTCGCGCTGTATGGATGGATTCGCATTATGTTTTGGGTCCTTGGAGCCCAGGCGGTGGTCTACCAGATCCGCCTTTTGGTGTTAGTGGGGATTCTTGGGGCTCTGGCAGCTCTGGTTGGCGCATTCCTGGCTCTGTCCCAAGTAGAAATCAAACGCATGTTTGCGTATGGAGGCCTTTCGCATATCGGATTGATTCTGGTGGGGATTAGTCTCGGAAATCAAACCGGTTTTGTCGGAGGAGTGTTTTACCTCTTGAATGATGCCGTGATGCAAGCGGGATTGTTTTTTTGGGCGGGGGCAATTATTCATCTGTACGGGGTTCGCACTATTGAGGATCTTGGGCGACTGCAGGGAGGAGCGGGATGGATGTCGGTGGCTCTGGTCGTTATAGCCCTGTCGATGATAGGGATTCCTCCAACCGGGGGATTTTTTGGAAAATGGTATATCATTCTTGGCGCGGTGGAGGCGCAAAATTACCTTGCCATTGTCGCGGTGCTGATTGCGACTCTGTTAACTCTGGCCTATTTCGTGAAATTATTTGAACGGGTATTTCGGGACCGGTCCACACAGCCTCCTCCTCTTATACGGGAGATTCCGTTGGCGGTGAAAATTGGTCTGGGCGCCACATCAGTGGCGGTCATTGTTTTGGGACTGATGAGCGATCACATTGTCAGCTTTCTCCTCAAGAACGCGGTTCCACCCGGGCTTTAGCAGGATTGGGCATATGGTGATCTCCTGATTATGACATTCCTCATCCTTATTCCCCTCCTTCCTCTGATGGCCGTTCTGGTTCTCGTGCTGGGGAAACCCTGGCTTGGAGAGCAAGGCCATAAGATCGGCATTCCTGCGATGGCTCTCTCCTTCGCGCTTTCCGTCATCGCGTTTGCTCGAGTCGCATCAGACGGGGCTTTCTCCATTCCACTCTACCGACTATTCAAATCGGGAGACCTGGTTGTAGATTTGGGTCTCTATGTCGACCAGCTCACGGTCTTGCTTCTGCTCTTGGTGACCGGTGTAAGCAGTGTGGTGCATGTGTATGCGTCGCGTTATATGATCGGCGATCCCCGGTATAACCGTTTCTTCGCCGTCATCGCGCTGTTTACGTTTTCGATGATCATGCTGGTTATGAGCAATAATCTGCTCATGCTGTTTGTGTTCTGGGAGATCATGGGGATTTGTTCTTATTTGTTAATTTCTCATTGTGGGGAGCGGCAATCATCTGCTCAGGCCGCGACCAAGGCCTTTCTCGTGAATTCGATCGCGGATGTGGGCTTAGGTTTTGGGATCATTCTGACCTATTCCACTTTTGGAACACTGGATATTCAGACGATTTTAGGGGAAGCCCCATCCATACAGGGAAACACCATCAACCTGTTCGGCTGGCTAGGGCTGGACGTGCCCATTCATATCCTCACGCTCATTACGCTTTTTCTTTTTCTGGGAGCCATGGGAAAGTCCGCACAAGTGCCGTTCCATGTCTGGCTCCCCTTTGCCATGGAAGCGCCCACACCCGTTTCCGCGTTGATTCACGCCGCGACCATGGTGAATGCCGGCCCCTTCTTGTTGGTTCGCATGAGTCCCCTCGTGATCCTTTCGCCCGAAGCCATGACCCTCATTGCATTGGTCGGAGGCGTGACCGCACTTTTTGCAACCCTTGTCTCCCTGACTCAGGTGGATATTAAGCGCATGCTGGCGTTTTCCACCATTGGTCAAATCGGTTTCATGATCCTGACCTGCGGAGTCGGAGCCTTTGTCATCTCTATTTTTCATATGTTGGCCCATGGATGTTTAAAAGGATTCTTATTTCTGTCGACTGGAAATGCACTTCGTTCCATCGGCTCCCATGAACATGTGTCTTCGTCCCATGTTCCTCATGGCTCATCAATGCGTTCTATGGGGCCCTTAGTGTTAGGAGCTTTGCTGTTGGCCTGTCTTCCCCCGTTCCTCATTTTTTTCGGGCCGTATGAGCAATTGTGGATGATTCAACCGGGATCCTCCGCCCAATGGACATTTTGGATTTTGGGATTTCTGACGGTATTTTTCTCTGCCATGTATGTCATGCGGGGTGTTCTGCTCTTGTTTGGTCAACCGTATTCGATAGGTCATGGAAGTGGAATGGGGAGACAGGCCATCCAGCCTCGTTTCTTTTCCCCTCTCCACCTTCTGGGAATTTTGGCTGTCATTGGGATTTTTGGAAGTTTGTTGCTGGTCTTGTGGAGTTGGTTTTCGGAATTTCTGTCCCCTGTCGTGGGACATCGGATGGCGCAGATTCCAAGGGAGACTTCGAGTGAGACCGGCTTGCAACTTATTTTTGCATTTGCTGTGGCTGTGGGCGGTATCGCGTTTGGGTACTTTTCCTTGAAAAAATTTTCGGGTTCCTGGTTCCAACAATCGGAAATGAGCAGGCGATGGTATGTCCACTTTCTGAATAAATTGTATTTCGACGAAATATATGAGGCGTATGTTGTGGTGCCCACTCTCCGGTTGGCCCGATGGCTATGGCGGGTTATCGACCGGAATGTGTTTGACGCCTTGATCATGGGAATCGCAAATGTGTCAGTGTTGGCGGCGAAGTGGATGTGGCGGGTGGTGGATCTTCGGGGGATTGACGGGCTGGTAGTAGGTTTGGGACGGAACAGCGTAGGAATGGCCGGTTGGCTCTGGCGGGTGGTGGACCTTCGCGGTGTTGATCGGGTCGTCGTGGGTATCGGCCAACGCAGCCTTGGTATCGCCAACTGGCTATGGAAAAGAATCGAGATCAAAGTTCTCGACAAGAATGTGGTTCGTGCCGGGAATCAAGCCGCGAGCACAGGGAATATGATGCAGGAACTAGAGCCTCGCACGTTACAGCACCACTTACTGGTCATGATTTTCTGGCTCATTGTGGGGATTGGGTTGTTGTTTTGGTTTGTTGTGTGATTCCGCAGATAGCTTGTCAGTGATTCAGAGGTCACGAACACGACACGGCAATTCAAACTCGCGGTGTGTGAAAAACAAGAGGGCGTCTTTCATGTCCTGGATGTGCCATGACCGGCATGTCATGAAGGGGAGACTATGAACACAATCTTCACTGATCATCTTTTGAGTATCATGATCGCGATGCCGTTTTTGGGCATTGGGATCATCGCGTGCATTCAAGATCAGGAATGGATTCGGCGCGTGGCTCTGGGGTGTACGCTTGGTGACGTTGGGCTTGCACTGGTGCTGCTGAGAGAATTTGATTTTTCCACTCAAGGCATGCAATTCGTGGAGCGGATGGCATGGATGCCGACCTTTAATATTCAATATGCTGTCGGAGTGGATGGCATTAGTCTTCTTCTGGTTTTACTCACGACTCTGCTCTGCCCCTTTTGCGTCCTGTGCTCCTGGAAGTCAATTACCACTCGTGTACGCTCCTTTATGGCCATGATTCTGTTGGTTGAAGGGGCCATGATTGTGGTGTTTACCGCTTTAGACCTGTTTTTGTTTTTCATGTTGTGGGAAGTCACGATGATTCCCATGTATTTTATGATCATCCTGTGGGGCGGGCCCCAACGCATAGCGGCCGGCATCAAATTCGTTCTGTACAGTTTGTCAGGCAGCCTGATCTTACTTTTGGCGATACTCGGGTTGTACGTGGAAGGGGGGCGGACATTCGATATTTTGGCGTTGGCGGAGAACACCTATTCCCCCGACGCCCAGTTTTGGATATTTCTGGCGTTCTTCCTGGCCTTTGCCATTAAATTACCCATGCTGCCGTTTCACACATGGCTACCGGATGCCCATTCCGAAGCTCCCACCGCCGGAAGCGTCCTGCTGGCTGGGGTACTCTTGAAAATGGGTGGATATGGATTTTTACGATTTTGTCTCCCCATGTTTCCTGAAGCCTCAGTGACCTTTGCCCCGTATATCTTGTGGCTATCCGTGGCGGCTATTGTGTATGGGGGGTATATGGCCCTGGCCCAGTCGGACCTGAAAAAGCTGGTGGCCTATTCGTCCATTTCGCATATGGGATTCGTGACATTGGGCATTTTCGTGTTTAATAACCATGGAATTCAAGGAGCCATCCTGCAGATGGTGAACCATGGGATAACCACAGGAGCCCTATTTTTGGCTGTCGGTCAATTGTATGATCGGACCCATAGCCGGTCGATTCAGGATTACGGGGGGTTGCAAAAATCGATGCCCCGGTTTGTGGCACTTTTTTGTCTGTTTTCAGTGGCATCTTTCGGACTGCCTGGCACATGCAATTTTATTGGAGAGTTTTTGGTTCTGGTCGGAACGTCTTTTGAAAGCTATGTCATGGTGTTGTTGTCCATGGGGGGCATTGTCCTCGCGGCGGCGTATATGCTCTGGATGCTTCAACGGGTGGTGTTGGGTCAACCAAAAAATTCGACCATTGCACAACTACCGGATCTGAATATGCGAGAGTTGGTCACGGTGATTCCTCTTGCGGTTTTAATCTTGGGGATCGGATTGTACCCGTCACCACTTATGGAGATGATGGATTCGAGCGTCACGCACCTGGCTCAGCATATGGCACAGTACCAGGTGGGGATGATCCACGAAGTGTCCCTTCGGTGAAGTACGAAACCGGCAATTGCGACAAAGACGATAGTTTCCGATGAACCATGGCTTGGACATCTCTCGGTTGGTGGGCACGAGAGATAACGATCAAACTTCTCGCATTCCCACTACCCTTCCGCGCCAACATTTTCTCACTTCTTCTTTTCGCATTGATCCCCTGTGAATTGAAACAGTGTCGGTTGTGCTCATTGGGAAATATTGACAGGTCATTCTGACCTCTTGGAGCAACTTCCTCCTTGTTTCTGCAGGTTTTCTCAAGTGCCCTATCCAGAATGCCGAGAATAATCTTCACTGCTCTCTCTGGTGGCGAATGAACCTTCCGGTCACTAAGGTTGGCCATGGCACCCAGAAGAGTAGATTGAAACCATATAGGCCAAAAGTTATCAACCAGTCTTGAATGCTCAGGTGTCATTGATAGTAGAGAACCTGGGGTGAGGAGAGGCGGTAAACGCGAAGGAGCAGGCACTATGAAACTGGGGAACACTTTACTTGCGGCAGTGGCATGTACGATTGTGGTCGGTTGTGTGAGTCAGCAATCACATGAACGTGCTCTCCAAGAATACGAAAAAAACCAAGAGTCCACGATAGCGGAACTTGAACGCTTGCAGCAGGCTGTTGAAGAGAAGCAAGCAGAAGTCCTGCAGCTTCAAGAAACTAAGACGGCCCTTGAGCATACCGTTGAAGTGCAAGATCAAATTAAGGAAGAACAGTTAGCCGCGGTCCAACAAGAAGTCGAAGCGCTGTATACGCAAATCCGGAAAATCGTAAACTCGGAAGGAACCGTTTCTCTGTCCGATCCTCTTTTTGGAGGAGAGCCGGTGGATTTTCATGATCTGACAGCCGCGCTCACAAAGGTCAGGTCGGGTTTAGACGGGCAAATCAGCCAGATGTCCCACCTTCGTGAGCAGAATGGTCAGTTGGAAAAAGAGCTGTCGGCCCTGGAGGTCAGGCTCAAAGAAGTGGAGCGTTTAAAACATGAGTTGGAATTGGTCCGAAAAGCTCGGGAAGCTCAGGAAGCGCAACTGGAGAAGGTCAAATATGAAGTGCTCACAGTCGGAGAGGAGATTGACCGTATTACCAAGGCGCTGGAGGACAAGTTTGGCAACAGTCTAGTGGTGACACAACACCAGGATCGGTTAGTCCTGACCATGCTGGGACAAGTCCTGTTTGAATCCGGTGAAGCAGATTTGACCCCTCTGGGGCTCAAGATCATGAAGCAGGTGGGCCAGGTGTTAGCAACGGTCCCAGGGAAAAATATTCAAGTGGAAGGCCACACGGACAACCACCGCATATATGGACAACTACAAAAACAGTATCCCACCAATTGGGAACTTTCAACCGCACGCGCCACGACGGTGTTACGGTATCTGATTGAGCAAACCGGAATGGATCCAAAACAATTTTCAGCGACGGGCTATGCCGATATGCGACCGGTGATGACAAATGATACCGAGGAGGGAAGAGCCCAAAATCGTCGTGTGGAAATTGTCCTCTATCCGGAACGAGTGATTCAGGGCAATGAAACCGTTGCGACACTTGCCCCGTAATAGGAGGCAAGGGCCACAACAAACAATCTGGTTTCAGAAGTGGTTCCCCTTTCTATTCCTCTCTTGCATCGAGCCATGGGTCAACCTTGCTGCAGAGTTTACGGTTCTTTTCCTTCTTCCAGTATCTGACTTCTCCAATCATTAATTAATGCGCCAGCGGTTCGGTGAGAGTGCCCGGGCTACTTAAGCTATGGTGTTGGAGAAGTCCGGTCTCGTATAAATATGCTGTCGCCGGATCCAACAAAAAATATACGGAAAACAGGCCGACACTTGCCATGGTCAACGTATAGGGAAGTGCCATCCATACCATTTTTCCATAGGATAAGCGGATAACCGGAGCCAGTGAGGAGGTTAATAAAAATAAAAATGCGGCTTGTCCGTTGGGGGTTGCCACACTGGGGATATTCGTGCCGGTATTAATGGCAACGGCCAAAAGGTCAAATTGGTCGCGGGTAATGGTGCCCGCCTGGAAGGCACGGAGCACTTCCTGAATGTAAACCGTCGCAACAAAGACGTTGTCGCTGATAGCCGAAAGAACACCATTGGCAAGATAAAACATGCCGATTTGATGAGATCCTTGCAAACTTAATCCATACCCGATGATTCCGGAAAACAGATTCTGATCCTGGATGACCGCCACAATGGCGAAAAAGACGACGAGGAGAGCCGTGAAAGGAAGCGCTTCCTTAAACGCCTCTCCAAGTTGATGCTCTTCGATAATCCCGTTAAAGGCGGTAATAAATACGATCACCGTGAGTCCGATGATTCCCACCTCCGCCAGGTGAAAGGCTAAGGCAAAAATCAGCCAAATGCCGGCAATCGCTTGAATAATAAGCTTGGCCGTGTCCCCGGAATCCCGTCGTTTCTGTTGTTCAGTTTCGAAATCCAACAAAATGAGGCGAACGGGATCCGGGAGTTGAAAGCCATAATCAAACCAGCGCATTTTTTCAACGATCATACAGGTGAACAACCCCGTGGCTAAGACCGGAAGGGTCACAGGGGCCATACGCAATAAGAACTCCATAAATTCCCAGCCTGCTTTGTCTGCGATCAATAAATTTTGGGGTTCCCCCACGAGAGTACAGACTCCCCCCAATGCTGTTCCCACCGCTCCATGCATTAATAAATTTCGAAGGAAGCCTCGGAAGTTGTCTAAGTTTTCCCGGTGAAGCGAGCCGATCTCATGATCGCTTGTCGAATCATGAGAGGTTTGAGACGATTTGCCAGAGGCCACCCGGTGGTAAATGTTATAAAAACCCAAGGCGACGGCAATGATGACCGCCGTGACGGTCAAGGCATCGAGAAATGCCGAAAGGAAGGCACCCATGATGGAAAACAAGAGACCCAACAAAATTTTTGAACGGACGCCCAATAAAATTTTCGTAAACAGAAACAAGAGCAAATCTTTCATGAAGTAGATCCCGGCCACCATGAAAATCAATAACAGGATCACTTGGAAATTATTGAGCGCTTCATGATAGACCGTAGCGGGTGTAGTCATTCCCAATAGGACGGCTTCAAGTGCGAGCAAGCCACCGGGTTGTAGCGGATAACTTTTAAGAGCCAGGGCCAGCGTAAAAATAAATTCCAGGATGAGGATCCATCCGGTGTAGAACGACCCAATGCTCATCAACAAGATGGGATTGAGGATTAAGAATCCCAGAATGGTCAGCTTGTACCAGGTTGGAGTGTGGTTCAGGAAATTCTGTATGAGCGCTTGAGGGACTGTTGTCTTCATTTCAGTTGGGTAACCTTTCGGACCGGTGGTCCCAGATAGAGTCTGACGATTAAACCAATATCACTAGGGTCAATACACTGATTGGTGATTTCTCTCGCATCCAGGCCTATAAAGGGGTGAGGGCAGGGCGGAGTTCCTCAGCTTACACTATGAATGTTTTTTCAGAAACAGAGAAGGCTATGTCATCAAAAAACATACCTCATGAAGGTTCCGGGAGTTCAGATTGAATTTCTGTGGGAGCGACATCGTACGGATGGGTGGATCCGCCTATATAAGCAGCGTGGCGTAGGGCATCCAACCGAAGAGGGTATCGATGCTCAGGTGGGACCTGATCGAGTACCCCGAGTCCTTTGAGAACTCGAGCGACTCCCGGACGCATACCCACGAAAAAGACATGCTGCTGATGAGTTTTCACCATCACCAGCATGTCTTCGATGGCTAACGCAGCGGTTCCGTCGATGGAAGGTACCGATGTGAGATCGAGAACCACGCTGGAAAAGGTATTAAAACTTTTCACCGATTCTAACCGACGAACCATGTCTTTAGCCGATCCGAAGCTCATCGGCCCATTCACATGAATCATGATAATGCGCTCACGGTTTCGGTTTAGGATGCGTTGTTCCTCTTTCGACAGCGGTGTTTCTTTCGAGTCACCCGTGATCACACTGAGATTTTCAAGTTCCAGATCGGCCATTCGCTTCACGAACATCACGCTGGCCAGTACCACGCCAATGCCCACGGCCGTGATGAGGTCGACCAACACCGTGACCAACAGGACTACGATCATCACCAGAACCTCGGTTCGTGGAGCTTGCACCATATGTTTCAGAAAGCGCCAATCGATAATATCGAATCCGACCTTGATAAGCAGACCGGCGAGGACCGCAAGTGGAATTTTTTCGGCTAGAGGTCCTAGGCCAAGCAGGGTGCCTAGAAGGACGACCGCCATAAACATGCCAGAGAGAGGTGTGCGGCCTCCGGTTCGAATGTTTGCCACGGATCGCATGGTGGCCCCGGCTCCAGGAAGGCCTCCGAAAAACCCCGAAGCCATATTGCCAATGCCCTGGCCGATCAATTCCCGGTTGGAGTCATGTTGGGTTCGTGTCATGTTGTCACACACGAGAGATGTCAGCAGGCTATCAATTGTTCCCAATAAGGCCAGGACGAGGGCTTCTTCAACCATCATGATGAGAGTATTCGTATGCATGGTCGGCCAAATCGGTGTGGGAAATCCTGTAGGAATGTCTCCGATAACCGGAAGGGTTGGAAAGAACATCTCAGCGACCATCGTTCCAACGATGAGAGCCAATAACACCGGGGGAAGGCGTTTGCCGATGGAGGGGGGAGTGAGATAGACAATGGCCAATGTGAGAGACCCCACCAACATGGCGGGGAGGGAAAACGATGCGAGGTACTCAGGCATGGCCATGAGGTTGGCCACAACTTTAGACTTCGCTTCCAAGCCGAGAAAGGGGGCAACCTGAAGAATGAGAATAATTCCTCCGATTCCGCTCATGAATCCTGAAATGACCGGATAGGGGACCAAGGTGATATACCGACCAAACCCCATCAGTCCAAATAAGACTTGGAAGACCCCGCCGAGGATGACAGCGGTAAATGCCAATGCCGGTTCATCGGCAAAGTTCAAGATGATGCCGGCCATCACCACGGTCATCGGACCGGTTGGTCCTGAGGCCTGTGCAGGGGTCCCGCCGAAGAGGGCTGCGAAAAACCCCACAAAAATAGCTCCATACAGACCGGCAATGGCCCCGAGTCCGGATGTCACTCCGAAGGCCAAGGCTAACGGTAAGGCCACTACCGCTGCCACTAATCCACCATACAGGTCTCCCCGTATGTTATTGAAATGAAGGCCATGAACCCATGAAAGCACTGGAAAGGTAGCAGCCATTTTTTAGGAGGGAGGCGGTAGAGTCGGATGATAGGTGACCAATGCTGCCAGGAAAAGATACCCCACGTGCATGTCGTTGGTTACCAATCAATCAGGCCGAAAATTAATTTACGAGACCATCGATTATCCATTAAGACTTTGCTTGGCGGTCCGCTGGATGAATTGGCCAATTTGAAGGCCAATGGAGGCAAACATTGCCAACAGTTCTTTGTCGGGCTTTTGAATATCCCTGTGGAAAAATTCAATGACACCAACAATTTCGGTCCCCGATTTCACAGGGAAGGCGAATCCGGAATGGAGACCTTCTCGTGCGGCAGCAGCCGCGCGCGGGAAATTCGGGTCGGATACCACATCGGTAATCCATGACGGTTTGCCGCTTTTCCAGACCCGACCGGGTAATCCCACTCCTCGTGCAAACGTGATCGATTGGGATTCCTGCCGAAAGGCATCCAGGTTTAAGTGAGGGGAATGCCAGACATTGAGGCAACGCAAGATCTGTTGTGAGGTATCCAGTGTCCAAATAGCTCCGAGATCCCATCCTAAATTGTCACCAATGGCTTCCAGGATAAGGGAAGCCGCCTGAGTCATTCCAGCAGATTCCGCGAGAACATTGGTTAAACTGTGATGCGTGGCCAGTCGACGTTCCTTATGCTCCCGTTCGATATACTGGCCAATTTGAAAACCGATATTCGAAAGCCGTTGAAGCAACATATCATCCGCTTCCTCCGGGTATGGGGAGAAAAATTCGAGAACCGCTCTCGTATTCTCAGCCAGGCAAATGGGAATCGCGAATCCGGCATGAAGTCCCACTTCCAAGGCCGTCTGGCTTCTTGGATCTTTGGGGTAGTCGGCAAGGTCCTTGATCCAGAGAGGGGTTCGAGTGGCCCACACCTGACCGGCCAGCCCTACAGCAGGCGTGAGTGCCCAACCGGAGTGTGCTGATGACATGGCTTGAGCTTGAGGAGAGTCGGATGGCCAAATGAGGGTCGCTCCCAGGGCCTGTCGTTGATAGTCCATTCGCCAGAGGATGCCCACCTTCCATTCCAGTGTGTGGCAAATGGCTTTGAGAATTTGAGGATATGTCTCTGAAATGCTAGATGCGGTGGTCAGGATGTCTGCGATGACATCGTGCAAGGCCAGGCGTCGCTCCGCACGTTTACGATCAGTAATATCAATGCCAAACCCAATGAGGCCCGGTTGGTCGCCTTCCAATTTGCACAGACAATTTAAAAACCACCAGGGCTTCCCCTGCAGAATTCCATTGCTCTCGTAAAACACCGAATTGGCCAGAGTGCCTTCCTTGACCTGGTTTTTTACCTGATCGGGTGGTTCCAAGGGAATACGGCCAATGGCGGTCAGTTCCTTTAACCCGAAACGCGCCAGCCCGCGACCGAAGGAATCATGCATGACCCCTTTTTGATCGATTCGAAATGCCACGGCCGGCATATTCGACAATATGCCGGTCAGCATGGAACTCTGGTCACGAGTCGCCTCGTCAGACTCTCTCACCTGCATAGCCAACAGGGCGGTCGACCAAATCGCAAATAAAGCAATTGACCGATTTGTCATACCTATCCATGGTTCAGCCCCCGAAGGCGAAAAATAAAACCCGATGATGGTTAAAAAGGTACAGAGTCCTGCCAGACGCAACGGATCGTTTTTATCCGGAGACCGGAGGGCAATCAGCACGCTAGCGACATAAGGAACCGCTTCGGCAACTCCCATAGGAAGGAAGAGGTCCACGACAAAGACCACTGTGGCCACAAGCAAGGCTAGAGCTAAAATCTGCCCCCTATTTTTTTGAGGGCGTTCAACCGAGTTTTGAAGGGACAGCGGACTTGGCATGGGGTCATATGAGAATACATGAAAACGGGGAATACGATATAAATATTCCCCTAGGATTTAGTCACAATCTTTGGGTACCACGATACGAAATGCACGCCAATGAGTGCAAGTGGAATCAGCGGAAATTGATGGCCGATGCCGTCAGTCGGGAGTGCAGATTTTTAGACGAAGACAGGCTGTGGCCTGAAGAATAGTTGTATGGGAACGGGCAAGGGCTGGAAGTGCCTCCAAAGGCTCGACGGCCTTTTTCCTCTTATGCGAAGATGACAATCGGAGGTATGATAGGCCCTTACGCGTATGAGTTCTGCATCTCCTCACGTCCATATCTTTCACGTTGCCGGGCTGGATGACCGTGACCGTGGGTTTAATCGGCAAATCCATGTCATTCCCCATGAAGGAGGATTCCAGGCCAGGCTCCGCTATGAATCGCTTCAAATAGATGTCGATCCCGTTCCTACGGAAGACCAGGTCCTGAACGGTCTCATTCACATGTTGCATGAGAGGGGCTATCGGCAATTACGAACCCAACGCATCTTTATTGGTGAGCAGTATCTTGGGAATCAGGAGCTGTGGGTGGAGTATCCTGATCCCGAGGCTCCTCTTGAAACGAGGAAAACATGGGTGGCCTGGATCCGTCAGATCGTTGGGCGGTCCTTTCGCTTATAGATTTCCACGTAGCACAAGATAAAAGGTGAGTTCGTGAGAATGTTCTAGCGAGGCGTTCTGGGGAAGGGATTATGTGGATCCAGCTAGAGTTCGAAGACCTCCGACTCCGGATTCTGGGGAAGAGGCAGAGGGAAAGTAGCTGATGATTCGACGAGGATTGAGGCATTCCCTGATTTTGGCAGAAAGGTCAACGGGTCGAATGGCACTGACAATAGAGAGTGACTCATCCTCTTCAGACAGGTTCAAAATAATCGGTTCATCCGAAGAGGTATGTTCATCATAAACGAGGATGACCGGCCTGAGCCGGTTCGCGAGATTTACGCTGGTGACGATTCCAATCTTCTGATTACTCAAGTTAACCAGTGAGCCTGGAGGGTAGACACCTAACTGACTGATTAACGAAACGACCGCGTCATGCCATAGTGTGTGCCGGCATTTGACGTATAAGTAGGATAGGGCCTCTGAGGGAATGAAAGATTTGGCTGGATCCGGGTGATGGCACAATTCATCGTACTCATCCACCACCATGACAATTTTGGCGAACTGGCTGATTTGATCGTCTTTTTTCCCTGATGGGAATCCTGACCCGTTGAGGCGTTCATGGTGCTGGCGAATCACGTCAATTGCTTCATAAGGGAAATTAGGTAATTTCTCGGCCAACTCCACCCCGTATTTCGGATGCGTACTCAAAAAGTTTTTCCGTTCGGAAGCAGACATCGATCCTTTTCGTAATAAATGCTCTGCCGGAAACTTGAGTTCGCCAATGTCATGGAACAGAGCTCCCAGAGCCAGTTTTTCAGCGTCTTCACGCGATAATCCTACATCCTGCCCGACCATGAGAGATAATGAACAGACATTGAGAGCATGCAGAAAAAATTCCTCATTCGGTTCGTTGGAACCGATGAGGTTCAGCAGTGCTCTCGAGTTGTCAGCGATATCGAGAATCTCATAAAGCTCTCCGACAATTTTCTGGGCCGTCCGGAGACCTCGAGGTCTACCAGTGATCACGTCCTGCATGACCTGTTTGGCTTCTTGCACCACCTCCTGATATTGACCACCAACTGCTTGCAAATGTTCCTGGTAGACCTGGAAGGCTTGGTGTTGGGCGACTTTTCGTTGTATAGGATCTTTCGGAGTTGCTTCCTCCTCTGAGGAATCGTGTGGGGTGATGATCTCAGGTTCGTGTGAAGGTTCTTGGTCCTGTTCTACGGGGCTTTTAACCCCCTTCCGGTCAGGTGCCTTGGTGTGGTCGGAAGGAATCCCTTCCGGTTCTGAACGATCTGGATCGAAATACAACTTGACCTTCGTGAGTCCACGAAGTGTTTCGAGGTCTTTCACCGATTCGATTTTGAATGAATTGGTTGGGAACGGATGGCTGAACCAGGATCCCTCAATCTTGATGTACAATCCTAGTCGCAGAGCGGTTGCATGAAGTGGAACGAAGGACATGTTAACTCTCGATTTTAGTCATACGTCATGATCGGGTTTGTCTGACAATTGAAACCTATGGTTGTGTGTGGTCATGGGGCGAAGAACATGCAGATTATCTGCCCCGTTGTGGGCTGTATTTCTACATCAGTGTTGCTACTGACTTTGTCGGAAGGGAGGAATGTAAAATTAAGGGGAAGTCCGGGAAAAGAGTGACAAAGAAATGAGAATGGAGTGCCATGGGCCATGAGGGACGTTGAGGAAGAGCATTTATCCCGCGTTATCCCAAGGGGTCATTACATCCACACACCAATCAGACTCGTGGGGAATTCGCCTGGAGCCAGAGGATTTGGGAAAGAGGATCAGATCCTTTTGATCACCCTGGTCTATTTGGATACGCAATGAGTGAAACGCTCTCTGAACGTCAAATGCCGGGGAGAAAATCAAGCGTACTGACCTAAAAGGAACAAGTGGGTGAATGAGAGAGGAAACGGGTCTATGGAGCGCTAATGGTGGGAGCGAATTGCTTAGGCGTGGTAATTGGACTCCAGGAGGTCGAATTTGGGAATCTCTCTATCCGTGTGGGTTTGCTGGATGTCGGTCATTACAGGCAGGAGTTCATGAAACAAGTCTACCAGATGGGGATCGAACTGTTTTCCCGCCAGGGAGTGCATTTCCTTGAGAGTTTTATCCAGGGGCCAGGGGTCTTTATAGCACCGTTTGGATGAGAGCGCATCAAAGACATCGGCGATGGCACAAATTCGGCCGACTAACGGAATATCCATTCCGGCCAGGCGATTGGGATAGCCTGAGCCATCCCATTTTTCGTGGTGAGTAAGGGCGATCATTTCTCCCATTTGTAGGACGGGAGAGTGGCTGTTGGAGAGGAGTTGGGCGCCGATGACCGTATGTTGTTTCATGATTTCAAATTCTTCGGGATCTAATTTTCCGGGTTTCAAGAGGATACGGTCCGGAATCCCCAATTTCCCGACGTCATGCATGGGGGTCGCGTGAAAGAGCACATCGCACTCTTCTTCTGTCATACCTGCGGCGCGTCCTAAGACCACGGCAAAGTGAGCCATTCGGATGATATGCGCCCCGGTTTCATTGTCGCGATGTTCGGCTGCACGGGCAAGGCGGTGGACAACGTCGAGTTGGGTCTCTCTGAGTTCCTGTGTACGGATCCGGACGGTTTCCTCCAGGGAAGCCTTTTGCTGGGACACTGTCTTGTTCAGTAGGCTGGCTTCCAATAAATTACGGATTCGCATTAACACTTCCACCTTGTCGAATGGTTTATGTAGGAAGTCTTTGGCGCCAGATTCTAATGCGCGGAGGCGGGTCTCCCGGTCGTCTTCGGACGTGAGCACCAAAATCGGGAGAAACGCGTGTTGGTGAATGATTTTGAGTTGTCCCATCACCTGAAAGCCGTTGAGTTCAGGCATGCGGATATCAAGACAAATCAGATCTGGATCCAGCTTTTTAAACAGAGGCAATACCTGAGTGGGATCTTGGGTGGAATGGATTTGGTTGTACCCGGCGTTTTGTAAAATGCTCTCCAGGAGCATGATATTGGTCATTTGATCATCAACGATCAATATGCAGGCGTTTTGGCATTGCTGTTGGGAAATCATTGAAGTCCGTCTGACATCAAGGGATCAACGTATTCATCGAGCATGAGGTCGGGTTGACGGCTGCCAACCATAAGATTGGGTAGTCGTTGCATCCATTCCTGTGCGGTTCTTCCCCCCCGGGGATGGTATTTATCATTGTTTATGTCGGTCAAAACAAGTGAAACTTGAAGTAACGTGCTTTTTGACTTGGGAAAAAGCCGGGAGCAGGGATGAATGGTTTGGAGGAAGAGCCTTGCGGATGGCCTCTTTTTGTACCGCCAATTGTGCTAATGCCTCGGCGCCCATGTTGCGGGATATCCCCTTGAGTCCGTGGGCGGCCTCATGCAATTGGGTCAGGTTGTGGGTGTCCATCGCCTGCTCGATTTGGGTGACGCATTGGAGGGCATCCTCGACGAATTTCTGAATAAAAACGCCCGGCCTCCAATTTCTTCGAGTTCCTTTAAGGTTTGGATGTCGATTGCCGGGCGATTCGCGGATGGGTCAGGAGAAGGGAGGGGGCACGCGCGTCGGAAGCCTATAAGGGTTAATGGCGACATTGATGCGGTTTTTGGCTCGGCCCATAACGGTTTCCAAACAAGGAAATCCCGCCTGCATCAGTAGAGCCATGATGGTACAGGTTAGCATCCAGGGTTACAGTTGATACGTTGGTGTCAGTGGCAGCGGATATTCTCTGCGTGGGATCTTCAGCTATGGAGACTCATTGCAGGATGTGGCCGAGGAGGTTGGAAGGACATCCTGATAAGGTAATAGCCTCGGTTCACAAAGAATACGATTGATGACTGTTTAAAACGAGGATACGCGCAGAGTGCCCGTTGAGGCGCCGGTCCCGTCACTCGCTCTCAATGATGAAGACCTTGTCCAAGGGGCGGTCATTATCGTACTCCCCGAAGGCGTAAAGGAGTGTCTGATGTCGAGTCCTGGGCCTTGGTCACGGACGTCAAGCGGGCAAACAGTTTTTTTCTGATAGCAAAGAACTCCGGCTGGTCTTCGGTTAATTGTAAAAATTTACCAAAATATTGATTCGCTAACCGGTTATTTCCCATTCGCTCATAGGCATAGCCCATATTCAAATGGATATGGGGTAAATCCGGTTGGAGTGCCTCGGCTTGCCGAAGTTCATGCACCGCAAGTTGGAAACTCCCTTGTTGCTGGGCCACCAGAGCTCGTTGGATCCACAATTGTGGAACTTTGTCGTTGCGTGCGAGGCCGCTCAAAAAATACTGATCGGCCTGGTCAAGCTGGCCTGCCCCCAAGTATGCCGTTCCCATCCAAAACCATGGTTCCCAGGTGACGGGGGGATCACGGAAGAGGGGTGAGAGCATGGCCTGTGCCTCTTTGTATTCACCGTTTTGAATAAGTTCTCGGGCGCGATGGAGCCAGTTGGCTGGAGTTGGTTGAGGTGGACCTGTGTTTTGAGCGTTCACCTGAAATCCCTCGTTTTTCAGAGTCAGGGCTGTCGGGTTGACAGGGACAGAAGGCTCGTCAATCACAAGAGTCGTGGTGGTTGTGAGCTCATCCAGATTGATTTTCTCTTCCTCTAAATCGGCTTCTAACGGGGTGGTTGTGCCTGTCTCATTGACGGATGCGGCTTCGTCAAGGTTCGAATCAGGCTGTTGGGAAAGGATTGTAGCTGGAGGACTGCTTGCGACTTTCTTCGGATCAGTGCTCGGGTGGTTCGGTGCTACGTCTGTTGTTTTGTGTCGCGTTGAAAGGGATGTGCCTGTGGTTTTCTGTTGAGGGTCTTCGGATGTGGAGGTTTTTACTGGTGTTGCAGGTGCGGGGGAGGCCGGAGCTTTTCCCACGGGTGTTGTGGGGAGGGCAGGTTCGACCTTCAATGAAGAGGATGACTCCATTGAAGCATCCTCTTGGGGTGCGGTCGATTCCTCGTCGGGTTCCTGGGCAGCAGATACTGGAAGGCTCTCAACTGGGTCAGGAGTTGGAATCTGCGTGCCTTCAAAAGAAACCGAATCAGCAGGTGGAGTCTCCGAAAGTGGAGGGGAGTGTAAAAGAGCCACACGCTGTCTGGGCAAAGAAGAGGCTTCCGTTGGCATTCCAAAGTCCAGATGTAAGCCGATCCAGTAGGCACCCATGCCTAGACTGCTCAATCCGATTGCCATGCCGATCCCGATCAACCAAAACTTTAATGGAGAGGGCCGGCGGTGCCACCCCGGTTCTCTTCTCACTCTACCTGGAAGGACAAGGGGTGCCTGCTGGGTCGTCTCAGTCCCTTCACTTTTGGTCTGGGTCTGAAGTCGCTGGAGGGTGTCTGCGATGATACTCATGGTCTGTTGGTTTTCCGTGATCCTCTCACTACGGAAGAAATTCTTTGGTTGCGCGCCAGATCATCATGGGAGTCACCGTATGTCGGCCTTGAGCATAAGCGGCTAATAGAGCCCGGTCGCACAGTTGATTGATGCGGCGCGGGACTCCACGACTCCAAGCATAAATGAGCCAGAGGACTCCCGCACCAAGATGAAATCGGTGTCTGGCATCGGCGATATGCAATCGATGCCGGATGTATGCACGAGTCTCCTGCCAGGTAAATGACTCCAGCCGATAGCGAACGCTAATGCGCTGCCGCAGTGGTCGAAAGGCCCGAGTCGCCAACTTTTGTTCCAACTCCGGTTGTCCAACCAGCAGGAGACACATCAACTTATCTTTTTCGGTATCCAGATTGGAGAGAAGCCGAAGTCCTTCCAGGACTTTTCCACTGAGCCGGTGGGCTTCGTCCACCAATACGACGACCCGTTCTCCTTCCACGGCCAGACGGAGCAACAGCTTAGGCAGTTCCCGTTGTAAGGCCCCAAGGGATTGATCCTCAGGCAGTGTCCCGGTCAAATCTTCATAAATGGATACAAGTAAATCAGAATAGGACTGATCCGGATTCATGAGGTAAGCGAACCGGACCCCGGTCGGCGGATGGCGAAGCAGGTGCCGGCACAAAAGGGTTTTGCCGAGACCCACTTCTCCTGTCAGCATGGTGAGCCCACCACTGGCAATGCCAAATCTGAGATGGTTCAACGCTTCCAAATGATGGCTGCCGGGGAAAAAGAAATCGGTATCCGGCGTCAGGCGAAATGGGGGTTCAGAAAAGCCCAATTCCTGATAGCACATGCTGAGATCTAACGTCGTCATCATGAGGCTCGTATAATCTTAGGGGAGAGAAAGATGACCAGTTCGCTTTTCCTTTTAGCTGTGTATGTTCCCTTAAATAAGCGACCAAGGTAGGGAATGTCTCCTAAAAGAGGAATCTTGCGCTCGGTTTCTGAGCTTTCCTCCTGGATGAGTCCACCGATGATGACCATTTCTCCATCTTTCAACCGAACCAATCCGGAGGATTGCTTGACATCTAAAACCGGAGCAGTGGACCCGCCCTCTCCCCCCTTGAGAGCGCCTGGCGATTTCTCAATGCCACGAAGTCGGGAAAGAATAGGGGTCACATCCAGCATGATCCACCCATCTTCGGAAATTTGAGGGGTAACGGAAAGGACCAAGCCTACCGTCACGGATCGCACCTGCTCAGTGACAATGTTTCCATTTCCGGCAGTCCCTTGAGCAACGGTTGAGGAAAAGAAGGGTTGATCAGTGGCGACTTTAACCAAGGCCGGTTGATTATTCATGGTGACCACGCGGGGTTGAGAGACCACACGAACGTCACCCTGTTCTTCCAGGGCTTCGAGAACACCATCAAAACTCCCATCCTCGAAGGAGATAGTGGTCGTGGCCGCCTTCGCTATGAAACCTCCGAAGGGCGCGGTAACAATGTTGGCAATGGCAATGGCGCCATTTGTGCCATCGAAATTAATTCTGCTCCAATCAATGCCCAGACTGTACTGATCGTCCAGGGCAACTTCATAAATCCGCACTTCGATCTCTACCTGTCGGTACAGAGCCTGGTGAACGCTTTTGAGAAAATCGTCAATTTCGTCCACACGTTTATACCGATCGGTTATCTGAATAGTTCCTGAGAGACGATTGACCACGAGTCGTCCCTCCTCGGACATCAGAGTCTTAATTTGCATTTCCAATTCTTCCCAGAACTTTATTTCGTCCTCCTGGTTCACCGTGATTTGTCCGGTGTCCTGTGATGCGCCGCCTCCGCTCCCCCCGCTGGAACCGGAGCTGAGCTGCGCGCGGTTTTGTCCTGTTCCACTCCGAACGAGACGGATGTAATCGACGTTCAGTGTTTTCGTTTTGAATTGCCTGACCTGGATCAGGTTCTGGTGGTGTTCCCAGTAATAGCCATGGGCTTCCAAAATGGCCGACATCGCCTGTTCCAGAGGAAGATGATGAAAATCCACGGTAATGGTGCCGGTGATTTCTGGCCCGGCCACAATATTTAAATGATTGGTTCGAGCAAACAACGCCAATGCGTCGATGACAGGCAGATCTTGTGCGCGAAACGAATATAAGGGCCCCAAAGAAGGGGCAGGTGCCGGTGTCGGTGGCTTGGGGAGATCGCTGGTGAGCAACATGCGATCCTCCAGGGAAAATATCGCCTGAGGGTTGTTCACGGATGGTGCCGCCAAATCTGAGCTCAGGGAAAGTCTCTGTGAAGTGTTGGCATCTGAGATTGACCGGTCTGCATCTGGATTGGCGATGGTGCATCCCCACAGGCTGAGCATGCCCAAAAGAGCCAGACTTTGAAAAACTCGTACGACATATGTGATGGATGCTCCGTTGGTTGGTCGATTGGAAATAATGAACATCTGAGGATTCACTATGATGTTGGGTCGCATGTCGTCTTTCATAGAGTGATGAGGAAAATTATGACGTGGCTTTTTTGGAAAATGTTAACCATTGGTTTTTGCCCTGATGTTTGAGCCACACGCCTTGGGGCTGAATGGACAGGACCTGATACCCGTTAATCATTTCTCCTTCATACACCACGGTCCGGTTGATCACCGCACTCCGTTGTTCACCTTCGACGGCAATGGCTTTAAGAGTGAACGTATTTGTCACCTGCTTCTCCTCTGTTTGGTCCGGTCCCATCGAAGCCGGGTCCGGTTGAACCTGAGAGGCCGCCGCGATGGGGGCAAAAGGATCGCGACTGGCGTATTCGATCCATTGACCAGCCTCATCGTCATGGGGCCGCCCTGTAGGGGTAAGGGGAGGGAGAGTCGGGGCAGAAAGCAGTCGATTCAGTCCCACGGAGATGATTCCCGGTGCATCGGATGCCGTATCCACGATATTGGTATAGACCGCGAATCCTGCGAGAAAGCACAGACCAATCGCGACAAACGGATTTTTTAAAGCTCGACGGAATCGTTGGTTTTCATCCATACCGACAATCCAATGGTTAAATGAGTGGCTTGTTGACCATCCCCCATGACCGTCACATTCTGAATGTCGACTCTTGGTCCGGATCGGGTCAGGGCTTTTAGGAACTGAAGATAGGAACGATACGCATGGGGGGTCCCCTGCGAGTTGACCTGAATTTCCAACGGAACCAATGTTACTCCCTGGATTGGAGAGGTGGTGCGTTCTGTACTTAGAATCCGATACTGGATGAGGAGATTCCACTGTTTCCCGTCGATTTGAAGCGTTTGCGCCCATTGCGCCAAATGGGTGAAGTTGTGGAGTAAGCGTTGCTCAGCCAGTTGGAGGTGAGTGTCAAGCGCATCCGGCCGAGCCTGAAGGTATTGAGAGCGAAGCTCCGACACCTGTTGTTCCAAGCCGATCGCATCTTGAGTCAACGATTGGCGCTTCTGAATGGTCAAAAGTTTATCCAGACTCACCCAGCCCACAATGGATAACGTGCCAATCAGTAGTACCACGAGTGCCGTGCTTTTGAGCTGTTGGGGATTGGGCCACTCAAAACGGCGAAGCCACTTCATGATATGGTTCCCTTCAAGGTGAACCGATAGAGTGGGCGTTCATTGTTTGAGGTGGCGGTTTGAGTCAAGAGTTGATCTCGCCAATCCTCATGCAGGGACACATGATATGGTCCATCTGCCAGCTGCTGCACGAATTGATCCATCACAAGCAATGTGGCGGCAAGATTGGTAGAAGTGCTGCCGTCCAGCTCCACATTCCATCCGTCCTGGGTTCTCTCCACAAAGGCTTTGCGCAAGATGACCTGGGTGGGGATAATAGATCCCAGATAGCTGAGAAACGGGCCTTCTAATTCCGGCGTGGTGGTTTCGCTGACGGAATGAGCCCATTGTCGTTTTGTGTCTAACGTCATGAGGCGACTTTCCCATTGCGCGTAATCCTGCTGGAGGGCGCTGACCTGGTCGGTCATGGTCTGCATCGCTGTGCGATGTCTGGCCAAATAACCTTCGATGCCGCTGGTTGTTCCGACTCCGAAAAGAATAAAAACCGCAAGCATGGCGACGAAAGCCTTGGTGAGGGTCTTTCGTAACGGAGCTTGGAGGACCTGCGCGGGTGTGAAGTTGCTGTGCAGATTGACCGGAAGCATCGCACCGACCCACAACCAGTAATTCCAGTCAGGCTTGATGGGGTATGGTAGGAGGGGAGTGTTTACGTGTGGCTGTATTTCACCCGCCGTTAATCGTTCTTCATCGTCCAAAAACCAGATGCAGGGAAACTTTAAATTGGTTTGTTGTGTGATAAACATTATCGTTCGGTTGGCCTCGGTTCCGACCCGCTCTCCAAGTGGAACCCAGTCTTGAGCGGGGAACAGATGTCGAGTCCAAATGGGGGTTCCATCATCATCCCCTGCGACAATCATGATTTTGCCTTCGAGCATGGTTATCAGGATCGAACCTTTTCCCGGTTCGACAGGCAACGTGCTGAGTTGACTCTCAGCCAGAGTAGAAAGAGGAGCCAACTGACGAAGAGATAAGCCCAACTCATGGCAGATGTGCACGATCGTATCGATATAGTCTTGGGGCCATATATCAAGGTGGACATGTAATTTTCCTCGCGCTTCCAGGCCAATCTGATATCGCCAAGCCGCTGGTCCCTCCCACGGTTTTTCCTGTTGGACCTTTCGCTCAAGAAAGGGAAGGAGGTCAGTGGGGAGCATCGGAGGGATTTGAATGGTCCGCGTGGCAAGCCGCGGATGGTCAACGAGCATGGCGAGATGGGTGCCGGGAAATTGGGTTTGGTGAATCGCTTCCTCCAATGCGTCGCGAAGTGTGTCCAGGGATACGAGCCGGCCCGGTCGTTCCCAACTCTGTCCAATGGTATTTTTCACAATCGATAAGGCTTGCAATCGACCATTTGACAGGCTGACGCTTAAAATCGTCTGTTTTTTCTTCAACAGGGTCTTCTGGAGGTTCGGTGGGATCTCCAGCATAGGTGTCTGAACGTCTGAAAATGATGTCGATTGTTGAAAGGTGTCGATCATAGTATTAGGGGCTATAGCAACCGCTACTGTTGATTCGCCATTTGGATCCTGCCGCGCAGTCGGGGTCGAATTGAAACCCGGCTTCGGTGGTCAGAGTGAATTGTGTTTCTGGAACACTAAATGTATTCGCTTCGTCCAAACTAATCGTGGTTCCAGAGAGGTGATAGCGAATATGCGGCACAAGTGTGCCGCCACCGGATGCCGTCGGGCTTCCATCGACCGCGTAACTGCCTCCGGCCCCATTGGCAGAAAGGCTGAGGAGATGAAACAAATGGCCAACGTGCCCGCGGTGAATTTTAAGATCCGGTGTTCCTGTTTCATCGGTGTTCCACCAGGTTTCAAAGTTAGCATCCGTGGTTATGGAGGGATTCACATTTTGGGACAGATGGGTAATGACCATAAACCGTGCGTCCGCCAAGGCCGTCGTTGAGAGGCCTGTGGAGTTGGTGAATCCACTGATATTGGGTTGCACGAAGTAATAGCGGAGGAATCCATTAGGATTTGTGGTGAGTTGTCCTAGAGCGGCCGCGACATAATCCGGACTCAGTGCCGTGAGTGTTGCCGGAAATGAATGGGTTTGCCGTACGTAGAGTTCAATCCCTTGAGCAATTGTCGCCAATTGTCCATCCTCCGCATCCCGCTTCACGGCTGCCAGTTGATTGATCACGTTTGGCGCAATGAAGCTGGCAAGAATGGCGATAATTGCCAGGACGCCAATCATTTCCACAAGCGTAAATCCTGAGGGAGAGGTAAGGCGATGGGCGTGAGGGATGGATCCAAACGTGTATGGCCGTACGAGGTGGATAGCTTTATTTGGGGCTTTAATGCGCATCGGTGAGACCCTGCTGAAGATTCCTACAAAGTTTTCTCTTGCCCTTCATTGAGTCAGTAGGCATTTTTCGGAAACTGGAATATTTTGCCGGATATACCCCTCCTTCATGTGTCGGAGAAACACAAGCGAATCTTTATGAAAGGAGAGGAATCGGAAAGTGTGAGAAGGAAAATGGATGAAGAAGGGGAAAAATACGTTACTCCTAACTTGCTGTCAGTTCCAAGCAATCTCGACGTTGTCAGCATAATATAGGCGCTTCACGTTGCCCGTACGGACAAAACGAACTTGGGCGTTCGGGGCAATGTAGGCAGTGAGGTCAAATGTTTGCGGGACTTGGCTGACGTCGGTACTGTTCATGTTATAGGTCTGAAGGGTCGTCCAAGATGTTCCGCCATTGTTTGAGGCTTGAACTGTGATACTTCCCCCATTGCCCCCGACACCCCTCCGGTAGCTAAAGGAGAGGGTGGCTGACGCAGCTCCTGAGAGATCCACTTCCCGACTGACTGCTGTTGTCGGTCCCCCACCGCCGCCGCCAAATTTGAAACAGTTTCCGACTGCACATTGAGCATCTAGGACCACTTGCATCTTCCCAGTGGTCGGGCCATCCGCCTCACCCGTTTCCTGCCAGTCGTTAACCCAGCTTTGAGTCCCATTGTTTCCGTTATAAGCCACAGTGGTGAATTCATCCCTGACCGTTCCAACGCTCCCACAATTCGGATCCAGAGGATTCCATTTTTTGGTGGAAGAACAAAGGGGGTCGAACCAATAGGCGGTGTTAGTCATGAGGGCAAATTGGACTTCAGGGAGGGTATAGGTCGGTGCCTCATCAAATCCTATCATGGTTCCCACGAGGTGAAAGGCATTGTGGGTGGGCAGTAAGCCACCGCCGGAGTCGGTCGTCGGCGCTGTACCGATGAAAAAGCTGGCTCCATTTCCCTCAGGTGTTATGGCCAAGGAATAGAATAAATATCCGATATTGCTGCGATGCATGTGCAGATTGGGAACAAGGGTTTCATCCGTGTTCCACCAGGCTTCAAATGCTGTAGGTGTGGTGATGCCAGGGGCCGCATCTTGTGAGAGATCGGATATGAGAAGAAAACGGGCATTGACGAGTTCCCCGCCAGTCAGTCCGGTCGAGTTTTGGAATCCAGCTATGGAGGGATGCACCGAATAATAGCGGGGGAATCCTCGTGCGTTTCGCGTCATTTGGGCTGGAGGCAATGGCACATAGTCAGGGGAAAGGATGAGTAACGAAGGGGGGAATGCGTGGTTCTGTCGAAGATATGAGATAACACCGGTTGCGATTAGCTGAAGGTCACGGATTTCACGGTCTTCACTCGTTCGATCCCAGACTCTGACCATGGAGGGCGACACGACAGCCAGCCCTACAGATATAATTGCCAACAGGCCGATAAAGACAATGAGGGTCATTCCGGCTTCCGGGTCAAAGGCATTCTGTTGGCGGGGTGGGGAAGGTAAGGAGACGCCAGGGGAACCCATGAGGCCTGTCAATGGATTCCACCCATTAAACTCATCATGGGCATAAAGAGTGATAGCGCGACGATTCCCACGATCGCGATTAATCCCAGAGTGATCAGGGGCTCGAGAATGCCAAAAACTTTTTTGATTCTGCGGGGAATTTCCCGATTATAATAATTCGCCACGTTCATGAGTGTGTTGGGTAATGTTCCGGTGGCTTCCCCGACCGAGATCATTTGAATCACCATTGGCGGAAAGACCGGATGACGGCTTAATGATTCATTGATGGTGGAGCCTTCGGACACGGCGCGTTGCGTGTCCTGTAGCGCCCGTTTCATCACAGAATTGCCCACCAGGCCCTGACACAGTTGCAGGCTTTGCAGAACAGGGATGCCGGCTCGATACAAGACGGCAAAGTTTTGAACAAATTTGGATATCGTGAGCATCCGGATGAGTTCGCCCAGAACGGGGAGTTGTAAGATCATGCGGTCCCGCCAGTGGACAAATCCTGGCAGGTATTTTCGCCCCATGACCCACACCATTGGGCCGACCAGGAGGAACGAACTCCAGAGCCACCAGCTCCCGACGAAGAGTTCACTGAGGGTGATGATGACAATGGTGATAGTCGGGAGGGGCACATGCAGACCTTCCAGGATAGGCACAAATCGTGGAATAACGAACGTAAAGAGCAACACCAGTAATCCGATCACCGCTACCATGACGATGCTCGGATAAATGGTGGCTTGACGCACATCTCCACGAATCTGATCGAGCCAATCCAGATATCGTTCTAATTCTTTGAAGGTATCGGTCAAGGTGCCACTGTCTTCTCCGGCATGAACCAGATTGGTGATTTGCAGAGGAAAAATCCTGGGGTGTTGCTTCATGGCATCATGCAAGGTGTTCCCGGCCTCGACTTGTTGAAAGATTGCCTGTAAGGTCGCACGCAAATGAAGGTTGGGTGTCTCGATTGATAAACTTTTTAAAGCCTGAGTAAGGGGAATGCCGGCCTCGAGGAGGGTAAACATGTGTGTGGAGAATTCCATGAGATCGCGGGGTTTGACTCTCCCTCTTTTTTGAGTGGTTCGTGCGAGGGACTTCGGTTTGGATTCCAATGTGCGCACGAGCCAGAGTCCCATGTCCTGGAGCTGGCGTTCCAGGTGGAAAAGATCCGGCGCCGCCATCTCTCCCTCAATCGGCTTCCCATGGGCGTCGATGGCGCGGTACTGAAAATTAGCCACCGGTAACCCTCAACACTTCTTCAATGGTGGTGATTCCCTGGAATGCTTTCATGAGTCCGTCATCAAACATCGTTGGCATCCGATCCCGCCGGATAATTGCCCGAATACCTGCCATATCCGGTCCGTGCACGATAGGCCCATGTAGTTCCTCTGAAATCTGGATTATTTCGTAAATACCTGCTCGGCCTTTATAGCCTGTCTGGCTACATGCGTGGCATCCTTTTCCCGTCCAGAGAGTTGGTGGAATGTTTTCCGGCAATTCAACTCGAAGATCCGCAAGGACGGTGGAGGCATCTGTGCGTTCAACCTTACATTCGGGACAAATACATCGAACGAGTCGTTGTCCAATAATGGCGGTCAGGGCGGAGGCGAGGAGGAAGGCTTCCACACCCATGTCGATTAAACGAGGAATGGCCCCCAGCGCATCGTTGGTGTGAAGTGTGGAAAAAACCAAATGTCCGGTTAAGGCTGCGCGCATGGCCAGATCGGCCGTTTCTTGATCACGAATTTCACCAACAAGAATGACGTCAGGATCCTGCCGAAGTAGGGCACGAAGCCCGGCCGCAAAGGTCATGCCGATGTCTGGATTGACCTGCGTTTGGCGAATGAGAGGCATTTGATATTCGATCGGGTCCTCCAGCGTAAACACACTTTTTTCTTTCGCATCGACATGGCGGAGAGCCGTATATAATGTTGTGGTCTTTCCACTCCCTGTGGGACCCGTCACGAGGATAATGCCATGGGGACGTTGGATCAGGGATTGGACTCGCGATTGGTCGTTGGGTGTAAACCCCAACGCCAGGAATTCTAACTTTAATGCCCCTTTATCCAGGATTCGAAGGACAATGCTTTCTCCGAAATTCGTGGGAAGGGTCGACACACGAAGATCAATTCGGCGAGTACCTAAGGTAAACGGGATCCGGCCGTCCTGGGGAGTTCGTTTTTCTGTGAGATCGAGATTGGCCATGAGTTTAAAACGAGCGGTAATAGGCGCTTGAAGCGGTTTTGGAATGAGAATTTCTTGTGTGAGAATGCCGTCAATGCGCATTCTGACCCGTAAATAGTACTCATCCGGCTCGACATGGATATCGGTCACCCGTGATTGAATTGCGGCGGTAATGAGTTGATTGCACAAGCGAATCATCGGAGCCACCCGGCTTCCGTCTTCCCCAAGATCGGAGATCCCTTTGGCCATTAATTCATCAAGCAATTGCTTGATGGATTCCCGGTGCGCATAGTGCCGCTCGATTGCTTCGATTAACTCTTGGGCAGGTGCCGTGTGGGTGTGCACGTTTAGCCCGATGCGACTTTCAATGGTGTCCACCGCGACAATATTCAACGGATCTGCCATAGCCAGGTTCAACACATTCCCCTGTTTGCTAAGAGGGAGGACTTGAAACTGCGTGGCGATGTCGTAGGAGACCAGATTTAAGATTTCTGCTGGAATAAAAATCTTGGAGAGATCAACGAGGTTGGTTTGGGTGCCCTCGGCCAGATAATGGGCCAAAACTTTTTCGGTGATGAATCCTAGGCCAATGAGCGTTTGGCCGAGCATCACACCTTTTCTCTTCGTCTCCCGGACCGCCAAGTCCAATTGTTCTTGAGTGATCCAGCCGTCTTGGAGGAGAGACGTTCCGAGGAGAGGCCGTGCGGCTGTGGGTGGTGTGGGTGTGGTTGGCATGGGCCGGACTGCTAGGAGAAGTTTATGGGCGACAGCAAATGGGTGCTCGCCTGTGAGGAACGCATAGGAGGAGGGAGCACAGCCATTGTTGGCTTTTTCTCAATCATCCCTCAATGAACGAGGATGGGAATTATTGATGTGTAAGATAAATATACATGCGATCATTGCCCGGATTGTATTTTACGCGGCCGCGTAATTGGCGTTCGGTTATGCTTGCACCGATACCGGCATCGATGACTCCATCAATTTCATTGAATTCCGTATCGGAAACTCCGTCGACTCTGAGATAAGCCACTCGGGCACCAGAGGGGAGATCGCTGTTGCCATCATCGCCCTTCAGATCCCATCCGACATTCGTCCCTGTTGTCGCTGTCCCGAGTGCCACTGCCGTTTGCGCCGGCATGTACATGGTTGTGCCCAGTCCCGGAGGCGTATTGGTATTAAATTTTTCCAGATAGGGTCCTCGGAATCGGCTCCATTGATTGGTTCCGGTATTCAACGGATCGGAGGCGTCGAGCGTTAAACGAGCTCCAAGAGAGGTAACGGTGGCGCTGTTTCCTCCGGTCTCTTGTGCCGGAGTTCCAGCGGCATTGAGAGGCCAGATGGTTCCAATATCTCCATAATACTTTGCGACGGCGGTCTCATACGTTCTCACAGCGGCAGCCAGGGAACTGGCTTTAGACGAGGCAATCAGTGTGAAAATCTTTGGCAGTAACAAGGCAATCAGAATGGCGATGATGGCCAATACCCCGATCATTTCCACCAGGGTAAACCCCTGAAAATGATGAAGCGGCCGGAATAGTTTTTTTGGCATCTGCCAGTTCTCCTTTACGGAGGGCGCGTCGTTTGGCCGAGTTTCAGGCTGAATGGGGAAAATGGATGGATGACACGCCCATAAAAAATCCATCGGTATATGGGATGGCATTCTTAAGCCCACTCGTATTCTGGAAATTAGGATTGCTGCCGTGAGCGGGATTGCAGGTCTAGAAGTGCGATGCTGGCAAATGGATCCCCGAGTTGAGATGCTTGACGGAAAAGTCGGTGAGCGGCTTTGGAATCTGAGGGACCGATGTGGCCATCTGCATAAAGATATCCCAGATGAACGAGTGCCGAAGAGAGATGAGGGTTGAGTTCAAGCGCCTGTTGAATGGCATCTTTGGCATGGTCAATAAATCCCAGGCTTTTCAGCGCGATGCCCATGCCGAGATAGGCATCGGCTGATTTGGGGTCGATCCTGAGGGATTCTTGATAAGCCGCTATCGCGTCTTCCGGCCGACCATTTAGCAATGACCGCCATCCTGCATTCGTCTGGTCTTGTGTGTCATTGTTGTGAAGCAGGACGGCAATGTGTATGGGTTTTTTTGATGGAGGAGAATGGGATTGCGGAGATCCTATAGGTTTGAGTTCGGTGGGCGACGGGTGAAGGGGATCGGTAGAAAGAGCGGAATCCTCAATCTTTGATGAGGTGGCGTTTTGGCGATCAGGCTGAGCGTGAGGAGGGATATAGTTGTTAATCTTTTCTAGTTGCCGGATGAAAGGCTGAGAGTCAGATTCTTCTCCATGACTCAAGTCTTGGGAGCCGGGGAGCGTTAAATGACTTCCCTGGGCTGTAGACCAGGTCATTATTCCCAGACCAATGATGATACTGAGGATGAACGTGACTGAAGATGACCCTAGGGCTTTAGATGTTCTTTTGGCTTTTTCCCTTGGTACTAAGATGGGATGTCTCATGATGGCTCATTGCCTCAGTGGTTCCAGGTTGAACCTATCGGACAAGAGGCAACATGCTTAAGGGATTACGCGTGAAGTGTTGACCAAATTGCCAAAAACCCAACTCAATAAGCTAGGAACGGCCAACAAAAGAATACATGGGGTTGAGGGATAATCGGAGGGCTTAGAGATGCATGGGAATGTTGAATAATACTAATTTCCAAGAGCATATTGACCCACAGGCACGTTGCAAATCAGGGGCCTCGGGGCGGTTCAAAAAAGTTCGTCCAGCAAGGCCGCAGTCATTTTTGCGCGCAGAGCGTACTTCCAGTACGTGAGCACGGAAAAATGGCGAGAACGCCGCTGGCGGCTTTTTTCAACAGCCCCATGCATGATAGTCCTGCCACGATTCAAACCCTGAGTCAATGAACGCCCACAGGGTCCTTAGAGGTATCAATGAAGGAAGTGTCCGAGGTGTGTTGAGAATTTGGGTGATGAACAAGAGGAAAGGTCGGGTCTTGCTGGAGGAGTGTTCCGACTAGGGTAGGGTCTGAGGCAAATAACAAAGCCCACCTGTGTGACTGAGGTGGGCTTTGTTGAGCCAGGAAACGTTTGGTTTGCTTGTTAGTTGGCTTGATCAGGAAACGCTGCTTTTAAAAGTGGCTGCAATTCCCCTTTTTCTTCCATTGGGCCCAAGACATCCGTATCCCCATAAAACTGGCCATTAATGAAAACTTTTGGCAAAGTCGGCCAGTTGGTCATTTTAGAAAGAGCCTCCCGTTTTTCAGGATTGGGCAAGGCGTTGATTAATTCATAGGGATAGCCGAATTTGTTAAAAAACTCCATGGTCTCCACGGTAAATCCGCACTGTGGCGCAGACTTGGTGCCCTTCCCGTAAATGAGAATTTTGTGTTGGGCGATTTCTCTCTTAATTTCGTCTTCAATGGGCGTACTCATCAGATTATCCTCCTTGGGCTTCATTGCGGGTTTTGGCCTGAATTTCTAGGGCATGAATGCGTCCGTCTTTCATGGGCGCGTCGAGGGCTTGGTAAATCATTCGATGACGGTCCAACAAATTCTTTCCTTCAAAGGCATTGGAAATGACTTTGACCGTAAAATGGTCCATGGTACCGGTTCGATCAAGGACCGAAACTTCGGCATCGCCTAAGGCTTGCTGAAGTTGAGTGCTCAGCTCTTCAAATGTCATCATAGAAAAATTTAATCCTGGTAAAAAATGATGGAAGATGCAATCCCCACTATACCGGAGAGAGAATTTTCTGCGCAATGCGGCTCTGGAATCTTCTCAGAATGAAAATGGTGCCTAGGGGGGCGCGATATTTAGTCCTGTCCGTGAGGTGTGGAGAGAGACCGTGATCCGAAGTGAGATAAGGAGTGAGGCGTCAGGAAGAAAAAGGTAGAGAGGTAAGGAAGTAGGAGGGAGTCCTCCTTTTGTCTCCTGACTCCTTAATTTTTTACCGTATTATTTTTCTATAGCGGAGAAGGATAGAGATGTGATTGCAGAAAGGCTCCGAGGCCCTGTAACACTTGAATGGGAATTTCATGGCCCCCACGGAATTCTACCCAACTGACGGGTAATCCAGCCGTTTGGATATGCTCACGAAGTTGCTGCGCCATGGAAAACGATAAAATAGGATCGTCGGTGCCATGGCTTTGAAATACCGGGAGACCTTGGCGATTGGGCAGGCGAGTGAGCCATTCTTGCTTGGCAATGAGGGTGCCCGATAGTAGTACCAATCCTGCGAAGGGAATATCGGTATGAAGGACCAGATCGGTCGCCAGCATGGCTCCCTGGGAAAACCCTCCAAGGATCAGCGATGGTGATGGTACGGACAAGGTTTCTGTGGCAAGAGAGAGGAGATCCTGCATTTGGGTGCGGGCCGGAGGCAAGCCACGGGGGATTTCTTGTGACAACGCATCCCACTGCCCCTGGGCCCTGGCTTGTGTGAGGCGTTCCATGTCCAGCATCCACCAAGCTCGGGCGTCCCCAAAGCCCATGCCCAATTGGAGTGGAGCGGCAGGAAAGAGGAAACGGGCGTCATCCGGGACATTGAGATACCGCCATAAGGCGACTAAATCATCGCCTGGTGCTCCGAATCCATGCAAGAGAACCACAAGTGGTCCCTCGCCGCTCCCTTGGCGATCCACACCACCGGTAATACAGACATCTAATCCGGCCCAATGTTCGTGTCGCATACAGTCAAAAGTCTAGTGATGAAGAACAGGGAAGGGGAATATTTTTAATTGGCCATGATTTTGATAAACACGCGACTCTGATGCTGGAAGGGGAAGGTTTAAAAATCCTAATGTCCCATTTTCGGGGCACCGGCATTGGCGCCTTCTGTGATGAGCGGGATTCGCAAGGTCTGGTGACAATGATTGCAGACGACTTTCAGGGTATTCTCGTCGGCATATTGGATCTCTTCTTCTTTTTTCCAAAATAACTTACTGCATTTTGGACATTTTCTGACTAACATCGACATCGGCACGACTCCAGTTTTTTGTCACGTATTTCTAGTAGACTTAGTGTAATACATCTTGCCACAATCTGCCAACGCATGATCAATTTTTTGGATTCCCATGACGTCAAGGCGCAACAGCTTTTGGCATTGTTCTGCCAAACGGATTGGGCTTGTCATCGTTCACTGGAGGACACTGAACGCATGCTCGCTCATACGGATGTGGCCATTTCCGCCTGGGATGGCTCAAGACTCGTCGGGTTTGGGAGGGTGTTGACGGATTTTATCTATCGGGCTTCGATTTGGGATGTGATCGTGGATCGGGCTTATCAGGATCGGGATATTGGTAAAGGGATTATCCAGCGAATTTTAACGCATCCCAAGTTGGAACGGGTGGAGTTGTTTTGGCTTTGCACCAGGCGCTATCAGGGGTTTTACGCTTCTTTGGGATTTTCTGATAAAGAACAGACTGGCATGGTCTGGGATCGGAGCAAACATATAGCTCCTCCCACGAAACCATTGAATGGGTAGAGATGGGCCATGGCGAGGGTTGCAACATATCGAGTGTCATTCCAATGAAGCACGCAGGCCAATGAATCGAGGGAATCGATGATTGTTGTGGGGATGATGTCAGGGACATCGGCGGATGGGGTGGATGCCGCAGTTGTGGATATTCGAGGAACCGGACATCGTCTCAAGAGTGTACTGCTCAAACATGTTGGTCGTCCGTATGCTCCCAGGCTTCGTCAACGAATTTTACAAGTTTGTGAGCAGGGAACCGTAGGGCAGATCTGTCACCTCAATGTGGTCCTGGGCGAAGTATTTGCTAAAACCGCGTTGTCAGCCATCAAGCATTCCGGCATTTCTCCTCAACGAGTGGCGTTGATCGGCTCGCATGGTCAAACGATTCACCATCGGCCTGCCGCGATCTATGAGCCTGGTATTGGGCAGATTCGTTCGACACTGCAAATTGGAGATCCCCATGTAATTGCGGAACGTACCGGAATCACGACTGTATCGGATTTTCGAGCCAGAGATCTGGCGGTCGGTGGAGAGGGAGCTCCATTGACTCCTTATGTCCATGCCCTTCTTTTTGCTCAGAAACATGCCACACGAATGGTGGTCAATCTAGGAGGGATTGCGAATGTGACCCTATTGCCCGGCGGGGGAAACCTGGCAGCGGTTCGGGCGTTTGATACAGGGCCCTGCAATATGTTGTTGGATGGATTGGTGGCTATGGAAACAATGGGTCTAGCCAGATTTGACCGGGGTGGTCGTCTTGCCATGAAGGGACAGGTGGATAAGGGCCTGCTTCGTTGGCTGCTGGCACATCCCTATGTGTCTCGAAGGCCTCCCAAATCCACCGGGCGTGAGATGTTTGGAGAGGACTATATCCAGCGTGTGCAGGCTCAAGCGAAGCGTCGCCATTTGGCTATTTCTGACCTCTTAGCGACGAGTTGCCGGTTTATTGCTCAGGTGATTCACCAAGCGCAGAAGTGGACGAGGGAAGTCCCTGATGAGTTGGTGTTTGGCGGTGGAGGGGTGCGAAATGCCCGGCTTTGGTTAGAACTGTCCGGTGTGTTCGATCCCATTCCCGTGATGCGCATGGATGAATGTGGGGCATCCAGTCAGGCCTTTGAGGCGCAGGCCTTTGCGGTGCTGGCGTATCAAACCGTAAAGGGTGTCTGTGCCAATCTGCCTAAGGTCACGGGTGCTCGCCATTCGGTTATTTTGGGGACGGTCACTCCCGGTATTCACGGACTTCCTTAGAATGTTCCTTATTGTTTCCGGCTTGTTCCCACTGGTGAAATGACGGACAGATTCATGTCTCAGAACGGACTCTCACTGATTCTCCTGGCAGGGTTCATGCTCGGAGTCGTGTTTTTGTTGCGATGGATCTGGCGCCGTCCCCTTCCAGCAGGCGTTCTCCCTGCTTTGAATCCTGAATCGGGTGAGAGTGTGGTGACCGCTCGACCCATCATGTCGCCGGAAGAAGCGACTCTCTACAATCTGATTACCTTAGCGGCTCGTGATCATATGCTGGTTTTGGCCAAAATCCCGCTTCTCAGTGTCCTGTCCGTTGTCGATAAAGATGAAGAAGCTCGAAAGGCAGCCATGCGAACGATTCAGCCTGTTCGCTGTGATGTCGTTCTTGCCCATCCCGGGACACTTAAAGTCATGACAGTGATTACCTTGAACAAGGAGGCTCCTGCTACAGCAGGACGTGAAGACCGAGATCGATTTGTGGAGACCCTGTTGAAGGCGGCGGGAATTCAATCGATCATTCTTCAGACCACACAGACCTATTCGGTGGATCAGCTCACCGGATTACTCGGCCTGGCTGAGGAAGAATAGGACCGAAAACCGAGGGGTATTTTTTGATTGGGTCCTTGTATGCGACGAATGTTGTGTGCCTAGGAGCACAATTGCGGCCGATTCATCCGAAGTCCGACAGGATCCTAGGCCGTAATGACCGGTAGGATCGCCTGGAAGGTTTTCAGACCTTCCTCAACGATGGTGCCTGTTTTGACTGCCGGATCATTCATTGGAAGAAACCTGGCAATTTTAAAGTATGTACGATGGTCGAGTGTTGCAGCGATTTCTGATCGTCGACCGTGTGTAATCGGAAGTGTCAACCCAGGTCCCATTTTCCACTCCCAGAGAGATGGGCTGAGACACAGGCAGAGATGATGGTCTGCCACCTCCGAGTATCGATTAAATAAATTGCGTCGATACTGCTTCACAAGCGGGCCCTCAACTATCAGAGCGAAGACCATGTGGTGTCCCCACCAGATGAGGGAACGGAACGCGAATTTGTTCTCACGCGTATAAAATCTTGGGAAATCGACATATTGGTAGGGGAAATTTTCCAGATGTTCGCCTTTGACAAATTGACTGACTTGTGGGTCGAACCCTTCAGGAGCCAAAAGGTGATGTAAGCCGATTTCTGCCTTGAGCCGGTCATGGAGGTGTTCCAGGACCTGTTTGATTTTGACCGAAATTTCGGCTTTCTTCCGAAAAAAATCCTGATCGGCCAAGAGGGCCAATTCATCAGGAGTGAAGAAAGGACTGGTAGCCATAAGTTCATGTCCCTCACATACCCAAGGATCGGTTGTGGAGAAGTATCTGCCTTTGTTCTTTTTGGGGAATGTCTGCAGCGTGAGTGGTGAATAGGAGTTTCAAAAAGAATGAAAATTGCGACCTACAATGTCAATTCAATTCGAAAGCGGATCGGTATTCTTCACAAGTGGTTACGGCAACACAATCCCGATGTGATGTGCCTTCAAGAGACTAAAGTACAGGATCATGAGTTTCCCCTTCAAGCATTTTCTGACTTACCCTATGTCATCAACTTTTGTGGTGAGAAATCCTACAACGGCGTCGCCATATTTAGCCGGGCATCTCCGGAAACGGTGGCATTTGGTTTTGAGGACGGGGAACTACCAGAGGATCCCACTCGCCTGGTTCGAGTTGTGGTCAATGGCATCATGATTATTAATACCTACGTTCCACAGGGATTTGCGATTGATTCGCCGAAGTATACCTACAAATTAAGGTGGTTTCAGCGATTGAGGCGGTATTTCTCGCGTGTGGTCTCACCAGGACAATCCGTGATTTGGTGTGGAGATATGAATGTGGCCCCTGAACCGGTTGACGTACATAGCCCCGAAAAGCACCTTAAACATGTGTGTTTCCATGAAGAAGTGCGTCGGGCCTATCAGGAGACGGTGTCCTGGGGATTCGTGGATGTGTTTCGGCATCATTTTCCGCGCCGTCAGCAATTTACGTTTTGGGATTATCGACGTCCAGGTGCTTTAGAAGCTAACCGTGGGTGGCGAATAGACCACATTCTGGTTACCCCGCCGCTTCTTCCCTATTCTCACACGGTGAAGGTGGATGTTCAGCCTCGTCGTGCGGAAAGCCCGTCGGACCATACCGTCCTGTGCGCCGAATTCTCACTGTGAGGGAAAAGGGCGGCTCCTGCAGAGCCGATTGTGGTAACGGAGGGGTAATCCTACTGCATAAAAAGATGTTCGAATGTGGTCTTGTCAGGTCGCTAAAGATTCGAGAAAGAGAAGCAATTATTTACCAGAATGGTTTACCCAATCCACGACCCTATTTTGATTTTTTCCGACGGGGCTTTGGATCGTCAGTGATGTTTTCAAGTGGAATAAAGACTGCACATGCGACCACGGTCGTCCAGAGATTCGGTTTTCCGATAGCAGATTGAGTGATGTTCTGGGTTCGAACAATATCCTTTCCCATTTTGAATACCTGCTCACGTTCTTTCCATGCAACATTTGGGTCGAATTTGATGCCAAGTGTGGTTGCGAGCATTTGGGCCGCAAGGTCCTCGGTATATTCTCCCGCCTCTTCGTCCGTTTCTCCATAGGCATGATGTTCCGACAAGTAGCCATAATTAACTTTCCTGCCGGAGGGAATGGCCACGCCGATTGAGGCAGAAATTAAGCGATTCCGCTCGTTCGTTTCCGATCTGGCCATGACGCAAAAGGTAATTTCGCCTGGATTCAGTAACTTTTCGCCGCGTTTTCTCGAGATGATTTTACAATCTGGAGGAAGAATGGAGGAGACGGTCACTAGGTTGCAATACGCAATTCCCGCGCTCCGGAGGGCTTCTTCGAAAGATGCCAGTTTTTCCTTGTGGACGCCCACACCTCTGGTGAGAAACATTTGCGTTGGGACCATCGCGACTCCTTCGTCAATCAGTTAGTGGTGGATTGGGATAGGCAGGAGATGACCAGGTGATCGTCGAATCTGATTCACAACCTCGCTCTCCAATCTGTTTGCGCAAACTCTATATGGGAAAGCCTGGACGATTCGGACGGTCACGGGAAAGAACAACCTTGCCACGTACGCCGGTATTTTTACCAAGAGTGGTTGGCAAGGTGCAAGATCGTAAGGACTGAACGTTCAAGAAAAAATAAGGAGGCCTCAAGAAGGCCTTTTGACCAGCAACAATTTAGGCTCGGTCAGTTCCTGAATAGCATACCGTACTCCTTCTCGCCCTAATCCTGACTGTTTGATTCCTCCATAAGGCATGTGATCGGCCCGAAAAGTCGGAATTTCATTCACCAGGAGTGCGCCGACTTCCAACCGTGAGTATGCTTGATACATGGTGTCGATGTTGCTGGTGAAAATTCCTGTTTGGAGTCCGAAATCAGAATCATTATGGAGGGCAAACGCTTCTTCAAGGTCTGCATAGGGTGTGACGGTCACCACCGGCCCGAAAATTTCTTCACAACAGACCTTCATGTTGTTGTTGACGTGAGTCAGGACGGCAGGCTCGATGAATGAATCCTTTCGTGTCCCGCCGGTCATGACCGTTGCTCCATGCGAAACGGCTTCTTGGATCCATGTCTCGACTCGGCGGGCAGCTTGTTCGTTAATGAGGGGACCGACGACGGTGTTCTCGAGGGAGGGATCGCCCATGGGCAAAGAGCGAACTCGCTCGACAAAGGTCTTGAGGAAGTCGTCGTACCGCGATTCATGGACGAAGATTCGTTGCACAGAGATACAGGTTTGTCCGGCATAGCCGTACCCTCCCGCCACGCAACGGTCTATGGCCACATCAAGATTGGCATCCGGTTCTATGATGACCCCGGCATTCCCTCCCAGTTCGAGCAGAACCCGTTTGTATCCGGCCTTTCCTTTCAGCATCCACCCAATCGTCATAGAGCCGGTAAAGCTCAAGGCCTGGAAATTGGGATGAACCACCATCTGTTCTGCCAGGGTATTGGAACACGGGATAATCGTCAGCATTTCCGGAGGCAGTTCTGTCGTCAAAAAGACTTCACCCAACATGAGCGATGTTAACGGGGTTTGCGGGGCTGGTTTCAATACCATCGGATTTCCCGCTGCCAGGCAAGGGGCCACTTTGTGGGCCACCAAGTTTAGGGGGAAATTAAATGGGGTAATGCCAAGAACCGACCCGATCGGAAAGCGTTGGACAGATCCCGAGTACGCCTCCCCTCCTGGGGTGAGGTCCATCGGAATGATTTCTCCAGGGATGCGTGTGCTTTCCTCTGCGGCCAAACGAAAGGTCTGAATGGCCCGATCGACTTCACGGCGTGCATCGGTAATCGGTTTCCCGGCCTCCTGACAAATTGTGGACGCAAACATTTCCCGTCTGGTGGATAGTCCTGCCGCGATCTGCAGGAGCGCCTTTGCTCTAGCATGTGCCGGTATCCCGGCACATTCGTGCGAGACTCGTTTGGCAGAGTTGGTGACCTGGTGGATATGCTCAGGCTCTGCCTGGCAGACCATGGCCACTACGTCATTGGAATAGGGGTTACGTACCGGCTCCGCAGAGGAAGTCTGGACCCATTGGCCGCCTATAAGGATTGGCTTTGCCGTGGCCACAGTCATGAAAAGCTGAAAACCTCGTGCAATAGCGGTGGTTAGATTGATGAAGCTGGCTGGTCAGAACCGGGATGGGATGAAGAAGGTAACCGCTCAGCTTTCTGAATGAGATTCTCCGTTCCCCATTCCCTGATTGCATCCAAACTAAACGGTTCGAATGCGGCGATGGCTCCACAACCCGGACATCCGTCGACCGGCATCTTGGCTTTGAAAACTTCATCAAAACAGGTCAAGCACACAAACAAATCAGGTTCACCTTGCGCGCATTCAACAGGCCAGAAGGATTGGGATTCAGTCATGACTCAAAACCATTCTGTGGGTAAAAACATGAATTTCAGCATTGCCACTGCAAATGTACACCTAATCACGCTGTCAGATCAATGAGGAATTGCGTGGAGAGCGAATGCATGAAGGATTTATGCTCCTTTGATGTGAGTAGAGGACAGTACTGGCAAAGACAGTGAAGAAGTCGAGCCTCCATGAAGCTTGAGCAATTTATCAATTTCTTCCTTGAACGTCTCATAGGGAAAGGCGCCGGGGATTAAAATAAGATGAACATCTTCTGGCAGGGTTGTCGGAAAGAGTACGAATGCCGGCGTGCCCCGAATTCCCAGGGAACCCGCATCCTGTAAATCTTTCTCAATATCTTTCATGTAGCGATGGGAAGCCAAGCATTCTGAAAATTGTTCTCCGTGGAGGTTGAGTTCCTTGGCATATTGTTTGAGATTATCCGGAGCCAACTGGCCTCCACTGTTAAAGAGCCGATCATGCATGGGCCAGTAGGCGTTTTGCTCTCCAGCGCATCGAGCGGCATCGGCTGCTCGAAGGGGACTGCCCATGCCTCTCGGGAAATCCCGATAGACAAAACGCACTTTTCCCGTCTCAATGTACTCCGAAAGCAACTTAGGAAAGGTCTCATGAAAAAACTTTTCGCAAAAGCCGCACGTGAAGTCCGAGTATTCCAACAGGGTGATGGGAGCCTTGGGATCCCCTCGCACCACATCATCGTCCTGGATCAAAAAGTCAGGAGTTTTTCCATGAATCGTGGGACTCATGAGCAGGGTCCCAAGAAGGATGGCGAGCAATACGGTCGATTTGAGAGATCGGGCAATGTTCATCATCACTCCATGGCTATGGGCTATTATTGTGACATTCCTGGCGGACCGTGTCGAGAGAAGAAGAGTGGTCGTGCCCAGGGGTTGAATTTATCGGCGACGGGCTTTTTCCAGGAGCCCCATCATGAGAAGAGGCCAAACCACTGTGGCATCACTCAAGACTTCAGCAAACATTCCCCCCTCTTTTCGAGGCACAAATTTTCCCCATGATACACCCTCCTCATACGTGCATCCGCTGAGACCACCCCAGTAGTCAGGCTCCGGGCAGATTCGGACACCGTACTGATACCGCGGAGGGGTTAATTGTGTACCCATCCGAAGGTTGAGAATATCGATATAGGGTGGCGTTTGTTGTGCCCAATTACGAGGAACTCCGCCTCCGATAGTGAAAATTCCCAATCGTTTGGCAGACAACAGTTTTTCCGTATAACTATTAAGATCTAAGAACGGATTAAATGCCGGACGAGATTGCTGCAAGACCTGCCAGGTTTCCTGATCGGAGAGATCGGGGGATGGAGGTGCGCCTTGAGATTGTCGTCTCTCCTTCATGGCCCAAATGGAGACATCCAGCCCCATTTCAGAATCGGTAAATGCAGGAATATAGACCGGGACGCCCTGCTCATAGGCGCTTTTCAAAATCCCTGGTCCTTCGTAATGGTCGTGGAGAGTTTTCCCTATTTCGCGAGTCAGAATTTCCGAGGAGATGGGTGTGTCAGGGGTCATTCGCTTTAAGGTTTGGCTGACGACCCGTTCGACGTGGTTGAGATTGGATTCCATCTCCAGCGTGTCGTACACACGGTTATAGCCCTTTTCGTAAAGCTCGGTATCTGTCATGGATGGGTGATATTTATAGTGTGTTTTGCCTACGGCTTCACTCAAGCCATGGGCAATCAAAGCCCCAGTAGAGACCACGGCCTGCACCATGTTTCGGTCGATCATACTGCAGATAATCTTTCCCATTTTCGCGATGGTCATGGCCCCAGACAAGGTTAAGATCACCGTACAATCGGGATCTTCGACCATTTTGTTCAAAATCTCAAAGGCATCGCCCAGACGTCGCCCGCCAAAGGCGGTCTTTTTCATGGCCGAGAGAAGGTCGGAAAAAGATTCAATCGTTTCCGGATCCAGAGCCTCCAGGGCTTCCAGGCCGTCGCTTTCGCCATCGTGAAAAGTTCTCGTAGTCATCACAGATCCTTACGGCATAGATGAAAAAAGTAACCAGACGGGAGTACGAGGAGTCTGATTCTAACGGGAGCGGGTGCAAACAACTAGGAAGGGGCGAACATCAGCTCCTAATAGCGATTGGTGATCCCAACGGGATTTGAACCCGTGTCTGCACCTTGAGAGGGTGCCGTCCTAGACCAGCCTAGACGATGGGACCAGTCTGTGTCTGTTTATCAATTGAAATTCGTACTCTCTGCCCTTATCAGGCATGTCAGAAATGTACCATTAGGGACTTATGGCATGCAACGAAAAAAGGGCGGATGACAGGGATCACAGACCCACAATCACCTGTGTTGACAAGGGAGGAAAGCCCCAACAACAAAAATATGTCTTTTGAATCAGATATCAGAGGACGGGGAGTGCGGAGTATGGATAGTTAACAGGCCCCGCATGAAGGGGTGAAGTCCACAATGGTAAGGGTACTGCCCGGGGGCTAACCGGGTTAAGACAAACTGATGATCGGGACGAATGACGCCTGAGTCAAATGAGCACTGGGAGCGGGACTGACAGTCGTCTGCCACGATGGAATGGGCTTCTCGAGTTTGATTGTTCCACGTGAGGGTTGTACTCAGGCGGATCACCAGGTGGTTCGGAGAAAAAAATGGCGGTTCAGCTTGGATGGCAATCTGCGGAGAAGAGGCCCACAGAATTGGTTGCGTGGAAACAGGGGATAGGAGAAAAGCCAAGAAACAGAGCAGTTGGCTTATTTGAAGGAATGTTCTGGATGAACAAGGTGGTGTCATGGTTGGTCGGCTCTCAAGGTGTAAGGTCTGGCGAGGGAGAGGTTCTGGTCCAATCACTAGGGTTTGATGGTCAGGAAAATGGCGCCCTTTCCTCGCTGCAAGAGCACTAAGACGGAGGCTCCAGCATCCAGTCGCTTCACAAGCTGTTCGAAATCCTTCACGGATCCAATGGGAGAGCGATTCAGTTCCAGTATTACATCACCCGGTTGAACGCCTGCCCGTTCAGCCGGAGAGTTCGGTGAGATTTGGGTCACGACCACCCCCTGGCCATCGCGTGTTTGTCCGGGTTGGACGGGTTCCACTGAAAGCCCGGAGAGAGCGTGGTTACCTGAGACCGAACTAGGAGCCATTTCCGTCAATGCAGCAGTATCTTTAGGCATTTCAGTGATGGAAACCGAAAGATTGACAATTTTGCCGTTTCGCCACACCGCAAGAGGAATCGAACTCTTCGGTGTCGTCTCAGCCACAAGCGTGCGCAAATGGTTCGGATCCTTCACAGTGACACCATTGTAGGTGCGGATAATATCGCCACGTTTTAAACCGGCCTGCCCCGCCGGGCTTTCGCTAAAGACATCTCCCACCAACGCCCCCTGGGTATCCGGCACCTCAAATTGGGTCGCGAGGTCCGGCGACAATTCCTGAATCGATACGCCCAGCCACCCACGAATGACTTTGCCGTGCCCAATCAGGCTTTGCATCACGCTTTTGACCATTTGGCTGGGGATGGCAAAGCCAATGCCCATATAGCCACCCGTTCGGGAGAAGATGGCGGTATTAATGCCGATGAGTTGACCTTGTAGATTGACGAGAGCGCCGCCGGAATTGCCTGGATTAATGGCGGCATCGGTTTGAATGAAATTTTCATAATCGACAATGCCAACATTGGCACGGCCCACAGCGCTGATAATCCCCATCGTGACCGTTTGGTTCAATCCAAAGGGGTTGCCGACCGCCAGCACCAATTCTCCAACTTCCAGTGTCGTAGAATTTCCCCAGGGTAGGGTGGATAATCCGGTGGCTTCAATCTTGATTACCGCTAGATCGGTTTTGGGATCCGTGCCAATAAGTGTCGCCGGAAGTTTCCGTTTATCTCCCAGGAGAACCATCAAGTCATCGGCCTGTTCTACCACGTGGTTATTGGTGACGATATATCCGTCATCGCTGACAATCACTCCTGAACCTAACCCTTGCTCCTGCCGCTCGCGGGGTTGTTTAAACCGCCGTTCAAATTCCTCTCCAAAAAACCTCCGGAAAAATGGATCTTCAAGCAGGGGATTTGTGCCGGGAGCTTGGACTGTGCGTTTAGTTGCGGAAATATTCACGACCGAGGCCATGGCCTCCTTGGCGATTTTGACAAAGGTTTCGTTGGAAGCCAGAAGGGGGGTCGAGACGTTAACCACGGTCGGCGAGTCAGCTGCATGGACGACCGGTACGGGCAGCTCGGTCTCCATGGGGGCTGCAGTGATGGCAGGGGCAGTCTCGGGAGGGGGGGAGGATGGTGCCTGAGAGCATTGAATAAGGGTGAATCCCAGGAGGCTCACCGCGATCGCAACCCTCCAGAAATAATGTCTGTTTTTTAAAGAGGATGTTCGCAATGGATATCGTCTCCTCATGCAGGCTACCTTTTTCTATCGGTTAGGGGAGTCCGTTTATCAGACCCCTGATTTCTTGATCCTTATGCATGTTCCCTATTTTATCAACTTTGAATGTAAGGGCGGTAGCAGACAACGGCAAACAATCCTCCGTTAATTTTACCAGAGAAGACGCATGACTCAAGATGCGCGGGTGAGCACGGGACCATCATTTGTGCCGGTAATCAATAGGGATGTCATCGTCAGGAAGAGTCCGCATTCCACCACGCCCGGAATTTGATTCAGCGACAATTCGAGTGCGGAGGGGTCGGTAATTTCAGGAATATGGAGATCCGCCACATAATTTCCATTGTCTGTGAGAAAAGGCTGGCCGGCTCTGTGGCGCAACGGGGAAGGCCAACCCAGATTCTCAAGATGTCGCTGTGTCGTTCGCCAACCGAATGGCACGATTTCAACGGGTAAGGGGAAAGGAAGTCCGAGACGGCCCACCTGTTTGGCCTGATCCACAATAACAATGAATTGCTGAGCAGCTTTCGCCACAATTTTTTCCCGCATTAACGCCCCCCCTCCTCCCTTAATCAGGTTCAGTTGGGGGTCGACCTGATCGGCGCCATCTACCGCCACATCAATGTCCCAGGGGTCATCATTGTTCAGTAAAGGAATGCCCAATTGTCTGGCATAGACCGCTGTGGCTTGTGAGGTCGGCACGCCACGGACCCGTAATCCTTGTTGTACTCGCTGGCCTAAGGCCGTCAAAAAATAATGGACCGTGGAACCGGTGCCGAGTCCCAGGATCTGGCCATCTTGTATAAATTCAAGGGCTTTGCGCGCGGCCTGGGCTTTTTGCTGATCGGGTGTCAATGGCGTCGATGGGGAGGGCATAGAAAGGTCTCACGCTCGGGAATTATTCGTTGACAAGCGGCCGGAGGCGTTGTGTCATCGAACCTCGCAGACCTTCTTTCTCAAAGCCTGGTTCTCAGCGAGTGTTTTCGGGCAAAACGGCAGGGACGAGGGTAAAAAAAACAGAGGCAAATGTCTGTCAGTATGCCATCGAAGGGAGTATGTGGGGTCTGAGTCCTGAGGAATACCCAGGATATGCTTTGATTTCATGGTGTTAGCTAGCCATGCCTGCAGCGACCGAGGCCGCCCCGAGCAATGCGGTATGGGGATTCAAAATCACCCGAACGGGAATCTTGGCCAATAACCGTTTGTACCGGCCCTTCGCCAGAAAAGCTTTCATGAATGTGTCTTCCCGTAACGCGGATATGATTTTTGGGGCTATGCCTCCACCAAGATAGACGCCACCCATGGCCAGGGCCTTGAGGGCCATATTGCCGGCTTCGGCCCCGTAAATAGAGACGAAGATCTGCAGGGCTTCTTTACAAATTTCTGGTTTGCCTGTCAGTCCGGCTTCCGCAATCAATGCTGTCGGATCCCCGGTTGGGAGCTTTTCGGCAAACCAGGTGGGCTCGTTTTTCTTGGTGTCCCGGAGAAATTGATAAATGCTGTGGAGACCGGGGCCGGAAAGAACCCGCTCGTAACTCACATGTAAATAGCTGGTTCGCAAATATCGCAGCAGATCGATTTCCAAATCGTTGGTGGGTGCGAAATCGGCGTGTCCCCCCTCGGACGGACAGATGTGGTAGTCCTCGCCTGTCCAGAGGAGCAGCGATTCGCCCAGGCCTGTTCCCGCAGCCAATAAGACCCGTGTGCCATCAGGTGGGGGAGAAGGGGCGTTGGGGTTGAGATCCTCGATTTCATCCGGGTGAAGGAGCCGTAGCCCATAGGCAGTGGCCTCCAAATCGTTTAACAAACGAACATGGGGAATATTCAGAAACTCCGCGAGTTTGTTTCCTTCGATTATCCACGGAATATTTGTAGCTCGGCAGGTGTTGTTCAAGACTGGTCCCGGCACGCCAAAGCAGGCGGCGGTCAGAGGTCCCAGTGGAGAAGGGGGAGTGGATTCAGATGAAAGGGCCTCGCTGTCGCCAGGGGCTTCTTCCAATTCGGAATCGGCAGAAGTCGGTTCTTCGAGAAATTCCGTCAACACTTCTTCGAAAGACTCGTAATCAGCGGTCCAAACCGTATCCTCCCGAATAGGGTCTACCCGTTCCTTGTTCCAATCAAACAAGGCCAGATTGATCTTTGTTCCACCGATGTCAGCCGCTAAAATCATGTTACGTTCCCCATGAAATATGGTTGAAGCGTCAATTATCAACCCCACGGCACCATAGCCCAGGTAAAATCCTCAGGGCAAGCGAGGGCCTGAAGAGCCTCCCTCGGCAAATCCGTATCCAAGGGGAAAGGTCGGATATAGTGTGAGTCTTGAAAAATACTGTTCTCCATGGGCAAAAACCCCCATGTCAACTTTGAAGTCCAGAGGTTTCGGGTCGGTTCAAAAAAGTCCGTCCAGCAAAGCCACAGCCATTTTTGCACGCGGAGCGTACACGAAGTACGTGAGCACGGGAAAATGGCGAGAACGCAGTTGGCGGCTTTTTTCAACAGACCCATACTGAGAGAGGAGACGTTCGACGACCTATATAAACGTCCAGATTGAAAAAGTGGCCGCCTGGCCGAGTGGAGTTCCGTCCGGTTTGCGAATGTTCCACACGGTGGCGCGTTCCACTAAAAATCGTTTTCCGGATCGGGAGATCCGGACTCCGTGATAATCGGCAATGAACCCCTTGGTTTGGGCCTGATGCAGCATGCGGGCCCGTTCTTCACGATTCACAGGTTCGGCCGTTTGCCGGGAGGGCGTTTGAGTCAGTTGATCCCAATCCATTTCCCATAAATCTAAGGCCTCCTGATTCCCATAATTGAGGATGGGGTCACCCTGCAGTCCATGAGAAACGACCACGAATGGACAGGTGAATAAGCGTTCCGCCTGTTCCAGCGCAGTACCCTGACGGGGAATCAATTCTTTTTGCAGCCAATGGGCATAACTATCCAACAGGTATTGGGTCCATTCGATAACCCATGGTCTTCGCCAATGATCGGCTAACGGGTTCATCTGTTTGTCAGTGGAGGGATTCATCTGGGTTATGATGGTGGGCGTGGAATCAGAAGCAGTGTAATGCTCTTTTGGATTCGTTGAAAAGGACCAAGCATTACTAATTTTCCAAAACAGCGAAAAGCGGATTCCTGGTCAGGTCTTGCAATCATGCATCTTTCAAGTAGAGATCATCTGAGCTGGTCCGGCCGTGGTGGATCCAATGTCTGTTTCCCTGGGCAAGGTTGATTTTATCCAAAAAAGGAACCGGCGCCTTTTGATATCTTTTTGTGCCGGTTTTCGCCCGGCGGACGAGGTCCTTTTGTTTCGGCAAAAGGACCCAAAACCATGGTGGCCGTGGCGCGGCCCTTCGGGTGCCCTGCGCCGTGTTGCCGACTCCGGCGGCGCGCAAACTCGCTGCGCTCAAACAATGCGCGCCTTCCTCCGGTATCGGCAACACGGCTTGGCCTCGCCACAAGGCCACGGGATTCCAGTGATGCTCTGATCTTTTGGCACAATTCTCGGCATCACAAAAACCGCTCGTACTGCTTTGGAACGTAGTAAGTGAGAACCCCACATCGCCTTTTCCTTTTTGCTTTATTCGACGACTGCTGACAGGCTCAAGGGACGGACGCTCTGGGCATTCAGCAGACCTTGTTTGAGCACAGCGAGTTGGTCTGCTCTCCTAAGGCTCGCGTCTGTCCCATCCAATGAAGCCTGTCTGGGCGTCACTGGTTTTGGCCACTTTTGCCGAAACAAAAGTGGCTCGGCTGCCGGGGCAAAACCCGGCAGCCCCAAAAACGACATGGATACCATAGTTGGTTAATTGCATTAGACTGCTTTATTACCCACTCCTATACTGATCTGATTGGCGTTTCCTCTTTCCCCACTGGGGCGAGGGCCGGAAGAGAACCTGGTCTGTGGAGTGGCGATTCCGTAAAGCCGACACCGGAGAAAAAGCAGGCAGGATATGAGCCTAGCGGAGCTTCTTACGCTCTCTCATTTCTTTGGCAATGACTGATCCCTGCTGTCCAGTCCCCTAAGTAAACGTTCTAGATCGAAATACGGGAAAGAATGTTATCAGCAATTTGTTCCGGGGAAATTTGGTCGGTTGGAATGACATAATCGGCGGCCGCTTGGTAGTGAGGTTTGCGAATTTCGAGAATTTCTTCGATTTCTTCTACGAACGTTTTGGTGCCTGACAGAGAGGGCCGCTGTGTATCGCCGGAAATCCGGCTGGCAATCGTTGAAACTTCGGCAGTCAGCCAGAAAATCTTTCCATTCTCTTTAAGCATTCTGACGTTTTCTTCCTTAAGGATGAGTCCCCCGCCCGTGTCGATAACCAGATTGTCCTGGCCGGTGAGCTTTTGACACATCTGCGTTTCCAGCCCGCGGAAATGATCCCACCCGAATTGCTCGACGATATGAGGAATAGATTGTCCCGCTTCCTTCACGATTTCCGCGTCGGTGGACATGACGGTTCGTTTCAGGCGTTGCCCCAAGATCTTGGCCACCGTACTTTTTCCGGTCCCCCGGTATCCTATTAAGACAATGTTCATGAAAAGTGGGAGATGAGTACGTTACGCATCACCTCGACTGGTGCGGATTTGCCGGTCCAGAGTTCAAATTGCCCCACAGCCTGATAGAGAAACATGTTGATCCCTTGGATGGTGCGGCATCCTGCCGCCTGTGCGTCCTGCAATAAACGTGTATTGAGTGGGTTGTAGACAATATCCATCACCGTCAGATCGCGGTGTAACAGATGCTTGGGGACACAGCTTTCATCGACCTTTGGGTGCATCCCAATGGGTGTGCAATGAATTAGCAATTGGGCTTGTCCCAAAGCGGAATGCAATGTTTCGGGTGTTAAGGAGTTGTCGTGCAAGAGGATGGATGTCTTGGCTTTAAGGTCCTTCGCCAAGGTTATTCGTTCCTGATCGTCGACGCCCAGGAGGGTCAGATGTTCAATTTTGCCTTCCACGCCGAGTGCGAAGGCGATGGCGCGAGCGGCTCCTCCGGAACCTAGAATGACGACCCGTTGTCCGGTGGTTTCCACTCCACCTTGTCGCAAGGCTTGGAGCGCGCCGGATGCATCCGTGTTGGAGCCCACTAACAGGCCCCGGTCTTTGACGATGGTATTCACCGAGCCAATGTGTTTGGCGGTAGTTTCGACGGAATCTAACAAGGGTAAAATGGTGACTTTATGTGGAATGGTCACGCTGAGTCCCCGAATATGGCCCAAAGCCCGTAGGCCCCGAACTGCGCCTTCGAGATCCTGGACGGGAAACGCGAGATAGACAAAATTTAACCCCAATTGACGAAAGGCCGCATTGTGAATAGCGGGAGAAAGCGAATGATCGACCGGGTTGCCTAACAGGCCGCAGAGTTGGGTTTGTGCATTAATGTCCATAACGGGTGCTCTCGCAATACATGGGGAATCGTGATCGGGAGTTATCACATAACCTGACTGCAAACTCAACTTGTGCGAATGTGAACATGGGTTGTGAGGTCGAGATGAATGAGGAAGCGCGTGTGGGGTTGGGAGAAGGAAAAGTGCAATCCGGGGAGTAGATTCGACTCCCCGGACCTACACTGTGTGATATCCGAGGGGCGTTATCGTGACGCCTTTTTCTTCCCCGGAGACTTTTTCATTCGCACGGCGGCTTTTTTTGCCGGTTTCTTTTTCGCGACTTTTTTCATGGTTCCACCTCCCTTCCGATAATGTCGTAGGCAATACTATCCACGTTTATCGGTAGGACGATAAAAATCCTGAGGGATTACATGTAATTTTCTGCCGACCTGTGACAAGCCGCGATTAGAGAAATGGATTCTGAGGAAATGGTATTGAAGTATGCAGTCTATGAAGCATTCTTGGGAGTGTTGAATAATACTAATTTTCAAGAGCCCTACAGGCACGTTGCATATCAGAGGCCTTGGGGCGGTTCAAAAAAGTTCGTCCAGCAAGGCCGCAGCCATTTTTGCGCGCAGAGCGTACTTCCAGTACGTGAGCACGGAAAAATGGCGAGAACGCCGCTGGCGGCTTTTTTCAACAGCCCCTTCTTAGATTGGAGGTTCATGGAAGGCTTGAGCGGAGGGTGAGAGCGTTGAAGGGCAGACGGCTGGAAGACGAAGGTGAAACGTGGCACCCTCTCCAGGCTGACTTTCCACAGAGATCGTCCCACCGTGCAGTTCCACTAATTGTTTCACAATTGAGAGTCCCAACCCCAGGCCCTGCGTGCCGATTTCTGGGATCCGGTGAGCCTGGAAGAATGGTTGAAAGAGGCTGGCTTGCGCTTCCTGAGGAATCCCAGGGCCGGTATCGGAGATCGTGAGGAGGATGTAACCCGGAGGAGCGGGAGAGGCTCTCACCAGGATGCGTCCATCTTGTGGCGAAAATTTATGGGCGTTGTGGACGAGGTTGGTCACGATTTGGTGGAGGCGGTCCTGGTCACCCCAGGCGGTCAACGTGTCTTCTGTGAGTTCGACCGTCAGGTGTTGGGCCTTGGTCTGGGTGAGCGGCAGCAATTCCTGCGTGACATCCTCAAGGAGTTCGGACACTGACACGGATCCCTGGGCTAACCGGACGGTCCCTGCCTCAATGCGCGATAAGTCGAGAAGGTCGGCAATCATCCGGGTGAGTCGATTGGCGTTCGCACTGATTCTGGTGAGGTAGAGGTGTTGGCGTTCCGCAAGGGGTCCCACCATTCCATGAAGCAGATTTTCCGTGAATCCTTTAATCGAGGTTAAGGGTGTGCGCAATTCATGAGAGCAATGTGAGAGAAATTGAGATTTCATCCGGTCAAGTTCCTTGAGTCGGTGATTGGCGGCTTCCAGGTCTGTGTTGGCCTGTTGTAATGCCAGCGTTCGCTCCTGCACTTTGTTTTCCAAGCCGATGTTCAAGGCTTCGATCTCGTCATAGGCCATCGCCGTATCAAGGGCAATCGCCATTTCGTGGGCGACCGTGGATAATAAGTTTTGTTCAGCGATGGGGATGGCTTTCCGGTGCGTACTCCCAACGATCAACACACCAAGAGGTTGATTCTGACTAATCAGGGGAAGCAAGAATCCGCTTTTCGTCCCGGCTTCCACCAAGATCTGTCGAGTGGTGGGATGGCACTGACTCAGCATATCCGCGATGTCCTCTATGACGATGGGTTGTTGCGTGTGGAGGGTTCTGTGAAGAAGGTCCTGTGGGGCTGAGGGAATGTGGGTGTCTTGAGCCAATGTCGTCCACTGTTCCGACATGCCTTCTGATTGAAGCTTGTGAAAGTGTTGATGAGGTGCGTCCCATACGGCTGCCCAGGCATGGTCAAAGGAGAGCGAGCCCACAATGGCTTTGAGGCCTGAGCCGATAATGGTTTCGCGATCGAGGGTTGAGCCGATGTGGATGGTGAGCTGATGCAGCATGGTTAATTCATCGACTCGTCGCCGGATCTCGATCAATGTATGCTCTTGTGCTAAGTAGGCCTCACGCAATTCTTCGTGCCGTTGTTCTGCCGCCTCCAATTGTTCATGAATGATTTTCCCGCGCTCTTGAATCTCCAGCCGATCATCCCAAAGCCGTTTTGCCAAGGGAAGAATGAGCAAGGGGAGCAGGGAGAGTCCCGCACTGACCCACCAGGGTTGATCGGGAGCAAAAACTCTCAATATGGCGAGCGTGGCCAGCCCCAATGCGAGTCCGCCAAAAATCCATCCCCGCATGGTCCGGTGCTCGGGTTCCCAGGTAAAGGCCCATTCGCAATGGGGGGCACCCTCGGCAATACAGCTCAGATCCTGGATCGAGGCAGCCCGTTTGCCAAACATGCGCGCCGGGACTTCTGCCACCGTCGCCTTTGTGGTGTGGCATATCCGTTCGGCACAGCCCTGGAGATACGGGCCGAACTGTCTGATTGTGGACTCGGACAATTGGAGCCGCATCACGGCATGGCCATTGGTGACAGATAGGACCTCCGGCTTGAGCGAACCTTTGGTGAATTTTTCGACAAAGTGCGGGAAGAGGCGGTATATCTGGGCTATCGAAAAGGGCCGCCCGAGGATTTGAATAATGGGCGAGAGAAATTTTTCCCGCCCCAGATTGAAGTGAAAATTCTCCTCGTGCGAGAGCTGAACAGAAAATTCGGCCAAAAACATGGCAAACTCATAGGAATAGCTGTTCCAGTGGTTCTTGAGGAAATCGACGGTCACATGATAGGTCCGGTCGGGAATCCGCTCGTTCAGTAAGGCGACAAGAGTGCGCAACGCCTCCTCTGCGGCCTCCGGTCCCTGGTGTTGCTGTATGGCCTCTTCCAGATATTCAAGGTTGGCGCGGATGGCGATTCCGCTCACATCCTGAATCGTGGCACCCTGAGTGTCCTTCCCGAATGGACGAAACTCCATGAGTGGACGCTCCACAATGCGATGGGATTTTGGTAAGAGCGACATGAATGTCCCTATTGAGAAGGTAAACCGGTAGAGGGACTGTAATGGAATCGGCCAAAAGGTTGAAGGGGGGGGACAAAAAATTCAGGGAAGAGGCATTAGAAATTCATCCGCACGGACAAGGCTCCGACGTGTAGGGTGGTATCCCATTTGCCGTTTAATAGCGGTTGTTGGTTATTCTGAACATTCCGTTCATCATACAGCAATGCTTGATAGGCTAAATCCATCCCGATGGCTTTTGCGCCAAAAATGTCACAGGGGAGGATCCCCAAAAATTTCCCTGGAGCATGGCAGAGAAAGCCCATCCCGGCTGAGAAGGCATTAAAATCGGAATCTGGAACCGCTGGCTCGAACGTCCGGTTGGGAATAGGGCTTTCCGATCTGACGTATCCCGTTCGAAAGGCCACATCCCAATGAGGGAGCGCAGAGGGGGAGAGGGCTTTGAATTCTGTTCCCACCATGAGGATCCAGGCATCTCCATAGTTGCGGGGATTCTGAATGACCGCTCCATTAGAGAGTTGTAGGTTAAGGTCTTTGAACCCGGACCAATCCGCATAATCGAGATCCACTTCCACCTTCCACTCATGTTGCGCGTTTCGAATTGGCCACCCGGCGATGGCCCACGTGTAGATATCGGGGAGTTCAATGTTCGTGGAGGCACCGGCAAGGCGGGTTCCACCGGCTAAAAAATCCCCTTTGAGGTCCAAATTGGGTCCGTTCCGATAGACAAACGCAAGATTGACAAGTGGATGACCGTCTTGATTGCGGAAGGGTGTCCAGAGGACACTGGCGTTAAATCCCAAGGCGGTGTCAGACCCGTTCGCTTCAAGGCCTGTCCCAGCCGGTATACCAAACGGATTGCCTGGTGCCGCATTCTGTTGGAGCTCTGCCTGACCTTCTCCCAGAAAGCTGGTAAAGGTATAAATATCCAGCCCGCCTCCTACAGAGATATAGTCATTCACCTTGTAGGCGAGAGTGGGCTTGATATCGATAAGGGGAAGGGACGCTTTCGTGAGTATGGGAGAAATCAGGCTATCATCGGGGTATTCGATATTCAGGGCATACGGGGTGGTGACACCAATTCCTACGGTCCAATTCGGGAGGTTGTCCAGGCCCAAGGCAGGAAGGTTTGCAGTGAGGAATAATGAACTGGGTGGGGGAGTGGAGATCGTCCCACCAACACCACCCTTCACGGTTGGTCCGAGGTCACTTTTGAATCGGACCGTGCCTCCGATCAAGAGAGTCCCTGCATAAAATTGGATGCCTTTTAACTGGGTCATACCCGCTGGATTGTAGTGCAGGGCTGAGGCATCATCGGCTTGGGCGGTAAAGGCAGCGCCTTGGCCGGTAGCCGAAGCGCCATGATCGAGAATACGAAAACCTTCGGCACGAACTGTTTGAGGAGTGATGAGGGTATTGAAGAGACCAAGGATGAGGCAAAAAACGATCAGGCGGCAGATGATCAATGTCGTCACGTCTCCTCCTTGAGAACGGGAACCGATCAGAAATTTCTGGGAAGTCTATGAAAAACAAGAGAAGATAGCAATCTTGATCAGGGAGGAGCAACGAGTGACAATAGCGAAAGTGATGCCTCCCGACCGGGGATCGCGGACTTCCTCTCTATTGTTCGAAGAAGTTTGATTTATGCAGAGGGATTCCGTTTCCGAAGTCGGACAGGTGAATGTTGAAAAGGAGAATGGCATGCGGGTGAAAAAACTGTTGCATACGCGAATGCGGGTGAGTGACATGGAGCAGACGCTGGGCTTCTATCGAGAGGTCCTTGGGCTGGAAGTCGTGGAGCAAAAAGTGTCGCCACGGGGTTCGCATCTGGCATTTTTGGCTGTCCCTAATAGTGAGGAACTCATTGAGTTGTGTAGTTTTCCGAGCAGCGGGGCCGTCAAGGTGCAGGAGGATCTTGTGCATTTGGCCTTTGAAGTGGAGGATTTGGAACAGACGATTCAGGAACTCCAAGCCAAAGGTGTGCCGATCACGGATGGCCCCACCCAATCTTCATCCGGCAGCCGGTTTATTTTTATCGATGCGCCGGATGGCTATGAAATTGAGTTGATACAACGACCGGCGGGAGTCGCCATCGTTTGATGATCAAGGTGGCAACACAAGAGATGATGGATATACCCATGCGAACTTCTCAGGTCCTCTCTGACCAACCAGGTCGCTTGAGCGGAATATTGAATAATCTTCCCAAGCAACCAGGGGTCTATCTCTTTAAGGATCGGCGAGGCGACATTATCTATATTGGAAAAGCCGCCGTGTTATCGGACCGGGTGCGATCGTATTTTCAACATGCGGCGGATCTCACTCCTAAAAACCGGGTGCTGTATTCGCAGATCGCGGATATGGAAACGATCGTCACCCACTCGGAATTCGAAGCCCTCATTTTAGAAAGTAATCTGATCAAGCGGCATCGCCCACGGTTCAATGTGGTCCTCCGGGACGATAAACAATATCCCTACCTCCGGTTGCCGATTCACGATGATTTCCCGAGGCTGTCGATAGTCCGCCGGGTCAAACAGGACAAGGCGTTATATTTTGGTCCGTATGTCCCCACGGGAGCCATGCGCGACACCCTGAAGGTTATTCGCAAGGTGTTCCCCCTGGCCACCTGCACGATTGATATTAATGGAAGCGCTGAACGGGCATGCCTGGAGTTTGAAATCAAGCGTTGCATGGCTCCTTGCACGGGAAATCAGACGAAGGAAGCCTACCATCAGATTGTGAAGCAGGTTCGTTGGTTTTTAGAGGGACGGGACACGGAATTGCTCGAGTCCTTACGATCAGCCATGCAGGACGCGGCGGAGCGGGAAGCGTTTGAAGAAGCCGCTCGACTGCGTGATCAGATTGGAAACATTGAGCGGATGTTGGCCAAACAACGGGTGGCACAAATAAGCGCCCGGGAGCAGGATATCGTGGGATTGGCCAGAATGGGAGGGGCCGTGGATGTCCAGATGCTCTTTGTGCGAGGCGGCCTGTTGATCGGCCGTCGGGATTTTTTCTGGTCCGACGCTCACGATGTCACCGATGAGGAGCTGGTGAGATCGACGCTCGAACAGTTTTATGCCAAAACAGTCGTGCCCCCCAAAGAGATTCTGCTTCCTGTGGGGTTTGACGATCAATCGCTGGTCCAGCGGTGGTTGTCCGAGAAAAAAGAGGAAGCCGTTCGTGTGCTGGTTCCTGAACGAGGGGTTAAATATGAATTACTCCAGCTCGCACAGGAAAATGCCGCGGTGTCTCTCAACGAACATCTTCGGGTGCAAACCGAATCCAGTGAGTCGGTGGAAGAACTTCAGTCGCTCTTAGCGTTGCCACAGATTCCGACCCGCATTGAATGTTTTGATATCTCCAACACCATGGGGACCCATTCAGTGGCGTCCATGGTGGTTTGGGAACAGGGCAGAATGAAGAAGTCAGACTATCGGCGATTTCGGATTAAAACGGTAGAAGGAGCCAACGACTTTGCCAGTATGCATGAAGTGGTGAAACGCCGATACGGCGGATCGTTGGCCAACAAACCAGGGAAAACCTTGCCGGAGCCGGACCTGGTGGTGATTGATGGTGGAGCCGGACAATTAGGCGCAGCCATGGAAGCGATGGCGGCGGTTGGTCTCTCACAGGTCGCGATTTGTGGTTTAGCCAAAGCGAAGGGTGACAAAGACGAACGGATTTTTCTGCCGGGTCGAAAGACGCCCATCATACTGCCCTTGAAATCACCGGCAACACGGCTGGTCCAAACCATTCGAGATGAAGCGCATCGCTTTGCCATCACCTTTCATCGCAAACTGCGGGGTGACGCGATGATTCCTCTTCCTCTCCTGCGTTCCGCAAAATCTTCGAAGGGGAGTTCCTAATCCTTCGCCAGATATGGTGTTGGTGTCGGCTGTGGTTGTCGATGCCCACCAGTTCTCGCAAAATGTGATCCGGGACTTCTTCGAAAACAGGTGCGGACGGATTTTCAAACTGCTGCGTGGGAATCTTGTTTGGAGCAAATGGGTATTTCGTTTCCTTGAAAAATTGAGATGGCTGTGATGAGACAGGGGGAGATTATGTGTTTTCTTGAGGTTGTATTGTCCTGTTGCCCATTATTCGACGAACACGAGACTTCCCCTTCTCCCCTTTGAAAGATTTAAGGTCTGTGAGGGCCTCACCGATGGATACATACATCACGTATAAAGAGGAGGTATGACGGATGCAATGCCCTCGATGTCAGGGGACCATGATAGTCGATCACTTTGTGGATATGGCCACGAGTGGCGAGATTTGGATGCCGGGTTGGCGGTGTCTGATGTGTGGAGAAGTCCTTGATCCGTTAATTGAGCATCATCGTCATCTGCAGCGTGAACATCAGGAAGTGGTTGGTGCCATTTCCGGATCAACCGCTCGTCCTCCCTCACCCATTTCCGTGAAGTCGCGCAAGGCGAACAAGCGGTCCTTTTAGTCGTTCTGTTTTTCCCCTTTTCCCTGTGCATTTATTCGCGATCCGTTGGTCTGAACGGCCTCCTTACGATTTGCTTGTGGGGTGGGTTTCTCTATGCTAGATTCCTCAGGATGCTGTTGAAAATGCAGCGTTTCCCAACGTCAAATCCCGAGGCAATGACCCGCATAGTTTCCGAATGTCTTTATCCAATTTGACGCGGAAAAAGTTTTTATTCGTACCGACATTTCTTTACACATGTGGCGAGGAAGTAGAAATTAGTTTGTGGTGTATTTTTCGAGGCGATCACCGTATTTTCTTTCATAAGGCATAAGCATGGCGCATACGTACGATCATCAGGCTGTTGAAGCAAAGTGGCAGGCATTTTGGGCTCAATCCGGGACGTTCCAGGTTCAGGAAGATTCGGACAAGCCCAAATATTATTGTTTGGAGATGTTTCCCTATCCCTCGGGCCGGATACACATGGGCCATGTGCGCGTATATGCCATCGGGGATGTCGTGGCCCGCTATAAGACGATGCGTGGGTATAACGTGTTGCATCCGATGGGATGGGATGCTTTCGGGTTGCCGGCAGAGAATGCCGCGATTGAGAAAGGGGTGCACCCCAACGTCTGGACTCAAGAAAATGTGGCCTATATGAAAGGACAACTTCAGCGGATGGGTCTGTCCTATGATTGGGATCGGGAGGTGAATACATCTCAGCCTGAATATTACCGCTGGAATCAATGGATCTTTGTGAAAATGGTTGAGCGTGGATTGGCGTATCGAAAACGCTCGGCAGTGAATTGGTGTCTTTCTTGTGAAACGGTATTGGCGAATGAGCAGGTGTTGGCGCAAGAGGGAAAAGACGGAGGCGTCTGCTGGCGATGCGAGTCGGTCGTCATTCAAAAAGAATTGGAGCAGTGGTTTTTCCGGATTACGTCCTATGCGCAGGAATTATTGGACGGCTGTGAGCGGTTGGCGACCTGGCCGGCTCGTGTGCTGGCCATGCAGCGGCATTGGATTGGTCGGAGCGAAGGGGTGGAACTGGATTTTCCCTTAGCGGAGACCGTAGACGGGCTTCAGGAGATCAGGGTGTTTACCACCAGACCGGATACCATTCATGGCGCGACCTTCATGAGCCTTGCTCCGGAATCGCCCCTGGTCGAACGATTGATAGAGGGGAGACCTGAGGCCGCCGGAGTTCGAGAATTTGTGACTCGTGTGTCCCGTGTGGATAAAGCGACGCGTACGGCTGCTGATCGGGACAAAGAAGGCGTGTTTACCGGCGCCTACGCCATCAATCCGTTTACCAAGGAACATATCCCGATTTGGGTGGCGAATTTTGTGTTGTATGAATATGGGACGGGAGCGATTATGGCCGTTCCTGCGCATGACCAACGAGATTTTGAATTCGCGAACACCTATCGCATCCCGGTTCGGCTGGTGATTCAAGACCCGGAAGGCCGACTGGGCTCTGAAGCCCTGGAATCGGCTTATGAAGAACAGGATGCCGCAGGACTCCTGGTGAACTCGGGGAATTTTTCCGGCATGTCCGTGTCGCAAGCCAAACAGGCCATCGGCGAATATGTGGAAACACAGGGATGGGGCAAGCGAACCATCAATTTCCGGTTGAGAGATTGGGGCATCTCCAGGCAACGCTATTGGGGGACGCCCATTCCGATGTTGTATTGTGAGCGTTGTGGCATTGTCCCGGTTCCCGAAGGCGACCTGCCGGTGTTGCTGCCTGATGATGTGCCGTTCACCGGGAAAGGTGGGTCTCCGCTCAAGGAATCTCCGTCGTTTTCACAAGCTACCTGTCCCAGGTGTGGCGGTCCGGCACGCCGCGAAACCGATACCATGGATACCTTTGTGGATTCGTCCTGGTATTTCCTTCGGTATTGCTCGCCCAAAGACACCGCACAAGCCGTGAATCCCCAAGCCGCACAACATTGGATGGCGGTGGACCAATATGTCGGCGGAATCGAGCATGCCGTGTTGCATCTCTTATATGCGCGCTTCTTTACCAAAGTCTTACGGGACCTGGGTCTCACAACGGCCGATGAGCCCTTCATCCATTTGCTCACCCAAGGCATGGTGACCAAGGAAACCTACTGGTGCGAAGAGCATCGATGGATGCTTCCCACCGAAATCAAAAAAGAGGGCGAGCGGCGGGTCTGTATTCACTGTGGGCGGAACATTGTGACAGGTCGTACTGAGAAAATGTCCAAGTCTAAAAAGAATATTGCTTCCCCTGAGGACTTGTGCGAGCGGTATGGGGCGGATACGGCCAGAATGTTTTCGTTATTTGCCGCACCACCGGAAAAGGATTTGGAATGGAGCGATACCGGAGTGGAAGGGTGTTACCGGTTTCTCAACCGGGTCTGGCGATTGGTGCAGGATCTCCTTCCGGTCGTGAATGGGGTGGCTGCCAATCCAGGGTCCGGCGAGTCGGTGCTTCTGCCTCAATTGGAACGGGCGACGCATCAGACGATTAAAAAGGTCACAGAAGATTTTGAGCGGGGCTTTCAATTTAACACGGCCATTGCAGCTCTTATGGAATTTGTGAATGAGTTGTATAAGTTCTGGAAAGAATTTCCGGGGGAGGCCTTAACTGCCGGCGAGCGAGCGGAGTGGCGAACAACGTTGGAAACGTTAGTGGTGTTGCTGGCACCCTTTGCTCCGCACGTGACTGAGGAGTTGTGGGAACTCTTAGGGAAGCGCCCAGGGATGAGCCGGCAGGCGTGGCCCGACTTTGATCCCGTTCTGGTGGCCAGTGCCGAATGGACGATTCCTCTACAGGTGAATGGAAAACTTCGGAGTAAGATTGTGGTTCCAGCCGGTTCGACAAAGGAGCAGATCATTGCAGGCGCTCAGGCGGATCCTAAATTGGTGGAATGGTTACAAGGCAAGGTCCCTCGTAAAATTATCTATGTGGAACAAAAGCTGGTGAATTTTGTCATCTAAGTCAGGCCGACCGGGTTGGCTCTTTCAGCGGGTAAGATGCTTGATGAGCGGCTGGGGAATCTTGCTGTGCCTGACTGCCGGATGCGGGTATCAATTCACGGTTGAGGGGCCGGGCCCGGTCATCGGGGGGAGTGCCGGCCATGTGGTGCAAGGACCGCCGATTCGTCTGGTCTTTCCTGTGCTCAAAAATAACAGCTTTGAACCAAACCTGGAATTCAAATACACCAGGTATCTTCGCCAGGCGTTGCAATCGGTCGGAAGCGCCGAATTTGTCGATGATGCCTCCGCCGATTTTGTGATGGAAGGCGCGATCCTATCGGTCGGGCTTTCCTCGTTAGCCTTTACTCGCACGCAGACACAAGAAAGCCGGGTTATGGTGAAAGTGTTGTTGAAGGTGAAGGATCGGAAAACGGGGAAAGTCCGATGGTCTCAAACCGGAACCAGTACCGCGGAATTTTTTGTGAATGCTACATCCACGTCGGATTCAGAGAGGGGATTGCAATTTAACCGGGTTTTGCAGGACCGGGCGGTTGAACAAGCGGGGCAACAGGTGGCTGCCAATTTAGCCGATCAATTTTTGGGGGCCAGGGAACGGGGGGTTTTTGACAGGAATGGAAAAGAAATTATCCCGGATCCGGAATCCGGTGGTGACGAATCCCCCCAGATCTCAGCGCCTTCCGGAGATCTCGTGCCTCCAGATTCCCAAATGCCTTGATTACCTGAATGGTTTGGCAGGATTGTCTGCTTTTTGAGGCGTATTCACCGTGAAAGTTCATGAACTTCAAAGTCAGATCAACCGGCATGGGTTATCCCCTCTGTATTTGGTGATTGGGGAAGAGCCCTATTTTCGCGATCAGGCCTTGAGCATTCTTCGTGCGGCAGGTCAGGAAACGGATCCTTCACAGTCATCGGACCATTCAACGGCCCATGATTCCTCCCAGATGTTTCATGTCGATGTCGTCTATGGCGATGAAACCGACGCGTCCGAAATATTAGCCATTTCGGAAGAGGCCTCGTTTTTTTCATCGAGACGACTCCTCATCATAAAATGGGCAGATAAACTCTCTGCTCGTGATGGGGAAGCTCTCATACCCTATTTTCAGGCTCCCAATGAAACGACTACGATGGTTATAACTGCAGCAAAATTGGACGGACGGACGAAGTGGGTGCAAGAGCTCAAAAAGCGGGGGACTGTGGTGGAATGCGCTCCCCTATTTGAGGGGCAGCGAGCAGGGTGGGTCACGCAACGAGCGCGAGAGTTAGGTTTGCAACTGGAAGACAGTGCCCTCGAGATATTGAAGGATCAGGTTGCCGATGGGTTGTACGGGACTGCCGGTGAATTAGAGAAATTGGTGGCGTTTATGCCGGAAGGGCACCCAGTTCGGGCACAGGACGTGGAAACGATCAGAGGAAAACCGCCGGGTATTTCGGTGTTTGATTGGTCGGAAGCCGTTTCGCGAGGGGACCAGGGGCGGGCATTGGATATCGTGGCCAAAAATTTAGAAACCGGCGAAGCACCCTTACGGATGTTGGGTGCCTTTCTGTGGCAGATGCGGAAGATCTGGAAAACGCACGCGTTGATGCAAGAAGGGCATGATGCGGGACAGGCCGCACGCCAAGCAGGCATTCCTCCATTTCGTGCGCGGGAATTTATCCAGCAGGTGCAGCGGTGGAAGCAATCCCACCTCCGCAGGGCATGGGAATTATTCGCTCAAGCTGATTCGGCGCTAAAAGGAGGGCGGGCATCACGTCCGAAGCTCATCCTGGATGATCTGGTCATCCAGCTTTGCCGAGCTACTAAAGCCGGTCAAGGCAGCAAGGTCTCAGGTGTCCGCATGAAATCTCACAAGGCGTGAGAACCCGTAGGCCTTTTGACCGTATTATTTGGGTGAGAGAGCGTTGACGCGGGATGCGAGACGGGAAACCCAACGAGAGGCGGTGTTCCGATGAAGCGTGCCTTTGGTTACGGCTTTATGCAGCTCAGAGGTCGCTTCCCGCAAAGATGCCTTAGCCTCGTCGCCTTTATTCTCTTTGACCGCTCCATGAACCTTCTTGATAAAGGTCCTGACGCGTCGCAGGATAGACCGATTGCGTTCCTGGCGCTTCAGAGTTTGACGAGCTGCTTTGATTGCTGAATGATGTCGATTAGCCATATTTTCCTCCAGAAAAAATCGAAGTGTGGTTTTTAACACAATTTTATGAAAGTGGTCAATTGAACGGGGTGTAAATTGTGATGGTCTTTTAAAGGCTTTATGGCCCTTGACATATGAGGTTCTTTCGAGAATTAGGACAATCATCCTCGATGGTCGTGATCGGTATGTGGCTTGCGACACCTATGGCCCTCTGATAAGATTGCCCTCTTCTTCCGCTCGAAACTTCCATGTGATGGTGGGTGTAGCTCAGTTGGTTAGAGCGCCGGATTGTGGATCCGGAGGTCGCGGGTTCGAAACCCGTCACTCACCCCATCTTTCTTTTTTAACTGCACTAATTGAAAAATATTCAGAAGGGCAGGTCTCCGCGTAAAGCGTTTTGTACGCACCTACCAACTAGATGGATCGGCCTCACATATCCTTTGCTTCTCGGATTAGGAGAGGGGCTTTCCTGTTTTGGTGAGTGAAGCGCTGGTCGATTTCCAGACCGTGAAAAGCCGGTTCATCCGTCCCTGTCGCGCCAATCGATCTGTCAGGGACCATTCATTTAAAAAAGAATCGGGATTTAATTTTCTGTCCCAATGATCTGAGATGTTGGCCGCGCGTTTCAGCGGGCATGATTTTCTCTCCCCAATGGCACCAAGATGTGAGAACCCGAAAGGCCCATGAGTTGGGTCTAACACATTATTGCTTATTGCAACACCAAACGTTAATTAAAGTATTAGGCTTGATCGGAATGGGACACATTATTAATTACAGGAATTTTCGTCTCGGCGATTGTGTAATCGGGATGTTCCCGATGCCTCCTCGCCTGTAAGACTGTTGTTGAATCCATATGACCACAGCAGTATTCATTCCTCTCCTTCCGCTGCTGGCCGCCATGCTGATTGGTTGGCAGGGTAAACGTCTGGCGTCTCGCGTGGCGTTGATCGGGATCGTCGCCACCGCCGGGTCCAGCGTTTTCTCGTTTCTGACCCTGTACCACGTCAGTACCGAAGGCCCGTTTCAACTCACCTTCTGGTCGTGGGGGCACGGAGCCTCGCCTTCTCTGACATTCGGGATGTTGGTCGACCGGCTGACGGCCGTGATGATGGTGCTCATCTCCAGTGTCAGTACGGTCATTCATCTATATTCCCGACGCTATTTACAGGGTGATGCGGGGTACCAGCGGTTTTTCGGTTTACTCGGGTTGATGACCTTCACCATCCTCTCCTTGGTCGCCAGCGCCAATTTTCTGATGTTGTTTTTGTTCTGGCAACTCCTGAGCTGGGTGTTGTATCTCCTGTTGGCCTTCAATTTTTCTTATCCCGCGTCATATGAGTATGCGCGAAAAACGTTATTGGTTCATCGAATCGGGGATATCGGTTTTCTCTGTGGCCTCCTGCTTATTTATCAGTATTTCGGCACGTTCGAATTTGCGGCCGTGTTTCAACTGGCGGCTATAGATCCTCCTATGATCCGGTTGTGGTCCGGGTTTCCCTTTGAAATCAGCATCGTTCCGGTCATCGGACTGCTGATTTTCGTCGGGGCGATGGCCAAATCCGCGCAATTTCCATTGCACGTCTGGCTCCCGGACACGATGGACTCCCCGACGCCGGTCTCCGCCCTCATGCATGCCGGGATCATCAACGCCGGTGGGTTCCTGCTGAACCGGTTGGCCCCATTCTACGCCCTGTCTCCCTCGACTCTCCATCTGGTGTTCATCGTGGGAGTCTGCACTGTTCTGCTCGGAGCCTCGATGATGTTGGTTCAGAATGACATTAAGAAAACTCTGGGTTTTTCCACCATGGGACAGATGGGGTACATGATCATGGAATGTGGGCTGGGGGCCTTTGCCCTGGCCATCTTCCACCTCATTGCCCATGGATTCTTCAAGGCCACCCTCTTTCTGGCTTCGGGAAGTATCATTCAGGCCGCCCGACACGAACCGAAATTTCCACCGACCTCCGGTCATCGACCGACCAGGCTGCCGACCACGTTAACCTGGACAACCGGGCTGAGCGTGACGCTGCTTATGCCGTTGTTTATTCTTTTGGTGGCCCATGGCGTGTTGGACGTGCCTCTTCGAGATGATCACGGGGCGGTGATCTTTCTCTTTTTCGGATGGGTAACGGCCTCCCAGGCGATTTTCAGCCTTTATCGCCTGCAGGCCGTGGCTTCCTGGAAGGTTGCCGGTGCAATGATCGCGACGTTGTTTTTTATCGGATTCATCTATTTATGGGCGGGTGAATCCTTCACGCATTTTCTTTATCCGGAGCCGGGCGTGGCCAATGGGTTTTTCGAGGCCGCGGCCTTCCCGCCCCAGGTATTCGATGCGCTGATCATTATGTCCACGCTGGTGGTGCTGTTCGGTTGGCTGATTATGTATACCACCGCCCGTGGACAAAAAATTCTCAACCCTCATTGGGTGCTCTCGATACGGCAGACCGGTTGGGTTTTGCTCATCAACCGGTGTTATGTGGATGGACTGTATAAAAAACTGGGTGCTGCCCTGCTCCGCTTGGCGGAGAAAGTGGCCTACCGGTATTAGCTTTGGTCAGATGAGCATGTCTCCTAAAAATAACCACTATCTGCTCCTCTCTGCCGTTCCGGGTCTTCTGATGCCAGAAAATACCACGGGGCGAAACGGGTCTTCGGCTTTGTGGGGGATCGGAATAGCTACCATTTTGGTGGCCGCCGGAGTCCTCGGCTTGCTCGGATGGAACACGGCATCCGATCCCTCTTTCAGTTTCCTGGCCGCCGCTATTCTGCTTGCCTGTTTCTGCGGAATCTTTGGTCAAAAAGGCTCCACAGGAGGCTCCGGTGACGTGGCGCCCATCATTCTGCTGGGCGGACTGGGCCTGGGGGGAGTGATTAATGTGGAGCCGGTTAACCGGCTATTCCTGATCGGCCTTCTCGGGTATGCCGGCTTTTTTCTGGCCCGGCACATGGCCGCATCGCTTCAAAAGAGCCTGGCCCTGGTGCATGTGTCGTTAGCCATGATGCTCGGTGTCCTGGCGGTCTTCATGGAGGAACGCGTTCCCATTGTTGGGGGGCTGTTTCTGTTGATCACCTTTTTGCCGCTGGTTCCTTTTCATCTGCCATTTTTGGCTATCGTCCGGTCTTCCCGGGAATCGCTCGCCGGTGTCTGGGTCGTGGTCTGGCTGGCTTCGGGGCTGTCCCGGCTCAAGGATCTGGAAGGCCTGCTCCCTTTGGATGGGATGGAGGTTATCCCGGTGCTTGCGCTGGGGAGCGCCCTCTATACTTCCCTGAAAGCCATGGGACACCGTCTTCCTCGTGAGGGCATTGCCTATGCCACCATCACCCTCCTCGCATTACTGTGGGGATTGATCGGTGAGTTGACCCACATTGCCGTCTGGGGAATTCCTTTCGGGATCGCGGTCGCGTTGTTGATGAGTGCGATGTTGTGTTCGTATGCCTTTTTATCCGAACGATACGGGACACATAATCTGACCACGCTGCAAGGGTTGGGTTCGGGGTTGCCGCGTTTTCGCGGGGTCTTTACGTTCCTAATCTCTCTCATCATGCTGTTACCGGTGCTGCCGATGGTTGGCGGGTTCAGAACCCTCCCGCCCGACGTTTCCGGGTCACACGCCCTGCTTCCGGTTTGGTTGTTGGTGTTTACGGTGTGGCTCTCAATCAGTTGGGTCTTTACCACGCTGCTGCATCGGACCGCGTTCGGAAAGCCCCGATCCGATGTTCCCGATTGGGATTTATCGTTTTATGAACTGTGGACGCTATTTCTGTTGATGGGCATGGCAGGTTTGCTTGGAATACTGGCTTAACCTTGTTGAACGGATGATGCAACACACCAGAGGATGCAGAAGATGACGGTTGCTACGGCGCAGGAAGTGCAGTCATTTAAGGACATCGAACGCATTGAGGTCAGATCGCTGATTCATTTGGCGGGGGAATCGATTTCTCAGTTCTGGCCCATGCAGACCTTCATTCATCACAATCCCCTGCATGGCCTGGAACATTTGCATATCCACGAGGCGATTGCGCAGGCCGGAACTTTTTTGGGAGGGCGGGGCTATTTATCCAATCGGGAATTCCGTGACCTGTACCGGCAGGGCCGGATCTTGGAAGACGCGATCACCGATGCGGTCGGGCCATTCGCCGGGAATCATTTTGTCACGATCGGCACCCGGAACATTTCCCACCTCGAAATTTTGCGGACGCTCCTGATTCATGGGACCGGCACAGTGCCTACTGATGTCAGGGATGCGGTGTTTCTCAAGGCGTGTGAAGACCCACATGTGACGGCGTTATTCACCGGCCTTCAGTCCCGTGGCACCCATCGGGACGCTCACCTGTCATTGCGTCAACAGGCAGATCAGGCGCGACAGAATCTGGCGACACAACAGACGCTGGCCGCATGGTGCGATCACATGTGTGAAACCTCCATTCAGGAGGAGATCAATCAGGAACTCATCAAATGGTGTGCGGGGTTTCTGGATCAGGGGCACGCTCCCTGGCCGATGCCCATGCGTGAAAAAACGTTTTATGGCGGTTGGAAGATCCTGGCTCAGCAGGATGGCGCCGGATTCTTGCAGGGCATCCCGGATTGGAAACGCAAGCTTCAACAACTGCCGGACCGATCGGAAGATGCCGTGTTGGCTTGCCTCCAGGCCTTGGGGCTTCCTCAGAGTGTCTGGAGCGACGTGTTTACCCTGCATTTGGCCCAGCTGCCGGGATGGACCGGATTTCTGAAGTGGCGGGCCGATCAGGTTGACCATGAATGGCAGAATGCCTTTCCTATCGATCTCGTTCAATATCTGGCGGTTCGTCTTTTTTACGAGCGAGAGTTGGTTCATGTGATTTGCCAGGATCGACTCGGAATACCAGGAACTTATCCGGCCATCGTGTCTTCCATGGAACATTTCCCATTCGGGTACGGGCTGTATCAGGCGTTCCATACCGGAAGGCTCAATCCGGGATTGTTTCCCGCCTTGGACGAAACTTTGTTCTCCACGACCCCGCTTCCATTGCAAACACTTGATGCCTTGGGACGGGAAGCGGACGCCAAATGGGTAACGCTTCAGCAGAAGGTCACGGCCAAGGGACATGCGTTGATGCTTCGTCATCTGGCTGGCTCCCTGGAACTTTCGCTGAAGGACGTGGCGGAATGTCCGCCTGACATCCATGATACGTTATTGGATTGGATAACCAATTTTCCAGACTCCACGCATGGGCCCCTCTGGCTACAGGCGTTCGAGACGAGTTATTTGAAAGGCTTCGTCAAAACCCTATCCCCCAATTTGGCCATCGTGTATGAAAGTGACGCCCAGCAGGAAACAACCGGGGCGGCTAGACCCCCGGCCCAGGCCATGTTTTGTATTGATGTGCGCTCCGAAGGGTTCCGGCGGCATCTTGAAGAGGTGGGGGGAAATGAAACGTTTGGATTCGCAGGGTTTTTCGGCATTCCCATCTGCTATCAGGGATTCGGCAGTGAACAGGAAACGGATCAGTGTCCGGTCCTGCTCAAACCCAAACACCGGGTCAGGGAAATTCCCCGGGCCTATCAGGGGAAAGCGGCTGAACGATTTCTCGAACGTCAGAATCTGGCCAAAACCGGACATGCCCTGCTTCATGATTTGAAAGAAAATGTGATTACCCCGTATGTGATGGTCGAGGCGATCGGTTGGTTTTTCGGACTGAGACTTTTCGGCCAGACCGTCGCGCCTGCCTGGTACCGGACTCTGACCGACTGGTGGAAGGAATGGTTTGCGATTCCGATTGGTACCACGTTAACCGTGGACAAATTGTCCCGGGAGGAGGCGGAAGAGATGGTGGCCTCCGAACATCGATCGGCTATTTATCGTCTCATGATCGAACGATACGGCCGTCTGGGTTTGGTCATTTCGCATGATCAGGTGGATCGACTTCGGAAACAGGCCTTGTATCAGCTTGAAATGGACAGCACGGAGGAAGAGTCTCTGTACCGGTTGTTAGGATGGAATGCCGTCAGCCATGAGGAGTTTCTTGCCGAGTTACGAAAAGACTATGGAATTCATCACCGGGCTGTCAGTCGACGAATGAACCGGATCACCCAGGGAGGCTTTACCACCAATGAACAGGCCTATTTTGTGGAGACCGCCTTGCGGATTATCGGGTTTACCACAGGCTTTGCCAGGCTGGTGTTGATTTGCGCCCATGGGAGTGAATCGGAAAACAATCCCTATGAGTCGGCTCTGGACTGCGGGGCTTGCGGCGGCAATGAGGGCATCTCGAACGCGCGGGCTTTTGCGGCCATGGCCAATAAGCCTCATGTTCGGGAGCTTCTCGCCCAGAAGGACATCCATATCCCCCCGGACACCCATTTTCTCCCGGGGCAACACAACACCACCACCGACGAAGTGGAATTGTACGATTTGGAGGACGTGCCCGCCACTCACCGGAAAGACCTCCTGCGCCTTCAACACGATCTGGAGGAAGCGGGACGCCGGAACAGTCAGGAACGATTGAGCCGCCTTCCTGACGCAAATGGCACTCCGTCGTTGTCGAGAAGTTCTGACCTGGCCAAACGACGAAGTTTTGACTGGTCACAAGTGAGGCCCGAATGGGGTTTGTCGAGACACTCAGCGTTCATCATTGGTCGGCGGATATTGACGAGGGGCGTAAACCTGGAAGGGCGAACCTTTTTGCATTCCTATGATTACCTGCAGGACCCCACGGGGAGATATTTGGAAATTATCATGACGGCGCCCCTGATTGTCGGTAACTGGATCAATATGGAACATTATTTTTCAACGGTGGATCCCGAGGTATACGGATCCGGGAGCAAGGTGTACCATAACGTCGTCGGCCGGTTCGGGGTGATGTATGGGTCACAAAGTGACTTGCGCATCGGGTTGCCCTTGCAGACCGTTTATGATGGCCCTAAGCCCTATCATGAACCCATGCGACTCTTTGCTATCATTGAGGCCCCTTTGGAGCACATTTCCAGCATCATTGCGAGGCAGGATCTCTTGCAGAAATTAATCGGAAAACAGTGGATCAACCTGGTGGCCCTCGATCCGGTCACCATGGAATTCTTTCTGTACCATTCATCCGACGATTGGCGGATCATTCATTAATTCCATTTCGAGGAGGCATGCGACGTCATGAGCATCAGGCTGTACCCCATGAAAGAGATTAAAATCGTTCTTGAAGGAGAACATATCCGTTTTGTCACCGATGTCCTGGATCGAATCAAGGCCAGCGGGTATACCGTCTTCAGTAATATTTCGGGAAAGGGGCATAGCGGATATCATGAGGGCCACCTCATGTTTAATGATACGAGCAGTTTGCAAATGGTCCTGACCGTGGTTCCCGAGGATAAGCTGGAGGCCATCCTCTCGGCACTGAAGCCCTTCCTCGAACGGCATTCAGGAAGCGTATTTGTCCTGGATGCCAGTGTTTTGAGGCCCGATCATTTTCTTTCTACCGATACCTAATCCGCTATTTGATACGTATTGGGAACGCAGATTGAGTGCGAGATCCTCTCGGGGGGACAAAATAAAAGACGACAATGAATGTTGTTGGCTTGAAAGGATTGAGAAAAGAGATTGTCCCGCCTTTGTCCTGCCATTCCTCATTTGCAGGGCACAAAGCAAGTCGTGGGAGAAGTTAGAAATTTCAAGGAGATAAAATTCATGTTATTTATGCCAGGATTTTTTCTCAAAAAATTCCCATAATCGTTCACCCACCCATTCCAATACTCGACATTCTGTCATACCGTTTTTTTCCTATCAACATTGTAGTTGAAGGGTTCTGGGGTTCCTTCCCTCTCGTCTGGAAACCTGGACAAATACTTCTTTCTCTCCACGCTTCGTTTCTTCATTTTCCTTTTTAACTAAATTAGGTTTTTCCATTAAACCTGGGCTCACGGCTGATCTGAGAGTTGGAACAATTTCCTACCCCCCCTGATCATCCGGTAATTCGGTCAGGTAGAACGCTAGTGGTGTGAAGCGGCTCCGGGGACAGAATGAGCTTGTCTAAGGATTGGACGGAATGTGTTGGTTCCTTGCCCATAAGCGGAAGTAGAGTAAGAGGAATAAGGAAATAAAATAGGGAGAGCAGTCCCCTTGGTAAATTTCGGACCCTTTTTGTGCGTAAAAAAAGCCAGAGAGATGCCAAAAATGAAAAACATACTTCTCCTCTGTGTGAGTTGGATTTTTCTATTCATCGGCGGGTGTAATTTTGAGGATCCCTATACCCTGAACCGTTTGGGCAAAGAACAACCAGGTTCCACTTCGGGGAAAGTGTCAATGACCATTGATCGACAGAAAAGGCCACAGAGCGTCTATGATTTCACCCTTTTTGATATCTCGACCCAGCCGGTGTCCCTTGAACGATTTCAGGGTAATGTTCTTCTTATGGTGAATACGGCCAGTCGCTGCGGATATACAGCACAGTTGAGGGACTTACAGACACTCTACCGTCAGTATCAATCTCAGGGCTTGGAAGTGTTGGCCTTCCCTTCCAACGATTTTGGGGGACAGGAGCTCGAGACCAATGAAGAGATTGCCCTCTTCGCCACCACACAATTCGGGGTCGACTTTCCTTTGTTTGCCAAGACCCGTGTGCGAGGAAGTGATCAGCACCCTCTCTTTGCCTATTTAACGACCCAAGGCCCTGCCGATAAACAAGTCCGCTACAATTTCGAAAAGTTCCTCGTAGATCGGACCGGCAAGGTTATTGCCCGGTATTCTTCCGATGTTGTTCCCCTTTCCGAAGAAATCCGTGCGGACATCGAACGGGCTTTGGCCTTTTCGGCTTGAAGTGGCTGGAGTGAGCCCGGTAATCGTGGCACCCTTTTCCTCTTTGATATTTCCTTCTGTCAGTATTTGAAATTCACTGGAGAGCCACCTTATTGCTGATTAGAGGTGACCCGTCAGGGTAAAATGGAAAGTGAGGGTGGTCATCGACCGGATCTTTTTTTGCAGGACACCTATGAAAGATTTGGGTTTCCTCCATCGGTCATATTGGCGGGGGTTGTTCAGAATTCTGCTTTTGTGCCCCTTGCTGGTTTCCTGTAACACTCTCCACATCACGTATTCGACGGCTGATTGGATCCTCTTATGGAAACTGGATAGGTATTTTGCTCTGTCTGCCTCTCAAGAAAACTATTTGGATCTCCAGGTCAAGGCATTCCATGTCTGGCATCGACACCATCAACTTCCCCAGTACGCCCAATTTCTCGCTCAAATAGATGAATTTTCGAAAAATGAACTGAGTCAGGCAGAGCTGGAGAACATCTTTGCGTCGGTTGAATATTTTCGTGTTCATCTTGCCAGGCGAGCCTCTCCCCCGGGTGCGGAATTTTTAGCCACTGGCACGCCTGCCCAAATACGTCATTTCGAAGAAATGTTGGATCAAGACTATCGACGGCTTGTGTCCGAAATCGGAGACGACCCGGAGGTGCGTTTGGATACACGCGTGGCAACCACATCGGAAACCCTGACCACATGGGTGGGAGAGTTGTCGGTGGACCAAGAGACATATATTCGTGAGAGAATGAGGAAAATCCCCGATACCAGGGATATGTGGCTGGCCCATCGCAAAAGCCGGCAGGAAAAATTGCTTGAACTTCTTCGTTCCGCTCATGATCCTTTTAGCTTGGAACAAGGTCTCTTTCAGTGGCTGGCCGACTCCAAGACCGGTGCTACTGAGGAATATCTCGTGGTCTCAAGGGAATGGCGTGAAGGAGTTCAACGGGCAGTCTTGGACATTGACCGGATTCTGACTCGGGATCAGCGGGCACATTTCTCCAGGAAGCTGCAAGGGTTGATCCACGATATACATGGATTGATCGGGTAGGCAACATCAAACAATTTTGTGGTTGATTGACCAGCCCGCCCGCAAGTCATGAATGATTTTTTTGAAATTGAGTGAGCCAGTGGCGTTGAGATATTCCAGCCACAGAGGGTCTTTCGAGCAACGTATGGCTCCCATGTGGTACAAAATTCTTCTCACAGTTTTGGGCTGTCTTCTCCTCGGTGAAATGGTGATTATCCTATGGGCATCTTGGGCCATTTTGACCTTTGAATAACCATATGTGGATGATTATGCCCCCATCACTTTTCCGGAAAACCTTGGGAATTTCATGACCCAACATGTGCCTGAATGGCTACGGGCGGCTCGTTCCAAATGGGAATATCGGGGACAGGAAAGACCGCCATTTGCGGAAAAGCCGTCTCCTGGCCAAGAATCTGTTTGGGATTATCCGAGGCCTCCTCGTCTGATGCCTGATCATCGCCGAGTGGTGGTCCGTATTCGGGAGAAGGTTCTGGCCGATTCCTGCTCCGCGTTTCGATTTTTGGAGACGGCGAGTCCTCCGACTTTTTATCTTCCTCCCTCCGATGTGGATGTGTCCGCTCTGGTTCTCACGTGCGCGTCATCTCTCTGTGAATGGAAAGGAACCGCTCAATATTGGATGCTGGCTGAAGGGCAGAAAGAGGCGGAACCCGTTGCCTGGACGTATCCTCATCCTTATCCGGGATTTGAATCCATCGCCGGATATTTTTCCTTCTACCCCGGCCGCGTGGAATGCTACGTCAATGATGAGCGTGTCCGGCCCCAACCGGGCGGGTTTTATGGTGGCTGGGTGACCAGGGAAATTGTTGGTCCGTTTAAAGGCCTAATGGGTACGGGGGGATGGTAGGTGCGGGACGTTTCCATAACAAATTTTTTCGCCGGAGTTGACCGAACAGGCAAAAAGAGTTTGAAAATTTAGAATAGAATCGGTCATTGGTTCAGAGTAGATGTAAAAGGAAGCCTGATCATGACTCTGCCGACACGAGTGTTGGGAAAAACCGGAATATCCTTACCCATTCTTGGATTTGGCACTGCGCAAGCAGGAAAACGGCTGACTCACCGCGAGGCGATACATTTATTTGAGGCTGCCCTCAATGCGGGCGTGAAATATTTTGATACCGCACCTGAATTTGCGGGATATGGGAAAGCCCAGGAACAATTGGGCCACCTGCTGAAGATGCGGCGACAAGAGATTTTTTTAGTCACCAAATGTTATGACCCCACCTATGATGGCGCACTAAAGCTATTAGAGCGCAATCTTAAAGAACTCCAAACGGATTACGCGGATTTGGTCTTTGTGCATAGTCTTGGGGCTGACAAAATGGATCCCGCTGTGGTGTTTGGTCGCAAGGGAGCTTACAACGGGTTGGTCAAAGCCCAATCATTGGGATTGACCAAATTCATCGGCTTGTCCGGTCACAATCGTCCTGGAAGGTTTGCCGATGCCATTCAACGCGTTGAGGTTGATGTGCTGCTCAATGTCGTCAATTTTGCTGACCGACATACCTACAATTTTGAAGAGCGAGTGTGGACGGTTGCCAACCGCTTGAACCTGGGCCTAATTGCCATGAAAGTGTTTGGAGGGGGGCAGAAATCAGGGGGAAACAGCCTAAGCCATTGCTTGATGCCCATCTCCCATTTAGATATGGCTTTTCGCTATGCCTTGAGCGTACCCCAGGTCACGTGTGCGGTCATCGGAATGGCCACACCAGGGGAATTGAAGGACAACCTTCGACGCGCGCACACATTTACACCTCTGAATGACCGCGAAGGGAAGAATCTTCTCAAGGCCGGCCGCGTTCTCGCCTCTCAGTGGGGAACCCATTTCGGAACGTTGGTCTAATCCTTCATCTCTTTAGCTAGAGGTCGAGAGGAACGCAAGGAATTCTGGGTCCCATCGTTTCATCTCAAAATTTAATCCAACGAAAAAAAATTTTTAAGGTTACGGTGAGGTTTCGGGGTAGCGGACAGGCGATCCCATGTCTCCTTTTCTCTCAGACCACGGGTCGCGAACCAGTTGAGATGGGTGATTCTCCCTGTACATTCCAAACCACTCGCCACATTTATTTTTACAAGGCAGGCGAACCTGTTTGTGTAGGTACGTTTTGATGCCACATACTCTCATCGTGTGGCTAGGGCTGCGTGGGATATGTTTCTGGTAGGAAAAAGACCTCTCGCAGGAAACTTCTAATTAGAAAAACTTTACCTGCTGGGAGTGTTGAATAAAACCAATTTCCAAGGTCATATTGACCAAACGTTGCATATTAGAGGCATCGGGACGGTTCAAAAAAACATGCCCTGAGCCTTTCGAAGGGTTCGTCCAGTCTTGCCCTGAGTCACGTCTAAGGGAAGGCCGCAGTCATTTTGCGTGCAGAGCGTACTTCCAGTACGTGAGCACGGAAAAATGGCGAGAACGCCGCTGGCGGATTTTTTCAACAGCCCCCTGCTAGTCATAGCTAAAGGGTAGGTATTGGTAGAGCCAGGTTTCGGTCAAGGTTCGATCTCCAAGTTTGAGAAAGAGGCGGAGATTGACCGGCTCCTTGCCTTCGACATAGAGATCGAAAAACGCTCGCCAGTTCTTGGTGCCGACTATCTGCAGCGCGTATTCGTTGTCGATTCGTCCCTTGGACGTGCTGATGACCGGTTGAACCTTGTCCAGCTTTTCGACCTCGTTGAGCGGCCCACCCTCGAAGTCGATCACGAACTTTCGACCGCCTTTCGGGCGCGGCTGCCCGGGAACGCCGGCATTGCCGAGTCGGGTATGGTTGACCCGTGCGACTGCTTCGGACGGATAGGGCTCGGTTGCCACCCAATGGAGCCGATAGGCGTAGTGCCACTCGGAGCCTGCCTTCACAGATTCCTTCGGCAGCCAATAGATGACGATATTGTCATGGATTTCGTCGTCGGTCGGAATTTCGATCAATTGGATTTCGCCTTCGTTCCACTCACCTACCGGCTCGATCCAGACGCTCGGTCTCCGGTCATAGAATACACCGTCATCCTCATAGTGGTAGAAGGCGCGATCCCTCTGCAGCAGCCCAAAACCCTTGGGGTTGGTGTCGACGAAGCTGTTGGTCATGACGGATGACGGGTTGTTGAGTGGGCGCCAAATACGTTCGCCTGCGCCTGTCCACATCGCCAGACCGTCGTTGTCATGAATTTCCGGCCGCCAGTCCCTGATCTGATGGCGATTGTTCTCGGCATACCAGAACATGCTGGTCAGTGGCGCGACCCCCAGGCGTTTGATGTCCTGGCGTGCATAGAGATTGGCGTCGATATCCATGACAATCTGCTGGTTCTTAATGCAGACCATGCGGAAAGCGCCAGTTACACTCGGCCCGTCCAGCAGGGCATAGATCACATATTCCTTGCTGTCCGGGGCTCCTGGTTCCAACCAGAATTCGGTGAATCGTGGAAATTCTTCCGGGGTGGGGAGGGCCGGGTCGATCGCCACCCCTCTCGCCGAAAGGCCGTATTGATTGAGTTCCCCGGAGCTACGGAAATAGGAGGCTCCGAGAAACGCCATCCAATCGGTGGTCGCTCCTGGTCCATCTTGGAGGCGAAAGCCGGAGAATCCAAGATCATCCGGGAAGATTTTGCCGAGACTGGTTCCGCCGAAGTTGAAGTACTCGGAACGGTAGAGAATTTCTCTGGACCGGCCATCTTCAAGAGCATGAACCTTTACCGGCACTTTGAAATACCGGCCGAGATGGAAGAATTGAGCCGGAAAATTCACGCTACCGTCTTCGCCCAGGCCCCGTTCGCGTTTAAATACAATCTGCTGAAAGGCGTCGTAGTCGATCGATTCCAATACTTGGTCATGACGGACCAGTGGCTCCTCATAGGGCCTGGTGGCCATCGCCTTGGCGCGTTGCTTCAGCTCATCAAATGAGAAAGGTTTGGCCGTACCGAACTGGATTCCGGAGGTCCCGGCTCTACTTCTCGCCTGCGGGAGTCCAGCCAAGGCACCAAGAGCGCCCATCACCAAGAGGAACTGTCGGCGATTCAACATATCCGGGCCACCGCATAGGTTTGGAGATTCGAGGGGCAAGTGTTCTCCAGGAGCTGGTTCCTGTGCGAGAGAGGAAATACCGGTGTCGACAGCCTAGGAATTTTCCTAACAGTTTGTGAAGAATTGACAGGTAACCCCGAAGCAGGGGGACTTTTGAGAAAACTGACACCCACAGTCATTTTTTGGACTCCGTTGAGGGCTTCCAATTCTGACCCTCGGTTCGACGTTTGGTGATAAGAAAATTAAACGGGATTTTGGGAGGATCAGATAAATACCAAAGAAGTCATCGGATGGTCAATCGGCGCGGGACGAGGATCGGAGGGGAATACGCATAAAAAATGCATGTATATGCGAATTTTTGATAATTTTAAGGGGGACTGAAAAACGACTGAAAAACGCTACCCTGGATTGTCACACGAAGAACAATGACAAGCATTCGAATGGTCATAGGTGCCATTCTCCTTGCCATCCCGTTCCCTTATTCTCTTGTTGATTGGTTTTTCTGCATGACTCGCCTGGGTCCGTGGTTTTCCCGTGAATAGAGAGGAACGCATTTTTTCCTAAAATTATCGGAATATTGTCTGCGAATGACATGAATGGTTTAATCATTCGGAGGTTCTCTCAGTTTTTTTGTTCCATTAATATGTAGAATGATGTAGACTACGACATCTTCCTTCATAATTAAGCTGAGTTATCGTGGACCAGGATAGTGTCATGCCCCCAACGTCCTTTCCTGACATGCCTACCTGCCTGATCCAGGCAATTCCCAAACTATTTCTATATATTCCTCCGGATCATGGCTTCCCTGATCCGAATCACGTCGCCTTGAAAACTAATTGAAATGCCATATACGGTGGACAGAAATGCCTTTTTGTTAACCAGACAGCCTGAAGATATGTAGAAGCCATAAGCGCTCTAGAGAATATTGATGAAACGAAATGAGAAAGGACGCACAATGCGGAAAGCTCACGTGAAGGTATTGCCTTTGGGGGCTATCGTTTTTGTCCTGGTATTGCTAGGTGGAGTGTTTCCGTCCATGGCTCAGGCCGTTGACCTTACCATCACCTTTGCCGGATCAGGCACTGGAAGGGTTGAAGCCAATTCGCCTGGGACTGATACGTTGAACATTTTTTCGAGTAACACGCTAGACTATGATCAAAATGCCTCTGTCACGCTTACCGCCGCTCCGACCGGGATTGGGGCATCACAGTCGGTCTTCAGCAGTTGGGCTGGTTGTGCAAGCACATCCGGAAATCAGTGCACCGTAGTTATGGATGCTGCCAGGTTGGTAACCGTGACCTTTAATCTCGCATCGGTGAATCCCCCGGTCTCCCCTCCCGTCAATCTTACTGTCAATTTTGCGGGAACCGGAACGGGACAGGTTGCTGGAAGTGGGGCGGGGACCGCGACATTCACTATATTTAATAGCCAAACAATTTCCTATGACCTTGTTCAACCACCATCTTCTGTCACTCTCACAGCCACTCCGACTGGTTTAGGGGCATCTCTGTCAATCTTTGCTGGTTGGAGCGGTGCCGGGTGCACAGGCACAGGTACCTGTACAGTGAGTATGTCGGCTGCGCGGACGGTGACTGCGACGTTTACGCTCGTGCAACGGACATTGACGGTCACGAAAGCCGGGACGGGCAGTGGGACCGTGACCAGTGTGCCCGGAGGCATCTCCTGCGGGAATGACTGTACGGAGGGCTATGCCAATGGGACGGCAGTGACGTTGACGGCGGTGGCGAGTGCAGGTTCGACGTTTGGGGGCTGGAGCGGCGGCGGCTGCTCGGGCACGGGCACGTGTACGGTGAGTATGACGGCGGCGCAGGCGGTGACCGCGACGTTTACACCCGTGCAACGGACCCTGAGGGTTACGAAGGACGGGACGGGCATTGGGACCGTGACCAGTGTGCCCGGAGGCATCTCCTGCGGGAACGACTGTACGGAGGGCTATGCCAATGGGACGTCGGTGACGCTGATGGCCGTGGCGAGTGCCGGTTCGACCTTTACGGGTTGGAGGGGGGGCGGTTGTTCGGGCACGGGCACGTGTATCGTGACCATGACGGCGTCGCAGGCAGTGACCGCCACGTTTACGCCCGTGCAACAGACCCTGACGGTCACGAAGCCCGGGACGGGCAGTGGGACCGTGACCAGTGTGCCCGGGGGCATCTCCTGCGGGAACGACTGTTCCGAGGGCTATGCCAATGGAACGTCGGTGACGCTGACGGCGGGGGCGAGTGCCGGCTCGACCTTTACGGGCTGGAGCGGTGGCGGCTGTTCGGGCACGGGCACCTGTACGGTGAGTATGACGGCCGCGCAGACGGTGAGCGCCACGTTTACGACCGTGCAACGGACGCTGACGATCACGAAAGCCGGGACGGGCAGTGGGACGGTCACCAGTGTGCCCGGGGGCATCTCCTGCGGGAGCGACTGTTCCGAGGGCTATGCCAATGGGACGTCGGTGACGCTGACGGCGGTGGCGAGTGGAGGCTCGACGTTTATAGGCTGGAGTGGCAGCGGGTGTGAGGGCACGGGCACGGGCACCTGCACGGTGAGTATGACGGCCGCACGGACGGTGACGGCCACGTTTACTCAGAATCCAGGCAATCAACCCCCCTCGGTGAGTGCGGGACCTTCAATCACCATTGCGTTACCGAATACGGCCACGCTGACAGGCACGGTGACGGATGATGGCCTGCCGGCCACGCCAGGGACGGTTTCCATCACCTGGAGTAAAGTGAGCGGGCCGGGGACGGTCATCTTTGGGAATGCGTCGGCCCTGAGTACCACGGCCAGTTTCAGCCAAGCGGGGACGTATGTGTTGCGGTTGTCTGCAACGGATGGTGAGTTTTTACGTAGTTCAGAGCTGACCATTACTGCGAAAAATCAGGGTGCAAGGAAGTTATCAAACGATTTGAACGCTGACGGAACCGCAGACCTCCTTTGGCGAAATAGCCTTAACGGGCTTGTGGTGGGCTGGCTCATGAATGATGCTGCGGTGACCACCACCGGTGTGTTGGGTGGTGTTTCATCGAATTGGCAGATCATGGGTACGGGCGATGTGAATGCTGACGGCCAGGCCGACGTGATTTGGCGAAATACGACGACCGGTGTCGTGGCGGTGTGGTTTATGAATGGGTTGACCCATACGTCGACGGGATTTCCCGGGAGCGCGTCCCTCAAATATGTGATCAAAGGAATCGGGGATGTGGATGGCAATGGGACCGCGGATCTTATTTGGCACAATAGCGTCAGCGGGGGCTTGGCTATCTGGCTTATGAACGGGTCGACCATTACAAAATTTGGGTTCCCTGGCAGTGCGCCTGTGCAATGGGAAGTCGCCGGTGTCGGTGATGTGAATGCCGATGAAAAAGCCGATGTGATTTGGCGGAATACGACGACCGGGGCAGTGGCGGTGTGGTTCATGAACGGCTTGACCCATACGTCGACGGGATTTCCAGGGAGTGCGCCTCTCAGTTATGTCATTAAGGAAATCGGGGATGTGGATGGCAATGGGACTGCCGATATCGTCTGGCACCATAAGTTAAATGGTTCGGTGGCCATCTGGATTATGAACGGGCCCACTGTGGCCTTTGTCGGGTTTCCTGGGGGAGTGCCCCTGGACTGGCAGATCACGGGAATGGGTGATGTGAATGCGGATGGTCAGGATGACGTCATTTGGCAAAACCGCGCTAGTGGGGCGGTGGCGCTGTGGTTAATGAACGGGAAAGACGTTATGGATACCAAATTCCCGCGCGGCACCTCCACTGACTGGGAGATTCAATAAGGGTGATCTCATCATGTGGCATCGTTTAATGTTGAAGGACAAACCGTCATGGCAAATATGGGAGTGAAAGTATCATTGTAGCTCTGCCGTGGATAGTCGTTATACTAAACGCAGAGTAAGCCGGGCTGTCAGTCCGGCAGTTTTGATAGAAGGCGAAACCTAAGGTATAAGCGGTAGGACAATTTCTTGTTTTTTATGAAAGCCTCACATCTTCGGGTGTGAGGCTTTTTTCATAGCAAACCTTTGCTCCCTTTTCATCTTGATCTCTCGAGAATATGGCAAGAGACTTTTCCCTGCTATTGGGAGGGTCTTTCATCGATCCTCTGTGGCATGTCAACGCATCTCTCCGATTTTGTTTTTTTGGACAAACCTCTTGTTCCCATTGCTGTGTTGAATTTCCTCTTCTACGAGAATGGGTTGTTCTCTCCTGCTAATTTATAAAAACGTGTTCGTCTGGTTCATGCGCCCGGCTTCGTGATCAAACTTTTCCGAGTAGGACGTCCTATCTCTTTTCGCCCAAACCTGATTCCTTTTCTTCGAATCGAAAAAACGAACAGCCATTCGGGTCCCTTCTGCTTTCGATCCCGAATCTCCCTAATTTCCGGTTGAGTGTTAATAGAAAGGCTGAGACTAGAGATAAGATTAACTCCTATTGGTGATTTTTGAAATTGATGACCGCAAACGGAAATGGCCCTTGAAATATAAGGGAGGAATGACTCCATTGTGTTCTCCTCGAGAGAGAATTTCCAACGTTTTTGAGGAGTCTGGTAAGAAAATAAAGAAATGGCGAGGGAGGGAAGATCCGGAATGTGGTGCCTGATTTTTAAGAATGGAATTGTCTATCCGATAAGGTTAGTCAACCTTGCTCATGTAATCTTTTATGTCAAATCAATTGATGTCGAAGCACGCAACACCCCACGTACCCGGTCTGACCCGGACCATCATATCCCTCATTCTGGTTGGAATGGTGTGTCTGTCCGTCCCGTCACGGAGCCTCGGATATAAAATCGAGATTGGTGTTTCAGGTCCGATTGGGGGGGATTCAGTGACCGAGGAAAATGGACGTACGGAAATCCAATTAGACACGGGTACGGTAATCGGCCCAGACGGTGAAGCCGGCTCTGCTTATGCCACAGCTAATTTAGCCACTGGAACCCTCGCGCTTAAAGTGACCTCGACGACTCCCGATCAAAGTTCGCAGGAGGGCATGGGATTGGCCTCCATTCAAATCAATGACCGGTTGAAGTTTTCGCTGGATCCGGGTGTGGCCATTGCCAACATCAGATTTTCTATGAGGGTTGATGGATTTCCCTCTTGTCGGGATTTGTCTTCCAATTGTTTTACCAATGCCATCATTCGTCTGGGAGAGATGAGTGACCAGGCTCTTGGGCTTCCTTTACCGGAGCCAAAGGAGTTGGAGGTCAGAGTCACAGTTGTTGATGGGCAGGAGCTACCCATTGAGGCGTTTTTATCGGCCAGGGTCGAGATGAATAACCTCATTGATGTCAGCGATCCAAGTGCGACTATCCGATTAATGCTGCCAAAGGGGGTAAGCTTTACCTCGGAATCTGGGGTGTTCCTCGGTCTTCAGCCTCCTTTTGAGGAACCCTCTCCTCGTGCCCATGTCAGTTCTGATCTCAATGGAGATGGCAAGGCGGATATTGTCTGGCGCAATGTGAGGACCGGTGAGGTGGCGGTGTGGTTAATGAATGGTGGTTTGATTGGTTCCTCTGGTTTCCTGGGTGGGGTCTCATCCGATTGGCAGATCGTTGGAGTGGGTGATGTGAGTAATGACGGAATGGCTGATATTGTTTGGCGCAACACTCTAAGTGGCGCGGTGGCTGTATGGTTTTTGAACGGGTTGACGATCACGTCGGCCAGTTTCCCGGGGAGCGCTTCCTTGGATTGGGTGATTAAGGGAGTGGGCGATATGGACGGCAATGGAAGTGCCGATCTCATCTGGCACAATATGCAAAACGGAGCTGTGGCGGTCTGGCTCATGGATGGGCCCTCAATTAGCAGATTCCGTTCACTGCCCGGTGTGCCCTTAGCGTGGCAGATCGTTGGGATAGGTGATGTGAATGCGGATGGTCTGGCGGACATCATTTGGCGCCATAGCGGAGGGGTATCTGCCGTGTGGATGATGGATGAGGCGACGATCGCCTCGGTGGGATTCCTCGGGGGGACTACACCAGCGTGGGAGAAAGCAGGCTTTGGTGATCTGAACGGAGATGGGACGACTGATATGGTCTGGCGTCATACCGGTACCGGGAAGGTAGGGATCTGGTTGATGAACGGAGGGGCGATTGAGGTATCCGGCTTTTTGCCGGGTATGCCCTCGGGCTGGCGTATTGCGCAGGTTGGTGACGCAGATGGAGATGGGAAGGCCGATGTGATCTGGCATAATCGCAGTACAGGGCAGGTGGCTGTCTGGCTCATGGACGGCCTGACCTTGTCTTCGACAGAATTCCCCGGCAGCACATAGATAGACTGTCCTGGTAAACGACCACAGAATTTTCGTTCGGTAAGCTCCATTATCAAAGATCGTTTCTGAGTTCAAACTCTCAAGTCACCCATTGAGAATGGGCGAATCCGATTACCTTGAAGCCTGCTCTGTATATCGTAGTTATTCAAATCCCCGTTAGGGAGAGAGACCCATCATAGAAGCCTTCTTCCCGTCTAAGAAGTTGATTCCCCTTTCCCCCGGTTTGCCCTCCATTTCGTGTGTTCAAAAAATTTCTGGATTGCTCTAGAGGCGACAACCACGGGAAGGGTTGAGGCTGATTTTTTTGGAGTGTGGGCACGAGCAGGCGAGTAGCCAAGAATTGCGGATTCTTGAACGAAAATATCTCACGGGGAAAAAAAAGATATGCCGACATTGAAGAGGCAGCCATTCAACCCAATATTCCGTTCCCCAATCCCTGCGTTGGAAATATGATGGAAGCGAATACCGAGGGTCACCGCCGTGTTCTCTGTCACAAAATACGAGACACCCGGACCCGTTTGGAGGACGAAATTAAATTGGGTGCTTTGTTCGGGAATCCGGGGCCCCAGGTCCGTCCACAACATGCCTGCTCCACCATCCCAAAACGGCATCCACCGTCCAAAGTCGAGGAAATTATATTTCACCATTAACGAGCCTCCGAATGCTGAGGCGCTAAACGGTTGGTAATAGTGCGCAGCCAACGGTTCAATTAACACTTCGACATTACCGGAGGTCCAACCTGAGCCAATCTCATCCGTCAACACCAGACCCAATTGAGGTAGGAAATAGACGGCGCTGCGATTAGCTGACGGTTCATTACCAAAGGCGTTATTCCCTTGCCAATACCCGGTGAGAAATCCGAATTCGAGGGTGCCCTTAGTTACACGATTTCTCGCATCAACATCTTCCCCCCAAGTCGTTCCAACCATAAGGAGCATCAACAGCACGGCGGTCATTTCGATGATGAATTGTTCCCTTTTGAATCCCTTGAACATGTAAATTCCTTTTGGTTGTCTACAAATCATTCCGATGAATCAGTCGGGAAATTTGCAAGTTAAGCTTCATCCAGCTTCCGGTATCGGCAACTCCCCCGCGGGCATTTCATGAAATTCCAATAATGAGCAGGAATTTCTCATAATTGGAACCAACAATTCAATGAACTTTTTATTCTAAAGGGTTACAATCTTTAGACTATTGAGGTCAAAAAAAATGGAATCTTCCCCTTTATCTTTGAACACGCCATCCAAGAAAGCTGTGAAAGATCCCCTTGCGAGGCTGTCTTTGGCCGTCCGCGAGTTAGATAAACTCATCAACCGCGCCAATCAACTGGCCCATCTCTCAGAGCAAGCCCTCTCTCTGGATCACTCAATCCAGTCTGAGCAGTGCATTCCACCCCAAAAGCCCTGACGCCGATCGATTTAGTCACAGCAATTTTCCTCAATCCTCTTAAAATCCTTTTCTTTCCTCTACCAAAAAGAATTCCCATTTTTTCCGTGATCAGGCTGTGAAACTTCCCAACAAAAATCTATGCAACTCAAACGGTCTCCCGAGAAACCTGGCAAGTGATCGCACGGACAAAGAGGAAGCCGTGCTTTAGATTAATTCCCAGGGCTTGTGAGTCTTGAGTTCTTGAGTGAGGTAAACTCAGAGGGGAATTTGGCCGGGTTGCCGAATAGATGTTTGGGCCCACGCTGCAGACAGGGATTCGACCCGGCTTCACTTCAAGTGGATGGCTCGTTTTCTGAAACTGGATCGCGTTTGTAATGTGGTGGGATGAATGACAGAGTTGAACGATACTTGCTAAAGATTCCCCTGAATTACCAGACAAGAAGTATGGAGGGATTAATGAGGGCAGTTGAAATGATCGATGCTGTCCCCTGGCTTACAATTACGGTTGGCTTGGCCAGCGTTCAGGTTGAGACTACCTGTGGTTGGCGTGCAGGGCTTTGGCTTCCAATGAAAGCGATACCGTGTCTTGGGTGGAAGAAGATGACGGATTTCCTTGGGGTTGGGGAACGACGGCTGCTTGGATAAGCGGAAGCGAAGCTTGGGTGAGGAAGTTGGCGGCCGCTAATGCAGAAAATTCACTCATGGAAATTCTCCTTTCGTTAGGGTCTTGTCGGTTTAGTATGCGGAATACTTGACCTGTATTGGCCGAAAATTTCAGGATTTCTGCCTCATACATGCGGGAATGATCAGGGAAAGTTGTCGTCTTGTGGCTATAAAATGCCAATGGCGTTCAATAGGACAATAAACACTGCAATGGGGGCGATGTAACGTACGAGGGACTGCCAGGCAAGGTAGAGGGTAGGGTTATGTATGTTGAGTTCGGATTTAGTGCTTTCGGCCTTCATGAGCCACCCGGCAAAGAGGGCAATGAGAATTCCACCCAGGGGGAGCATGAGATTGGATGTCACAAAATCTAACAGGTCAAAGAAGGTTAGACCGAAAAATTTGATTTCTGCCCACCAGTTGAATGACCAGACTGTTCCGAGGCCAAACAGCCAGGTGGTGAACCCTGAGTAGAGGGAAGCCTTGATTCGTGATAATCCAAACGTTTCAATGAGCCATGTGACCAGGGGCTCGATCAAAGAAATCGACGACGTCCAGGCGGCCACAAGCAGGAGAATGAAAAAGAGCGAACCGAAGGCGAGGCCGCCGGGCATGTTGCCAAACGCGACGGGCAGTGTTTGAAAAATGAGACCTGGACCGGAGCCTGGTTCCAAATTGTTCGCAAACACGATTGGAAAAATGGCCATGCCGGCTAATAAGGCCACGAAGGTGTCGGCGAGGCCAATGATAATGGAGGTGGAGGCAATTGAGGTGTCCCTGGGGACATACGAGCCGTAGATCATGATGGTGCCCATGCCAAGACTGAGGCTAAAGAAGGCTTGCCCCATGGCTGTCAGCATGCTCGCGCCGGTCAATTTACTGAAGTCCGGCGTAAAGAGAAATTCCAGACCTTTGCCAAAAAAACCCGTGGTCATGCTGTAGGCGACCATAAGCAGCAAAAGGAGGAAAAGGGTCGGCATGAGAAATTGAATCGCTCTTTCCAATCCCCCTTTGACCCCCCCTGCCACGACGGTCATGGTCAGGATCATAAATACCGTGTGCCAAATGAAGAGCGTGGTTCCGCTCCCTATAAAATTGTTAAAGGTGTCTGCAGCAAATTGGCCGGAGGTTCCGCTGAAAGTCCCCGCTCCTGATTTGAAGATATAGGCTAGCGTCCAGCCCCCAATGACACTGTAGTAGGAAAGGATCAGCATGCCCGCCAAAGTGCCGGACCAGCCAACAATTTGCCACCATTGTGTGGTGTTGGTTTCTTCCGCCAGTACTTGCATGGAACGAATTGGCGTGGAACGTCCTCTCCGGCCCAACAAAATTTCAGCCATCATCAAGGGGATCCCCAGGGCTCCCACGCAGAGGACATAAACCAGAACAAACGCACTACCTCCATTTTGTCCCGTAAGGTAGGGGAATTTCCAAATATTGCCCAACCCCACGGCCGCACCGGTGGCCGCAAGGATAAAGGTCCATCGGGAGGACCATTGGCCATGCATCGATTGTCGTTCGGAAATATTCATGGAGAATTGGAAGTCTACCTGGAAATCCGGTGGAGTGTAGTGTAGGTGTCAGGCACTTTCAAGGTCCTTGGGTGATGCCAGGCAGAGAGATAATGCCTGACTTGAGATGTCACTCCTGTCTGACTATAGTGTCGTCTTCTTCTGTTTTGATTGTGTGTTCTTCGGGATATGTTGGAAGGATTGCATTGATGAGTGACGAACAACGAAATCGGAAAGTGATTGCTCTGGCCCCGATGCCTCCGGAAAAATCTGCCTATGCCCTGGCTCGATATAGTCGTTCACCGGATTCTATTGAGGAGAGTCTGCGATGGGTCCATTCTCATTCTTCCGAAAAATTTTGGGAGCAGTTTTATTTTGCCTATGGGCACGGCTCGATTGCCGATCTGGGTCATGCGACGGTGTGTTTCGAACAGATCTCCGAACTGGCCGCTATTCGCCTTGAGGATGAACCTCTGTGGGATGGGCAAGCCAAATCCAGCCGTTATCAAAACTTTGCGGCGGCCGGCTGTTATGTGCCCAATGAGATTGCCAATACGGAAATCGAAGGGGAGTATCGCGGCATCCTTGGCAGCCTCTATAACATTTATCGGTTGTTGAAAGATCCGATCCAAACCCATCTGGGGAAGCGGTATCCCAGGCCGGCGAGTATGAAGCCTGCAGATTATGATCGGACAATCGGTGCTCGAACCTATGATGTCATTCGCTATCTGCTTCCACTGGCGGCCATGACGAATGTGGGGCAGGTGGTCAGTATTCGCACATTGGAAAAGCAAATCACGCGGTTGCTGTCTGCTCAATTGCCGGAATTGAAGGGGATTGGAGAAGATCTGAAGGATGCGTGTGCCAAATCACCCTCAACGGTATGGGCCGAGTTGCAGCAAGAGGAGACCAAAGGGTTAGAGGCCTTGGCGCCGACCTTAGCCCGGTATGCGGGGGCTAACGAATATCAAGGTTCGGTATATAGAGACGTACTTCGCCAGGTGAAAGGACGACTCAAGCAGGCCGGGTATGATGATCCGCAATCGTGGCAGGGCAGGGATCAGCCGGTTGATTTGCTGGAATCGCATGCGCCCTTAGATGAATTAGTGACGACGCTGGTATACCGCGTGAGCCATGCCCCTTACCGGTTCCTCCTTGAGTGGGTACAACAGTGGTCAGAGAAAGAGAAACAGGAAGTAGTCGATGCCGCGTTACGCGGTCGTGGCCCTCATGACGACTTGATAAAGGAATTCCGCTCCGGGTATGCCTTTATCTTTGATATTCTGATGGACATCGGTGGGTGGCGGGATATGCACCGGCACCGACGTTGTCAGCAGATTCAGCAAAATTTTACGACGATTCATGGGTACGAGGTGCCGTCTGTTTTGTCGGAAGCAGGGGTGGAGAGAGAATATCGGCAAGCCATGGATGCCGTGCGACTGGATATAGAGCGGTTGCGTGTCAGCAATCAGGAGGCGGCCCTCTATGCCATTCCATTTGGGTTTCGTGTTCGGTGTTTGTTTAAAATGGATTTTGCTGAAGTTGAGTATATTGCCAAATTGCGGTCCGGGGTAAAGGGCCATTGGTCGTATCGAACCGTGGCCTGGCTTATGAAGCAAAAGATGCTGGAGCGACATCCGTATCTAGGAAGCCTCATGGAGGCCACGTCGCCGGATATTGAAGATTCGCTGACGCGTTAGCGAATGAATAAGCATGATTGAACTCGATTAAAAGGATATGGGCATGAGTGCAGATTATGAGCAGGTAATTAATGACGCCATTTGCCAGGGAGCATGGGATGTGGTCTATGCAGAGGCGCGACAGTGGTCTGAACAGGCTGACTGCGGGCCTTTGCCCTATTTCGCGCTGAATGTCGTGTGCATGTTGCGGGGGGATTTTGCCGAAGCGTGGAAGGTCTATCCTCGGGCTTTTGGAGAAGAGGCCGATGTGCAACTGCTTCAGGAGTGGATGGCGCGCTTGCGGGTTCAGGGATCGGATGCGCCAAATTTTTTGTTAGTTGAAGGCGTGTTTTATACGCAATCCGGACGGTTGGAGGAGGCGGTGGCCAGTTATGAACAAGTAGGAGCGTTGGCTCCCCACTCTCCCTATCCATACTTTTTTCTGGCGCAAATTTATCAGGCCAAAGATCGCATCGATCAGGCCGTAAAAGCCTACCGCGAAGCGATTAAGCGGGACCCCTCCTATGTGGCGGCTCGCCTCAAACTCGGGGTGGCCTATCAGGATCAAGGGCAGTTGGAAATGGCCATTCCACAATATCGGGAAGTCCTGAAGCTCCGTCCCGATGATGCCTTTGGGCATACCAATCTGGCCTGTGCCTTAGCGGAACAAGGTAAAATTGAGCCGGCGATTGAAGAATATAAAAAGGCGTTGCAGATTGATCCTCATGACGCTGAAGTGTACTTCGCCTTGGGAGGCCTTTATGAAAACAAGGGGAGACTGGATTTAGCGAAACGACAGTACGAAGAAGCCCTTCGGTTGGAACCAAACTTTGCTCCGGCCGCGACCGCAATCGGCTGGTTTTTATATGATAAGGGGCAAGACGATTTTGCCATGGATTACTTTAGTCGAGCGCTCAAAGCAAACCCTGATGATGCCCAAGCGACCTTCGGGGTTGGCCGGATCTATGAAGAAAAGCGCAAGCCGGAATTGGCGGTGCAGCATTATCAGCGGGCACTGTCTTTAGAAAAAGACCCGGACAAGAAGATGCGCATTCTCAATTTTATGGATAAATTGCTTGGATAGATTAAATAGCAGTAGGGGGTGGACAGGCATCAGCATTCTTCGGAAGCGGTGTAAAGTTATTCCTTCCGAAAGAACTTTTGAATGACTGATATTTGAGGATTGAGGTCTCCGGTGTTTCGTACTTCCTGGCGTATCTGCTCTTGTAAGTAGGATGAGTATCCCACCTTGTTGACGAAAAGCGCGAAAAATTGATCAGGTGGAAGCGCAGTCTGGTTTCGCAATTCCTCAACAATGTCATCACTGATGGGGATCAAAGTACTCCCGATGTGGAGAATGACTTTATAATAATTCCCGTCCCCCCGTTGTTCCAATCTCAGACCCGTTTGTGTTCCCAAGTTGTTCTCCAACCTTCTTGAAAATCTATGAAAGCCTTCTCCAATCGCCGGTCATTGTAGGGTATCCAAAATTGGAATAACAAGGTTCCGTCCTCTTCTTGACTGGTCTAGGACCCTATGCTAGCGTAACCTCTTTTTCACACTGGTGAATTTCCGTAATTCAATATGTATGACGCCGGTTTAGGCATGGAGGACGAGTCAAATAATGGCGCGGTTATATAACTTTAGTGCGGGTCCGGCGATCTTGCCGGAAGAGGTGTTAAAGCAGGCTCAAGCCGAATTGCCGGATTGGCATGGCTGTGGCGCATCAATCATGGAAATGAGTCATCGTGGGAAAGAGTTTGTCTCGGTGGCTGCAGAAGCCGAGCAAGATGTTCGCGATTTATTGGGGGTACCTGCTAATTATAAAGTGCTCTTTTTGCAAGGCGGGGCGTCTACGCAATTTGCCACGATTCCCATGAATATCTTACGTGGGAAAAGTAAAGCTGATTACATTCTGACTGGTGCATGGGGCAAAAAAGCCGTAAGCGATGCAAAAAAATATTGTGTAGTCAATGTTGCGGCATCTTCCGAAAGCGATAACTTTACGAGTATTCCGCCATTTGAAGGTTGGGCATTAAGTCAGGATGCCGCCTATGTGCATTACACGCCTAATGAAACGATCGGTGGCGTGGAGTTTCACTGGGTCCCAGATACCGGCGAGGTGCCGTTAGTTGCCGATTTTTCATCCACCATTTTATCGCGTCCCATTGATGTCAGTCGGTTCGGAATCATTTATGCTGGCGCACAAAAAAATATTGGCCCAGCCGGTTTGACATTAGTGATTGTGCGGGACGACCTTATTGGAAACGTGTTGCCGATTACCCCAAGCGTGTACGATTATGCCAAACAAGCAGAAGCGGATTCTATGTTGAATACACCGCCAACGTATGCCGTGTATATTGCGGGTTTGGTGTTTAAATGGTTAAAAAAACAAGGTGGGCTTTCGGCGATGAGTGCGATCAATCAACGGAAGGCCGGTAAACTCTATGCAGCAATTGATGCGTCTAAATTTTACCGAAATCCCGTGGAAAAGGCCTCTCGTTCCTGGATGAACGTCCCCTTCGTCTTGGCCAATCCTGATTTGGATAAGGTCTTTCTTGCAGGAGCGACAGAGGCAGGATTAACAACACTTGAAGGCCATCGTTCTGTTGGCGGAATGCGCGCCAGTATTTATAACGCGATGCCTGAAGCTGGCGTTGATGCGTTGATTGACTTTATGGCGGACTTTGAGAAACGCAAAGCCTAAGGTCTCCTCGGAAATCCGATTACGGATGACTCGATAAGATACAAAATAATGGTGCGGATATGTTTGCCACAACCCTGTGTGTGAATGAGATCCCTCTTAAAATGCCAAGAGTGCTCAAGATTTCCCTGTGAGAACTAAAGTGGGGCCTCCCCTATATTGGAGATACTATGAATATTTTAGTGAGTGACAGCCTTTCCCCTAAAGGAGTTGAAGTCTTAGAGCGGGCCGGATTTTCGGTGGATGTGAAAACCAAGCTCACGAAAGAGGAATTGCTTCAAGAAATTCCCAAATATGAAGGTTTAGTTGTTCGGTCTGCAACCAAAGTCACTAAAGACGTGATTGAGGCAGGCACTCGTCTTCGTATTGTGGGACGTGCCGGAACCGGTTTGGATAATGTTGACAGTGAGGCGGCAACCCGGCGCGGTATTGTGGTCATGAATACTCCAGGTGGAAATACCATTACCACTGCGGAGCACACAATGTCGATGATTGCTTCGATGAGTCGAAAGATTCCACAGGCGACCATGTCCATGAAGGCAGGTAAGTGGGAAAAAACCCGGTTCATGGGAACAGAACTCTATAATAAAACTTTGGGGTTGGTAGGGTTAGGCCAGATTGGGTCGTATGTTGCAAAATTGGCCCAGGGATGGTCCATGAATGTCATTGGTTATGATCCCTATTTGGCCGTGGAGCGGGCCAAACAAATGGGGATTGAGGTGGTGGATTTAAATGAATTGTTCCATCGTTCTGATGTGATTTCGGTTCATACGCCCTTGACCAATGAAACGAGAGGCCTCATTAACACCGAGACCCTAGCAAAGATGAAAGATGGGGTCATGATCGTGAATTGTGCCAGAGGCGGTATCATTAATGAACTAGATCTATGCGAAGCGTTGAAATCCCAGAAAGTTGCCGCGGCGGCCTTTGATGTGTTTGAAAATGAGCCAGTGGATCCCAAGCATCCCCTCATGGATCTTGATAACTTTATCTGCACCCCTCATATAGGTGCTTCTACCGAAGAAGCTCAAGAGAATGTGGCAATTGGAATTGCTGAACAATTCGTTGATTATTTCAAGCGAGGCATTGCCAGAGGGGCTGTGAACGTTCCCTCTGTGGCACCTGAAGTGCTTCCCCAACTGCAGCCCTATTTGGTCTTGGCCGAACGTATGGGTCGCTTTCAGGCTCAATTATTAGATGGAGGGATTAAATCTGTTACCGTTGAATATTTTGGAGAAGTGGCTCAACTTACCGTGGCACCCGTGACCGTCGCTGTGTTAAAGGGCCTTCTCTCTCCTATTTTGGAAGATGTCATTAATTACGTGAATGCCCCTATTGTGGCAAAAGAACGTGGTATTGAAGTTAAGGAAGTGAAGAGTAGTGATGCCGGAGACTTCTCCAGTTTAATCCGGATTAAAGTCGAAGCTGGTTCTCATACCTATTCCCTGGGTGGAACCCTTTTTCATCGTCAAGAACCGCGTTTTGTCGAAATAAACCAATTTCAGGTCGAGGTGGTCTCGGAAGGCCAAATGATTTTGATCGATAATGTGGATCGCCCTGGGGTGATTGGTATGGTTGGTCAGATTTTAGGTCAGCATGATGTCAACATTGCCAGGATGCAATGCGCCAGAGTCGAGCGTGGTGCATCAGCACTGCTGATTATTGGTCTGGATGCCCCGCTTGCTTCCGCCGTGTTGGATCTTCTCAAGAAAGAGAAAGATATTCTGTCCGTTCGCATGGTTGATCTCAGCTAGCTTGACGGCTTCTTTCTGCAGACTATCTTGGCCAAACATTTCGAGTTGGCAGGTTCTCTTCCATACGCCTCATGAAACCACTCCGCTCGCTTATCCCCATTGGCACAGCTACATTACTTCCCCATACGGCGCAAAGCGTTCGGTGGTTGGAAGATCAATTGTTGGCTCATTGTTCGACCTGGGGCTATCAGGAAATCATTCTCCCTACCTTTGAATATCTTGATGTATTAGCCGTGGGCTTGGCTCCTGAAATCCTGGAGAAATGCTATAAATTTGCGGATTGGGGATCCGGCAGAATTCTGGTGTTGCGACCTGATGCGACGGCTCAGATTGCCCGGATGGTGGCCATGGGCCTTGGAGGAGATACTCTTCCCTTGCGGTTTTCCTATCGGACCACGGTTTTTCGGTATGAACCGGAACATCGTGGACGGGACCGTGAAGTATTTCAGGTCGGGTTTGAACTGCTTGGCAATGATACTTTTCAAAGTGATGCCGAAGTTGTGACTTTATTGGCGGGGCTTCTGGAACGGATTGGGTTGCCAGAATGGAAAATTTCTCTTGGTCATGTCGGATTTTTTAAAGCGTTGTTGGCCCAATCCGGTCTGTCTCTTAGTGGGCGAAAGCAGGCAGAAATCGCGGCAGCCCATAAAGACCTTCCTCAGCTGGAAAAAATTTTAGAGACTGAACGGTTATCTCGTTCTAAGGTAAAGGACATATTGCAGGTGCCCGAACGGTACGGCCGGGACGAAGTGCTGGAATGGGGAATGCGAATCGCTGGGAAGGATACGCAATTGCTTAAGCCCTTACAACGTCTAACGCAGGTGTATCGACAATTGATAGCAAACGGGGTGCAAGATCAAATTCTTTTGGACCTTGGGGAATTTCGTGGTTTTGACTATTACGATGGTGTCGTGTTTGATGTCTTTACCTCTACGTTCGGCAGTGAAATCGGTGGAGGAGGGCGCTACAATCATTTGGTCGGGCGGTTTGGCCGGGACCTTTCCGCGATTGGATTAGGGTTGGATTTGGACCGCGTGTTTTCCGCCTTGGAGCGGGGAGGAACGGTGGGCGGCAATGGATTGAAGCCTGTCAGAATTTTTACTTCTCCTCATCAATCTGAGGCCTCCTTTGCCCTTGCTCAACGATTACGGGGGGCTGGGATTTGTGTGATTGAAGAAATCATAGAAGGTTATCCAAAATCGGTTTTGAGCTGGGTCACCACAGTTGCTCGGCGTCGAGGGGTGCCGTGTGCAATGATTTTTGAAGAAAAGACTTCCACCCCGCAATCGGTGCTCCTATTAGAATTCACCTCTTATTCTCAAAAGCCCCGGCAAACCCGGATGCTAGTTCAAGAACTTCCTCAACGGTTACAAGCATTCAGCCATGGCAATATCTGAAGCACCAGAGATCCGAGTTCCTCCCCAAAATCTCGAAGCGGAACAATCCGTTCTTGGAGCCATTCTTCTTGATAATGCGGCGCTTAATCGAGCGATGGAAATCTTGTCGGAGGATGACTTTTATCGAACGGGAAACCGGATCGTGTATCGTGGCATGGTGGCATTGTCGGAACGGAATCAACCTGTTGATCAAATTACCCTGACAGACTATTTGCGAGGGACCGGCGAACTCGACCAGATCGGAGGCGCTTCGTATATTGCAGAAATCGTACAGGTGGTTCCCAGTGCGGCCAATATCCGGTATCACAGTAATATTGTTCGAGATAAATCCTTGCTTCGTGGCCTTGTTCAAACCGCCACCGAGGTGGCCATGCGAGGTTATGAGGGGACGACTGGGACGAATGAACTTCTTGAATTTGCCGAACGGGAAATTTTTCGATTGGCTCAGGGGCATTTAGGAGGAACTTTTGCGCCTGTCAGTAGTATCATTAAGGATAGTGTTGAAATTGTTGACCGGTTGTATAGTCGAAAGGAACGGATCACCGGAGTGCCCACCGGGTTTTCGGACTTGGATAATATGCTGGCTGGGCTTCAACCATCTGATTTAATTATTGTGGCGGGTAGGCCGAGTATGGGGAAGACCAGTTTGGCCTTAGGGATGGTCGAATATGCTTCCCTTCGATCCAATGCCGTAGTCGGAATCTTTAGTTTGGAAATGTCTCGTGCGCAGCTGGTTTTGCGTATGTTGAGTTCCCAGGCGCTGTTAGACTCTCATGCTCTCCGGACTGGGCAGTTAACGAAACATGATTGGGTAGCCTTAACTGAGGCGGCGAGTCGGCTGGAGCAGGCCAGGATTTTCATAGACGATTCTGGAAATTTGACTCTTCAGCAAATGCGAGGGAAGGCTCGACGGTTGAAAGCCGAGCATGGGTTGGACCTTCTCGTGGTCGATTATTTGCAATTGATGGAGGGGCGTGGAGATTCAGAATCTCGCCAACAAGAAATTTCGGATATTTCCCGGGCCTTGAAAGGATTGGCAAAAGAATTGAATATTCCTGTGATTGCCCTTTCTCAGTTGAGCCGAGCAGTGGAAAATCGAAAACCGCCCATCCCCGTGCTGGCTGATTTGCGCGAGTCGGGTGCGATTGAGCAAGATGCCGATGTGGTGATGTTTATCTATCGCGAGGAGGTCTATGAGCCTGATACTGAGCAGAAAGGCATTGCGCAAATACTGGTGAGAAAACATCGGAATGGACCGATTGGAGAAGTGGATCTGCAATTTCATGACCGGTATGCCAAATTTAATAACTTAACGAGAGAGAGACAGGCTGGTATAGTATAAAGAAATTGTTGAGGGACGGTATATGAATTCTACAACTGTGCAAGCTATGGCGAAGAAGGTCAGGTCAGGACGGACATTCCCCATTTGGTTGGGTCGTCTGAGAACCATTTTGTGGGGAATTCCACTACTGGTGGTGTCCTGTGGAACAGCTCCCCCTCCCACTTTGAATGGACAGGAAGCGTCCATGGTGACGCGGGAAACTGTCCACCCTCAGGCCTACTATCACTTTCTTCGAGGTTCCCTTGCCGAGTTGAATAACAATGCCGCAAAAGCTTTAGAGGAATATCAAGCAGGTTTGGCATTTGACGCGGATTCGAAGTTTTTAAAATTTCGCCTTGCCAAACTGCACTTCTCAATGTCGCATCTGACTGAAGCCGTGGATTTAGCAAGGCAAATTCCTGTGTCGGAAATTTCTCAGGCGGCAATGTTTTTCGATTTGGCGAAAATTTTTGCCGGTGGAGGAGAAACCGGGCGGGCCTTGGAGATTTTGTCTGAAGGGGAACGACACTTTCCTCAGGATGAACGGATATACATTTCTCATGGGACTCTTCTGTTAAATATCAAAGAGCTTCAAATGGCTGAAGCCGTATTCCATGATTTATTAGTTCATGTGCCTGGCTCCGCTGAGGCCCATTATTATTTGGGGGTGATTGCTCTGGAGGCGAAAACGAAACAGGAAGCCAAGGCACATTTTCAGGACGCCATTGCTCTTCACCCTACTTTTGAAAGGGCATACCTGAAGTTAGTGGCTATTTCCGAAGAAGCAGAGGAGCCTCAGGAGGCTATTAAACTTTTGGAGCGCTATTTGATTGAGGTTAATCCGCATCATCGAGAATTCCGGTTGCGTGTAATTCGGCTGTATATTGGCCAGCATAACACGGATAAGGCTTTGAACCATTTGGACTATTTTCTCCAGCAAAATTCAGATGATTTGCATGCGCAGATTCTTAAGGCTCAAATCTATGGTGAAATGGGGAATTTTCCGGCTGCCATTGAGCAATTGAATGCCATCTTGCGCGTGAGACCTAACGAATTGCGTGTTCGTGACTTCCTGGGATTGTTATATGAGGAAATGAAGGATTATGACCGCGCGATTCAAGCCTATCGGACAAATGTCCAAATGGACGACACTTTTTTCGATAGTATTCTGCATTTAGGCTTTGTGTCTTATCGGTTAAAACGCAATCAGGAAGCGCTTTCGTATTTGGATCAGGCCGTTAGCCTCAATCCTAAGCGGCCAGAGCCGTATTTATTGTTGGGGCTGACCCATTTTCAAATGGAAGAGTATCACAAGGCAAAGGCCAGATTAGAGGAGGGTATTCACCATGACCCCTCAAATGCCGAACTCCATTTTAATTTAGGCACGGTCTATGACAAATTAGACCATTTCGATAATGTGGTCAGGGAAATGGAAGAGACTCTGGCGTTGGATCCGGAGCATGCGGATGCCTTGAATTATTTGGGGTATAGCTATGCTGATCGTGGCATCAAGGGGGAACAGGCCTTGTCCCTTACGCAACGTGCCGTCGCCTTAAAACCGAATAATGGGTATTACGTGGATAGTTTAGCTTGGGCACTCTATAAACTTGGACGCATTGAAGAAGCACTGGAAACCATTCAACGAGCGGTCTCTTTAGTGTCCGATGATCCTGTGATTTATGAACATTTGGGGGATATTTTCTTAAAGCAAGATGAGCGAAATAAGGCACGAGAGGCCTGGCTTCATTCACTGCAACTCGATTCAACAAATAAGTTGCTGGGCAAGCGATTTCGTGAGGCCGGTTTTGGGGAACCAATTCCTACTCTTTCCCACCAGTCTACCCTGGCTCCCTAGGTTCTCACCATTCTAGATATTTAGCCGCGTGGGTTACCCAATAAATTTATCAAGTGATACCTCCAGTTTATTATTAAAGGTGGTATGAGCCTACTTGATAGGTTCCGTGTCTGAGTCATTTTCAGGGGCTGATTCTTAAGATCTTAAGATTTGCTTTCTTTCTGGCGAATAAATGATCACCCCCTATTCTTTATTTGCCTCGCATGGCGATGTGGTTCTCCATTCTTTGTTTCGCTGAAATGGTCAGTTATATGAATTTTGTAACGGTTAATGCTGTTTCATTGCCGTCTTTAAGGCCGTGTTGATTATCATCGGAGCCCTAGCTACTTGAGATAACCAGGTGTACCATCATCCGAGGGTGAGAAATATAACAATCTGTTGGAGGATAGTTCTCCATGGAGGTTTCGTAGGATGCTGACTCAACTAAACAACCAAAAGGGTTTCAGTTTAACGGAGCTGATGATTGTGGTGGCAATTATTGGAATTTTGGCGACGATAGCCATTCCAAATTTTTTGCGTTACCAAGCCAAAGCCAAGCAAACGGAGGCCAAAAGCAATTTGGTGGCAATCCATACCGCAGAAATTGCCTATTTTGCTGAAAATAATGGGTATATAGATGATTTTAATGCCATTGGATTTGCCATGAGTGGGTCTTCGCAGCGATATTTTTATAAAATCGGCAATGCCAATCTTGGAACATTACCTCCCGGGTGTACCGACCCGAATTTGGATTCTGTGAGTGCATTAGGCTTTACGGCGGTTGCCATTGGTAACATTGATGGAGATGCAACCTGCGACGTGTGGACCATAAATGAGGCAAAGGTCATCACAAATGTGACGAATGATGTGTCTTCCTAGTTTTGTTGTGTCAGAGCGCAATGCATTTAACGGGAACCAACTCAAGAAAAGTTGATTTTCCCCGATCTTTAACTGAATCGGTTAACGTGACCTCAAGAGGAGGGGATCAGTGGACATACTCGAAAAAATAAAAAATCGGTCAGCCAATGTTGGAGTGATTGGATTGGGCTATGTGGGGCTGCCCTTAGCCGTTCTTCAGGCGAAAGCCGGGTTCCGAGTGTTTGGGGTGGATGAAGTGGTAGCCAAGGTTGAAATGGTGAACCAAGGGCGTAATTATATTTTGGATGTGGTGGACTCTGAGTTACGAGAAGTCGTAGAGCAAAAAAAATTACAGGCGACAACTGATTTCTCCGTGTTGAGGCAGTGCGATGTCATACTTATCTGTGTGCCGACTCCCCTGACCAAAAATAAAGAACCGGATATCTCGGCGATTGTGAAGGTTCTTGGGCATCTTGCCGATTATTCACATCCGAATATGCTCGTGGTATTAGAAAGTACCACCTATCCAGGAACAACCGAGGAAGTCATTTTACCTGCCTTGACAGCAAAGGGTTTAACGGCTGGAAAAGATCTCTTTGTTGCATTTTCGCCGGAACGGGTTGACCCCGGAAATGCTGAGTTTAAGACTCATAACACCTTTAAGTTGGTGGGTGGTGTCACCAAAGTTTGCGGGGAAGTTGCCAAAGCCTTTTATGAACAATCCATCGTGAAAATCTTTCCTCTCAGCTCTCCACGTGTTGCGGAAATGGCGAAGGTCTTTGAAAATGTTTTTCGCTCAGTGAATATTGCGTTAGTGAATGAGCTCACTTTGTTGTGTGACCGAATGAATATTAATGTTTATGAAGTGATTGATGCCGCAGCCACAAAGAACTTTGGCTTTATGCCCTTTTATCCTGGCCCTGGCGTGGGTGGACATTGCATTCCCCTGGATCCCTATTATTTAGCGTGGAAGTCAAAAGAGTATGATGTCCATACCAGGTTCATTGAACTGGCTGGGGAGATCAACGAAAATATGCCCTATTTCGTAATGAATAAGCTTCAGCGGATTTTAAATCAACGAGGCAAATGCTTAAAAGATTCAATCATTTTTGTGTTGGGAGTAACCTATAAAGCCGATATTGAAGACCCACGTGAATCGCCTGCCACAAAAGTCATGGAACTATTGCAACATGAAGGTGCAACGTTGCAATATTCGGACCCCTTCACTCCTTCCCTTATTATTCAAGGAAAGGAATATAAATCTCAACAGATAAATGCTGAATCGTTAAAGCGCAGTGCGTGCGCCCTGATTTTGACCGCGCATTCTGTTTTTGATTACCAGTTGATTGTTGAACACGCTCCGGTGGTATTTGATACGCGGAACGGAACGCGTCAGGTGAAGCATCACCGTGATCGTATTGTGTTGCTTTCAACCTAAGGAGCGTTTCCATATAAAACACATTCCCTGGCAAAGTGGTATTGGCTTGACAGTCTAGCTGCATTTAGTTATAAAGCCCTGTTTAAGCAGGGCTTTTTTGTGTCTTGTGAATCTCTCATTTGTTGGTAGCACTCCCCCAAAATTGCATTATTAAAAGTTGAATCGCTGAAAGAGCTGCCGCATGAAGTTGCTCAAGCAATTATTAGTACGGTTATCGGGAAATATCTTTGAGACCCTGACTCCAAAGTTAGGACCCTATCGTGTAAAGCAAAAGCCACCGCCTCTTAAGCTGGTTTCCCATAACCTTCATCCGGAGGTTTCTCCGGATCGTACCCTCCAACGAACAGCCAATCTTGGCCATATGGGTGCTCTGGAATCAGCTCTTCAAAAAGGGGAAGACTGGTTACTGAGCATGCAGGATCCTGAAAAGGGATTTTGGGTTGAGGAGTTGGAAGCGGATACGACCCTGACCTCTGAGTATGTAATGCTTCGACGGTTTCTGGATGTGATTGATGTGGATAGAGAGCGGAAAGCTACTCGGTATTTACTTCATACTCAGCTCGAGGATGGGGGTTGGCCGATTTTTTTCGGAGGGCCTGCAGATATCAGTGCATCGGTAAAGGCCTATTTTGCGCTCAAGCTGGCCGGGGTTTCTCCTGATGAGCCTGTGATGGAACGTGCGAGGAGTTTAATTCTCCGCAAAGGTGGTGTCGTTCAGGCCAATGTCTTCACCAAGATTACCTTAGCATTATTCGGGCAATATGATTGGCGTGGAATACCGTGTATGCCTCCAGAAATATTCTTAGCCCCACGATGGTTTTATTTTAATTTATATGCCGTTTCATATTGGTCCCGTGCAGTCATTATCCCACTTTTAATTATTTTTGCCCATCGACCTCTGTGCACAATCTCCAAGGAACAAGGGATTGATGAACTATTTCTTCAGCCTCGTCAGGAGGTGGATTATGCTCATGTGCCACCGTTGCACAGGGATTCCACTCTCGTAAGCTGGCGGAATTTTTTTGTGTGGGTCGATGGGCTGCTTCGTTTATATGAGGCCTATCCCATAAAGGCCCTCCGGAAAAAGGCTTTGAGTAGCGTACAGTCTTGGATGATTGAACATATGGGTGGAGAAGGAGGATTGGGTGCCATCTATCCAGCAATGGCCTATTCGATTTTTGCCCTTCGAGCCTTGGGATACTCTACGGATCATCCGTTGGTTCAAAAAGCATTAAGGGAAATAGAAGCACTTGAAATTTACTCGAATCCTGGTAATACCCCAACACCCACTATGCTGCATTTACAGCCTTGTCATTCTCCAGTGTGGGATACAGCCTTAACGATTAATGCACTGATCGAACGGGGCCTTGCGCTGGACCATTCGTCATTGCAACGTGCAGATGCCTGGTTGCGAGCCCGTCAGTGTCGAAAAGTGGGAGATTGGGCCGTGTCGGCTCCAAAAGCCCGGTCTGGTGGATGGGCATTCCAATTTGAAAATGAATGGTACCCCGATGTCGATGACACCGCGGCTGTGGTAATGGGGTTGGCCAAGATCAATTCTGCCGAGGTGTTGGGTTCCGATGAGGCCCTTCAACGAGGGTTTCGATGGGCTTTGGCGTTGCAGGGGTCAGATGGTGGTTGGGGGGCATATGATAAGGATAACAATAAATTAATTTTCAATAAGATTCCCTTTGCGGATCATCAGGCTCTTTTGGATCCCAGTACGGCCGATTTAACCGGTCGATGCTTGGAAATGTTAGGAACGTTAGGGTATGACCAGTCTCACCCTGCCGTGAACCCCGCAATTGAATTTTTACGCAAGGAGCAAGAGCCAAACGGAAGTTGGTATGGCCGATGGGGGGTCAATTATATTTATGGGACCTGGTGTGTCCTTTCAGGTCTTCGTGCAATAGGCATGGATATGACGGCGCCATGGATCCAGCAGGCCGTGATTTGGCTGGAGTCCGTTCAGAACTCCGATGGGGGTTGGGGAGAATCCTGTGCTTCCTATGCTGAAGTGGAGAAGGCCGGGCGAGGAGAAAGTGCGGCATCTCAAACGGCCTGGGCGCTCATGGCCCTCCTTCAAGCTGGAGAATCGGACTCCATTAGTGTTGTCCGGGGAGTCAATTGGCTCATTCGCCATCAACGAGAGAATGGAATTTGGGATGAGCCGTTTCATACGGGTACCGGGTTCCCCAGGGTCTTTTATTTACGGTATCATGGATATTTTAAGTATTTCCCCATCTGGGCCCTGGGTATGTACCGGAATGTAAAAATAACCGGGGAAGCAAGGGCCGATCAATTACGAAAGGCCGCACAAGTGGCCAGACGCCAGAGTAAGCTTGTGTAATTTCGGTCCTGACTGCCCGCCTTTTGCATATTTCCCATTCCCCGATGATGGCAGGAGCCTCCTCTGACCAGAATCGTCATATTGACTGCAACCCATGTAGAGTTTAACGCTGTTGGCCGGACTCTTCCCGGTGTGCGCCCTGTCAATCGCCCAGGGTATGCCGGACTAGAGAGTCAAGGCGCTTCAACCCATGTCTTGTTAGTGAAGACGGGAATAGGTCCTGGAAAGGCTGAAAGGGCTACCCGGAAAATTTTAGAGAGCGAAGCATGGGATGTCGTTATTTCTACTGGTTTTGCCGGCGCTCTCAATTCTTCCCCAATCGGATCGCTGGTGATCGGTCAAGAGGTTCTGTTGGGGCAGTCTACAGAGGTGTTCTCTGATTCTGATCTGCCACGAATTGTGTGTCATCCTGAGTGGGTCAAGGCGGCATTAAGGGTCCAATTAATGGATGGGTGCCTTCTTCAAGGTGGTCGGTTTGTAACGACGGATCGAGTGCTGACACAGGCTTCACAAAAACGTATTCTGGGTGAACGGACCGGAGCGATGGCTGTAGATATGGAGAGTGGAGCTATAGGCGAAGTGGCGAAGCAATACGGTTTCCCTTTTCTGATTATTCGTGCGATTTCTGATGGTATTAACGAGGATTTGCCGGTAGACTTCAATATGTTTCTCAAGCCATTTGGGTGGGTTGGAGGTATAGGACAGGTCCTATCCTCACCTCGATGTTGGGAGGGATTTTTTCGGTTGTATCGGAATTCAAGGCAGGCAGGAATCCAACTTTCTAGTTTTTTTGAAAATTTTTTCCCGATTGTTTCAGCCCCTACTTTCTCTATGGCCATCAATAAATCTGGCGCGGAAATTCCATGATATTATTGCAACATGTTGGGAAACGGACTCTTTTCTTGATAGAAGAAATGGGGGCCATGTTTGTGTTTTTGTTACGGACGTTTGGATGGTTGTTCCGACCACCGGTGCGAATCGCTCAAATTATCAAACAAATGCATGTTGTGGGTTTCAAGTCATCTTTTGTTGTGATTCTGACGGCGTTATTTACCGGGATGGTATTAGCTCTTCAAGGGTACTATTCCCTGAGGAAGTTTGGGTCTGAAGGTTTGCTAGGGTCTGCTGTGGCGATAAGCATGATCCGTGAGCTAGGTCCGGTATTAGCGTCATTGATGGTAACGGCTCGCGCGGGATCAGCCATGACCGCAGAAATCGGGATTATGCGTATTACCGAGCAAATTGACGCATTGGAGACCATGGCGATCAATTCTTTGCAGTATTTGGTTACCCCCAAGGTTGTTGCCTCGCTTATTTCGGTACCCTTGTTGGTTGCAATGTTTGATGTGGTGGGGATTTGGGGAGGGTATCTGGTTGGAGTCAAGTTGCTCGGAGTCAGCGGGAGTTCATACTGGAGTTCAATCGAGTCAGCGGTGGAATGGAAAGATGTCTATGGGGGAATATTAAAGTCGATCAGCTTTGGCCTGATTGTCAGCTGGATCTGCTGTTATAAAGGGTATTATACGAGAATGAGTTCCGAGGGATTGGGAAAAGCCACCACTGAATCTGTGGTGCTAGCCGCAGTTCTCATTTTGGTGTGGGACTATTTTTTAACATCCGTCCTTATGTAACGTTACGCATGTCTACGAGTCTACCGATTATCGTCAAGCTGGTTGAGGTGGAAAAAGCCTTCGGGGAACAGTCTGTACTTAAAGGGGTCACTCTGGATATCCCTAAGGGTAAAATCACCACGATTATCGGTCCGAGTGGTGAGGGGAAAAGTGTGATGCTCAAGCACATCATTGGATTGATTCGCCCTGATCGAGGCAAGATCATCGTTGATGGAATAGACCTTACACGAATTAATGATCGGGAATTGAATGACATACGCAAGAAATTTGCTATGTTGTTTCAATCGGCTGCCTTATTTGATTCCATGAATGTATTTGATAACGTCGCGTTTCCCCTGCGGGAAAAGCGCAGGGCTGCTGAACAGGAAATATCTCGATTGGTTCAAGAAATGCTGGACAGGGTGGAGTTGGGAGACATGGGTCATAAATTTCCAGCAGAACTGAGCGGAGGGATGAAGAAGCGTGCAGGTTTGGCGAGAGCCCTGGTGATGAGGCCGGAGATTATTTTATTTGATGAGCCGACGACGGGGCTGGATCCGTTGATGGCCCATGCCATCCACAAGCTCATTTTAGCTATGCAAAAAACATTTGGGTTTACGGGTATCATGGTGAGTCACCAAATTCCAGAGATCTTCCCTATTTCTGATTGGGTTGCTATGTTAAGGAACGGGAAGATTATTGCTATGAGCCCTTCAGATGAATTTCAACAGACTGCCGATCCTGTGGTTCGTGAGTTCATTTCGGTCAATAATGGCATTCATCTCGCTCCTGTCTGAATCGTGGCTCTTGATGGTGGTTTAAGGAGTCGGATCAAAATTTAGTCACGCCGAACTATGAGATTTATCCTTCCTGGTCCTTGCCCCAATAAAACATCAATTAACCGAACTGAATTATTATGATGGAACGTGGAAAACTTGAATTAATCGTTGGAATATTTGTGTTAGTGGGGGTCATCTGTCTTGGGTATTTGGCGATCAAACTTGGAAAGCTTGAGCTGGTTGGAGGGGATTATTACGAACTCCAGGCAGAATTTTCTTCCACCTCCGGGTTGAAAAACGGAGCGTCGGTAGAAATCGCCGGAGTAGAGGTGGGCCGAGTAAAAGAAATCGGACTGAAAGAAGATCGGGCTCAAGTGGTCCTTGCGATCCAGGATGGGATCCCGGTGTTTGACGATGCAATTGCTTCAATCAAGACTCGTGGCATTATCGGAGAAAAATTCATGGAATTATCACCCGGCGGGGCGGGAGAACGTTTGAAGACTGGCGGGACCATTGTGGACACTGAATCTGGAATTGACCTAGAGCAGGTGATTAGTCAATTTATCCATGGCAATGTTGAGTGAGGCTTGTTTGGTGAAATGGATGTGGAGGAAATATGCATAAGGAATGGGTAAAGAAACCTGAGTTAAAGGCGGGGACGAGAACAGGTGAACTTCAACGGTTGCAGTTTAAAAATTCCTCAAGAAAAGTGGCAGTACTATTTCTTTGTTGGATAGTAGTCTCTCTTGCCTGTTTGACTGTCGCGTGGGGAGGCGGTACTCCAACGGGGGCAGTCAAGGAAACCGTTGATCAGGTTTTTGTGGTGCTGAGGGATCAAGCATTGAAGGACCCTGCGAGAGAGACGGAACGGCGAGCGAAGCTGGAAGAAATTATCGGAAAACGATTTGATTATGCCGAAATGGCCAAGCGTACCCTGGCTTCTCAGTGGAAGGGGTTAAGTTCAGAGCAACAACACGAATTTGTGACTTTATTTCAGCAGTTTTTGGCAAATTCCTACGTCGGCAATGTAGACGGGTATTCCGGGGAAGAAGTGGAGTACCTCAAAGAGCGGGAAAAGGGAGAATTTGCTGAAGTTCAGACCAAAGTGGTGTCCCCGAAAGTGCAAATACCCTTGGACTATCGTCTGTTGCAAAAAAATGGAGAGTGGCGGGTGTATGACGTAGTGATTGATGGAGTGAGTTTGATGAAAAATTACCGTGGGCAATTTTCCCGTATTATTAACTCCTCATCGTTTGAAGCTCTTCTCGAGAAGCTTCGTTCAAAAGCCGACCTGGGGACTTCGTCCTAAGGAGTCGGTTTTGTGATATCGTTTCGTTTGTGGGGCCTGGTATTGTCGTGCCTGGCCTTAGGCGGCGTTATCCCTCCCTCTTCCATCGTCCTCGCCGAAAATTCTTTTTTTGTGGTTCCTGCGTTTTCTACTTCCAAAAATGATGGGCAAGACTTTGGGTTGATCGCCCCGTCATTGAATTCCGATGCGGAAGGGAACCTTCGTTCTCTCTTTGCCCCGATGCTGATTCACAATTCATTTTTAGGAGTCCGGGGAACCTTGAACTATTTTCATTATTGGTCTGGTGGAAAGCAAATGGAGACAGTCGGTTCGTATACTGAGGAAATTGAACGAAAGCTGAAGTTTCGTTACCAGGATCCTGGGTTTATCGAAGGGTTGTTCTTTGTGGATGTTGGAGCACAGTTTTTCAAAAATGCGACCAAGCGGTTTTATGGCTTAGGGCAAACCACTCCCAAGGGGAATGAATCCAACTATACGGGGCGTGAAATTCAAATCCATTGGAACTTTGGTATCCATTTGAATGATGTGACGCGATTATCCGTCAACCAAAGGTTTCGAAATGTTGAAATTCAACCGGGAGGTGTAGATGACGAGCCATATACTAAGGATCGTTTCCCGCGGGATCCTGGGATAAAAGGTGCGACGATTTTGGCCCACCGTCTGGTGTTCCAATATGATTCCAGAGATAACCTCAACACCCCGACAGCGGGCACCCGAGTTGAAGCATTTGGGGAATTGGCGCAGAACTTTGATTTTGGGAAAGAAGAGGATCTGTTGTATTTTCGTTCAGGGTTTGATATCAGGCACCTGATTCCGAGTCCCTCCAAGCGGTATATATTAGTGGCTCGAGCGATGCTGCAATTAAGTTTTGGCGATGGGATCCCTTTTTACGAGCAAAGTTCCCTGGGAGGAGAAGACAGCCTGAGGGGATATGGGAGGGATCGGTTTATTGATAAACACATGGTGGCATTTAATGTTGAGGAACGTATACATCTATTTGGCATGAAGATGTTCAATGTCAGTATAGAATGTGAATTAACGCCATTTGTGGATATGGGGAGAACCTATAAGGATTTTAAATTTCGTCAATTTCATGATTGGGAAGTTACCCCTGGAGTAGGATTTCGAGCCATTGTCCGCCCCAATGTCATGGCTCGGGTGGATTGGGGGTACAGTAGGGAAGGTGGAGCGGTATTTGCTGGCCTCAACTATCCTTTCTGATACGGCTCATAGTCGATCTGCTCTTCCGGAAAAACATGTAATGACAAGATCCAGGAATATGCGTCTATTTGTGCCAATAGGGTTACTCTTCCTAATAATAGGATTCTTCATTCTCCCTTCTGGGGCATTGCAGGGTGAGGACTCAACCGACCAGCAATATCCCGAGAGTCTTGAAAGGGAGCTGGAGATTTTGGTGAGGGAGGGGGCCGCTAATTCAAACGACCTCACACGCTTGCTTCGGATGGCCGGCTTGTATTTGGATTTGGGTTACGGGGTGTACGTTGATCGGGAGCAGAAGTTGGCAGCTTTCCAGGAGGGAGCCCGTCTCGCCCAAAAAGCCTTTGATCTTCGTGAGTCTTCTGTAGATGCCCATTTTTTGTTTGCCGCCAATCTCGGGAGTGCTGCGGAATTGGAGGGTTTGGTTGCAGCGGCATTGACGATTCAGAAGTTAAAGAAGCATGTGAATCGGGTGTTGGAACTTGATCCGAAAAATGTTCAGGCTCACCATATGTTAGGGCGGATGTATGAGGAGTTACCCTGGGTGTTAGGAGGCGATCAGAACTTAGCTGGAGAGCATTTGAAAAAAGCGGTTTCTCTCGATAGCAGGTATGCACCGGCAGGGTTGGATCTTGCAAAATGGTACCTGAAACACGGGCAAAATTTGGAGGCAGTGAGGGAGCTAACGCGGGTTGTGAGTACCCCACCTCTTAGAAAGCGATGGATATGGGAACGGATTCATCGACCGGAAGCCCAGGCCTTGCTCCAGCAGACTCTCAGCCAGGTGGATGTCGACCGATCTACTGCTCATCCCTGAAGTTAGATCAAATGCTTGACAGGCAATAGCAGCTATGGGAAGATTTTGGTTAATCATGTCGGAATTTGGACACTTTTAGTTATTCCCCTACAACACGTTAGGTTCTTCAAGAAAGGATGCGCAATGTCCTTGCTAAAAAGGATTGAAAGTCCAGCAGATTTAAAGAAACTTTCTCGGGACCAATTCCCTGAACTTTGTCAGGAAATTCGGGAACTCATTATAGAAGTGATCTCCCATGTGGGCGGGCATCTAGCCTCCAATTTAGGTGTGGTGGAGTTGACAGTGGCTTTGCACTATTTACTGAACACGCCGGACGATAAAATTGTTTGGGATACCAGTAATCAGGCTTACACACACAAACTCTTAACGGGCCGTCGTGAACAATTCCATACGGTCCGCCAGTTTGGGGGAATAAGCGGATTTTGTAAACGAGAAGAAAGCATCTACGACACGTTTAATGCCGGGCATGCCGGAACCGGAGTGTCCGCCGCCGTGGGCTTTGTGGAGGCACGTGAGCAATTAGGCAAGTCCAATAAGGTAGTTTGCGTTGTAGGAGACGGGGCCCTCACGGCTGGAATGACATTGGAAGGATTGCAGCATGCCGGAGATATGGGCCGGGACTGTGTGGTGATCCTGAATGATAATCAAATGTCGATTTCCCGAAATGTCGGAGCTATTTCCGCTTATCTTAATAGGACCTTTACCGGGGAGTTCTACACAAGACTTCGTGAGGAAACCTCTCAACTCCTGGAAACCATTCCGCAAATTGGAGAACCCGTAAAACGAATGGCGATTCGGGCTGAAGAGCTGGCCAAAGGCTTACTGCTCCCTGGGTTGCTATTTGAAGAGTTAGGATTTCGATATGTCGGTCCAATTGATGGGCACAATTTCGAGCATTTACTCCCGACGTTGGAGAATGTTTTGAAATTAAAAGGGCCAACTCTCCTGCATGTGATTACCAAAAAAGGATTGGGCTTTCAGCCGGCAATGAAGAATCCGGTTTGGTTCCATGCCTGTTCACCTTTTGATTCGAAGACTGGGCAACCGATGAAAAAGCCCGGTCACCCCTCTTATAGTTCTATCGCGGCTAAAACACTGATTCGTCAAGCAAAAAAAGATAACCGTGTGGTCGTCATTACGGCTGCGATGTGCGAGGGAACGGGAATGTCTGAGTTTGAAAAGGAGTTTCCCTCCCGTTTGATTGATGTCGGGATTGCCGAGCAGCATGCAGTAACATATGCAGCTGGTCTCGCCGCGGATAATATGCGCCCGGTTATCTGTATGTACTCGACCTTTCTGCAGCGGGCCTATGATCAGGTTGTGCATGATGTGGCAACCCAAAATCTGCCGGTGACCTTTTGTATTGATCGGGGAGGGTTGGTGGCCGAAGACGGAACGACCCATCATGGGGCTTTTGATTTTGCGTTTCTGCGGCATGTTCCCAATATGGTCATTATGGCTCCAAAAGATGAAAATGAACTTCAACATATGGTCCAAACAGGATTGGTGCATGATGGTCCGGTGGCGGTTCGATATCCTCGCGGCAGTAGCCTTGGGGTGCCTTTAGATTCTGAGCCAATTCCTCTTTCAATCGGTCAGGGTGAGCTGTTATCTGATGGGCGAGATGTGGCGATTATCGCGATTGGGGTTATGGTTTCGGAAGCGATGAAAGCGGCCGAGCGCTTACAAGAAGAAGGTGTATCGGTGGCTGTCATTAATGCACGGTTTGTGAAACCTCTAGATAAAAACCTAATTCGAGAAATAGCCAAAAAAGTAAAATGCTTAATTACGGTTGAAGAAGGGTGCCGAATGGGTGGGTTTGGATCCGCTGTACTAGAGTTTTTATCCGAAGAAGAATGTTGGAGTATGCCGACAAAAGTACTCGGATTGCCAGATTGGTACATTGAACAAGGGCCTCAGGATTTGCTCAGGGAAAAGTATGGTCTCACGGCGGATGGGATTTATGATCAGGCCAAGGCGTTGCACGACCGGGTTTCCCTGCAAGCAGTAATACGCTAGTCTATTCTCGTGTATATTTCTCGACGAAAAACCAAACAAATCCAGGTTGGATCGGTCAAAATCGGTGGGGATGCCCCCATATCGGTCCAGTCTATGACGATTCCTCATCCGAGGGACGTTGCTGGGACTGTGGAGCAGATTCACCGCTTAGAGAAAGCTGGATGTGAATTAATTAGGGTAGCTGTGCCCGATATGGAAGCGGCTGAAGCGCTTCCTAAAATAAAATCACAAATGACGGTACCCTTGATCGCAGATATCCATTTTGACCATCGTCTTGCTCTAAAAGCCGCTAAAGTTGTGGATTGCGTCCGTATTAATCCTGGGAATATTGGGCCATGGTGGAAAACTGAAGAAGTGATTCAGGCCGTCAATGACTATGGCATTCCACTCAGAATTGGCGTGAATGGGGGTTCCTTAGAGAAGCATCTTCTTGAAAAATACGGCTACCCCACGGCTGAAGCACTTGCCGAGTCGGCATTGAACGCGGTTCATGCTTTGGAGGATGTTGGGTTTACCAATATGAAGGTGTCCCTGAAGGCCTCTGACGTGCACATGGCGATGGATGCCTATTGGTTGTTTGCCCAGCAAGCCAATTACCCATTACATATCGGTATTACCGAAGCAGGAACTGCGATGACCGGTGCGGTGAAATCTGCTATTGGGTTAGGTTGGCTGCTTTCTCAGGGTATTGGCGATACCCTTCGGGTCTCTTTAGCGGCCGATCCGGTGGAAGAAGTCAAAGTTGGATTTGAAATTCTGAAATCGCTGGAGCTTCGTCATCGTGGTGTCAATGTGATTGCTTGTCCGACATGTGGACGAGTGGAAATTGATGTGGTGAAAATGGCTAACGAATTAGAGCATCGCCTGGGACATATCACCACGCCAATTACTGTATCTGTCTTGGGTTGTGTGGTGAATGGAATTGGCGAAGGGAAAGAAGCTGATATTGGAATTGCCGGAGGTCAAGGCGTAGGAATTTTGTTTAAAAAAGGGAAATTATATAAACGTGTGCCATCTGAAGACCTTCTTCATACTTTGATTGAAGAAGTGGAGTTGATGGCCAAAGAGCAGGGTGGTCAAGGCCCTAGCGTCAATGTTCATGAGACGCTTGATGGCGTTCCCATTCATCAAACCCCAATGGAAGATCTTTCCTTAAGCCCGATACGATCTGTCTCCAAAGAACTTCCCGTGTTGCCTCGTCAGTAATGATTCCAGCCTTTTGAGGACTAAAGAAAGAGAAAGCCAGATTTTCTCTTGTACAAGAGAAAATAGACTTCTTATAATGAGCTCGGAAAGGCGCCGTACCCAAGTGGCTAAGGGAGCAGTCTGCAAAACTGCGATTCAGCGGTTCGAACCCGCTCGGCGCCTCCATTTATTTTATCCTGTTTAACCCAGGCATTGGTTTTAGGATTTATGCTGGGGGTGGGAGTGGATGTTCTTGAAATATGGTGAAAATCTAGAGGGAGTAAAATAACAATGTCGGTACCTGTGTCTCAAATGTATACCGTAGCTCATTATGCCCTCTCGCAGCACTTACGGGGTGTGAAGCGATACCCTCTTGTGCTCATGTTGGAGCCGCTCTTTCGATGTAATCTGGAATGTGCAGGGTGTGGGAAAATCCAGTACCCGGATCATATTTTGAATCGGCGTCTGACGCCTGAGCAATGTTGGGCTGCCGCTGATGAATGTGGTGCACCTATTGTGAGTATTCCTGGAGGAGAGCCCCTGATTCATCCGGAAATGCCAGCCATTGCCGAAGGGCTTGTGAAGCGAAAGAAATATGTTTACCTCTGTACAAATGCGATTCTGCTTGAACGAAAATTACAGGACTATACCCCCTCGAAATACCTCACATTTAGCATCCATATGGATGGTCTCAAGGAAGAGCATGACCATGCCGTTTGTCGAGATGGTGTCTATGACGTTGCCGTGAAAGCCATTAAAGCCGCTTTAGCCAAAGGTTTTCGGGTGACGACCAATACGACATTATTTAATGATGCGGCGCCTGCCCGTGTCAGGCGATTTTTTGATGAAATGATGGAGCTGGGTGTGGAAGGCATGATGATTTCTCCTGGGTATAGCTATGAAAAGGCTCCAGATCAGCATAGCTTTTTGAGCCGTGATCGGACGCATTCGTTATTTGCACAATTGCTGTCTCAACGAAAGCGCGCTTGGCAGTTCAACCAGTCTCCGTTATTCCTTGAATTTCTGATGGGAAAACGGGAGTATGAATGCACCCCTTGGGGGAATCCCACGTACAATATTTTTGGATGGCAACGCCCCTGTTATTTATTACAGGATGGGTACGTATCCACTTTTCGAGAATTAATGGAAGAAACGGAGTGGGAGCGTTATGGAACGGGACGACATGAGCAATGTCGGGATTGCATGGTGCATTGTGGGTATGAAGCCTCTGCTGTGAAAGATACCTTCAGCTCATGGAGTGGGTTTTTTGGGACCGTCAGGGCGACCCTGTTTCCCAATGCGGTGTAAGGCCTCTTCTCTTTGTTTGTTCTTTCCCTTCTTCAACTCTGGGTCCTCTGAAAATTGTCTCAACGTTTAGCTGTAAGTAAGGGGTCAGCATGGGTTTAGATGCATCTTCAATGGATACTCCACAATCATGGGAAGGCCGGCATCTGCAGCCTTCGAATGAGGAAGAATTGCACGAAGCCATGGATCGTGTATTTGATTATCGAGGCGATGTGACGATTCACCTCCAAACAGGGGAGCAGGTTATAGGATTTGTATTTGATCGTCAGGAGGAGGCTCCTGAGCCATATATTAAGCTATTCCTGCCAGGAGATCAGCAGCCTCGTACGGTTTTATACCAAGAGGTGGCTGAAATCGTTTTCTCAGGGCAAGATACGGCGTTCGGTCGATCATGGGAGGACTGGGCGCAAAAGTGGAAGAAGCCCGAGGCAAGCTCTTAACGACACGATTCCCGCAAGCATTTTTATCCCTTCAATGTTCTGAAACTTCCATATAATCCAAAGCAGGTTTTCTTTGTAATCGGACTCTAGGCGTGATGAGAAATTTATTCCTCTCTCGACTCATGCACTCGTATGTTTATTCTCTGAAAACACAGGAATGGCGAGCGGGAAACAGCGCGCAAGAACGGAAGAAATAATTGACGGTTGGCTTCTGACTGTGATAGAAGTCCTGAACTTTTTTGGGCCCAGGAGACCTATGTAGCCCAAAGATTTCTGAATGTGGTAAATGGGGTTGGCAGAGTATTTTCATTGAAGGAAATGTGAAGGCTTGCGAAAATTGCGGAATGTAGGGTGTACACATATGGTGCAATCACGTCACTTCGTTCTAGCTTTCATATTTTCTAAGTTGGTCACTTTTCCCGGTCTGTGTATTGTATGCCCTTCATGATGTAGACCATCGCTTTATGATCGAGGGTCGGATTTTTAAAAATGGCGGGGATGGCTTTGAGTCAGCTGTCCCTTCCGTGAAGGATGCTTGAGTAGATGTTTCGAGGAATGGAAAAGCAGATAGGATGGATTTAGCAAAGTCGTTTTCCACTTGGACAGTGCAAACCAGGGGCATCGCTTGGTTATTCAATCAGGAGAGTTTGAGTCGACACGGTAAGAGGAGGTTGACCCGGCTGATCCAAGGCCAGATTGAATCATTACGGCAAAATTTGGGCGCTCATGCCGTGTCGTTCCGTAGTTACTAAGATTTTGTGAAGAATGTCGAATTTGAAAATTCAAGAATCAGGTAAACGAGGGGGAACAATGAACGAGTTTCAAACAGTAAAAAGCCTTTTAGTCAGTGGTTTGGCCGTTATGGGCCTTTTGATGTCAGCGTGTGGTGGTGGGGAAGGTCCCCCGCAACCGCCTCCTCCTGCTCCACCGGAATATGCGGATAAGCATATGCCAGCTGGCTATTGGAATAATCCAGAAATTTTGAAAGAGGGAGAGGCCATCTTTACGGGACAACAGAACATTGATGTGAATTGTGCGAGTTGTCACGGCAAAGATGGAAAGCCGGTCAAGGCTGGCGCTCGGGATTTCCGGCGAACTGAGCAAATGCAGCTTTATTCGGATGCGGTATGGTTTTGGCGAATTTCTGAGGGAGTGACTGGGACAAAAATGAAGGCGTGGAAGAGCAAGCTTTCAGAGGACGCCATTTGGAAAGTCATTGCGTATGAAGCGACCTTTGGGCTCAAGGGGATGGAATACGATGTTGCGAAAAAGCAATGGGTTCCTGCGGGAACGGCCGGGTCAGCACCTGGAGGTGATGCTCCCTCCGCCGAAGCTCCAGCTGGTGGAGAGGCTGAAAAAGCGGCAGAGTAATCCAGGAATTGAATGAAAAATAAGGAGGGCGGGGACCCTTGAAAACACTGAATCGAAGTCTATGGATAGTTCTAGCGTTGGGCCTAAGTGGGGGGGCTATGGCCTATGGTCAGGTCCCGGATGCTCCACTTGTGGATTTTCCCTATTCGGGAAATCGAACGGCGGTGTGGGTCGTCGCTCAACTTCATATCTTATTTGCGGCGTTTATTTTAGGCGCTCCGATATTTGCAGTGGTGGCTGAATGGCTTGGGTATAAGAATAACGATCCTAAATATGACCGTCTGGCCAAGGAAGTTATTAAGGTCACAGTCATCTTATACAGCATGACTGCCTTAACCGGAGGTTTGTTCATCTTTGTCCTGCTCGGGACGTATCCTGATTTTTCGACATGGTTGATCAAGCATTTTTTTCTTGTGTTTGCGGTTATCTATCCTCTGCTGTTTATCCTTGAAACCATTGTTTTGTATACCTACTTTTATTCATGGGATTCCATGAAGGGAGCGAAGAAGGGACGACACATTGCCCTTGGTATCCTTCTGAATATTGTTGGAACCGTGACTCTCTTTGTCATTGACGGTCCAACGGCTTTCATGAATACCCCGGCTAAAGCGGCAGGAGATTTGTCCCTGGTAGAGTTTATTCAAACGGCCAGCCTCTGGGACAAAATGGCGAATTTTAGCTGGATGCCCCTCAATCTGCATCGCCTGGTTGGAAATGTGACGTTTGGGGGATTTATTGCCGGGCTAATTGCGGCTTATATGTTTATGGGGTCAAAAACAGATGAGGAGAGGGCCTATTACGACTGGATGGGATTTGTGGGTAACATGATCGGGGTGGGGGCGCTCTTGCTTCTTCCGTTCATGGGTTACCTCCTGGCCTATGAGCTCTGTGACTATGATGCCTCGATTTGTCCCTACATGATGGCTGATCAGCTGTCAATGTTCTTTGAAATGCAAGGTGCCATGGTCGGACTCATCTTTCTGGCCAGTAACTATTATATATGGCTAAGTCTAAAGCGAATACAGGGTGTTGACCAGGTACGGATATCCGGATTCGTGGCGGTGGTAGTGCTGCTCATGCCAGCCATCATGGGATTTACATGGAAAATGTTCCCTCCGCCTGAATGGCAATCATTAATTGTCCTAGTGATAATAGTTGTCCTTCCTATAATTCTTGGAAAAGTTCCTGGTCTCAAAAATTTCACGGTGTCGGCATTCACCATGATCAAAGTTGGCTTTTTGATGATCGTGGTGGCTGATGCGATTTGGATGACTCCTCATGGTTTTGTGGCTACACAAGGCCTGGCCACCGAGGAAAACGAGTTGCCATCGTGGGCGAGTGAATTAGCGCTCATGCCGGCCAAGAACGCTGCCGCATTTACGCTGGTATTTCTCACTGTAGTCAATTATATCTTGTATAATCGGGCCATTAAGCGTGGGACGATCGTTTGGGGTAAAATTGATTTTGCCTCGCAGTTCGTTCTGATATTCCTGGCGTTTAGTGCGATCTGGACCATGGGACTCATGGGGGCGGTACGCTCGTTAACTCGGAAGTATTATCATGTTTACAACCTGGTTCCCGACTTTACTCCCGAAGCATTTACGCCCACTCTGGCCTACTCGGCATGGACGATAACGGGGGTGACTATTGTGTTTTACGCTGTTGTGAGTTTTGCCATCCTTGTCACGCTGAGAGCGGGAAGTCCGAAGCCGGCTACGTCAATGGCTTCGTCAGTGCCGGTTGAAGCTAAATGAGTAGGTTGAAAAAAGAGGAAACAAATGGCTAACCAAAGTTTTGCCAAGAGTGTCATGAAGAAGACCGCCTTGGGGGTCATTATTGGGGTGTTGTTGGTGGTGGGCGCTAAATACACCCATTTCCCACCAGTCTTTCAAATCATGTTTTTTCTTTACGCGATACTAGGGTCTTTGGTGTTCATTCTTTTAGATGCTCCGGCGATGAAACGTTTGGAAGGCGTGAAGGCGGTGGGGGCGTTGGTGGTATTTTACCTCCTGCTCTCTGGTCTCTATATCGCCGGGGCGTCGATTCTGCCACAGTTTGACCCGGAGGATGAAAAGGGGAAAATTGAAAAAGTCTTAAAACTTCGTCGCGCCCAAACCGAGCAAGGAAAGGCCGATGAATTAATAGCCAGGGCAAAAGAATTGGATGAACGGGCTAAGGCTATTTCCAAGCAACTGAGCTCCCTTGGGGCTGAGGCCAAAGTTGAGGTGGCCGTGGCAACCGGTGCAGGTGGGGGTAAGGCCGCCTCCGGCGATCTCGTAGCCCTTGGGAAAGAACAATGGGAACTACAAGAATGTTATAACTGCCATAAGCTGTATGGACAAGGTGGAAAAAAACGTGGGCCTGAGATGGATAATATCGGTAATCTTATGACTGTTGAACAGTTGAAAGAAAAGATTATTGATCCAAAGAGCTGGAAAGCGGAAGGATTTGACAAGGATTACGAAAAGGGAAAAATGCCTGATAAGTATAAAGATCTCATGTTCCCCCAAGAAATTGATGCGCTTGTGGCCTTTCTCGCTTCGTTAAAAGACGAGTCAGTAAAAACTCCGAAGCCAATAAAAATGAATTAATCAACATCTGAGGTTTTTCCCTGGCTATGCAACCAAAATTGACAGCAAAAGCATTGTGTGCGAACAAGGAAGTCGGGAAGATTTCTAAGGTTATTGTTGATCCACTCTCCCACGAAATCAGCCATGTTATCGTCCAGGAATTGAATGGTCACGGAGCGGAACGCCAAATTCCTATTGGCCAAGTTCAGGAAGTGGTGAGCGAGGAGGAAGTTGTCCTTCGGTGTTCACCTGAAGAATTCGGTCAATTTCCGGTACTGGAGCGAGACCAGTACGTCACGATTAAGGAAGTTGAAATTGCGCATTTGGAGGATCATTTGCATGTGGAACCCGGTGAGATTTTGGTTCCTCTTCCTCGGTTAGAGCAAGGGGTTCCCAGGCGCACATTTTTTACCAATATGACGCATGCGATTGGGACCTTAATTGCCTTGCCCTTAGTGTTTCCTGTGTTGAAGTATCTCATGAAGCCCATGTTCAAGCCCTACGATAATGCCTGGTTTTCCGTGGGCAATGTAAAGAAGGTAAATAAAGAGAATGTTGGCTTCCAATTTAAATTTACCCGTGGATTTAAAGAAGCCTTTATGCCAGAGCAACAGATTGAGAAAAATATCTGGGTGGTCAAGGCGACTCCGGCCGTCCAACAAGCCGTATACGAAGGAAATGATAAGAAGTTTTATGATGATAAGGGAGATGTCATCTGGGTCAACAAGTCAAATTCTCCCTATATCGGCTACTCTGGCAAATGTCCTCATCTGGGTTGTGGATATAAATGGAGAAAGACGAAAAACTTTCCAGATGGGGTATTTTTGTGCCCTTGTCATCTGAGTATTTATGATGAAGCTGGAAAAGTTATCGACGGGCCGGCACCGAGACCGCTCGATGTCCTTCCTCTGCAAGTTGATGCCGGTGGAGAAGTGAAGATCATTGATGTGGAGTATAAAGCCGGGGTTAATAACCAAATTCGGCTTCTGTAAAAGCCTAGGATGGAATGGTGAAAGGCGCATGAAGGAAGACAGTCAAGTCGCAAGTCAACAAAACGCATTCGAAAAGGTTGTTGAATTTGTTGATGAGCGGGTAGGTCTGAAAAATATTCAGGCAAAAATGCTGAATGAGCCAATTCCTGGTGGCTCTCGCTGGGCCTATGCTTTTGGCTCTGTATTGCTATTTATTTTTATACTTCAAGTCGTCACGGGGATACTGTTGATGTTCTATTATGTCCCCAGTACGGATCACGCTTATGCGAGTACACAATATATCATCCACGAAGTAGACTATGGCTGGTTTCTTCTGAGTTACCATTTTTGGGGATCCTCTGCCATGGTAGTGATGGTCTTCGCGCATATGTCTCAAGTATTTTTATGGGGTGCCTATAAAAAGCCCAGAGAACTGGTCTGGTTAGTCGGATTGGCTTTATTTGGCATTGTGATGGGTTTTGGTTTTACAGGTTATCTCCTCCCATGGGATCAGCGCGCATACTGGGCCACAGTGGTTGGCGTAGAAATCATGGATAAAACCCCAATTGTAGGGGATTTTTTAGCTCGTTTTCTTAAAGGTGGTCCCACCCCAGGGCAAATGACCCTAAGCCGGTTTTTTGTTATTCATGTCATGGTCTTGCCGGCTGCCTTAGCAGGTCTAGCTGGCCTTCATATTTTTCTTTTTAGAAAGGCTGGGCCCGCAGGTCCATTTAGGGGCACACCCGATGAAATTAAGGCCAAAACGGATTACTTTTTCCCGCGTCAAATCTGGAAAGATATTGTGGCCATGGCCACGGTTTTTTTAATCATCTGCTCCCTAGCCTTCATTGAGCCAGTCGTGTTGCTGGAACAAGCGACTCCGGACCCTGGGGATTACCATCCTGAACCGGAGTGGTATTTCTTGTTCTTGTTTCAGTTGCTTCGTTTGAAAATTTTTGGCGGGGAATTTGGCCAATTCCTCGGAGCTATGGCCATACCAGGGGCATTTATGGCGTTTTTAGCGGCCCTGCCTTTTCTGGATACAAGTTCAGAGCGAAATATCTTTAAGCGGCCAATGGCTCTGATTGGTTGGACGGTGATTATGGTATTCATTCTGGTGTTTACTGTGTCAGCCATTATAAACCGGCACTTTTTAGACTAATCTCTGGGAACATATGTCAAATACGAAGTTAGGGCTTTTAGTTTTTTGGCCTACATTCTGGACCGGATTTCCAATAAAGATGGTGGTTGCTTTGTTGTTGCTTGCGGCACATATGCATCCATGGGAGGGGAGCGGGCTTTTTCTATTGTTACTTGTCTCAATACCCGTGGATATTTGGGCTCTTGGTCTATGTGCGAGAACCGTATTTATTGACAGGTTAAAGGTTGATCCGAAACCGGGCATTGGTCTTCATCTTTGGATCCGATGGGTAGTCTTTAGTGCTTTGGCATTACCGATCATCATGATCGTGGTGTCCACGGTGACGGAAACCACTCAGTCGGTGGTATCCAATATTGTTGAATCTATTAAAGAGAATATATTCGTCATTCCGGTCGCTGAACAGATCAGTCTTGAGCTGGTGATGTGGGGGAGTGTGGCGTCTATTGTGCTAATTCTTTGTATATTGGGGTGGCTGTATGGCCTAGGGTGGCTTGCACAGCCATTTGTAAGAAATGCGACACCGGTAAAAGGGTCAGCAGTGGACCAGGCTAATTTTTGGGATAGCTTACGTATACCATCGGATCAACCTCTGCTTTTAACCGCATTTACTGGTGCGGGGGTCGTCCTGGTGTTTCTCTTCTGGGTTCTCCTGCCTGCTACGACGCCACACCCACATGAAGAATATGTCTATACTTTTGAAAAAAAAGAAGTGGTCAAAGTTGAGCCACAAAAGGTATTGAAGGAAGCGGAGCAAGTTCTGGCCAACGCGGAGCTAGTTGTGAATAAGCTTCAGGAGGAAAAGTCTGAAAATCCAGAAACGTCTTCGGAAGCTGGCGACCTTTCACCTAAAGCCAAACAGGAAAATAAGGCTGGAAAGCAACCTCCAAAGGATGAGGGAAAACCTTAGAAAGGGTTTTGGGGGCTCTGGTGAGTAGCCTTGAACAAAATTTTGAACGATCGAAGGGGGGCCAGAATGACATCGGCCGGCCAATTACGACACGCAACCGTTGTGCAAGGAATGAATAGGATGCCTGGATTGCTTAAATTTGGAAGTTTTTTGGCCCTTCTCTTTCTCCCGGCTTTGGCTATGGCGGCTGGAGGTGCTGAAATTCAGGCCATGTCGGTGGAATATCGGGATGTCCCTGGAATCGGTAGCCGTAACCTGGTATGGGTTGTCGCGCAACAACATTTGTTACTGGCTGGTTTCGTGTTAGGTGTTCCGATTTTTGCCTGGATTTGCGAGTTGGTTGGATGGAAAACCAAGGAACAACGGTATGACAAGCTCGCCAAAGAGTTTACAAAGCTCCTAACGTCAGCCTATGCCACCACAGCCCTTTTCGGAGGAATCCTTCTTTTCCTTCTGATCGGACTCTATCCAAAGTTGATGGCCTACCTAACCGATATGTTCTTCCCTTCCTTCCTTGTCTATTGTCTGCTCTTCTTATTGGAAACGGCCACCCTTTATATGTATTGGTATGGGTGGGATTATATGCAGGGAAATAAAAAGACTTTCCATCTTTTTTTAGGTTTTCTTTTAAATCTTTTTGCCCTTGGAATCATGATCGTCCCCAACTCATGGGCAACCTTTCAGGCCAGTCCAGTGGTGGTGGGGGAGGGAGATGCTTGGGCTAGGGCTTGGATGGCTATGCAAAATCCAACCTGGTGGCCTGTCAATATCCATAGATTAATTGCCAACGTGGTGTTGGGTGGATTCATCGTGGGAGCGTATGCCGGTGTCCGCTATTTACTCGCGGTTTCACGGGAAGAGCGGGAGCACTACGATTGGATGGGGTATGTCGGAAATTTTATTGGTGTGTTTGGTATGTTGCCCCTCCCATTTGCCGGCTATTGGCTTATGCGGGAGGTCTACCAATACAACCAACAAATGGGTATTACCCTTATGGGTGGTTTCTTGGCATGGCTGTTTATCCTTCAGGCTATGCTCATCGGCGTGCTCTTCCTCGGAGCCAACTATTATTTTTGGATGGGAATTACCCACCGAATTCCAGGTTCTGAAGGCCAATATAAAAAACCGGTTATGGGGATGTTGATCGTCCTGTTATTGTGTCTTGGTGTGTGGATGACTCCGCATTCCTTGGTGGCGAGCTTGGCGGAAGCCCAAAAAATGGGTGGCACCCACCATCCTTTACTGGGGGTATTCGGGGTGATGTCCGCAAAAATGACCGTGTCCAATATCATGATCCTCGTAACGTTTATGAGTTTCATTATGTATTGGCGGGCGGGAAAACAAGAAACCGCAGGATGGGCCAAAGCGGCCAAGGCTATTATGGGAGGTTTACTGGTTATCGCAGGTATCGCCGTTGTGGTACTTGGGGTGTGGGGGTATTTTGTACCAGCCATTATCCGGATTAATTATTTCTCGGTTGCCCAGGTGTTAATTGTGTTGTTCATCATGGTTACGTTCACACCATTAACCGCTTTGTTAATGAAAAGTGCTAAAACGACAACAGAAATGGTATGGGGAAAAATGCCCATCCGAGCGGGATATAGTTTGGTTTTAAATGCCGTAATGGTCATTTTGCTCATGTCCCTAATGGGGTATGCACGATCATCATCTCGGGTGCACTGGCATATTTATGGCGTCATGAGAGATACCTCGGATTATGCTTATTCCCCTGCGTTAGGGTATGCGGCGGCATTTATGTCCCTTAATACATTTGTGTTTTGCCTGATCGTCGCATTTATATTTTGGGTAGCGACCTTGGGGGATAAGGCCAAAGCTCAGCCACCAAAGGGATCTACCATGGAGATTCCTGGCCATACCGCACCGGCAATGGCTGGTGGTGCACCGAGTTCAGGGGAAAAACTTGAATAGGGATGGAATAAGAGAAAAACTCAAGAGCCATACATCTTTGAAAAGCATGGGTGAGGAAACATGAGTGAAGTCGCGCTATTGCAGATAATCGGCATGTGTGTCATTGGGGTGGGAATCCTCATCCTGTTGTTTATTAAGGGCATGTTTCTTCGGGTGCTTGGTTTCGTCGCGATGGTGTTGGGAGTCTTTAGCTTAATTGCCTTGAGTGTTCCCCAAATGGCGTCCTTGCCTCCTGCGGTAGAAACCTTCGATCTTGCCAGCGTCAAAAGTCCGGATGATTTGGCCTCCATTGGGCAAAAAATATTTTTTAGTAAGGGACAATGTGCGTTATGCCATTCCATTGGACCGAGCGAATCGGCCAGATGCCCTGATTTAAATGGCATTGGAGCAAAACTATCTGCTGAATTTATCTATGAAAGTTTAACCAAGCCTCAAGCTTATATTTATTTGGACTATAGGCACGATGGTATTCCAAAAGAATATCCTGCTCAGATGCCCCATATCGACCAGGATCCCATCGGCTTAAGCAAGCAGGAAATTTATTCGGTTATTGCGTTTCTCCAAAAAATGAGTGGGGAACCCATCAGTATCAAAGTTGAAGATATAATGGAAACTGTGAAAGAAACAGCCAATTCTTTAAAGGTGGCTTCGGTCTCCTCTACACTTAAATCCCAATTGCAGAATTTGGCGGATCGATAAAGGAATAAGCCACAATGAGGAGAATATCATGAAAAGTCCCATCATTAGTGGAGCTATCATTCTTGCTGGAATGTTCATATTTTTGAAATTCCTTCTTCCGTTAGTGACGGCACCTCTTCCAGCCAGTTTAATTTACCTTTATTTGGCTCTTGTTCTGAGTGGAATTTTGATTTATGGAACCATGAGTGCGCCTTCCTTGGAGGCCATGATGGGGCCAATTTTCAGATTTTTATCGGGGAAAGGACAGACGGGAGCAGGGCAGATGGCCCGGTTGGCGGTGTTGGTTATGTTCCCTCTTTTGGTGGGGTGGCAAACGTACAGTCGACTGGTCCCTAGCGATCTTCCTCCTGCCGAAAACAGGACCATTCATCCGGCCCCGCCAGGTGAATTTGTCGGCTTATCAAATCCATATCCCAAAACCCCTGAGAATATTATGATGGGGAAAGGCCTGTATGCCGCCTATTGCTCGCCCTGTCACGGTGCAAATTATGATGGAAAGGGTCCAGCGGCCCCTGGCTTTAATCCTCCTCCTGCCAACTTTAGTGATCCGGGAACTATTGCGCAATTACAAGAGGCGTATTTGTTCTGGAGAATTAAAAAGGGGGGGGTGGGTTTACCTGTAGAAGGAATGCCTTGGAAATCGGCTATGCCCAGATGGGAAGAGGAATTGCCAGAAGAGTTTATTTGGAAAATTATTATGGGTGAATATGATGGGGCACACCAATCCCCTCGGACTTGGGAAGAAGAAGAAGAATAGACTCAAGCCAATTATGTTGTGGATGAATGAGTGGAGAATATGACATGTTGAACGGACTAGGAAGCCTCAGGACACTATCCATTATTGGGCTGTTCGGGGTCCTGGGATTTTCGTCAGCTTTTGCCAATGAGCCACCTGCTTCAGATGAGCCAGGTAGTGTCTCGGTTCGATTGTATCAATTAGAAGGTAGCTTGCCGTCAGAAGACCCAAATTCTTCACAATGGGATTCGGTGCCTAGTTCTGAATTTAACCTGGCGCCCCAGGTGCATTGGCCTCCTAGAATCCAGGAGGTGACGGTGAAGTCGGTCAAAGTCAAAGGGGTTCATAATGGCCAAGAACTGGCTATTCTCGTGGAATATGCAGACCCTACCGAAGATGGCGCCGATGCCGCAGCACTTGAATTTATGGTGGGTGATAAACCAGCTCACTTCGCGCATGGTCAAGAAATGTTGCAGGTTGAAGGGGGACCGGTAAATATTTGGTTTTGGAAAAATGAAAGTGGCAAGGCAGTTGATATGAGCGCAAAAGGGTTCAAGACCTTGGAAACCCAACCCCATCAGGATGTTCAAGCAAAAGGTGTTTGGCAGAATGGTATTTGGAAAGTGGTCTTTTCCCGTTTATTGAAAACCGATGATGCTCAGGATGTCCAAGTAGAGGAAGGCGAATGGCGTAATGTAGCATTTGCCTTTTGGGATGGGGCGGTTGTCGATGGTCTGGTAAAGGAAAAGGGGGGCCAGAAAGCCGTCTCCACTTGGTGGTATGTTCGGGCAGAACCGAGTGCGGATAATTCCATTTTTGGTTGGGTCATTTTGGGGTTAGCCCTCGCAGCGGCCTTTGAATTGGTGATAGTCAGAAAACTGAGAAAGGGGCAATCAGTATGAAACGGGTAGCGGGAGGCGGTCGCGATATGACAGTCATCGGGTTGGCCGTACTCGGAATAACCTTCACGCTATTTTCTGGCTGTGCGCTTTTTGAAGATGAAAGAACTGCGAAAGGTCGAAAGCTCTATAACCACTATTGTAGTCATTGCCATGGGGAGACCGGACAACAGGGGGAAGGATTCAATTGGGAGCGCATGTCGGATCCCCGACCTAAAAATCTCGCATCTACGGCCGAAATGTCCACTTTCAGTGATGAGGAAATTTTCCATACCGTTTATCGGGACATGAAAGATACAACGGATCAAAAAGTTATTGATGATGAGAACTATTTTGCAGTACCCACTATGCCTACATTTAAGTATACGTTATCGGAGGAAGAAATCTGGTCAATTGTGGGATACGTACGAACCCTTCACGGGATGTCGCTGAGCTATGATTTGGAAACCAGAAAGAAAGAATTAGAAGAGGCATTGCAGGTGGCGCAGCAAGAGATGGAAACCACAAAGGCAGCCTATGAGGCAGCCACCGAAAAGGCAGAGGCCGTGCAAGCAGCCTATGAAGAAACGTTAACTGATGAGCAGCTTGAAAGCTACGAACCCAAAGAAGTGACAATTCCTGAAGAAGCCGTGTTTCTTGCTGCCAATGAAAAATATGAAACGGCAAAAGCCGCCGTTGATAATTTTTTAAAACGACCGAAAAAGCCACAAATCCCACGACCTGATCTTTCTATAGCTGAAGAAGAACGTGCGGCCCAAGCAAAACTGGGAAAACAGTTATATAATGATAAATACGGATGCCAGGGATGTCATAGTCTCAACGATGAAGGTGGGGTGGTCGGCCCGGCATTGGATCGAGCAGGTTTTCGTCTCAATCCTACATGGGTCTATCGATGGATTCTATATCCTCAAGCCATGAAAAAACATACCAGGATGCCAAATTTGGGGATTTCAGAGCAAGATGCAAAGGCACTCACGTATTACCTAGGTACCCTCCAGGCCCCAAAGTCTGAAAATCAGAGTTCAACATCAGAATAACCTCCCAACGGTCCATTCTCTTCTTGAGAAGTGTCTTTTTTGGCTAAACCTTAGCCTAACAAGATACTCTTCTATTATTTTATTTCCAGCCAGGAACCTGTAAACGCCGATAGGTCGGAAGATCTAAAGCATCGGGAAATGCCCCTGGTGACCATGGCATGGCAGGGTAAAAATTAGAAAAACGAAGATGAGTGCCTAAGTTTCGAGTGAGGTATTTGGCAAATAAATAAAAGTAAACGGTCGATTTATAGTCTTTTCCAAATGTACCTATCGAAGCCCCATCAAAATTCCTCCTAAAATAAGAACCCCAATCCAGATATGTTGTTTGAATAAAAGCAAGGCTTTCTCCCCTGAAATCTTTGAGCGGAGAAGAAGAACTTGATAGCCCAATATGACAGCTACTCCCACTAAGGTGAAAGAATATTCAACTCCCAGATGATTGATCCTGGCTACCAAGGCCAAGCACCCAAGCATAAACAAAGCGGCAATTCCCACCCCAAGCCAGGTGAAGGATCCAAAAAGAATGGCGGTGGATTTGACTCCAATCCTTTGGTCATCATCCTTATCCTGTATGGCGTAAATCGTATCGTAGACCATCGCCCAACATACCGTTGCTGCAAAAAGAACCCAGGTCGACAGGTCCAATTCGTTGCGAACAGCTGCCCACGCCAAGACGCCACCCCATCCAAATGCTAACCCCAAAACAAATTGGGGAACATGGATGAAACGCTTGCAGAAGGGGTATCCCCCAGCAAGCAGCAATGCCACAGGACTCAAAAAAAGCGTTAGGGGATTCAAGAACAATAACAAGATGGCTGCTAGCCCAAGCAAGACGGCCAGAAATGCTACTGCTTGGGAAGGCGTTAATTGGCCGGAGGCGAGGGGGCGATGTCGTGTTCGTTGGACTTCCCGATCGAATGACCGGTCTGCCAGATCATTCATAATTACTCCCGCACTTCGCATGAGGAATGATCCAAAAATAAAAATCAAAAGAAGTTTAAGGCTGGGCCAACCTTCAGAAGCCAGAACCAGGGACCAAAGTGTGGGGAAGAGTAAAAGTAGAGTCCCTGTTTGATTGAACAACCGGATTAGATTGGCAAAGGCAACGGAAGAAGGCATAGACCGTATGCAGGGATGATTAAAAGAATAAGTAAAACATATGGCGTGACATGAGAATGGCTTAACCCGCCTGATCAGAGCAAATAACCCCTGAGTTCTGGTTCATGCCAATGTGAATCCGACTCAGGAAGCCCTACAGGGTTATTTCACCGTAAATCGTGCGATACAGAGGATTCGATCCGGTTCTTTCGAAGGGGCAACCACGATCATCCATTCGCCGGTATGTAAATCCGGATGTAGTGATTTCATGCTCCACATGCGATAGCCTGGAGAAGGCCGAATCGGGATATCCACTTCTGAAATTTTTGTCCATGTTCCGTCGGTTTTGTGATGCCAACTGTGACGAATCTTTCCTGTTGAGGTTGCTTCGATTTTGGTCCAAAATATGACTTGGGAGGTTTTTGAAGTTTGAACCACTGGAATGGCCGCTTGCCCGTTTTTATCTTTTTCGCAATAGGCCGAAGGCAGGAATATTCCCTCTGGGTTTCTCTTGTTCACTTCTTTGGATAACACAACAGCCTTAACAAGAAAGTCAGCCTGTGCCAATAGAGGTGTACCTGCCAAACCGATCAAGAGCCCGATTCCCCAAAATATGTGTTTTGCTCGATCACCCACTTCTGCCCTCATATGGATCTTGAGACAACGTCAACCCGAGAAACTAAAATATACCTGCGGCCTTGTCAATGGAGGGAGTGAGGAGAGGATAATGGGCGGAACCTACGAATGCTCGGCCAAAATCATCCATTTTTCGAAAAGAGCCAGAATCGTTGGAAGTTGACGTTACTAAGCGACGAAAGGTATAAACGACCACAAAGAAAACCTACCGAGCTTGTGTTCCAGTGTGTTCTGTCTTTCGCGATTTGATTCCTTCCAATGTGAGCCGGCGTAGCTCAGTGGTAGAGCAGCTGATTCGTAATCAGCAGGTCGGTGGTTCAATCCCACTCGCCGGCTCCAGCCAATATCCTATCGGACAAGCTTTTAAAGTTATAGGTCCAAGAGACTCCGTTTTTTACTTCTTTCCCAGTGCGGGTTGGGAATTTGATCTGGAAGAATAGAGCCTCCATGGCTGCCATTTCTTTTCCGGTCCGAATCTAAATCGTTTGCAATTCTCCTTACCTTCCTTGGAAATTCAGTCTCTCTAGCTGGAGAAAATATTTCGATCCTGTATGTAATTTGAGTGTGGTGGCTCATGTCAGGTTCCTTAACAGATTTGTCGCCATGCAACTCTAACCAACCTGCTCTCAAAGCATATGATCTCGCCCTACTGCCCGAGGTCGACTAGAGCCATCTGTCAACGGATTTAACACCTGGCATTTGTCGATCTGGGCTATCGCGGTGTTTCAACACTTCGATCACCCCTGTTCGTTTAAATTTTATGGAAATATTGGTTGTCTCGTGAATTCCGAAAGAGAGGCACATGGCTTGCTAAACCGAAGCTGAGAACAGGAACACTTATTATTTGAGGGACATTATGAAAATCTGTGAAAAATGTCAGGGATCAATGGTGCTAGAACGCGCTGTGGATTTGGAGGTTGGATTAAGTCTGTTGTATTTTGCTTGTTTAAATTGTGGAAAACGCATTCAGGCCGAAAAAGAACCGCGCCCTTTAGTACATTAATGATTGTTATTTGTAACCATGAATACGGAGGAGTTATGCAAAAGCAGAATCGACCATTGACTTATGATGAACGGAAGGCGGCCGAAGCAGCATTTCGAGGGGAACCGTTCGACCCGCAATTGTCCGAATCTGCAAGAAGGGTATATCTAGGGATTTCCTCCGCAATGGCGAATAAACGTAATGAGGCGTTCCAGGATTATGATCTTACGCAAACGACCGTTTCGGCCAAATGCGGGTCAACAGAATCGCAGAATCGATCGAGAGCAAAATCTTCCTTATGGTAATCCCAGTCCACTCTTCTAAGGACAACCCGGTTCTCGGGTTGTCCTCCGCCATCCCTTTCCATTAGCGCTCGACAGCGCATTATTCCTCATTTACAATAATTTTTTGGTTACGGGATCTCCTTAGCGTTGAGCTTAGTCGAAGAGATTGTATCTGCATGGTGGAGTGGATTATGCCAAAGAATGTTCGAATGCCTTCCTAGTACTGGATCCGGTTTTTTTACCAATTTTTGTGGTGAGGTATAATCATCATATTGTTATTACGCTACTCAACCCATTTATGAAATTGTCAATCAATACAAATAGTTTATGGGCTCGACTTCCACAGAATACAGGAGCCATTCAGGGGTTGGTGCTTTTTATGATTCTTTTTGCCGGGACCTGGATGTTTGCCTATGCGGAGGGAATGAAGGCGGAGGAGGAGGTGATCAATCAAGCAAAGGCCGCGTGGATGAAAGGATCCGCTAATCAAGCCTTAGATATTCTTGACCAGGAAATTCCCCATTTTCCCCAAAATACAAATTTCCAAAAGCTTCGAGGAAACATTCTGACGACAATCCGTCGGAATCAGGAAGCCTTAGAGGTCTACGATGCCATACTGGAACGTGAGCCCGATGCGTTGGGAGTTCGTTGGGCAAAATGGAGTGTATTGATTCGGATAGGAGAGGGAGATTTGGCCATTTCCGAGCTTAGGGGTATTGCCAAACGATCCTCTCATAACCCTCTGGTTCATCTGCGTTTAGCACAAGAACTTCGCAAACTTGATCGTTTAGAGGAGTCAGTTGAATCATATCGCCAAGCGGTCCTCCTGGCTCCGGATATGCCGGGATGGCGATTGTCTTTAGGCCGCGCGCTTTTTGATGTTTTGGATTATGAAGGGGCCAGAAAAGAAGTGGAAGGGGTATTGCAAAATGTCCCAAAAGGCTCTCCGGTCGAAGCCGCTGCTCGCAATTTGTTAATGGTGGTGTATGGGGCTACAAAAGAGAGGGGACGACGATTTCAACCCATTTTTACCCCGGAGGGCACTGGGGCAGATCTTAAGCAATGGGCGTTGATCCGGAATAAGGCCTGGGAACTCTTTACGGCTGGCAAGTATGAGGAAGCCGAGCCGGTATTTCGAGAAGTTCTTATCCTCAAACCTTCCGATCAACGAGCGGCTTATGAACTCGGTCAGACTTTAATGGAATTGAATCGCTATCAGGAAGCCATCGATTTTCTCCAAAAGGGGATTGATCAGGGTGCGTCCAATGAGGTGTATTTGGACTCTATTTTTCGTATTGGTCAGTGCCTGGTGGAATTGGAACGATGGCCTGAAGCGTTGATGCATTTTGAATTACTTCACGAGTTAGGCTCTGCACCAAGAGTTGCGTCTGAGGAGAGCCAGGAAAGTACCGATGATGCGCCAATCGTTGCCGGGGCACCGGTTCTCGATATGCAAAAGGTGGCACAATGGTTGGAGAAGGTTCGGACGCATCTTCCCAGTCCCCCAAAGTCTACAGTAGTTCCCAGTCCAGTCAGCCCTGATCCCGTCATCCCCGATACGCCGCCGGTTCAAGCTGAGGAATTACCAACAAGAAGCCTAGAGGGTTTGGAACCGGTTCATTCCCGAGCATCCCTAATGGGGCGTGACGCGGATTTCAGTTGGTTCCGATTCGCCATTCCCGCAGAAATGGTGATGCGTGATGACCTGCTTATGGGGTCCCATGAATTTATTCCCATTGATCCAGGAGACACGTTTTCCGTCACTCAACCAGAAATATATGTAGTGTTTAACTTAGTCACACCTTCTTACGATGAAATTCCCTTAACGGCCAAATGCTTTCTTGAAAAGTCTGAGATTTCGTCCAATCAGGTCGCGTTAGTCCAGGATCGGGTCATCATGAGCATGAATGATCAATCCGGATACTTTCGGTTTAAAATTTCACCGGAAGGAGGCTGGAAACCCGGACTCTATCGTTGTGGTTTATTTGTGGGAGACGAGGCATCGGCTTATAACGTAGCTGATGATGTGAGATTTCGAATTGTTGCCTCCTCAGATTAGGCAGGAGTATTAGATAGAGCATTCGAAGGACAAATGATCTCGTTCTTTTTGAAGCGTGTGTGGGTTTGCGGGCTATTCCTTTTTGTCCTTCATCAATATTTTGGCCCCATTCCAAATCCTTTTCTGCTACCTGAATGTTCTCGCAAACCCCACTTCTCCATTTGAAATATCTCCGATTAACCGACAAGGGCCCGTACCTATATGGTAGCTTCTGTCCCCCATTTGCCCCCACCGCAAAACGATTTATTCGTTCAGGCGAATAATCAGGGCGATCAGTGGACAGTTAATGGGATTCAGTGTTCTTGCTTTCTTTCCTCGCCCTTAGGGCACAATCTGTTTACCCTCATAAGGATAAAGCTTCCCTTTTCACCAATACGGCTCCGGCTTTTGTGTAGCAGTATAGTGCTTCGATCGCATCAATGGATTGGCGTTGGATGGAGACGCCCGCCAAAAGTCGTTGGGAAAGTCTTATACCCGTCTTAAGGCCAAATTATTGCAAATGAGCAATTCGGTTTCGGCCCAAGAAAAAAAGGTCCTGAATCCAGAAGTTCAATGGAACCTCGGCGTACGCGGAATATGTCCACCTAGGATGAGAGTGACTGCATGAATGGTGAGTAACTGATAGGTAATTGGATTGGAAGGGGATAAAAATGAGCTGGCATAAAGAAGGGGGATATCGATCAGAAAAGGAAGTATTTCCAGTAAACAGGCGAAGCGGTCCTTGGGTTTGACGGCCTACCAAAGTAGAAGAAGCACTAATCCCATTATCCAAAAACCTCACATTTAGATTTAGGCATAGTTCTTTAGGATACGGAAAACGCCTTCGGTCCGTGTAGTCGGAAGATTGTGACGCAATAAACTCTATTTTATTGTTATTTGCGGGTACTGTTCAGGTCCTTCTTGGTCAGTCATTTTTTGTCTCTGTGTGCCCATGAGTTAGCTGAAGATGAAGTCAATTGGGAGCAGGTTTACTGACTGGTATTAAGGAAGTTGTGCCTTTGATAATTTTTCCAGTGCCAGTTGTTTTAAGGTGCGCAAGTCCAACTTTCCCGTTCCCAATACAGGGAGGTGATCTACTTTGATAAAATTGTCCCGTTTGGGAATGAACAGATTGGGCAATCCACTGGCCGAGACCTTTTCCAAGATCTCAGGAATGGCCGATTCTTCGAGGGTGTGTAAGACCACCAGTTGCTCTCCTTTTCGTTCATCGGGCACAGCGGTGACAGCAAAAACCATGGTTTCGGCGTTTGCGGCTTCCAATAAGGCCTTCTCAACTCGTCCGTGAGGAACCATCTCGCCACCGATTTTGGAAAACCGAGATAGGCGATCGGTAATCGTGATAAATCCATCCTCATCGAGTGCGGCAATATCTCCGGTAATGTACCATCCCTGTCGTATTACCTTGGCGGTTAAATCTTCACGGCCTAAATACCCATCCATTACGTTGGGTCCCTTGACTAACAGCATGCCAGGAGTGCCGACGGGCAATGGTTGCTCGGTATCAGGATCGACAATTCTGACGGACACTCCGGGAAGGGGCTGACCGACCGTTCCCCGCCGGGAGGCGGTTTGGAAAAACCCCGCCGCCCGAAAATCTGGACAGTTAAGAGCAATCACCGGAGCACATTCTGTGACCCCGTATCCCTCAATGGGTCGAATCCCAAATCGTTCTTCGAATGCGACCAGAAGCCGGTCTGGTAATTTTTCCGCGCCTGTCAGGACGATCCGCAGGGAACCGAATTGTTCTGGGGTGCAGCGGCGAAGGTACAATTGTAGGAATGTCGGGGTTGCTAGCAGGATGGTAATTCGATGCTGGTGGATCAGGTCTCCAATGGGCCCGGCATCCAACGGAGAAGGATGATAGATCACGCTCGCTCCATGGATAACCGGAAACCACAGTGTGGCCAGATATCCAAAAGAATGAAAAAACGGCAAAATACCTAAAACTCGGTCGTTCTGGTCCAGGTGCAGGACCTGGGCAATGCCTTCCACGTTTGAATCAAGGTTGAAATGACTCAGCAGGACGCCTTTGGGTTCTCCGGTGCTCCCGCTACTGAAAATGATTGTGGCGATATTATCGATAGAAGGATGTATTGTGGCTCCACAGAGACGCTCCAACATCCGGATTGGAGCGAAGAGCGCTAACAACGCCGCGGTGAGCCGAGCCTGCAAATTAATCGTGTTTCGAATCTCCTCGATCCAGATGGGAGTGACGTTAATCGGCAATTCTAATTTGGCTTTTACTAAAAAGACCCGACTGGTGAGAACAGTCACGAGCCCAGCTTGTTTGGCGGCAGATTCCAACCCTTGCACGCCGACCGTGTAATTCAAATTGACGGTGGTTCTTCCAGAAAGAGTTGCGGCCACATTGGCAAGCGCTCCACCTACACTTGGCGGCAGCAGAATTCCCACCGTATGTTGCCCTTCCCAACGAGGTCTGAGTGCTCTTCCCAGGGCAATGGCGCCTGTTAGCGCCTGGAAGCAGGACACATGAGGTCGGGTTGCATCACCAAATACAACACGAAGCGGGTGCTTGCGCATGGACCATACAAAACTATGATGGAGAGGGCGCCGGGTGGGTTTTCGTAAACGCCACGCGGCTTCTCCTAATTCCTGAATGGCGTGCCGTACCTCTTCGGCAGATGTGGTTGAGGGGAGGGGTTCGCCAATAGAGAGCGTAATGGGATAGGGAAAGCGAGTAGGCCACTTTGCTAAAAAACGTCCGCCGATGAAACTGAAGATACTCCCCCAGACCCGGTCAAGGTTGATGGGAATAATGGGGACATCCCGACCTTTGACGATGCGGGTGAATCCCGACCGGAAGGGTAGGAGGTTACCGGTACGGGTAATTTGGCCTTCTGGAAAAATGCAGACCAGTTCGCCTCGATCGAGACTCTGTCCTGCTTGCCGTAACGCATGTAAAATTTCTCTGGGAGATCCGTTCGAGGAAATTGGAATGACCCCCATGATTTTGGCAAAGGGATGGAGCACGCGATGGTCATAGTAATGTTGGTCGACGAGAAATCGAATAGGGCGATCGGTGGTGGCGAGTAGGAGCAGTCCGTCAATGAACGAGACATGGTTAGGTACCAGAAGTGCCCCGCCTTCTTGCGGAATACGATCCCGCCCGGTGATGGTGAGTCGATAAATGGTGTGGGTGAACAAGACTAACATCAACCGGATAAACATTTCGGGGAGAACCCGAAGTGCCCAAATGGTTAGAGTCGCGCTCCCGATTCCTGATACGAGAAAGATATTGCTGGCGCTAAGCCCGATCTTTGAGAGGAATCCTGATCCCAGAGATCCCAACAGGACTCCTCCAAAGACCAGGGTATTGGCAAAGGCAATCACGGCGCCTCGTCGATCAGCTGGGGATCGCCATTGAATGAGGGCGTTGAGCGGGACCACCACAAATCCGCTGGCGAGGCCCAGACCCCCCATGGCCATGAGGGTTCCTCCTAACTGTGGCTCCCCAAACCCTAAGGCGAAAAGACTAGCGGTTATCCCCGTGCCTCCCAAGGGAAGGTAGCCTAATTCAACTTTGGCCGCTGAGAGTTTTCCGACCAACAGGGAGCCAATGCCTATTCCGACTCCGAAGGCTGCAAGGGGTAGCCCTGAAAGAGAATCAGATAATTGAAGGACGGCTTTTGCGTAGATCAACACATCTTGCCCAACCAAACTGGCCAACGTCCAAAATGCCATGGCCCCCATGATGCCCAATTTCAAGACTCGATCTAACCGAAGGGCTTCAATGGCGGCCTTCCAGGTTTCTCGAACTCCCCCTTCAAGTCGAGCCCGTGGGACTGTGGGAATAAATAATGAAGCCCATAATCCTATTCCCGAGCACACCAAAAGCACTAATCCTGTTAGCCATGGAGATTGACCGGAAAGGTCCAGCAAGGGACCCGCCAATGCGGTCCCTGCAATGATGGCGATGAAGGTCCACATCTCGAGTTGACCATTTCCCCATGACAGGCGATGGTGAGGTAGGAGTTCAGGAAGAATCCCATATTTGGAAGGACTAAAAATGGCACTTTGAGCACCCATTGCGGCTAGTACCAGGAGGGGGAGGACTCCACCAAGCGGATTCCAAAAAAGGGCAGCAGTCCCGGCTCCCATCAACAAGACTTCTACGGCTTTCATGACGACGATGACGGTTCGCTTACTGAACCGATCGGAAAAGACTCCGGCAAAGGCCGAAACCACCATCAGGGGAAGGGTAAAGATGACAAAGGCTTGCGTAGTGGTCGTCTGGGAGGCTGCTTCAAAATCCGGCCCCGAGGCACCTACTGAGGCGGCGACTTGCTTAATAGCCAGGAGGGCGACAATGAGTTTCCAGGCATTATCATTAAAGGCTCCAAAAAATTGCGCGACGAGCAGTCCGCGGAGAGCTGCGGATTGAGCTGCGGGTGGTGGGGAGGCTGAGGAAGATTCAGTCACGGGGATTACGAGGCGTGAGTATGGGTTTTTTCTTCTTTTATCCTTGAATTCAAGGAGATATTAAACAAATACCTATCATAACGAAATTGAAACTATCTGTTGGTTGTTATCCTGAATTGGACTCAAAGGGTTGAAGAATCTGGGTGTACCCTGAGACCGAAAAGGTTGAATGGTAGCATGGTTTGTATTATTTCCAAGTAAAAACAAGTCGAGACGGCTTTGAGAATTCAAAAGGGGTTAAGTTATTTTTTAGAAAGCGAGATAACTAAGTTGAGTTATCTTGTCGAAGCCATTCTTTCCCGTCAATCATTTTTTGGTCCATGTTTTTGATTCTTTGTAGTGAATTGGTGAAATCATGGTTCGAACCTTAAGGGCGGATCATCTTATCAAAGAAATCACACCAGTACCTTCTTGCAGTTTCGATCGATACCTCTTGTGAAGTGATGCTTCCGTTTTAAAGATTCGGAAATTCTCCACCGTTCTGGGAGTGCATGCCGTAGGCTAGATACCGCACGCGCTTTTTCTTCGAAGGCTAACCTTTATCTCTTGAGAATCTGGTTATTCTCCGGATGCAGGAACATGCGAGTTAAGCTTCCAAGGCTCTTAAGGTTCCTTCTTATACTGCCGATTCATTCCCATATGCTGCGCCAAGGATTTGGTTGAGATGTTTTGGCATGTTCTCTTCCGTTTTCATACCCGGGATTCGTGCAAACGCTTTAGAATCAATAGATTTTACAATATAAGTTGAAACGCCATCTCGGTAAAGGGACCTCGACGGCTATTTTCGCGATGACGACTCAGACAAAATCATCAGGGGTTTCGGAAGGACCAATGGGAGCAGCGGGGGAGTCCATCTTCCATCGAATGCGAAACGTCTTGAATAGCATACATGTGTCTGCCGGGCTCATTAACCATCGGCTTCGGGAATTTCATGTGGCAGATGTAGGGCGGGTTGCAGATATGTTGGAGGCCCATAGCCATGAATATGGGAGGTACCTCACTCAGGATCCCAAAGGGAAAAGGATTCCACATTTCTTGGGGCAGTTAAGTGAGGTATTGGCCCAGAACCACCTCGACACTCTGACAGAATTGACCACACTCAATTATCACCTTGAACAATTGGAATATTTTCTGACGGTTGGGCAAGCACCGCTTCGGGTCGGGGGATTTAAAGATACCATTCAGTTTGCAAAGATTATGGACGAGGCCTTGGCTCCTCATCAGGGTGAATTGGATCGGATGGGGGTCCAAGTGTGTCGGGAGTATCAAATGGTTGGCGAAGGTATTCTGGAGGTATCCAAACTCCTCCGCATTGTGGTGAATTTGATCCGGAACGCGATCAATGGGATGCGGAAGATAACCGACCGGACCCATCGCCTCACTTTATCTGTGTTGCCCTGCCCGGACCGCGAAGGGTTTGTCCGCTTGCAGGTCGCTGATACTGGAAGCGGAATCCCTTCGGATTGTCTCACGCGGGTGTTTTCCCCGCAGGTTCCGGGGGAGCAATCAGACCTGTTGCCGAATCTTCATGCCAGTGCTATAGCGGCCAAAGAGCTTGCTGGATCGCTTCGGGTGTGGAGTGACGGTCCAATGCAGGGAGCAATATTTACCCTTGATTTGCCAGTTATTCACATGGAGGGAAAACGGTAATGGAGAAGCAACAAGACAACCGGCGTATTTTGGTGATTGATGATAATGTGGCAATCCACGATGATTTTCGAAAAATTCTTGAGCGATCATTAGATACCTCGCTGCTCCAAGAGGTTCGAGCCGAATTGTTTGATGATGTGGAAGAACAAAAAATTGTTGAAAAGTTTGAAGTTGAAACTGCGGACCAAGGGCAAATGGGACATCGGATGGTGCAAGATGCCATGAAGGCTGAACGGCCGTATGCGGTTGCCTTTGTGGATATGCGCATGCCTCCAGGTTGGGATGGCGTAGAGACTGTGGAGCATCTGTGGGAAGAAGATCCTGATTTGCAGATTGTGATTTGTACGGCATTCTCGGATCATGCATGGGAAGATGTCATTCAACGATTGAATAATAATGGCCAACTCCTCATATTGCGAAAGCCCTTTGATAATATTGAGGTTTGGCAGTTGGCGAATTCCCTTACCAAACGTTGGGCGGAATCCCGTCAAGCAAAATCGCAGTTGGAATTATTAGCCAAATGGGCAGAAGAACGGGCCGAGGAAACAATCAAAGCTCATTGAAGTAAGGACATCTCTCATATTCTGTAGATTGGTGCGTAGGGGATATTCTCTTTTATGGAAGGATATTTGTGGATTAGGGGATGGCCTCTCTTTACAGAGTGCGCGATATGTCGGCAAGTCAGGGAAGCGTTATTTCGCATGTTCCTGAGAATGAATACCATGGATGTTCAAGGCGAAATTGCAGTCGTCCACCGTGGACTGCTGTTTTTTTTTACGTTGATGAGCTATTTCTCCTTCATGATTGATCTTCTTTCCTTATCCCCTTCATGTGACGGCCCACGGCATGTCGGAATTTAATAGGCAGGTGCTTTCAGAATTTCCGCTTCTTCGTGTGGGGATCGTGGGACTTCAGGAAAGTGATCTTTCCCCATTCTGTCAAAGGGTGTTGGCTTCTCGGGGTTCCATGCTTCAGATCACCTGGTTTGACTCTACCTCAGTGCATCTCTTCTGTTCTGACTCTGACAACCCATTTGATCTCATTTTGGTGGACTGTCGTGTGAAGCGGAGGGGTGAGGAGATTGCGCGCGATATCAAAAAAACCTGTGGCAATGCGTTCATTTTGGGATTGATTCATGATGATATTCAGGATGGGGAGGGAATAAACGAACCGGCTATTGATTGGCTGGTGAATGAGCATATGGCGGGTGCCGCGATTCCCTGGGCCATTCAAGAGGGGTTGGTTCGACGTCGGGGCTTGATCGAGCGGGATCAATTGCGCAGTCAGGTGGAAGATGCCTCTTATAAAATTGAGATGGCGAATGTCGCCTCAACCGTGTTGCACAATGTGGGTAATGTGCTCAATAGCGTCAATGTGGCGGTGCATGTGGTCCATGAGTTGATTAATCAGTCTTCGGTGATTTTGGTTCATCAAATTGCGGAATTGTTAAAGCGACATGATGAGAATTGGGACATATTCCTCACTCAGGATCCAAAAGGAAAACGAATCCCACCGGCGATTATGAAATTGGGGAGCCACCTCATAGAAGAGCAACAGACGGCGCTAAAAGAATTGGAAGGTCTGGTTCGCAATATTGATCACGTGAAACAAATTATCATTTCACATCAAACGATGGCGAAGTCTCGGGGCACCAGTGAAGCTCTCTCTGTGGTGGAACTTCTGGACCAAGCGGTGGAGTTAAGTTTTCAACCTGGGGATGCGAGGTGGATCAGGATCCAACGAGACTATCAGCCTGTCCCGGCCGTTGTAACCGATCGGCATCAGTTCCTTCAAATTCTCGTGAATCTGCTACGAAATGCCAAACAGGCGATGCAAGCAAAGGACGGAGTTGACCACCAGCTCACCATACGAGTCGAAGTTCGGGCAGAGGATGGATTTTCCGTTGTCATCACAATTCAAGACACGGGCATAGGAATTGCGCCTGAACATTTGGCCAGAATGTTTACTCGCGGTTTTACGACCAAACGCGATGGCAATGGGATTGGCCTGCATAGTTCGATGGTCAAGATTCATCGTATGGGTGGATTGTTGCAGGCCCATAGCGAAGGGGTTGGCGCCGGCGCAACCTTGACACTGATCCTTCCGGTTGAGGCAGGGGCAGGACAGACATGAATCCCGTCTGTACCCATAATCGACGGATCTTAGTGATCGATGATAGCCAGAGCGTTTTACAGGATTTTCGGAAAATTCTGTGTCCCGCCATAAGGTTCATTTCCGATGGGTGGCCGGAGGGCATTCATGATCCTTTTGATGGGCCCTTCCTGTATCATGGAAAAGAACCCTTCGATCTCGATTGTGTGGACAATGGAGAGTCAGGGCGTGATCTAGTCACGCAAGCTAAGGCGGAGGGTTCTCCCTTTGCGGTGGTGTTCTTGGATGTCCAATTGCCTAATGGCTGGGACGGGTTTGAAACGGTTGAGCGAATTTGGGATGAGGATTCTGACGTACAGGTCGTATTGTGTACGGCCAATCCTGATTGTGGGTGGTCAGAGGTATTGCCTCGATTAGGACGCCGGGATCAATTATTGATTTTACGTAAGCCCTTTGATCCGATTGAGGTGTGGCAATTGTCTTCGGTTTTGACGATGAAGTGGCATTGGGCTCAGCAGGCCCGGTTGCGGGTTCAGGATCTCGAGCAGATCGTCATGACGCGAACGGGCCTCCTAGAAGAAACCAACCGTCGTTTGGAGCAGGCTTTGCTCAGGCGACAAGCGGTTGAGGCGCAGTTAGCTCATGCGATCCGTGATGTTGAAGAACGCACTCTCGAACTTTCTGCTGTTCGGGACCATGCATTGAATGAAATTCATGAACGGAAACGGGTCGAAGGCATATTGCGTCACAAAACCGATGAATTGGCCAGGTCGAATCGCGACTTGGAGCAATTTGCGTCGGTTGCAGCCCATGATTTACAGGAACCGCTTCATTCCATACAGGTATTTCTTGATCTCTTGCGGCTGAAGCATGGATCAGCTCTTACCACTCAGGGTCTGGGGTATGTTGATCGCGTCAAAAACGCGGCTGGTCGTATGCAACAGCTGATTCAAAGCCTGTTGGTGTATTCAAGGGTCGAGTTTTCCCAAATGGCAGAGGAGAAGCTTGTCTTGCGCGAGTTGGTTGAGGAAATCCTATCGGACCTCGGCGCCCGGATCGAGGAATCGCGGGCTGTCGTCCATCTTGGGGAATTCCCCACCATTTATGGAAATGCGATTCAAATCAGGCAATTGTTACAAAATTTGCTGGGCAATGCCTTGAAATTTCATCAGCCGGGGGTGCCACCTGTCATTCGTATCACAGCCACGATTATTCAGGATCGACGTCACACAGGTTCAGGCCGGCATGGGAGGCTTTGTCAAATCGAGATTCATGATCAGGGAATTGGCATTCCGTCAGAACAGTTCGAAAATATTTTTGGGATGTTTAAGCGACTTCATCGGAAAGAGAAATTCGAAGGGACAGGGATTGGGTTAGCAGTGTGTCAACGTATTGTCGAGCAGTGCGGTGGAGCCATCTCCGTTCGTTCCAAGCTGGGAGAAGGATCAACCTTTATCGTCACGCTCCCCATTCAGCGATGAGAGGAGTTGACGGCCAGTTCCAAAGGTGGCCCACAGGGCTTTACCGATTGGGAGAAGCATAGATTGCTGACATTGGCTTTGTGGATATTGGGGAGATCATTTTAATTTATGGTACCGATTCCTGCGCATCGCCCTGTCTTACTTGTTGGGACGCATCCCGAAACCCAAGAGATGTTGCGTGATGCATTGTCTGTGCCGTCTATGGATGCCCTGCCGGTAGAGAGCTTATCAAGTGACAAACGTGTTACGAGCTCCGCTGCCCAGCCATCTTTACCGCAGTTCACCCTTGTCAGCGTGGAAATGGGGCCTCAGGTCTTAGCGAAGTTCGCAGAGGCTCAAGCTGCGAACAATCCTTTTGCTCTCGTTGTGATTGAGGGTCGTTCAGGGGAATGGGAGATCGTGCGAGATCTGGTTGAGGGGCTGTGGAAATGTGATCAGACCCTACGGTGCATCTTCTGCCTTCCCTCAGATCGCGCATCCTGGCCCCATCGACTGGTTGTGAGCCGGCCCGAGCAATGGGCGGTACTTCGGATCCCATTTCTCGGAGAAGAGGCCTTTCAATTAGCCTGTTGTTTGAGCCTGCCGTTACCGAAACCTATGGAGCCTGCGTTTGATAGGGCAACCGATTCTGATGAATACGGTTGTTCCTCTACTCCCTGCCTGGATATTGATGCCGATAATGGCGAAGAGGCCACGGGAGCATTGGAATCTGCTCGTGGCGAATTAGCGGCTTCCAGATATTATGTTGAGAATATTCTTAGATCGATGGCCGATTCTCTGTTAGTCATTAACGCCGATATGACTATTGGGGCGGTGAATCCTTCCTTGCTAAATCTTTTAGGTTATCAGGAGGATGAGCTCATTGGGCAGTCGCCCGGCCTGATTTTTGGTGAGGAATTTTCCCAAGGTGCTATCATCGAAAATCTCTTACTTCAAGGATCGGTGAGTGGGGTGGAATCCAGTTTCCTGACTCATGAGGGACAGAAAATTACCATTTCGGTCTCTGGTTCGATGATGCAGGATCTGCAGGGGCAATTTCAGGGGTTGGTATGTGTTGCCCAGGATATCACTGAACGAAAACGGATGGAAGAAGAGAAGCTGCAATTGCATGAGCAGTTAATGGAAACCTCAAGGCAGTTGGGAATGGCTGAAGTGGCGACGGGTGTGCTGCATAACGTGGGCAATGTGTTAAATAGCATTAATGTATCTATCGGGGTCATCACGGATCTTTTGAAAAATTCGATGGTGGGGGATGTAGGTCGAATCTCACAGTTATTGGATAAGCATCGTGAAGATCTTGGAACGTACTTATCCCAAAATCCCAAGGGGAAACAAGTACCGCATTATTTGGGAAAATTATCGGGGCAATTGAAGGAAGAACAGCGAGTGGCATTGTTGGAACTGGAGCGCTTGAGAGAGAATGCCGGGCATGCTCAGCAATGTGTTGCGGTCCAACAGGATTTGGCTAAGCCCAACGGGATGAAGGAACAGGTATGTGTAGCTGGGGTGATAGCGGAGGCCCTGGCAGTGAATCAAAGGATGTTGGAGGAAACCAACGTTGCGGTGATTCAGGAGTTTCAGGAGGTGCCACAGCTTATCGTGGATAAGCATCAACTCCTTCAAATTTTGGTGGATGTCATTCGCAATGCCTGTCAGGCCATGGAATCGGCTGCTCAGAGGCACTTAGTTGTGCGTGTCAAGCTCATCATTGGCCCTCCGGATTCTCTTTGCTTGGAAATTCAGGATACCGGCATCGGGATTCCCCCGGACGACATTACGAAAATTTTTGGGCAAGGGTATAGCACCAAATATGGAGGACGGGGCTTGAGTCTGCATCACGGTGCTTTAATGGCAAAAAATATGGGAGGGGCGCTTCGCGCTCAAAGTGAGGGTATGGGGCAAGGCGCCACATTTTTTCTAGACCTGCCAGGGAATTTTCATTTTCCCGATTTGTAACTTCTTCATCCAGCGAATTCCATCGTTTTTTCTGGCCGTCTTTTCATGAGGGTTGTGTGGTTCTGTTGCCTCTTCCTTTTGTTTGGCATTTTTCATGGACTGTCTCACGGATTCCTACCTCAAGAGTCAGTCTGGTGAAACCGAGAAAATTTTGAAGGTGTGAGAGGAAGCATTCAGTCCTCTGCAATTTTTCTGTGTTTTCTGGAGTATCTCACGTGATTGAATATGGGCGTCAAGCCAATGATGACTCTTGGAAGGGGGAGGGAGAAAGGACTCATGAAAATCGGGTGTCTTTGTTTCATGCTGGAAAGCCACTGGACCCCTGGTCCAGATCTTTTTCACCGCAGTTGCTGATGGGAGGGCACACAAAATTTGATGAGCTTCCATCTCAGGCATCACCTTATCTTGGCCTTGAGGTGGAAATGCATGTGCAGGCAGTAGCGGGTAATGCGGGAATGATCCCGGTTGATCTGGAGCGTGCGTTAGACCTTGGGATCGAAGTGTTTCTCTTGTCCGAGGGATGTGCAGTAGAGTCTTCGTGTATTGCAGCCTTGTGGCGGCATAGTCTCAGAACGGGATACCTGGCTGCACGGATTGCCTTGAATCAGGGATCGAATCCACGCATGGTCTGGCAATCGTTTGTGGGAGGGGTGCTTCATGATATTGGCATGCTTGTATTTCTGAGTCAGTATCCGGAGGCATTTACGACGGTCGTAGAGATATCTCAATGCCGAGGAGGGAGCTTGGCAAAGTTGGAAAGGCGGGTCTTAGGGTATACTCACGGAGAAAGTGGGGCCACTTTTCTGGCGCGATGGGGTATAGATGATGTGTTACTGGCGATTGCGGCGTTCCATGATGATCCATGGAACACTCCCCATGCGACCTTCGGCCCTTTGACGGCGGTATATGCGGGAAATTTTGTTGAGGGAGGAGGGATCGCTCAGGATGGGGAGGGAGTCATTGGGAGAGAAGGAGAAGCGTATTTAACCCGTTTAGGTCTGTGGGAAGATCTCCCGATTTGGCAAAGCTGGATGCCAAGTATTCCGCAACTGGCGATTCAGTGAACCCTCGTATCGCTCAATTCATTGTCCTACGGTTCGCATGACCCCCAATGCCCCTCCCATGTTTTTCGCAGATGTTTCTCATTACCCTTCGATGGCATTTGCCTCGTAATCTCTTCTTCTTTCTTTCTCTAGTCTGGTCCAAAATTCCGGAATTCTTTGGGTTCCCATTGCCAAGAAGAGGGTGTAGGATTTGTTTGAGAAGTGTCTTCCCGTGTTATCGAATTGAGGGGGGATGAAGGCCAGTCACCCGGACGACCTGATTTATCACTTTACTGATTGAAATTTTCTGGCATTCTGGTAATTGTATGCATGACGAATACTGGGTAAGCTGGTAGATAATGATATTGAGGAGAGTCATGAAGATTCTGTCGATACATCTGATTGGCGGAGTGATCGTGGGAGGGTGCATCCTTTTCCTTCCTCAGACCGTCGTCTCCTTGGACCCTCCTTCTGTCCCGTGTCAAAATTCTGAAGGATGTGTTGCGCAATTTCTGGAACAACTGGAATCTAGCGGAACTGGTTCTGGAGCCCGCCCGGATCATGCCAAGTTTTTCAATGAGTTTGTCGCAGCCAATGGTAATTCCACTTTAGCCAAACATGCCGGGATTCGTTATGGGTATTGGCTCAAGGAATCCTCCCCTCTTGAGGCCATTCCTCTGTTGCAAGCCTCTCTTCGTGATTTCCCTATTCTGAGGGATTATCTCACCTTTTGGACGGGGCAGGCATACGCCCATGCTGGTTTGAGGAAGGAAGCAGCAGGGGCATTTCAGCAGTTTAGTGAGCATTTTTCCGATTCTTTGCTTCGAGCTGACGCACTCTATGCGGGTGGGGATGTTTTGGCAAAATTAGGGGATTGCGAAGCCGCTCTCTCGATGTGGTCTCAGGCTCTCAGTATAAAATCTGACCATCCCCAATCCCCAAATGCTTTCTTTCAAATGGGTCTATGTTCTGCTCAGATGGGGCAACGGGAAAAGGCGATTGAGATTTTCCGTGAATTATGGTGGAAATTCCCCTTAGCCCCAGAGCGAGTTCAGGCTGAGTCGTGGCTACGCCGGGAAGTGGGTTCTTTGTTTTTACCCTCACTAGATGAGCGATTCAAGCGTAGCATGGCATTATATAATGGCGGGGCTTTGGAGGAGGCCGTTCAGGAATTTCAACACATTACGTCTCTATCCCCTCCCACTCCCCAGCTTTTTCAGGTCCAATACACGTTGGCCATGGCCTTAGTTCGTTTGAAACGGTATGACCAGGCAGAAGCGATTCTGACCTTACTATCGCGTTCCTCCTCCTCCAGAAGAGATGATGCATGGGTGTGGTTGGGAAGAGTGTATTTGCGTCAGGGGAAAGGGCCAGAATTAGAGGCTCTTGTCGGAGCCCTGTCGATTGAAAAAGTAACAGGTGATCAGCAATCGTTGATCCTCACCTTTTACGGAATTTGGTTGGAAGATCATGCGCGCTGGCTAGAGGCAGGAAAGGCCTATAAACGGGCAGCGGCTGTGGCTCATACCCTGACGCAGCGGTTGGATGGGCTTTGGCGAGTGGGGTGGATTCACTATCAACAGAAACGATTCATTGAAGCCATTGAGGTGTTTCAGGAGATTATCCAGGCAGTTGGAACTCCTCAAACCGATTCTTCTCTGCATGCGGCTTCGCAGGCTTTCTATTGGCTGGCCCGTGCCCAGGAACATCTTGGGAAGATGGAACCCGCGCGAGAACGTCTAAAAAATTTAAGCCAGGACTACCCCTTCACCTACTACGGGCAATTGGCGGAGATTCGACTCGGTCCCACAGAATTTTCGACGAAACAATGGGCAGTGTTGGCATCAACAGACATGATGAATGTGGAGACACCAACTCATCTTCAGCAGGATATCCATTATCAAAAAACTCTAGAGTTACGAACCCTTCGCCTATATAAGGAGGCAGTCCAGGAGCTTGAGGCTGCTTTTGCCCGCTTCGGAGCGGATCCCAAAGCCTTTCCTCAATTGGTCTCTTTAGCAAGCGAAGTTGGGGCCTACGACGTCGGGATTCGATTGTCTATTCGTCATTTTGGCGGAACGTTGCGCAAAGGACAGCTCCATTCCTCGTCTGCCGCCTGGTTGGGAGCTTTTCCTATGGGCTACCAAAGTGTCATTCAATCGTTTGCCCCAAAGCATGTGGATCCGTTTTTAGTCGCGGGGCTTATACGAGAAGAAAGCCTATATAGTGCTCGTGTTGTCTCCCCGGTTGGCGCGATTGGCCTGATGCAGCTCATGCCAGAGACGGCCAAAAAAGTTGGTCGTCAATTGGGATTACAGGATTCCGATTCTGATCGAAAGGGCCTGGATGAGCCAAATCGCAATATTCAATTGGGGACGTATTACCTGGGGAAATTACTGAATGAATTTCAGGGCAATATTATTTATGCAGTAGCCGCGTATAACGCTGGACCTCAGGCGGTCAAACGGTGGATTGGGCAAAATGGTCATCGAGATCCGGATGAATTTATCGAGCTGATTGGATATCGAGAAACCCGTGGATATGTGAAACGCGTACTTGGAAGTTATCGAATTTATCGGACATTGTTTGGGGATGCCTGCCGAGGTGTTTCTCTTGACAGGTTTTGTTGAACGAATTATAGTCCGCCTCGTTTGACCTTGGGAATAAGGAGGCGTGCACGTGAGCGTAGAGAAATTAGAAACGTTGGAGGTTCGAGTTAAGAAATTACTTGATCTGGTCATTGAACTACGGCAGGATAAATCCCATCTTGAACAGGAGTTGGAATCGACTCGGGAACGGCTGGCCAAACACGAAGAAATGTCTGAAGGATGGGAAGAGGAGCGAACCACGATTCGATCCAGAATTGAAAAAGTGCTGGGCGAGCTTGAATTTTTAGACCGTTCAAACGATTAATCTACAGGACTTAAGAATGACGAGGACCATTGAAGTCGAAATCTTTGGTCATCGAATCTCTCTCCAGGGAGAGGGAGATGAGGCGTATTTTCATGAGTTGGCCGGGTATGTTGATGCGCAAATGCGTACCCTTGCCCAAAAAACCCGAACAAGCACTCCCACAAAGCTGGCTATTTTGGCCGCCATTAACATTACGGATCAGCTCTTTCGACAAGAGAGACACCGACAGTTTGGAGAAGCTGAAATTGAGCGACGGACTCAAGTCCTACTGGAAACGATAGAAAAACACCTCGCGGCCAACCCGCATTAACCATTCTCTCCTTCATTTCCTCTTGTCCAGCGTTAATTAGGTATTACCTTTGAAATCAATTGGTTGAAGTGCTTCATTCCATTGGTTGGCGGAATGTTGTCCGTCTATTCCATCATTCAACTGGCACATTATTGAAATTCCTCATCGTCTTCTGATATTTTACTTTTCATAAGTTATTGAATTTCAAAGAAAGAAAGGAATATCCCTCTTGTGGAGGGAATTGAACTGGAGGCCCACTATGACAAGTATTTTCATAGTCATTGTGGGTTTTTTGTATGATGGGATTGTACGAGGTAGGGAAAATTTATTTAAGGGCAGGTTGAATTCTTGGAAATCGTTGTTTACGAGGCAAATTGCTCATTTCTATCCAAATGGCTCGCCTTTTGATCTAAAAATTTTAAATTTTTGGCCTGTGTGGTATCCATGTTCTTCTATTTCAGGCAGAAAATGTGAAGACTGGATTCATTGGGTGAGTCCTTTGCGTGTTGTTATGGGCCCTTTTGGCTTAGAGAGTTGCCCTATCTCTCCTCCTCCTCGTTTCCTACAAATATGGGCCTTCTGTCCTATCAGATAGGCTTTTCTCCAGTTTTTGTTTTCCTTCCTTTTCTGATTTTCCCCTGTGGTTTTGCGGGTTTGTTTCCGCCTAACAGAGGGAAGATAAATCTTTCTCGTGATTGTGACATGAGGAAACGAATAGGAGCTAACCAATGGACACGGTAATTCCCATACTTGCGGTGGTGATCGGGCTTTTTCTTGGATTTGTGTTATCGAAGGTGTATCAGCAACAGAGAGACTTGAAACGTCGGTCTGCAGCTGAAGAGCAAGCTCAACAGCTCACCCAAAATGCTCAACGAGAGGCCGAAAATCTGGTCAAGGAAGCAAAAATCGAAGTAAAAGATCTGTTGTTTCAAGCCAAATCTGAACTTGAAACAAAAGAAAAGGAAAAGAGGAATGAGATTCAAGCCGCGGATCGAAAAATCATCCAGCGAGAAGAGGCCCTCGAGCGTAAAATCAACCAATTTGAAAAACGTGATGAGGAGATGCGACGAAAAGAGCGTTCCCTTAAGGAGAAGGAAGAAGCTCTGGTCAATAAAGCTGCTGCGTGCGACCAAGCCATTAAGGAGCACCGGCTTGCCCTGGAGCAGGTAGCAGGAATTACGGCCGAGGAAGCCAAGCGTCAGTTGTTGGGTGAAATTGAAAGTGAAGCACGAATGGATGCGGCGTTGTTAACAAAAAGAATTTTGGATGAGGCTAAAGAAACCGCTGAACGAGAGGCTAGAGAAATTGTCACCCGGTCGATACAGCGGATCACAAGAGATTACGTCAACGAGGCCACGATTTCAGTGGTTCCTCTCGCGAATGATAGCATGAAGGGAAGGATTATCGGTCGCGAGGGAAGAAATATTCGGGCTTTGGAGGCGGCAACCGGCGTTGATCTTATTATTGACGAAACCCCGGAGGCAGTGATCGTGTCCGGCTTCGATCCCCTTCGGAGGGAGGTCGCGAAAATTGCACTTGAACGCCTCATGCAGGATGGGCGCATTCATCCGACTCGGATTGAGGAAGTCGTAGAAAAGGTCAAAGGCGACTTAGATAAGTTAATGAGAGACGATGCTGAAAAAGTTATCTTTGAAGTCGGTCTTTCAGATTTTCACCCTGAAATTGTCAAATTATTGGGTCGTCTGAAATATCGAACCAGTTATGGCCAAAATAATTTATATCATGCCAGGGAAGCATCATATATCTGTGGGATTATGGCTTCAGAGCTGGGATTAGATGTGAAATTGGCTAAGCGAGGAGCCCTCTTGCATGATATAGGAAAAGTGGTTAGCCATGAAGAGGAGGGTACGCATGCGATGCTCGGGGCGGAATTGGCAAAGAAGTATGGAGAGTCGGAGCTCATTGTGAATGCCATTGCTGCCCATCATGAACAAGTTGAGCCGCTTTGTCCCGAATCGGTATTAGTGGCTGCGGCGGAAGCTCTCTCGGCCGCCCGCCCTGGTGCCAGACGCGAAACTCTCGAAGCCTATGTCAAGCGATTGGAAAAGCTGGAGTCGTTAGCTACTGGGTTTACAGGGGTTGATAAGGCCTATGCAATTCAGGCTGGACGTGAAATTCGGGTAATAATTCGTCAGGGAGAATTAAACGACAGTGAAAGTTTTGCCCTGTCTCGAGATTTGGCCAAAAAGATTGAACAAGAACTGACATACCCTGGACAGATAAAGGTGACAGTCATTCGAGAAAATCGCTTTATCGAATTTGCCAAATAGCTCTGTGAGTAAAGGAGATCATGAACGTACTGTTTATCGGAGATATCATGGGAGAGCCTGGCCGTCGGGTGATCTTAAAGCATCTGTCAAAGGTTATTCAGGAGCATCAGATTGATCTGGTTATTGGCAACGGGGAGAATGCGGCAGGTGGGTTTGGCATCACACAGGAAGTGGCTGAAGACTTGTTTGATTTGGGTCTTTCAGTCATTACACTGGGCAATCATGCCTGGGATAAACGTGAAGCCTTGGAGTATCTGCAAAAAGAGCAGCGCGTGATTCGTCCCGCGAATTATCCTGATGGAGTTCCAGGAAAAGGCACGTGTGTTGTAGAAACCATTCATGGGGAGCGCCTAGGGATTCTGCAACTTATGGGGCGAGTGTTTATGCCAATGGTGGACTGCCCTTTTCGGGTTGCGGAACGCGAATTGGCTCAATTAACGACCCAGACTCACTGTATTCTCGTGGATATGCATGCCGAAACCACCTCAGAAAAAATGGCGATGGGGTATTTTTTAGACGGCAAGGTGTCTGCGGTCCTTGGAACGCATACGCATGTTCAAACTGCGGATGAACAAATCTTACCTCAGGGGACGGGATATTTAACCGATGTCGGAATGACCGGCCCTGTTCAATCCGTCATCGGGATGAAACCAAACTTGGTGATTCAGAAATTTCTGACCCAACTTCCGAAAAGATTCGAAGTGGCGACAGGACCTTCTGTTTTAAGTGCGGCAGTGTTAAATCTTAATTACTCAACTGGAAAAACCACTCACATCACGCGCCTTCGTGTGTTTGAGTAACGTATCTCCGTGCCAGGGCTTTTCCCTTCAGTGCTTACCGTCTCGGCTCTCACCCGACAGATTCGTTCAACGTTCGAACAAAATTTTCCTCCACTCTGGGTTGAAGGGGAAATTTCTAACCTTCGCTGCCCGTCTTCTGGACACCGGTATTTTACCCTGAAAGACCAATCGAGTCAGATCAGAGCTGTGCTCTTCCGCAGTCAGGTCGAACGCCTGAAATTTTCGCTTCAGGAAGGTTTGGAAGTTTTCGTGTTCGGTCGCCTTTCGGTGTATGAACCACGAGGAGACTATCAATTACTCTTGGAGGTGGTTGAGCCCAAGGGCGTTGGTGCGCTCCAATTAGCCTTTATTCAACTGAAGGCAAAGTTGGAAGCCGAAGGATTATTTGAAGCTTCGAGAAAAAGGATGCTTCCTCTTTACCCGCATCGGATTGGTCTGGTGACGTCACCTTCCGGTGCTGCAATCCATGATCTGCTCACCATCATTCATCGACGTTGGCCTTTTGCACAGATTCTGATTGCCCCTGTTCCCGTGCAAGGGGATGAAGCTGCCGGACAAATCGCTAAGGCTATCGGGGCGCTCAACCAATTGGGTGAATTGGATGTATTAATTGTGGGGCGTGGTGGAGGATCGTTGGAGGACCTCTGGGTATTTAATGAAGAAATTCTGGTGAGGGGTATCGCCTCTTCCAGGATTCCGGTGGTGTCTGCTGTTGGCCATGAAACCGATCTGACGCTCGCAGATTTAGTTGCTGATTATCGGGCTCCCACTCCCTCCGCTGCGGCAGAGTTGGTGGTTCCGGATTGTTCAACGGTTAGGCATCATCTGGGGCATCAACGAGTACGATTGGAACGGTCCATAAGGAGTTTATGTGTCGCGTGGAGAGGACAAGTTCAGGAATTGACCGGACGATTGCCTGAGCCTAGACTCGTGCTTGGACAATTCGTGCAACAGGTGGATGAGTTAGAGCGGCAACTCTATGTAAAAATGAAGCACTGGTGCCGGAATCTCCAGGTGCAGTTGCTGAAACATCAGTCCTCGATTTGGGAGAGAAATCCCCTGATTGACATTCATCGTCAGCAACTGGCTTTGGTTGACCGAGGGATTCGGCTTGTACGAGGTATGTCGGGGTGCATTCTTGATAAACGCCATCAAACAGAGCTGTGGATGTCTCAGCTGAATCAATTAAGTCCCCTTGCGGTCTTAGCTCGGGGGTATAGCATTGTTCACAAGCTGCAAAATGGAAAAGTGGTGAAGCAAGCAACCGAAGTTTCTGAGGGAGAGTCTGTACGCGCCAGACTTCATGAGGGCGAATTGATTTGTCTGGTACAGCGCACCCATCCTTCAACGTAAGGAATTCCCTTTTGCTTCATGTTCCGCCATGGCTATAATACATGTCAGGTTAATAGATCATGAATCCATGATATGAGAGAACTGAATCACTGATCATCTTCGGACAAAATTTATGGCTGTACTGAAATTTGAAAAAGCACTGTCCCGCTTGGAAACTATTGTGGCCGAGTTGGAGCGCGGGGAGCTTTCCTTGGATGAATCCTTGAGAATTTTTGAGGAAGGAGTCAAGCTCTCAAAGACCTGCCTGAAAATGCTGGATGATGCAGAACGCAAAGTGGAGATCCTTGTGCAAGACAAGGATGGAAGAAAACGTATACAGGCTTTTTCGGTTGAGGATTCCAATTTGCCAGAATCCTAAATTATCTCCACGACGATCTCTCTCAATCGGTAATCTTTGCATTGTCTGCTTCGTGGACATGAACATATGAAGGCTGCTCAGCCATCAGCTCCATCTCGGAGACCCTCAAAAGAACGACTGGATTCCCTTGTCCTGACTCAGGAACTGGTCGAAAGCAGAGAACAGGCCTGCCGACTTATTCTTGCCGGTCGAGTGAAAGTCGATGGGGTCCTTATTGATAAGCCAGGGAAGCTGGTTGCGAGAACTGTTTCGCTGGAAGTGACAAAACCGGAATGCGCCTATGCCAGCCGAGCGGGTGAAAAGCTGGCACCTGCCTTGGATGCATTTTGTATTTCCTGTTCAGGCTGTGTGGTGATGGATGTGGGTGCCTCCACTGGAGGGTTCACAGATTGTGTGCTGCAACGTGGCGCCAATCGAGTCTATGCCATTGACGTAGGATATGGGCAGTTAGATTGGAAGCTGAGAACGGATCCACGTGTTGTGGTCATGGACCGTTGCAATATCCGCCATCTGTGCCCCCAAGATATTCCTGAGCCGGTTGATTTGGCGGTAATCGATGTTTCATTTATTTCCCTACGTTTGGTATTGCCAGTGATTTTGCCCGTCCTGCGTGAACAGGCGTATCTTGTCGCATTGGTCAAGCCGCAGTTTGAAGTTGGGAAAGGACAAGTCGGAAAAGGGGGCATTGTCCGTGATGAACGATTGCGTGAGCAGGTGAGGGATGGTTTTGTGGATTATGTCCGTAGCCTTCGTCTCGATGTCATTGGTGTCATGGATTCGACCCTCTTGGGGAAAAAAGGAAATAAAGAGATGTTGGTGGGAATGAAAAAACGGAAAGATGAGTGCTGAAGGACGCAAGCCAATTAGTATCCCCTTAACCTAATCATGTAAAAGGAGAAAGCCGGGCATGTCTACAAAAATTCTGGTGACCGGGGGAGCAGGATTCATTGGATCACATCTGGTTGACCGGTTAATTCAGGAAGGCAATGAGGTCATTGTTGTTGATAACCTCTCTACAGGGAAGCGAAAGAATGTCAATAAAAAAGCCCAATTTTATAAAATGGATATTCAGAGTAAGCGGATTGAACGGGTATTCCGAAATGAGCGTCCCCTTATTGTCGTCCATCTGGCCGCGCAAATGAGTGTACGCCATTCCACGGATGATCCGGGGTTTGATGCGCAAGTCAATATTTTAGGGACCATCAATGTTTTAGAACATGCCGTGAAGCAGGGTGTGCGAAAGGTGACATTTGCATCGTCGGGTGGTGTGGTCTACGGGGAACAGGAAATATTTCCTGCCCCAGAGTCACACCGGACAGAACCTCTTTCTCCTTATGGAATTAGTAAGCTGGCTGGAGAAAAATATCTAGCCTATTATGCAAATGCGACCGGACTCCGGTATGTGGCGCTTCGTTTTGCGAATGTTTATGGCCCCAGGCAGGACTCTGAGGGGGAGGCAGGGGTCGTGGCTATTTTCTCAAAGCAAATGCTGGATGGTGGTCAACCGATTGTCAATGGAACTGGGAAGCAAACAAGAGATTTTATCTATGTAGATGATGCGGTGGAAGCGATCTTGGTGACCTTGGGAGAGGATGTTCGGGGAATTTTTAATGTGGGAACTGGCCAGGAGACGACTATCAACGAATGTTATGGAATTATTAAAAGTTTAACGAAGTGCCAATGCAAAGAGCTATATGGAGCGGCAAAGAAAGGCGAGCAATTCCGGAGTGTGTTGGATGTGACCAAGCTCAGAGAGGTATTTGGCTGGGATCCTCAGGTTACTTTGCAGGAAGGGCTCACCCGGACAGTCGATTTTTTTCGTGGAACCGGAAAATAACCTCTCCGTTGCCCGTAGAAGGAGAATGGTTTCACCTGATAGCTTCTCTGTTAATACCTGGGAACGGATTGATCGATCTCAATGGACCAGGCTTCAATTCCTCCAATCAGATTTTTAACATTCGAGAATCCCTGTTGCAAAAGAAACCCGACGGCATCCGCACTCCGCATTCCTTTATGGCAATACGCGACAATCTCAGCGGTCGGGTCCAATTGTTTCAGGGAATGGGGGACCTGGCCAAGAGGAATCAGCACTGATCCCTCTATTTTTGCCAGGGAGTATTCGTGGGGTTCTCGGACATCCAACAAGAAAATTTTATCGCCTTTATCCATGCGAGCTTTTAATTCGCGGACAGTGATGGTGTAACTCATATTTGAAAGCCTCCTTACGTTCCTGAGGTATCTCTTGATCGACAAATGATCATAGCGGCTGAATTTTCAGGGTGTCAATTTTTTCTTTGTGAGAGCGGGAGGGAGCAGCATCATGCCGGAACAATCGGTCGTCTCGATTGAACAGATTTCTCAGTTTGAAGGGAAGGACATTACCATCAAGGGATGGATCCGCAACCGACGCTCGAGCGGAAAATTAAGCTTTTTGACGGTGCGTGATGGCACAGGAGATCTCCAGGCTATTTTAAGCAAAGGTGAGGTTGGCGACGAACAATTTTCTTTGTGTAGTCAGTTAACCCAGGAGTCTTCTGTGATTCTGACTGGAAAGCCTCGAAGGGATGCTCGAGCGCCAGGTGGATTTGAACTTGATGTATCCACATTGGCAGTGATTCACATTGCAGAACCCTTTCCCATCCAACCCAAAGACCATGGAGTTGGTTTCCTGATGGAGTATCGGCATCTCTGGTTGCGGTCGCGACGCCAGCACGCCATTTTACGGGTTCGCCATGAAATAATCCGGACGTGTCGGAATTTTTTTGATGATCGAGGTTTTACCTTAATTGATACGCCGATTTTTACCCCCAACGCCTGCGAGGGCACCACGACCTTATTTCAAACTCAATATTTTGACCAGGTAGCCTATTTAGCCCAAAGCGGTCAGTTATATGGGGAAGCGGCTGCTGCGGCTTTTGGGAAAATATACTGTTTTGGCCCAACCTTTCGAGCGGAAAAATCAAAAACCAGACGCCATTTGATGGAGTTTTGGATGGTTGAACCGGAAATGGCCTTTGCCGACCTACCGGATGCCATGCAATTGGCAGAGGAATTGGTTTCAACGGTTATTCAGCGAGTCGTAGAAACTCGTCGACCTGAACTGGAAATCTTAGAGCGGGATATTCCTAAATTAGAAGCCATGGCCAAACCCTTTCCGCGAATTACCTATGAAGAGGCCCTGACGCGTCTTCAACAGAAGGGGGTCGCCATTCAATTCGGCGATGATTTCGGCGCCGATGACGAAACATCTTTAGCGCAAGAATTTGATCGTCCGGTGATTGTTCATCGATATCCGGCTGCCGCCAAAGCATTTTATATGGCTAAAGATCCAGAGAGGCCAGACTTGGCGTTATGTATGGATATGCTCGCGCCGGAGGGATATGGAGAAATTATTGGAGGAGGCCAACGAATCCATGATTTGGATGAATTGCTGACGCAAATTAAAGCTCACGACCTTCCTGAGGAGGCCTTTAAGTGGTATGTGGATTTGCGACGATACGGAACGGTTCCTCATGCTGGTTTTGGTATGGGAATTGAGCGAGTGGTCGCCTGGATTTGTGGATTGGACCATGTTCGAGAAACGATTCCATTCCCCAGAATGCTCTATACGTTGTATCCTTAAAATATTTTTTTGGAATGACCTTGAGCTTCTCGAATATTTTGGCTATGGCTCCTAAATTTTTTATTACCTAGCTTCTACTTTCTTACAACATTTTTTGAGTGCTTGACATCATAGGCGAGGGTTGTATACTTCCAGATGTGGGAGAAAGTGGGATGATTTCCACATATATTGTAAAAATGAAACAAGCCGTGCATGAATGATGTTCATATACCGGTACTCGTAGAGGAAATCTGTTTTTGGCTTAATCCGCTGCCTGGCGGGATCTATGTTGATTGCACTGTTGGAATTGGTGGAACGTCGCTGAAGATACTGGAAAAAACCGGAAAAAATGCTCATATTATTGGTTTGGACCGTGATTATCAGGCCATTGCTCTTGCGAAGAAGACATTAAGTGAATATGAATCGTCTGTAAATATACTACATGGGAATTTCTCCCACATTAGAGATTTTGTTCAGAAGTCCGGCTATGAGAAGGTTGACGGGGTGGTGTTTGATTTAGGGGTGTCCTCGTTGCAGCTGGACCAGGCAGAGCGTGGATTTAGTTTTTCCCTGAGTGGGCCATTGGATATGCGAATGGATCAAACCCAGAAAGTAACAGCAGCTGATCTGGTGAATCATCTTCCGGAAAAAGAGTTAGCGGATGTCATCTTTACCTACGGTGAAGAACGGTATTCCCGTCGAATTGCCCGTGCAATCGTGCAGGCCAGAGGCGCCGGTCTTATTCAAACCACGCAGGCCTTGGTGTCTGTCCTTGAGGGTGCCCTTCCTTTTGCCTACAAAAAGGGGCGCTTACATTTTGCGACCAGAACCTTTCAGGCGCTTCGGATACGCGTGAATCGTGAATTGGACTTGCTCGAGCCGGCTCTCCGGGACGCCATCGACCTGTTGAAGGATGGCGGAAGGGTGTGTGTCGTCGCATTTCACTCGTTAGAAGATCGTATTGTGAAGCAGACGTTTCGTTCTCTGGCGCAGAGAGAGCATCCAAAAGTTGCATTGCTGGTCAAGAAGCCTGTGATTCCGAGTGTGTCGGAAATACAACAAAATCCTCGTGCCAGAAGCGCTAAGTTACGTGTGGCCGAGCGCCTTCCGGAAGGAGAGACCCTATGAGGAAAAACGTGTTCCTTGGCGTCATGATTCTATTGGGAGTGTGGTGTCTGCTCTATGTTGGGGTCAAGATAGACATGTGGCGACTGGGGTATGCCATTGAAGAGTTAGAAACTCAGCGTGCGGTATTCAAAAAACAGCAAGAAGGCTTGCAGGTTCGGCTGTCGCAGTTAACGGATCCGCAACGAGTTGCCCAACGGGCGCAAAGTCAATTGGGACTCACCGTGGCTCAGGAAGGGCAGATCGTTATGGTCTCCCTGGATACGTTACCCCAGTCTGAAACGGATGGAAATTTTCCTGTTCGTTTGGTCCGGGAGTTTGGCAATACCGTCGTGAGCCTTCCGTGAAAACACCCTCTCAGGACATTCATCCCGTCTGTCGAATCCGAAGTGGCATTGTCTGCTTGGGCCTCCTTTGCGGGTTTGTGCTTATTGGTTGCCGACTGTTTTACCTACAGGTCCTTCAAGCGGACGTTGGGGCTCATCAGGCACAACAGCAACACGAAAAAACCGTGATTGTTCAGCCGGATCGAGGGGTCATTGTTGATCGACAAGGTCATCCACTGGCTCTCAATGTGGAAGTGTCCTCACTGTATGTGAGGCCGCCGTCCTTGAATGATCCACAACGGGTTGCCCGATCCCTAGCGCCGATCTTACAAATGCCGGTCAAGGAATTACGCGATTTGTTTACACGAAATCAGCCATACGTGTGGGTTAAACGCAATATTCCGGAACCCGTCGTCAAGGAAGTGGAGGCATTGAACATATCCGGATTGGGATTGACCAAAGAACCGCATCGTTTTTATCCCAAGGGAGAATTGGTATCTCATCTCGTGGGGTTTGCCGGAATTGATAGCCAGGGATTAGAAGGGGTGGAACTTCAATATGAGTCCTATCTACGGGGTGAAAAAAACCTGGTGAAATACCAAAGGGACGCGTTGGGCAGAAAGCTTGCCTCACCCCCAAGTCATGATTCTGTACCCTTGTCGACCGGGTATCATCTCACTTTGACCATAGATGAGGTTGTCCAATTCATTGCGGAGGCGGAGTTGGCCCAAGCCTTGAAGCAAAGCGGCGCGAAATCTGGAAGCATTGTGATCATGGATCCCTTAACCGGAGCGATTCTGGCGTGGGCACTGCATCCGACCTTTGACCCTAATCACTTAGGGCAGTTTTCCACTCAGGATTGGCGAAATCGACTGGTGACGGATCCCTATGAGCCGGGGTCGACGTTGAAAATTGTGGTGGCAGCGGCGGCGCTTGAAGAGCAAGTGATGGCTCCAGACACGTTAATCTATGGGGGTGATGGAAAAATGTCGGTGGCAGGGACCATTGTTCATGATCCTGCAAAAACCAGCTGGATGACGTTTTCCGAAGCGGTGGCGCAATCGAGTAATGTGGGTGCGATCAAAGTCGCCATGGAATTAGGGCAAGACCGGGTTTTTCGATATTTAAAAGCGTTTGGGTTTGGAGAAAAAACCGAAATCGATCTTCCGGGAGAGTCCTCAGGGATACTCCGAGAGCCCAATAAATGGAGTGGTCGAAGCCTTTCTTCCATTGCCATGGGCCAGGAAATCGCCGTCACCCCGATTCAAATGGTCACAGCTATGTCAGTGGTGGCCAATGGTGGTTGGCTAATGACGCCTTACGTCGTCTCTTCGATCCTGGATTCAAACGGACAGGCGGTCTTGACCAAAGATCCGCAACCCAAACGGCGACCCATTTCGCTTGAGACAACCGGCACGTTAACTAGGATTCTCGAACTGGCCGTAGAGGCAGGAACAGGAAAGCGTGCCAGGCTTGCCGGATATCGAGCTGCGGGAAAGACGGGGACGGCTCAAAAAATTGACCCGAAAACCGGGTCCTACTCTTCTTCACAAGTGATTGCCTCGTTTGTCGGATTTGCACCAGTTGAGCGCCCGCGTCTTGCCATGTTAGTCGTCATTGATGAGCCGACGATTGGGAACTGGGGCGGGGAAATTGCCGCTCCGGTCTTTCGAAAGGTCGCTGAGCGCGTCTTGCCCCATTTGGGAGTGTTGCCAGGTGGATCCGCAGTCATTCGCACGGCTGCGGCCAATTCGCCAATTTCTTCACCGCAGCCCATTGTGCAGTAATCTGTGACGCTTCAAGAGCTTCTTGCCTCACTGGATACGGTGGTAAGTGAAGGGGATCTTCAGGCTGAGGTTGTGTCCGTTACCGAGGACTCCCGACAAGTGAAACCTGGTTCAGTATTTGTGGCCATCAAGGGGGAGCACTATGATGGACATCAGTTTGTGAGACTGGCTCAAAAGCAAGGGGCAGTTGGTGTGGTGGTGGAGGAGAGATTTGAGACACAGAATCCACCATTAGCAGGAAACTCGTCTGCGCTCATTCGAGTGACAAATTCCCGGAAGGCTTTGGGGTTGTTGGCGGCAAAACTTTCGGGTATGCCCTCTGTCCACCTGCACATGGTGGGTGTCACGGGAACGAATGGCAAAACCACGGTGACGCACTTAGCCAAATCCCTGCTGGAAGCTCAAGGACATCATGTAGGACTGTTGGGGACCGTAGGCTATGTGTTCGGGACAGAGCGACGTGTGGCGTCACATACCACCCCGGCTCCTGTCGAGCTCCAGAACATGTTGAGTGCCATGGTCAATGCCGGAATGGATGTCGCGGTCATGGAGGTCTCTTCCCATGCGTTGGCCTTAGATCGGATAGCCGGCTGTGAATTCGACATCGTCGTGTTTACCAATCTGACGCAAGACCATTTAGATTTTCATCACACATTGGATGCCTATTTTCAGGCGAAACTCCGTTTATTTACCGAATGCGTCGATAGCGGTCAGAAGACCCGCCCCAAACGAGCCCTTGTCAATGCGGATGATGAACGGGCTTTCTTGATTCTTCAACATTGTTCCATTCCGACTTGGACATATGGGCTCCATTCCCACGCAGACATCAGGGCGGAATCCGTCCGCCTTTCTATGGGAGGAACGGAATTTCTGGTGAACAGTCCCAAGGGCCCGTTGACAATCAATAGCCAATTGGTGGGAGAACACAATGTGTCGAATATGCTGGCTGCGATCGGAATTGGCCTGGAAATGGGTATGACGGTTCCGATGATCGAACAAGCCGTGCAGTCAGTGGCCAATGTACCTGGACGGTTTGAACGCATCAATGAGGGCCAGCCATTTACGGTCGTCGTGGATTATGCGCATACCGAAGATGCGCTGTATCGGTTGCTTCGAGCGGCGAAGGCCATTACAAAAGGACGCATCATTACCCTCTTTGGTTGTGGGGGCGACCGGGATCCCGGAAAACGGCCCAAGATGGGGCAGGTTGCGGCACGCCATAGCGATGTGGTGATAGTCACGTCCGATAATCCACGAACGGAAAATCCCGAAACAATTCTGACTCAAATAGAACAGGGCATTCAATCCCTGCTTCCGGAAGAACGGTGTCCCTATCGGATCATTACCGATCGCGCCGAAGCCATTCATGCCGCGGTTTCAGAAGCCAGGGACGGAGATCTGTTGTTGATCGCGGGGAAGGGGCATGAAGACTATCAAATTCTCGGCACTCAAAAAATTCATTTTGATGATCGCGAAGAAGCCAGGAAGGCCATCCATCGACAGATGGGTTCCCGGTAGCGCGGACGATTCAAGATGGCAGCTTTTGAGATCAACGAAGTGCTCGATGCGACGGAGGGGAGGTTGCTCCTACAGGGACCACAGAAGGGGAGAATGCTTCGAGTGCAAACTGATTCGCGGGAGATCAAGTCCGGTGATTTGTTTCTGGCCTTGAAAGGGGAGAAATTCGATGGCCATGAATTTGTGATAACGGCCTGCAAGCTGGGAGCCCGAGGTGTGGTGGTTGAGGAGGCGCAGGCCCGGAAGATGTTGAAGCAAGTACGTCAGGCTGGCCCGGGTCCTGTCATGGTGGTGGCGGTAAACAATACTCTGCGAGCTTATCAGGACTTAGCCAGGTTTCATCGATTGCGCTTTTCAATTCCGGTGGTGGCCATTACCGGTAGCAATGGAAAAACGACGACAAAGGAAATGGTGTATCAGGTGCTGGCGACTCGCTGGCGCGTCCATAAAACGCAAGGGAATTTTAACAATGCCATAGGTGTACCCAGGACGCTCCTGGGTCTTCACTCCGGACACCAGGCTGCCGTCATAGAGATGGGGGTGGATCAAGTGGGGCAGACGACTCAATTGTGTGACATGACCAGGCCTACGGCAGGGGTGATCACCAATGTCGGTCCCGACCATTTGGAATTTTACGGCACAATGGCCAGGTCGGCGACATCGAAAGCTGAACTATTGGATTGGCTTCCTCGAACTGATGGCGCGGCAATTCTGAATGCAGACGACCGCTATTTTGAAATGTTTTCCCGGAAAGCGAAATGCCCGGTGATCTCATTCGGGATGTCGGCTCAGGCGGATGTTCGGGCGGCCGACTTGGAGTGGAACGGACGGAGCACGGAATTTCGCCTGTTTTTACCTCATCGAAAATTGGCCAAACGAGCGAGTGTGCGAATCATGGGCCCGCACAATATTGCCAATGCCCTGGCCGGCGCGTCAGTGGGTTGTGGCATGGGATTGTCGGGCGATGACATCGTTTCGGGATTACAAAAGTTTCGCCCCGCTCCGATGCGGTCGGAGATCCGCAGGTGGGGTGGAGTGCTGTATCTCTATGATTGTTATAACGCCAACCCTGCGTCAGTCAAAGCCGCGTTGGAATCGCTTGTTGGGCTGAATGCTGTCAGAAGGACGATCGCCGTATTGGGTGACATGCTTGAGTTGGGGCCTAAAGAAGCGCAGTTTCATCGGGAAATCGGACGCGATGCTGCCAGGCACCATGTCACCCATTTAATTGCCTGTGGTGCGTTTGGACACAACATGTCCGAAGGTGCTCGAACAGTACACGGACCCACGCGGGTGTCCGTGGTGAAAGATGCCACGGAAGCCGGGGCCTTGCTGAAAACAATGGTGAAGCGTGGGGATGCTGTGCTCATTAAGGCTTCCCGTGGAGCAAAAATGGAACGAGTGCTCGATGCCGTCCGCCCCGGGTCCTAGACTGCACGAATCGGGCTGGATACCAGGGCCATAAGGAGTCCTCGAGAGTGAAACGTCTGACCGTGATGATGCATGAGCAACAATATCTGGGCGAGGCTTCTTTTCCTCAACCCGAAGAAAGTACATCCTAATGCTATATCTCTGGCTTTATCCCCTTCATACCGAATTTGCCATCTTCAATGTCTTTCGGTATCTCAGTTTCCGCATTATTTATGCGGCAGTGACCGCTTTTCTGATTGTGTTTTTCCTGGCCCCTCCCATGATCAAAAAATTGCAGACATTGAAACTCGGGCAAAAAATACGAACTGATGGCCCGCAATCGCATCTGGGAAAATCCGGTACCCCTACGATGGGAGGATTGCTCATCATCTTTTCGGTATTGCTCTCAACCGTGTTGTGGGCGGATATCTCCAATTTCTATGTCTGGTTGGTCCTCTTATCGCTTGTGGGTTTCGGGATGATCGGATTTGTGGATGATTACATTAAAATTTTACGTGGCCAATCCAAGGGATTGACGGCTACGCAAAAAATCGTTGGACAGTTAGGAGTGGCGTTGGGCATTGGGCTCTTTTTTTATCTTTCTCCTGGCTATTCCACGGAACTCAGTGTGCCGTTCTTCAAAAACTTTACTCCCGATTTAGGAGTTTTCTACATCCCATTTGCCGTTCTGGTCATTGTGGGGTGTTCCAATGCGGTGAATCTCACTGACGGGCTGGATGGGTTGGCCGTCGGACCGGTCATTATTTCAGCGATGGCCTATTCGGTGGTGGCCTGGGCGGTCGGAAATAAATTGGTCTCGGGGTACCTGCTCGTTCCTCATATCGAAGGAGCCGGGGAATTGGCCATCCTGACGGCCTCCATTGTTGGGGCGGGATTGGGCTTTCTCTGGTTTAACACGTATCCCGCGTCGGTCTTCATGGGCGATGTGGGATCCTTACCCCTGGGTGCGGCCTTAGGGACGGTGGCCGTGGTATGCAAGCATGAATTGTTATTGATCCTGGTTGGCGGAGTTTTTGTGATGGAAGCGGTGTCCGTGATTTTTCAAGTGGCATCGTTTAAGTCCAGAGGAAAGCGAATTTTCCTTATGGCGCCATTGCACCATCATTTCGAACTGAAGGGCTGGGAAGAGCCCAAAGTGGTGGTGCGTTTATGGATTATTGCGATCATTTTGGGCCTCTTAAGTATTAGCACATTGAAGTTACGCTAAGCAGAGGATCTTTGTGGAACCCTGTGGAGCCATGGAAGCCGTGAACGTCACTCCCGTGTTTCCCATTACGAGTTGGCCAAACAAGCGTGTTACGGTGTTTGGCCTCGGACGAAGCGGCAGGGCGGCTGCCGATCTCCTTCTGGACATTGGCGCGGTGGTGACGATCGTCGAAGAACACCCAAGTCAGGATGTGGAGTCCACGTCCGCAGCGTATCGTCTTCGAGGCGTACGAGTGTTCGGAGGGGATGACGTTGCCGACGGGTTGAGGGACCTCGATCTCCTGGTCGTCAGTCCGGGGGTCCCCAAGGACCATCGTCTTCTCCAGGAGGTTATCCAACGGGGCATTCCGGTGATTGGGGAAATTGAGTTAGCCGGCTGGTTTCTTCGGGCCCCCATCATTGCGGTAACCGGAACCAACGGGAAAAGTACCACGGTACGCCTCATTGGATCGATCCTGCAACAATGTGGGAAGCGGGCATTTGTGGGCGGCAATCTGGGTATTCCGTTATGTGAGGCGGTGCGTAAGCAAACGGACCCGTCTTCTGGGCCCGACTATGAGTATATTGTCGCAGAAGTCTCGAGCTTCCAATTAGAAACGATCCACCTGTTTAAGCCCTGGGTTGCCGCATTGTTAAATGTGACGCCGGATCATTTGGATCGACATCCCACTCAAGAAGACTATCGGGCTGCCAAGCAGCGTATCTTTGAAAATCAGACGATTCAGGATTGGGCGCTGATTAATGTGGACGATCCTGTGGTGAGAACCATGGCTTTGTCGGCACGGGCAGGCGTCTGTGAATTCAGTCTTACCAAAAAAGTGAAGCAGGGGGTGTATCTCGAAGCAGGCGAGATGAGAGCACGGATGCACGGGAAGGATTTTTTCATTGCTTCACGAGACGCTCTCCCGATGCGGGGAGACCATAACGTGGCGAATGCGATGGCGGCAATGTGTGTCGGACTACTCTGTGGATGTTCCGCAGAGGATATGGTTCGTGCTCTTCAGGCCACGCCGACCTTTGAGCATGCCTTAGAGGTGGTTCGGGAGTGGAAGGGCATCACATTTGTCAATGATTCGAAAGGCACGAATGTGGACGCCACCCTCAAAGCCTTACAGAGCTTTCATGAGCCCTTAGTCTTGATTCTTGGTGGGAAAGACAAAGGCGGTGATTTTTCGCAGTTGGCTGACTGTATTAAACGACAGGTTAAGGGCGTCGTGGTGATCGGAGAAGCGACGCAGAAAATTCTCCAGGCCCTGGATCAGATCAAGCCGGTGACCCTCGCAACCAGCTTGACGGATGCGGTGTCCCAGGCCGTGGCATTTGCGTCCAGTGGGGATGTGGTGTTGTTTTCCCCTGCGTGCGCCAGTTTCGATATGTTTCGGAATTATCATCATCGCGGACTTGAATTTAAGCGGGTTGTCGGAGAACTTCAATAAATGGGTATTCCTGCTATCTTGCGACGTAAAAACTCCCATGTGGAATCGCGCGCATGGGCGGATCTGTTCCCTGGGAATCTGGGCATCGGTTCCAGGCGGATCGATCCTCTGATCGTGGGAATCACTCTGGCACTGTCCCTTGGGGGATTGGTCATGGTGTTTAGTGCCAGTGGGGTCATGGCGGAAAATAAATTTACCAATGCCACCTATTACCTCCAACGACAAATCGTGTGGATGCTGTTGGGATTTGGCGTTCTGTTGGTCGGATCCTTCATCGACTATCGCCAGTGGAAGCAATGGATTCCCCTGGTTGTCGGAGGATGTATCGTTGGATTACTGCTGGTCCTGGCTGTGGGCCCTCAAATCAATGGTGCTCGGCGATGGCTTGCACTTGGATTTTTTTCCATACAACCCACGGAAATGGCCAAGCTGGCTGTTGTGCTGTATCTCGCGGCGTTTCTCTCGAATCCGCAACGGCGAGTCACTGATTGGCAGCGAGGGTTTCTTCCCCCTGTGGCGATGGTGGGCATCATGTGCGGGCTCATTGTCGTGGAGCCGGATTTAGGAAGTACCGTCGTTATCAGCCTGGTGTTCGTCGGCATGATGTATCTGGCCGGAGCGAGAGTGCGGCACTTGGCCTATTTAGGTGGGCCGATGATTTTGGGTGTGGGTGCTCTCATCTGGATGAGTCCCGAACGATGGGAACGAATGACGACATTTATGAATCCGTTCGAGGACCGCCAAGGTGCAGGTTATCAACTTGTCCAGTCCATCCTGGCCTTGGAAAATGGCGGATTATTTGGTGTCGGTCTCGGGCAGGGCAAGCAAAAGCTGATGTTTCTTCCTGAAGGCCATACCGATTTTGTGTTGGCCTTGGTGGGAGAAGAGCTGGGGCTCATTGGAACCTGCGGGTTGTTGGCCCTGTTTGCCATTTTGGTGTGTAAAGGATTTCGAGTTGCGGCCTTGGCACCTGATTTGTTTGGGCGATATCTCGCGTTGGGAATTACCATGCTCCTGGGTATTCAGGCCCTGATCAATGCAGGCGTCGTGAGTGGGCTGTTGCCGACCAAAGGCTTGACGCTTCCCTTGGTCAGTTACGGAGGGTCGTCCCTCCTGGTCACCATGTTAGCTCTCGGAATCTTGCTGAGTGTGGCTCGACAGGGACGAGCCGGCCCTTAAGTGAAGAGAATGGTGTAATGCGGGTCATCATTGCTGCGGGTGGGACGGGAGGTCATATGTTTCCGGCTATCGCGTATGCCAAAGAATTTCAACAGCATGACCCTGAAGGGAGCATTGTGTTTGTCGGGACGGGGAAGTCGCTAGAGGGAGCAATTCTGGGGAAAGAAGGGTTTGGGTTTGAACCGATCATGGTTGAAGGATTTGTTGGCCGAGGGCTGGTTGGCATGGCGCGTTCCCTCATGCTGCTTCCGAAGTCGTTGTGGCGTGCGATCCAGATTCTCCGCGGTCACCGTGCCGATCTGGTCATTGGGACAGGCGGATATTTTAGTCCTCCCGTGGTCGTGGCGGCCTGGCTGTTGAATATTCCCAGAGTCTTGTTAGAACCGAATGCCATGCCGGGATTGGCCAATCGGGTGTTGGGTCCATTGGCCGACAGAATCTTTCTAGCCTTTGACAGTGCGAAACCGTTCTTTTCCTCATCGAAAGTTAAGGTGATTGGCACACCCATTCGAAAGGCATTTGCCTTGGAACGTCCTCCCGTTCCTCCGCAGAAGATCTCACATCTGTTGATCTTTGGCGGGAGCCAGGGAGCTCGGGCGATTAATTCGGCCATGGTGAAGGCTGTGGAGATTTCCTCGAAGCTGCGGGAGCAGGTGACCATCACCCATCAAACCGGAGCGGATGATTTGGAACGGGTCAAGGCCGGCTATGCACAATTGGGCGTTCACGTAGATGTCCGCCCCTTTCTCTTTGATATGCCTCATGAGCTTGCCAAGGCGGATCTCATCGTCTGTCGGGCCGGGGCCAGCACATTGGCTGAGTTATCAGCATATGGAAAAGTCGGAATCCTGATCCCGTTTCCCCAGGCGACACATAATCATCAGGAAATGAATGCCAGGTCCATGGAAGCGGCCGGAGCGGCTCGAGTGCTCTTGCAATCCGACCTCACCGGGCATCGGCTGGCAGAAGAAATTGAACGTTGGATGGTGGATATTCCCCACTTACAGGAAATGGCACGACAGAGCTGGATCCTCAGGAAAGTCAACGCCACAGAGCAGATGGTGAGTGAATGCCTCTCGCTGGTGGGGCATCCGGTCGCGTCGTGAGATACAGGCATGATGGGGAAATATGGCACGGAGGAATAAACAAACGAGTCAAAGTGGAAACCATTGTCTGAAGCTATTCAATCTTTAATGAGGAGGGACTCTTACAGGGAATGAAGAGCAAGTCTTGTCAGGGCCACGTCTGGAAGATCAAAAATAGTCGTCGTGTCATACGAGAGGCTTGTGGTGAAGTCGCGAGCCCGGTAGGCCGACTCGGTATTGAGAGGATACCTCCAGACCTACAGGCCATGCGTTCCCAGCAGCGGGTGCATCAACTGACCGTCTTCAGTGATCCTCCCTTCAACCCTGGAAGTCTAAAACATTATGTTTCGAAAAATTCAACACATTCATTTGGTCGGTATTGGAGGAAGCGGGATGAGTGGCATCGCAGAGGTGCTCCTCACGTTAGGGTATAAGGTGACCGGCTCCGATGTGGGGGTGTCTGACACGATCCGCCGGTTAGAGGAATTGGGGGGCACGGTGTTTATCGGGCATCAGGAATCGAATGTGGAAGGGGCGCAAGTGGTGGTGGTGTCGTCGGCCATTGCCGGGTCCAATCCGGAAATTCGTGCGGCCCGGGCCAAGGTGATCCCGGTCATTCCGCGAGCGGAAATGCTGGCAGAGCTGATGCGATTGAAGTACGGCATTGCCATTGCCGGCGCTCATGGAAAAACCACCACGACGTCGATGGTCGCATCGATTCTTGCGCAAGCCGGCCTCGATCCCACATTCGTCATTGGGGGCAAGGTGAATGCCATGGGGACCCATGCGCGTTTGGGCCGGAGTGATCTGCTGATTGCGGAAGCCGACGAGAGTGACGGGTCGTTTTTGCGGTTGTCACCCTCCATCGTGGTCGTGACGAATATCGACCGTGAGCACCTCGATCATTACGGAAGCATGGAAGGTCTTCAAGAGGCGTTTTTAGAATTTATCAATAAGATTCCATTCTACGGCGTGGCGATTGTGTGTGCCGATGATCCCTGGATTCGCAAGCTCCTGCCTCGGGTGGTGAAGCGATATCACACATATGGCATGAGTGATTTTTCGGGTGTGCTGACCTCTGATTTGTTTGCGACGGACATTGAAACCAAAGCGATGGGTGTGGAATTTCGGGCACATTACCGGGATCAAAAGCTTGGACCCTTCCGCATTCGTATCCCGGGTGTGCATAACGTGGCCAATGCGCTAGCGGCCATCGGGGTGGCTTTGGAATTGGATGTGCCCGTGGATTTGATCCGGGCAGGGTTGGCGGCTTTTGCCGGAGTCGAGCGGCGGTTCCAGATTCGTGGAGAGAAAAACGGGATTGTGGTGGTGGACGACTATGGGCACCATCCTACCGAGATTCGTGCCACCTTGGCGGCGGCGCGAGCTGCGTGGCAGCGCCCGTTGATCGTGGTGTTCCAGCCGCATCGGTTTTCAAGAACCAGGGACCTGGTCGACGAGTTTGCCAAGGCGTTCGAACAGGCGGATCGCGTGTATGTCATGGATATTTATCCCGCCGGTGAGGCGCCGATTCCCGGGATCACCGGACAAATGATGGCCGACACTATTCGGGCGTCTGGTCATCCCTCTGTCCAATGGCTCAATCGTGACTCCGGTTTGATCGCCAAATTGCGTGAGGAGCTTCGTGAGGGCGATGTCCTGTTGACCCTGGGTGCGGGCGATGTCTGGAAAGTCGGAACTGAATTGTTGGAATCGTTGTAACCGAATGTGGTGAGTCATGGAAGTCGAGGATTGTACAGGTGAAGACCGGCCGGCCGACACTGACAGCGAAACGGCTTCAACGGGCCGTGCAGCATGTGCAAGGAGAAGTCCACTGGAACGAATCCCTGGCGCCTCTTCTGTCGTTGCAGGTGGGCGGCCCTGCGGATGTCCTGATCTTTCCCCTGGATGTGGAAGACGTCATTCGCGTGATCGTAGGGGCTCGAACAGAAGGGATTCCCTTTGTGGTGTTAGGCGGGACCAATGTGGTCGTTCGCGATAAAGGGATTCGAGGCATTGTCATGCAATTGAAACACTTAACCGGGATACATGAGGAAGCCGGTCACGTGGTATATGCCCAGGCGGGGGTGCGGTTGCCCAGGTTGATGCAATTTGCGGTGGGGCATCATCTGTCCGGAATGGAGTGGGCGGCGGGGATTCCGGGAACCGTCGGTGGAGGGGTGGTGATGAATGCCGGAACGCGGTTGGGGGAAATGCAGGAGGTCTTGCATGCCGTCGATTTGGTGAATCTTCGTGGACATCGCGAAAGAGTGGAGGCTTCCAACATGTTATTTACTTATCGGAAGGCCACGCTCCCCAAAGGCGTCGTCGTTGGCGCGTGGGTTCAGTTGGCTCTCTCGGATAAGGCGCAGGTGGAGGCGAAAACCAAAACCTATCTGCAGTACCGGCGGGAGACCCAACCGTTAACCCTTCCGAATGCCGGGTCCGTGTTTAAAAATCCGCCGGGAGATTCTGCAGGACGGTTAGTTGAAGCCGCAGGATTAAAGGGTGTGCGGATTGGTGATGCTGAAGTATCGACCAAACATGCCAACTTTATTGTGAATAGAGGAGCGGCCACCGCCGACCAGGTCCTGGCCTTGATTCGAAAAGTCCGGCAAACCGTGGCGAAAAAGTTTGGGGTCCGGCTTCAGCTTGAATGGAAAATTATTGGAGAATTGTAAAGATGCCGGGGTTGATGGTGCTAACGAAGAGATTGAGTCAGAGTGAAAGGCTTATCACAAGGTGAAGACACAGAGAATGATGACACAGAAATCTTTGCGAATCGGTGTGCTGATGGGTGGATCTTCAGCTGAGAGAGAGATTTCGCTCAGAACGGGGCGTTCAATCTGTGATGCGTTGAAACGACGGGGATATACGGTCATTCCCATTGAAGTCGATGCCACATTGCCGCATCAGATCCGGGCAAAGAAAATTTCGGTGGCCTTTCTCGCCTTGCATGGACCGGGAGGGGAAGATGGCACGGTTCAAGGGATGTTGGAAGTCATGAAGATGCCGTACACCGGATCGGGCGTGAGTGCGAGTGCCGTTTGCATGAACAAGGGATTGACGCGCGTGGTCCTTCAGGCTGCCAAGGTACCTGTTCCGCCGGGTATGACCTTAGCCGGCAAAATGATCCCGGTTCGTCCACCTCCCAGCTTAGGCTTGCCTGTGGTGGTGAAGCCTTGCGCGGAGGGGTCCACGTTTGGTGTCTCGATCGTTCGCAAGCCATCTCAATGGAAGGAGGCCTTGCAAGAAGCCTATCGATATGGGGAGCAGGCAGTGGTGGAAAAATATATTCCCGGTCGGGAAGTAGCGGTGGGTGTTTTTGGCAACAAGGTCTTACCCGGCGTAGAAATCATCGTTCCCGGGGGCTTTTACGATTTTACGGCCAAATATGGAAAGGCGGCAACTCGTTATGAGTGTCCGGCTTCGCTTTCTTCAAAACTGGAAACCGCTCTCCGTGATTACAGCCTTCGTGCCTATCAGGCGTTAGGGTGTCGCGGTGCCGCTCGAGTCGATTTTCGTATTCATACCAACGGACGTCCGTATATTCTCGAATTGAACACCATTCCCGGCATGACTGAACGGAGTTTGCTTCCCATGGCAGCGGCACAGATCGGGTGGGACTATGATGATCTGGTTGAACGGATATTGCGGGAGGCTCTACCGAAATGGATGGTACCGTCTTCCGGGAAAATAAGGAGCACCAGGAGTTCTGCGTCATGATATCGGGAGAATCCCTTAACACGAAACGGCCTCGAAAAAACCGGCCCCTTAAGAAAACCGGAGGACCGGGGAAAGCGAAGTCGTCATCGACAGCCTTGCGGCTCCGGCGTGTCGTGATTGGAGGTGCCCTGGCCTGTCTTATCGTGGGGGTTGTGGTGGGAGGACGTCAGGTGATGCGGTGGGCGGATGAGTGGACGGAAATCCAACAGATCACGGTTGTGGGTTTAGATCGAGTCACGCGCGATGAAATTCTGACGAAGCTGGACTTGGCGCCACAGACCAGTTTGTTCTCTGTGGATTCAGATTTGCTCGCGACCCGGTTGGAATCGCATCCGTGGATTGGGTCGGTCGCCTTTGAGCGGGTGTTACCCCATTCACTGGTGATCCAGGTGACTGAGCGTCAGCCGGCAGCGGTGTTTGGATCACCAACCGAACCCTATTATCTGGATGCAGAAGGGTATCTGTTGCCGAAAGGGAAGGTGCCGGCAGGGACGACATTGCCCATTGTTGATGGGGTGACCTCCACATTTATGACACAGCATCAAGCCGAAGGCCATCGACGCGCCAAGCAGGGTATTCACATTGCTGCGTTGCTGTCCCAGCAGTTTTCGGGCAGACCACGGATTGATGTGTCTCAACCCCATACAACGATCGTGGATCTACCCAATGTCCGGTTTCAATTCGGACGTGAGGTGGAGGACCAGTGGCAACGATTTTTGGTGTTGTATCCCACCGTGAAGGATAAAATTGAAGGTCGGTCGCAAGAAGTGGATTTGCGATTTGCTCAAAAAGTCATTTTTCGCAAGAGGACACTATAGGACATGACCAAAAAAGAACACATCGTCGTGGGACTGGACATCGGGACAACAAAAATTTGTGCGGTGGTGGGGGAAATCCAGGATGATCGCTCCATTCATGTGATCGGAGTGGGCTCACATCGTTCGAACGGGTTGAGAAAAGGCATGGTCGTCAACATGGACAGTACCGTGGAGTCCATCAAGCGGGCCGTGGAGGAAGCAGAATTGATGTCGGCGGTCCAAATCAATTCGGTGTATACGGGGATTGCGGGAAGCCATATCGGGAGTGAGAGTGCGCAAGGCGTGGTGGCCTTAAAAAAACGGGAAGTGACCAAGGCGGATGTCCGTCGGGCCGTCGATACCGCACGGGCCTGCGCCGTGCCGGCTCCAGACCGCCAAATTCTTCATGTGCTTCCTCGGGAATTTATTGTGGATGATCAGGAAGGGATTCGCGATCCATTAGGCATTGCGGGATCACGGTTGGAAGTCGATGTGCATATTGTGACCGGAGCGGTCACCTCGGCACAAAACCTGATCCGGTGTGTCAGCCGGGCGGGATTGGATGTCGTCGATATTGTGTTGCAGCCGTTAGCCTCCAGCGCGGCCGTGCTGACCCATGAGGAAAAGGACCTGGGGGTCGTGATGGTGGATATCGGGGGAGGAACCACCGATATCGCGATCTTTGTCGAGGGATGTATCCGGCACTCGGCGGTTCTTCCCATCGGGGGGAGCCATCTCACCGGGGATCTGGCAATGGGATTGAAAACCGCGCCGGAGGAGGCGGAAAAAATTAAACTGAAATATGGGGTGGCCAGTAGTCTCTTTGTGAATGAGGACGAAGGCATTGAAGTGCCGAGTGTCGGAGGACGGCCGCCCCGGGTTATGCCTCGAGCGTTGGTCGCGGAAATTCTTTCTCCACGGGTGGAAGAAATGTTCGAGCTCGTGCTTCGTGAAATCCGTCGTGCCGGATATGACGGCATGCTGGTGGCTGGAGGGGTGTTGACGGGCGGAACCTCCTTACTCCCGGGCATGGCCGAGGTGGCGGAACACGTGCTGAATTTGTCGGTGCGGTTAGGGAGGCCAATCGGAGTGGAAGGTTTACGGGAAATAGTCAGTAACCCAAGCTACTCGACGGCAGTCGGGCTTATCGTCCATTCGGTGAGTCACGAAAATGAGTTTGAACTAGTGGGCCCGGGAGCCGGCAAAGGCAAAAGATCCGGGCGTTGGGCCGGTGGTCTGGTCGGGAAAATGAAGGGATGGATCATGAACTTTTTTTAAATCATGACAAGAAAGGAGGATCATGGATCCGTGCCTACTTCGCGGGCCAAGGTGAGTCATCATTCAAATGTCCCCACGGGTTAACAGGGGAGTGGTAGAAAGGAGGAGTCGTATGTTTTCACTGTCTGATGAGGAGCAATCGGTTATTAACATCAAAGTTGTCGGTGTCGGAGGTGCCGGGTGCAACGCGGTAAATACGATGATTGAAGCCGGCTTAAGCCGGGTAGAATTTGTCGTGGCCAATACCGATTTGCAGGCCCTGGGCCGCTCGCTTGCGTCGTACAAAATCCAATTGGGTCCGGAGCGGACGCGGGGCCTGGGGGCAGGAGCCAAGCCGGAGGTGGGAAAAGAATCGGCAATGGAAAGTGAACACCAAATCCGTGAGGCCCTGGAAGGGGCGGATATGGTCTTTGTCACAGCAGGCATGGGAGGGGGAACGGGCACGGGCGGTGCTCCCGTTGCCGCAAAAATTGCCAAAGAGTTGGGCATCCTCACGGTTGGAGTAGTGACCAAACCCTTCCAATATGAAGGAAACCGGCGGACCAGCTTTGCCGAAGAAGGGATCCGTGAACTCAAAAAATACGTGGATTCCCTCTTGATCATCCCCAACCAGAAACTCCTGGGAATGGTCGATAAAAGTACGCCGCTTGTTGAGGCGTTTAAGATTGCGGATGATGTGTTGCGGCAGGCCATTCAAGGTATTTCTGACGTCATTACCACTCCGGGTTTGGTCAATGTGGATTTCGCCGATGTGCGAACCGTCATGGGCTATTCCGGGCGTGCGGTGATGGGCATGGGTACTGGCCGGGGTCCGACGCGAGCCAGCGATGCGGCCAGACTAGCCATTGCCAGCCCCTTGCTGGAAGATGGAAGCGTGGAAGGGGCAAGAGGGTTGTTGCTGAATATTACGGGGGGGCCCAATCTCACGTTGCATGAAGTAAACGAAGCGTCCAATATTGCCCGGGAAGCGGCAGATCCTCAAGCCAATATCATCGTAGGTCAGGTCATTAATCCCGAGCTAGGGGATGAATTGACCGTGACGGTCATTGCCACAGGATTCGAACAGGCCGAGTCGGTCATGCGGTTTTCCAATGCGCATCAACCGACCCTTGTTGTGGAGCCTGTTAAAAAACCCGCATTGGTGGCTGTGCCTGCGGAAAATGGGGCGAGCAACGGTTCTGAGGATCTCGACCGGCCAACCTATCTGCGACGACAGGCGACTGCCAGGCCGGTTCCTGAAAAGACCAGCCTGCTGGTGGATGATGATTGGGATGTGCCGACTTTTTTACGGAGGAAAGCGGAGAACTAATCCCATGACCATGGAGAAAGGTCCCTTCCCAAAGGGGGCCGGAGTGTCTGATGACGGATTGACGAGTGATATGATCCCCGTGCGGCATTTCTTCGGGACCCGGAGTACGCCGGTAGGGTTAGCCACCCATATACAACTCGGGCACATTGCGAGTGGGCCGCGGGAGTTTCCTGCTGTCGTCGCGCTCAAGCAAATCCATAGTACCCGGGTGGTCGTCATCCACACCCATCAAGGGCTAGGGGCATTAGAGCAGGGCGAGGGTGACGCGTTGGTCACCAATCAACCTGAGACCCTGGTGGTTGTGCGCACGGCGGATTGTGTCCCGGTGCTGCTTGTCGAGAAGGCCAGGGGAGTGGTTGGTGCCATTCATGCCGGATGGCGCGGCGCCGTAGGCGGCATCGTGGCAGAAACCATTCGTTCTTGCGTGAACGAATTCGGGGCAAAGCCGGAGCACATGCATCTGGCGATCGGCCCCTCTATCGGACCGTGTTGTTACGAAGTCGATGAACAGGTCATCAACCCGTTGCGAAGCCGGTATCCAGCATGGCCCGGGGTGCTTCAAGAAACCCACGAAGGCAAAGGGGTTTTAGACCTCAAGCAACTGATCTACCACCAGATCCGCGCCGGTGGCGTTCCTGACTCTCAGATTGGACGGGTGGACCATTGCACCCATTGTCGGGACGATCTCTTTTATTCCTACAGGCGGGAGGGGCAGGTGAATGGGACCATGTATAGTGGAATTATCCTGCCTGCTGCCTAAGGATTGATCTCGCTTGCCGGGAGTGGCAAGGTTGTATGCGATGTAGGGACGCATCGCTGACCCATCCTAAGCGATTCGCCCCATCTTGGGGATTCCAAGAAAAAGTGCTGGTAGAAGAGGGTATGGCAATGGTCTCTCCAACTCTCATGTCAGCGTAATGTTCTGTGTTGCCGGGTTTCCCCACGGCAGGCGAGGCCCTTTTGTTTCGGCAAAAGGCCCCAAAACCATTGACGCCCCGTCTGGCCTCATGAGAGAGGACGGACGCAAACTTGGGGAAGGCGGACCCACTCGCGGAGTTTATCCTGAGTTTGGTCGAAGGACTCAAACAAGGCCCGTCGGCAGATGAGAGCATCCCTCCCTTGGGCCAGACTGCAGGCTTCGGGCCATGGGAGACGAACCATTCAGGGCTCCACATGAAAGAGCGAGGAACCATATATTCGGTTTGATGCGTGTACTCCCTGTTCGTGACTCAAGCGGCAATCCCGTTTACAATAGAAGTCATATGAAAAATCTTCGGTGTTCTTGTTGAAGGATGGCCACGTTTCCAACTCCATTACCCATAGGATTCAGATCATCCAGGAGAATATCCGGCAGGCCGCCATTCGTGTCGGGCGGGATCCTTCCGGTATTCTGTTGGTGGCGGCGACCAAAACCGTCCCCGCCGTCAATTTAGAAGAAGCCTATCGGGCGGGCGTGCGAATATTTGGAGAAAACCGGCTTCAGGAGGCTCAGGAAAAGCGACAGATTCTGGGGCCACGAGAAGCCTTAGTCTGGCACTTCATTGGTCGGATGCAACGTCGGAAACTCAAAGACCTTGTCGGGAATTTTTCGTTGCTGCATTCCGTGGAAAGTCTGGAGCAGGCCGAGAATATTAATGCCGTGGCCGGAAAACTTGGGATTCAACAAGCCTTGTTACTCGAAGTGAATGTCGGGGAGGAAGCCAGCAAGGGAGGATTTACCTCACAAGAGGTGGAAGCCAGGATAGAGGAGCTGGACCGGCTCCCTCACCTCGAGATCCAGGGGCTCATGACGCTTCCGCCGTGGAAGGAAAATCCTGAAGACGTTCGTCCTTATTTTACGCAAGTCAGTCGATTGCGAGATGGGCTGGCTCGACAGACATGGCGTCGTGTACGGATGACCGAATTGTCCATGGGCATGTCTCATGACTATGAGATCGCGATAGAAGAAGGGGCGACGATGGTTCGGATCGGCACAGCTATTTTTGGAAGTCGAGGGAAAGCCGTCAGTCCCGGCACCGTAGGATGATCCGGCGAAATAATTGTTAAAGGAGGACTATGTTTATTGCGGGTAACGTTCTACAGGCGATTGCGACCATCCTTGATACGATTTTATGGATCTATATGTGGGTCATCATTATTCGAGCCTTGATATCCTGGGTGAACCCTGATCCCTGGAATCCTATTGTTCAGTTTTTAGAAAGAATGACGGAGCCGGTCCTTTCTCAAATCCGGCGTCGGGTTGGCATGCTCGGATTGGGAATTGATTTATCTCCGATCATTGCTATCCTAATTATTATGTTTTTCCAGATTGCCGTGGTAGCATCTTTGAAGGATCTCGCGCTCAGAATGCACTAGCCGGTGAGGGGAAAGGAGTCGTCATGAAAATTACACCGTTGGACATTCAGCATAAAGTCTTTGATACTCAATGGCGAGGCTATCACAAGACTCAGGTGGACCAATTTTTGGAAGAAATCGCCGAGTCGGTTGAGGAACTTACCAAGGACAACCTGGTGCTTAAAGAGAAATTGTCCGGGAAGGATGATGAAGTGGGGCAACTCAAACGAGCGGAAACCACGCTGACCAGTACGCTTATTTCCACCCAATCCTTTGTCGACCAACTCAAGCATGGGGCCCAACGGGATGCGGATCTTTTGGTGAAAGAGGCGGAGTTGAAAGCCGAGGAAATTCTAGCGCAAAGTCGGGCCGAGCTCGCCGAAATGCGTCGAATGATCTCGACACTCAAACAGCAGCGGGCGCTGGTGTTGGATCGCTTACGGTTGACGCTGAGTTCCTTCCACCGGTTAGTAGAAATTGAAGAGCGACCGGACGACGCGTTTGAAGGGGAAGGCGAGCCGGAAATGAGTGCTGAGCGCGCCTCCCATCGGGAAGCCGGCTAGACGTTTCGACCTCCTCAGTCCATTGTGGATCAGACCGATCCTATGGTGCGTCTCCTCCTTGAAGGAATTCACGCGCAGGTGTTTCCTGGTGCGGTCTTGTTCGTTCGGCACCAGGGCTATCTTCGGATGCATCATGCTGTAGGTCTTACCTCCGGACTTCCGGATGCGTATCCTGTCCAACTTCAGACAATCTACGACCTCGCTTCCCTCACCAAGCCTCTGGCAACCGCATCGGCTATTCTGCTCCTGGTGCAGGATGGACATCTGGATCTATCAACGTCCATCGACACGTGGCTCCCTGAAACTAAAAAGTTTCCATTAGGCCGGGCGCGTCTCAAGGATGTGCTCTCTCATCAAAGCGGTCTTCCAGCCTGGCGTCCGTTTTACCGGTCTTTCCCTCCGGCTCTCCCCTCAGATGTTCCATCCCGTCAAAAACGAGCCACGGCATTTCTGGAGTTAATCCTCAAGGAACCGATAGAAGCGGCGGTACCCCCCAAAAGCCTCTACAGTGATTTGGGCTATATGGTGCTCGGGTTGATCGTGGAACGGATCACGAATCAATCATTGTCCGATTTTTGTCGGAGTCGGATCTATGGGCCCCTACATGCGAGCCCACTCGGCTATCGAGGGTCTAATGTGGCTGCCACATTGGATGCCTCAATTGGTGGGTGCGCACCCACCGAACAGGATCCATGGCGCGGGCGTCTTTTGCAGGGGGAGGTACATGATGAAAATGCGTTCGCGCTGGGAGGCATTGCCGGGCATGCGGGACTCTTTGGAACGGCTGAAGCCATAGGGCAGGTTACCCAAGCCTGGCTGAAAAGTTATAAAGGCAACTCCGGTCTATTTGATTCTCACCTGGTAAAACAGTTTGTGGCGGCACAGCCTGGAACCAGTTGGGCCTTAGGCTGGGATACGCCCTCCCAACCCTCCTCTTCCGGCCAGTGGTTTTCGCCGGAATCATTCGGCCATCTGGGATTTACCGGAACGAGTATCTGGATAGACCCGACTCGGGAATTGGAAGTGATCTTCCTTTGCAATCGGGTCCATCCAACCCGGGACAATCAAGCTATCAAAGCCTTTCGTCCTAAACTTCATGATGCGATTATTCAGGAATTGGGGGCATGATTTCGGCTGAGACTCAAGCGTGGCCGGGTTTCGGCCCGGCAGCCGAGCCACTTTTGTTTCGGCAAAAGTAGCCAAAACCAATCACGCCCTGCCTGGCCGGATCGGATAGGGCGAACGCGAGAATTTGGAGGGCGGGCTAACTCGCTCTGCTCAAACAAAGCCCGCCAGGGGAGGAGAGCGTCCGCCCCAGAGGCCAGTCAGAAGGCGTCAGTGAAAAGGAAGTGGAGAGTTGCAAAGATTTGAGTGATTCTCCATGAATCGTTTCCCAAATTGAGGCGATTGTTAAAGCTACCACCAATTGAGCTTTCCCATTTTCTGAAGAACCTCGCTTGCGACGGATTTCCATCTGTCTTGCCTACCTCCAAACAATCCAGCTTGAATCGGTCCCCATCTCTCCCCCATCTCTTCTGCTTCTAGGATAATACGTTTAAGTGGGCCATCATCATGAGGAGAGTGTTTCCATCCAAAACGACCAATTGGCCCCCAAGTATTGGCATTGCGCTGTTTTCTGACATCTGCAGCAGCAAGCGAAAATAGTACTTCGAATTCATCAAATGACCTCTCGTAGTTCTTTCCAATAAAGAGAACATCGTCGAGTTTTGGCTGTAAAGTCTTGAACAAATACTCGCTCATTGGAACATATTGGCTTTCATGTCCGGGAAACTGCTTGAACACGTTCGCACTGTTCAAATCGCTGATTCCATTAGCAACGGCTTCAACAAAAAACTCATCTCGGTTGTGGTACTCAGAATATCCAATAATTGCATAAAAAATGTTTGATAGAGAGTCATATCGTTTTCCTTCAACCGCTGCAATTCCGGCGCAATATAGGCCAATAATTAATGGATACCATCGAAGGTTTATCCATATTGCCGGTCCTTGCTTCGCTTCTAGGCGGTCAGTAGACCTAGCAAGAATTTTCTGAAGTATTGCCTTGTGAATTGGTTTTGCCCAATAGGCTACACAGGCGGTGAGTATTGAGAGGTCATTGCACACCTCTTCATATCTTGTTACGCGCTTAAGAAGTTCATCCTGAGAAAATTGTCCCTGCATCTTAAAACTGTCATCGCTAGTTGAAGCGAGAAATTGACTCACTTCTTCGATAAGATAATCATGCAGTTCAATTGCCGCAGAATCGGAAGCGAGTAAGGATTTTACCTTCCTGATTTTTTCCGTGGTATTTCCCTTTGAGTAGTCCTCTTCGACAGACGGAATTACAATAAGGCTGTCGAGATCCTTTTCGTCCGAACTTTCTAGCTCAGCCAGTTGGGGTGCCTGAATAATGAAATCCCCATCACCATCGAAATAGCCGTAGTGAGGTGTCTGGTTCGAATTTTTATCTTTAGCCACTTTTCCATAGACGTAAGCCATTAAGCCTCCGGCGGTTATTATGCCGTCTTCCGTCGCTGCCTTACCTCGAAGCCCTTCGATCAAGTGTCCAGTAAAAACAGAATGATTTGGTAGTGGCCCTCCTGAATCTGATACTACCTCATCAGCCTTTCCAGCTGTGAGAACTTGCCGAGAATATCTCAGCATCATGTCCTTTAAAAATCGAGTACTACCTGGATGCAGATTTCGATTCAAGGCCAAGCCGCCATAGCACGCATCCATGATAAAGAACATATGCTTGGCGCGAATCAGCTCAGCGTTTCGTGTGAGTTCATCCCACCGAATAAATGTGGAAAAATCTTTCATGTTGGCATCGTAGGGCACTAAGTATCCTACTTCGCCGCGGATGCCAGTTCGTGTATGACCGTGACCGGCAAAGAAAACGAAAATTCGCTCGTCGAGATCAATGTCAGCCATTGTAAATCGCATGAATTCTCGCAGAAGGTGATCTTTGGTGGCTTCAGCATCAACAAGGTAAGTTATATTGTCTCTAGGAAACGAAAGTTCGTTGATTAAAATGTCACGAACTTCTTCAGCATCGCTTACTGCGTAGGATAAAGGTGAGGCATCTTTATATTGATTGATGCCGATTAGGAGAGCGCGGCTGTTGGTGTAGTGAGTTTTTAGAAGAAATCTAATGTCACGCAAGATATCTTCCTCCAGTTGGCCTCAACAATGATTAAATGGATCCGCATAACACCACTTCCTGAAATAAACGTTTGGAGAATTTTAGCCAACTGAAGTATGAAGTCAAATGATTGGGCATCTTTGGCTAATCTTTTTGTCTGGCATCTTGGTCATGAAGAATTGGGGAACCCTTTATGGGGAGAGTAGGGATGAAGGAATCTGGAGTGAAAGGATTGATGACTTGGGAGGACGATCCAGTGAGGTGTCCGTGACACCTTACTCTGCTTGAATTATTTCGTTAGACGAGGGATTGCCAGTAAAAACTCGTTGGGAGTGAACACTTCACAATGGTTGGTCAAACTCACGTGTTAATAGGATTTTCGGTGCTGCCGGGTTTCGGCCCGGCAGCCGAGCTACTTTTGGTCGGGCAAAAGTAGCCAAAACCCATGACGCCCTGCCTGGCCGCATCGGATAGGGTGGACGCGAGAATTTGGAGGGCGGGCTAAACTCGCTCCGCTCAAACAAAGCCCGCTAGGGGATATGAGCGTCCGCCCCAAGGGCCAGTCAGAAGGCGTCAGTGAAAAGGAAGTGGATACTTTGGACCAGGTGCTTTTAGCCCTTAATATCCCGAGATAACCGAGCGATAAAAATCTGCTGTCACAAACTCCACGATGTGATCATTCAGAAACTTTCAGGACATTTCCGAATACCATGCAACCTTATTCTGGGATTTTCACTCACCCCCGAAGTATGTTGATTCCAACAAATCCCCATCCTAATCTATGAATGACAAGAAACGAGGCGCGGCCGCAGCCTTGTCCGGACACACTTAGGCGTCAATCAAACTAGACCAACTTCATCGGCCCTCGGCATGCCTGAACAAACGCTTCTCCGAGCGCAGTAAGCCCTACTTGGCCGAGAGGGCCCCAACCCATCGCACCGCGGATAGGCTCAAGACCGCCAGTAGTTATCTGAACGATGACCTCTAGCCTATGTAGATTTTGGACTCGAATGATGAACTGTTGGTCAGTGAGGCCACAAGCTTCTTTCAGCATCGGTTTTTCTACCCCAACCTGGCCAACGCCGACGTGTATTTCAATGGCGTGATCAGCAATGAAGTCTAGCATCTTGGCTTCCTCTGGGCTTAGCTGACGCAAGATGTCCGCAAAAGCAGGAAGCGATTTGCCTCCGGTGGCCGCGCTGGATATCAACCCAGCCCATTTAGAAATCAAATAGTCATCTTCTTCAAGCGAGGCACCTTCCAGCAGCAGAACAGTATCCTTCACAGTGAGGGGGCCCTGTTTCAGGCCTGATTTCTGGATTTGTTCTTTTGCCAATGCCCCAGCTTTCATCGCTGCTTTTACTCGATAGAGGCGAATTGAATCGGCGAAGTACTCACCAAGCTCATTAGCTGCGGGTTTGAGCAAATCTCTCACAAGTTCGCGAAACTCTCTAGTTAAGCGTTCCGTCCCTTCTGCGATCTTTCCTAATCCAAATAAGTCATCAGCCATTCCCATCCCTCCTTGGCACCTATCACCACTTCCTTGAATGAGTTCAAGACCCGACCAGTGGATGTTGAACACGTGTCCGTCCTGAAGAACCCAGTCCACATGCGAACCCTCTGGGGTGACCGGGTGGAGATTCTTAGTCAACTGATGAAATATGTCAACTTATTGGACGTCTTTGGCTGGTCCTTTTGACCAGGCCTCTTGGTCATGAAGAATTGGGGAATCCTTGTTGGGGAGATCTGTGTTCTTTCATGAGAGATCATGAAAGGTTGTTTTCCTTGGTCGACGCCTGCCGTCTGGCCTCAGGGATGGACGCTCTTAAGATCTGGCGGGCCTTGTTTGAGCCTTGCGAGTTGGGCCGCCCTCCGCAAGTTGGCGTCCGTCTTTTCTTATGAGGCCAGACGGGGCGTCAATGGTTTTGGGACCTTTTGCCGAAAAAAAAGGCCCTCGTTTGCCGGGGCGAAACTCGGCACCACAGAACATCATGTTGATACGAGAGTTGGAGAATTGGCCATCAATCTTTTCATTCCCAATTTCTTCGACGAGGGAGCCAGTGATTATGTATGATCCCCAAAAAAATCATCTCGATTATTCCAGCGCATGCGATAGAGGATTTTGGAGTTGCGCAGGACTTGAGAGGTAGTTTCAAATGCCATAGAAATACGACTGCAGTTGGATCAGACCGGCGGACTTGTACGAAACCAGATAGTCCATGGTTAGGCAAGAAAAAAGAGGAGAACGAAATTGGAATACAAAGTTTTATTCACCGTTTTTTTGGCTGTTTTTCTTGCGGAGCTTGGCGATAAGACGCAATTGGCAACAATGTTGTTTGCAGCTGACAAAGAAGTAAGTAAGCTCACCGTGTTCATTGGTGCTTCTTTAGCATTAATTATTGCATCAGGCATTGGTGTACTTGCAGGGAGTGCCATTTCTGAATACATAAGCGAAAAGCATCTACAGTACATTGCAGGTATTGGGTTTATAACCATTGGATTTTGGACACTCATCAAAACATAAAATCATGCCTAACAAGGCAAATGCACTGGGACAGAAGTAACGCCGTTCCTTCTTCGCTCTGCTTTTTGCTGGCTTTGCCTCTCGCTTAGCACAAGCGTTATCTGGACAACTGTTATGAAATTAGGTTCGTTGATCCAAATACCATTGCCTGCCAGTACACCCCCGCTGACGGCGTCCTCTCTTCGCCGAGGTGCACGGCAATTGGCTGAGGTGGATCCTGATCTATGCGCTGTCTTGGATCGACTGGGGGTGCCTCCGATGTGGGGACGGGAACCGGGATTTCCTGCTCTTATTCTGATTATCTTGGAGCAGCAGGTATCGCTGGCGGCCGCGCGCACGATGTACCGGCGGCTCTCCAGCCATCTGGGTGGGATGACTCCGGAAGCGGTCTATGCCATCCAGGTCAACGGGTTGAGGGATTTCGGGCTGACGAGGCAGAAAGCCGGTTATTGTTTTGGGCTGGCCGCACGCATACTCGACGGTGGTCTTGATCTCAGTTCGGTGGCCAATGGTCCGGATGATCGGGGACGTCAGATTTTATTGTCTATACCAGGGCTCGGGCCATGGAGCGTGGACATCTATTATCTTATGGCACTGCGACGTCCCGATGTCTGGCCTCAAGGGGATTTGGCGCTGGCCGTCGCGCTCCGTGAAGTGAAACACCTGACGGTTCTCCCGACGAGAGATGAACAGCAGCTCCTGGCCAGCGACTGGGCTCCGTGGCGCTCGGTTGCAGCGCGAATCTTGTGGGCGCATTACCTCGCCGCCAGAGGGCAGTACGTGCCGGATAACAATGGGATGGGTGTGTAGGGTTAGTGCAGATGCATTTATTCACACCGACCTCGTAGCGCGGGTCGGCTTTATTCAGGAGTGAGTGACCATATGAAGCCAGGGGAATTAGTTCGATCATGGGTAGAGGCATTCAACCGTGCGGATGCGGAGGCCCTGGCCGGCTTGTACACTGAAGACGCGGTGAATCATCAGGTGGCGAATGAGCCCGTTGTGGGTCGAGCGGCCATTCACAGCATGTTCGCGGAGGAATTTGCCAGGGCGGAAATGCGCTGCATCGTTGAACGCATTTTTGAAATTGATGACTGGGCCATTCTTGAGTGGCGGGACCCGCTTGGGTTGCGGGGATGCGGAATTTTTCAGGTGCTGGATGATAAGATTGTCCTCCAACGCGGGTATTGGGACAAGCTGTTATTTCTGCGGCTACATGGCTTGCCCATTCCTGACCAACTTTGAGTGGCAGACTTATCACACTATCCCACCGGATCAAGGTCATTTTATGAATACATCAAACAGCAGGTCCCGAGGCGTGATCGTGTTCGTACACGGTTTCGGCAGTTCACGGACCTGTTGGGACACCTTTGTCAAACTTCTCCAATCCGACAGAGCCATTACCGAACGGTTCGATTTGGATTTTTTCGAGTATCCCACCGACTGGGTCACGCTCAAACCAACTGAACGCATCCCCGGTCATAAAGAGCTTGCCCAAAAATTTCACGCGTTTCTGGCTTCAGAACGGATGGCGAATCGCGAAATGACACTGGTCGGGCACAGTCAGGGGGGACTGATCATCCATGCCTATCTGAATTATATGGTTGAAGAAGGCTGGGGTGAGCAACTGGAACCTATCCGCCAGGTTATTACTTTTGCGACACCCCATTATGGTTCCAATCTGTTTTCCGGGCTGCGCCGCCTTTTCTCTCGATTTATCGACAACCCCCAGGAACGGCGTCTCAGGACGCTCGACGAGGATTTGTCGGACGTGGTCCGCAATGTGAATAACCGAATTGCCACGACGCACCAGGCGGACGGAGCGCATTGGCCGATCCCGGTGTATTGCTTCGGCGGCCTCTCTGACAATGTCGTGCCAAAGGCTTCCGCACAGGGACCCTTTGTCCGCTATACCCCATTGACCGGCAACCACTCGACTATTTTAGCACCGGCCAATAGAGATGATGATCGCTATCGTGAACTCAAAGGGGTGCTTCTTGATCCGGTAGGCCATCCGCACGTCTTCGAAATTGAGCATTACGATACGACCATTGTGGTTGGCCCGGTGGAGCGCCGGACATTCACGGTCAACCTCGGTGAGGGGCGAACTCGTGAAATTGAGACGGACAATGTTTGTGAGCTCAACCGTACTGTACGTTTTGCGAACAATAACACGTGTCAGCAGGAATTCAAGATGCGGTATCTGGCTTTTAATGGGAGTTGTTTTGAAGCTGAGACGAGCCATGATAATGCCGCAGCACAATTGAAAAGTGAATACAGGGCAGGCGAAAAAATCGACTTTCTTTTCGTTCCCAAGTTGAAAGCTCCAACTGAGCAATACTCTCTTGGCCTCACGATTTATGATGGATACGGAGCGGGGCGAACCGACGTCCACTTTCACCTTGGACCGAAGAGCATTGGCGCCAGGGCCTACTATCGAACCTTGACCTATACCCTGGATTTGAGCCGGTACATCGCCTCAGGGATGACCGTGACACCGCCCAGGTTCTATCTACATCATCAAGATCCTGGTGATTGCGCCAAATGCCAAAGCCGTCGGAAGCATGGCACGCAGATCCTGCCACACAGTGAACCCCGGGACGGAGTGTGGCATTGGGAGTTACGCAACATTCGGCAAGGAGTGACTGATCTATTCTGGGACATGGGGCCGTCACCCGGGTAGGCCGATCCTCATTATGGAGGAGACGCGACATCATTAAGCGATCAATAGGAGTGGATCAGTTTTTAGAATCATCATTGCCTAAGCTATGAGTAGTCGGATCAAGCACTCGTCCATATCACCGGGCGGAACGATTCGCCACGCACGGTTTCCATGTCCATAGGCATGAAGCATGGTTAATTTCCCCAGCACTATGAGGTGTCGACATTGTGAATCATGAATATCCCTCTACGAGCACGTTAGGACGGGGCGCCACCGCTGTGATTACGCATCGCGTGCGGGACGGTCAACAGGAGGGCTATGACGCCTGGTTGAACGAAATCGGCCCGCTATGCAGAAGCTACCCGGGCCATCTGGATTTGCATATTATCCGTCCGATTCCCGGACTCACGGCAACCTATACGGTCATCATCCGGTTTGATACCAGGGAACACCTCCAGGGATGGATGAGTTCACAGGATCGCAAACGACTCATCGAACAGGTGCGACCCCTCCTTGTTCAAGATGATGATTTTTTTATACGCAGTGGTTTGGATTTTTGGTTCACACCCGAAGGCGCGAGGGCAAAGGTACCTGTCCGCTGGAAGCAATTTCTTGTGACATGGTCCGCCATCTTTCCGTTGGTGCTCGTCATTCCTCTGGTTGTCGCAATGGGGCTTCGGCAACTGGGAGTACCTCAAAATCATTATCTGGACTTGTTGCTTAGCACCGGTTCGGTGGTATGGGTCATGGTCTATCTCGTGATGCCGCATTACACCAAGCTGATCCAACGCTGGTTGTTTACCTGATTTCGAGAAGCACTCGCCTCGAAAATCGCTCCAAGCCGTAGACACGAGGCTGCCTCAACTTGGTGTTGTGAAGGACACGATGGGTGACTTCGTATGCCACAGAGACATTTGCTGCTGTTGGACCAGATCGGTAGACTCATAAGGAACCCAATCATCCATAGAGAGGTAGTTGGATATTTTTCCAGCTTGAAATCAGGAGGCACACGGAATGCGCAAGAGAGTGATCGGTCAGGTTCAGGAGGGAAGCGAACCGCCAGGGGATTGGCTGAATGTGGAGGAGCTTGCGGAGGTGGAAATCACCTCGGAGGACGCCGCGTTTCCAATTGAGGCAGCGTTGGTGTCCGGAGGGACTTCTGGGTGGCGTGCCGCAGGGCCGGGCAAACAAACGATCCGGCTTCTCTTTGCCACTCCGCAACCGCTCCGGCGTATCTGGCTGAACTTTTTGGAAACCCGCACCGGGCGGACGCAAGAGTATGTGTTGCGGTGGTCGCCTGATGGCGGGCAGTCGTTCCGGGAAATCGTGCGCCAGCAGTGGAACTTCAGCCCTGACGGCGCAACAAGCCAGACGGAAGATCACCACGTCGACCTCCCGGCGGTCACGGTGCTCGAGTTAAGCATCATCCCGGACACCAGTGGGGGCCCCGCGCTCGCGTCGCTGGCGCAGTTGCGGCTGGGTTAATTCTAGACGAAACCGGTTGTCAAAGCCTGATGACAAATCATCGCAACTGATTTTGGCCGATTCCATCTGAGGTATCGACCAGCCTGGTATAAACCAGATTGAGTTGCACCATCATGCACATAATTGGTCCTATAAGGACTATTTGAAATTATCGTTCATTGAATGCCGCATGGGATCGCCAGCGTCATCATCCACAACGGAAACGGAAATTGTCTTTTTAGTAGTTTTTGAGGGTTAAAGATCAAACGCCATTTCCCAGAATTTTTTCTCATTGAGCCCCCTTAGGAAAAGAGAGCCCCAAGTTTTTGGTAAAATTTGGAAAGTCGGGTAGGGATTGGAAAGCAGGCCGAGCGAATTGTTAAGAATGCTCACTGCTAGGAGTAGCCTTCTGGTTGATGAGTTCCTGTTCTTCGGAATCGGGTTGAGGTCGGGACCGTCTTTTAGAGTACTGACTGGTCATTTGGTACAGGATGGGAACAACGAATAAAATGAGGAAGGTGGCGGTCAACATGCCGCCCACAACCACGCGGGCCAAGGGCTTTTGAGCCTCGGAACCGATACCACTTGCGAGCGCGGCGGGAACTAAGCCCAGCGCGGCTCCCAGGGTGGCCATTAACACCGGTCGCATCTGCAGCTCCGCTCCTGAAAGGATGGCCTCCTTGAGGGGAATGCCGTTTTGTTCCAACTCCCGGATACTGGAGACGATTAAGACGCCTCCAAGAATGGCGATCCCCAATGTGGAAATGAATCCTACGGCAGCGGAAATGCTAAAGGGGGTATGGGTCAGGACCAGAGAGAGTACTCCTCCGATCATGGCAAAGGGAACCGTGGCGAGCACGATGAAGGCGTACCGGAATGAACCAAACGTGAGGTACAGCAAAAAGAGAATCAGGATCATGGTCAGGGGCACGACAATCATCAGGCGTTGTTGTTCTTTGACCAATTGGTCATATTGCCCCGCCCATTCGAGATGATACCCTTCCGGAAGTGTGATCCGGTCTTCGAGGTGTCGTTGGGCTTCTTGAATCGTACTCACCAGATCCCGGTCACGGATGCTGAACATAATAGGGATATATCGCTCGTGATTTTCTCGATAAATCATAAAGGCCCCGGTTTGTCGAACGATCGTGGCTAATTGTTTGAGGGGAATGCCGACTCCTTCGGGAGAACTGACCTGGATCTGCCCAATCGTGGTTTCGTCTTTACGATATTGGGGAAGAAACCGAACCACCAATTCAAATCGCCGGTCTCCTTCGATCACTTCCGTGACGGCTTCCCCACCGATGGCGGCCTGAACCATCGCGTTCACATCGCCGACTTGTATGCCGTAACGGGCGCAGGCTTGCCGGTCAACTTGAATCAGGAGGTTGGGTTGTCCCATGGTCCGGTTGATGCTGAGTTCTTTCACTCCGCGGATGTTTTTGAGTTCACCCTCTACTTTTTCCGCAAGGGATTGAAGTTCTGTGAGGTTGTGCCCGTAGAGCTTAATGGAATTTTCGCTCTTCACGCCCGACATGGCTTCTTCAACACTGTCCTGGATGAGTTGGGAAAAGTTGACCTTGAGGCCGGGGATCGTTTCAAGACGTCCCTCAATTTCTTCGATCAGACCTTCTTTAGTCAGGCCTGGGCGCCATTCAGCCGGGGGTTTGAGATTGACGTAATATTCCACATTAAAAAAACTTTCGGGGTCTGTTCCATCATCCGGGCGTCCGAGCTGGGAGACTGCAGTGGCCACTTCGGGGGATTCCATAAACATTTTCCGCATGCGGCTGGCCAAGGCTGCGGCATCTTCAAACCGGATGTCGATCGGCATGCGAATCCGCACCCAGAGGTTCCCTTCCTCTAACGCCGGCATGAACTCTCCACCCATGAAGTTGAGTGCTAAAACGGTCACGGCCAATAGCATTCCAACCGCGCTTAGCACCTGTTTCTGGTGATGAAGTCCCCAGCGAAGAGCCCTCAGATAGGTTTGCCTGAGCATCGAAACCAGTTTGGGTTCCTGTTCGCGCATGGGTCCATTGAGCAGGAAGGAACACATGGCCGGGGCAAGGGTGCAGGCCAGCAGCAGGGAGCCAGCCAGGGCCAGGCCATAGGTAATGGACATGGGCGCAAAAATTTTCCCAGGGACTCCTGTCATGGTGAAAAGGGGAATGAACGCCACCACGATAATCACCGTTGAAAATAAGATCGGTCGTCCTACATGCCGGGCGGCCCTCGCAATGAGCTGAGGAGGGGTAACCCCGGGTTTGGCATGGTGGCATAGATAAAAGAAAATGCTTTCGACCATGACCAGAGGGGCATCGACGATAATCCCGAAATCAATCGCACCCAGAGAAATGAGATTCGCGGATTGTCCCATGGTGACCATGGCGGAAAAGGTGAACAGCAGAGCAAGTGGGATGGTACAGGCGACGATCAGGGCGGTCCGGAAGTGTCCCAGGAAAAACAGGAGAACGATGAGCACCAGTATCATGCCGTTGATTAATATATGCACGACCGTCTCAATGACGGTGTTGATCATAGTGGTCCGGTCATAAATGGTTTTAATGTGGACGCCGGCGGGAAGTTTTTTTTGGTTTAAGTCCTGGACCTTTTGATTGACGCGTGCCAGGGTGGGCAGAGCCTGGGTGTCCCGTTGCAGAAGAATCACCCCTTCCAGAGTGTCTTCCACCTCGTTAATGCCGACTTGTCCCAAACGGATCGCATTGCCGATGGACACTTTCCCGAGATTTTCAATAAAGATGGGAGTGCCGTCCTTGACCGCTACGACGACCTTGGCTATGTCATCCAAGCTGTTGATAAATCCCACTCCCCTGACATTGTAACTTTGGGGTCCTAAGGCCAAATAACTACCACCGACATTGGCATTGCTATTGGCGAGGGCTGCTTTGATCTGAGCAAGAGTGACTCCATAGGTGAGTAGGGCACCGGGATCCAGGTCCACGTGATATTCCTTTGTGGTGCCTCCAAACGCCGTCACATCAATGATGCCGGGTACCTGTTTGAATTCACGCCGGACCTGCCAGTCCTGGATGGTTTTGAGATCGGTGAGAGAATAGCCGTCTCCCACTAATTCATATCGATAAATTTCTGCGATGGCCCACCAGGGAGAGAGTTCCGGTTTGACGCCATCGGGCAGATCAACGGTGTGGAGCCGATTCAGCACTTCCTGGCGGACGGCATACCAATTGGTGCCAAATTCAAAATAGACCTTGAGTTCACTTAATCCAAAAAGAGACAAGGAACGCACATTGGTAAGGCCGGGAATACCCTGGAGAGCGGTTTCAATGGGAATGGTGATGATTCGCTCCATTTCCTCGGCGGACCATCCAGATTTTTGAGAAATGACTTCGACAAAGGGCGGCGAGGGATCCGGGTAGGCGACCACGTCAAGGATATGAAAGGCATAGAGCCCTCCAAAGAGCAGGAAGATCCCGAATGTGCATACCAGAGCACGTTGGACGAGTGACAGCTCGACAAGTCTGCCGATCATGATTTCGGGGGAGAAGTGGGAGCAAAATGTTCCGAGGACAATCCCTCATCCTCGACATTCATGTCCTGACCTTTGAGGAGTACGGCCCCTTTGACGACGATCGTTTCGCCCGCCTCGAGACCGTGGAGGACGGGCATTTGGCCGGAGGACGGGAGTCCGGTTTTGATCGGACGTTTCAGGTAATGATTGTCGCTATCCGCGACATAGACATACATTTTCCCGTCAATTTCCAGCACGGCTTCTTGAGGAATAAGAGGATAAGGGAGGCTCTCGCTCAGTTTGACATTCAAACGGGCAAACATCCCCGGCTTGAGTTTGCGACCGCTATTGTCCACGACCGCCCGGAGTTTAATGGTCCGGGTTGTCTGATCCACGACATCCCCGATGGCTGAGATGGTGGCTGGAAATGCGGTTTCGGGATAGGCTTCGACGGTTACCGTCGCTTGTTGTTTCATTTGCACAAGTCCCAGATCTCGCTCGTAGACGTCCGCAATGACTTGCACGGTGCTTAAGTCCGCTACCGTAAAGAGCACTTGATTGGGATCCCCGCTGACCGATTGTCCGGGGGTCACGGCCCGATCCACGATGGTCCCGGAAAGAGGACTTCGGATTTGATAGGTTGACGTAATCGTTTGGTCGGCTATGGGTTTATCAAGTTCCTCCTTGGAAACTTGAAGAGCCAGGAGCTTTTCCCGGGCTCTCCGGAATTCCGCCTTGGCTTTCACGAAATCGTTTTCAGCCTGCTTTAAATCTTTTTGAGGAAGCGCTTTGATCTCATGCAGGTCTTTGGCCAGACTGTAAGCCCGTTGGGCGTAGGATAAGTCAGAATGTTCTTTGATGAATTCCGAATATGCCGAAGCAATCTCGGGACTTTCAATGGTGACCAGGAGATCTCCCGCTTTCACGAAATCTCCCAATTGTCCATGTATTTTTTGTACCCGACCGACCAGGGCTGAAGAGACTTTTGAATATCGATCCTCCCCATAAGACACTTTTCCTGCTAAGGACAAGACGGGGTGGGAGGGCCCAACGGTCACTATGGCTGTGACAATTTGTGTTTCCGCTGTGGAGAGAGAGTGGTGTGCCTTGTCGCGTGTCTTAGGGGCCAGGTCCGTTGTCGCGGAGGTTTCCGAGGGGCTTTCCTGGCTGCAGGCCACTCCGATGAGAATCATCATGAAAAGAAGGCACGGGTATAAACGAGGTACGGATGTCATAAAATATCCTGGCCCGCCGCTCGTTCCAAAAGGAAGAGGTTGCGTTGGTAATCAAAGAGGGCTTCCAAATAGTTTTGCAGGATGGTTTGTGAGGTGCGGGCGGCATCGAGTAAATCTATCAGCGTGACTCCACCCTTTTGATAGGCTTTTTCGAGAATGGAGAATGTGGTTTTGGCATCGTCCAGCACTCCTGCTTGATAGGCCTCCACCAGACGTTGAGATTGGATTAAATTCCGGTAATTCACTTCAATCTCATTTTGGACTTCCAAGGTCGTCTTGTGAAGATCGACTTGCGCGACTTGAATGGCAATTTCGGCCTGAGCAATGCCTCCCTGATTGCGGTCAAAGACCGGGAGCGGCACTTCCAGGTTGAGGCTATACAATTGTTGGTTGCTCCCGCCTTGCGGCCCCTGCATGGTAAATGCGCCTCCGACAATGGGATCGGGAATCCTGAGTGATTTGGCTAATTTTAAATTGGCTTGTTGCTGGGAAAGGACGAACCGTCTGGCTTGAAGGTCCGGACGTTTGTTCAACGCCTCCGTCCGAAGTCTTTCCATATCAGGTGTGACCCGTTTATAAATGAGGTCGGAGGTTAACACCAGATCCGTTGTGGGCGGGAAGGCCAGGAGTAGCCGGAGGTCGGCGAGTGCGGTTTGGACTTCCTGCGTAAATTTGATGACCTGTGCTCCGAAGTCTACGGCCTGGAGGCGAAGACGAATGAGATCTACTTCGGCAATGAAGCCTTTTTTAAAGCGTAATTCCCCAATGGTTAAGATCCGATGAAACCGCTCCTGATTATCCTTCGCGAGATCAAGCCGCCGGGATGCCAATTGGACTTGGTAATAGGTGTCTTTCAGGGTGAGCGTCAGTTGACGAATGGCATCCGTGAATATCGCCTCGGAAGCCTGGATGCCATAGCCAGCGCTTTCCATCCGATAGCCCCGTTTCCCGGCCAGCAAAAACATCTGTTCGAGCTGTGGAGTGATATAGCGAGTGCCTTCAAAGGTTTGCTTCCCGGTAAATGCGGCTCCTCCATAAAGTAAAAAAGTCGGGTTGGGAAAAAGTTTCGCCGTGATGGCGATCCCCTTGGCATTGTCGATGCCGTATTTCGTCATCAAGAGATCAAGATTTTTTTCCAGGAACAAGGATAAGGAATCGTTCAAGCTCAAAGTCACCCTGGTGGGAGCTGCGCCTGGTGCCTGCTTTGAAGCTTTGATTGAATCGTATTGCGCCCATGCATTTTCGCATTGAGCCCCAACCATGACTACCGTAATGACCAGGGCGTGGATGAAATGTATGAGAAATGTCATGTTGGTGGCAGGAATTGATAGTCCGGGGACGCCTGGATCACCACGAAGGGGAGGAGAGTGGAGAACAAAAGCTACCCAATGGCAACCTTCCTTTTCCGTATATCGAGACCTGAGAACCGGAGGTAAAAGAAAAAACCCCAGGTTAAAAGGGAGTGTACCATATCGCCCTAGAACCCTTGAGAGCAAGATGATAATTTTTCTAATGCCGGACAATCTGCCGAAAATAAGCCGCACACGTTTCCCTCCCCCCTACTATTTTTGGAAATAGCTTCGGTAAAGAAGATCTTCACGTGGACTTCGTGAATTACACTTTGCAAGAGGCATTCCATGGGTAAGTAACATTTGCAAAGATGAGGAGGGAAGAAAACCTCTATAGGAAACAACCGGTTTATACAATCTAACATTAGAATGAAGGGTTTCAGGTAGGCGTAAAGGTGTGCACCAGGGAATGTCTGTACCGGGAAAGGACAGCCTGTCATCACTTTGTCGGGGGCGACGAGGGGAAAGGTGGGTATGGGTAATCCGCCTTCATATCGTCTGGGATGGGAGACCTTGAAGCCGGAAAAGACTAAGTTCAACCTCAAGAGTCTCACCCCACTGTTCTTTGAGCAGGTAAAGAGATTTTACTTATGTAAGCGGATTGGAGCGTTTATGCGCATAGTTTTTTCATTTAGCAATGGTGATGCTGGGGACATTCCCGCGTGGGGCATCGGTGACAGTCATTTGAAATAGTTGGTACAGCAGGCGGAATGCCTCCTGATTCCATGATCGCTTATCCTCATCGGCGATGGAATAATAATGTCCCTCATGGGTGACGGAAAGTTTGGTATTAGGGCGTTCAATAGTGGATTCGATAATGTCCAAGACCCGGACCGGATTTTCTGAGACGATTCCCGTTCCTGGATCCGGATCCACATGATATTCCGGCTCACTCGCGATGGATCGACCAAGAAAATTGAGAATGCCGTGAAAACTCCGGAGACGAAAGGCTCCTTGTATCGGGTATTCTCCTCCCGGGTTGTCGGGTCGGATATCGACCAGGATATCGTTCGGCGGCCAACGATCCGCCTTGGCCTGTAGAGTCAATCGCTCTGCATTGGAGATGGTGGTCGGGTTGTAGTTCGTAATGACGGTATGCCCGATCGAACGCTTTTGAATGGTAAAGATTTGCTTTTCCGCATCCACAATGATGCGATAGTTATTTTCCAGGACTTGAAAGTCTCCGGCGGAAAAGGCGGATAAGGGCAGGGTCCATTCCCGGTCATATACTAATGGTTCTATGTAGAGTTGATTGTTGTCCTGTAAACGGGAAAGGTGAAGGACGATTTGTCGAAATATGGGATATCCGATCTGATCCGAAGGTCGATTAAAGTAGGCGGTTTCTTGATTGTTCGTGGTCGTACGGATTTCCCCGGCCATGAGACGGAGAAGTAAATCAATATCGACTCCCTGTCTCAGCAGGAGTGTCAATTTTCTTTCTTGGAGAGGGGTCAGGAGGCGTTGGGTAAAATCTTCACCTTCAATGGGACTAATGGTAAACGTCGGGTTTTCAGCGATGCTGCCCCCAAAGATGGGGGCCAATGCAAATCCGCCATCTAACCCACCTAGCGGCGGGGTCGCCCCGGCCGTAAATTGATAATTAAAGGTGGCGGCAATGCTCGAAATGGCTGTGAAATGCACGGGTTGATGATGATGGGATCTGGCAATATTGAGGAGCAATTGTTCGACCAGGGATTTGGTTACCGAATGGTCATACGCAATGACCACATGTTCCAGAGCTTTCGGGGAAAAACAGCCGGACAAAAGGAAGGGTAGGGTCCAGAACATAAATGAAAACCAAAAAGATAGACGATGATGTTTCTTATTCAACTTGTCCTTCTCCCTTAGTCATTGCTATTTCTCCTACTGAAATTTATCCCTAAACTGGCTTATGGGCTTCTCTGCCGATGTGTCACTTGGAAGTGTGTTCTGCATTCTGGCTTTCGGTATCCGGGATAGGAAGCGTGACGACATTTTTGAGGACATCGACCGCAAATTGCGCTAACCCTTTCAGCCCTCCAGCGAAGGATTCCAACGGTAAGTACGTAATGTCCGGTTCGGTTCGGGGTCCTTTGACTTCAAACAACGCGGTCATAAGGCCCTTTCGGTCACCCTTCATTAAAGAACCAAACAGAGGGATGTCCTTGAGCAAACCCGAATAGGCCCCAAACGGGCTGACGGCTACCATGCCATTGAGCTTTTCGGTGGGAAGGTCATAGGTGCCTGCGGCGGTTAACTTGATGACCGGACTTTTCAGTGCCAAATCTTGGGAACTCAGTAGCCCATTCTCTATGGCAAACGATCCTTCTATTTGATCGTAGGGGAGTCCCTCTTCCAGCAGGTTGACTTTTCCCATTAATAAACCGGGCACATTCAAAATGCCAAGAATTTTTGACAGAACCGGTCCGGTCTGTATCAATCCCTTCTGGAGTTGCGCATGTCCTTTCCCCGTCAGCGAGCGCTGAATCAGCTCCCGGCTTCCAAGACTCATGTGTAGCGAGGTTACCAAAGACGCCGTTCCTGTCAAGGGAGTTGGAGTATCGGACTGAGGTACCAAGAGGCTTTCGATGGGAATGTCTTTGAGGGTGAGCTCTCCCTTCCCTCTTTGATTCTTTTGTGCCCATTGGAATGAGGCCGATTTAACTTCTTGGTTTGTGTGGGATGTTGTCGATTCGGAATTTCGGTTGGTCCCTTCGATTTTTCCTTTCATAGACCAAGTCGTCCAATCCCAATTCTTGCCCTTAAGACCCCATGTGATGCCTAAACTGGAAAGACCCAGATTTTTTTCTCCGATGACGACGCCTGGCGGAAACATGGCTCCCGTTCCACTTTCGGTTTGAAGGAACCCACGAACATAGGGTCGATCAGACCACGATAATTGGCCTTGTGCTTCGAGGGTATAGGGAGGAATGGACAATGTGCCCTTTGTCATCCTGATTGCCTTATCCTCTTTGATGGTTCCTTTGGCTTGAACAACTGCAGGAACTCCAGATGGTTTGTGAAACAGACCCTTGGTCGTAAGAGCGATATTGGTGAAATCCAACTCTGCATGATACTCAGGGCGAAGGTTGGAGCCCGACAAGGTGAGGGTGGTTCCAATCAGACCTTCAAATGTGGAAAAGGTTTGGACGAGTGAAGGAAAGAGGGATTGAAGGTCAATCGAAGACCACATGCTGGCTATAGTGAGGTTTGAAGCTTTTGAATCTTGGCGAAATGACCATTGGCCCTTGATGTCCACCGGGCTTTTCCCAAGCATTCCGTTGAACCGTTGAATATGAATCTGTTCCCTATTAAACGACAGATGGCCCTTGATGTGATTGAGGGGAAGCCTGTCTTCGGAGGTAGAAAGATGCACTTCGTCAAGCAGGAGGTCGCCATCAAGAATATGCCATTGAGATGGGTGAGTCAGAGGACCGGTTACTCGTGTGGAGAGGTGCATGTTTCCTTGAACGTCATGGTAGAAGGACAATGGTTGGACAAGAGAGTGACTCCGAGGGTCGCGGAGCAGGGCCTGGTGCACATCATGAGCGGACAAGAGTCCTTCCCCTTGCAGGTCCATGAGGATGTCCGGGTCCTTCCATTCCAATGTTGCCTCTTTTACAAGGAGCTTGGATGATTCCATTGTGGCTTTTGCATTCAATACCCGGACAAGATTGTCATCAAAGACCACCGCTCCAGAGATTTCCGTCATAGGGGGATGGTGGGGATCAACCAGGACGTGCCCGTTGGCCATCCGGATGACTCCTTCCGCTATCACAGTGTTGGTCTCATCTCCTATCCACTTCACTGAGCCGGTGAGCAGTTCCATCTCACCATCCATGTCTCGTTCGGTCAGGATCGTCTGAACAGAACCTGGGCGCCATGGCTCGGGTAGGATGGTGGCAAGGCGTTGGATGGAGATCGGCAAGGCCGATCCCGAGACTGTCAGGGTTGGGGGAGCATTTTGATTGTTGGTGAATGCAGCTGTCCCATTGAGGTTCCAGTCACCCTCGGAAATCCGAAAGGTTGGGATCGAAAGTCGGCCGATCTCCTCTTCACGAGCAAGTTTGGCTTCCGGGGCTGTCACGGTTAACGGAGTAATGGTTCCGCGGACCTGAGAAATCTGAACGACAGAGGGAGCAAAGGTGACCGTTGCGCCCACATTGGTAATAAGAGGTTGGCCAGGGGCGGGAAGGTATTGACCTCCTTCCAACGCAACGGTTCCTTTCGCTTCCCAGGATCCATTTCCGTCCAGGGGCCCACCTATCGATCCCTCCTGAAGCGCCATCCTACCGGCTATTTGGTGTTCTCTGAGAAAAGTTTGGAAATCCGTTGGCATCCAGTCATCGGGTATCAGGTCGGGGAGCCGTTCGATGGCTATGGGTTGTGTTGATCCTGAGACTTTCAACCAAGGTGAATCGTGGAGGACATTCGCGATACTGCCCTGGCCGGTAAACGACCATTCGTCCAAGGCAACCTGAAAACTTTGAAAGTCGAGGAGATCCTGTTCTTTCTGGATGGTCAGGCTGAAGTTTCCTTGAAAGGTTGCTTGTGTCTGAATCGGTGCCTCTAACGCACGTCCCCTCAGAAACTGAAGGAGGTGGCCAAGATGAAATTGTGAAATTTCAACCTGCCCGTGGACCTTCACGACGGGAAAACCGGAAAGTTCCTTTTGGTTGGAAGAGGTGTCTTCCTGGTCGAGGGCGGTCATCGTTCCCTTGAGAGTGAGGGCCGAGGAAGGCTGAGGTTCCGGAATTTGAGCCGAGAGATGAATGAGTGACGATTCTTCTGACTCCACCTCCATGACCGAGAGTTGAATCGCTTCCCAGTCGAGGGCCATTTTCTGCGTTGGCAGCGGTGAAGTATGGATCAGATGGAGGGTGCCGTTACGGATGGTGAATTCCTGAATAGAAGGAAACTGTCTGGCGACGGGCTGTTCTTCTTGCGTGACCAGAGGAACTTCAAGCGTCAATTCCGGTTGATCGATCACGGCGCGAGTAATGAACAATTTTTTGTCCCAGAGCGATCGCCACCCGATGCCCACCTCCATCTGGTTGGCATGAATGGCCACAATGCCCGGATCATGAGTTTCGAAGGATAAACCCGACAAGAGGATTGCCGGAGAAGGAAACAGATTCAGGTTTAACGTTTCAATCTGAATGGGCCCGCCGACCATACCTTCCAACTTAGCAATCAAGGATTCTTTGACCAACCTGGTATCCGACAAGACGGTAAGGGTGAAGAGCAGAATGCCTACGGCGAGTATTCCACACCCCATGATACTCCACAGTATTCGTGGAAGCCAGGTTGACAGGTGAAAGGTTCGAAATTCGGACGGCTCCATCACTTTCATTCTTCCCTGAATGACTAAGAGGGGATATGATTGATTAATATCGAGGGCTAGTATTCTGTTGCGTTTTCCTGATTCGTGAATGATGCCGTGGATTTATCAAAAGGCCCCATTACATTCGTTGACACACGTGGTTGCCTCAAACCATGGCGTGGAACGAATGAATTGAATTGTGCCTCATGGTTCATGTTATCCGAAAATTTCTTATGTCAGTCTTGCATGTCTTATCCGTTTACCTGAAATTGACCAGGGGGTTCCGTTTGGCAATCCCGCGCAAGAGTCTCCCCAAGATGTCGGCGCCTGTAATAATCCGTTTGTGGGTTGGTGTCCAAATCAGAACCAGATCGTGGTCAATGACGTGATCCTCAAGGTGTTCCGGGTTGACCTTGAATTGCGTCAGAAGGTCCCCGAGCGGTATATCTGTGTGCTCAAAAATGATGGGTCGGTGACAATGTCGGAGAGGTTTGTCTCGATGTTCCACCAGAAGTTCCCGCAAGAATCCATCCGCATCCAATACGACATGAGGGACGTGTTCTTCATCCGTGATCACCACCCATTTTTCCTTTGACCCATGGATCTGCTGCACGAAGTGGTCGGAGGCAGAAGGCGTGATTGAGGGAAAGCGCACCTTGTCCCCATCAAAGGGGAGCGAAATGATGCTTTGAGGATGAAGCGCCGATCCTTCTTCAAGGGCCGAGATATCATCAAGATTGAGAAAATTAGATGCTCCATGTCCCTCGACTCCGCTGATATCTGTTTCAGGAGCTTGCGCATGAATTTTGATTAAAGTATCGAGCTCATGCTCTTTAAGCCAGGTGATCCCTTCTTTCCCGACCAGGCGATCGAGGAGAAGAGCCGAGGGTTTGGCCACAGGATAAAAGATAAATTGCAAGAGATGCACAATCGGAGTGAATTTCGCTCCCAATCTCAATGCATGTCTTGAAAAATACGCTTGGGGAAGAATTTCTCCAAAAAGGGTAATCCCAAACAACGAGAAAAAAAACGCCAATAGGCCGACCATTTGATCGTCGGCGAGAAGCGTCAGGAGAACATTGACGGCCACGTTACTCCAGAGAAGTGTGGCAAGAAGGAAGTTGGCATCCTGCCGGATTTGCAAGATCATGTTGGCCGCCTTGTCACCTTGCTTGGCTAAGAGTTCCAGATGAATGCGGCTTAGGCTGAAGAACCCAAGGGTCAAGCCCGAGCACATAGCCGACCCGGTCAAACAGAGAAGGATACCAATCCAACTGAGGAGTGAAATTGTCATATCTGAAAGTCTATGGGCACCACTATGTGTGAGGGAGATATCTTACGTACTTTGTTCGGAAACAGGGATGCCGTCCGGGTGAGGATGAGGGTGGCGTCATGGGGTTTGGACAATTGAGTAAGGCGTTCGTCAAGGTAGGTCGGCGTCACAATCAGCCGGGGCCCAATCCCTAGATTACCGGATAGTTTCACGCGGGTGCCTATTCTAAGAGAGCTGAAAACACCGTCGCGAGCCCTAAAAAACTAAAAAACCCTGCCACATCGGTTACGGTGGTTAAGATGATTGATGATGATTGAGCCGGATCTTGTTTCAGAGATCGAAGAATGATCGGAATGATTGCCCCGGAAAACCCCGCCATGACCATGGAGATAATCATGGAGACGCCGATGACCATGGTTAAGCCCCATGATCCACTCCAGACAAATACGGCGGTACAGGTCGTCGCGGCCACTGCCACTCCATTGGCCAAGGCGACATAGGATTCTTTCAAGGTCACGCGGAGCCATTGGGAAGGACGGATATCCCGCAACGCTAATCCACGCATGACTACCGCGAGCGCTTGGGCTCCTGTATTCCCCGATTGCCCGGCCACGACAGGGAGCAAAACGGCTAAAGCCGTAAATCTGGCAATGGTGTCCTCAAATAACCCCACCACAAACGCTGCCAAAAAGGCTGTGAGTAGATTGATTTGCAGCCAGGGGAGACGTTTTCGAATGGCGAATCCCGGCGGCGACAGGGCTCGTTCGTCTTTGCTGGCACCCACCATGGTTTGCATGCTAATGGTGGCCTCTTCCTTTTCAACCTGAATGATATCCTGACTGCTGATGATGCCGAGGAGGCGGCCGTCCAAATCGGTGACGGGAATAGTCAGTACCTTCCATTCGTTGCAAATTTCTACGACTTGTTCCTGATTTTCCAGGGGATGAATGGTCGGTAATTCTCGTTTCATCAAGACCGCCAGGCTCTTCTTTGGAGGGGCTAAAAACAGATCCCTGAGGGATAGGACGCCCACGAGGATCTGGCGGCGATCAATAATGTAGATTTCATTGAGATGCTGGGTGTCATGGGTGCGAACCTGTCGGATGGCTTCCTCGACGGTCAGGTCTTCGGGGAGCGCAAAGAATTTGACATCCATGAGCATGCCGACCGAATCCTCCGAATACTCCATGAATGGTTCAATATCGGCTGAGACGTGTTGGGGTAGGGCACCCAAAATGGCCACACGAGTCTCATCGGGCATTCGTTGGAGAAGAGAGGCGGCCACCGCGGGTTGGAGATGAGGAAGCGCACTCAGGAGTAACGGTTGCGGAATGACTCCGAGCAGGTCGGCGGCCAATGAGGGTGACATGACCGAGAGGACCTTTGCGACCATGGTGGGGGGAAGATCGGCAAGTATGGGGATCACCTCCTGGGGATCATAGGACTCAAACACATGTGCGGCTTCATCCGGAAATTTGGCAATAAAGGCCTGATGCATCTGTTCAGTCGTTGCAGGTGTCGTCATGGTGTTTCCTGTTCTTTCCGGGGAGGGGTGGCCGGTGTCGATGTGCTCAGGGATTCTCCCAAGGCGGTCATCAAGCCAATTCCTGAGAGAGAATACGCTTCCCACAGTTGCAGGAGGGCATCGGAGAGAAATGCCGGTTGATACTCGCCGGAACGTGACTGGAGAAATTGCCTCAGTGTTCGATGTCGAAGTGCGCCAACAAACGTACGGTCCTGATCAATGACCGGAAGGCTGTCGTATTGAGCCCATGCGGGGTGGGCGACAATGTCGAGGGCATTGGCCGAGGCCGGGATCGCTTTCACGTCCTGCTGCATGATGGAGGATACGGTGATCGTCGGTTCGGCTCCAAGCAGCTCTTTCATGAGGATGACTCCGCGCAGGATCGTCTGATGATCAATGATGTATAAATAGTAGATGGCTTGCCCGACGGTTTGGGTCACCCGCTGTAAGGCCTTCGCGACGGTGAGGTCCGGGGGAAGCGTCAGGACATGCGGATCGGCGAGGCTGCCGGCGGTATGGTCCGGCAAATTGATTGATCGCCGAAGATGTGCACCGATAGCCGGGTCAACCTGATCCAGGAGAGAGGTTTGTGTGGATGAATCATACTGTCGGAGGACTGCCCGTGCCGAACGGGAGGATAACCGGCTGAGTATGACCGCGCTGGTTGCCGGTGGATACTGTTTAAGAATTTCGGCCGTTGGGCCGGGAAGACAATACTCCAGAAAGGCGGCGATATGTTGGGGCTCCATGGTCTGCAACATTTCTCCCGCCGACTGAGCCGGAAGTTCCTCCACGTAGCGTGCCGCCTCTAATGGATGTTCCTGGATAAAGGTTTCCCGAAGCTGCTGGGTCAAATTCATCGGCTTATCCCTCCGTTGGAGAAAGAATGCTGGTGACTTCAGTAAATTGCGCGGCAGGAATCACGACCCGTCCTTTCGCCGTATCCAGGACGACGACCATGGGAGTTATGGCTGTGACGGTGCCATTGTAGGCGCCGACCTGAATCTTTTCCCCGATTCGGACAATGGGCTGAATGTAGTGGGCAGCAATCAGATTCTTCACGGCTGAACGAGAACCGATTCCGAATGATAAGGCGGCTCCGGCAATGAGTCCGGCAATGAGAATGACAATGATTTGATTAAGCAGCGACGTGTCAATTCCCAACTCATTGATGGCCGTCACCAGCACAAGCAAAGTAGCGGCTATATAGACCGTTTGCGCGATGATGGTGCCTTGCCGGATTCCCGAAGAATCACACGCAACAGAGATCAAGTCGCGCACAAAGTTCGTGGCCAGGAGGCCCAGAACGAGAATAAGGGTAGCCATGCCGATTTTGGGCAGATAGTGGACCAGTCCGGTTAAAGTTTCGGACAAAAGGGCGAGACTTAAGGCTTCGGTGGCGGAAATCAGAAAGAGGAGAAATACCAGCCAAAATCCCAGAAGGCCGACAATTTGTGAAATTGTTTTTTGGCTGCCGATTTTTTTGAGCAGCGTGAGAACACCGGTGCCGCCCAGTAAACGATCGACGCCGATCATATGCAACACGCGGCTTGTTCCCGCTTCAACGATTTTTCCCAAGAGAATTCCCAGGCCTAACAACATCAAAGCCCCTAGGCTTTTGGGGAGATAGGCCATAAACAGCTTGAAACTGTACTCAAACGATTCCTCAAGGGTTGCGGTCCAAAGGGTGATATCCATGGGATTGACCTCCTTAGAAATAAATAAGCAGACATACGGTGAACATTCCGACAACGAGCTGGACGATCAAAGAGATGATATCCCTCATGGCGCCCGCTGGACCGAGAAGTTTCACGTGGCGTTCGATCATCCTGAAAGAGAATGTCCTTACCAGAGATGGTACTTTGTGTTGCTGAGCTCACATGTTATCCCGTGGGGTTTTTTCTTCCCCTGGGCCCTCAACCACTAATTGAGAGGGAGGTGAGAAGGTTCCGTGTTCCCAGGTGTTTCTCCCGAGGCGGGTGACTGGTTCAACGGAGAGTCCGGGAGAGGTTCGGGTTCGATCGAAGATTGTGAGGGTTGGGACGGTTCGGGGACCTGCCGTGAGAGTTTATTGACTTTAATGACTGGTGGGTCAGTCACAAAAGGTTCATATTGCTTGACGTCCAACGTGATAGAGTCCTGTTCTTCGACAAGCAGGTCAATCTCCGGAACCTGTTTTCGAAAGGTCGCCAGGATGGTGCCATCTCGCGTGGTGACAGTCATTAACAATCGGTCCTGCTGGCGTTCCTTATGTGTGACGGTCCCGGTCAGGGGATGGACGGTTTCCTGAAGGAATTGGGGAATATAGGGTTGGGCATATCGGGCGGCGAGAAACGGTGCCCCTAAACCCAATCCGACTCCTAAGACAAACACCGCCATGTAGACCATCAAGGATTTCATTCACGTTTTCTCCGCGGTTACAGTAGGACTTTTGAGCCCCTTCCCTTTTTATTCGAAGACTCTGACGAAGACGAATTTTCCTGCGTGCAAATGAACGATCCCCCAGTCACACTGGATGTTTACGGTCATGTAGTACTTTCGTTCACTTGAAATCGAAGTTTTTCAATTGTCGGGGATATCGTGAGTGGCGCCTAGATCGTGATCAGTTAAGTGTTCGTAGGGCAACATAATGAAAGAACGGCTGCAACGTTTCAAACCGGGGCAAGAGGAGCATGTTGTGATGTCTTCCATTTTCTTTGGAGACATCTCACCATCTTGTTATTCTAGCAATGCTGTGAGAGCTTCTCAAATACCATGGGGGTAATGGGGAAGCTGCATGCAAGAGGAGTAACGTCCAGGCATTTAAAGTCGTCGGAAGCCTTACTGCTTCGATTGCGGTTTGGGCCCTATGTTCAGGTCGATGAGGATGAGATGGACAAAGGTACGGAGGTTCGGACATGAAGGTCCCTTTGAGGAAAAGGGATTTCCACACCATTCTTCCGAAATTTCTTGACGATGGCGCAATTAATATCGGATTGAACCTGTCTTCTGCCTTGTGGATCTTCCACCCAGGCTAATAAACGCATGTTCCAGGCGGAATCTCCGAAACTCATCAGCCAGGCCTTCGGTTCCGGGTGCGGTAAAACCCTTGGGTTTTCTTTAGCCGCTTCCAAAAGTGAATGTATCACTTTGTCTAAATCTGAATTGTAAGAAACTCCCACCTCAATCTCCAAACGGGTTTTAGGATCACCGTGCGACCAGTTGATAACCGTGGAAGAGATAAATTCGGAATTGGGTACAACGATGGCCACGTTGTTCAGAGACCGAATGGTGGTGGATCGAATGTTGATTTCTGCGACATCTCCCTCAGTGTCTCCCACGGTGATGCGGTCCCCAATTTGGATGTGTTGCTCGAACAGCAACATGAGTCCTGCGATGAAATTGGACGTCAGATTTTGCAGGCCGAATCCGATTCCGACGGAGAGAAATCCAAAAATGACGACAAGACCGCTCAGGTCGACACCGATGACTTGAAAGGCAATCACGGTCCCGATAAGAATCAGGAAGTATTGAATAATGCGGGTTAAGGTGTATTGTGTCGCCTTGGGCATCTTGGAGCGTTTGAGTAATTGGTTCATCAGAAAACGTCGTATCAGGGTGTTGATGATCATAAAGCCACCCATGATGAGGGCAAAAAACGTAAGGGACGAGAGGGTAATCGGGGTCTGGTTGACGGTAAATAAGGGGTAGGTAAAAAAGTGATCCAATGCGTTCAGGACCGTTGAAAGATCCATGGTGATACTCCTTTGAGGTGGTATTAATTTATTGCCCCGTTGTGATTGATGGAAAGATTTTTTCGGAGGTTTGCCCTTTTTTGCCGTGGCGGATTAGATGAATTAACCAGAAACTTGTCACAAAAGATAGAGGAGGAAAGAGCAGAGGAAAGGGCATATAACAGATGAAGCATGCCACTCGAGACTCAAAGATTGCGAAGGGAGCAGGGCAGTGTAGCTTTATGTTAGGGCCTCATGAGGGTTAAGAAAAGTCGGATTGAACAGAGTCTGAAGTGGTTAAAACATACGAGACATTCGTGAGGGTAATAAACTTCAATCCAAACGAAGTGAGAATTGAGAGGGACACGACAAAGTTTTTCCCCCGACTTTAGGTGAGAAGCCGTGCAACTCGTAAGGCAGCAGAGCTATTTCGTACTTTGAGCCTGTCGGGCGCTCGATATCGGCGATACCGCCACCCCGGATTGGTAGGGGAAACGGCTCAATGGCGTGTACAGGAGCGGAGCCGCCCGTTCTAGTGAGGAAGGGGTTGAACGATCAGGAGCGAAGGGGCTACGTCATCTAGGCGCGATCATGGGGCAACCCGTGTGTGGAGCAAGGCATGAATTCGGCAAAAGCCTCTGACCTACCGAAGGCGTTCGTGGGGAGGCCTATCTTGACCTGAATCGTAAGGCCGGTGGCCCGGGTGTAGACGGGCAGAAAATGTGGGATGTTGAAGCGGATCTCATAAATCAGCGGTATGAGATCATGCCCAGGATGTCGTCGGGCAGATCCGAGGCATCGCCCATGCTTCGGGTGAGATCCGAAAGCGGAGGGAGGCCTCAGGCAGCCCGGTATTCCGATCATGGCAGATCAGATGGCTCAGGCGGTGGTGACGCGGTATCTGGAGCTCTTGGGGGAGCCAGCGTTCCACGAAGCCTCCTATGGGGTTTGCCCCGGCCGTTCGGCTCCGGGTGCGGTGGCGAAAACGCCCCAACGAACAACATGTGGCTATTGTCGGAAATCGAGAAAGAGTCCTTGGAATAGAAAGGTCATCATGCTAATGGTTGGTGGGAGCTCCAAGATTAGGCGTCGAGATAATCAACCCAGGTTTCTTTTTCCGCCAGGTATTGTTGGCCTTTGAAATTGAGGCGGGTCCGCATGGTGGTAAAGCCTAATTCCCGAAGTTGATCGATGAGGTCTTTCAGGCTTTCCTGCACGGTTCGATAGACCTGGGACTGGAGATTTAGCGCTTCGTACATGACCGTTCCCGAGTATCCGCGTTCCACCCGTTTAATTGGGATCATTCGATTGAAATATCGGTCACTAGGGTCCATGCCCTCCAATTGATGCTTTTCCACGACGGCATTTCTGACTCGAAAGGATAAGGGAAGCGATGTCATGTGCTCTGGCTCCGGCTTAACGATGGGTAGCGGTGTTTTTTCTTTTTGTGAAAGTGGATTATAGGCCGCCTCGATGGGGGTCGCAAGCGTGGTTGACTTCACTCAGAATCCCAACGTAACCTTCCCTACGCTTAGGAAAAATACGTTGGTGAGAAAGGGGTTGTGGCGAAATGGTCCGCGAGTCATCGGGTGCCGACATTCCAATCAACCTTCCCAACAGTCTCACGGTCCTCAGAATTCTCCTTGTTCCCGTCTTCGTGGGGTTTTTGCTCTACGAATACTATGATTATGCCCTCGTGACATTATTAGTCGCGGCGGTGACCGATGGCCTGGATGGGGCCATTGCCCGTATCACCGATCAGCGCACTCGCCTCGGAGAGTATCTCGATCCTCTGGCTGACAAACTACTCCTCATGTCGGCCATCGTGACCTTATCTGTTCTCCACTTTATTCCGATCTGGGCGGTGATTCTTGTGGTGAGTCGTGACGCCATTCTCCTCACGGGGACCATATTGGCTAATTTAACGGAAATCGACATTGATATTACTCCCACCTGGTTGGGAAAGGGTACCACTTTTGCCCAAATTTGCTATGTCATCATAGTGATACTCTTTGCGACCGGGCGTGTTCCTTCCGAAAGCATCATTCCCTTTCTCTCGGTAATGGTTATCCTGACAACCGGTTCTGGTGTGCATTATCTATTCCGGGGAATTCAACGGCTTAATTCTTCAGGCAAGAAATAAGGGTAAACAGGAGGATGCAGTTGAATCGAGAGCGAGTGGGCCTACAGTTAGTGGACGCGAAAGTGATCTCTTCAGATGATTTGTCTCAGGCGCTTGATATTCAGCAGGGAGAAGGAGGGCGCCTCGGGAGCATTCTGGTTCGGATGGGGGTTCTTTCTGAATCCACCTTATTGGAGTTTCTCAGCCAGCACTATGGAGTTGCCACCGTAGAATTGTCTACGTGCTCGATTGACGGGAGTCTTCGGGGGTTGGTTCCTTATGACGTTGTCTGCCGACACCTCGTTTTGCCGGTTCGGAAAACCACTTCACGACTGAGTCTGGCTATGGCCGACCCCACGAATGCGTCTTTGTTAGATGATTTGCGATTCCGGACAGGGTTGCACATTATCCCCATGGTGGCTACCGAATCGGATTTGCGGACGGCGATCTCCCATTTGTATGGCCAGGGCCCAGATGGATCTTCCTTAACTACAGAATCTATGAAAAACGATGAGGAGGATACTTTCAAAAACTGGGGAAATGGCGACCGGATTTCACCCAATTCGATGGGAAAGCCCGTTGGCCCTGTCTGTGCCTCTTCTAACGGTTTGCATGATCAAGAAAGATCTATAATGCTTCAAGAAAAAGCAGAAATGCCTCGAATGAAGCGTCATGTGAAAATTGATAAAGATTCTTCAGCTGTGGAGGTTGTGAATGGGCTCGTGCAGCAGGCCATTGAAATGGAGGCGAGTGATATTCATATTGAGCCGATGGAGACCATGATCCGGGTTCGCTTTCGGTTGGATGGCGTCTTGTGCCCGATTCAAAATCTACCTAAAGATCTTCATCAGGCATTACTCGCCAGGGTGAAAATTCTTTCCGATCTGGATATTGCGGAGCGTCGGTTACCCCAAGATGGGCGGATGAAGATAGAGGGCTTTCCCCACGTCGATATTCGAGTGGCCATTCTGCCCTGTTTATTTGGGGAAAAAGCGGTCCTGCGTCTCTTGAATCAGTCAGGGCTTGCTCTACATTTAACCAATATCGGGCTTAGCCAGCCTGATTTGGACCGGTTGACGACGGCTCTGGAAAATCCCTATGGGATGATTCTGGTGACGGGGCCAACGGGGAGCGGGAAGACAACAACCCTCTATAGCGCGTTACAATTTCTGAATACTCCTCAGATGAATATTGTCACTGTCGAAGATCCCGTGGAATACCAAATCCAGGGCATCAATCAGATGCAAATTCATGAAGAGATTGGATTGAATTTTGCCGCCGGGCTGCGTGCTTTTTTGCGGCAGGATCCTGACGTCATGATGGTGGGGGAAATTCGTGATCGGGAAACCGCGCAAATCGCGATTCAGGCTTCTCTGACTGGCCATCGGGTTCTTTCGACCCTGCATACCATGAATGCCCCAGGGGCGATTACCCGGCTTATCGATATGAGCATTGAGCCGTTTTTGGTGTCTTCCGCCGTCTCGCTCATTGTGGGCCAACGATTAGTGCGGAAAATTTGTGATCATTGTCGGGAGCTGGAGCCGGTATCTCAATTTCAGCTGCAGGAGCTGGGTTTTGATGAGGATGCGCTCGGGGCGGTTCAGGCGATGAAAGGGCGTGGGTGTGTATCCTGCCATCAGACCGGATTTAAAGGACGCATGGCCTTATTTGAGACCCTGCCGATTTTTGAAGGGCTGCATGAAAAAATTTTGGCACGGGCCTCGACGAATGACTTGATAACCTGTGCGATAGGCGAAGGATTTCGCACGCTTAGACAAGCGGGGATGGCGGCAGTTCAAGGTGGCTTGACGACTGTTGGTGAGGTGTTTGCCGAAACCAGATCTGATGTTTTTGTGTAGGGACGTCAGAAGAACGGATGCCCAATGGAATTAACTGCACTTCTAGGTGAATTGTGCCGGCAGGGCGGATCGGATTTGCACCTTGTTTCCGGCAGTGTGCCCCGCCTCCGTGTGGACGGGCATTTACGCCCGATGGAGTCGCCGACATTGACCAGCCAGGACATGTCTCAGTTAACCGCGAGTCTGTTGACCGAAGCACAGCATCAACAGGTAATGAAGACCGGAGCCTGGGATGGAGCCTACAGCGTGCCTGCTATCGGTCGGTTTCGGGTTCATGTCTATACCCAGCAGGGATCCTTGGCCATGGCCATTCGAACAGTGTCCGGGAAGATTCCGACGTTTGAAGAATTAGGGCTACCGCCCATTATTGAGGAATTGATGAGAAAGCCTCAAGGGCTGATTTTGGTAACCGGGCCGACCGGTAGCGGGAAAAGTACGACATTGGCCTCGATGTTGGATCATATAAATGAAGCGCGATCTGCCCATATTATTTCGTTAGAAGATCCCATTGAGATTCTGCATTCGCACAAAAAAAGTTTGGTATCTCAAATGGAAGTGGGTTCCGATGTCCGCGAATTCCAATCCGCACTGAAAGGTATCTTACGGCAGGATCCCGATGTGGTGTTTTTGGGGGAATTGCGAGATCTCGAGACCATTCAGGCGGCTCTCACCATGGCTGAAACCGGACATCTGACGGTGGCCACTTTGCATACGAATTCCGCGATTCACACGCTGACACGATTGGTCTCGGTGTTTCCTTCCCACCAGCAACAAGAAATTCGTATCCAGTTGTCGATGGTGCTGGAAGGCATTCTGGCACAGAGGCTTTTGCCACGTTCAGAGGGAAGGGGAAGGGTTCTGGCCTTGGAAATTCTGATTACCTCTCCGGCAATTCGGAATCTGATTCGGGAAGACAAGATCCATCAAATGTATTCCATGATGCAAACAGGACAAGCTCAATATGGCATGCAGACCATGAATCAAGCGTTGGCCGACTTGGCTGGCCAGAGGGTGATATCCTCTGAACTCGCTATGGGACTCACAACACTTCCTGATGAGTTATCCAAGCTATTGGAGCGCACGGGTCGGGAGCGATCCGGGGCGATGTCCTTGGCCAGGTTGCGTCCTCGGATGTAAATGTCATTGAGAGCCTTCTTGATCTTCCACAGGGAAAGCGAGCAATAATTCGAAATGCCGAGATTTGAATATCGTGCGAAAAATTTAGATGGACAAACGGTCCACGGAGAAGTCCTGGCTGCTACTTCCAGTGAGGCCTTGCAGCTTCTTCGTAGGCAGGACGTCTTGGTAACCGGTCTGCAGGAAAAAGTTGAAAGGGTATTCAATCTCAGTGGCCAGCTGACCGGCTGGAGCCGCCGGTGGAGCTGGAGAGGCGTGAGCAGTAAAGAATTGGTGGTTTTTACCCATCAGCTGGCAACGTTGATTCGTGCGGGTGTGCCTCTTTTGGAATGCCTGGACATTCTCTCCAGCGAAGCTGAAAACCCGACCTTGCAACAAGTGGTGAAACATATTCGAGAGGATGTGGAGGGCGGAACCTTGTTGGCTCATGCTTTAAAGCGCAACCCGACTGTCTTTAATGAATTTTACCGGAGTATGGTGGAAGTAGGAGAGACGACGGGTCGCTTGGACGAGAGTTTGACCCAACTGGCAGTATACCTTGATAAACAGGCTCAGTTGCGGGCGAAAATTTTCTCTGGATTGGCGTATCCGGCTTTGCTCGTGGCTGTGGCGATGATTGTCCTGGTCTTTTTACTGATTTGGGTGGTCCCTCTTTTTTCTGGCTTATTCCAAGATATGGGCGAATCGCTTCCCTGGTTGACGCAAGTGGTGATTGACGTGGCTGAGGGGGTTCGGGATCACTTTTTTCTGTTGGCGGCATTTTGGGGAAGTTTAGTTATGGGTATTCGGTGGATCCTCAAAAATCCGAAGAGTCGACAGGCCATTGATGGGTGGGTGTTAGGTGTCCCCCTTTTGGGGTCCGTGATTCAAAAAGCGGCAACGGTGCGTTTTTCCAGAACATTGGGGTTTTTAGTTCGTCGTGGGGTTCCGTTGCTGTCGGCCTTGAGTGTGGCGGGAACGGTGACTGGAAATAAAATCTTTGAGCAAAGCATCAAGGTGGCGACTACAGCCGTTCAAGATGGAATGCCACTTTCCGAGACCTTGAGGGCTGGCCATGTTTTTCCGCCGATGGTTCCCCAAATGATTAAAGTGGGAGAATCAACCGGTTCCATTGATGTTATGCTGGAAAAAATTGCGGATCTTTTTGAGCAAGAGGTCGATCGAATGGTGGCCACGTTAACGTCGGTGTTAGAGCCCTGTATTATCTTGGTCGTAGGTTGTGGGATTGCCCTTGTCGTTGTGGCGATGTATCTTCCCATTTTTTCTATCGGTTCAGTTATTGGGTGAGTCTGGAGGTTTTTCGTCATGAGTGGGAGTGATATATCTGTGACCGAAATCGTGGTGCGGGCACCGGCCAAGGTGAATCTGTTGATTCGGGTATTGGATCGATTGCCCAATGGGTATCATAATTTGTGGTCTCTCATGCATACGGTCGATGTCTTTGATCTCCTCCGAATTAGGCTAAACCCTGATCGGGAGGGTCTTGTCTTAACGTGTGGAGATGCTCCGTTACCCCTGGATAAGGGAAATTTGGTTTATCGGGCGGCTGAATTGGTGCTTCAGCGTTCTGAAAAGAATGTAGGGGTTGATATTGAGCTAACCAAAGTTATTCCCTTGTCGGCTGGCCTGGGGGGTGGGAGTAGTGATGCCGCTGCCACTCTGTATGGCCTTACTCACTTGCTAGGGTTAAATTGGACTTTATCTGACTTGTGTGAGGCGGGTGCAACACTTGGAAGTGATATTCCATTTTTTTTTAAAGCACCTTGTGCAGTGGTCCAGGGGTGGGGCCAGGAAGTGACGGCCTGTTCTCTCAAAGGCGAACGGTGGGTCGTTCTCGTCAATCCCGGCTTTCCGATTCAGACAAAATGGGCATATAAACAGCTGTCCTCCCAACGGGAGGCCGTCAGACCTTTAGGTGAATTTACGAAGAGAATAGATCGTGAATTGAGCCTTTCCTGGGAGGAAGTGATCGGGATAATGGAAAATGATTTTGAACCGCCGTTGTTTCCGTTTTATCCTATTTTGGGATTCATTAAAGACACTTTGCTTTCCTTTGGGGCTCAAGCCGCACTATTATCAGGTAGTGGAGCCACCGTATTTGGGATTTTCCGCACTCAGGAAGAAGCCCGGCAGGCTTCCACCCGATTGCGCCATGATACGAGCTGGAAAATCTTTGATATCCCGATGGGTTCGACTGATTTACCTCATGACCCATTCCATGTTGGCTCGTCTTCTCAGGTTTCCAAAGTGTAAATTCAGTGATTTGAGTTGACAAGCCGCCAATCGTAGAATTACCTTTGCTCTGCTTTTTTTCCTGAAAATCTGCTACGGTTCAGGTTCACCTAGGCAAGTCGAGACTACCACCATGCTCAGAGATTTAAAGTTGATCACGGGTAACTCCAACCTTGCGTTGGCCAGAGAAATTGCCCAGTATATTGGGCAGGATTTGAGTCAGGCAACGGTTACAACCTTCAGTGATGGGGAGATCAGGGTTAGAATTGATGAGAATGTGCGGGGAGGCGATGTTTTTCTGATTCAATCCTGCTGCCACCCGGTGAATACATCGATTATGGAGTTGTTGCTCCTGATCGATGCGGTCAAGCGATCATCAGCTTCCAGGATCACGGCGGTCATTCCTTATTACGGATATGGGAGGCAAGATCGAAAAGATCAACCCCGAGTGCCCATTAGTGCTAAATTAATTGCGGATTTGATCACCGCGGCCGGCGCGAATCGGATTCTAACCATGGATCTTCATGCCGGACCGATTCAAGGATTCTTCAATATTCCTGTTGATCATCTTTATGCCATGCCTGTGTTGTTGGACTATATTAAAAAGCAAAATGTTTCTGATTTGGTGATCGTTTCCCCTGATGCGGGAGGGGTCGAGCGAGCGAGAGCATTTGCCAAACGACTGAATTCCTCTCTCGCGATTATCGATAAGCGGCGGGAATCGCCGAATCAGGCTGAAGTGATGAATATTATTGGTGATGTTCAGGATAAGCATGCATTATTGTTTGATGACATGATTGATACGGCGGGAACCATTGTCCAGACAGCTCAAACCTGTATGGATAACGGAGCGTTGTCGGCTTGGGCTGGGAGTACCCATGCAGTCCTGTCTGGTCCAGCACTGGAGAGGTTGCAATCGTCTTGTCTCCGTGAGGTAATGGTGACAAACACCATTCCTTTAAATGGGAAGGATCAGCAATGTCCAAAATTAAAGACTCTCACCGTTGCTCCTTTGTTGGGTGAGGCGATTTTGAGGATTCATCGTGAAGAGTCGGTGACATCCTTGTTTGTATAAATTAGCTAACTGTTCATTCACTCTCATTTAGAAAAGGGCAAGACGATGAAATATGAACTTGAAGTTGAAAAACGGGATCAGGCTGGAAAAGGCGTGGCGCGGCAACTACGGCGACAAGGGAAAATTCCTGGAGTTCTATACGGAGGAGGGAAGTCTGAATTTGTGACCATGGACCACAAGACGGCCCGCAATCTGGTGATTTCTCAGGTTGGCCACACTGGGTTGCTGACTGTTCGGATTTCCGGGGGGCAAGAACGGATCGCCGTCCTTCAAGACCACCAAATTGATCCCATTACCGGGGCGATTCTACATGTGGACCTCTTTGAAGTCTCGATGAAAAAAGCTATTCGCGTTAAAGTCCCCGTGACGATTACCGGAGAAGTCCCTGTTGGTGTGAAAGAGGGGGGTATTTTGCATCAGGTGATGCGCGAACTTCATATTGAGTGTTTACCGGCTCAAATTCCGGATCATATTGAAATCGATGCGTCAGGATTTGGGATTGGTGATGGTATGCATGTGAAAGAAGTTACGGTCCCGACAGGTCTCAAGATTTTGGATGACGAGGATCTCATGGTTGCCCATGTCGCCACGAAGATGTCTGAAGCGAAGCTAGAGTCCCTCTTGGCTCGCGAGGTGGCTGAAGGGGTGGCTCCTGTTGCCACTGCAGAAAAAGCTGCAGAGGTGGCTGCCACTGGAGGGGCTGTGGCGGCGGCAGATAAAACGAAGGCCGCATCAGATAGTAAAGCGAAGGAAGGCAAGAAGTAGACTTTGCATGTGGTGGTGGGACTTGGAAATCCGGGAGAGTCCTACAGATACACGCGACACAACCTGGGCTGGATGGTTCTTGAGCAGGCGGCGGATCGTTGGTGTGTGACTTGGGCCAAGCAGGAGGATGGGTTTCTCGGGCAAGGTGAAGTTAAGGGCTATCCGGTTTTGCTTCTTCTTCCACTTACGTGGATGAACCAAGCCGGGGTTGCGGTTCGGTCTGTTCTTCAGAAGTTGTCTCCCAATTCGCCTGATCTTATTGTTGTTCACGATGATCTGGACCTGTCTTTGGGAGTGCTCAAGATCAAAACGCGAGGTGGCGCTGGTGGCCATAATGGTCTGCGGTCTATTTTGTCCTGTCTGGAAACGGAAGAGTTCTCCAGGGTTAAGGTTGGCATAGGACGGCCTCAGAATAATGAGAGCCTTGCGAATTTTGTGCTTTCACCATTTTCATCAGAAGAGTGGGAGCAGGTTGTCTCAATTCTTCCGAAAGCCGTTGATGCGTTGGAATGTCTTATTTGTGAAGGGCCGGGTATTGCCATGAATCGATTTCATGTGCGGTCCTCTGAGACAGGTCTGTAAATATTTGTGTATGCCATTCCGCCTGGCAGAAGCGGATCAACCCATCCCGTTGAATTCGTGGGGTAGAGCTGAGGCAGCCTCTCTCATTTCCCGGCTCTTTGCATTAGGGAAATGACCTTGGTGCCTTAAAAAAGTTTCGAATGTGAGCGGATGTAATCTCGCCGACAAGAATTAGTATTCATGTGGGCATTGAGATTAGATGAAGGGGTGAGTGAATTTTCGGCTGTTTATAAAGTGCCTTCTTTTAGATAGGGACCTGTTGACCGTTTTGGGTGGTGATATCAGAATTCGACCGTCTGCCGCTTGTTTGTAAGTGCCAAACAGCCCATCTTCACTGAGAAACCATGGCAGGCTTTTAGTTTCTGAATTGGCAGGTTCTATTCCTGAGAGGAGTTTGACACTCCAATTTACCCTATGGTAGCTTGTGTCCCCTTTTGTGATACAACACGATTGCTCTGCCTGAAAACTAGAAAAATACTGTCAGAGGGAAAGGTTACGTATGAAACTGTATGAATCACTGTGTATTCTTCGTCCCGTTCAAGCGGAAACAGAAAATGAGCGAGTGATTGAAAAAATGAAGGAAGTCCTGAATCAGGCGGGAGCGAATATTTTAAAGTTGGATAATAGCGGGAAAAAGAAGCTGGCCTATGATATTCAACATGAGCGAAAGGGGACCTATATTACGGTTCAATTTGAAGGCCCCCCTACGGTCGTTTTTGAGTTGGAGCGCTTTCAGCGTATGGAAGATCAGGTGATGAAGTTTATGACGGTACGGCTGAACCCAAGTGATTTGGTAGCAGTAGGTGAAGCAAGTGTGGAGGATGCAGAAGATGGTGGGATTCAATAAAGTCATATTGATTGGAAATCTGACTAGAGATCCCGAGCTTCGGTATACACCCAGCGGCACCCCTGTGGTTAATTTCCCGTTAGCGGTCAACCGTCGATATCGTCAGGCCGATGATCAAAAAGAAGAGGTATGTTATGTTGATATTGTCGTGTTTGGACGACAAGCTGAACATTGTGGTCAGTACCTCAATAAAGGTGACGGGGCCATCGTTGATGGTCGCCTACAACAACGGCGGTGGGAAACGGACGACGGGCAGAAGAGAAGCAAACATGAAGTCGTTGCTCAAACAGTAACGTTCTTGCCGAAAAAGTCCTCCTCGGGTACCTCTGGGGCAGGAGTGAGTGAGGAGTCTACTTATGATCCGGAAGAGTATTATCCAGACCCCATGCCCTAATTTTTAGCCTAGGAGAGGTTTCTGTGGAAAAAGGACGATTGTTTCAGCGGAAGAGAGTGTGCCGCTTTTGCTTCGATAAGACGCCATTGGATTACAAGGATGCAAATTTATTGAGGAATTTTCTCACGGAACGCGGACGAATTATTCCTCGTCGGACTTCGGGAAATTGCTTGCGGCATCAAAGAAAATTAACCCAAGCGATTAAGCGTGCCAGGCATGTGGCTATCCTTTCATTTGCAGAAGAACACTGAGATCATCAGTATCCTTCGAAATGGGGCAGGTAGAAAGGTGTGGTTGTTAAATGGCTATAACCATCAATCTACTTGATGTTCCCCCCACAGGTCTTCAAATTCATCATGAGGTGAAGCCCTCGGACTTATTGCTCTCCCATGATGAGGGAATCCCTATTGGGAACTTAAGTTGTCATGGAGATCTATTTCTGACTGGGGAGCGGTCAGCACATTTTCAAGGGAAAATATCTGGAAAGATGGCCAGGGAATGTGTGCGTTGCCTGGATCAATTTGAGGAAGATTTATCTCTGTCGTGTGAAGTGGAATTTAAAAAGGCCGTGAAAGCGGTCAATGTGATTGTGCCGCACAGGGATAAAGGAAAAGGGGGAAAGGGGCGTGACAAATCCGTCGATGAGAATGCGACAGAGGAAGATGTATACCCTATTACAGGAAATGACATCGACCTTCTTCCGGCTATCCGAGAGCAGGTTATTCTTGCTACCCCCCTTCAATCTTTATGTAATGAAAACTGCCTCGGGTTGTGCCAAGTATGCGGGAGCAATTTAAATGATGGCATCTGTGGGTGTTGTACCCCAGTGACTAGCTCAGCACCAGTGCCAAATTTCCAGCAAACAATATCAAAAAAAAATCCATCCAAGCGCTCCTCTGTTTCTCTTCGAAGAGGATCGTGAAGGCATCAGTCACCTCTTAACTGAAAAGTTGGACTATTATGGCAAATCCTAAACACAAAATTTCTAAAGCCCGTAGAGATAAAAGGCGATCTCATCTCAAGCTCACCCCGCCAAATTTGTCTACGTGCCCTCAATGTCATGAGCCCAAGCCATCTCATACGACATGTTTAAATTGTGGAACCTATAAGGGCATCGCTATTATTTCGGTTGAAGAGGGATAAACGGTATTTTCCTTCTCGAGTCAGTCATCTTTTAACACCAAACCCATGAAAATAGCCGTGGACGCGATGGGGGGGGATCATGGATTATCTCCCAATGTCGAAGGAGCCATACAGGCTACAAGGGAATCCTCTCTCTCGATTATCCTGGTCGGAGACGAACCCTCTCTCCAATCTCATCTGGACAAACTCGGCGGCACCAAAGCCGGCATTGAGATTTTTCATGCGCCACAGGTTGTGGATATGCATGAATCTCCTGCGTTGATTGCCAGAAAAAAACGAGATTCTTCCATTTGGAAAGCCACAGAATTAGTTAAAAATAAGCAAGCCGACGCATTGGTGAGTGCCGGAAATACGGGCGCTACGATGGTGTCAGCATTTTTTCTTTTGGGATTGATCCAAGGGGTAGAACGACCGGCAATCGCCGCGACACTGCCGACTCGCCAGGGTAAGGCCATCATGCTGGATGTGGGTGCCACTGTTGATTGTACGGCCCGACAACTCTTCCAGTTTGGAATAATGGGGCATGAATATGGCAGGCATCTCCTGGGAACTGATCGTCCAAGGGTAGGTCTATTGAGTATTGGGGAAGAAGATACAAAGGGAAATGAAGTCACCAAAGAAACCTTTAAATTGTTGAAGGATAGCCCTATTAATTTCATTGGTAATGTTGAAGGGCGAGATGTCTATAGTGGGAATGCCGATGTCATTGTGACCGATGGATTTATTGGAAATGTGGCCTTGAAAATTTCTGAAGGGTTGGCGGATGCGATAAAAAAAATGCTGATGAAAGAAATTGCCCAGTCAGCTCTGGGTCGCCTTTCCTATCTGTTTGTGGCCGGACCCCTTCTGCGGTTACGGCGAAAAACCGATTATGCCGAATTCGGCGGGGCTCCACTTTTAGGGGTTGAAGGTATCAGTATGATCTGTCATGGTCGTTCCTCCTCGAAGGCGATCAAGAATGCTATTCTTCGAGCCCAGGCTTTGGCGGAAGGTGGCTTGATTGAGGAAATCCGAGGTGACATTGCCCAAGGATGCAGGTGAGTTCAACGCGGTGTTTCATGTATGAATAGTCGGATTTTAGGGACAGGGGCCTATGTTCCCAAGCGAGTTTTGACCAATGCGGATTTGGAGCGCATGGTTGAGACCTCGGATACCTGGATTATTGAACGGACAGGGATCAGGGAGCGCCGAGTGGTTGACCCGGGGCAGGCCTGTTCCGATTTAGCCGTTGAGGCGGCTCAGCGTGCGTTAATCGCTGCTGATGTGGCCCCATCGGAAATCGACCTGATCCTTTTAGCCACCTGTACAGGTGATTCCCCACTTCCTTCCACTGCCTGTCTCATCCAACATCGGTTAGGAGCAAATCGGGCAGCGGCGTGTGATATTTCCGCCGCCTGTTGTGGATTTATCTATGCGTTGGCTATTGCAGATGCCTATGTGAAAAATGGTATGCGGCACGTATTGGTCATTGGTTCCGAAGTCATGTCGGCGATAACCGATTGGACCGATCGCAATACGTGCGTCTTATTTGGCGACGGGGCTGGGGCGGTGGTGCTAGGACAAGGCACTGAAGGTTCGGGGATCCTTTCCACTCATTTGCATGCCAATGGGGGACTCTCTGATATGATTCAGGTGCCCGGAGGCGGGTCGCGGGAACCGGCATCAAAAGAGGTTCTTCAAGAAAAACGATGTTTTATAAAAATGAAGGGCAATGAAACGTTTAAAATTGCCGTTAAATCAATGGAAGAGGCCACCAAAGAGGCCTTAGAGGCCAATAAATTAGCAATGGACGATATCGATCTGTTCATTCCTCATCAGGCCAATATGCGAATATTGAATGCCGTGGGCCAGCGATTGGGGTTGGCTCGAGAAAAGTTGATGATAAATTTGGATCGATTTGGTAATACCTCTGCAGCATCGATTCCGTTGGCGCTCGATCAAGCGGTCCGGGAGGGAAGAATTCATAAAGGGAGTGTGGTGCTGTTGGCTGCATTTGGTGCAGGTCTTACCTGGGCTTCAGCGGTCGTTCGTTGGTAATGTAACTGCGGGCGGATTTCTCCTTCCTGAATGAGATCATTGCCACAAAAGCAGAGGAAGAATCTGAGCCTTCCAACAAGAGCAAACCAGAAGATTTTGGGGGTTTAAAGAGAGGGGAATTATGTCTGGAACGACCTCATGGGGTGAAAATGATTGGGCGCTGATTCTAGGAGTCTCTAGTGGTTTTGGAGAGGCGGCAGCTATGGAACTGGCCAATTTAGGGTTGAATATCTGTGGTGTGCATCTTGATCGAAAATCAACACAAGCGAATGCGGAGCGCATTGCCTCGCAGATTCGTTCACTCGGCCGAGAGGTCCTGTTTTTTAATGTCAATGCGGCCGATCCCGAAAAGCGCGGCGACATTTTGAAGACACTGAAGCAACGGGCGGAAGAATCCGGGAAGCCAGTCTGTGTCAGGGTGTTGTTACATTCGTTAGCTTTTGGGACCCTGAAGCCGTATATTGCGGAATCCCATGCAGAAGCCATTAATAAAGCGCAGATGGATATGACGTTGGATGTCATGGCTAATAGTCTGGTGTATTGGACTCAGGATTTAGTGGCACAAAAATTTTTGGGAACAGGGAGTCGCATCTTCTCCATGACCAGCGCCGGAGGCGCACGAGTCTGGCGAACCTATGGGGCGGTTTCCGCTGCAAAGTCGGCCCTGGAATCTCATACGAGGCAATTAGCCCTGGAACTGGCTCCTCTGGGTATCACCGTAAACTCGCTGATGGCAGGTGTCACCGATACTCCGGCTTTGCGTAAAATACCCGGTTCTGATGAAATGCTGACCTTAGCCAAACGTAAAAATCCTTCAAACCGGCTGACCACGACCCAAGATGTCGCCGATGCGTTAGGACTGTTAAGTCATCCGAAAGCCCATTGGATCACTGGAAATGTGATTTGTGTGGATGGTGGAGAGTTTATTGTTGACTAGTTTCAGGAAGTGAGGGGAGCCATGTGGTGGACTGCCTCTGAATCATGGCATTTTTTAGAGGGTGAGCGAAAAGCATGAACCCAGTCTTTGGTTTTCTTTTTCCTGGGCAAGGCTCTCAGTCCGTTGGCATGGGCAAGACTCTTTTTGATAGAAGTTCTGCGGTTCAGGCCCTCTATAAGGAAGCCGCGGATATCTTGGGATATGATATCGCTGCGTTGTGTTTTGAGGGGCCGTCAGAACGACTCAATCAAACCGAATATACGCAGCCGGCATTGCTGGTGACCAGTCTCGCAGCATTTCAACTGGTTCGTAATGGGCCCCTTCTCCCCGCTGCGGTTGCCGGTCATAGCTTGGGCGAATATGCGGCATTAGTGGCGGCCGGCGCGCTGAATTTTGGAGAAGCGGTTAATCTGGTGCAGAAGCGCGCGCGGTATATGGCCGAGGCCGTGACTCCTGGAAGCGGGTTAGTTGCCGCGATTTTAGGCCTTTCGGAAAAGGATGTCCGAAGTGTCTGTCAAGAAGCAGGATCTATGGGCATTGTGGCTCCAGCCAATTTCAATTCTCCAGGCCAGACGGTCATTGCCGGAGAAAAGGCCGCAGTGGAGCATGCCGCAGAATTGGCTAAGACGCGTGGAGCGAAGCGGGTCCTGCTGCTTCCGGTCAGTGTCCCCGTTCATACTCCTTTGATGCAGGTTGCTGCTGACAGGCTGAAAAAAGATATTGATTCTCTGAAGTGGTCTGCTTTAAAGGTACCGTTGGTTAATAATGTGGAAGCGAAAGCCTTGTTGTCGGCGGAGGAGGTTCGTGAGTCCCTTGTTCGACAATTACCTTCCCCGGTGCGGTGGCAGGAAACCATCCAGGCCATGGCGCTGATGGGCATCACACATTTCGTGGAAATCGGTCCAGGGAAAGTTTTGACGGGATTAGTAAAGCGCATTGTTCCTGAGGCTACCACGTGGAATGTGATGGATGAGGAATCCTACGCTCACGTCCTGTCGCACTGCGCCTAAGGACAAACGGGGTCCAATTTTCAAGAAGGATTTGAGCAATGTTGTTGACGGAAAAAATTGCAGTTGTGACGGGTGGTGCCCAAGGAATCGGGCAGGCGATTGCGACCAACTTGGCCAAGGAAGGTGCAGATGTAGTGGTCGCCGATCTTGATGCCGAACGTTGTCAAGAAACCGTGGATCTTGTCCAGCAAGTGGGTCGCAAAGCGATGGCGGTTTCGGTCAATGTTGGCGATTGGGAACAGGCCAAGGGAATGATGGACCGCGTCCTCAAAGAATGGGGGCGAGTGGATATCTTGGTCAATAACGCAGGTATTACGCGAGATGGCTTGCTGATGCGGATGAAAGAGGAGGATTGGCTTGCCGTCCTCCAGGTCAATTTGACCGGCACGTTTTTCTGTGCAAAGGCCGTTCTTCCTTCCATGAGCAAGCAGCGAAGTGGTCGTATTGTCAATATTGCTTCTATTGTCGGAGCGATCGGGAACATGGGCCAGGCCAATTATGCAGCATCCAAGGCGGGGGTGATTGGTCTCACCAAAACAATTGCCCGGGAGTATGCCAGTCGGAATATTACAGTCAATGCCGTGGCCCCGGGATTTATTGACACGGCGATGACCCAACATCTTTCGCCAGAAATTAAAGAGGGATTACTGAATCAAATTGCATTAAAGCGGTTAGGGCAACCTTCGGATGTTGCCGACGCAGTGTGTTTTCTGAGTTCAGAGAAGGCCGGGTATATTACCGGGCATGTGTTACATGTGAATGGCGGGATGCATATGGCGTCCTAGCCCATGCGCAACAGGATGTGTCATTCGATAAACTTTGCAAGGAGGAGGAGCCAACAATGGCAGTTGAAGAGCGTGTTAAAAAAATTATTGTGGAACAATTAGGTGTTGAAGAAGATGACGTGGTCCCTGAGGCCAAGTTTGTGGAAGATCTTGGAGCTGATTCCCTGGATACGGTGGAATTGGTGATGGCCTTAGAGGAAGAGTTTGAAATCGAAATTCCGGATGAAGATGCGGAAAAAATTCAAACGGTCTCGGCGGCCATCGATTTTATTAAGGAAAAAGTCTGAGAAGGCCATCGAGTACTGTGCGAAGTTGCGGTTCGTCCAAATTGATCACGGGCGTCGAGAAGGTAAAGCCTCAGGTTCTTTCTCTGGGTTTTCCAGCCATGATATGTATGGAGTTCCTCAATGACTGAATGGAGACCACGACGAGTGGTGGTGACAGGATTGGGATTGGTTACGCCGTTGGATATTGGCGTATCCAACACATGGGATAAATTATGTAAAGGCCAATCCGGAATCGGACCCATTACCCGATTTGATGCCAGTCAGTATTCGGTGCAGATTGCGGGGGAGGTCAAGAACTTTGATCCCTCGACGTTTATTGAGAAAAAAGAAATCAAAAAGATGGATACCTTTATCCATTTTGCCATTGCCGCCAGTCAAGAGGCGGTGGATGATGCCAAGCTTGTCGTGAACCCGGATGAGGCGGACCGTGTGGGGGTCTATATTGGAGCAGGCATTGGAGGTCTTCCGGCCATTGAACATTATCATAAGGTGTTGCTGGAACGTGGCCCAGACCGGGTTTCCCCATTTTTTATCCCGATGGTCATTATTAATTTGGCCTCGGGGCAGGTGGCGATCCGTTTTGGTGCTAAGGGTCCGAATGCCTGTACGGTCACGGCCTGTGCCACAGGGAATCATTGTATTGGGGACGGGTTTCGACTGATTCAGCGGGGAGAGGCCGATGTGATGTTGGTTGGAGGAGCGGAATCGACCATTTGCCCTACAGCGGTTGCTGGATTTGCCGCGGCGAAGGCGTTGTCCAGGAGAAATGATGAACCGGAACGGGCCAGTCGGCCTTTTGATAAAGACCGCGACGGGTTTGTCATTGGCGAAGGTGCCGGTGTGTTAATCCTAGAGGAATTGGAACACGCCAAATCTCGAGGCGCGCACATTTATGCCGAGGTGATCGGCTATGCCATGAATAGTGATGCCTTTCATATTACCGCTCCACCAGATGATGGGGCGGGTGCGGTGACCTGTATGGAGCGTGCGATTCAGGATGCGGGGATCGCCAAAGAATCTGTGGGATATATTAATGCTCATGCCACATCCACCTTTGCCGATCGGATTGAAACGCAAGTCATCAAACAAGTTTTTGGGGACCGGGCCTATTCCATTCCTGTGGGTTCTACCAAGTCCATGACCGGCCATCTATTAGGGGCTGCCGGGGGAATTGAAGCGGTCTTTTCTATTATGGCCATGCACCATGGCATCATTCCTCCGACGATCAATTTGGAGACACCAGATCCCGAATGCGACTTGGATTATATTCCGACTCATGCCAGACCCTGTGACATCGATGTCGCCATATCCAATGCATTTGGATTTGGTGGGGTCAATGCCTGTCTGGTATTCAGGCGTTGGGAAGGCGAATAGGCAGCATGGTCCCTTCCTGATTAGATGGTTTCAAAAGGTGTGCCTCTCAGGACTTCAGAAGCAGTTGCCCCGACCTTGCCTCGAAACGATATGATATACTACAACGTTTTGCTCAAGAGATAAGAGAATACCGATCATGCGTGGCAACACTCCCAATTCTTTGTAGGTCTCGTGGCTGCTCTTGCATTTGAAGACATTCAGGAATCGTTGGAGTATGAATTTAAGCAGCAAGCCCTGCTATGTGAGGCGCTCACCCACCGCTCATTTTCTCAAACTCAACCCCAGGCGGTGAGTCCCCACAATGAACGGTTAGAATTTTTAGGGGATGCGGTGTTGGGATTGGTTGTGAGCGAAAGTCTTGCGGCGATGTTTCCGCATTCTACAGAGGGCGAACTCTCCAAGATTAAAGCGGGGTTAATTAGCCGATCCACTCTTTCGAAAGCAGCGAGTCGTCTCCAGTTGGGGCAGTGGTTACGATTGGGTCGGGGGGAGGAAGCCACCAAGGGCCGAGAAAAAATATCGCTGTTAGCCAATGCCCTTGAAGCGATCATTGGGGCGGTGTATCTTGATGGGGGGTTGGATGCCGCGAGAGCCTTTATTCAAAAAGTTTTGACCGCGGAATTTTCTTCATTACACGACAGTCCTGTGTCCTCAGTGGGGTGGGATGGGAAAAGCCGTCTGCAAGAATGGACGCATAAACAATTTGGAGCAAGTCCTCAGTATCGACTTGTTCGGGAATCCGGCCCGGATCATCAAAAAGTTTTTGCTGTCACGGTGGAAATCCAAGGAAAAATCATGGGTCAGGGAGAGGGTCGGACGAAAAAAGAGGCCGAACAAGCTGCGGCAGCGCAAGCGATGGCACAGGCTGGGCTTGAGGTTTTAGACGAGCCAAATCATTCAATCAAGAAATCAACAGATTAGCCATGGAGGAGGAATTATGAGGGGTGTGTTGCAGCCACGGACTTTAGCCAGCGGTCTACGTCAGCTCATGATGGTGATCGGACTGTTCACCATTGTCACTGCCGGTGGTTCTCCTGTCGCAAACGAGGCGGCAGCGGAAGAACCCTCGAAGTCTGAGACCAAGGCACCTCACGTTCTGATTAAGACGAAATTTGGAGAAATGGAAGCCGTGTTATTTCCTGACTTAGCACCCAAGCATGTTGAAAGTTTTCTCAAATTAGCCAAGTCAGGGTTTTATAATGGAACCATTTTTCATCGGGTTATTCCTGGATTTATGATTCAAGGGGGAGATCCATTGACCAAAGATCCAGCCAATCGAAGCCGATACGGAACCGGGGGCCCCGGCTATACGGTACCAGCAGAATTTAATCGGATTATTCACGAAAAAGGCATTCTTTCCGCAGCCCGCACGGCAGATCCCAATAGCGCGGGATCGCAGTTTTTCATCATGGCGGATAAGGCTCCTCATTTGGATGGCCAGTACACCGTGTTTGGGGAAGTCGTGAAAGGTCTTGAGGTTATCGATACGATCGTGAGCCAGCCTCGCGATCTGAAGGATAATCCTCTCGAGCGAATTGAAATGACGATAGACCTGATTCAATAACTCAGAGAATGGCCAGAAATGTGGATGGAAGATGCCGATCAATTGACCGGTTCGGTGGAAGGGTGGTCAGGTGCATACTCAAATCCACTGGGAATAATGATGCGCCCTCCCGCACCGGTTTGGCGGGCGAGTTGTTCTGCCACATCGGGATGGCGTTCCCGAATATAGCCGAGTAATCCATGTAAAAAGCGATGGGAACGAAGCCCTGATCCGGAAAATTTTTGAATGAAGCTATGGGCTTGGTCCAACACGTTGGTGACCAGCGTGGGTTCTAATGGTTGGCGCTCGCCGAAGACCTTAAATTCTTTGCGTAATTCTTCACCGAAGGCTGGCAATCCGGCTTCTGGTATCTGGATCAGACTGAAACTTCGTCGAAGGCTTTGGAGGCCTTCCAGCACCTCGGCGTCTTCCGCATCACGCCGATCTTGAAAAAATCGATAGGCTAGAGCCTCAAAGACATAAAATATTTCAGTCGCCCGTTCCCCCCCGAGTTCCAGTAATTGTCGATAGAACCCTCGCCGTTCGAGTTCAAACCGGTTCCCCGCACGTTTTTGCTGGTAGTCATCATTGCTCTCGAGAAAGACGCAGGAAGTCGGGCAAATGATGTTTGTGATGCGATTGGTGCCGCAACATTGGCTGCAAATCACGCCTCCAAGTGCGGGACAAGCTCGTTTGCCTTTACGTTGATGGCAATAGAGGCATTTACTCATTCGCCGGGATCTTTCTTGAGCCAGCCCATTCCATAATCAGACCAGGATCGGGGTTTTTTGTTAGGATTAGCATTAGAGGGACGCTCAAGACCATTAATCTCTGCACCATTCACATACAGGTAGGGAACCATGATCACATGATTGACCCGGTCGATTCCGATTCCCGAAGGGGACAACAAAAACTCCGCAATCACCTCTTTTTTGTGATTGGCCAAAATTCTCCAGACTTTCCCTGCTGTCAAATCGGACACATACATGGTGCCATATTTGTCGAAATCAATACCGTCTAAATTATGGAAACTACCGGTAAACAAGGTGTTGGCAAACAACTCGTGAATCGTCCCGGTTTCGTCAATCTCAAAAATCTTCCCATCCTCCCATCCGACACCGACCACATGCCCATTCCTGGGATGAATGGAAAGTCCACGCGGGTGCGATAAGCCTTCATGTTGGGCAAAGACCTTCACGGTATGATCGTGGGCGGGGTCATCAATGTGATAAATGGTATTGGAATCGGCATCAGAGACATAGAGCCCCCCGTGAGGATCCGCCACCAGCCCGGCAAGGGATTGACTGTGAAATTGTGTGAAGGGAATAGAATTGAGTGATTGTCCAGTGTTTTTGTCAAATCCCCTGACCACATCCAGATCGGCCACATAAAGGGTTGAGCCCACAATGGCCATCCCTTTCGGTGAGTTCAACGTGACCGACTTTTGTCCACCTTGGATAAAGTGGAGGTCAATCATCTTACCCTCAGTCGTCACTTTACTAATAAAACCCTTATTTTCACGTGTTCCAGGGTCTCCGTTGGCATTGGCGATGAAATAGACCTGCCCTCCATCGGCAACCATGCTTTGCGGGAACGCTAAATTCGTCACCTCTTCGGCATAGATCGCCGTCCAACAACTCAGCAGCAACAGACTGCTGAGGATCGCATTCCTGAAGGAGGCAGCAAGACAATATGGCTTCATGGAAACAACCGAACTTTCGCTGAGACGATGATGACGATCAGAGCAACAAGGGATGCCTAGAGGAAAAGCCGAGGTGGCATGGTAAGTGAGGATTTTGTAGGGTGTCAAGGAATGATGAGGCGGCCATTTCGTTGACGAAGATTTTCCCTGCCTGATATCGTAAATCACCTTAATAAGCTGCATAACCATTTCAATGCAGGGGTCTGTTGAAAAAATGATATATTTTGCAGTTAATCCGCATCGGAGTAACCGAGAGCAAATTAATGGAGTGTTCAAAAATGTTCGACCAGCAAGGCCGCAGCCAATTGGACCGGCGGAGCGTACGAAGAAGTACGAGAGCACGGCCAAGGGGCGAGAACGCCGCTGGCGGCATTTTTCAACACTCCAGGAGAAGGAGTCGACGTGCCCGCACAGATAATTGATGGCAAAGCATTAGCCCAGGCGATTCGAGAGAGCATTGCAGAAGAGGTTCGCCTTCTCGAAAAAGATACAGGGGTTAAGCCCGGATTAGCAGCCGTGTTAGTGGGAGACGATCCGGCCTCGGCTGTCTATGTGCGGAACAAGAAAATAGCCTGTGAAAAAGCCGGGCTCTATCCTCAGGAACATCGTCTGCCGGCGTCCACGACCCAAGAAACCTTATTGCAATTGATCCACCAGCTGAATGCCGACACTCGAATTCACGGCATCCTGGTCCAGCTTCCCCTGCCGCCCGGCATGGACAGTCAAGCAATTTTGCAAGCCGTCTCTCCCGAGAAAGATGTCGACGGGTTTCACCCGGTCAATGTCGGACGTTTAGTCACAGGCGACCCGGTGTTTATCCCTTGTACACCGAAAGGGGTTATTCAGATGATCGAGTCGACCGGACAAGATATTGCCGGGAAACGAGCCGTAGTGATTGGTCGTAGTAATATTGTAGGAAAACCCGTGGCCATGTTGCTCTTACATCGGCATGCCACCGTCACCATCTGTCATTCACGCACCCAAGATCTTCCCGCCGTAGTTTGTGAAGCCGACATCGTGATTGCGGCAATCGGGAAACCTCTCTTCGTCACCGAAGAGATGGTGAAGCCGGGGGCGATCGTGATTGATGTGGGGATCAATCGATTAGCCGATGGAAAATTAGTCGGTGATATAGATTATGACCGGGTCAAAGAACGAGCGGGATGGCTCACACCCGTTCCAGGCGGTGTAGGCCCGATGACAATCGCCATGCTGCTTCAGAATACGGTGGAATCAGCCAAACGGAATGTCGGCACATAACCCTCAGGTCATACAAAAGTTGGTGCACATGACGATTCCTGAATTTACACGACAGAAGAAGCAGGGCAAAAAGTTAACGGTCGTGACCGCCTATGATGCGCTGTTCACGCGGATTGTGGAGCAGGCCGGGCTGGACGTCATTCTTGTGGGCGATTCTCTTGGGATGGTGGTGCAAGGTAAGCCCAATACCTTATCGGTGACCATGGAAGACATGCTCTATCACACGCGGTTGGTGGCTCAGGCTGCAAAACGGGCCATGGTGATTGGAGATATGCCGTTTATGTCTTACCAGGCCAGCGTGGAAGAGGCTGTGCGGAATGCGGGGCGCTTTCTGCAAGCGGGGGCCGCCGCCGTGAAACTTGAGGGTGGCGCGCCGGTGGTCGATCGGGTTAAGGCCATGACGCGTTTTGGCATTCCCGTCATGGGTCACGTGGGCATGACACCACAGTCAGTGAATCAAGCGGGCGGGTATTCGGTTAAGGGGAAAGCGCAGGATGAAGCGGAAACTATTGTGAGTGATGCCAAGGCACTGGAAGCCGCCGGGGCATTTGCCGTGGTCCTGGAATGTATGCCGACTGAGCTGGCAGAACGCATCACTGAATCCCTTTCAATACCGACCATTGGTATTGGCGCCGGGCAGGGGTGTGACGGGCAAGTGTTGGTGCTTTACGACCTGTTAGGCCTCTTCGATGACTTTGTCCCGAAATTTGTCAAACCCTATGCCCATCTGAAGGCGGATGCCTTGCAGGCGCTCCGGCGGTATAAAGAAGAAGTTGAATGCGGGAAATTCCCCACCGATGCTGAAAGTTATCATTAAAAAATTTTCACGCCGTACTCTCCTCAAAATTTGGCAGAACGAATTGCACACTCTGTCCACCTTCTGAGGTCACTCAGAAGGTGTTTGAATTCATCTCCTTCCTGAAATCAAATGATCCATCTGTTGGCCTCAACGAGCGGCCATAAATCAAAGGGTAAATCCTTTTTACCTGTAGAATCGAACCGAGGCCCTTACAGCGGGGCTGTCGGGTTTTTCGTTGCAGTTTGCGGACAGCCGCTTCATTATTGATTCCCAGCGGATGGTGAATGTGTTCATGAAAAAAATATTCAAACAGTATGCCCTAAAGATGGTGAAGGATTTTTCAGCCAGGCTCTCACTGTCTGTGAGTAGGAATTCGACCGAGGGCTATATGCTGGGGTATGCCAAAGAGATTATGCATGCATTGGAAAATGACTATGGAGTGACGACTCGCCGGGATGTCATCACTGGTCTTCGACGACTCAGTCTCGATGAATTCGGATTGGTTTTGCTGTCTATGCCCGATCCTGAGTACCCCAAGCTTTCACGACTCCTTCCTGCCATGGCGAGTGACGAGGTTCAGCGAGGCTGGACGGGAAACCATGGCTTGGCGCTTCTCAAGGAAACGACGGCGTTTGTGCGTGCGTTGAGTTACAACTATGCGCGCGTGACCGGGCGGTCTCTGGATGATGCCACTGTCTTGGATTTTGGGTGCGGCTATGGCCGTATCGCCCAGTTGCTGTATTATTTTACTGTCGAGGAAAAAATATTCGGGGTCGACCCCCGGGAAGAGTCAATAGAGCTATGCCGGGAGTCGAGGCTTGGTACAAATTTTTTGGTGTCAGATTACCTCCCTGTATCCTTGCCGGTCGGGGGGGTGAAGTTTGATCTCATCTATGCGTTCTCCGTGTTCACCCACCTGTCACGCAGGGCCATGACGACGTCGTTGCACACATTGCGGCAGCACATTGCGGATGATGGTCTGTTGGCCATGACCATTCGTCCGGTCGAATACTGGGAGCAGGCCCCTCATGCGTCACAGGATCAGAAAGATGCCCTTGCCGTCCGACACCGACAGGAGGGCTTCGCCTTCAATCCTCACAACTGGGCGCCGATCGACGGTGACGTCACATACGGGGATTCCTCAATGACTTTGGACTGGATGGAGGCCACCTTTCCCGATTGGACAATCAAAGAGACGGATCGTTGTTTGAATGACCCCCTTCAACGATATGTATTTCTGGTGCCGCGCTGAACGGGAAAGCCCCAGCGTTGGGGTCGGGAAATGTGCCCCTGTTTATGTAGGAAAGTCGCAAGCTGACAGGGGGAAACGCTTGCTTGCCACAGCAGGGTATTCCTTGTATGCTCCTGCCTAAATTGCAGATTTTTCAGGATAAAGGATGAGTCTCATGGAGCTTCCAGAGGATATGCAACAATGCCGTCAAGAGATCGACCGGCTTGATGACGACATTCTCAACATATTGAATGAGCGATCCCAATACGTCATTAAAATTGGGCATTTGAAAAAACAACAGGATTCGTCTGCCCATCTTCACACGCCTGGTCGGGAAGTCGCGATCGTGGAACGGTTGATGCGCAAGAATCCTGGGCCGTTTCCTAGTGAAGCGCTGCGTCATGTTTACCGGGAAATTATGTCGGCGTCCCTTTCTCTCGAGGGAACACAAACGGTCGCGTATTTAGGGCCACCTGCCACGTTTACGCATCTGGCTGCCATGCGGAAGTTCGGGGGATCGGCCGACTATGTGTCGGTCAATAGCATTAAGGATGTGTTTGATGAAGTGGAACGGGGACGTATGCGGTTTGGCGTGGTTCCCATAGAAAATTCAACGGAAGGGGTGGTCAACCATACGTTAGATCTGTTCGTGGACTCACCCTTGTTGATTTATGGTGAAGTGATGCTGGAAGTTTCCCATCACTTTCTTTCGAAGGCGGAAAAATTAGAAGAAATCAAGACGGTCTATTCTCATCCCCATGCCCTTGCCCAATGCCGAAACTGGCTGGAAACCAATTTGCCTTCTGTGAATTTTGCGGAAGAGCCCAGTACGGCTCGGGCTGCCGAGCGGTGCGTGAATGATCCAACCGCCGGGGCCATTGCCTCCGAATTAGCTGCTCAGTTGTATGGGTTGAATATTCTGCGATCACGAATTGAAGATAACATTAATAATTTCACCAGGTTCCTCATTTTATCCCAAAAGGGAGCTGAACCAACCGGTCGTGATAAAACGTCGATCATTGTCTCAGCAAAAGACCGGGTTGGAGCCTTGTATGACCTGATCCGCCCGTTTTCATCGCACGGCATTAGTATGACAAAAATTGAATCACGGCCTACCCGACGAAAAGTCTGGGAATATCTGTTTTATATGGATTTGGAGGGACATCAGGACGATGACCGCCTGAAGAAAGCCCTGGAGGAAGTCAGGTCTCGTTGTTTGATGATGAAGGTTCTGGGATCGTATTCTTCTCATCAGTAGAGTCTGGCCCAACCTGTATGCCCTTGAAGGATGGAGATCCGGTAGAGGCTGGGGCAATAGATTGTTCTCGGTAGATATGAAGTTTTTTCGATTTTCCCCGCATGCGCACAAAAGAAAGAATGTAAACCCATGCCACTGCGTGTCCATCCCACAATCGCCTCGTTAACCCCATATTCTCCAGGGAAACCCTTGGACGAATTGGAGCGGGAACTGGGAATTACTCAGGCCATTAAACTGGCCTCTAATGAAAATCCTTGGGGTCCTTCGCCCAAGGCGCTACAGGTTTTAGCGGGGGCATCCGCGTCGCTTCACCGGTATCCGGATGGCGGGGCTCACTACCTTCGGCAAGCGTTAGCTGAGCGGTGGAAGGTTTCCGATGATCAGGTTCTGGTGGGCAATGGGTCGGATGAAATCATTAGTCTTTTGGTTCGCGCGTTTCTCTCTCCGGGTGATGAAGCGGTCATGGCCGATCTGACGTTTGTGATGTACAAGCTCTCTGTGTTGGGAGGGCATGGTGTGCCGGTAGAAGTGCCCTTAAAAAATTGGGTCCATGATGTAGCGGCCATGGTTGACGCGGTCACCGACCGCACGCGGCTCTTTTTTCTCTGCAATCCGAATAACCCCACGGGCACCATGCTGACGGCACGGGAAATCGATGGGTTCCTCTCCCGACTTCCCGATCATGTGGTCGTCGTATTTGATGAGGCGTACTATGAATACGTGCGACATCCCGATTTTCCGGACAGCTTGCATTATGTTCGTGACGGGCGGCCGGTTGTGGTACTACGGACGTTTTCAAAAATTTATGGGTTGGCAGGGTTGCGCGTGGGTTATGGGTATACGACCAAAGAAATCGCCGGATATGTGAATCGTGTTCGTCCCCCTTTCAACGTGAATAGCTTGGCTCAAGAAGCCGCACGTGCAGCCCTGTCCGATGACGATCATGTGGCCAAAAGCCGGGCTATGAATGAAGCCGAAATGACGTTTCTGGAAGAAAGGCTCATCACTATGGGTTTAGAGCCCGTTCCCAGTCAAGCCAACTTTTTGTATTTCAATGTAGGGATTGATGGAAGGCGTGCGTATGACGCGTTGCTTCGGGAAGGCGTCATCGTCCGGCATATTCGTGGGCCCATGCTCCGAGTGACCATTGGGCAACCGACCGAAAATCGGCGCTTTCTTGAATCGTTGGCCCGAGTGCTTCCCACGCTGTCGTAGCGCAAGGATTCAGATTTATTTAATGGTTATCGTCTTAAAACCTGAAGCCACAGAGCAGAATGTTGATCACTTGATTGATCGTCTTCGTTCGTTAGGGATGGTCACGCAAATCACGAAGGGGAAAGAACGGACCATTGTGGCGGTGCTTGGTGATGACCGGGTACTACAAGGGCAACCCTTGAGCGTGTTTCCCGGTGTGGAAAGTGTGACTCCGATTCTAGCGCCCTGGAAGTTAGTGAGCCGTGAATTTCAAAAACACGATTCCGTCATCGACGTAGCCGGCGTGAAAGTTGGGGGAAGTCGGATCGTGATTATGGCCGGTCCTTGCGCGGTGGAGAAATTAGAAATTACGGTAGGCATCGCTCAAGAAGTGGCTAGGGCCGGTGCCACCATTTTGCGTGGCGGCGCGTATAAGCCCCGTACATCGCCCTATTCCTTTCAGGGGTTGGGACAGGAAGGATTGGAGTTTTTGGCTGAGGCCAGGAGACAAACCGGCCTTCCGGTGGTGAGTGAAATTTTGGATGCCCGTGATCTCGGACATTTTTTGGAAAAAGCGGATGTGATCCAAGTTGGCGCCCGGAATATGCAAAATTTTGAACTGTTAAAAGAGGTCGGGGCCTATGACAAACCCGTCTTGTTGAAGCGTGGCCTGTCGGCCACAATTAAAGAGTTACTCTTATCCGCGGAATATATTATGTCCCGTGGCAATCGGAATGTCATGCTGTGTGAAAGGGGAATTCGCACCTTTGAGCCTCAGTATCGCAATACGCTCGATTTAAGTGCGGTGCCCACCCTAAAAGAAATGACGCATTTGCCCGTTATTGTTGATCCAAGTCACGCAACCGGGAATTGGAAGCTTGTGGCCCCTATGGCTAAAGCCGCAATTGCGGCTGGAGCTGACGGCTTGTTGATTGAGGTCCATTCTAATCCGGAATGTGCCTTGTGCGACGGAGAGGAATCGTTGAAGCCCAGCCGGTTTGCCGAACTCATGAATGATTTACAAAAGGTGGCGCAGGCTGTCGGCCGGGAACTTTGATTGTTCTTTTGTGATTCCGACACTTTTGCCTTCCATCATGTCGACTTCCCACTCAGAACCGTTGTTCCGGCACGTGTCCATTATCGGGATAGGCCTGCTTGGTGGCTCTCTCGGCCTTGCTTTGAAGGAACAGGGCCTGGCCAAAACGGTCGTGGGGATCGGTCGTCGACAAGAAAATCTCGAACTAGCCGTTCGAATGGGCGCCATTGATCAATTTGCCCTGGAGCCACATCGGGCGGTGAGCCAATCGGATTTAATTGTCCTGGCCACTCCTGTAGAGACCTATCTTTCCCAAATTGACCTGTGGGGAAAAGATCTGGCCCCGTCCGCCATCGTGAGTGATGTGGGAAGCGTGAAGGGCCAACTGGTCTCAAAAATTGAAGCCCGGTTGCCTCCCTCGACATTTTTTATCGGCGCCCATCCGATTGCCGGGAAAGAAAAATCGGGGGTGGCGCACGCCGATTCGCATTTGTTTCAAGGCGCTCGATGTATTCTGACTCCGACTCCCCATACGAATGCCCAGGCCCTGGAAAGGGTTCGTCACCTTTGGGAAACTGTCGGGTCTGTGATGGCGTCGATGGATCCCATGGACCACGATTGGGTCTTCGGTGCGGTGAGTCATTTGCCGCATATCGCGGCTTTTTCTCTCATGCACACCTTGGAGGCATTGCAAGGACGAACATCTCAGCCGGCGGACTTGCTGAATTTTTCTGGCGGAGGGTTGCGCGATACCACGAGGATTGCGGCCAGTTCGCCTGAAATGTGGCGGGATATTTGTGTCGCCAATCATGCGAATTTGGTTGAGATGGTTGATCGGTATATTCAACAGCTACAAGATTTTCGGGAGTTGTTGAGCAAACGGGATGCACCTGGATTGTACGAGGCGATTGCACGGGCCAAAGCCTCACGAGAACGGTTGATATGAGTCAGTTCACCATTTTTCCGACCAAAAAACCCCTTCGTGGCAGCCTGTCGGTACCGGGGGACAAATCCATTACGCATCGCGCCCTCATCTTTGGAGCCTTGGCGCAGGGCCGAACACGCATTGTGGGCTACTCTAAAGGCGAGGATTGCCTGAATACCCTTGATGCGATTCGTGCCTTAGGCGCTGATGTAAAGGAAACGCCTGAGGGACTTGAGGTGACCGGCAAAGGACTCTGGGGCCTGCAGGAACCCTCGAATGTGTTGGATTGTGGAAATTCCGGGACGGGTTTGCGCCTTTTGGCTGGCGTCTTAGCCGGGCAACATTTCTTTTCCGTTCTGACTGGGGATTCCTCTCTGAGAAGTCGTCCGATGGGCCGGGTGGTCACTCCTCTCCGTCAAATGGGGGCCGTCATCTTGGGAAGACGTGGCGGTGAGTTGGCTCCTTTGGCTATTCAAGGAACCGGGCTTAAGGGGATTCTCTACGAATCTCCTGTCGCAAGTGCCCAAATCAAATCGTGCGTCCTCTTGGCCGGGCTCTTTGCCGAAGGGACGACCATTGTGAAGGAGCCTAGACGATCCCGGGATCATACGGAGCGTCTCTTATCCTATTTGGGAGTTCCCCTCCAGGTTGATGGGTCCACCGTGCAACTTCAAGGCCGACCCTCTTTTGATGGAAAGCCGATTGAGGTTCCTGGAGATATCTCGGCTGCGGCGTTTTTTATGGTTGCGGCATCGATCGTTCCCGATTCGGATATCCTGCTCACTGATATAGGATTAAATCCGGAACGAACGGGCATTCTGGATATTCTTCTCGAGATGGGAGCTGATATCACCATCGTCAACCAACGAGAAATATCGGGGGAACCGGTTGGTGATATCCGTGTGCGGTCTGCTTCCCTGAGGGGAATGACCATCGGCCCCGAACTCATTCCCAAAACGATTGATGAATTGCCTATATTGTGTGTGGCTGCCGCTTTGGCCCATGGCCAGACACGCATTACCGGAGCACAGGAACTTCGCGTGAAAGAGACCGATCGCATTCGAGCTATGGCGACAGAATTATCCCGTCTCCATGTCGAAGTTGAGGAACAGCCGGATGGTTTAATCATCAATGGCGGTTCCCAGATTAAGGGCGCGGTTTGTCAGAGTTATGGCGATCATCGGGTGGTGATGTCGCTGGCCATTTGCGGATTAGTGGCGGAGTCCCCGATTACCATCGAGGATGTGGCATGCGTTGAGACATCCTTTCCGGGTTTCAAAGATAAGCTGTTGGATTTATTGACAAATTCTGAGCGACCATTATAATGCTTCAGAAATTAGTTCGTAAGAGGAGAACAGGGCCGTTCAACGTCGTCGGTTACTGATCACTATTGACGGTCCAGCTGGAGTCGGCAAGAGCACTGTAGCCAAGTGTTTGGCTAACCGTCTCGGATATGTTTACCTGGATACGGGTGCTTTGTATCGAGCGATTGCCTGGAAGGTTCAACGAGAACAGCTTGACCCGAACAATCTTGCTCACATTCAAGCACTTCTAGCGCGGACCGATCTGCGACTGATGCTGAGTAAGGATGTCCTTTCCATTTTGGTCGATGGACAGGCCATTAACCAAGGAGTCATAAGAACGCCAGACATTAGCCAGTTGGCTTCCTGCATTGCAGCTATTCAGTCCGTCAGGGACTGGTTACTCCCGATTCAGCGAAAAGTTGTTGGTGAAGTTGGGATTATTGCGGAAGGAAGAGATATGGGGACGCGAGTGTTCCCTAGTGCTGATGTGAAGTTTTTTCTCGATGCGGAATTGGAGGTTCGAGCGAACCGACGGCAACGAGAATTAGGTCAACAAGGGAAAGTTATTGATCTGAAGACCGTGCGTAACGACATGGCCGTCCGAGATGATCGTGACCGGACAAGAATGGTCGACCCTTTACGTCCGGCGCCTGAGGCGATCATGATTGATACCTCTCGACAATCTGTTGAAGAAGTTGTCGGCCATATGATGCAATTCATAGCGGATCGTTTGTGAGTGGAGTGGTCTACGGGCTGTTATGGATCCTGTTTAATGGGTTGGCGCGTCTCCTGTTTCGATTTCGGACGGAGGGTTCCCAACACTTTCCCAAGACAGGAGGGATCATCGTTGCGGCAAATCATGCCAGCTACTTTGATATTCCCCTGTTAGGGTGCGCGATTCCGCGGCGGGTTTTTTTTTTAGGGAGAGCGAGCTTATTTCCCAATCGGTATCTGAATTGGGCCTTGCAAAAGCTCGGCTGGATCCCTTTAAAAACGCACAGACTGGACAGGAAAGCCTTTGGGCAGGCACTCTCTCACTTGCAAGCAGGCGAACCCGTAGTTATTTTCCCTGAGGGAACAAGAACGGAGGACGGGTCCTTACAGATCGGGAAGCCTGGCCTGGGTTATTTGGTAGCTGAATCACAATGCCAGGTGATTCCTGTGTATATTTCTGGTACCTTTACAGTTCTTCCCATTCAGGCTCGATGGCCGCGGCTGTTTCCGTTAAGCGTCAGCTTTGGGAAACCGTTGAAATTTTGTAAGGATGAGGGGAAAAGTGTCAAGTCATTTTATGAGGACGTATCGATAACGGTTATGGATCATATCGCTCAACTGGGTGGTGTTCCCTCTCCGTCCCAGCAGGCGTATGAAAAAGATTCAAGAAGCAAGTTGTGTGAATAATCATGGCAATCACCATTTAACCCGCCAAACTCTCCCGGAGGTATCAAAAGTCGGATGAATACTCTTACTCAACAGCCTGAAAAAATTGATCGCGAAACTCTTGCCGCATTATACGACGAAACGTTTAAAAATATTGAAGAAGGAACCATTACCGAGGGCAGAGTCATTGATATACAGCGAGATCGTGTGGTGGTGGATATTGGCTATAAGTCTGAAGGCATGATCCCTGCCGACCAATTTTCCCCGGAAGAGCTGGAACAGTTGGCGGTGAATGACCCGGTTCAAGTGTATATCGAGCAATGTGAAGATGCGGATGGCAATTTGCTCCTCTCCAAAGAAAAAGCCGACAAGATGAAGGTGTGGGAGGATTTGGAAGTTGCCCATAAAGATGAAAAGCAAGTGCAAGGGAAAGTCATTTCTCGTATTAAGGGCGGCATGATCGTTGATATTGGCGTGAAGGCCTTTTTGCCAGGATCGCAAATTGATTTGACGCCGGTCAGAGACCTGGATGGTTTGGTCGGGAAAACGTATAACTTTAAAATTATTAAAATTAACCATCGCCGCGGCAATGTGGTGGTCTCCAGGCGGGCGCTCCTCGAGGAAACCCGAGATAAGCGAAGACAATCGACTTTATCGACCTTGTCTGAAGGTCAGTTGATTGAAGGGACTGTGAAGAACATCACCGATTACGGAGCGTTCTTGGACTTGGGTGGCATTGATGGTCTGTTACACATTACCGATATTTCCTGGGGTCGCGTGGGGCATCCATCGGACATGTTCTCCATTGGAGATCGTGTTGAAGTTTTAGTGTTGAAATACGATCGGGAAACGGGTCGCATTTCCTTGGGCGTGAAACAAAAATCCCCTGATCCCTGGACCAAAGTTGAAGAAAAATATCCGGCAAGAAGTCGTGTGAATGGGAGAGTTGTGAGCCTGACCGATTATGGTGCGTTCGTCGAATTGGAGCCAGGCGTTGAGGGTTTGGTTCATGTGTCGGAAATGTCTTGGACCCATGAGGTTCGCCACCCGTCAAAGGTCGTCTCTGTGGGCGATACCATAGAAGCTCAGGTGCTCCATGTGGACCAGCATAGCCGGAAGATTTCTCTTGGGATGAAACAAACTGCTCCTAACCCATGGGATATTATTGAAGACAAGTACCCTGAAGGCACGGAGATTGAGGGCAAAGTAAAAAGTGTCACCGATTTTGGCGCCTTTGTCGGTTTAGATGAAGGTGTCGATGGGTTGATCCATATTTCTGATATGTCATGGACCAAGCACATTAAGCATCCTTCCGAGCTGTTTAAGAAGGGGCAATCGGTCAAAGCCGTTATTTTAAAAATTGATAAAGAAAAAGAACGGTTATCTCTGGGGTATAAGCAGTTGATCTCGGATCCATGGGTCTCTGAAATTCCCCAGCAATATCATGTTGGTGAAGTCACCACCGGCAAAGTTTCCAAAATCGCCGACTTTGGGGTATTCGTAGAATTGGAAGGCGGTGTAGAGGGGTTGATTCATATCAGTGAGATCGGGCCTGATGTGCAGGAGCGCCTTGAGGAAAAATTTGCTGTTGGTCAGGAAGTAGCGGCGAAAATCGTCAAGGTTGATTGTGATGACCGGAAAATTGCGTTAAGTCTTTGGGAGCATTTGAAGGATCTAGAACAAACCGAGGTGGAAGAATTTAATAGCTCTCAAGGTAGTGTAGATCAAAGTCTTGGGCGAGTTGTCCAAAAGAAAGATCAAGGGAATGAAGGCGAATAGGCTTCATGGGCAGGATGGTTTGGATGAGCGCGGGACTTATGGCCAATCCCGAATATTATGAGTAATGAGTATCCTCGATGGAAACGCGTGCTGTGGATGATTCTCGGAGGCCTTGTCCTGTTTAGTGTTGGGAAAAGCCTGATTCCGGAATTATTGTTAGCAGGTAAGGATGGTGTGGCCATTGTTCGGGTTGAGGGTCCCATTCTTGATTCGTATCAGACTGTCGAGGAAATAAAAAACTTTGCTGACGATCCTTTGGTTAAAGCGATTGTGGTGAGAATTGATAGCCCAGGTGGGGGCGTGGCGCCTTCTCAGGAAATTTATAATGCCGTTAAGAGAGTGAGAAAAGAAAAGAATAAAACGGTGATCGCATCCATGGGGACGGTGGCGGCTTCTGGAGGCTATTACATTGCCGTGGGCACCGATCGCATTCTCGCTAATCCGGGTACTTTGACGGGGAGTATTGGCGTCATTATGCAATTGGCGAATTTTCATGAGTTACTGGAAAAAATCGGTGTCAAGAACCTTGTCGTCAAAAGTGGAAAATATAAGGATATCGGCTCTCCTTTTCGTCCCATGAATGATGAAGATCGCAAGGTCTTAGAGTTGGTGATGAATGATGTCCATCGTCAATTTATCGATGCGGTGGCCGATGGGCGATCCCTGGATGTGGCGGAGGTCGAGCAACTAGCCGATGGGCGTGTCTTTACGGGGCAGCAGGCCAAGTCAATTTTGTTAGTTGATGATATCGGTGATTTGCACGATGCCATTAAATTAGCCGGCGAATTAGGCGGGATTGAGGGAGAGCCACGGGTCATGGAGGTGAGAAAGCCGTTTTCATTCAGGGATTTACTTGAAAACACATTCCTTGGAAGCGTTCGCACCTTTGCCACGATTCATTTTCCCACCCCGTTGCTGTACCTTTGGGTGGCTTGATCCGCCTTAGAAAAATGGATTAATTGCGCCTTTTGAGAAGCGATGCTCATTGGCATAATTCAAGGTTGAAGAAGCGAGTCTCTGTGAGAAGGAGGATCGGATGACAAAAGCGGATCTCATCGAAAAGTTGGCGGAAAAGGCTCCTCAATTGAGTCGAAGGCAAGCCGAGTTAGTAGTCAACACCATTTTTGATTCTATCCGTGATTCTTTAAAGCGTGGAGAAAAAACAGAAATCCGTGGTTTTGGAAGTTTTCGTCTTCGACACCGTCAGACCAAAGAAGGGCGTAACCCAAAAACTGGAGAATCGGTGTCGGTCCCTGAAAAGCGCATGCCGTTTTTTAAAGCCGGTAAAGAGATCAAAGAATTGTTAAACCCTGAGTTACCATCTGTTTAAATCATGTCTACTACCGAGCCATCTCAAACAGAACACGAGATTCCCTGGACGGAAGAGGCTTCGTCTCGACTGGAACGTGCTCCTTTGTTCCTGAGAGGCATGGTGCGCCGTCTTGCAGAAAAAAAGGCCAAAGAATTGGGTTATACAGAAATTACGGCTGAAACTTTAGACCAATTTAAGCAGCAAATGATGGGCTCGATGGGGGGCGCGTCCGGCATGACTCAAGCTGCCGAGGACATGGCTCAAGGCAAACTCCCCTGGACCGCCGAGGCGCGGAAGCGCCTAGAGGCCGTTCCAGAGTTTATGCGAAGCATGATTGGCAGGATCGCTGAAGATGTGGCTAAAGAACGCGGTCATATGGAAGTGAATGTGGAATTATTTGAAAAGGTTGAAGCCTTAGGGGATATTCCGATCGAGAAAAGCATACCTATGGAATGGACCGATGAAGCTTTGGCTTTGTTGAATAAGCGTATTCAGGATTCACCGCCGATTGCAATGGAATTTGTGACGGATATGTTAAAGCGGGATGCCGAGGATCTAGCCAGGGAACAAGGGATCGCGAAGATTGATGCTGAAACCTTGATCCGTCTCTGGGAGGATCCGCCCACGCAGGTGGCATGGACGGATGAGGCCTGGAAACGTCTTCATACCTCACCGGATTTTGTCCGAAGCGGTATTCGAAAAGCCGCAGAACGCCGTGCGAGAAAACTCGGGCTAACCACTATCGACTCCGAACACCTCACCACCTTTCGAAATGAGGCGATGATGAAAGCCGTCAAGCGGATTCGAAGTTTTGGCTATCAGGAATTGACCTTTGATGCGTTCGGCGATGCAATGCAAAAAGTTAAACGATTGAAGGGGAATGAGCAGGCGGAACATCGCTTGGATGAGATCAGGGATTACATGAAGAAAAAGCCTGATGTTGGTGTATTGGGTGATGAACTGATGACCCGTTTCCGGAATTATTTAAAAGGAGAAGGAAAACTGTAACTGATATTCGATTCCTCCCCTTTTGGTTGTGAGGTTGGAATCCCTCGTGAATTTCCCCTGTCTTACTCCCCCCTGGCCCCTTCTTTCGCAAGTTGATCGACGAGGTCATTTTCTGGATTGCCGGAATGGGCTTTCACTTTGACCCAGTGAATCGTGATGCCTGATTCGTTGACCGCCTGTGCGTAGGCTTGGGTAAATGGTAGTTTGGTGCGCCAGGCTCCGGTTGCCCAACTTTCCAGTCCTTGGTAGTCAAAGTAAATCGTCATTTCTGTTATCCCATGGGATTGGCACCATTTGATGGCTTTGAGGATGGCAAGAATTTCCCCAGCGACATTTCGGTGATTCATGGCTGCCTGCGGAATGTCGTTCCCCTTGTCCCGGTGAATTTCTACACCATTTTTTTTGACCAGTACCCCCCATCCCAGTCGAAGAGAGCCATCGCCATGAGGGAGGCAGGATCCATCTACCCAAACTTCGATAATGGAGGAGGAGGATGCTGTGGTTGTTCGCTTTTTTTTGATTGGTTGACTGCTTGAACGAGATAACAGAAAAGCTTCCGCGTCTGCTCGGTTGGTGAAGGCTTTATATTCGGCTCCGGGAAAATGATGTACTTGGGCACGGCAGGCATCCCAACTCTCAAAGATGCCAATGGTGCGGCCGCGGCGGACGGCATAGAATTTCATGAAGGCTTAATGCGTGGATTATTCACTACAAAGGGCTTTTGATATGAACAGTGCTTGAGCGGGGTATGTCCCATAAAAGTTAAATTTAGTTTGATTACTGTCTGGCTCCGCCTTGTAGGCCCTTAATTCTACTTTTGGCCAGGTCAATTTTTGTCATTTCATCAGGATTGTCCCCTGCCAATATCAGGAATGTTTCATATTCTTGAATGGCCCGTTTGGGGTTATGTGCTTCATAAGCTTCAGCCAAATTGAATCGGGCCTGAGCATAGTTTGGCTGCAGGGACAAAGCCCGCTCATAGGTTTCGATAGCCTTGGGCACGTTTCCTAATTGCGTTAGGACTGAGCCATAACTATTGAGGATGACTGCTGAGTAGGGCTGGATGGTCAGGGCCTGTTCCAGGGCAGTTGAGGCTTCTGAAAGTCTGCCCATGCTTCGTAAGGCCAATCCGAGACGATGGTGGGCTTCCCCTAACTGTTTCGGATCAGATAAGCCATATCGAATGGCTTTCTGATAGGCGTCAACGGCTAGTTCTGGCTGCTTGTTACCACACGACGCAAATAAGGCGATCTCTCCTCTGGCAAATTGCTGAAGTCCTAAAAATTCCTTTTCTGATCCGAATTGTCCTATTGTGCCCGTGAGGTCTTTCTCGGGGGGATCTGGATCTTCAATATAGGAAAGAAATTTTGAATGGCTGCCATCTAAAAGCGTTTCATAAGGATCAAGAACGAAAACGGCCATGACCAGTTGGTCTTGTTTCCCTTGAGTGTGTCGCATGAAATATTGATGTGTGGTCGTGGCTTCTCCGGTCCGATGCAGGGTGCCAGAATCGGGGGTTTGTTCTTTTAGAAGCTGGGAAGAATGAAAAAAGAATTCACGAGCCGGAGGTAATTGACTTAGGGTATGACGAAGTTTCGGATAGTCTTCTAAACCCAGACCGCGTGGGAATACGGTGATGACGCCCACAAGGGTCTGATCTTCATTAAACATGAACCATTGTGCGTGTTTCTTGGGTGATGCGGTTTCACGAAAGACTTCGGTGCCTCCTCCCCAAGGAGATTCCTGTCCCACGGGTTGCAGCCAACTCGTTTGAGCCTCTGTTTTGGTTTGGCACAAGGCGGCCTTTCCTAAGAGGTTGAGGTCGCTTTCGGAAGGTGGAAGGTTGGAGGCAGGGGGAGTGCTGGCGCAATGTGGAAGTAAGAAGAAAAGCAACAACACATTCAGGACATTTGTCGGCTTTGCGTAGGGTCGATTATGATGGGTGATCGGTTGTACCATTACTACCGGCTCTTGAGAGTAAATGATCGCTGTGTCGGAGAATCCCTGCGACTGGGGTAATGGGGTCCGAATTAAGTAGTGGGTGAAAAATGCACGATCAAGAAGGCCTCGCTCTTTTCTGCTGATGATGTGAACAACGATAGTGCCGGAAAGAAATTGATCCAGAAAGGATGTATCATGGTGGGCGATACTGGGATCGAACCAGTGGCCTCTTCCGTGTGAAGGAAGCGCTCTTCCACTGAGCTAATCGCCCGCGGGAGGCAATTTATCATAATGCTGGGAGTGGAGCAATGAAGTCGGCGAGGATGACAATAGTTTTCTTGACGGTAGGAGAAAGTGTGGAGTACCCTGATTTAATAGGTGTTTCATCGACTTGACCAAGGAGGTGCACCATGGACAAGCAAGAGCGTAAATACGAATCTCGAAAACCAAGCTCTCCCAAAGAAACAGAGGACGTTCAGGCTGATCCGAATGTTGCGGAGACCGGTCAACGTCTAAAGGAAGAAATGGATGAACTGGTTGATGAGATTGATAAAGTTTTAGAAGAAAATGCAGCTGAATTTGTCAAAAATTATGTACAAAAAGGTGGAGAATAAATGCGTTAGATTCGTTGATTTCTAAAAATTCTCTCCTGCCTTCTTTACTCCCCAGATATATTAACTCTCTTGGTATTCTCTGTTCTTATCAAGGTCATTTTCGGGGAAGGTCTTCCGGCCTCAAACCTTTCGCATTGCATTGTTTCAGGTTCAGTCCGATGAATGCGCCTCTTGAGTGACCTGCCCCTTCATGGGGAAATGGAGCCTCTTCCTTATGGTGTCCCTCGGGATGTGGGGCGCCGATTAACGATTCTGAAAGGGAAATGCGAAGCAATTTTCTCTGTTTTTTGTTATGATTTGTCGGCAATGTCCCAAGACAATTGAATGAAAGACTAAAAAATGGGTGTGACGCATTTGACCGATATTGTACAACTTATGGATCAGGTAAAAGCCTATTACCCCGAGGCTGATACCGACTTCATCAAACGAGCGTATGACTATTCCGCGAAAGCTCATGAAGGGCAAACTCGACGTACGGGCGAACCCTACGTCCAGCATCCTTTAGCGGTCGCTGGGATTTTAACTTTTTTGAAATTGGACGTTCCCGCAATTGTGGCTGGCCTCTTACATGACACGCTCGAAGATACCGTAGCCACGAGAGCCGAGTTAGAAAAAGAGTTTGGAAGTGACGTGGCTCGTTTAGTGGAGGGCGTCACAAAAATTGGGCAAATTCCTTTTAAAACCGATGAAGAGAAGCAGGCGGAAAATTTCCGTAAAATGGTTCTCTCTATGGCTGATGATATTCGAGTGGTGTTTATCAAGTTAGCGGATCGATTGCATAACATGCAGACACTTGAGGCGTTGTCGGACGAAAAACGGAAAAAAATTGCACAAGAGACAATGGAAATTTATGCGCCGCTAGCCAACCGGCTTGGTATGAGTTGGATTAAGCAGCAGCTAGAGGATTTGTGCTTCCAATATTTGGAACCGGACGCCTGGTCTCATTTAAAGCTACGGTTGGCTAAAAAGGATGAGGAGCGTCAGGAATATATTCAATCCCTGATTCACCTGGCTCAGCAAGCTCTTTTGGACGCAGGGCTGCCGGGACAGATCGATGGACGTCCCAAGCATCTCTTTAGCATCTATCAAAAAATGGAGCGCCGGTCCGTCTCTTTTGACGAAATCTTTGATTTGACAGCGGTTCGTATTGTGACAGATACCAAAATGAATTGTTATGCCATTTTGGGATTGCTGCATTCCATTTGGCCTCCCGTACCTGGTCGCTTTAAGGACTACATCGCGACTCCACGTTCGAACTTGTATCAATCGTTACACACGACGGTTGTTGGCCCACAAGGAGAGTATGTGGAGTTCCAAATCCGGACGGCGGATATGCATCGAATTAATGAATACGGTGTGGCAGCCCATTGGCTCTATAAGGAGCCTGGAAAAGTTGGCGAACGGGACGAACAGGTCTTCAGCTGGCTCAGGCAGTTTGTGGAATGGCATAAGGATCTTGCCGATAACCGCCAGTTTATGGATTCGGTCAAATTGGATTTATTTCATGATGTTGTGTTTGTGTTTACGCCAACAGGGGAAGTCCGGGAAATTCCTGTCGGGGCCACTCCATTAGACTTTGCCTATGCGATTCATACGGAAATCGGGGATCATTGTGTCGGGGCAAAGATTAATGGAAAATTAGTTCCTCTCCGTTATCAATTAAGCAGTGGGGATATGGTAGAGATTCTGACTTCCCCCTCGCAGGTACCTCATCGAGGTTGGTTGAAATTTGTCCGAACTTCCCGGGCCAAAACGAAAATCAAGCATTGGTTTAAAGTTGAAGAGCAAAAGCGGGCCCTGGAACTTGGCCGACGGCTGTTGGAACAAGAATTTCGGAGACATAATCTTCCTGTCGCACAATCGTTGAAATCTGATCGCCTTTCATCAATGGCTAAGGCCAAGGGCAGTGAAACGGTGGAAGAATTGATTCGGCAGGTTGGATTCGGCCGTTTGTCTCCGGATCAAATTGTCAGTCACTTTTACGAAGGTGCTGAACAAGGGCCTTCCTCTCCCACGAAGGGCCTCCCTCACTCTCCTCAGCAAAAGCTCCCTGGACTCCTTCGGGAGGGATCTGTGAAGTTTGGGGGAACCAAAGATGTTTTGATGCAACTCTCCAAGTGTTGTAAGCCTGTTCCTGGTGAGCCGATTCGTGGATATATTACCCGGGGTAGAGGGTTGACCATTCATGCGATCGATTGTCCGAACTTTCAATCCTTAGAATGGGATCACAATCGTTTGGTGGAGGTGGAGTGGGATTCGGAGCTCGACGGCACGCATTCAGTTGAAGTGTCAGTTTTGACCCTGGATCGAACTGGAGTGTTGGCAAAGGTCTCCGCTGGAATTTCTCAGTGTCAAGCTAATATTACCAGGGCAGAGATTTCTACCAGAGAGGATCGAAAGGCCGTATTGGACTTTGTTATCGAAGTCAAAAATACTGCCCACCTTGAACTTATACTGCAAGAAATTCAACGAGTTGACGGCATTCTTTCTGCTAAGCGAGTGCGAGGATGGTAATGGGAATGTTTGGGGCAACTAAGAGGGGGTATGGTTCTGGGGAGGCAATGAGATGGTCAATCGGCTTCCAGGTTGGAGTTGGAGCTTTTCTGCAATTCCGGCATTAAGTTCAAGGACTTGCCATGACTGTTTATATGAATAATGGCGTGGGCAGTGATCATCTACTCTCGTGCAAATAGGGACGTTTTCTTCAATGTGAATGATGGTTCCCTTCTTATCCAGCCAGAGTATATCAAGTGGGATCTTGGTATTTTTCATCCAAAAGGTCCAATACCCTAATTCTGGAAAAATGAAGAGCATCCCATGATTCTCCTCCATGGCCGTCCGGTACATCAGGCCTTGAGCTCTTTTATTTGAGGTATCTGCCACCTCTGCGAAGATTATTGCTCCCTTGGGCGTTGTGATGCTTGCAAGCCCGTTATCCTGTCCGTCATTTATTTCGCCAAAAGCGTTTATGGAACATCCCATGATTAAGGCCATGCCTAAGCAAAAGGGTGCGATGACGATCCAAGTCCAGCAATGAAAGTTCTCCTGACTTCTTTGCCGGCATGCTAAGGGTAGGTGAGGGTGCTTCATGAGGGAATCCATTTTTAGGAATGTGGCGTGGGGAGATCGGGTTTGTCAAATAAGATTTTCTCTTGTCTTGGGAACCTAAAGTCCACACAAGGGTCTTGACCAGACCATCTTTGGAAATTATAATGATTCGTTTACAAGAAGAGTGAATTTGTTCTGCTCCTGTTTTTAGAACAAAATACGAATGTTTTTGTTGATGATCTGTACATGCAGGGGCTAATTTCTGCCTTGTTTGTCTTCACTTCAAAAAGATCTTCATCTTAATAATTTCCATGATGTAATTCCAAAGCGGTTTAAGTAGAAGACGGTCCTACTCATTCAAAGGGCAGGTACCCAAGCGGTCAACGGGGGCAGACTGTAAATCTGCTGCCATCGGCTTCCAAGGTTCGAACCCTTGCCTGCCCACCATGACTGACTGAAAAGGACGGGATCTGGTGGATACGACGAGATGTGCTGTTGAGGCAAAAGTTTTTCGGTATATAGGCTTTAAACCAAGCTGCGGGCGTAGCTCAGTGGTAGAGTTCCAGCCTTCCAAGCTGGCTGTCGCGGGTTCAAATCCCGTCGCCCGCTCCATTTTTTTTGGTGGGCTTAGATTTGCGTGCCTGATTGAGGCAAAGATCTTCTCGAGGAAATGATAGAGCCCATGTAGCTCAGTTGGTAGAGCACGTCCTTGGTAAGGACGAGGTCACGCGTTCGATCCGCGTCGTGGGCTCCAGCAACGATAGAATTCAGAATTTTTTCGTAGCATTTTTAAGGAAGAGGTAGGGCATGGCGAAGGCGAAATTTGAGCGGAAGAAGCCGCATGTCAATGTGGGGACGATCGGGCACGTTGACCATGGGAAGACGACCCTGACGTCGGCCTTGACGAAAGTGATGGGCGATACGGGGAAGGCTAAGTTTGTCCCCTATGATGAAGTCGCCAAGGCGAGTGAGAGTCAGGGGCGACGGGATCCGACCAAAATTCTCACCATTGCGATCTCCCATGTGGAGTATGAAACCGACAATCGACATTATGCGCACGTCGACTGCCCGGGGCATGCGGATTATGTGAAGAACATGATTACCGGGGCGGCGCAAATGGACGGCGCGATTTTGGTGGTCAGTGCCGCCGATGGGCCGATGCCGCAAACGCGGGAGCATATTTTGCTGGCGCGGCAGGTGGGGGTCCCGTTTATCGTGGTCTTTTTGAATAAAGCGGATAAGGTGGAAGACAAGGAATTGCTGGAGTTGGTGGAGTTGGAAGTGCGGGAGTTGCTCACGAAGTATGGCTTTCCGGGCGATGATGTGCCGGTGGTCATCGGGTCAGCGATCAAGGCCATTGAAGGGGATCAGAGTGAGGTGGGCGTGCCGTCGATTATGCGCTTATTGGAGGCGGTCGATAGCTACATCCCGACTCCGCAGCGAGCCATTGATAAGCCGTTTCTGATGCCGATTGAAGATGTCTTTACGATCAGCGGGCGGGGGACGGTGGTAACGGGCCGGGTGGAGCGCGGCGTGGTCAAGGTGGGGGATGAAATCGAGATTGTGGGGCTGAAACCGACGCAGACGACGATTGTCACGGGCGTGGAAATGTTCCGGAAGGTATTGGATGAGGGGCAGGCGGGTGACAATATTGGGGCGCTGTTGCGGGGCACGAAGAAAGAGGATGTGGAGCGCGGCATGGTGTTGGCCAAGCCGAAGAGCATTACGCCGCATACGAAATTCAAGGCGGAAGTGTATATTTTGACGAAGGAAGAGGGCGGGCGGCATACGCCGTTTTTTAATGGCTATCGTCCGCAGTTTTACTTCCGGACGACGGATGTCACGGGCGTGGTGCAATTAAACCCGGGGGTCGAGATGGTGATGCCGGGGGATAATGTGTCGTTTGAGGGTGAGCTGATCTCCCCGATTGCAATGGAGCAAGGGGTGCGATTTGCAGTGCGAGAAGGGGGCCGAACGGTCGGAGCCGGGGTGGTCACGGAAATCGTCGCGTAAGAACATAGGGGTGTATCGATGAGAGTCATTATTTCTCTAGCGTGCGGAGATTGCAAGCGCAGAAATTATTCGACAATGAAAAACAAGAAAAACGATCCAGATCGGTTGGAAGTAAAAAAATACTGCCGATTTTGTCGAAAGCATAGCCCTCACAAAGAGGTGAAGTAATTGGTGGTATGGGTCATTTAGGTTGCGTGCAGGTTGGAGGGGCATGGTGTCAACGGCTAGCACGTCGGTCTCCAAAACCGAAAGTCCGGGTTCGAATCCCTGTGCCCCTGCCATACTTGGCTGTGAATGTCATGTGCAAAAAAGAGCAAGAGTCGTTTGTTGGCGTAGTGGAGGGGTTTCGAAAAAGGCTGAGGGGGGTAAGTCGTGTTTAAGAAGATATGGTTTTCCATTACCGAGTTTTTGTCTGACGTGCGTGGGGAACTTAAAAAAATTTCTTATCCTACTAAGTCTGAGACGATCGGGTCGACCACGGTGGTTTTGTTGTTTTGCGTGATTATGTCCTTGTACCTCTCTGTGGTGGATTCATTTCTTGTTTGGTTAATTAGTAGGATTATTTAGCATCTATTAGAAGGGAATTCATGTCGAGTCATTGGTATGTCATTCACACCTATGCGGGATATGAGGGGCGGGTTCGGGCCGGAATTGTCGAGCGGGCAAATCAATTGGGTATGGCGGATTCTGTGGCGCAAGTCCTTGTTCCTACTGAAGATGTAGTGGAATTTAAAGAAGGAAAACGCCGGGCCTCTAAACGAAAATTTTTTCCCGGGTATGTTCTGCTTGAAGCGAACGGCCCGCTTGGGGATGAGGTCGTTACTATGATCAAGGAGACCCCCAAGGTGACCGGTTTTATTGGAGGCGGAACCAGGCCAATCCCGCTTGATCCCGAGGAGGTGACCACACTTTTGAAGCAGTTGGAATCCGGCGTAACGGCTCCAAGGGAGTTGGCCAATTTTTCAAAAGGGGACAATGTCCGAATTGTGGATGGCCCGTTTTTGGGCTTCAATGGATTAGTGGATGAGGTGGATCAGGATCATGGCCGGGTCAAGGCGCTGGTCAGTATTTTTGGTCGTTCAACCCCTGTGGAATTGGCGTTTTCTCAGGTTGAGCGTGTTTGAAGACAAGTGGAGTATTCCTTTTTTAATTTAAGCAATACGCAAGTCGATGTAAGGTAGGTGAAGGCATGGCCAAAGAAGTAACTAGTCAAATTAAATTGCAGATTCCGGCTGGAAAAGCCAATCCTGCTCCTCCTGTTGGGCCTTCCTTGGGGCAACATGGAGTAAACATTATGGAGTTTTGTAAACAGTTTAATGCTAGAACTCAGAAGCAAGAGGGTAGCATTATCCCGGTGGTCATTTCTGTTTATAAGGACAGAAGCTTCAGCTTCGTGACCAAGACTCCTCCGGCATCAGATTTACTGAAGAAGGCTGCAGGTATCATAAAGGGTTCAGGGATTCCCCATAAAAATAAAGTTGGGACAATCACTATGGCACAGCTAGAAGACATTGCTAAGTTGAAGGTAGAAGATCTGAATGCCAGTGATGTTCCAGCTGCGATGAATGTGATTGCAGGAACCGCGAGAAGTATGGGCATTACGGTTGAAGGGTAAATAATATTGTGAGGCTTTTAACAGAGGGTATGCGCCGTGGGAAAGAAATTTGAATCGGCTTTAGCGAAGGTAACAAAGGCCCTATATTCATTGGAGGAGGCCAGTGACCTGGTAAAGCAGGCTGCTTTTGCCAAATTCGATGAGACGGTAGAGCTGTCACTTTGCCTTGGGGTAGATCCCAAGCGTGCGGATCAGATGGTTCGCGGGACTACGGTCCTTCCTCACGGAACGGGGAAAAAGGTCAGGATTTTAGTGATTGCAAAAGGGGAGAAGGAACAGGAGGCCAGGGAAGCTGGCGCCGATTTTGTGGGGAGCGATGACCTTTTGCAGAAAATCCAAGATGGATGGCTGGACTTTGACTCCATGATTGCGACCCCGGACATGATGGGTGCTGTCGGAAGAATGGGGAAGGTGTTGGGGCCACGAGGATTAATGCCAAACCCCAAGACTGGAACGGTGACCTTTGAGGTCGGGAAAGCGATTCAGGAGATCAGGAGGGGGAGAGTTGAGTATAAGGTTGATAAGGCAGGCAACATTCATGTTCCTGTTGGAAAGGTGTCTTTTCAAGGGCAACAAATTAGAGAAAATGCTCAGTCGGTTTTTGATTCCATCATGAAGGCTAAGCCCTCCTCCAGTAAAGGGAAGTATGTGAAAAGTGCGACATTGTCCAGCACGATGGGACCAGGTATCCATCTGGACGGAGCCGCGATTGCAAAGCAGGTCAGTTGAAACTTTAATCTCAGCAGGTGAGTTCGAGGTATGAAAAAAACTGATAAAAATGAAGCTGTGGCAGTCATGCATGAGCAATTCGCTCGAGCGCGGATAGCCATTGTAACGGAATGCGCGGGTATGCCCGTAAATCAAATTAATGATTTGCGAAAAAAACTTCGTCAGGCGAAGTCAAACTTTCATGTGGTCAAGAACACCCTTGCCGTGAGAGCTATTGGGGGAACGGCCCTTGTTCCTTTGCAACCATTTTTTAAGGGTCAATCGGCATTGGTTATTGGATACGATGATCCGGTATTGCCTGCGAAAGTTATTCGGGATTTTATTAAAAGTGAAAAATGTGAAGAGAAATTGCAGCTTAAAGGGGCAATTCTGGACGGGGTCGAGTTAGATCCAGCTCGTCTCACTTCTGTGGCGGATTTGCCGTCAAAGGCAGAATTGTTGTCGATGTTGTTGTCGGCCTTCCAAGGCCCAATTCGAGGGTTTGTCGGGGTTTTAGGTCAAATTGTAAGAAGTATTGTTGCGGTGTTAGCCGCAATACAAGAAAACAAAACGCAGAAAGGAGAAGGGGAGATGAGCGCAACAGAGGCAAAAATGTCAAAGGAAGATTTCATTAAAGTTATAGAGGGCATGAGTGTCCTGGAATTGTCGGATCTTGTGAAGGGTCTGGAGGAGCGATTTGGTGTGACGGCAGCGGCGCCGGTTGGGGTCATGGCTGCTGCAGTGGGCGCTGCGGCTCCTGCCGCTGAAGAGCAGACCGAGTTTACGGTAGTATTGGGAAGTGCCCCGGCGGATAAAAAGATTCAAGTCATCAAGGTGGTGCGAGAGATTACTGGGTTGGGTTTGAAGGAAGCTAAGGATCTCGTTGAGGCGGCCCCGAAGGCGGTAAAGGAGGGCGTGTCCAAAGAAGAATCAGAAACTATTAAGAAGAAACTTCAAGAGGTTGGTGCGACCGTAGAGGTGAAGTAGTGTTTCCCTCATTTTGAGGACTCGGAATAGAGACTTAGGAAGGTTCGAGGGCCAGCAGGAAGCTGAGGTGGCCGTTAATCCTTAAGGAGACAGGAATGGGACAACCAGCCTTTGAGGGCAGTGTTCAGCGACATAGCTTTTCAAAAATTCGCTCACATATAGAAATTCCGGATTTAGTGGAGGTGCAGCGCCGTTCCTATGAGGAATTTTTGCAGGCGGAGACATTGCCGGATCGTCGTGAGGACAAGGGATTGCATGCAGCGTTTAAAAGTGTGTTTCCCATTATGGATTATAACAATTCTGCCATTTTAGAATTTTCCAGCTATTCCCTGGGAACGCCTAAGTATGACACAAGGGAATGTATAGAGCAGGGAATGACCTTTGCTGCACCTTTAAAGCTTCGGGTGCGATTGGTCGTTTTCGATCAACAAGATAAAAGTGTAAAAAACAGGGTCCTGGATGTCAGGGAGCAAGAAGTCTATGTCGGTGAACTGCCTTTGATGACCGAGCGTGGCACTTTTATGGTGAATGGCACGGAGCGGGTGGCAGTCAGCCAGTTGCATCGGTCTCCTGGGCCTTCATTTGGCCATGACAAGGGCCGGACTCATTCAAGCGGGAAAGTCTTGTTTTCAGGTCGGATCATCCCTTATCGAGGATCATGGCTCGACTTTGAATATGATGCCAAAGATATTTTGTATGTACGAATTGATCGCCGCAGGAAAATGCCTGCCACAATTTTATTAAAAGGTTTTGGTTTTAGCACTGATGACCTTCTTAAGATGTATTACCCTGTAGAGGAAGTGCGCGTCGTGAATGGTGGTTTGCTTCGCAAGCTTGATCCCGACATCCATGCAGGATTGCGATCTCCGGCAGACCTCTTTGAGAAGGGATCCAATGAGCCCTTGGTTAAAGAAGGCACTAAGCTCAATAAAACCCTCATGGGGCGTATTCGTGCAGCTGGAATCAAAGAAATTCCTATCAAGCAGGAAGATTTGGTTGGTCGAGCCGTGTTAACCGAACTTGTGGATCCTGGAACCCAGGAAGTAATTCTCGAAAAAAATCAACGACTCACGGCACCGGTGATGGAGCGAATTCTGGAAAGCGGAGTTGAAGGATTTAAGGTTATATACCTGGATAGCCCTACGACCAGTCCTGTCATTCTGGATACATTGGAAGCCGAGCGGACTAATTCAAAGGAAGAGGCCTGGGTGGAAATTTATAAACGGCTTCGACCTGGAGAAATGCCATCCATTGAGTCGGCAAAATTGTTGTTCGAAAATCTCTTTCTGAATCCCAAGCGGTATGACCTTTCCCCTGTTGGTCGGTTGAAGATGAACAAGCGATTCAACCTTGATTTGTCCTTAGAACAGCGCACGTTATCCGCTCAAGATATTGTCGAGGTGGTAAGATGCCTGGTGGATCTTAAAGCCGGAAAGGGTGCGGTTGATGATATCGACCATTTAGGCAATCGTCGTGTCAGATCAGTTGGTGAGTTATTAGAAAATCAAATCCGTATTGGTCTGGCTAGAATGGAGCGAAGCATTAAGGAGCGGATGAATCTGCTCGATATGGAAACCGTGTTGCCTCATGACCTGATCAATGCCAAGCCTATCGTTGGCGCCATCAAGGAGTTTTTCGCTGGAAGTCAACTCTCACAGTTTATGGATCAAACTAACCCGTTGGCAGAGATCACCCATAAACGTAGGCTGTCTGCTTTAGGGCCAGGTGGTTTGACCAGGGAGCGTGCAGGTTTTGAGGTCCGGGACGTTCACCCCTCTCATTATAGTCGTATATGTCCTATTGAAACGCCGGAAGGACCCAATATTGGGTTGATTACGTCGTTGGCTACCTATGCTCGGATCAATGAGTTTGGGTTTATAGAGGCTCCTTTTCGGAAGGTAAGAAAAGGGCGTGTCACAGACGACGTTGAATTCCTTTCGCCATTAGATGGAGATCAGGTTGTTATCGCTCAGGCTAATTCAGCCATGAATAAGGACGGGATGCTCACCTCGGAAACGATAACGGCCAGAGAAGCAGGGGAATTTGTGACGACTACTCCCGATAAGGTGGACTATCTGGATGTTTCTCCTAAACAGGTGGTTAGCGTGGCAACTGCGTTAATTCCATTTCTGGAGCATGATGACGCAAACCGGGCCCTTATGGGTTCGAATATGCAACGCCAAGCAGTGCCAACAATTAAAAGTGAGTCTCCTTTGGTCGGGACGGGAATGGAAGCTGTTGTGGCGAGAGATTCTGGATATTTGGCTATCGCTCAACGAGATGGGATTGTTGAATCGGTAGATGCCAGGAGAATTGTCGTCAGAACCGGACTTAAGGAAAAAGATGATAAGAAAAAAGGTTCTCGAATCCTGGATACTTATGATTTGATCAAATTTCAGCGAACGAATCAAAATACGTGTATCACCCAAACTCCTATTGTTCGAATTGGGCAACCGGTTAGGCAAGGGCAAGTGCTAGCGGATGGTCCAGCTATGGATCGCGGAGAATTGGCGTTGGGAAAAAATGTGCTCGTCGCCTTTATGCCATGGGGTGGATACAACTATGAGGATGCCATTCTTTTAAGTGAGAAAATGGTTAAAGAAGATGTGTTTACTTCTATCCATATCGAAGAGTTCGAAGTGGAGGCGCGTGATACAAAGTTAGGAAAAGAAGAAATCACCCGGGATATTCCTAACCTCGGGGAAGAGGCTCTTCGAAATTTGGATGAAAGTGGCATCGTCCGAATCGGTGCGGAAGTCAAGCCAGGCGATATTCTTGTGGGAAAAGTTACGCCTAAGGGAGAGACCCAGCTGACGCCAGAGGAAAAATTATTGCGTGCGATTTTTGGGGAAAAGGCTGGAGATGTGAAGGATACCTCGCTTCAGGTTCCTCCGGGCATTGAAGGTATTGTCGTGGACGTCAAAATTTTCTCCAGAAAAGGCGTAGATAAAGATGAGCGGTCTCGGACAATCGAGACGGATGATCGCGTCAAAGTCGAGCGGGACTACCAGGAAGAATTGCGGATTATCGAAGAAGAACGGAATCGTAAGATTCGGAAGCTATTGCTTGGGCAATTTGTCGGACGGGATTTAATGGACCCTGATAGTGGTGAAGTGATTCTAAAGAAAAAGGGTCGTATTACCGCGGAAGTTCTTCGCAAGTTATCTGATGATGATGCGCGTCGGGTGATTCTGGCTGACGCTGAAGAACAAAAAAAGCTGGATGAAATTGAACGGGAAGCGAAAGACCAAATTGAAATCTTACAGACACAATACGATGAAAAGGTTGGTCGTCTTCGACGTGGAGATGAATTGCCTCCCGGTGTAATTAAGCTGGTCAAGGTGTATTTGGCCATTAAAAGAAAAATTGCGGTGGGCGATAAAATGGCCGGCCGTCATGGAAACAAGGGTGTCGTTTCTCGAATTATGGCTGAAGAGGATATGCCGTATCTTCCAGATGGGACGCCCGTTCAGATTGTTCTGAACCCGTTGGGAGTCCCCTCTCGAATGAATGTGGGGCAAATTCTTGAGACGCATCTGGGGTGGGCGGCAAAAGCGTTGGGAATTCAGGTGGAAACACCCGTATTCGATGGAGCTTCGGAAAAGGAAATCAAAGAATTATTGAAAAAAGCGAATCTCCCTGAGTCAGGACAATCGGTGGTCTATGATGGACGGACAGGCGAACCATTTAAGAGTCCGGTCACGGTGGGATACATGTATATGCTGAAACTTCACCATTTGGTGGACGATAAGATTCACGCTCGCTCAATCGGACCATATTCTTTGGTAACGCAGCAACCGCTCGGAGGAAAGGCTCAATTTGGCGGTCAGCGTCTAGGAGAGATGGAGGTCTGGGCTCTGCAGGCATATGGGGCGGCTTCCACCTTGCAGGAATTTTTGACTGTGAAATCAGATGATGTGCCCGGACGGTCTCGAATGTATGAAGCAATCGTGAAGGGTGAGAACTTTCTGGAACCTGGTCTTCCGGAGTCCTTTAATGTCTTAGTGAAGGAATTGCAAAGTTTAGGGTTGGATGTGGAGTTGATTAAATCTGCTGATTAGAGAATTGGCGTGGTTATCCGGTCCCATCATTCAACATAATCGGAGGAACGAACTTGGATAGTATCTATTCGCTTTTTGAAAAACCTCGTGATGCGGTTTCATTTGATGCCATGAGAATTCGTATCGCTTCGCCTGAGAAGATTCGCTCGTGGTCTTATGGCGAGGTAAAAAAGCCAGAGACGATCAACTATCGGTCCTTTAAGCCTGAACGGGATGGGCTGTTTTGCGCAAAAATATTCGGGCCAACCAAAGATTGGGAATGTAATTGCGGTAAATACAAGCGGATGAAGCACCGTGGGATTGTGTGTGATAAGTGCGGCGTGGAAGTCATCCAGTCAAAAGTTCGACGAGAGAGAATGGGCCATATCGAATTGGCTGCTCCTGTTGCTCACATCTGGTTTCTCAAGGGTGTGCCCAGCCGGATTGGCATTCTTTTGGATATGAGTTTAAAGCAGTTGGAAAAGATCCTGTATTTTGAGGCGTACGTGGTCTTGGATACCGGCAATACGAATTTGAAAGAAAGAGAGCTCCTGACTGAGGAACGATATCGTGAGTGCGTCGAGGAGTATGGGGCCAATTCTTTTAAAGTGGGTATTGGTGCCGAAGCTATCCGGGAATTATTGCGCAAAGTGGATATTAATGCTTTGTGGGATGAACGGCATGTCAAGATTAAGAGTACGACGTCCGCAGCGGTTGGGAAAAAACTTACGAAACGATTGAAGGTCATTGAGGCGTTCCATAAATCAGGAAATAACCCAGAGTGGATGATTATGGATGCCATTCCGGTGTTGCCCCCTGAGCTTCGCCCACTGGTGCCTTTGGATGGAGGCCGGTTCGCTACTTCGGATCTTAATGATCTTTATCGTCGAGTGATTAATCGCAATAACCGTCTCAAGCGATTGGTGGAATTGAAGGCCCCCGGTGTCATTATCCGCAATGAAATGCGAATGCTGCAGGAAGCGGTCGACGCGTTGTTTGACAATGGGCGTCGGGGCCGGGTCATCCGTGGCGCCAATAAGCGTCCTCTCAAGTCTTTGAGCGATATGCTCAAAGGAAAGCAGGGGCGATTTAGGCAGAATCTCCTCGGAAAACGGGTCGATTACTCCGGGCGGTCGGTGATTGTGGTTGGTCCAGAATTACGGCTTAACCAATGTGGATTGCCCAAGAAAATGGCTTTGGAATTATTTAAACCGTTTATCTTTCATAAACTGGAAGAGCGTGGAGCAGCCACGACAATCAAAAGCGCTAAGCGTTTGGTTGAAAAGGAGCGTCCAGAAGTCTGGGATGTCCTTGATGAAGTGATTCGAGAGCATCCAGTTATGTTGAATCGTGCTCCAACTCTTCATCGTCTGGGCATTCAGGCTTTTGATCCTATTTTGGTAGAAGGGAAGGCTATTCGTCTCCATCCCTTAGTCTGTGCCGCGTTTAATGCGGACTTTGATGGGGATCAAATGGCTGTGCATGTTCCGCTTTCAGTGGAAGCCCAAATTGAGGCTCGGGTATTAATGATGGCGGCCAATAATGTTCTTTCGCCGGCCAATGGCCGACCCCTTTCTATCCCCTCTCAGGATATGGTCTTAGGATGTTATTGGTTGACCAAGGATCGTGACGGTGCCCGTGGGGAGGGGAAGATCTTTTCGTCTACAGATGAAGTTCGAATTGCCTATGATTCGCAGGAAGTGGAAGAGCAGGCGAGGATAAAAGTACGCATTGATGGAGATATGATTGATACGACGGTTGGACGAGTGATTCTTTCTGAGGTTTTGCCAGGAAGCATGCCTTTTTCACATGTAAATCAGCTTATGACGAAAAAGGAGCTGACGAAACTGATTGATCGTGTGTATCGTCAGGCCGGTCTGCATGAAGTAGTCGTCATGCTTGATCAATTGAAAGATTTAGGGTTCTCCTATGCCACCAAGGCGGGCGTTTCCATTTGTATTGATAACATGCATATTCCGTCTCGCAAAAAGGAATTGATCGAGCGCGCCAAAGGCGATGTTTCCCAGGTTCAAGAGCAATACAGTGAAGGCTTGATTACTAATGGGGAGCGATACAACAAGGTTATCGATATTTGGGCCCATGTTGGCGAAGAAGTTGCCATTGAAATGATGAAGGAAATTAAAGAGGGAGGCGGGCGCGGCGCAGCAGAAGGTCTCAATCCTATCTTTATGATGGCGGATTCAGGAGCTAGGGGAAGTTCGCAGCAGATTCGGCAATTGGGAGGAATGCGCGGTCTTATGGCCAAGCCTTCAGGAGAAATTATTGAAACTCCTATTACCGCTAATTTCCGAGAGGGTCTCACGGTTTTACAGTATTTTATTTCGACGCATGGAGCACGGAAGGGGTTGGCTGATACAGCACTCAAAACGGCAAATTCAGGATACCTAACCAGGCGCCTTGTAGATGCGGCTCAGGATGTGATTATCAGTGAGCCTGATTGCTTCACAACTGACGGAATTATCGTTTCGGCGTTGGTAGAGGGTGGAGAAGTGATTCAACCTCTGGATGAACGCATTCTTGGGCGGTTAACAGCAGAGGATGTGCTCGATCCTGTCACGCAGGAAGTCATTGTTAAAGCTCATGAAGAATTAGAGGAAGAGCTTTGTAAGACAATTGTTGAGGCGGGAATCGACCACGTGAAAATTCGTTCGGTTCTCACATGCCAATCTCGATGGGGGGTATGTGCCAAATGCTACGGCAGAGATTTAGCACGCGGCCGCCTTGTAGAAAAGGGCGAACCTGTTGGGGTTATTGCGGCGCAGTCTATCGGTGAGCCAGGGACCCAGTTGACCATGCGAACGTTCCATATTGGAGGCACGGCCAGTAAGGTTGTGGAACAAACGGTTCTGGCATCCAAGCATGATGGTACGATTAAATTTTTAAGTTTTGACGCAAAGAAAAATGCGGATTTTTATAATCCCAGCATGGCCGTAAAGACTCGACAAGGGGATTGGGTGGTAATGGTACGCAATGGCAAAGTTGCGGTAATTGATGAGACGGGCCGTGAGCGGGAAAAATATCCGGTGGTGTATGGAGGAAAGATAAAAGTCCCGGATGGAGGAAAGGTCGAAGTAGGACAGAAGTTTGTGGAGTGGGATCCGTATTCACTCACCATCTTGACTGAAGTAGGGGGGAAGGTGGCTTTCGGTGATATTGCCGAAGGAGTCACCATGAAAGAAGAGGTGGATGAAGTCACTGGTTTATCGCGCCGGGTCGTCATCGAACAAGCAGGGACCAATTTGCGTCCTCGGTTGTCCGTAAAGGACGAGTCAGGAAAAACCGCAAAACTTTCCTCTGGATCTCCCGCACGATACCTTCTGCCAGTAGGAGCTCATATTTTTGTGGAAAAAGGATCGACTGTCTATCCTGGAGATGTGCTGGCAAAAATACCTAGAGAAACCACTAAGACTAAGGATATTACGGGAGGTTTGCCTCGGGTAGCAGAATTGTTTGAGGCGAGAAAGCCAAAGGAGCATGCGGTTGTCACCGAAATTGATGGAGAGGTGTCTTTTGGTGGCTTTGTGAAAGGCTTACGTAAGGTCGTCGTGGATAACAAGATTGGTGATGTAAAAGAATATTTTATTCCGCGCGGCCGGCACGTAAATGTTCATGAGGGTGATTGGGTAAGAGCTGGTGAGCCATTAATGGATGGGTCCGCTAATCCACATGATATTTTAAGCGTCTTGGGGCCGAGGGAGTTGCAAAAGTATTTGGTTGATGAGGTGCAAGAGGTTTACCGTCTTCAGGGAGTTGTGATTAACGATAAGCACATTGAGGTCATCACCCGCCAAATGCTGAAAAAGGTAAGAATCGAAGATGCTGGCGATAGCGCGTTCTTGCCTGGCACTCAGGTCAATAAATCTGTTTTTGATGATGAGAATGAGAGGGTCATTTCCGAGGGTGGGCAGCCAGCGCTAGGTAAGCCTGTCTTATTGGGAATCACAAAGGCCTCGCTGAGTACTGACAGCTTTATCTCTGGGGCCTCCTTCCAGGAGACAACCCGAGTTCTTACGGAGGCTGCTATTAATGGACGTACGGATGATTTACGTGGATTAAAAGAGAATGTGATCGTCGGCAGGTTGATTCCGGCTGGGACAGGTTGGGGGGAGTATCGCGAAACCTTTGTGCCAAAGCGGACAGAGGAAGATGTAGCATTGTCTTCCGAGGATCAGTCAAGTTTAAGTAAAGTTCATTCGTCAAGTGAAAAATAATTTTTAATGCTACGTTTAAGATGGAACGGCATCTTGACATAATGAAAATGAATCTATAAGATCACCCGGTTCGCCTGAATGAATTTTGAAATTTATTAAAAAGAAATTGTAATTGGAAACAATATGCCTACAGTAAACCAGTTAATACGTGTCGGCCGTAAGGCGATTAAAGCAAAAAGCAAGAGTTCGGCTTTAAATCAGTGTCCTCAGCGAAGGGGGGTCTGTCTTCGGGTATATACTACGACTCCTAAGAAGCCAAACTCGGCATTAAGAAAAGTAGCAAGGGTTCGATTGACGACGGGGCTTGAGGTAACTGCATATATACCAGGTATGGGTCATAACCTTCAGGAGCATTCTATCGTTTTGGTGCGTGGTGGTAGGGTGAAGGATCTTCCTGGTGTCAGATATCATATGATTCGTGGGGCATTGGATGCCGTTGGGGTTGCTAACAGGAAGCAGGGGCGATCAAAGTATGGTGCAAAGCGCCCCAAGTAGTAGGTCCCGCGCTTTAACCTTCGCTTATTTAATTTAAAATTCGTTAATTCTTTAGGGGAAAAAATGCCACGTAGGCCACTCGTTCTTCGTCAAAAAGTTGTCCAGGATGCCAGGTACAAGGATCAAGTTGTTGGTAGGTTTTTGAATATTCTTCTACAGGACGGCAAGAAGAGTACGGCTGAAAGAGTGTGTTATGGGGCATTTGATATTGTCAGGGATAAGACGGGTGATGAGCCGCTGAAGGTCTTCCATGCTGCTTTGGGAAACGTCAAGCCAATGGTGGAAGTGAAGTCAAGAAGGGTTGGGGGTGCCTCTTATCAGGTGCCTGTTGAAATCCGTCCTGTGCGCCAGGTGGCATTGGCGTTGAGGTGGATTAAGCAAAGTGCGTTGGCTCGAAGTGGTAAGAGTATGAGGGAGAAGTTAGCGGCGGAACTTATGGATGCTGCTAATAATAACGGTTCGGCGGTAAAGAAGCGGGATGAGACGCACCGGATGGCTGAAGCTAATAGAGCTTTCGCTCATTACCGGTGGTAGTTTTTGAATATTAGTGCTGCGGGGGACTTGTCGTTTCCTAAATGGAGATGTTTTTTCTCTGTTTATCGAGAATGAGCGTTGCCCTTGCCGGCATTGTTGTGTGAGGAATTTGTGTCCACTGATTTTATTTTAAGTCGAACTCGGAATATTGGCATTATGGCCCATATTGATGCCGGCAAGACTACGACCACCGAGCGTGTCCTCTTTTATACTGGGGTTTCGCATAAAATCGGTGAGGTTCATGAGGGCGCCGCGACGATGGATTGGATGGAGCAGGAGCGTGAGCGAGGGATCACGATTACTTCCGCCGCCACAACCTGTTTCTGGAAGGATAACAGGATTAACATTATCGATACTCCTGGTCATGTTGATTTCACTATTGAGGTAGAGCGGTCGCTTCGAGTGCTTGATGGAGCCATAGCTGTATTCGATTCGGTTCAGGGTGTGGAGCCACAATCGGAGACGGTATGGCGACAGGCAGATAAGTATCAAGTTCCTAGAATCGTGTTTATGAATAAAATGGATCGAGTGGGCGCTGATTTTTTTGCAAGCGTTAAGTCTTTAATTGACCGCTTGGGGGCCAAGCCGATTCCCGTGCAATTGCCATTAGGAAAAGAGGATGGTTTGCGAGGGGTAATTGACCTTCTGCTTATGAAAGCGTTGGTTTTTGATGATGAGACTCTTGGTGCGGCTTATTCTGTGCAGGAAATTCCAGATGACTATTTAGAGTTAGCAAAAGAATATCGCGAGAAATTGTTGGATTCAGTTGTTGAGTTTGATGAAGTGGTGATGGAGCGGTATTTGGCCGGGGAGGTTCTGGCTGTAGATGAGGTAAAGCGGGCCATACGGGCAGGGACGATAGGATTGAAAATTAATCCAGTCTTTTGCGGGTCGGCTTTTAAGAATAAAGGTGTTCAGCCGTTGCTTGATGGTGTCGTTGATTATCTCCCTTCTCCAGTAGACCTTCCTCCTGTTGTTGGTGTTGATCCTCATTCCGAAGCAGAGATAACAAGAAAGCCGGAGGATAGTGAGCCATTTGCTGCTTTGGCATTTAAAATAATGTCTGATCCTTTTTCCGGTCAATTGACGTATTTTAGAGTGTATTCAGGGAAATTATCCGCTGGATCCTATGTGTATAACGTCGCAAAGGGGAAAAAGGAGCGAATAGGGCGCCTATTGAAAATGCATGCCAATAAGCGAGAGGAGATCGAGGAGGTCTCTGCTGGTGATATTGCGGCAGCCGTGGGTCTCAAGGACACTCGAACGGGTGACACTCTTTGTGATGAAAAGCATCAAATTTTGCTGGAAGTTATAAAGTTCCCTGAGCCCGTTATTTCTTTGGCTGTTGAGCCAAAGACCAAGCAAGATATGGATAAGTTGGGATATTCTTTGGAAAAGCTTGCTCAGGAGGATCCTTCCTTTCAGGTTAAGTCAGATGAAGAGACCGGGCAGACGATCATTTCCGGTATGGGTGAATTGCATCTTGAAATCATTGTTGATCGTCTTCTTCGTGAATTTAAAGTGCAGGCGAATGTTGGGAAACCTCAGGTGGCTTATCGTGAAACCATCAAGGGGAAAGCGGAAGCTGAGGGAAAGTATGTAAAGCAGACCGGTGGTCGAGGTCAGTACGGCCATGTGTGGCTAAGGGTGGAGCCGGCAGAGTCTGGGGTCGGTTTAGAGTTTGTAAATAAAATTGTTGGGGGAACAGTTCCCAGGGAATATATCGCTCCAGTGGAAAAAGGGGTTCGAGAGCGAATGGAGAGCGGAATTCTTGCTGGGTACCCATTGCGGGATCTTCGTGTCACTTTGTTTGACGGTTCTTTTCATGAAGTGGACTCGAGTGAGATGGCCTTTAAGATTGCTGGGTCAATGGCGCTAGTAAGTGCCTGCCAAAAAGCTGATTTGGTTTTGTTGGAGCCGGTAATGAAGGTTGAAGTTCTTGTTCCTCAGGATTTTATGGGTGATGTGATTGGTGATTTAAATAGCCGGCGTGGGAAAATTCACGGAATGCGAGCAAGAGGAAATTCTCAAATTGTTGATGCTGCGGTCCCGTTGAGTGAAATGTTTGGGTATTCCACGGATTTGCGGTCAAAGACCCAGGGACGCGCTACTTATAGCATGGAGTTTGAGTCTTATGAGGTGGTGCCAAAGCTCATGGCTCAGCAAATTATAAAAAAGAATCAAGGGGAATAGTTTTCCTCTGGTATATTTTTCATTCGGTAAGACAAGGATTTCAAGAGGAGGTAGGGCATGGCGAAGGCGAAATTTGAGCGGAAGAAGCCGCATGTCAATGTGGGGACGATCGGGCACGTTGACCATGGGAAGACGACCCTGACGTCGGCCTTGACGAAAGTGATGGGCGATACGGGGAAGGCTAAGTTTGTCCCCTATGATGAAGTCGCCAAGGCGAGTGAGAGTCAGGGGCGACGGGATCCGACCAAAATTCTCACCATTGCGATCTCCCATGTGGAGTATGAAACCGACAATCGACATTATGCGCACGTCGACTGCCCGGGGCATGCGGATTATGTGAAGAACATGATTACCGGGGCGGCGCAAATGGACGGCGCGATTTTGGTGGTCAGTGCCGCCGATGGGCCGATGCCGCAAACGCGGGAGCATATTTTGCTGGCGCGGCAGGTGGGGGTCCCGTTTATCGTGGTCTTTTTGAATAAAGCGGATAAGGTGGAAGACAAGGAATTGCTGGAGTTGGTGGAGTTGGAAGTGCGGGAGTTGCTCACGAAGTATGGCTTTCCGGGCGATGATGTGCCGGTGGTCATCGGGTCAGCGATCAAGGCCATTGAAGGGGATCAGAGTGAGGTGGGCGTGCCGTCGATTATGCGCTTATTGGAGGCGGTCGATAGCTACATCCCGACTCCGCAGCGAGCCATTGATAAGCCGTTTCTGATGCCGATTGAAGATGTCTTTACGATCAGCGGGCGGGGGACGGTGGTAACGGGCCGGGTGGAGCGCGGCGTGGTCAAGGTGGGGGATGAAATCGAGATTGTGGGGCTGAAACCGACGCAGACGACGATTGTCACGGGCGTGGAAATGTTCCGGAAGGTATTGGATGAGGGGCAGGCGGGTGACAATATTGGGGCGCTGTTGCGGGGCACGAAGAAAGAGGATGTGGAGCGCGGCATGGTGTTGGCCAAGCCGAAGAGCATTACGCCGCATACGAAATTCAAGGCGGAAGTGTATATTTTGACGAAGGAAGAGGGCGGGCGGCATACGCCGTTTTTTAATGGCTATCGTCCGCAGTTTTACTTCCGGACGACGGATGTCACGGGCGTGGTGCAATTAAACCCGGGGGTCGAGATGGTGATGCCGGGGGATAATGTGTCGTTTGAGGGTGAGCTGATCTCCCCGATTGCGATGGAGCAAGGGGTGCGATTTGCAGTGCGAGAAGGGGGCCGAACGGTCGGAGCCGGGGTGGTCACGGAAATCGTCGCGTAAGAAATACTGGTGAAGTGGAAAGGGTAGGTTTTTGTGGATCGAGACCGCAGAATACGAATTCGATTAAAAGGGTTTGATTATAGGGTATTGGATCAATCTCTTCGTGAGATTGTGGATACCGTTCGTCGGAGTGGCGCTCGCATTGCTGGTCCTGTGCCTCTGCCTACGAGAATTGAGAAATGGACCGTCCAGAGATCGACTCACGTTGACAAGAAATCACGGGAGCAGTTTGAGATTCGTACTCATAAACGATTGCTGGACATTATGGAGCCAACTCCCGAGACTATGGACGCCCTGATGAAGCTTAATTTGGCGGCCGGAGTGGATGTAGAAATTAAGCTGTAGGTTTATGGTTAAGGCTTCCCTTAGTTACAGTCAACTTAATTTAGGTAATTATTAAATTATGGTTAAAGGGTTGATAGGTAAAAAATTAGGTATGATCCAGGTTTTTGATAAGGAAAGACGCCTTATTCCTGTGACGGTTATTGAAGCTGGCCCCTGCGGAATTGTGCAGGTTAAGAAGAAGAGTACGGATGGCTATGATGCCGTGCAGGTTGGGTTTGATGAAGTGCCGGAACGAAAGCAAACGAAGCCTCAGTTAGGGCACTTGAAAAAAGCAGGCAATAAGGTTTGGCGTCATTTGAGAGAGTTTGGGTCAGCCGGTGAAGCGCAAGTGGGTTCCCAGGTTGACGTAAATTTATTTTCTGAAGGTGAATCAATCAATGTTCAGGGAGTTTCTAAAGGAAAAGGATTTCAGGGAGTTATGAAACGGCATAATTATGCGGGTGGCCCAGCATCCCATGGATCTATGTTTCATCGGGCCCCTGGCTCCATCGGGTCGAGCTCTTTTCCTTCAAGAGTGTTAAAGAATAAAAAACTCCCAGGTCACATGGGGAATAAACAAATCACTGTAAGAGGATTAACGGTTTTTGGAATAAAGGCCGAAGAAAACATACTCTTAGTTACAGGTTCTGTCCCTGGTCCGGTTGGAGGGGTGGTCATCGTAAGGAAGGTGGGCTGATGCAATCTATTGATGCTTTTCCTGTATTTGGCCCAGACTCTCGGCCTGTAGATAAAGTTGATTTGACGGATGGTGTTTTTAGTTCGTCGGTTAATCCCTCATTGGTCCACCGCGCTGTTGTTATGCAGCGGTCAAGTGCTCGGCAGGGTACGGCGTCTACGCTTGGTCGCGGGGAAGTAAGGGGCGGCGGTAAGAAACCATGGAAGCAAAAGCATACGGGTCGGGCAAGATCCGGATCCAGTCGTTCTCCGATTTGGAGGGGCGGCGGTACTGTTTTCGGGCCGAAACCTAGATCCTATTCATCCAACTTGCCAAAGAAAATGTATAGGGCGGCCTTACGGGGAGCTCTGTCAGCTAAGGCTGGAGATGGATTGGTGGTGTTGGACGACTTGGTACTTCCTGAAATGAAAACTCGTGAATTGGTTAAGTCTCTATCCAATGTGGGGGCGAGTGGGAAGGTCCTTTTAGTCATTCAGGAGGGACTGGCTGATATTATTCGTATCGGAAGAAATGTAAAGAATCTTAAAATTCTTCATGGTAAGGACCTAAATGTATATGACGTGCTTTGGTGTGAAAAAATGGTTGTAACCAAGGCAGAGCTGGAACGAATTCAAGAAATTTGGGTGTAACGTGAATCCACATGATGTTTTAATTCGTCCTTTGTTAACAGAAAAAATAACCGCAATACGCGAGATAAAGAATGGTATTGCGTTCTCCGTACATCGTCAGGCGACTCGGATTGATATTCGCAGAGCCGTGGAGAAGGTGTTTAGCGTTAAGGTGGCTTCGGTGAATGTGATGAATGTTAGAGGCAAAAAAAAGCGACAAGGTCGTTTTACCGGAAAGAGATCCGATTGGAGGAAGGCATTCATTACTTTAAAAGAAGGCGAAAAAATAGAATTGTATGAAAGTGCCTAGTGGATTTTATTTTTTGTCAATTTTTGAAATAAAGAGAGTTAGTTTATGCCAATAAAAGAATATAATCCAACGTCACCTGGCCGAAGGGGAATGTCGGCTGTCACCGGTGAGGGGTTATCGCGTAAAAGACCGGAAAAAGCCCTTACCAGCTTTAAATCTAAGTCTGGTGGGAGAAATAACTCTGGAAGAATTACTTCCCGATTTAAAGGTGGTGGACATAAGCGCCTCTATAGGAAGATTGATTTTAAGCGGGATAAAATAAAAATTATCGGCAAAGTTGCTGGAATTGAATATGACCCTAATCGATCGGCTCGGATTGCACTTTTGCATTATGCGGATGGTGAAAAGCGCTATATCTTGGCTCCTTTGGGCTTGAAGGTCGGGGATTCAGTTCAAGCTGGCACTGGGGTAGACGTAAGGGTGGGAAATGCTTTGCCTCTTATGGAAATGCCTCTTGGTATAGTGGTGCACAATGTGGAGTTAAAACCGGGTAAGGGGGCCCAATTGGTTCGGAGTGCCGGGGCTTCAGCTCAGGTGATGGGCCGGGATGAGGGCTATGTCCAGATTCGTTTAACGTCTGGTGAAATGAGAAAAATACTCGGAACGTGTATGGCCACGATCGGGCAAGTCGGGAATGCTGACCATAATAACGTCACTATTGGGAAAGCTGGTAGGTCTCGATGGTTAGGGCGCAAACCGCATCAACGGGGGGTCGTGATGAATCCGGTTGACCATCCCCATGGGGGTGGTGAGGGCAAGTCCGGTCAAGGCAATCCGCATCCGGTCTCACCATGGGGTCAGCCGACAAAGGGGTTTAAAACACGGAAGCCGCGAAACCAAAGCTCGCGTTTTATCATTGCAGGTAGAAAGAAAAAGTCCCGTTAATTTAAGGGGGAATCGATGCCAAGGTCAGTACATAAAGGTCCATTTGTCGATGACCATATTGCAAGAAAAGTTGACAAAGCCAGGGAGGGAAGAGAGTCCAAGGTTATAAAAACCTGGTCCAGGCGGTCGACCATTATTCCAGATATGATCGGTTTGACTTTTGCGGTCCATAACGGGAAGAAATTTATCCCGGTTTTTATTACCGACAATATGGTGGGTCATAAATTAGGTGAATTCGCTCCAACGAGATTTTTTAAGGGACATGGTCATGCTAGGAGTGAAAAAGCAGTTGCGCTAAAGTAAAAAATTTTTTTGGTTTTCATAAGTCATAGGTATTTGAGCAAGGTAGAAAAAATATGGCGGAAGCTACAGCAATTCTTAGACATGTAAGATTGGCCCCACGTAAGGCAAGGTTAATTGTTGATATGGTTAGGGGAAGAAATGCGGCTGAAGCATTAGCCATATTGAAATATACCCCAAGGTCAGCGGCCAGGGTGGTTGAGCAAGTACTCTTTTCGGCAGTATCTAACGCAGGTCAGAAAGATTTGGGGGACCCTGAAAATCTTAAAATCGCCAGAGCGTATGTGGATGGTGGTCCAATATATAAGCGTTTTCGCCCTCGATCAATGGGAAGGGCTAACCCTATTCATAAGAGAACGAGTCATATAACGATCGTTGTGAGTCAGGCTGGTTAGGAGTGCCGATTTTTCAAAACTTGGGAGTTAAGGGGGAGAAAGAATAGATGGGTCAAAAGACGCACCCGTATGGTTTCAGGTTGGGTTATACCAGAACATGGCATTCGCGATGGTATGCAAAAAAAGACTTTGCGAAGTTGCTTCACCAAGATTTGTCGATTAGGGACGTGGTTAAAAAACGCTTGTATCATGCTGGCATATCCAGCGTGGAAATTGAGCGATCGGGTAACCAACTTAAATTAATCATTCATACTGCTCGTCCCGGGATTATCATAGGGAGGAAGGGCGCTGAGGTTGATAAATTGAAAGCCACTCTTGAAAAAGAGTATGGCAATGAAGTTTTTGTAACCGTGAAGGAAATTAAGAAGCCAGAGTTGGATGCTCAGCTGGTTGCTGAGAATATTGCCACCCAATTGGAAAAGCGGGTCTCATTCCGTCGTGCGTTGAAGCGAAGCGTTGCTTCTGCTTTGAGACTTGGAGCTTTGGGGATTAAGGTGTATTGCGCTGGTCGGCTGGGAGGACATGAAATTGCCAGAACTGAGTGGTATCGAGAGGGTCGAGTGCCCCTTCATACTCTTAGGGCGGATGTGGAATATGGATTTGCGGAGGCCAAAACCGCCATGGGCCAAATTGGAGTTAAGGCTTGGATATTTAAAGGGGATGCTCAAATTCCTTCTTTGGAAAAGTCGGAGCCTTCATTAGGTTTTTTATAAAAGATGGTAATGATTTAAGTGATTGGAGTATTTGAAAGATGTTAGCTCCGAAAAGGGTTAAATTTAGAAAGGTTCAAAAGGGCCGGATGCGTGGAAAGGCCTACCGTGGCGGGGAAATCGCCTATGGAGTTTTCGGCCTTAAAGCCATGGAGCCTGGAAGAATTACGGCCAGGCAAATCGAAGCCGCTCGTATCGCGATGACTAGACATGTCAAGAGGGGTGGCAGGATTTGGACCAGAATTTTCCCTGATAAGCCTATTACCAAGAAGCCTGCGGAAGTCAGAATGGGAAAAGGAAAGGGAAACCCTGAATATTGGGTGGCCCCGGTAAAGTCTGGAAGAATTTTGTTTGAAATGGATGATGTTACGCAAACCGTTGCAGAAGAGGCATTGCGTTTGGCAGGGCATAAATTACCGGTGGCCACAAAATTTGTTATTCGTGGAGAAATACCGGTTTTGTAGGTATTGGATATGGAAATGGACGAATTAAAAAATTTAGAAAAAAGTGAATTGTTTGAGAAAATAAGTAAATTGAAGCAAGAGTTGTTTCATTTTAGGAGTCAATTGGCATTAGGACGCATGGAAAATCCAATGCGAATTCGTGAGACAAGAAAAGATATCGCCAGGGTTAAAACTGTTCTTCGCCAAAAAGCTAATTAGTCAACCAAGACCTTGAAGGAAAGTTATCTAATTATGACACAGACCAGGGCTCTGCCTCGATCACTTACGGGAAAAGTAGTTAGTAATAAAATGCAAAAAACCGTTGTGGTTGAAGTTGTTCGTATAGAGCGTCATTCTCTGTATGGAAAAGTGTTGAGAAGAAAGACAAAATTAAAGGCTCACGATGAAGTGAATCAATGCCAGATAGGAGATCAGGTTCATATTGTTTATGCGCGACCTTTAAGTAAGACCAAGCACTGGCGAGTTTCTGAGGTTTTAAATAAACGAGTGGCTTCCTAGAATTCTGGATTATGTGTTTTAAATATTTCTTCGGTTAATAAGAAATAGAGATAACTAATGATACAAAATTATACTTATCTTGATGTGGCCGATAATTCAGGCGCAAAAAATGTAATGTGTTTTCATGTGCTGGGTGGAACGAAGCGCCGGTACGGATCTTTAGGGGACATCATTGTGGTGGCCGTAAAAGAGGCAATCCCAAAGGCATCGGTAAAAAAAGGTGACGTCATGAAGGCCGTCATTGTTCGAACTAAAAAAGGCCGTCGAAGGGAAGATGGTTCTCATATTAAATTTGACCGGAATGCTTGTGTATTAGTTAATGCCCAGGGTGATCCTGTTGGGACTCGTATCTTTGGGCCCGTTGCAAGAGAATTAAGAAAGAAAAAGTATATGAAAATTATATCTCTGGCTCCAGAAGTCATTTAGGGTGGGTTATTATGGCTGAAAAATTTCGGATTAAAAAAGGCGATATGGTTATGGTTATCGCTGGCAGGGAGCGTGGGAAGACAGGGAAAGTGCTCCAGGTTCAAACAAAGGATGCCAGGGTCACAGTTGAAAAGCTTAATATAATAAAGCGGCATACAAAGCCAAACGCTAAAAATAAGCAGGGGGGGATCCTTGAGCGTGAAGGCTTTATGGCGATTTCCAATGTCATGGCATTTTGTGAATCCGTTAAGAAACCTTCAAGAATTAAAATGAAAACTTTTGATGATGGACGGAAAATCCGTGCTTATCAAAAAGCTCCAACTGAAGTTTTGGATAAAAGCTGATGAAATCAAAATCTGTAACCAAGCAAGCAGTCAAAGCAAAAGAGAAGGCGGTAGGTTCAACCGCGGTTAAACCGAAGGATTATATTCCACGGATTAAGGCGATGTACCATGAAAAGGTTATCCCTGCCATGATGAAGGAATTTGGGTATAAAAACCCCATGCAGGTCCCTCGAGTGGAAAGGATTGTCTTAAATATTGGTATGGGGGAAGCCGTTCAAAATGTAAAATTATTGGAAAGTGCCGCGGCCGAACTTGAACAAATAACCGGACAAAAGCCTGTATTGACTCGGTCAAAAAAAGCCATCGCTGGATTTAAATTGCGTGAAGGAATTCCGATCGGTGCGAAGGTTACCTTAAGGGGCGCAAGGATGCATGAGTTTTTGGACCGGTTGGTATCGGTGGCTTTACCTAGAATTCGTGATTTCCGTGGGATCTCCCCAAAAGCTTTCGATGGACGAGGGAATTATACGCTCGGCTTAAAAGAACAGCTGGCGTTTCCAGAAATAAAATATGATGATGTTGCATCAATCCATGGGATGGATATTACGTTTGTTACTACCGCTCAACGGAATGACGAAGCCAAATCTTTATTGGCCCACTTGGGAATGCCTTTTCGGAAACCCTAAGGAGGGAAAGGAGCGAACGTGTCAAGGTTAGCACTAAAAAATAAGGCTAAGCGAAAGCCAAAATTCACATGCCGCCACTATAATCGTTGTCCACTTTGTGGGCGCGTAAGAGGATTTTTGCGTCGCTTCCTTATGTGTCGAATATGTTTTCGTTTCCTTAGTTTGCGTGGTGATATTCCTGGCGTAACCAAATCCAGTTGGTAAGGGTAGTGGTGGTAAACAGTTTTAGGTAGTAATTGGCAATTAATTCAATACGAGGTTTTTAGCATGTCGATGACTGATCCTCTCGCAGATTTATTCGTGCGAATTCAAAATGCGGGACGCCGTGGCCACGATTTGGTTAAAATCCCATCTTCTCGGGTTAAAAAAGATATCCTGCGAATTTTTAAGGAAGAGGGATTCATTCGTGACTACAAAGCGGCTACGGGTGCCAATGGGCACCCAGTTATTGAAGTTTCGCTTCGATATGCTCCTGGTCGCCAAAAAAAATCGTTTATAACTGGGATAAAACGGATCAGTAAGCCGGGCTGTAGGGTATATGCGGGGAAGGAAGATCTTCCACGAGTGATGCGGGGATTGGGGATGGCTATTCTGACTACTGATCGAGGTTTATTGACTGATGAGCAATGCAGGAGTTCCCAAGTCGGCGGTGAAGTTCTATGCCATGTGTGGTAATTTTGGACACCTTATTTACTTGAATTTTTACTTAATAGGTTAATCATGTCGAGGATTGGACGAAAGCCGATATCAATTCCCAAAGGAGTCGAAGTGCGGGTCATTGATGGGAACGTGTTAGTGAAGGGCCCGCTTGGGCAACTCCAGTGGGGGCTGAGCCCGGGAATAGAGGCCAGTATAGAAAAGGAAGAAGTTTCGTTGTCCAGAAGCGATGATTCAGCAAAACTTAAGGCGCTACATGGACTGACAAGGGCGGAACTCGCTAATCAGTTAAAGGGAGTCAAGGATGGTTTTCAGGAAAACCTTGAAGTGATGGGTGTTGGATACCGAGCGCAAATTCAAGGAAGTGAATTAAGCTTCTCTGTCGGGTATGCTCATCCGGTGTCAATAAAATTGCCAAAAGGAGTTGAGGCGTCTGTTGACAAGCAAACATCAATTTCCCTTAAGGGAATTGATAAACGAATGGTCAGCCTGGTAGCAGCTCAAATCAGAAGTATGAAGGTTCCGGATGTGTATAAGCAAAAAGGTATAAAGTATGTTGGTGAAATCCTTCGTAAAAAAGCTGGCAAAGCCGGCAAAAAGTAGGTTGAACTTGTGAATATACTGGAAAAACAAAAAAGATTGCATAAGCGGAGTCGGCGGGTGCGTTTGCGCATTGTAGGCTTGTCTTCGCGTCCACGATTAAGTGTATTTAGAAGTAATTCTCATATTTATGCCCAAATAATTGATGATGCGGATGGTCGTACCCTGGTTTCGGCGTCATCCTGTGACCCTGGATTAAAGGATAAATTAAAATCTGGGGGGAATATTGAAGCAGCTAAGATGGTGGGACAAGCAATTGCTGAACGGGCAAAGGCCATACTTATTGAACTAGTGGTATTTGATCGAGGTGGCAGATTGTATCATGGCCGGGTCAAGGCATTGGCGGATGCCGCTCGTTCAGGTGGGTTGAAATTCTAATCTGGCCCTGCCTCAAATTTAGCTAAAGGGAAGGATTCACTTCTGTGAGGGTTAATGTTGAAGAGCTCAATCTAAAAGATAAGCCGGTGGTAATTAACCGTGTGGCCAAAGTGGTTAAAGGGGGGAAACGGTTTTCCTTCTCCGCCTTGGTTGTTGTGGGCGATGGCGATGGTTGGGTGGGTGTAGGAAAAGGGAAGGCGACTGAAGTTCCATCTGCCATAGCTAAGGCCGTGGCTCATGCAAAAAAAAATCTTATCAGGATTCCCCTTAAATCTAATACTATCCCACATGAGGTGCATGGGTATTTTGGTGGAGAGCACATTGTCCTAAAACCCGCAAAACAGGGTACAGGTATCATCGCCGGAGGAGCAGTCCGCTCGTTATTGGAGGTGGCTGGTGCACAGAATATCGTTGCGAAAACTCTAGGTCGTGGGAATCCGTTTAATGCAGTGAGGGCAACTATTGAAGGCTTGAGCCAATTGCGTGATCCCTATGAAGTAAGAGAGATGCGTCGAACCGCCGTCGGGATGGAAGATTAATAGATATTCAAATAACCAGTGAGGAAACCTGGAAATCATGGGGACACCAACCAATCTCTCAATCACTTTAAAGCGAAGCACAATAGGCCATCCAGATAAGATGCGTGTGGTTTTATTGGGGCTCGGACTTAGGAAAATCGGACAGACTGTCAGTCGTCCGGATACCGAACAGGTACGTGGATTAATTTATAAGGTCAGGCATCTTATTGAGGTTGCTGTTTCATGAAACTACACGATTTACATCCGTCTCCAGGTTCAAAAACCAAGAAAAAACGCCTTGGCCGTGGGCCTGGTTCAGGGTTAGGGAAGACGTCCGGGAAAGGTCATAAAGGGTTATTAGCCCGTTCTGGTCGGGCTAATCAAGCTGGTTTTGAAGGTGGACAAATGCCACTTGCCCGCAGATTGCCCAAACGTGGGTTTACAAATATTTTCAGGGTACAATATTCGGTGATAAATCTTAAGGATCTTGTTTCTCAGGAAAAAACCATGAATTTTAACCCAACAGTTTTTAATGAAATTGGGTTAACTAAAGGGCGAAACCCACATGTCAAAATACTTGGTACTGGGGAAGTTGATCGCCCGATTGTTGTTGAAGCACATAAGTTTAGTGATACTGCCAGACAAAAAATTGAGAGTGCCGGTGGGCAAGTAAAGGTGATCGGCCGTGCTTGAGCGGCTTATCACGAGCCTTCAAAATATCTTCAAAATTCCGGAGTTGCGTAGCCGGGTAATATTTACCTTGTCTATGCTTGCAGTTTACCGAATTGGGGCTCATGTCCCCACCCCCGGAATCAATAATGAAGAGCTTTTCAAGTTTCTCACCGAAAGAGGTGGGGCCCTCATGGGCTTCCTTGATATTTTTTCGGGAGGGGCCTTGTCGAGGCTCACAATTTTCGCATTGGGCATTATGCCCTATATTAGCGCCTCGATTATATTACAGCTTCTCACGGTCGTTGTTCCGCATCTTTCGAAATTAGCAAAAGAAGGAGAGCGAGGAAGAAAGACTATCATTCAATACACCAGGTATGGAACTATTCTCATTGCCTTGATTCAAGGTTTTGGTATTGCTCTTGGCTTGGAAGGAATGAATGATGGAGCATTTGTTCTTGATCCTGGTTGGCCTTTTCGATTGATGACAGTGATAACGTTGGTAGCGGGAACAGCTTTCCTGATGTGGTTAGGAGAGCAAATAACTGAACGGGGTGTTGGAAATGGTATTTCTCTTATAATTTTTTCCGGCATAGTTGCCAGCCTTCCTAGTGCAGTGGTTCAAACATTTGATTTATATCAGGTTGGGCAAATCAGTCTCCTTTTACTATTAGTTCTAGGTGTGGTTATGCTGGCAGTTATGGGGGCTATTGTTTTTTTAGAAAGTGGACGAAGAAAAATTGCGGTGCAATATGCCAAGCGAATAGTTGGGAGAAGGGTATATGGGGGACAAAATACTCATATCCCTTTGAAAATAAATACGGCTGGTGTTATTCCGCCCATTTTTGCTTCATCAATTATTGCGTTCCCAGCCACGATAGCCAGTTTTATACAAGTACCTTGGGTTCAAAGCATCGGTTCCCAGTTAGCTCCAGGATCCTTACTGTATACAATGCTATATGTTGGAATGATAATTTTTTTCTGTTTCTTCTATACAGCTGTGGTGCTAAATCCTGTCGATATGGCTGACAACATGAAGAAATATGGTGGATTTATCCCAGGGATACGACCTGGGCAAAAGACTGCAGACTTTATTTATAAGGTATTGACCAGAATAACTTTTGCTGGAGCTATTTATTTAGCTATCGTATGCGTTATTCCAGAATTATTGATTTACCGACTTAATATGCCTTTTTATTTTGGGGGTACCTCACTTTTGATTGTCATTGGGGTGGGTTTGGATACCGCACAACAGATAGAAAATCATATGCTTATGCGGAATTATGAAGGTTTTCTTGGAAAAGGTTCCTTAAAAGGAAGAAGTGGGTAACAGAATGAGGGTTATTTTTCTAGGCCCTCCTGGAGTTGGAAAAGGGACCCAGGCAGATTTTATTGCCAAAAAGTTCTGTATTCAAAAACTTTCAACAGGAGATTTGCTGAGAGAGAGCGTTGAAAGGCGTACCAAGCTTGGAAATGAAGCAAAGCTCTTTATGGAGCGGGGTGAATTAGTACCTGATGATGTTGTAATCGGGTTAGTTGAAGAAAAATTAGGCTCTACTGAATGTCGAAATGGTTTTCTGTTAGATGGATTTCCTCGGACGGTAGCCCAAGCCGATAAGTTGTCTTCGTTTTTAGAAAAGAATGGGAAGGCGGTTGATCGGGTGGTGTATTTTTCCCTTCCCCAAGCGGATATAATTGAACGAATAAGCGGGAGACGAAGTTGCCCAAAATGTAAGGCTGTATATCATCTTAAGTCCATCCCACCCAAAAAAGAGGGGGTGTGCAATGTATGTGAAATACCCCTTATACAGCGAAATGATGATAAGCCGGAAACCATTCAATCCCGATTGGTGGTTTATCAAAAACAAACAGAGCCCTTAATCCAATATTATAAGGACAGGGGAATTCTTTCCGAATTGGATGGATCAGGGTTAGTTTCTGAAGTTCGGGAGCGATTGGTAGCTCTCCTAACGCAACCCGGATAGAATGATCATCATAAAAACGGCTGAGGAAATTGAACTCATTGCTCGTGCCGGTAAAATTGTTACCCAATGTCATCAATTGCTGGTTCAAGAAGTGAAGCCAGGTATAACGACACTGGAATTAGATAGACTTACAGAGGAATGTATTCTTGATTTGGGCGGAATTCCAGCATTTAAGGGGTACAGGAACTATCCCAATAGCCTCTGTGCATCCATTAATGAAGAAGTAGTGCATGGAATACCCTCAAAGCGTGAATTGAAGGACGGAGACATCATTGGATTGGATGTGGGTGCCATTGTGGATGGGTTTTACGGAGATGGAGCCGTGACGGTTTCAGTTGGGGCGGTGCCAGATAATTCCCAATCATTGATTGCAGTCACTCGGGAAGCTTTACGTAAAGGAATTGAACAGGCAGTTGTGGGTAATCGTCTTTCTGACATTTCATTTGCAATTCAAACGCATGTAGAAAGGCATGGGTATAGCGTTGTCCGGGATTTTGTTGGCCATGGTATTGGGCGTCAGTTGCACGAAGAACCGCAAGTTCCAAATTATGGGAGACCAGGACAGGGCCCGCGATTAAAACCTGGGATGGCTCTTGCTATAGAACCCATGGTAAACCTAGGAGGATCTGCCGTCAAAGTCCTTAAAGACGGATGGACAGCAGTGACTTGCGATAGATCACTCTCTGCTCACTTTGAGCACACCATCGCAATCGAAGCGAATGGTCCACCTCGCATTTTAACAGGATGGTCCTAGGTTGGAGGCCAAGTAAATTTCCTCATGGGGAAAGAAGATATTATTGAAGTTCAAGGGTCGGTTACGGAAACTTTGCCGAATGCGATGTTTCGAGTTCAGTTGGAAAATGGGCATAAGATTTTAGCTCATATTTCTGGGAAGATGCGAATGCATTTTATAAGAATTTTGCCAGGAGATAAGGTGACAGTGGAACTATCTCCATATGACCTGACTCGTGGACGGATTACCTATCGGTTTAAATAGAGGTTGTTATCGTGAAAGTCAAATCATCAGTAAAACCTATTTGTGTTAAATGTAAGGTCATTCGCCGCAAAGGGGTTGTAAGGGTGCTCTGCACAAACCCCAAACACAAGCAGCGACAAGGCTGAGATGCGTTGATGTTCGGTAGGGATTGATTAACTTTAATCCCCAAAGAAGAGAGGAAAGTAAGCAATGGCTCGAATCGCAGGCGTAGAGTTGCCGGTAGGGAAACGGATTGACGTTGGATTAACCTATATTTTTGGGATTGGTCCGGCCAGTTCGCGAGATATCTTACGCAAGACAGGAGTGGCTCCTGAAACGAGGGTAAAGGACCTGCATGAAGATGAGGTCGTCCGTTTACGTGAGACAATTGACAAGGATTACGACGTAGAGGGTGACCTTAGGAAAGAGGTCACGATGAGTATCAAGCGTTTGATGGATATTGGCACTTATCGAGGGTTACGACATCGGAAGGGTTTACCAGTGAGAGGCCAAAGGACGAAAACAAATTCACGAACGAGAAAAGGACGACGTGGAGCGATTGGCGGAAAAGTCAGGAAATAAGCTGCTGAAAGGGATCTCTCATGAGTGTTAAAAAGGGAAAAAAGAAGGAAAGAAAAGTTTTACAAGTTGGAATCGTGCATATCATGGCCTCCTTCAATAATACCATCGTGACGATCACGGATATGACCGGTGGGGCTGTAACCTGGGCCAGTGCTGGTAGCCAGGGATTTAAGGGATCCAGGAAGAGTACCCCTTTTGCTGCTACGCGTGCCGGTGAAGTGGCTGCAAAAAAGGCTATGGAGTTTGGCCTTCGACAAGTTGATGTCTATGTGAATGGCCCTGGATCTGGACGTGAAGCCGCAGTGAGGGCACTTCAGTCCGCTGGTTTGCGGGTCAATCTTATTCGTGATGTGACACCGATTCCCCATAATGGGTGTCGGCCTCCAAAACGAAGACGAGTGTAATTTCTTAGCGGGTTCTTTTTAAATTATCGGTTTTTCGTGAACTGGAGATAGGGGGAGAAAGTCCATGGCCAAATATACTGGTCCTGTATGTCGGTTATGTCGGCGTGAAGGGGTTAAGCTTTTTTTAAAAGGGACCAGGTGTATGACTGAGAAATGCGCAATTGAGCGCCGAAGTTATCCACCTGGACAGCATGGGCAGTCCCGCCGAGGGCGTGCGACGGAATACGGCACTCAGCTTAGAGAAAAACAAAAGCTTCGACGTGTGTATGGTATGCAGGAACGACAATTCCTCAATACCTACCACAGAGCGGTTCGCCGGAAGGGAATTACGGGCGAACATTTGTTGAGCCTCCTTGAACGCAGACTTGATAACGTTGTCTATCGACTTGGTTTTGCTTCATCACGTGGCCAAGCCAGACAGTTGGTCAATCACGGCCATGTGATGTTGAATGGCCGAAAAGTCACAATTGCTTCGGTGACTGTGAACATTGGAGATGTTATTGAAATCAAGGAAAAGAGCCGTCAGCTTGTACCGGTCCAAGCCGCTCTAGAAACTACTAGTGGCCGAGGAGTGCCGAATTGGTTGGAGATGGAGCGAAATATCTTAAAGGGTACCGTCCAAGCCATTCCCACTAAGCAGGACATTGATGTATTGGTCAATGAACAAATTGTAGTGGAGCTGTACTCACGGTAATAGTACTGCCGGAGATAGAGCGGATGTTGCGAATTGATCACTTACATGGCCTTGGGACCAAGAAAGGGAGACGCGATCCTTATGATAAATAGCATGAAGGATTTCCAAATACCAACGAAGCTGGAATTGGAAAAGGATACTGCTTCGCCTACTTATGGCAAGTTTACAGCCGAGCCATTTGAACGAGGTTTTGGAACCACCATGGGGAATTCCCTCAGGCGGGTTTTACTCTCTTCGCTTCCGGGTGCGGCTGTCACCTCCGTCAAAATTGAGGGGGTATATCATGAGTTTTCGACCATACCCGGTGTGACCGAGGATGTAACTATTCTCATTTTGAACATTAAAGCATTGCGGTTGCGTTTACATTCCGACAAGGCTAAGGCTATACGTCTGAAAAAGAAAGGGCCTGGCGAAGTGTTAGCCGCAGATTTGTCTGTAGACCCGGACGTGGTAATCTTGAACCCGGATTTTCATATTGCTACTTTAGATAAAGATGGGATGTTAGATATCGAACTTATTGTGAAGCCAGGACGTGGGTATGTCCCCGCAGAACGAAATAAAGAAGAGGGGCTGCCAATAGGGGTCATTCCGGTAGACTCAGTTTTTTCTCCGATTAAACGCGTTAATTTCAGTGTAGAAAGTGCTCGGGTTGGTCGGATTACGGATTACGATAAACTGATTCTGGAAGTGTGGACTGACGGAAGCATATCTCCACAGGAAGCTGTCACTTCAGCGGCCGGAATTCTTCGCGACCATTTGGATATTTGCCTCCCGTCTGAGGAGAGGGGTGAGCCAGCTCAAGAAGAGGGCGGAGATGAGAGCAAGATGTTGATTAATCAACATCTGTTTCGAAGTGTGAATGAATTGGAACTTTCGGTTCGCGCTGCAAATTGCCTAAAAAATGCTAACATTAAATCTATAGGTGATTTAGTTCAAAAAAGCGAAAATGAAATGTTGAAGACCAAAAACTTTGGTAAAAAATCCTTAAATGAAATTAAAGAGGTCCTAGCGGAAATGGGGTTGGCCTTAGGAACCAAAGTGAGCGAAGTAACAGAATCCCATACCTAACTTTTTTCAAAGGACGTGTATTGTGCGTCATCGAAAACGCGGAAGACAATTAGGACGAAATAGCAAGCATCGGTTGGCATTATTCAGGAATTTGGTGACATCACTCATGGAGCATGAGCGAATTGAAACCACGGAGGCCAAAGCGAAAGAGCTACGTGGTATCACCGATAAATTAATTACGCTGGGGAAGCAGGGAACTCTTCAAGCCAGGCGTGGGGCCTTGCGTGTGTTACGGACCAAGCAAACTGTTCAAAAACTTTTTGATGATGTTGCCAAGCGCTTTCCTGAGCGAAACGGTGGGTATACAAGGATTATTAAAACTCGCCAACGACCAGGTGATGCTGCAAAACTAGTGGCTATTGAATTGGTCGAAAAAGGGAATGAACCTGAGAAAGTGGTAGTATCTTCTCCATCCAGTTAGGAATAAACAGGACTTCGCCTTTTAAAATTAAATTTCTCACTGCTTCCGTTTCTTCAACATAGTTTCTTCTGTCCGCATTCGATACTTCACAGGGTTAAGGTCTTTTATTTACTTGGCCTGGACCCTGTGCTATTCTTTTTTATGGGTCTTTTACCCTAAGGGTGGTCTTTCGACCAAACAAGCATTAATGCAATTTTATGGTACGAGGGCCATTTTAACTCTACTTGTTTTGGGTATGGCCGTATTTATCGGATATCGTGTGGTGGATCACATGCAAACGCGAAGCCAGGAAACCACCTCTGTAACTTTAGAGGAACAGCAGGGCGCGGACGCTTGGATTCATGGGTTTACTTACCGGCAAACTCGATCTGGATCCACAAAATGGGTCGTAAATGCGAACCAGGCGAAGGTGTTTGACAAAGAGCATATAGCTAAGTTGGAGACGGTTCAGGTGCGGCTTTTCGATAGTGCATTTCAGAAAGAAAAATTGCGGATCACCTCTGAAGAAGGTGTCATGAATACTTCCAATAATGACTTTGAGTTAGTGAGTAAAAACGAGAAAACCGTAATCACCTTTGAGTCTGGTTTTCAAGTATTTTCAGATAAACTGACCTGGAACGAACAAGCACGACAGATTTATACCACGGATCAGGTAACAATTAAGGGAGATGGGTTAATCATTACTGGAACAGGATTAGAGGGAGACGTGGATAAGAATGAATTTCATTTGCTCAAGAATGTTCGTGCCGAGGTGGTGTCGCCATAAGAGTTTCGTCGCCGATCTCACTTGGGTGGTTGATATTCTGGCTAATTTTGGTTCTCGGTCCCATCGTAGCAAAAGGAGAAGGGACGAAAACCTCTACGGTCATTACTTCTAATACCATGACAGCCAGTAGCGAAAAAAACCAAGCTATTTTTCAGGGGTCGGTCAAAATGGTTCAAGGTGAACTGGTAGTCCATTCTGATGTGATGATCGTGTATTTTAAGGAAAAGTCAGCCTCAGATCTCTCTTCGTCCACACCTTCAGGAGCCAAATCAGAAACGGGGAAAGAAATTAGTTATATTGAAGCTAAGGGTAAGGTTAGAATTGAAAAAGGGGAAAGTCGGGCTACTAGTCACCATGCTTTGTATTACAAAGCAGAGGAAAAGGTTATTTTAACGGGATCTCCGGTGGCCTGGCAGGCCGGGACTAGGATTAGTGGTCCAAAGATGACCATGTTTTTAAAAGAAAACCGGAGCGTGGTGGAAGGTGGAACCCAAGTGATTATTGAGGAATCAGAGCAAAATTGAAAATTGCAGGAGTGTCAAATTGGATTTATAGGGTCGTTCAGAGTATTTCAAAGTGCTCACAAAAAATGTCTTTTAGATTATGACTGAAAAAGGTTGGCCAACGAATTCATGGTGTAATCGAACAGTAGGATGCCGGATGGTTGTTCATTAAGTTGAGCCTTAATACTCGCCATGATCAGTAACAGTGCGATTGAATTAGGGAACTCCAATGCCTGAAGCCGTAGCGAAGTCTCTTCACAAAATTTTCGCCAAAGATTTAAAAAAGAGTTTTAAGGGTCGTCAAGTCGTTAGAGGCGTCAGTTTGGAATTGTTGGGAGGAGAAGTTGTTGGCCTTCTTGGACCTAATGGTGCTGGTAAGACTACAATTTTCGATATGGTCGTAGGGCTCTGTCAACCAGATCATGGGGAAATATTTCTCAACAACCATGAAATAACTGCCCTGCCGATGTACAAGCGAGCAAGGCAAGGAATTGGTTACTTGCCCCAAGAAGCCTCAATTTTTCGGCGGCTTTCTGTTGAGGACAATGTGTTAGCTGTCTTGGAGACATTAGATCTTTCCACCTCTTCCCGAAAAACCAGATTAGATGAATTGTTAGAGGAATTGGATCTGACTCGGCTTCGTACGCATGGTTCCTTTACCCTCTCAGGTGGAGAACGTCGACGTTTGGAAATTACGCGAGCCTTAGCTACGAACCCAAAATTTTTACTCCTAGATGAGCCATTTGCCGGTATTGATCCAATTGCGGTGGGAGATATTCAAGATATTTTGACCAATTTAAAAAAGAAAAATATCGGCATTCTGATTACAGACCACAATGTCCAAGACACGCTTTCCATTACCGACCGAGCCTATATAATAAGTGAAGGAACCATTTTAGAAAGTGGTCCACCTGATGTCATTGTAAATAGTCCAAAAGCCAGGGCTGTCTACCTGGGCGAGCGCTTCAAAATGTTCCAATAAAGAGGAAGTGGGTTTTTGCAATGGATCTTCGGTTAGACCTTCGGTTATCTCAAAAGTTGGTGATGACCCCCCAACTGCAACAAGCGATTAAGCTGTTGCAACTCTCTCGTTTAGAGCTTCAGCAGGTGCTGGCTCAACACTTAGTAGAAAATCCTCTCTTAGAAGATTTGGCATTGGAATCCCTGGATGAAGAAGCTTCGGTAGGGGAGGAGCACTCAGAGCCGGCGAAAGTGTCTGATGCCGAAAGTGAGGCTTCAGGTGAGGGCACAGAAATTCAACCAACCGTCAAGGAAGGCGAGCCATTGTCCTCCGAAGAGTGGGACAATATTTTAGGGAATGACTGGCGGCCTGCTCAGCGGGATGAAGCTTACTCGGGAGATGAAGAATTTCCTTCATATGAGCAAACGCTCACCAAACCGACTTCTCTTGAAGAGCATTTAGATTGGCAACTCCGTCTCTCTTCTCTCGCAGGGGATGACCGGGATATTGGCAGAATGATTATTGGCAATTTGGATGAAGACGGGTATATGCGCGTGCCTCTTCCCGAATTAGCTGAAGATGCCAAATGCTCTGTTGAACATGTTGAAGAAGTGCTCCGCCAGATTCAGCAATTTGATCCTCCAGGAGTGGCGGCACGGGATTTAGCAGAATGTTTATTGATCCAACTGGATCATCTGCAACATGATGAGACTGAATTCACCCCTCATCTGCATACTGCGGTACCGATGAATGTGGTGGCTGCAATTCTGAAAGATCATTTAGTCGATCTTCAGAAAAAACGGTATCAGTCTGTGGCCAAAACATTGAACGTGACTCTGGATGAAGTCTATGAAGCTGTCCGGGTGATAGAAAGTTTAGAGCCGAAGCCAGGGCGCCCCTATTTTTCGGATAGTAACTCGATTATTATTCCGGATGTCTACGTCGTCAAGTATGAAGGGGAGTGGGTCGTGTTGTTGAATGATGATGGTCTCCCTCGATTGAGAATTAGTCCATATTATCGGAGACTCCTTTCCCATTCAGGAGAAGATGCTGGGAACACGAAAAACTATCTTGAGGAGAAATTGAAAGGCGCACAATGGATAATTCGGAGCATTGATCAGCGTAACAAAACGATTGTGAAAGTCGTGAAAAGCCTGGTGAAGTTTCAAGAAGCGTTTTTGGAAAAAGGCGTTCAGTATCTTCGGCCATTGGTATTGAAGCAGGTGGCCGAAGATGTGGGTATGCATGAGTCCACAATAAGCCGGGTGACGACCAATAAATATTTGCATTGCCCTCAGGGCATTCTTGAACTGAAATTCTTTTTTAATGCAGGGATTCAACGGGCTGACAACCGTGGAGAGGATATGTCCTCTGTCACTGTTCGTGAGATGATTCGGGAGATGGTGGCACAAGAAGATGCAGCCAATCCGTTGAAAGATCAGGAGATCGTCTCCAGGCTCCGTCACAAAAATATCTTGATTGCTCGTCGAACTGTAGCTAAATATCGAGCTGAATTACATATTGCTTCTGCTAGCCAACGAAAGCGAATTCCCACATAGCTTTATGCAGCGGACTTCAGGCCGTAGCCCCAATTGTGAATAATTCAGTTAATTGTTCTCATTGAGTTTCTGGTTCCTGCTAATTTGGATGGTCAATGAGTAGGTTCATGCCCGATGATTGTGAGAGCGTCATGATGCCGAAGGAAATACCTGAATCTTCTTTGAAACACGATCCGTTGCCTCTTCAATTGATGATGGTGACGGGGACATCCGGATCTGGCAAGACCCAAGCTTTGAAGTGTTTGGAGGATTTAGGCTTTTTCTGTGTGGATAATCTTCCGCCGGCCTTATTTCAAAAATTCACTGAATTGTGTATCCAACCAGACAAAGACGTGAAGAAGGTGGCCTTAGGGATTGATATTCGTGAGCGGGCTTTTTTTGAAGATTTATTGAGCAATCTTGAGGCTTTGCAAAGTGATGGCTGTCACGTTGAATTGCTCTTTTTAGAGGCACAGGATGATATATTAGTCAGGCGTTTTTCTGAATCACGGCGTCCGCATCCATTACTCCCACATCGGCCGATAATTGAGGGTATTCAATTAGAGCGTGAACGGCTGCAAAGCCTTCGGGCTAGAGCCCATCGCGTGCTGGATACGTCAGAATTTTCTGTCCACGACCTTAAAGCCTGGATTATTAAACATTATCGAGAGCGGGGTGAAGGACAAGCCCTGAAAATTAGTCTCATGAGTTTTGGCTATAAATTCGGGGTGCCCTTCGATGTGGACATGGTATTTGATGTTCGATTCCTTCGCAATCCTCATTTCGTGCCTGATCTTCAGCCATTAACGGGGGAACACGCCGATATTCAACGCTTTGTCTTGGACACGAGGGAGGCTAAGGTCTTTCTCGAGCACTTGAAGGAATTATTTACTTTTTTGTTGCCATTGTTCGAAAGGGAACAACGAAGTTATGTCACGGTTGCTTTCGGGTGTACGGGCGGGCGACATCGTTCGGTAGCGATCGTCCTATGCATGAAAGATACTTTGAAAACATTGGGCTATGACGTCACGATTCACCATCGAGAAATTTCAAAAGAGACTACCCCAGGGTAGGTTCCCTTCTTCCTTGAGTGGGCTTTTCGCCAAAATCAGTTTCTACAATTTCAGAATTTTTTGTATTTAACATCTATTTTTTATAGTCTTTTTCTGGAACAAAGATTCTGACCCCTCATGAAGCAGTCTTGAGTCATTGAGCCATTCCTAATATAAGGGGAATGCGACTCGCGGTGTCTTGCTAACATGTTGTGAGTCCCTCCAGGTAAAACGATTAACAAATCTAGGTAAAAACATGACATCATATTGGGGGATGGCATTTACAGGGAGAATCCCGATAAAACCCAATTGAGGTCAAGCGCCCTTTGCCGATTATTGTTGGACTGAAAAAAGATGAACACAGTCTGGGGAGGCATTGTAGAAAGGGTCAAAGGATTTTCGTGGAAAAGCCAGAATGTAACAGGCGTGGATGTGGGGTCTCGATTCTTGAAGGCGGTGACTCTACAGCCGGGCCCTACATTCCCTACACTAAAGGGTATCGTGCTTGAATCTCTTCCCTTTACATCTAATCCAAAGTCTCAAACTGATCTTGAGGATGACCGACATCTAGTCCAATTTCTTCGAAACCAGTTATCCCCTTTTCCCCGTGCGGTGGGGATTACGGTTTCGAGTCCCCATGTCTTGTTGAAGAGACTGGCACTTCCCTATATGTCGGAAAAGGATCTTCGGGCACACCTAGCTTTGGAGCTTGACCGGTATATTCCTCTTGATGTTCAAGGTGCCGTGTGGGACGTGTATCGACACAAAGATTCTGATGCCCTGGACAACGAAAATGTGCAGACATTTCTCGTTGTAGCAAAAAAAGAATTCATAGAGGCGCGAATACGACAATTTGAAGGGCAAGGGATGCACGTCCGTTTTGTCGATGTGGATGCCTTTTCACTGGTGAATATGGTTGCTTACAACTATGGCCATGAAGGAACGTGGATGATTATTCATCTCGGACCAACCGGCATTCTTTCGGTGATGATGGAAGAAGGGCGTCTGGTGCATATGCATCAAGTATCCTACGAGGTCGAGTGGTATGGAGACTTGCTTGACGGGGTGCAAACGGCGTTAGCATTGGCGGGGGATGGCTTTAAGTTAGGCGTCTCGGAATCTCTACTTCTTGAACAATTTTTCAACGAAACAATTAAGCAGGTCGTCGAAACTATCAAACATGCTTCAGAAGGAACTGATACGGGAATGGTGCAGGGCGTGTTCCTGTCAGGGGGCTATTCGATGCTGGAGGGACTTCAATCGAGACTCGCTGAGTCATTGGGCGTCTCTGTGACCAGGGTTAACCCGTTTAAAAAAATCAAAGTCCCTCAGGAGATGCAACAGGATTCTCGCTTTCAGAAAGCTTTGCCGTTATTTGGTGTTGCGGTTGGAGCGGCATTGCGTGAGGCAATCCCTCATGATTGAAATTAATGTAGCCCGTTCACTTCAGCGGCCAGGTAATCTACATGAGTATTCAAGGCTGTTTTGTTGGCTAGTGGGTGTGGTGGTATTCATGGGATTTGGAGTGGCGAGTTGGTGGTGGACGCAATCCTTGCAAGAACAGGTTGATGCATTGGTTCAGGAAAAGATAGTCAAAATGCAGGATCTGGTTCAGATAAGGGAAAGCCTCGATCAATTCCAGCGTTTTCATGAACAAAAAGTCCTCCTTATGACCTCCATTGAGCAGCTTAGTGATCAGGAGAGAGAAAAGGCTTGGCCGGTCAAAATGCTGGATGGAGTCAGTCGAAATGTTGAAAAGCTTGATATCTGGTTGGAGCGGGTACAACTTGAATCACGGGTGGTGGAATTGCGGGGACAATCATTGGCACTAGAAGATATTGGTAAATTTATGGAGGGGTTGGAGGATGATGGAATTATTGTGAGTTTACCTGTAGTGGAAATTCTTGATCACCCAGGAGGAGATTCAGACGCCTTTTCATTTTTGATTCGTTTTGTATGGGAGCAACAGGTGACTACATGATGGCACAGTGGAAGTCATTATCTCTTTGGTGTCGATTCAGTTTTCTGGGTGGAGTGATGCTCGCCTGTCTTTTGGGTATTCACTTCCTGATGTGGGATACGATGAATGACTCGATTAAGCAGTTACAAGAGGAAGTTTCACGCCTAGATCAGGAGAGTCGAGGGCTCACCAAAAAAACAGAATCACTGAAGACCATAGAGAAGGAAGTCAACGGCTTGCGTGATAATTTAGCCACTCGAATTCAACATTTTCCTGAAAATATGGAATCAAAAATCTTTCGAAGGGATGTCATCGAAATTGCGAAGCGAAGGAATGTGACCGTTCGGGTGTGGAAACCTGAACCTCCTTTGACCGAGCTTCAGCTTTCTGAATTTTCGATACCCATTGTTCTCAGAGTAGAAGGGAATTTTCAGGGGACTGTTCAGTTTTTGGATGACTTGCGGCAGCTTGCATGGGTTGAACGTATCCCCTCCATTACCCTGGTCGGAAAGCCAGACAACGAACATTCACCTCTCGTCAGCACAAATCTGGTGATGCACGGGTTAACTCCCTCAGGGATTGAACATGTTCAGCAGCTGCTTAAAACATAATCAAACCGATCAATGTCAGGCGGGATTGCGAGATCCTGGAGTCATAGACATTCAAAGCAGGGTCTCCACAATGTTTGCCTACCTGAGAGGGGTCGTGTGCTACTCGTTCTGTGTTTTGATTGTGCTTAATTGGGGGGGGGTAATTGGAGTGGTGGCTGCGGAAGGCACCTCCACATCGATTTCTTACCAAAACAGGCTAGTTAAACCCAGTCTCGTTGAGGACAATTCCCGACGAAATGACGGGAGTCGTCGAGACCCTTTCAAGCGGATACCTCCGCCGCGTCTATCAACTCCTAAAGTTACGACGCCATCAGATAAGGAATCGAAAATTGTTCCCTTGCTGGACAATCCGGATTGGAGACTTCTTGGCGTGATTCATGGCCGAGATGGGCGCCAGGCGATCATTCAAGTATCTCCATCGAAGCGAGTTCTGGTTCAAACGGGGTCTGAACTCGCTCAATCAGGATGGACGATTAAGACCATCAGTGAGGAGGAGGTGCTTCTTGAGTACCTCTCCTCAGCTGCCTCATTGAAGGGGCCTTCCTCGCCAAGAACCTTCATTCTTTCCTTTCCCACCATCCAATAATCATTATGAATATTCTGGTTGAGAAAGCCTGAAAAAACCTTCATAATCTGTACTCTAACAGTCCGGCGGGGGACTCTTTGACGGGTGCTGTAATGGGAGCTGGTGATTGATCATTATCCGTATCCCAAGGCTGCAGGTGCAGGCTTGGGTCGACCGTTCTGGTCAGTAAGGGTGGGAACATCTTAAGAGGGAACATGCTACCGGCATGAGTATTTAATGAGCCAAAAAGGAATGCCATGTTGCGATATTTAAATGCGGGGGAATCTCATGGAAGAGGTCTAATGGCTGTGGTAGAAGGGGTTCCGTCTGGATTGCCGGTCACGGCCGAAGGGATTAATGTGGATTTGATTCGCCGACAGGGCGGATATGGGCGTGGCGGTCGGATGCGAATTGAAAAGGACCGGATTGAATTTATTTGTGGAGTTCGAAAAGGGAAAACTTTGGGAAATCCGCTAGGACTCTTGATCTGGAATAAAGATTGGGAAAACTGGAAAGACATCATGGCGTCCGAACCTGGTCCCCCTTCCACTGAACGAGTGGTGACTCGTCCACGGCCGGGCCATGCAGATTTGGTTGGAGCCATCAAATATGGTCATAGCGATATCCGCAATGTGCTAGAAAAGGCCAGTGCCAGGGAAACAGCGATCAGGGTTGCCATTGGTGGTGTGGCGAAATCGTTGCTGGCCGAGTTTGACATGCGAGTGGTCAGTTATACGATGGACATTGGAGGGATCGCTGCTCCCAGTCCGAATGATCCGTTGGTAGCGTATGAACATGCAGAACAATCTGAGGTGCGATGCCATGACCCTGAGACGGCAAAAAAAATGGTTGAACAGATTCGGGCAGCTAAGCATAAAGGTGATTCCTTAGGCGGCATTTTTGAGGTTGTGGTCACGAACGTCCCGATCGGGCTTGGAACCTATGCTCAATGGGATCGGCGCCTAAGTGCTCGCTTGGCGTTTGCTGCGATGAGTATTCAAGCGATGAAGGGGGTAGAAATTGGTATGGGATTTGAGTCGGCCCGCCGTTTTGGATCTGAAGTGCATGACGACATTTATTTCGACAAAGCCACAGGTCAATTTACCAGGAAATCGAACAATGCCGGTGGGTTGGAAGGCGGCATTACGAATGGGCAACCGATCGTTCTGCGAGTGGCCATGAAACCCATCGCGACTCTCTATACTCCCAAAGACAGCGTGGACATCGAAACAAAAGAACCGTTTGAGGCCACGGTAGAGCGTTCAGATATTTGCACTGTTCCGGCTGCCGGCGTCGTGGGCGAAGCGGTGATTGCCTATGAAATGGCCAATGCCCTGATTGAAAAATTTGGTGGAGATACGTTGGACGAAATGAAAAGAAACTTTGAGGCTTATCAAGAGTATGTCCGCACGTTTTAATCCTTTTGCCTTGAACTCCTCTCGTGGCAGGTTTCTATCGTTTCTTGGAATAAAACTGCTTTGGGGTGACTTCCGCTAGATGAAGACCTCTGAATTCTCGAAACATGTTCCGGTTTCATTGGGAGATCGGAGTTATCAAGTCCGTATTCAACCTCATATTCTGCCTCAAATAGGCCGTGTGCTTCAGGATGTTGGATTGTCAGGGCGAGTTGCCATTGTGACCAATCCAGTCGTCAATGCACTCTATGGGCGGGTAGTTTTCCGTGCCTTAAAACGTTGTGGATTTTCTCCATTTCTTGTGGTGATACCCGATGGAGAAAAGGCCAAATCCATGTATTGGTTGTCAAAAATACTGGATGAACTGGTTACCCAACGACTTGAACGCCAGGAAGTGGTGTTAGCGTTAGGTGGAGGGGTCGTGGGAGATGTGGCGGGGTTTGCGGCCTCTGTTTATCTGCGCGGTGTTTCATTTGTCCAAGTGCCGACGACATTGGTGGCTCAAGTAGATTCAAGCGTGGGTGGAAAAACAGGAGTCAACCATCCAATAGGGAAAAATTTGATCGGGGCGTTTTATCAGCCACGTGTCGTAGTTATTGATCCGCAGACATTGCATTCTCTTCCAAAACGGGAATGGGTAGCAGGGTTAGCGGAGGTGATTAAGTACGGCATGATTGCGGATCCGAAGTTTTTTGAATATTTAGAACAACACGTTCATGACTTACGAGAGCAAGCAGAGGATGTCATCCCGACCGTCATTCGGCGGTGTTGTGAAATTAAAGCTGAAGTCGTGGGTGGAGATGAACGGGAATCAGGACGCAGACGCATTTTGAATTATGGCCACACGGTAGGCCATGCACTGGAAACCTGGGGTCGCTATAGAACATGGATTCATGGAGAAGCGGTGGGCATTGGCATGGTGCAGGAAGCCGCCATGGCACATTTTTTAGGGTTGTGTACGAAGGAGCTGGTTGAGCGGCAACGCGACTTGATTCAGGATGTTGGGTTGCCCATTGTCATGCCTTCCATGACGTTTATGGATCTCTGGGGGGCCATGCAACACGACAAAAAGGTCGTAAAGGGTCAAATCAATTGCGTGTTACCCACCAGAATCGGGACGGTCAAGGTCGTTCCCCTGGTTCGACAACGTATTCGCCAATGGTTTACTGCCAGCCAGTCCTCTCGTGGGAAACGATTGGATCCTGTTCCACAGGCAGTGAGCCGTCCACGTCTCTCCAAGAAAAAATAACATGGCTACGATCCGTCCTTCGACGATAGAAGACCTCAAGCACCTTGTTCGGGAGCGGACCCGTGAGGTGCAGATTCTTCACCGTATCAGCGAATCCATTAGTAGTACTTTGGAGCTGGAAACGGTATTAAAGCAAATCGTGGAAGTGGTTGTGGAAGTGACGAAGGGGGATGCCTGTCTGTTGTACTTGATCTCTGAAACAACAGACGAGCTTATTTTGCGTGCATCGAAAAATCCGCATCCCCGTCTTATCGGGCGGATATCCATCGGTTTGGGAGAAGGAATTACCGGGTGGGTGGCACGAGAAAAAATTCCCGTGGTGATTCCTCGCAATGCAAGTGATGACGCCAGATTTAAGTTTTTTCATCGTCTGCCGGAAGACCGGTATCAGGCGTTTGTGTCAGTTCCCATTACGAGTAAGGGGAAAATGGTCGGCGTCATCAATGTTCAGCATAAGCGGTCAAAGCGGTATGCTGAAGAAACGCTAGCGCTCTTACTGACCATTGCTAATCAAGTCGGCGGCGCCATTGCCAATGCCAGATTATACGATGATATGCGGCAAAAAGCGCGTCGACTTGAAATCCTTTCCCAAGTATCGGAAACGGTGGCTTCTAATCGACTGATAGAGGATGTGCTGCAATTAATTGTCACCATGACGGCTCAACTGATGAATTCAAAAATTTGCTCGATCATGCTTGTCGACCAGGCTTCCGGGGAACTTCGTATTGCAGCCACTCAAAGCCTGAGTGATGCGTACCGGCGGAAGCCACCGTTGAAGGTTGGGCAGAGTATGAGTGGCCGAGCGGTGCAGGACCAACATCCGGTGTATGTCTCGGATGTGAAGGCAGAAGATGGGTATTTTTATCGGGATTTGGCGAAACAGGAAGGATTGCATTCTTTATTGTCCATTCCTATGCTCATGAAGGAAAATCCGATTGGGGTTATTAATGTATACACTTCCAGCTATCATGCGTTTTCAGACGAAGAGGTGACCACCCTTCAAGCCATTGCGAATCAATCTGCCGTCGCCATTGAGCACACCCGGCTTATGGAAAAGTCGTTTGAGATGCAAGAGGCCCTAGAAGTGCGAAAATTGGTAGAGCGTGCTAAAGGGTTTTTGATGGCGTCTAGGGGATTGTCAGAGCCTGAAGCATTTCGTCTTATGCAACGACAAAGCATGAATCTTCGAAAATCCATGAGAGAAATTGCCGATGCGATTATTCTCGCGGAGGAACTTCAACGGGCGACTCAATAAGCATCCCTAGGGCGATTTATCATTGAAATAGGAATTTGAGGAGAGATTCTTTGAACGGATTCTTCATTGCTTGTATAATACCTTGAGGGGCGACAAAGACGTCATCCCGTATATGTTAGCGCAAAGGACAATGGCGTCCTCGGTTCCGATGGGACAGAGGACGTTTTTTTTATCATGATGATTCGATTAGCGATGGTGCAGATGAATGCGGTGGTTGGGGACCTTGAGGGGAATACCCGCACCATTTGCGGATGGATTCGCGAGGCGAGGAAAGCCAAAGCCGATGTGGTTGTCTTTCCGGAATTGGCCGTGTGTGGGTATCCTCCAGAAGATCTGCTCCTCATGCCGAAGTTTCTATTGGATATTAGTCGGATGCGGGACCGGATAACCAAAGTCACGAGGGGGATTATGGCGGTAGTGGGAAGCGTGATTGAATCTGATCGTCCTGCTCAACATCCCCTCCGGGATCACGGGCAGGATCGAAGGAAGCCTTTGAATGCAGCGTGGGTCCTGGTCAATGGTCAGGTGAAAAGATCGTATGCCAAATGCAAGCTCCCCAACTATGGGGTATTTGATGAAGAACGGTATTTTCAACCGGGACGAACTAGTCCGGTCTACTGTCTTGGCCCGTTACGAATTGGAATCAATATTTGTGAAGACATATGGTTTGCTGATGGTCCGGCCAGCCGGCAGGCGGCATATGGGGGCGCTCACCTGGTTCTCAACATTAATGCCTCCCCTTATCACGTCGGAAAAACCCAAAATCGTGAACGCATGTTAGCCATTCGGGCGAAAGCTAACAATGTAATGGTCAGTTATACCAATATGGTCGGAGGACAGGATGAATTGGTCTTTGATGGGAATAGTCTCGTCATGGATTCCACCGGTGTGGTCCTTGCGCGGGCAAAAGCCTTTGAAGAAGATCTTCTGCTGACCGACCTTCAGATTCCTTCAACACGAATGGGGAAATCGAAGGGGACTGAAAAAGTATCTAAAGTTGATGGCGACGATGTTCGGGTTCCGATGATTCGAATGGGGTGGGCGCCAAATTGGTCGAAGTCCGGCATTCCAGGTGTCAGAAGGCTCACACCGGTAATCGGTGAGTTAGAGGAGATATACCGGGCACTCGTGCTAGGAGTGCAAGATTATGTGAGGAAGAATGCCTTCTCAAGGGTTCTTGTCGGTATCAGCGGAGGGATTGATTCGGCTTTGACTGCATTGATTGCCCGAGATGCCTTAGGTGCGTCCAATGTGATGGGTGTAATGATGCCATCCCCCTATACCTCTAGGGAAAGTCGAGAGGACGCCCGTCAGCTAGGAAAAAAATTGGGAATCGAGATGCGGCACCTTTCGATAACGAGGGCGTTCAAGGTTTTGCTTCAGGTGTTGGGCAAGTCCTTTCAGGGTTTTCAGGCTGATACGACAGAAGAAAATCTGCAAGCTCGCATCCGAGGAACACTGCTGATGGCTCTTTCCAATAAGTTCGGGTATTTAGTACTGACTACGGGAAATAAAAGCGAAATGAGTGTGGGATATGCCACGCTGTACGGCGATATGGCTGGTGGGTTTGCCGTGATCAAAGATATTCCCAAAACGAAGGTGTATGAGCTTTCTCGCTGGCGAAGTGAGTATAAGGGCTCTGATTTTGATCAAGTGATTATTCCTGAAAGAATTCAGGTGCGTGCTCCTTCAGCTGAGTTGAGGCCCGATCAGAAGGATCAGGATACCCTCCCTCCCTATCCGGTGTTAGATGCAATTCTACAAGCCTATGTTGAGGACAATGAGTCAATGGGCAGGATTGTGAAGATGGGCTATGACACTCATGTTGTGCGAACGGTCATGGGGATGGTGGATCGGAGCGAATACAAGCGTCGACAAGCGCCAGTGGGCATTAAAATTACCTCGAGAGCGTTAGGAAAGGATCGGCGCATGCCGATTACGAACCGATATTTTTCGGGAGCTTAATCTGAATGTGCGACATGTTTAGTGTTGGCGGGAGTTGCCCACGATGAGTGAAGAGATGTCTTTGCCCCCTACCGGTTTGACGGAACACAAGAACTCCTCTCTGGGGCTTCATGTTCTCCAATCCCAGCGCGAGGTTCTTCGGCAACGCTTAATTGAAGGGGCGACCGGCAGTGAGATCACCCAGGCCTTTTCGGATTTCATGGATGCTTTACTGATCGCGCGGTTTCGGGAGGTCATTCAGCAAGGCAATGCAGGTGTGCGAGCTGGATGGCAGCAATGTTGTCTAGTGGCGATGGGGGGGTATGGGCGGCGGGAGTTAGCTCCATATTCTGACATCGATGTGATGATTCTCACTCAGGGCAATCAAAGGGAACTCGCTGAGGCACTGTCTACCGGAGTCTTTCACCGGCTTTGGGATCTTGGGTTTCAAGTGGGGCATAGTGTGCGGTCCCTCGCAGAATGTCTGACGATTGCAGAGGCCGATCTGGCTGCCTGTACCTCACTGATGGAATCGCGATTTCTCATCGGCAGTGCTTCGGTGTTTCAGCAATTTCAACGAAAATTCGAACGTCGGATCATCAAGAAACGGGCGCAACGGTTTGTTCTGGATAAAATTCAAGAGCGAGAGCGAGAGTATGCCAAATTTGGTGAGACGGTCTTTATGCTGGAACCGAATATTAAAAAAAGTAAGGGGGGGCTTCGGGATCTGCATTTACTGCAATGGGTTGGCCAGGCTCGATATGGAGCGGGGACGATTCAAGAACTCTCGAATCGGGGAATAATTGCTATTCAGGATTATCAGGTTCTGCAAGAAGCGCAGGAATTTCTTTGGCGAGTTCGGTGTTTTTTGCATTTTGAAGCGGGACGGGCTCAAGATATCCTTACGTTCGACGATCAGGTTCGGCTCTCTGCGCTTTGGGGATTTGTGGATCATTCTCATTTGTTGGCCGTTGAGCAATTTATGCAAGTGTATTTCCGTCATACGACCGGGTTGTTTGACCGTGGGCGGCGGTTTCTTGATCAAGCCAGGGAGGAATCCTGGTTGGACCGGGTTCGCCAATGGTGGCCTCCCCCATTAATTGAGGGGCACTTCCGTATTATGGAAAATCGGCTGACCATTCAGTCGGATAAACTCCTTGAGGTGATGGAGAGCCCCATGCTGCTCCTGAGTTTATTTGTGACCTCTCAACGTCAAGCAGTCCCCATCGATTCGCACATTCTCAATGAATTGTCTCAGCACATGGGAACCTTACCCAATGAGCGGTTTCATACCAAGCCGGTGAGTAGGCTTTTTCGACACATTCTGTCAAGCCCTGGTCGGATAGCTCAAATTCTTGAGGCCATGCATCAGGCTAGTCTACTGGAAAAGCTCGTGCCGGCTTTCTCCCGAGTACGTGGCCTCATGCAGTTCAATCAATATCATAAATACACGGTCGATGAGCACAGTCTGCTCGCAGTGAGGGAAGCGGAACGGCTTCACAATCATCAAGGGATCATAGGAGAGGTTTACCGAAACATCGCTGATAAAGACATTTTGCATCTGGCGCTGTTGCTGCATGATTTAGGCAAAGGGCGTCCTGGGGATCATAGTGAAGTCGGTCAGGAGATTGCCCATTTAACAGCTGATCGGTTGGATTTATCTGAGAAGGAACGGCAGACTCTCGCTTTCCTGGTTCGCCATCACTTGCAGATGTCGCATACGGCTTTTCGCCGAGATCTCAACGATCCTAAAACCATTGTCACATTTGCCCGATTGGTAAAAACTGTCGGGATGCTTCAAAAGCTGTTTATTCTGACTATTGCAGATATATCAGCGGTGGGACCTGAGGTGATGACGAAATGGAAAGAGTCCTTATTAGGGGAATTGTATTCCCTGACCTACGCAGAGCTTGCCGGGGATGCAGGTCCATCGTATTCCGGTGATGGGAGTAAGAATCTTCCGCCCGAAGCTCGAGACAAACTTATCAAGATTTTAAGGGCCGATCGAAGCGAGGGCCATTCTCCTGAACCCGACTGGTCGGAATGGGTGAATGCCCAACTTCAACAACTTCCCAGCCGGTACGTTCAGTCGACACCGGTTGACCAAATGGCGGCGTATCTTTTAGCCATTCGTTCTCTCCCAGTCAAGCCGACTCATGTGGAAGCCAGATTCAATCAGGCCTCAGGTGTTTCGGAGTATGTGCTGATCACCCGTGAACAGACCAAACCAGGTATTTTCATGCAAGTGGCCGGAGTGTTAGCCGCCATGGGTTTGCAGGTATTGGAAGCGCAAATTATGACCCTGAAGGATGGCACGGTGTGGGATGTGTTCTCGGTACATGATTCAGACTATGAAGGGCCGCCATCTGCCGGGCGCCTAGAGGAGGTGGCAAAGGAAATTCAAGAGGTCGTGGAGGGAAGACAATCCGTTCACCAAATGGTTGAACGACGACGGCGCATGGCCTTTGGTCGTCCCTTTCCTACTGGCCGGCATCCCACGGAAGTCCATATTGATCATGGGGTCTCAGATACCTTTACGGTGATTGACGTCTTTGCCGATGACAAGCAAGGGTTGCTCTTTGTGATAGCCAAAACGCTGGTTCAATTGGGTCTGTCAATTCATATGGCCAGAATCGGGACCAGGTTAGATCAGGTGGCCGATGTCTTTTATGTGACCAATTCTCAGGGAGAAAAAATTCTTTCCGGGGAAGACTGTGAGCAAATTCAACATACTCTTCACGCCGCGGTTGATCAATTTCTGGATGAATAATTTAGGTCGTTCTTGCGTATATGCACCATTTGCCGGCGTGGTGAGTTATCGAAGAGGGCCTTTGGCATAGATTAGGGTTTTTCAGCCAAAAACCAGCCTTTGGCCATTAAGCATTGTCCAGCGGCATCTTCAGAAAGTTTAAATACACGGGAGAGGGTTTCGGAAATTCCCTGATCGTCAGGGTTGGACCTTAATGATTGGCGGCACTGCCTGACATCCTCCTCAATTTCCCCTAGTTGATAAATGGATTTAGCCCAAAACATTTGAAGTGTGCAAATGGACGATGGCGGATGAATGAAGAAAAAATTTCTCTACGGGAGAGGAAGTGTGTGAGGAAATCCTGCAGAGTAACCCGCATAACAGATAGGTCATTCTCGGAAAAGAATGCTTCTCATCCAAGAGATCAGAAGGTGAAACCTTGGCTTTGATCCTGATCTGATGTTATGCCACGAGCGCTTTCGTGGCGACATGGGCAAAGAAGAGACTGGTCACGTCTAGGTATTGGCCCATTTCGTATGGGTGCCAGGGGTCTGCCGTGACACAGTGGTTGCGATGAACTCACCCTCTCTGAAGAATAACCTATTTTCGTCAATAGAGCATTAGAGGATCTCATGGATGAGGTGGGCGTGCCGATGGGCTCTGGTCTTGACTGATTCCCTTAGGGCGGCTAGGGCCTGGGAAGTAATTGCAGATCCGCAATTCGTACAGCACCAAAATGCTCCGGTTGGTGCAAGGGTACTGTTCTGGCATTGAGGACAGCGTTGGAATGACATGGTTGATTCCTTTCTTAAGGTGATTGGTGTCAAAAGCCAGCATCAAAGAAAGTAGGGGACCCGGGAGTGCGTATGGGCCCCCCACTAGCTTGAAGAGGGGAAGAGCCCTCTCCGGGATAGACTGACAGTTCGGTTAGTGGAGACCTCCAGGTAAATAATTATTAATGTCGTATCATAAAAACGTGTTTGGGTGGTTTTGCCATTTGTCCATCCTCATCCATGATCTTCCACGAGGCTGCGAGAGTATCCTGAAACCACCTCTGAATTCTTGAGAGCCGGTTGAGGACTGACAAGTAATGGAGAGTTTTTGGACTGGGGAGTTGAGAAAATCATCCTTCCCGTGTTGGTTTGCATGAACCGGGTCACCATCACCTCAATCGCTTGACCGACCAGAGTCGCACCGTGGTCGACGACGACCATCGTGCCATCATCTAGATGGGCAATGCCCTGCTCCTGCCCCTGACCCTCTTTGTGAATGAAGACACGTATGGTTTCTCCAGGCAATACCAGGGGGCGTAATTGGTAGGTTAATTCGTTCACATTGAGGGAGGGCACACCTTGAAGAGCTGCGACTTTTGCCAGGTTCCAATCATTAGTTACGATCTTGGCTTCACGGTTCTTGGCTATGGCGATCAGTTGATGGTCAACCGCTGATATATCGGGTTCCCAATCCTCAATAACCACCACATCCCTATTTGGAAGCTGCTGTAGTTGGGATAAGATATCCAAGCCACGCTTCCCCTTGGTTCGTTTAGAGAGATGCGCCGAGTCGGCTAACGTCTGGAGTTCATGCAAAATACTTTTGGGGACGATGAAAGGACCTTCCAAGAAGCCTGTGGTGCAGAGTGGCAATATTCGGCCATCAATAATGGCGCTAGAATCCAGCAATTTTTGAACGGTTTTCGATGGGGGTTGCGAAGTGGGAGGAGGAGACTCTTTTGGAAATTCCGCGATTGAGGTCGGCGACAGTGTATTGGAGATGTGAATGCCGATCATTAACCCGATGTAGGGACAGAGAAGAAAGATAGGCAGCCCGATCCACGGGGTAAGAGAAGGCATCTGGAGCAGCCCCGTCCACATTCCCATGTTCAATACAAAACCGATTCCCGCCAAGGCAACGATGAGGCCAAGGCTACCACCAATCAAGGTAGAGCGGTGACATGCTGTCAAAGGTCGTTCTAACCATAGAGCCAGGCATCCGACTGCCAAGCCTATGGCTCCCCAGAGAACAATGTCTGGAAGGGCATCGGTCCACTGAGAGGGAGCATGGCCAAGACCAACATACATCCCCACCATTAGACACAAGAAGAGATACAGCCATTGTTGAATGGAAAGAAATGGGGTTTTTGAAACGGGGGATAACGCAGAGGCTGGCGCAATCATCTTAGATTTTCTCCTTCAAGGGTTGGTACAGAATTCCATTGTTGGGGGGGGGAGTTTCAGCCTGTTGGAGCCTCAAATGATGAAGAGTGTGGCAGAAGATGGTCGAAGGAAAGCCTCGATTTAAGCTCAGCTTGAACAGATCTCCGACAGAAATCACTTTCTGCAACCTCCAGCACTGTGGTGATACCTCGGAGGTTCAGATCATGGAATAGGCGAAATTGTAGGCAGCAGCGATGGTCAAAAAATAATGTTTCGCATCGATGGGGCGGTAAGGAGGCTGAGAGGTGTAGTGTCCGTCCCAAACGATTGAGAGGATCAGTTAAAAATGGAAGACCAAAGTTCTGAGGAGGACGACTCCAGGAATTCCCAAGAAAGGCGTTGTCCGGTACTAAGGCCGCGAGCACAATCTTTCCTGCACGAAACCGGTTGACCTGTTGTTCCAGCAACCATGCATCGGTTTCAGTAAAGGCAGGTAAGCAGCAGAGCACAAATTGAGTTCCCTGAAACGTTGTCAGGGGAAGATACTGCCATCTGCCATTTAGCAAACATGGGGTTTTCCATATGGGTGCACGCGTTCCGATCTTCATGCTGTTCCCTCCTTGGTATTCAGTAAAAAACCTTCTGGGTCCGAGCAAATCAGACATTGGCAAGGTTGTGTCCGGATATTTGTGAGCATTCGGGTTGGAGTGCCAAAATTGAATTTCTTTATTACTATTATGATTTTGATATCCATTATCATTATCATTAATGATACATAAAAAGAAAAAGATTTGTCAATTTTGTTGATTTTCGTTTGAAAAGGAAGCAAGGAATAAAGCTTCTTCGGCCAGGTTTAACGGGTTGTAGCGCCTGTTTTTCTCTATTCCATCCACCCACGATATTCTGCTTGCATAAAAAGCTTCCTCTTCTTTTTTGATTCGTCTGGCTAAGAGGGGAGCCTTGATCCTGGTCATACCTACTATGAAAAACTATTGCTCATCCTTGCTGGCTTGACGTTCAATTTTTCCCTTCCCTGTTATTGACCCTCACGACCATGTAATGGGGTGAAAAAAATAATCATGAATACCATCTTTCGTACGATCATTAGGCAATGGACAGGAGGTCATTGGAAGGGATCGCAAAGCATGGCATGAATTGGACATCCCACTTGAACATTGGCCATGATTTGGCTTTGCCAACCAAAACCGATCAAATTCATTAAACAGACCTGCAGCCAACTTTCCCATTCTTCAATCCATCCAACTGGTTTTATTGGCTTATGAGCAGTATGATTCCGGGCCATGCCCACAGACCAATGATGCTGAGAAAAACGATTCCCAAGGATACCGACAAACTAATGAACACGGGCTTTTCCCCTTCGATGATAAATGAGTCTTTTTTCATGAGGTGTCCCTTGGATTCCATTACCAGATTAAGAGTCATCAAGTACGTTCTCTTTGAACGTACTTGATGGATGACGAATATTTTCCTCAATGACAAGTAGTGGCTTTTTGATCAGCGAGGCTGGGTGCTCTTCGAAACCCAGCGGGGTTTGATACCTGAGCCGCCATTCTGGTCAATTGCATTGCATAGGCGAGAAACTCTTCTTTCTCGAAATGAAGGGTAATCGACCCATAGGTGAGATGAATACGACTACAGTCACAGACGTTCAGCTTGAGTTGTTGACCTGATGGCATAAGTGTCTCCTGAGTGGTATGAGGTTAATTTGTGAGTGAGTATCAGCAGAGGGTTGCTTTCAGACCCCGTTAGGCAAATATGAAATTGGCAGTAACGGAATTATCGATATGTTCTTGAGGTGGCTGAGGCGAAAAGTCCTGGCATTGCTTCAACATGCCCAAAAGGAGGGTCATGCCATGCCAGTTGAACAAATGGATCCGTCGTTCTCTGATCACTCCCTTTGGGTCGAAGATAAATGTCTGGCATTGGTTTAAGGGAGGTTTACTCCATAAGCCCAAGGCTTGACCTAAACATTGTGCGGAGTCAGTCAATAAAGGGATTGAAAGGATTTTAGTTGTTGGGAGGTGCGAAGCGAGAACCGGGTGAACAGGGTGTTGCATACCCAACAGGAGGGCGCCCTGTTTGTGGACGGCTCTACGAAACTGATTGAGAAACACGGCATCGCAAAATTCAAGTTTGGGAAGGCAACACAATATGCCCCATTGTCCCTCCAGGCTCGCTAGATCCAATTCGATCATATTTCCCTTCAGCAGTGCAGAAACTCTCATGTGTGGCAGTGTGGAATGTCCTATGTTCATGGGGATAGCCTCCATTGTTTGTGTCCTCCGACTAAAAAGAAGGGTTGGGCGCTCCGGAGGAGGAAAAGAGACCCAACCTTTTTGGGCGCGTACTGGGTAGCTTGCTTGCCCTGGAATTGTGTTTTCGTATGTATGATTGTTTGCGTTCATTGGCATTTTGTCGGGGCTGAATTTTGCCGAATGGGAAAATATTGTTCTAATTGTGATCTCATAATTAATGATAATGAAAATCATTTATATTTTCAATAATAAATTGAAGGAAATATTTTGGTTATGCTCAAAAGGCAGAAAAGTCATATTTTTAGTCAAAAAAATAAATGAAGCGATTCTCTTTCAGTCAGCAGGGTTTTTCGTCTGGAACCTCCCAAATCCGAATGATCGAGGGGCATCAGGAGGCCGAATCACGGAAATTATAAAACTTTTTGCGGTAATAAACGGGCAATACGGGTTCTTCATCTGTTGCTGCAGGATTTTTGGCCAGATGGTTTGCCCGGACGGATGGACGAGGGGGTTATAAGGCTGGTGGCATTTTGAAATAGTTGAAATCGGGATGGCCCTTTGATCCTGTTTTCAGGTATGAGCGATTTGCAATGTGCAAGGATGGAATGAATGACTTTTCAAGATGCCCAAGCCTCCTGTCCGAAACAGCTGGCCACGATGTGAACCACCCAGGGCCGAATGAAAATCCTACAATTGTACCGGGAACACTTGGACCATCCTCCTTGAAAGTCCACGAGAGAAAAAAGGCGATCAGCAACCCGGAGGACTAACCAAATTTTATCGTACCCGCCCGATGCGCAGCTTGGTCTAAAGAACGCTGCACCATAAGGGAGTCACTTGGTGGATTTCATGGCGGGATTGCTTCCAGGCCTTTCCTGCCGAATCTAGGGTTTGAATGGGGCATGCCTCTTTCAGTTCATATGGAGGGTTCAGGAAGACACATCGCATCCGTTAGCCCGCAACAGACCATGAGTTCGGTGAGGGTGATATTTGGGTTTGGTTTTTTACCGTGTCGATATGTATGCACTCTGTCGAAACCAATAAACATCCTTCTTACGGAGAAGGGCTATCTATCGGGCTCTTCTTCTCCTGGGAATGGGCGGTCACTTGATTATTAATATTGCCAACACCGCGCCAACCCGTCGCCAATGCTTTCAACCCTTTTCCCCACTAATGGCCACAACCTCCTGAGTGTCTTGTAATCGGCATTAAGGTGAAGGATATTAGGGCCATTTAGTGAAAACCAGGTCACTAAAATGGTGAAAAAAGAACTGAGTCGGATTGGGAAGAGCAAAGAAGCAGGACGATTCTTTTTCAAAGAAAGTTCTTGCCGATGTATGTTTTAGGTGATTTTTCGTTCTTGGCTGTCCGAGTGGTGGGAGCGATAGAAGCTTCCTGCAAGATGAAGTAGTCAAAAAACAAGCCCACGGTGAAAAACCCACCGTGGGCTTAAGGCAGTTCAGTTTCTTCCAGTGGGTAGAGTTCCGTGTGGAAGGCTTTGCTTGAGGGGAAATGCTTGTCGTTTACTCATAGTCTTCGTTTAAGGATCGTAGGAACGCCGTTAAAGCCGGGATGTCTTCTTTAATTAAGGCAATGTTTTTCAGATGGGAATCACCATTGCGAAGTATGCCTTTTCGCGCTAAATCCGAATTTGTAATATACCCCTGAATCACATCTTCAAGCGTATCGGCGATACCGATGTGACTATAGGGAGCCGAATGACTCAAATCCCGGAGGCCGGGAGTTTTGAAAGCCCCAATAGCTCTCGGCAGGAGTCGATCTGGTTGACAGGCCCGGAAGCCACGAAATACCCCAAAGTGTTCATTGAGGGCGTCCTCGCAAAGAATGGACCAAATTGGTAGCTGGGATTCGGGGAAATCAGGATTCCAGAAAATGTTCCAAATTCCCAGATCGGTCCATTGGGGGTTGTCTGGCGAGGGAATAGCGCGGAATGGTTCTTGAGCATGAGGATGCTTTGCTGTGGCAGGCAGGTAGGCTTCGATATTTTTATTTCGTTGATGCAATCCAGGTATATCCAGTATAAAAAAAGTTCCGGGCCCGTGGATGCGTTCATACTCCGTTTGGGCAATTCCCGTGTTGTGAAAACGGAAGTCGGTGAAATTTGGTGGTGTATGACATGCAATGCAATTCCCAATTCCTCCTTGGGCTTGGTCACTGGGCCGAATTTGATGGCCTTTCTGACTATGCTTGTGTCGACCCTGTTGTGCAAAAAATATTTTCAACCCTTGTAGTTCCTGAGGTCCAAAGGTGAAGGGTTGGTCATGGAACTGAAACTTGCCATCTGCCGTGTGAGGATTTTTCTCAACAAACCGAAGGGTCGGGCCACCGTGAGAAGATTGTGAGGGCCATCGGGAATAATCTTGCGGATCGTATGATTCGAGAAATTTAATCTGTTGAAGCAATCGACGAGCATATGAACTGGGAGATTCCCACTTATCGGGTTGACGAGGAAAACTGTTGATTTCCAGAAAGACATCATAAGGAGAAAGATTGAAACGTCCCTCGTCATCCTGTGAAAAAAGGAGTTGGTCCGTATAGGCGGCGATAAGTTGTGAAACGGTTTGGACAAGTTGTAGGTCGGTGGCTTGAGAAACTTCTACACGAAAATCTTCAGGGATCAGGAATTCTTGAGGAATAGATGGATCGGTTCCGGTGAAGAGGACACGATAGGACAGTCCGCCAAACTCCTGCGCCAGATCTCCGGTTCCGGAGTCTTCTCGAATAATCCTGGCAATATGTGAGATGGCGGCTTCCTGTTCGTCGGAAAGCCATCCATAGTTCCGTCCGGTGAGGGTGCCTTTGACCAAATCCACCATCGTCGGGAATTCAGCATCGGCATGTAGAAAAAACATTTGCCGAGGAAGAGCGGCATTGACGAGGGGTGGTGCGTTTCGGACCGAAGTATGTTTTCCATCTTCACGGGCTGGAATAGGGCTCCGTCGTGCAAAATCCGAATAGGTATTCATTCCGTAGTTCGGAATATCGAGGAGTTCATCGACAAAATGGCAACTCCGGCAGTTCATCGATTGACCGGCAAACGGGCCATCGGCATATTGATCGGGCAGGAGTTGCCAATTCGCCACTTTGTTGAGAGCGGGATCGCCTTGGGGCAAGGGATCATTCACATCGCCTCCGTCATCCAGAAAGATTTTAAATAATTGAGCAAATCGAGTTTCCAGAAACAACCGTTCTCCGTTAGTGACTTCCGGTGGATCAGCTTCTTCGGCTGGCTGAGCTAACACCAGAGGGACATTGACGAAAAAGGATAGAGTTGATGTGAGTAATGCAATACAAAAGACCTGTGCGCAAGAGAACATAATAAATCGATGGACGTTCATGGGTGCACCTCGCGTTAAAATGAATCCCTCTTCGGAGAAATCCTCTCTGATCTCTCTCTTTTTGGATAAATTGTGAATGTATCCTCACACGTCATGTGTTGAGGTGGAGTAAGGGGGACAGGAGGAGACCCACCCCCTCGCCCACATGAGGATGAATAGATAAGTACTCATCCTCGGAATATATTAAGGGAGTGTTGAATAATAAAGATTTTCAAGGGCAAATTTGCCCAGGATTAGATTACCTATCAAAAGCTCCGGGTCGGTTCAAAAAATTCCGTCCAGCAAGGCCGCAGCCGTTTTTACGCGCGGAGCGTACGCGTAGTACGTGAGCACGGAAAAATGGCGAGAACGCCGCTGGCGGCTTTTTTCAACAGACCCATTAAGAATCAACGCATTAACATCCTTGGGCACAAAAAAAGCCCATGAGCATACAATGGCAGCTCATGGGCTCTGGACTCAAAAAGTCTCGGGCCTTAGGAATATGGTGAGACGTACTTAGTCGTCAGACTCTGGCATCATCAATTCCCTCATTTGGCAGAGCATTTCATTTATGCGGTGCGACGAACATCCATGGAAATCTGCTGTCTATTGGAAGATCTCCGTGCAACAAGTTAAGGCAAACACGGGCGACATCTGGGAAATGAGTCATGGCCAAAGTCAGAATTTATGGTTTTTCAGCCAAAAACCAGCCCTTGCTGTTCATGCATTGAGCCAAGGCATCATCAGTTATTCCTTTGCTGAATGGGTTTAATGAAGTCTCGGAATGTACTTCATTGATCAGGATTTCCCGACATGAGCGCAGATCCTGTTCGAATTCACCCTCGCCTGCGTCTGGTTTTGCCCAATACAAATCTGGTGCGCAGGCAGAAAGAAATATGGAAAAGAGGCTGATGCCTATCCAATTCCCAAAGCCATGATAACAAGGAACCCTTGACCGGGCCGATGTAGGATATGGACGAAGAATCAGTTCCTCTCTCATGAAAGTATGGTTGTCTGATTCAATTGAGTGAGAAAACTCTTGTCGCATTCCATCATAAGATCCCGTAGCCGTTTTAAGCCGACTGGTGGTTGAAGTGACCCGCGTCTAGGCATGGGTCCTGGTAAAGAATGTTCCTCCAATCGGGAAAAGGGCAAAAGTCAGTCATCCGAGTCAGGCATCATAAAGGCGGATTTTTGCCACCACATTTCATACATGGGTATGACGAACATGATGAGAAATCCCACAACCATCAGGATGTCTCCGGTCAACATGGCGATGGTAAAAATTGGGGATACATAGGCAATCAGCCAAGGTGAAATCAGATCCAGGGTGACCCCGACAAAAGCCATCCATGTCGTAACCACTTTTAGTGTGGGGCTAACCATCGTGAGATAGAGCACATGGACTAAAATCATGAATGTGACCGGCATAGTAAACAGATGGAAATGTGTGGTCTCGGCCAGCTGACCAAACGGCATTGGTTCACCAAAGGTCGCATCCGATCCTCGATAATGATCGGCAAGGCCTTTAAGGCTTAACTCCGTCATGCTATGAGCCCAAAAGAAGGTGAAAATGAATCCTGCGAGCATCAGCAGGAGAAACCAGGTATAGACTAAGCGGATATGACGGTCCGTATCACGGAGCCGGAAGCGGGCATTGAAATTTCGCATTCCATTGCTGCAGGAGGTTAGAACCCCAGCAGGGACTCCAAAAAGTTTTTGTTCGTTCGACTGGCGGTATTAATGGGGGGGATTTGACTCTGGGATTGCAGGTAAAGTTCATGGGCCAGGACGAGGGCGCGTTTAACGCCGGCACTCATGGATCGCACGGACATGGTGGCGCCGGAAATGTTGATGACATCCCGGTTAATCCGAATGGGGTCGTCAATTGTTTTTCCTTGGTATTGGTAATTGAAGCGTTTCTTTCCAACTTCGCTCCCCCGTGATTCTCGGTATACCAATACTTCAACGTTGGTGATTTCTCCATCGGGGTCAACTCCAACCATATAGGTCATCGGTTTATGCTTACCGATGGTATGTTGAACAAAAGCCCATCCATCGATTTTTCCATTCGTTTCTCCGATATAGCAATCAAAGGTCGATTCCGGAAATTGCCATCCGATTCGCTCTTCGATAATTCGTTTCTGGTTTTCGTTGAGGGTGATGACCTCTAAGCGGATGGAATCGGAATCAGGAAGTGTCAATTTGGCAGCCTCTTCCGGCGTCAGGTAGACGTCTTCCTGAACCATTTCCTGTGGAGTCAAATACCGCTTCAATTCATTATCCCAGATCTGGTCATTATCGGCATTGGAGGGTTGGGGGGCAAATGCCAGTAAGAGACTCCCGAAAATAGCGATGTTTAAGATTCGATGAAACATCCTTCAGCCTCAAGTTTTTTGGTTAAGTTGTTTAAAAGGTGATTCACGGCTTGTTGTGATGGTTCGACGGGGTACCAATCATAAAGTCTGGCCCCGCCACGGAATCCCCAATGTTGCCGCCGTTCCGCAATTTGGAGGCGCACGGCATTAGAATCGAGGGGCTTCATGGTCAGGGTCAGTTGCGATCGTTCTTTGTCCCCCATCCCTTCCCGTTGGAACAGGCCATACTTGGCCCCTTCCACATATTCCACCCTCCACCCGGTTTCGATTACTCCGTTGGACTTGTCTTTCTTAGTCACGGGATAGGCTTTGAGAGTTTCCAATGAGGAATTCCAAATGGAATCAATTGGACAGGCCATGTAACGATCGACAATCAAGTCTTGACCGGAAAGGAAGTTGCAGCCAAAAATATAGGCTGTGAATGCCAAAATAAAAATTCCTCGAAGGAGGGAAGCAGGAGATAAAGCCATAAATAAAAAACGAGAATGATTTTCGATTTATTTGAATTTGATTCTCATTATGAAAAATGAGAACGAATTGTATCATCCGATGTTCAGGGGGTCAACCAGTATGTTCTTTAAGTTATGGTCTGATGTGCCTCATATGGTTCGATACGGATTGAAGCTAAAAACAGAGAGAAACGGCAAAGCCGTTTCTCTCTGTTTTCCTGTTCAAAGCGAATTCTTAGAAATATGTGGCCCAGGATGCGACAAAAGCCGTATCATGAATTCGCTCGTTTCCATTTCGACCGACGGGCGTATATTGGAAGTCGGTTTTGAACACAGTATCTTCTGTGGGACGGAAGTTCAGGCCAAAGGTCCAACGTTGCCATTCCCCCAGTTTTCCGGCTTCCCCGCTTAAATCCTGTCCCAAGTTCATCTGTTCCCAGCGGACTATAGCGGTGAATGTAGAGACTTCCGGCTTGAAGAAGGTGGGGGCCATATTGCTTAGCCATTCCGGAAGAAAATGGTAATTCCCTTGTAAGTAATATCCTTGCATTCTGCGTGGATTGCCATTCCGGGTTCCGTCTTGATTGATATCATTGTCCTTGACGTAAGCCCAGGCACTTTCTCCGATGAATTCAAATGGGCCTCGTTGGAAGGTCCAATCCAGGGCCCAAATGGCTAATTTATCATCCTTATTCGTGCCATAATTCCCGTAAAATCCAGAACCACCGATTTCCACTCCCAAAATGGGGCTAAACGCGACACGTCCCATAACGGATTTGCCGTTATTATTGTCAAAGCTCGTACTATCTGATCTCGCACTGCGTATTCCGTTTGTTTGGTTGATATTCGACGTGTTATTAGGATTTCCGTTTCCTCCAAAGGCGTTAGTGAATCCATTGGTCACGTAAATTTCGTAATCCAGCTTCGAGAGAGCGGTGGGATAAAAGGTGCCGTAAGCCCCGATTCCCGGTTGGTGAAGAGTTGATGGGATGATCCGTTGGGTTACGAGAGGGCGTTCGGTGAGATCACGGAGTGGGGCGTCATGCAGGAGGTTGAATTTTCCAAGGGGAACGAGGATGATGCCCGCCCGCAAGTTAAGGGGTTCTTGAATGAGATAATCGATGGTCGCGAATTCCACTTTGATGTCGTTGGTTCCATGCTCGAATTCAATTTCGGCAGCAAATTTCACCCGATCGCTGATATCCCCGTAAATGAAAGGTACCAATCGATGCTGATCGAAATAGCTGTTCCCTTGATTTTTGCGATTGAAGTACTCGATATCCATATAGCCGCCGACGATGGCCTTAGGGGAAGACACGAAGGGTCGGGCATAGATCAATTGTCCGGACCCTTGCATGGTTGATCCGTATTTCTTATCAGGGGTACGTGGTTGTGATAATCCTCCTAAGGTTTCCTTAACGGGTTCGCCTGGGCGTTGAGTGGGTGGGGCCGCATAAGTTGGCGGGGCAATCCCGGTCCCTGATTGCTCCATCGGTGGCATGCCTGCCTCTGGGGACCCCTGCCCTTTCAGGTAGTCTTGAACCGCTTGTCGAACCGCTTCCTGTTGAGCGGGCGTAAGTGCTTCTTCACCGGAGGCAGAGAAGGTTGGAAAGGTTGGAAACACAGCAAGGGCCATAAGGACCCCGATTGTGAACTTCTTCATGAATGAAAACCTCCTAATATAGGATTGGGACGCGGAGGTCCTCAGGAAAAGGGTAGGGGACTCAGGGTCCTCAATGGAAGGAACTCATGATAAACCGGGAATCGGAGCACAACGTATGTTCAGGAGTACACTCAATCGAAGGATCAGCCCCGTCATTAGTCGCTCAATACAGTAAAGGGAATGAAAACAAGACGTTTGCACCGTTTGCATTTCAATTCCACTCCATCTTTTTTTAAGATGGCCATCAGTTGCCCGCAATGACAGCGTGCCTCTGAGGTGGTGGTGCATGGAGAAGCTATTTCAGTTCCTTGAGTCATCTTGATGTTGAATGTAATTATTGTTAATTTTGAAATTGATAACCGTTATTAATAACGCTTTTAATACCGCACGCGTTTGGCGTCTGTCAAGAAGGTCCCATTTTTTCGGATATTTTTATGTCTGGGAGTTTGCGGAGAATACAGGCGGTATGATGACGGGATGGCCATGCTGAATGATCGTGGGTGTTGTCTAGCGTTTCTAGGGATGCTTGTTGGAATGAGTTTGGGATGCGCGTATCAGCTCCCGTCTCATCCCTCTCAAGAAGATCTCGCAGTGCCCCTGGTGTTCGGACACATTCAGGTGTGGCAGGAAGAGCCGTCCGGAAGAATTTATATACCGGAATTAGCTTCACTTGAATTCAGCTCCAGGGATGGTCAAAGGCGTTATCGTGTGGAAATTGAGGCGGCTTCCTCCTATTTTTTTCTGTCCTTGAAGCCGGGACAGTATCAAGTGACCCGGGTATTTATTCAGGAAGGCGTATTTCGATCCAGTGCGGAAGTTCCGTTAACCTTTGAGGTTCCGGACCAGGGAGTGGTGTATCTTGGCGGTTGGCGATTCCAGGTTGATCCTCCGAATTATACCAGAGAGTTAGAGGTAACCATTGTCTCCGAATCAGTAAAAGCTATCGTGGAATTGACGGTTCGTTATCCATCTCTTTCTTCCAATGTGGTCCTGTCCTCCCTGGCGGAACCTCCGGTATTACGGTCACGATTGTTTGAAGTCACACCCTACCCCAGATTCCGATACTTCAATCGTCATAATTCCACATAAATTCTTTCAAGCGGAACTCCGGCTGTTCTGAAACCAACGTTATTGTTGAGGATAGGAGATTAATCATGCGGCAAATACAGAATATACTTGGACTCTGCTTTTTGATTCTCTTCCTGGCGGGCTGCCAGGGTCCGCCTCATTTGGTAAAACGCAGTCAGATGCTGATGGGAACCGTGGTGTTTGTCACTGCGGTCGGAGCAGATGAGAGTATTGCGCAGATGGCGGTCAAAGCGGGGCTTGATGAAATCCGGCGATTAGAAGAGTTGCTGAGCACCTGGATTCCAACCAGTGAATTATCACAGGTGAATGCTGCGGCGGGACGGGAATCAATACAGGTGAGTCAGGAAACCTTTGAAGTCCTCACGCGATCGCTGGAGGTGGCGAAACTTACGCAGGGAGGGTTCAATATCGCCCTTGGTCCAGCGGTGAATGCATGGGATGTCAGCGGGGAAGGGCGTGTTCCGTCCCAGGAAGATCTGGAAGCGCTTCGCCCGCAAATAGAGTTATCAAATGTGCAATTGGATGAAACCACGCGAAGTGTGTGGTTGATGCGTCCTGGGATGTCAATTGATGTTGGGGGGATCGGGAAAGGGTATGCCGCCGACCTCGCTGCCCACGTGATGCGTACGGCAGGAGCGACCGCAGGCGTGGTCGCTTTGTCGGGGGATATAAAGACCTTCGGACGTATGCCGGATACCCAACGCTTTGTCTTTGGTATCCAGCATCCCCGAAAGGAGCAGGGCCAAGTTTTAGGGCGGATTGAGTTGGAAGATGAAGCGGTCTCCACTGCAGGGGATTATCAACGGTATTTTATGAAAGACGGGGTTCGCTTTCACCATATCCTTGATCCCAAGACCCTTCATCCGGCTCAAGGTTGTCAAAGTGTCACAGTCATAGCCAAAGATGGTGTGATGGCCGATGGGTTGGACACCGGCATTTTTGTCATGGGTCCTGACAAAGGCATGGCCCTCATTGAGTCTTTGCCGGATGTTGAAGGGGTAATTGTCGATCAGGAAGGCACCGTGTTGGTCTCATCGGGTCTGAAGAATCGCTTAAGCCTCGAGCCGTAACAAGGCCTTCAACCTCAATCAATAAAAAAGGAGGCATGAAGCCTCCTTTTTTTTGAGGATAGAAGTGGGCTGCTTAGCCTTTTTTGTCTTTGGAATGGTGGGAATACCCGCCCGGATGACCTTTCGTCATCCCACCATCTTGATGGGCATTGATGCGATCATGGACCGCTTTCATGCGAGAACGTTGCTCGTCCGTTAATACAGCCTTGGCGTCCCGCCCGGCTTTTACTGATGCCAGGTAAAGGCCTGCACGAATCTCATACAGACTCTTCAGTTTCGATTCAACAGCGCCCAAGTCCCCTTGGTCATTCCGTAGCAACTCATGCAAATCCAAGCTGGTCAGTTGCATGTCAGCTTTCATTTTAATTTTGCTTTTTTCAAAATCGGTTTTAATCGTCTGAAGTTTGGTGACCTGATCCTCGGTAAGGGCCATGCCTTCTTTGAATTTCAAAATGTGTTCGATAAATTCAGAGGCACTTTGATGAGGCCCATGTCCTGATTTGTGAGAGCTTCCTCCTGTGCCATAGCCACCCGACATGCTCGTGCCATGATGAACCTGGCCATGGCCATAGGCTCCTGCTCCGTGGGGGGACGTGCTATACCCGGATGGGTGGTGCGCATCTCCTGCATATCCCGTGGCCAGACCCATAGCAGGGAATCCCAGAATTAAGGACAAGACACCGGACCAAAGTGGAATCATTCGTGTGTGGTTCGTTTTGCCTGTAATGGTCATGTGAACAGCCTCCTTTCGCGAAGAGAAAAACGCTATGGTGAAAGAAAAAATGAGGGGACAAGTCATAATGATCTGTGAGTTCCCTGAACTAATTCTTATTATACACTGGAATGCGGAAAATGTAGCACGGGAGCCTCTATCTTAATACAAAAATTCAAGAGGTTACACAACCCCATTGAACTTGAGACCCTGCTCTGGGTTGCAAGGAAGGCGGATGAGCGCGTGGGTGTTATTGTTTGTGATTCGATAAGGGGTCGAACCACAGTCAATGTAAGAAGTATTCGTTATCAAAAGGAAAAAGCTGTGGACGAATGGAAAGGGGAAGCCGGCCTCATCAGGCTTTTTGGCAGGTATTGCAGAGACCGTACAGTTCCAGCTTATGGGTTTGAATGGTAAAGCCGTTTTTTCTCGCGACCTCTTCTTGTAAATTTTCGATTTGGCAATTTTGAAATTCGACTATTTTGCCGCAGGAGGTGCAAATGAGGTGATCATGATGACCCTTATGAGACACATTATCGAATTGCGTTTGTGAGCCGAAATGGCGTTCCTGTGCCAGGTCGGTTTCACAGAATAATTTGAGCGTGCGATAGATAGTGGCCAGGCCAATATGCGGGTCTTTTTTGGCGAGGATATGATATAACTGCTCGGCAGTGACATGCTCCATTTTGAGGAAGGTCGTCAGAATTAACTCGCGTTGACGAGTCAGTTTGAGGCTGTTTTTTTGGAGATGATGCTTGAGTGTTTCGAGTTCTTTGACCGGTTTAGACATGGTGAATTCTTTCGTAAGATGAAGAAGGAAGATATTAAACCCCAATCACCCTGGGTGGTCAAGAATTATTTTGTCTGTTTTGGTGTTGGCGGAGAAATTTAGGGAGAACCTATGAGAAAACCTTCAGAAGTAACGGGTGACCGCGCTTTGCTCATTTATACGTTGCATTTGACCGAATCCATGGGCCTGATGAGTGACGTGAAACTTCAACAAGTATTATTCCTCTGTGAATTGCAAATGTTGGGGAAGGGATTGAAAGGGTTGCATTTTGAATTCGTACGATTTCCCTATGGGGCCTTTAGCAAGGATGTGGATAATGATTTGCTCTTTTTGCGTAGAAAGGAACGGATAGAAAATTTTGATTTGACCGAACAGGCTGAGGGAGTTGTGGGCTTGGTTGATAAGATCATGAAGGAGCCCGAAGCCAATCAACAGGTTATGGAAATTATTCACACGGTGGTTGAGAAATATGGGCCTATGGATACCAGCGCCATCATGAGTGCCGTGGAGGCAGTGGAATTAGGTCCTGCTGATAATCCCGAGCAAAAACTTGCCATCCGAGATATTTCCTTCCACACCATTATGCTGGTGCCCTCCCGGATTGAAGCGACCGAAGCCATCACGCTTTCACCCGCACAGGTAAAATCCTTAAATACAGCGATGGGGTATTGAGGCCCCGTCGACATCTGGATGATGGTGTATCCTGGCTGGGCAAGTATTGAAGGTAAAGAGAGCATAAGAGGTCCCGAGGTCGAACATGGGTCCGACCTCGGTCTTGTAAATTCCGGGGTTACTTGGTAGGCGAGGCTTCTTCAGGAGAAGCTGTTGAGCCAACGGTAAAGGTATCCCGCAGCGCTTCCAGTCTGACCTTCCCCACGCCTTTCACTTTCGCCAGATCATCGAATGATTTAAAGGCGCCATGATCTTTTTTGTAGGCGAGGATGTTGTGGGCGATATCCTGTCCCACGCCTTTGACGGCTTCGAGTTGTTCAAGACTGGCAGTGTTAATGTCAATCTTGTTGACGGTCGCTTCTGCCCAGGACACGGGGAACAACAGGCCGACGGAAAGAACAAGAGCAAACATGAAGACCGAAACTTGTTGTGAATGAAGCCTCACGGCACACACTCCTTTCAAAATGGTTGAAACGTGTCGTTGCCGTTCTTCCCCTTCACGGGGAGAAGGCCACGAATGAATGAGTGAGGCTAGGGAGCAAAAGGATTGAAGGGCAATCTGTCGAAGGTGATATCTTGGGAGTGTCAAAAGCCCAATAAATGTGAAAATTTACTGAGGCGAAGACGGAGGAACGGTTGTCGGAAATTGATACAAGGTGCCGAATTTCTGTCTGAGGTCTTGAATAAAGGGTTCAGGAGTCAGGGCCTGCCCAGTCACGCGGGTGATTAAATCGGCTGCCGTATACTGTCGTCCCCAACGATGAACCTTATCATTCAGCCAGCCTTTCAATGGAAGCAAGTTACCCTGACTGATGGCCTGGTCGAGGTCAGGAAGATCCTTTTGTGCCTGCCGAAATAGCATGGCTGCATACAGATTCCCAAGCGTGTATGTGGGGAAATAGCCAAAGGCTCCAAAGGACCAGTGCACGTCCTGCAGCACGCCTTCCGCATCGGAGGAAGGAACGATCCCCAGGTATTCCTGAATTTTAGCGTTCCAGATTTCCGGCAGATCATCAACGTGCAAGCGGCCTTCAATGATATCCAGCTCAATTTCAAATCGCACCATGATATGCAGGTTATACGTCAGTTCATCGGCTTCGACCCGAATAAACGACGGGGCCACCCGGTTGATCGCCAGATAGAAATCTTCTGCACTGACTTGCCCCAACTGTGTCGGAAACACCTCCTGAAGTTTCGGGTAAAAATATTGCCAAAACGCGCGGGACCGTCCTACGCAATTTTCCCATAAACGGGATTGGCTTTCATGAATACCCAGAGAAATCGCTTCACCCAATGGAGTGCCATATTGTTTTGCGGGTAACCCTTGTTCGTACAGGCCATGCCCTCCTTCGTGGATACAGCTAAAGAGACAGGAGGGGAGATCCGTTTCAAAGACGCGGGTAGTCACCCGCACATCGGTTGGATGAAACGCCGTCGTAAACGGATGCTCCGACAAATCCAGGCGTCCACGTTGAAAATCATAGCCCATGTGCTTGAGCACAAGCCGGCCAAAGTCCATCTGTGGGGTGTGCTCATACGATTGCGTCAGGAGTTGGGTATTGGGTTGGACAGGGGACTGTCGTATGTGGTCCAACAGACGAATCAGCTCCGTCCGCAAGGTGGCAAAGAGTGGACGCAATTGGGCCACCGTCGATCCTGGTTCGTAGGTGTCGAGTAACGCATTATAGGGAGAATCCGCGTAACCCAAATAGTCCGCCTCTTGTTGCTTGAGTTTCACGACCCGTTGCAGATTCGGCAGAAACCGTTGGAAGTCATTCGTCTTTCTGGCTTCCGCCCATACTTGTTGCGCCAAAGAACATTCCCGCTCAAGCTGGTTGACGAAGGCCGACGGCAATTTTTTCGCACGGGAAAAGTCCCGCCAAGTCTCGCGAAGGAGAGCTTGAGAGGGTTCGTCCAAGACAGACGCGTGCTGAGAATGAAGCGTGCCGGTGGAGAGATCCACAAACGTTCCAAGCAGGGATTCCATCTCAGGCGAAACAAATTGGTCATGGGCCAGCGTTTGAAGCGTGGCCAGTTGTTCCGCGCGAACCCCTCCTCCTCCTGGAGGCATATAGGTTTCCTGATCCCAGGAGAGCACGGCTGCGGCATCATGCAGGTGATGGATCTGTCGCAAGGTCTGTTTCAGCGGATCAAGAGCAACGTCAGCGGACATGAGCGGTTTCCTCAAAGAGTGGTAAAAAGTTCAGCGGATAACCGGACCACTGTAAGGCAGCTCTTGAGAAATTGGCAAGAAGCATTCGCCGATGAGTGAAGAGAGCCGGCCAGGCGTGGAAGCCTGTGCCTATTGGTCCGGACACAGAAAGACGGACCAAGCAAGAGAGAGGGAAAATATGAGAATGGACGAAATGGCTTGCGGCAGGAGGATGAAGGGAAGGACAATGTGGGTCATTGAAGATCAATCGTGAGGCGATGAATTGACTGCAAAGGGGGTTCAACATGAAATCCTTGGTGCTGCCGGACATTGAAGTCTATGCCGAAGCGCACTCTTTGCCGGAATCGGAGCTGTGCCGGCGACTTCGGGAGGAAACGTATCGAAACATGGACTGCCCCCAGATGGTGGTCGGTCCATTGGAAGGCGCATTTTTAAAGGTCATGGCGTTGAGTGTGGGAGCCAGGCGGGTGTTGGAAATCGGCACCTTTACGGGCTACAGCGCCCTCTGTATGGCGGAATGTCTTCCGGATGATGGGATGGTTATCACGTGCGATATCGATCCGGAGTCCACGGCTATGGCCAAACGGTATTGGGCTCAGAGCGCTCATGGGACAAAGATTCATCTTCGCCTCGGCCCCGCCCTGGAAACGATGGCGACATTGACTGGAACGTTTGACCTGATTTTCATCGATGCCGACAAGGCCAACTATGTGAATTATTTTCGTCAGGCATTGGAGTTGATATCCGATCAAGGCGTCATTCTCATTGATAATGTTTTGTGGAATGGAGATGTGCTGACACATCCTGCTCCGGATACCAATACGGCGGCCATTCAAGAACTCAATCGAGTCGTGCATGCCGAGCCGCGGGTCTCAGCGGTTCTGTTGACCATTCGCGATGGGATATTCTTGATTAAGCCACAATCCTTCCCAAAAGGTAACGGTCAGGCACAACAGCAAGTCCAACAATGACTCATTTCCCAAAGATGCTTCTTGCATTGACGGGTTTCTCAGCGAATCCGATCCAGAGGCAATCTCATAAGACAAGGTAAGTCAGACAAGCATGGGTACAGCAAACCTTGATCCCGCAAGACACCGGATTGTGGAGCCTGAAGATCAGTGGGAGCCCCGGCAGGTCTTGCTCTTTAGCGGTCATATGATCGATGCCCCGGGGAGACAGCCTCCGCGTTTTCCAAGGGATAAAGAAGTCGTGGCGGCACAGAAAATCGCCGAGGTCTTAGACCAACTGGGCGCAGGCCCTAATGATCTTGCGCTCACGCAAGGCGCCTGTGGGGGCGACCTCCTGTTCACAGAGGCCTGTCAGCAACGAAAGGTGATCATTCAGTGGATGCAACCGTTTCACGAGCCGGAGTTTATTCAAAAGTCTGTCATCTGTAGGGGCGAAGCCTGGCGCGATCGGTATGTGGCTGCCAAAGCCAAGCTCACGACCGCAATCCGCTCCGCCCCTGAGCACCTTGGCTCACTACCCGAAGGTGTCGATCCATATGAACGGTGCAACCTATGGCTGCTTCACACCGCATTGGAGTATGGGGTGGAGAAGGTGCACTTCATCTGTTTGTGGGATGGAGGGGGAGGTGATGGAAAGGGCGGTACGGCGCACATGTATGCAGAAGTAAAACGCCGATCCGGAAATGTCACATGGATCGACACCCGGACTCTTTAACCGAGGTTCCTCATGTGATCGTAGCGGAAAACAGTGAGGCTGAAAAAACGCTGGTTTAATTGTACGAATACGCCGGAGGCGACATGAATGGGAAATGGCGAACACGAATGGAATCGACCGGTCGTAAAAACATCCTGAGCTTTGGCAGGAGTAGAATTCCCGGGATGATCATCACGTGCCGGCAATAAAACAAATCTAAGGAATCAACGAACGGGGGATATGTGGGCAAGTTCAGAATGATGAAGAGGGCGTACCTACAAAATCCAATACATTTTTGCTTTACACGAACCCAAATATTCAGGGTTGTGCTCACATTTTACTAACCGTGGATTCGTTGATTAAACGAGACATGCCGGGTTTCGGCCCGGCAGCCGAGCCACTTTTCTTTCGGGAAAAGTGGCCAAAACCATTGACGCCCCGTCCGGCCTTAGGAGAGAACGGACGCCAGTCTTAAGAGGGCGGTCCAACTCGCAGGGCTCAAACAAGGCCCGCCCGCTGAGGAGAGCGTCCCTTCCTTGGGCCAGCCGGGAGGCGTCGGTCTGCAGCGAAAGAGCCTCGCAGACAATAAAATTTTGGAAATTATTTGAAATATCTATACGGGTGAGATTAGCGCCCCTGTCGGATTGTTTTGTCTCCTGCCGCCGGTTTGGCAAACTCGAACTTCAACTCATTGATGCGTGCCAGATAGTCGCTGACATCGTGATCGCCGCACCGTTGATGACGGGTCAACTTGAGTCCGCGTGCGGCATAAGCGCGGCCCGCTCCCGCTCCACAGAGGTGAATCACGGCAGCCAGATCCTGCTTCCGCTGGAGTGAGACCTTGCCGATCCGCTTCGGTCCCAACGTTTGGGTGACTTGGCGGTCGAGCAACGCCGCCGTCAACTCAATGGCATGGCTCGGGAGGATGCGGGTGTAGAGGCTGTTGAACCAGCACGATTCCCAATCGTGCCACGGGCCGTCCTCGACCACCACATGGTCGTGAATGCAATAGCGCTTCGCCTCGCTGAAGGTCCCGTCGGTAATCTGGTACATGCCAACCGCGCTCGAGGCCGGCTTGAACAGCTCCAAGGGATTCCACGTCAGTTGCCATCGCCAGTAGGTCCGTGCCACAGGATTCCCTCCGCCCTCGACCTGTGCCAGCGCGGCGAGAAACTCAGGTGTGATGACCGCCGTTGCATGTTCGCGAAAAAGCGATTCGTATTCTCTCCAGGTCTGGACCGGACTCTTGTTGAGTGATTGGTCTAAGGGAAAGAAGATTTCGGTGGGTTTATTGAACGTATGAAAAGCCCAGTTGAGGCCAAGCCACAGGAGAAAAAGGAGGGTTGGAATCACGACCACCCGAACGATCGGATGGGAGGCCAGCACCCCCCTCATGACCGCGCGGAGCACACGCCACCCCTGGCGCACGAAACCCCAGAGCAGAGTGAATGTTAGTCCACGCTTGCGCCTCGTTCGTGGGTGAGGTTGTTTAGGAGTTGGTCGTTTTCGCCGCAACGCCATAAGTTTACTATAACCGATACAAGGGGGAGAAGGACTTTAGGTATCTCTGTTCGAGGGCTGAGGATAATGGGAAGAATGTGAGAGATTGGGCAACTAGCCTGCTTGCTTGTAGAACACTTATTGGGAAGCAGTATTGATTCAATTCGCATGATGAAGACCATGTTCGTACCATTTATGATTGCGGAAAAAACCGTCGAGGATGATCCGATTAAGTAGGTAATTCAGATTTAACTCTATCTTAATTTCGCAGTAGCCTTTTTCTACATTTTATTCTAATCTTCTTGGCGGAAATTTTCTGATACAAACGTTTGTTATTGTGCATAAAAACAAGAGGAAGTAATAAATGCTCGGATTTGATGGCGTAGGCATTTCTCTCTATCGAAGCTTTGGAACAGAGATTCAACGAATTGGGCCATTCGGTAAAATTAATCTTTTAATTGGACAAAATAATGTCGGGAAGTCGAATATCCTTAATTTCATTTCTAAGTATTACTCAGCCTATGTTTTATCCACACAAGGCAAAACCAAGAACATCAAATTTACTTCTGTTGATAAGCATCAGGGAACAGAGCATTCCAACCTGAAATTTGAGCTTGGCCTCAAACTAAATGGAGCCATGCATAAAGAACTAACCAGGGTTCGCTTTAAAGATAAAGCAATGAATCATCAGTTGCTGGTGGAAAAAATTTTGCAGAGTAAGACTTTAACTTATGGTACGTCAGTCGCCTGGTTTCCTTATCTTGCTGATTGGGGTGGAAAGGCAGATTTAGACAGATCCATAGTCTCCCCGCTTGTCTCTGAAAAACTTGCTGATCCTAGCGAATGGCACGCTCTCTGGAGCTATTTGAAAAATCAAACAGGAGGGAGCTTGGAACAGCATTGGGTTTATGAAACGGTTAAGGCTCTTAGCCCCGCCGCCTTTGAGCCTCCCCCTATACATCTGATTCCAGCTATCAGAAAAATAGGAGAGTCAGGTTCTAGCCCCCATGACTATAGTGGAATAGGAATCATTGACCGTCTGGCTGAATTCCAGAACCCTTCCTATGCCAATCCAGAGCTAAGAAGTAAGTTTGACTCCATTAACGTTTTTGTACAATCTGTTCTTGATGACATAAAATTTTCTATAGAAGTTCCATTTGATAAAAAGGAAATTTTAGTAAATAAGGATGGGCGAAGGCTTCCACTTAGCTCTTTAGGAACTGGCTTGCATGAGGTTATTACTCTAGCAGTTGCTGCTACAATTTTGGATAATACCCTACTATGTCTGGAAGAACCTGAACTCCATCTTCATCCACTCCTGCAAAAGAAGTTAATGAAGTACCTCTCGGACAAGACTACCAATTACTATTTGATAAGCACTCATTCGGCCCATTTACTCGATACGTCAGGAGCTCATATTTTTCATGTCCGTTTAGTGGATGGAAAAACACTTGTTGAGAACGCAAGCACAGGCCATGCCATCTCTTCGGTTTGTGACGATTTGGGATATAGACCTTCTGACTTACTTCAATCCAACTGCATTATTTGGGTGGAGGGCCCATCAGATCGACTTTATCTCAATCATTGGATTCATGCTAAAGACAATACACTACTGGAAGGAATTCATTATTCAATAATGTTTTATGGGGGAAGGCTATTAAGTCACCTCAGCGCAGAAGATGTCGAAGTGAAGGATTTTATTTCATTGCGAAGGCTCAATCGACATATGGTTATTGTCTTGGATAGTGATCGTCAAAACGAAGAGGACGAGCTAAATAAAACAAAAGCTCGAGTTGTATCAGAATTTACCAATGAAGCTGGATTTGCATGGGTTACAAAGGGGAGGGAGATAGAAAACTATATCAATACCAAACTGCTTGAAAATTCATTGCAAGAGACCCATTCTCAGTTTCAGTCGCTTGGCAATACGGGAATATATGATCATGTGTACCAATTCAAAAAGAAAGACGGCGGAATTGCAGAGGTAAAAGAGGTAGATAAGGTTAAGTTGGCACACTCTGTTGCTCAAAGGCCTCCCGAACTAGGAGTACTTGATTTGGAAGAGATGGTTGCGAAGATCGTTACTTTTATCCACGAAGCAAATGGGACTCAAATTACGGTCTGACAGTTTTTTAGTAGAACACCGGTCCTCCAAGTTGAGAGGGCCGATCAGGCTTGAGGTCAGTTTTGCCAACCCAATAATTAGAAATTTCGTCGAAGGTGGGAACAATTTCTTCCCGCATCTTCTGTGTCGGGCCTAGCGGCTTGCCGTTACGGCGAGGCGGAATCCTAACGCGTGCAGGAGTGCATCGAGGCTTTTGAGTTCAGGGTTGCCCCGTTGGGAGAGTATCTTGTACAAGCTTTCGCGGTTGAGCTTGGCCTTTTCGACGAGTTGGGCCACACCGCCCTGAGCTTCGGCCACTTTTTGGGTCATTGGCTCTGCTCCGACGCCTTCCGTCTGGCCCAAGGGAGGGACGCTCTCCTTAGCGGGCGGGCCTTGTTTGAGCCATGCGAGTTGGACCGCCCTCTTCAGGTTGGCGTCCGTTTGCTCTCCTAAGGCCAGATGGGGCGTCAATGGTTTTGGGCCCTTTTGCCGAAACAAAAGGGCCTCGCCTGCCGGGGCGAAACCCGGCAACACGATACATCACTAGGGCGCGAGAGTGGGATCACACGTGGATTGCGTGCACCTGCCAATACGTTTTATCTTTAACCCCCAAGAAGGATTCTCGACGTTTTCAAACGTGAGTGCGAGGTTGGCTGGGCTCAGATATTTCGTTTCACTCAAGATGACAAATTTTCTCGGATACACTTTTCCAACAACTTGTGAGGGTTGGTAACTCTCAGCGAACTACGGGTAGTTGGACGTGGGATGGGCGATCGGGTGTGTGCCAGATTTCCCATGTGGGTGCCGGACCATCCAAGTTTTGGAAGTGATCCTTGTCGGCTCCTGCCAGGGCGATGTGAAGGCGATGCCCTTTCTTGAACTGATAGGACGTGGGAAGTAACTCGACTAGCGGCTTGAGGGCAGGCCGCCTCACCCATATCTAGAAATTTCGTCGTGGAGGGTGGCGATACTTTGCGCGGTTAATGCGTCAAGCCTAGTGGTTTGCCGTGACGACGAGGGGGAATCCCAACGCGTGGAGGCATGCGTCGAGGCTTTTGAGTTCAGGATTGCCCCGTTCGGAGAGTATCTTATACAAGCTTTCGCGGTTGAGCTTGGCCTTTTCGGTCCCTTGTGCCACCCCGCCCTGAGCTTCGGCCACATTCCTTAACGCCAGAAGGAACAATTCGGGCTCACCCTCCACCTGTATTCGTTCCCATATCGTTTCGTATTTTGAATGAGCCTACCATCAATTAATTCTTCAAACTGAGCTGTTTTGATCAGATTAGCCGTCCCACATGGGCGTAGAATGGCTTTGGACTAATAGCGCACCATCAAGACCTCGCCGATTGATCGCGCTAAGAGAGTGTACTGTGATGACCGTCAGAACGAACAATGGGAATTCAGTTGATGAATTCCAAACTGTCACAAGGAGGTTCTTCATGAAAGCGATCGGATTTTTGGGATTTGCGTTAGTTTTTGTGGTGGGCTGTCAAGGCATGCCTACGGTGACGAGGACCGGGGATGTCAAAGACATCATGATTGGGGATGACCTCACGTCAGGCTACATCGCTGTCGGTCCCGGCGATGAAGTTCGGTGGATCAACAAAAGGACCGCACCAGTGCGAATCGTGTTTCTTGACCCTGAGTGGGACAAGCAGTTGTCATGCAAGAATAATTTCGGTGGATTGATGACACGCAGCGACACAGCCGAACTGGCCACCAACGAAACCGCCAGCGTCTGTTTCCGGGATGCCGGCACGTTCCGGTATACGGTCAGGATGGAATCGGACAGGGCGAGTGGCGAGCTCAACGTTTCGGGAGTCGTCAAGGTTGGCGGGCAGGGTGGCCAGGCCGTGGATCAAACCAGTGATCAGAATCTTGGCCAAACCAGTGGTCAACCCAGTGATCGAGCCAGTGATAAAACAAGTGGCCCTGTTAGTGATCAACTCAGTGATCAAACAGGTGGCGATATCAATGCTCAACCTAGTAGTCAAACAAGTCATCCAACAGGCTCAACGTCAACCACCACGACGACGACCACTACCACGCCTGCTCAATAGTGAACGTGACATTCAGAACTATTGAGGTGAGATTGAGATGAATCTGACAGAGAGGACACGTCGCGATGGAGACAGCGTATGCCGCCATTGAAGGCTCTCCGCGCCAGGGAATGTGACAACAACTCCGCCTCGAAAAGAGGTTAGGAGTTATTGTTGGAGCGCCTCGCCATGACGTGCGGCATGGTGTGGTTGCTCCCCTGCCTCATTAGAATCCCTCCAAGTTACTCTTCCCTCCGGGATTGGTTGTCCCCGATGCAGTAGTTTCCATATGCCTCACATATGAATCGTCGACAAATTGGAGCCCGAGTGTGAGTTTGGCTGGGCTCAGATCTTTCGTTTCACTCAAGATGACAACTTTTCTCGGATATGCTTTTCCAATAACTCGTTAGGGTCTGGTTATTTTTAACGAACCACGGGCAGTTCAATATGGGATGGGCGATCGGGTGTGAGCCAGATTTCCCATGTGGTGCCGGGCACTACAAGTTCTGGAAATGTTCTTTGTCGGCTCCCGCCAAGGCAATCCGGATGCAATGACCCTGTTTGAATTGATCCGACGAGGTAAGCAACCCGAGTAGAGGCTTGAGGTAAGATTTACCAATCCAATATCTAGACATTTCGTTAGGGGACGGTGGCGATTCCTTTGGGCGTATTTTGCGTTGAATCTAGCGGTTTGCCGTGACGGCGAGGCGAAATCCTAACGTGTGGAGGAGTGCATCGAGCCTTTTGAGTTCAGGATTGCCCCGTTTGGAGAGTATTTTGTACAAGCTTTCGCGGTTGAGCTTGGCCTTTTCGGCGAGTTGGGCCACCCCGCCCTGAGCTTCGGCCACATTCCTTAACGCCAGCAGGAACAATTCGGGATCGCCCTCCTCCAGCGCCGCGTTCAGGTATTATTCCGCCTCACCGGCATCACGCAAGCTTTCAGTCAGGTCTGGCTGATAGGCTTTGCTTTTTTTCATGGCCTCCTCCTGTATTCGTTCCCATATCGGTTTGCGTTTTCGATATCTTTGGTTTCTTGAGGATTGATTAGTCAATGCTTCTGCTCCGACGCCTGCCGTCTGGCCCAAGGGAGGGACGCTCTCCTCAGTGGGCGGGCCTTGTTTGAGCCCTGCGAGTTGGGCCGCCCTCCTATAACTGGCGTCCCTCCGCTCTGAATGAAGCCAGACGGGGCGTCCATGGTTTTGGGCCAATTTGCCGAAACAAAAGGGCCTCGCCTGCCGGGGCGAAACTCGGACACACGGAATCACGAGGACATGAGAGTGGGATCACACGTGGATTGCGTGCTGATGCCAACACGGTTTACGTTCAACCTCTAAGAGGGATTCTCGACGATGTAAAACGCGAGTGTGAGTTTGGCTGGGCTCAGATCTTTCGTTCCACTCAAGATGACAACTCGATAAGACTAACGCAGCCTCAACGAACCACGGGCAGTTCAACGTGGGATGGGCGATCGGGGGTGTGCCAGACTTCCCAGGTGGGTGCCGGGCCATCCAGGTTTTGGAAATGATCCTGGTCGGCTCCGGCCAGAGCGATCCGGATGCGATGCCCTTTTTTGAATTGATAGGAGGTGGGAAGTAACTCAACTAGCAGTGGCGTGACTTCACCTGGAATGAGCGGGGCGGCATCAGCACGGCGAAACCTGTGAACGGGGAGGGGACCTGTAGAAGTGAAGATGGTGTCGCTTGGTTGCCATTGCCGATGGATGGCGCGCAGTTCGCCTTCGGTGACGTAATGCACGTCTCCTTGGGGTGTGACATCTTCCAGGTAGACAAAGAGGTTCGTGTCTTGAGTGGTGGCAGAGAGGTGGACGGTGGCTACTGGATGTCCTGTGACTTCGAGCGCCTCTGAAAGCGGCTCAGACGTATAGACCAACAAATTTTTGTCCCTTTCTTTCCGATCGGGGTAGGGATCTTTCAGAGAAATACCCACCAGAGTGTTCCACCGGGAATGCTTGCCGGTTCCCGTAGTGAGATCCACCTGGTATCGATCCGGATTGTTTGCTGTTGGAGGAGCATTCTTCGAAAGCCCACCTTCTTGTTGGAAATACATCGAAAGGGGTAAGGCCTCAGGCGGCCAGCTTGTCGATGTTTTCCATTGTTCTTCGCCCATGGTGTAGTAGCGGATCGGGGGATCGTGTCGGCTGCCGTTGTCCACGCCTTTTAAATGAACGTCGAAAAACCTTATGAGTTCCGCCGCATGGTCAAACTGCGCGGGTCCAAGCGCGTATGGGCTGATCCGGCGTTTCCCTCCGTGATCCCATGGCCCGATTATGAGCCGATGTGACGGTTGTTGGTGGTGGAGATACCGTTTGATGGCGGCCAGTTGATATCCCCCATCGAACCACCCGCTGTAGCTGTAGATGGCTGCGCCTGATTTGGCAATGTCGTCGGCATAGGTTTGCGTGCTAAGCGCGTCGATGTTGGCGGCCTGTCTCGATGGTGGAGGGTCATCCCGAAAGACAATTTCCGAGGCTTCCCGGTATGGACTCCAATTGTTCTCGTGGTCCTGCAGAGCGAGGGACAAGAGGTCAAGGCTCGTATCGCCATCCACCGGCCGTACTCCACGAACAAAGAAATTCGCGATGACGCCACCGTGGGGTAATCGGTTGTGGTCAAGACGATGAGTAATCGCAGCCCAGGTTTCTGTAAACCAGTTGAGATGGATGCCACCTGGAAAGATAATTTCAGAGTAGAGATCGAAGCCTGAATACATCGGGGCGACCGCTTTGACAGCCGGATGCTGATTGACGAGTAACATTTCCGCTGTTCCGCCACTGTAGGAAATACCCATGGCCCCGACGTTTCCGTTTGACCAGGGTTGGGCGATGATCCAGTCCACAATTTCTGCGCCGTCTTTGATTTCCTGAGGGGAATAGGCGATCGGTCTGTTCCCGAATGACGCGCCGGAGCCACGCACATCTACATCGACCCACGCATAGCCCTGTTGAAGAAATCGTTTGGCATAGGACCCGATGAGCCCCCGTGGACCGTCCTCTTTGAAGACGGAGACCAGCCATCGATATTCGATTGCCCGCCAATACCGGGTTTGGTGTAAGAGGGTGGGAATTGTGTGGCCTGGCTCAAGACCGGCGGGCAGGTAGATGTCCACTGCAATCTTGACCCCGTCCCGCATCGTGAGATACTGCGAGGTACGGTGAAATGTCCCGTCGGGCTCCTCAACGTTGATAGCCGAAGATAGCGGACTGGCTGCCGCCGGGTCAGAGTGCTCTACAGTATTTGGCGCACAACCTGCGAAGAAAGGGAGTGCCAGCCAAACCATGAAGAAAGCCCATAAGCGGAAAAATCGGGAGAAACGGCTGGTAGATGGGAAACGGAGATTGATTTGTCTGAACATATGGATTGGACGGATATTGGTTCTGGTCTTACCGCGTTACGATGTAAAGAGGGAGTTTAGTTACTAAGGATCTGCCAGAAAAACGATTGCAGGTGAACGCATCGCACTTGTGTACCTTACTCCCGTGTCTAATGTGATTTTCTGCGTTGCCGGGTTTCGCCCCGGCAGGCGAGGCCCTTTTGTTTCGGCACAAGGGCCCAAAACCATGGACGCCCTGTCTGGCCTCATTAGAGAGGAGGGACGCCAACTAGGAGGGCGGTCCAACTCGCAAGGCTCAAACAAGGCCCGCCAGCGGATGAGAGCGTCCCTCCTTTGAGCCAGACGGCAGGCGTCGGACCATGGGACGGGGCTGTTGAAAAAGGCCGATGGCGGCATTTTTCAACACTCCCATGATAGCAAGAGCGTGAATGGAAGGAGAAGGTGATGGCTTCAGCGTTTGCACATGTGGCAGTGGCGTATGCCATGGGTAAAAGTCTGAGGACTCCTTTCCACACGGCAAGGTTTTGGTGGTTCACGATGGCCTGTTGTCTTTTGCCGGATGTGGATGTGCTGGGACTGGCGCTCGGGATTCCGTATGAGCATATGTTGGGGCATCGTGGCCTCACGCATTCCATTGTGTTTGCTATGCTGGCGGGTTTGGTGGTGCCCCGGTGGGCCACTCCAACTCTTGCGTTTGGGACCAGACCATATTGGGTGATTGTCGTGTATTTCTTTCTCGTCACCCTGTCCCATGGGTTTCTGGATGCCCTGACCAATGGGGGACTTGGCATTGCTTTTTTTGCGCCATTCGACTCGACCAGATATTTCTTTCCCTTGAGACCGGTAGCTGTTTCGCCGATTGGGCTCTCGGCCTTTTTATCCCAGGAGGGCATGGGAGTGCTGCTCAGTGAACTGGTGTGGATTGGCGTACCGGTTGGGATCTGGTTGTTGTACCTATGCGGCATCAGGAAGCCGGGAAGGAAAGGAGCCCAGTGAGACAACAAGGACCGGACTTTTACCCGCGCTATCAGGTAACATTGCGCGTTCTCTCGCCGGAAATATTTTTCCTATAATTTCAGGTCTAATGGCGTCATCCTCTAAGAAAGTTATCTACGCGGCCTTAATTGGGAATAGTCTCATTGCGGTCACCAAATTCGCCGCTTCGGCGATGACCGGCAGTTCAGTGATGTTAGCCGAGGGAATCCACTCTTTGGTGGATACCGGCAATCAAGGTCTGCTGCTCTATGGTCTCCACCGCGCCAAACGACCGGCTGATGAGCGGTATCCATTCGGGTATGGCAAGGAAATCTATTTTTGGAGTTTTGCGGTGGCCATTCTGGTCTTCGCCCTGGGCGCGGGAATTTCCCTCTATGAGGGCGTGTTGCACATCCTCCATCCTGAGCCGATTATCAACCCCATGGTCAACTATATCGTCTTGAGTCTCTCCCTCGTCTTTGAGGGTGGCGCCTGGTACATGGCTTTCCGGGAATTTTCCCGTGCCAAGGGACAGTGGTCGTATTTGCAAGCGGTTCAACGAGGCAAAGATCCGACCATCTTTATGGTCCTCTTTGAAGATTCGGCTGCAGTGCTGGGCTTGGCCGTGGCCTTTATCGGCATCTGGTTGGGACAGGTGACCGGTATTGTCTATTTTGACGGCATTGCGACCTGTATCATCGGATTGATTTTGGCTGGGATCGCCATGTGGCTCGCGTATGAAACCAAGGGATTGTTGATTGGCGAAAGCGCCAATAAGGAAGTGGTCCAGAGTATTCGCGACATGGCCAATCAGCTTTCCGGTGTGGAGCATGTGAATGAAGTCTTGACCATGCACATGGGGCCGAATTTTATTTTGGTGAATTTGAGTGTGGACTTTCGAGATGGGGTCACATCTGAAGAGGTGGAACGCGGCGTGGCCACTTTAGATAAGGATATTAAGGTGAAGCATCCCCTCGTGAAACGGGTGTTTGTGGAGGCCGAAGCCCGGCGGGTCCTCAAGATTCCGGAATAATGTGTATAAAGGTCCTTGTGTCAATTAGGTGCAAAGGGGCGCTTAAGACCTAAAGAAAGGGATACACGATCGCTATGGGTGAAACCCGGGTTGATTTGCTTCATCTGCTTGAAGATTTGCGGGATGCCTATCCGGGCGCGCTCGAAGACACCATTCTTACCGAAATCATTGCGAACTCTCTGGATTCAGGAGCCAGCAAGATTGTGATGGACGTGAATCCGTCCGCGGGCACGTTGATGGTGAGAGATAATGGGTCGGGCATGCAACGGAAAGACTTAGCCTGCTATCATGACATTGCCTCTAGCACTAAACGACGGGGACAGGGAATTGGCTTTGCCGGTGTGGGTATTAAGCTGGGCTTGTTGGTGTGTCAGGAAGTCCTGACGGAAACCAAGCGAGGACACACGCATGTGTCTACCACGTGGCATTTGTCGTCACGGCATCGGGCTCCCTGGAAATGGGTTCCTCCGATCGGCATGGTGATTCAACAAGGCACTGCTGTTCGTCTTAAACTCCACAATATTCTCTCTCCACTCCTGGATCAGGGATTTCTCGGGGCGGCCATCTCCAGACATTTCCAACCGTTGCTGGATCCCACGTTTTCTACCATCCTGAATGCTCACTATCCCCACGGGGTGATTTTTGAAATCAATGGGGTGGATCTGCCGCCTCAACGCTTTGAGGCGCCGGTGCATGCGCCCTTGGAAATCCGCCTGGCGCGCAAACGGAAACCCTCTGCGGTGGGATATCTGGTGCGAACCGAAAATCCCTTGCCGGATGATCTTCAAGGCTTAGCCATTAGCACTTATGGCAAAGTCATCAAGTCCGGGTGGGATTGGTTGGGGATTACCCCGCAGGCACGGGAACACATTTCCGGACTGATTGAGGTGCCTGGCCTGGCGGCCAGCCTCACATTGAATAAGGGTGATTTCATTCGTGTGGGAGCACGAGGCGCGACATATTTGGCCTATCGGAAAGCCATCCAGGAAGCCGTTCAGCGTCAACTTTCAGAATGGGGCGTGGTGGATAGTCCGGTCGAGGAAACGCCCCCTCGCCAAATCAGACCGCTGGAACGAGATCTTGAGCGCGTGTTGGAAGATCTCTCCGACCTCTTTCCGCTCCTGGGCTCGTTGGTCGAACATCGGAAGGGCGGGCAAAAACGGTTACCGTTGGGAACACCGGGCCCCTACGAGGCCATGCGGGCGGTGATGGTTCCCGGAGAAGCCTCGCAGGATCAGGAAACGGAGGAAGAACTCGTCGTTCAACCTCCCGGCAATGATTCTCCAGATGGGGAGACCCAACGTGAGCCTCGCGAGCCGGGAGAAGATGCCTCGGTGGTGTCTGACTTTCTTCTGCCGGACCGAGGCAGCCGAAGGGCTCCAGCCCGGTTTGGGCTCGGTATTCAATTTGAAGACCGGGAAGATGATCAGGAAATCGGGCGGTTAGTGGAGTCAACGGTGTGGGTGAATCGTGCCCATCCTGCCTATCAACGGGCCGTGGCGACGCGGTCGGTCGGCTATCATATCGCCCTGGCGGTGGGGATGGCCTTGGCACCGCTGGCGGTGGAAGCTTCAAGCGAGCATGCCTTTCTCACGGCCTTTCTCTCCTGTTGGGGCGAGGCCGGTCTTCCCAAGAAATCGAAGCCACGCAAGCGGTAAGATTTCGCCGGAATAGAAAATGGGTGGGGAAGCTTAATCCCGGTCTTTGTTCTCGATTTCCAACACCACCGGGCAATGATCGGAGAGTTGCCGATAGGCGAGCGGATAGTTTCCTCGTATGCGTTCGCAGCCTGCTACAGCGCAATAGCCAGTGACCCGAACCGTGGTGACGGTCACTTCTTGCATCTCTTGTGGAACCAGCACATGATCCAGCCAGCCTCCGCGTCCGCGAAAATAGTGGGAACATTGCGGATGTAGGGTCAGATCAGTAAAGCCGGGCTTTTCCTTGGCAACTTTCCTACGCAAATTTTTCAACTCGGAGTCCCGTGATTGCCAATCGCCTGCGCCCATCGTATTGAAGTCGCCGAGGAGGATCACATCCCGATCGCGAGCGAGAAGTGGATCTACCGCTTCATCAATCCGGTTTAATGCGTGATGCCGATCCTCCACGGCAAACACCGTGGGACCGGATTTTAAATGCAGTCCGATCAGATGAAAATCAACACCATGGGGTTCTCTTGCCTGTACCCACGCATATAGTCCCGGCCGTAACCCGTAGGTGCAGGCGTTGTTGGCCGATTTTGCCCTCGCATTAAATTGCCACAAACTTTCAAATTGCGACAAGGACACGCGGGTGTCGTTCCACAACAGGCCGACATGATGGTCTTCGGGCCGGCCGCACGGTTGGCGATACCACCGCCATGCATCCCCCGTCTGTTGATTCAGCGAAGCGATGATCCTGTCCCAGGCCTTGGTGGCCTCCGGGGTCGCGAGACTTTCCTGGACCGCGAGAATATCAATTTGCATCCAACGGATCGCACAAATCAGCCAGTGGATGTCGGTCGGATCGGCATGATCCTCGCTTTGGTCTTTGGGCTGACCGATGGGAAACCATCGAATATTCCATGTAGCCAGCCGGATCTTGGCAGAAGATTCCGCAGCCATACGGCTGCCTTGCTTAACGGCGGTCTCGCACTGGTCCCGGCTGGCCCATACTTCGTGCTCTCCTCCCCCGGCGGTCAGGGGACGGTTGGGTTTGGCAGGTGGTGTTGGCGGCGGTGAACCGGCTTTAAGATATTTTTTATGGACCCAGGCTTTGCCATCATTGGGCAAGCGAAGGTAGAGCCATTGCCCATGCTGTGCGGTCTGTTCAATGATGGCTGCAGTGCCCGTCGGGACATGTTTCAGATAGCTCGGGGACGGGTGGCGATGGAGAGGAACTCCAATTGGCTTCGTGGCCTCAAGAATCACCGATTGCCCAACCTCAAAATCTTGGGCGAAGGTGATGGTCCAGCCACACATGGTGAACCAGAATACAAAGCCGAGTGTATAGAAAAGTTTATGCATGTCTTCTACTTAACAAAACTTGGGATCGAATACCAAGCGGGACCTGAGGTGCCTGTTATGCCGGAATAGACCCTGAGGCCGACATTCCTTCTTCTTTCCTCCAGGTCAAATCCCATCATGTTCATCCGGAATAGACCTGTTGTTTTTCCTTGTTGTCCTGGCGTCCCCGCTCCATCACACCGGGCTGGCATGATTGAATACCAACACGAGGGTATTGCCTCAGGCCGGCAGGCGACGGGGCGGGAGAAAGGGCCCGCCGTCCGCTTCGAGTATGCGATAATGAATATAACAGCCAGACCTTCACCCCATGCACGTTTTTGAGGAGTCAGCCTGATGAGCCATTCTTCCATTAATCTCGACATCGCCAACCGAATCCCCTTGCAACCTATCGCCGAAGTGGCCAGGGAAAAACTTCAATTGGATGCGAGTCAAATCGAACTGTATGGGCGGTATAAGGCCAAAATTCCTTTAGCGTCCCTCCCGCCATTTCCAAATAAGCCGGAGAGCAAGCTTATTTTGGTGACCGCCATGAGTCCGACGACGGCTGGAGAAGGCAAGACCACGACGCTTATCGGTCTGGTGGATGGCTTGAATATGATCGGGAAACGGGCTGTTGCGGCCGTTCGAGAGCCAAGCCTGGGGCCCTGTTTCGGAATGAAGGGCGGGGGATGTGGGGGAGGGTATGCCCAGGTCGTCCCTATGACCGACATCAATTTGCATTTCACGGGGGACTTTCATGCGATCACGTCTGCGCATAATATGTTGGCGGCCCTGGTAGACAATCATTTGTATTGGGGGCACAAACCCCAGATTGATCCCCGTCGGGTCACGTGGGGTCGGGTGCTGGATGTGAATGATCGGTCACTGCGATCCGTGGTCACGGGACTGGGGGGGAAATCCAACGGGTTTACCAGAGAAGGACGGTTTGACATCACCGCAGCCTCGGAGGTCATGGCCATTCTGTGTCTAGCGACCGACCTCCAGGATCTTCAGCAACGTTTAGGTCATATCAAAGTGGGGAGAACGGTCAACAAGGAAATGGTCTTTGCAAAAGATATTCAGGCGGAGGGAGCCATGACCGTGTTACTCAAGGACGCTCTCAATCCCAATCTTGTGCAGACCCTGGAACATAATCCGGCCCTGGTTCATGGCGGTCCGTTCGGGAACATTGCCCATGGGTGTAGTTCCGTTGTGGCGACCAAAGCGGCTCTCACACTCGCGGACTATGTGGTGACAGAAGGAGGGTTTGGTGCCGATCTCGGGGCCGAGAAGTTTTTTAACATTAAATGTCGACGATCCGGTCTCACCCCCGCATGTGCGGTGGTTGTCGGGACGATTAAGGCGTTGAAGCTTCATGGTGGGGCCAAGGAAAAAGACCTCGAACAGGAAGATCTGGACGCACTGCGTCAAGGATTACCGAATTTATTACGCCATTTGGAAAATGTGAAAAAATTCGGAGTCCCCACGGTTGTAGCCATTAATCAATTTACGAGTGATACCAAGCGGGAGTTGGAACTGGTGGAACAGGCGTGCGCGGATCATGGGGTCAGAATGGCTCTGGCCAATCATTGGGCTGAAGGCGGCGCCGGTGCCGTGTGTTTGGCCGAAACTGTTCGTGATGTCATCGAAAAGGAGTCCGCCGACTTTCGCATGCTGTATCCTGATACGATGCCGCTGGCAGAAAAAGTACGAATCATCGCCAGAGAGATTTACCGGGCTGAGGATGTAGAAATTCCGCCGGCCGTTCACGCCCGTTTCGCTGAACTGGAAAAAAACGGGTTTGGTCATTTCCCCATTTGTATGGCGAAGACGCAGTACAGCTTTTCCACTGACCCTGCCAAAAAGGGAGCCCCGACCGGATTTACGCTTCCCGTGCGAGAAGTTCGCCTCGCGATGGGTGCAGGATTTGTGGTGGTCATTACGGGGGATATGATGACGATGCCCGGCCTTCCGCGTGTCCCGGCGGCTCAATCGATCGGCATCGACGCAAAAGGGAATATTGTGGGGTTGTTTTAGAAAGGAGCACGTGAACCTGACTGGCCGCAGGGGATGTGCCGGTCGGCGAGAATCATTTTCCCATCTGGGCGAGGAGGGAGGCCCGCTCTTCGTCGCTGACGCAATTGTCAATCCACGGATAGAGGATTTTCTCTTCCTTCACATTGTGAGCAGTTAAAACCTGAAGTAAACCTTCTTCCGCTTCCTCAGTGGAAAGATCTCCTGCTGCGACTTTTGCCTGAATCTGTTCCAGAAAGTCCTTGATCTGCCGATGCTCATTTCGCATGACTCCGGTCGGCCCATGGTCTCTGACCATTTCCGCTTGAGCCTCAAAGACTGGAAAAAGAATCTCCTCTTCCCACCTGATATGTCGGTGCAGTCCGGTTAACAATTCTTGAAACAGTAATCGGGCTTTTTGAGAATCCTGCTTCTTGAATGCCTGAAACCGGTTGAATATTTCATCCAAACGGTCATGATCATGTCCCATAAATTCCGCGATGGTGGTTGTGGCCATACGTCCTCCTCTTATGTGGGCTGGGTGACCCGGGTGTTCTCGGATGATCCTGGCCTGATCAGCATAAGAGCGTCAAGAGGATCCACGGACACCATCGACCTGCCTCCCACAATCGCCTTGTGATACATTGGCATGATGCAAGCGACCAATACCTTTTCTCTCAAGTCCGATTACACACCCAAAGGTGATCAAGGGAATGCGATTGCCGCGTTGACTGATGGCTTAGAACAAGGGCTTAAGCATCAAGTGTTGTTGGGGGTCACGGGTTCGGGGAAAACGTTCACCATGGCCAACGTGATCGTCAACGTGCAAAAACCTACACTGGTTGTGGTCCACAATAAGACGTTGGCGGCTCAGTTGTATCAGGAGTTTAAATCATTTTTTCCCGACAATGCGGTCGAATATTTTGTGAGCTATTACGACTACTATCAGCCGGAAGCCTATATTCCGACTACGGATACCTATATCGCCAAAGACTCCGCCATCAACGACACCATCGACCAGATGCGCCATGCGGCCACGACGGCGCTCCTGCAACGCAATGACATTATTATTGTGGCATCCGTGTCGTGTATTTATGGCCTGGGATCGCCTGAGGTCTATCACGACATGTTGTTGTATCTGGAGCCGGGCATGGAGATGCGCCGGGAGCGCATTCTGGCCAAGCTGGTGGACATTCAATATTCGCGGAATGATCTCGAGTTGCAGCGTGGGATGTTTCGGGCGCGCGGGGATGTCATTGAGATTTATCCCGCTTCGTCCGATTCGAATACGGTCCGGGTGGAATTGTTCGGCGACGAAGTGGAAGCCCTGTATGAAATCGATCCGTTGACCGGCCAGTCGTTGCGGAAGCTGCCGAAAATTGCGATCTATCCCAAGAGCCACTATGTGATTGCGCCTGATCGCTATGAACAGGCCATTACCGGCATTGAATCAGAGCTGGAAGAACGCATTGCCTACTTTCGCCGGACGAACCAATTGCTGGAAGCGCAACGGATTGAACAACGGACGAGATTTGATCTGGAGATGATTCGAACGATGGGGTATTGCCATGGGATTGAGAACTATTCCCGTCACCTGAGCGGACGGGCGCCGGGCGAGCCGCCGCCGACCCTGTTGGATTATTTCCCTAAAGATTTTTTGCTGATTGTGGACGAATCGCATGCCACCGTTCCGCAATTTGGCGGGATGTACGAGGGTGACCGTTCACGCAAAAACACCTTGGTCGAGTACGGGTTTCGCTTACCCTCGGCGATGGATAACCGGCCCCTTAAATTTCCCGAATTTGAAAGGTGCATGAATCAGGTGGTGTATGTTTCCGCGACTCCGGGACCCTATGAACTGAAACATGCCGGCAAGGCGCTAGTTGAGCAAATCATTCGACCCACAGGTTTGATTGATCCGGTGATGGACGTGAAGCCGGCCAAGGGCCAGGTCGAACAGCTGCTCGGGGAAATCCGGCTGCGAGTGGCGAAGGGGCAGCGGGTGCTGGTGACGACGTTGACCAAGCGCATGGCGGAAGATCTTACCGAGTATTATCACGACCAGGGATTAAAGGTGCGTTATCTGCATTCGGATATTAAAACGCTTGAGCGGGCGGACATCATCAGGGATCTGCGTAAGGGTGTGTTTGATGTGCTGGTCGGCATTAATTTATTGCGTGAAGGATTGGATTTGCCTGAAGTCAGTTTAGTGGCGGTGTTGGATGCGGATAAGGAAGGTTTTCTCCGGGGATATCGTGCCTTGGTACAGACAGCCGGGCGTGCGGCACGTCATCGGGAAGGCACCGTGATTTTGTATGGCGATGTGGTCACGGATTCGATGCGGCGGGCGCTGGACGAAACCGGCCGCAGGCGAACCATTCAATTGGCATACAACGCCGAGCATGGGATCACGCCGGAGACGATCAAAAAACGCATCCACGATTTGGAGTATCAATTGGCGGAAGCTGATTATGTGGATGTGTCCTTAGCGGCAGAGGCGGTTGCGGCCTATGGGGGCGAAAAGGATTTAGAACAGAATATCGCCGCATTGGAAAAGGATATGAAGGCGGCAGCCAAGGCCTTGGAATTTGAACGAGCCGCTCAGTTGCGGGATACCATTCGTGTTCTCCGCCAAAAGCAGATTCAGGTCGGTATTTAAATCAGGACCAGCGCCCTCTTTCATGTTCTCTTATCGAATTCCGGGATAGTGACCCGCTCCCTTTCCAATTCTGTTACCCCGCCGGTAGCAAGTGGTGATCTATCCGCAACGAGCCCACCATGGATGCACAATACAGACTGTCGGGAATGACCACGCCGGCAAGAGAGGGTTTCGAGAGGGACAGTCGGGCGTTTGAGTTCGTCTATATGTGTTTATAAACGTAAGCGCCGAGGAACATGCCCAAAACGGTGAGGAGGTTCATTTTCAGGAGGAACCCGAGTGTGAATTTTATCAAGACCAAATTGACGGTCACGGGTGGGTCTAAGCCTAGGTTTAACGCCTGAACGAAAATATTTTGTACGGTGCCCTGAGGAGCCACGACTTGAAGAATTTCCCCTAAAATACTGCCTAAAAGTCCGCCAATAAAAATGAATAAGAGTAAGTAGCTTCCACTCTTTTTTAACACCCGTTGCCTCCCGGCGCATGGTTGGAGATCAGGGAATTGTGTGTATGCGATCTCTGGAATGAATAAGAAATTTGCACGAAATGATGGCTGGAATGGCCCAAAAATATGCTTAGGGTAAACTGCTGAATACCTTACAAGAAACATTGAATTGAGTCAAGAAATAGCCCGGCGCAAAAGGTCTGTGGCCACAAGAGAGTACTTAGGGTAAAGCGGGTGCGGCAGGGTGTGGAGCAATGGTAAATCGCATGGTGCCCAACTTATTAACGTCATTGGCGATATACCCCACGAAGATTTCGACACGGTATTGCCCTGGTTGCCAGGTCCCGTCCGGTGGGAAAAATTTCAGAAATCCGCTCTCGTCTTCCGTAGCCAGATCGACGATATCTTCGTCGAGCCATTGAGGAGCATGCATTCCGGTTTCTGATTCAGAGAACAGACGGCCAATGATTTGATAGGACGATAAATGTTCATGGACGGTAAACACCAGATACACTGATGTGACGTCCGGCAGGAATGTTTCAGTTGGCCTGACGGGTATGTGTGTATGGCCGCCCCTGGTGGTCGGTTTGACCTCGAAACTTTCTGCAAAATCTAAACCCAGAAATACTCCCCCGGGTTTTTTATCCAATGAGGGGATTAGAGGCGATTGGGAGTAATTATCATAAAGGGATGGAGCATCAGAAAAATGATCGGGCGGAGTATCATATTGGGAAAACCCGTGTTGGGTATCTTTCGGTTGAAATACGGAAGGGGGGGCGGTCTGAGCGGGAGAATCACCTCCCCAAGCGGTGCCGAGCATCGTAAAAAGCATGATCGACATCAAGATGCCCAACAGGTGGTTACGCGGCATGATGGGCAAAGGATGTGTCATACAGGTTGTTGTGTAGAGTTGGCGTGACTCGACTATCGTGATTTCCAAAACTCTTTTTCGGCTCTTTTGAAGAATCCCCGTTCTCTACCTTCGATGGCGCCATTGAGTCAAGGACTTTCGAGCTTGCCTTGCAGCACCATGAGGTGTTTGTTAAGATTCCGGCCGGTTCTACGCATTTTCATCTACTTTGTTGCCACTGGCATTTTCATTCATTCTTTCTAAGGAATATAGGTTAGAACTATGGGTGCTTCACCAAATATGGATCCCGATGCATTGCCGCAACTCGTAGGAGATTTTCAACCGGTCGATATGTGGCAAGCCCACATTAATCGTCTATTTTACGGATTGAGGGGAAGTCGTGTTCGAGAGTATTACCAAACGGTGGCCGCGGCCGATTTCCGGTTAGGCTTTGCCTTGGCCGAGGACTATTGGCGTCGGTGTGGACAACGAGCGAAAACTCAAGGTGCCGATCAAGCGACCACACCATTGACCGTGATGGAATGGGGCGCCGGGAATGGGAATCTCGCGGCTTGTTTCTTGGATCGTCTTCAGGAGTTGGATCAAGAAAAACGGATATTTCCGAGAATCACCTATCGTTGTATAGAGCGCGAGCCGGTCTTGTTGGAGCAAGCTAAAGCCAACACGGATCTGGCTAAGCATCGTGACCGGGTCACGTTTGACCTTGTGTCTATCGAGGATCTGTCGGACTTTCCGGATGGGAGTATTGATCGGATTATCTGCAATGAACTCTGGAGCGAGTTGCCAACCAAGCTCATTCTGCGAAAAGGCGGTGAGATCCATGAGGAACAGCTTCGTCCCAATCTAAACGAAAAGCGGTTGGCGGATTTTCCGGATTGGCCAAAGTTTATTGAGGCCTTTGGTCAGCAGGACATCGAATCTCTCACCGCATTACCCTCGTTTCTCGAAGATCTCGTCTGGGAGCGGGAATATCGCCCCATCGAGACCAAGGACTTTCCCTTTCGCCGCACGGTCGTGGAGTTTCTCAAACAGATCGACGAAGAAGTCCTCGTGCCTTACAACGTGGGCGCGTGTCAGAGCCTCAAGGAAGCCAAACGATTGTTGGCTCCGAACGCGATCGGATTTAGCGGTTTTGACGCAGGGACGGTCGATCCGCAGGTGCTTAATGACCCAGAAAAGCCCTGTTATACGGTGCAGGGTGGCCAATTCAGCTTTATGGTGAACTTTCAGTTGATGCAAGACGTGGCCAGGCATTTGAACATTCACACGGGCGTGATTGAATCGCAACGGGACTTTGTGGGACGGAGCTTGTCAACCAATGTAATCACTGTCATGGATCTGCTGGCATCACATCCCTCGCCGCCGGAAGGCCAGGCCTGGAAATTGGACGCGTTGATTCTTCGAACTTTGGAGGCATTGAACCGCACGTACCGGAGTCCCTACCAACGCCATATCGAATTTCCGCTTTCCGAAAGTACTCCCGCCCATGAACGCGCCGGACTAGAAAATCTGGTGCAATCGTTACCGCCACATGGTGTACCGGATACCATCGCCTATCTCACCGAATCGGAAATTTGGAAGGCCATGCCCGATTTGGAAAAATTGGGATACGATTCGGAAGGCATCAAAGGCATGTTGGAACTTCCCCTACAGCCGGTGGATTACATCCACATGTTTTTTGCTTTGAAGGATTCCTAGTCATCCTGACAGTTGGGGGATGCGTTTTGTCGTGTGCCATTGATTAGGGCGGAACGCGGTCATCATGATTGTGTATTTGGAAGTCTCTCGACGGAGGAGTGGATCCTGTGAAGGCAAAACCTCAATCGGAAAAAAGTCATTGCCGATGCAAGAAATTTGCATTCAGGTAGATTTTTTGAAAAGGGTTGTGTATACTGCGGCGGATTTTTCCAAGAACGTAAAGAACGTAAACACTCATTCACAATAAGACGAGGTAGCTGTGTTTGGATCGTTTGGATGGATGGAGCTTATGCTCATCCTCATCATTGTGCTCATCATTTTCGGTGCAGGGAAAATCCCGCAGCTTGGTGAGGGCTTAGGCAAAGCGATCAAGGGCTTTAAAAAGTCTGTTGCCGAAGCGGATGCGCTGGATGTGACGCCTAATGAGCAAGGTGAAGGCGGGCAGGCCCCACCGCCCCAACCGGAACAATTGGCGAGCCAACACCAGACAGCAGAGGTTCCGCCGCCGCCGCCGCCGCCGGCGCAAGGGGTGCCGCCGCCAACGGAATCCACGCAATCCAAACAGGGATAATTCGCGGGTGAGATTGACACGGTGAAGACCGCCCACCGAAGGGACAGGCAGCATGGACCTAAGCCTGATCGACGCTCAAGGTATACATTCAGCGGGCAGACTATAGAGGAGTGCGAAGATGTTCGGCTTAGGAGCGATGGAAATTTTGATCATCCTCGTCATCGCGTTCCTGCTCTTTGGTCCTAAGGAATTACCGGAAATCGGCAAGCAGGTCGGGAGAGCGGTCAAAGGGTTTAAGGAAACAACGGAAGATCTTCGGCAATCGGTTGAGCCGGAGATCAATATGATTACGCAGGAATTCAAATCTGTCGAACAAGATTTGGAATCCTCAATCAAAGAAGCCGAAGCAGAGATCAAAGGGGCGACAGAACAAGCCACCGAGTCCGGTGGATCCAAAATGGGGTAGCCAGGGGAGGTGCGACTCCGTGAGGACGTTGACTGCTGGATCGTTTCGTTGACACCCAAGCCTTCTTTCGATTTTTAAAATTTATCTGTCATCACGAAATCCTTCCGGACGGTCATCAGACTGTTCATTGTGCGCACTGCAGGCGGATCTACGGTTATCTTTTGTCGTGTGGTTTTTGCAACTATCGTAGCATTCAAGCGATAGGGCAATGTACCAAAATCATCGAGAAAGTTAGTGAAAATACATTACTTTTTAATGATTTACGACAAAGAATGGGACTTGGCATCTAAATGGCAAACAATAATAGATCGGAAGAGTCGTAGAACAGGTAACCATTGGTTTATAGGAAACATGTTAGGGCTTGAGACGGCAAGAATCACGCAGTCAAGAAGGAAGCGGATGAGAGAGACCAGCAGCTTTGAAAGGGGTACAGAGCGTTGGATCTTGAATCCAGAGGGCTATTCACCAACAGGAGGAGTGCAATGAGGACTTTTTACCGATCCTTTACCAGGTTGACAGCAGCGGCTTTGATTGTCGCCATGTCGGCAGCACCAGTGTTGGCCGCCAAGACCACTCCGGCGACCGACAAAGACACCAATGTGCCGGCAGTGCCACGGGCCATTCCCGATTTAGTGCCCTACCACAAGTTTGACCCACCAAAAGGGGTGTTTGACGCCAGCAAGTTAACGATTTCCGGCGACATGCGTGTCCGGCCTGAGTTCCGGACGAATGGGAATTTTAGCAACAACGGGGATTCCAATTCCTTTTTCACGCAGCAACTCATCCGGTTAGGATTTAATTACGATCTTTCCCCGGATGTCGTGTTTTTTGTGCAGCCACAGGTTTCGAATAACTTTGGTGCGATGCCCAACCCAAATAATGTGAGTGGGGCAGGGAATCCCAATAGCACCGATGCGACCCTGTTCCTTCGTCAAGGGTTCATGTTGGTCCGGAACTTCTTGATGCCGGATTTGACCTTGAAAGCTGGGCGACAACTCATGGTCTGGGGAAATCACCGCATATTCGGACACTTTGACTGGAACAATGTCGGTTTCTCCTTCGATGGTATAACGATGCGATACAACCATGCCACCGTGCCGGTGGAATTGGGCTGGTTGCGCGTGGCGGAAGGCAATTGTGTACAAAATGCAGGCGGATGTACAACTGGGAAGGCCAGTAAGGGTGACGGCGACATTCTGTTCTTACGTCTCCCGATGAAGTTCGGGTCTGTCGCAATTGAACCCGCCTATATCTATGAAGACGGTGGTGCAACCACTGGCGCCGGTTCACCTGGATTCGGTACCGGTGGACAGCAATCTAATCAGGAACGAAGCACTGTCGGTGGCCGTGTCGCGTTCAAGCAGGGAATGTTCGATCTCACGGGAGAAGGCTATTGGCAATTTGGAGAAATCGGGCCTGTCGGGGGAGCGAGTGAGACTCGCATCAATGCGTTGGCCGGACATCTGGACGGTGGTGTGACCTTGCCGGTTCCAATGCAGCCCCGTATCGGTGCGGAAATCAACTACGCCACGGGTAGCAGCAATAAGGATGGCGGCCATACATTCAGCCAATTGTTCCCGACGAACCACATCCACTTCGGGTACATGGACTTGATGTCCTGGCAGAATATGTTGACTTATGGCGGAAACTTGCAACTGCGTCCGACGCCGGAAAGCCACTTCGAAATTGCCGGGCATATCATGCGGTTGGCAAACAAGAGGGACAACTGGTATACGGCTTCTCAGGCCACCTTCTTTAGCACCCCTAACGGTAACAATGAAAAGTCTCTTGGTGGTGAAATTGACGTAGTGTACACCTTGTTCTTCCAAAATAATCATGTTGGTTGGCAGGTGGGCTATGGCCACTTCTTCACCGGGGATTACTTGAAGAAGAACGGGTTTGGGACGGCTGATCAAAACTGGGGCTACACCCAACTTTGGATCAACTTCTAAGAAGAGCCATTTTTAACAAGGGGATATAACCCTCCCCGTTATCCTGAGCGCCCCGGTTGGTATTCCCAGCCGGGGCGTTTTTTTTCTTAGCCCTCGCTTGGTGCCAGGCATGGCCTGGTTTCGGCAAGGCAGCCGAGGTCTTTTTCTCTCGGGAAGAGAGCCAAAAATCATTGTCACCCAGATCGGCCACATTCATTCGTGCTGACGCAGGCTATTTGGATGGGCGGCCCAACTCGCCAGGCTCAGACGGGTTCCCCCATTTGGTTTGACTGTCAGTCCTGTTAGCGGATCTGCAGGTGAGTGGGTCATCAGATAGTCTTCATGTCTAGACCCGTTCAGGTCTCCGCTTTGGCTCGCCACAGTCATCTTTCCATCCCGATCATTTTGGCTCGATCAGTGTGCTCACTAATAGCACCATAGAGATGGCGTGTCGGGTATCAATGGGGTAAGGCCAATGTGGCTTACCAATACCCTGGCAAGGGATTGGACGGCCGCACGGACCATTACTTTTTTATGAATCCCGGAACCATCACGTCACTCTGGGCCGGTAGGCTTTGATTTGGCCGCAGTTACGCTCCACGGGTTTGATCACCTTTTGGTGAACGCGTTCTCTCACAGTCAAAAGCCGATCGATCTTACCTTCCTGTGTTTGAGCCTTCTGTTTCATCTCAAATTCTGTATCTTTGCCAGATTCGTGGAACAGTATTCTGTGTCACAAGGTCTCGTGAACGCGGCGACGACCAGTCCTCTAATTTTTTAAATCTTTGAAATATATAAGATATATTGTGTTCTTTCTCACTGGCATTAGGCTTGTATTAATCAGAAATGTGAATGATCCCCCTCTTTCCACAATTTTATCGGAAAGGTTCATAACACAATGCCAACTCATAAAATTTCTTTGACTTTCCTTCTGGGAGGAGTGGGTGTTTTGGGCTGTGCTATTGGAAATGTACCGACGACTTTTGGTGCCACGACGCCTCCCTCTTTATATGAACCGACATCATTGTCCCGTATGGAGACTTTACCTCATGAGTGGTCTATGAAAGTGTGGGAAGGGATCGGACAGGTTCAGGTGGTGCAGGAAGACCATCGAAAAGTCTTGCGTCTTGAAACCGAGCAGGGATGTATTAGTTTGTTCCGTTCGCTGACGGTAAATTTTCAAGCAAATCCTGTCGTCTCCTGGGAATGGAACGTGCTCACGCTACCTACCGCCGCAGCGGGTAGCCAATCTTCACGAGACGATCACGGGGCCGCCTTATACTTGTTGTTTTCATCCAGGGAGGCACCAAGCAAGAAAACCATTCTGGGATATATTTGGGACAATGCTCGTCCGGTCGGGACAATCCTTGTGCGCCCCAAGGATCCGACAGTTCAATATGTGGTCGTGCGTAGCGGGCCGGATCAGCTAGGAAGGTGGGTAACAGAAGAGCGGAATGTGCTTGCCGATTATCGCAGCATCTATGGAGAGGAACCCTCAATTTTAGAGGGCATGTCCTTAGTGGTGGATTCTGTTCAGACAGGTTCGAAAGCTGCCAGTTTATTTGGCCCTATCGCCTTTCATTCCGAGGTCCAGTTAGCCAGGGAGATTCAGGATCAGGGCGGTGAGCAGTCTCAGGCTACTTCGAAGACTAAACTGCTTGGGGCTCTGCTGATGTATTTGGGATTGAAGCACGCACAAGAGACGAACTGATGTCATTTCGATCATTCAGATGGAATCCCATCAGGTTTTCCTGTCCATTGGATGATTTTCCTGGCTCACAACTGGGTTTTACCTCACCACCCATTTATAAATCGGTTGTAGCCTCAAACAGGTTACGGTGGCTGGGATTCACAAAAAATTTTTGGGGAACGGGCTGGTGGCTACCTGGAGGAAGGTTTTCTGGCAGGTCCTGGTTGGATTTCAGCGCGGATGGTATGGGTTCCAGGCGGCAGGCCTTCAGAGAGGATGATTCCGATGATCAACTCACCTTGGATGTGTTCGGTAACCTGACCCAATCGTCCCCGTATTTCTGCGGTCCGCTTTTCCCCCGGCTTAAATGATCCTAAGGGGACGGGAAGAGGGGCTACCCGTTTAAAAGCCTCCACCAAGGTCGGGGTCCCCCGTAATTCCACATAGGCTGATGGAATGGGGGTTTCGCTGGCATTGGTCGTTTCAATTAAAAGGATGATGGCCTCTCCGCCCTCCAACACCAAATTGCGGTTGGCATCGATTAATTTGGTTCTAAATTGAACCGAGGGGCTTGCAACGGGTGGGGGAGGTGACGACACGCCTACAGCCGGACTTTGCAGCGCTTGCGGAGGGGAACCTGGTTGCGGGGAGATGGGCTGTTGACCGGTATTCAGTTGGACCAATTGGGGGAAAACCCCGATCATTTGTTTAGCCAGAGTTTCAGCGGCGTCTTCTACCGTTCCGTCAATTTGATCCGTGTGGCATGAAACGGATTGGCTTGTGAGTTCCGGCACCCATAGTCTGACTTTCTGGTGGTAGCTCAGGGGACTTTGGGCCAGGGAGGTGCCGTTCGCGTCTTCGTAAACGGCGTGGAGTTTCAGATCCACAAAGACGTCGTACCGATCTTCTTGTCCCGAACGGGTTACTGGATCGAAGCCAAATTGCTGGAGACTCAGGACGATTCGATAGCCATCGGGAGAAACGCCTTGCGCCTCTCCGACGGGAGGTTCGGCTCTCACGCCATTAAATTGTTCTTGGCCGACCTGGAGAAATGTTTTGGATATGATCTCGCCTACCGGAATCGTATACGGTAACCCACACCCGCCCACAGTCTGAGTATAGGTCAGAAGATTGGGTGCAAAGGCGTAAGTGATCGTGACGGGAATTCTTGGTTCGTGTTTATCTTCGTGAGTCAGGCGGGGAATGGAGACTTTGTCGCAGGCGGGAAGAACGGACACGACAACCACAAGTAAGAGGTAATGGAAAATTTTTTTAAGCAGTGGGCACACCGCCTTACCCTACCCCAAGATCCTGAAAGATGGCAACTGGATCCCGTGTTTTTCCAGAGACTTTCCTCTTGCTTTGGCAGGTCCGAATCTTAGGCGGATATCCGGTTGCCCAAACAAAAATTGGTCTTAGAGGGAAAGACAGTGAAAACCATGAGGGAGCCACGGAGGAAGGTCCTGGGAAGCAATAGTATGGATGATCCTGAGAGGGACAATGAATCCCGGCCTTCAGCTTGTCAGCAATTGACGGCTATCACCTTCACCGTTTCTCCCGTTCTTGACGATCCTTGAGTAAAGGGAGGAGAATTTAACATTCAGACGGACATTTTTTCTTAACCAATGGAGGCTTCATTATGTGGCGTCACATCTGGTTGATTGTCGGGTTCCTCTCTGCTTTTTCTTTCTTTGGTTGTTCGTTGGATAACACTCCCAAACGGTTGCCGGCTTACCTGCCCCAACCCTCCAATCTGTCAGGCGGGGACGGGGCAAAAATTGTGCTTCCAGGGGAAGGAGCGACTGCCGTCTTGGTCGTTCTGAATGATTCGGGATTTGAAAAAGCAGCTCCTGAACTTCGCCGAGGGACGTTGGAAAATCTTGGGGAACATCTGAAGACGGAACTTCAAAAACAATTACCGATTCAAATTCATTCCGTCGTGTATCCGGATGATTTGAAACCCAAGGGCTCCGTGGACCCATTCATCCAATTGGGGAAGGAGCAAAACGTGCCCTATCTGGTTTTGGCGGTATTATCCAGTACCGAGTATGAGGTCTTTGATCGTTTTCCAATGGGCGGGTTGCAGCAGCCGACGGGTATGCGGGGTGGGGGAATGCCAGGGTACCGTGCGGAAAATTATGCGCGTCTGGAACTCGCGTTGCTGGATGCCCGGACAGGGCAACCGGTAGTCTCCACGGATGGTCAAGCGTGGGCGACCCTGGAACGGCTGGTTGTCCCGCTTGAATCTAATGTCTATCCGGTCGTCCGACGGGCTCAGACCCAACCTCCCATTTATCCCAATTCAGAGGAGGAGGAGTATGAGACGCTTCGATGGGTTTCCGGGAAGGATGCCATTGCCCAGGCGGTGATGCACTTAGAAATATTATGGAAGAAGAATCAATCGACCTGATTGGATGACTCTATCAAAACTATTGTGCCTGTGTGTGTTGGCGTTTACTTTGTTGGGGTGTGGGGCAGGTCCCACGCCCCGTCTGATCCATCTTGTCGGAAAAGAGGCATTTGAATCGCAGGAGTTATCTTCCAAGAATGGTGAGTGGCTTCGGGTACCCACCATTGGTCTGGTCGTGCATGCAGATGATACCGCTCAGAATTCCGCTCCGGCCATCATTTCCAAGTATCTTGAGACGCTCACTCGACGAACCGAAACGTTTCTCCGGCAGCGTTGTGCCTTTCAAGATATTGTGACAGCCCCACCGTTCTCTCCGGCCGTAAACTTTTCTCAGGAATTGAAAGTCCAAGGGCAGAGCTTACATGTCCCCTATGTAATCGTGGTTGTTCTTTCCAGTCGTGAGAAAATTGGTCCTGTAACAATTGGAGAAGCCACGATGATGACTCAAATGAGTGGAACCGGTATTGAAAATTCAGCATTGGCTGAGGTGGGTATTCTGCGCCTATCGGATTTTCAACTGGTCTATTGGACGCAGGGGCGGGGGTTTGAAAGTTTGGAGCAACTGGATGTTCCCATTGGGAAAAACCGGCCTTCTGCTATAGAGGCACGGGACCTGTTGAGAGCTGGAGCCGGTCAACAGGCTCTCGACCGGGCCTTAGAACATGTAGGGACGGCCTGCCAGCCTGTGGCGAAACCGCGGCTGGCTGTTACCGGTAGTTTTCAAATTGCAGATCGAGTCCGAAGTCCTGTTCTTTGAGATGTTTCATGACGGCTTGCAGTTCGTCTTTGCTTTTGCTTTGCACCCTGACTTGTTCCCCTTGAATTTGTCCCTGGGCCTTGAATTTGGCCTCTTTAATCGATTTCGTGATGGCTTTAGCCTTGTCTTCCGGAAGCCCGCTCTGAATGGTAATGGTTTGGCGTACGGTTCCGCCTAAGGCTTCTTCCACTTTCCCATATGTCAGGCCTTTCAACGACACATTGCGTTTGACGCATTTGCCCTTGAGGATATCCAAGACCGCGTTGAGTTTGTAGTCATCATCCGAGATCACCACCAATTGTTTGTCTTTCTCTTTTAACGTTAGCTCGGTTTTTGATCCTTTGAAATCAAAGCGTTGCCCGACTTCTTTTTCGGTTTGATCCACCACATTTTTCATTTCCTGCATGTCGATGCGAGAAATGACGTCGAAAGAATAGTTGTCCGCCATAAGCCTCCTTTCAAGTTGTTGTTGCAGGTCTCTGGATTAGCAGCACCGTCCTGCGGGAAGTTGAATGCCTTCGCCTTCGATCACTTCGGTGCTGTTCAATGGCTGTTTGTGCACAAGATAGCCATACCATTTTCTGGCGCTGTCTGTGAGGGCAATGAGTGCGAGTATGGCCACCAGGCCGACGAGTGAGGCATTGATAGCCATGGTCAGGCTTTGCGACCCCTCTGTTGAGAGGGCCCGACTGATAAAGATCACCAAGAGTTCATAGCATCCGGCCAGGGTAATCACGCCCACAAATACCATCGGGATCACCGTCACCCACAGATAGGCTGTCTTGTTCATCTTGATGAGCACGGTCGTGGCAATACAGAGAGCGAGCATACCGAGTAATTGATTGGCTGCGCCAAACATAGGCCAGATGGTCGCAATGGATCCTGTGCCAATGAGATACCCCCACCCTCCAACCACGAACAGACTGGCGCCTAATACTCCGGGCCACCAATTGATCTGTTTGAGCGGGGTATAGAATCGTCCCCCTAATTCCTGAACCAGATACCGGGCGACCCGTGTCCCAGCATCAATTGTGGTCAAAATGAACAGGGCTTCGAACAAGAGCGCGAATTGATACCAATAGGCCATGAGCCCGGACATTCCCGGCAAGCTTGAAAAAATCGAGGCCATGCCAACGGCTAGGGATACCGCACCTCCCGGACGGCCCGATACATCTACCTCAACAAGCGTGGAGAGTTCCGTAATGTGGGCGGTTGGAAATCCCATAGTTTGCAGGGTGTCTGCGGACAGGCTGGTGTTGATGGCAAAATAATCGCCGGGAACGAGAAGGCAGGCGGCGATGAGCGCCACTACTCCGACAAAGCTTTCCAGAAGCATGGCACCGTAGCCGACGATGGCTTGAGATTCCCGACTAATCAGCTTGGGCGTCGTTCCTGATGAGACCAGGGAATGAAAGCCGGAAATGGCCCCACAGGCAATGGTGATAAAGAGAAACGGAAACAACGTTCCTGGAATGATCGGTCCATTGCCCGCCGTAAATATGGTGATGCGAGGCATTTCAATGGTGGGCGCGAGCACTATGACGCCGACGGCCAGAAGGGCGATCACACCCAATTTCATAAATGTTGAGAGATAATCCCGGGGCACTAATAACATCCAGACGGGGAGGACTGAGGCAAGAAATCCATATGCCGCAAGGCTCCATGTGAGCGTGGTGCGGTCCCATAAAAACCATTCAGCCCATTCTGATTGTGCCACGGTTCGGCCGACGAGAATGGCCACGATCAAGAGTCCTAACCCGATCAGTGTCATTTCCCCGACTTGTCCCTGGCGAAATTTTTGAAGGTATAGTCCCATGAGCAGGGCGATGGGAATGGTCATGACGATGGTAAAGGTGCCCCAGGCATTGTGATAAAGCGCATTCACCACCGCCAGGCCTAATCCGGCTAGCGCGACGACCACAATAAAGAGCACGGCAATCGCCGTGGCCATCCCGGTGATGGGACCTAATTCAGCATGGGCAATTTCCGGAAGTGAACGGCCATTTCGCCTCATGGAGGCGACAAGGATAATAAAATCCTGTACTGCGCCCGCCAGAACCGCGCCAATGACAATCCATAAAAACCCAGGGAGGAAGCCAAATTGTGCCGCCAAGACGGGACCGAGTAATGGGCCGGCTCCGGCGATAGCCGCAAAATGATGGCCGAAGAGAATGTATTTGTTGGCGGGATAGAAATTGGTGCCGTCCTCCAGTCGGTGTGCGGGTGTGCGACGTCGATCGTCCAGATTCATGACTCGCTGAGCCAAAAATCGGCCATAGAATCGGTAGGCCAACACATAGAAGCATGAGGCGGCGACCACGAGCCAGAGTCCGTTCACTTTTTCGTGAGGATTGACTAGGCCTACGACATGGCCGAAGGCCACGGCACAAAGTCCGGCGAGTCCTAGCCATCCGATCTTGTTCCATACAGACATGCGGGCCATCCTATCAATGGGAGAAAAGGGTGTAAACGGGTGTTGACTGAGGAAGGTTCAGGCCGACATGGATTTAGGTCGGGGTGTTTTCATGAAACACAAACGGCAGTTTGCCTGCTTTTTCTCGCATGGCGTTGATAGCGTTGAGAATCTGGGGTTGCCGAATGAGTTTTTGTTCGACACGGTGTTTTCCCGGAAAATCCAGAAATAAGATACCCAGAACCATTGTGAGGATACCTTGTCCCGGTAAGACCAGCATGGCAATTCCGGCTACCAGAAAAATGAGTCCCAGGCCGTTTTTCACCATCAAACCAATGGCGCGAATAATGGGATGATGGTTGGCAAACCACCTGCGGTGGTTGTGATTGTTGAAGTAATCAGGTGGCAGGCGAATTAACAGAGCAGGGATCGCAATAAGGGTTCCGACAAACGCAATCAGGGAAAGGGTGATCATACCGACCCAAATTTCCCTGGGAACCCAGGACTCGGCAAACTGAATTATTTGATCAATCATGGTTGGTCATGATGCCTCAAAAATATTAAGCAGTCATGTGGTAGATGCGTTAGGAAAGGGTCCAATTGTACTCTGAAAAATGTACACTTTATAATTACTTAATGGTGTTTGTGGTTTTTAAAGCCAATCAATGAATGAGTGAGGCATGATGGTACGGTATTGGTTGTTCAAATCAGAGCCGACAACATTTTCCATTGATGATCTGGCTAACTCTCCCCGTAAGACTACATGTTGGGAAGGCGTACGTAATTACCAGGCTCGAAATTTCCTGAAATCCATGAATGTTGGGGATTTGGGATTTTTTTACCATAGCAATACGGACCCTCCGGCCATAGTTGGAATCGTTAAAGTGGTTAAGGCCGCTTATCCTGACGCCTTTGCATTCGATTCAAGGAGCCGATATTTTGATCCGCGTAGTTCGCCGGATTCGCCACGTTGGTTTCTTGTGGATGTCCAGTTCGTTAAAAAGTTTCCTCAGGCCTTGCCTTTGGATCAGTTGCGAGTCGTTAAGGGATTAGAAAAAATGGAACTGCTTCGTAAAGGTTCCCGACTCTCGATTCAACCAGTGCGTCCGGATGAATGGCAACGGGTATTGGATTTAGTTCCGAAAAATACAAGGCATTCGTCTAACCCAAAGTAGGCCATCAGGTTTTTCCCAAGGGTTGCCGTACATTCTTCTTCCCCTTCCTTCCTGGTTAGAGTGAAGGGTTTGCTTTGGGAAACACCTGGAGAAACGGGTGGATGGTGACTTCATGAAAAACCCCATGAAGGGTATAGGGATCATCCTTGGCAAATGCCTGGACTTCTTCGAGTGAGTCTGCTTCAACCACGATTAAGCTCCCTATTTTATCGGTCAGAGGCCCAGCCAAAATAACTTTGCCTTGTTGTGCCCACGCCTCAAGCCGTTTGAGGTGGGCTTCCCGATAGAGGGGTCGTTTTTGTGCGCCTTCAGGACCGTCTTTCCCTAAAATGACGAATTTCATTCTTTCTCCTCGTTCCTTTTCCGACGCCGCATCAATTGGCTTTCTTCTGCAATGGGCATGACTTCTCCATCATATCAGAAGGCAGTCGTATGGACATGTTGGGTCGGAAGCCCCGGTTGTCTGGAGAGTGCGTTTGAACCGAATAGGCGAATGTGCGGCAGGACTATGGATTCGGGTCTTCTAACGGTTGTCTGTTCGCATATCCGCTGTCAATATCGTGCCACCAGCGAACCTGTTTTTCTCCGGATTTCCAACATAAAAATACCAGGCGGTCATCAAGCAAAAATGGGAAATCACATAAGCCAATTTCGACATCTTTGATCACCACCCCGAGTTCCTGAATGGCATGCAGGCTGCTATTGATGTCTTGTAACCCTTTGATATATTGGACGCCCATGACCGTTCCTCCTCCAGAGGACGCTTGGGCGCTGGCTTTTTTGACTTCTTCCCTCGTATCCATAAGTATTTGGCGTCCTACCTTAATATTGTCCCAAAATTGTTCCAGCTCGGGGATTAATCCGTTGGCTTCGGAGAGGGTGAAAATCCGTTCACTGGAAAAGGGAAAACCTGAATCAGACATGGGAGAGGACCCTTCCTTGTTGACTTTCAATTACCGTCATGATGGTTTAACATAATAAGATTAAGGGTGCCAACCTTGAGAGAGCAGGGTGACTTTTCGATGAGTGGTTCGGGGAAAAATTTGAGTTTCCTGTCGTAACTTCCGAAAGGAGCCTATTGACAAGTTGTTCAATAGTGAGATAAATAATTACTTAAGACCTGCCCATTTGATAGCAAAATCCATTTCCGCCAATTAACTTCTCGGACTTCACGTATTATTTCAAATCGTAGATAGGACAACACGGGTGGTTTTGACAAGTGTGGTTCTTCAGTTTCTCTAAACATTCTTCCTAAACACACAATACCGGTCTAAATCTTTTAACTTTATTAAAGTCTGGTGCGGTTCCCTTTTCGGGGATCGCCAAAATTCGCAGCGCACAACCCAGATGAAAATGTTCGTATCCTTTCCACCCCTCGTAACAGGCTAAGCCCACGAGAAAACCCTTCCGGCCAATGAATGGAGTAACCTAATGTATCTTGCCGAATTGAAGCAAAAGTCCATTGGAGAATTAAATGAAATCGCGCGTGATCTCAAAATTGATGGCGCGCCAAATTTGCGAAAGCAAGAGCTGATTTTCTCTATTCTTCAAGGGCAGAGCGACAAGAACGGAGTCATTTTCGGAGAGGGAGTCCTGGAGACTCTGTCAGATGGATTTGGATTTCTCCGGGCCCCGGATTCCAACTATCTGCCAGGACCCGATGATATTTATATTTCTCCGTCTCAAATTCGAAGATTTAATTTGCGAACCGGGGATATTGTCTCAGGGCAGATTCGCCCACCGAAGGACGGAGAGCGATATTTTGCGCTCTTGAAAGTCGAGAAAATTAATTATGATGAGCCTGAGGTGCAGCGGGATAAAATTCTGTTCGATAATCTTACTCCGCTGTATCCTGAAGAGCGGATCAACCTTGAATTTGATCCTGAAGAGTATTGCACGAGAGTGATGGAGCTCACGACGCCCATTGGCAAAGGGCAACGGGGATTGATTGTGGCGGCTCCTAGAACGGGAAAGACCATGCTCTTGCAGGCTGTGGCGCGGGCTATCATTGCGAATCATCCGGAAATTGTCTTGATCGTCCTTCTGATTGATGAACGGCCTGAAGAAGTCACGGACTGGCAGCGCCAGGTCAAAGCCGCCGAAGTCATTAGCTCCACTTTTGATGAGCCTCCTCAGCGGCATGCCCAAGTGGCAGAGATTGTCATGGAAAAAGCCAAGCGACTGGTCGAACATAAACGGGATGTGGTGATTTTGTTAGACAGTGTGACTCGATTGGCCCGTGCCTATAATACGATTTCCCCTCCCAGTGGAAAGGTATTATCCGGAGGTTTGGATTCCAATGCCCTGCAACGACCTAAACGGTTTTTTGGTGCCGCCAGAAATATCGAATTTGGTGGGAGTTTGACGATTCTGGCCACAGCATTGGTAGATACTGGAAGTCGAATGGACGATGTTATTTTTGAAGAGTTTAAGGGAACCGGCAACATGGAAGTGCACCTGGATCGTCGGTTAGCGGATAAACGGCTCTTCCCGGCCATCGATATCAGTCAATCCGGCACAAGGAAAGAGGAGTTGCTGGTTGATCGCGACCGTCTGAACAAAATGTGGATCCTCCGAAAGGTGTTAAGCCCTCTCGGGACCATGGAGGCGATGGAATTTCTCATGGATAAAATTGGCGGAACCAAGAGTAATAATGAGTTCTTGCAATCTATGAATCGATAATTCACAATAAAGGTTTGGCGTTGAGGGCTTTTCATAATTAGATGTTGAATCGAGAGATGGCGTTGAAGGAGGTAGTATGAAAAAGGGCATTCATCCGGCTTATGAATTTGCAAATGTGAGTTGTGCGTGCGGTATGACCTATCAAACCCGGACAACCGTGGGAGACTTAAAGGTCGATATCTGTTCCAGTTGCCATCCGTTTTTCACGGGTACTCAGAAAATTGTGGATGCCGAAGGACGGGTGGAACGTTTCAATAAAAAATACGCCAAAACGGCGAAGCCCAAAGCCAAAGCCAAAGCGTAAAGACCTTTTCTCTTTCTTCTCCATTGTCCTGCCTAAACAATCCTCCAGGGGATGACGTCTGTGCATGGTCATGAAGCAGTCCTGGCTGTTGCTTTTCTCCATTTGTGGTCGAGAAGACTGGGTTCCCCAGCAGCGGCTCCCCTGAGTGGTGACACGGTTCCCCTCCCTTCAAGCCCATCTTTCTATGAATTTTTCGTATGAGGCTAGCGGGCATGGTTGTCTAGGATAAAGGGTACATGTCGTGTTATTTAATTTCCTGTTAAACTAGGTCTATGCCACCAATTACGAAGACAGAGCTTAAAGAGGGCGGTTTATTTAGCAAATGGGAGGCCATTGCGAATAAATATGACACGCTCAACGATCAGTTATCAGATCCTGCCGTCTTGTCTCAACCAACCCTTCTGGTTGCGCTCACGAAAGAGCGATCAGAGATAGAGCCCATTGCACAGTTGTTTGGCGAGTACCGACGGGTAGTCGAAGAGATTGCCCAGACTCGCCTGATGACGGAAGATCTGCAATTAGATCCCGACATGCGCCGGTTGGCCGGGGAAGAATTGCAAAGCCTGGAAAGTCAACGTGAGGCCATGGAGTCCCAGGTCATTGAATTGCTCTGTCCGGCTGATGAAGGGGATAATAAAAATTCGTTCATTGAAATTCGCGCAGGGACTGGTGGAAGTGAGGCCGCACTCTTTGCCGGCGATCTCCTTCGGATGTACACGAAGTTTGCCGAGGCTAAGGGATTACGGGTCGAATTAATGGAATTTCAGGAAACCGGTCTTGGTGGGGTCAAAGAGGCGGTTTTGCTGGTTGAAGGCAAGGGAGCCTTTGGAAATTTTAAGTATGAAAGTGGGGTGCACCGGGTGCAGCGGGTTCCGACGACAGAGGCGAATGGACGAATTCATACATCCACGGCGACGGTCGCGGTGATGCCGGAGGTTGAAGAGGTGGAGGTGCACATTGATCCGAAAGATTTACGGATTGACACCTATTGTTCATCAGGGGCTGGTGGACAGAGTGTGAATACGACCTATTCTGCGATCCGGATTACGCATATTCCGACAGGAGTGGTTGTGACATGTCAGGACGAGCGATCCCAACTAAAAAATCGAACGAAGGCCATGCGAACCCTTCGAACACGAATTGGTGATGCCGAGCGCGAAAAACAGGAAGCCTCTATTGCGCAACAACGCCGTTCCCAAGTCGGGACAGGGGAACGGAGTGAGAAAATCCGCACGTATAATTTTCCACAAAATCGCGTGACCGACCATCGAATCGGGCTGACGTTGCACAAATTGGATCGAGTGATGGAAGGCGACCTTGACGGGTTAATCGCGGGCCTCAAAGCCCAATGATGCCCTTCGTGTAACGCCGGTCCTTCTCTTTCAACGGTTCAAGGCGCGTGTGCTCTATGAGGCTCAGATGCCCCCCTTCACTTCCTATTCACAGTTATATCGTGGTGCGGTTGAGACGCTGATTCACGCGGGGATTGCCAACGCCCGCCATGAAGCGCTGTGGCTTCTTGAGGATGCCCTTGGTATTTCGAGGTTGCAACTGCATGCGAATCCAGACACTCCCGTTGATGCGGAAGTCTGTCGGCGGGCTGTGGCCTTGTTTCAGCGCCGTGCCTTACATGAACCACTGCAATATGTATTAGGGAATCAAGATTTTTTTGGTTTGGATTTTCTCGTCCGACCTGGGGTGCTCATTCCAAGACCTGAGACCGAATTGCTGGTGGAAGAGGCGATTGGACTTCTAGGGGCTGACGCCTGTCCGGTGATTCTGGATGTCGGGACGGGTTCTGGATGTCTGGCCATCAGTCTCGCGGTCAACCTTCCTGCAGCGGTGATTATCGCATCAGATAAGTCAGTCTCCGCGCTACATCTTGCACGGGTCAATGCCATGCGCCATGGAGTTGCGCAACGAATTCTGTGGGTGGCTGGTGACCTGCTTTCCCACTTGTTATCCAGAAATTTAGCAGGTAAAGTGACCGCCATTATTGCTAACCTGCCGTATATCTCCCATGCGGAATGGGAACACCTTTCTCCAGATGTCAAAGACTTTGAACCACGGCTGGCGTTGGATGGAGGGCCGGATGGACTCGATGTGTACCGGCGGTTATTGGATGAATCGCCGGGACTTGTTTCCTCAAAGGGATATGTCCTGATGGAAGTGGGAGTTGGTCAGGCTGACCAACTGTGCCGGGAGCCTTCCCTGACGAATGCGTTTAAGGTGGTAAAGGTCCTGCCGGATTCCCAAGGCATTCCACGAGTGGTATGCGTGCAACGGCATCTTGTGTAGACCAGGAATATTGTCAGTGGATCAAATTCGAATCACAGGTGGATTGCCATTAAAGGGGTCCGTGGAAATCGGCGGAGCCAAGAATGCCGCCTTGCCGATTTTGGCAGCGACGTTATTAGGGGGCGGGGAATGCGTCATTGACCATGTTCCACACGTTCGTGATGTGATGACCATGGGGAAATTACTGGCCTTGTTGGGAGTGGCGGTTCAAGAGGAAGGCGCCAGGGTCAGGCTGGATGCGGCTCAGGTGCATTCGATTGAAGCGCCGTATGATTTAGTCAAAACGATGCGAGCGTCTATTTTAGCCTTAGGCCCATTACTCGCTCGACTGGGAGAAGCCAAGGTTTCTCTGCCGGGTGGGTGTGCGATCGGCACCAGACCGGTCAATCTTCACCTCAAAGGATTGGAGATGATGGGGGCTGAAATTCAAGTGGAGCATGGCTATATCCATGCGAAAGCCGGTCGGCTTAAAGGAGCAAGGATTGACTTGGATTTCCCGACGGTCACGGGCACGGAAAACCTGATCATGGCGGCTTGCCTGGCGCAAGGGACCACGAGTTTGCATAATGTCGCACGGGAACCGGAAATCACGGACCTGTGTGCCTTCTTAACCAAGCGGGGTGCCAAAATTCATGGGATGGGAACGGACACCATTACAATTGAAGGGGTGAAGGAACTTCATGGGGCAGGGCATTGGGTGATCCCCGATCGAGTTGAAGCCGGTACCTATTTGATGGCCGGAGCCATTACCGGTGGGGATGTGATGGTAAAGGGGTGCGTAACAGACCATTTAGGCAGCGTCCTGAAAAAAGTTCAGGAAATGGGTGCTGAGTTAACCGAAAGCCATGACGGTGTGCGAATCCGCCGGTCGGGTCCGCTCAAAGCGGTGGAAATTAAGACGCTCCCCTATCCCGGCTTCCCGACGGATCTCCAAGCCCAAATGATGGCGTTGATGTCGGTGGCAGAAGGCGTGAGCGTGATTTCCGAAACCATTTTTGAAGGACGATTTTTGCACGTCCCGGAACTTCACCGGATGGGAGCGTCGATTGAGATTGATGGCCCGCATGCCGTCGTCAAAGGTGTGCCGTTGCTCACCGGTGCACCCGTCATGGCTTCGGATTTACGCGCCAGTGCAGGTTTGGTCCTGGCCGGGTTAGCGGCTGATGGCGAAACGATTGTGTCCCGAGTTTATCATTTAGACCGCGGCTATGAACGGCTGGAAGAAAAATTTCAGGCCCTGGGTGCGAGGATTGTTCGCGTTCGCGAGGTGGCATGAGCGAAGGGATTACCATTGCCCTTTCCAAGGGTAAACTTCTTGATCCGACTCTTGAATTGTTCCGCCAGGCAGGCTATACGGGATATCATGTCCGAGCGGACGACCGTCGATTAATTTTGGAATTCCCGGAGCATGGGCACCGGGTCTTAATTGTACGCCCAAGTGATGTGCCGGCCTATGTTGAATATGGCGCAGCCGATTTAGGGGTGGTTGGGAAAGATGTCCTGTTGGAACAGAGCCCGGATGTCTATGAACCGGTTGACTTGAACTTGGGAGTCTGTCGGCTGGTAGTCGCCAGGCCGAACGGGCCACAGCTTGTGCAACGGATGTCTTCCAAGCTTCGGGTGGCAACCAAATATCCCATGATCACCGAACGTTTTTTTAACCAGCAAGGGTTGCCTGTGGAATTGATTAAGCTCTACGGGTCGATCGAGTTGGCTCCATTGGTCGGATTGGCCGATCGGATTGTTGATCTGGTGGAGACGGGAAACACCCTGAAAGCCAATAATCTGGTCGAGGATGAAGTGATCGCCTGGTCATCGGCCCGATTGATTGTGAATCGGGCAAGCTTAAAAATGAAACATGCCGTGATTACGGAACTGATTGCCCGGGTAAAGAAAATTCTTTCTCGTTCCCGCTCCAAAAAGGTTCATGCATGAAAATTGTTTCCCACAAGGACCAAGAGTTTTCGCAAGCGGTGAATCGTGTCTGTCAGCGGGCAGCTCAACAAAACGACAAGGTTGAAAAAGCCGTCAGGACAATCTTGGATGCTGTTCGGCAGGAGGGCGATCAGGCACTCCAGCGGTTGACCTGGAAATTCGATCATGTCCGAATCAGTCCTGACGGCCTTCGTGTGGCGTCAAAAGACGTCGAGCGTGCCTACGCCGAACTACCGTCCTCGGATATTAAGGCGCTGAAATATGCGGCGAACCGTATTCGGACCTTTCATCGTCGACAACGAAGGAAATCCTGGGTCTATCGTCAAAAGGGGATTCAATTAGGCCAACGGATCACGCCGTTAGATGCCGTCGGGGTATATGTTCCAGGCGGAAAAGCCCTGTATCCGTCATCGGTGCTCATGAATGCCATCCCCGCGAAAGTGGCTGGGGTGAAGCGGGTCGTCATGTGTACGCCGACACCGAATGGCATCATCCACCCCGCGTTGTTGGTGGCGGCGGATGTCGCTGGAGTGGATGAAATCTACCGGGTCGGTGGAGCCCAAGCCATTGGGGCCTTGGCTTTTGGCACCTCGGCAATCCGGCCCGTGGATAAAATTGTCGGTCCAGGGAATATGTATGTGGCCACGGCCAAACGCCTGGTCTACGGCCAGGTCGACATTGATATGATTGCGGGTCCGAGTGAGTTGCTGGTCATTGCCGACTCCGCCAGTAACCCACTGCATGTGGCGGCTGATCTTCTTTGTGAAGCCGAGCATGATGAGGAAGCCTGTGTTTATCTGGTGACGACTTCTCTGACTCTTGCCAGACGGGTTGTGACTGAAGTGACCCGCCAACTTGCTCAGTTGGGACGCCAGGCGATTGCGTCCCGATCAATTCACAATCATGCCCTGGCGTTTGTTGTGCGATCCTTTGATGAGGCGTTTGAATTAGCCAATCGGATTGCGCCGGAGCATTTATCATTAAATGTGGATCGGGCGGGAGACTATGTGTCACGTATACGTCATGCGGGTGCCATTTTTGTTGGGCGCTATACCCCTCCCGCGGTGGTGGATTATGTGGCAGGGCCCAATCATGTGTTACCAACTGGTGGGAGTGCCAGATTTTTTTCGTGTTTGGGTGTGGATGAGTACATGAAAACCAGCAATGTGGTGACCTATTCGAAGGCCGCGTTGCGCAAAGCTCATGCTCCAGTGATGCGGCTTTCTATGCTGGAAGGCCTGGATGCACATGGGCGATCAATGGAGAGTCGATGGACATGAACCGACATCTTGTTCCCAGAACGGCTTCTCAAGAACGGAAAACCGCGGAAACGGCCATTCGAGTGGAATGGGGCCTCGACGGGTGCGGCAACAATCAGATTAAGACCTCGATCCCGTTTTTAGATCACATGTTGAATTTATTCGGTAAACATGGATTTTTTGATCTGACAGTGGAAGCGAAAGGGGATATCGAGATTGATGACCATCACACGATCGAAGACGTGGGCATTGTCATGGGGCAGGTCTTAACCCAGGCTCTGGGGACCAAAGAAGGCCTCACCCGATTCGGATGGGCGACGGTGCCGTTGGATGAAACGTTGGCCCAGGTGACCGTGGATCTGAGTGGCCGACCGTACCTAGTATACAATGTAGTGTTACCCACGCGGTATATTAAGTCGTTTGATTTGGGATTGTTTGAAGATTTTTTTCAGGCATTCGTGAGTCAGGGAGGGTTAAACCTTCATGTGAATGTGCTGTATGGAAGAAATCCTCATCACATCATGGAAGCGATTTTTAAGGCGTTTGCGAAAGCCATGGATCAAGCGGTTAGGCGGGAAGAACGAATTAAGGGAGTGCTCTCAACCAAAGGGTTGCTCTGAAGGGTGAGAATCAGGGGGCGGAGAGAGAGAGAGGATAACAGCCGGGACATGATTGCCATTATTGATTATGGGATGGGAAATCTTCGGAGCGTGCAGAAAGGGTTTGAATGCGTGGGCCATGACGCGGTCGTGACTCGAGACCTGCTCGTGATTGACCAGGCCAGTCATGTCGTGTTGCCGGGTGTGGGCGCGTTTGGGGATTGCATGGACAACCTGGCTCGCTTTGAGTTGATGGATGTCATATACCGTTCCATCGCTTCGGGAAAACCTTTTCTCGGCATTTGTTTAGGGTATCAATTGCTGTTTTCGGAAAGCGAAGAATTTGGCTGTCACCAGGGGTTAGGGATCCTGGCCGGGAAGGTGAAAGCGATTCCCCGTCCCTCCGATGATGGAGCGACGTCGTTTAAAATTCCTCATATGGGTTGGAATACGATTCAGGTCAACACGGTTGCTCCGCCATTACGTGGCATTGCCTCCGACTCCTATGTGTATTTCGTGCATTCCTACTATGTGGAACCGACGGATTGTGCTCTCGTCAGTACCCAAACCGACTATGGAATTTCTTTTGCGAGTAGTGTCTGGAAAGACAATGTGTTTGCTACTCAATGGCATCCCGAGAAAAGTCAGGCCGTCGGGTTGCAGGTCTTGAAGAATTTTGGTGATTGGCAATGAGGGGAATGTGTTTTGCGATCAAGGGGCGGTCGAGACCGTTGCCTTCCCGGTTCCTGGTCATGATACTTATCGGGTGGTGGTGTCTCGGTATAGGCTGTGTTCCCCCTAAAGTTCAAATTCAGGCCGCTCCACAATTTGATCCCTCCCGTATATCCAGTCTCGCCATCCTTCCTTTTCAGACCATCAAAACCCCTCAATTGGCGAGTAGCTCGACACGTGGAGGCATTAGGGATCCGGAAGAAATTCGAACACAATTTCGGTTGCCGGGGACTGATCAGGCGGATGGGACAGAATCCAGAAAAGTTCGTTATGTGGTGCCTGAAACGGCGGCACATCGAATTACGACACAGGTGGCTTCTGTGTTGGCCGGCCGGCCTTCCTTACGGGTGATCGGTCCAGAGGAGTCTTCTGCCGTGATGGGCAAGGAAAGCCCGGAAGGAGAATCGTCATTGCCCGTCATGGCCCAAGAGGTCGGAACCCGCTTAAAAGTTGATGGAGTTGTGGGGGGACTCGTCCGGACATACCGTGAGCGTGAAGGGAGCAAGCTTGGAGCCAAGCCGGCCGCAGTAGGGTTTGAAGTGTATCTCCTCAGACCGTCTGATGGAATGGTCTTATGGACCGGGGAATTTTTTGAGGAACAAAAACCGCTTAACCAGGATGTCGTAGGTTTTTTTGAAAAGGGTGGAGGGTTTGTGACTGCCGATAAACTTGCTGAATTGGGTGTCAACAAAGTGATGAAGGCTTTCCCCGTCGGCTTGGGCGAACAGGGGCCTCCTCTTCCTGCTCCATCCTTGAAGGAGAATCCTTAACCGATGCTACTGATTCCTGCAATTGATCTGAAGGACGGGAAATGTGTCCGCCTGCGACAGGGCGAGATGGATCAGGTCACCAGGTATTCCGATGACCCCGCGGCGATGGCGGAACATTGGCAGAGTCTTGGTGCCCGCTACCTTCATGTGGTGGATTTAGACGGGGCGGTGACCGGAACACCTCAGCATCTATCACACATTGAAGCCATGACCAAACGGTTAGCCATTCCCCTGCAGGTCGGTGGGGGCATACGAAACACGTCAACCATTCGGGCCTACTTGTCCTGTGGAGTGGACCGGGTGGTGATTGGAACAGCGGCCTTACAGGATGCGGATTTTTTGGCAGCAGCCGCGACAGAGTTTCCTGATAAAATTTTAATCGGGATTGATGTCAAACAGGGTTTAGTCGCGGTGCATGGGTGGAAGACCGTGTCCAGTCTGACCCCACGACAGGTCTTTGAATCAGTAAAAGACTTGCCCTTGGGAGGCATGGTCTTTACGGACATATCCCGGGACGGCATGTTGGCAGGACCAAATATTTCAGCTCTGCGGGAAGCGGTGGATATCTCGCCGTTTCCCGTTATTGCCTCTGGTGGAGTCACGGTCTTGAAAGATGTACAGACCATTCAGGCCCTGGGAAGCAGAATTTCCGGAATCATTATCGGAAAGGCCTTATATGAAGGCACCTTGGACTTGAAGGCGGCTCTTGAAATGGTGGCCTTGGCAGAATCGTCTCGAACATCATGCTGACGAAGAGAATCATACCCTGCCTGGATGTGAAAGACGGGCGAGTGGTGAAAGGGGTCTCGTTTGTGAATTTGCGCGATGCGGGAGATCCGGTTCACATTGCGCAGGTGTATGATCGAGAAGGTGCGGACGAGCTGTGTTTTCTGGATATTACCGCTTCACATGAAAAGCGGGATACGATCTTAGATGTGGTGATTCGGACGGCGGAGCAGGTGTTTATGCCGCTCACGGTTGGGGGAGGGATCCGGACCATTGAGGATATTCGCCGGTTATTAGAAGCTGGAGCGGACAAAGTCAGTATTAATACGGCTGCGGTGGAGCATCCTGATTTCGTAAAAGCTGCCGCCAATCGTTTCGGCTCGCAATGTATCGTTGTGGCGATTGATGCGAAGCGGGCGACCACATGTGAAGGGGGTGAGCCCGGGTGGGAAGTGTTTACCCATGGAGGGCGGAACTCGACCGGTCTGGACGCCGTTGAGTGGGGGAAACGGATGAAGGACTATGGCGCCGGAGAGATTCTTTTGACCAGTATGGATCAGGACGGAAGGCAGGACGGCTATGATTTGGCCTTAACGGCGGCTATTTCCGAGTCCGTCTCTATTCCCGTCATTGCCTCCGGAGGGGCTGGCACGCTTCAGCACCTGTATGAGGCGTTCCATGTGGGGAAAGCAGATGCGGTGCTGGCGGCATCTATTTTCCATTATCAAACGTTTTCCATCGGGCAAGCCAAATCGTATTTGGCTCAACAGGGTATCCCTGTGCGTCCGGGAACCGTCCCGGTTTCAATTTCATAACGACCCATGAGCGAAGTCTCTTCGACAAGCACATTGCAGTTTGATGAACAAGGATTGCTCCCCTGTGTTGTGCAGGATTGGTTGGATGGGACCGTCTTGATGGTGGGGTTCATGAACCAACAAGCGTGGGAGATGACTTGCGATTCCCAACGGGTTCATTTCTGGAGTCGATCGCGAAAACGGTTATGGAAAAAAGGCGAGACGTCCGGCCATGAATTGCTGTTAAAGGAAATGTTTGTGGATTGTGATCGGGATACGATTTTGGTGAAAGCCCAGCCCATTGGACCGACGTGTCATACCGGAACCCGTTCATGTTTTTTTTCTCCCCTACCTTCTTCGACTTCTGAAGAGCCAGCCGCTTTCTTCTCCGGTACGGCCTGGGGAGGGATTACCCGGCGCCTGTATGAAATGGTTGGCGATCGGAAGGCCAACCCGAGCCCTGATTCCTATGTGTCGAAACTAATGGAGGGAGGCCTCGATCGTATTTTGAAAAAGGTGGCGGAAGAAGCCGGCGAAGTCCTTCTCGCTGGGAAAAATGGCGATCGGGAAGAAATTATTTATGAAATGGCTGATTTGTGGTTTCATACCCTCATCATGCTCGGGCATTTTTCCATTCCTCCTGAAGACGTCTATCAAGAGCTTGGCAAGCGATTTGGCAAATCAGGAATTCGACAGCCCGAACAGCTCGAAGGAGGCTCGACTCATGGGTGATTGTCTTTTTTGTCAAATCGTCAAGGGGGCCATTCCCGCCGACATACTGTATGAGGATGAACACACGTTCGTGTTTAACGATATCAATCCTCAGGCGCAGGTGCATATGTTGGTGATTCCCAAGCGGCACGTGGTGTCTTTGGATGATACGAAAGAGACGGATGCCGCCTTGTTAGGTCACCTGATGGTCGTCTGTGCCAAGATGGCCAGGCAGCGGGATATTGCCGGTGGCGGATATCGGGTCGTTGCGAATACCGGACCGGGAGCCGGACAGAGTGTCTTTCATTTGCACTTTCACGTCATGGGTGGTCGGACATTTGCGTGGCCTCCGGGTTAATGTTGGGTTGCCGGGGACAAAGCGCCCCGAGAGTATATGGTATCCGAAGGGAACGACATTCATGCTGTGTCCCTAACGCAGTCCGTGGTGAGAAGTGAGATGACAGGCGAAAAGCGAGGAGTTCCTCCAGAGATTCTTCAACAAATTCGAGATCGCATTGATATTATTGATCTCATTTCCACATACGTGAGTCTTTCCAAAGCGGGGCAAAACTTTAAAGGGCTGTGCCCCTTCCATTCAGAAAAAACTCCCTCATTTTCGGTCAACCCCGTTCGACAAATGTTTTATTGTTTTGGCTGCAGTGTCGGAGGAGATGCCTTTACCTTTTTGATGAAACAAGAAGGCATGGATTTCATGGAGGCTCTGCGTGAGTTAAGCCAACGGACAGGGGTGCCCCTGCCTGAACGTCGGGAATCAGCGGGGAAGACCACATCAGGCTTATCTCGTGAACGGTATTTTCATCTGTATCAATTGGCCGCATCCTGGTATCACCGTAATCTTCAGGACAATCCTGAAGGTCAAGTCGCCAGGGATTATTTGGATCAGCGGGGGATTACCAGGGAATCCTGGAACGCATTCCAGTTGGGATTCGTTCCGGAAGGATGGAATAACCTTTCCAAATGGCTGGAACAGCAGTCTGTCAAACCGGAAGAACTCATACAGGCTGGATTGGTGGTGCGGAAAGAGTCTGAGGATGGCACCAGAATATCCACGTATGATCGCTTTCGTGATCGGGTGATGTTTCCCATTACTGATCCCCGTGGGCAGGTGGTGGGATTCGGGGGTCGAATCCTGAAAGATGGGGCCTCTCCCAAATATCTCAATTCACCCGAAACCGACTTATTCTTTAAAGGGAGATCCCTCTATGGAATGGACAAGGCCAGGCAGTCAGCCACCGCTTCGGGGAGGTTTTATTTGGTAGAAGGGTATTTTGATGTCATCGCTCTCCACCAAAACGGGATTGAAAATGTCGTGGCACCCTTGGGAACGGCCTTAACCTCCGATCATGTCCAAATTCTACGCCGATTGGCCCCTTCGGTGATGCTCGTCTTTGATGGAGATGCCGCAGGGATCGGCGCGGCCTTACGGACGCTTGATTTGTTTATGAATTCCGGCATTGAAGTCCGAGTGCTGCTGCTCCCGGCTGGTGAAGATCCTGATACATTTATTCGGAAAAACGGGGTTTCCGCGTTTCGTGAGTTGGAGGGGAAAGCCGCGACGTTGCTGGATTTTGCCATCATGTCTGTGTTGAATAAAGCCAAAAATGATTCTATTCAAGATCGGGTCAAGCGGGCAGATGACATTCTTGCGATTCTTCATAAGACTAAAAATCCCATAGAAAAGGAAGAATATCTGAAAGTGGTCTCAGAACGATTGGGTATTCGACCGGAATTACTCCGTAAACGTCTCCCGACTATTTCCCGGCCGATGAGTGTCGCTCCGTCGGGTAAGGGGAAGGAACAAGCTGCCACGAATCTGGCCATTCCACAAGGCAAGCCGGAGGAACGGGATCTTATTGTATTATTGCTCCAAGGCCGTCTGGAACCGGATCAGATCCGGCAACTCGATGAGGGTGCGTTTACTGTCCCACTGTATCGCCATATTCTTGGCAAGGCCTTTCAGCATACGGATGACGAAGGGCATTTGCACCTCGATGCCTTGCATGCGGAATTCAGTCAGGATCCGGCTTATGAACCGGTCATTTCCCGGTTGAGCGTGGGGGAATACAATTGTGACGAAGTGTCTATTCATGTCGCCGGATGTCTCCGTGTTTTAAAGAAAAACCAGATCCAACGCCTCATGGACGAGGTGATTAATCAACTTAAGGTTGCACAACGGGAGGGACGCCAGGACTTGGTCGATGCTTTGGTCGCGGAGTCCAATGTGCTTCGTCAGAAAAAGGCCTTATTAACGTCTTCTCCCTGAGTTTACCCCTGGTGAGGGAATAAAATTCGCAGGGGGGAGTTTTTCCTGAGCACCATTTATGGTAAAAGGGTGTGTGCGCCGTTATGATCTCGGGCCCATAGCTCAGTTGGTTAGAGCGGCTGACTCATAATCAGTTGGTCCCAGGTTCAAGTCCTGGTGGGCCCACCACGAGACAGGGCCGGACTTGAGTAACCGGTGAGCAAACATGTTCTAGGATATTGAGGACTTTGTGAATTTGCAGTTGCAATACCTGATTAATCTTCAAAAATTTGATCTTCGAATTTTTCAGATTCAAGACCAGTTGCGGAAAGCTCCAGAGCTTCTCAAATCCGCTGAAACTCCGCTTCAAGATATTCTTGCCAAGCTACAAGTCCTTAAAAATACGGGTGAATCGCTCGTCAAACAACGACGAAGCTCTGAACGGGAACTCGCTACTCAAGAAGAACAACTCCAGAAAATCAGAAATCGACTTTCTGAATTAAAAACGAACAAAGAATACCAGGCGCATCTGTTTGAAATAGAGTTAGCTCGGAAGAAAAAAGACTCTATTGAGGAGAATGTGCTGGAAATCATGGAGCGGGTGGAACAGAACGAGCAGGCCCTTAAAGAGCTGGAAGAGCAATCCATAGAAGCCCAGAAAGTTTTTGATAGCGAAAAGGCGAGACTGGAGACGCATTTTGCCAATTTGGCGAATGAATTAGCCGATTTGGACCGTCAGCAAACCACTCTTTCCCTACAGGTGGATAAGCCACTTCTGGTTCGATACAACCGATTAAAGACCTTGAGGAAAGGATATGCCGTCGCCCAGCTTCGTGACGGGGCCTGTGGGGGATGTCAGCTTCAGCTTCCTCCGCAACTGGTTGCGGAGGTGAAACGCGGTGACGAACTCTTGGACTGTTCTTATTGCCACCGTATTCTCTATATGGCTCGGCATCTTGAAGAGGAAACGACCGAATAGCTTTTCCTCCATGTGACGCGCCGCTTGCTTTCATCATTTTCTCAACCTACGATAGTTACTGATGGTGCGAGTGGGCCGGGTGGCCGCTCACGGAATTTTTCGTGAGAGGAAAGTCCGGACTCCAAAGGGCAAGGTGCTGGGTAACGCCCAGGCGGAGCAATCCGACACCAGCGCCACAGAAAATATACCGCCAATGGCAAATTCCTCTGTTTTTGCCAGGTAAGGGTGAAATGGTGGGGTAAGAGCCCACCGCGCCTGTGGTGACACAGGTGGCAGGGTAAGCGTCACCTGGAGCAAAACCAAATAGGGGGACGATTCCCGGTTTGTCGAAGAAAGCGATTTCTTCTCGGACTGGGAGAGAGACCGGCCCGGTCGAGGTTCTCGGGTAGGTTGCTTGAAGCCTAGGGTAACCTAGGTTCCAGAGAAATGGTCACCACTGGATGAAACTCGTTTCATCTAGTACAGAATCCGGCTTACAGGCCCACTCCTTCACCATCTTTCCTGATTATGGGTTTGGCCAAAATTATGGTGGTTTCTCCTCACGAGTGTCGAGGCGTTCTCCGGGAGATCCCACAAATGGGAGGCAAAGTTCCAGTCGGAGGCTCATACTGTTCTGTGAGCTGATAGCATTCAGATGGTTGAGAATAACTTCCTGGTTTGACTCGTGTTTTCCCCATTGATAGAATGCCGGGTCCATCGCTTCCGTGTTTATCATACAAAGGCCTAATACACATCCTGAATTACTGCGTCCCCATCGTCTAGCCTGGCCTAGGACGCCGGCCTTTCAAGCCGGCAACACGGGTTCGAATCCCGTTGGGGACGCCATACCTTAAGCCGTTGAAGGTTTCTTCAACGGCTTTTTTTTTTAATTTTTTAATCATTGCCAGTGATTGATTACAGAGTATGTAGCGGGTCTTGAAGGAAATCGACTGAGGCCTCTTCACTCGTTCAGTTAAGTTCGATATGGTAAGTATAACAGGCGTACTTTTTTCGGGGCCTGTCGAATCTTACTCTCCTGAATGAGAGAGGGATTTCTTTTGGGTGCCACATAAAGATGTAAACAAGCATACTTTTTGGAGTCGTCATTTCATCCGGCCGTATGGTATTAAGCTGGCCGGGGTATCCCCGAAAGTACTTAAATGTGTTTGATGTTCAGTTCAGATTCCAGTGGGTGTTTGGCGACGGAATGTGACGCGTGTTGCGGACCAAAATTTAATTATTTTAATTTCTGGCGAGGTGTTATGACGCACACATGGTTATTGGGCATACTGGCGGTATTCTTCATTTTCAATGGTTTGAGCCAGCCCACCTTGGCTCAAGAATCCCAAGGAGGAAGTTCTTGGCTGGATGCTCCGGTGCAAGATGACGGACCGCCGGGTTCAATGGTGCTGATTCCTGAAGGGGAATTTCTCATGGGAGATAATGACGGTCCTCGGAACGAACGACCGGAACATACCGTGTGGCTGGATGCCTATTCTATCGATCGGTACGAAGTGACCATGGCGGAATATCAGAAATTATTAGATACCGATTACAGCATTGAACCGCCACCGTTGTGGGATGATGGTGTTGCCACTGGAGAATTAGGGATTCGACCGGCCGTGGGCATTTCCTGGAACGATGCCAATCGGTACTGTCAGTGGGTGGAAAAACGCCTACCCACGGAGGCCGAATGGGAGAAAGCCGCTCGGGGGACAGATGGGCGGAGGTATCCATGGGGTCACATGCAGCCATTTGTGGATATTGCCAACTATAATCAGGGGACGACTGGCTGGGTCAGTTATAAATTGACGCTTTCTCCGGTCACCAGCGGGACCAGGGGCATGAGTATTCGTCACGGATTAAAACAGGGCGGAAAAAGCGCTTATGGCTTGTACCATATGGCCGGGAATGCGGCCGAATGGGTCAATGATTGGTATGAACGTTTTTATTATGAAGAGAGCCCTAAAAAGAATCCTCAAGGGCCGGCGGAAGGCGATTATAAAGTATTACGTGGGGGATCGTGGGAAGATCAGCCGGTAAACCTGCGGGTGACCGCCCGCTCAAAAGGGGAAGTTGATTTTCAGGATCTGACGACAGGATTCCGTTGTGCCAAGGATGCGAAGTGACGGCGCGGCTACTCGTAGAAGTGTCCACATTCGGTCAAACTCTACAGTGGGGTATGGATGAGATCGCGATTTGACTCGATCGGTTGGAGTGGAGCGGAAGGCGACCGTTTTTTCCCATAGAGCCAACGAGCGGTTGTTCCCCCAATATTACGAATGGTATAGGGTGCACCGCTGGGAATAAGAACTTCTTTCCCTGCAGATGTCTGAACCCGCTCTCCTGCGATTTCTAATTCCAATTCTCCTGACATTGCCATAAATATTTCTTCCACATCCTGGGTGGCGGCTCTCCATTCACGTCCGGCATGATCAATCCACACCCCACAGGAAAACCCGCGAGCATGCCAATTTTTTGCAACGATTGCGCGGTCGATGATGGGACGGCTTTCCATGATAGGCCTCTTAAAGAATAAAAGACTTATAAGAATATTCGATGAATACGCTGATGACCGTCGAAATTTAGGCATTGACTCCTGCTCAGGAAGAAGCGCGGAGAGGGACAAGAGGGGCAGGGAAATACGCCAGTCACTCTTGCGGAAGGAAAGCCAGGGAAAAGCACCAGCAGTGCATTCATGGGGGTAGAGAGAAGAGAATGCAAGGGAGTTAAGTTTTCTGTGAATGCGTCCTCTTATATAGAGGGGAGATACCTCTGTCAATGTCACAAATTGTGGAAAAGATGTGAACGGTGGTGGATAATTTTACTGTGAAGTCACAATGTCCTTTCTGAAAAGGGAATTCATTATGTGAATTCTGGGGATAAATATTTTTTTAAAGGCTTTGGAAAATGAGTATGAGGCAGGCCAAATACCACGTATGGTTGAAGTAGGAGATAGGTGGTGTCCAGGTTTATTGGTTTGCACCAGCGTGACATCTCCAGTAATCGAAAAAAAAGGTGGGTGATTTCCTAATTCTGACAACAGTTTCTCTGGTGTGAAGCCCTGTCCTTCGCGTATATTTTTACGCGACTATGGTTCGCATCGAGAATTAACCCTTAGTACAACACCATGATTGACGGATTGAATTATTACCAAATTCTGGGGATTCCTGAAGATGCACTCCTGAAGGAAGTGCAGAGCGCATGGCGGAAATTTGTCAAAGAAAATCATGAGGATGTCGTCCCACAAGCGGAACGACAGGCCGCCAAGGAAAGGATGTTCAGGATCAACGAAGCCTATTCCGTGCTCAGTCACGAAGAAAAACGGGCTGATTACGATAACGGGTATATGCTGAACGGCGGGTCAAAAATTGAACTCGTCAGGAGTCGGGTCAGAAAAGCCAAAGACATCATTCTTCGAGATCGATCGCTCATTACAAGAGAAGAGATGAAGCTGATCGAATCCATTATCGATTATCTTGATAGAAGTACCCAGGAAAGGTGTTTTGTCTGGATGGCCGATATCTTATGCGAACGTCCGGAAATGGCCAAACATGTGGTGACGTCGGCGTTTGATGAGCAACTGTTGGGGGTCAATACCCATTTACTCGACAGGCTTTTAGAAAAAGCGCCGTACGTCATGACATGGGAAAAAATCTACCTCTATGGGGAAGAGATTCTCGGGATTGCCGGGAAGGAAAACAAAGAACGAAATTACAACCAACTTGCCCGTATCTTGTGTCACCGGCTTGATTTGGCGAAACATTTTGTGTACCCGTCATTTCAGGAGCAAGCCTCCGGTTGTGAAAGCTGCTTGCTGCCAACATTACTGAAATTGGCCCCCAATGAAATCACGCAGGATCACTTTAATGATTATATTGATACGGTTCACAGCATGCGATGGATTGTTTACGGCCAGCTCAGAAACTATAACGAGCAGGCGGTTACCTGGATTCTGAAGGCCCGCCCCGATCTGGTCAGAAAGCCTGAAGAAAAACCCGCACCGAAAGAGCTACCACTTCCCTTGCGGTCATGATTTTAGGGCCTAATGGTATTGTTTGTACGTAAAGAGGGGTTTTGTCTCTTATTCTCATTTGGGCGGGCGCCATTCTAAGCATTCCCTTCTTCGTGAGTTATATATCCATCAAAGAAAAAATCCAAATTAAGTTTGGCAACCCCTTTTTCTATATCTGAGCTGAGCTAATTGCATCTGCAAATTGCCCATTATTTGAACTCAAATAGCCCCATATCTCCGGCTTACTAGATTCTACTATCAGACTCTCAACTTCTGTCATTCGTGGCTCAAGCCAGTGCTGCAAATCGCGCACTCGGCTATCAATGCTGTCTGTGATGGGATGGGTTGACGGTTCTTCCCACAGTGAATTTGTGTCAAGCCGATTAGAACTTTTTGAAATCCGATCAAATCTGAGGTAGTACCTAGTTTAGCCATGACTTCTTCAAGGGAGAACCGATTTGTAAGATTGTTAAGTAGCTTTGATTTTTTACGCCGGACTTCTTCCCGGGATCGTTAAAGTTGATCGAGTTTTTAAAGGTATAGATATAGAAATTCTCATCGCCATCCTCCAGACCGATCCGCAAGAAAAAGGCCACGTCCTCTGAAGAAGGGTTTCTTCAGAAGAATCGTGGCCTTTTTCTTCCAAATTTTTTAGTGGCTAATAGCTCAAAAACCAAGAGAAGGTGAAAGCAGATGAATAAAGGTATCCTTTTACGAACACCCGTTAGTTGATCCGCAGTTATCACATTTCAAGCAGGTTCCGTTCCTTACCATCTTAAATTGCTTGCATTCCGGACAAGGGTCGCCTTCATAGCCTTTTTGCCGGGCTTCCTGTACTTCCGTGATGGTGAGGGTCTCGCGTTTCATTTCCACTTTTCTGGCGACTTTCCCATGCTCTCCGTTTTTTCCTGCCCCGTTTCCTACGGGCTTCCGGGAGGGAAATACCTCGGGACTGATTGAGGTTGAGCTGAGTGAGCGTGGGTCCACTAAGCCTTCTTCGCCATCATCCGGCATATCCGTTTCCTTCTTGAGGGCATCCACTCGAAGATCTTCAGGGGCGACTTGTTCCAAATCGTGCCGGTCCAGGTAGGTGATCGCCAGTTCGCGGAAAATGTAGTCGATGATCGATGTGGACATTTTGATATGGTCGTTGAGCTTGACCGGTCCGTTTGGCTCAAATCGAGTGAACACAAATGCGTCCACATATTCCTCAAGCGGTACGCCATGTTGGAATCCCAGAGAAATCGCAATGGCGAAACAGTTCATCAGACTTCGAAATGCGGCCCCCTCTTTATGCATATCCAGGAAAATTTCGCCCAGAGTTCCATCTTCATATTCGCCGGTTCGGAGATAGATTTTGTGACCACCGACAATCGCCTTTTGGGTATACCCGCCTCGACGGGTTGGTAAGGGACGGCGTTTTGCCAGGTAACGGACCAGCACACGGGAAGCCGCTTGTTTTGCCACGGAGGCGATGTGCTCATTTTGGGCGGATAAATCGCCCCATTCACTCACCGTATTGAGCGGTTGGCTCAGTTTCGATCCATCCCGATACAGGGCCACGGCTTTGACCATGGACGTCCAGGACAACATATAGGCCTCCTTCACGGAGTCCACGGACGCCTCTGCCGGCATATTGATGGTTTTGCTAATGGCTCCGCTGATAAAAGGCTGCGCGGCTGCCATCATCCGGATGTGGGCCGGAGGAGAAATAAATCGTTGTCCGATACGTCCGCACCGGTTGGCACAATCAAACACTGACAAATGCTCAGGTTTGAGATGGGGGGCGCCTTCGACGGTCATGGTGCCACAGCAAAAGTCCGTTGCCGCAAGAATTTCTTCCTGAGTGAAGCCGAGAATTTTGAGAATATTTAATTGAGGACTCTGAAGTTGAGATTCGGTCAGACCTAATTTTTCTCGACAAAATTCCTCAGTGAGGGTCCATTTGTTAAACGCAAAATGAATATCAAAGGCTCCGTCCAGCGTGGCCTCCATGCGTTCCAGCACCGTACGGTCGAATCCCTTGGCCAGCAACGTGTCATGGTTGATAAAGGGGGCCTGTTTGAGCGTTCGGGTTCCCGTCGCATAGGTGATGATATCTTGAATCTGGCTGGAGCTGTATCCAAGATGCCGTAACGCGGGTGGAAGACTTTGATTGATGATTTTAAAGTAGCCACCGCCGGCCAGTTTTTTGAATTTGACCAGGGCGAAATCCGGCTCGATCCCGGTCGTATCGCAATCCATGACTAAGCCGATCGTGCCGGTCGGTGCGATGACCGTGGCTTGTGCGTTCCGATACCCGTACTGTTCCCCCAGTGCCAATGCCCGGTCCCAGGCTGTTTGTGCGGCTTGTAAGAGGGTGTGGGGACATTGGTCCGGTTGAATGCCCATTGGGAGAATTGTGAGCTCTTCATATTCATCCGCCGAAGCATTGTAGGCCGCTCGGCGATGGTTTCGCATGACTCGAAGCATGGCTTCGGCATTACGTGGATAGGTATTAAAGTGCCCCAATTCCTTGGCCATTTCTGCGGACGTGGCATAGGCCTCCCCGGTCATCAGGGACGTAATGGCGCCGGTCCAGGCTAAGGCCTGCGGCGAATCATAGGGAATCCCAATTTTCATCAGAATGGAGCCCAAGTTGGCATAGCCGAGGCCGAGGGTTCTATAGGCAAAGCTTTTTTCAGCAATCGCGCGCCCCGGGAATCCAGCCATCAGCACGCTGATTTCCAGGACAATCGTCCACAACCGGACGGCATGTCGAAAGCCGTCAATATCAAACTGTCCTTCCGATGTCAGAAATCGTCCTAAATTGAGGGAAGCCAGGTTGCATGCGGTATCATCTAAAAACATGTATTCGCTGCAAGGATTCGAGGCATTAATCCGACCATCCTGGGGACAGGTGTGCCATTCATTAATGGTGGTGTCGTATTGCACGCCGGGATCTGCGCAGATCCAGGCCGCCCAGGCGATTCGATCCCATAATTCTTTTGCCGGCATGGTTTTGCAGACTGCACCGTCGGTACGTCTGGTCAACTTCCAATCCCCGCCTGCCTGAAGGGTCTCAAAAAACTCATTGGGAATTCGAATGCTATTATTCGAGTTTTGCCCGGAGACCGTCTGATAGGCTTTGCTATCCCAATTGGTGTCATATTCATGGAACACAAAATGGGTAAATCCTTCCTGAGCATAGCTGAACATCCGGTGAATATAGGGTTCAGGTACAGCGGCTTCCCGTGCGGCTTGGATCGCCTCACGCAAGGAATGGTTATCTCGGGGATTGGTATCGACCTGAGTGGTCCCGTCCTGACGCGGGACGTGACAGGCCTTTAAAATGGCATTCAGATGACGTGCGCAGACTTTCGATCCGGTGACCATGGCCGCGACTTTTTGTTCTTCTATGACTTTCCAATCAATAAATTCTTCAATGTCGGGATGATCTAAATCCAGGCACACCATTTTCGCGGCGCGGCGAGTGGTGCCTCCCGATTTAATGGCACCAGCAGCCCGATCGCCGATTTTGAGAAAGGACATGAGTCCTGACGAGCGGCCGCCTCCCGATAACGATTCTCCATCGGCCCGTAACTTTGAGAAATTGGTGCCGGTTCCCGACCCGTATTTGAAAAGCCGGGCTTCCCGAACCCACAGATCCATAATCCCGCCTTCATTCACCAAATCATCAGAGATCGATTGGATAAAGCAGGCATGGACTTGAGGGCGCTCATACGCATTGCGGGCTTGTTTGACCCGATGGGTATTCGGATCTACGTAGAAATGTCCTTGTGAGGGTCCAGACAGGCCGTAGGCAAAGTGCAGGCCGGTATTGAACCATTGGGGAGAGTTTGGAGCGGCCATTTGCCAGGCCAACATGTAGCTGAGTTCGTCTTTAAAGGTTTCGGCATCTTCAGGGGTATCAAAGTAGTGATGGGTCTTGCCCCATTCCGTCCAACAACCGGCTAGCCGATGGAACACCTGCCGGGCATCCCGTTCTCCTCCCAGAATGGGGCCGCCTTTGTCATTGAGGAGTGGTTGTCCTTGGTCGTCAAATTGGGGAACTCCGGCTTTGCGAAAATATTTTTGGGCTAAAATATCGACCGCTAATTGAGACCAATGTTCCGGGGCCAGAATGTTGTCTTGATGGAACACGGCCGAGCCATCCGGATTGCGGATTTCTGATGATCGGTGTGAGAAAGGAATGGTTTGATACGGGCTTTCACCGGTTTTTGTGAATCGACGGTCAATTTTCATGTAGGACTCCTTTGGAAGAGACTGCAAACCTGAGGGGTAATTCTTCGGTCATTTTTTCCGCCTCATCTGGCATCCCTGCCTTCCAGGAGAGCACATTGGAATTGTGCCTCTCTACTGCCTGGTATTCTCTCAGGGAACCTGGAGTTCATACAACAAGCAGTGCAACCAGAAGCCATCAATGCAGCGTATCGGCGAATGACTGGCCTCTAGCAGGAAAGAATCGGCGTATGCCAAATGCCTGCACACATCAGAAAAATAGGAAAAAATAAAACCGGAAGAAATAATTGGTATAAACCAATGGCCCACAATCTATAGCGGATCGAAAAAAATGTCAATACTAAATGTTGTGACTGGTGCCTCATAAATGGGGATTTCTGTGCAGAACATGTGAGTTCAAAAAACCTAATATTTCGTGCGGAGTTCTGAGTGAATTTTCATGGTTATCAACAGCCTGAATTTTTCATCCAACAAGTTATGCACACGTATACGACCCAAGAAGAAAAAAATGTTCAAAAAATTTCAGGGTGCCTTTTGAAATTTTTTCGACAATTCCTAAAACAATGAATGTTCTGAAAATTTATAGAGGAAAAATGTGTTCAGTGTGCCAGTGTGAAAGACGTCAGGAGGGAATCAATAGGAGATCCCTTGGAGAATGTTTTGATTTGCGACGGTATCTTATGCCACGTTAGGACTTGTCGCAGGTGGACCGGATAGGGTCCCTCAGGAGACCAGGAAAACTATTTTTTGAAGAAGGAGCCAAATCATGTATGTGTGGAGTAAACCCTTGGTTCTTGGATTAGTGCTGGCGTTGGTCTTGTTGGAGGGAATGTTTTTCCTCCTGATCGGCGAGGAGGCGGAAAGCCAGTTACATGTCCGAACGACTCAATGGATTACGGCCAATTATGTGTTGCTCATGATTTGGATCTTTGTCTGGATGTATGATCAAGCCAGAGTGAGAGGAAAAAATGTGTGGTTGTGGGTCTTGCCCTATGTCTTATTTCCGCTTCCGACGCTGGCATTTTTTATTTTCAGGCTTCAGCGACGGATTGTTTGAGTCGATTTACCCGATAATCACACGGGCCTTGGCATAACGATAGGGTTTGCTTACTGCCGTTTTCACGGCAAATAACCCGATCATTAACGGCCCGAACCGGCCCAATAGCATGGACAGCATAATCATCACTTTTCCAAAGTCGGTAAAGAGAGCCGATAGGCTTAGTGTTTCGCCGTTTCCTAATGACATACCCACAATGCCCATAGCTGAGGTGATTTCGAACATCAGAAATAAAAACGGTTGTGATTCGGTAGAATCCAACAGGAGGGTCATGCCGGTAATCATGACAATGGCCAGGACAGTGAAGCAAAGGGCTCGGGTAATGAGGTCCTGGGGTATTCGCCGGTTAAAGACCTCTACATCTCTATCTCGACGAAGCATGCTTAAGATCGTCAGAAATACGATAGCGGCGGTGGTCGTTTTGAGGCCTCCTGCCATACTCCCGGGCGATCCTCCGATGGCCATCAATAATAATAGGAAATAGAGGGTGGCATCGCGCATGTCGACGATATCGATTGATGTGAATCCTGCGGTACGGGAAACGGAGTGAAAATAGGAAATTGTCAGCTTTTTCCCGATGGAGGCGGATTGGAATGTGGAGGGATTGTTCCACTCCAATATGGTAATGCCGATTGTTCCACCCACGATAAGCAGGGCGGTGGTGACCAGCACCAATTTGGTATGGGTCTGTAACCGAAAGCGTTGCCCGCGAAAATTGCCCAGAAGATCTTCAAAGACAAAAAACCCGATGCTTCCGAAGATCACCAAAACGGTGATGATTCCATTGATGGTCCAGTCTGTTTGAAAGGACTTGAAGCTATCAGAAAAAAGGGCAAACCCGGCATTATTAAATGCCGAAATGGCATGGAATATCCCGTAATAGGCGGCGGTCCCCCAAGGCAAATCGATGGCAAAGCGAAGCGTGAGCAACACCGCACCAAGGCCCTCTAACCCGAAAGTAATCATGGCGACCAGCTTCACGAACCGGACCAATCCCTGTAAATCCATCGTATTCATGGATTCGCTGAGCATCATGCGGTCTCGCAACCCAAGGCGACGCCCTAAAATGAGTAAGATCATCGTGGCCATCAAGGCGTATCCTAATCCTCCAATCTGAATCAATCCGAGCACCACGCCTTGTCCAAACAAGGTGAAATCCTGAGGAGTATCCACGACGATGAGACCCGTGACGCAGACTGCAGAGGTTGCCGTAAAGAGCGCGTCAAGGAATGAAATGTTCACTCCGGGATGAGTGGCGAATGGAAGCATGAGCAGGCAGGCACCGAAGAGAATGAGCCCGAGGGCGGCTAATGCCACAATCTGGCCCGGTAGTAACCGAAAGCCGACAAAACGAGCTATCAGGAGTCTTCCGAAACCGTCAGTCATTGCTTGAGGGGAGAGGGTTCGATTGAACGTGAATCAGGACAGGCGCAGAGGGTCATGGTGTTCGAACCAACGGGACTGCCAAGCTGTGGTCCATATCCAAGCACAGGCCTTTTGTTATAAAAAATAGAAGTGGGCGGGAGACAAGATTGAAAGACGATTGATAACTCTCTGGCAATCCCCGAATGTGCCCGGCTGCATCTAGGATATAAAAAAAATACTAGCATGTTCGCTCGGCAATGGAAACCTGGGTTCCCCTGCCTTGTTGTGTGGAAAGGCCTTCTTTATAATGCTTTGCCTATGAATTCCGAGGATTGCCAACAACCCCAACCACGTGTGACGTTGTATACGTTAGGGTGTCGACTCAACCAGGCTGAAACGGCTCTACTTAAAGATGGGTTTCAGCAAAGCGGGTTTATCCCGGTCGAGTTTGGCCAGGAGACGGACCTTTTTGTGATCAATACCTGCACCGTCACGGAAGGGGCTGAGGTGGATTGTCGACGAATCGTTCGCCAGGTCCTCCGTCATTCTCCCCATGCCTTTGTCGCCGTCACCGGGTGTTATGCCCAGACCGGCTTGGAAGTGCTTCGTCGCATGGATGATATTGACCTCATTGTCGGCAATCAATTCAAAATGAAGCTGCCTGAGATCATTCCGCCTTTTCCCCGGCCTAAAAAACAACCTGTGCCACTGGTGCATCATGGACGGATTGATCCTGAGAATTTTTCGATAGAAGGCGTTGGAGCCTATACGACGACTCGTGCAAATCTAAAAATTCAGGACGGGTGTCAGTTTATGTGTTCGTTTTGTCTGATTCCCTTTGCCAGAGGCCGGGAGCGGAGTCGGTTTCTGGAGGATGCGCTTTGTGAGGCCGAGCTGTTGGTGGAAAGGGGGCATCGGGAGTTAGTGCTGACGGGGGTGAACATCGGGCAATACCGTGATGGAGCTGCCGATCTCCTGGCGCTCATTCAACGCTTTGAAGCGATTAAAGGCCTGGAACGGATCCGTATTTCCTCTATTGAACCCACCACGGTTCCTGAGAGTCTCCTGGACTATATGAGTAGTTACACAAAGCTGTGCCGGCATTTACATGTTCCCTTACAAAGTGGGGACGATCGTATCTTGCAGGCCATGAATCGCCGGTATTCCGTGCGGGAGTACCAGGAGGCCATGGAATCAGCGCTGAAACGAATTCCAGACCTGTGTTTCGGCACGGATGTTTTGGTAGGATTTCCTGGGGAGGGCCCACGAGAATTTGCGAATACGGAAGCGGTGGTCAGGGATTTTCCTTTTGCGTATTTGCATGTCTTTAGTTACTCACCTCGGCCCGGTACGGCTTCCACCAAATTACCGGATCCCGTGTCTCCTGTTACGACGAAAGAGCGGAGTCGATCTTTGCGGGAAATGTCCGATCACAAGCGAATGGCGTTCCAACGGCGGTTTGTCGGGCGACGGGTCTCGGTGTTATTTGAAGCAGCGGAAGCCGACGGGTATTGGCCGGGGCTCACGGATAATTTTCTTCGTGTCACGGTTCGTTCTCCGCATTCGCTACGGAATACTATTCACTCGGTTGTCGTGACCGGGATGATGTCGGATACCACGTTGGGACTGCTGGAGCCATCCTCTGAAAGTCCTCCGCCGGCACAGGATCTTTTTCCTGCGTCTTCACTTGTGTGCGTTTCATAGGAAGGTGATGTTTGTGAGCGGATCCCCTTTACTCCTCCCTACCAGCCTGAAGGCCCGGACCCGTTCCCCTGGTCAAAGTGGCTATCAGGTGTATATGGAGACCTTCGGGTGTCAGATGAATGAATATGATTCGGAAATCGTTCGGTCGCTGTTAAAAACACGAGGATTTCAATTTACGCCACATGATGATGAAGCCGATGTAATCCTGTTTAACACCTGTGCCATTCGTGAGAATGCACATAATCGCGTGTATGGCCATTTAGCCCGTTATACCAATAGAAAACAAGAACGTGGCTTGGTCATCGGGGTATTAGGCTGTATGGCGCAGAATCTGAAACAAGAGCTGATGGATACCCGATCGTTCATTGATGTGCTGGTCGGGCCGGATGGGTACCGGCGACTGCCCGATCTTCTTCTCGATGCGCTGGAGCATCGTAAACGAGGGTTGGCCGTTGATCTGTCCGAATACGAAACGTATGCCCATATCGTCCCGGACCGGCCGGATGGAATTAATGGCTGGATCGCGGTCATGCGGGGCTGTGATAATTTTTGTTCCTTTTGCGTGGTGCCCTATACGCGAGGACGAGAACGCTCTCGGGACCCTGAGGGGATTATTCAGGAAGCCCATCAATTGGTCAGTCAGGGGGTTCGGCAAATCACGTTATTGGGACAAAATGTCAATTCCTACCGTTCAGGGGAATGGGATTTTGCCCGATTGTTAGTCGCCGTTGGGGATGTCCCAGGGATTCAGCGTGTGCGGTTTATGTCTCCCCATCCTAAAGATTTTCCTTCTGCCCTGCTTGAAGCCGTGGCGGAGCATCCCGCCATCTGTAAGACAATTCATTTGCCGCTGCAATCGGCTAATGATCGAATTCTGGAACGTATGGGGCGGGGGTACACTCAACGGGAGTACCGTAAGCTGGTCGAGGCCATTCGAAAGAAAGGTCCTCTTGTTTTGACCACTGATATCATTTGTGGATTTTGTGGAGAAACCGATGAGGAGTTCCAGGAGACCTATAGTCTCATACAAGAGGTGGAATATCAGGCGGCGTTCGTATTCAAATATTCTGAACGAAAGCACACAATTGCGGCCAGAAAATTTGCTGACGATGTTCCTGAGCAGGTGAAGGGATACAGGACAAACCAGATCGTGGAGTTGCAAAAAGAAATTTCCCTTTCAAAAAACAAAGAACTCATCGGCACCACGGTGGAGGTTATGCTGGAAGGGCATTCCAAAAAATCCGACCTTCAATGGATGGGCCATAGCGACCACAATGTGACCGTTGTCTGGCCCAAGGATGATGAAATCCGTCAGCCAGGAGACCTTGTGCCTGTTCTTGTCATGGATGCCTCGCCTTCGACCCTTTATGGGCATGTCCAATCCTGATGGATTTCCTGTGTCCCCGAAGGCAAAAATATTCTTAACCCCACCCTCCGTCCATAAATCTTCGATTTTCCTGTCATTCCTTGTGCTCGGCTCCTCCTAAATTGTCTCTTTTTCCCGGTTGAGGCCGCGGTTGCGGTGGAGAAATCCCTCAAGCTGCAAGCTGGTTTCTACCTCAAGTCAGGTACTCATTGTCCGATAAAATCTTTGAATACTTGTGGATTTCCGGTCGTATGGCGGAAAGAATTGTCCTTCAACTTCCTGGTGCTCATTCGGAAAAGAAATCCCTATCCAATCGATCTATGAAGACAAGCCTATACGGTGATAAGTCTGGATGATTGGTTTTCGAAGGCATGCTGTTGTGGAAAATAATGATACAAGGCATGAGGTTTAACGAATAATGGATCCCCAGATTCTGCAGCGTATAAAAAATTGCAAGACCCTCCCGGCGATCCCCGCGTTGCCCCTGCAAGTCCTCCAACTGTGTCGGGATGAGAGGACGACCGCCCAACGCATTGGTGACGTCATTAGCAAAGACCCGTCCTTTGTCGCCAAGCTGTTGAATGTGGCGAATTCCAGTTTTTACGGGGGCAGTCGACATAAAGTGACGACGGTCACCCATGCGGTGACCTTATTGGGCATGAATTCTATTGCCACGTTAGCGTTTTGCTTTTCGTTATATCGGGACTTGCGAAAAAAAGGTGGTGGTGCGTTTGATCATACCCACTTTTGGCATCGATGTATTTTGGCGAGTTTGGCCGCGAAGATTTTGGCCAAGCGCGTTCGGGTGACAAACGAAGAAGAGGTGTTCCTTGCCGGATTATTGCAGGACTTGGGCGTATTGGTGATGAGCGAGGCGTTAGGCATGGAATATGGGTTGCTTTATAAAAAAGCTGCGCAGGATCATCAGACGCTTCAGGCGTTGGAACAAGATCGGTGGAAAACGGATCATTGCGAGATCGGGGCATGGTTGGCCGAGACGTGGGAATTGCCTGAATTATTGCGAGAATCCGTCAAGGGGAGCCATGACCCCTCCTTGGCGTCAGGGAGCGATGACGTTTCCCGGTTAACTATTCAATGCGTGGCCTTGTCGGGGCGGTTAGCCGATATGTGGTGCCACCAACAACCCGAGGTGGCTATTCAATCGGCCATTCAATTATCAAAGGAGCTTTTGGAAATCGAACCTGATGGACTTGTGGAAGTGGCCAAACAAATTGCTGACGGAATCCCCGATATGTCCAGTTTTTTTCAGATCAGCTTGGGTAAACCTGAAGATATTCAAAAAGTGTTGGATCATCTTATACAAATCGTAACGGGCATCTCTCAACCAGAAATTTCAGAACCCATCGCTGCCATTTAAGTCAGTGATTCCTCCCAGGTTTTTCCTGAGTGTCTCCCGGCATTAAACCGATTTTGCTTCAGTAAGCCGAATGGATTTGCACGTGGCGGTTTATGTTAGGGGGGATGGGGGGACAAGTCCGTTGATTTACCAGGAAATGCCGAGGACCTGATCCAGGAGTTCTTAAGGCACCAGGAGGCGACATTCACTCGCGAATGTGGAAAGTGAAAAAGAATTTATCCACTAAAAGGGACTGACAGGATTGAGGCCCAGTCCATGGGATGTTCGCTCTTGGAATGGATAAGATGGATCGTGTCGACTGTGAAGTTGAGGGGCAATGCTTGAGATAAGGTGGACGTGATTTTGTGTTTCAGTTCAAGGGAATAATGACCATACAAGAGACTGAGATGGGGCATATAGGGGTTGGGTGCCATGCCGAACAGTTTTTTTGCTAGTTCATGCGCATTCATGAGTGCCGGTGTTTCCTGAGTCTTGAAGAACACGCATTGAAAGTACTGATCACCATAGGCTGGTTCGGCCAGAAAAATATCAAAAGGTGCAAGCAATCCTCCGAGTTTTACGCATTGAAGGGATATAGCCTCCTCTGTTCCTGGAAGAGAACCCAGGAGCGTCACATGCGGGTCGAAGACTGGAGCGTGATACGCTTTGCTTAAGTCGGTAATGGTCTTAAGGAGAATGTCGTAGGCCTGACCAGTAGGTGTCAGCCAGAGGTGATAGGGGCTTGCCATGCGCACCTTTCAGATTTGTCGAGAAGTGCCTGAATGCCTGAATGACGCATTCTTACGGCCCAAAGGAGTATTTCTAGGTAGAGGTCTTTTCTTTCGATTTTGAGGGTTTAATTCCGGTCCAGATGAGCAGGCCACCAATCATGATCAATGCCATTGGAACGAGCATCAATATAAAAAGATTCCCCTTGGTTTGCCAGGCTGCAGTGCCCATTGTCCCGCCCACAAAAGCCAACGCGGTGCCAAGTGTGATCAGGATAATCCTTACAATGAAGAATGCGACATACTTGACCTTGCTTCGATGCGCTTTTGGACGTTCCGCTTCTCTACCGAACAAGAGTGTTGGTTTCGTGGCCTGGGTGGGCCTTCGTTCCCCCTTGATGCCTGGTCCACCACGTGGTTGCTCGTCACCGTTCTTTTTCCTGATGGGCCCAAGGATTTGAAACCGGATGACAACGAATCCTTGATTTGCGACAGAGATGGAATCCAGCCTAAGTTGTAAAAATGGCCAGAGCCCGCCAGTCACAATCTGTTTGGCTACATCACCTGGAACATAGCCCAGCATATCCCGTTTCGTAGAAAAGATTTGCTCAGATACCCCAAATATCTTGATGGCATGAGGGTCTTGGGGATTGCTCGGTTCTTGTTCCCAGTCCAACAGGTGCTTGGACCCTTGAATAAATTGCCAGACATTGGCTTGCCGATCTTGAATTCCCTGAATCTCAAGATTTTCATAGTAGATTTCATACCCGACTTGAATTGGGGGCAAGAAAGAAATGCCTTCAGGCATGACAATATTCTGGTGGTCTTTTCGTTCCGACATATTTCAGCTGTACCTATTGTGTTGATTTAATCGGCAGAAATGGGGACTTCTCCCTCGAAAAAATGTCCGTTGTCCTTTGTCCTATTTTTTTCAACAGGGGCCTCTCTTTGGGCGGGGCGCATAAGGCTGGACTTAACTCCAATCATACAAGGTTTCTTACACCATACAAAAATTGGAGGGTAAAGGAAATGTGTACAAAGATGTGTAGCTAATTGACATATTGTCTTGGTTCCGTGTTTTTGCTTGACCCACCAGAAGAGTGGCGAATCCCTCAATGAAAATTGGGTTGCTAGGGGATTTGATCAAACGGAGGTCTCATTTCTATCCTGGTTCATAAGGGTAGGGGGAGAGTGCCATGTTGAATCTGAAAGGAGAGTTATGAGGTAGGGGGACTCATGAGTCAAAGAGAAAAGAATTCGTTGGGAAAGTCCGATTTTTTACTTTCGTTCTTGGGATTGGGAAAGAGTTGCCTATAGGAATGAGAATCATCGCGTGAAGGTGTAGGTAGGATCATTTCATAACCCATAAAAGAATCGCGGCAAAGAGGAAGAGCCACCACCGGACACTCAACGAGAGTTTTTCTCCCTCGCTTTGGTAATAAAAACGTTTGTCCATCTCATATCTCCTCAGTTGAGGATTTTCAAAATACAGGCGTATGTTCATGCTGACCATTACACTTAGGACCTACATTCCAGGCAGGGGCTATTGGGGGATGGGCCTTTTCACAATGAACAATTAGGTTAGAAAAAAAGAGCCTGTCCAAATGTGGGCCAGGCTCTTGGGAGACGAAAGAAAGTAAGCGTGGTCTTCTTCGTGTACGAGCCTTGTTCTCCTTCTCTCAGTGATTCAGCGAGTGCATTGTCATCGCCCTAGGGTTGAATGTCCCAGGAGAGGGAGACTGTATCAGGAGAGCCGATTCCAATCAGGGCTACCCCATTCATCAGCCAGACTTTCACCTCCCCTGTAGACGTATTCTTCAAGACCACGTCGGCTTTTCCATCTCCATTCATATCCCCCACCTGCTCAATCTTCCACGCCGAGGCGATGCCGCCCAACACTTTTGACGACGCAATAGAGGTCCCGTTCATCAGCCAGATGGCCACGATGTCGCTTGTGTCATTCTTCCAGATAAGGTCGGCCTTCCCGTTGCCATTGAAATCGCCAACACCCGCGATCCTCCAATCCGTGGAGGTGCTGCCGGGAAAGCCTGTGGACGTCACGATTGTGCCGTTCATCACCCAGATCGCCACCGCGCCGTTGGTGCCATTGCGCCAGATGACATCGGCCTTGCCATCCCCAGTCACATCGCCGATCCCCGCAATCTGCCAGTTGAGCGGCACCCCACCCGGGAAGGCAACCGAGGCCCGGGCGGTCCCGTTCATTATCCAGATGGCCGTGTTGCCGTCACTGCTGTTGCGCCATATCAGATCGGCTTTGCCATCGCCGTTGACATCCCCGACGGCCTGAATGGCCCAGGCAGTCGGCGCACTGCCGGGAAAACCTGTCGACGTCACGGTCGTGCCGTTCATCACCCAGATCGCCACCGTGCCGTTGGTGCTATTGCGCCAGATGACATCGGCCTTGCCATCTCCTGTCACATCGCCGATCCCCACGATCTGCCAGTTGAGCGGCACCCCACCCGGGAAGCCGATCGAGGCCCGAGCGATCCCGTTCATCAACCAGACGGCCGTGCTCCCGGTGTTTGTGTTGCGCCAGGTCAAGTCGCCCTTCCCATCTCCGTTGAGGTCATAAGGCGTATTCATGGGTAAAACAATAGGAGGAGGAACTGGCCCACTCCTGGTATCTGTGGCGGTCGAATAATTATATTGACAGGTATCTCCTACCAGATCCTGACCGGCACCGGTGTAGGTCAAGCTATTCCCCGCAAGGGAACCCGTTAAAGTATCGATTCCGCTATACCAAAACCCCCCGTTAACTGTAACCACATAGGGGCATGAAGCATTCACTGTGCCATCCACGGCTACGGTGCCGGAGCACGTCTCCGTTTGCATAATGGTATTTCCGCCCTGACTCTCCGATACCACTATTGTGAAACTAAAGTTGGCGCCAGTTTGGTTGGTAATACTGTAAGTATCCCCTCCCGGATCAAAATAGACCCCATTATCATCAGGATCTTGGCACCCCGTTACCGTTACACTGGAGGGACCACTTGTCCAAGTCCCTCGAATATCCGGCACGGTTGCCGCATGCAGACTCTCCAAGGCCAACGTCAATAGAAGGGCACTCGCTAAACCCACTATCATCAGTAAAAATGTCCAATTTTTGCGCTTCATGTGACGAGCTCTCCTTATTGAGTCCTTCTCAGTCGCTTGTAATAGGTAAATATGAAAAGAGCAAAAGATAGGCCTTTTCTAGGGCATTGATTCTCATTAGCATAAATCGCTTCTAAAACGGCCTGGCTACAAAATTTGAAAAAGAACTGGCCAACTCAGACATGGAAGCAATTGTAGAAAAAAACCACAAACCATGATCACAACCAATCTATTTACTGGCCTTATTTTCATCAAAAGACAATAAATACTTTTGCTGAAAAAAAAGTGCGTTCCAGAATTTTTACACCAATTTTGCCGTGCAGGACTTAGTGTTGGAGCAAACCAGCCTGACCGAAAGTTGGTGATGCCGCTTATAAATGAGAAAGGTTTTGTAATACATTTTGCAATACATCTTAAGTGGCTATATGTTGGTTGACCGCATAGGTCTTGATGCCACATGTTTAATTTCTCTTTCTAGTTTTTATGTCAGACGAAGGTGGTTGTGGAAAGAAGACGATCCTTCCTTTTCAAAGATCTGTCGAAAGGATTGTTTGAGGGATTGCAGGTTAAACGGCTTAAGAAAGAAACCTTGAGCGCCTTCCCTTAGAAGCTGCCGAAGGGCTGGGAGGTCTAACCCACCGGACATTGCCAGTACCGGCATTTGATATCCCAACCATCGTAATTCATCGAGCATGGTACGCCCGTTCATCACGGGCATATGCATATCCAGCAAAATGCCGTCAACCGTAAGATTCACGACCATATCCAAACCTTCCCGTCCATTTCTCGCCACACAGACGTGATATCCCCAATCTTCAAGGACCGTATTTAGTAACTCTGCCACTGAAGGATCATCCTCAACCACCAAAATACACGGCCGGGTTTTTCTGGTATGCAAGGAATCATTCACGGAATCATGCGTTGGGTCTGGTGTGTTCATTCCTGGATTCTCCATTTCATTTGTCCTATGGGGAGAAGAAGTCAACAGGTGCATGAGAAAAGGTCATTCTTGGGGATGGCTTCTATGCATCTGAAATCGGATGTTCGTAATTGCGGGTTCTTCAGCATTTTTCCTGGAGCATCGGTAACAAATGTGGGGAGAGTAATTGTCTGGAAAATGACTGGATAGCAATGGGGGAATGGATTGTTCACTCCTACTGACTTCATGGGCTGTGGTCCGGTTTCTTGATCAGCAAAATCAAGAGTTGCGGGAATAGGTATTCCAAGAAAGTGGAAAGGGTAATTCAAGGGGAGGTCTTCCGCCCTTTCTGAAAGGCTGAAAATGGAATTGTTCATACATAAGGAGTCTGGGGTTGAGCCTCCACAGCTTCTTTTTCAGATTGATAGATAGGAACAATTTCTGAGAGATGGGTCGACTCTAAGAGATCTTTGACCGTCGGTTGCGGGCTGACGATACTGAGGTGCACGTGATTGGGTCTCATCTTGTGATACCAAAGAAATAATTGCCCTAATCCCATTGAATCAATCCAGGTAATCTCAGAAAAATTTAAAATGATATGTTGGCAGCCCATTTCCTTTGCTCCGAGGATGGCGACTTCAAGGCCTAACTTGGAACTGGCGTCAAAACTTCCTGAGAGATCCAGAATTTTTGTGTTCTGCTGACAATGCTCTCTAACGGCAAGCATGGGTACTTCCTCCCTTATTTTTTTTTGATTCCGATATGACTAGCGGAAATTAATTTGCTGATGCTGTTATTTTCTGGGCCTATCGTGAAGAGATCTTGCTGATGTTTTCTTGACAGTTGACGCTCCCAAGTGATGGGCCTCAATTCCCCAGAAAGGTTAAATGAAAATACGTATATTTTTCATCGGGGAACTCCACCAAGGTAAAAAGGGCGAATTCGTCTAAATTCAATAGAATTGTCATTCCGTCCGCTTGCCGAACCGCATGGACACTCTTCCGTCTTCCTAGTCTGGTTCAAGGCCGGGATGCCTGATCCATGTGCCAACTTTATGGGAGTGTTGAATAATAAAGATTTTCAAGGGAAAATTTGCCCAGGATTAGATTTCTCATCAAAGGCTCTGGGTCGGTTCAAAAAAGTCCGTCCAGCAAGGCCGCAGCCGTTTTTACGCGCGGAGCGTACGCTGAGTACGTGAGCACGGAAAAATGGCGAGAACGCCGCTGGCGGCTTTTTTCAACAGACCCTTTATGGGTACTTGCCCGTGTGTCAGGTAGGAGCATCAACGTCCTGATTGAAAAAAACCAGTCACAACGGAGAATCTCCTGTTGAACGAAGTATATGAAAACCTTGTATTTCGTAGAGGTTCCGGTTGTTCCATTCGGGGATATGGCACACCAGGGTGCCATCAGATGGTAAGAAGGGACCCGCTATGTGCGGCAAATTTTTGAGAAGGATTGTTTCGGTTCCACCCTTGAGCCACGCGGTTCAGGAGGGGGCGGCGGTCGGATTAACCGGAAAACGAGCGAAGAACAATCTTAGGCGGGAAATTAATCATTGACACCACAAAAAATATTACCCTCCAGACAAGATGATCGGACATTTCTCCTTAATTAAATTGTGGCCCATCAAACAAGAATTGGCCTATCCGGAGCTTCTTACTCTTCACGACCACCTAAATACCAACCAGATGGTTCTAGCATCAAAACTTGCAAGGATGGGTGGTCCTGTTATTACCCAACGAATTGACGCGTTCAGGAAAGAACGGGTATAAGGCTGGTTGTTTCAGGAGAGAGAAATTGACCACCTATCCAGTTTTTATAATTACCGCACATAAAATTAAGACATGAAAAGTTAGTAAATGGTAGAGTGGATTCCACTAAGACTATTAAGGGGGGACGGTTTTTCCGGGTTAGCAATAACTTCACGCTAGTCAGTTGACCCTGCTTGACGAACTCACCTAACTTATTGAAAATGCAGTAAAAGCGCCCGTAGCTCAATGGATAGAGCACTTGACTACGGATCAAGAGGTTGCCGGTTCGACTCCTGCCGGGCGCACCATCTTCGGTTATTCATTTTTAGAACCCCTCACATTTATATCTTTTCCAAATCCCGACGTGTTGATTTGTCGGGGGCAAGATGGAGGGGCCTCCAGCCATTTTTCACCTGAGCCATTTGCTTGTTCTTGTCGGTATTGGCTGCCGAAGAGTCTCTTATTCCCGATCCGTCACCAGCCTCCGAGCCAGTTGGGTTAATTTGGCGTAATAGGGGTATCCAAATTCAGACCTGCCCTATCCCTAAAAGTTTCTAACATCAGGAAGGCGATAAAGTGTTTGAGTTCCTTGGCGTTTTGCTGCTTGGGGAGTCTGGGAAATTTGTTGCACAGGGTGGTCCATTTGACGATGATCTTAAACGGATGCGGTGTGGAGTAGAAGTAGAGAAAAGGCGACTTCCAGAATTTTTTTTTGATTCATGCTTAAAACAGAAGAGTTTCGAGTGAAATTCTCAGACATGGTTTCTACCAGGCTAAAAAATCCACGTGTGATTCATTCTGCGGTGTGAGCGCTTGGACTCAGTTGCCAGAGGCTCCAACTCAGCATTTTACGGAGAGCCACCATGTCAGGACTGGTGGAAGGATTAGTCCAGGTTTTCAGGTTAAGTTTTTCCAAAGGTTCAATCGCGCGTCGATCCCCAAGGTTCCCAAGGCCCTTGACGGCTTCCGTTTGTATCTTGGGCTCTTCGGTATCCAAAGCTTTCATAAACTGAGTGAATAAGGCGGGAGCATTGCTCTGGGTGGCAATGGCGCCCAAGGCTTGAATAGCGGCCAATTTATGGTCCGGGTTAGTGGAGGATTCCAGAAATGAAGCCAAGACAGGGATAGCCTTTTCCCCTTGTTGCCCAAGGGCCGCTAGTGCCGTCGGCATCAGGGCGGGGTTGGTGAGCGCCTGCTTAAGGGCTTCGAAGGCTTGATCGGAAGCCAGAGTTCCCAAAAGTTTGAGGATTGTCGTTTGTCGGTCAATATTGTCGGATGATTTCTGAAAGAGCATCAGCAATCTGTCGGCTTGTTCCCATTCTGCCACTAAATACAAGGGGAAATCATCCTGTTGAAGTTCGGTGTTTAGAGCAGTCATTGCGAAGGTTCCCGTATCCGAGGCTCCTGCGATTTCCGCAGCCTCACGTGTATCTTCAAATGCAGTGTGAACATCCCAGCGCCAAGGAGGAAATTGTTCACCATAGCGATAAGAAATATGACAGGCAGGGCCTTTCCATAATCGCGAAGTAAGGGCCGGACTAATATTCCGATGTTGACTCGGGCCGGTGAATGTCTGTCGTTCTTCGCATTTCACCCGTATGACCGCATCGTGAGGTTCTTCTGGAGTAGAGACGATGGTAAATCCTGTGTCGGCCAATCGGTCGGTGACGGTTTTTGTGATAGCCTTGGAGTCCTGGAGTCCTCGCTCCGTGAGCGCGATGGTTTCGACTACTAAGACTTGGGCGGTTATTAGGGGATGAACCGGATTAGCCTCCAGTGGCGTTTGTTGAGCCCAGGACGGTGAGGAAAGACCCAGCAGACAGGAAATTCCTCCGACTATTTGCCAAAAGACGAACAGAGGTGTGAAGAGTGTGCTCATATTGTACGGACCTTAATGTTCGGGTGAATGAAAAAATGAATGGTGTCGTGCACGAATCTACTCTGTCCTAGAAACCGTCAATAAGAACGGAAAAAAGAGGGTTCTTAAGGGGAGAGTCTGTGGTCTGAGTAGAGACTCAAACGGAGAAATCTGGAACTAGCCACCCGTTATTACATATCTTATCAGGCATTCAAGTCTGAAAAAAACTATGAGAGGCAAAAAGGTGCAGGTTATGGAGGGAAATATCGCTATGATTTCAAAAATCAAATTGGGCCTACATGCTGTTCAACGATGGGGCTTCTCTTTTCTCATGGGCATAGTGTCGATGGGAATTTGCCCTGTTTCGGCTGAGGTCCTCATGGCCACGGATTTTGAATCTGGAACCCTTTCTGACTGGACGGTGTTTTCTACCTCCAATGGAACCTTAGGGGGCAAGGGATTTCCTACCGTTGCCCTGTGTGATCATGGGAGTCCAGGTTCTCCTTCTTTTTGCCTTCAGTTTCAAGCCGGTCAGCTTCATTTCGCTCCTACCCATGAAGTGCAACAAGGTGGAGGGATTAGTCTCACCACAATGACTATTGCCGGCCTCATTCAGCTCTCAGCCCGTGTGGGGGTCACCTACCATTCCCCCGATTATAAAAGGAATCTGAACGGGGGATTGTTTGAATGGGTTGTTGATGATCAAGTCATAGCCGATCTCGATGTCGGTCCGATGGAGGATGGTGGCACGGTTCAGCACCATTTCATTGGAAAAGTCCCTGTGACAGCAGGTCGTCATACCATCCAGCTTCGGGTGACCCGTCCCTTTCAGAGCGGTGCCGGCAAGCCGTCACCGGTTCAGTTTATAGATGATGTCATGGTGGAACTCCTTTCCCAACCCTGAAAGGCCCCTTCAAGCTTATTGAAGATAACGCATGTTCTTTGCCGGTATGCCGGGTTAAGACTGGAGCGAGGAAAACCGATACAGGAAGACACCACCCAATATCACCCCGAAAGAATCTTCTATGGTTATTTCAGAACGGAGTCTCAGCCACGATACCCTGGTGGAGACTTTTATGGGTCGATTTGATCAACATGCCAGACAGGATTTTAAATGGCGGATTGATCATGCCATTCTGCAAGGGTATCGATTTGTGATGTTAAATATGGTGGCCGTGTCATTTATTGACAGCGCTGCCCTCGGATGGTTGGTTCTCGCCCAACGGCGCTTTCAGCGAATTGGTGGCAAGTTGGCCATTATTTCTCCGATAGGGTTTGTTCGGGATGTCTTGGAAATCACTGAAATTGGGGAATGGATCCCCATCTTTTCCAGCGAGGATGAAGCCTTGAAGATCTTTGAATCCAGCAAAGCACATCCAGCGGAGTCGTGACGATGGGCACATCGACCGCTCCGAGACAAGATCTCCGGCAACCGATACCGATTCCTCAAGGAGACCGACGATCGTTTCGCCGGATGTCCGTCAAACCCTATCAAGAGCTTCCGGTTGCCATTCGTTATGGGCAAGACACAGTGTGTCGGGGCCGTATACTCAATCTCAGCCCTCAGGGCATGCTCGTTGAATTCCCCGACAATCAAATTCCTCCTGTGTTAAGAGGGACCCAGGTGTCCGTCAAACTGCAATACCTCGGCGACAGCATTTGGTTGCCTGGACTTGTCCGGCACTGCAAGGGCCAAAAGATGGGATTTTTGTTCCCGGCCCTGACCAGCCATCCCACGAGAGCGGACAAGCACCCATTGACCATCGTTCTGCATTCTCTCTCTCGCGCAGTCACCTCTCACTAATTTCTTCTTTTCCATCATTTCAGCCCTGTCTCCGATCGTGAGCAGATATTCATCTGACTACTGAACAGAACGGCATCAGCCTGAAGCGTCCTCGTCCAAGCCACCACCTATGACGGGTTTTGTCTTCAGCTAATTGCAAAAGCGAAGTCTGGCGAATGGGAAGGACCAATGGCACATGGAATATCCGCCGTAAGAGAGGGACGGGCGGATCTGGATTTCAACGAGGCTTATGGTCTGTGGAGGACCGAGGAACAGTTCGGGGATTTGCTTTGGTGACCATCGAGAGATTTTTGGGTGATCGGATTGTCCGGGCGATGGGTTCCTGAATGGCTAATAAGCATTCTAGGCGGGGACGGATCGAATCCAGGTCTTTGTGTAGATGAATTTCGGTGATGCGGTTGTCATTTAAATCGATGGCTTGGCAAATGGCATCTTGCGCGATTTTGAGTCCGCCATCCAGATCCCGTCGCAGGGCTGTTTTGAAGTGGAAGCGGAGGGAGAGACTAAGGGTGTGGGTCTCCAATTGCTCTAAAAATTCCGTCCGATGAGATGATTGCCGCAAGATGGTGAGTAAGTGTCGGGCCACGGCGGTCTTATAATGCCGGCCTGGTGAGGCCAGGACCCTCCGGCCGTTGACGGTGGCGTATTGATGATTAATGCTGGGTGGAAGCGGCAAGACAACAAAAAGTTCGCGAGGCGACAGAGTATCGCCGCCCAAATTCGACCAATCCATCCCGGAATCTGCAGTTCTGGCTTTTCTTTTATGACTGTGGAGGAGGACCAGGCCACCCTTCCCTTTGGACTGCAAAAGCTTGGGAAGGGAGGGAATACGAATAGTTCTCAATGGGGCATCTATGAAAGGGGTACGGTATCGGTGGTGGAACGAGAAGCAAAGGGTCTGTTAGAGGAGGCTCTGAATTTTGCTCATGCTGTGTTCAAAGGTGTCTTCGTTTACATGGACAAAACGTCGCCATTCCGATGGATTCCACACTTCAAGGCGATGAAACATGCCCACTAATACCACTTCTTGATCCTCATCCACCGGGACGAGTTTGCGAAACCGGCCCGGGATGAGTATGCGACCTGCCTTATCCATTTCTGATGCGGAGGCTTCCGAGACCATGTGATACATGAAAAGACGGCGTTGATCTTCATCAAGAGATTGTTTGGCGTTTTCCAGGATCTTGGCCCATTCCGGATTGGTATAGGCTGATACGGGCATGTCCTGTCCCTTTAGGAACATCAGACTATTCCCGTGAATTTCGATTTCTTCACGAATAGGACTGGGGACGACAAATCGTCCTTTTTCGTCGATTTTACAATAATATTGTCCGGCAAACATGCAGAATGTTCCTTGGATCTCCTGAACGTCCTATCTGTGTATGTAGCTTACCGAAAGTTTAAGAAAAGTCAAGTAGTTTTGCTTGAGTAGTCGAGCTAATCGCCTTCGGTGGCAGGCATCCCCATGTCCATATCGTCAGTGTCCATCCCCTCCATGGCCTCGTCCATATCATCTCCCAGGTCTTCCCCCATCTCCCTTCCCATTTTTTTCATGAAGCGTGCCATGCTCTGTGGATCGTTTTCGTCCAGGTCCCCGAAGTTACTGGGATCGGCCAAGGCTTCCATCCGGGCTTCTTCCGATTTGGGTGCAGCGAAGCGGGACATGATGCGTTCCAGGTTGGTACTTCGGCAATGCGTGCAGGATGGGACTGGAGCGTTCGAGGTGAGGATTAAAAAGGAGTTGCGCTTCCGGCAATCCTGACAACGGTATTCGTAAATGGGCATTGAGTCGTTCCTCCTGATCGCAATGTACGGGCTGTATATATCGCAAAATGGTCTCTTTGGGAAGAGTCGAAAATTGGTTTATACGAATCGAAAAATCTCAAATACGTTAATAGAGCGGAGGTATCGGACTTATTCTTCTCAGACCATCATAGAAGGGGCTGGTGAAAAGGCCAATCGAGAAAAGACAGACAAGGGGAGAAGGACGTGAGGTGGGAATTTATTCAGAGAAAACAGCCAGCAGTCGATCCATGTTGGCAGACGATTTGCCTCGACCTCCAGTAGGGACTTGCAACAAATTCTTTACACCATTCTGGCGAGTGTCAGCCCATACACCGGGCCTGAGCCGGCACGTCGAAGCGTCTTGGCGCATTCATGGAGGGTTGTGCCAGTGGTTAAGACATCGTCTACCAATAAGATCCGTTTGCCTTTGATAGGGGCCGGCTTGGGGACGGAAAAAGCCCGACGCAGATTCGTGAGTCGCTCTTTCCTTGATAACGAGGTTTGGGGGACTGTGGGACGAATCCGGAGTAAACACGCCAGGAAAAGAGGAACCCCCAGGTGGTGACTCAGTCGGTTTGCGAGGAGCAGGGATTGATTGTATTCACGTTCTCGTAAGCGTTGCGGATGAAGGGGGACGGGAATGATGGCATCTAAGGTTGGTAAAGCGGGCAACGCTTCAACCATGGCTTGGGTGAGTGGTTGAGTCAACGACAGTTTTCCCCTGTATTTGAACAGGGTAATGGCTTCTTTCAGTGGGGGTTGGTAGGGAAAGAGGCTCCAGATTTGCGTAAGAGCCATTGGTCGTGCCCGGCAGGCTCCGCACTGATGAGTGGGACTATGTAATAGGGCAATGGGGGAGGCAAAGGGGCGTCCACATCGCGGACAAACCGGGCCTGGAATGGGTTTGAGCTTATCCCAACACCGGCGGCAAAAAAACGGAACGGGATCGTCCTGCAAGGGAAGCTGACAGCCGGCACAGGCGGTGGGAAAAATGACATGCAGGAGCCTTCGGAGTAGACGTGTCGTGGTAAATGGTGGAGCCATGGAGGCGAACTTTCCGAGCTGAGGTCAACCGTGGAGTATACCTAATTATCGTGGGGCGCCCTGGTCCATTTACCTTCGTTATGATATAGGAGAGATGGCGAATATGCCATGATTCAAGAGCGTTACCGAGGGCAGAAACTTCTGATAGGTTCACGTGATTCAGTTTCAACATGTCTATAAGGAATATCAGCGCGGATCCACTTCGGTCGTGGCGCTGCGGGATGTCTGTGTGGACATTCAGCAGGGAGAATTTTGTGCGCTCATGGGACCCAGCGGGAGTGGAAAAAGCACGCTATTGCATTTGGTGGCTGGGCTGGACTGGGTGACGTCCGGAGATATCCTGCTGGATGGGCGTTCCTGTCTGGGGTTTGATGATCAGGAATGGACCCGATGGCGTCGGGAGGAGGTGGGGATCGTGTTTCAGGCTTTCCATCTGATCCCGGGATTGACGATCGAAGAAAATGTTGCACTTCCCTTGCGTTTACGAGGGGAGGAATCAGAAACGATCCGAACCCGGACCGCTGACATGCTGGAGCGGGTAGGGATGAGTCATCGGCTGGGTCACCGGTCGCATGAATTATCCGGAGGAGAACAGCAGCGGGTAGCGCTTGCCCGGGCCTTTGGGCATCGCCCTCGACTGATTGTGGCTGATGAACCCACCGGAAATTTGGATGGGAAAACCGGAGAGAAAATTGTGTCGTTGCTGCGTCAATGTGCGAAGGAATTCGGCCAGACGGTGCTCTTGGCCACCCATTCATTACGCGCTGCTCAGGCAGCGGATCGGATCGTTGCGATTCGAGACGGACAATTGGAGTAATAGGAAATGGATCTTTCAACAGTAATTGCCGGTGTGTCGTTTCCATTTGGAGTGATGAACGCGTCAGGAGCCTTGTGCGTGACACCGGAAGAGCTGGAGGCCCTGGGCATGTCCCATGCCGGTGCGATTGTGACCAAATCGATGACGCCGCTAGCCCGTGAGGGGAATCCTCAACCGAGGTATGTGGCCTTCGACGGCGGCTCGATCAATTCGATGGGCCTTCCCAATTTAGGATTTCCCGTCTACGCGAAACTCATTCCAGAGTTGAAGCGGTTTGGGAAACCCGTCATCGCCAGTCTGGCGGGCCTTCATCCCGATGATTTTCTAGAAGGCGCCAAGGCCTTGGAGATCGCCCGACCGGATTTAGTGGAAGTGAATTTGTCGTGTCCCAATATTCCCGGGAAGCCACAGATCGGCTATGACTTTGAGGAAACGGAACGGTTATTAACAGAAATTCGTGCGTTGCTGACGGTGCCGTTCGGAGTGAAACTTCCACCCTACTTTGATCCGATCCATCATCAGAAAATTGCCGAGGTGATTCAGCGAAGTGGAGTGGCCTTTGTTACGGTTATCAATTCAGTGGGCAATACCCTGGTGGTCGATCCGGACCGGGAAATGGTGGTGATTAAGCCCAAAGGCGGCTTTGGCGGATTGGGTGGTAGGATAATCAAACCTGTGGCCCTGGCCAATGTTCGCGCGTTTTGGAAGATCTGGGGCGATCAGATTCCTATTATTGGCACAGGTGGGGTGGAACATGGCGTGGATGTGTTCGAGCATGTGTTGTGTGGCGCCTCGGCGGTTCAGATAGGCACCGTGCTGGTTGAGGAGGGTTGTGAGGTGTTTGCAAGGCTCGAACGGGAAATTGCCGCTTGCCTGCAAGGCAAGGGTTATCCGTCATTGATGGCGTGTCGAGGGAAATTACGGGAGATGGATTGAAGCGAAATACGATCGAACGCCTTCACGGGGTAGAGTCAATATATGATATGCGTTCAGCTGCGTTTTTCAACCCTTAATGAGCAGGCCGGGTCGAGATGCACGTTTCTCAGGTCTTTGTGGTTGGAGGCGTCGTCGGGGCTTGGGGGATGATACGAAGCGCAATGGCTTGCCGGAGTAATTGGGCCACGTTTCTGACACGTAAGCGGCGCATCAAATTGAAGCGGTGGACTTCAACCGTTCGCACACTAATGTCGAGCTTTTCACCAATTTCACGATTGGTAAAGCCTTGAGCCACCAGGCTCAAGATTTCCTTTTGGCGAGCGGTGAGAGATTGTCCCTCGGAATTAGATTCCAAGAGTTCTTCTGTTGATTCCGATTCAGTCACTTTCCCTTTTGGCATATTGAGTCCGTGCCCCACGCATAATTTTCTAGTTGTTTTAACATACGTCCATTACTTCCGACAACCGCTTCTATGATACGAATTCTTCTTCTATTGGTCCTTGACCATGTGCGCCATCGGCCCTTCCGAGCCTTCCTCACAGTGGTCGGAGTGGCGATCGGGGTTTCGGCCTGGTTGGCCATTCGCCTGGCCAATGGCGCAGTGTATCAATCCTTTGAGGATTCGGTGGTGTCCGTTGTTGGAGAGGCGTCCATCACCCTATCACGCGGGTCGGAGGGGATGGATGAGTCGATTATCGAGGAGATTCAACGTTTTCCCGGGGTCCAATCAGCTCAGCCCGTTCTGAAAATTGAGTCCATGATCAAAGAAGGCCCCTCCACGGGTCACACCCTCGTGATTTGGGGAGTCGATCTTCTGGACTATGAGGAGCTTAGGCCATCAGGGGATTCGACAAATGCGATCACGGACAATCAGTGGAAACAGGTGTTTTCGCCGCAGACGGTCTTTTTGGGTGAAGAGTTTGCCGGGGAATTAGGGTTGCGCGAAGGGCAGACCCTGACTGTGACGAGTCAGGGTCTTTCCCATGATCTGATCGTGGGGGGTCTGTTGAGGTCCTCCGATGCTCTTCTCCAAGGCACCGAACGACAGGCGATCATGGATATTGCCGCCACCCAATGGTTGTTCGGTTGGTTGGGGCGTCTGCATTCCATTGCCGTAGTCCCTGAACCTGGTGTGGCGGGGGCCACGCTCATCCAAGCCTTACAAAAGGTCGTGCCGTCGGATATTCGAATCAATCAATCCTCGCGACGGACGGAGCAAGTGGAATCGATGTTGAAAGCCTTTCAGTTTAATCTCACCATGCTCAGTGGAATTGCGCTGTTAGTGGGAGTGTTTCTGGTCTATAACACGATGGCATTTTCGGTGGCACACCATCGTCGGGAGATTGGCATTCTTCGGGCACTCGGCATGGAACGGCGAGCCATCACGGGATTGTTTCTCTTGGAGTCGGGTCTGCTCGGCCTTGTGGGTGGAGTCTTGGGCTGCTGGTTCGGGGTCTTCCTGGCCGGCGGATTGACGACGCTCATCGGGCAAAGTGTCGGCGAATTATACGGGGTCACGTCTTTGGCGGTGTCACAGATACATCCCTGGCTGTTGGTGGAAGCGATAGGGATTGGGGTCGGGGTTTCCCTTCTGGGAGCGCTCCGCCCTTCCTGGGATGCCAGCACGATTGCCCCGGTTCAAGCCTTGTCGGTAGGCCAATCCGAAGATGAAGAATCTGTTTCGTATAGGAAGTCAGGGTGGATTGCGGTGATCGCCTTTGGTGGAAGTGCCGCCTTGAGTACCATGGCCCCCGTGGACGGTATTCCGGTCGGAGGGTATGCCGCGGCATTTTGTCTTCTGGTGGGAGGAACGGCCCTGGGGCCTGTGCTCTGTGGCGTGGTGCCTGAGTGGAGGAGAACATGGCAACGCGGGCGATGGGGCCTCCTGCCGTCCCTCGCGGCGGAACAGATCAGCCGCAATCCCGGTCGGACCAGTGTGACCATGGCCGCGATTGTCGTCGGTCTTGCCATTATGGTTGGGGTGGGCATCATGATCCAGAGTTTCCGGAATACGGTAGACATCTGGATTGAGCAAACGATGCTGGCGGATATCATTGTGGCGCCGGTGTCATGGTTGGGGGAACAGGATGGCGAGAACGGCAAGCTTGGTCTGCCATTGGCTCTGGTCGGGACCGTGATGATGGTCCCAGGGGTCGAGGCGGTTGATCCCTACATGGAAACCGTGGGTGAGGTTGCAGGGGGAACGGTGTCCTTGGTCGCACGCGACATGGCCCTTCATGCCGCGCGCAGCCAATATCTGTTTGTGACAGGTGATTCCACTCCCATTTTACAAGAAACGATCGAAGGTGAAGGCGTGATTGTGTCTGAGGTATTAGCCGGGCGGCTGGGGCTGGCGGTAGGAAACCACATAGAAGTGAAGACGCCTTCAGGACAACAGGCATTTCCGGTTAAGGGCATTTTTTATGATTATGCCACCGATGGGGGAAAAGTGGTCATGGACGACCAACTCTTTCGGCGGTATTGGGGGGAGTCTGACGCAACCGTCTTTGCGGTGTATCTCAAGGCCGGTCAGTCGCTCCCGGTCGTGCGACATGAGATCGAACAGGTGTTAAAAAATGACGTCCCCATCGTCACAATCAGTAATGGAGAATTGAAAACCGAGATTCTTGAAATTTTTGACCGGACGTTTCGCGTCACCTATGTGTTGGAGTTGATTGCCCTGAGCGTGGCCGTGCTGGGGATTATCAATACCCTCATGACGGCCATCACCGAACGCCGGCGGGAACTGGCCACGCTACGCGCGTTGGGAATGAGTCGCCCACAGATCCAAGGCCTGATCTTCTGGGAATCCTGTTATGTGGCCGGATTGGGTGCCGGCCTAGGCATTCTGGTGGGATTAGCACTGTCGGTGTTGTTGATCAACGTCATTAATAAGCAATCATTTGGCTGGACTATTCAGTTCACCCTGCCATGGGAAACGTTGGGAATGGCTGTCCTGGTGGCGCTGTTGGCCGCAATGCTGGGGGCATGGGGGCCAGCCAGATGGGCCGGTCGTCAGGTCATCGCTGAAGATTTGAGATATGAATGACTCGGAGGTGTCTATGGATAAAGGAATATTAGGACACCGCAGGCAGAGCAATCAGGATGAGCAGGTTTCGACTTTTCCGGCTTCAATCCCCTCGTACTTCACTTCCACGGTAAAGCCCAGGTCTTCGATCATCTTCCAGACTTCCTGGTGTGCAAGACCCGGTGTCGTCAAATAGCCGTCCACGAAGAGGGAGTCGGCCACGTAGAGCGCCAAGGGTTGCAGGGAGCGGAGATTTTTTTCGCGTCCACCGGCTGCCCGGATTTCCGTTTTGGGGTGGAAGAATCGGAAGAGACAGAGGATTTTTAAGCAACGGACCGGTGTGAGGTTTTTCATTTCGTCAAATGGTGTGCCTTCGACCGGGTACAACATGTTTAAGGGAATGGAATCGGGTTGGATGTCCTGTAACGCCAGGGCCAGATCCACCAGATCTTCGTCCCGTTCGCCCATGCCGACGATACCGCCGCTACAGAGTTCCAATCCGGCTGCGCGGGCATGTTTCAGGGTGTCGAGACGATCCTGGTAGGTGTGTGTCGTGCAAATAGCAGGGTGATACGCTTCACTGGTGTTGAGATTATGGTTGATGCGATCGACACCAGCCGCCTTTAACTGGCTGGCCTGTTCGCCATTCAAGAGCCCTAGTGAACAACAGATTTGAATCGGCAGTTCCTCTTTAATTTGTTTGACCGCGCTGGTGATGTGGGTGATTTCCGATTGCAACGGGGAGCGGCCACTGATCACAATGCAATACCGCTGAGCTTTGGCCTGTGCGGCCCGTCGAGCGCCTTCCAGCATTTTTTCCGGAGAGACGAGTGCGTACCGCTCGATGGGGGCGGTGGAAATGGTTGATTGGGAACAATAGTGACAATCTTCCTGACAGGCTCCGCTTTTGGCATTGAGCAACATTTGCAGGCGGATGGTGTTGCCAAAATATCGTGACCGAATCCGATAGGCCGCATTGACCAGATCGAGCAGTTTTTCCTGAGGGGTGTCCAGAATGGCCAAGCCTTCCTCCCGGCTTGGGATTATTCCCTCCAGCACGCGGTCTGCCAAATCTTGATATGCGGTCATGGGGTTCTCCATTATTTTTCCTGAAAAATTCGATTTCCAACCTACGGATAAAAAGACAATATCTTCTCGTTGCTTACGAAAGCCTGGCGACTTTTCCGGGGGCTTTTGGCGCTTGTGCGACCTGCGGAAAAGGTTTACGGCTTTCAGGAATAGAAATTTGTGGAGCGTCCGCCCACATACTTTCTAAGGCATAATACTTCCGGACGTCTGACTTAAATATATGGACGATGATGTCTCCATAGTCGAGTAATATCCAATTGGCCGTTTCTTTTCCCTCAATATCCGGGCTTAGTTCATAGCGTGTGGACATGACCTTTTCAATGAAGGAGGCAATCCCTCGCACCTGGCGTTCGGAATCCCCTGAGGCAAAGACGAAATAGTCTGCTATTGACGTCATTGCTCCCACATCAAGCACCAACACCTCTCCGGCTTGCTTTTCTTGAGCCGCTTGAGCGATGAAGACCGCTTGTTCGAGGGTTGGAGATGGTTTCGGGTGGGTTAGACGGGCCATTGGTACAATCGATGGCGAATTATATAGGACTCCACCGTGGGCGGCAACCACTGGCTGACGCGGGAACCACCGGCCAGTTGCTCTCGAATTGTCGAAGCCGAGATTTCGCACGGTGGTACCGCTAGGAGATAAAGTGTCTTTCCAGATGGGAGCAGGATGTCCAGGCGGGTCGTGTCCTGTTGGTCAAGGCTTTGAAATCCTTGAGACTTTGCCGCAGGTAGGAACGGCAGGGATTGAAGTTGTGTGAAGGCAACCCCCGGTCTCGAGCAGACGATAAAATGACACAGGGTGAGCAAATGATCCACCTGTCTCCAACCGCAGAAATCCAGAAAAGCATCAAGCCCCACAATAAACCCCAACTGCGTTCCCACGGGGCATTCTTTTTTGAAATGTGTGACGGTGTCGACACTGTAGGACACTGCCTCAGATTGGATTTCGTAATCGGATACGGTGCAGAAGGGAAACGGGGCAACCGCTTGCTTCACCATTGCTAACCGGTGATGGGCTGGCGCAAGGGAGGCCGATGGTTTGTGGGGAGGATCCCCCGTCGGAATGAAAATGATCCGATCGAGCTGAATCGCGTTGTAGACATACTGGGCAATATGCAAATGCCCATTATGGATGGGATTGAATGAGCCGCCTAGGAGGCCGATAAACATCAGTCTAGATTTTTCTCATGTGGAGCGTGTTGAAAAAGGCCGCCGCCAGCGTTCCCTGCCTTCGCCGGGCCTACTTGGCCGAAGTAGCTACGAAGGCTGAAAGCGGCTTCGCGTCTATGCGTTGAAGCACGCTTCGACGCGCAAGCGCGCAGGCAGGTCGCTCCTTGGCCGTGCTCACATACTCCACCGTATGTTCCGCTCGTCCAAAAGGCTGCGGCCTTTCCTTCGAGGGCCTCAGGACAGGTCTTGACGGGTCTTTGTGAACACTCCACCATATTTCTCTGATGAGGCTCGGTCATTCATATGCTGAGGAAACGGCAATATTTTTGCAATATTCGACAGCTCCCTGTGTAATTTTTAGGAGATACAAGACGATCCATACCGGTGCCAATGGAGCATTGTGCATGAGCCGGGAGTCACGTTGCTTATGAGACCTGGTGTTTTGTCAGAACCAGATTGTCCCGGTGAATGACTTCCTCATACTCCAATGAGCCCAGGAGTTGTCTAATGTCTGACGTTTTTTTCCCCTTGATCCGGTGGAGGGTTTCGGCAGAATAATTCGTGAGTCCCTGCGCGAACGGCATTCCCTCACGGGTGGCGCAGGTGATGGGGTCTCCTGTCAGAAAGATGCCTGTGATGTCCAGAATGCCTGAGGGTAATAAGCTTTTTCCTCGAAGGGTGAGGGCGTCCACCGCTCCTTCGTCTAACCGGAGCTCCCCTTTTGGGCGAAGCGTGTAGGCAATCCACTGTTTTCGACTGGTCAGCGGTGATTGGTCTGACACAAAAAACGTTCCCCCGGGCTTTCCGTTCAGGACATCTTCCAACGCATGGGGAGTTTCTCCATTTAATAAAAGGGTCGGGACTCCAAAGCGTCCTGCCTGTTTGGCGGCTTTGATCTTGGTGACCATGCCTCCACGGCTGGCTTGTGTTCGGGAGGTTCCGGCGAGGTCTTCAATGTCCTTGGTGACGTTGGCAACCAGGGGAATTAATTCTGCCGAAGGATTGAGGTGAGGATCCTGGCTATAGAGCCCATCGACATCTGATAAAATCACCAACAGATCTGCGTCAACCAAGTGGGCCACTTCCCCAGCGAGGGTATCGTTGTCACCAAATCTGATTTCCTCGATAGCCACGGTATCATTTTCATTAATAATTGGAATGACCCTCAGTTGAATAAGGGCATTTAAGGTATGGCGGGCATTCAGGAATCGTCGACGGTCGGATAAATCCTGGTGAGTTAAGAGGACCTGGGCAATCTTGTTTTTCGTTTCTTCAAACGCCATCTCATAAGCTCGCATGAGCCGGCTTTGTCCGACGGCAGCGGCGGCTTGCTGAAGCGGTAATTCAGTGGGATAGGAAAGAATGGCGAGGTGTGAGATGCCCGCAACGATGGCTCCCGAGGAAACCACGACAATTTGTCGACCCTGAGCCTGCAGGGTGCCCAATTCCTGGGCTAAACGGTTGATGCGGTCGAGTCGTAGACCGCCTTGCGAGGAAGCTACCAGGCTGCTTCCCACTTTGACGACAATCCTCTTGCACGCTGCTAGCACTTGCTCGCGCATGAGGTCTTTGCTTCCAGAACGGCTTTCCCTAAGTAGGTCACGAGTGATGGAAGGCCTTCCCTGGTAACAGCCGAAATGGGAAAGAATGGATAGTGGTGTGCGCGGCAATACTCCCGAAGGGCTTCCAAGTGCTGGCCGTTTCCCTGAGAATCAATTTTTGTAGCCACGATGGCAAATGGCCGTTCAAGGAGTTCGGGGTCAAAGGCTTTGAGTTCCCTTTGTAAGGTTTCAACGATCTCGACGGGATCTTCTGAAATCCATTCGGTGATATCGACCAGATATAACAAAAAAGCGGTTCGCTGGATATGTCGCAGGAATTTAATTCCTAACCCTTTCCCCTCATGAGCGCCTTCGATCAATCCTGGAATGTCGGCTACGACAAACGACGAATGTTCCATCCATTCCACTACTCCCAAATGAGGCCGCAGTGTGGTGAAGGGATAACTCGCAATTTCCGGGTGTGCAGAAGAAATCGCTGAAATCAAAGTGGATTTGCCGGCGTTAGGAAAGCCCACCAAGCCGACATCGGCTAACAGTTTCAATTCCAGATTCACCCATCGCTCTTCGCCGGGAGTCCCTGGCTCGAATTGACGCGGTGCTCGATTCGTTGACGTCGCAAAACGTGCGTTGCCTTTTCCGCCTTTGCCTCCTTTGGCCACAATGGCGGTTTGTCCTTCCGCAATAAGGTCGGCGATGATTTCCCCGTCTTCGGTTTTTACGAGAGTTCCGACAGGAAGGGGAATCACGATATCGGAGCCATTGGCTCCATGGCAGTTGGTCTTGAGGCCTCTGACGCCGGAAGTGGCCTCATAATGTTTTTGATATCGCAGGTCAAGCAAGGTTGAAACTCTATTGGAGGCCACAAAGACCACGTCTCCTCCATCACCGCCGTCGCCACCGTTGGGACCGCCAAATTCGGCAAATTTTTCTCGTCGAAAGCTGCAGTGTCCGGTTCCACCGTCACCTGCTTTGATGAATATTCGTGCTTGATCGATAAACATACTGATCCTTAAAAAATCCTACCGGACTTACCAGGGAAAAATGAAGGCGATGAATTGATAAAGCAGGAAATGGGAAGGGGAGCTAGACGGGGGGATAGACGCTCACCTTCCGGCGGGCGATTCCTCCTTCAAACTTAACGATCCCGTCTATTTTTGCAAAGAGGGTGTAGTCGCTTCCAAGTCCGACATTTGCCCCTGGAAAGAATTTTGTTCCGCGTTGACGAACGATGATGCTTCCGCCGCTCACCTTTTCGCCGGCATAGGCTTTGACGCCTAAATATTGTGGATTGCTATCGCGACCGTTGCGGGATGATCCGCCACCTTTTTTATGTGCCATGAGTCAAACCTCCAAAGAATTCTAAACTAAAGACCAATATTTATTAAGCAGATGCAACAATTTCAGTGATTCGAACTTGCGTGAATCCCTGACGATGGCCCTTGGTCCGTCGATAGTTTTTTCGTCGTTTCTTTTTGAAAATGGTAATGGACCGGGTTCGCGCATGTCGGATAATCTCTCCTTTGACGACCGCATCAGTGATCATGGGAGAGCCGACAATAGGCGCTTGGTCCGTTTGGACAAATCGCACTGAGTCGAATTGAATGATTGACCCGACATCGCCTTCAAGTGACTCGACTTGTAGGATACCGTTTGGTTCCGCCCGGTATTGTTTTCCGCCTGTTTCGATAATTGCATACATGTTTTTTAGCTCCTTAACAAACACGCATTTTGCCAGTATGTTTACATTTATGTCAAGATTTTAGTATATCATCACGCGTTCTTAATGCTTAGCAAAAAAAACACGTGATACCCTTCGCTCACATGATTTGTCTATTTCAGCTTCTGTCAATCGGAGAAGTATTTCTATGGTGACTGTGTCAAAAAAAATCTGGATGGATGGAGCCCTCGTCGATTGGGATGAGGCCTCGGTTCATGTTCTTACCCATTCTCTCCATTATGGTCTGGCGGCCTTTGAGGGGATCCGTTGTTATGAGGGGAAGGCCGGATCAAACATTTTTCGATTACAAGAGCATGTGGACCGGCTCTTTGAGTCTGCCCATATTACGATGATGCCCATGCCTTTTACCAAAAAAGAGGTGTCGGACGCTATTGTCGAGACAGTTCGGGTCAATCAATTGGCCTCCTGTTACATCCGCCCGATCGCCTATGTGGGATACGGCGCAATGGGAGTGTACCCTGGCGACAACCCGATTCGTCTGGCTATTGCGGCTTGGCCATGGGGATCGTATTTAGGGGAGGACGCCTTGGCGCAAGGCATCAGGGCAAAAATTTCATCCTTCACCCGGCACCATGTGAATGTATCCATGACCCGGGCAAAAATCTCGGGATATTACGTCAATTCGATTTTAGCCAAATGGGAGGCGAAGAAGTCCGGATATGCCGAATGTATTCTTCTTGATCCTGAAGGATATGTCGCTGAGGGAACAGGAGAAAACGTGTTTATTGTGAAAAAGGGGGTCTTAAAAACGACGCCATTGACCTCGATCCTGGACGGGATTACCCGAAATTCGATTCTTGAATTGGCGAGAGCCAAAAACATCCCGGTGATTGAGGAGCGGTTTACCCGGGATGCGATGTATGTGGCAGACGAAATATTTCTTACCGGAACCGCTGCCGAAGTGACTCCGGTTCGCGAATTGGATGATCGAAAAATCGGGGAAGGTAAGCCAGGGGCTCTTACAAAATCCCTGCAGGATGATTTCTTTAGAATTGTGCGTGGGGAAGAAGCTGCGTATGCCAATTGGCTGACTCCTATTTAGGAGTTGCCCTTCTAATCAGCTGGCCCCACGATCCTGGGCTATTCCACCAATTGTCAATATAGTTGCGGACTCAGTAAGAAAATAGTTTATGGAGCAGTCGGGGCGGGAGTCGTCTCTGACGCGGGTTCGGCTGTGCCGGTTTCAGTTGGAGGAGTGGTCTCGGGAGTCGCCGGAGAGGACGTTTCATGGTGTGAAGTTGGGTGAAGATCTATCACGGTGGACGAGGTATTGGCTTGTTTTGAAAGTAGTGCCAGGCTAAGCGATGTCAGCATAAACACAATAGCGGCTCCCACCGTGATCTTACTTAGAAACGTACCGGGCCCTCGGCTTCCAAACACCGTTTGAGAAGACCCTCCAAACGAAGCACCGATCTCGGCGCCTTTTCCTGCCTGGAGCAAAATGGCGGCAATCATGAGAAAACAAACAATGATATGAAGAATGACGGTCAAGGTATACATAATGTGTGCGTGTTTGTTGGAGTGTTCCTGGTTAATTGGAAGAAGCTAGTTCGGCTATCTTAACAAAGGATTCGGAATTCAAACAAGCTTTTCCCACGAGGGCCCCATTAATTTGTGAAGATTGAAAGAGACTTTTGGCATTGTCCTGGGTCACGCTCCCACCGTAAATGATTCTGGTTTGATCAGGTTTGATGCCCCATTGCATGGCAAGAAAAGACCGGATGTGGCCATGGACCTCGGCTGCCTGGTCGACGGTAGCGGCCTGGCCGGTCCCAATGGCCCAGACAGGTTCGTAGGCGATGGTGATCTTTGCAAAATCTTTGGATTCGAGACCTTCAAGGCAGGCTTGCAATTGCTGTTGAATGACGGTCTGCGTTTTATTGGATTGACGTTCTTCCAGACGTTCCCCGACACATAAAATCGGTAGGAGGTCATGGTGGAGGGCGGCGTGGACTTTTTTGTTAATATCCTGGTCGGTTTCTCCAAAAATATGCCGTCGTTCGGAATGCCCAATAATGACATAGTGACAGCCGACGTCCCGTAGCATGGGTGGCGAAATTTCTCCGGTAAAGGCGCCCTCGTCACTCGCACAGGTATTTTGAGCAGCCAATTTGATGGAAGTCGAAACTAGCAAGCGTGCAACTGCTGGTAATGATACGAAGGGGGGAGCGATGGCCAATTCTACCGAAGCGTGCGGTTGATATATCTGGAGAATATCGGTCACCAGGGACTCGGCCTGGGAAATCGTCTTGTGCATTTTCCAGTTGCCGACAATGAATCGACGACGCATGAGGACCTCTTAACTTTTGGAATTCAAAAAAGGGGGCGTTGGGATCAAAGACGATCGGGTAAGGCTGCAAGCCCCGGCATATGCTTGCCTTCCAGGAGTTGAAGGGCCGCACCACCACCGGTTGAAATGAACGACATACTTTCCGATTCTCCGGCTCGATACACGGCGAGAGCCGTATCTCCTCCTCCCACAATTGTTTTCGCATAGGCATTGGCCACAGCATGGGCCATTGCATAGGTCCCGCGTGAAAATGCATCACGCTCAAAGACTCCCATGGGGCCATTCCACAAAATGGTTTTGGCGTTTTGGACGGCTTCACTAAACAGGCGGACCGACGCGGGCCCGATGTCCATGCCATACCAGCCCGCGGGGATCTCCTGCACCGGGACAATTTTTGTTTCTGCTTCAGGGTCGAGGCTGGCCGCGACGACACAATCGACGGGAAGATAGAATTTGATTTTTTGAGCTATCGCCTGTTCGTGAATGCGTTTAGCAAAGTCCAGCATGTCCTTTTCGACGAGAGATTGGCCGATTTCCAATCCCATGGCCTTGATAAAGGTAAAGGCCATGCCGCCACCTATGATGACTTTATCGACCACCTTGCCAAGATTTTCAATTACCCCGATTTTTCCGGAAACTTTTGCCCCTCCCAAAATAGCCACAAACGGACGAACAGGGTTCTCCACCGTGCCTTCCAGGGCTTCGACTTCCCGTTTCATCAGAAATCCTGCCGCCGATACTTTGACATATTTGGTGATGCCGACAGTGGAGGCATGAGACCGGTGGGCGGTTCCAAATGCATCATTGATGTACACATCTGCCAATGAGGCCAATTGGGACGAGAACTGGTCGTCGTTTTTTTCTTCTTCCGGATGAAATCGCAGATTTTCTAATACCACCACGTCGCCGGGTTTGGCTTTGTTGACGACAGCTTCAACGGCCGGCCCGATGCAATCACCAACAAATTCAACCGGTTTATTTAATAGTCGCTGGAGTCGCTTGGCCACGGGAGCCAGGCTGAGTGCCTGGTTGATGGTTCCATCCGGGCGTCCCAGGTGGGAACAGAGAATGACGACAGCGTTTTCATCTACAGCACGGTTGATGGTGGGAAGGGCGGCCCGAATCCTGGAATCGTCCGTGATTTGGCAGGAGTCATCGAGGGGAACGTTAAAATCCACGCGAATAAGTACGCGTTTGTTGCGGAGGTCAACCTGATCGATGGTTTGTTTTTTTAAATGCTTCATGCCTTCCTTTCCCTTCCGATGCCGATGGTTCGTGGGGGAAAGCCGGATAACTTTGTCGTGATGCGATATTTAACGGTGTTGAGCAAGAACATTGATCAGATCGTGTAAACGGCACGAATATCCCCATTCATTGTCATACCAGGCGAACACCTTAACCAGCCGTTTATTGATGACGGAAGTGAGAGGTGCGTCCACGGTGGCTGAGTATGAACACCCATTGAGATCACTTGAAACAATGGGGGCTTCAGAGACCTGCAAATACCCCTTTAAGGAGCTCTGGGCAGCTTGTTGAAAGGCCGCGTTCACCGTTGCCGCATCACAATCGCGTTCGACTTCAACTGAAAGGTCAATGAGCGATACATTGGGGGTTGGCACTCGAATGGCCATGCCATCGATTTTCCCTTTCAATTCCGGGATAACCAGGTACAACGCTTTGGCCGCCCCGGTTGATGTAGGAATCATGGATAAGGCGGCCGCCCGTGCCCGTCGTAAATCCTTATGAGGCAAATCAAGCAGGTGTTGATCGTTGGTATACGAATGAATGGTGGTCATAAATCCGTGCTTGATGCCGAATTCCTGTAAAAGGACTTTCGACACAGGAGCAAGACAATTGGTCGTACAGGAGGCGTTGGATATGATGGTGTGTTGTTGAGGATTGTAGTCGGAGTCATTCACGCCTAACACGATCGTGATATCCGGGTCTTTGGCAGGTGCTGAAATAATGACCCGTTTGGCTCCGGCGGAAATGTGTTGTCCCGCACTTTTTCTGTCGGTAAAACGACCCGTGGATTCAATGACGAAATCGATCTGGTATTCTTTCCACGGTAAGGCCTGAGGGTCTTTGATGGCCAGGATTTGAATCTGTTTCCCATTGACTGTCAGAAAGTCTGGTCCGTGTTGAATATCGGCTTGAAATTTTCGATGAATTGAGTCATAGGTCAAAAGATGGGCCAGGGTTTTTGAGTCAGTCAGGTCATTGATGGCCACAATCTCGATGGCAGGATCATTGAAACAGGTCCGGAAAAAATTTCTTCCGATGCGACCAAACCCATTAATGGCAACGCGGATACTCATAGTTTGATATACCTAACTAAATGAAAATGAGGGAATCTTTTATAGGTATATGATCGTAATTTCACAATAGCATGAAGTCAAGAAAATATCGCGAGTCTGGCTCAAGAATGTTCCTCGTTTGCCCGGGTTGTGAGAGCAATGAGCCTTTGTAAAGCCACGCTATTCCCGTGAACATGGCTTCTGTGTGCGCACTTTGAACCTAGGAACCTGAGGTTGTGCTCCTTATCGGCCGCTTTGGTAGGAGAAAAATGCTACTTCAGAAGGTGCTCGGGGATTGTGCGATTTGAGGTTGCTAGAGAACTTTCATCGCGGTTTTCACTTCCTGCATCGTCTCCTGTGCCACGTGAGAGGCGCGTTTTCGTCCTTCTTCAACCATTTCCTGGGTCTGTTCAGGATGTTGAAGTATTGTGGCCCGTTTGTCCCACATAGGTTGGTAGCGTTCCACCATGGCGTCGGCAACTTGGCGCTTGCAATCGATGCATCCAATGGCAGCAGTGCGGCAATCCTGGTCTACTTGTTTGACGACGTCGGCAGATGAATAAATTTTGTGAAAGTCGAATACCGGGCAGACATCAGGATTGCCCTTGTCGGTCCGGCGAACGCGTGCAGGATCCGTCACCATGGTTTTGAGCTTTTGTCGAACGACCGGCTCGGTATCGGAAAGATTGATCGTATTGCCGTAACTTTTGCTCATTTTGCGTCCGTCGGTGCCCATGACTTTGGGAAACTGTGTGAGATGTTCCTTGGGTTCGGGAAATACCGGCGAATAGAGATTGTTGAATCGACGGCCTATTTCCCGTGTGAGTTCCAAATGGGGAAGCTGATCCTTGCCGACCGGGACGATATCGGGTTTGTATAACAGAATGTCTGCCGCCTGGAGCACCGGATAGCCTAAAAATCCATAGGTGGAAAGATCTTTTTCTTTGATTTCCTCCTGCTTTTCCTTATACGTAGGATTTCGCTCCAACCAGGGAATGGGCACAATCATAGAGAACAGCAAATGGAGAATGGCATGTTCGGGAATGCTGGATTGGACAAACACCGTAGCCCGTTCCGGATCAATGCCGGCTGCCAGCCAATCAATCAGCAATTCCTGTGTGAATTCTTTAATCCGGCCGGTGTCGGCATAATTGGTCGACATGGCATGCCAGTCGGCCACAAAAAAATAACATTCGTATTGGGCTTGTAAGGATTTCCAATTTTCCAGCGCCCCGAGAAGATTACCTAAATGCATGAGCCCGCTCGGTTGCATGCCGCTGAGTACTCGTGTGGTCATAGTCAGTATTCCGGTTCTCGTTAAGTTATGAAAGCAGGTAAAAAGAGGCGTTGAAATATCTGAAACACCATTCCGATAAAGCTGCTGATTATGGGGATATACGAATTCAGCATCAAGAGTCCTAAAATAAAAAACATCCCATAGGGTTCCAACCGGTTTAAGACTTCCGCGGATCTGACCGGGAGGAGACTACGGAGAACCCGACTCCCATCCAAAGGAGGAACCGGTAGAAGATTGAACGAAAATAACACGATATTAATGATCATGGAAGATAAGGCCATGGCCGTGAGGGGAACCAGGATCATGCCGAGAAGATCGCGGCGTGGTTCAACACCAGGCTGAGGAGGCCAGTTGGCTTGGAGGGTGGGGTCGAGATAAAGAAACAGGGCGAGCAGCAGGCTGCTGACAATGGCTAAAAATAAATTCATGAGCGGTCCCGCTGCGGCCACGAACGCCATGTCTCGTCTGGGGTTATGGAGTTGTGCAGGATTGACTGGAACGGGTTTGGCCCAACCAAACACAAACCCTCCAGGTATCAGGGATAACATCAGTGGCACAATGATGCTTCCATAGAGGTCGATGTGCGGGAGGGGATTGATGGTGAGTCGTCCCAGGTTTTTGGCCGTCTGATCTCCAAAGAAATTTGCGACCCACCCGTGGGCGCATTCGTGTAATACCACTGCGGCCATGAGAGGAACCAGCATGAAGGAGAGGTTATAGAGAAAAGAGGAAAGGGAATCCATTTTGACTTAGTTGAGTTGGGTGAAGGTCTTGTTTTTGACCTGGAGGAGGTAGAGCCTTCGGTTCAGTATGCCGGCGGAACTAAAAGAGGCAAATCCGCTCAACGCCGGCAAGTCAGAGCGTCGCACAAGTTGGTCCCAGACCCCTTGTCCGGATTGAGCGCCCTGGCGGATGGTTTCCATCACCATGGTTGCCGCATCATAGGCCTGGAAGGCAAAGAGGGACGGTTCCTTTTGAAACTGACTGCGATACCGCTGAACAAACATCTGAATATTCGGATCAGGGCTGTTGGGGAAAAATCCATCGACAAAAATGTGACCGTCCAGATCGTGTTTGGCCCACCGAAATAACTCAGAGTTATGCCAGCTATTGCCGCCTAAAATCGGCACATTCATGTCATAAAATGCCAGTTGGGCCGCAATGAGGGCCAAGTGTACGGGCTGTCCCGGGACAAACACGGCGTCAATCCCGGGTGTGTAGACCAAGCGATCTTCTCCGGTTCGGGTTTTTTCAGTTTGGGTGGTACCGTATTTGGCCAGATCTTTCTCCTTCAAGTGGCGTAATTGTTCACCAATATCGGTCTGGTCATCAGCATAGCCTTCTGAGGCGATAATTTCCCCGCCGGAGTGCAACACTTCCTTCGCGAACATATCAGCCATTTCTCGTCCATACGCTGTTTGGGGATAAATAATGCCAAAACGGTGGTATCCTAGTTTTAGGATGGCATATTCCACCAGGCGTTTGGCCTGGACGGATGAGGTCATGGCGGTACTAAACCAAAATGATCCAAACTGCCGCACATTTAAGAGCGTGGATGAAGGGGTGATAAACGGCGTGGCATAGTCATCAGGGAGTCGGCCGAGTCCCTGTATCTCACGGGACAATAAGGGCCCTACGACCGCAAGGGGCCGAAATTCATCAAGCATTTGTTGTATCTCGACGCGTAACGGGGCAGTGAGGGTTGTGGTGTCTTTTACGACCAGCCCAACCGAGGTCAGTCCCCATTGTTCCTTGGCAATTTCGAGAGCGAGTCGAATGCCGTTTAATGAATCCGTGCCATAGGTTTTCATGGGACCGGAAAAAGGCAGGGCGGCTGCCAAAATATGCGAATGAAATTTGATCTTGCTGATAAATGATTGCAGGAGAGCCATCGCCGTTTGAGCATAGGGGTGGGTAGGAAAGCGTTTGAGAAATCCACGGATATCCCGTTCGGCGAGGACCTCATCCCCGTGGGCGGTATGCAGTTCAATCAGCCGGATGGTTGCGATGTCACCTGGATACCGGGAGGAATAACTCTCAACCAGTTCCTGGAGCGCGGATTCGTCTAACTGTTGCAAAATCAGAGTTTGAGTGAGGCTTTCTAACTCGAGCCGTTCCGTCTGATCGGCCAGCCCCATTTCATTTAACAGGGCTTTTACCGCGCCCAGCGGGTTGTGATTGTTTAACTCGGTTTGACGAATCAATTGGAATAGGGACCGGCGCAGGTCCAGATCAGTGGCATAATCCAATGCCTGATACAATTGATCCAGGGCAGGCTCATAGTTCTGTAATTCGATATAGAGTTCGGCCATTAAGACCCGAGCCGGGTTCGTGGAACGCGAAAAGGGAAATTCTTCCAGGAGTTGCTTCAAAACCGTAAGAGCATCAGTCGGCTGGTGATCATGTTTCAGGGCGGTGGCTTGCAAGAGATAGGCTTCTTGCAGGATCTCTGGAGGAGGGAATGAATCAATCAACTTCTCGAGAGTCGTAATGGCGGCTGCAGGATTATCGGCTTCCAGCTCCAATTTTGCCTGATCCAGAAGAGGGGAAGTTGAAGTTTGTTGAGCAAATGCGAGGTTGGTGTCTCCGCCGATGAAGGCCCACCATCCCTGATCCACCAGCAATCCCGAGCTTGCCAGGATGAGACACAAAAGGGTTCGCAGCAATCGATATTTGAGTTTGACGGTCGTCAAAGGGAATTTACCTAAACGCCTTGGAAATGGAAGGGATTGTTCGTATGGAAACTGGGCAACACCCGAATACTTGGATGGATAATTCACAAGCAGAATACGGTGACCATAATGCTTTTCTTGTTTAGTATACCAGGAAGTTCGCTTACCAAAATAGAAGAACGCAAGAAAATCTCTGGATAGGTTTATGGCCGGTGGGGGCATGAAAAGGTTTGAGGTACTTCCATCATGAAGATGAGGTCGGCGTAAAGTGCTGATGCAGGAATGTATTGATCGTTATCTCACCATGCTGCAAGTCGAGCAGGGCTATGCGGCGAATACCATTGAGAGCTATCGACGGGACCTCAAGAAACTCGAGATCTTTTTTCGAACCCACGAGATTGCCGATCCCACATATCTTTCCAAGCCACTGTGGTTTCAATTTTTAAACAGTTTAAAAGCCGAAGGGCTGTCCTCCTCTTCAATTGCCAGGTGTCTGGCTTCTATCCGGGGTTTCTATAAGTCGTTTGAGAGGGGAAAGGATGATCCGACCTTTGAGGGTATATTGAAAGGGACGCCAAAGCAATGGAGTCAATTGCCAAAGTTGCTGTCCGAAGCCGAAGTGACCAGATTGCTTAACTTGTCCGTGATGGATAGCAAGGAAGATCTACGTGATGCCGCCATGGTGGAACTGCTCTATGCCACCGGTCTTCGGGTATCGGAACTTATCAATTTGGAAATGGCGCATCTCAATCTGGATGTGGGGTTTTTGCAAGCGACTGGCAAGCGGGACAAACAACGAATTGTTCCGATCGGAGACAAGGCACGCCAGCTGGTTTCGGAATATCTACAGTCTTCTCGCCCGGCCTTTGTCAAAAAGCGAACCTCTTCGGCGTTATTTCTTACCCGGCTGGGTCGGGCCATGAGCCGGCAATGTTTTTGGAAAATTCTCAAGGATCGAACGGCTCGTGCAGGCATCATCAAGCCTATTTCACCGCACATGCTTCGCCATTCCTTTGCCACGCATTTATTGGATCATGGTGCCGATCTTCGTTCGGTCCAAATGATGCTTGGCCATGCCAGCATTGCCACGACACAAATCTATACTCATGTGGAGCAAGCCCGCCTCAAAAAGGTTCATGACCAATACTTTCCCCGTAAACAACGTACGAGGGTCATTGGAGCCCCCCATGATGCTGGGTCTTGAGCAGGTATTTGCCCGGGTGCCCCCTGCGGGCATGGCCTGATCCCAATTTGCAATTGGAAAAAGGCCTGTGGCAGGCTAGCACCGAGCTTTTCTTTTATAAATTTTTGGAGGGGTTGGTTATGAAGTATAGAAAGCAGGTGCATTATGTGAAGGGGGTGTTTGCGTGCCCAAAATGTCATCAACATTTTGTGCAAGAGAAGTGGTTGGAGGAATTCCGGGTACGGTGTCATAAGTGCGATTATCGAGGGGCATTGACGCATGTATCGGTGGAAGAGCAAATTGACGAAGAAATTGAACGACGATAGCGAAGATTGATTGCCTGCTAGATAGAGTTCTTTAGGTGCGTTAGGTGCGAATAGTCGGTGCCTTTATTCCAATTCAATTCTCCTCATGAAAGTATTTCGGGGAAATATCCTGTGGGTGGTGCTGTTTGCATTTGTTTGGTGGAGTGGGTGTGTGCAAGTTTCCGCTCAACCTTCATCTCCCCAAGCCTCTCCTCAAGCCAGCGATGGGCTTCAGGTCTTAGTCGCCTATCATTCCCTGTCCGGTCATACGGCCGAGATGGCCAAGAGTGTGAAAAAAGGAGCTGAATCGATACCAGGAACCACCGTCCTACTGAAGACCGTGGGGCAGGTGACCGCCGATGAGTTGTTTGGCAGCGATGCCGTCATCGTGGGTTCGCCCGTCTATTGGTCGAATATGTCAGGTGAAGTCAAAGCTTTTTTTGACCGGTGGCAGTTTGAATTTGGCGTGTATCCTGAATGGAAAATGCGTAATAAGGTGGGAGCAGCCTTTGCGACCGGTGGGCAGGTATCCAGCGGAAAAGAGGTGACGATGTTGACCATCCTTGCCGCCATGCTTGGGAACAAGATGATTGTCGTGAGTGACGGAGGAGCGTTCGGCGCTTCAGCAACGACGGAAGGCGACAGCCCTGGCATTAATGATACGGAGCGTGCCGATGCATGGGCGTTGGGAAAGCGCGTCGCTGACGTGGCATGGATGATCAAGCGGGGGCAGGCGATTCCAGGGCAATTCTGAAGGGCATTCCATGAGTTCGATACCGGGAAAATCAGACGATAAATGGGTCATTTATTGGGAACGGGAGTATGCCACCGCTTTTGCTCCGGAACGACTCAAGCTTGATTTTCATCCCCACCGTCCCTTGATGACCAATATGCCGTTGCCTGAGCAACGGGAGTTAGCGGCCTCCGGATACAAAGTCCTTCCAGATGATTGTGGGCCGGTTCGGGCCGTTGGGCAATATGGCTGGCTCATCCGTTCACCGGCGGATTGCCGGTTTCGTAGGAAAGGCACTGGTTTTGAATGGCAGTCTCCGCCCATTCTTCCTGAAGAGCGGCTCTTGGGGTATAAGTCATTTTCGGGAATGTATGTCGATACGATTTTGAATAGTGGCTTTCCCAAGCTCTATTGTGGCATTCGTTTTTATTATCCCAAACAAGTCGGCATGATGATGAAGGATCTTCCCAATCATTTTTATCATTTCCCCAGCCGGACCTTCTCCATCTGGGAAGGGATCAAAACGCAAGAATATAAACTGACCCCGAATCCCTATGATTTTCTGCCTGACCACGATGCCTTTGTGACGAATTTTCTGCTGCAATTGGACCCTTCTCCGGACAGGACCACGACTATTCTGCGTGGCGATCCCATTGGTGTGGTGTTCCCGGTCATGCTCCCGAAACATTTTACACTCGAAGAGTTAAAGCATCCTTCAGAAGCCCCCAACGCATAATGCCGAGCAGGCCCACGGCTTGCGCCTCTTGCGTCCTTTTCTCCTTAATTAATAGGCAGTGAATGCCTGTGAGGTATGTGCTATTGCCCGATTTTCCTGCCTAAGGGAAAGCCTGTTGCCGCTTTAAATTGATATACTGGCTGAGTGTTGGCGGGTAGGCATGGGCCGCGATTGCCAAAAACGAATTTGTTGGTTCGATTTCCGTGCTCATGAGGGAGGAGCGTGAAGATACAACCCAAGTCTGATTTGATTCTCCACCAATGGCAGACTCTTGCCAAAGCCTGTGATGACGGAGAAAGTCAGGCTCGACTGGCGATATTGTGGGAGCACATTAATCGGTTTCCGGTCAGGCAGGCGGCGTCCGCCCATGCCGAGATTGAGACCGCGTATTTTCTCGCACAAGCGGGCTTTTCCGTAGCATTTTTAGAAGCCTCTGGCGGTCGAACGGCGGACTTGGAGTGTTATGAAGGTACGCATCGATTTTTTGTGGAAGTCACGGTTATCCAATCAACCCAAGGACCTACTCGCAAATCACCGGCGGTGCGTCTACAACCTCACCAGATTTTGGAATCCTCTGATGAGTTTTTTGAACAGGCATTGGTCAGGCGATTGTTGTCACGCATGGCCGAAAAAGCCAGGCAATTAGAACGGTACTGTGCACCCGTGTTGCTGGCGGTTAGTGTTCCCGATTTACCATGGGGGAAAGGGCGCCCTCAGGACATTCCTCCCTTGGATCTTCAGCGATTAGCTGCGATGTTGGTCGGAGTGGTCGTCGACGTCCCTCAGTTCAGTGCGGTCCTGCTGACCCTATGGAAGGCTCCGGCGCAGGAATTACGTAATCCCATTCGTATTCGCCAGGTCTCGTGGGTCACTCGGCCACCAGGGGATGCACGCGATCCTCGAATTCGATTGTTGGCAGTGAACCCGGTTGCTCGATATCGCCTTAGCTCTCAAGAACTCACGAGTATCAAGGAACGGATGTGAAGCGAAGCTGCGGGGAAGGATTGGAGCAGGTACCAGCGGTTAGGATGAAGGCAGGGACGCTTTGAGGGCTTCCAGGTTTTTAATGACGAGGAGATCACCATTCTTGGTTGCCACGGCGATGCCTTGGGTGCATATTGTCTGGCATTTTTCAAATTCGCCTGTCTGGTGAAGCGATTGAGCCAACGCAAAATAGGCGGCTGAATACTCAGGTTTCACCTGAATGCATTGCTCTAAGGCGGGAATCGCCTCTTTCCAATTTTCGTCATTCATGTAGGCTTTCCCCAGGCCGAACCACATCGTTTCGTCCTTCGGGTCCATTTGGAGCACTTTCTTGAATTGTTCGATCTTAGGATTGGCCATTGGTGAGATCCGATCAGAAATAAAGGTGACTGAAGGTGAATGGATTCGAGCCTATCATGCGGGTGTATGCGTTGTCTAAGCCATTCCCCTATGCTAGGATCTGACACGTTTTTCCTTCCGGTTCGGCAGTATTCGCAAGTATTGTTTGGCCGACATTGTTGATCGAGTTTTTCCTCTGTGCATGATTTCCTATTCCATTCTGAGAGTGTATGAGTATGGGACGTGTTGGATACGTTTCTCATCCGGCCTATGAACGCCATGAGATGGGCAGAAGCCATCCGGAGGCACCTGAACGGCTTCGTGCCATACGCGCGCAATTAGAAAGTTCGGGTACGTGGTCCCGACTGCATCAGGTCGCCCCACGACGGGCCGAGCGAAAATGGATTGAACTCGTCCACAACTCGTCCTATGTGGAGAGCCTTGAACGACGTTCCCCCTCAATTGGTTATGTTTCCCTGGATCCTGATACGTCGATGTGTCCAGGAACGCTGGAGGCCGCCTATCTGGCGGTCGGCGGGGGGTTGGCGGCGGTGGATGCGATCATGAATCACGAGATTGATCAGGCGTTTTGCGCCGTGCGGCCTCCTGGGCATCACGCCGAGGCGGATCAAGCGATGGGGTTTTGTTTCCTTAATACCATCGCGATTGCCGCCCGTTATCTTCAGCAACAATATGGATTACAGAGGATTATGATTGTGGATTGGGATGTGCATCATGGCAATGGCACGCAACAGGCCTTCTATGATGATCCCGCTGTCCTTTTTTTTAGTACCCACCAGGCCCCATTTTATCCCGGGACGGGCCGGGCGACGGAAATCGGGGCAGGTCAAGGGAAAGGTTTGACCATCAATGTGCCGCTCTCGGGAGGACAAGGGGATGAGGAGTATCGCGAAATATTCCAGAAGGTCTTGGTCCCGGCCGCCGAACACTTTCAACCTGAATGTATTCTGATTTCCGCCGGATTTGACGGTCACCGGGATGACCCATTGGCGAGTATGGACTTAACGGAGCAAGGGTATGCCGATTTGACAACGATTGTCTCGAAGATTGCAAAAAAATTTGCAAGTGGGCGAATCGTGTCATGTTTAGAAGGTGGCTATCAACTCAAGGCGTTGGCGGGATCCGTGGACTGCCATCTACAGGCTCTGCTGGATAATTAACGTGATGAAGTCAAAGCGATCATGGGGAGGAAAAGCGTGGCTGTTGCTCCTGTTGGTGCTGGGGGTAGGGATCTACATTTTTTATACGGAGATTCGTCCCACCGTCATATTCGGCTTACGAGAGGATTACGCGAAACCCATTCCCTATCAACAGATTCCAGTGGGATTGCAGAGCTTGAAAGCGGAAGAATGTGGAAGTTGTCATGTCGAAATCTACGAAGAGTGGAAATCCAGTATTCATGCCAAGGCCTTTCACGATCCGTTTTTTCAAGCCTATTGGAAAAAAGATGACAATATCTGGGTCTGTTTGAATTGCCATACGCCATTGGAAAATCAGCAACCGACTCTTATTCAAGACCTTCCCCGTGGGCGTGTCGAAAAAGCCATTCAAATTCCTAATTACCGGTATGATGCGGAATATCAACAAGAAGGTGTGACGTGCGCAGCCTGTCATGTTCGGGATGGGAAGATTCTCGGTCCATATGACGATTCGGCGGCGCCCCATCCTACCCAATTTGATCCTTCCTTCAGAACGACCCAAGTCTGTTATCGCTGCCATAATGTCGTTTCGGGACCCATGCAATTCTACAATGCGGGGCCTTGTGGCACGTATCCTGAGTATGAAGGCAAGTTTTTCATGAAGGAAAAGGGACTGATTTGTCAGAGTTGTCATATGCCGGAAGTCGAGCGACCGGTTGCCAAGGGTAGCCCTATCCGATACGGTCGACGGCATCTCTGGCGGGGAGGTCATGATCCGGACATGGTTAAGCGAGCGGTCGCTGTCCAAGTGCAGGCAGACCCTCCCACACCCCAACCAGGTGACGATGTCAAATTGACGCTGACCCTGATTAATGCGGGGGCTGGTCACAAAATCCCGACAGGGGACCCTGACCGGTTTTTTACCGTTGAATTTACGGTGCGTGATTCGAACGGCACGGTGGTGCATGAGCAATCTGATACCATGGGCCGTTGGATCCTCTGGCAGCCCGTAATTGTGGAAGTATACGATAACCGATTGCTGCCCCTTGCCAGCCGGGATTATTCCTTTGAATATGAAATGCCGGAACATGAAAAAGGGTGGATCGTTCAGGCGCGGATTCGGTATCATATTCAGACCGATGGTCAAAATCAGATGTTGAGAGATCAGTATGGTCTGACGGCTGATGATCCATATGTCTTTACGATCTATGAACGGGAGTTTCCCCTGGATGTGACCCTTTCTGCGGTTGTACAGGATCAGGAACCCGATCTTCAGGTAGGATGTATGGCACCCTCCGATGGGCTTGCTCCTCATCCCCCGTCAGATGCGTCTTCACTTCATTCATAAAGGAAAGCACTGTGGCCGAAAATTTTTTCATTGATACCGAATCACTTGCCCAAAACCTGGGCCGCGAAGACCTGGTCATCCTTGATGTACGAGGCCGTGCGGCCTATTCCTCACATATTCCCGGTGCCGTCCATAGCACTTGGCATGAGTATAGCGATCCGTCTGCCGTAGCAAAGGGGGTCTTAGATCCTGACCTTGGGAGAATTGAACAGCGCCTTCGATCGCTCGGTATTAACCAGTCCAGCGATGTGGTTATTTATTGCAACCCATTCGATAATTGGGGTGATGAGGGACGCATGTTTTGGATGTTGACGTATCTGGGACATTCCAGCGTCCGAATTCTGGACGGGGGTTGGGTCAAGTGGACTGCAGAGCAGCGCCCCTTTGAACATGAAGCGATTCAACCCAAGCCGGGCGATTTTACTGTCAAGGCCAATCCGGACCTCATAGTGAATAAGGATGGATTGAAAAAGCTGGTCAAAGGGCCCCATCCGGATACCATCATTCTTGATGCCAGAAGCGTTGAGGAATATGCGGGGAAGGAGATCGATGGGTTGCCTCGGGCCGGCCATATTCCTTCTGCCATCAATATCCCGTGGAACCGGTTTTTACAACCGGATGCAACAGTGAAACCTCCAGAGCAGGTCAGGAAAATATTTGAGGATCACGGGCTACGGGACAACCAGGAAATCATGACATATTGCCTGGGTGGGGTGCGGGCGGCTTGGGTGTTTTGTCTGTTGCGATATGTCGGGTTTCCACGAGTGAAAGTCTATCCAGGGTCATGGTGGGAATGGTCACGTGATTTCGCGGCACCGGCGGAAAAAGACGTGAAGTTATTATATCGGGTCACCAATCAGGATCAAATGAGATCATCTTGATCTTGTGTGTGAGGGATGAGAGGATAGTCGAATCTCTCAGCTCAATATTTATTTACTTTTTCAAGGAGGTCAGGGATGAAAAAGCAAGCGTTTGTTAGGGGAATTGGTCTGTTCGCCATTCTAGGGTTACTGGTTGCGGGGTCGTGGGGGTCTGTCGCCCTTGCAGGAGCCAATCCACATGTGGCTGAAGCGATTGCCCATGCCCAGGGAGCCGTGAAACATGGCGAGCAGGGACATGCCGATGCGTTGGTTGAGCATGCTCAAGAAGCCTTGACCCACGCCCAAGGGGCTCAAAAGGACGTGAAAAATCCTCATTTAGACGAAGGGGTTCACGAACTCATGGAAGCGGTGGAACATGGTAAAGCCGGTCATGCCGATGTCGGGACCAAGCATGCGAAAAGCGCAGTGATGCATTTGAAAGAGGTTAAGTAATCATAAAGCCTTAATCTGATGAAAGAAGCGGGTAGAGTTCACCTCTGCCCGCTTTTTTTTGTGGGGTGGTGATGTCCAAGATCAGCGGAGGTTATTTTCAATTTTCTCCAGTGTTTGGAGAAATCCAACGTAATCTAGAAACCATCCTGAACGCCATCCATAACTTTGAAGGGCATCTCCTTGTTTTCCCCGAACTTGCCCTCTCGGGATATCAATTTCTTTCTAAAGACGAAGTCCGTGAACTGGCTGAAGACATTCCTTCCGGTCCCGCTATTAAAACGCTGGAGGAGGCCGTTCGGGGACGTGACCTGCACGTCGTGGTCGGGTTGGCTGAACGAGACCATGACCGGTTATATAATTCAGCAGTGCTGATCGGCCCGAAAGGGTATATCGGGAGATACCGGAAAACCCATTTATTTTTTGAGGAAACCCTCTGGTTTGATCCTGGAGATACGGGATTTCTTGTCTGGGATATTGGAAGGGCTAAGGTGGGCCTTCTCGTCTGTTTTGATTGGTTTTTCCCCGAAGCCGCAAGAAGTCTGGCCATTAAGGGCGCCGATATTTTATGCCACCCCAGCAATTTAGTATTGCCCTATTGTCCTGATGCCATGGTGACGAGATGCTTGGAAAACGGGGTGTTTGCCATAACAGCCAATCGAGTGGGGCGGGAACAGCGTGGGGAAAAACCCGCGTTGCCATTTATTGGCATGAGTGAGATTGTGGCCCCCAATGGACAGATTTTGTGTCGGTCTTCCCTTAAAGACGAAGAGATTGGTCTGTACGAGATGGATATGGCGGAAGCCCGCGACAAACGAATCAATCCCTATAACGATTTGCTCAAAGACCGGCGTCCTCAATGGTATGTTTTGTAAGCGGCAAGTAGTTGGAATCCACAAGTCAGGGCGCCGCTAGGCTTGACATAACCGTGAGGATGCCATAAATCCTGAAATAAGGGTGTAAACCCAAGAGCCGGACAGGGGCAGGAAGAGTTTTTCAAGGATGAATCTTTCTATTGGCAGGGACGAGGAGGATATTATGAACAGGTGGTTGGTTATTTTGGTCGTGCTTCTGTTGGGATTGCCAGGGTGCATGGTTTCGAAGTCGAAATATGAGGCATCGGTGGCGGATATGGAGTCGGCCAAGGCCGAGTTGGAAAAAAGCCGGATGCATCAGGAAGCCCTTGAGGAGCAAATACGCAATTTAAAGGGGTTGAACGAAAAAGTTTCCACGGATTTGGAGACGATGACCACCGAGGTGCAACGGATTAAAGAAGGGCGAAAAAATGAGCACACCCTATTGGAAACACGTGAGCGGGAATTGGATCAGGAGAAAGAGCAGCTCACGTCAAAATTGCGTGTGGTCGTGGACCAATATCAAAAAGTAAAAGCGCAAAACAAAGCCCTGAAAGAGACAGTGTTGCGCTATCAGAAGGAATTAAAAGATACCCGTGAATCTTCCATAGGGAGTAGTGCCGGAGCGATGAAGTCCTCGGAGAAGCCTGAAATGTCCAAGACCGAAATTGCCCCGTCAGTGAATTCCAGCGCGATCATTTCGTCCAAACCACCTGTGCCAAAAATTGTGACGCCCCCAACCCTGCCCAAAATCGGTGGGGATTTAGTCAATATTAATAAGGCGCCAGTGAGTGATCTAGTGTTGACGCTGGGGTTAACTCGGGAGGTAGCTGAGGAAGTGGTTTCAAACCGGCCTTATCGGCTCCGTGGCGAACTTGTGGCGAAAAACATTATTCCCAAGGCCACATTTGATGAGATCAAGGACCGTATCACGGCTTCTCCGTAATGGGAGTGGTGAAAAATCCCGCCAGCGGGGTTCCCTGCCTTCGCCGGAGCGGCTTCGCGCAGGCAGGTCACTGCCTGGCCGTGCTCACGTACTCCTCCGTAAGCTCCGCACGTCCAAGCAGCTGAGGCCTTCCGTTCGGCATGACTCAGGGCAGGACTGGACGAGCAGTTTTGACTACTCCCAGCATTCCTCAACAAGGGGAACTTCATCAACAGAGATGAAGCTCCCCATTTTTTTCGGTGTAGTCTTACGACCTCTCCGTCGTGGTTGAGTTATCCTTCAGACAGCGATCCTCGATGATTTGTCCATCCTGCAGTTGAATCAGCCGGTCAGTTTGAAGGGAGAGTTTTTCGTTGTGGGTCACAATCACGAAGGCTGTTCCATGCGTGTGATTGAGTTTTCGTAAAAGTGCAAATAATTCGTCACCGGTATGCGTGTCGAGATTACCTGTCGGTTCATCCGCCAACACCAGGTCAGGGTGCCGGATCAAGGCTCTGGCTACGGCGACACGTTGCTGCTCTCCTCCGGATAATTCCCCTGGTTTATGGTGCAGGCGGTGAGAGAGCCCCACTTCAGACAGGAGAGATTTAGCCGCGTCCATGGCCTGCTGTTTGGGAATTTTTTGGATGAGCGCCGGAAGATAGGTGTTTTCCAACGCGGTGAATTCCGGAAGAAGGTGATGAAATTGAAAGACAAATCCGATGGATCGATTCCGAAATCCCGCTAACGCGGTTTCGCTGACCCGGAACATATTCTTTCCTTCAAACAATACTTTTCCACTTGTCGGGCGATCTAAGGTTCCCATGATGTGGAGCAGGGTACTTTTTCCTGCGCCTGATGCTCCGACAATCGACACCATTTCCTTTCGCGCTAACGTCATGGTAATGCCGTTGAGGACATGCACCGTTTGCTTGCCCATCTGAAATGAACGACAAAGATTGTCGATAGACACCAATGGCACTTGGGGCGTGAACTCTGAGTCGATTGGGTTATTCATAACGAAGGGCGCTGACTGGGTCTAATTTCGCCGCTTGCCATGAAGGGTAGAACGTGGCGGCAAAACTGATCAGGATGGCCGAAGTGGCTACTAACAGCACATCCAATGGCAGGATGTGCACGGGAATGCGGGATATGTAATAGACGGAGGCGTCGAAGGTCCAATAGTTCTGAATGAGCCACAAAAAGGTATAGCCGAGAGGGACCCCAATGCCCGTTCCCACGATTCCGATTACCAACCCGTTTAACATGAAAATCCGCATGATGGCTCCTGGCGTGGCGCCCATGGCTTTAAGGATGGCAATTTCCCGTTGTTTTTCGTTGACAATCATCGTCAAGGTCCCCACGATATTGAACGAGGCGACCAGGGTGATCAAGACCAGCAGAAGAAACATCATGGTCTTTTCGAGTTTCAATGCCGAAAACAAATTTCGATTTAACTGCATCCAATCACGGGCGATAAAGATGTGACCGAGTGTGGCTTCTAATCGTTGGGCAATCTGCTGGGCCAAAAATACGTCGTTGACTTTGACTTGAATCCCGGTGACCGTCTCACCGAGATTGAAAAATTTCTGGGCTTCTCCCAGGCTGATATATGCCAAGGAGGAATCATATTCGAACATACCGGATTCGAACACGCCGATCACGGTGTAGGGTCGAATTTTCGGTGTCATGGTCAACGAGGTCATTGGACCGACAGGTGAGACGACGTTGATGTTATCGCCGATAAACACGCCAAGCCGAAAGGCCAATTCCTTCCCCAAAATAATTCCGGGTGGATTGGCCTGTGAAGGAGTGGAATTGTCCCGAACGGAATCAGGAGATGTCGATGTGGATGGGGTAAAAGTGCGAGTCAGGCCAGCCAAATCCCCAAATTTCATGTTGGCTTCTAAATCGGTCACGCGTGTTTCCTGCGAGGGCTGAATGCCCCGGAGGATGATCCCCTGCACGGCTGTTTTGGAGGTGACGAGCACCTGTTTGAAAATGAATGGGGCAGCGGCTATCACATCGGGAACGGCTTCAATCTGATCGACCAGGTCCGCATAACCTTTCATGTCATTGCTGCCACGTTCCTGGACGATTACATGCGCAGTGGTGCCAAGGATTTTCGACTGGAGATCCTCCTTGAAGCCGGTCATGATGCCAAGCGTGCCAATGAGTGCCGCGACACCAAGCGTGATCCCGGTGATGGAGATAAACGTGTTCAGCGAAATCGTTCGCTGCCGACGCTTGGCCCGAAGATACCGCAGTCCGACTAATATCTCATATGGGAGGGTCACAAAGGCCGATCCGGTCGAAGTTGGGGAAAAAGAATGACATCGCGAATCGAGGCCTGATTGGTGAGTAGCATGACGAGTCGATCAATCCCAATACCTTCTCCTGCTGTGGGAGGCATGCCGTATTCGAGGGCTCGAATAAAGTCCTCATCCAGATAATGGGCTTCGTCGTCTCCCGCATCCCGCAACGCCACCTGGGCCTCAAAGCGTTGTCGCTGGTCCAAGGGATCATTTAACTCCGAAAATCCATTCGCTAGTTCCCGTCCACCAATGAAGAGTTCAAATCGGTCGGTCAGGGCCGGGTTGGCTTCTTTTTTTCTGGCCAACGGGGAAATTTCGATAGGGAAATCGGTTATGAAGGTTGGTTGAATCAAGGTTGGCTCGACTGTGGCTTCAAAGAGATTGACGAGGATGTCGACATGGCTGGCTTGCGGCGCACAATCAACACCTAACCGCTTTGCCGCGTCCACGGCTTTCTTATGATCCGACAAGACTTCAGGATCCAACTGGTTGACCTCTATGATCGAGTCCAAATACGGCACCCGGCGCCAGGGTGGGGCCAGAGAAATGCTTTGGCCCTGGTACGCCACCGTTGGGCCTTCGCACACTTCCAGACTCAAGGTGTGAAACAACTGTTCGGTCAGGTCCATCAGATCATGATAATCCGCATAGGCCTGATAAAATTCCAACATGGTAAATTCAGGATTGTGAATGGTGGAAATGCCTTCATTGCGGAAATTGCGGTTGATTTCAAAGACGCGCCGGAATCCCCCGACAATGAGGCGCTTGAGGTATAACTCCGGTGCCACGCGCAGATATAAGTCTACGTCGAGGGTGTTGTGATGGGTCACAAACGGGCGTGCCGTGGCTCCTCCAGGAATGGAATGCATCATCGGGGTTTCCACTTCGAGGTAGTCTCGTTCCGTGAGAAATGAACGAATGATATTAATGATTCGACTGCGCGTGCGGAATACCTGGTGGACCGATGGATTGGCAATCAAATCTACATAACGTTGCCGATACCGGGTTTCAATGTCGGTGAGCCCGTGCCATTTTTCCGGAAGAGGCCGTAACCCCTTGGTGAGAAAGGTGAGGCGATGGACTTCTACCGTGAGTTCGTCGGTTTTGGTGCGAAATAACTTGCCTTCGACTCCGATCCAATCCCCTAAATCAAACGACTGCGAAAGTTCGTAGGACTGATCCCCAAGCAGATCTTTCTTGAGGTAGACCTGGAGTCGATGGCCTTCTTCCTGTAAGGCCGCGAAAGCGGCCTTTCCAAAACGGCGCATGGCCACAATGCGTCCAGCCACCGTGCACGAAATCGGTGTGCCTTCAAGGTCTTCTTTGGTCGAGTCCGTATACGATTGAAGGATGGTCTCAAGCGTGTGGGAGGTGGGAAAACGTGTACCAAAGGGATGGAGACCTCCATCCTGAAGCGCGTGGAGTTTTTCCAGCCGTTGTTGTTGTTGTTCGTTCAATTCTTCCATAACTTACATGACTCTACTGGATTCATAGGGGTGAATATCTCGATGGTCGTCTGGTCAGCACATGAAACACGAATCTGTCGGTGATGAATCATGGAGGCCGAGTATCGAAGGTGGATGCGTGTTAATTGGCCGGCATATGTGAAGCCTTCGAGGCCTTCATGGTTAAATACGCCTCAATAAAAGGGTCCAGCGCGCCATCCATGACCGCGGCGACATTGCCTGACTCGTAGTTGGTCCGGTGATCCTTGACCATTTGATACGGTTGGAACACATACGAACGAATTTGGCTACCCCAGGCGATATCTTTCTTTTCCCCAACAATATTTTGAAATTCAGCGTCTTTCTTTTGTTGCTCCAGCTCATACAGCTTCGCTTTTAACACCCGCATGGCGCCGATCCGGTTTTGCAATTGCGACCGTTCATTTTGGCATTGCACCACGGTTCCCGTGGGAAGATGGGTCATGCGAATAGCGGTTTCCACCTTGTTCACATTTTGCCCGCCCGCGCCTCCCGCGCGAAAGGTATCGACTTTCAGATCCTTATCATCAATCACAATGTCAATGTCGTCGTCCAATTCCGGATAGACCCCCACTGCGGCGAACGAGGTATGTCGACGCTTATTGGCGTCAAAGGGGGAGATGCGGACCAGCCGGTGGACGCCCGCCTCTGAGTGCAGGTATCCATAGGCCAATGGCCCGGCAATGGCCAAGGTCACGCTTTTGATGCCGGCTTCATCGCCGGGTTGCAGATCGATGGTTTCCACTTTGTACCCCCGCTCCTGAGCCCATCGAATATACATGCGCATGAGCATCTGTGCCCAGTCCTGGGATTCGGTTCCGCCTGCTCCAGGATTGATGCTGAGAATGGCATTATTCTGGTCATGTTCGCCCGATAACAATTGTTCCAATCGCCAGGCTTCCAGCGTGGCCTCAATGTCTTTGATACCCTTGCTCCACTCGGCTTCCAATTCCGGATCCCCCTGTTGGCCAATCAGATCAAGAATCGCGAGAAGGTCATCCCGTTGCTGGTCGAGTTGGTGAAGGCGTGCGAGTTGGCGTTCGATCTCGGCTTGACGTCGTCCGGCTTTGGCGGCCTGACGGGGATTGTTCCAGAAATCGGGTTGGGAGGTCTCCCGCTCGAGTTCTTCCAGTTCAGTTGTTAGCCGAGGAACGTCAAAGATACCTCCGGAATTCCAGAATGTGGTCGTTGATTTTTTCCATTCGAATGCGAATATCTTCGAGCATGGGCAGCTCTCCTCTCGTGGCTATATCGGTAAAGACCGTGGCTTGGGCGTGGAAAGCGGTGTGGTAAACCGACACCAAGTGAACAAAATACCGGCCATTATAACACAACCCCAACTAAAGACATCCCCAAATTGAGTGTAAAAGGTGGGTGATGAGGAACGGAGTGGAAGTAATCCTGTTACCGCCTGTTCGGAGAAAATTGATGTCTGGGAAAGAATGTGTCCGTCCGGGGCAATGAAGCCGGAAATGCCGGTGTTGGCGGCTCGGGCAAACCCTAAATGATTTTCAACGGCACGAAAAACGACCATGCCGAAATGTTGATAAGGCGCAGCAGAATCCCCGAACCAGGCATCATTGGTAATCGTGACGAGAAAATTAGCACCCTCCCGAGCCATCCGGCGAACCAGATCCGGGAAAATCACTTCGAAACAAATAGCCACCCCGAATCTCGGACCACTGCCGGGTGGCACCGTTGGGACTTGCATGGTCATGACTCCCTGGCCGGATTTGAAGTCGCCGATCCCTACCACGAGCTTATCCAGAAAAAAGAGAATTGACCGCAAGGGAATGTATTCCCCAAATGGCACCAGATGCCGTTTGTCATACCGGTCTGAGGCCCGTCCTTCAGCCGTCACCAGAAAGGCACTATTGTACAAATAAGGACGGCCGTCCTGTTGAAATCGAAGTGTGGGACTGCCAAATAGCAACGAGTTGTGCGTGTCTTTCGCAATATCAAGCACCTGTTTCTGGTAGGCGGGTTCCTGCTCGAAGAGAAAGGGCGTGGCCGCCTCCGGCCAAATGAGCAGGTCGGTATTCCTTCCGGCTTCTTGGCTGAGCGAGGCGTAGCGTCGAAGTGTTTCATCCCGGTAGGCCTCGTTCCATTTGACGGCTTGATCAATATTGGCTTGGACCAACCCAATGGCCAGAGTGCGTGCCGAGGCGTCAAGGTTGGCCTGTTCCTGTATCCGCCAGGTTCCATAGGCAATGACGAGACTTAGTGCACAGCCAAAGCCTGCCACGGACACCCATGGTCCTGGAAGGGTCAAGCCCCGTCTTTTGCCGTAGATCCATAAAAGGAGAGAGGTCAGAGCAACATTCCCCATGACGATTAAAAATGACACCCCATAGACTCCCGTCATGTCGGCAAATTGAATAACCGACAGCCATTGGTATTGGGAATAGCCCAAGAGCGCCCAGGGAAACCCGCTCAACGCATAGGTTCGCACAAATTCCAAGGCGACCCACAAGGCGGGGGCTCCCAGCCATAAGAGGTTGGGGCAGGCGTGTTGAAACCTGGCATATCCCCAGCCATAGATGCCCATGTATACGCCGAGATAGGCAGCCAAAAGGAGCATTAACAAGGCACTCACTATGAACGGCACTTGACCAAATTGATGCATGGCCGTGATGACCCATGTCACGGTCCCTGCAAAGGCGATGGTTCCCGCCAGCCATCCATAATACAAGGCCCGTCTTGGCGGGAGGTCATGAATAATGATTTGGAGCGGAACCAACACCAGCCAGGCCAGCCATCCGAGATCAAAGGGCGGAAAGCTCAGAGGATGAAGGATCCCGATTAAGGCGAGAGCGAAAAAAAGGGCTGCTGTCCTGCGTGACGGAAAAAATGAAGGTGGAATGGTCTGCCCCATGTTTAATAGGGACCAGCGGTCGTTTCCAGGGGCGAACCCTGCTGATTTATCAGATATGGGCGTATTTCAGAATGACACCCAAGAATCAGTAAGGATATCGGCTGGAAAGGAATGAAGTAATGATGACAGTCGAATTGGTGAATACGATTCAGGGCTACAAGAACATCAAATGGGAAATACCGTTCACCTCGCATGAACGGCCTGAGAACCGACTAGACGGCTTTTTGGACCAATCCGGACCGCAGGCAGCGGGTGCAGACTTTAATGCGTTGGGCCGCACCTTTCACGAGCGCGCGAACCGTACGCAGGTTCGGCCGAAAGACACGTTTTGTGCGATTATTGGCGTGACTCACATTATTTCCCACTAAGCGGTTTTTTCCGCACACGTCACATGAAAAGGCCATGGTCTTCTCCCTGGATATTTAAAAAGGACAGAATTGTCGATTAGAGTCTGTTTGTTACCACAGCTGCTATTGTACACACAAGTGCTCGATAATGAAAATTTTCTGTGCTCGAGGCAGGCCTCCACGATGAAAGGGTTGTTGTTCCGCCTGGGCACTAGAAGGTCATTGGAAGTCGCTCCTACGGTGCACAGCATCGGGAATAGTGCCCTGTGTGGCAGTTAAAGAAGTACCGGTATTGCAACGCTGCGGCGAAAGGGAGGGCGATTATACCATTGTTCTGTCATGCCACATGAACGCTTCTGTTTTAGATAAAGACAGGCGATTTGTCCTTGAGGTTCAAGCGAACCGAGCGCAGAAAGCTCAACTTGATAATTTCACCGCGAAAGAAACAACTCCGGGTCATCCGGCGAAGGCGTGTCGTTTCAAACTCCTAAAGCCTTTGCGAGGCGCTAAGCTGGCGTTGGTGCCAATTTAGTACTGTCCGTTGGTTTGGAGCGCCTTGCTTGAATGAGAATTGAGGGCCTTCGACAAATCCCTTTTAGGAAGGATGAACCCAATCGGTTAAGTGAAATGTACTGTCGGGGTGAGCAATTGGCGGCTATCTAGCCTGTATTGCGGGATAACAAGGCTGACAAGCCAAACTGACGCATGACCATTTTCTGTTGACACTAATTCATTCACATTCGTACGTTTCACAGGCAGTCTGTGTTTTACTTAGATATGTTGTTTTTCACCCTGAAATTCCTCATGAGCCTTATATTGCAGATGGCCGGGTTGAGCAGACTCTTCGATGGTCGTTCGATGTAAGTCTTCCGGTTCTGATGTAATAGGCTTTTTGTAATCAACATGCCGACTCATTCCTCTCTCTCTGAGATTCCCATTCAATTTGCCAAAGGGGTAGGACCCCGGAGGGCTCGCTTGCTGGAAAAATTAGCAGTGAAAACATTAGAGGATGCTTTCTGGTTTTTACCCTGGCGATACGAAAACCGATTGGAAGTGTTGCCCATCGGGAATCTTTTCCCGGGCATGAAGGCCACCATTAAAGGCAGAGTGCAGAAAGTGTGGGTGAAAACCACCTATCGAAGACGTCTGGTCGTGGTCACGGTGACGGTGAGGGATGAGACGGGTCTTATCGAATGCGTGTTTTTTAACCAGCCCTATTTGGAGAAAACCTTTGTGCCTGGGGTATCTCTGTTATTGACCGGTCCAGTCTTGTCCAATTCTTCTGGTAGCTCACCGATGACCATGCGCGGGCCGGAGTATGAATTGTTGGATGAGGACGAATTGCCGGACATGGCTGGGGGCCGGATTGTGCCCGTCTATCATGAGACGAATGGGTTGAGTTCCAAGCAGATTCGACGAATTATTCGATCAATTTTTGACCATTATGCCGATCAGTTACAAGAGATGTTGCCCTTAACCATGCGAGCACAACTCGGAGTGCCACCCCTTCCAGATGCATTACCCGTCTTACATTTTCCCAATCAGGAGCGTTCGGTGGAGGCCTTGAATGCCTATGCGACGCCAGAGCACCAACGCCTGGCGTTTGAAGAATTGTTTCTCCTGCAATTAGCGCTTGCCATGCGGCGCCAAGAGCAGGCTCAGGACATTGAAGGCATCGCATTTGCTGTTCGCAACCCGTTGGTTGAACAGCTGAAAACCGTGTTGCCCTTTTCGCTCACTTCGGCCCAAGAGCGGGTGATCAAGGAAATTAGCCATGATATGGGACGGCCAACCAGTATGAACCGCTTGCTGCAAGGAGATGTAGGGTGCGGGAAGACCGTGGTGGCTCTTCATGCCATTGTGATGGCCTGTGGGTCCGGATATCAAGCGGCCCTGATGGCCCCTACGGAAGTGTTGAGCGAACAGCACTATCTGTCGTTGCTTCCCCTATTTGATGCTCTGGGTATCCGGTGCCTTTTGTTGAAGGGCGGGCAGACCGGACGCGAGCGAGGGAAGATCCTTGCCGGAATGCAGTCAGGTCAGGTGCAGGTAGTGGTGGGTACACACGCGTTGTTACAGCCGGATGTGCACTTTGCCAAACTTGGGTTGGTGATTGTGGATGAGCAACACAAATTCGGTGTGCTGCAGCGCGCGCAGCTTCGTGGGAAAGCGCCATGGCATCCCGATGTGTTGGTGATGACCGCCACGCCTATCCCCAGGACCTTAGCGATGACGCTGTATGGGGATTTGGATGTGTCGGTGATTGATCAGTTTCCTCCAGGGAAAAAACCCGTAAAGACGATGTTGTTCCCCACCGGTCAACGAAAAGACGCGCATCGTTTGATGCGAAAAGAATTGGAAGCGGGGCGGCAGGCTTATGTGGTGTATCCGCTCGTTGAACCATCAGAAAAAATTGATTTACAGGCAGCCATTGAGGCTGCCGAGCAATTACGGGAAGAATGTGCTCCATTTCGTATCGGTTTGCTGCATGGCCGATTGCCATCCCGCGAAAAACAAGTGGTTATGGCCCAGTTTAAAAAGAAAGAGATTGATGTGTTGGTGGCCACCACTGTTGTCGAGGTCGGCTTGGATGTTCACAATGCCACGGTCATGCTCATTGAACATGCGGAACGGTTTGGGTTGGCGCAATTGCATCAATTACGCGGCCGGGTCGGTCGAGGTCTTTATCAAGGCTATTGTGTGTTGATTCATGGTCTGGGAAAAATTCCTCCCTATTCCCAGCAAATACCCTTGAAGCTTGAGTCCAGTCGAATGTCGCTCGATAAGATCGGGAGGAGTTCCCAGGGGGAAGCGTTTTCCCCTTCCACAGCGAGGCGGCGCCTTGGGGTGTTTGCGCAATGTGAAGACGGCTTTGCACTGGCGGAAGAAGACTTGAGTATTCGTGGGCCTGGGCATGTCTTAGGGGTCAAGCAATGGGGGGAAATGGATTTTCGTGTGGCGGATTTGGCTCGAGATACCGTGTTGTTAATAAAAGCGAAACAAATGGCAGGAGAAATATTGGAATGTGATCCACGGTTGATGCTGCCCGACCACCGCATCCTCAAGGAAACATTGTTTCGAAAATGGGGTGAAAAGTTCGCGCTGGGTTCCATTGGATAAAATATGGGACAGCTAATAATGGGGAAGAAATGAGAATGCCCCGCTATGGTTTATATATTGGAGAAGCGGGCCAGCATTTCCTGTTTGACCTGCATAGAGGTTCGTGGTAGATATCGCAGGTGAAAATGGCCTTGCCCGGATGGCGGAACTGGCAGACGCGCCGGACTCAAAATCCGGTTCTTTCACGAGAGTGGGAGTTCGACCCTCCCTCCGGGCACCATTACTGTCTTTAGGGTTCAATGAACATAGAGAAAAAATGGAAAAAACAGTGTAAGCCTTTAAGTGAAATTTCGGGTATGTTGACCTATGATTCAAAGCCAAGAATTGACTTGACAGGGGCTACCGCCTTGACTATAGTTGGTGCCCTTGATCATGAAATAAAATCGTATATTTGAATTCGTTCGTTTTTTTGATTATTCACTCACACTTCCAAGGAGGAGCCACATGCGGAAGGTAGGGTATTTTGGATTAGCAATGATTTTTGCAGGCTCGGTGAGCGTGGCGGTGGCGCAAGAGCGTCCACCTCAGCATGTAGGGTATGGGACTGGTGTCGGAGACTCTCAGGGTGTAGGCGACAGGTCACGGGTAATGGACCAAGACGACATGTTGCGGTACCTCTCAGCAGATGAAACGATTCAGGGTGAAGTTGTTGGTATTGATTACGCAGGGGGAAGGCTGTGGCTCGATATGGGAGGAAGTTCCCATGATGAACGGCAGACCCTTCGTGGTGCCTTGAACTTAAAAGAGCTGTATTTTGACAACAAAACCAACATGGCGAATCTTAAAGCTATTGGTAAGGGTGATTACGTTACGATCCAAGCAGCGAATGAAACCTCCGAGGATCAAAAGTTTGGAACTGGGCGAAAGTTGGTTCGTGATGTGTATGTGTTGACCGGGTCCCAATTACTAGGTGGGGCTGATAACCCAGACTTTGGTGGCGGGTTTGGTCAAAAGCCAGATCCCTATGGGGCAAGAGGTCTCACCGTAAAGAGTGGCTCCTACACTGGTATACCGGATGGGTCAGTACAGCCAGGGGAAGTCAAGTCAGGAATTACCAGTGAAATTGGTATAGTGACAGGTGCTGCGCCTTGCTGGCAATGTGCCCCCCAGCCGACTACAGTCAATGAACGGACAGATAAAACCATTGCCACTGATTACGGCGATGATCGCAAGAACTTTAACAAGGGTACCGTTCAATAGGTTTCTGATTACAAGCCAGTTTTGTAGTTGAAAAGAGCGTGCCGGTCAGTATCCGGCACGCTCTTTTGTTATTTGGCCCATGAAATCAATTAGGAATAAAGAAAGTAAGTTTCGTCTGTTAATAAGCCGTCGGCGGGAGAAGATTGAGAGACCATGGAGGAATTGGATCTTCGAGGTATAATTTGTCCCTATAACTTTGTGAAGACGAAGTTAAAGCTGGAATCTTTAGAAAGCGGGGATCAGTTGAGGGTCTTGTTGGATGAAGGCGAACCAATTCGAAATGTCCCGCAAAGCATTACCAATGAGGGTCACCAGATTCTTGAACAAGAAAAAGTCGACCATTATTACCGTGTGGTTATTCAGAAGGTAAGTGTGTGATGGGGGTCGAGCTGGAATGTTCGGGTAATGGTTCCAATTGCCTTTTACTCCTTTGAGGTAACCCTTGAATTAAAAGCGTTATTTCTCCTTTGATCGATTTGCCTTTTAACTGTTGAACCACTTCTTCAATTTCTCCTCGTAGAATTTCTTCGTTGAGTTTTGTCAATTCCCGTGTCAGTACGATGTGTCTGTTTCCCATGACGGTAGTGATGACTTGCAATGTTTTGAGAATCCGATGCTGGGTTTCGAAAACAATAATGGTCCCTTTTTCTTCTTTAAGGTTTTGGAAAAATTTTTCCCTGGCCCCTGGTTTTCTGGGCACAAATCCCTCAAAGATAAATCTATCCGTTGCCAAACCGGACACGCATAAGGCCGTCAGAACGGAGGATGGTCCTGGAATAGGGATAAGTGGAATATTTGACTTGATCGCCTGGCGAACCAGATAAAACCCCGGGTCAGAAATAAGAGGGGTCCCCGCATCGCAAACCAAGGCAACGGAACTTCCTTCCTGGAGACGATGGAGGAGAATGTCGGTTTTCTCCTCTTTGTTGAAATCGTGATAACTGGTGAGTGGTGTGCCGATGTGATAATAGGTGCAGAGTTTTTGTGTGCGACGTGTGTCCTCAGCTGCAATAATGGCTACCTCTTGTAGAATGCGGATAGCCCGGAAGGTCATATCTTCAAGATTTCCGATAGGTGTGCTGACAATATAGAGTGTTCCGGTCATGGTCTAATGAGGGAAAATGATATAGGGCAAGGTTGGAGATGGTACTGCGTGAGCCTGACATTGTCCAGGAGGATCCAGTCGTACCCGCCTCGTCACTCGGTTGCCAAATGATAAGGATATGAAGGATGGGTGACATCCATAGTTTGCAAGGTCAGGTGGCTCTGGTTACGGGAGGTGGAGTGGGCATTGGACGTGCCATTGCCCAGGCGTTAGTGGGGCAACAGGCGGGAGTCGCTATTTGTGGAAGGCGTGTGGAAGAATTAGAGCGCACAGCAGGCGACCTCATTCAGGCCGGCGGAGAAGTGCTTTCGGTACCATGCGATGTGACCCAACGGATCGATGTTGAGCGTACCATGAAGAGGGTGATCCAGAAGTTTGGGAGGTTGGACATTCTTGTTAATAACGCAGGTGTATCAGGTCAAACGCCGATCCATGATCCGGATGATTCCAAATGGCAGAATATTCTTCAGGTGAATTTAACAGGCAGCTACTTGGTTTCGAAGCTCGCTATTCCACACATGCTCACCCACCACTATGGACGTATTATTAATATCTCCTCCGTCTTGGGACGATTTGGCGTGGCGGGATATTTGGCCTATTGTACAGCCAAACATGGCATTTTAGGGTTCACCAAAGCTCTGGCACTGGAAATGGCCTCTCAGGGCATAACCGTCAACGCCATTTGCCCAACGTGGGTGGATACTGCCATGGCCAGACAGGGGATCGAAGAAACTGCAGCCAGCCTTGGGGTTTCACCAGATGAATTTCGTGAAATCGCGATTAGTACGATTCCAATAAAAAGAATGGCGGAAGCCGAGGAAGTGGCCAGTGTTGTCCTGTATCTTTGCTCACATGCGGCTAGTGCGATAACTGGTCAAGCCTTAAATGTTTGTGGTGGAACTACCGCAGGCACTGTATAAGCGGATACGCGATGTAATTTTCCTACTCCGGTTAACCAAGGAATGCTGGTAACTCATTGATTTTCTTGACCTTCTCTAGATGCAGATCTATACTCGACATGGCTCACTGCGCATGTTTCTTTACTAGGTTGTTCAATGTCTGAATTACTGCCATATCTCACCATGGGCCTTTATTTTGGAGGCACGCTCCTTTTTCTTTTGTATCTCTGGCACCGTTCTGATGCTATCTCAAAAATTTCCCTTGTGGCCACAGGTTTGGGGTTTGTTTTTCATACCTCGGCACTCATCATGGCAATGGTATCGACGGGCCATGTCCCTATCATGACATTCAAGGACGCGATGTCCTTTTTTGCCTGGGGGTTAGTGCTGGTCTTTTTGGTGGTCGGCTTGAAACGGGGCTTAGAAGTGTTGGGTGCCTTTATTCTTCCATTGGCCTTTCTGTCTCTCGTTTCGGCAAACCTGGCCCCTCAGTCAGCTGACACCCTTGCCCCGGTCTTTCAGACGGTATGGGTGCATGTGACCCTGAGTATCCTGGGTACCATCGGATTTGCTGTGGCCTTTGTGGCCGGGCTGATGTATGTGATGCAGGAGCGCCTCTTGAAGTCCAAACAGTTTAATGTGTTAGCTTTCAAGCTCCCACCGCTGGACTTTTTAGATTCTCTCAATCAACGATCTATCCTTTTTGGGTTTCCCTTATTGACCCTAGGAATTCTGACAGGGGCCGTTTCAGCCCAATTAACGATTGGATCGTATTTGAGTTGGAACTCCGAGCAAATTTGGGCGTTAATTACCTGGTTCTTTTATTTCGCGGTCCTGATGGGAAGGGTGACGGCCGGCTGGAGGGCAAAAAAAGCCGCTTATCTAACCATTGTGGGATTTGCCGGAGTAATTTTGACTTTTGTCGGCATCCTTATCAAAAGTCCTCAACCGATGACACCGTTATGAATATTATCGTTTTAGGCCTTAATCATCGGACGGCTTCCGTTGAACTTCGTGAATTACTGGCTATCCAGGATAGCCGGATGGGAGAAGCGTTGGGTCGGCTCATGGCGTATTCCGGAATTAAGGAGGCCATGTATCTGGGGACCTGCAACCGTGTTGAAGTATATGCCGTCGTGGAAAAGGGAGAATGGGGTTTTCGTCAATTGGAAGATTTTTTGGTCTCAACCCATTTCTCCTTGTCTTCGGAGGATTTACTCCCTCACCTGTATCGATATAGTGATGATGAAGCCATCGCGCATTTATTTCGGGTATCGGCGAGTTTAGATTCCATGGTCGTGGGAGAGCCTCAGGTCCTGGGGCAGGTCAAGGAAGCCTATGAGCTGGCTCTGACCCATCGTTCGTCCGGGGTCATTCTTAATAAGGTCGTTAAAAAAGCGATTTCGGTAGGAAAAAGTGTCCGGACCAATACGCGGATTGGGGAATATGCGGTTTCCGTCAGCTATGCCGCTGTGGAATTAGCCAAAAAAGTTTTTTCGAATCTGAAGCAACGAGTCGTGTTGTTAGTCGGTGCCGGGGAGATGGGAAAGTTGGCGGCGCAACACCTGGTGAATCAGGGTGTGAAGGAGGTCCTCATTACCAATCGGAATCATCATCGTGCTTTCACGCTGGCCGAGCGCTTTCATGGACAGGCGGTTCCCTATGAACAGCTTCGAAGCACGCTACCCAAGGTGGATATTGTGATTTGCGCCACAGGTGCTCCCCACTATGTCATTACCAAGGATGATATCGAAATGGCGGTGTATCATCGAATGAACCGTCCCATGTTTTTGATTGATATCACGGTGCCTCGAAATATTGATCCGGCGGTCAAGGATGTTGATAACGCCTATGTATTTGACATTGATGATCTCAAAGCCCATGTGGGGCATAATCAGGAAGAACGGTTGAAAGAAGCCGAAACCGCCGAGCACATGGTGAGGGAAGAAGTCGGAAGTATGGTGGCCTGGGTTCGTGGCCTGGAAGCAACGCCCACCATTGTAGCCTTGAGAAAAAAAGCGGAAGAAATCAAACAAGGCGAGTTGGAGAAAGTCTTCGGTCGTCTCGGAGAATTGTCGCCGAAGGAGCGAGCTGCTATCGAAGGGCTGGCCTCGGCGATTGTGAATAAATTACTCCATGGCCCGGTCGTGACCTTAAAATCGGAAGCGCAATCTCAAAATGGATTTGCGTTTATTGAAGCCGCCCGCCGGTTTTTTGAACTTCGTGAGCGGGAGATTCACTCCGGAGAGATCCCACTCCTGGAAGATGAGACAGGTGATGGCGTCACCGAGGAGCCCCTGCCGCAGAAGGATGGCGTATGAATCAGGGGAAGAGTCGAACACGGTCTACGCTTATTGTGGGAACACGAGGAAGCCAATTGGCTATATGGCAGGCCGAATGGGTGCAAAGTCAGCTCAAAGCCCTTGCTCCGGATATTTCTGTCATTCTGAAGCGCATTCAAACCAGCGGAGATAAGATTCAAGATGTGCCTTTGGCCAAAATTGGAGGAAAAGGTCTATTTGTCAAAGAAATCGAAGAAGCCCTGCTCCGACGAGATATTGATCTGGCCGTGCATAGCATGAAAGACGTCCCGTCAGAATTGCCTGAAGGACTGGGGATTGTTTGTGTTCCCGAGCGGGAGGATCCCAGGGATGCGTTGATTGCCCGTGAAGGCCATAGCTTGGCGACATTGCCGATCGGTGCACGAGTCGGAACCAGTAGTTTGCGACGACAGGCGCAGTTGTTACATGCTCGTCAGGATCTTGAGATTGCGATGTTGCGTGGGAATGTTGATACACGACTTCGCAAGGTTCGCGAGGGTCAGTATGATGCTATTATTCTGGCCGCCTCCGGACTTAAGCGCTTAGGATGGGATCAGGAAGTGACGGAGTATTTGTCCGTGGATGTGAGTCTGCCGGCAATTGGGCAAGGTTCGTTGGGTCTGGAAGGACGGACAGATGATTCGTGGATTCGAGATCTGGTTGCACAGTTTGAACATCGGCCAACTCGGATTGCGGTCACTGCCGAACGGGCGTTGCTTGCAGGGTTGGAAGGCGGATGCCAGGTTCCCATTGCAGGGTATGCGACTCTCCTAGGGGACACCCTGACTCTGGACGGGTTAGTCACAAGCCTTGATGGGAAACAATATATTCGTCAAGTGGTATCGGGCCCAGCGGAGGAAGCCGAATCAATTGGCATGAGGGTGGCTGAACAATTGTTGGACGGTGGGGCGCAGCCCATTCTCCAGGAAATTTATGGGATGGCATGACCAAGTCAGTTGCAAATCATGGTCGAGTGTTTTTGGTTGGAGCCGGTCCCGGAGATGCCAAGTTGCTGACCTTACGAGGGAAAGAATGTCTCGAGCAGGCTGACGTGGTGCTCTACGATCACTTGGCCAATCCAGAGTTGTTGAAATTTGCCCCTTCTCATGCCGAGTGTATTTACGTCGGCAGAAAAGGGCGTGGTGCCTATCGCGATCAGGCAGAGATTCATGCCTTGTTGGTTACCAAAGCGCAAGAAGGCAAATGTGTGGTGCGACTCAAGGGCGGGGATCCTTTTGTGTTTGGCCGTGGAGGTGAGGAAGCCGAAGTGATCGCTGACGCTGGGATCCCATTCGAAGTCGTACCTGGAGTGACGGCTGCTGTGGCTGTGCCGGCTTATGCCGGCATTCCCGTGACACACCGGACTCTCGCCTCGACGGTCGCATTTGTGACCGGCCATGAAGATCCGACCAAACCATCGAGTGCGATGGAATGGCCGCGTCTCGCTTCGGCTGAAGGGACCCTAGTCTTCTTGATGGGTATGAAAAATCTTCCGCAGATTGCGGACCGGCTCATTCAGGAAGGCAAGCCTGCATCGACTCCCGTGGCGGTGATCCGATGGGGGACCTATGCCCGTCAACGAACAGTGGTGGGAACGTTATCCGACATTGTGGGATTAGCCTCTCAGGCAGAGATGAGTCCGCCATCTGTGATTGTCGTGGGTGAAGTCGTTCGGTTACGTGAACGACTGAACTGGCATGAATCACGGCCTCTGTTTGGACAAGGGGTTTTAGTGACCAGACCTCGTGCCCAGGCGCCGGCTCTTTCAAATTTGCTGGCGGCGCAGGGTGCGGAACCGGTGGAATGTCCTACGTTGGAGATTCATCCTCCTGATAGCTGGACACCTGTGGATGAGGCGATTGCGGCGATTTCGACATACGACTGGGTGATTTTCACGAGTGTGAATGGCGTGCAATCCTTCATGGAACGTCTCTGGTTTCATCACAAAGATGTGCGGAGCCTGGCCGGAATCCGTGTGTGTTGTATTGGTCCTCGGACCCGGGAAGAGGCTGCTCGTTGGGGGATTGCCTCGGATCTGGTTCCTCAAGATTTTCAGGCAGAGGGGATTTTGCAGGCCCTCGGCGGGTTAGGGGTCGCCAGTCAACGGATTTTGATTCCTCGAGCCAAAGTGGCACGCGAGATTCTTCCTGACCAGTTGAAAGCCATGGGGGCCACGGTTCATGTGGTTCATGCGTATCAAGCTCTTCCTCCTATCGTCGATATGGGCCCTCTTCGTGATCGACTGCGCAACAGGGAAATTCAGTATGTGACCTTTACCAGTTCTTCAACAGTGAAAAATTTTTGCCAGTTGTTTGAGGATCGCAAGGAATTGCAGGAAATAACACGGCATGTGATCGTGGCCGTCATTGGCCCGATCACCGCGCAAACCGTTCAGGAAGAAGGGCTGTCGGTGGATGTCATGGCGTTGGAGAATACGGTTCCGGCGTTGGTCGATGCCATGATCATTCACGCCCAGCAAAACCCGAAGGATACGCGATTGGTATCGTCTTCATAAATATTCTATGGTGGAGGAAGTTCAAGGCACCACGTTTTGTTAACCGATTGATGGGAGGAGTAGCGTCATGGTTCCTGTAAAATCTTGTATGGTCCCGGTAGACAAAATTGTCAAAGTTGACCGGGATATTTTAGTCAAGACCGCTGCAGAAATGATGCGGGATAATGGAATCGGGAGTGTGATTGTGACCAGTGGAGAGGAAATTATCGGCATTTTAACCGATACGGATTTGGTTCGACGGGTGGTCGCCGCGGGTGCGGACCCGATGCGGACGACGGTCGAAAAAATTATGTCCGCTCCGATTGTGAGTATCGAGGCCGATCGAACCCTGTTGGATGCAAATGATTTAATGGCTAAGGAACATATTCGGCACCTGGGAGTTACCCAGGCTGGCACCATGGTGGGGATGATCTCGGTCCGGGATCTAGTGGTTTTTTTAACAAATCTCCCTCGGAAGTAAGGACGAGTATGGGATTTCCCGTTCATCGTTTACGTCGTTTGCGCCAACATGAATCCCTTCGCCGCATGGTCAGGGAGACGCACCTGAATCCGGCTGATTTCATCTATCCCTTGTTTGTGACCTTCGGGGAGAATAAGCAAGAACCGATCGCCTCGATGCCTGGTCAATGGCGGTGGTCTGTGGATCGGGTCGTTCAGGAAGCCAAAGATGCCTGGGAATCAGGGGTTCCGGCCGTCATCTTATTTGGGATTCCTGAATTCAAAGATGAGCGTGGATCTTCCGCCTATGAGAAGGATGGGATTGTTCAGCGGGCAGTTCGGGCGCTTAAAGACCATTTGCCCGATTTAATGGTGATCACCGATGTGTGTATTGATGAATATACTTCGCATGGTCATTGTGGAATTGTTCGAGACGGCCGGATTCTCAATGATGAAACCCTAGAGTGCCTTCAGGCAATGGCGCTGAGTCATGTGGAAGCGGGAGTGGATATGGTTGCTCCTTCCGATATGATGGATGGCCGGGTTGCCGCGATTCGACAGGCATTGGACCAACAGGGATTTTCTGAAACGCCCATCATGGCCTATTCTGCCAAGTATGCTTCGGCGTTGTATGCCCCGTTTCGTGATGCGGCCTTTTCGAGCCCATCTTTTGGGGACCGACGGTCCTACCAAATGGATGCAGCCAATGCGAGGGAAGCCTTGCGTGAGGTGGAGCTGGACATTCAGGAGGGGGCCGATATCGTGATGGTGAAGCCAGCCTTGTTTTATTTGGATATTCTGCGACGAGTTCGCGAACTTGTGGCCGTTCCCGTGGCGGCGTATCAAGTAAGTGGGGAATACAGCATGATCAAGGCCGGTGCGCAGTTAGGCTGGGTCAATGAAGCTTCGGTGATGATGGAAAGTTTACTCGCGATTAAACGCGCAGGGGCGGATCTGATCCTTACGTATTTTGCCAAAGAGGCTGCATGTCTCCTCACCCGTGACGGTGTATGAAAATTTCTCGAGGATTACCGACGGTTCGTCCCGCTCCTTGTCCTGTTCTCACCATTGGCAATTTTGATGGCCAGCATTTGGGACACCGTGCTCTTGTACAGGCTGTCGTGGATTGTGCCCGGCAGATCAATGGATATCCTATGGTGTTGTCCTTTGTTCCGCATCCTGTGGAGGTGTTGCGTCCCGGATCTGTCCATAAATTTTTATCTGATGACCATGAAAAGATTGCGTTCTTTGAACGTCTAGGAGTCGGGGAGTTGGTAATTCTCCCTTTCACCAGGGAGTTAGCCGGTCTGAGGCCGGATGAGTTTGTTCGTCAGGTTCTCCATGACGGGCTTGGGATCCGAAAGCTGTTTGTTGGAGAAAATTTTGTATTCGGTAAGGGACGAAGTGGAGGAGTGAAGGATCTCATTGAATTGGGGACACAAGCAGATTTTTCGGTTGAGCCGATTGCGCCCGTAATTGTGGGACAGAAGGTGGTGAGTTCGACGCGCATTCGCCAGTGCCTGACCGTTGGAGACGTGAGGCAGGGTGCACAATGTTTGGGGCGCCCCTATATGTTAGAGGGGATTGTGATTCCCGGCGAGAAGCGAGGGAAACAGTTTGGGTGGCCGACGGCCAATCTTCGACTCCCCGGGCATCGTGTTCTTCCTGCGGATGGTGTGTATGCCACCCTGACGGTGTTGAAAGGGGAATGTCTGGATTCCATTGCCTATATCGGCACGCGGCCGACGTTTTCTGAAGAGGAACGTTTATTGGAAGTGCATATGTTTGATAAGACTCTTCAGCTATACGGAGAAGATATTTCAGTGCATTTTATTGAAAGAGTGCGAGGGGATATGGTGTTTGCCAATTCCCAGGATCTCGTGAGTCAAATGGCCCAGGATGGCCAGCGAGCCAGAGAGATCTTGCGGAACTATTCAGGAGGACCCCGGATTCCTGTGGTCGTTCAGGGGGAAAGTGTATAGATGAATCGTCTAGGTCCCGGTGTTGGAATGGAACGAAAGGTTGACCAGGCTATTCGGGCTAAGGGGTTATTGGCCTCGGGAGATCGGATCGTGGTGGCGGTTTCCGGCGGTCCGGATTCTGTGGCCCTTTTTAGGTGTTTGGTGGAGTTGCGCACCCGGTGGCATTGGGACATCTGTATTGGTCATGTAGACCATGGATTTCGCGGAGCGGAAAGTGAAGGGGATGCGAAGTTCGTGGAGGTTTTAGGTGAGAGATTTGGAGTGCCCGTCATGGTTCGCCGGCTCCATCTGAATAAATACGATGCAAAATTGAAGAAGGAATCACTCCAGGAATATGCCAGAAAAGCGCGGTACCGGGCATTAGAGCAAATGGTCCTTGACCGGAAGGCGACAAAGTTAGTGCTTGGGCATACGGCAGACGATCAAGCCGAGACGGTTCTTATGTGGATGCTACGCGGGTGTGGAACCGGTGGATTAGGCGGCATCCCTCCCAAACGAGGAATGTATGTCGTTCGTCCCTTGCTTGATATCCATCGAAGTGAGATTGTGGCGTATCTGGAGGAGAGGCAGGAGGAATTCAGAGTGGATTCCTCCAATGTTCAACCCGTGTACCTCCGGAATCGCATTCGTCAGCACCTACTTCCTCAATTGAAACAGTATTCGCCAGGGATTGTGAATGTGTTGACCCGGCAGGCACATATACTTCGCGAGGATCATGCCTACCTGGAGACCTTAGCGGATGAAGCGTTTCAGCGCACATGTGTGTCAGACGCCATGAGAGAACGGCAATTTGACCGTATGGCGCTTTTAAACGTACCGTTACCTATTCGTCGGAGGGTGGTCCGCCAGAGTCTTCAGATCATTGCAGGACACCAGCAGAGTCCGAGGTTCGACTTGGTGGAACGGGTATTAGATCGGTTAGCGCATGGGCAGTCGGGTTGGACGATCGTATGTAACGGCGTGCGGGTTGGACAGGAATATGATCGTCTGGTGATTTGCTCTTGTGAGGAAATGCATCAACCTAGAAGGGATTCCGGGATGAGCGTGATGGCTTTATCCATCCCTGGTGAGGTGGTTTGGCTCCCCACGGGGCACCGTTTTTCGCTTTCAAGAGAATCATTTCCAGAAATGAATAGCCAGGCACACCACTTAGAGATTTATCTTGATCCCGCGAGATTTACTCCTGAATTAATGTTACGAAGTTGGATGCCTGGAGATATTTTTTGCCCCAAGGGGCTGGGTGGCCGACAAAAAAAAATCCAGGATTTTTTTTCGGATCTTAAATTGCCCCGTTCCCAGCGGAACAAGGTGCCATTATTGGTTGCGCCTGAGGGAATTGTCTGGGTTGCCGGGTTACGAGCGGATGAACGTTTCCAGGTTTCATCATCCACGACCTCGGTCGTTATGGCCAGGATGATCATGTAATATGGAAGTCTCTATGAATCAAATCTTTGGAAAACCACTGGTAACACAAGAAGCCATGAGGGCGCGCATTAAGGACCTGGGAAAGCAAATTTCTCAGGATTATCAAGACAAGGATCTTTTGGTTGTCGGGGTTCTCAAAGGGGCCTATGTGTTTTTTGCCGACCTGGTTCGAGTCATCCGATTGCCTATTCAGATTGATTTTCTGATTGCCAAAAGTCACAAAACCATCGGTAGTTCTGCCAAAAAGGTGAAAGTGTGGTCAGAGCTGACAGAAAAGATCAATAATCGCCATGTGTTGCTGGTAGAAGATATCGTGGACTCTGGAGTAACTGCTCAGTTTTTAGTCAAGACGTTGATGAAGAAGAAACCAGCCTCTGTGGCTGTCTGTGCGTTGATTAGTAAGCCTGCCAATCGCAAAGTGGAGGTTGATTTGCGGTATGTGGGATTTGAAGTGCCTTCGACCTATGTTGTGGGATATGGGCTGGATTTTAAGCAAAAATATCGAAATCTTCCTTACCTGGCTAAACTCGACCCAAAGTTGGTTCGAGAAGACTCGCAGTCTTGATGCGGTTGTCAGTTCTAAAAAGTGCGTGATAGAATCAATTGGTTAAGCTAATGGCTGGACGGTATGGCTCTTTATGACATTTGAATTGCTAAGGGGGTTACCCTCGGTATGAATTCTCGGGTGAAAAACTTACTGTTTTGGGTGTTTGTGTGTCTGTTCATGATTTTGTTGTTCAACCTCTTTACGGTGCCCAATCAGCATCCTGAAGATCCCGTCATTTTTAGTGATTTCATGGCTCACTTGGAAAAAGGGGATGTTGAACGAGTTATCATCAAGAACAATAATATCAGTGCGATTTTGAAAGATGGTACCCGGATCCAGACCTATTCGGTTGAGTATCCAGACCTCGTTAAGGTTTTGCAGGAAAAATCCGTACAAATTGAAGCCAAACCACCTGAAGATAATCCCTGGTACATCACCTTCCTGCTCTCCTGGGGACCGTTTGTGCTCTTTTTGGGATTGTGGTTTTTCCTGATGCGTCAAATGCAGATGGGCGGCAACCGGGCTCTGTCATTTGGGAAAAGCCGGGCCCGCCTCCTAACCGAAGAGAAGAAAAAAATCACGTTTGCGGATGTCGCGGGGGTGGATGAGGCAAAAGAGGAAGTGGTGGAAATCATCGATTTTCTGAAAGACCCTGCAAAATTCCAAAAATTGGGTGGGCGTATTCCTAAGGGAGTCTTGATTGTTGGGCCTCCAGGGACGGGAAAAACCTTGTTAGCCAAAGCGATTGCTGGCGAGGCTGGTGTGCCGTTTTTCAGCATTAGTGGATCGGATTTTGTAGAAATGTTTGTCGGAGTTGGGGCTTCCCGTGTTCGAGATCTCTTTGAGCAAGGGAAAAAACATGCGCCTTGTATCATTTTTATTGATGAAATTGATGCGGTAGGCCGTTTGCGTGGCGCAGGTCTTGGGGGAGGGCATGATGAACGGGAGCAAACACTAAATCAATTATTAGTTGAAATGGATGGGTTTGATACCACGGAAGGTGTGATCCTGATTGCGGCCACCAATAGACCTGATGTGCTGGATCCTGCTTTATTACGACCAGGCCGGTTTGATCGGCAAGTTGTCGTGAATCGTCCTGATGTTCGTGGGAGAGGGGAGATTCTCAAGGTTCATACTAAAAAAGTCCCTGTCTCGTCAGATGTGGATTTGGAACAAATTGCCAGAGGGACTCCAGGTTTTTCAGGGGCTGATTTGGAAAACCTGGTTAACGAAGCGGCCTTGTGGGCTGCTCGCCTGGATAAAAAAACTGTTGACCAGATAGATTTTGAAAACGCCAAAGATAAGGTCTTAATGGGTGTCGAACGTAAGAGCATGGTTCTAACTGAGGAAGAAAAGCGCACGACGGCGTTTCATGAGGCCGGCCACGCTTTGATGGCGAAACTCTTACCAGGAACGGATCCGGTTCATAAGGTCACCATTATCCCTCGGGGACGGGCTTTGGGCATGACGATGCAATTGCCCATCGATGACCGACATAGTTACTCGAAGGACTTCTTGTACAATACCCTCTCTATTCTGTTTGGCGGGCGCGTGGCAGAGGAATTGATCTTTAAAAGCGTGACGACCGGGGCTGGGAATGATATTGAGCGGGCCACTGATTTGGCGAGAAAAATGGTTTGCGAATGGGGTATGAGTGAAAAATTAGGTCCGTTGACATTTGGAAAAAAAGACGAAGAAGTTTTCCTGGGTCGTGATTTTGGTTCTCGTCGAGATTTTAGTGATCAAGTGGCTTTAGAAATTGACAAGGAAGTCAAGCGGCTTGTGGTTGAATCTTATGAACGAACGACCAGGATGCTAACCGAACACATTCATACATTACGGGCCATCGCTGAAGCGTTGTTGGAGAAAGAGGTGTTAGACGGCATAGAAATTGAAAAAATTGTTCAACAATCATCTTCCCTTGAGCAAGCTGCAGCAGTGTAAAGAGATTTCCAGATTTTTTCCTCATTCAGAAAAGCCAGGTAATTCTCGTTCCAGGCTGGGCAGGTTTATTTTCCACCCATCCCCTTTAGTTATGACCCCCCCCAAAAGGTTGCACCCCTTATTTCCATTGAGATCATGTTTCTTTATCCACAGTGGGTTTAGAGCATATTAATTGGGCCCACCACTATAGTGAGAGCTTTCCCTTGCGAATTTATCTACCAAACGTTACCACCCACAATTCTTATTTTTGTCAATTCGCGGCTTTTCTAATCATTCAAATCGTTGAAATTTATAAGGCGGAATGTACTATTTGATTTTTAAAACCCACCATGACCATGTGTTGGTAAACGGTATGAGCGCATGAAACCCGCAGCTGTCTCAGGGCCGATTTTTCCTGCAATCCGATGCCGGGAAAAGATGATGCCCATTGGGTCAAAGGTCTTAATCATGGGTATCTTGAACGTAACCCCGGATTCTTTTTCTGAGGATGGACATTGTTTCGACCCTGAGACAGCCATTGAACGAGCACAACAGATGATTGCCGAGGGAGCGGATTTAATTGATGTGGGGGGGGAATCGACGAGGCCTGGAGCATCATATGTGGACAAGGATGAGGAAATAAGGCGCATTGCTCCCATTCTGACGGTGTTGAGAAAACTCACCAATATCCCCATTTCTATTGATACCCGCAAAGCTGCTGTGGCTCGAATCGCATTGGATCTAGGGGCCGATATCATCAATGATGTGAGCGCTCTTCAAGATGATCCTCGAATGGCTCAATTAATTCAAGAAACCGGAGCGGGGGTGGTCCTTATGCACCGGCAAGGGCATAGTATAAATATGCAGCATGCCCCACAATATAAAGATGTCGTAGTTGAAATTAAAGACTTTTTATCTGAACGGGTCTCCATGGCTCGATCGATGGGGATTCCGGCAGATCATATTATGGTTGATCCGGGAATCGGGTTTGGGAAAACCCTTGATCATAATTTAGAAATTCTTGGAAACATTGGGAAATTCCTTACATTGGGGCACCCTATTTTAATTGGGGTGTCACGGAAAGCCTTTATAGGCACATTAACGGGAAAGTCGGTTGGGAAACGAGAATTCGGGAATGCGGTTGCGGTGGCCGCTGCTGTCTGGCAGGGAGCACATATTGTACGAGTTCATGAGGTGGGAGCCATGCACGATGCTATTCAGGTGGCTCAAGCTTTACAAAATTTGTGCGACAAGTAATAGAGTCGGTGGTAAGATCTCTCCCCGCGGCGTTTTCACCGCTTTGTCCGGCTTACGACAGCTGGTTAAACCGGAATTTTTGAATTGTCTTTCCAGACATGTGATGCACTTATGAGCTGTGCGACAAAATATATTGTTCGCTACTCAATTTTTTTTATGGTCTGAGTTCATTACTAAAAAAGGGAATCAAATGGGGAAACTATTCGGTACGGATGGGGTGCGTGGGGTCGCGAACCTGGATCCGATGACTAGCGAAATGGCCATGAAATTAGGACGGGCGGCGGCCCATGTTTTTCGTAAACGTGAAGGACGACATAAAATCATTATTGGCAAAGATACTCGTGTGTCCGGATATATGCTGGAGTCGGCCTTAACTGCCGGACTATGCTCTATGGGTGTGGATGTCTTATTAGTCGGACCCTTACCGACCCCGGCAATTGCGTTCATGACCCGTAGCTTGAGAGCCGATGCCGGGGTGATGATTTCTGCTTCTCACAATCCCTATCAGGATAATGGCATAAAGTTTTTTTCGAATGACGGGATGAAATTACCGGATGAACTGGAACATCGTATTGAGAATCTTATTCTTTCCAATGAAATAGAGCATATTCGACCGACCGCTGAGGCCATCGGGAAAGCCTATCGCATTGATGATGCCGAAGGACGATATATTGAGTTCGTCAAGCGTTCGCTTCCTCGTGAAATGGATTTTCAGAATATGCGAATTGTCTTGGATTGTGCCCATGGAGCAGCGTATCACGTTTTCCCAAAGGTCATTCATGAATTAGGCGCGAAGGTCTGGGTGATGGGCAATGAACCTGACGGTCTCAATATTAATGACGGGTGTGGCGCGGTGCACCCGGAACGATTACAGCAGATGGTTCGAGACCGGAAGGCTGACCTCGGTATTGCCCTGGACGGAGACGCGGATCGGGCTTTGTTTGTCTGTGAGAAGGGACAGGTGGTCGATGGAGATCATGCCTTGGCGGCTTTTGCCCTTGACCTTAAACGGCTAGGCCGATTACGACACAATACCGTGGTCGGAACCGTGATGAGTAATTTTGGGTTTGAGGTCTGTATGCGAGAGGCTGGTATAAATTTGGTACGAACGGCTGTTGGGGATCGATATATCTTGGAGCGAATGGTGGCTGAAGATTTTAATCTGGGTGGAGAGCAATCCGGCCATATGATATTTTTGGATTATCATACGAGCGGTGATGGAATGATCTCCGCCTTGCAAATGCTGAAGCTGATGAAGCGGGCTCAAAAACCTCTGTCGGAAATTGCCATGTGTATGCATTCTACGCCTCAAGTGTTGGTGGGGGTCACCGTTCCCCGCAAGCCTGACCTGCAGAGCCTTCCACAGTTACAGCAGGCTATTCAAGACAAAGAGCGGGTGCTGAATGGAACCGGACGGATTCTTGTACGCTATTCCGGTACGGAACCGTTGCTGCGAGTGATGGTTGAAGGTCAAGATAACCAGGTCATTCGGGAAATTGCAGAAGATTTAATCACAGTGGTGAAGTCCTGCATCCAGTAAGGGGCAGGATTCCTCTTCCATCCTTCGGTTGTTCGCTTCACTGAAGGATTTGTCATTTAGCCAGAAGCAGGCACAAAAGGTGGTAAGGTCTGTTTCTGACTAGCTTCATAAATTTGCGTTGAATCCTAGATTCTTTTACGGGCAGGGTTCTCCCGAGGCAGTGGACTACCATAACCTGCATTCTGTTCCGTGCTCTGGGAGAGTGGCAACCGCTGTTGTCGGCTTGCTAAAGAGTTTCATTAACCATATGCACTGTCCTATGTGATACTTCTTGGAGTAGTGTCCTACCTCACTGGGCTGTGGTTTGGCCCGTTTCTAACCTTCTTCCCCCTATCACTTTTGGGGGCTCTTTTTATTTTTGGGTGCATTCTCACCTGGTTTGAACAACAGCGACGCTTAACTCGAAAGACCGGATTCATCCTGTTTGCCCTTGTGGTGGGAGGAATCGGCCATGCTTATTGGGCATCGACTACGCAATGGGATTCGAATCTCGTTATCGAGGCGGATGCACAGCCCATCGCCCTTGAAGGAACTATTGTCGCACCGGTCAGGCAGACTCCGGATGGGCTAGTGTTGCTGGTAGAGGCGACCCATATGGTGAAACAAGGAGAGACGCAGATGACTCATGGGCGAATCCGTCTCACTTGGCGGGAACCAGGTGCTTCTACATTAATCTATGGTGATCATATCGCCTTTATGGCCCGAGTACGCGAACCCTATGGAACCATGAACCCTGGCGGGTTTCATTATGGACGATATCTAAAACGACAAGGAATTCATGCAGTCGCGACCGTGCAAGGCCCGGAAGCCATCAGAATTCAGGGCACCCAAGAGCGGACTACCCGTGGGTTTATATTGGGTGTGGTCGATCGCTGGCGCCAATCGATTCATCATACGGCGGTCTCCAGTCTTACAAATCCTGCATTGGGATTGTTCCTAGGGATGGTATTGGGAGAGCAAAGTTATATTGAGTCGGATATTCGGGACGCCTTTATGGCCAGCGGAACCGTCCATATTCTCTCGATCTCCGGGTCTCATTTGGGTTTATTGGCCTTGTTGATTTTTGCCGGGGCGCGATGGAGCCTGCGCCAGTTACCGACGGTTTGGCTGGAACAACTTTCGTTACGACTCACCGCCACACGGTTTGCGATCCTTATCACATTGCCGGCCGTTTCCTTTTATACCTTGCTGGCGGGAGCGGAAATGGCGACGGTCCGCTCATGGATCATGATCGTGGTGTGTTGTGCCGGCATATGGTTGGGAAGGGAACGTAATCTGGGGACGGCGTTAGCCCTAGCCGCGCTTCTTATGGTTTTGCCGCATCCGGAGGCCATTCAGGATATTTCTTTCCAGTTATCCTATCTCTCAGTTGCTGCAATTGCCCTCGTGGCCCAGGCCCGAAAAGAAAAGGAATCCAATCTATCCGGATTAGATGCAGCCTTCCCACCAGCACAACCGACATGGCTCTTGGGTCTCTGGCATAAGGCTGTGCTAGCCTGGTTGATAACCCTCGCAGTCAGCTTGACCACTTTGCCTTTGGTCGCCCATGACTTTCATCAAATACCGTGGCTGGGGTTATTGGCTAATATGGTGATTGTGCCCTTGGTCGGGGCAATAATGATTCCTCTAGGTTTGTTGTCAGGGATGATCGTCTTAGTGGGGGAAGGAGCAACTCTTCCTTTGTCCAGTCTGAATCAATGGGTCTTTGACTGGCTCGCGCAGGTCGTGATGATGCTCTCACATGTTCCCGGAGCGGCCTGGTATGTCGCATCGCCGAGCATGAGTTCGATGATCGTCTTTTGGGGAATGCTGGCCGTGGTTGGGGCTATGTGGCATCGGCAGCTGATCCGATGGGGGTGTGGCACAATCCTGCTCGCGATTCTGCTGTGGTGGGGATGGTCTCCACGCGCAGGGTGGGATCCGGGAACCGTACGGGTCACGTTTCTGGATGTGGGACAAGGTGATGCCACCCTCATTGAATTACCCGACGGTCAAACCGTCTTGATCGATGGTGGGCCATCCTACCGACGATTGGATATGGGACGTGCGGTCATCGGGCCGTATCTCTGGAATCAGGGTATCCGAAGGCTGGATCATGTGGTTGCGACGCATCCGCAATGGGATCATGTGGGTGGATTGCCGTGGGTGTTGGATACGTTTGAGGTGGGACACTATTGGGATAATGGCATCTCTCGCCCTGAACGTTTTTTTTCTCGTCTCCACCTGGCGGTGGAATCTGCTGGACTTCAGGAACAGACAAGCACAGCAGGAACTGTCATTGTCAGCCCAGGACCTTGCTCTCTGACTGTGCTGAATCCTTCCCCCCGCCAAGGGACGGAGGAATATGGTTCCCGGACAGTGTCTAGTGGAAGGGATCTCAATAATCGATCGCTCGTCACAAGGCTCGAGTGCGGGCCGCATTCATTTTTGTTCACGGCCGATGCGGAGCAGCAATCTCTGAATGAATTGCTGCAGGTTTCTAATGGTCTTTCTGCCCGCATCGTGAAAATACCGCATCATGGAGCGAAAAGTTCTCTGCATCGTGAATGGGTGAATCGCCTTCAAGCTGAGGCAATGGTTGTTTCGGTGGGCGCCCATAACCGGTATGGACATCCAGCTCCTGAGGTGTTAGATGCCTATGAACAGCGAGGTCTTCCTGTATACCGGACTGATCGCGATGGAGCGGTCTGGTTCATCGCAAGTCTCGGATCGGACGACATGACGGTGCGAACAGCGAGGGAGGGAAGTCTGCTCCAGGTTCAAGCTGGCCCGCGTATGTGGGGAGAGGAATGGGGCAATTGGACTCGAATATGGAATCGATAAAAAGGTTTTTCCTCTAACCTGCCATGTGGACTTCTGGGTCTTCCTCTTGTTTGGCCTTCTCCTCGCATTGCGAATCCGTCGTGGAGGTTTAACGATAAATTTTCCGTAGTCGATAACTGGTGCGGGGGTGGGTCTATTCGCGCATATGAGGACGAGAGGTGTGTAAAATTTTGTATCATCGTTTTTAGCGATCGTCGAGAACAGACGTGTCAGCCACAGGTAAAATATTTATCAAGATCGGTTATTGCCATTAAAGGAGTCTCATGGCGAATCAAGAGCAATTGAAGCTCATCAAGGCGGGCGTAAATGTCTGGAATGCATGGAGAAAAGACAATCCTTCCGTTCGCATAGATTTGAGTGGTGGAAATTTTTCCAGACTGGAATTGTCCTGTGTCGATTTGGCTGGTGCCAACTTGCAAGATGTCAATTTCAATCACGCGGATCTTTCAGGTGCCATATTGTCCGGGGCTAATTTGACTGAGTCCAGTTTGTTGGAAGCGAATTTGACCGGCGCGAACCTGGAAAATGCGAATGTGAGTGACGCTGATCTTCTCCGGGTCGTACTCATACGGGCGAATCTTGAGCGGGCACATCTCGCCAAAACGGATTTAACAGGGGCAGATCTCACGCAAGCGAATCTGACTGAAGCGAATCTTCTCTTGGCCAATTTGCAAGGCGCTAAACTCATTGAGGCCAATTTGGAGGGATGTAAGCTGCGAGAGGCAAACCTGGGCCAGGCGGATCTTGCTAGCGCCAATCTTGGTCGTGCTGATTTGGCACAGGCCAATCTCAAGCAAGCGAATCTGGGGGGTGCGAATGTTGAGCAGGCTTCACTGATTCAGGTGAATTTGCAGGAGGCCAATCTTCAGGATCTTTACAACATGACTCTCCTCCAATTGTCAAAAGCCAGATCGTTGCGGCAGGCTCGACTAGACCCGCCAATCTATGCACAGCTTGCAAGGGAGTATCCTCATGTATGTGGGGAGGATTAGTTAAGAAACTTTGTGAGGTATAAAGAAATCTTTACCCTTGTTGGAGAATTCCCAATGGGGACAAGAAAAATCGTTCCAATATTGGAAAACGTGATTTTCGATCCTAATCTGAGAGAAAGAGACTTGCCGGTTTTTCTTGTGTAAAAAGAAAGAAGGGGATTGTCCGGAAGGACGACAGCGCACTTGTTGCCCGCCTGAATTTCCAGGAGTGCTAGACTTCAGTCTGTCGCCTTCTTACGTGCGGATGCCGCTGACGATCTGCAGAACCATAGCCGTGAGGAACATGAGACTAATACCGGTGAAGACCCCATAGGCCGATTGGACCCGTCTGGTGGCGGTATAGAAAATCGTAGTTAGAGAAAAGATCACATATAACAGGGAGCCCGCGGCTAACGCAAAAAACATGATGGTAAAGTAGTGAGACACCGCGAATCCGCTGATTAAAGTTCCCAGACAAGTTGGCAGACCTGCCAGCAATCCCATCAAAATGATATCTTTGAAACTCGGCCTTGATTTTCCAGCCGAGCCGATGATGGCAAATCCTTCTGTCCCATTGTGTAGAGCGAAGCCCATAATGAGGACCCCGCTTAAGACCCATTCGCCCTGCATGTAGGCGGCGCCGATCGCCAGGCCTTCGCCCAAATTATGGAGACCCATTCCTAGGGCAATCATGTAGGGAAGGAATAGTTTGGATGGCTCTGTTCGGTTCCGACCCTGCTGGCGTTGCTCAATGAGCACTAGTCCCACAAACCCGATCAACAAGCTTCCGAGAAAGGCGACCCACGAAAGGACATCTGTCGCGCCCGTGAATTCCACGGCCTCGTGCATGAGGTCAAAAAAGAGATAAACAAGTACCCCGGTGGCGATTCCAGTTAAATAGCCTTCCCAAGTCCTGCTCATGGCCCTTGCAATTATTAAGGCCAAGACGATGCCAAGATAAATCGGGAAAACCCCCGCAATCGCGCCAAGCCCGATTAATGATCCAATTGTTTCCATAAATTAAACTTATCAAATATTAGAGTTTGTTGGCAATAATGAAAATTGGTTTCATTTTCAAATTATAAATGATAGGGGATCACGTATCAGGGAACCTCGGATGTATGAATAGTCTCAAATAGCGCGCGAGACTGAGAGAGCGGTTCCCATTTCAGGATGGTCAGCGAGTCATCGACATAGACAGGATGGCGCATGCCATTGAGCACACAGGTTACACCGGGAATACTGGCAACCGCCCAGAGGGCTTTACGGGCAAAGGGTTCTTTCCGTTTGGATTCTGGTATAAGGGGGTCAATGACCTTACGAATTTCAGAGAGTTTCTTTGCACTTTTTTGTGCGGCCTCCATGCGCATGACCTTGAGGAGGGAGACGAGTTCAGGGACATAGCGATCGCGCCACGATTCCCATATTTGCTCCTCTTCCTGTTTGCCGGCGAAATGTCGGGTGAGCAGTTGGAAGACCTGATTGGCATGTGGGGCAATCGTTTGTGTTTCAATTTGATCCCAGTGCTCGAGATTTTGGATAGACGGACGAATCCGCTTCAGTTCTTCGGCCCAGTTGAAATAGTCAAGCGGAGCGGATCCTTTTTCGGGTGTGGGGACCTGGGGTGCTAACACCTGCTTGTAGTCGTGCTCCAGCGCGGCGACTTTTGGTTGTTGGGCATCAAAGTTTGTATTGGAAATTTCCACCTGAGGGTCTGCGAGGCGGATCATGCCTCCGCCTTTTCCAGGAATGGCATTCAGGGGCCGGTTTACCAAAACAGCAATGTTGGCTTTCTGGGCGAATGCCAAGGCCGTTTGTGCCTGTTCGGGGCCGGTATTGGGCGTGAACAGAGCTCCCGATTCAAACACATTCATCGGGAGTTGCAGGATTCGAAAATGATGGTGCGGAATGCCGGCATGTTTTGCGGCAGCTTCAGCGGCCCTGAGCATGCGAGATAGTGAGGTGGCTTCGGGATTATCGGGTTTGGCCGTGCAGGTATTGGAGGAGACTCCATAGTATTGCAACCGGCCGGCGGCGATTTGTGTCTCCAGATAAGAAAAAGCCTGTTCCAGGCGGCGATAAAACTCTTGCCGGAGATCTTCAAGTCTGAGGGGATCAATCGACAAGTTCCTGTTCTTGGCATCGGACAGAAAATATTCTGGATTATGCAGGAGGCAGATATCCAGGGTTTCCAGTCCCAGGCGGTCAAGGGACAGAATGAGTTGTTCTTCTAGAAACGAAGGATGGAGGCAATGCCAGATGCCTTCGCCATATTTGACCATCTCGGGAAACGGTTTGCCGGCTTGTTCCCTGGTCTCAGCGCGCGTAAGATTATTGCCCTGCACATAGCCGATTTTTGAAACCACGATGACTTCATCGCGAGAGACAACCTCTTTAGCGATGAGATCCTTGAGCACGACACCCACCAAGCGTTCGCTCCCACCGTCGGCATAATTGGTGGACGTATCGATAAGGTTGCACCCGCTTTGTAAAGACTTTTCAAGGGCCCTGCGGTGGTCTTCCACTCCAAGGTTGATCCGGTAACCACCAAAGCCTATGCGAGAAGTGGTCAATCCGGTTGAACCCAAAGACGTATATCCATGGGAGGAAGGGGGCGAATCCTGAGGGCTGGCCAGGATTCTGGCCACGTACTGCCCCGTCCCTTGAGGAGTGGCATGTCCGGAAAGCCCCTGGCTGGTCAGTGCTTGCACGGGTGGGTCAGGTGAGGTGATGGTTCCCTGAGGATAAGTCAATACGTCAATGGCCTCTTGAGGATCGGTAATCGGAGCCTGGCAGGCAAAGTTCTTACAGACATAGAGCGCGGCTTGCCCATCGACCAGGGTTTTTCCAGTTAACAGGGGATGAGGGGTTTCAGTCTCCAGCTCTTGCCGATAGGCCAAAATGCGATACGGTACGAAACACGCATTGACCGCCGTGCGGAGTTGGCTATATCCCTTGTCTGTGGGAAATCCCACGAGAGCCAATTCCACCGGGCCTCGTAATAAAAGATCGACGACCATGAGACTTTTGGGAAACCCTCGTGGCACCTGACCGATTTGTTGTCCATAGGCACGAATAGCATTGGTCGCGGCTTTCCGAAAGTCTTCGCGATCCCGGTGAAATGATAAGCGGGCTAACGCCGATGCGGCCACCGCATTTCCACTGGGAGTTGCACCATCGGCGCCTTCCCGCCCCCGGATAATTAAGGTCTCATGATCGGCGGCTGTGGTAAAGAATCCTCCATGGTCTCGATCTTCAAAGTCTTCAAGGAGGCGTTCTGCTAATGAGACCCCTTCATGGAGATACCGTACATACCCCGTGGCTTCATAGACATCGATCATCGCCTCGGCCGCATAGGCATAATCTTCCAAGCAGGCATTGAGATGAGCATGCCCTGCCCGATAGGTGCGCCAGAGCCGGCTTTCCGGCCGTGAAAGCGTGGTCAGAAGGAAATCGGCAGCCCGGATGGCACCATCCAGATAGGGTTGGTGGTTGAATACTCGACCGGCTTCGGCCATCGTGCCGATCATCATGCCATTCCAGGCGGTGATGATTTTGTCATCGAGTCCCGGTGGTACACGTTTCAGACGAGCCTGATACACGGTGGATTTTGTACGCATGATGGTCTCACGTAAGTCTTCAGGGGAACAGCCTAATTCCTTCGCTACGGTTTCGAGTGATTTTTTTGTGCGTGGGATGTTGGTGTGTTCCCAATTGCCTTCATCCGTGATGTCGTAATACGCGCAGAAGCGAATGGCGTCTTGTTTGTTTGGCAGAATTTCACGTATCTGTTCCGGCGTCCACACGAAAAACTTGCCTTCTACTCCTTCGCTGTCCGCATCAGTGGCTGAATAAAAACCACCTTCCGGTGCAGTCATTTCTCGCAAAATGTAATCTAAGGTCTCTGTGGCGACCTGGCGGTATCGATTCTCACCTGTGACTTGAAACGCTTCAACGTATGTCCGGGCAAGGAGTGCGTTGTCATACAGCATTTTTTCAAAGTGCGGGGCTAACCATTCGTCATCGGTGGAATAGCGAGCAAATCCTCCACCAATATGATCATACAGTCCGCCTTCGGCCATCCCATCCAGGGTTTTGGTGACCATGGCGAGTATTTTCTTCTCTCGACTCCAGTGATATTGGCGCAGGAGAAAGGAGAGGCCGGTGGCCGGTGGAAATTTGGGTGCACGTCCAAATCCCCCGTAACGTGCGTCGAAATCACGGGTATATTGCTTGAGGGCATCTTCAATCTCGGCTGCACCAACGGCAAGGGGAGATGCGGGTTGCAGGGCGTTTCGCAGGCGTGCCGTGAATCGACTGGCTTGTTGGGTGATGTTGGATTGATCTTTCTTCCACCCCTCCCCAATGTTTGTCAGGATTGATCCGAATCCCGGACGACCATAGCGGTCGGTGGGAGGGAAATAGGTTCCCGCAAAAATGGGTTCCTGATCAGGGGTGAGAAATACGGTCATGGGCCATCCACCGTGTCCCTGGTTCATGGCAGTCGTGGCCTGCATATATATTTCATCCAAATCCGGACGTTCTTCCCTGTCCACTTTAATATTCACAAAGTACCGGTTCATCAGATCCGCGATGGCCTGATTTTCAAAGGATTCCCGCTCCATTACGTGGCACCAATGGCAGGCTGAATAGCCTATGGAGAGCAGGATAGGCTTATTTTCTTGTTTTGCCAGATTTAGCGCCTCTTCTCCCCAGGGGAACCAATCTACCGGGTTGTAGGCATGTTGGAGGAGATAAGGGCTGGTTTCGTGACTCAGCCGATTGGGTTTGCGCTCTGTTGTGGATTCAGACATAAAGGCTTTTCACTCAATTTTATGCAGGATAATAATAGAGGCGGTGTACTCTGGAATAAGTAATACGTTAGGAAAAAGAAATATTATGGTTGTTGCTCTCCGAGGCTTCGTTCATACAGTAACACCTTCCATCCATCTTCCTCCGAAATGAAACCCTTGGGCTGGACAACTGGAAGCATTCCTGTTCCAGGGACCCGGCCTGTCTGTCCCATGCTTCCGTTTTTGAGGACCCACATCATTTCACCCGGTGTTCGATAGGTGTTAAACTTCGGGTTGGTGAAATTTCTCGGTTGAATGGGAAGGTTTTTTGCGGCCGGGCCGTTTCCTTTTCCTTCGGCCCCATGACAACTAATACAGCCTCCACGTCCCAAAAAGATTTCTTTTCCTTCGGCAAGGATTTCCGAAGTGGGCTCAATGGGAGGTTTCGCCGATTTGGCTTTGGCTATCTCATTCGAGGGGACCCTGGAGATTTTGATATTGAATTCACCACCTGCGCTGCCATAGCCGGCAGGGTTGACTGACCAGGCTGTTGGCGTAAGGATGATGGAGAGAATAAGGCTACTTCCCAAAATTAGCAGGTAGTGATTCATGAAACCCTCCTTCAATAAGATTGGGGAAAGGCTGAAAAAAAGTTAAATATTTGAGAGATAACTCGAGTTCCTTTTATCTTAAGATCTTCGAGGGTTCACAAAGTTTATCAGGATACCAATCATAAAGTTGGGGGGCAATCTCAGCTATTTCTTAACTATTTTCAATTGGGGGCCTTCCTTTCAAGTCATAACAAACATCCTTGCATGGTGGCCAGTTGTGGTACAATCGGCCCCAAATTTTCCTTGAGCATTGGCATTATGGCGTTAAATGAGAACAATCGACGGAAATTTGTGGCTGGCATGAGCCGGCGGATTGCTAAGCTTCGCGATCAATCTGAGCAAAGCTTGGACTTTGCTATTGAAACGATGTTTCAAGAGCGGACAGAGGCCTATTTGCATGTTGAGCAGGGGTTGATCGAGGTTGATCGGATGTTGGGGCTGGTTGAGGGGGAGTTGGAGGATATTACCGAGTTGACTACCGCCCAGCGCTTGGAATCGCGTTTAGAATTTATTGAGGACCGGTTTGAAGAGTTTGAAAGTGAGATCAGGCAGCGTCCTCGCCGTCGAAGGCACAAGATTAATCTCTTTAATTTTTTCAAGGCTGCCGGCGGCGGCGGAGGGGAGGGAGAGCCCACTTCTGTTCGTGGGGAAATTCGTTCGTCTGTCCAAGCCTATGAAGTGCTTGGTGTTGAATTTGGAAGTCCTTTGCCAGTGGTGACTCGAGCCTTTCGAGAGCGGGCGAAGAAGATACATCCTGATATTCGGCAAGGTGACCGCAGTTCCGAGCCGGAACTGCGGCGTATAATCGAAGCCTATCAATTTCTCAAAACCGACTATTTCGGCAGTACGGCCTCAGATTCTATCCAGCGGCCATTTTGACTAGTGGCCTGCCTCTATTCTCACACGAGGATTTTGTTAAAGAATTTTGGTGACGGTTTCCGGAGGGCGGGCGAGGATTACTTGATCCCCTTTTTGGACCAGAGGACGCTGTATGAGATCCGGGTGTTTAATGAGGATGTCTAATAATTCATCCTCGGTGAATTCTGAGTCTTGTAAGTTCAGCTTTTTGTAGATCTCTTCCTTTTTACGGATAATGTCTGAGGATTTAATTCCCGCTTTTTTGAGTAGCCCTTTGAGCGTGGATTTGGAAAATGTTTTTTCGTAATAGTTAATGGTCGTAAAGGGTTGTCCGCTTTCTTCCACTAATTTGATGACCTGTCGGCAGGTGGAGCACGTTGGTTTGTGATAAATGAGGATGTCAGCCATAAATACGCCTCCTTTGTGATTGGTCTGTCAATTCCATCAGCCTTGACCTCCTTTTTGGGGCCATGCTACAAGCTGGTCCAGCTATTAGCGGAAGGATCAGTCTGATGTATACATACGACAGAGGTATTTTGCCAGAATGAGCGACCCAAACCCAGCTCAAGATTTTTTTTGTGCATCTGAGACCGAGCGAACCTTAAAGGATCTTCGGATTAAACGTAAAGGTCAGCCCGTGTATGTGATGGGTCATGAAGATCGGTATAAGGGCAAGGAAGGTGTATTTGAATTTTTTAACGTTCGGCTTGCAGTGGTCAAGTTTCCTGATGAAAAATCCCTAGGATTCGACCCCATTGATTTATTGTTGCCGTGCGAGATCAATGAGGACGGCGTGCCATTTTTTGAAATTCGCTATTGTGAAACCTGCGATCAAGTTTTTCCTCTCACCGCATCTGAATTTTATGCCCCTGTTGAGCGGAAAGAATGCCCCGAGTGCGCGCCATAAGTCTCTATTGAAATTAGAGCCTCCCCTCCAGCTTGCTTGCCTAGGCATTCTCCGGTTTCTTTTTTTTGAATCCAATCCTCTTTTTTTCTTTGATAATTACGGGCAGACCATCTTGACAAAAAAAATAAATGAAGTTTCAGATTTGCCAGGCTATGAGGCTAATGGGATAGTCAATAAAATTGATCGTGTTGGTTGTAGAAAGTCTTGAAGGCCGGAGTCACCCATCCCCCCACTTTAATTTTGTACGTAATACCTCAAAGTAGCTTCGTTCGGGAAAACGAATAAGATGCGTGCGGTGGTCTGAGGCTCGCACTTGCACAAGATCACCAGTCAGCATTTCCACTCCCACTTGTCCATCTATGGTCGCCATGGCCGGTTCTTGACTTGTCAGTTCAATGGTGATTGGCACATCACCCGGGGCAAGGAAGGGGCGGTGGGAAAAGGTGTGCGGGCAGATTGGATTGATTAGCAACACTTCCAGCCGTGGATCTAAAATCGGACCCTTCGCCGAAAGGGAGTACGCAGTCGATCCTGTCGGGGTAGCGACGATCAGCCCATCACCACGCAAGTTTGTCATAAATGCGTGATTTACCCATATTTTGGTGGCGATCATTCTCGCCAAATGTCCTTTACTGATTACCACGTCATTTAATGCCGAGTAGGTGCAGAGGATTTGGTCACCCCGTTGTAGCTGGACTTTTAACATCAGGCGTTTATCCAGTTGCCATTCTCCTGCGAACACTTTTCCTAAGGCTGTGGGGAGATCGTCGAAGTTGATTTCAGTGAGGAAACCCAGACCTCCCATATTGACTCCCAGGATGGGAATCCCTCGTTGCTCAACAAGCCTTGCTCCGCTTAACATCGTGCCATCGCCACCTAAGACAATGAGAAGGTCGGCTTCCTTGGCAATCTGAAGACGGGTGGGACTATCCGAGGTAGGAAATCCTTGGGTGGAATCAAGAATCACCGTTTTGTGATGGGCCACCAACCAGTCACGGAGATAAGAGGTCTCCTTCTGAATGTTGGGGGCGTTAGGTTTGGTGATGATCCCGATGGTCTGGAAGATAGACATGTGCTTAGAAAAGAATGGTGTTATCAGGCGTCAGGATGGTAGTGTCTTCATTGATCTGATAGCAAGCGAGGAGTTTTTCGGTAATGGCGTAGGCAATTTGATCCGTGTGAGAACAAGAGGCTTTTCTTAGGATATTTTGATTGGTAGACTAAAATATTATTTCTGTTGCTGGGGTCTCTCATCTCCGGCTTCTGACTTGACAGTTTTGAAGGATCACGGATAGACTAAAATTGTGAATTTTTATCGAATTTATTTGTGGATAATAGACGAATGTGTGAGCGAAAAGTTTCGCGAATAATCGGCTAGAGGAGGTCCAATGTTCGAACGATTCACGGATCGTGGTAGAAAAATCATCATCCTTGCCAGAGAAGAAGCGGAACGGCACCAAAACGATTATCTGGGTACCGAGCATTTGGTTCTCGCGATTCTTCGAGAGTCAGACGGCATTGCCTTGATGATCATCAAAAAAATGGGTCTCTCCCCGGAACAAATCCGCCTTGAGATAGAACGGAATCTGCCCGGAGGTGGTACTACGGTTACGTTCGGTGAAATCCCATTTAGTCCCAGAGTGAAAAAAGTAATTGAGTATGGTGTCGAGGAGGCCAGACTGCTGGGACACAATCATATTGGGAGCGAACATCTGCTTCTTGGCCTTCTTCGTGAGGAAGAAGGCATTGGGGGGAAAGTCCTTCGTAGTTTAGGGGCCAATCTTTTAACGGCTCGTCAATTGACCGTCACATTCCTTCGAAAATCAGGAACCAGGGAGCGAGATAAAAAAAGTAGCACACCTGCGTTGGATGAATTTGGCAGGGATTTGACGCAATTGGCTCAGGAGGGAACGCTAGACCCTGTGATTGGACGTTCAGATGAAATCCAAAGGGTTCTTCAAATTCTCAGCCGTCGAACGAAAAATAACCCGGCATTAATTGGTGAATCCGGCGTGGGGAAAACAGCCATTGTGGAAGGGCTGGCTCAGCGGATTATTGGCCTGGATGTCCCAGACAATTTATTGAATCGCAGGGTCATTGCCTTGGATCTTGGTTCCTTGGTAGCAGGTACCAAATATCGGGGACAATTTGAAGAACGTCTTAAGGTGGTGATGAAAGAAATTTCCCAAGCTGGGAATATTATCCTCTTTATTGATGAACTTCACACGTTAGTCGGTGCGGGTGCTGCTGAAGGGTCCATTGATGCTGCGAATATGTTAAAGCCGGCCTTGTCCCGTGGGGAAATTCAATGCATTGGTGCAACGACCCTGGATGAATATCGAAAACATATTGAAAAGGATGGGGCACTCAAGCGGCGGTTTCAGCCTATTTATGTTCAGCCTCCTTCAGTAGAGGAGACTGTGCAAATCATTCAGGGGCTTCGTGATCGATATGAAGAACATCATGGAGTTGAAATTACGGATGAGGCGGTTGAGGAGGCTGTGAAGCTGAGTGAACGATATATCACCGACAGGTTTTTGCCTGATAAGGCTATCGACCTTATCGATGAAACCGGTTCGCGAGCAAAGTTGCTAACATATGCTCTCCCACCTGAGTTGAAGTCGCTGGAACAGGAACTCAAAAGAGTGGCTCGTGAAAAAGAAGTAGCAATCGGGCTTCAAAATTTTGAGGAAGCCGTGAAATTTCGCGAAGAGGAAGAGCGATTCCGCAAATTATTAGATGATTCCAAGCGTGATTGGAAGAAAAAACAAGAGAAAAATAAACCGGTTATCTCAGGCGAAGATGTGGCGTATGTCATTTCGAAAATGACGGGAATTCCTCTCTTTAAACTTGAAGAGGAAGAATCTGAAAAATTGTTGCACATGGAGGATTACCTTCATAAACGTATTATAGGACAGGAAGAAGCCATTTCTGCGGTCTGTCGGTCCATTCGTCGGTCGCGGGCTGGTTTGAAAGATGCCAAAAAACCCATTGGGTCGTTTATTTTCCTTGGACCGACCGGGGTAGGTAAGACGGAGTTGGCTCGCGCATTAGCAGAATTCTTGTTCAATACTGATGATGCGTTAATTCGAGTAGACATGTCAGAGTACCAGGAGAAATTTACCAGTTCACGGCTGTTTGGAGCCCCTCCGGGCTACGTGGGGTATGAGGAAGGTGGGCAATTGACGGAGAAAGTAAGACGTCGTCCCTATTCAGTTGTCTTATTTGATGAAATTGAAAAGGCCCATCCAGATATTTTTAATGTGTTGCTGCAGGTTCTTGATGATGGAGTATTGACGGATAGTTTAGGTCGGAAGGTGGACTTTAAAAATACCATTTTGGTGATGACATCAAATTTGGGGACTCGATTCATTCAAAAGGGTGTATCCCTTGGGTTCCAGCGTGATGTGGAGGCTGAGCATTCTTCACGTATGCGAGGTGAAGTCCTTGCCGAGTTAAAGCGTCATTTCAGTCCTGAGTTCTTAAATCGTATCGATGAATTAGTTGTCTTCCACCAACTGACGAAAGAACATTTGGTGAGTATCGTTGATATTCTTATTGGAGAACTCAATGCTCGTCTTGTGGAAAGAGGAGTATTTTTAGATGTCACTGATGAGGTGAAACAGTGGTTGATTGACGAAGGGTTTGAACAACAATACGGTGCCCGTCCCCTTCGCCGAACTATTCAACGCCGACTGGGAGATCCTCTCTCTGAAGAATTGATTAAGGGGCGGTTTAAGGATGCCAAAAAGATTAAGGTTGTCCTGACGGATCAGACTCCAAATTTCATTGAAGAAGAGGTGTTAGCGAGTGTCTGATTGGATATAGGGATGGTTAAATCCTAGATGAAACCCTCAGGACCGCGAGTCCTGGGGGTTTTGTTGTTTTTTGCCAAATGAATTTTGGTGTTGAAAAGGACTCTTAAGTGATTTTAGGAATCGAAACTTCCTGTGATGAAACGGCCGTGGCGGTGTTGGATGGCGACGGTCACATCCTTTCAAATATTTTGGATTCCCAGGTTGAGGTGCATGCCCGTTACGGGGGAGTCGTCCCGGAATTGGCTTCGCGTCGTCATATGGAGTGTCTGGAACTTTTGACAAGGGAAGCCTTGGGTCTGGCCAATGTTTCTCTTTCCCAATTAACGGGGATAGCGGTCACCAATCGTCCAGGATTGGTAGGGGCCTTACTCGTTGGAGTGAATTTTGCCAAAGCTCTGGCGTTTGCCACCAAAATTCCCTTGGTGACAGTAAATCATTTGGAGGGGCATTTGGCGTCCGCATGGTTATCGAATCCCAATTTCCCAACCCCGGCCATGGTCTTGATTGCGTCTGGTGGGCACACGCATTTGGCATTGGTTCCTCATCGTGGAGAATATCAGTTCATTGGATGGACGATGGATGATGCAGCGGGAGAAGCGTTCGATAAAGGCGCCAAAATGCTTGGGCTTCCGTATCCGGGTGGTCCGGCAATTGACCGGCTTGCCCAACAGGGGAATGCACAATATGTATCATTCCCCCGCCCAACTCTTCATAGTCAAAATTTTAATTTCAGTTTCAGTGGACTGAAAACCGCACTTCGATATTTCGTGCGGGATGAGCAACAAAAGAAGAATTCTCCATTGCCCGTCGCTGATATCGCCGCCAGTTACCAGGAAGCGATTGTGGATGTGTTGGTGGAAAAACTTTGTCGCGCTGCCCGTCACTATGATGTGAAAGGGATCTCTGTCGTGGGAGGAGTGGCTGCAAACTCCCGCCTTCGCCTGAGGCTTGAGGAGCGTGCTCGCATATTGGGGCTGCATGTGACGCTACCTCCACGCGCGCTCTGCACGGACAATGGTGCCATGATTGCAGCTGCGGGGTTGGAAAAACTTAAGCGCAAGGAGAGAGCAGCCTGGGATGTGGATGCGATCTCTACGTTGCAATGTAAATTGGATGGGCTTGCGATGGCTGGACTTCCTTCTCAATGACTCAGATGATAACGCCAAAGGAGAAGAATCATTCCTGTTGTTCTCGGTAATCTTCATGGGTTAAAGGCTAATCACATTAGCCGAATGGAGCGTCTCTATCGTCGACGGATCCCGCCAGAAAAAGTTGTGACCCCGGAGGTTGCTCGGGAATGTGCCGAACTCACCTATGAGACGAGACGGCAAATCGGGCTTTTGGTCAATCGACAGGGCCAAATTGAATCGGTTTTAATCGGTGACCACCACGAATTGGTTATTCCCCATCTTTCGCGGACCCGGTCAGGCCTTCGGTTATTGCGAGGGGTGCGTTTAGTCCATACCCACCTCAATAATCAACCCCTGACCCAGGATGATCTGACCGATCTGGCTCTTCTTCGATTGGATTTAATTATGGCGCTCGGTGTGGGAAAGGATGGGAGCCTTCGGGATGTCTATGTGGCGCACATCCTTTCGAACCCCATTCAGGGACGAACCACGGTGGAGTTACCGCCTTGTGCCTTTCACTCGTTTCAGTTGGATTGCCAGCAATTTATTCAATCATTGGAGCAAGAAATTGTTCGCTCGAATCCAGGGTTACGAGAAGGTGTTCGGGAGGGGAGGGCGCTCCTGGTTAGTGTCAGTACAGGGAATGCCGCTTCGGAAGAAGGTCGTCTCCAGGAATTACAAGAATTGGTACGTGCCCAGAACGTGGAGGTTTTAGGGTGTATCACTCAACGGTTGGGGGCGATTCATCCGAAGTTTGTCGTTGGTTCGGGAAAGATGAAAGAATTGGCGATTCGAGCGCTCCAATCCGGTGCCGATACCTTGATTTTTGATCAAGATTTAACCCCCGCTCAGGTACGGGGTATTTCGGAAATCACGGACCTGCGGGTCTTGGACCGCTCACAAGTGATTCTCGATATTTTTGCACAGCGGGCCCATTCCTCCATTGGAAAAATTCAAGTTGAACTGGCCCAGCTGCGGTATCTACTCCCACGACTTGCCCAATCCAGTACGGCACTTTCCCGGTTAGCGGGAGGAATTGGGACACGAGGGCCTGGAGAAACCAAGTTGGAAACGGATCGACGTCGAGCCCGCGAGCGCATTCAACGATTGGAGCGGGACTTGGAGTCTATGGCACATGGTCGTCAGGAACAACGAAAAATGCGCATGAAGCGAGGACTTCCGATTATTTCCATTATTGGCTATACCAATGTGGGGAAGTCGACTCTGTTAAATGCGTTGACAAAGAGCCAAGTCTCTGTAAAGGATCGTGTCTTTGAGACACTTGATACGGTCAATCGCCGATGGTATCTACCTGGATTAGGCGACGTTATTCTGACAGATACCGTAGGATTCATCCGGGATTTGCCAAAAGACCTCATGGCGGCATTTCAGACCACCTTGCTGGAATTGCAAGAGGCCGATGTGTTGCTACACGTGATAGATGCCCATGTCCCCGATCCTGGGCAGCACATCATTGCGGTAGACAATATATTGAAGGAATTGGGGCTTGAAAACATTCCGTGCCTGCGTTTTTTTAATAAAGCCGATTTGATGAAGGAAGAAGATGTGCAACTCCTCTGTCAGCGATATGGAGGAATGGGCGGATCGGCGTTACAAGATGCGTCACTTCTTATGATTCAGCAGGAACTCACGTCCCTGCTTCGTGGCCTTCAGGCAGAAGATGGCAGGACGGGGAAGTGTCAGGAGATGCCTCTCGCTACTCTTCCGGCTCCAGCCGAGACCTTTCCATGAGGGGTCTTGCGTCATCGATGAGTCGTCTCAGAACAGCACGATCTCCGATTGAATCTCCGGTAGAAACGAAAAAGCGGGTACGTCGGATCCTTGCCGCCTTGGATCAATCCGTTCCTGACGTGAGAGTAGAATTAGATTCCTCCAACCGGCTTGAGTTGTTAGTGGCCACCATTCTTTCGGCCCAATGCACAGACCAAAGAGTCAACCAGGTGACCCCCAATCTGTTTTCCCGCTATCGCACGGCACAGGATTATGCCGATGCGGATCCAGCCGAATTAGAAGCGCTCATTCGGACAACGGGATTTTATAAAAATAAAGCGCGTCATCTTATTGGGTGTGGCCAAGCTCTGGTGCAGCGTTTCCACGGAATGGTGCCAGGAACGATGAAGGACTTAACTTCCCTGCCCGGCGTTGGACGAAAAACAGCCAATGTTATTTTGGGGAGCTCTGTGGGAGAGCCTGCCATTGTGGTCGATACTCATGTGAAGCGGGTAGCTAATCGCCTCGGGTTGACGAGAAGCCAGGACCCGACCAAAATTGAAGAGGATCTTCAACGCCTCATACCCAAATCGCAATGGACGAACGGAGCTCAACGCCTCCTCCTTCATGGCCGATATGTGTGTTTGGCCAGAAGGCCAAAGTGTGTTCATTGTGTGCTCGATTCAGACTGTGGATGGGAAGGAAAACGAAAGCCAACATGAAAAGTATGACCGGTTTTGGAAAACGAGAATCGCTTTGTCAGGGAACCATGGTGGGGGTTGAAGTGCGATCTGTGAATCATCGGTTTTGCGAGCTGATGGTGCGTCTGCCTAAGGCGCTGTCGCATATGGAGTTGGAACTGAAAGAGCAAGTCAGGCGTACCTGCGAGCGTGGTCGCGTTGAGTTAACCGTGACCATGAATGGTGGAGGGTCTGGAGCCACGAAGATTGTCCAATTAGATCGCGCCATGGCAAAGCGGTATATTCAAGGATTGCGGGAATTGCAACGGGAATTCAAACTGAGTGGAACGGTGGATGTGAATGTGGTGGCAGGATTTCGTGATCTATTTTCCACCAGTGAGGAGCCCCTGGTGATTAAGGATGTGCCGAAGGTCGTTGAGGGGCTAGTCCAGCGTGCCTTGGCCGATTTAGAAAAAATGCGCAAGAAAGAAGGCTCTGCCTTACAAAAAGATCTTTTGCAGCGGGTTCAGATAGTCGAGGAACGGCTTCAGGTGGTTCATCAACGCATTCCTTCTGCACTGGAGGTGTCCGCGGATCGTTTGAAAGCTCGTGTCGCCAAGCTATTAGAGGGGGAGCGGGTAAACGACGATCGAATGGCTCAAGAAATAGCCATGTTGGCAGAACGATCAGACGTGACGGAAGAATTAACACGGTTGGAAAGTCATGTGACACAATTTCGTTCCACACTCAAATCCAAGGGCCCGGTGGGCAAGCGGCTTGATTTTCTTCTCCAAGAAATGGGAAGAGAAGTCAATACCATTGGATCAAAGGCGAGCGACTCCGAGATCTCCGGGCAGGTTGTGGAGTTAAAGAGTGAATTAGAAAAAATCCGTGAACAGGTCCAAAATATTGAATAATCAATCTATGTCGTAACGTCGGAGGAACGGTGGGAGTCACGGGAAAAAAATTGTTATTCGTCGTATCAGGTCCTTCTGGAGTGGGGAAGTCAACGCTCTGCCGGCATATTTTGAAGACGATTCCGGACATCCGCCTTTCGGTTTCCTACACCACGCGGAAACCACGGTCAGGCGAGACGGATGGCAAGGAATACAAGTTTATTTCGGAAACGGAGTTTCACACAAAAATTTCCGAGAACGCGTTTGCTGAATATGCTGAAGTCTATGGACGATTATACGGAACACCCTGGAAGGAGTTGGAGCAGGAATCCGGTTCGAATACGGATATCTTATTGGATATCGATGTCCAGGGTGCGCGGCAGGTCATGAAAACGCTTCAAAAAGCCGTGACCGTGTTTATTCTGCCTCCTTCCTTAGAGGTGCTTCGGACGCGTCTGGTCGAACGAGCGACGGATACAACGGACGAGCAGGAGCGTCGGTTTCAGAAATCCCAGGACGAGATGCGGAGCTATTCGGAATACCAATATACGATTCGCAATGAAACCTTGGAGCAGGCCATTGAGGAACTCCAATCCGTCATTGTGGCTGAACGTGTTCGAACCACCCATATCGATGCGGCGCATGTGTTTCGATAATTGCTGCATTGATGGGATCGATTTGTGTAGACTATTCACCAGGAACGTGTGTTTCTCACAGAAAGGAAAGAGGATATTCAATGGATGCATTATCGTTACTACCCCAACATCACCAAAAAGAATTTGATTCGCGGTATCGAATTGTGCTGATTGCCGCCCAGCGGGCCAAACAATTGATTCGGGGTGGAGAGCCGTATGGAGCCAGTAAATTTTCGAAAGACACTTCAAGAGCCTTGGAAGAAGTGCTCAACGGGCAGGTTCCGTATTTAATTGGCCAGGAAGCCAAAGAGGCCATTAAAAATGCCAAACGCGCGAATGAACGCCCCATTGATCCGGCTCTTTACGCACAGCCGGATGAAAACGCTCAAGAGATCAAAAAAGAATTGAGTGTGTATATTGATGACACGGCTCAACATCTTGGCACGGTGGTCGAACCTGAAGAAGCATAGCTGAAATCACTTGGCGAAAGAATGCAGAAGATGAGCACCGGGTTAGCGGGCAAGCGGATTATCCTGGGGGTGACGGGAAGTATTGCGGCCTATAAGGCGGTCGGGCTCCTACGTCTGTTGACGCAAGCCGGTGCCAGCGTGCATGTGGTCATGACGGATTCAGCCATCCGGTTTATCGCCCCTCTGACATTTGAAGTGTTGTCGCAGAATCCGGTGGCAAGTGATGTCTTTGCGGGCCATCAGGACATGAAGCACCTGTCCTTAACGGAACAAGCTGATTTGTTGGTCGTGGCTCCCTGTACCGCGAACACGTTGGCCAAATTGGCTCTGGGGTTAGCCGACAATTTGCTCGGAACCCTTTCACTCACCGTTCAATGTCCGGTGATGATTTGTCCGGCGATGGATGGAGAAATGTGGACCCATCCGGCGGTCCAAGCCCATGCTCAGACCCTCCGTCATCGAGGGGTCGTTCTGGTCGAGCCGGAAGTCGGGGCCTTGGCCTCCGGAGAATGGGGACAGGGGCGTTTAGCTGCGGAGGAAAGCATCATGTCGACCGCCGTTGACCTGTTGCGTCGCCGAACGGATTGGCAGGCGGAGCGTGTTTTGATATCGGCAGGGCCTACCCAGGAACCCATTGACCCTGTGCGATTTATCAGTAACGGGTCATCAGGCAAAATGGGATTTGCCTTGGCTGAGGCCGCCGCCGCACGTGGGGCCGAGGTCGTCTTAGTGACGGGTCCCACCAAGTTAATGGCTCCGAAAAACGTAACCGTGATTCCGGTGGTCACCGCAGAAGACATGTTACAGGCGCTCACAGCGCGATTTGAATGGGCAACCACGCTCTTGATGACGGCGGCGGTGGGAGATTTTCGCCCCAAACAGGCGTATGCACAGAAAGTAAAAAAAGACCAATGGCAGGGCGAAGGATTGGATTTGGAACGGACGCCGGATATTTTAATGGCACTCTCCGCCCAGCGTACATACCAACGCCTGATTGGCTTTGCGGCTGAAACAGATCATCTTATTGAGCATGGACAGGCCAAGCTTGCCGGCAAACATCTGGATATGCTGATTGTGAATCACGTGGGCGGAGAGCAGTCTGCTTTTGGAAATGATACCAATGAGGTGTATGTGCTCACGCCGGGTGCTGCCCCGCATCACATCCCTCGCATGCCGAAACGACAGCTTGCGGATACGCTCCTAGATCGTATCGTGTCGCTTCCGGTTCAGCCTTTCAGGCAGAAGACCCTGTCTTCACCGACCTCATAGTTTGTGCTCACCTGATGGGGTGTCTCCTCACCCTTTTCCATTGAGATGGAACAACGTCTCCAAAGCCAAAGGACACCTCTTGTGTGGCGAATGGTCAAGGGTCCTAATGGATTTTTGGGTTAAGATGGCGGAAATGAGTGAAAAATGAAGCAAGAATCTCAGAGAACAAGAAAAAACTTAACTTTAGGAGCTGATAAGCCGATAAGAATAGTATGGAAGGATTTTTCATCAATATCGTCTTTTTCGCCTGGATTATTTCCATGATTCTTCTGGCTATCCGAAGAATCTAGCTCCTCTCCCCCGGCCCGGTTCAGAAAAAAGTACCGGCTTTTCTTGGAAGCCTTCCCAACAGGAACGTGTCAGGAAAGGGCCCCACCTGAATCGATATACCTGGCGGGTGGCTGGGCTGATCAAATGGCCTGCAACGGCCTGCCTTAGGGAATGGCTCGGATTTGAATCCCATCGACCCGCTCTTGAGCCAACACGTCTGAGATAATCACGACCTTGTCTCCTATTTGAAAATGTTCACGGGTTTTTAATATCCGAAATGCGGTTTGTAACGTCTTCTCCGGGTCTGAACTAAAGTCGATCCGAAAGGGATAGACGCCTCGATTGAGCGTCATCGTTCGACGGGATTGACTCCCGTTCGTGAAAGCATAAATGTTCGTGGAAAATGGACGACAATTCGAGACCAAATCCGCCATGATACCTCGTCGGGTGATCACGACAATCCCTTTGGCCCGTAGTCCTTCCGCGAGCTGGACGGCAGCGGTGGCTAATTGTTGTTTGTCTGTCGTCAGCTTTAACTGTTTCGCAAACTGCAAACCTGGAATGGCTTCGGTTTTGATGGAGATTTTCCGCAGATATTCGATGCATTTCAGCGGATATTTTCCGACCGTGGTTTCTCCGGATAACATCACCCCGTCGACTTCCTCATAAATGGCATTGGCCACGTCAGTGACTTCGGCACGCGTGGGGATGGGATTGTGGATCATCGATTCCAGGAGATGGGTTGCTACAATCACGCGTTTGCCGGATTCCGCGCAGAGTCGCACAATTCTGCGCTGCACATTCGGTAGATCCTCCAGGTTGATTTCTGCCCCCAAATCTCCGCGAGCCACCATAATGCCATCCGATTCCCGAATTATATCTTCCAGATTGCGAACCCCTTCCTGATCTTCAATCTTGGCAATAATTTTCACCCTCCCCACTTTGTGTCCCATCAACTGTTTCAGTTGTTGGATATCCTTCGCTTCCCGAACAAAGGACAGAGCAATGAAATCCACATCGGCGGCTAAACCAAAGGCAATATCTTTTTCGTCCTTTTGCGTAATCGCAGGGAGATTGACGCGGATCCCCGGTAAATTGACATGGCGTTTGCTTTTCAAGACCCCCCCATCAAGGACCCGGCACTGCATGAGGCGATCCTGTTTTTCAAGGACCTCAAAATTGATTAACCCATTGTCCACAGTAATCTTATCGCCGACATTCACGGATTCCATTAAATCGGCATAGTTGATGTGAATAGAGCTTTCTTCCACATCCATCGGCCCACGCGCAGAAATCGAAACGATCGTGCCTTCCTGGAGATTGAGATCAATCGATAAATCTCCTGTCCGGATTTCAGGGCCTTGGGTATCTAAAAGAATCGGAATAGGAAAGGGGACCTTGGTATTGAGCGTCTTAATGTGTTTGATCACTTTGGCATGGGATTCGTGGGTGCCATGGGACATATTCAACCGCACGATGTTCATACCGGCGTCATACATTTTGCGCAACATCTCATACGATTCGGTCACCGGTCCGATCGTGCAGATGATTTTGGTTTTTTGCATGAAGGTTTCCCTATCAGTTGTCAATAATCGTCAATTGTGAAAGCAATCCCATTATCTTCCAATTCGTCAGTTGAACCCTATGGCACCCGTGCCTCCTGTGAGAGCGGCATCAGACGCAGGCGTCCAAGGAGATGGGGAGGCCCAACTCCTGTTTGAGATTCATAGGATTAGAGGTACTCGTGTTGCTGGAATGCTGTTTGGCGCAGAAGATATCCCACCTCCCTGTGGGTTCTCATGAAGTGTAGCCCACTTTAGCGTCAAACTCTAGCAGGGTTGATCACTGACCAGGGTCGGTCGGGGTGGATTCTCCATACCTGGTGCGTGAAACAAGGGGGCCTTTCCCACGAACCGTGAGAACCTATATGCATAGAATGATCGTATCGGCAGGAGACAGATCAGACGTCTTTGGCGAGGACTTGTGTTGTCGATCAGGTGGGATAATATTATGATGATGGGACAAGATGTATATGAGATCAAGAATCGCTGAAGGATTGGAAGAGGTGAATAGATGAAAGCGGAAGCCGAGACTCTGGAATTTGTCACAATTAATGGGCTGCTAACCTATGGCGAGGTCATTGCGAGGCGACCGCCGGTAGAGGGAGCAGAGCCTCATCCCCCGTTAGCTGCCTCGGAAGATCGTCCGCAACGCGTGTTGGAGGGCATGGCCGCCCTACGACTGTTTGTCCGGGATGCCCAAAAAGGGTTTGCCAATGCTGCGGCCTACAGAGAGGCAAGACAGGCGCTGATTCAGCAGGCCTGCGGTGGAGATGAGTTGGTGTTTTTCGCGGCGTGGAATCAACTGCTCGCTCAGGGCGAGCTCTCTCCGTTATTTCGGGCACCTATCGGGGCCACGAATAAACCGATCCGACGTCGACCCGTGGCGATCGTCCCGCGCGAGCATATGACCCCTAATCTGGCTGAGGGTCGGATTGTCCTTGATATCGGCGATGACCGCTATTGGTTGATGCCGAGGGATTTAAGTGCCCGCACGCTGTTTTTCACGATGCGGCATGGCGTCTCCCGGATGGATAGTAAGAAGTTCCGTGTGGGGCGACGGTTAAAGAATGTCCTTGACGTCGAGCGGGGAATTCCCAAGGCTGACGCCATCGGAACCGCCCTGGTCCGGACCTTGGGCCTGGTCGGAAAACAACTGGATTTCCTTCAGCTCGATAACTACCTGGATTCGAAATCATTTGTTCATATGGTGAGTCAAAGCCCTAATACCCGACAGCTTTTTGAACGGGTCGTCTCCATCCTCTCTCCCGAGACGGCCGGGACCACCGAGCCCATCACGGAATGGGCGTTGGAATCACAAGACTTTGGATGGGCCACCGGTATTGAGAAAACAATTGAAATTGAAGAAGCCGCCAAAGCCTTTGGGGTCGACACGAAGACGGCCCAGCGTCTGATTAAGCATCCGCTCTACAGTTATCCGGGAGGCCACTCCTTCTTTGAACTGTATGTGGAGTTGGTCGATGGGTTCCATCAATTAGGCCAGAGTCATCAGGGAAAAGTGTTGTGTCTCTATACGCACAGCTCAACGCTACGAGCGCTCTTAATTTTTCTCGACCCACGTCCGTTCAGTGAAGCCTTTTCCGAATTTGGAGCCTATAAAGAAGGACAGGACAACGTCGTCCTCCTCACCTATGAGCATGGGCAATTATCGGGCTACTCCACGGCCGTCGGTCTTTCTGAACGGGAACGGGTCCTCCGCGAGGCCTGGATGACCGTGGAACAGAGCCGTCGGGAGAAGGTGACGCTGAAGCCACGGCAAATTCGGCGAATTGTCGCTCTGGTTTCCGGTGGGGATTTTGCCGGAGCCGGTGCAGCATTGAAGGAACTCCGTGTGACAGGGAATCGATTAGGCCTGGAAGTCTATTTCGTACAACACGGATTTCTGGGTTTGGCAAATAATTGGATTGAGTTGGTGACGGAACAGGACACACGTGGCATGAGCAATCATGCCAGCAGCCCGATTGGCAGCAGCCGGTTTGAAGATTTTAAAGATGAGGAGGTCCAACTGGCCGCCATTCATCATCTCAAACCATTCATGAAGGATGGGGCCCTTATCGTGATGGGAGGTGACGGAAGCATGCGTGGGGCTCGCGCCATCTATGAACGGTTCGGCATTCAGGTCGTAGGGATTCCCGGTTCGATCGACGACAATATCGCCGGAACCACCTCACTCGGGGTCCAATCGGCTGTCGCCCTGGCCAACCAATCCATCGAGTCGCTGAAAGCAACCAGCGCGGCCATGGGCAGTGTGTTTTTTGTGGAGGTCATGGGGGCAGGATCCGGTCACCTGGCGCTCATGTGTGCGTACCAGGCACGAGCTGAAGGCCTGTTGGTCAATGAACATCCTGATCCGAATGCCTATATCGAGGAGGTGGTTCTGGGCACACTGAAACAGACGTTGGGCGTCCGGAACAAAAGCCATATTATTATCGTGGCCGAACGCACCCCGCACCAGTATCATCCTGAAGGCGGGGTCCATGGCCTGGTGGATTATTTCGGCAGTAGGATTTCCCAATGGACGCATCTACAAACCCGATCCGGGCACTACCCTCTTTCGGTGGCGACCAAGGCCACCATTCTTGGCCATACCCTACGAGGAGCCTTTCCGACTCCCGTGGACAAGACCATAGCCCAACTCTTCGCCTACGAGGCCATCCGGCGGTTGATCGAACAACCTGAACAGGTCATCGGCTGCATGTTAGCCTACCGCGATCCCGGAACCATTCAGCCCATTCCTCTGCATGCCGTGGCACCCAAACCCTTTGATTGGGAACTGTTCGCGCGCATGCACGGAACCGAATTGGTTTAGCGAAAGGGGTTGTTCTGTCTGAGAATTCATCCTTGGGATTTGACAACACCTTTCGATGGAAGTTGATGTCACCAATGGCCTGCGGCTCGTCTGATGTACCGGTGCTCACGACCACCGATCATGGGAGCGCTCCTACTGCCATTGATGAAAAGATCGGATTTATGGCGAGGGTGCTGACTCTTTTATTCCAAGCCGGAAGGCGGCAGGCGCCTAGGCGAGTATGCCCGAAGGAACGGTGCCCTGCATGGACTCGGGAACGCTCTGGCCCATCAGTCGCAGACACGTCGGTGCGACATCAAGCACGGACAACTTGAGAACCCGTCCCTGGCTGGTGATGCCTGGTCCAGCGGCTGCGAAAAATCCACAGAGGTTGTGCCGGGTGTCCCGATTAAAGAACATGTCTTTCTGTTCGAGGATCGTGCGTGGATGTTCGATACGCCGTTTCGGGTAGGGTGTGGGTGCCCAGTCGAAGAAAATATCCGGCAGGGATTCATGCGGCCCGGTATTGTAGTGATCGACTGTGCGGGCAATATACCGGATTGCAGGCCTGCCAGTTTCCGGATCGATCAGACGCTTCAGGTCCGCTTCGATTCGCTCCAACAATTGTCGATACTCCGGGCCTGGCTCGACGACGCCCTGCGGTTCCCGACCGCGAAGATTGACGCGCAGGAATCCGAGAAAATAGGCCGGGATCGGGAACACAGTCGTTGCTGACCAGTCAGTACCCCCGAGCCATTCCCGGGACAGCATTCGGCCATGAAAGGCGTCCGGCAGCATGGAGCTGATGGCTCGTTGCCAGGATTGCGGTATCATGCGCCGGGCTAGTCGGGGAATTGCGGGCCATGAGTTCGACTGCTGTTGCATCCGGTGGTAACCGAGTTGGCGGCAGAATGCCTGCGTCAGTTCGAGGTTGGGGTAGTCCTCCTGTAACCCCATGTTCGACACGACGACGGCCGTGCTATTCTTGGGTAATTGTTCAAGCAGGTCACCAAATACCCTGTCGATCGCTTGATAGATATCGCGCGTCGCATGCGTCAGACGACCTCCACTGTTCACAGGCACGCTGGATCGATCAGAATACTTCCAGAATTGATGACCAGCAATGTGGGATTCGTGAAACCCGAGGACAACCAGATCAAATTGATCGCGGGACAGCAGATGATGACAGATAGACGCTTTCTGTTCGATCTGCTTCAACAGGCCCTTGTAGATTTGTACATCCTCATCGAACGTGCTTCCGACTTGTTCTTCCACACCGAGGGGCGATCCGAATCTGGTCTTCAGATCAGCGAACAGCGACGCCGGGACCGAATACCCCGCGAAGCGTGCGTTGTGTGGTGCCCAGTTGGCTACCTGTACGCCGGCCACTCCTGCTGTACAATGCGTTTCCGGCACATCGACGACGGCAACCCGCATTGCTGTATGGCGCAAGTGTCCCCAGAAGGGCACTGCGCTGTCGACTCGCTGGTTGGAGAGTTCCAGCTCATAGGTGCCCGGCTTAAGCGGACGCCAGTAGTAATATCCGTGTTGGGCCCGCGACAGGCCGGAAAACAGGGAGACCCAGATCCCGTTTTCGCTGACAAGCTCGGGGCCAGTGAGTCGGCTTTGCACCCCACCGTCAAGCAATCCCTTAATGGTTGGCAAGTGCCCCTCATCAGCCCATTGTTCGATCAACCCGGCGTCGCCGGCGTCCAATGCGAGGACTACGAGTGGTCCGTGTTCAGTTTGCCGGTTCATGCCTAACGCCCCATAGATCCCAGGAGGGATAGAATAATCGTATTGAAGAAAACATTGATGATAGCAGCAGCAATCCCCAAAATACTAACGCGAGCGTCGTTAGTCAAAGGATTGGGAATAACGGACGATTTCGATAGGAAGGCATGATGTCTATCGGTGTAGGTGTGATCGGATACTCTGGAGTTGCGTCACGGCTTCACCTTCCCGTGCTGAGACGTCTGCCGGGTGCCCGGGTGACGGCTATCGCCGGCACAACGCGCGAAGCTCTTACGGCAGTCGCCGATCGCTACGCCATTCCCGCCCGATACCACGACTACCGGGATCTGTTACACGATCCCGCGGTCGATGCGGTTGCCATCTGCGTTCCACCGGAACTGCACGAAGTCATCGGGCTGGCAGCCATGGCAGCCAACAAGCACGTTTTTATGGAGAAGCCGATGGCCCTCTCGCTGGAGCAATGCGCCCGTTTGGTGCAAGCGGCTGAATCCTCGCCCGTGACGACCTCGGTCGGGTTCCACCTTCGTTGGCATCGACTGGTTCGTGAGGCGCACGAGTGGATCGCCGATGGCCGGCTTGGCACGGTCGAGTTGCTCCGCACGGTGTTTACCAGTGGTATTCGCTGGCGTGCGAAGCTGCCAGCCTGGCGTACACGCAGACATGCAGGCGGTGGCGTGCTCATCGAATCGGGCGTTCACTACTATGACCTCTGGCGCTTCCTCACCGGGAGTGAGGTTGATGAGGTACACGTCATGAGCCGCTCTGCCGAACACGATGATGTCACCGCAGTGGTGACCGCGCGTCTGCAGAACGGCATATTGGCGACCGCGGGTTTTTGCCAGGGCACGGTTGATAATCTGGAGATTGACATCTATGGGTCCGCCGGCCGGTTGCGAATCTCCGGCTATGCACTAGACGGACTGGTCTTTGATCCGACGGGGTACAAGGGGTTAAAAAAAATATGGCCGAAGGCGCAGTCGGTGCCTGGTCGATTGCTCCGTGCGGCACGAGCGGTTCCTCTAGGGGGGTATTATGCTCACGCTTACCGCGATCAGTGGATTGGCTTTCTGAACGCTATTGAAAGCGGAAAACCGGCAGGTGCGAGTTTTGTCGATGGTCAGGAGGCAACTCGGGTGGCCCTTGCGGTGACTCAGTCGGCCAGTGCACGCCGACCGGTTTGCATTGCCGATTGTGCCGATGCGATCGCACCAGTCCTGGAGAACGGGAACGTCACCGAATATTAATGGCGGGGACGGGTTTTCGATTTTGTGGGTCGATTCCTGGTCAGCTGTTCATAGATGGTCACGAAACGATCGAGAAATAGGCTCTGGTCGAACGCCTTGAGCGCGAAGCGACGGGCGGCGAGTCCGAGAGATTCGGCGTAATCCCGATTGCTGACAATTTTTAGTAACGCCATGCCCAGGGTTGCAGGGTCCCCGGGAGGCACGAGGAGTCCTGTCTCTTCATGCTTCACATACTCAGTGAAGCCGCCACTTTCGCTTACGACGACCGCCGTGCCTCGCATCATCGCTTCAGCCGCTGCGTTTCCGAAGGCCTCCGCGCCGCGCGAGGGTACGACTTGTACCCAGGCGGCATCGAAACGGCGTTCGATTATCTCGCGTGGCTGGTGTCCGAGAAAGTCGATTTTGGCGCCAAGCTGTTTTGCCATCTCCCGCAATCGGCGACTCTCCGGTCCCTCCCCAGCAATGAGTAGCTGCGTCTGTGGCAGAGACTGAATGACGAGCTTGAAAGCATCTAACAGGATATCCACTCCCTTCTCATGCGCCAAGCGACCCGAGAACGCGATGGTCGGCGGATCCTCTAGCGGCGGCCGCCGTGTACGTGCCACTACGCCATTGTGTATTACCTCAACAGGGGTGTTGCCGGATACTTCCAGCCATCTTGCAACTGATCGGCTGTTCGCGACGAACACATCAAATACGCCTTGCCAGTAGCGCCACAGGCGAAGTTGTGTCATCAGGAGCGGCCAGGCAACGAGGGGCACACAACCATTTTGATAGCAAATGGAGCCGGCCGGTTCATTGCATCCTCTCCCATCGGGCAATACTCTTGATCCAATCGGACACACTGTTCGGTACCACCCGTCGTGATAGATGGCAGGAATGTCGCGTAACAACGGCAGAATTAATGGCGACAATTGAGAAAGAAATAATCGCACGTGCACGACGTCGGGTTTAAATTCTGCCAATGCGCGACGCAGACTGAAGAAGGCAGACGGGTTACCGCACCAAAGCGCAGCGCGCAAGGGTGAGGCTGTCCCAAAACAGTGGTAGTTGGCCAGATCGCTGCGACCATTGGTATGCGCGCGGCTAGAAAAGAGGCGAACGTCGTGGCCACGTGCCCGCAAACCGTCGCGCAGTGCCAGCGTGACGATTTCGTTGCCGCCTCTCGGGACGCTGTAATCGCTAATCAACAGAATCTTCATATCCTGAGTGAGGACCTGTTCTTGGCGGATAATCAAATTCTATGAAAGCCGGCAGCCCGGCTACCACCACCGCGCACAACCCTTCAGGACACCTCCGGCGAATCCAAAGAGCTCGTGATGTGTGAATCGGAAATAACAGTTGTCTTTCGTTTTGAATTCTCGTTTCCATTCGTGTCTATAAAAAAATCCTCGTGCGGGTCATGATGGCATGGGAAGTCCCGAGGCGATGGCACCAGAAGTTCCTGATCTACTTAGGCCCTTCCGTTGACCGACCTCCTTCCGGTATAGGCAATTGAGGTACATCTTCACAAATTTCAGCCATACTAGATTCAGCACTCAGAGATGGTTCAATAGTCAGCTTACTAACCGGAGCTGGAAAGTCAACTCGAATTGACTCTAAGGGTCTGTTGAAAAAAGCCGCCAGCGGCGTTCTCGCCATTTTCCCGTGCTCACGTACTACGCGTACGCTCCGCGCGTAAAAACGGCTGCGGCCTTGCTGGACGGACTTTTTTGAACCGACCCGTAGCCTTTGATGAGTAATCTAATCCTGCGCAAATTTGCCCTTGAACATCCTTATTATTCAACACTCCCTCTAAATGAACCCATTCGGCCTCCCGGTCCGTTCAACTCCGGCCCACGCGTACAAATCCTACAGCAGGGTTTTTCCTACAAGTGGTGTTTGGGAAAGATGCCACAAGGTCAGTTGAGGCCCACCCTTCAATCCTCAACACATCCGTTTCTGCGATTTCCAGAAAAGTCCCATTCGGTTTTTTGATGGAAAGCATGGCCAGGGCATTCAGGTTTTGGTAACGTGAAAGACAATAGATACGGCCATCGCAGTATTGAGGGGTGAAACATGAAGGTCGATAGTTGGTCGGGAACCATCATTTCCATTCCTTTCCAAAACCACAAGATTGATGGGCTGTATTATCATCTTGTCACACACGATGAACATGTCCGGAACAAGCCGGTCTTCTTGAGACTCCATGGACTCTTAGGGAATCTCCTGGATGAAACCGAGCATGATCTTCCGTACATTCTGGCGAAGTATGGGTATTCCTCCATTACCATCAATACCATCATGGCCAACCTGGGCCTATTTTTTGGGTTTGGTATTTTCGACGATGCGATGCCTCAAATCCATGCTGCCTGTACCTATCTTCGACAGCTGGGCTTTCAGAAAATTATTATTGCAGGGCATGGATTGGGAGGAGCCATGGCGATACGCTATGGCGCGTTGCACCAGGAACAATTCCCATCTCCTGACATTCAAGGAATTATTGCCATTGCCACAGCGTATTCTTTGCCCGACACGATCCGAAAACGATGGACACGATTTGGCAGTCAACCTTCCTACCAGGAAGTCTATGAGAAGGCCAAAACACTGTATGATCCAAATTCAGGGCACGATCGACCCGATGATGAAACCATTGTCGTCAAACGGGCGCATGGTCCAACACTCCGACCAGAGCATTCAGAAATCTACACGTTGAAAACCTGGTGGGCCTTAGCAGGACCTGAAGCCGATGGTCCCAAAGCCTACCAACATATAGGAAATATCAAGGTGCCGGTCCTGTTGGTTCACGGAAAATATGATGAGATGATTGAGCAACAGGAGTGTGACGCACTGCGAAATGTGGCCAAAACAGCAGGCAACCCGGATGTGACCATACTCAAGCTTGAAGCCGGGCACGATCTTTCTGGAAAGCATGAGGAACTCGGACAAGGGGTGGTGAAATGGATTCAGGAACGATTTGAATAATGGTTGTCTTCTATGGGACTGTCCGAAAATCTCTCCACCAAAGATTCCGATGATCCACCCCCACCAAAAATTGTTCCGGCTTCGAACACGCGATGGTTTTATGATGAGTGGGCATCTGGTCATCAAAGAAGATGATCTTGATACGAACACCCTCAAGAACCCAATTGTCATTGAAGTGCATGGTCTGTTAGGGAACTTTCTGGCACGAGGAACTCCTCGCCTTCTTCCTCAGGCACTCCGGGAGCGGGATATTTCATCGTTTTCCATTAACACCAGGCTGGCATTCGCCGGACAAATAAACGGAAGAGGGATTTTCGACGAGACGATCCATGATATAGACGCAGCAGTGGACTTCCTGACTCAAGAAGGTTTTCATCATATTTTCATCTTAGGCTATAGCCTTGGTGCCAGTATGGTCCTGCACTGGGCCGGGTATCGCCACGTTCCCAATGTCAAAGGGCTCATTCTTGAGGGGACGCATTATGCCATCCCCGATACACAGAGAAAGCGATTGGCCAAATGGGAAAGTACTCCGAGCTATGAAGAATTGTATGCCCGGGCCAAGTCTATTCTAGGTGAGGATCCCTCTCACAGTGAGCATGACGAAATGGTGGTGATCTACCGGGCCCGAGGACCAAGCCGGAGTCCATTGCACGATGAAATTTTTACCTATAAGACGTGGTGGCACATGATGGGACCGGAAGCGTATTCTGCCATGGCATACAAACAGATAAGCCGGGTCACATTGCCCATGCTGCTACTTCGGGGGGAAAATGATCCTCTCATCGAGGCGTGGGAAGCCGAAGCATTACAACGCATTGCACAAGAGGCAGGGAATACCTTCGTGTCTATCAAGGAAATTCCTCGCGCTGGTCATGACTGCATGGAAAACCCGGAGGCGATGCTACAAGAAGTCCTTAATCTACTCAGACCCTCCCGTTGACTGACCTCCTTCCCGTATGGGCAAGTTCAGAGCATCTGCACAAATAGTAAGCCGAACAAGATTCAGCACTCCTGGGTGGTTCAATAGCACTTCCTCGATGAGACACTTGGAAGGTTACTCCAGTTCTGGCTCACAAGTGGCGAAGCGGCTGGCTGGAAAGGGTATGAAGGACTAATGGTCCTGGCGAAATGAAGGCCCAAATCTCTGATTGCTGATAAAAGACAGGTGACAGCAAACCGCAGGATGACCTGAAAAAGGGAGTCATGAAACCTGGTATCCCGCCGCGTTCAACACGCAAATGCCGATCCGATAGCGCTACAATATACCACACTAAAAATAGGGTCGAACGCATGTTTGGAATTCGCAAGTACAGCCGCCGTATTTCCGCATGCTATGGCAGGACTTTCGCTTCCTTCTTTGCCTTTCGATGTCTGGCTGGTATAGCGATATAGACAAATGACTTATAGAGTGAGGTTCAAAGGATTCTTCTGATTTTAGCGGGAGGCTGATACGAAGCACATGGAACAAACCCGAAAGCTGGTACTTTTATTTTTCATAATTTTCCTGGAAGGCTATGTCGTTCTGTCCGCCGAACTTCTTGCCATTCGCCAGACCCTGCCTTTTGTTGGCAGCGGCACGGATACCGTGTCCATTATTATTGCGGCCATCCTGATGCCGCTGGCTTTCGGATACTATGCGGGCGGGCAGTACCGGGGAAGAATACGTAACAAACTTGTCCGCAATCTGCTGATTGCCGGGGCGTTTTTGACTATCGGGCTTTCCTATCTTGTCTTGACGTCGTTTTTCGGCGCGCTGACCGAAGGGCTTGGATGGAGGAATCGCCTGGTGCTGACAACTTTTTACGGGCTGTTATTTATCATCACGCCGGTCTACCTGCTTGGACAGACCGTACCGCTTGTCAGTAATTATTTCCGCCGGGCGCATTTGCCGCACGCTGCCGGGAAAATTCTGTTTTACTCGACGATCGGCTCGTTTTTGGGTGCAATTTTGACCACTCTTTTCCTGATGAATACGATCGGCGTATCGGGCACGGTCACCGTGACCGTGGCCTGCATTGCTGTTCTGATCATCCTGCTATCAAAGCTCAGGATCTGTCGGAGCACGGCTGCCGCAATGTTCCTGTTCCTCCTCGCCGCTGCCCTTAACAGTCCTCAGGCGCTTGAAACGATCGGGGTTATTTCAAATAACGCGTATAATACCGCGCAGATGGAAGCCTACGGCGATACGCTTTACCTGCGTCTGAACGGATCGTATGCCTCCGCTATTTATCCGGATAAACCGGAATACCCTGTTTTTGAATATGTGCGTTATATAGAGAATCAGTATATCCGGTTTTTCAGGCACACGAATATGAAGGGAAAAATTCTCGTCCTCGGCGCCGGCGGCTTTACCATCGGTCTGGGCGACACCTGGAACGATTATGTTTTTGTTGATATAGACTCTGATCTGAAGGAGCTGGCGGAAAAACAATTTCTTAAGAGAAAACTGGATAATAACAAGATTTTTGTTGCCGTGCCTGCGCGGGGATATCTCAACCAGACCAAAGAGAATTTCGATCTGATTGTCGTTGATGTGTTTCACGGGCTGAACAATGCGCCGGAGCATCTGCTCACAAGGGAATTTTTTCTGCAGGTGAGGAACAGACTGACGCCGCGCGGCATTGTTATCGTCAATCAACTGGGCTCCCCGCTGAGCGAGGACGATTATGCACGCGGAATCGACAATACGATCCGTAGCATCTTCCCACATGCCAACCGTATACCTCTTTACAATTTTAATCCATGGCGGACTGTCCCGTCTGATGATAAGAACGTCCTGTACATCGCACAGAATTTTGCGCCGGGCGGCCACGAAAATATTTACACAGATAATTTGAACAGAGCAGCCTTTGACAAAAAGCAGGAAGTGCCCTATTAACTGCCGTTTCGGTATCGGAAGGTAGAATCGTCCAATCAGGTCCCCCGGATACCGGGCCGGTTGGTGAGAGGCATTGTTGATTGTTGCGGCAATGGTTATCTCAAGCGCAATTTTTCCCGTCGGCGGGGTAGTTGATTTTTAAGACGGAAAGAGTAGAGTAGCGCAATCTCCCGGTCAGAAAACGGGAGGCGAACGGACTTCACCCACCACAAAGAGAGTCATCATGGCCACGAAAAAACCATCCAAGAGACCTGCGAAACCGACCCAGCCTGAACCATTCAACAAACGGAAGGTGAATCCCGCCAAATTTCCATCAGACCTGCAATTGAAGGATCTCAAGGAGTTGTTCGAACCGGTCAGCGGCTGGCGCAATGTCGGCTTTTTTGTTTTTCCAATAGAGATCTTGAGCCCCGCCAAGACCGTCGGGCGTGGACGCACCAATCTGACGCTCATCAGGCCGACCATTGTTCAGGTGGATGCGACCACGCCGTATGCTGGATTTGACCGTCGGGAGTCGCCCAATCGGGATCCCGCCGTGTCCGTGCACTTTGAGCCGAAAGCCTACGGGATTACAGCCGTCTCGACTTACGTCATGGTGTTCTCGATCGAGGTCTTTGGACAAGCATCGACGTTCAACCTATCCGGATTTGCCGGAGGCGGCACGGTGACGAACAGCGGGTCGCGGACGCTCAGCGGCCAGACGACGGTGTCCCTGGTGCTCAGGAATGTGCCGCCATCGGCACAGGTCTGGGGAGCCATCACGCAGACGGCGGGCGGGCAATGGAATTGGTACACCGTGCAGGCTCGCTATCCGGCGCTGGTCATAAAAGCGTAGATGCTTGCAGTCCCCGTGAGTAGAGGGTTCACAAGCCGGGTACGACGCTCCACCGATTCCTCTGGAATGTGGAAGGCTTGAGGGGATATTCCCGAGCGATAGCTATGGAATGATCCAGGACGATCGCGGGTCTTGGAAATCAGGAGGTGAGGAGGATGCCGAGGCATGTTGTGAATTGCCCTTAAGCTGATGCCGCCTCACGCATTCCTCGATACCCGGATAATTTTTTGCCTTTTGCTCCACCTGAATTGATGTGAACCTTCCTTAACACGGCCCGGGGGTGTTTACTGGTTCTTATTGTGTCTGGAGGAAGGCATGTAAAATGCGTTCGGCCAGCCCTTGGTTTGGGGAACGGGCTGGCCCTATTGAGAGGAAGAACATGGCGAGATATTCACATCCAGCCACTGCCTCCCATCACGATTGCCGTGAGGTACACATAGCCGGCCGTGATGCCAAGACTTACAGTCAACGCCAAAATAAATGTGCTCATGGTTCACTCCTTTCTCCTGATTCTCATCCACGCTGGTATGTCTCAAACATCCAGGTGTTCGACCACAACCATGTTGTTGATACCGATTAGGAAGGAGTGCAGACCCTTTAAACATTCCCAAGGTATCTATTTGACCTACGACATCTTGACCTGATCGGTTGAGGAAGGGTCCTGAGGACGCTTCCCCTTCAGCATCACGATCATGCCAATAATCCCCAAAATAATAGAAAGTATCCCGAAGAGTTCCATGACATCCTCCTTGTTCTATGTTGACCTCCTAAGGACAACGGGTATGCCCTGCAAGGGCCATATTCCGTTTACATTTACATGATATCCGGTGAGAGAAAAGGGAGGTCAGGTTTGTCGAAGATTTTTGAAAGTAAAGACTAAAAAGCATCTCAAACTGAAACGAGGACGGTAAGGTGAATAGTGTTGGGACGTCTGCGTTGACGACCATTCAGCAGACGCATGGCCAGTTCCAACATCGGATGTGGTGTTTCAATAAGAAGAAGGTGCTTGTTCAGCAGGCAGTAGAGGCGTGAAAAATTCACCCCTAGCGGTTCGGCACATGGCCGACCGAGCGAAGTCAGTGCCTGCGGTCTGGATCACCGGGAAAGATGAGTGGGCGGGAATTGTCTCGACTCGTGGTATGGGCAACGGTCTTCCAGAGGTAGCCGGGATGCCATGAGGCAAGTATGTCGGGGGTTTGTGTGTGACTGTAAGACCTAACCTCGTTTTACTGCTTGGTCAAAAATACCTTACTTGGACTCACTTCTTTTTCCTGACCCCAGTTTCTGTAATTTTAAAAAGAGCACTCCCCCTTAATTGAATTACCTTTCTTCAAGATATTGGTCCCATGGAGGCAAATCTAGTTCCATGGCTTTTACTCGGTAATAAATAGCCATAATTAACCCAAAGATAATTCCAGCACCCACGGAAGGAAGAATCCCATTCTCAAAAGAGGAGAAATGTCCCATAAATCCCATCAGAATTCCCCACAGAATGCTGAACGGAATTCCTAGACCAAAAAAGAGGGCAAAAAATCCAAGAAATAGCGGAGGTTTCACTTTCCAACCTAAGAACCATGCTAATCGAAATCCAGGCGGAGCAATGGTAAATCTTCCCATCCCCTTGGATGAAAGGTTATCGAGCATTTGAGAAACCTTTTCATCGTGATCCATGGCATTTCCCTTTTACTGTAGGGCTGCAATACGTTCGTTTTTTGGTCTTGAATTATCCTTAGTTATTCTGGACCAGGATTTCTTAAGGTGACTACTTTCATCCGCACGTATAACCATGGAGTAAGGAATTAACCATCATACCGTTGAGCTTCCTTTCCAAATCCCCTCACATCATATTTATTCATTTAGAAAAAAATAAATGAGGTCCCATACCCCATTAAACAGACCAAGGAAGCCAAAAAGAATACACAAAACTCCAAAGCTATAATTATAGATTATGAGCACTTTTTGTCCGAAATGCTTTTTAATAAATGAACGAGAATAAAAAATATCCCATTTTTCATCGGGATTTACATAAGACGCCCGTTTTTGCCAAGTTCCCACAATTTCAAAAATTCCTATGGTAATCATTCCAATGATAAATCCGAGTCCCATCAGCACCCAGAAAAATGCTATGGAATGAGTCTCATGCATTCAATGGAGCAACCAGATGAAAATTTTTATGAATGAGCCAGTAATGCATCCTCTATACTCAAAATCGACCTTCTATCAGGATTATTTCTTATTCGGAGGTATTGGATGATGACTTAAAAAAGGTAGAGAAAGAAACCCTTTGTGCCTCCGTAACCCCAATATTTGAAGAAGAATTGTACTGCCCAGAAACATTTGGCACGGAACAATAGATTGGGCAGTGGACGCTGCTTACTCCTGCCTATATCAAACATTCAGTTCACGTAGGTTCAACAACCTGTTGACCCTATCAATCAAAGCATCCGATAAACGTCGGCCTTCTGCTCAGGTATTGTCCTTCATTGCCAAAGGAGTGATAATATAACGCTTCTTCGAGTTGTCCTTAACCGGAACTGAAGATGAAACTTTTTTCTTCTCTCGCCCTCCTCAGCCTTGCGGTCGTGTTTACTACTCCGACGTTTGCCGAACCGTATTCGCCATCTTGTGAAATCGTGTTAGAAAGGGTTGAAATAGCCCGGAAAGCGCTCGTTCCATTTCGTCGGACTATGGAAATGTTAAGAGCCCATCAATCCGGCGCATATGGTGAAGCGGAGGCCTGTGTTGCCGGGAGCCGGCGTGGTGGGGAGAAATCCGTCTATTGTTCTCAGTCGAAATGGCACAGCCCAAAACCAGATACGTTCGCGTTGGCGGCCATAGATCAATACCGGCAGGAGAGAAAAACGTTTGAAGAATTATTTCAACAGGCCAGGCAGATCTGTCTGCGTGAGCCATAACCGCAGCGGAAGGTCGTGAACGTTCTATCGGGAATCAAGGTGTGATGGTCAAATCCTTGTATGGTATCGGTCTTATATTTCTGCTTCTCCTCGCCTGGACGTGTCCTGCCGGCAGTGAACCGTATTCTCCTTCCTGTGGCCTTGCAGTAGAAAAAGTGATCAAGGCTCGAAAGAATCTCAGTGCCTATCAACGGGCATTGCAATCAGCCAGGAGCCGGGAGCGCTTAGCCTATGCGGATTTAGCGGTGTGTGCGCGAGGTGGACTCTTTAGCGTGGGACGAGCCGTGGCCTGCAACCAGGCCTCCTGGAAGGCCCCCGCGCAAACGAAGGAATTAATTGAAGCGGAGGAAGACTATCGACAGGCAAGAAATGAATTCGAGAAGTCTTTTGAATACGCTGAGAACTCCTGCCTCTTGACCCCGTAATTTCCCATCGGTCTCTCCTCCTTTCTTCTTACTCTGTAGGACAATCCCGCTGATCGGCACTTTACCCTACCGGAATGGCGCTGAGCTGTCTTTGATGTAGATGCGTAGCGTGTGTTTCACAACGGAGATTCCGGCGGCATGCCCGACTGATGCGGGCCTGACTTCACCGTCAGCCGAGGGCGATGGCTCGTAGACTGTCCTTGTCCTTCAGGAGATACGAATGTGTTTTTTGTGATCGAAATGCCGGCAACACATTTCCACTCATCACCACCTGAAGTATATGAATTCGACGACGCACCGCGATTGTGAATATGTGCGATCGATATTTGGATTCACTGATATTCTTGCCGTTTAAATTAAAAAGTTGTAAGGTTTCAAAACTGCTACTGTCCATTTCAATGTTTTGGGCATGAACCAACTAACACAAGGAGGTATCTGATGGCTGTTGCAAAAAAGCGCGCGTCTTCGAAGGTGAAGTTGGCAGGACGTGGTTCTGCAAAATTAAGTCAGGCAGCGGGAACGATTAAGAAAAAATTAAGGGGTGTCAAAATCATTGATTGGCATGAAGTTGGCCAACCGGGGCCTGATGTGATTTTTGGCACCGTCCAGGCGAACATCGGCAACTTCAGGTCTCATGTGGCCACGCTGACGAAGTTGAAAGAGTTGCGCGATCTGAACATCCTCATTCATGGCCAACCACCGCGTCCTGAGGTCGTGCAGGTGAATTTCACACTCGGACGAGGATAGATGATTCATGCAGGGACCGGCTGGTAAATATCCCGCATTGCAAGTCCACCCCGGCAGACGCTGTAATCTGCAGTGTCTGCATTGTTATTCGGATTCCGGGCCGGACGTCTCCGAACAATTGGATGTCGATGCGCTACGGACAGTCGTGGTTGATGCAGCCACGCTCGGGTACGTGGTCATGTCGGTGTCGGGCGGGGAACCCCTGTTGTATTCGGGGCTAGGGGAACTGCTTCGCGTATCGCATGAGGCGGGATTGGCTACCACGGTCACCACGAACGGCATGTTACTGGATCAACGCCATCTGGACATCTTACAGGCTGATTGCGATCTCATCGCAATCAGCCTTGATGGCGTAGCCGAATCGCATAACCTCATGCGAAATTCTCCCCGGGCATTCGATGACATGTGCGCGAAACTTGAGGGCCTGCGGGCATCCGGCATTCGATTCGGGTTCATCTTTACCCTCACGTTTCACAACGTTAACGAGTTGGAGTGGGTCGCAGAATTTGCGGTTGAACAAGGCGCCAAATTGTTACAACTCCATCCGCTCGAACCCGTCGGCCGCGCCGCGTATACGCTTGACGGTTCTTTGCCTGATGCCGAGGAAAATGCGGCAGCCGTGGTCGAAGCCGTTCGGATCCGGGAACAGTACAAAGATGTCATCGATGTCCAGATCGATCTCGCCACGATCCCCGCATTGCTCGAGCATCCGACTCGCGTCTTTGTGCGGGAAGCGGCGGTGTGTGGCGAGCAGACCGTTGCCGACATCATCGCCCCGTTGGTCATTGAAAGCAGTGGAGTGGTCTCACCTCTCCAGTACGGATTCCCGCGAGCCTGGTCGTGGGGCAATATCAAAAATGCGCGTTTGCCGGAATTGGCGTCGTCGTGGCTATCTCGCGATTATGCCGCGTTCCTCGCCTTATGCCGGCTTGTGTACGAACAGGCGGTGACCAATGAGGATGAACCTGTCCTGAACTGGTATCAACATATCCAAGCCGCCGCCTCACGTTTTTCGCCACGGCAGATTCGCGACATCATGAGCCAATCAGGTGATACCGGGACTTGTGACCGTCAGCGGACGATGGCCTCAGATCCTGTCGGTCATGCCCCTCTTTGAAGGGCGCACCTGGTTCACCGACATTCCGTCCCCCTTGGACCATTGCGTAATCCTGCCTCAAAACACCGTCAATATCTGACGAATCCATTCCGAAGAATCTTAGCGTGTCTGGGTTGCCTGAAAAGCTGTCCGCCCAAAATTAAAGGCCAGCTTCTGCCGTCACCCATCCGTCGACTTCGCCTGCTTCAAATGGGGACTCACCGTCGCCGCAGGCACGCCCAAATTTTCGGTAGACGGCCCAGGAGAATTCAAACTGCCGCGAGGAACCATTGGGCGAGAGTGTGGTCTCATATACCATGGCACATACATACCACGCCTATGATTTCCCATGGTTCAACGAACGTTATAGAGGTTCGGGTTCGGTCCAGCCTTCTTGATCTGCGAGGACCTCCCACTTCCCAATCTCTCACGCTGAGATCGAACCTACTTGCACTCATATTTCGGAAATCCCGAGCATTCGCCCGACTTGCATTTGGGATCGTTGCCAACTGAACCCACTTTGCCACAGCTCTGACCCTTTGCCAGCTTCGCTCGACAGGCGTTTATTTTGAGGTCAAGTCCGGCGTCACACCACTCTCCCGCGCCGCAGTCTGAATCGGTTTTGCACACGCACACGCCCTTCACGCCCTCGACGTCGCTGCACTTGCCGGCCTTGCAGGCATCGTTGACATAGCACGTCTTGCCCATGGCCACCGAATCAGGCGTATAGCATCGAGAGAACTTGCATTTGCCGCTTATGTCACAAAAGCAAATGGCGCGATCGTGATCCGGACCAATGGCCGGACGTGGCAGGTGGAGTGTTCCCTAGAAGCAGAGTGTTATTAAGGGTTCCCTCCTTGAGATCAATCAACTCATCCGAGATAACCAGAGGAAGCTCAGGTAGGACCATGATTGTTCAGCTCCCCGGGGCGGGGCTATTCTGGGAGACCTGCCTGCGCGCTTGCGCGTCGAAGCGCTTCAGCGCGTAGACGTGAAGCCGCTCCGGGGAAGGCAGGGAACGCTGCTGGCGGCTTTTTTCAATAGACTCATTCTCGTCTTTGCCTCGCTTCTCTTGCGGGTTCACTCAGGCGGCAAATATGAAGTCAAGACCATAGATTTGGTCTTTCTCGTCATCCCTCTTTTGCTTGTGGGGCGGGTTAACGGCGGGGTTAATTCTTGCCGTAACCGATAAATTAAAAGGCGAACCCAATGCAAAGCCGGAATCTTATTCAAATCCATAACAGAAAAATGAAAAATCTCTGAGGGTCCCTTAGTCGCACTATTGGGCGGGGAAGATCATTTCCGGCGCAACATCACGATGCTCCACTTCGGGAGGTTGATGTACACCTGCCCGTCGGACTGAGTCCAAGGCTCGTGAAAGGCATTTCCGGCGCCATCCCAGCCGCCGAATGCGGCATCCTGAGTGCACAAAATCTGCGTCCATTGACCGGTGTGGCCTCCTGTCCGGACACCATAATGGTACTCCGTAAAGTTCTGCTCGCTGAGATTGACAACCGTCAGCACCACATTCTCGTCCAACTGCCGGACGAAGCCGAGTACCTGATTCGTGAGATCTTCATGGGGAATGGTCAGAGAGTCGGCTCGTAATGCGGGATTCTGCCAGCGAATGGCATTACACGCCGCGATAAGCCGGCGCATCTCCATGCCAAGTGGGTCTCCGGCGATGTCCCAGTTGAAGCGGTGGTCTCCGTGTTGATCCCGGCCGTCATGCCAATAGCCCCAGGTGACATGCGGAGAAGCCATATGGCATTCCGAACCCATGAACATCATCGGCGTGCCGGGCATGGCCACATTGAGCGCCCACGCGAGTCGGCATTTAGCCCGCGCCGACCAATTCTCGCGACCGCCGAATTGATCAACGAAGTAGCGGTGCCGCTTATCCCAATTCGTCAGCCCGTCCTCCGCATTGCCGTTGTTCTGGTCGCCCACGTCGTCGTGAGATCCCAGCGTGTACTTCACCAGATTCCAGGCGTGGTCGTAGCCCTCCCAGCCGAGAAATCTTTTCACTTTGGTCAAGGGCTCCTGACCGGCCAGCGCCCGCTGGCACTCGTGATGGGAGTCAGCATTCCAGGTAGCGCAGAACCGACAGGTGTTGATGATCCAGGGATGATCCGGTAGGTGCTCCGCGATCAGATATTTATCAGGGAACTCGCGCCGGATTCGGTCGATGACGAGCTTCAGATGCTCGCCCTTGATCTGCGTGGTCACGTCGAAGCGTAGCCCGTCCGCCCGATAGTCCTCGAAGAACATTCGGGCGTTTTGGTAGAAGAAGTCCTGAACCTCCTGCTTCCACCACGCGGGACCGCGGCCCCAATGGGTCTGCTGGCCACCTTCAAAGTAGATGCCGCCTTCGTTCGTGTAGCCGTCAAACTCCCAGAGCACGTTGTCTCCGGGACCGGCATGGTTGTACACGACATCGAAGATGACGGCGAGGCCGTGTTGGTGAGCGGTGTCAATGAAGTGGGCTAAGTTGTGTGGTGAGCCATACGAGGATTCTGGAGCGAAGAAGGAGGCCGGGTTATACCCCCAGGAGCGGTCCATGGCGAATTCGTGGACGGGCAGGGGTTGGATGCAGTTAAACCCCATTTCCCGGATGTAAGAGAACTTGCTTTCGATATCGAGAAAATCGGACGAGAGCTTGTTGAACTGATCGCCGCGGCCGGCGAAGCTTCCAATGTGGAGCTGATAAATGATGAAGTTCTCGAAGCGGGGCGTCTGAAACGGCGCCCAGGGGAACGGTTTGGTTCTCAATACGATGGAGCCGTTGCGGCTGCTCGGGTCCGACCTCGTCAGCTCAGAGCTGACGACGTCGCGGGCCGCCGGGTCCAGTCGCTGGCTGGAGCTTCCGTCGTGATGCCTGATCTCGAACCGATACAGTTGCCCCGCCCGGACATCGGTGACGGTCCCGCTCCAATAGTCCCCACTCCTGACCAGGTCCTGGCGGATGACCGTATCATCGACTTCCCAGTAAGGCCCGTCCTGAACCAGAACGGCCACGGCATCGGCGTGCGGGGCCCAGACACGAAAAAAGCAGCCGTGTGAAGTGAGCCAGGCCCCAATGCGTTCCTGAAACTGCATCCCATGTTCTCCCCAAGAATACAAGCCTCTGGGCAACCCCTTAATGCCCGCAGGTTCCAGCACCCTCGCAGTCTTTTAACACTAGAAGAGAGGAGTAATAAAAGAATAGCAAACCGGCAATATTTGCGAAACCACAGGCAAACGATACGCAAGAGTTGGAGTTGAAAGGGTAAGGACTTGATACCGGAACCGGGAACAGCCTGTTTCCTTTATTGGCTACCAACTATCTTCCTAATTCCTCTTGGGTGCGAGGTTGAAGGTACTTGGCTATAAGTATTCAAATTACCCAAGCCTATAACCGGTGTTAACACCTTTTCTATCTCATGGAAGCGGATTGTCACTTTTCAATATCAAATCCGTCGTTTTTCCACCAGCGCCATCCGCCCTCCAACTCCATCACCGGATACCCTTTCCCGGACATCTCCACCGCAACTGAGGCAGCAAGAAGACAGACATGGGAATAGCAGAACAGCACGTTGACTTTGTTTTTCTGAAGCTTCGCTTCAAGGTCTTTGGGATCATGCCACCGATCCTTTGGAATTGATGGCGCTCGGGATGTGGCCCTCGGCATAATCCTCGGCGCCTGCCTCCAGAGTTCTCCCTGGGTTGAATATTTCTTCCCCACATGCATGTATTTTATCCATCGCCTTTACTTTATTGATCCTGATATTGATGTGCTGAAGGAAAAGGAGAGGAGGAAAAAGTTGTCGGACAGCCAGAACTGCTCCAGGCAACAGTAAAAACACAATCCAACAACAAAGGAGATGACGGCCGATAGCCACGTCCGTTTGGCACTAGGGCAGTGGGCGTCGAAGTGTTTCGGCAGAAATTTCTTCCATTTTATGTGAACGGGTTGTGATACCCAAGGAGAATACTATGAGCACCTGGAAACGAGGCATTGCATTATTACCCTCTCTGTTCGTCGCGGTGGCGTGCAGCCATACGATACCGCCGTACACGGCCAAACCAGTTCCGCCCCAGCAATTTACCCCACCGACCCCCGGCGCGATTGATGTGCCCGTGGTCCAACTTCCTGACTCAGCGCTTCCTGTTACGCTTGTCCTTGATCTGACTTCCTTGGAACAGACATTACAGGCATCTATGCCGGAACACTTTAGCGAAGCCTTTCATCCGTTGAAGAATGACTACAGATGGGATTTTGTCAGAGAAGCAGAGCCACAAGTCTCCATTCAGGATGGTTTTGTGACCATCCATTCCACATACAGAGGGGATATTGAGGCCAAAACCGAGCTCCGGGGCTGTCGTTTAGATCCCATCTTTCCCATCCTCCATACCACAGGGCAACTTGAGTTGGGACAGGTGGGTGATGCGCTCGTCCTGAGTCTCAAAAGCCCTCAAATGGACATCGACCTCAAACCTGAGAGCGAGAGTAAGTGCAACATGTTTAATATCCCGGTCAAAGATCAACTAACGGAACTCCTGAACACCCCCATGCTCGTCGAGAACATGACACGGGCCGTCGAGGAAGCCGGGTTCCAAATTCCCTTGGAACAGGTCTGGACGCGATTACAAGCGCCGGTGGCCGTGAATGTGGTGAAGTTTAATACCCAGGCCTGCATCTATGGGAAACCCACAGAAATGGCCATCGGAACCCTCAAGGGCAACGTGCAGCGGACGACCATTCCTATCGTCGTCAACGAAACCCCGACGGCGCGTTTTGAAAATTCGTGCGGCAAGCCCTCCTCCGAAGCCATGAAAATCACCTCCGGAGCCTCCCTCCTTGAGGGGAAGCCGTATAAAGTCCTGGCCTCCGTGAGCGTGCCATACTCCGAGGTGAACCAAGAACTGCAGCAGAGTCTGGTGCACCAACCCATGAAAGACGGCAACGTCGACATGGTCATCGACAAGGCCACTGCTTCAGACTCGTCGGGGAAAGTGCTGCTCACCATCAACACCATTGGAGATCTCAATGGCACGATCTATTATTGGGGAACGCCGCGTTTGGAAGGCGAGGGGTCTGTGCTGACGATGTCTGACCTTCAGATGGCCAGCGAGTCGAAAACAATGTTGGATGATATCAAGGTGGGCTATTGGCAGATCGTCGACCAACAATTGCGAGACAAATTACAAACCGCAACACGGGTCGATCTGTCCGACCGAATCGCAAAGATGAAATCTGCGATCACAGGCACACATGCCAGCGGCGACGTAACCAGGGAAATGACGATCGCCCACCAGCAACCGCAACGCGCCTATTCCATCCCTGGGGCGCTCGTGGCTGATATCCTGTTAGAAGGCACCGCCACTGTTACCGCGCCAGTGGCAATGGAAACTCGCAGCACGCCTGGACAGACTCCGGACAGCATTTCCATTTTCTCTCAGCCGTCTACCCAGAGGTAAGCGCGCCTCGTATAGCTTTTGCGCCAGCCGAATACATATTGCTATTCGGCTGGCGCACATCCAGGTTTTTAGGTCTGCCAATCAATCGAAAAAGAGGGCAGGTCTGGCAATCCTAGATCAGCCGATTTCGCCTGAATTGATAGGCCAGGTATCCTCGCGGCATACACGCCCCCATAATCGGTAATCCAAAATCAACCGATACTATTGAAACGCGAGTGAATCTGTCACGACTGCTCGCCGTGTGGGTGAACCAAGAAGATTAAAATTGCCCGCTACGCCTGCGTCTGCCGACAAGGAATGTCTCGAAGCCCAAGTGGTCCTTGGCCACGAAGGTTCCATCGCACTCCTGAACAGGCCCCGCTTGCTTTCCAAACTGTTCGTAATCTGGTCAGTTGTCAGCCAGGCGTGAGCACGAGCCGCCCCCACCGTTTCGGGATAGCGGCTCCACGCCCACTATCGGGGATGTGTCACCATAGTTGCCTGGAAGGGATTAAGTGCCACGTAGCGGCAGGGTTCGAGCGAGAGCGCCTACTTCTCACTAGAATTGACGTGAATCGTCCTTGAAACAGATTCCTGGCTTATTGGTTTCGGCAATGGTACGCCAGCATATGCGAGCTACCCAGCTGCCCCATGCCCATCGTCGGATTCGGCTGGGTGTTTCAATGAGGAGATGATCATATGAAGGCCTATCAAGGAGCAGGTAAGACAGAGCCACCCATTGCCATCGATCCCATGGCCGAGCAGTGGGTCGCGGGCACTCATATGCTGAGGAAATGGGTAAATTTTTGAAATTTTCAACAGCCCCATGACGATCCCCCCGTGCATTGAGTTCAGCGTGTAATTTTAATGAAGGTGACCATGTCGGGGGTCTTGAGTTTTTGACCATACGATGGGAGTCATGTTGACTGCTGTGCATGAAGAGTGCACACTATAAAGAATGATTGTCAGTATTAAGCATCGGGGTCTGAAGCGGTGGTTTTATAAGGAAGACCCATCGGGCTTAACCCCGCATCTGGTGCCGATCATTGACGATATCCTGGCGCGGTTGCATGTGGCCGAGGATGTGAAGGCCATGAGCCTTCCGGGATGGAACCTGCATCCGTTAAAAGGGGAGTTGAAAGGGTTTTGGAGTATTAAGGTTACAGGAAACTGGCGCATTATTTTTCGTTTTGAAGACGGCAAGGTCCTGGATGTGAATTTGGTTGATTATCACTAGAAAGGAGTATGTTATGGGACTGCATAATCCACCTCATCCCGGTCGCTCGATCAGAAGGGACTGCCTTGAAGCCCTCGGATTGACGGTTACGGATGGAGCCAAAATATTGGGGATTACCCGGCATATGTTGTCGAGGATTATTAATGGGCAGGCCGGCGTTTCACCGGAGATGGCCGTGCGCTTGGAAAAGGCTTTTGGCGGAACAGCGCAAAGCTGGTTAGCCCTTCAGCAAGCGTATGAACTCGCACAGGTAGAACGGGGAAAAATCAAAGTTCGCTCGGTGTCCTCCGTACGGGAAGAAGCAAAGGTTTAGAGAAATCTGTTGTATGGTTTTTCCATGAGAATGGAAGCAGGGGAAAAATGGAAGGTATGCCCTTCCTTCAGTGAAAATTACAGCAGTTATTCCACAAAACGATCACCTACTCTACATCAAAGCTGATGATGGGCAAGCCGGTCTGTTTGACATCACACCTTATCTGGAAGCAGAAGCGTTCGCTCCGTTGAAAGATCGAAACACATTCGAGCATATTCACAATGGGCGGTATTATATTAAGGGGACTGTGGAGCCGACCTTTCTGCCGATACGATTCAGGCGCGGTGGAAGCCTCTCCCAAGCTAAGACATCTAGCTCCTAACCCTGCCCGCCTCAGCCGCTTTGTTCCTTCGGAACCAACGAAACCAAAGCTTGAGGGTCAGGGCTTGCCATCACCCATCCACCGACTCCGCCTGCTGTCAATTACCTCAATCTCTTTCTCTTTCGACGGTTTATTTTCTGGGACTGTTGAATATTTGAAAAATTTCGCCGCTTCATCAGCTTAGGAGTCAACGAGGCTCTCCAGAGAAAAATAGTGGAGTGTTCAAAAAGATCCGTCCAGCAAGGCCGCAGCCGCTTGGACGAGCGGAGCGTACGAAGGTGTACGTGAGCACGGCCAAGGGGCGAGAACGCCGCTGGCGGCCTTTTTCAACACTCCCTTTCTCTCGATATTCACCTGGACCTTGGTGCCATGGGCGGTCATATCAAACACCGGTGAGAGTGTACTCAATGCCTTGAGCTTCTCAATGTTCTCCGTATCGGTTTTGACCTTAAAATTGACGCGAACATTCTGAAACCCGCTCCTGACCGTATTCGAGAGGCCAAGGAATCCCCTGATATCCAAGTCGCCCTCGAGTTCCGCATCGATGGCTTCCACCTTAATTCTCCCCAGGCCGCTGACGTCTTTTTTTTGTCCACTTAGATCTGTTGATGTTTTAGGTCCTCTACAGCCGTTCTTCACTCTTCTTTCAAATTTCCCCCGGTTGCTTTCAAAAATCATTTTGTCGGGGCCCTACAGATTTGGACCCTTCCGACGACAACTAATCTCACAGGTATCGGCCATTTATTATTAAGGAGATACGACCCGATGAAACAACACTCGATTTTAAAAAAAGACCTTCAATTATTGGTGGTGGTGGGGGTGCTAGGTGGATTGATGATTGGTTGCAGCAGCCCTCATTCGGTGGGTATCCAAATTGGTGAATCCGAAAGGACCCATTACCCCGTCGTTCATAAGCAACCTGGACCTCCGCCCCATGCTCCCGCTCATGGCTACCGTAAGAAGTTTGCCTATCAGTATTATCCCACGGCCAATGTCTATTACGACCAATCGCGGAGGGTGTATTTTTATCTTTCCGGCAGCGAATGGGAAATGGCGGTGTCCCTGCCCTCCTCTCTCCGTATAGATGTACGGGAAGCCGTCTCCCTGGAACTTGAAACCGACCGACCTTATATGGAGAACGACAAACACATTAAACAGGTCAAATACAAAGAAAAGGGCCCGAAATGGAAACGGTAGTAGGAAAGAAAGTCGTAAAGGTGCAATCAAGTGTCAAAGTATTAGTAGCCGGATTATTGTGAAAGGAGATTCGAGACATGAGCGGGCCAAAAATAGTGATGTCGAAGTGGGTCGTCTGTGTCGGGGCAGTACTGGGGGGCATTCTTACAATTTCCACTTTGGCGCAAGCCGCTGACCCACAGCCTCAAAAGCCCTGGAATGTCGGTGGCACGATGGGATTCCTGGCCAATACTCCCGATGACACGGCTTTTGCCCTAAATTTCAATGCCGATGCAAACGTGAATCGCCACATAGCCGTTGGACCGCTCCTGCAATTGGGGTTTACCGGTGACCTCACCCTCGTGGGATTATCGGGACAAGGTAAATATGCTATACCTCTGCCCGAATTGGGCGAGCGCTTCAAGGTGATCCTGCAGGGTGGAATTGGATTTGTGCATGCGGATATCGGGCCATCCGATACCTCGTTCCTCATCCCCATAGGCATTGGGGTGGATTACCAAATCAATCCTCAACTAGCCTTCAAAAGTGATTTTCTTTTGAACTTCACCGACCTCGAACTCGGGCGCGGGCGAGGCCACAATGATACCAATGTGATGCCCGGCCTGACCTTTGGTGTGCGGTTTTGATGATCTCCGTCCCTAGGTTACAAGCCTGCTGAATGCCGCCATGTTGAATGAGCACTCTGAAACGGGTGTGTCGAGAAAGGAAAAGATACGATGAAAAAATGGGGATGGCTGGTGCAGTATGGTGGAACGATAATCCTCGCCCTGGGGTTAGGAGGGCTATTGAGCCAGGTCCCGCTGTTCTATGAGACAACCCTTGGCACTACTAAATTGCGAGCATCGCAGGGGGTCCAATTTTTAGGCTTCGCTGGGGCCTTAATTGTATTTTGGCAATTGGGCCAACGGATGGCAAATGAACTTTCTCCCATGGGGCCGAATTTGAGATTTCTTTGTCCGGTGATCAGGCCATTAACCACGTTAATAGTTTTGACTGCCAGTCATCCGGTCGCCGGTCTCGTGTTTAATCCGTTTCTAGGAAAATCCCATAAGATTATCTATAACTGGGTGTTTGTTCTTGGCATCGTGAGTGCCGCGCTATGGGTGGTGATAGCCTGGTATGTCAAAGCCGCTCCCCTCCTTCAACAACCGGACGAGAGCAAAAAGGTGTCGGCCACAGGATCGCCCCTTCCATCCCAGGAATCCCCCTCACCCTCGTGACTTGCAAAAGGGTTTGATCATGTCACAATTAATGCGCAAATGAGGAGCTAAGGCTTGCCCTCCCCCATCCGCCGATTCTACCTGCTGTCAAATCCTTCAACCCTGTTCGACGGTTTATTTTCTGGGACTGTTGCATATTGGAAAAATTTCGCCGCTTCATCAGCTTAGGAGTCAACGAAGCTCACCAGAGAAAAATAGTGGAGTGTTCAAAAAGGTCCGTCCAGCAAGGCCGCAGCCGCTTGGGCGAGCGGAGCGTACGAAGGAGTACGTGAGCACGGCCAAGGGGCGACCTGCCTGCGCAAAGCCGCTCCGGCGAAGGCAGGGAACGCTGCTGGCGGCCTTTTTCAACACTCCTTTCTCTCGATATTCACCTGAACATTGGTGCCATGGGACGTCATGTCGAACACCGGTGAGAGTTTACTCAACGCCTTGAGCTTCTCAATGTTCTCCGCATCGGTTTTAACCTTAAAGTTGACGCGAATATTCTCAAACCCGCTTCTAACCTTATTCGAAAGACCAAGGAATCCCCTGATATCCAGGTCACCCTCGAGTTCCGATTCCAGTGCGTCAATTTTAATGCCTCGCACGGCCGCATGGTACACCAAGGTCGTCGTCAGGCAGCCCGCCAACGCATGTAACAGGTGCTCAACGGGATTCGCACCGGTATCGTGCCCGGCCAGAATGGGAGGCTCATCAGCATTCAAGATAAATGGATCGTCGTGGGGAATTTCCTGTTTTGCCGCATAAAAGCTTGAGACCTTCGATTGGTTTTGCCCACATGTACTCCAGGTATTTTTGATGTGAAACTTGCATTCACCCAGTTTGGGATCACTCTCCACGTTTTTCACCAGCTCGTTCACCGCTGCGACATTGACACCATTAAGAATTTGCGCTTCAGCCATGGCCATTCACCTCCATGAATTAGTCAACCCTATGATGAAGAATTGCAATATGTGACCACCTTGAGATAGACCGCCCACATGCCGTGATATCTTCTCTCACTAGTGTGTGGGAAATTTTACTCTTTCCTATTAAAAAAGGGTATTGGATAATAAAAACCTCCCCACCCGTTTCCGGGTAAGGAGGTTTCGGTAGAGGAGCAAAGATTCGCAGGGTTGGGCAGTTGGATCGCAGCCGTGCCGATAGGGTCCCCAAGGGGTCAGCAAGAAACCGCTGCATCGTGAAGGAAGCATCATGGGTTCTTTTGCAAAAAAAAGTCTTTCGAAGGAGTAACCCACGAAAGACTCTGTACCCCGGCATTCACGTTGGAATGCCAATGCCTAGATTGGTAGGGATGTTTTGGAGCGACGATCTACCATCGGGAAAAAAGGAAAGCAGCTTCTTGTCGGTTGCCGGGCAGTAGCGCAAATGCCTGTGGTCTAAATAATAGCTGACGATTTTCTGGTGAGCATTCCCCCGACTTGTGATATGGTAAAAGAGCCATGGTAAGAAAGAGGCAGATGTCGAGCAATGGGGGAGAGTGGGGGCACATTTGTGATTGCAATGTTGGTCTTTTTTTTCTTTCAACATTGTTAAAGGTGTTTTGACTATAGGGCCCAACTTGCTTTGAGATTTAATTGAGCAAGGGGAATTCGAAGAATATATCACAGGTAAAAACTGTCAACCAAAAACAAGATATAACGAGGAGTTCGCCACGAGAATCTTTCCACAATTGCAATCACTTAAATGAGTATTCAAGAATACATTGCTGCTCAAAGGGCAAACATTGCATCGATCAGTCAACTTCCGCATTTTTCCAAAATCGGAAATCTCACTGATAGACTTTATGAAGTTGGGGTTACTCTTGTACCTAATTCTTCTCCACCGCATTTTGGACAACTTCTCCTAATTTGCCATAGGTCATTTTTGTCAGCAATTACTTTGATCGGTCAGGCCCAACCGGATGATGCCGCTTCCATTAGTCGACGAGCTATTGAAGCCGCTCGACTCGCGTTAGCTGTAAAGACAAATCCTGAAAATGCTACCCAATGGGTGGCTTATGAAAAGAGGCTGGGGCGTTGGCAAGCTAGAGATAGAGGCGAAAAACCAAAACCACTAGCACCGAAACTCGATCTACCACGCGACCATCCGATCCTGCCTGATTTAGAGAAGTATCTTGGTGTTTTTTCTGACTCGGCTGTTCATTTTTCGCCTGAATACTTTGGGCGACAGCATTGGATTCGAGACGCAACAAGGTTGGAACTTCGGTACTTCACCTCCGATCAGAGAGCAATTGAATGTAGCTTAATTACTCTTATTGGGATACATGGAAGTATATTGCGCATATTTGACGAATGCCTTGAAGGCCCTTTCTTCTCGGACGACCAATGGATGCAGATATGGAAACAAACAGCAATTAATGGGCGTTCTTTAGCTGCACCTTTTAAGCCAACTGAAGAGCCTAATGGGCCCTGATACTAAGTGTAAGTTTACATCATCAACGCTGCGGAGTTTTTCAGTCGCCAGCCATCGTGGTTGCTTTCCCCCAGTAAGCGGGCGTTTTGGTATTGATTTTACCCGTCAGGTAAACCACATCATTTTAACAATACCGTGTCATGTGTAAGACTACGTCATACTCGGGGGATCGCCGGTTTTCTGGGTGACCTGGAAGCCGATCGATCATTCATTCAGAAAGCAGACTGTACGGCATGACAACAGGCCGGAAAAAATAGGATCATTCAGAATGTATGGTTCTGGCCTTTCATGTTTTCTGATGTGTATCGGGAATCCATCTTGGGTGTACTAGTAAAAATGCGTTGTGATGAGAACGCATTGCATTGGTGACTCCAACTCTCGTATCAACGTGATGTTCTGTGTTGCCGGGTTTCGCCCCGGCGGTCGACCCCCTTTTGTTTCGGCAAAAGTGGCCAAAACCATTGACGCCCCGTCCGGTCTCATTAAGATGGGACGGACGCAAACTTGCGGAGGGCGGACCAACTCGCTGGGCTCAAACAAGGTCCGCCGGTTCATCAGAGCGTCCGACCCAAGGACCGGACGGCAGGCGTCGGACTATGGGAGACGAACCTTTCAGGAATGCACATGAAAGAGTGAAGAACCCAATATTCTGTATGATCCAAAAAATATTGGTGAAAAAAACAGTGGGGATGTTCTCCGTTGTCGTACTTGTGTTGGCTGCCATGTTGGCTGCATGCACAAGCAGGAGCGGACAGGATGACGTTCTGGAAATTAAGTTCTGGGCTATGGGCCGAGAGGGGGAGATTGTTCCTGAGGTACTTAAAAAGTTTGAACGCGAAAATCCGGGGGTTCGTGTCATTGTTCAACAGATACCATGGACCTCGGCCCATGAAAAACTGTTGACGGCCTTTGCCGGAGACGCCCTGCCTGATGTCGCCCAGATGGGCAATACCTGGATAGCGGAGTTTGCGGCGCTGGATGCCGTTGCCGGGCTGGATGAGATGGCAGAGGCCTCTTCCGTGATTGAGGAGCAGGATTATTTCCCGGGGATCTGGGCGACGAACGTCGTTGGCGATACCTTGTACGGGGTGCCCTGGTATGTGGATACGAGGCTGCTCTTTTACCGGCAGGATATTCTCAGAGCTTCCGGGATTGTTCGCCCCCCACGTGACTGGACTGAATGGATGCAGGCCGCCACGGCGGTGAAGCAACATGTTGGAAAAGACAACTTTGCCTTTTACGTGCCTCTGAATGAATATGAGATGCAGGTGTCGCTTGCTCTTCAACAAGGAGTGCCGTTGCTACGGGACGGGAACCGGTATGGCAATTTTTCCAGCCCTGAGCTGGTGGCCGCCCTTGATTTTTATCTCGACTTTTTCCGCAAGGGGTTGGCACCCCCTTCCAGTGAAACCGACATTGCCAATGTGTGGGATGAGTTTGCACGCGGCCACTTTACGTTCTATCTGACCGGGCCGTGGAATATCGGCGAATTCCGCCGCCGGTTGCCTGCCGATCTGCAGGATGACTGGATGACGTCCATCTTGCCGGGGCCTTCGGGTCCGGGTGCCTCGACAGCGGGAGGTTCCAGCCTGGTGGTGTTTAAACATTCAGAACATAAAGATGCAGCATTCCGGCTGGTGGAATTTCTGTCCCGTCCCGAAATCCAGCAGCAGTTTTACGAGATCAGCGGCAATCTACCGCCGCGGCGGTCAAGCTGGCGGGGGGACCGGCTTGAATCAGATCCGTATCTCGTGGCCTTTAGGGAGCAGCTTGAGCGCGCGCTACCGGCGCCGAAAATCCCTGAGTGGGAACGCATCGTGCAAGAATTACGCGTGGTGACCGAGCGTGCGGTCCATGAGAAATGGACGGCGGCCGAGGCGGCGCGCGAATTGGATAGCCGGATCGATCGCATTTTGGAAAAACGGCGCTGGATGCTGGCGCAGGATGGGGGAGAGGGGGCGTGAAGTTATCTGTGGCAACCCAAGGTCTTTGAATGGGAGCTTTTCGTTCGAACCACCAACTGCAATTTTTCGAATTCATGATAGTTCCCGGGTTTCGCCCCGGCAGGCGAGGTCCTTTTGTTTCGGCAAAAGGACCCAAAACCAGGTTGGCCGTGGTGTGGCCCTTCGGGTTCCCTGCGCGGTTCGCCGACTCCGGCGTCGCGCAAACTCGCTACGCTCAAACAATGCGCGACTTTTCTCCGGTGTCGGCTGCACTGCTCGGCCACACCACAAGGCCAGGAGAGACTGCCTAAACTATGTACCCCTTAATTAAAGTGTCCCAGCTCGCGGAGCCTGCCCTGAGTTTTCGAAGGGCTCAAACAAAGTCCGCCCGTTCATGAGAGCGTCCGACCCAAGGACCGGACGGCAGGCGTCAGTCAACGGCGAGGAGGCATACAGAAAAAAAAGACTTTGGAAATTCATTGGAATCAGTATAGATGAATCCCTGAGCTTTTGATTGTCCAGGACCGATTGTTAGTTTACAATGACGGAAGGCAAAAATAACTTATGAAATTTACACGAATCACCGTCAATCCTCGCCAAATGGATGGAGTGCCATGTATATGTTTTTCTATGATACGGAAAAACACCTCAGGGCCAGGTTGCTGTATATTCAATTCCTGATGGTACGGTTTTAGCTGGCGAGCTTCCTCCTAAAAAACACAAGTTAGTCGTGGCATGGATTGAAATACACCATGAAGATTTACTAGCCGATTGGGAACTGGCGGTGGTAGGCAAGAAACCCTTTCCTATTCGAGGGCTTGATCAGTGAAAATTACAGAAGTTATTCCAAAAGACGATCACCTCCTATACATCAAGGCTGATGATGGGCAAGCCGGTCTCTTGGACATCACCCCCTATCTGGAATCAGAGGCATTTGCTCCGTTGAAAGATCGAAACACATTTGAGCAAATTCACAACGGGGGGTATTATGTTGAGTGGGACTGTGGAGCAGACCTTTCAGCCGATACGATTCAGGCGCGATGGAAACCTCTCACAAGCGAAGACACTTAATATCTAAGGGCCGCCACCTGGCCCACCTCAGACGCTTGGCTCCTACGGAAGAAGTCTTCTTTGATCGAGTTTCCGCGGACATCAACTTTATGACATTGCTGGCCTCGTCACGAAAAAATACTTTAAGGAGTTGTCGCGGTTTTTGAGGAGCCGCATACTCGTGTGCGTCGATTGTCCATTGCCCTTGCAATAGAATTGACCGAAGTTTGAGATCTATTCTTCCCCCGATAGTCATCTAAATTTCCAGACATCATCCTCCATTCAATATTTTGGCAAATAGTGGAATCCTCTCTCTACAGAGCGTGGGAAGGAAGAGCAGGATCGTGAAATCGTCTGTGGCAGGTTGGCTGTTTGCCGGGCCGGCGCTGGCGATCATTTCCGTCTTTTTCTTTCTGCCGGTGCTGGCGGCCTTGGCTCTCAGTCTGACGGATTTTGATATTTATGCCCTCGCCGACCTTTCCAACCTGCGATTCGTGGGTTTCCAAAACTATCTTGAGCTGTTGCAACGGCCGCTGTTCTGGCAGGCCCTGGGTAATACGCTGTATTTCGTGCTGGTCGGTGCGCCCCTCTCGGTGTTTGTGTCACTGGCGGGGGCATTGCTGCTGAACGGGCAGATGGTACGGTTCAAAGGATTCTTCAGGACGGCACTATTTGCGCCGGTGGTGACGACGATTGTGGCCGTGGCGGTGATCTGGCGATATCTCCTGCATACCCGTTATGGCTTGATCAATTATTCCCTCGATTGGTTGGGCCTCCCCGTTGTGGACTGGCTGGGGGATCCGCATTTTTCCATGCCGTCCATCATCCTTTTCGCCGTCTGGAAAAACTTTGGCTACAATATGATCATTCTCCTGGCGGGCCTCCAGGCGATCCCCGGCGATTTGTATGAGGCTGCACGGATTGACGGGGCCAATGCCCTTCAGCGTTTTTTTCATGTCACCTTGCCTTCTCTTGTTCCTTCACTGTTTCTCGTCGGGGTGCTGACCATGGCCGGATACTTCCAGCTCTTTGCCGAACCCTATGTGATGACACAGGGCGGACCCGTCCAGAGTACGCTCAGCATTATTTATCTGATGTATGAAGAAGGTTTTAAATGGTGGAGCCTGGGTTCGGCATCCGCCGTGGCCTTTATTCTTTTTGTTTTTATGATTGTGGCGGCAATTGGTCAGCTTGTGGTGATGAGACGGTATGGGAGTGGAGTGTGAGTCGATGTTCATACGAAGTGAATGGTTGTGGTCTTAGAGGTTTACTGATGTGTATCGAGAGCCAATCTTGGAATTGGCTTGAAAAAAGTGATGGCTGGTTTGCACTTTGAACTTGTGCAATTAACTTTTGTATCAACGTGGTTTTCTGTGTTGCCGGGTTTCGCCCCGGCTGGCGAGGTCCTTTTGTTTCGGCAAAAGGACCCAAAACCAGTGACGCCCCGTCCGGTCACATTAGGATGGGTCGGACGCAAGTCTTAGGAGGGCGGACCAACTCGCTCTGCTCAAACAAGGCCCGCCAGGGGATGAGGGCGTCCGACCCAAGGACCGGACGGCAGGCGTCAGTCAACGGCAACAGGCACATAGACACAGAAGACTTGGGAAATTCATTGGAATCACTATAGGAAACACGAGTTGTGATGAGACTCTATATCGTACTGATGGCTCCAATCTTGTTATCAACATGATGTTCTGTGATGCCGGGTCTCGGCCCGGCAGCCGAGGTCCTTTTGTTTCGGCAAAAGGACCCAAAACCATTGACGCCCCGTCTGGCCTCATGAGAGGGGAGGGACGCAAATTTGCGGAGGGCGGCCCAACTCGCCGGGCTCAAACAAGGTCCGCCAGGGAATGAGAGCGTCCCTCTTTGGGCCAGACGGCAGGCGTCGGAGCAGGAGAGTTAAAACTTTCAGGGATGCATATGAAAAGCAGGGAAACATACATTCTGTATGATCGGTAAATCCATGAGACACCTGTGGAGAGGCTCGGGGACGAATTTCGGCTTGTCGTTTCTGGCTGCGTTTGCCTTGATCCCTTTGCTGTGGATGCTGAGTGTGTCCTTTATGGCTCCGGGGGAGGCCAGCAATTTTCCGCCGCCGCTGTTGCCGGAGCATCCGACGCTCGCCAATTATATTAAGCTCTTTGAATATTCCAGCATGGGCAGGAACTTCTTGAATTCCCTGTTTGTTGCGACGGCGGCCACCCTGTTGTCACTCACGTTTAATGTGGCTGCCGGATATGCGTTTGCCAAACTGGAGTTCAAGGGACGGCACCTGCTGTTCCGCGGGCTGTTGAGTGCCCTGGTCATTCCGGCTCAGGTGTCCATGATTCCGCTGTTCTTGATGTTGAAAGGGATGGGGCTGGTGAATAGCTGGATCGGTGTGCTGATCCCCTTTGTGGCCAGCATATTTGGTATATTTCTAGTACGGCAGTATGCCTTGTCCATTCCGACGGAACTGATCGAGTCGGCCCGGATTGAAGGGGCCAGTGAACTACGCATTTTCCGGTCGGTCGTGGTGCCGTTACTGACACCCATTCTGATTACACTGGGGCTGTTTACCTTTATGGCCGCATGGAATGATTTTTTATGGCCGCTGATCGTCCTGACCGACAGTGATAAATATACCCTGCCGATTGCGCTGGCCTCTTTGTCACGTGAGCATGTGCAGGATGTCGAACTGATGATGGCAGGTGCGGTGATCACCGTGACACCGGTCCTGATTCTTTTTCTGATGCTCCAGCGTTTTTATATGAGCGGAAATCTTGCGGGAAGTGTCAAAGGATGAGAGGTGTATGGCGTGCAGCCGGCTTCCTCTTTGTCGGCATGGTCTGGTTGTTATTGCCGGTGTGCGCATTCGGGGAGAATCCCGCCGGCAATGATTTTCGGTTGCTTGATGGTTTTGAGAATGTCGGGGAATGGAAGACCATCGCGACGGAATACAGCGAGGCCTCGATCAGGACGACTGGAGGCGTGAAGGGCAATGCGCTTCAACTGTCCTATGAACTTCGAACCGCCGGGACCGCCAATGTCCATCGGGCACTTCAGCTTGATTTGTCGAACAATTTCGAGATTGCATTTAAACTCAGGGGGCATGCGCCACAATCTACTTTTGAGATTCGGCTGGTTGATGACAGCGGAGCGAATGTCTGGTGGAAGCAGTTTCATGATTATGAATTTCCTGATGACTGGACAACCGTTCGTATTCGGCGAAGCGATATCCACTTTGCCTGGGGGCCGATCAAGGACCATGATCTGAGCACCATCGCCAAATTTGAATTTGTGATTCTTGGCGAAACCGGTGACAAGGGTACGGTCGAGTTCGATACCCTCCGGATGCGGCCACTTCCTGAGCCGCCCACCGTGATTCCGCCGGTCGTGGCAATGGCCGGCGACGTCCCTACCCCTGCCGTCGTTGACGGTAATCCGGAAACCACCTGGACTACCGACACACCCACGGAACTCATATTTGATCTGGGCTATTTGCGCGATCTTGGCGGACTGACCTTGCGATGGGCCGAGGGTCAAATGCCGGAGGCAATTGACATGGCCCTTTCCGAAGATGGAACAGAATGGACCATGCCGCATTGGGAGCTGGGTACCGGGCCTTCCTCGTCAGGAACCATCGGTTATTTGCGGACGGCAGAGGCGTTCGGGCGTTATGTTCGTCTTTCACTTACCCCGGCATCGGGCGGACGGATTGGCTTGCTGGAAGCTCGGATTGAACCACCGGAATTCGGGCAGGATGACAATCGGTTTCTTCTGTCCTTAGCCAGGGAAGCCAAAAAGGGATCGTATCCGCGCAGTTTCCTTGGTGAGCAGATCTATTGGACCGTCGTTGGCCCTCCACAGGGTGGCCGGTCGGCCCTACTGTCTGAAGATGGTGCCATGGAACCGGGCCCCGGCGCGTTCTCGATTGAGCCGTTTCTTCTTGAGAATGAGTCGGTGCTGAGCTGGGCCGATGGCGAACATCATCACAGCCTGCTGGATGAGTATCTGCCCTTGCCGCGCGTGCGCCGGACCCATGAGGGCCTATCATTGGATATCAGTGCACATCGTCCGCCTGTTCCCGCTGGAGGAGAAGGGGGAACGGACGGCCATGCCCGTGATGTGGTGACCAGATATCGTGTGGTCAATACCGGCACGATCCCTCGAACGTTCACCCTGGCTCTCGCCATCCGCCCCATGCAGGTTGATCCGCCTACGCAGATTCTGAACCTTGTGGGTGGTGTCAGCAACATTGATCAAATCGGCTGGGATGGTGCCGCGTTTCAGGTGAATGGTGCCTGGTCCGTGTATCCTGATCTGAAGCCGGACCAGGTCTCGCTCGTGGAATTTGAACGGGCCGGGTTTCCGCATGTGCAGGATGCCGGGGCAAGCACGGTTTCGCAAAGCCTCGTGGCGCCGGGAGGATTCGGTTCCGGCGTCATGTATTTTCATGTTGCTCTTAAGCCGGATGAGGTTCGTGAAGTTTCTGTCGTCACGGTCCTCGATTCCGATAGGGGGCCTGCGCCCGACCTGAACCGCGAGGCCATTGATGCCGGAGAAAATACCGCAGCCGAGGAATGGCGGGACATCCTCAATCAGGTGAGCATTTCGGGTCCGCCTGAATCCATGCCGATGCTGAATAGTCTGAAAACCGCGTTGGCTCATATGATGATCACGCGCGACGGGCCGGCACTGCGTCCGGGTCCACGCACCTATGCCCGTTCGTGGATACGTGATGGCGCGATGATGAGTGAAAGTTTCCTGCGTCTCGGGCAGAACGACCCTGCTGTTGAGTATGCCCGCTGGTACGCACCGCACCAGTTCTCCAGTGGCAAAGTCCCCTGCTGTGTGGACAAGCGTGGCGCGGATCCGGTTGTGGAAAATGACAGCCATGGAGAACTGATTTTTCTGATTGTGGATATTTACCGGTACACCGGGAATCGGGCCTTTGCTGAGATGATGTGGCCCTATGTGGATAAGGCGGCGGCGGCCCTCGATACCTTGAGGCTGTCGGAACGCACGGAGCATAACCGTCAAGGTGATCGCAAGGCATTTTATGGTCTGTTACCGCCCTCGGTGAGCCATGAAGGTTATTTGGACCGTCCGGCCTATTCATTCTGGGATAATTTCTGGGGTCTGAAAGGATTGAATGATGCGGCGTTTCTTGCCGAGGAACTGGGTCACCCTGACCGCGCAGCCGACATCAAAGCCGATGCCGCTGAATTTGCCGCAGATATCAGCGCGTCTGTCAGTTTGTTGGGCGAAGAACTCGGGCACGTGCCGGGGGCCGCAGACCGAAAAGATTTTGACCCGACATCTACGACGATCGCGCTTTCGCCGACCGGGGCGGCGGCGGCCCTGCCACGAGAGTTGCTGATAGCCACGTTTGAAAAAGCCTGGTCCGAGTTTGTGGCGCGGCGCGATGGCACCAAGGCGTGGGCGGTCTATACCCCCTATGAATTCCGTCAGGTGAGCGCGCTTGTGCGGTTGGGTGAGCTGGAACGTGCGCATGCCCTGCTTGATTTCTATATGCGGGACCGTCGCCCGGCCGCGTGGAACCAATGGAGCGAGGTGATCGGCCGGCTTGAACGGGATCCGCATTTTATTGGTGATATGCCCCATACCTGGGTGGGATCGGATTTCATCCGGGCGGTGCTTGATCTGTTTGTGTATGCTGATACAGAAACCGGCTCGCTGGTCATCGGCGCGGGTCTGCCCCGAAATTGGTTGCAGGGTGAAGGCATCCGGGTGCAGGGGTTGAGAACCCCGTATGGCGAAGTGTCCTATGCGGCACGTGATGAAGGCGGGCAGGTGCGCGTTGATCTGGTAGGATCGACCATGCCACCCGGCGGTTTTGTTCTACCAGCTTCACTGAAGGGCGACGTCAGGGTAACATTCAATGGAACCCCGATGGAGGATCTTCTGAGAGAGACCCTGGCACAATGACAGGTATACGGCCTGAACTCTACCCCACCTACACCTCCCCTTGTATCATGAAAGAATCTCAAAGACGATGGTTGTCTCTTTATTCACCCTGGAGCCTGATAGCCCGACTCCCCTTTGGTCAGAGAAGACCGGTTGTAAGCTTGGTGCGTCAGGCTCCGCCTCCGTATCAGCCCGTACAGTTGCCTGGGCCATTGAAGCCCGTATCGACAAGGCTGGGCGCGTTCGCGGGAGGCATGAACCGGGAGGAGGTCCTGATGGAACTGACACCGTGCTGTGTAGGCATTGATGTGGCGAAAGCCAAACTGGATGTGGCGCTCTCGCCCACCGAGCCGATTGTGACCGTCGACAATACGGAGGCCGGCCTGCAGCCCCTGCTCAGGCAGCTGCATCGCGTGCGGCCTACTCGGATCGTGGTGGAGGCCACGGGCGGATATGAACAGCTCGTGGTGCGCCTGTTGGTGGACGCGGGGTTGCCGATCATTGTGGTCAATCCGCGGCAGGTGCGCGCCTTTGCCAAAGCGACGGGGCAGTTGGCCAAGACCGATGCGATTGACGCCCGCCTGCTGGCTCTCTTTGCGGCTCGCGTGCAACCCGCCCTGCGGACCCAGCCCGATCAAGCCACGGCGGCGTTGGCCGCCTTGCTGGCCCGTCGGCGACAACTGGTGGCGATGATCACCGATGAGAAACATCGCCGGCACCTGGCCACACCACCCATTCGCCAGAGCATTCAGAAGCATCTCGGTTGGTTGGAGCGCCAATTGGCTACCCTGGATACCGAGTTCACCACGACGATCCGGCAAAGTCCCGTCTGGCAGGAGCACGAAGACCTTCTGCAGAGTGTGCCCGGCGTGGGCCCTGTGCTGAGTCGGACCCTGCTGGCCGATCTGCCGGAGTTGGGGACCTTGTCCCGTCGGCAAATTGCGGCCCTCGTAGGAATCGCGCCTTTTAATCAGGACAGTGGCACCCGGCGCGGGCATCGAACGTGTTGGGGCGGACGGGCCCCTGTGCGCACCGCACTGTATATGGCGACACTCGTGGCCACCAAATGCAATCCGGTGATTGCGGTCTTCTATTACCGGCTCCTCATGGCGGGCAAACGGAAAAAAGTGGCGTTGGTCGCCTGCATGCGAAAGTTGCTGACAATTCTGAATGCAATGGTCCAGCATAAGACGAAGTGGTTAGAGATACGTAGTTAGGCGAGTTGACATTGAAGACAGTTGCTTACAAAGGGGAGGAAGCAGCCAGTCATTTTAGGTCTTCCGACATTCGCCCGGGATACAATTTGCTTTTGATCGATTGTGAATCTCCCTCCTTAGTCTTCTCCTTACAAAGAAGTGGAATTCCAAGCTGATGTCTGTCGCAAGAGGAGCACGAGAAGAAATTGACCCATGGAAAAATCAGAGAAAGAAAAAAGGATAAACGTAGATGAAAAAACAAGCGACATTTCCCGAGGGGTTTCTCTGGGGTGCTGCCACATCGGCCTATCAGATTGAGGGGGCACCGCTGGCCGATGGTGCAGGTCCAAGCATCTGGCAGCGTTTTGCTCACACGCCGGGAAATATCCTGAATGGCGATACCGGCGATGTCGCTTGCGATCATTATCATCGCTGGCGCGAGGATATCGCCCTCATGAAGGAGCTGGGATTGCAGGCCTATCGGTTTTCGGTGGCCTGGGCGCGTATTTTTCCTGAAGGCAAAGGAAGCCTGAACGAGAAGGGCCTGGATTTTTACGAAAGACTTGTTGACGGTCTTCTGGAGGCCGGGATTGAACCGCTCCTGACATTGTATCACTGGGATTTGCCCGCAGCGTTGGACGATCTTGGCGGATGGCTGAATCCGGACATTGCGCATTGGTTTGCCGATTATGGGGAAGCGATGTACCGGCGGTTGGACGGGCGGGTTAAAAAATGGACGACACTCAATGAACCCTGGGTGGTCACGGATGGCGGCTATTTGCATGGCGTCCTGGCCCCGGGGCATTCCTGTCATTATGAAGCGCCGGTTGCCGCACATCATCTGATGCGCGCTCATGGTGCCGCCGTTCAGGCCTATCGTGCGGTCGGGGCCCATGAAATCGGCCTGGTGGTGAATATCGAGCCGAAGTATCCGGCGTCGGATGATCCGAAAGATCTGGCGGCGACCAATCGTGCGGATGCGTATATGAACCGGCAGTTTCTTGATCCCGCGCTCCTGGGATCTTATCCGGAGGAAATGACGGAGATCTTCGGTGACGCCTGGCCTGAATGGCCTGCCAAGGACTTCGAGCTTATGTGTCAGAAGATCGATTTTGTCGGGCTGAATTATTACACGCGTGCCGTGACAGGGGATGGCCCGGACTGCCTGCCTGTCCGGGCCAGGACTGTTCGCCCGCTCCACAAGACCTACACGGAAACCGGGTGGGAGGTCTATCCGGACGGGCTTTCCGACACGCTCCTCTGGCTTAAGAATCGTTATGGTGAGATGCCGCTGTATATCACCGAGAATGGCTCGGCCTTCTTTGATCCGCCGAAAGCGATTCATGGACGGGTCATTGATCCGGTGCGGATGCACTATCTGAACCAGCATCTGTGCGCGGTCCGGACCGCGATTGAGAAAGGCGTTGATGTGCGGGGATATATGGCCTGGTCTCTGATGGACAACTATGAATGGTCCTTCGGGTATGCCAAGCGATTCGGCATTGTTCATGTCGATTTTGAGACGCTTGAGCGCACGCCGAAGGATACAGCCCGGTATTATTCGAAAATTATCGAATCCAATGGTGCGGTTCTGGACGAACCCTTTCTGCCTCTTTCCGTGCATACCTAACATGGCCAGTCTGACCCTGCGAAATATTCACAAAAGTTTTGGCAAGACCGCCGTGTTGTCGGGAATTGACCTTGATGTCGCCGATGGCGAGTTTGCGGTGATTGTCGGTCCCTCGGGTTGCGGCAAGTCAACGCTGTTGCGTACCATTGCGGGCCTCGAAGAGATCGATACGGGAACTATCAAAATCGGTGAGACCGATGTCTCGAGGTTTCCCCCTTCCGAGCGCGGTATTGCGATGGTGTTTCAGTCCTATGCGTTGTATCCGCATATGACTGTCTATGACAACATGAGCTTCGGGATGAAAATTGCCGGAGCTTCAGCCACAGAAATTGATCAGGCGGTGCGCGCGGCTGCTGAGACGCTCGGCCTGACCGCGCTGCTTGAGCGGAAACCGAAAGAGCTTTCCGGTGGACAGCGCCAGCGCACGGCTATTGGCCGGGCGATCGTCAGGCGTCCGCGAATTTTCCTCTTTGATGAACCGCTTTCCAATCTGGATGCCTCGCTTCGTGTGAAGATGCGTCATGAGATTGCGCGACTGCACGAGACGCTTGAGACCACCATGATCTATGTCACGCATGATCAGGTCGAGGCCATGACGTTGGCGGATCGGATCGTGGTCCTCAGAGATGGATGTATTGAACAGACGGGTTCCCCCAATGAACTGTACAAGTATCCTGCCAACCGCTTTGTTGCCGGTTTTATCGGATCGCCGGCCATGAATTTCCTGGCCGGGGTCGTGGTCGATCGCCGCCAGGATACCACAACGGTCCGACTTCACAGTGGAGCGACGATCCAGGTGAATGGCGTGGCCGGAGCATTGCCCCCTGATACTCCGGTCATGCTTGGCATTCGTCCCGAGCATCTGGCGACGGGGGGTGATCGCAACCTCGTCGAGACGCAGATCATGCTGGTAGAGCCACTCGGCAGCCATTCCTATGTCTATCTGGAAACCCCGGATGCCGAGGACCTGCTGATCCTCCGCGCATCCGGCGAGTTCGGTTTCGCGAAGGGCGACCGGCTGACGGTATGTCTTGCGGCAGACCACTGCCATCTGTTCGGGAAAGACGGAATGGAGCTTCGGCACAAACCTTCCGGAAACCTCACGACAAGTCAGGGAGATCACTGATGACCTTTTATAAGAGACGTGTGTTGACCTTGTTGTCTATTCTGGTCCTGCTGATGGTGCCCGCGACAGCCGCGCTGGCCGCATCCAATATCCCGGCAAAGGACACCTGGCGGGTGACCGCATCCTCGATTCAGAGCGATGAATTCAAACCCGGTTACCTGGCGGATGGCAACATGGAGACTCGCTGGTCCAGTCAGGCAAAGGATGAGGAATGGGCGCTCATTGACCTTGGAAAGGTTGTTGAGATCACCGGCTTTACCCTGCATTGGGAGAACGGGTATTCGAGCAAATACAACCTCCTGGTTTCGACCGATGCCCAGGTGTGGACGACGGTGTATATTAACGACGAGGGCGACGGGCAGATGGATGATATTTTTATCCGGCCCGTTTCCGCGAGATATGTCCGACTGGATACACGGGAGAGAGCGACGAGCTGGGGGAATTCCCTTTGGGAGTTTGATATTAAGGGGACTGACGACATTGTCGATATCTCGGTGATCGCCGGTGGTGGAGCGAATACCCCGGCTTTGATGGATGGCCGCAAGGATACCATCTGGAAAAGCGAGGCGGTTGACCGGGCAGAATTGCTTCTGGATCTGCGCAAGTCCAGAACGATATCCGGATTGCGTGTCGACTGGGGGGAGCAATATGCCGGTGCGGTCGATATGGCCATTTCGTTGGATGGGAAGGAATGGAAGGATGTCTCCTCCATCTCCGTCTCGGCAGGATCACAGGGGCAGTCCGATTTTGTTCCGCAAGATCCCTCAGAGGTCCGTTTCATCAGGCTTGTGCTGACTAACCCTATGAAAGCCGGGGGCGGTTTCGCGATTAGCGATATTTCATTGCGTGGTCCCAAGGAAGTGTTCACCCCTTTTATCCGGTATCAGTTTGATGCCCGGAGGGCTCCTTTCGGTGATTATCCCCCGCATGTCAGGGGCTATCAGACCTACTGGACGCTGGTTGGCCTTCCCATAGATACCGAGGAAAGTCTCTTTGATGAGTATGGCAATCTGGAATCCCGGCGCGACGGTCCCATGCTGATGCCCTATGTCAAAGAGGGTGAGAATCTGTATTCGGCTGCGGTCGCGGCGAACATACGCCAGGAATTGCAGGACGGGTATCTGCCGGCTCCTATCGTGAAATGGGAGACGGGGAATGGACTGCATTTCCGGTCCGAGGCCATTACCAGCGGCCCTGTCGATGCCAGCATGACCTATGTGCGCCATCGGCTTGAAAATCGTTCCGACACCGTACGGAAAGGCGACCTTATCGTCACGCTCAGGCCCGCCCAGATCAATCCCAAGTGGCAACATGGCGGATTGTCGCCTATCCATTCGATCCGGTACGTGCATGAAACCGGAAAACTGGTCATGGTCAACGACAAAAATACCTACCTGGCCCTTTCGCCTGCCGACAGTTTTCTTGGATCGCAATATGCTCATGGGGATATTGCCAACCACCTGCGAGGCAGGGTCATGCTGAGCGCCGGTGCAGACGGCAAGGGCGATGCCAAATCAATTGAAGACCAGACCGGGACCGGTCTGCTTTCGGCAGCCTGGACCTATGCATTCGAATTGAAACCTGGTGAATCCAAGGAGGTAGTCTTTGCGGCTCCCCTGCATGAGACCCTGACCCATCTGAAAAAGGCAGGGGACTTCGAGAGTTTGCGGCAGGAGTATGTGACCTTCTGGACCGACAAGCTTAACCGTGTGGGATTCGAGCTTGCCAATAAGGCTGTCGTCAATACCGTGAAGTCGCAGATAGCGTATATCCTCTTGAACAACGATGGCGTGGTCATCCAGCCAGGCGCGCGCAGCTACAACCGGACCTGGATGCGGGATGGCGCGGTCATTTCCGCCACGCTCATGCGATTTGGTTATTTTGATGAGGTCAGGGATTTTCTGAACTGGTATGCCGAACGCGTGGAGCCTGACGGTCTCGTGCCGCCTATTCTCTTCACCAGCGGTGAGGTGTATGACGGCTGGGGGAGGAATATCGAATGGGACAGCCAGGGTCAGTTTATCTATGCAATCATGGAATACTATCGTTTTACGGGTGACAGAGACTTTCTGGAAAAGCATTTTGATGCTGTGCACCGGGCGATGAAGTACATTGTCACATTGCGTGAGCGTACGCTTGATCCGAAACATTATGCCCATCTTGAAGCCGGTGAACGCCTGAAGGGCATCCTGCCTCCGTCTATCAGTCATGAAGGGTTCATTACCCCGATGCACAGTTATTGGGATGATTTCTGGGCTATTCGCGGTTGGGCGGACGGGATTGAAATGGCGGAAATCCTGGGCCGGAAATTTTTGGCCGACTGGGCGAGGACTGAGTCGAAAAACTTCACCACAAGCGTCAGGGAGTCCATTGAAAAAACGATGGCCTGGAAGTCTGCGGATTATATCCCTGTGGATGCGGACAAAGGTACTCCTGATCCGACCTCCATTGCCATTGCCATGTTTCCCACGGAAGCCTGGCATGTGCTGCCTGGAGATATCCTGGACCGGACGTTCCGGAACTATTACCGGATGGTGAAAGAAAGGGACGCCGGTTCGACGCCGTATTCCTATACGCCTTACGAGGTGCGGAATATTCTGGCGCTCGCAACCCTGGGGTATCGCAAGGAAGCCTTCGACCTGCATGAAATATTGTTCAAGGGCAGGCGTCCGCCCAATTGGAATGAGTTTGCGGAGGTTGTGCTGTCCGACAGCCGCAAGGGTGTCTATATTGGTGATATGCCCCATACGTGGGTCGGGGCGGGTTATGTGAATTCTGTCCGGGGCCTTATCGTGATGGAAGAGGATAAAAGCAAAACCTTGAACCTGCTGTTTGGTACCCCACGCGAATGGCTTGTGGGCGATGGCATTGCCCTTTCGAATTTTCCCACGCATTTCGGAAACCTGATGATGCAGGCGAAGTGGGATGACACCGATCAGAGGCTGAATCTGGATGTGGAGATGCCAAAAGACACGGATAGAAAAATTTATGTGCGCTGGCCAATCCACAAGGAGAGTAAGCCTAAGCAGGTGGTCGTTGAGGGCGATGACAGCTACCGTGTGGATGATCGCGGTATCTGGTTCTCAGGCCATACGTTCAAGTTGGTGGCCAAATGGTAAATGGTCGGATTCTCAACGTGGCGGCCTGCCCGGATCAAACGTATGCCGGAGATACTGCCGTGGGCCTTTCATGGTGACGAACACCTCATCGAGGTGCCGTGTGTGACCCAGGCGACCTTCGGGAGAGCCTGATGGCGTGAGTGTTGATTTGAGTTTGTACAGGACAACGACGGAAGGTAGGCGTGTGGGGATGAATCACGCCAGGCCGTCAAAATCCGGTCAACGTGAAAATTCATAATACTAATGAGAGCTGAGGAGATCGCTTGATGTTAATGGCTTGTCATATGAGTAAGACAAAGAATCTGGCGATCATCGGGATGCTGTGTGTGTTGGTGGGCCTGCAAAGCGTTAATGCTGCAGGGGCAACCACGGTGCGCCATGCCAAGAATATGAGCTTTCCGTCCCAGTGTGCGGAAGAAGACAATGTGAACATTCCGATCTATGGCGGTTATGTGTCCGACTATCAAATCACCGCGACCTTTCCGACCTATTTTCCACTCCAACGCGGGCAGAAGGATCTTTGTGTTGGGGATCTGACCAACTGCGAACAGGCGTGGGACATGCGGCCAACGGCGCAGGTTGCTTACTACGATGCGGCGCAACGGACGTTGAAATTTGTCTGGCAGTCGCCCGGTTTTTATTGGTATCCGATTGAAACCCCGGACGCGGAGAATGCGGATGTCGGACAATATGTGTCGCTGGCGTATCCGCCGACAGACCGGTATTGGGTGGGCTTAGGTGCGCCACCGGCCATGGCCTATTATGACGCGCTCAAACAAAACCTCATGTATATTGTCCGGGATGAAAAGGGGAAGTGGCGCCAGCCGGAGATTGTCGATTCCACCGGCGATGTCGGGAAATACGTCTCGTTGCGTATTAGTCGGGATAGGCGGCATCACGTCGTGTATTACGATGCGGATCATGGGAATTTAAAATATACCTATAAGAGCAATCCGGATATGGTGGGCGGATGGGCGACCCCAACGATCCTGGACGCAAACGGCGATGTCGGGCAGCATGCCGCCATGGCGATAGGTCCCTCGGGCAGCCTGCATGTGGTGTATTACGATGCGGACTCGAAGGATTTGAAATATGTCACCAACGATGACGCGCATGGATGGTCGGCGCCCGTGGTCTTGGATGCCGTCGGGGACGTCGGCACCTACGCCTCAATGAGCGTGTACTATGAGGGTTGGACCGAAAAAATGAACGGGGCATATGAAGGGCATTATCCGCATATCACGTATTACGATTCGAGCAACGGACATTTAAAATATATCTATCAGGATGCAGAGGGATGGTCGACCCCGGTTGTGTTGGATGCGGCGGGAGATGTCGGTCAATATACGTCGACGGCGTTTGGTCCTGATGGGTCTCTGCATGTGGCGTATTATGATGCCACGAATAAGGATTTAAAATACCTTCATAAAGAAGCCGCCGCGGCATCATGGCCGGCGGGGATCGTTCTTGATGCGGTGGGGGATGTTGGCCGGTTTGCCTCGCTGGGGGTGACGGCAAGAGGCTATCCGAATATTGCCTATTACGATGCCGACAACCAGCGTTTAAAATTTCTGGCGAAGACGAAGACGACTGCGCCACAGTGGGATAACGCTCAGGTCCTCGCATCCGGTGCCGCTGTGCAGTATGCGAGTTTGGTGACCTCGGGTTTTGTGGACATCGCGGATCTCGACGGTAAGGACATTTACAACGACGGCGATGTGGCGGTGCGAGTCATGGATGTGTCCGGGTGGCCCTATGAATCCGGGATGGCCGTTAATATCGTGGGTGGACCATCGGAGCCGGATCACGATTTTATCCAGTTTCTTAAACGGACGGACGACGCTCATGCCCCCCCGCAAATATTTGTACTCTATGCCAATGGATACGCACGGATTATCACGCAACCCCCGGTGGGACGGGAGGAACGGGTCTGTTTCGGCTCCTCGATGATAATCGGGCCGGCGGCAGAGGACCCCTTGTTTCCGTTCATTCCGATCGAGAGGCTGGATATCGATCCGCACACCATGTCCATCAAGGTGCGGTATAAAAATGGGTCGTCCGCGGTATTGCAGCTCCAAGCCGAACCGGGCAAGACGACGGTGCGCGTGACGGATGTGACGTATGACACACTCGCCGCGCCGTTTGTCACCATGCGTTCCATGTGGGTGGCCAATGATAATAGCGATATCTCCCGCATCCAGGCCGCATCGTCGTCTGGTGTCGTGCAAACGTACCCGATCGATCCGACGCATGAGGAATGGACCACGATCCCGGGCGATTCCTGGAGTTTTGACCGGCCTACCTATTCGCGGCACAATACCTCGTGCCCGGACTTTAAAGTCGAGGTGCTGCGCCCACTCGGCTACTTTGTGACCCGGCAGGCTGAGGACTATCGCTCGGGTACCCTGCTGAAATCGCCCCGCAGGACGGCGTCCGGGGGACAAACGATACGAGGGACCGGGGATGCGAACTATGTGTTGGATCTGACTGAGAACATTCCGAATCCGAGTATTCGCCTGAGATATACAAAGGGCAAAAGTGCCGGTGATCAGGTCACGATCTCTGTGGATGGCCGGCGCCAGGCGACGATTGAGATGGAGGATGGGGGCACCCTGGGTGATTATGAGGTGACGCAAGAAATGCGATTATCACAGGCGCTCCCCGCCGGTTCCCATACGATCACATTGGAGGTGCAATCAGATACTGGAACTTTGGAATTGGATTATTTTGTTATCCACAACCAAGCCGAACATCTGAGTCATTAGGAAAGCCGAAGGTTTCTGGTATCCGACCACCGGGTGTTTCTGCCCCGGTACCGGGCGCCATCGAAGGTAATTTCGCAGATGACGAGAAGCAATCCCATTGGATGAGGTAACCAGCCCGTGGTTGCGTGGTTCGCCGGTTGGTGGAACATCCTTTCATCGTTCAATCGTCTAACCATGCATTCCGCCGGGTATCCCGGCTCCTCCTGTCCATTCTAAAATACCGTTCGATCATTCTTTTTTCAGCGACGATTCATCCGATACTCTTGCCTGGTCCTGATTCCGTTATGTCAGGGAGAATCGTGGAGCATTGTTTTTCGCTGATGGGCAATGGCCGGGTATCGGGTCAGATAAAGGGAGAAGGTATAGGATGAGTGCCGGGTATTTCAGTGCCCGTCTCCATCGGAAATTGTTCATTTTTAATCTGCGCGATCTATAGTAGAATCCTTTGGCAAAAGCCAAAAGTGGATGGGCAGATTTTTGTATGTGTGTACCTGCAATCTACGCCTTCAATCTACGCCTTCAATCCACAAGAGTTAGCGAATTGGGGCCATCTATGGGACATGTGGTAAACGGATGCATAGCAGAGCATGTACATCGCTGTGGCGATTTAAAGTCCAGGAAGAACCATAGGGCGGTCTCCGGTAGGTTTGCCTTCTTACTGAGCCTTCTTGCAAAGGGGTCTGTCATGCGGATGAAAAAAGTCACTATGCAATTGACGCTCGTCACGGTCTTTCTCCTTACCGGATGTGGAGGAGTGCAGTCGGGACAAACTACCGTATTGAAAGGTTCCCAGTTGCCGGAAAAGCAAGGTTGGCAGGATTCCAGCAATGCTGTTCGCCCATTGGATGTGGTGACAAACGGAAGTCATGTCACGCTCAACACGATCGGAGTCCTAAGAGCCATCGATCAACTGCCAGGGAAAGCGTACATGTGGTTTTATAAAGACCTTCCTTTTGATTTCGAAACAGGGTTCTCCATTGAGTTTACATTGCAGGTGCACAAAGTGGAGCAACCGCATAATTTTCTTGATTCGGGCATTATGTTTTACGGTTCTGTCGACATCTCTGACGGGACCTTCGCAGAAGGACCTCGAAGTCATATGATCTATTTTGATGAGGATGCCATTGGATGGGGGGACGAGAAAGGGATGTTTAAAATGGATACGACTGATACCTTTCACACCTACACGTTAACGGTTGAGGGTGGAAGATTTGCCAAGGTGTACGTTGATGGAAAGCCTGCTTTGAAACGAAATGACTGGGTGGGTATACCCAGAATCGGCTTTGGGGATATGACGAATGATAATGGGGTCAATGGAAAGTTCTCTATAGGTGACATAATTGTGACCTCCGATCCCCAGCGCTTCCCTTCGCGACCTGCCCCCCGCCGTCAACTAATCCCTCCTTCACGACGTGGTGGTTAATCCACCCATTGATAAACCAAACACATAGACTCACTGTCTGAAAAGTTTTGTAAGGGATTTCGTTATTCCTCAGAGTAATCTGAGTCAGATTTTGGAGGAACAGGCAAGAGGGAGCAGATGCAGGTGGATGGAGGGATATTGGTTTGCTGGTGACTTGTTTTTTAGCTGAGGGAAAATTATTGGCCTAGTTTTTCCCATTCCTGGACTCAGCATAAGACGAAGAATGTAGAGGGAATAATTCATTATAGGTCTTTTCCCATTCATCTAAGGGGTCTTTGTGGCCTTTAGAAACGATTTCAAGAAAGGAACCATATTGTAGGGCTCGAGCATCATCAATGATTTGTGTGAGGCCATATTCTTTGCGAAAATTATATTCTGTAAATGCTGCCGAGGCACATTGAAGGGGAAAGAACCAGTCTCGCTCCTGATTCGTATGATAATCCTTCAAATAAAGCCGTATTGCATTAAATATTTTGCAATATTGATTGGCCCTCAACCATTTGCTCTACACCAACTTATAGGCCTCATCTTTGGTAGGGCTGGTTTTTTGCTTCCAGTCTTATTCGCCAGTGTCTATGCGTTTTTGGGCAAATTCAGGCAGGAAGTCTTTCAATTCCCCAGAAACACCATTGAAACCCGCTAGCCTATGGCCAGGCTCAATCATGAATATTTCACAATCCACCTGGTTCAACATGGACTCAAGCAACCCTCACGGTTAGCCAATACTCTATCGGGAGCCTGCCATAGGGTTTCTGTCACATTGTCAATTTCCTGAAGGATCTTTTCCTTCGATGCTTCAGAAAGTTTCTGAATGAACTCATGGGGTGATTCATGAATGTCTTTTTGTAAATGGGTTAGAACAATCTCATAAAGGGGATTGGTGGAAATGGTTTTTCTGCGATGGAACATGCCCCGTAATTTTTTTTACAACCCCCATACAAAACCTCCACAAGTAAGGGGTAGGTTTTCCACACAGGGAGATTCATGAAGAAAAGTACTCGGCATGGAATCTTTTCCTATCGCTGCCTTGCACTCACGAATTTACTTGCTGTCTATTCACCAAAATCCGGTTTCCGGCAGATTGGGATTGATGAAAAAACCGTCTTTCTGTGGATTTGTCCTATTGGCCAGAGAATGAATGTAGCCGAATAAAAGAAGCAGGGAGGTTCATCCTAGGTGTCTTTGGGAAAATTGGCGATATAGTGTCCATCGATTCCACTATGTATGATGAACGAACTGAAAAAGTCGACTACAGCTGGTCCTACCAATCCACCTCCATCTTCTCCTTCGCAGGTTTTTCTGCACACGAATCATTTTCCCCATCCCGTGAAGTATGAGCGGAAATTGGCGACGGTAAGATTTTGAATTCCGCGCGAATGGCAGGGTGGTCGCTAAGGAGATCTTCGTACTTTTCATTAGGAGATTGTCTGCCTCGGTTAACTGGATGCCGGAAACGCTGATCTTCCGATCCAGAGCCGATTAACTCAATCCTTGCCCCTTGACCTCCTCGATAGAAAATGTAGTCCACTCGATTTTTCCAATATCCATTGGGTTCTGGGCGTGCATTGCTGTCATTGAGAGCCAATTCATCAAGGAGATAGTGTTTTAAAATTCGGTAGTCTTCTCCTGAGGCCTCAATTCCTCCATGGTCATATTGTGAGTTGAAATCACCCCCGAGAATGAAGGCCCGATCTTTCGATAATTTCTTGATACATTTTGCAAGGAATTTTATCTGCTTTTTTCGAACAATTCGGTCTTCCTCATCTCTTCCGGCATCCAGGTGTGTATTGTATACGTCAAATTCTGCGCCATTCGGAAGACGAACCGGCACGCGAAGAAGTCCTTTGGTCGACCAGCAATCATTTTTCCTACTTAACCATCCTTCACAATCTGGAAGCGGTACCTGTGTGACTCCCTCTTTTATAGCTTTATAGTAGGGTGAAGCTATGGTCAGCCCCGAACCATAGGGGACACGGAAAGGAACGCCGGGACTATTAAATAACTGAAACCCAACATTGACGATTTTAATGGGAAGGGTTACCAGCCATAATGGGGCCAGCGCTATCCGTGGCCCGTTCCCCTTTTCTATGAGCTCATAGGTGAATTCATGGACAATTTGCCGGTGAAATTCAAAATCCTCTTGTAATAATACGAAATCATAATCCATGAGCAACCAGGCCATCAGGCCACTTCGGGTATCATCATTCCTCACAGGTATTCCGACATAAATGGAATTCAGGATCGGAGAAATTCCATGAACATTGTAAGACAGAAACCGAATGGTACAGGGCACAGGTATCGATGATTCCGATTGATCCACAGAACATACTTCGCGTGGCGTAACACCTTCTGCTATTGAAAACTCGTAACCGGAATCTATCAATGTCATGCTAAGTAAGAAGACCCCCTTCATCAAGCATTTTGGTATGGCCATATTTCACAACTCCTTTTCTATTCCGAAATTCGTATTCATAACGACGACCTCATCAGAGGAACTAGGGTCCCCAACTCCCAAAATTAAACCGCCCCCTACTTTACTTACCTCAGATTGAACCCAGATTCAGCAGTAGAAAATCACTATGGTGGGGGTTGGGCGACGACAGCAAGGGGAGCAACGGGCGAGAAATGGGATGGCTTGGTCTCACTGGATGCTTCGTGGGAGGCTTCCTCATCGGTTAACGTCCACTCCAACTGCGCCGCAATCGGTAATCCCGCGGAAAGGGTGCGGAGGCGGTCGAGAAACTCTCTGCGCTCTTCACGCGGCACGGCAAACCGGATCTGAAGCCGTCGCCCCTGCGGAATCAGATCGGCTCCGACGAGGAAGACGAAATCTCGCACCGCCCGGAGCCGACGCTCAAACCAACAGCGCGGCAACACCGTCTCACGAAAGCCCGCTAAGAGATTGTAGGCGACACAGCCCATGCGAAACGCGGCATCCGTGGCGTCAAATGACTGGAGGCAAAACGTGTCTAGGGACAGGTCCTCTTTGAGTTCCTTGATGCGGTTTTCACTGTCAGCTCGACCCGCGTACATGCGGCAGACAAGCTCGGCCGCATAGGGCAGACTGGTGAGCATCACTTGATAGGTGTAGCCGGGACAGTCAATGAGCCGGCGGCCAGCCGCGTGGGGCCGCTCCCGCAATTCTTGGCGGACACACACAAAGCGGCGGGGCTTCCCCTGCCAGCAGGGCAGGGTGGCGAGACACTCGGCCACATCCATTCCCTTGCTGACGCGGCGCCAGGCGGTCTCCGGTAAGCGATGGAGGACCACCCGCCGGAGCGGCAGCGTCAGACGGGCCATGATGATGTACGGCAGCTCTCGGTGTTCCAGAAAGGTGAGGAACGCCGTGACAAAAAACCCCGCATCGGCCCGGACCACGGCCACGCGATGCCCGGGGGGAAGAAGGGTGAGGGCCTGGGTGAGCAACTCAACACAGCCATTGGCCGTTCCGGCTCGGCCCGCACGGAGCGTGGCCCACAACAGGCGACGTGCTTCACTCAGGAAAGCGATGAGCGGATGATGCGAGGGGCGCCCACGTTTCTGCGGGTTGTAGCCAATCTGACTGCCTTCTTGGGTGCCGTAGCGACAGAAGACGGTGGAGTCTAAGTCTAGAGTATGGCCCAGCAGAAAGCGGGGCATACGCGCCAAGCTCTGGCGCATCAAGGTTTCTGACACCGTCGTCAGCCGGGCATAGGTGAAAGCTAGAAAGAAGCGCCGGAGGGTATCGGGGGAGGGAAATCGGGGGAGGCCCAGAAGTTGAGGGAGCAAGGGATCGCGCCGATAGCGGGTGAAATGCGCAAACCGTTCGGCCCCCAAGGCCAGCCCATAGAACCAGGCCAAGAGGACATCGGGAGCGGGAATCTGATTGTTCGAGCGTTTGGCGAGGGGCGCGAGGGTGGTCCGAAGCCCTGCACGGAGGCCGATGAGTTCAAAATAGAGCCGGAGCAAAATGGCTCCCGCCCAAACCGTGATCGGATGATCCGTAAACGCAAAGCGAATCTTAGGGTAGAGCGGTGAAGCCGTCGTCGTCGAGCATTTCATCGTAACTCCTTGAGAAAGAGAAACAAATGAGCGCCGTATTCTACACCATCAAAAAGCTACTGCGGAATCTGGGTTGAAAATCAAGTGTTCCTCACATAATCTTCTGGGCTATATTTTTTCAATGGAAGGAGCAGAAGATGGCAGCATGCACACGACGGCATCACTCTCCCACTTTCAAGGTGGAGGCGGTCTTGGCCATTATCTGCATGGATTGTACGTTGGCTGAATTAGGGGAACAGTTTTCTGCACCAGAAGGATTTTTTAGCCACCCCACTCGGATCCGGTCGATGACTGAGTGAAAAGCCATGATCTAGACTAGGGCAGAGCTGTCGGTGATCCGCCAATGTGATCTGTTGGCTGTACCACATGGACGGCAAAGGGCGATGGGTCGACAAGGTGTTGGTCGAACGGCTTTAGCGTAGCGTGAAGTACGAGGATGTCTGCTTACGAGCGCATGAGGCCTCTGCAGCGGTATGAATGGGACTCACGCACTACTTCCACCTCAAAACTGTAGCAGGAAGATGGTAGCCCCAATCGGGTTTTACAGGTAGGGGGGAAATAGTGTTGCGAAAGAGTCCGTCCGCCACAGCTTAATATGGTGAATAGGGTTGCAGGGGTCCCCAACGCAGTCGATCATAGGTCCGCAGTCGGTTCATTTGGTTTAAGTCATGTTGTAGAGCCTCCTGCCGGTAACGATCGTGTTGTTGCCGTTGTTGGTCACGCTGTTGTTGGTACCACGCATCGAAGTTTTGCACCGACCCGGGGGAAGAAGGGATAGGGGTTTGGTCATAGAAGGATCTTGGGGGAGTCGGGTGAAGCTGTGAAGCCGGTCGCCAGGGATCTTCGCCAATTTGGGCCCAGGTACTCCCAGCCATACCCAGGAAACATCCAAAGAATATTATTGCTCGCATGCGGTAGCCCTCCTGTAAATGGGGAAAAAGATGTTCCCACATGGCCGATCATTTGTATCAGGGGGTAGCGTGGCAAGATTCGCTAATAAAGGCAATTCATCAAATAGGTAATGAAAGGAAATTTTCTGACACCTTCGCCCGTTGCTGTTCCCGCTGTAGCTCGTTGGAGGTCTTTTTCCGGGTGGCAACCTCCTCCCGCACATCATCTGGCATGGCCGATAAGTACTGCCCGACCATAGCAGTTTTCTCATCAAGCCCCAGTTCAGAAAGTGCGAGAGTGCCGTTCTCAATTAAATTGGTTGACGGAGAGCGTGGGAATTTGAAGTCGTGCGGGCCTGGCTCATCCCGCACTCCCACGAGGGGGCCATGCCCCCCTCATACCTTCGCATAGCCGGGGTCACCCCATGAGGGGGGAAATATTGCTATTGCCAAAGCCTTCTTGGCGAACACGCTCCTCGAACCGGTCTTGATGTAGTGTTCAAACTCAGGGGCTCTTCCAGATATTGTCAATTTAACGCATGTTTGGCACACTCGGGGGCATGAACTCCAAAACGTCCGGCTATCAATGCCATCGTTTTCCAACCGAAATTATTCGTCATGCGATGTGGCCGTACCATCGATTCTGTCTGAGGTTTTGGGAAAAGGAGGAGCCTCTGGTTAAACGATGCTTTATCGCCAGCTATGAAACCGTTCGCCAATGGTGTCAGAATTTTTGCCCTGCCTATACAGGCAAGATCAAGAAACGACAAAATCGTTCGGGGGATACTTGGCAACGCGATAACATGTATGATCCTTCAGGGGCAACAGCACTATTTGCGGCGAGCCGTGGCCCAAGATGGTGAGAGGATTGATATGCTTGTGCAACTTCGACGCATTCACATGCAGGCGATCAATTATCGGCTACTGCGCAGCCAGGCCTTTCAGGTCTGGAAGGAATCGGTGTGTGCATAAGGGTGAGAGAAAATCCGTCTCAATGTGATCTCATCAAGCTCAATTAACAATGCCCCGCGATGGGCAGGAGACCTGAGCATGGCAAGCACAACTGGTATGAGAGGGGGAGGCTTCTACGATGCGCACTCATCGGGGCAGCGCGCGGCGATGGACGAATTCCTTCCCTGGATCGTAGACGCCATGGCCGATCTGCCCTTGCCGACGAACGGCACGCCGATCGCGCTGCTTGACCTCGGTTCGTCGGAAGGGGCCAACGCGATTCATGCGGTAGGGGCGATCATCGAGGCGTTGCGCGAACGCACCTCGGCCGACATCTGGACTTTCTTCGATGATTTGCCGACGAACGACTTCAATCAACTCTTCGCCAACCTTTTTCCCGATGCGACATTCTCGAGTCGGATTGCCGGTATCTATCCCGCTGCCGTCGGCGGGTCGCTTTTCGAGCGTGTCGCTCCGGCTTCGAGCCTTGACATCGCGACGACCTTCAATGCGGTGGGCTGGATGTCCGCGTTACCCCGGACGCGCCTGCCGCGGTTCATCTCCCCCTCCCCACCGGCGCAGCGTGCGTTTCGCGAGGGCGTCTCTGTAAGCCCGGAAGAAAGAGCGGCTTTCACTAAACAAGCCCATGAAGACATTTTGAGTTTCTATCGGGCTCGTGCCGCCGAGCTGAAGCCCGGCGGAAAGCTACTTGTTCAAGTCTTCGGACGAAACGACGAACACGACACCGCAAATGGAATTATTGACGGTCTAAGCGATGCGATGCTGGATATGGTGGAGGAGGGCCGCCTGCCGCGCGACGTCTATGAGAACTTTGTCTTCCCCGTCTACTATCGATCGCTTCCGGAGTTGTTGCCGCCGACCGGAGAAAGCGGGGAGCCGCCGGCGTTCCGCGTCGATAAGGCCGAGGCCCGCGACTGCCGAGTCCCCTTCAACGAGGAATTCGCCCGCAGTGGGGACCCTCGCGCCTGGGCCGAAAGCTACGCCGGGTTCATTCGCGCGTTCTCGGAACCCGTTGTGACGTCCGGCCTGCCGAACACCCCGGATCGGCCACAGCTCATCGACGAGCTGTACGCCCGAATGACGAAGCGATTCGCGGCCGATCCCGAGCGTTACGAGTTTCATTTCATTTCTCTGGGTGTATTGCTGACGCGGGTATTGTCTATTTAACGGGGGTTTGGCTGACTGCGCTGAATGAAAAAACCAACAGTGGGTCACCAACGACACCGTTTTCTCCAGAAAACATGGTTGTGGTGAGTTCGACCCGGCCACGGGCTCTCTCGGTCACACAAAAAAATGCGCAGTGGGACCGCTAAAAAACCGCCAAAGAAATCTGCATGAAAAAGAGAAAAATCAGATGTAACTCTGTTTAGGGTTTGATTCGCTACTGATGAGATAGACATACTCCATGATAGAGGAATCATGGGAGTCCGCCTTCGTCACTACGTCGATCTTGCTACTCATGAACCCTATTTCTAAAGTGAAAGTAAGCTCAGCTATCGATTGTGGGCTGCAAGACTTCGGCGGACAGCCTTCGCTTTCCGTAATGAGGTCCCAATAACGCGGTTTGATTAGAACCTCTCCAACGCTGGCCTGCCAGCCGAAGCTTTAGCGAAAGCTGGCGGAGAGGGTGGGATTTGAACCCACGGTCCCTTGTGAGGACAACGGTTTTCGAGACCGTCCGAATCGGCCACTCTCGCACCTCTCCGTGTTCGTCTATGTTATACGGTAGGAACCGGTTGGATACTCCGTAGTTGCTGAAAAAAATTCTGTAAGATCGCTCGACAATCATCTGCCAGAATATCTGAGTCTACTTTCACCCGGTGATTATACCTGGTCTCTGCCGTGAGATTGCAGATTGACCCACAGGCGCCGGCCTTCGGATCCCATGTGCCAAACACGACACGGGCAATTCTAGCCTGAATGATGGCTCCTGCACACATGGCGCAGGGTTCCAATGTCACATAGAGGGTGGTGTCTGTCAGACGCCAGGACCCCAGTGCCATCGAAGCGGATCGAATGGCCATGAGTTCGGCATGAGCAGTCGGATCTTGTGTGCTCTCCCGTTGATTGAAGCCCGTCGCGAGGATTTTTTTATTCTGGACCAGCACCGCTCCAACCGGGACTTCTTCCGCACGAAAGGCTTGATGCGCCAAGTCCAAGGCCATGCGCATGAATCGACTATCCGTGGTTGGATCCAATACCTCCATGGTCATATCAAAAAGTACAGTTGAATGATGATGGCGTGAGTGAAAGTTTTTGTTCCGAAAGGCAAAAAAAATGGTAACATAGCCACTATCTGATGTATAGCCAACCCACCTGGAAATCTTGGTGAAATCTTCCGCCAGTATCGTGTCTCAGAGGCTCGTTCCTTTGGAAACGGTGCAAGCCATGTGGCAGAGTCTTGCCCACCACTTTTTTGAGAATCGGTTACCTCTGATTACCATTGAGTGGAGCACACGATTAACCGCATCGGCCGGGCTGTTTGTGAGTCAGATTGGCCCAAGAAGCTGGTGGGCCTCACGTGATTATCGACAAGGGGCGGCTCGAGTGATTCGGCTGTCCGCCCCCTTGCTTCGCGATCAACCCGAAGAAGAGCTCCGACGAACGTTGGCACATGAAATGATTCACCAATGGCAGTTTGATATTCGGAAGCATCGCCCGTCCCATGGAGCAGAATTTCGAGAAATGATGAACAGGATGAATGCGGCGGGACTTGGGGTGACCGTTCGCCATCAGTTGAATGTGGCTGTTCAAAGGCATCATCGCTATGCCTGGCGGTGCCTTCAATGCGGAATGGCCTATCATCGGCAACGACGAACGATTATTCCGGCTCGACATATTTGTAGCCGATGTCGGGGAAAACTTGTCGAAGTTGAGTTACATCACACTCAAAAAACCCATGAGGAAGCAATGGACGGAGGAGGCGAGAATCGGGGAGGACATCAGGCAGAGGATGAATCGACTGTGCAGATGTTGTTGTGGGTGGAATGAAGGAGGTCGAAGTTTTATCGACGAAAGGCGTCTTTACCCCGGATGACTTCCGCGAGGAGTTTGTCAGCGAGTTTGGCGGCCCGGCGATGGCGCCACCAGCGAACGATTAGAGCATAGATCACAATGGTACTTAGGACGAGCAGGAAGCCGGTTGTGATGTTGTCCATAGAGGGAGTGTAGAAGAATAAATTTCCAGATGGCAAGGTATGGGGGCATACTGGGAACGGTGGGCGGTACCTGAAGGAAAATAGGGTTAACTTCGTGTGCGTAATTATATGAAAGTATTATGAAATTTAGCATGATACCTGGAATTTTCCCATAATAAAAAGGGATCGTACCTTTTCCATATGGACATCCTGATTCTCTTCGCATCTTTGGTCGTCATTTTGTTGGGGGCCGAGGCGTTTACCAACAGTTTAGAACATTTTGGAGAGCGTCTCGGGATTTCGGAAGGCGTTACCGGTTCCGTATTTGCGGCGGTGGGAACGGCATTGCCGGAAACGCTGGTGCCTATCTTTGCCATCTTGTTGTCATCGGGCTCTGAAACGTTGCGGCATGAAGTGGGGGTAGGGGCTATTCTCGGGGCGCCTCTGATGCTGGCCACATTAGCCTTCTTTCTGATGGGGTTCTTTGCCGCCCGGAAAAGAGGATGGCATGGCACGTTGAATCCTGAGCCAATCGGATTCGCCCGTGATCTGCTCTGGTTTAACTGGGCGTTTTGTCTGGGAGTGATTGCGGTATTTATTCCCCAGGAGTGGGGTTGGGTGCGGCCTGCCATTGCGGGCGCGCTGGTTATCCTGTATGTGGTGTATTTGTATCAAACCATTCGATCTTCAGCCAATTTAGTGGATGATGGACATGGGACCGAGGCGGATCATCCGCTTTATATGACCAAAGTGGGGCTTCCCGATAATTTAATGGTGATCTTGTTCCAAGTGGGATGCGGCTTGGGCCTCATTGTGTTAGGGGCGAAAGGTTTTGTGTATGGGATTGAACATCTTGCCCCCAGGTGGGGAGTTTCGGCCTTAGCCCTGTCTCTCCTCATTATTCCAATTGCGACGGAATTGCCGGAAAAGGTGAACAGCATTATTTGGATCCGGCGCGATCGGGATACCCTGGCTGTCGGGAATATTACCGGGGCCATGGTCTTTCAGGGGAGTTTATTGCCGGCCTTGGGAATTATGCTGACAGCCTGGGTGCCGCAGCATGAAATTCTCATGGGAATGGCGATGACGTTGGTGGCGGCCTGCTATTTGACCTGGGTGGTACGGTGGGGCGTGTTGAAGCCCATTCACCTGGTTATGAACGGTCTGTGTTATGTGGTGTTTGTGGTTTCGGTGCTCTTCTGGTAATGCCTGGTCTTTGAGTTTTCCAAACATGTTGCGCAAAAGAAAAAGAGCATAGCGATGGCCCTTCCGATAGTTGTTGTCACGCGACGTCTTCCACAACAGGCTTGGGAGGTATTAGGGGCACAGGCCGATCTTGTGTGCTGGGAGCACGATTGCCCCGTTGATCGGAAATGGTTGTTGGATCATCTTCCCGAGGCAGAGGGTCTGTATTGCCTGTTGACGGACCGGATTGATCGGGAGGTGATTCAGGTGGGGAAACGGCTTCGGGTGATCAGCACCATGGCTGTCGGATATGACCATATCGATGTTGGAGCCTGTACAGCCCGTGGCATTCCGGTTGGACACACGCCGGGTATTTTAACCGAAACAACAGCGGATCTGGCTTTTGCCTTGCTCCTTTCTGCAGCCAGACGAATCGTCGAAGGGGTTGAATATGTGCGAGAGGGACAGTGGACAACCTGGAGCCCTGATCTCTTACTGGGACAGGATGTGCATGGTGCGACGTTAGGCATTGTGGGATTTGGCCGGATCGGGCAGGCCATGGCCAGGCGCGCGCAAGGATTCCAAATGGATGTGCTAGCGGTGCCGTCCCCGAGTGGTGTGAGTGGATCATCGCAGTCTTCGGTCTCACTGGGGCCTGGACCTCAGCCCATTGCTAAACCAACAATGCATCGGAAGGGCTCTTTTGAAGGGACCAGTCAGGGCGAACCGGTAGGAGCGGCATTCCATGAGGTGGATCTGCATGAAGCATTAGCCCGGGCGGATTTTGTGAGTCTGCATGTCCCCCTGACTCCTCACACGCATCATTTGATTGGGGAAGCCGAGTTTCGAGCCATGAAGCCATCAAGTATTCTGATCAATACGGCTCGTGGAAGCGTGGTTGATTCAGAGGCCCTGTATCACGCCTTAGTGCATGGCCATATTGGTGGGGCAGCCTTGGATGTGACTGATCCGGAACCCATTCCTGTGACACACCCGCTCCTTACGCTTCCCAACTGTCTGGTTATCCCACACTTGGGGAGTGCGTCTGTGGCGACAAGGAACAGAATGGCCTGCATGGCCGCTGAGAATATCGTTGCCGGGTTACGCGGGGACGCGCTGCCACACTGTGTCAATCCTGAAATCTACCGCGTGTAACGCAGTTCCGGGATCGGGATGGTTCGAATCCCTAGGGAAATTGCTAGATGACTGTTTACGCTGGAAAAGGAGTTCGATGATATGGGAAACATTACAGGTCAACCTGACGATTGGCGGTTTCGTCAAGAGGAGAGGTCATGATCCACATCACACCACCGGCTGTGGAAAAATTGAAGGCTTTGATCGAAGAGCATCCCGAGGATCCTATTGTGCGTTTAGCCGTTCGGGATCGGGATGACAAAGTCCTTGTTTTTTCCATTACTCTTGAAGATGCTGTGACCCAGGAGGATTCGGTCTTAGATATTGAAGGGCTCATCATCGCCATAGACGGCTCCTGTGCACAACGTCTGGAGGGCGTCACGGTTGATTATGAGGAGGCTGCTGGATTCAGCTTCCACCACCCGGAACCCCCCGATCCTTATAAATTAAACCTGATCCTACCTGAATGAGACAGACAGAATGGGATTGGGGCCTCCCTGAACCCGATGGCGGGAATATTCTTCATCAATGATTCTTGCTAAGCTTTCCCGGTAACCATATATCCCGCGATTATTCTTATGATGGAATTATTTTTTGCAACCTGTCCTCGTGGCTTAGAAGAAGTTCTGAGCCAAGAACTTCAAGAATTAGGCGGTCAGGAGATTCGATCGACTCCTGGCGGCGTCGAATGTCAGGGCTCTTTTCCTCTCTGCTACCGGCTTAACTTGGAAAGTCGGATTGCCAGCCGTATTTTGTGGCGGGTCGGTCAGGGATGGTATCGGGATGAAGAGGACCTCTATCGCCTCGCCTCAAGTCTTCCCTGGCCCGAATATTTTTCCGTGGACTGTCAGATCAAAGTGCGCATCATTGCTCAACATTCGCCACTGAAGAGCCTGGAGTTTGCGACGTTGCGAGTGAAAGATGCCATTTGTGACCGATTTGTCCGGGCGACACATGCGCGCCCCGAGGTAAGTAAACGCCAACCCGATATTCAAATTGTGGTCTTTGTCGATGCAGAGCATGTGGTGTGGTATATCGACACCTCCGGAGATCCGCTGTTTAAACGTGGATGGCGGAAGGTGGCGGGAGAAGCGCCGATACGAGAAAATTTGGCGGCCGGCATCCTCAGGCTTTCAGGTTGGACCGGCGAGCAGGTCCTGCTTGATCCGATGTGTGGCGCCGGCACATTTTTAATTGAGGCGGCGTTGATGGCCAAAGGGATTGCCCCGGGCCGCGGGCGGGAATTTGCCTTTCGGCACCTGCAGAACTTTGATGACACGATTTGGGAGAATGTACGCCAAGAGTCGATCAAGTCGATCCTCCCCGGTCCGGGTCTTTCTATTGTGGGGTATGATGAGGATGCGAATGCCTTGACCATGGCTAGAAGTAATCTTGAAGGCCTGGGGCTGGAGGAGATTCAATTGGGTCAGGTTGATGTATTAGATGTGACGCCTCCTGCACCGAAGGGTTGTCTGGTCACCAATCCTCCTTATGGAGTGAGAATGGGAGACCGGTCGGAGCTGGAGGAGTGGTATCCGAAATTTGGGAATCTGTTAAAGCAGCGGTTTGCGGGGTGGGATGTCTATGTGCTCACGGCCGATTCGCGCCTTCCTAAACTGATTCACTTAGCGCCGTCACGCAAAATCCCCCTGTTCAATGGCCCGTTGGAATCGAGGCTGTATGAATTTCAAATGGTGGCCGGAGGTAATCGCAAATCGGCAAGGCAGGCCAGGCAACAGGCGGTGAACAAGCCAGGTCTTAGATGAGAGGTTTCCCTGCCATGTTTAAGAGCGAGACCCAGACATCTTCAATGCATCGCAGCACATAAATCCATTCGTCGCAGGTCTTCGGTCGTTTGAAAAGATGGCAATTGGGAGGGAAAGAAAAATCTTTCGAGTGACGTGGAGTCTCTTCCGAAAACAAGGCCACCGGAATCAACTGTAAGCGGCGGTCGCGTTGGAGTCCCTTAATAATCTCTTCTCCCGACACATCGGGGAGATGATTGGAGAGAAAAATCAGGTCGGGTTGTGGGGCATCCATAAAGGGATACTCCTGATTTAAAAAGGCTATGCCTTGTTCGCCGTCTTCGGCCTCAAAAATTTCCACGCAGATGATTTGGGCCACGGTCAATGCTTCTTTGAGGGCTTCTATCTGAGCGATATCATCCTCGATGGTCAGGATTTTAAATGTGTTTTTGACGGCTCCGCGCATGGTCCGATGCTCATTTTCCTGGTTGAAGCAGACTGCCCATACTTCAGCCTGGTGAAGGATTGACGTCTGCTATACGACAGAAACTACGTGTGGTGGCCTCTCTGTTTTTTCGGTTGAATCTTGCTGAGATTAAGAGAAAGCCGGCTGGGACAGATTATTGATGAAGAAGAATGAGGAGGAGAGGCCCGATGCTTGGAATATGTTCTGTTGATTGCAGAATGGATCGAGGCTCATTAAGCTGAAAAAGTGGTACACCAAATAGCGTAAATCTCACTCAATATGAACAAACATGAAACATTCAAGCAAATACGGATACCCTCTTACCCCTATGGGGTGAGAGAAAGACACGCCTTTGGCCTGATTCACATGCTAGCCAGGGAGACTGCCGAGAAGTTGTTGGATCACCGGGATGGCATCAGGACGAGCGGCGATGATGCCATTGACGGTGGGATGAGGTTGGTTGCATTGAATGGATTTCAGGTCTCTGTCTAGGACGACCCCTCCCGCCGCTTGAACCAGAAGGAGCGCAGCCGCGATATCCCATTCGTTTTGTGTGCCGATATTGATCACTCCGTCAATCTGTCCGGCAGCCACCAGTGCCAATGAATAAGCAATGGAACCCATAAGATTGCGGCAATTGGCGGTTTCTCGCCAGGTGCGAATGGTGGAGCGGTCAATGGGTCCGGTGTTCACCAGGAATGACAAGCGGTGTCCGGTAGTCCGGCCGACATGAATGGGGCAGCCATTTACGGTCGCCGGTTCACCTCGTACGGCACAATAATATTCCCGGGTGGCGGGGTTGAAGATAATCCCGATTGAGGCCTGTCCATGGTCGATGAGTGCAAGGGAAATCGCAAATTGTGGGAGGTTTTTAATAAAGGGTTTGGTCCCGTCAATAGGATCCAGGATCCACACACGGTTTTTTTTCAGTCTGATGGGGTTGTCGGGCGATTCTTCCGAGAGCCAGCCATCATCAGGATAGACGGCGAACAAGGCTTCCTGGACGATACGATTGACTTCCAGATCGGCATTGGTCACTGGCGATCCGTCCGGCTTGATCTGGACGGCTAATCCTTCATACTGGATTCTGTGAAGGCGATCACTTGCGCGGACCAGGGCTTGGCGGATGATGGAGAGTTCTTGGCGATAATCAGTCATAAGCAAAATGGATGTCGTGCATTGGCAACATGAAGTAAATGCTCTCTCTTGATATTGTACCCGAGACCATCGGTTAAGTGTGGAGCGCGCTTAAGGCATCGGGTATAACAGTTCATAGCATGAGAGGCGCGCCTGAGGCTAGATTGACTGTATGGGGGTGGCGGATTGAAAGGGGCCGGGTGCATGGAATGAGACGTGGGGAGAATTTCCGGGGCGTATTATGCAAACCGTGACCGTTAGGCTGAAAATTTCACCGGAACGCTTTCAGGCCTATTACCAGGGTGTGGTGGAATCTGTGGTGGCACAGTCAATCGATGGTCGAACGATCCAATTTCCCGCCAGAGTGCTTCGTCCCTTTGTCTCGCATCAGGGGATCCAGGGGACCTTCGAGATCACCTTCGATGCCGGGATGAAGTTTCATTCGATTCGCCTGGCACTGGACGACAGGTGAGTGTAGCCGCTATGACTGGAGATGAGTATTCCCTTGTCGGATTATTTCTGAGTGCGTTTCTTTCCTCAACCGTATTACCGGGTAGCTCTGAGGTCGTCTTCCTCATTTTGGCCGCACAGGGGCATCTTCCGGCCTGGAGTCTGCTCGCCACGGCGACGGCAGGCAATACCCTGGGTGGAATGAGTTCCTGGGCCTTGGGGTGGCTTATCGGGTGGTGGTATCCACTCCATGAGTTCACCAAGCCGGCCCACCATCTGGCCGTGGAACGGGTTCGCAAGTGGGGTAGTCCAGTACTGTTATTGTCCTGGGTGCCGGTCATTGGGGATCCCCTGTGTATCGCGGCAGGATGGTTGCGGATGGGTTGGGTACGTGCTCTATTGTGTATTGGGATTGGCAAAGGGTGCCGGTATGTGGTTTTGTTCGCCCTGTTACCCACCAATGGCGGGTGAACGACGCAGACGTCTGCCTATAGCATTCAGAAAACGTTGTTGGTATGGTTGGCCTTGCCTCTCAATTGCCTCCTTTTTGATAAATTGCGGTCCATACGATCAATTCCTCTAGAGTTCCCAGCCCATTATGGAGTCGTCATATCGTGAACGTTCCCCTTCTTGATTTGAAATCTCAATACGCCAGTATTAAACAGGATATTCAGGTGGTGTTGGAAGAGATATGTGCGGAGCAAAGTTTTATTCTGGGATCCCAGGTTCAGAACCTGGAGAAGAACCTGGCCTCATATATCGGCACAGACCATGCGATTGGGGTGGCATCAGGAAGCGATGCGTTATTGTTGTCGTTGATGGAGGTGGGGGTCCAACCGGGCGATCGTGTCGTGACGGTCCCCTTTACATTTTTCGCGTCTGCAGGAGTGATTTCCCGGCTTCATGCGCATCCGGTGTTTGTCGATGTGACGCCTGATACGTTTAATCTCGATCCCACACGGTTAGCGGATAGCCTCACTTCAGCCGTCAAAGCCATTCTTCCGGTTCATCTGTTTGGACAATGCGCGGATATGGAAACGATTCTTCAGATCGCCGATGCACAGGGAATCCCGGTCATCGAGGATGCCTGCCAGGCCATCGGTGCGGCTCGAAACGGTGTCCGGGCCGGAGCCTTCGGACGCACGGGGGGCTTCAGCTTTTTCCCGTCGAAAAATTTAGGGGGATTCGGCGACGGCGGATTGATTACGACGAGAGACCCGCTGGTGGCCGAGCGACTGCGACTCTTGCGTGTGCACGGGAGCCGATCAGAATATCATCATCATTTAATCGGGATAAACAGCCGGTTGGATGCGCTGCAAGCGGCCATCCTTCAGGTAAAATTTCAGCATTTGGCTGAGTGGACGGCGAAGCGCCAATCGCATGCGGCCTCTTATCACCAGATGTTTCAGACATACGGTCTTGATGAGCACGTGATCGTGCCGATCGTGGCACCCGGCAATAGTCATGTTTACAACCAGTTCACCATTCGCACGCCGCAGCGAGACGAACTCAGTGCCTACCTGACCCACCATGGAATAGGCAATCGCATTTATTATCCTGTCCCCCTCCATCTACAGGAATGTTACCAGGATCTCGGGTATCACAAAGGCGATTTTCCGGTCTCGGAACAGCTTTCTCAAGAGGTGCTTTCTCTTCCCATCTATCCGGAACTCACCCATGATCAACTTCAATATGTGGTCGACACGATCAAAGCTTTTTTTAGATAAGCAGGTCTTGGGCCCGCAGATAATGTGATCATTGGTCGAACAGGTGATGTTTATAATGCCAATACAGGTGAATTTATGGGGAGTCTTACCAACAAATTATTAGGGGGATTCAAGTGACAATTGGTAATAAATCCCATTTAAATTATCAACATGTATTTCCCGTTGTTCGATTTGATTTTCCGATCAATGAAGAAGACCCTTGGAATTCTATTTCGATTGTTAAGGTTTTTGAAAACGAGGATGAAGCTACATCAGAAGCAGCTCGTCTAAATGAATTGAATGCAAAGAAAGGCTGTCATTATTCATCAACCATTTCTCGATTGATACCTAAAAGCAAACCAATTTCTAATTAAGTGGGGGTGAGAGCAAGATCCTGCGTCTTCCGATACACTTCCACGAGTGAAACGGCATTGTATGGGCCCACCTCCTCCCGATATTGGAGATACGTTCGGTTTTCTGCCTGGCGGATGTGGGGTCAGGCTTAAATTCAAGTCTCGTCAAAAAAAATAGGGGGGATTCGGCGACGGCGGGTTGATTACGACGCGAGACCCGCGGGTGGCCGAGCGACTGCGACTCTTGCGTGTGCACGGGAGCCGATCAGAATATCATCATCATTTAATCGGGATAAACAGCCGGTTGGATGCGCTGCAAGCGGCCATCCTTCAGGTAAAATTTCAGCATTTGGCTGAGTGGACGGCGAAGCGCCAATCGCATGCGGCCTCTTATCAGCAGATGTTTCAGACATACGGTCTTGATGAGCACGTGATCGTGCCGATCGTGGCACCCGGCAATAGTCATGTTTACAACCAGTTCACCATTCGCACGCGGCAGCGAGACGAACTCAGTGCCTACCTGACCCACCATGGAATCGGTAATCGCATTTATTATCCTGTCCCCCTTCATCTTCAGGAATGTTACCAGGATCTCGGGTATCGTAAAGGCGATTTTCCGGTCTCGGAACAACTCTCCCAAGAGGTGCTTTCTCTTCCCATCTATCCGGAACTCACACCGGATCAACTTCAATATGTGGTCGACACGATCAAATTATTTTTTGATCGACGGTAAAGGAGATCATCACAAGGGTTAGGGGAAAAGCCGATTGGGAAACGAGAGGCGCTATTGAGGATAGCGGGCTTGAATCACGCTGCGGAGCCCGCCTCTTGCGGTAAACTCTCCGGTGACGCATGCTGACACAGGGCGGCAGGCTTTGACGAAATCGGCCAGGATTCTGTTGACCGCATTTTCATAAAAGATTCCCAGGTTTCGATAGGCGTGGATATACATTTTGAGGGATTTTAATTCAAGACAGGATTTGTCCGGCACATAGGTCAACCGGATTGTGCCAAAATCAGGGAGTCCTGTCTTGGGACAAATTGCCGTATATTCAGGAATTTCAATGGTAATTTCGTAGCCTGGATATTGGTTCGGCCAGGTTTCAATTTTTGGCAATTTATCGGCAATCCCGCTCTTGGCATGCCGTTCCGAATAGCCTGATTTTGAAGTATTGTGCGATTTTTTCATGCGTTGAAGGCTCGTCTCCTTGGATGGTTCAGCACGGCACCCAGTCTACTCTTTTCTGAAATTTCCCCGCAACCTTATGCCGCCGGTTTCTTGAGAATACCCCTACCCTGGGCTATACTCGCGTGTCATTTGTGGCGCGCTTGGTATTTTACCGAAGCGGTTGTTATTCACTATGGGTCTGTTGAAAAAAGCCGCCAGCGGCGTTCTCGCCATTTTCCCGTGCTCACGTACTAAGCGTACGCTCCGCGCGAAAAAACGGCTGCGGCCTTGCTGGACGGACTTTTTTGAACCGACCCGGAACCTTTGATGGGTAATCTAATCCTGGGCAAATTTGTCCTTGAAAATCTTAATTATTCAACACTCCCACCATCCAAAGGTTCCCTTACCCCGATTCTGTGTGTGACAAGGTTTACGTGTCGAAAAATCGGGGGGAATTGTGAGGTCTGTCTAAGGCGATGAGCAGTAACACGGTATTGGAAGCTGACGATTTTGTGAAAGGCCTGCAAGGCATTGGTTTCGATTTTTTTACCGGTGTGCCGGACACGATTTTGGGGGGCATTATTGCCCATTTGACGGAAGAACGTTTGTATACCCCGGCGGTTCGGGAAGATGAGGCTGTGGCGATGGCCGCAGGAGCCTACCTGGGTGGGAAAATTCCGGTAGTCTTGATGCAAAACTCCGGATTAGGTAATGCCCTGAATGTCCTGGCTTCTCTTAATTTGATTTATCAGATTCCCTGTTTGCTGTTGGTATCCTGGCGTGGCTTCGAAGGCAAGGACGCACCTGAACATCTGGTGATGGGGGAAACCATGACGACGCTTTTGGATACGGTACGGATTCCCCACAGGACGTTGTCCCAGAAGACGATTGTGGATGATCTGAAATGGACAGCCACCACCTTTATGGAGAAGCGGATCCCTGTCGCGTTATTGTTGAAAAAGGGCATCGTGAAAACCATTCAGCCCTAGTGGGATGTTGAAGAGATGTCCTATGGCCCTGTATGGATTTCTCGATTTGGTCTCGTGAGGAAAGAGCCGCCAATCTGCAACTCCTGCTTGGTCTGTGGGCAACGGCTTGGGTGTCAACGCGAAGAAATAACCATGGTGTTGGAGATGCAACGATGATTGGACCAGAAGAAGGGGTCATGCAGAGCCGGGCGCAGGCGATGGCGGCCATGTTGGAACTGATGACCGATCAACTGCTTATTGTTTGCAACGGGTTTCCCTCACGTGAAGCCTGTAAGCTCCGTGATCGAATTCAAAATTTTTATATGATTGGCTCGATGGGCGCGACGGCGGGCATCGGATTAGGATTGGCTCTGGCCCAGCCAGACAAAACGGTGGTGGTCTTTGATGGCGACGGAAATGTGCTGATGAGTCTTGGCACGTTGGCCACGATTAGTGCGTTGCGACCGAAAAATCTCATTCATGTGGTCTTTGATAATGAGGTGTATGGGACCACCGGAAACCAGCCCACCTATTCCAGGGTTGTCGGTCTGGATAAAATGGCCAAAGCGGCGGGATACAAGAATGTTGAGCGAGTCTGGGAACGAGAAGATATTGTGTATGAGTTTAAGGCCATGTTAGGGGATGACGGGCCGAGTTTTTTGTTGGTCAAGGTGAATGAACAGCTTGAAGATGCGGATCGGATTGCCTTGAGTCCAGCTGAGCTGACGAAACGGTTTAAGGGGAGTGTCACCTAACGGCACACGTATTCGCGTGAAAGCCTAATCGCCAGCCTGTAAGCGTGTAAAGTAAAGGAAGAGGATTCATGATTTTATTCAATCCCGGTCCCGTCAATGTGTCTGAAAGAGTCCGTCAGGCTTTACTTCAACCGGATATCTGTCATCGAGAGTCGGAATTTTCGGAATTATTGACAGATATTCGGCAAAAATTGCTGAAGGTCTTCGTTCCTGGTGAAGAAGACGAGTACACCGCGATCGTGTTGACGGGTTCCGGCACGGCGGCCGTGGAAGCGGCGTTAATGTCCAGTATCCCTACCGGCAAGCGAGCGATGGTGATCAACAATGGGGTGTATGGCCAACGGATGTCTTCCATGCTGGCGATGCAACGTTTGGGTACGCCGGACTTAAAGTATGGCTGGGGAATCGTACCGGATCCGCAGACGGTTGATTTGGCGCTGAAGCAACATCCGGAAGTGCATACCGTCGCCATGGTGCATCATGAAACGACCCTGGGATTGATTAATCCGGTGAAGGAAGTTGCGGAGGTCGTGGACCGGTATAATCGGGTCTTTATGGTGGACTCTGTGAGCGGGCTGGGAGGAGAGGCCCTGGATATTGCCGGAAACAAATTATACATGGTTGCGGGGGCCGCTCAGAAATGTATTCAAGGTTTTCCAGGTGCCGCGTTTGTGTTGGTCCGCAAAGGCTTTATGGAGCGGATGATGAAATATCCCAAGCGGTCCTGGTATTTAAATTTGGCTAATTATTATGAAGAGCAGGAGCGGGGGACGATTCCCTTTACTCCAGCCGTGCAGGTCTATTATGCCTTCCGCGAAGCGATTAATGAACTCTTAGAAGAAGGCCTCGACAACCGGATTCAACGATTTAAGGGGTATGCCACCACCATTCGGACGCGCCTGGAAGAGTGGGGTGTCAAGCCGGTACTGGCCCCTACGCTTCAAAGTAATACCTTAACCGCGTTTTATCTGCCTGAAGGGTGTGCCTACCAAGGGCTGCATGACGAATTAAAACGAGCCGGATACGTGATCTATGCCGGGCAGGGACAACTGGAGGAGAAAGTGTTTCGTATTGCCAATATTGGTGCCCTGACCAATCAGAATGTTGAAGGTTTCCTCTCTGCTTTTCGGTCCATCCTTTCGGGAGCCAGAGCGTGAAAGCAGTTATCTTTGCAGCGGGTGTCGGGAAGCGGTTGCAAGGTGTGACACAGGGGCGACCGAAATGCCTGGTTGATCTTGGCGGAAGGACCTTATTATCCCGGCATGTCGAAGCTCTGGGGCAATTGGGTGTGTGCCAGGTGGTACTGGTGGTGGGGTACGCCCAGGATCATATTCGAAAGGCCATGGCCGCTGACCCGTTTGTTCAAGAGGTCCGATGGGTGGTGAATGAACAGTTCACTCGTGGGAGCATAACGTCATTGTGGGCAGCACGGTCTGAAATGGACGATGATGTCGTGCTCATGGATGCCGATGTTCTCTACGCCCCATCAATTCTGGCTCGTTTGGTTCATTCTCCCTTTCCGACGGCCTTGTTGATGGATGAGACGGTGAGGCAGCAATCGGAAGAGTGTATGATTGCCGCGAAGGCTGGTCGAGTCCTCACCTTAAGTAAAACCCTGCCATCTGCCTATGATGAGGCCGGCGAAGGGGTCGGGTTTCTCAAAGTCCAAAAACAGGATATCCCAGCACTGTTGCAATCGGTTCAGGCCTATGTTGCAGCCGGGAAGCTTGATATGGAATATGAGGACGCGCTAAAAGAGTTTTTTGAAAAGGTGCCGGTGGGATACGAAAAAATCGGGGGGCTTCCGTGGATAGAAATTGATTTTCCTGAAGATATAGATCGAGCGGAGTCTAAGATCTTGCCCGCCGTGATAAACTTAGAGGAGAATACCAGGGCCACCACACTGAGACCGTAGGAATGAGTGTATGGACGGAATACTTAAACAAGAAGCCACCCATGCGGTCGATACGGCAATTTTATTGACGTCGGTCGGCGTCTTTGATCCCGGAGCCGTCGGGACAGGTGACGCAGTTCCCAGCCCCTTGACTCGTGTCGGCGGCATGACGCTGTTTCAACGGGCGGTGTTCACGTTGCAGCGAGGCGGAATCTCTCAAATTTGGGTGTTAGCTGGGCCGGAAGAACAAGCTCTTCGTCAGTTACTTCGTGAAGATAGCCGGGTACAGGCCGCCGTTCGTTGGCTGCCGGTTCGGGAATTCCCACCACATGACCCCCAGACCTGGGAAGCCCTTGCGGAAGAAATCAATGGAGCCTGTATGATCGTGGGTTGCCATACCGTGTACTCTCCCGCATTGATCCAGCGCTTGCGAGCTGAAGGATCTCAAGGGAAGGCAGTCGTAGTCGTTGGTCAACCTGAGGAGGGACATCACCGGGGAAATCCCGGGGTGGCGTTCCGGCCGGAGGGGCTGGAGGGACGGTCAACCTCGACGGTGGTCTTCCATGACCAGGCGGTATCCCAGACGTCTCAGTCCTCAACGAAAAGTCAGACTTCTGATCGAAGCCGGTTGCCGCTGGTTGGAGATCTGCTGGTTCTCCCGGCCCGGCTGTTGGGTATTTCAGGCGTATTGCATGCTAATGGCACTAATCCACTTCGGTTGGCATTGGAGCAAGCGGCAGTGGAAGGGACGATTCAAACCATTGGCGGCGCTTCTCATTGGTTCAGAGATGTTCGTGGGCCTAAGGGGCCAAAACTCGCTGAGCGGACCCTGTTGGAGGCACTCCAAACCATGAAAGGCGGTTTGGATGGGTTGGTGGATCGGTATGTGAATCGCAAATGTTCCGGTCTGCTCACGCATGGGTTTTTGCGGTTGGGATGGTCACCGAACATGATTACGATGCTATCCATGGTCGTGGGGCTCGTGGCTGCGGGGCTTTTTGTGCCTGGGTCTTGGAAACTTGCCATTCTCGGGGGACTGATCTTGCAATTGTCTGTCATCATCGATTGCTGCGATGGGGAGGTCGCCCGGCTGACGTTTTCAGAGTCCAGGTTTGGGCAAGAACTCGATATTTGGGCAGATAATGTTGTACACATTGTGTTGTTTGCCGCCATCGCTTGCGGGGCGTTTCTCCAGGGGCCGTGGGAGCAAACGCACCTTCCCCTTTTGCTTGGGGCCTCGGCGGTTTTAGCGAATGTCGTGTCGTTGCTGTTAGTCAATCATGCGCGGCAATTGCGATCCCGTCCTCGTCAAATTCGGCAACTCACAGAACAAGAACGGGCCAATATTGAATTTATGTTGGGCAATGTCGCCAATCGCGATTTTTCCATCATGGTGTTACTGAGTGCTGCTTTTGGCTTCCTGCACTGGTTTTTGGCCCTGGCCGCGATCGGCTCGTGGCTCTTTGTCGTGTCGATGGCCTGGATGCTTCGCCGTAGTCTTATCCCTCGTGCTTAAACTGCTTTTCCTGGTCGTCGGCCTTGCGGCCCTGGTCGGGATTGTTCTCCACATCGGTCTCGAACCGATTCAGCATACCGTTTCTCAATTAGGTCTTCTACATTTCGGGCTCATCCTCCTTCCCATGATTCTGGTATACGGGTTAGAAGCCTTGGGATGGCAACTTACTCTGGGCTCTCATGCTCGCCATGTCGGGTTCATGCGGTTATTTGCCATCCGGATGGCTGGCGAAACCGTGAATGTCACGACTCCCACGGCCTATGTCGGAGGGGAGCCCCTGAAGGCCTATCTTCTAAAACGATACGGGGTGCCAATGGTGGATGGGTTGGCGTCCGTGATTACCGCGAAGACCGCTATGACCTTCGCCCAAGTGCTTTTTATCTTGCTGGGATTGGCGGTGGCTTTTTGGATCCTTGGCGATTCAGGTCATTCCTGGATGGCAATGCTGGTCAGTGTGGGAGTCTTAGCGTTTGGCGTCGGGTTGTTTGTGCTGCTCCAACGCCACGGTCTCGGTATGGGGTGCCTGGGCCTATTACGGGCATGCGGTATCAGGTTCTCCTTTCTTGAAAAACGGGAACCTCAACTACAGGAGCTGGACGGCACGATTCGTGGATTTTATTCTCAACACCGTCAGACCTTTTATGCGACGTTGGCCGTATTTTTTTTGGCGTGGATGATGGAAACACTTGAGGTATATGCCATTCTGTACTTTCTCGGCATGAGGATCGATGTGTGGGTAGCTCTCTCAATTGCGGCGCTTACGGTGCTTATTAAAGGCGGAACATTTTTTATTCCGGGAAGCCTGGGCGCACAAGAAGGGGGATACACCTTACTGTTGATGACTTTTGGTTATTCGGAGGTGACGGGAATCACTTTTGCGCTTATTCGACGACTGCGAGAAATACTCTGGATTGTCTTTGGTCTTGTTTGTCTGATGTTTTTGAAAGGTCGGGGTGGTGAGCCGGACCAGATGACCTCGTTGGAACGGTAGAGGACAAACTGGATGATTCTGTGGAAATATTCGGTGACTTGAACTCTCCGGGTCTATTGTGAATAATCGGACCCTCACGGATAGTTGCCCGAGAAAGGATTAGGTAACGATGGATATTGAACTAGGAAAGAATACCCTTCGGAATACGGATGGCGTCTTTATCGCTCACGGTAAAGAACAGCTTCGTATTGAGTGGTTGGAAGAGGAGAAAAAGCTGGCATTGAGTATGGGTGTATTTATGCCAACCGGAACGGAAGTGGCCAAGTTGAAACGCAACGTTTGGGAACACAATCCTGGCGACCGGTTTGTTCTTACGGAGTTGCCGGATAGCGTCAAGGTGGAAGATACAACCCTGAAGACTCTCGTCATGGAAATCCACAAAAAGCCCCACCAAGCGGTGGCCATCCCTGCGGCAAAATTTTATACCTCCAAAGGCACCTTGTCTGAAATCTCCCCGGAATGGTGGCGGGTTGGGAACAAAATGGAGCTGACCGGCATCGATGCCGACCTCGAAGGGGGTAGTATTGAACTCCCCGAATAACTGGACGTCGCCAAATTCCTTCCTTTTCTAGGCAAAGGGCCAAATTTTCTAGTTCCTCTTTCTCCTTCGGTATGTGGGAAATGAAGCCAAGTACTAGTTACTTTTGTGATTGAGCCAAAATGTTAGGGGACCATAGGAAAGCGGGTTTCTGCGGGGTCGTGGTGAAACTGCCGTCGATATTCTGAAAGCCATTGAGAATGGCCATGCCAAAATGGAGCCTACTTCACTGCCGTTTTGGCGCGGGCCATCATGCGACAAAAGGAGCAGGTTCCCGCAGTCGTGGGTTGGCTGCACACGCTACAGGGTTGCAAGGTGGTTTGGTCGATCTGGCTCATAGATGGAGCCACAGAGGACGATTTCTCCTGTCTATCAAGGAATCCCCAATAAAACCGTTGCTTGGTTCCCGGGGATTCCGCTTCTAAGCGATTAAGCGCGTCTTTATATACTAACATCTTTGCGCCTTTGGCCATTGGGCATTCTTCGACTAAATAGTCAATCCGGTTAACCACGGCATAGGCGGCAATTTCCCGTTCGGTCATGCGGTAGAGCGGTTTCACTTTTTTCGCAAAACCTTCTACGGAGGCGGGAAGGCTTGGCGACTGTTTCTGCAAATATTCCTCCTGCCATTGCAGGACATTGCCCAGAAGTCTGGCCGCTTCATCATCTAAATTATGGCCGGTGGCCATCACGTCGTAGTGATTTTGCCAGGCCACCCGATTAAACTGATACCGTTTAATCGTGCCACAGGCTGAGCATGTGGGGCGCTTGATCAGATTAGCTAATTCTTTAATCCCGGCTCCCGCATCTTCTTCCACGGTATGAATCGTCAGTTGGGATCCGCAGGGTTCAGCCACCACTTTGGCAAACTGTTCGACTTTTTCTTTTGACCGGCTGGAATAACCCGGAATGCCTAAATCAACATACAAGGCATCGACCCGATAGCCTAATTTCAGGAGAATTTCCCAAAGGGTCAGGCTGTCTTTTCCTCCGGAAACGGCAACCAGAACGCGATCTTCAGGGGCAAACATCTGTTGAGCCTTAATGGCTCGTTGCACCTGGGTTCGGACAAATTCAGTGAGACAGTCCCCACAAAACGCCGTATTGTGCCTTGATAGTCCCAGCACCGCCCGTTTTGGACATTTTCGGCAGCGCATGAGTTTACCCTCCGGATATGACCGGGCGGATTTCAATGCTATCCCCATCCGCCACGGTTTCGTCTTCGGTCATGAGATCCTGCCCGCGTATGATCAAGAAAGCCTCAGGGATTAAATTAAGTTCTTTAAAAATGTCGGCAACCCGTTTGGGGCCTTGGATGATCAGGTCACGGGTGGGATGGCTAAGATGGACTTTCATAGGTTTGAATCATAAAGACAGGTTCATGGGATTGGCAACTGATTAAATTATGCGACTTTTTGTCTCCGCCCGAGGAAAAATTTTTATTTCTTCACGGCAAGTCCGTTTGTCGAACAACCTAGTGGGCCATAATCTAGAGTGAAGGGAAGACCTGTGATAGGATGCAGGTACTTACCGTTTTCACAATTGAAAACCCGTCACGCGAGATAGCTCACTTATTATGGATAACGAAGGAGCAAGAATGAAACCCGCATGCGATTCCCTGGACCAGCTTTGTATTAACACCATTCGCACCTTATCGATGGATGCGGTACAAGCCGCAAACTCCGGGCATCCCGGTACCCCGATGGCTTTGGCTCCTGTCGCCTATTGGCTCTGGAATCGAATCTTGCGTTCTGATCCGGACGATCCCATCTGGCCGAATCGTGACCGGTTTGTTCTCTCAGCCGGACATGCGTCAATGTTGCTCTATTCCCTGTTGCATCTCTGTGGCGTGAAATCGGTGAACGGGCAATATGAGCAATTGGGTGAGCTTTCGGTGACGTTGGAGGATATTAAACGGTTCCGGCAATTAGAGAGTAAATGCCCTGGTCATCCTGAGTATCGTTGGACATCGGGGATCGAAACGACGACCGGTCCATTAGGTCAGGGCGTCGCAACCAGTGTCGGCATGGCGATTGCGCAACGATGGATGGCCGAGTATTTCAATCGTCCGGATTTTGAAATGTTTAACTATAATGTGTATGCCATTTGTGGTGATGGGTGTTTGATGGAAGGAGTGTCCTCTGAAGCGGCATCTCTTGCCGGACACCTCAAATTGTCGAATCTCTGTTGGATCTATGACAACAATAAGATCACGATTGAAGGCCCTACGGACTTGGCCTTTAGCGAAGATGTGGCTACCAGATTTATCGCCTACGGTTGGAATGTGACCCGTGTGGGTGATGCGAATGATCTCAAGATGCTGGATCGCGCTTTTGGGACGTTTGTAAAGGAATCAGAGCGTCCGACTCTGATCATTGTCGATAGCCATATTGGCTATGGAGCTCCGAATAAACAGGACACGCATTCGGCTCATGGGGAACCCTTGGGTGAAGAAGAAATCCGGTTAGCCAAACGCTATTATGGTTGGCCGGAAGACGCACGGTTTCTTGTGCCCGATGAGGTACCGGCTCATTTTCAACAGGGTATCGGGAAACGGGGCAAAGAGTTGCGGAGCGGGTGGATGGCCCGATTTGCAGACTATCAAGCCAAATATCCCGAATTGGCGGGCCACTTGTATCAAATGCAACATAGACAATTGCCCGATGGCTGGGACCGTAAAGTTCCTGTTTTCCCGCCTGATGCCAAGGGGCTTGCCGGGCGGGAAGTGTCGGGAATCGTGTTGAATGCCCTGGCGGCCGCTATTCCCTGGTTTTTCGGAGGGGCCGCAGACCTGGCTCCATCCACGAAGACTCGATTAACTTTTGAGGGGGCCGGGGATTTGACCGGCAGCAATCCATCAGGACGGAATATCCATTTTGGGGTTCGGGAGCATGCGATGGGCGCTATTTTGAATGGCCTGTCTTTGTCAAAAGTTCGCCCCTATGGCTCAGGATTTCTCATCTTTAGCGATTATGCCAGACCGGCTATCCGGTTAAGTGCCTTGATGGAAATTCCCGTCGTGCATATCTTTACTCATGATTCCATTGGGGTCGGGGAAGATGGACCGACTCACCAGCCCATTGAACAAATTTCTTCCCTTCGCGCAATTCCCGGGTTAATGGTGTTTCGCCCTGGAGATGCCAACGAAATTGCCGAAGCGTGGAAGGTGATTATGGAGTTGCGGCACGAACCGGTGATTATGATCGTCTCGCGGCAGGCCATTCCCACATTGGATCGCATGAAATATGCGTCAGCGTCGGGCGTGGCCAAAGGCGCCTATGTATTGGCGGACCCTCCAGATGGGTGCCCCGAGGTCTTATTGCTCGGAACGGGAAGTGAGGTACCCTTGTGCGTGCAAGCCCATGAGCAATTGGCGCTTGAAGGGATAAAAAGTCGGGTCGTCAGTATGCCTTCCTGGGAATTGTTCGAACAACAATCGGAAGACTATCGACGTTCGGTTATTCCCCCCGATGTCACCGCGCGGGTATCGGTCGAGCAAGCCTCTGTCTTTGGATGGGGAAACTATGTCGGAACGCAGGGCCATTCGATAGGGATGAAATCGTTCGGCGCCTCGGCTCCGCTCAAGGAATTAGCTAAAAAATTTGGTTTTACGGTTGAGCATGTGGTGGCAGCGGCCAAGGCGCAGATTGCACGGCATCAAGCTCATGCCATCACCGCTGACCGCTAACTTCATCCTTTCAAGGAGAATCTCACCATGAATCCACTCGTCCAACTTCGTGAGATGGGGCAAAGTCCCTGGTACGACTATATTCGTCGGGGTTTGATTACCTCTGGGGACCTTCAGGCGCTTATTGAGAAGGACGGTCTTATGGGCATGACCTCGAATCCCTCGATTTTTGAAAAAGCGATTGCGGGGAGTGCGGACTATGATGAAGCGATTGCACAAGTCGCGTCGCAGGTGACGAGCGTCAAACAGATTTATGAGGGAGTAGCCATTCAAGACATCCAGGATGCAGCCGATCTCATGCGGCCGGTCTATGAGACCTCGGATGGTCGTGATGGCTATGTGAGCTTGGAGGTCTCTCCGGATTTGGCTTTTGATACACAAGGCACCATTGATGAAGCGGTCCGTTTGTGGCAAACCGTGGGCCGGGACAATGTCATGATTAAAGTGCCTGGAACCCCTCAGGGGTTACCCGCCATTGAGGAGCTTCTGTCCCAAGGCATCAATATCAATGTCACTCTTTTATTCAGTGTGGTGGTATATGAGCAGGTGGCCTGGAGTTATATCCGTGGGTTGAAACGGTTGGCGGCGCATAGAGGGAATTTGCATCGTATTGCCTCGGTGGCCAGTTTTTTCGTCAGTCGAATTGATACTCTGATTGATAAAAAATTAGACGCAAAAATTTCAAAAGAATCCCGTCCTGCCCAACGAGCGATGCTGGAAGGTCTTCTGGGAAAGGTCGCCATTGCCAATGCCAAGCTGGCCTATCAAATTTTTCAGGAAGTCTTTGCGAGCTCCGAATTTCAACCCCTCAAAGCAGAAGGCGCACGAGTCCAGCGGGTCCTTTGGGCGAGCACCGGGACGAAAAACCCCAAATACCCGGATACCTATTATGTTGATAATCTCATCGGTCCGGATACCGTGAACACGATGCCTGAAGCGACGTTTACAGCTTTCCGAACGCACGGAACCGTGAAGAATACGATTCAGGAGGGCCTCGCTGAAGCGAAAATAACCATGCAGCAGTTGGCCGAGGCTGGAATCTCAATGGAGGAGGTCACCGACACTCTCCTGAAGGATGGCGCCCAATTATTTTTGGATGCCTTTGATCAATTAATGGGCGTGATTAGCCGGAAACGGGCCATCATTTTAGGGGAGAAAGTGGACCGGGTGACCTATTCGGTTGGCCCTCTGCAGCCGAAGATTGACGCGGCGCTCAAAGAATTTCAGCATACCAATCTGGTTCGCCGTTTGTGGAGTAAAGATCCTACGGTCTGGCATCACGATCCCGCTCATCAGGAGATCATTCGGAATGCCTTGGGGTGGTTGCGAATCACAGAACAACAACTTTCCTCGATACCCCGATTGCTGGCTTTGGCAAAAGAGATCAAAGAAGCGGGGTTTCAACATGTTCTGATCCTGGGTATGGGGGGAAGCAGCTTGTGTCCGGAAGTCTGCCGGATGACCTTTGGCTTAATTCCGGGATATCCCGAATTACATGTTTTGGATAGCACGGTACCTTCGCAGGTGCGGGCATTTGAGCATCGGGTCGAATTGGCAAAAACGTTGTGTGTGGTAGCCAGTAAATCGGGATCTACAACCGAACCCCTCGTGTTTCAAAAATATTTCTTTGAGCGTATGCGGCAGGTTGTCGGGGAGAAGGCGGGCAATCATTTTGTGGCCATTACCGACCCTGGCTCGTTGTTGGAGCAAATGGCCAAGGAGCTGCGATTCCGACATATTTTGCCTGGTGTTCCAGAAATTGGCGGGCGATATTCGGCTCTCTCGAATTTTGGTATGGTCCCTGCGGCTTTGATGGGCGTGAATATTGAGCATTTCTTGTATCGGGCGGAACGCATGCGTCATTCCTGTGGGGCCAGTGTGCCTCCTCAGGATAATCCAGGTGTGATCCTCGGGACGGTCCTGGGCATGTGTGCCAAGGCTGGAAAGGACAAGCTGACGTTTGTGACCTCGCCGGCACTATGGGATCTGGGTGCGTGGTTAGAACAATTGGTGGCTGAAAGCACGGGGAAAGAAGGAAAGGGAATTATTCCCATTGATGGGGAATCGTTAGGAGACCCTGAGGTCTACGACCAGGACCGGGTCTTTGCCTATATCCGATATGAACAAGGAATTGATGTCACCCAGGAAGCTAAAGTAAAGGCACTTGAGGCAGCCGGGTATCCGGTGATTCGCATTAACGTCGCCGACCTGATTAATCTTGGTGAGCAATTTTTCTTATGGGAAATGGCGACGGCGGTGGCCGGAGCTTTGTTAGAGATTAATGCGTTCGATCAGCCAAACGTTCAGGAAAGTAAAGATTACACAAAGAAATATTTAGAAGCCTTCACCCGGAACGGCACCTTCCCGGATTCCCCCTCTTTCCTTACTGATGGCAATGTGACCGTCTATACCGATGAACAGAACGCCTCTGTCCTCAAAGGCAAGGCTTCCTTGGAAGCCGTGCTGGGCGCGCATCTCGCTCGTATCCAATCAGGTGATTATTTTGCCATCAATGCCTACGTGGAACGTACCGATCCGGTTCATGCAATTTTTCAACGCATGCGCACCAACATTCGTGAGAACAAACAGGTAGCAACCACGTTAGGATATGGCCCACGATTTCTCCATTCCACGGGGCAATTGCATAAGGGTGGACCCAATTCTGGAGTTTTTATTCAGGTGACATGCGATGATCGGGAGGATCTTCCCATTCCTGGTGAACCATATTCGTTTGGCGTGTTGAAAGCCGCGCAAGCATTGGGCGATATGCAAAGCCTGAGCAGTCGTCACCGACGGGTCATTCGTCTCCATCTAGAGGCCGATGTTGAAAAGGGGTTGGCTCGCCTGGAGCAATTGATTGAAGCCAGCATCGGTTCGCATGCTCACTAGGAACCTGTCGGACTTCGGATGAGTCAACCGCACATGGGCCAAGCGATCCATATTTCGCCCTGGATCCCCAACGTTCGACTGGCTCCTAGTCACGCTCAGGTATGAGGACGTTGAATCGGTTTGGTGGACAGGGGAGCGGGGATACTCTTCTCCCGTCGCGTCATTTGTGCGAGAAAAATTAAGAGCAGGAATGGCCTAGATTTTTCGCCAATGGTGCCCGCCTGCATGAATCAGTCGATCGGCTTCGAGGGGCCCCCAGCTACCGGCGGGATATTCGGGTAACCATTTGGTTTCATATGCACTCCACCCTTCGAGAATATCCGTGACCCATTTCCACGAAGCCTCAACGGCATCCCGACGCATGAACAAGGACGTATCCCCCGCCATGACATCCAACAGCAATCGTTCATAGGCTTCCGGGGAAGGCGCCTTAAAGGCATCACCGTAGTGAAAGTCCATATCAACCGGATGCGTTTGGGCTTTAGTCCCCGGTACTTTGGAAATAATGCGAAGGGCCATGCCCTCTTCGGGTTGAATACGAAGCGTGAGCAGATTCGGAGCCTGGGGAATTTGCGGATTGGCATTAAATAAAATCTGGGGAATGTCCTTGAATTGGACGGCGATTTCGCTGGCGCGCGTCGGCATGGCTTTCCCCGTGCGAATATAGAATGGCACTCCGGCCCAGCGCCAGTTTTCCACAAAAACTTTTAAGGCCACATATGTTTCCGTGGTGGAGTCCGGTTGAACCCCTTCCTCTCGTCGATAGCCCGGGACTTCCTGGCCCTTGATGTTGCCATGGGCATACTGGGCGCGAACAGTCATCTTTTCGACGTCTTGTCCGCGAATTGGGCGCAGTCCCCGTAACACATCCATTCGAGCATTCCGTACTACATCCGGATCCAGTGAGTAGGGGGGCTCCATCGCGATCAGGCAGAGCAGTTGCAAAATATGATTTTGCACCATGTCTCGAAGGGCTCCTGCCCCCTCATAGTAGGTGGCTCGGGTTCCAAGGGTGACGGCTTCGCTGACGGTCAATTGCACGTGGTCGATATATTTATGGTTCCATAGCGGTTCAAAAATGGAGTTGGCAAACCGCATGACCATAATATTCTGGACGGTCTCCTTCCCCAGATAATGATCGATGCGATAAATTTGCGATTCATCGAAGACATTCCCGATGGCCGTATTAATCGCTCGGGCAGAAGACAAATCGTGTCCAATCGGTTTTTCCACAATGACCCGGGAGTACGTGTCCGCTTGGTCAGGGACGGCCACTAACCCGGCCTTCTGGAGCCCCTCGCATGCGGGTGCAAAGGAGGTTGGCGGGATGGCTAAATAAAAAATACGATTGCCGGGTAGTTTGAAGGGTGCCTCAATGTCTTTCAGCCGGTTCCGGATTTTCCCGTAATAGTCGGAGGCGGAAATATCTCCTGCGCAATAAAATAATCGACTTTGAAATGTTTTCCACTTGTCGGGTTCGAGCGTTTGCCGGGAAAATTGTTCAATGCCCTCACGGGCAATTCCGCGAAAAGCCTCATCCGAAAGAGGCTTCCGGCCTAATCCCAGTACGGCGAAATTGTCCGGTAACAAGCCGTCCAGGAGGAGGTTGTAAAGGGCCGGCAGAAGTTTACGCTGGGTCAGATCGCCCGAGGCACCGAAAATAACAATCGTGCACGATTGAGTCGCTGCGGTACGGTTGGTCGTGACGGGGGCTTCGGTTCCAGGAGAAGGTTCATTCGGTGACATGTCGACCTCGCAAGAATCCGGTTATGGTCGGACGCTATGTCCGCCAAAAGCCTTCCGCAGGGCTGCTAACATTTTTTCCGCGAAGGAGGTATCCTGCCGCGAGCGGAATCGGGTGAATAAAGCGGTCGTCAGGGTAGGAACCGGTACGTCTTTTTCAATGGCATCCATTATCATCCACCGTCCCTCGCCGGAATCCTGTACGTAGCCTTGTAATTGTTCCAGCTTAGGATCCTTTTTGAGCGCTCCGGCGGCGAGTTCAAGCAGCCAGGATCTGACCACACTGCCATGCATCCAGAGATCGGCGATTGTGGCGAGATTCAAGTTATAGTCACTCTTGGACATAAGTTCGAACCCTTCCGCGTATCCCTGCATCATACTGTATTCAATGCCATTGTGAACCATCTTCACATAATGACCAGCGCCATGTCCCCCGACATGGGCCCATCCATTTTCCGGAGCCAAGGTTGTGAAGATCGGGGCTAATCGCTTGACGGGTTCCTGTTTCCCACCGACCATCAAGCAATAGCCGATTTGCAACCCCCAAATACCCCCACTGGTTCCGGCATCAATATATTGGATGCCACGGGTGTGAAGGTCGGCTGCGCGGCGAACGTCATCATGAAATTTCGTATTGCCTCCATCGATGATGATATCGTTGGCCTCCAAGATTTTTCCGAGATGTTGTACGGTCTCTTCGGTGGGTTGACCTGAGGGGACCATGACCCAGACGACTCGCGGCTTGGGTAATTTGGTGATCAGGTCTTCCAAGGATGAAGATGGATTCGCCCCTTTTGTTTCGGCCTCACTGATCAGGGCGGGGGACCGGTCGTAGGCAACGACCCGATGTCCTCCCTGGCTTAACCGGGTGACCATGTTCATTCCCATTTTGCCAAGTCCAATGAAACCGATATCCATATGCGATCCTCCTGTGATGTCGAGTGGTGGTCCTTTCAGTCGTCATTGATCCTGGCGTGAGGGTAATCCTGACGGTCGATTACGCCTCACGACAGTGTGGGCGGCACGTTTCGTATTGAGAGCCAGATCAAGATTGCAGGCCGCCGTTATGAGACCAAAATGTGTAAAGGCCTGGGGGAAATTTCCTAACTGTTCACCCGAGTGCGAGACTTCCTCGGCATATAAACGAAGATGATTACCATAACTTAACATTTTTTCAAAGATCAGTCGTGCTTCCGTTAATCGCCCCGCTTTTGTCAGAGCTTCGACTAACCAAAAGGTACACATGCTAAAGGTGCCTTCTTCGCTGTCCAGGCCATCTGAGGCGGCCTTCCCGTTTTCATAACGATACACGAGGCTCCCTAATGACAGTTGCTCGAGTGTACGGTCAATGGTTGAGAGCATCCGAGGATCAGTTGGGGACACAAAGAAGACGAGAGGCATAATCAGGTTGGCGGCATCCAACGCTTCGCTATCGTAGGATTGAACGAAGGCTCCAATGTCGGCATTCCAACCCCGTGCCATAATTTCCCGGTAGATCCGGTCGCGTTCCCCCGTCCATCGGGCTCGGTTGCCTGGAAAGCCCCGTTTGTCGGCCAGACGAATGCCGCGATCTAAGGCCACCCAACACATGACTTTGGAATAGACAAAATGACGGCGTCCTCCTCTGACTTCCCAGATGCCTTCATCCGGTTGCTCCCAATTGTCGCAGACAAAATCCAAGAGGCGGCAAAGGTTTACCCAGAGATCATAGGAAATGGACGCGCCGTGTTTATTATAGAGATATACCGCGTCCATCAGCGCGCCGTACATATCCATTTGCAGTTGAGACGCGGCACCATTGCCGATGCGGACGGGACGGGAACTGCGGTGGCCGTCCAAATGGGGTAGTTCTTCTTCGGTTAGATTGCGGCGGCCGTCGATGCCATACATCAATTGGATCGATCCGTCCGGATTAAGTTCGCAACATCGGGCATTGAGCCAATCCATGAATCGGCTGGCTTCCACCGTGAAGCCCAGACGTAATAGCCCGTATATAGAAAAGGCTGCATCCCGAATCCAGGTGTAACGATAGTCCCAATTTCGGGGACCCCCGATATTTTCCGGAAGACTGGTTGTAGGAGCCGCCACAATGGCTCCGGTGGGAGCATAGGTCAGCAGTTTGAGGGCTAAGGCGGAACGGTGCACCACTTCCCGCCATCGCCCATCGTATTGGCATTGTGCCAGCCAGCGCTGCCAGAAGGCGGAAGTATTTCGAAAGGCCTCGTCGCCGGATTCAGGGGTGGATAACAGCTGGTCGCCGTTTTTGACTTCCAAGTATTCCAAAAAAAATGTCAGGCTTTCGCCCTGATGGAGTGTGAATTCTTGGTACGCGAAATTTTCCCGCGTATGAAGGGGAATGGGGCTGACCAATCCCACGGATTGATCTCCGGATTGAAAGATGATGCCTTTTGATCTGGTTTTGATGTCATGAGGATCCCGGCCGAAATTAAATGCGGGCGCGCATTCAAGTCGAAAAGTGACGGTTCCACGGACCACGGAGAGCATTCGGATAATTTGGTGGCGGCGAGGCCGGTATCCGGCTTCGTCCGATTCGATGGGCATGAAGTCAGTAAGTTCGCCAACACCATCATGTTGCAGAAACCGGGTCAGCAAAATATTGGTTTCCGGCAGGTACATTTGTCGGGTATTGCCATTTGTGACGGGGGCAATCTTGAAATACCCTCCAATTTTATGATCAAGAATGGCTCCAAACAGGCTAGGGGAGTCAAATCGTGGCAGGCAGCACCAATCAATGGATCCATCGATCCCAACAAGGGCAATAGTGTGGAGATCTCCAATAATGCCGTAATCACCGATGTTTTTATAGCTCATGTCCGGTTCTCATTAGGTGAAAATGGCTGAATCAAGAAATTCAAAAGCCAATATACCCAAAAAGAAAACAATAAACACTATATATAGCGATAAATTTATTGATAAGGCTCAATATTTAGATTTTGCTTTAGATAGGACGGGGTCCCCAATATGATCATTCATCAGCAGCGCATCTGCAGAATATGGAATCCTGTGATCAAAATCCGAAGGGACGTCAATGCTTCGGCGCGTAGGAGACATGAAAATTCAAGAATTAACCAGTGCTACACGCGGATATCAATGAGTCGAGTTGAGCGATCTTTGCGGGGTGGTGGTTCTTCCGAGTGTTGCTCAATATCCTTGTGTTGTTTTTTTCTATTGCGGCTGTAAAAGCTACCCTTCTGGCCCACGTCTCCATCCTGGATCGAGGAGGTAGATTGAGCGGAGGGGAGAGTTGGCAGGGGGGGATTGGTGATTTCCATAGAGCACCTTTACATTTGTGGGTGATTATGGTGACTTGTGAGAGTTTTCCCTCTCTTCATACTACTTATCGTCAAAATGTTCTCAATCTTAAATGGAGGTAAAGATAGGAAGATGTCGCCAGCGTTGTTCCCATCCTTCTCGGAGAGACTTCGCCTTTTTGCGCTGAATCAGCTTCGACTCGCAAGCAAGCAGCCAGGTCGTCATTTGGTGATGTGCGGGCGTTTTCTTCCGTTCCGCGCAGCTAAGCCATTCTAACCTAGGCAGGGGAATTCAGTTGTCAAAATGAGTGTCTCCTATTTCCTCTTGATGACAAGAAGTTGGTATGCCCGTATAATCGAAAGCAATGACGCCTCAAACCTCCCTGTCTTTGACGGGCCTAGATCTCTCGGGTGTGTCCTCTACTCTCCGTAAACATCTTCCGTTCCCTGCCCAACTAGAGCAATGCGTGCCGTTGGCGGGGGATGCCTCGAATCGTCGTTATTACCGGTTGCACCTTTCCATGGCTCCCGTTTCCTCTGTGATTCTGATGAAGTTAGCCGATCCGGAAGGATTTAAAGCTTCTGAGGAGGCCGTAAGTGGAGCGGGGGGAGACGTCACTGAATTGCCGTTTACGAATATTCTGAAACATCTGCAGAAGAATGGCGTTCAGGTTCCCGTGTTATATTTTTATGATGAATCCTGCGGCTTGCTCTACCTCGAAGATTTTGGAGACGTGACGCTGGCCCAAGCATGGCAGGAATCTACCCCGGCTATCGGGGAGGATCTATACTGTAAGGCTATTGATCAACTCGTTCAGCTTCATCTCCGGGCCTCACATCCTTCCAGTGACCCCTGTGTGGCGTTGACACGGTCTTTTGATGTTCCCCTGTATCTCTGGGAGTTTGACCATTTTTTGGAATATGGCATTGTGGTGAGAGAGCGGCCCATGCGTGTCGACGACCAAGTGCCGGTTCGAGAGGAATTTCAGAAGATGGCCGAATGGTTAGCCTCGCAACCGCAGGTTTTTACCCATCGTGATTATCATTCCCGTAACTTGATGGTGGATGGGGAACGGCTGGGCGTCATTGATTTTCAAGATGCCTTGATGGGCCCTGTGACCTATGATTTGGCCTCCCTTTTGAGGGATTCCTACATCGCTCTCGATGAAGGGGTAATCGATCGTCTTATTGCTCGCTACGTGGAAGGGATGCGTCAGAATCTCTCATTTTCGCAACAATCGGCTATGCTATTCCATGATCCTGAAGCGTTTCGTCGGCTGTTTGACTTCACAAGTATTCAGCGCAATCTGAAGGCTGCCGGTCGGTTTGTGTATATTGATCGAGTAAAAGGTAATTCAAGTTTTTTGGCCTCAATTCCCCAGACATTAAAGAATGTTCGGGCCAATTTGGAAAAATATCCTCAACTCCATCGACTGCTCACCCATCTGTCTCCGTATATCCCTGAATGGCGTTAGCTTCTTGCACATGAAGGCGATGATTTTGGCCGCGGGTCTTGGCACTCGCCTTCGTCCCTTGACCAACACGATTCCCAAACCGTTATTGCCGGTTGCGGGGACGCCGCTCATTATTTGGAATTTGTTGTTATTGCGAACATATGGAATACGTGACGTCATCATCAATCTGCATTATTTAGGAAATATGATCGAAGAAGTGATCGGGGACGGATCCCGCTGGGATATGCAGGTGAAGTATTCCCATGAAACAACCCTGTTAGGAACGGGTGGAGGATTAAAAGCGGCTGAGTGGTTTTTTGAGCAACACCCGTTTTTGGTTATTAATGGGGATACGTTGATCGAGTTGGATGTGAAGGCATTGGTAGAGTTTCATCGGACTCATGGTGGTGTGGCCACGTTAGTGCTTCGCGACGATCCGCAAGCAGCCCAATGGGGAGCCGTAGATTCGGACGCACAAAATCGTATTTTCAGAATTAATGGTCGGGGAGTGAGCCAGGCTGAATTGCCTAACGACCTGGTCCAACGGATGTTCGCAGGCGTTCATATTCTCCATCCTTCTATCCTCCACGATGCCCCCGCAGATAGGCCGTTTTCCGTCATCGACTCCTATACGAATGAGCTTGCGCGGGGTTCAAATATATTTGGATTTCTTCATACCGCCTATTGGTCCGATATTGGAACGGTGGCACGTTATGCTCAGGCGCAAGCCGATGCGGAGGCCGGAGTGATTTCCCCTAAGACCTAAGAAGGGTCGCCTGTTAGGCTGTGCACTATTTCCCTCTATGGATTGAGTTGTCTGGCTGATGCTCTGAGTGCGTTGGTGAGGAATTGGCGCCAATAATTGCACTTCTTTTGACGGGTTGACGTCTAGGAAACCTTGCCAAAAGATACCGATATCGGGTTTATTATCTAAATACTCCCCATGGTTTTCCCATTCCTTGTGCCAGGGTGAAGGTAATTGTGGCCACTTTTGAACGACTCCATCACTTACTCGACCAGTCCTTGAGAGATTTTCAAGCTGAATCAAGTGACCTTTCCGATACGCAAGAGCAGGAACTCACTCAGGCACTTCACCGATTGAGGGGCCGACTCACCCAAATTTTATCGACCAATTCCGACCCACCTCCTCTTGCCAATTTACTTCCGGTTCGCGATCAGACGGCTTCGCTCCCGGCTCCGAATACTCTCCCAGAATTCTCTCAGATCCATTTCGTGACCTCGTGTGATGGTGTGATCCTCATGGCCAATGAGGTGGGGAGTCATATCCTGGGGATGGATCTGGCTGAAATAGGGCAGGTGTCCATTGCCGATTATGTTGCTCATGAGGAATGGAAGATTCTTCGAAGCCATCTTTGTGCGATTGATGCTCCTCCAAAGCTCTTGAATAGAGTGCTGACGATTCTCCCGGCAGGGAGACCATCGCAAAAGATCCCATGTGTGGTGGTGCCCATGTTTGATCAGTCCCAGAAGGTGGTTGCGTGGCATTGGGAATTGACTCTGGAGGCGGAACGCTCATCCGTTCAGCCTTTTATCCAATTGGTGCAGAGTCTCGAATCGCAACTATTTGCCGGTCAGAGTATGGATCTGTGTCTGACGCAGATTTGTGATGGCCTTGTGCGGGTTTTGGGTTTTGCCTTTGTATGGCTGACCACCATGCGAAAGGGATGTGTGCCCCAGTTACGGGGGCATGCGATGTCTGGGGATTTTGATTGGGAGGCGCAAGGGGCTCAGTGGTGGAGGCAGGTTTCGCAGCAGGGTGAGTTAATTCAGGCCTGCAAGGGTTCTGAAATATCATTGCTTTCTCCATGTTGTCCTTCCACAACTGCCATGCCCTGGTTTCCGCCTGGATTCCAGTTTCATCAAACCTGGGGTGTTCCACTGGCTTTTGATGAGGATTGTTTCGGTATGCTGGTGGTGTGTTCTGAAGGTCCACAGCCGGTTGAACCGACGGTGCTTGGGTGGTTGCAAGTATTAGGTTGTGAGATCGAACGGTTGATGGCACGTGGAAGACAGCTGGATCTATGGCGATTACAAAGTGTGGCTATGGGCTCCGTATTTGACCCTGTCTGCGTGACAGACGTGCAGGGTCGTTTGGAATGGGTGAATGATGCCTATGCCGCCTTGCATGGCTCCTCGATGCAATCGATGTTGGGTTCTCAGTTGAGTTCGTTCCCTCATGAGGAACTGCAAGGCAGGAAGTCTCTGTCGGATCCATCTGCCCAAGAGTTCGGTTGCCTGAAGACCGAGGTGATGCAAACGGGAAGCAATGGCCAATCTCTAGTTTTCGAGCAAGTGGTTACTCCTTTGCTCAATGAGCAGGGGGAAGCAATGCATTTTGCGGTGATCTTGCATGATGTGACCGCTCGAAAGACACAAGAACTGCTGATGAAGCATCATGCCTATTACGATCCGTTAACCGATCTCCCGAATCGAATAATGTTTAACGACCGCCTGGAGCAGGCGTTGGCGCAAGCCAGGCGGAATGGGACCTTACTGGCATTATTCTTTTTGGACCTCGATGATTTTAAAACTATCAATGATTATCATGGTCACCAAACTGGAGATCGCGTATTGCGTATCGTGGCGGAGCGGTTGGCAACTTGTGTGCGATCAACCGATACCGTCGCGCGTTTGTGTGGGGATGAATTTACCGTGATTCTTCAAGGGATTGAACATATTCAGGATATTCGTCAGGTAGCCCTGAAAATTTTAGAATGCCTTATTCCGCCCATTCGATTGGGAAAGGAAAAAATCCCTATACAGATTAGTATAGGGATTTCAGTCTATCCTAAGGATTCCACGGATCCCCATCGGTTGGTGGAAATTGCCGATCAGGCGATGTATCGGGCTAAAGAGTGTGGCGGACAGTGCTGGTATTTTGCCACCACCGAATGGAATGATGAATAAGCGTTGTTAGGCTGTTTCACTCCTCCTGGATCCGTCCCGAGAGCTAAAAACCAGCGAAATTCTAAAAAGTAATTTTCTTGTATCTTATTAGGTTAGCTTCCCCAAAAATGGATCTCGCTCATCCCTATTTCCATCCGACAGTGCCTGTCACGTCTCCTCCAACAATTCATTGTTTCTACCCATGCTTATTCCGCCCAGGCATCTCCAATGTTTAGGCGCTCTTCAATAGCGTTGAGGAAAAGCCACGATTGTTGAGTAAATGCTGCTTCAGTTCTGCACCCACCTCTTCTTGGTGTGTTGGGTTTTTTTTAATCCTCCCTTAATACCCCCCGAATCCTGTGCCATATTGTTATGAGGGATGTAATGATGGTTCTTAACCGGATCATGCCGTGAAATCCCTAACTCTGCAGTACAATTATGAAATTTAAGGTAATTGGGTATGGGCACTTTTCTTCCGGCTGTTCGGAAATATTGAGTTTTCCGTTACCGTGACCTCTGACGAGGATTTCTTCTTGCATCCGGCATGATGCTCTGGCCTTGTTTTTGCAAATTTTTGATGTAGTGGACGATCTTAAAGCGGTATTTCATGGTTTGTTCGCTGTAGCTGTTGAACAAGGAGTTTGTAATATGACTGTTCATTCATCGACCCGCAGAGTCTATGTTTGGGGAATAGTGATCCTGATGATGGTGCTGGCCACCGGGTGTGCACATCGGTCCACACATGGAGTCCATAAATATGGCACAAAATCCGGCACGCCAACTTTGGTGGCCTCACAGGGAGATTTTACAACGCGACCCTTGGAACAGGCATCAAACAAAGAGACATCCATTGGGGAAGGGTATTTTCCTGAAGCGGCAGGAGCTTTGTCCGACCTGCTTGCGGAAGATCCCTTGATTCGGGAGGACCACACATTCGGGTCAGGTCTCACGCCTTCTGACTCTCCCAATGATTATTGGGGAAATCGAACCCGTGCCGAACAATTGACCGCACAAAGCGGGTTGCGAGATGTGCATTTTGAATTTGATAGCTTTCAACTCAATGAACAGGCTAAGGCGACGTTAGGAGCCAACGCGGAATGGCTAAAAGCTCATCCGCATACGGAGATTACCATTGAAGGACATTGCGATGATCGGGGAACGGCTTCCTATAATCATGTGTTAGGTGAGAAGCGTGCCCTTCGCACCAAAACCTACCTCACCAGTTTGGGAGTCCCTGCAGAGCGGCTTCATGTGATGTCATTCGGCAAGGAGAATCCAGCCTGTTGGGATTCAACCGAACCGTGTTTCCAAAAGAATCGGCGTGCTCATCTCGTTCTAGATATTAGTGTGGCTTCGACCCCGATGCCCTATGTCGCCGACCGCCGGGATTGGTAGAGGTCTGTTGCCGGGCAAGGCCCGTTTATGGTTTTGGAGAGGATTAAGGAAGACTATGCTAAGCCCTCATTCATTTTCGTATCGTTTGAGTGTTAGATTTGTAATTGTGGGGTTGAGTGTGATCTTGGCAGGATGTATGGCTCAGCAGGCGGATGTGGTACGAATCAAGAGGGAATTGGACGCCAAGATCGGCCAGTTGGATAAGAGCAAAACATCACTCCAGCAAGCCGTGAGTGAAGCCAATGCGGCCTTGGAGAAAGCGAATTCCCTTATTGCCAAGCAGCGGGTTGAGATTCAGGAGTTACTCCATGCTCGTGCCGAAGTGATGGACCAAGTTGCTACCTTAAAGGAGACGGACCTCTCCCAGGTTCGTGGAGGGCTTGAAAGCAATCAGAACCAGGTCAACGAATTAACAAAAAAAATGGCACGGTATGACGCAGATATGAAGGAAGTCAAAACCCAGCTTCAACAATCTGAGCCTCTGGTCCATCAACTTCGAGATCGTTTAGCAGGGGAAGAGCAACTCCTGACGGAGCAAGGAGGTAAGTTAGGCGAATTCCGGACTTCGTTGGTGGGTTACCAACAGGTGCTAACTTCTCTTCGCCAACAAGTTACCCAACAGGAACAGCAGGTCGCAGAGTTACGCAAACAACTTGATCTCAAATCTCAACAAGGTGATGCTCAGGCGCATCAAGTTCAGGCGAATTTTGAAGAGGTTCGGCGAAGTATACAGTCGGTGGTAGGGACGTTAGAAAAATTCAGTGTCACATTCGGGGGGCGATTGGATGAACATGAGCAAAAACTCTCTCGCATGGCTGGACAACCCGGTAGCCCCCTTTCCTCGAATGCTCACATGCACGAAAGCCTCGATCCGTCGGCGCGGGCAGAGGTAACCACCCGAGATTTCCTTTCTCAACGCACTCCATTATCGCCTCGATCGGATGCAATGGCTGGCTCACAATCCCCAAAGGAGAGTTCTCGTCCAGTTGTGACAGGGTCGGTTGCCGCGTATGCTCCCTCATCCCAACTATCGAGAACGTTGCCGGCTTCGGGAGGGACTTCAGAAACGGGTTCTTCCGGTCATGTCGATACGCGAAACGCTCAGGTGCTATACGACCGGGCGATGTCGCTCCTCCGTCAGGGGAACTTTGCCGAAGCTTCCACGGGGTTTTCGACATTTTTGCGGACTTTTGCAGACTCTCCTTTGGCCTCGAATGCACAATATTGGTTGGGTGAATGTTATTACGGCGAAAGACGGTTTCAGGAAGCCATTGATGAATTTGAACGAGTATTTGCCTTTTACCCTTCCAGCAATAAAGTGCCGGCATCTCTACTGAAAATCGCCTATTCGCATATGGAATTACACGAATTAGCCATGGCGCGGTCAGTCTTTCAACAACTTGTACGAACCCATCCCCAAAGCCCAGAAGCCGGGAAAGCGTATGGTCGTCTTCAAGAAGTGAATGCCTTCCTCGATAATCCTTCCTAAACTTCCAATTTTTCAGTGTCGTTTTTATTGTCGTTGGCCACTGGATACTCATCTGGGTTTGTCACCTGTTCTAACAATCCTCGGTGTTCTTTTCTGGGGGAGGAAGTCTCTCTGCATCGTTCCCTACCTATACCGGCCAGCCGCTGGTTGGAATCCATTTGAAAAAGACATGAGGCCGCAGGTGGAAAACGTGAGGCGGAAGGTCAACGCTCGTTCCCTCGGATCCTCAAGCCCGACATTGTTTATCGGTCGACCATCGTAAGATGACGGAAAGAGTGAGGGGATATTCTTTCGGATAGACCTCTGATGCCGATCTGAGGGGACGAGGGAAAGAGAGGTCGGAATATTCAGGGCCAGGCGCCGGAATGAAAGCACTAATTTGTCGGGTAACGAGAGAGGTATGGGATGCCGGAAGGAAGGCGCCAACAGATCGTTGGATTTTCAAAGCTGAGATGAACGAAGGCCTTGGTGGGCGGGGATCTCCGGGACCAGGGCGAAAGGGCGGTGTACTGTTCGCCAAGATTCTCCCCGTTGTTCAATCAGCGATTCGTGAATAGGTCCTAACCATTGGTCGGCTTTTCGAAGGTATTCGATTTTATCTGGATTAATTCCCATAATACGGCAGCAGGTAGCATCGACGGCCGGAAGATTCCTTCCCATGACCAGGACTCCGGATTGGACAGGTGTCCCCATTATTGGACCATCCCCTTCCATTCCGATTATGCCATCGACAATGGCGAAATGAGGCTTGAGCGTCGCATTGATATCCAAAATGGACTGCGGGATTCCAGCCTGGTGTAATACATTCTTCGGCCATCCATAATAATTTCCAGGCATCACGCCAAAAAAATTTTTCATGGACAGGGTCGCACCAGCCCAATGGTGTGTTTTCATCTTGGCCAGCGAGACAACCCAATCGACCTCCTTGACTATTCGAGGAAAGGTCAATGAGGCCATCCTTGTCTGGCCACCCAGGTTAGGCATAACTACCCCGTCCATTATATTCAGATCTTGAAAGGGGATGCGATCTTCGTACAGCACATCTGCCAAGCCGGATTCCTCTAAGACTAAAAGCGTATCGTGGCGATGGCCTGGTCCTTCAGCCACGACGACAGACGCCGCACCCAGGGAAAGGAACGCCTCGACGGCTCCTCGTACGACCAAAGGGTGGGTATTGATATGCGATAACGATTGATGTGGCTCAACCAAATTCGGTTTCAACAAAATGCGTTTTCCTTTGATCTCTAATGGGGTGATCCCCAATTCTTGGAACCCTTGGCGAATGAGGTTTGCCAAATCAGCCTCGTATATTTTGGCTTGACCGATGAAGGTCTGTGCGGTCAAGCGGGGGCCCGTTAACCAATGAAGCAGAGAGAACCCTGAAACAGCTAATCCCCCTCCGACCAAACAGGCCTGCAGCAATTGCCTCCTGGAAAGCGTTGGCTGTTCTGTGTATGTGGGTGGGGTGGTCATCGAAATATTCCTTGCCTATTCAGTGTCAGTTGCGAGTAGAAGAAGCGGGCGTTTCTTGGGGCAAAGATCTGAATAACGAGTGCAGACCATGAGAGGCTTTCACGGCGCACAGGAGCAAGGCTAGAGAGGGAAGAGGATAGGGCCCATACCGTTCTTGCAGTTGCAAACTCGCCCTGGCCAGCTCCTCCGTGTTTGCGGGTTTCAGCCCCCAGGCTCCCAAGCCCAGGAGGGCCCAACCAAGTGAAATGGGAGTCCGGAGGTGAGGGAGTTCAGGTAAGAGATAGTCAAGGCTTCGTTTTACCTCGCGGATGGGGGTGGTGCCAGCCAGGGCTTGCAGAGCGATGGCGGAGCACTCTGGGAGCGGATGTAACTCTCTCCTGAACACGGTGGTACTGCCGAAATTCCATCCACCGTTTGTTAGTTGGCGGTTGATGAGCATCTGTTGCCCGGCAATGGCGCGAGGATGAGTGCTCAATCCCACCACCTGTAAGGCCAGCAGAGCGAGGGAAGTCGGTACAACCCAGCTATGGGTGTCGGCAATCCATGGCCAGCCCAGGATGGCGGTGTCGTGCCCAATAATTGAAAGATCCGGGGTAGGGAAATGTCGGCCGGTAAACCCTATGAGATAGTCGACAGCCCGGGATTGCGCTTCTTGATACTGGGGAAAGCTTTCCCAGGCGAAGATGGCGAGTGGTGTTGGCCAAGATGCCTCTGGGTGAGAGAGAGCAATGCTCACGCGTCCGTCGTCCGCCTGTTGTGAAGCTAAATATGCCCTTCCTCGGTTACAGCTTTCAGGATCGAACTCATATGCGGACATTGAGATAATGGCCCAGGCTGTCGCGTCCGGCCGTGCCTCTTCCCCGGAGTGATAGGGGAACCCCCCGTTTGGTTGTTGCCAGGATTGGAGAAGCTCAAGAGCATGACGAAATGGTTTTTGAATCATAAGAGAAAAATTCAGGTCTCCGTGCAATTCGATTAAGGGTCGATATTCCATGTTGTTCGGTTTAAATCGAGGAAACCTTAAAAATTTTCAGATCACGCTTTGGTCATACCCTCACCTCCCTTCCGTCATTCCCGCTGGTAGTGAGCGTGGATCCACCCGAAGAACTTCAACGATGAATTCCCGATAAAAAAATATCGAGGAGGCCGGGGAAGGGTGGGGGGCATGGTACCTCGTCGGAAGGCCCGGTGAGCAAAGCGTAAACCGACAAATATGGCTCATGCCTGCCGTGTCCCCACGCCATGCGTCTGTCGGGTTACAACCGCAGACAGACTAATCCGACCTACGCAATCACACAACGGCGCGGAGTCTCACGTTTTTGAAGGATAGGTCAGGTAAGCAAGGTGGTACCCGACAATCTGTCTTCCAGGGTGGATTCCGGTGCAAGTGTGACGGAAAGACGGAAGGTAGGTGTGAGAATCGGTGCGGTGGGAGAAGTGGCATGAAAGGGGGAAACCAAGATTTACCCGCTTTCAGAAGGTGACGGGTCACGGGGTTTTGAACACTGGCGTACTGAACCGGCAGCCAATCAAAAAACATTTCGAACCCGGTGCTTATCGAAACGAGGTAACTCGTTACCGCCGGGATCATCGGATTAAGGCTTACGGGTGTAATCCCGGCATGTCTGTGGAACTTTTAACGAACGTTATCTCTTGTTCGGGGTCGACAAATACTCCGTCAGGCTGGATTTCCTTTCCAGTCACAACCTGCCTTGCCACGTAAATGATGCAGCCGGCAGTCAATAAACCACCGAATACGTCGATCAGGTGATGCCCTCCATGGATAAGCACTCCTGGGAGCACGAACAGATTGATGACGACCAGTATGGGGAACCACCAGCGAGTGGTGCGTGCTGAATACATAGCCAAAACGGCCATGATCGTATGATACGAGGGAAAGGCCACCAGGCCTTCCATATCCCTTGGAGAAATGAATTTGGGCCCTTCAGCCCCCAGACGCAATAATTCGGCACCATAGGCCGAGCCAACAAGCGGTCTTGCCGCCTGCTCAATTGTGCCGGAAATGTCATAGAGCACGCTTGTGCCAAATGCCGGAAACAGCGCCCAAAATCCAAGCGTCGCCAGACCTGAAGCGGTTATTGAAAGGATGAAGACATGGAGTTCTTTTTGTTTGCCTCCAAATCCTAAAATAAGAAAAAGAAATGCCATTTGCGGTATAGAAGATAAATAGGCATAACGCGTCAATTCATTAAAAAATGGATGGCGACCGGCAAATTGGACAATGTTTGGCCATGAATACCCGAACCAAGCATCGATCCGGACCAGAAACGGATCAATGGGTTCTCGCCAAAGCGGGAGCAGCAAATAGCCGAAAACTGATAGCACAATTGTAAACAGAAGAAGCAACCCCGTGGCCATCAGCGTCATAGAAATACGCTCACTACGTCCGCTTGAACGGTAGAACAGCCCCACGGTAATCATGAAAATTCCCAAGGCAAAAAAAAGGGTATAGGAAAACCAGTCGAAGCCAATATTGCGCACAAGGATTATGGCCAGATCGAAGACCGCCAGCACGAAAATGGTATTGCGTAAAAAACGTTCGACCGGCCATAGGAAAGGCTTTGACAGGGTAAAATTTCCCACTCTCATTATGCATATCCTCGCATTCGAATTGTGCCAATGTAGTTGTGAGCAGGTACTGATCGTGCCGTAAAATAGTGTCTATACTGTTGTGCATGGTTCAACGAACTTGTCCTGATCGACCTCGAAATCCTCATCATGAACAGAAGTCCTGCCACTTGGTTGCACTGAATCTCATATTAATTGTATTCATCCGTGTATGTGTTGGTCCGATTTTTGAGCGTAACTTAAGAAAGTAGGTATGGAGGGCAAGCGGTTACCCGTAAAAATTTTCAACTAATCTACCTCATGGTCCAGTTGGGTGGACACAGTTGGAGATGGAGTCAGAAATGCCATCGGGAATGGCTATGGTGTATTGGACTTGGCATTTATGCAAATGGCTTTTAAGCCTTCAGGCAAAGGCTTTTTCGGTATATTCCCTCATTATCTTGATAACGTGGCAAAGTTTCCTTTGTACCAAATCCTCATTCATCCCCTTAACCAAAGAGAGAGTCAGCGGCCGCTCTTCACATTCCGTCTGAGGTTTCACGGCGTGTTTCTCCTGTTTCCTTTTTCCCACTCCTCACCCCCTTACGTTTTCTCAGGTGCATTCCATCCGCCGTTCTGAACAATTTCGATCTTCTTGGTCAACAAAGGAAGGCAATCCATCCTACCCTTACCTAATATGAAACATATTCAATAAAAAACATCGGCAAGTTTTTTCTGGGTAAGTCGATAATGAAACATGAAAACGAGGAGCCACAGAATGCGAGGTGGAAAACTTTCTTGGGTCCACGAACATTTATGCATAACTATGAAGCATGGATTCGGTCGGGTGCCCCTTCCCGAGAACGGCGAACACGTCGTAAGGCGTGGACGCAAAACCACGGGTCAGGGTTGGTCCCTGATAGCCGGGTTGCCGAAGGCACGGAGAGCCAAGGGGCAACGTCTGCGTCAGAATTTTCCGGGCAGTCTGGCGTAACGCACGTATTTACCTTCGCCCGTTAAGGAGATGCGCTATGGTTAACCAAGTGATGCGTTTCGTGAATGATGAAGAGGGAGCCACCGCTATTGAGTATGGCTTGTTGGCGGCTTTGATCGCCGCGGTGATTGTGACTGCTGTGACTGCGGTCGGAACTGCCCTCAGTACAACGTTCACCAACATTTCTACGGCCGTTGCTCCGAGCTAAAAGAGGGCTTGCTTCTGCAGGGTTGCCTGAAAGTGCCGTTCTGGTGGCAGGTCACCGGAACGGCACTTCGGCCGAAGTCTACTTCTGAGGGCGAGTACAGTATTGATGAATGAAGAGATGTGAAAATTCAGATATGGGATAGGGGAGGACAACATCATGCAGACGATTCTCCTGAATCACTGTCATCACTGGATAAAAAACCTTCTTGTTGATGAAGAAGGCGCCACGGCGGTTGAATATGGTCTCATGGCTGCGCTCATCGGCATGACGGTGTTGACAGCTCAAGCCGCCATGGGAACGGCAGTCGTGAATATGTATGAGGGGGCCATGGGGATTATCGCAGGGGCACTGGGGAGCTAGTGTCGTTTTTCCCTAGCTGCTCTTTATCATTTATTCATGCTTAGTCTGTCGAAGAACCATTCGAAATATGCACCACCTGAAATCATTCACCCCTTCGAGAAGCTCAGGGGGTAAGGGGAGATGGAATGGTATTTGAGGGACACGATACGAGATCTATCAGAAATGTCTGGTGGGGGCTGGTTCCATTTTAATGTGCATGTCCGTGGTAGGTGGACACGGCCTGATAGCCACTTCCAAAACATTTAGCAGAGTGGAATAAAGAGATGAATGTATACCACAAAAAACTATTACAAAAGCTGAGACAATCCGAGCGGGGCTCGACGGCGGTAGAGTTTGCTCTCATCTTACCAATTCTTGCCTCCCTCGTATTTGGAGCGATCGATTTTGGCCGTATGTTGTGGTTTAAGGAAGTTCTGGTGAATGCGACCCGTGTGGGAGCGCGCCAGGGGACGTTATTTGCGGCAGGAAATGGCCAGACACAAATTGAAGCTGCCGTCTCGGCTTCACTTTCCGCAGGAGGCGTGGATCCTTCCGGGCTTACAGTGGTGGCAAATGGGGTCGGAGGCGCACAGGGGCAGCCGTTAAATGTGGTCGCCACTATACCCTGGAACTACTTTGTCATCGATAAACTCATTCCCGCGATTTCTACACCCAACTTACAAGCGTCTGTCACCATGATGATGGAATAAGACAGAAAAATTTTCCCGGAAAGACGGCAAGGGAGAGGGGGAATCAAAAATAATGTGGAACAAGCACCGAACATCTGGCGTCTCTGGGCTCTTGAATGAACGTGGGATCGCGGCCCTCAACGGCGTGTTTATGGGAGTGACCATGGCCATTATGGCGGGTGTGGCAATTGATGTCGGGCATGCCCTGCTTACCCAAAATGAGTTGCACAATGCTTCGGATGCCGCTGCGCTGGCCGCTGCACGGCAATTGGGTGTCACGTACTTGGCCCTGCCTATCGCTCAGCAACAGGATTTGAATCGAAATCTGACGAGCAATGAACAATCACAAATAAACGCGCAGGCGACGGCCGCGGCCTTCGCCAATAGTGCATCGAATATCAGTAATTTATCTCTATCCCAGGGAGATATCGAATATGGCACATGGGATTTCAATGGAAAGACGTTTACCCCAACCGTGACACGCCCCAATGCCATTCGTGCGACCACACGTCGGGATGGTGCGGCGAATGGACCGATTACGACATTTTTTGGGGGTATGTTGGGGGTCAATACCGTGAGCCTTGCGACCACCTCGATTGCCGCATTGGGGACTTCGGGAGGTCCGACCCCACCAGGAGTAGGTGATGTGCCCTTTGCCATTTCCAGTAACTGGTTTAATGGCGTGGCCTCCTGCAATTCGGGTATCCAATTTTCTCCTACCGGGGTGAATGGCTGTGCGGGATGGCATGTGTTTGATCAGCATCCGGCCAATGCGAGTAAACTCCGTGACACGGTCGACGGGTTACAAGACGGGAGCTATCAAAGTCCCGGGATGACTCCAGGTCAGACACAATTCACCTTTACGGGTGGAGAAGTCTCATCGGCGTTTCCCAATCTGATTAATTTGTGGGATACAAAAAAACAATGGAATAATGATGCTGGGCGGTATGAATGGGATATCAATCTTCCTGTCTATGCAGCCAGTTCCTCATCCTCTTGCAATAATCCCAGCGGAGATATCACCATCGTGGGATATGCAAAGGCCGTGATTACTACTGTTAAGAAAAATGATATTCAAGCGGAAGTGAAATGCGATGCCTTTTTTGATGGAGCGCCAAATCCCAACCAGACTGGTGGGGGCATTGGGCCCCTTCAGCCCCTATCGGTATATCCAAGACTAGTGTCGTGATAACGAGTCAACAGCCGGGAGCATAAGAGCTCTCCCAGGAACTTTGGTTCCTCTGGGTCGGTCGTGTTTGAGGCCGGCTCAAAGGGACTTTCCCACGTCTCCGTCTTTCCCTCTAGACCTCTTCCCATCATTTTGCTTAGCCGTTTTCTGGAGTCTGTCCCTCCAGCATGCCCAGGAATGGGGAAAACCATACCAGCAGGATATAGGGACCTCTAAAATCCCTTGGTGTTGTCCGCATTCCTTGTTCTTGTTTGGAGGGACGGATTCCGGAAGGCCCTGGGAATGAAGATGAGTGGGAGGTCGTCGAGGTATTTACCCTGCTTGCTTGTCCTTGTCTTCCGCACCCTGGGCCTTCTTCGACGAGGACAGTCCCAGGACCGTGTGGAAGTTATGCCTGAAATTCTTCATCCCATTCTTCATGCGAGCCCGCACAAGCCTGACGGTTCGAATCAGGTTGCCGCTCATCGCGGTCACTTGATGGCCGAAGATATGTTCGAGGTGGGCTCAAATACGAGTGGGTATTCATCTGTTCCTGATAGGCTCGACATTTGTTATCGGGAACTCATCTATCACTAACTTCTGATGGATTCCCGCTGATGACTGGCGGGGATGAGGGCGAGGGGATAAGAAAAATGGACGTACGGAAATGATGGAGAGACAAAATGATGGCGTATCCAGGATCAAAGTCGAGCCTAACGATTGGAGACTTTTTTTTGACACAGTCCATTGCCGTTTTTTCGATCTTTCCAATGTAGTTGGCCAAAAGCTTTTCTCTCCCCCAACAAGAAACACGTCAATCTTTATCTTGCTGAGACGGTCGCATAAATAAAAGAATGAAAGAAGGTACAGGCACCCATGCTTTTGAGAAACCATGGGTCTCTGAGGAAAACGAAGGAATTCCGCGAACGCTATTGGCTTCCTCGGGACAGGAATTCTTTTCGCTGGTTCAGGAGGATCGTGCAGGGATGGCCTTGCCCACGTATCTCGTGTTCGTGTTACGTCTGACCGGGCTAATCTAAAAAAATACACATACCCATGCACCCGGTCTTCAATCATTCATACTTGTTGAGGGCATGCCTTAAGAAAGTCAGGTAACCCACCGAAACATGAACTGTTCCCAGTACTTGAGCTTCATGACCGATGGATGGTTTGCGTGCACATTGGGAGGTGCCGTGGTCGGGGCACCTGTTTGAAAGGTTGATTATGAATTTAATTGAGGGAATAACCTGAAATTATGAGTTCTTCCTTTTTGTTATTTGGATTAGCCTTGGGGTTAGTGGTCGCAGCGATCACTGATGTTCGGGAGGGGCGGATTCCCAATTGGCTGACGGGGTCCTTGGCAGTCTTTGGAATTGGAGTGAATAGCCTGGCGTATGGTTGGGAAGGATTCCTGTTCGGTCTCGGAGGTCTGATCATGGGGTTGGTCTGCTTGATATTTTTTTATCTAAAAGGGGGGATGGGTGCCGGAGACGTGAAATTGCTTGGAGCCATTGGGACAATCCTTGGTCCGGGCCAGGTGGTCTTTGCGTTTGCATTTGCAGCCATGTTGGGTGGACTGTATAGCCTAGCCCTATTGTCCAACCAGGGTGGCATGCGTCATGCCTGGGATCGGATGTTTCTCCTTCTGTCAACGCTGAAGGTGACCAGGACCATTCCGGTTTCTGATGCCCCAATTCCCACCGAACCTAAGTTGCGGTATGCCCTGGTGTTAGGGTTGGGAACCGTGATCGCCAAAACGTTGTTTTATTATGATGTGTTGTAACTCGTGTTCGCTGAGGTCTACGAGTGGGAAATGAGCAATCGGAGAAGATTCTTCTCGTTGTCTATTAAGAATGGCATTTGTCATCCGATATGCAGAGGTAGACAAGTTGAAACCTCAGGTTTGATAGGCATGAATAAAAATTTCGGTCTGGATTTGGTGAAGAAGGGGGAGGAAGTCTCATGGGACAAAAACGGCCACTCGTATTTTTAGGAATTGCGATGATTATTGCCCTGGTGACGACGGTCATGGTGTATCGGTGGCTACAGGGGCAACGAATGATCGAAGTCGATGCCCCTGAAGTGGTGATGGAGGGTGTGAGTGTCGCAGTGGCCAGTGCCGATATCCCCTGGGGGACACCACTCGGTGCAAAAGCCGTCCGAGTGATGATGTACCCTGAAGAGGGCGTCCCCGTGGGCCACTTTAAGGACACGGCTTCCTTAAATGGTCGAGTTGTGCTGACGAACCTGAAAAAAAATGAGCCCATATTAGAATCGAAATTGGCTCCAATCGATCTTAAAACGGGGGGCGTGTCGGCCGTGATGGATCCCAATAAACGGGCGATGGCCGTAAAAGTCAACGAAGTCGTCGGGCTTCCGGGTTTTGTGCAGCCAGGCGATCGGGTCGATGTCATGGCGACGTTTGATGATCCGAGGGGGAAGAAGAAAGAGGGTGGTGGTAGCCGAGAGGAAGTCACGAAGGTGGTTCTTGAGAATACCCTGGTGTTGGCGATCGATACGCAAATGGAGAGAGCCAACGGAGAGGAAAAGCCCACTCCCGTGAAAGTCATAACGTTGGAAGTGTCGTTGGAAGAAGCTGAGAAGTTGGCCATGGCTGAAAATGGTGGAAAGTTACGTTTGGCCCTGCGGAGTCCCCTCAATCCCGAGGTGAAGAAAACGAAGGGGGCGGATTTTAAGGATTTGATGAGTTCACACCAACTCATTCCTCCGCGGCCCAAAGCGGTTCGCAAGCCTCAAAATCAGGTCGAGGTGATCAAAGGGACGGATCGAAAAACGATGAAATTTTAAGGGGGCGTCGATGGTGACGCGATGATCGGCATGAAAGGTAACGTTATGAATCAGACTCATGGTTTTCCATTCAGGAGCATGTTGATGGCTCTGAGCATGGTCCTTGTGGGCTACACAGGTGCCTTTGGAGAAGGTCTCACTACTCAGGCGGTCCACCTCAATGAGCCTCAAAGCCTACGATTAACGGTCGGAGAATCAAAAATTGTGGAACGGGAGACGGCGTTTAAACGCGCGTCGGTCGCTAACCCTAAAGTGGCGGACCAAATTGTACTCTCCACCAAGCAAATTTATTTGACCGGGCTTGAGGTTGGGACGACCACCTTGACTCTATGGGGGCAAGATGGGCAGGTGTCCAATGTTTTCCAGGTTCGGGTCTCTCCCGATGTCACTCGCTTGAAGGAGCAGCTTCATACGATGATGCCGGAAGAGCCTGGCATTGAAGTGATGAATAGTCACGAGCACATTACTCTGGCGGGCAATGTGACCAATATGGAGTCCTTGGCGAAAGCCCTCACTCTGGCCGAGCCCTATGCTCCGGATAAAATTATTAATCTGATTCAGGTGGGTGGCGTGCAACAAGTGATGATGGAAGTGAAAGTCGCTGAAATGCAGCGTGGGCTGATGAAGCGTCTCGGGGTGAATTTTAAACGGGCTCAAAAAAATCATCGTGATTTTTCCATCGGACTCATTAATGATTTGTCAACGGTTGATGCCTTCGAACCGTTTGCGCATGCCCAATCCTCACAAACGACGACTCTGGAATTTCCGAGCGTGAGAACGCTGGCCTCGAATCTGATTTTAGGATTCGGGATTGGTGATGATTTATGGACTCTCTTTTTAGACCTGCTAAAGGAACATTCTCTCTCGAAAACCTTAGCCGAACCGACCTTGATTGCCGAGAGCGGGCAAGCCGCGGAATTTCTGGTTGGGGGAGAATATCCGATTCCAATTCCGCAGCAACTCGGTCAGGTGACGGTGAAATTTAAAGAATACGGTGTCGGATTGAAATTCACTCCGACGGTGCTTTCGGAAGGCCGCATCTCTGTGATTGTGAACCCGGAAGTATCCGAATTAGATTTTGCCAACGGCATTGTCATTCAAGGATTTCAAATACCCGCTCTGACGACCCGACGGGTGAAAACCGTGGTGGAATTGGGTGATGGACAAAGTTTTGCCATTGCGGGGCTTCTCCAGGAAAATATCAAGGAAACGGTATCGAAATACCCGTTCCTCGGGGATGTTCCGATTTTGGGAGCGTTATTCCGGAGCACTGCATTCCAAAAAAATGAGACCGAACTGATTGTGATTGTGACCCCTCATTTGGTGAAACCTCTGGATATGGTGAAGCAGACCCTGCCCACGGATCATTATTTGGAACCCAATGATTTTGAGTTGATGCTGATGGGGTATGTGGAAGGGGCGTTTCCAGAGTCAAATGTCGCCAGGCCAAGGGAAGCCTACACGCTTAGGTCACCGAGGGTGGCAGGAAGAATGCCGTACCGTAAAGGTGGGATGGAAGGGATGTTCGGGCATCTGGCCCCATAGGAAATTTGATGAAAAAGGAGCATAGCATGCAACGCCAATCAATTGTGACAATGGCCGGTTTGGTCGGCCTGATTCTGGTGGGGATGGGTGGCTGTGGAGTGTGGCCCGTCATGACGGAGGAGAATGGTCGGCGTCCTCAAGCGATGGGGAAAAGTGATCAGGTCTTCTCGCCATGGGCACCTCAACCCGTCCATCTGAGTGAGGAGTATGGTCTGTCCTATCGACAGGCACTCGAGAATCAAATCGCGAATCCCGCAGCCGCCAACAATCTCGGCCCCATAGCCGGAGAGGCCGATTCGCAAGCTCTGCAACAGAGTCTGGCCCGGTATCAGTTGATGTTTCAAAGTCCACCGTATTCCCCGTTCAAGCTGAAGGGTGGCTCCGGCGGTGGTTCATCAAGTGGTGGTTCATCAGGCGGCAATGCGTCCATTGGGGTCGCTTCGGAGGGATATTAACATGAAGGATAAAACTTGGAAGCCAAAACGTGTAGGCGCAGATTCCTCAGGTGCCTCATCCGATATGCCGGTCATTGAGCTTTCCATTCGGTCAACTGACTGTAAGTCAACACTGGAGAGCTTCATTCGGGAGATTGACGGTGTGCGGCTCAAAGACGGTCAGGATCCCGGAGTTCCTGCACTCACGATTATGGAACTAGAAGAGAAGCCTGAAGACACGTTCTCCCTGATTCGAGAGATGTTGAAATTAAATAAAGGGATGGAGATATTCCTAACCGCTGCACGGTTGGAGTCAAATATTTTATTGGAAGCCATGCGGGCCGGCGCTAAAGAGTTTTTGGCCCAGCCGCTCCAAAAGCAAGAAGTGAGCGATGCGATTACGCGATTTTTGGAGCGAGCCACGGCTCCGGCTCGTCAGGGTGACGGACAACGCGCGGCGGGAAAGGTCCTGGCATTTTTTGGGGGAAAAGGTGGAGTGGGAACGACCAGTATCGCGGTCAATTTGGCCGCCGCTATCAAAAAAGGGCCGAACAACCCGTCCGTCGCACTGGTGGATGTCAATCAGCATGGGGGAGATCTTCCCTTATATCTCGATCTTCAACCGAACCATAGCTTCCGGGATATTTCGACCGATTTGTCCCGACTTGACCAGGCCTTTCTCATTCGTGTCCTGACCAAAACGGAATTGGGCATTCAAGTGCTCCCTTCGGGGTATGACGATCTCAGCACAGGCCGATTAAGTCCGGATTGTGTGGAAGCGACCCTTCGACTGCTTCAATCCAGTTTCGACTATGTCATCCTCGATTGTGGACATGTATTGGATTTGACGACAAAAAAGGCACTGGAGCTTGCGAATTTAATCTTGGTGACCTCCACGTTGATGGTCCCCGTGGTTCATCGAACGAAGCGTATTTTAGAATTGTTGCGTGGATCCGGATTTCCAGCTGAAAAAATCCGGTTAGTAATGAATCGATTCTTATCGGCGGAACAGGACGTATTAAAAGAGACGGAAGAAATTCTAAAACAAAAAGCCTTTTGGCTACTCCCCAACGATTATCCTTCAGCAAGTCAAGCCGTGAATAGTGGAAAGGCGTTGATCGATGTGGCTCCCCGGTCGGCCGTGGCTCAATCCTATCGGGATCTGGCCAGTTCATTGGGGGGGCAGCCAACCAAATCGGCAAGCAAGGGATCGTTAGCCGGGTGGTTGAATCCCTTTAAAAGTCGGAGTGTCCAATCATCCCCTTCAGGGGCATAATATTATTCATTTCATGTTGTTGAGGTAAGCCGGTTTATGTATGAGACAAAATGGGATGAAGTGGGTGCGGCAGCGGGCGTGGGGGCATTAAACCTGGGTCCATTGAAAGAACGGCTTCATCGTCAGGTGATTGATACCCTCGACCTGGCCGTGGTCGCGAAGTTGGATAACGATCTGCTCAAGGTTGAGCTGACGAAGCTCGTCCAGGAAATGTTGGAGAAGGAATCCATCCCTCTCAGTATGAAAGAGCGGGAAAGTCTGATTGCCGACATTGAGCACGAAGTCATGGGTTTAGGCCCACTTGAACCCTTGGTGCAAGATCAAACCGTCAACGATATTCTGGTTAACCGGGCCGACCAAATTTACGTGGAGCGGGCCGGAAAACTGGAATTGACTGATGTGAAGTTTCGTGATGAAGCCCATCTCCGAAAAATTATCGAAAAAATTGTGTCGGCCGTTGGGCGACGAATTGATGAATCGTCGCCAATGGTAGATGCTCGGTTGCTGGACGGGTCTCGCGTCAATGCCATTATTCCGCCTTTGGCTCTGAATGGATCTTCCATTTCAATTCGAAAGTTTTCCAAGGATAAATTGCAGATTTCGGATTTGGTGAACAAACGTTCGCTTACTCCCGAGATTGCAGAGCTCCTTCGCGGGATTGTCGAAGCTAGGCTAAATATCCTGATCTCGGGAGGAACGGGCTGCGGAAAAACGACCATTCTGAATATTCTGTCAGGATTTATTCCCTCCGACGAACGCATTGTGACGATTGAGGATTCTGCGGAGTTGCAATTGCGTCAAGAGCATGTGGTCCGGCTCGAAACCCGTCCTCCCAACGTGGAGGGGCGGGGAGAAGTGAGTCAGCGGGAATTAGTCAAAAATTGTTTGCGCATGCGGCCGGATCGAATTGTGATGGGTGAGGTGCGAAGTGGGGAATGTCTCGACATGCTTCAAGCCATGAATACGGGGCATGATGGATCGCTGACTACGATTCATGCCAATACCCCACGCGACTGCCTGACGCGGGTGGAGACCTTGGTGGCCATGGCCGGGTTGAATCTGGCTACGAAGGCGCTTCGCCATTATATCAGTTCTGCTATCGACGTCATTCTCCAAATGACTCGCTTGTCGGATGGATCACGGAAAATGACCAGTTTGTCGGAAATTGTGGGGATGGAAGGCGAAACCATTACTCTTCAGGAAATATTCCTGTTCCAACAAACCGGACTGGATGAAGAGCGAAAGGTGCATGGCCAATTTAGAGCAACCGGAGTGCGGCCGAAATTTGTCGAACGGTTTAAAGCATTAGGAATTACTTGTGATCCAAGTATCTTCGACCCCGAGAAAATTTATGAAGTGTAATAACCATTTTTTAAATTGTTTCACTTTCACGATGGCCTTTGCTGTGGTGTTTTGTCTTGTTGATTCGTCATCTAGTTGGGAGGGCGTGTCATGACCGTGGCCATTAGTATTGGAATATTTCTGTCAATTATTTTGTTTGTGGAGGGAGCCTATTACTGCTACCACCAGTATATGAATCCCCACAATAAGAATCTCAAGCGGCGCTTGCGTGGTGGATCAGGAAGACCGGGAGATCTTCAAAAAACCCAAGAAGCACCCGGAATTCTTCGAAATCGGAAAATGAGCGACATTCCATGGATCCAAAATTTGTTGGGTTCTATGACCAACTTAGGGGGACTGGAAAAATTGCTCCAACAGGCCAATAGTCAAATGCCTGTTGCCGTGTTTTTCCTTTTATCCGGAGTGCTTGGAGGAGCAGGGTTACTGGTTGCCACCTTTCAAGACTATGGGATATTTGCTGCCATGGGTCTCAGTCTTATAGGCATGAGTCTTCCTTTACTTCAGATGAAACGGAAGCGGAAGCGTCGTTTTAAAGAATTTGAACGCCAATTGCCCGAAGCATTGGATTTGATGGCTCGGGCTCTTCGGGCAGGCCATGCTTTTTCCGTGGGTATGAAGATGATCGGTGATGAGTTTCCGGATCCGATCGGTCCTGAGTTTAGTCGGACCGTTGAGGAAATTTCGTTTGGAATCGATGTCCCTCAAGCGATGAACAATTTAAATGGTCGGGTGATCAGTACCGATTTAAAGTTCTTTGTCACAGCCTTAGTCGTCCAACGAGAAACAGGAGGAAATTTAGCAGAAATCATTGAGGCGATATCTCGACTCATTCGGCAACGATTTGAGTTGCTGGGGCGAGTCAAAGCGCTTTCGGCCGAAGGCCGGATGTCGGGGATTATTTTATTCTGCATGCCCATTGTTATGAGCTTTCTGTTGTGGTTCCTGAATGAAGCTTACATGCGTATTTTGATTGAGGATGAGATTGGTCGAATGATGGCTCTAGCTTCAGGTCTGTTAATGCTCGTGGGAGCCTATGTGATGAAAAATATGTGTGATATTAAAGTCTAGAGGGATGGCATGATGGATCCATTATTCTTGATCAGTCTTTTGGTATTTTTGGGGGTTCTCGTTGTCGGCTGGGGTGTGTGGAGTTATATGCAGTCTCAGGAAAGGGTCAAGGATTGGAGTATACGGGCGAAGGGCCAGTCCCTTTCGCAGAATTCCTCGCAAAAAAATGACAAGAAAACGAGTTTGAAAGATCAAGGGATGAATCTTCTCGAGCGATTGGGTCAGGTCAATAAGCCCAAGGATCAAGCCGTTACCACTCGTTTGCGTGCTTCATTGGCAACGGCAGGCTATCGAAATCCACGAGCGATTGTGGTGTTTTTGGGAACCCGGATTTTTTTGGCCATTCTGCTAGGCCTGATCTTTCTTGTTTTTGGTTCCGATGTCATGCAGGGAAAAGATCCCATATTTTTCCCCATTGTGCTGATTGGTGTCATGATGATGGGATTTTACGGTCCCCAACTGTGGTTGAGCAGTGCCATCACCAAACGAAAAGAACGCTTGGTGAATGGGTTTCCTGATGCATTGGATTTGATGGTGGTGTGCGTGGAAGCGGGGTTAGGGCTGGATCAAGCAATTTCCCGGGTGGGACAGGAAGTCAAGCAAGGCCATCCCGATCTTGGCGATGAATTTATCTTGTTAAACTTGGAGCTCCGTGCCGGCTTGAGCCGTGAACAAGGACTCCGGAATTTGGTCAACCGGACAAATCTCGAGGATATTCGTAGTTTAGTCGCCTTGCTGATTCAGACGGATCGATTTGGTACGAGTATTGGGCAGGCGCTTCGAGTTCACTCCGATTCCATGCGGTTAAAACGAAGGCTTAAAGCTGAAGAACGAGGGGCACAGCTTCCCGTAAAACTTATGATTCCTCTTATATTGTTCATTTTCCCGGCATTGATGGTGGTGATTATTGGTCCCGGTGCTATCAGCCTGATGCGAAATTTAATGCCGGCTATGGGAGGGTGAACACCCAAGAGAGCCTCGAACAAGAGATTCGATAAACATTCAAGAACGTAGAGGAAGACAAAACATGGGAGTTCCATTCCACGAAACAACAGAACAGGAAAGTTCAACAGCAAATATGACCGTTGGGTCGATTGCGTTACAGGCGGTAAACAAAACCTTTCAGATGAGGTACACAATGAAAAAGGCGAGCCTCCTCGTATCTGTGTTCATATTAATGAATTTGGGTGCCGTTGGGTGTGCCCAAAAAGAAAAATCCATGTTCACTCTCCAGGATGAACATTACCAGCAGATCCTGGAACGACAAAAGGCGGGGATCAATCCGGAATCTCAAGCGCCTGTGGATCTTACTCAGGTCATGAACAGCGACGAGTTTGAAAAACTGGGAGATGCCCATCTACAACAAGGCGATTTTCAGACGGCTAAAATTCAGTATGAAAAAGTGTTAGAGGCTTCACCCGAACAGATTCCTGCACGGTACAAGTTGGCGGTGATTTATTTGGAAAAAGGATCCCCTCAGAATGCCTATGACCAATTTCACCAAATCCTGGATTATGATTTGAATTTTGCTCCAGCCTATGAGGGGATGGGTCGGGCCTTGCTGAAGATGGAGAAGGATCAGGAGGCGGAAAAGGAATTCCAGGCGGCCTTAATGTATGACGCTGAAATGTGGACCTCCGAAAATTACCTTGGTATTGTGGCCGATCGGCGTCATGATCATAAAGAGGCGATCCACCTGTATGAAGTCGCCTTGCAAAAGAGGGTAGATGATCCTTCGATTTTGAACAATTTAGGTATGGCGTATTACCTCGATACCCAATATGAAGAGGCGGTCAGAACTTTTCAGCGTGCGATTCAGGTTGGTGGATCCAACGACAAAATTTCGAACAATCTCGGGTTAGCTCTCACCAAACTTGGGCATTTCGATCTGGCCTACGAAGCCTATGCACGAGGAATGGATTCGGCCAAGGCCTATAATAACTTGGGTGTGGCATTTTTGGAAGTTGGGAAGTTTGCGCGAGCTTCCCGTTGTTTTGAGAAAGCCCTTGAAACCCAACCGACCTTTTATGAAAAAGCCAAAGAGAATTTAATGCTCAGCAATCGAATGCTGGCGAAACTTCCTATGGTTCAGCAGCAAGTATTAATCCGACGGGACCCCGTGTGTGTCGGGGCAATTTGACCGATCTTATTGATGGAATCGTCCCGGCAATGTCTTCTGCCTAGAATTGATTGCCCGGCTTGAGTCATGCTTGACTGGGGTGATCGGGGGAGCATCTGTTGTGTAAGAAATGGACTGCTTATGACAATTAGTTGAAATGATCCTTACGAGGATCCTTTCGAATCACCTCCAGGTGGAGTTCGCTCCTATCAGGATGAAAACTCCGCTGGTCCTTCTATCCTTTTAACTCTTCGTGTTGAAACTCTCTGACTTCAATTGTTCCTGTTCTGTAGGCTTGGGCATGTGGCTTGACGGGTAAGCCTTCTGGTTTCCGGGCATGTGCCTTTTCCTGGTTTACGATTGACCGGGGGGGGGAAGGTGGAACACGATTATGTGTCCAAAGCACATGGTCGGATATTTGCTTTTTCTTAATTTCCCGGTCATCTATGCCTTCTTCTTTTTCTCTTCCGGAGTCATGAAGGACATCCAACTTAGGTGTGGCTGTGAACTCCAAGGGGAATAGAGTGGCGTTTAGGTCGTTGCCAGACTTGACCATGAACGACGAACAGTATAAGGCTTCACTGGATGTGGCCGAACTCAACCTAAAAGATATCCGGGGCTACACTGAGGCAAAAATATCGGGAGACGCATCCTTCAAAGAGTACATTAAAAGCAGGTTTGTTGATTGGTTAAAGCCGTTCCAGCGTAAATTCTCCGGATCAAAGGATCAGGACGATAAACATGTGATCTCTCGGTAGGGAATAATGAGGAATCTTTCGTCTAAGTCGATTCTTCCAGTCTTAAGTTGAGATACATGCCTTCGTCTTTGTTCTTTCTTTGTGACTGGTTGATATTGAATATGAGGTTGGGCAATCCGTCTTTTAGGATGTGACTTGAGTCGGATGATCTACTCAATACCATGAGGGTCTTGAGGAGATCAGTGGATTGTTTCACGCTAGTTTCGAGAAAACATGGATTCAAGAGTTTTTGCGAGGTCGAAGATTTTATAGGGTTTGATCAAGATTCCCTGGAATCCATGGTCTTGAAAATGGGACATAATGGGATCGTCTGAATAGCCGCTAGTAACAATAGCTTTAATGTGAGGGTCTAAATTTCTCAGATGCTGAATGGCTTTAACTCCTCCCATGGCGCCCGGGATGGTCAGATCAAGAATGACCACTTCAAACTTCATTCCATCCGCCAGTGCCTTGGAAAACAGGTCGATAGCCGTTTGCCCATCCGGGACGCTGACGACATCATAGCCGAACTGCGTCAGCGCATCTTCAACCATACGGCGAATGCTGTGTTCGTCATCCATGACCAGGATCCGCCCTCTGCATTTTCTGGGAATGGCTGGAATGTGCTGTGCCTCATTTTCCGGTGTGACGTATGTGGATGGGATATACACGGTAAAGGTCGTGCCGATTCCGACTTTTGATGTCACGCTGATGTGTCCATGATGCTGCTGGATAATGCTATGGGCGGTGGCTAACCCCAACCCGGATGCGCCCGGTTTGGTGGTGTAATACGGATCAAAAATATTTGGCAGTTGGCGGGCCTCAATCCCGTTCCCCTGGTCTTCAAAAGAGACTTGCACATAGTTTCCAGGGATGAGTGACGATGAAGGAAGGGCCGAGGGATCTTTCAGTCCGACGTTTTTTACTTTGACGCTTAAGTGACCACCGTGAGGCATGGCCTGTCTGGCATTGAGGGTAATGTTTTGAAAAACCTGCCGGATTTGACCGGGGTCCGCATCAAGAGGCCAAAGGTCATCGGGGATGTCGAAATGACAACTGATTGATGACCCTGATAGGGCGAAAATCGTACTTTTTCGAAGCAGATCTCCTAACGCGATGGATGTCTTTATCGGCGCTCCGCCCTTGGCAAAGGTCAGGAGTTGTTGGGTCAATTCTTTGGCGCGCAAGCAGGCCTGCTCGGCTTGCTCGAGGTTTTGCGTGAGAGGGTCGTTGGACACCATTCGCAATTTGGCCACGAACACGTTTCCCAATATCGTCGTGAGTATATTATTGAAATCGTGAGCCAGTCCTCCCGCCAAGACCCCCAAAGAATTGAGTTTGCTGATTCGTTGTTGTTCTTCTTGGTGACGGGATTGGTCGGTAATATCTCGGAAGACTATTACCGTACCTAGGAGGTGACCGCTATGATCGCGGATTGGTCCCTCTCTCAGGGTAATCTTCCGTTGCCGGCCATGTTTGGTCAGTAATTGATGAGGGGCATCCAGCTCAGAGAGGACAAGGGTTCTGGAAGAAAACTGCAAAGACGGCTCCTCAACAATTTTTTGGCTATCACCGGTCAGGCGGAAAATTTCTTGGAATGGTCGGTGCAAGGCTTCCTGGGTTGTCCATTCGGTGATCTGCTCCGCCAAAGGGTTTAAGAAAGAAATGCGTCCTTCTCGATCAGTCGTGACGATCCCTTCCGCGACCGATTGAAGCGTGGTGACCAGATGATCCTTTTCAGCAATGAGGGCATGTTCGAGGCGTTTCCGGTCTGAAATATCTCGAAGGATAAAGCCGTAATGGGTGTCCATGCCGACTTTCCAACTTGTGGAAGAAATCTCCAAGGGAAATGATTCGCCGCTTTTCCGTAGGCCCGTCAGTTCCAAGGGCTGCTGAAGAGGAAAAGTCGAAGATCGGCCATAACTGATATCTCCCAGTCCTTTCCGGTACATGTCCCGATAGCCTTCTTCCAATAAGGTCACAATCGAGTGTCCCAGGACCTCGTCAGGCTGATAACCGAAAATTGACTCGGCTGCAGGATTCCACGAGACAATGGTTCCATGTAAATCGGCAGAAATGATCCCTTCATGGGCGGAGTCCACCAGAGAGGAAAATTGAGAATGGAGTTCGGTCATACTCTGGCTGACCCGCACATGATGCGTGATATCCAGGCCATAGCCCCGCACGAGACTTTTTTCCTGAAGAGGTGAAAAGGTCCAATCAAAGTGGTGGTGGTCAACAATGACAGTGAGACCTCTGACCGGAGTGGTGGTTTTGAGGCATCCCAGGGCAAGCTGTGTCAATGTGGCTGGAAGCACCATTGGTACCCCGTCTTCCCGAAATCCATAGGTGTCGAGGAGGCGGATCATGGCAGGGTTGGCATAGGCCAGGTGTCCCTGTGCGTCCACTTCCACGATGGGATTCGGGCTTTCTTCTGGCATCGACGCGAGGTGTTGATGCGCTTCGTGTTGCCGGAGTTCCTGGCTGAGATCACGAAAAATAATCAGCGCACCTGAGTGGCGCGGATTTGTCAGTGGTGTGGATTGGAATTCCACCCAACGGGTTTCCCCACTTGGCCGTCGGATCAAGAGTTGAGGCCTCCATATGGATTTCCCCGTGGTGATCGATCTCGTGATCGGGCAATGTTCCTCTTGTGTGACAAGATCAATATGGAGACATTCCGCATGGGCATGAAAGGATTGCCCAAGGCATGAGGTTTCGGTTCGATGAAGAATCCTGGCGCCTTCCAGGTTGAGGGAAAGAATCTGGCCTTGGGTATCCACGTGGCAGATGCCAATGTTGATGGAGTCCATCAGGGTATGCACAAAGGCTTGGGAGGAACGTAAGGCCGTCTCCAGTCCAGGGATGTCCATTTGTTTGAGTTCTTGAAAAAAATGTTGCCGATCCACTCAGCGATTCCTTCCTATCATAGCGACGACATCGTGTGAACGATACCTCGTCTTACCATAAGGCTTCAAGGATTTTCGACAAATCCCATCCTTCCCGAATAGGGTCCAAGGCTTTTTCAATCGATCGATGAGGGGTTGTTGGGCTTTGTGCCGCCAGGTCAATGATTTCCTGCTCAGGATAGGGTTGGTCCAAGGAGTCCTTGAGTAATTTAATAGTAGGGGTCATTCGACTATGACTAGACACCCACACAACGACCGCCTGTTCGCCGGTATTCAGCCGAACCAGGGAACCAATTGGATACACCCCTAAGAGTTGAATTAATCGTTGGACAAGATACAGATGGTATTGCCCTCCGACAGCAGCCTGATACAGCTCGGATAAAGCCCGGGCAGGTGGCACGGGCGGACAGCTGCATCGTCCACTAATTTGCGCGTCATACGTGTCGGCAATGCTTAGTATTTGGGTGAGTTCCGAAATCTGAAGGCCTCGTAATCCCCTGGGGTAACCGGATCCGTCAAGCCGCTCATGGTGTTCCAAGACCATCCGTTTCGACTCGTCAGGAATATCGGGGAATTGCCTAAGAATGGCCACCCCCATTTCACAATGCGCCTGCATAAGTTTCTGCTCTTGCGGTGTGAATCGTTCCACCTTACGGATCATATTCAACGGGAGACGAAGTTGTCCGATGTCGTGGAGAAGAGCGGCAAGCCCAACGAGTTTTAATTGTGTCGGATCGCAGCCGTGTTCTTGTCCGATGGCCATGGCTAACATTCCCGTATCTACCCCATGAGAGGCCAGATTAGGATCGAAGCGACGCATTTGAATCAGCGACACCATGGCGGCCTGGTGGTCTAAAATTCCATCAAGCAGGATGCTGACCACACTTCGGACTTCCTGGATGTGTTGGGGAGTGGGCGTCTCCATTTGGCGGAAAAATACCTCCATTGTGGAGATAGCTTCTGCGCGGAGGAGACGCGCGGCCTCAATGTCTTCCGGATTGGGCCCTGAACCCATCCTGGGGGATGTTAACGAGATTGAGGGAGAAAGGTCTTGGGCCTCTGACGTGGGCTGAACCTCGCTCACCTCGGCAAGATCGCATCCCTTTTCCGTGTCGATTTGGACTTCCTTAATTCCGTAATTGCGCAATAGGGCAATCTCATCCTCTCGTTTGATCGTCCATTTGTGACGGAGAAACGGGGTTTTAAACCATGATCGGTCCATGCCCGTGATATACATTCCAGGCCGCAGGTCATGAATAGAAATACGTTTATTCATGGTGCAAGGTTGGGCAAAAGGGGATATAAAATGCACCAGATGAGACGTGAGATGTACAGATGGGTACCAATCAACCGGGGACTGGATAGAATCGCGCCAATGGTAACGATATTCCCGTAAAAGGGCAAGAGAGGGGGGAGGCGAACCACCTCCCGCGGGCTCGTATGAAACCATTGATTGCTGCAAGATCCAAACGACCGACAATTTAGGAGGAAAACAGGAGAAGGATTAGGAGGAATGTTTGAGAATCCGATCAATGCGGCCGGCAATCTCCGTCGCTTCCTCCTGGTGATCACCAGCCAGTAGGAGGGCATGGTAAGTTTGCAAGGTGGGGAGTAATTGCGGGTCAGAAAGTCCCCAGGATTTTTCACGGATGGCTAAGGCTCGCTTGAGAAGTGGGCGGGCCATCTCCAATTGGTTTTTTCGCTGATATAACGAGGCGAGGGCGGCTAAAGGATCGGCCATCCGAAGATGTTCAGAACCCAAAGATTGAGCCAGCAGGGGCAAGGCCTCCCAGTAATAGGCTTCGGCCTGAATCTCTTGTCCTTCCAAACGGGCGACCTCCCCCAGCTGATAAATCACCAGGGCATATCGTTCATCGGTCGGCCCCTGTTTTCGAACCGATGGTAACAGACGATGAAGCAGGTCTTTGGCTTCTTGCAATTGTCCACGGGAGAGAACCGCATGGACCTGCTCCCATTGCCGATCCCATTCGGACGATGTCGGACACCCGGTGAGCAGGCCGATGAGACCCGCAAGCAGCCACCCTATAATCAATGTTCGGTTTGGGATGTGGTTCATAAGTGTCGGACGCGTCTTCACATCTAACTAAAGGCACAAGTGAGTGAAGGAAACCTCGCGTTAGAATGTGGCAACCATCATGGGAAAACCTTGTGACATTCTGGACATTTTCTGTCACTCTTTGTAGGGTACCCGAGTGCAGAACAAGTAACGGAGATGAAGATGCTTGACCAGGTATTGCGATATTGCCAGCATGACGTGTGGAAGGAAGATGTCAATGCGTTAACTGGTTTTCGACAGTTCGGCGTCAAAGCTCTGCGTCTGGTATTGGTGGCGGTCGCCGAATTTCAGGAAAGTTTCCTGAGTATTCGAGCCACCAGTTTGGTCTACACCACTCTCCTTTCCCTGGTTCCGTTTTTAGCGGTCACCTTTTCGGTCCTCAAGGCCTTTGGTATTCATCAAAAGATCCAACCGATTCTGGCGCAAGCGTTGGATCCGCTCGGGCCCAAAGGAATTGAGATTACCACGAATATCATCCAGTTTGTCGACAACATGAAAGTTGGGGTCTTGGGGGCTGTGGGCATTGCGGGACTGTTCTATACGACGTATTCCCTGATTGAAAAAATTGAAGAGGCACTGAACTCGATTTGGCGGGTTGATGCCGGGCGTCCGTTGGCCAGAAGGGTCACCGATTATTTAAGTGTCGTCCTCGTGGGCCCTGTGTTTGTCTTTACGGCCTTCGGACTCACTGCCTCGGCGCAAAGTCATTGGCTTGTCCAAAAAATTCTGGAAGTCCAGCCGCTTGGCCATCTGATGGTCGTGCTCACCAATCTGCTGCCCTTCTTTTTTATGTGCCTGGTGTTTACGTTTCTCTACAAGTTTCTGCCTTATACAAAGGTCAATTTTAACTCAGCGCTGATCGGGGGAGTGACGGCAGGACTGCTCTGGCAAGTGGCCGGATTGGCGTTTGCTTCATTTGTCGTAGGGACAGGACGATATAGCGCCATATACTCAGGCTTTGCCGTGCTTATCCTCTTTCTCATTTGGCTCTACGTCGGATGGCTTATAGTACTGGCAGGCGCTCAAGTTGCCTATTATCATCAACACCCATCCGCATACCTCTTACATTTGGGTCGAAAGCACCAGACGCCACTCTTTCGCGAATACCTCACCCTGTCATTGCTCACTCATATTACCCGCCGGTTTTTATCGGGGAAGCCGCCTCTCAGGGCAGAGCAGTTAGCCCGCGCACAAGGTGTGCCTCTTACGTTGGTGGAATCGCTCATCGATGATCTGGTGAAAGGGCAGATGGTCGTGAAAGGCGATAAACCCAAAGGGTTGGTATTGGCGCAGGCACCAGAAAACATTCCGGTGGTCGAGGTGTTACGGGTGGTGCAGCATCAACCCCATGGCGGGCCCCAGGCTTTTACGGTGGGTTCAGATTCCATTAGTCGGGTCCTTATACGCCGGGATGCGGCGGTGGAGGCCGCTTTAGAAGGCATGACGTTGCGGGATTTAGTACGACGTCAACCTGAAGTCGTTGAAGAAGGGAATGGAATGGACCATGCCCAGGGTCAAGATCCCAGTGGGGCTTTTCACCCTGAGTCGGAGGGTGAGGTTCCCGGTCCTCCAGCCTTTCTCCACGAAACCCCACAAGCCGATCCTCCTGTCGTCAGGAAAGGGAAGGCAAGGTAATGCACGTATGATGATAAGGGTAAGAAGATGAATATGTGGATTGTCCCGGGTGCGCCGTTGATGGAAGGGCGAGGCTGGCGGATTTGGTGTTCGCAAAAAGGCGAGGAAAGTTTTTCTCAGCCACAAGCTGAGGTGCGGCATAAGAATGCGATGGTCCCGTTCCAGAGTACATGGACACTCCTTCCCCAACTTCCAGGATTGAAGAGACGAATGGGCGTGATGGCCCTGACGCTCAACACTCCAGGTCCGCCGGAAGGCACTCTCTATTCTGTCACGCTGGCAACGAATCAGGAGCGCCAGACCTTTCATTGGTGGACGATGCCGTATCACCTCACCGCCCAACCGGTGACTTTTCTGTTTGCCTCCTGCTTTTGGCATAACAATGATCGTGAGGGATTTTACCGGTCCGGTCTTCAGGAGTTGGGGCAGTTGGCTCATCCGCACTTTAAATTATTGCTGGGTGATCAGGTATATGGAGATTGGCCGAATGCCTGGGATTTAGGGGATGAGGGCATCGAACTCTATGCAAAGCGGTATGCCCAATATTGGGGGGATGGCGCCTATCGGGAAGCCTTGCAAACCTGTCCGAATTTTTTTTCCTGCGATGACCACGAATACTGGAACGATTATCCTGAAAAACAAATTCAACTGCCTCAGACCTGGGATTCGAAGAATCGCCGAAAATATGGAGGAGGGGCGGAGGAACTTTATTACCAGTATCAACGATGTCTGAATCCCGATGAGGCTCGCTGGTACCGGTTTGAGATCGATCCGGTCTCGTTTTTTATTACCGACACCCGCTCCGAGCGCGAAGGGTGCAACGACAAAGGCACCAGTCATTTCATGTCAGAGGAGCAATGGGTGGCGCTGGAAGCCTGGCAACAAGGATTAACAGGACCGGGCGTTTTGACGTTGGGCCAACCACTCTTTCAAAAAGACGGGGATTTCCGTGACCATTCCTTATCGAATTTCAAACAGGATTATGCCCGTCTCTGGCGGGTGATCGAACGGTCCTTAGCGGGGCGGAATGCTCAACAGCAGCCACATGACATACTGATCCTGTCGGGAGATATTCATACGGGACGTTATGCTGAAGCCCATGGGCCATTTTCCGATGCACCTTATGGGGTGCCGGAGTTCATCGCTTCTCCGGCAGCCATGATTAATCCAGGCAATACCAAACCCGAAGCCCCGCCAGGCAAGATCCGGATTCTTCCCAATGTGGAGGGAAAGGAGTCGGTGTGGCGGATTGATCCTCAGACGAACATCGACATCATGACTATTCAGAATAATGTGGGTCTCGTGCGCATGGTTCCCGGAAGTCAGACCGGAGGATCGCCACGAGTACGATTTGAGTTGGAATTATGGAGTTTGCCGGCCAAAGTTATTGAAATTGATTGGGATGAAACGGCTCCCCCTCAAGGTCTGGGTGGTCCCTTGACGCGCCTGTGGAACAAGGAATTAATGCTCCGGTAATCGGAGAAATTGACATTTCAACCATGGGTGCCCGGGCATGTCTATAGAGTGTTTTCTGAGCCATATCTAGAAAGGAATTCATCATGCGCCACTCTCAAACTTCGACCAGAAATCCGGCTATTAAAGACTGGACCAGCAAATATGGAAAACGGACCAACTTGCAGTTTTTTGATGAGGCATTTGCCTCTCTGCAAAGAGAGGGGATTGGTTGTCGTGGATTAATGACGGTTGGACTGATCGGCAGCCGGGATGTTCCAGGGCATACCTTACGAACGGCCCAGTCCATGGTGCGTTGGGATCTCCGACCGAGTTTCTGGTCGCATGTCTTTGTGGTGGCGGAACCGGTGACTTCTCGCACCTCGTTGAGATCCTTGCCGATCCTGGAAGTCCCGTTGCATCCACGGAATGGGATCTTTCCCAGGCCGGAATGCAATGGGATTAACGAAGGCACCTTAGGTCTGTATGAGAATAAGGATATTGATGCCAATGTGGGGTTGGTGGCCGTAAGCATGTCAGACGAGGATGCCAAGAAACTTAAGAAGCGGGCGATGAACTGGAATCAGGATCGTGTGCGTTACAATTTTTGGGAGATGTTGGGAGTCTGGCAAAGTTATCTCTGGTCCCAAGGGGCCAGACGCAATCCGTTGCGAGAAGGCACGCCGATCGCGGCATCCTCCTACATTGAATTCATCTTTGAAGGGCTGGGTTTGGGTGTGACGCCGGGTACCTCGGAACGTAATAGCGCGCCGGAGCATCTCTGGAATGCGGCCTGCTGGTGGCACAAGGCCTTCAAGGAGCAAGACCGGAAGGTGGCCGGGATGTTTGTCGCGCGTGACCGCGGGTGTGCGATGGCCAGCTGCGACGAATAGGTTCTGTATATATGGGGATATAATAGTGAAGGCCGTGGCAGGTATTCGGTCATCCCCGCAGTAGTAAGCGGGGATCCATCTAAAAAGAATGAGGATGGAGTCCCGATGAACGATGTTGGGAATGACACCGTGTCTTATCGTATCTCGAAGCGAAAACCTTTTCCTCTTTGTGCCGCCGAGTCCCAAGTTTTCTCCTTCCTTCCCATGCTTTAATTTTTTCTGCTCACTGACATTTATTTGACTGGATCAGAAATGCCGGGTCTCGGCCAGGCAGCCGAGGTCCTTTTGTTTCGGCAAAAGGACCCAAAACCAATGACGCCCCATCCGGCCAAATTAAATTGGACGGACGCAAGGCATTGGAGGGCGGACCAACTCGCTGCGCTCAGACAAGGCCCGCCAAAATAAAGAGCGTCCGACCGGGCCGACTGGCAGGCGTCGGTCTAGGGATAGGTGCAAAGGAAAATTTAATGTTGCACCAGCCTTTTCCTCCATAGTTTTGAGACAAGATTGCTATGGAAATTATTTGAAGTAACTAAAATATTCCTGTTCCATTCCTTCCGCACGGGCTTTACTTTTTTCGTGGCTCTGTCCATCATAAGTGATCGCAGAATCGTTGGACTCTCTGGCTCTACTGAAGAAGCAGAAGACAAATGTAAGAGGCCCTCAGGGTTAGATAACCAAACAGGATTCACTCTCGATGCCCACAACAACCAATCCCACCTTTGCTGGAAATCAGCCACGAATCTTCCTGTCCTACGCCCGGAAGGATGGCGAAGGTTTCGCGCGCGATCTTCGGAAAAGGCTCACCGAACCTGAAGATCCGAGCCAGCCAAAATTTTCTCTTTGGCAGGACCGCACGCAAATGGAAGGGGGCAAAGACTGGTGGGACCAAATCCTGGAAGCGCTTAAACATGTCGAGTATATGGTGCTGGTTATGACTCAAGCCGCATTGGTTTCGCCCATCGTCAGAAAAGAATGGCGGCAGGCACGGCAGGAAGGGGTTGGGGTCATTCCGGTCTTTGGGCAACCCGACCTGGATCTGTCTCAACTCCCACGCTGGATGCGGGATGTGCATTGGGTCGATATCGACGTTCCTGAACAATGGAAACGTTTTATCCGCACATTGGAAAGTCCTCATCAGGGCACGCGGGTGCCGTTCATGGCCGATGATCTGCCAACCGGGTTTGTGCCTCGTCACAAAGAATTCGAGGAACTAGCTGGAAGTCTTCTTGATCCGCTACTCGAAGAGCCCATAGCTATCACCGCCGCACTGAAAGGCGCTGGGGGCTATGGCAAGACCACCCTGGCCAAAGCCCTTTGTCATGATGAACGAATACAAGATGTCTTCCACGATGGCATCCTGTGGGTCACTCTGGGTGAACAACCCAATACTGTGGCCGGATTGACGAAACTCTATGCCGCCCTCACCGAGAAACGTCCAAACTTTGTTGACGAAGAAGATGCCTCGGCCCGGCTAGCTGAGGTCTTGGGAGACAAAGATTGCCTGATGGTCATTGACGATGTCTGGAATGCTGCACATTTGCGCCCGTTCCTGCGTGGAGGCAAACGGTGCGCACGGATCATTACTACAAGAGACAGCGGCACACTTCCTGAAACCGCCAGACTTCGGGTGCCGGTGGATGCTATGCAAAAAAAGGAAGCGTTGGCCCTGTTAACCTTCGATCTGCCAGCCAATGATTTGGCAAATGCCGAAACGACAGCGCTTCAATCCTTAGCCGCACGATTAGGGGGTTGGCCGTTCTTGTTGAAGTTAGTCAATGGCGCCCTCCGTGAACGGGTGAACACGATGAGGCAGCCCCTTTCAGCCGCGTTGGTTTATGTGCAAAAAGCCTTAGAAAAGCGTGGGCTCACCGCATTTGATGCCAGAAATCCAGTCGAACGTAACCAAGCTGTAGCTGCTACCCTCACGGCTAGTTTCGAACATCTGCAAGAAGACGAACTCGCCCGCTATCAGGAACTCGCAATCTTTCCCGAGGATGTCGAAATTCCGCTGATGGCGATCGCCAAACTCTGGGATGCAACCGGAGGTCTGGACGATTTGGACACAGAGGAACTCTGCACCCGGTTGAATCAATTATCACTTCTTTTATCCTACGATCCCACCACACAACGCATCCAATTGCATGACGTGGTGCGGACCTACCTGGAAGAGCAAGTCGCTTCGCATTTACCGGCACTCCATGGACAATTTCTGGATGCCTACGACCTGAAGGATGAACCAGCCAAAGCCGCACAAGATCCCTACCTCTGCTCTTACATCGCCTATCATCTGGTCAAGGCCGAGCGGTGGGAGGAGTTAAAAAAGCTTCTTCTGAATGTGGACTGGCTCTATGCAAAGTTGGAAGCGTTGGATGTGCCGGCTCTGCTCTCAGACTTTGATTGGATACAGAGTGAGAAAATCTTCAGCAAGGTTCAGGGAGCCATCAGACTCTCAGCCCATATCGTGGGAAAATTTCATCCACAACTTGTTGGACAGCTATTGGGTCGATTACAAACCCTTAAATCTAGTGAAATTCAAGCCTTTCTAGGGCAGGCTAAACGCTGGAAGAAACTTCCCTGGCTTCGGCCGCTTCAAGGCAATCTGATTGCTCCCGGCGGTCCGCTCATTCGGACCTTGAGTGGCCATAGCGCCTCGGTGAGGGCGTTGGCGGTAACGCCGGATGGGACGCGGGCGATTTCGGCGGCCGGGGATGCGACGTGCAAGGTTTGGGATCTGGCCAGTGGGGAAGAACTGCACACTCTCCGCGGACATCGGGATTGGGTGAATGCGGTGGCGGTAACGCCGGATGGGACGCGGGCGATTTCGGCGGCCGGGGATGCGACGTGCAAGGTCTGGGATCTGGCCAGTGGGGAAGAACTGCAGACCCTCCGTGGGCATCGTGACTGGGTGCGGGCGGTGGCGGTAATGCCGGATGGGAGGCGGGCAATTTCGGCCTCGAATGATGAGACGTGCAAGGTCTGGGACCTAGCCAGTGGGGAAGAACTACACACCCTCCGCGGGCATGGTGACTGGGTGAATGCGGTGGCGATGATGCCGGATGGGAGGCGGGCGATTTCGGTCTCGAACGATGAGACGTGCATCGTGTGGGACTTGACTAGTGGGGAAGAATTGCAGACCCTCGGCGGGCATCGTGACCAGGTAAGGGCGGTGGCGGTGATGCGGGGTGGGACACGGGTGATCTCGACCTCGGTTGATCACACGTGCAGAGTATGGGACTTGGCCAGTGGAGAGGAGGTTGCCACGTTTACAGGCGAAAGTTCCATTTTATGCTGTGCGGTTGCTCCCGATGGCCGAACGATAGTGATTGGAGAATCCTCAGGGCGGGTGCATTTTCTCCGTCTTGAAGGAGTTGATTGACTTGGTCATTCTGAGAGCATCGAACGATCTGGTCATTTCGTTCATCTTCAATCTGGTCAGAGATTCTTTGCTGCGCCTACCCTGAGCGCAGTCGAATGGGCTCAGAATGCCAAATTGGTTTCGAAGTGATCAGATCGCGTCGTGGTGGCCTCATGGTGACATGATACATTCTCAAATTTTCTTTTGACTCTGGTCTTGTCCTGAGTTTGAAAATCCACTTGGCTTCGTTTTCTTTTCCCGCTAAACTTTCCTCACCTTTGTAAGGGGGGGTCGTTGCGAAGAGGACAGAAAGAAGTGGGGTAGAATTGCCAGATGGCTTATGACCTGTGATAGGGCACTGTACAAGTGTCGACTATAACTCGGGAGTATTTCTACATCCCCTCCCCCCCCTCCTTACAAAGGAGGGGGACATAAAATACGGGTAACAATATGGTGAAAATCGGATTGATTCAAATGGCCTGCTCGGTCAATTCTGCTGAGAATCTGGAGCGAGCGGTAGACAAGGTTGAGGTCGCCGTGCGAAACGGGGCGCAGGTTATCTGTCTGCCTGAGTTGTTTCGTTCCCAATACTTTTGTCAGCAGGAAGATGGCGCTCTGTTTGATTTGGCAGAACCCGTTCCTGGGCCTTCCACGGAGGCCTTGGCCAAAATTGCTAAATCCCATGGTGTGACGATTTTGGTGTCGTTGTTTGAGCGGAGGACGGCAGGGGTGTACCACAATTCCATTGCCGTGTTGGACGAGCGGGGAGAGATCGCTGGCCTGTATCGGAAGATGCACATTCCGGATGACCCGGCCTATTACGAAAAGTTTTACTTCACTCCAGGGGATCGGAGTTTTCAGGCGATCAACACCACGCACGCAAGGGTTGGGACGTTGATCTGTTGGGATCAGTGGTTCCCTGAAGCGGCGAGGATGACGGCCCTACAGGGAGCGGAGATTTTATTTTATCCCACGGCCATCGGCTGGCATCCCAAAGAAAAAACTGAAGAAGGCCAGGCCCAACGTGATGCCTGGATGACCATTCAACGCAGCCATGCCATTGCGAACGGCGTGTTTGTGGTGGCTGTGAATCGGGTCGGCCATGAGGCTCCTGCTGGCGGGGATGGGCTGGAATTTTGGGGAAGTTCTTTTGTGTGCGATCCATTTGGTGTGGTCCTGGCCCAAGCGTCAGTTGAGAAAGAAGAAACGCTGGTGGTGGATATTGATCTTAAAAGAATTGAAGAAGTCCGCCGCAACTGGCCTTTTCTTCGCGATCGTCGCATCGATGCGTATGGGGGGATCACCAAACGGTTGTTGGATGAGTCGGTTTAGGTGTGGCACGGTGAACCTGTAATGCGCTCCGCCTCACTCTGGACTTGTTCTTTCTTCAAGACCAAGCACTTCCAAGGAGAGAAAATCAGATAATTCCCATTAGCCCACCCCCTTTATGCTGAGGAGAGAGAAGGACCGTATTGTCCAAATAATAATTGCTTGATTTTGAAACCTTCCCAGCCAATTTTGTCATGTTCCTTATGGATAGCTTGTTTGCCAGTCTTGTGCATTTCCTCCTCCCGATTGAGAGATGGGTAGAGTGCGGGAAACAATGAGACGGATTTCACCGAGATTGCGATCTCTTGCGGCTCGTTTCCAGAGGAATCAAACTGATGCTGAACAGATGCTTTGGGGCCGGATTCGAGATGGTCAGATTAAAGGATGGAAGTTCAGGCGGCAACATCCAATCGGTGGGAGTATTGTTGATTTCTGTTGTTTGGAAGGGATGCTGATTATTGAACTGGAAGGGGTGCAACATCTAGAACAGAAAAAAGCTGATGAGGAGTGCATCAATTATTTGACGACGTTGGGTTTTCGGGTCCTTAGATTTTGCAATGATGATGTTCTAACGAAGACTGATGACGTGGTGGAGGAGATTGTGAGAGTCATGGAACGTTCTGAAGGCTTTGCCCCTCTCCCTGACCTTGGCCTCTCTTCGAGGCCAAGCTCTTCCAGGGAGAGGGCAACGGAGGTTTTTTCGCCTGGTACTTTTTCCTTTCAAGAGAAAAACCCTCATAGAGAGAGTAAGGCTGAATTAGGGTTTCGGATGCCAGCAGAGTGGGAGCGACACGAGGCGACTTGGCTAGGATGGCCCCATAATACGAAGGATTGGCCTGGGAAGATGGGAGCGATCTCCTGGGTGTATGGGGAAATGGTTCGGAGGCTGTCTTTAGGAGAATCTGTTCGGATTCTTGTGAATGACAAAGACCATGAATTGAAAGCCAGTCGGGTGTTGGACAAAGTTGGGGTCGATATGACCCGTATTCAATTTTTTCGTGTTCCGACCAATCGGGGGTGGGCGCGTGACTTTGGCCCCATTTTCGTGAAACGGGATCAGTCTGATCCTCAGGTGGCCATTGCCCGTTTTCGTTTTACAGCCTGGGCCAAGTATCCGGATTGGCAATTGGATGATCGTATACCGGTTCAATTAGGCCGGAAACTCAAGATTCCCGTGGTCCCTGTTGAGCGAGGTCGTGGAGGGGTCGTTCTGGAAGGTGGCGCTATTGATGTGAATGGACAAGGAACGTTGTTGACTACGGAAGAATGTGTGTTGGATGAGCAGATCCAGGTACGGAATCCCGGGTTTTCCCGACAGGATTATGAGGAAGTGTTTGGCACACATTTAGGCATTTCCCAGGTTCTCTGGTTAGGACAAGGCATTGCCGGGGACGATACGCATGGGCATGTGGATGATGTATGCCGGTTTGTGGATCCTTATACGGTGGTGCTGTGTCAGGAATCCAATCCAGCCGATGAAAACTATCGTCCCTTGGCTGAAAATGCCGAGCGATTGGAGGGCATGCGGGTGGAAGACGGGAGAAAGTTACTGGTGGTCCCCTTGCCGATGCCTGAGCCGCTCTATTTTGAAGGACGACGGCTACCCGCTAGTTATGCCAATTTTTATATCGGGAATGCCGTCGTGTTGGTGCCGACCTTTAATGATCCCCACGATCGGGTGGCGGTAGGGATTATGTCTGACCTGTTTCCTGATCGAACGGTGGTCGGTATTCATGCTGTGGATCTGGTCTGGGGATTTGGGACCATTCATTGCCTGACGCAACAACAGCCTGCCTCTGATTAATTATCCATGCTCAAGGAGCGTTCATGAATATCCCTTCCTCTGCGGCCGATCCTCTTATTCTTGCTTCGCCTGTTCGAATCGGATGGATTGGTGCTGGCGTGATGGGCGCGCCAATGTGCGAACATCTCCTTCGTTCGGGGTATCCCTTGACGGTATTTACCCGCACGCCTTCTAAAGCGCAGGTGTTGTTGGATCAAGGCGCCCGGTGGGCAGATTCTTCGGCCGCCGTAGCTGCGGAGGCCGATGTGGTTTGTACAATGGTGGGTTTTCCTCAAGATGTTCGTCGGATCTATCTCCAACCCGATGGGCTGCTGCCCCAGGCTCGCCCTGGTCAGGTCTTCGTGGATTTCACCACTTCTGAGCCGACGTTGGCTCGTGAATTAGCCAGTTTGGCCGCTTCAAAATCCGCATCCGCTCTGGATGCGCCGGTTTCTGGCGGTGACGTTGGGGCCAGAGATGGCACATTGTCCATTATGGTGGGTGGAGATTCGATGGCATTTGAAGCGGTCAGGCCGATCTTGTCCGTGTTTGGAAGAACTGTAGTGTATCAAGGCCAAGCCGGATGCGGGCAGCATGCCAAACTCTGTAATCAGATAACGATTGCGGGCACGATGATTGGTGTGTGTGAGGCGTTACTGTATGCCCACAAAGCCGGGTTGGATGGCGAAACCTTATTGCGTTCCATATCCAGTGGGGCTGCGGGATGCTGGACACTGGACCATCTGGCACCTCGGATATTGAAACGGGATTTTGAAGCCGGATTTTTTGTGGAGCATTTTATTAAGGATATGGGTATGGCGTTAGATGAAGCCAAACGAATGGGCTTACTTCTGACAGGGCTTTCACTGGTTCGAAAGCTCTATGTTGCGATTCAAGCCAATGGTCACGGGCGTTCCGGGACGCATGCGTTGTTGTTGGCGCTGGAAGATTTATCTCCGACTTTTTTATCTGCAGATTCCTCTCCTCACGCTTTGTCAAAGTAGTACAAATCCCGATCCGCCTTTCCTCAATCGTTTGTAGCTATGGATGGGGGGCACGCTCCCGCTCTGGACGAATGCTCGGTCGTTACGAAAAAACGTGTTAGCTTTTTTCGGCCAAGGTTCCTAGAAATAAAATTGCTAAACCGAATCTTTTCTTTTGTGCTTTATCTTCGTTTCTTTCCCTTGCACTTGCCTCACTGTTGTTGGTGAATTTTGTTGGTTGGGAAGTACGATTTTTTTCTAAAGAGTGGGCCTTTGATGTCATGTTGGTGGGGTGAGTCCTTTGGGAGTTCTGGGGGTGAATGGGGGAAGGCATGGGCAGCTCTCGGGCTTGTCCTTCATTCAGGAAGAACGCGACCGAGAGGGCCAGGCCTGTGAGGCCCAAGAGACGCCATGTTTTTGTGGTCGGTTGCCGGCGGATCTGTTCCATTCTTGGGCCCTCCGCTCCGCCGCTGATGCGGTGAGACATCCTTGGGTCATGCTTGGGCCTGTATCGACATTAGTGTTTGAAACTTGCGGGAGGGCTCAGTGGTGTTTCTTCCTTGACATCGCCGTGGGTTGCGGTTGATTCCGAGGGAGTGTTCGCTATCTGAACGACAGGTAGAGATGACTATAACGTCATCCAATTTTCCAGAGCAGAATCAAGGTCAATGCCGACTTGTTCGGGAGCAAGGACCCGCACAATTTCTGGCCGTGATTCATGAGAGGAGAGTACAGAGAAGTTGAACGGGATCGGTTCAGGCAAAGGTTGATGAATTGCGTCCTGGATTAGGAGGATTGTGGGTTGAAGCAGATTATCTCTGGAGTTCGCTGTGACGATTCCCCGTTCCCCGGTACTCAATTCCACCAGGGCATAGGTGGGATAGATTCCAATGAGATTAATGAATGTCGCCACTAATGCGCCATCTAAGAGCCCTTTCTGGCCTTGTTGATACAACGATTGGAGGGCGCTTCTGACCGGGAGGGGATTCCCTGTGTGGTGACCGGTTAATAATTCATCATATTCGTCGACAATACGAAGGATTCGGCTGGGTGTTTGAATTTTGTCTGGATCACTATTTGCAGGATATCCTGTGCCATTCAGGGCAATATGATGTTCCCGGATTAACGTATCAACCTCGTCCGAAAGACTCGACTGTTGGGACAGCATCTCAACCCCCCGATGGGGATGTTTATGGTACATGACTAATTCTGTGTCAGATAACTGGTTGAGCGGTCGGTGAAGGACTTGCGGAATGTTCAAGAGCCCTGCGTCATGGAGAAGGCCCGCGCTTGCCAGGTGTTGTAACGCTGTATTGTCCAACCCCACAGCTCGTCCCAATAAAACGGCTAATGTACTGACCGCGAGTGCGTGATCGAATAAGGCCGGAGAAAAGTCCCTGGTCCGAATCATTGCGATGCAGGCTTCCTCATGTCGGAGGGATTCAGCCATGACGGATTCAGTGATCTGATGAACCTGTTCCATGGCGAGCCGTCCGGTTTTCTGCAGTGTGTGAAGGATATCCTGGATGCCTTCAAGCATATACATCCGCATCATTTTCATCTTAGTGAGTTCACCGGATAGTGATTTTCCTTGCACAGAGGGTGAAAGCTGGTCAAGCCGTGTGACTGCGGGCGGGCGGAAGGAATCAGGTATAGGTGAATTCGGGGGGGATGAGACGTCATCAGGGGTGTGTGGCGGTTCAGAGTCTGACACTACGTCACGCCCACGATCAGTATCAATGGTGATTTCTTGAATGCCGGCCTGTTCTAATTTGGCAATATCGCTCGAAGATTTGATGAGAAACCGGTGCAGGAGGAATGGGGTTTTTATCCATGAGCGGTCGATTCCACAGAGGTACATTCCCACTTGAGCGGAAGTCGTTGGAATTCGTTTGATGGCCATAATGTATGCCGATGAGGGGTTCTTAGGAAGGAAATTTCATTTCTTCATTGTGTGGAATGTCTGGTGTCCTCATCGGCGTCCTTTCGGCCGATCTTAACCTCATCCTCAGTAGTGAACACGTGGTGAAAGTGAAGGGCTTGTTATGTCTAAGGATGTGTTGTGATAGGGGAGATGTTTCTGTTGGGCAATGACAGAAAATTCTGTGAATTGATAAGGCCCAGGGATCATCAGAGCCGGAAAAATATAGTGCCTGACCTCATGAAATTTAAGTGTTCTCCTTGCCAGGCCGAAAAAGGGGAAGACAGCTTTCATGGGAGATGGCGATGGGTGGATGTCGAGCATCATTTCACGGGGGTTTTTCAGATTCCTTCTCTGCTGGGCCTGACACTCAACGGGATGTCGTTTCGACATCTTGGTCTTTCCTCATATGTGGCCTCTTCTTCGTGTTTTTGTCATGGGGATTTCCTCCCCTCGGCCATGCTGCTTCTGAATCGAGTCCACCAATCAAACATGTTCGAACCGTGATTCCCATTCTTGGTACCACGATGAATGCACAATCTGAACAGGTTGGCATTGTTGCGGAAATTCAATTGGAATTTCTTCAGAGACGGGATCACAAAGGTTTGGATCTTCAATTTCTTTCCAGGCCAGGGAAGTTTTCACCCTATGCCCAGCAATCGGTCAAAGACGCTTTAGGTCTGGTGGTTGAAGCAGCCGGGCTGAACCCTGATTCATGGACGGTCAAGTTTATTTTGCCCTATCCGGGAGTCACGTTGTACGGGGAAAGTTTATCGGCTATGGCGGCCCTGAATGTCGTTGCTCTTGCTAAAAATGAGCCCGTGGATGAGGAGACGGTTTTGACGGGCACCGTCACGGCGGATGGACATGTGGGAACTGTGGGAGGAGTCCCGTTAAAGATTTTGGCCGCGTATGAACAACGGTATCGACGGGTGCTTATTCCAGAGGAACCGGACGTCGCGGATGATGATTGGGAAACCCCGTTTCTGATGGAAGTGACACCGGTGGGATCCATCAAACACGCCTATCTCGCGTTGACCCATCGGCCTCTTCGAAGCCATCTTAATGACCAGTCTTTTGCTGCCAGTCTAACCCACTAACTTCACTCCTATTGAACATTCCGTCCTGTGTACAGTGATCTCTGTGAGGGAGGAGATTTCCCATGTGTGGTGGATCAAAGGGGTTTTTGCCTTCCGCTTGCTTGTTTGGTGCGAATATTTCTATGGTAGAAAAAAGGGGAAGGAACGACTTTTGTCTTGGGGCTTTCTCTTTGCAGGCTTACGTGTTGAAGGAAATATCGATGGAGTAATCTTTTATGATCCAACCATGTTTTGCGGTTGATATTGATAATGTCTTAGGCCGGGCGGAGCCTGAAGTGCAGCGTTTATTCCAGGAATTGACGGGAAGGTTATGGCCTGTGGGTCTGTATGGTAGTGCCGGTGGATTAGATGCTAGCCAATTAGCGCCTGAGCTCCTTGAGGAAATTTTCTCCCGGTTTCACCAGGAGTCTATCCCACGGTTACCTCTGTTTCCTGGGGCAAAACAGGCCTTGAACCTCATCCATCGTCGCTATCGGGTTATCATCGTGACGGCGCGGCGTCCGCATTCACGACCTCAGACTCTTCGTTGGTTAGAAAGACATGGTCTTCCTTTTGATGCGCTGTACCACACCGAGGAGAAAACCGAAATCCCCGAAACGATAACAGCTGCGATTGACGATCATCCTCACCATATTCAGGCCTATCGTGCCCTCGATAGACAAGTCTTTGTCATGGATCAACCCTGGAACCGTGCAATTCCTCATGCTGATGTTATTCGGGTGAGTGGTTGGGATGCTCTGGTGCAGTGGTTGCATGTTCGACATCTCCCTAGTTGGCCCAAACATATTCCAGAGTCTCCTACTTTTCGACAGTTGTTCTCAGTTCATCTCAATGTCTCTTCTTTGACCGCTGCCGGTGTTTCGACGGGATTCGCACAGCCGTAAGCGTGCGAGGGTTGGGGGGCAGGAAAGTTTTTAAAGGAAATTGCCGATAAAAGTCAGAGGTTCTTTGCTGTTGAGAAGCGGTATGACCCCGAACAGATTTTGATCTCCTGTTTAGTTAATTCCAGAAAACTGATGATGACTCTGCCTATCCACACGGTCCTGCTTGTTGACGATAATCCCGATGACTGTGAGATTGTCAAAGAGGCATGGAACGAGATCCCGGTAGGACAGGAATTGCGGTGTGTGAATGATGGTACCGAATTGCTGGATTATTTGTATTGCCGTGGTCCATTTTCGAGGAGAGAATGCGCGCCACGCCCCAGTGTGATTCTCCTGGATTTGAATATGCCTCACATGACCGGAGGGGAGGTTCTCACCGAAATCAAAAAGGATCCATCTTTTGTATCTATACCCATTGTGGTGTTGACCACGTCAAAAGCTCCAAGGGATATCTGTCATACCGCCGGGATGGGGGTGAACGGATACATACAAAAACCCAATTCTTATACCGGATATCTCCGGATGTTTACTAATTTGAAAAAGCATTGGGCGGAAATTCTTGCACAACCGTTAGCTGGAAGTGGCGGGGATTCCTCTACCAATGTTGCCTGGTGTTAAAAGTCGGGGCCTTGCGGTGATCTGCCATTCTTCCAGGCAAATTTTGGTGCCTGTTCTTTCTTCTCTCTTCGTTTCTTGTGACCGCTCATGCTTTTCAATACTTCCCATCCTAACTAGAGATTGGGAATGTTAGCTCTGTCCGGATAAACGGCTTCTGCTCCTCACCCCCCTTAAGTTCTCTCCCCAACAACCGACACTATCCTATAGTGACTAACGAGTAGTGATAAGGGGAGATCCACCTGTGCAACCATCCGTTCAGGGATCCTCTGATCATTCCTTGCGTTTGAAAACCTTGGGGACAATAGGAAACGCTATGAAAACACATTCTATTTTGACGGGCGCTGTTATCATGATGGGAACCACACTGCTGACGACAAGTTTTGCCTATGAGGCTTCTGAATATTTGCTGTTGACCCGTCACCGGGATTCGAATGGTCATTTGCTGGCGGGACCAACCCACCACCAATCGCAACCTTCCGTGATTCAAAAAACGGTTGTTCCTGCCCAACCTCAGACGTTTGAACGGCGAAGTACGGAGTGGGGAATGAATGCCCAGGAGGTCAAGCTGAATGAACCGGTGCAACCGGTTTGGGAACTCCAATCTCCGGTATTGGAGCCCTATGAGCAGCGGGTAGGGTATCGTCGTCAAATCGAAGGAATTGACGCGTCGTTAACCTACACGTTTTATGAAGACCAACTTGCTCAGGCAAACTATTTATTTGAACCCAAACATGATGATGCGGCGGACTATGTGAACGATTTTCATACGGTCCAAAATTGGATAACCCAGTCCTATGGTATGCCGACGTCGGTTCAGGAAATCTGGTTGGATACGTTGTATCAATATGATCAAAGTCTCTGGGGACAAGCCCTGCTTCGTGGCCATCTAAAGATGGTGGCGGAATGGCGGAACGATACCACAAATATTACGCTTCTGTTAGACGGAGGAGAGGATACGATAGGGTTAATGGCTGATTTCGATAGCGTGGCAGTCATCGCTCCCCCCTCAATGGAAGCCAAGGTAATTGAGGAAATTCCTCCTGTGGAAGAGACTTTAATTGAAAAAATCTCTATCAGCGAAGAGCATTCAATGGAAGCCCCGTCGGGGGAAGAGATGCCAACTGAACCCATATCCCAGGAAAATCAACCGGACACAAAGTTATAGATTCACTGCCCAGTTTTCAGCTAAGTTGAAATACTCGTGTATTGTGGGAGGAGGCCATGCCTCCTCCTTTTTTTTTATTCTAAAGCTTAGAAATGTTGAATCGGGTTGCCGTGGCATAGTGGAGTTCTTGGGTGGTTCCAACCTTTAAAAATTATGGGATGATTGAACACCCAGGCGTCTTTGGAAAATCAGGGGCGAGAGTGAGTCTGTGTTTTGGGGAGAGGGTCTTACCAATATCCAAAAGGGTAATAGGGATAAAACCGGCCATATCCTCCCCAGTACGGAAAGGCATAGGGATAGAACAAGGGTTGAGGATAGGGTCCATACCGGGTGTAATCAGGCGGATACGCTGGCCAAACTTTGAAATGTTTAATAATGAGAGTGGGATAGGTGTATATGGTTTCATCGAGACTCTGTTGGACGGAGCCGGACAGTTCTCCAACCAGGGTGAGCCGGCTTCCAGGAGGGACTGTGGCAGGATCTAGAAATTCTTCCTGTTCGGCAATAAATCGTCCTTGGGATTGCGTAAGCTCGGTTGTGGGTTCCTGTTCATCGATGAGGGGTAATTGAAGGATCGTGAGTTGGGTTGAATCTTTTAATCGTTTTGCCGACAGGACTTGCCCTCCAAGTATGATTAGTTTTCCCTTGAAGTTGTCAGGGTCCTCTTTGATGCGTGGGAACAGTAATTGGGGGTCGATTTGTTCGGCCAGGTCTGGAGGAAGGGTGCTTTTGTAGGGGGTAGAGCATCCTGTGCAAAGCACGGTGAGGGATAAAAGGAAAACCAGTTTATGGGGACAAAATACAGGTGAGAGACTAATGGCGCTCGAGTGAGTCATCTTGCTCCTTCATCATCTTTTTTACAGCATATTCTTCCATCCTGAAGAGATGCAAATACAACAGATTCATCTGATGATTCTTTTGACCCGAGAGCCTTCTTTAGGAACGGGTCTGGCGCCCTTTCTCCAAGATGGGATCTCAGGCCGGATCAGGTTCAGGTGATTATCCACTCCGACCCATTTGCTCAATCTTGGCTCTGTCCTGTTTATTTATGAGGCCGTTCGTCGGGGATTTTTGAGGCATTGCCATGAATCTGGGAGCTAGTCATGGGTATGCAATTGTCATGGACTTCTAAAGGCAGGGGGAAATGATCAAATCTCCGAGGATCGAAAAAGGCACTTAACTTATCTTAAGATAATGAGGATACGGAAAGAATTAAATTTTGGGTCAGTCAATCCGGAGGAAGCATGGATCGGCTCTCCGAAAAAACTGAATAATTTGTGTTTCTTATTTTCCGTCGTGAGTCGTGGTCAGCAGTCAAGGCTTCTTTTTGGGTGTGGAAAACGTGATTTCGGTCGCAACCCAGTCGCGGTTTTCAGGGACGCCCTTTTTGGAAACCTCGGCCACCAGTCGGTCCCCAACCTGCGGCCGGGCATGCTCGACATGAATACCATTTTGTTGAAACGTAATTTGAGGATGAAAGGCGAGAGTGAGGGATTCCCCTTTTGGAGTTGTGACCACCACATGGTCATTTCCCAATTCAGTGACGGTTCCCATTACATGAGGAGCATCGCCATGGGCCCAGGCGGGGGTGGTCAGAAATAGGGAGCATAAAGCGGCTAGAATGCTAAAATATTTCATGATGGTGACTCCTTGGTTGATAAAATCAATGATGGTGCTCTTGGGGGAAGACATCTTCTCCTGATAAAAATTGATCAATGGCTTCTTGTTGCTCGCGTTCTTCACGGGTAAGAGGATAATATTGTTTCATCTCCGCAATTTCTTCAGGAGTGATATGGGGGAAATGTCGAACGAGGTGAACTAACTTCCAACTATCGAAATCTTCTTCCGGCAGACCTTTCCCCCAGGCCGGCATTCCGGTAAATCGAATGCCGTAATGGATGACATAAAACAATTCTCCATCAGCCATGGCTTGAATAGCTGGGGCCCTGAGATCAGGAACAGGAGGATAGAAATTCGGACCCATATGGGTTTTCCCACTTCCATCATTGGCGTGGCAGGTGGCGCAGTGATCGGCAAAATGATGCCGGGCTTGTGCAAGATTTTCAGGAGAAAAAGGGACGGGATTTGACATTTTGAGAAAGTGGCTCGGCGTTGCCAAATGTCGGATAAACCTGGCAGCTTTCACTTCCCACTCAGGGGGAGTGGCTTTTGCGGAGAACGTGCCCGGTAACAACCAGAGCGCCGCCAATGTGGACCCGACCAACAGGAGAAGAATGATTATAGAAAAGATTTTGATTCGTCTTAACATAATTGGTCAGCTGTTTATAGTGTACCTGTTCGGGGATTTTCTTCACAAGTCAAATGAATGTTCATCATCAGTGGATGATTTCCCTGGTTGGGGAAAGCTGTGGAATTGGGTAGTATGGGCACATGCACTCAGTGATTGCGGTCAGAAATGATGTAATTTTATCTCCTCTGATGTGGCCGATGGCCTCTATGTGATGGCTATGACTTCTTCCCAGTTAGTCGCATCGCTTCAGGACCCGAAATGTTATTCACACCCTGTGAGTCAGGTCACGGTGGTGGAAACGCATATTTCGTGGGTGTTGTTAACCGGTCGGTATGTCTACAAAATTAAAAAGCCGGTGTTGTTTTCGTTTGTTGATTTTTCGACGATTGAAAAACGGAGATGGTTTTGTGAAGAGGAGGTTCGTCTCAACAGACGGTTAGCCCCAGAGCTCTATCTGGGGGTGGTCTCCATCACCGGGTCCCCATCAGATCCCCACATGGATGGCAATGGAAGCCCTTTCGAATGGGCCGTCAAAATGAAACAATTTCCTCCCGATCAGGAGTTTCACTATCTCCTTGAGACGGGCAAACTGCATGAATCTATGGTCGGTCAACTGGCCATAGATATTGGGACATTCCATGGCCGGATTGAATCTGCAGGAGATACCCTTCCCTATGGAGAGCCGGATAGGGTATGGGGGCCTATGGCCGAATGCTTTGAGGACATTCCTCTGGTGGACCTCCCTGCGCGGATTCAATTCTGGATGAAGGATATCGAGGAATGGACAAACCAGGAATGGAAACGATTGAGGCTAAAACTCAGAGAACGAAAATATTCAGGGCAGATTCGAGAATGTCATGGTGATCTTCATTTAGGAAATATTGCCCTATTTGAGGGCCGGATCTGTGTGTTTGATGCCTTGGAATTTAAACCAGGGTTGCGTTGGATTGATGTCATCAGTGAAGTCGCGTTTTTGGTCATGGATTTAGAGAGCAGGGACCGAGTGGATTTGGCCTATTGGTTTTTAAACTGTTATCTGGAAGTGACTGGTGACTATGCCGGGATGAGTGTGTTTCGGCTGTATGAGGTTTATCGGGCACTTGTTCGAGCGAAAGTGGCTGGCTTGCGTCTGGCTCAGGTCGAACCAGGAGGCCCGGGCCGGGAGGATATCCTAAAAGAAATAATCAGATACGTGGAGTTGGCACATCGATTGATGATGCCTGCTCCTCCCATGTTGATGCTGATGCACGGAGTATCGGGGACTGGGAAGACGACGGTCTCGACTGAAGTGGTGAAAGCTTTGGGTTCCGTGCGCGTACGATCCGATGTGGAACGGAAACGGATCCATGCCGAACAACGTAAAGTCGTCGCTGGGCAGGAAGTATCAAAGAGGTTGTACGCGTCAGACATGACTCGTCTAACCTATGATCGGTTATGGGATCTTGCAAATACGATATTACAGGCGGGCTATTCTGTCGTTGTGGATGCCACATTCCTTGAGTATGCACAAAGACAATCTTTTATCCGACTCGCTCATGAGCGTCATGTGTCTATTGTCATTTTGGATGTCTGTGCGCCAGAGGAAGTGTTGGCGGAGCGAATAGTAAGTCGGGCCAAAAAAAAGTCCGATGCCTCTGACGCAACGATTGGAGTCATGGAGCAGCAAAAGGCCAACAATGAGCCGTTTACCCAGCTTGAACATGACATGACCATTCGCGTGGATTCGACCGATTTGGAAACGTTCAGATCTACAATAAAGAGCCTTATTGAACAGCGAAAAAATAGTGCAAATTAAAGCCAAAATAGTAAATAAAGCGAAAGTGATTCGATGGTCTGGTCCTGGCGCGGTATTCTCGCGCTGGAGGAAATTTGGGCAACGTGTGTATAGATTCGAGATGGTAGTCAGTCCTCAATTTTGGAAATGCATCCGGAGGATCAGGAAGGTTAGGCTTCTCTATCAACCCTAATTGATCTTAACGATGGAAGATATGTGAAGAACGACTGTGAAGGGTGTTTTGGCTCCGTCTAATTGCTTCACAAGTCTGTATGACAGATTGCGGTTTATTCAATCTAAAAGTATATGGTGCGGGAGAATGTTCCTGAACAAACTTTTGATGTCATAGGTCAAAAAATCGCTTGGCTAAACAAGGTCACGCTATTCCCCACGGTGCCTGCCCCCCATCCAAATTGCGTAGCTAATGCCCCGAGAGGGGTTATCGGGTCATGTTCATAATAGACCTTTAACACGGTAAATTGTTGTACGGTTGCACCGGTACCGGGAACATACACCAAATAGTCGTAAAGGTTTTGCGGTAAATCACAATTCGGAAGCGCTGGAGCCGCAACCCCCGAGCTGTTTAAGCCTCCCTCTTCAACAATTGCACAGGTGGGATTATTGTTCGCGACGGTCCCCGCGGTGATTTGGGCTAAGTAAATATGGTATTTGGATGGATGGTGTTTAAAATCCAGTGCATTGTCGGTGGAGCCGAGTAGGTCCATCATGTTTTGGTTGGTCGTCAGGTTTCGCGAGGCTAAGCTTGCGCCTTCTCTCGCTAGCTGTGTGAGGGCATTGCGTTCATTGATGATGCTTCCGTATTCAACGATGCCAAATGCGACGAAGAGGAAAATCATGAGAGAAAAGGCGAGTTCGATGGAAGCGGTTCCCCGTTCATTTCGTCCCGGCTGTAACAAGGATGTGATCATGGGCCGCCTCCTAAGATGAAATTTTCATTGCGGTAGGTCCCCTCGGACGAAATGACAATGGAATCTCCCGGTCCAAATAACCCACCAATCAATTGTGTGAAAAATTGATGGGTAAAATTCACCCGGACTCGCATAAAGGCTCCGGCACCGCCGGCGCTTGCCGTTGCCACAACTGCCGGATCATCAGGATCGGTCCAATCGGCATCGACGGGGAAAATGAAAATATCTGACGGGTCGATATCCATGACTGCAGAGGCGCTTTGTTGAATCGCTTGTTTGATTGAATTTTCACGGGATAAGGCATTCCCATTGCCATCGACTGAAGTCGCGCCAACGGTTCCAATACGAATGCCCTCTCGTACTGCAGAAGTGAGGGTATTCTGGTGCACAAAGAACCAACCCATTTCCGCTACGGCGAAGAGAGCGGTGAGAAACACCAGCATGGTCGCTCCCAATTCCACGGCTGAGATTCCCGATTCGGTCTGGCATGGAGACATCAGTTTTCGAAATGACCTGACCAAGCTGTTCATTGGGGAGCCTTCCTGCATGTGGATCCATCATTCAGGGCCCGCGTGTTGTGTTTGCCATCGTGTGGCATCGTAGTTGCCTAACTAATGAGAACAAGTTTGAGGATATTGGCAATTTGTTGGAAAATCCCCTCAAGTTCGGATGAATCAGGGGTGTAATAAACAAATTTCGGCCCACTGGAGAGAGCACTCAAGAAGTTTTGGTCTATATTCCCCAAGCCGATGGTATAAATTTCAATTCCGTTGTTTTTGATGCTTTGTGCATTGTCTATGGCCATTTGACGAACCAGGTAGTTCACATAGTCTCCCAAGGGAGTGGGATTGGTTATAGCGCAGTGTTCAGGGTTCATTCCGTAAGTTGGGCCGAAGCTATTCAGTCCATATGAGCTATCTTGGAAAATGTACCATTTGACCGAATAATATAACTGGCCACTAATGTTTTTCTGAGGACAAGCCGTCCCCGATTTTTTCCCATCTCCGGTATAAGTGATTTTAATTGAATTCTCATAGGATGCCTGTGGCTGGGGATATCCCATAGAACCATAAACATTCACATAGCCTCCATCCAAAGCCGCCACTCCATCATAATTTATCCCTTCATGTTTAAACTGGCCACGGAAGGCTGATGGATTTCCATCCGAGAAAAAAATAACAACTTGTTTGGTGCGTTCATTCGCGGGAACGCCGGATTGATCGGACCAGGGAAGGGTCAGGGATTGGGCCAACGCATCTTCGGCATTGGTTCCACCACCGGCACTCAATCCATTGATAGCTGCGGTCATGGGTGAGACGTACCCATGGTCCATAGGAAATGGATTTTGGACCCCTGTGGCAAAGGTCAACAAGGCGAATCTATTATCAGCTTCTTGGTCGGTGAAATTTTCTACAAAGCTCTTGGCCCCATCTTTCAGATCGCTGATAGGGCTGCCTCCCATCGACCCCGACACGTCAAGAACTAAGGCGATTTCCGCGTTCCGAAGTTTGGCGGACCCGTCTGCCGCGATAGCGGTCGTGGCATGGCTTCCCTCAACCACTCTCGAGAGTGAATTGATAGAATTCGTGGTGCCTTGCACGGTTATTTTCCCATTTCCGTTGTCGGATACCACGAACGTTGGCGTGTCTGTCCCTAACAGTCCTGGGGGAAAGTTGGCTTGAGCCACTTGTTCGACAAACCCGTGTAGGTCCGTAATATTCGGATTATTCACATTTTTGGCCCCCGCAAAGGCGGCCCCATCAATCGCTTTGCTCATTTCTCCCTGGATGGCATACCACCGTCCAACTTCAATCCCCAGGGCTGCAAATCCAAACAGCACAACAATAGCGATGCCGGTTATCAGGATGTATGCACCGTGTTGGTTTCGTAATGGATTCCTATTTTCCTTGGGTGCATTCCGGATCATTTTTCGTGTTTTCCTTGATAAAAGAATCAATAACATCACAAACGTCACGCCAATTCATGCATGTCTGATTGATACAAAGCAGAGGCCCTTTGATAGGAGAATGTCGTCTGAATCTTGAAAAACTTGCCGATTGGAAATGCTGTATAAATGGTTAGTTTTTCACATTTTGTGTCTTGTTGTGCTTGGAAAAGAGTACTTTTAGAAAATTCCAAACAGGTCTTTTTGAAAAAAACGTTGGTTGCCTGCCCCTTGTTCAAGTCCGATTGTGGTCATCAGATTTCGGAAGGTGAATTCGTTGTATGGATTGAGGTGATGAGACAGTTTTGAATGAACTTTGAGGATTTGTAAGGGTTAACGAGCGAAGCCAATGAGCCTAAGGAGGAGGAATATGGGAAGACGAAGATAATGGAGTGGATAGCAAGTAATTCGGCAAGAAAGGTCTTAACGAAGAATTCGGGGAATTTCTTGAACGAACGGGGATGATCTATTGCTCAAGTTGGTTAAGCAATTGTTGGATTCGGGTGTCCGTTCCGCCAAGATCAAGGTATTTCCGGTAGTGGATTCGTGCTTGAAGAAGATCCTTCTTGTGGAATTCGTAAAAGGCGCCAAGATTGAAATGGCCCTCCAGGGAATTCGGTTGCAAGGCGATTCCTGCGTGGTACGCTTGTTCTGCCTCCACGAACTGATGGTTTCCTGCGAAGAGGACTCCAAGGTTGAGAAAGGCCTCGGCATCATTGGGCCTGAGTTCACTGACCCGTCGGAAATGCTCAATGGCTTTTGACAGGTTTCCTTGTTGCTGGTAAAGAAATCCAAGATTGTAGTGGGCTTCCCAATGTTCCGGATTGATATGGATCACTTGTTGGTAAGCATCTAAGGCCTGTGAGGGTTGATTCTTCCGCTCCGCAATCCGGCCAAGCAATAACCATCCCTCTGTCTGGTGAGGGTGGTGTTCTGTCAATTGGGTAAGGAGGGCCTGTGCCTGGTCGTAATCCTGAGTTTGCATAAACCGAGTAGCCAGATGATACAGCGCCTCTTCCTGGTAGGGTTGTTGAGTGAGAACTGTCTGGTATTCCTGAATAGCCTGATTTGTGAGTGCCTGCTTATCCAGGATTTTTGCCAGTGTGAGCCGAGCCTCCCAAAAACGTGGATAGACACCGAGGGCCTGCTGAAGGGCTTTTTGAGCTTCTTCCATATCGTTTTGCTGAATGAAGAGCAATGCCAAGTCATACTGGGCTTGAGCTAAATTCGGATTAAGGCGGATAGCCTCTTGAAGGGGGGAAATCGCCTGTTCAGGCTTCTGGGTGAGTTGAAACTTCACCAAACCATACAGATGATGGGCTTCGGGAAAACCAGGAAATTCCTGGATGGCCTGTTCTAGTAATGATTGGGCGGTCTTGAAATTCTGATTTTCAATGGCTGCAATGGCGTCACGATAAAAATTTCCGGCCTGGTGACCGGACGCTGGCAAGGGCCAGAGAAATAAAAGGCATAGGAAGATGCTCTGCCACGGTATGCTGTGCGAGTGAGTGGGAGGGAGAATGCCATGACTCGGATTCAGCATGAGGATCTTCTTTCAGTCGAAGGCTTTTCAATCGGGCAGATTCAGAAAAACTAAGATTGAAAATTGTATCGTATTGCCTGCGGATTTGCCAGAATGTGAATCAGGGGATGGAAAACGAAAGCCACACAGCCAGGGGTTATTGCCCTCCTGACAAACAGGCTCGAACAGGGGAAATTTCTTCTTTTGATTTTGAATGTGCGACCACCTTCTGCCACTCGCGCAGATAAGCCCAGCCTTCATGATGAATGGCAGGGCTCATCTGCTGTATCGGTTGCCGGCCCTCCATGGCACTTATCGGATAACCAGTAATTGCCCGGAAAGGCCTCCCTTGTCTGCTGGATTGCCATAGATTAATAAATTGTTGGCCGTGATATAGGTCAAATCGCTCGTCGGAATGCCGATATACTTTGTTTCTCCAGGTTTTAAAACCAGGGAGGCATTTAAGGATGTTGGCCCCGCCATTGCCGAGTCAGCTGAAAGATGAAACGTATAGTCTGTGGTCAGTGTATTGGTCACTTGAAATAATACCGGTCGTCCGGCTCGTCCTCCGGTTCCACCTGCAACAAGGCTAAGAATTGCTGTCGGCGGGTACCAGACATTTTTCCCGGCAATCTGCATCGCCGTAAATGCGAGATCTACATCAAGACGTTTAAAGGGTTGTCCTGTCACAGAGCCTGTTTCGAGATCACCGATTTCAACGCCACCCGATTGAAGCGCGAACACGGGTGATCCGGCACACAAGAGGCCAAACAAAAGAAACCCTGAAAGAATGACAGACCCACGCATCATAAATCCTCCTTTGGAAACCATATGGTGATAGAAAATCACGTCAGTAGATTCATGTATCGGTATGTATTTTATGCTTCCGTGTGCAGGTTTCAAGTTCCGTGAATACCGGGATGAAAAGCGGAGGTAGGCGATACCAGGCTTCATCCCGATCGTTCTCCACAGAAGGAAGAAGGTTTCTCTAGGGGGTCAGGGTTCCCTATCGCACCTTCCATCCAAAAGAGCAACAGACTTTAACCTTCGTTCAAATTTTCTTGTGAGTCAGGTCGTAACAGAAGCACATAAAGAGCTGTCCGACTTGGGCGGAGTATAGGACTAGCCATAAAAATCGTCTATAGACGTTTGCTCATGCATGCAACACATTTTCCATTGCATTCAATGAAGAGTCAGAAAATCTATGTGTGGTCAATGATACATGCGCCGGAGCGACGCAGTTATGAATAAGGGGTCCTTATGGCACAAAATTAAAATTAGCTTGCAGTTGACATTGTGTGTCGGGTAAAGAGTCATACATGTGGGTTGAGGTAAGTGGCATAGAGGATTATGACCAACAGTGGAACAGGCGTACCGTGAGGTCATAGGCTGATGAATGGTGGTAACTTATTTATCAATGGAGGGAAGACATGATCAGTAAAGTCTCTACACTCATTCGAATTGTCGGTTGTGTTGGAGTATTGGGCTTTTTGGCGGTTCCGGCTGTCACATTGGCGGAGGCCGATAAGCATTTGCACGAAGCGATTGGACATGCCGGTGAGGCCAAAGCTCATGGAGAAATGGGACATGCCGGTGAAGCAGCGAAGCATGCAGAGGAGGCCCTTTCGCATGCCGATGCTGCCAAACAAGAAGGTGCCAATGCCCATGTTGGTGAGGGCATCAGTCATCTCGGCGAAGCGGTGGACCATGGCAAACAGGGACACGGCGAGGTCGCGGGCGAGCATAGTCAGGAAGCTTTGAAGCATCTCCAACAGGGACATTAAATTTTTCTCAATTTCAGATATGAAAAGGCGGGTCATATCCAGTGACCCGCCTTTTTTTTGAGCGAAAATCCAGGTGAAGGGTTGAGGTCGGCGATACCTGGTTCCATCCTGATCATGCCTGCCGTACATATTGGCTGCAGGCCAATCGGGTGGCGATCGGTCAGGCCAAGGAACACTCTGGCCTCTCTCACCCATGACCGACCATCCGGAAACAACCATTGAATATCTAGAACACTCCAATTGTCACGCCTCCGTAGAAAGAGCGGCCGTACCCGGCAAAGAACAGTTGCTTATCGGCATCGGGTGTGGAGTCCGACACGACTTGACCGGATGCTGCGTAAGTCTTGTTCGCGATGTTGTTCACTTCGAAAAAGAACTTGGCAAAGCGAACCCAATCATTGTTGAAGGTAAAGGTCTTGTGAAGATTGATATTCAGGATCCAGTAGGAAGGAATTCCCACGGTATTACCATTATTCAGAAAGTAGCTGTTGTAATAATTGGACTCGACCCAGGCTCCCCAATCGTTCTTTGCATCATCATACATGACCTTCATGTTGAGGACATCCGAAGGAACGTTGGGAACGTCCTTGCCGTCCTGTTTGACATCGGTGGCCACGCCATTCACCAGATACCGGTCTGTGAAGTTGATGTACTTGGCATCAATGTGAGTATACGCGCCGTGGAATTGCCAACCGGGTATTGGTCGCCAATCCGCAGAGACCTCGACACCCCGATATTCCGAAGAGTCGGCATTGGTGGAGGCTGTGTTCGTACCTGAAATGTTTTGCGAAATAATCTCATCGCGAAAGAAGATCCAGAATCCCACAAGTTGCATGTCGAAGGTTTCATGAAGCCGGGCTTCGTGGCCGAATTCCACGTTCACATTTTTTTGGGGCTTCAAGTCAAAGTTGGAACCCGGAAGACCCGTGACGGGATTGCGAGTCAAATTGCTGAATTGCGGGATGCCATATCCGGTGGAACCTCTGATCCAATGCCGAAAGCCTGCTCGGGGCCTCCACGTCAGTGACATTTCGGGCGCCCAATTATAGTAGGTCTTGGTGGTGCTGGGACGGCTGGAGACCACCCCATTGGTATAATTAATCGTCTGGATGCTCACGATGGACTGTTCGAATCCCAGGCCGGCGGCCACGGTCCAATCGGGTAGGAAGGTCAGTTCTTCCCGGAATCGTCCCCCGACATTTCGAATGGTTCCCCGGTTATTCTGGATCAAGTTGCCTCGCGTGCCTTGACCGTCATTTAAATTTTGGAAGGTCTGACCTTCCTGTTCCATATTGTTGATGAAGAACCCGAGATAGCTGTTTAACGGCATGCCGGAGATCTGACCGGTGTGTCGCAAATCAGTATAATGTTTCCAATTGGTATTCACATTATCGAAAATTTGATTGAAATACTGGTTAATATCCTTGACGTCATAATCTCCTTCTGTCGTCAAGATGAGGTTGGGTGTCAACTGCCGTTCATACATTAATCCGATAATGGTGCGGCGGTCGAGGCGAGATTGATCCCTGGCTTTCGCTCCATCTCCCGCCTGACGATCATTTTGGTTAAATTGGCTTTTGGTGAGCCGGGTCGGCACCTTCGTATCAAGCCAGTTGGTGATGGCTTTGACGTAAAGGCTCTGTTTTTCGTCAATGGTGAAGCGAAAATTCAAATTCAGCGTCTGGGTGTTATATCCACTGTGATCGATATACCCGTTTTCAGCGGCGTTACTGGCAAATAACGATACATCAAGATTCTTCCAGTGTTGACCGAAAGCGCCCGCCTGTTTGTTGTATCCGTATGATCCTCCGGCAAAGAACCCTTCGACTCCATTGATGTCACTTCCCCGTCGGGTTTTAAAATGCACCATTCCGCCTAAGGCATAATTGTCATACAGTGAGGACGCCGCCCCACGGATCACTTCGGTCGATCTCATGAACCACGGGTCTTGTATATCGAGTCGTGACAATCCGTCCGACTGGGTCTGCTGAAATCCATCTTCATAGACTTTGATATCCCGGATGGCGAAGGCCGTTTTGACTCCGGAGCCTCGAATGGAAATACTGAAGTCCCTGGTACCATTAGCCTGGCGGAGCACCACACCGGGAAGGGATTCCATGGATTCTTTCATGGTTCGGGTCGGTTGGGAATCGGTTTCCGATTGAGGGGTGGAGGACATCGTCAGGCCATCCGGCCGTTTTAATATCCGGGTACTGACGATACTCATCTCTTCCAATGTCTCCACTTCCTCCTCTTCTAAGGTCGCCTGGGTTTTCCGGTGTTCATCTGATTGTTGGGAGACAGGTGTCTGATGTAATTCCCTCAGTTGTTTCCTGATTTCTTCTAGCCTGCTGTTGACGTGATCGAGTTCTCCCTCCAACTCCTGTTGTTGCTGAAGAAGGGATTCTTGGCTCACATCAGAAGTGTCGCTTGATGCAGCGAACGTTGGAGAGGAGACGCTAAGAACTTGAGGAAGGCTTAAGAATATTATGAAAAAACGCCATGACCAATTCCACGTACAGACAGAAAGAAACTGTTTCACGAGATACTCTCCTTACAAAAAAATAGATAGAACACGCATGAGCCAACCGGCTATGCATGTGGCCAGCAACTAAGAGTCAGGTTCCCTGAAGGAATTTTCGGTTGCTCCCCAGGCTCGGAGCTATGATTGTGGGGAACGAGGCGTGAATCTCCCTCAACTCACAACGGAGCCTTGAGAATCATTTAAGAGAAAAACGACTAGAGATTGTGTGGGGGAGCTCTGGCAGATTCGTTCGAAAGAGAAGGAAGCGAAGTCGGCAGGGAATAAAGAGAAAGCACAGCGCCAAATTCCTGGAATGGCGAATGCCAGAATGGAGAGGTGGGGAGGGACGTTGACGAAAGTTTTCCGATGTGACAAGCCCAGTTGCAAAGAACCCCATGCAGTGGTTTCGTCTTGCTGTGATGGGATTCCGGAGAATCGAGAGAGAGGTCCTGCACGGCCATGCAGGCCGTGGATGCCAGAAGCATGGCGAGAAACAGGCTTGATGTCAGGAGAGCAATCGGTTGAAGCCGCTGATGCATTTACTTCGGGTTGAGGAGGTTGTGGATGTATGCGAGGGATTCAGGGCTATCCCATTCTCTGGGCCCCATGATTCTTTGGCTTAGATGTCCGTGAGTATCCACAATCACCGTTGTGGGAAGATTTCTGAGCATGAGCGCTTGAGAAAGTTCTTCCTGTTCATCCAAGAGGACATCGAAATGTAAGCCGAGTTGCTGCCAAAATGTTTCGATTTCTCGTGGACGAATGTCTGTGGTGACCGCCAGAATGGCTAATTGGTCGGGAGGGAATTTTTGACGAAGACGCTCTAACGAGGGCATTTCTTCCTTACAAGGGCCACACCAGGTGGCCCAAAAATTCAAGATGAGGACTCGCCCTTCCAATTCATTCGAACGAATAGATGTGCCCTGCAGGGTGCGGAGCTGGAATGGAGGAAGGGTTTGGGCGGTATCGAATCGGCAAAGAATGAACGGGGTAGAAGAGGGATTTCCCAAAGCCAGGGCCATTCCCAGGACTCCTGAAGCCAGCAGAGAAAGCGATGTCATGGTTTTGGGTGTAATTGAGCCGTCTGGGAGGTGGGAAAAGAAAGACGCTGGACTACCGTACTCCATCCCGGAAAAGCCACTTGCTCCGACCAGGCAATGACGGCTTGTCCCTGGTCATTTAATGCCACGGCCGGACTCTTGGCTTTTTTCTCATTCAACTTTTTCGGGGGACTGAATGTCTGTCCCCGATCGAGGGAATAGGTGAACACGACTTCCCGCCGCACCGGAGATTGCTCCTCCCAGGAAACGAGTAGATGGCCTTCTCGATTCACCGCCAGTTGAGGATGATCCGGAAACGTCCCTTTGGACAGGTTCAACACACGTCGAGGCGTGAAGGTTTTTCCCTGATCATCGGAATAGGCCAGATACACACCGGGAGTATCATCAGGGCCTTCCGTATACCAGGTGACATAGAGGCGCCCTTGCTGATCGACTCCCATGGTGGCAGGACGATGAGGGCAGCCCTCGTAGACCCATTGATCATGGCCCACGATGACCGGGGGAGAAAACGATTTCCCGTTATCGGTGGAACGAGACACCACCGTTTCCCTGACCGCTCCGGGCAAGACCTTGCGCCAGGCCAGATAGACGGTGCCATCAGAGGCAGTGGTCATATGGGTCCGGCAGCAGACACAACTGGATTCGTCAATTTTCAGGTTTGGTGAAAGGGTTTTGCCCTGGTCTTGGGAAAAGACCGTGTAGGTGGCCGGATCTTTCTTCCCTTCCCGGGCATCAAGCCAGGAGATATGGACGGAACCATTGGGACTGACGGTCAAATAATCAAAGGAATGGCCGGTGACGGCTTCGTCATCGTTGACTCTAACAGGAGGAAGAAAGGTTTTTCCCCCATCAAGTGACCGGCTCAGGAGAAGAAGATTGGTAAATAATTTACCCCCGGCATCGGGGTGAGGTGTTGTCCAGGTGATGTACACATCGTTATTGAGGCCTAACGCCAAGGCCGGTGGTTCGTGGAGAGAAGTGGCGGGAGGACTGGATGGATTGACTCTGATGGGTTCCGGGTACTGTTCCTGTTGAGGTGGGACCTTGAGATAATAGACTCCTCGATCTTCCTGCTTTTCTCCGCCCCAGGCGAGGTGAAGAGTTCCGTCTTTATCCAGTTGAGCGGCTGGGCCGGTGGTTTGCATGCCTTGATGGTCGATGATGTGTTTAGCCCAGGCCTGAACCATCGAAACAGATGGGTCCGCCCCGAGGACTCCAGATATATCACCTCCCAGGCCCATCGAAAGGATTAGAGAAATGGCTCCAAAAAGTACAGGTCTTATCATGGGTGCCTCCACGGATATTCGAATGTAGGAAGAAGAATAAGGTTCATTATTTCTCAATGTGAGAGTGTGTATTTTTACCAGAAGGGTGAAAGCCTACGCTACCTTAAGGACGTGGAGTGTGTGTCATATCCGCACCCGATGCATATCGATACTACAGCTTTTTTGTTAATTGAAAAAACTAGAACCATTCCACCAAGGTTTCTCGAAAAGTCACAGAGTGATGGACTTCAGACTTATTTCTCAAGCCCAAGCCAACGGGGAAGTAGAGGAACCCGGCGAATGAGCAGTTTTTCAATAGGCAGTATGGATGCCAGGAATAATGCTTGTTCAAGAGTTCGAGCATCATGGAGAGGAAAAAGAACATCCATTTATGAATTTTGGAATAAAAGTGAGGGTGAAGGCCAAGGAGGTTGCAAGTCCAAATGCCTTCACCCTGAAGTGGAGCGGGGTGGGTCAGGGAGGAGTCACGCCGCTCCGGGTTCCGCTGGAAGAGTGCAATGAATTTTTAGCAACAAAAACAGATATACCCGACTTGCGACTTTTGCTCTACGGACGTGTGCCGATGCTTGCTACATTGAGGCGGTTCAATGGCCGCATCCTTGGAGATCATGGTTGAATGACTTTCCTGCGTGGTGCAGTTTTTTAACCCTCTACCGGAGTTCTGGAATGAGTGGAAGCAGGGAGGGCACGAATAAAAGAAACCAAGAGGATTCTGAGTTTCTGAAAGGCGCGGCTGGGCCTTCTATTCCTGCCAGTTGAACCCGGAGGCCCGTGCCAATTCTCGTGGGGTCTTGAGGCCGGTTAACCGGCGTTCACCGATAATCCACGTGGGGTAGCTTTTAATGTCAGCCTTGACGCAGGGAGCGGTGAGAGCGCTTCCTCGTCCTCCAGAACTACATTCCACGTAAGGAAGCCGTTTGGCGGACGAAAGAAATTCGGCTTTTTGTTCCTGGCAGCGTGGGCACCAATAGGCACCGTAAAATTTGGCGCCGGTATCATTGAGATGAATGGCTAAGGCTTGAAGTTGGGGATCTTCCGGGCCGGCGGCTGCGTCGAACACCCCGCTATAATGCAAATGAAGCCCGCCGACGATGACAAGGCCGATCACGACTGCCTCTTTCAGTGATTTCGTCCAATTGGGAGGCCGTCGAGCGAGAGCCAGACCAAGGATTGTCGTGATGATGGCAAATGAAGTCAGGCAATATTGACAGGAGGCTTCGATCTCTACGACCGAGACGATAGTCAGATAGGCGCTGACGGCGAATCCACTCATAGCCACGTAAATCAATACCGATCCGCTACCGGATTTTCCACGGCCGGACCAGGCGAGCCCCGCAATCACCACATAGGTCACGAAGCCCCACAAGGCCATGGGGATTCCCAGAAAGGTGGCCCATCGGCTGCTTTGCACAATGTCGCAGCCCGAGCCCTCGCTGCAAAATGCCGGATGAACCTCGAACGAGGCCGTATAGGTCAGGTAAGCGGTTACTATTAGTCCGGCACCGGCCAGGATGATGATGAGAGGGTCGAGGAGGGCCTTCGAACCTGAGAACATGGAAGGCGGAGCGTTAGATGGCTTTCTTGCTGTTTCAGGGCCGACTGATTGTGTCTGTCGTTTAGATTTTGCCATGGCGTGCCTCGTGAACGAGTGTATCATGGGCTTCTTGCCATTGAAATCCCGACAATCTATCAAATACTCCTGACCGTAGAGGAGACTTTTGCCAAGGCCATGTCAGGCCGGTATTTCTCAGGATGGGTTGCTGATCACAGAATCAAAACTCCAAACGGCTTGATGCTTTAAGGTCCGGCGTAGGAAAGGGATTTTGAGGTCTTTTAGGAATCTTGAGGCCCTACGCCGAAACTATGTGCCGCGAAATTTATTTGGGCGTTGTTGAACTGTGTTGAGGAAGGAAGAGGTGGGGTGCGCATAGAAGTAGGGTGAAGGCCTAGGAGGCTGCAGATGCGCAAACCACCTTCACCCTACTCGTCCAAGGTTGGAGGCCGGTCCGTCCCTGGATGTTCTACGCCAATTCGTTCTGTCTCTAACCTGGAAGCGATGAACAGGTCTGGTTAATGAGCCGCCTGTATTCGTTTCTCAAAATATTCATCATACCGGTGCACAAAGTCTTTGGATGCTCCCAAAGGTAAATGACACCCCCGGCAGGTTGTATAATCGACGTCCAACCGTTCGCCATTCGCCTTGAAACCTGAGTAGATCCAATCCCCATTCTTCAGGTTTTCCCGGGCGTGTTTCCCCCATCCCGCATCTTTTTGCATGACAAAGACCTTGGCTAAATCCGCCTTCACCAGATTTCCATCCGCCCCTTTTTCGAGTGTCCCTTCGGCATTTTTCTTGGCGTTGTATATTTCCATCACGAGAATGCTGCCATTGGCAAACGGTTGGCCCGCTTCTGCGCTTGCCCCTGTGGGGTTGATATAGAGGTCGCGGACGGCATCCGATTTTTGAATCCCGTGGAGAAAGGCGGCATAGGATTTGTAATCGGCCGGAAAGATTAATTCGCCGTCCTTCGGCGTGGAGCCGGATTGGGCTGCAATAGGCATGGTGGTGGATGCACACCCTAGAACCACCAAAGCCAGAAAAGTGATACTCATTTTCTCCATATTTCTCCCCCTCCTTTGTTGATATCTCGTCCGATTGACGGAACCGACACATTGTGACAAGTCACATTCAGAACGTTGACACGGTGGCTCCAGCATACGATGGACCCTATAGTCCGTCTACAGATGGGTACAGCCTGTTGCTACAGCGAGATGGTCCGTATTGTATCCCGCCCTCATTTCCAGAATTTTTTGGGTTAGGGATATTTCGAAGGCACATAATAGTTTAATGGATTCATCGCCTGGTAGCTCACGTTTGTGCCCATTCCCGCATCGGGATCGACAAAACCATCGGCCATCCCGGTTTCGTGCCAGGTGAATGCAATCGATGCGGTGGGATCGCTGTTAAATTGATGGACCCGCCGGGCGAATGTCCGCCTGGCTGCTTCAATCCGGTCAATTTCCTCGTCCGTACCGTATACGACAAATGGTGGATACGGACGGCAGGAATCGATGGCCGCGTAGAGAACCTGACGGAGGTGCAAAAATGTATTAAGAGCCGCGTTCCCTATTCCTTGTTGTGGTTCGGGGAGTGAAGTAAGAAATCTGCTCCGCGCTACTCCTTCGGGATGCTCCGCCGTAAAGATCACGGCATAATTCCGATCAAAGGCAATCGCTCCTTGGTTGACGACTCCGTCGGTTAAATCCTGCAATCTGATGAAATGGACATACTGTTTGATTCTGGCTTCACTCGACTGAGATGGTACAAATTGTCCGGGAACCCGGCGAATGACGAGATCCCGATATTTTGCCACTTGAATCCTGATGGATTTGTCATGGCCGCTGCTTTGACAGAGGGCAGGACTGAAAGGGCGTGGATCCAGTCGAAGAGGAAGTATGTCCTGATCATTTGCAAACCCGTGGCCTGGACAGACCATGAGAAGGACGATCAAAAGCATGAAACGGAAGGGTGGTCGGGAAATGTGAAAGTAACCATACCACATGACAGTGCCTCCATTGCCTATGCACAAAGAGTGCATAGAAGAAATGAGCGCGTGTCTGCGTCTGTTTGAGACACACAATTGAATTGAGACCATGCGAGAACCGATAACTTCCTCTTTCATCAAAGAGGAGCTGTTATGGATCAGACGACAAATCTAGGCGAAGAGAAAACGGGGAGGAGCACGAGAAGGGCTATGGTGATGGCGGAAGAGATCCGGTGCCGTTGGTTTGAAGAGCGGAAGAACGCCCAACAGCGAAAACGTACGGGGAATGTCGGCTGACAGCGTCTGAAGGCCTTGCCCGGCTTGACACGTCCAGCTACACCAACTGTTCCCATGAGTCTGCTGATCATGATGACCGTGGTGTATGTGGAGCGGAGTCGTATAGGCAAGGCCTCCGGTTACGAGCAGGAAGCACATGCTGAGCATGAACGCGGCAAGCGACTGTGTGGGAGTGGTTTTCCTCATCGTGGTCTATGGCTTCAGCATCAATGTCGATGACCTCTCCCGTCAGGCTAGCTGTTCCTTTGCAGGGTGTCTACGGACGAGTGCTCATCGATGCAACATTTCACTTCATGCTCATTGACATTCCGTAATTGCAAACTCCCAATGGTCTTTTCGATTTTGTTGAATCAACGTATCAATGGAATCCCGAAATATTCGTAAGCTGCCTTTTCCAATTTTTGTTGCCTTCAGGCGATCCTCTTCAACCCATCGGTAGATAGTCCATCGGCTGACATTTAAGGTTTGAGCGGCTTCACCGACACGCAAGAGTTGTTTGTCCATGGGTTCTCCTTCCGCAGCATATATGCTGTGTCATACGATTAACGTTAGGTGTTCGTGTCCGGTTGTTGACGGAGGAGTCCGGCACGAAATGTTTTCAATCGGGTTGAGCGTGGTTTCTTCTGGAGCGCCAGACGTCGAATCAATGGGGAATGGAGATCATGCAAGCATCAACCATTCTGCTCACGACGAAACGCTGCTCTTTAAGGTCTGTGTTCAGTGATGAACTGGTTGAGGGTCCCAATCTATCCATGAACCAAAAAACGAACGGGCGGGCCGCGGGGAGAGAAGGTGTGCACGGGGGAGGTTCGAGGAAAGGTGAATGCGGGTTTTAGAACCCAGAGCAGGAAGGGTAGAACCAGTGCCGACGATTGAGGAATCGACCCGGCACCTGAAGCAATTTGGGCGACATGGCAGGCCCACGAGCAAAGAAGAGAGAGGGATTCGGCCGGGTGGGAATGGTGGGTGGGATTGGGATCAAGGGACCTTGAAGCACAGAAGGCTCCCGCACTCAGGAGCACGACGTGTAATCCAATCAACAGCACGATCAGGCCGGATGCCAATCGAGAGTGTAGATTGGTGAATGTGGCCAATGATGGGTGCTTCATGGGAACCGGGTGCTTATGATTCCGAATTGGGTTTTGTGGCAATTGCCATGTTGGGAATGCCGGCCAATCGAATGATGTCCATCACCTTAATGACCCGGCCATGGGGGACCTGTTCATCGGCGTTAATGACGACGGAGGGGTCCGAGTCGATTTGCCGAAGGCTTGTCAGCCGGATTTCCAGTTCGGAGAGTTCAATACGGTCCTTATTATAGTACAGCGTTCCTTCATGGGTCAGTGTGAGGGAGATTTGATCGGGAACCTTATCCGTTGCCGAGTCGGCCGTCGGTAAATTGACCGGCATCCCATGTTGAATGGTCATGGACAGTGTCGCGATCATAAAGAACACCAAGAGAAAGAACATCGTGTCGATCATCGGAATGATTTCGATACGGGCTTTCTTTTGTGTGGTGGTAGATAGTCTCATGAAAATCTCATTGCCCAGTTCGTTGTGGTAAACAGGTTATTAGGGTGAATTGGAAATTAAAAAAATCTTCTTCCCTTAAGTTGACGGCCTATTGAGCGTCACACCTAGAATAACGAACTAGGTGTGACAACCTCAATATATTCCATTGATCCGCACGATGGTGTGTAGCATGAATCGATTAATTGAATTTCCATTCGATTCCCCCAAACCCGCTGATCCCCTGGCCGGGGTTGAAATACCGGCCCAGACTGTCATTGACGACGACAGCACCCGCATAGGTTTGATTGGACAGGTTTCGTCCCTCTGCGAAAATGGACAGGTTCTTACTGTAATTATAGCCTGCTTTCAGATTGACGATGAAATAGGCCGAGTTCTTGGCAGTGTTTAAGCTGTCCACGTAATATCCAGCGATGATCCATTCGAAATTCGGCGCGATAAAAAATCCCACTGGATGGTCATAGCGTATTTCCCCGGCAAGTTGGTGCTCGGGCGCGCCGGGAACCCGGTTGCCGTCCTTGGCCACCAAGAATTTTTGAGTTCCATTTTCTCCTCCGCCGTACACATCATCTGTGAATTTAAATAACGACCACGTATAGGCGGTTCGAACGGTGATCGTGTCGCTTTGGTTTTTGGGACCCTGAGCCAGCAATCCGTTGGCCACCACCATGCTGCCTCCTGCTTCAATGCCGGTGTGTCGCGTTCCTTTGGCATTTTGATAGGTCGGTTGGTTATTGACATTAAATGTCAGGATTTCCTTTTGCATTTCCAGGTTATAGAAGGTGAGATCCCAGGTATAACGGTTATCCGCCGTGCTGCCTCGTGTGCCGATTTCAAACTGCCAGGCCCGTTGCGCATCCAGGTTGATGAAGGGGCTGGTGGGGACTGAGCCGTCGGGGTTGATCGATGAGGTCAATTCGACATTAACGGGGGGTTCGTACCCACGGCTGACGTTTCCGTAAATTTGCGAGGTCGGGGTGGTTTGGTACACGAGCCCCATCTTTGGGATAAGAGCATTGAAATGACGTACGCCGGTATCGTTGGTAGTTAAATTCCCCGTAAAGGGACTGTAGAGTTGGTTTCTGCCCTGCCGGATCCCATATTCCCAGCGTCCGCCTGCAATAACAAGGAAATCATCGGTTACATTGAATTGGTCTTCCAGGTAGGTGCTGAGATTGGTCGTCTCCAACGTGAGATTTTGGGTCTGAGTTCCGCGTTTCCCCAAATTATTGACAAACCGCCGTTGATTGGTGTCCCCGTATCGTGGCTGATTGCCGATGAGAAACTTGTTTTCATGCCCGAAAATGGGATGTGAATTGACGTATCGAATCTCCCCTCCCACATTATAGTTGTCCTGGACGATCGTTTGAAAAATAGGATGATCCAGGTACTGGTAGGAATAATAGGGGATAATTTCAAAAAACTGGTGGGCGGCGAATTCGTTGCGATAGGCGGCCCCGACACGGATATAACTATAGTATCGCCCCCATTTGCATGCCTCGTTTGGCCCGCAGGAGAACGGACTGATTCCCCCCAAGGTGTTGGCCTGTCTTCGATTGGAATCCAATTGCGCTTGGGTGATCGACCCGGGGAGTGCTTCTGACACCTCGGCTCCCAGGATATAGGCGCGCACTTCCTGGTGATCACCAATCTGAAATCCGAAGTTGGCATTTAACCGCCCGCGTGCTTGTTGGCTGTTATCCTGGAAGCCGTCCTGATGATTGCCCGACGCGCTGATATAGTAATCGGCTGTGGTGTCCATGGTGCCGACCTTAAATGGTTTGGTCACCTGCCCGCTGGAGACTTGCCCGGAATAGAGGCCGAAACTTCCAGCCATTCCACGCGTCTGGAAGAGGGAGGCGTTGTAGCCTGTCCGGGGCACAAAATTGATGGCTCCTCCCAGGGTATTGGCTCCATACCGGAGGGCGTTGGACCCTTTATATACCTCGATACGTTCATAGGCCATCAAGTCGATGGATTCGAAATCGGAGAACCCGTCCGCATCGCCGAAATAGATCCCGTTGATGAGAATATTAATACCGCGATGATGAAAGTTGTTCCTGAGGGAAGTCCCCCGGATTTGGAATTGGCCCTCGTCGGCGCCGAATCGGGATTGGAATCGCACACCCGGGGCAAATTGAAGGACGTCGGTTAAATTAAACGCACGGGATTCCTCGATTTCTTTTTCCGGGATCAGGATGGTGCTGGCAGGCCGACGAGCCAGTTCTTCCTTGACCGCATCGATGTTCTCGATCCGTGTTCCTTCCACGGTGAGTGTCGGCAGTGTTTCAATTTGCTCGTCAGCCCTGCTGAATGGAGGTTGGATCAGAAAAAACCCCGTCAACGTAAAAATCATCACGCTTATGATTACATTATGAAATATCGCACATTTGTGGTTGTTCATCGGAGCATAAATCCTTTCCGGAACCTATGAAAATAGATCAAGATCAGAGCAAACAAAGGCCTGGCCCTGATAGAGAAAAAATATGGATTGGTTCTGAAACGCGGGACGTTGGTTAAACGGGAGGGCCGCGAGCGAGAGTCGGACTCAGGGTGGCCTGCATCGGGATTCTGAAAAAGAGGTAGACGACTCCGACAATGAATAGGGTGAGGGTAAGAAGTGCCTTGTGGGTCGTGTCGGACGAGTTCGCTTTCGAACTGACCTGACAGGCCCATGAGCAGAGCGAGGAATGGGAACTGGTGTTTTTGGAATGATGATTAATTGGAGAATGGTGGAGCTCATGAGATGCCACGCAATACGTGGCTATGCTCACCAGCGCGAGATACACCACTGCGAAGATGATTGAAAGGAGTTTAAGAGGGCCCGGCATTATGGGAAGGCTCGATGGCTTGTTAGGCATGTTAAAGCTTGTATGTCTTGTGCCTTAAAAAATCCTGGTTATCTCAGAACGACTCGAAGGTTCATGCACATGTTTGCCTGTGGAATCTGCATTCTGAGGTTCGCTCCATAAAAGAGGGGAACCTTGCTTGAGACGAAAGATAATGTTTTGAACCTGTTCAAAGTCCTCAAGCGGATTGCCCTGTAAAACAAGAAAGCTGGCTTCATACCCCTCGTCTAATCGTCCGATTTTCCTTGAAGGAAAAATCGTCTGAGGAGTGGTCTCGCTCCATATTTTCAGTAAGGTCAGATTGTCAAATATCCCCATTTGATGAAGGTGCAGGGCTTCCGATAGGGCCGTTTCCGCATGGTCGCTTCCGATGGCAATGGTGACCCCGGCTTGCTGCAGTAACCTGAGATTATCCGTCTGAATTGCACGGGCAACCTCACGGATATTTTCGGTTGATTGTCGTTTGTGATCACCGGTATTCGCAGGGGAGTGAGGATGTGCCTCCGAATCAGACTGATGGTGCCCTGGCGGATGAAAGTGCTCTGCGACGGTCGTCGTGATAATCACGGTCCGGTGTGCGGCCGCTAGTTGGGCATCCTCTTGAGTTAACAGCACGGCTGATCGTTGAGCGGGTGAAGGGAGATACCACCCGGGAAGATGGGCGATCTCATCGACTTGCCCCTGGATGGCTGCCCGAAAGTCAGCGGCCGTTTCAATGTGTGCGGAAACTCGTAAGCCTTGCTGGTGCGCATGCGCGACAATCGGGGCGATGAGCTGAGGATCCAGCCCTTTTCGAAACCCATGCGTAACGGAGTGGGGTTCGTTTTCGAAATGTTCTGAATCGGCAAGATACAGCTTCAGGAAATCCGGCTTGGTGGCCATGATCGTCGGCCACTGCTCCTTGAAATTTTTCAGTGAAGAGATAGGGAAGTAGGCCCGACCGTTGAACCAACCCTTTTCACGTTTACCAATGACCGGTTCATATCGATGGGTGCGAAGCATGTTTTCGTAAAGATCGATGGGATGACCGTTAGGTCCCGTGAGGCCGGCATGAGCAAAGACGACATCAATGGTCGTTGGTGTGTTGAGTTTACCGCGGATTTGTTCCACAAATTCAGAAATGTCATTTGGGTTTTTCACATAAAAAACACCATCCCGCACATAATGACTGATGACCTGGTCGATGTTCCAGGCGCCTTCGACATTATGGGTGTGGGCTTCACCAAACGGCGGCACGACAAAACCGCCCTTCAGATCGATGGCCTGTTCAACGGACTCCGGCCGGAAGCGGGTGAGTGAGCCCTGCACGGCATACCATGTGTCCCGGGTAAAGCCTTGCCCATCAAACCATTGCCCATTGATAAATGCATAGGTCTTGGCCGCATTCCCATTGTGTGCTGATTCGAAACTTGGAGTCGGTGGCGGATGAGTGGTCGTGCTGCATCCCACCAATCCTAGTCCAACAATGAGGAACAGGGTGGTCATGTACAACATGGCCTGAGCCACCTGTTTTCTCAGATCCCATTGTCTTTCAGCCTCAACGATTGCGCCTCGATTGGTTTCAGACATGTTTTGAGTGAACCTTCCGGTGGCCGACCGCGATCCTGCTGCGTTGTTTTCCTGGGTTTTTCATGACCGCACGTATTCTGAATGTGAGAGTTAGGAATGTCCCAGGAACGACTGGAGTTTTGTGGCATATTGTTCAATACGCTCGGTTTCCCGTTCGACCAGGGAAAGAAAAAAGTTGTAAGGAATGAGCGTAATGACGGCAACCCCAATTCCTGCCGCGGTGCAAATGAGTGCTTCAGCCACTCCCCCTGTGACCGCGTGGGGGTTGCCGAGTCCTGTTTTGGACATGATGCCGAAGGAATCGATCATTCCAATGATGGTCCCTAGCAGTCCCAGTAAGGGCCCCAACGTGATGACCGTATCCAGGACGGATAACCCGCGCTTTAATCGAGATATTTCGGCGATTCCCGTAGCTTCCATGGCCTTGTCAGGCTGTTGGTCTCGATGGAATATCCCTGCCGCAAGCACGCGGAGTGTGGGGCTCTGACGCTGTTCAGCCAAGGCCAGCGCATCGGTCCATTTTCCCTGTTCAACCAGTTTGATCATCCGGTCCGCCAAGCGGCTATACCGCAACGATCGGAATTGGAATCCACGTTCGATGCTGATGGTCAGCGCTAACAATGAGCAGCCTAAGATGGGGATCATCATCCATCCGCCACCCATTAGTAATTGAATCATGCCTCGGTTCCCTTCTTCTTGCGTGGCTTAACTATTCAGGTCAAATTTAATCGGGATGTCCACCCATTTGGCGATGGGGATGTTCCCGTCTTTGGCTGGCAGAAATTTCCAGTTTTTAATGGCTTCTTGGGCAGCCAGATCTAGAGCTTCATGACCGCAGCTCTTTCGAATTTCTACCTGGCTCGGAGCGCCATCGGCGGTAATCAACGTTCGGACAATAACCGTACCCTCCCAACCGGACTCACGCGCCACACGGGGATACAATGGCTTGGATGAGGCCACGATTTTCGGCTTGGAAGTTGAGGATCCGGCCGCCATTGGCGGCGGAGTTTTTAATGCGGGACGAGCCGCCGGGCTTGGCGGAGGCGGCAGTGTGTGTTGGGTTCTTGGTTCGCGATTGTTCATTGGTATGGGAGTTCTGGCAATGGGTTGTTCCTGCTGTGGCGGCGCTGTTGAAAGCGGAGGCCTTTGTTGGTGTTGAGAAGGCACGGCCATTTTCATCATTTGACGACTCTTCATGGCCTGCTCCGTTCGCGTGTCTTTGAGCATCGGCTGTGCCTGAGGAAGAGGCGGCGGAGGAGTCAGAGGTTTGGATGGGGTCTGTTTGATCGATGCCTGCATCGGTGGCGCAGGCGTAGACGGCGTAGGCTGGGTCCGGGGAGACGGTGGCGTCGGTTGCGCAAAATCTGGTGTGGTTGGCGTGAGGGGTTTCGTGATCGGTTGTGGGGTGGGACTGATCTCCTGGAGAGCCGGAACCAAAGTCACCTGAACCGTTGGGGCGGGGTCATCCAATGCCGGAGGACTTGGAATATAGGCCAGGGCTGCAAGAATGGCCGCATGAAGAATGGCGCTGCCCAGAGCGCTCAGCAGGAAAACCCGATTGTTCACATCAGAAGAGGAATCTTCAAACGTGGAGTTCACGATTTGCTCCGTTGTAATAATGTTTGAATTCGTTCGTCCTGTCCCCCAAGCTTCAAGAATTCTTCGTAGTGTTTGAGAGCTTTTTGGGGAGTATTGCGATGAAACTCATATAACATGCCAAGATTATAGTGGGCTTCGGCCAACTGATCATTCAAGGACAAGGCTGTTTGATATTCCTTCTCTGCTTGATCAATTTTTGATAAGGCTGCATAGACGACTCCCAGATTGACGTGCGCCTCCGAATTGTTGGGATCGAGTTTCGTGACTTGTTCAAACGCTTGCGCCGCTTCCTTGAAGGCTTCCTTTTGCTGGTAAAGAATGCCTAGGTTGAAATAGGCGCTGACTAAATCATGGTTTAATTTGACGGCGTGTTGGTAGGCCTGAATGGCGTTGTCCACGTGGTCAGATTGTTGAGCGAGTGATCCGGCCATTAACCATCCATTGACATACGTGGGATGGAGGGAGACCAGTTGGTCGACGTAACGTTGGGCTTCATCAGGCTTTTGTTCCTGGGCCAGCCAAAAGGCGATGCCGTATAACGAATCGACGCGATGTGGCTGGAGTTCCAAGACGGCCTGATGGGCCTTGATGGCCTGCTGCGCTTGTTGTTGGTGATCATAAAAGGCTGCCAACGCGATGCGGGCCTCCGCAAACTTGGGATAGGCCTTTAAGGCAAGATTGAATGATTGCTCGGCTTTTGGGAATTGGGCCTGTTGCTGGTAAATAGAACCGAGATCCACATAGGCTTGAGCAAATTGGGGATAGGCCTCCACCGCCCGTTGCAACTCCATGATGGCCTTGGCAGGCTGATCAAGATTACTGAAGATTAATCCTAACAGATGGTGCGCTTCAGCGTATCCCGGGTACAAGGTCAGCGCACGCTCTAAGGGGCCAATGGCCGCAGTCCATTGTTGGTGTTCATAGGAGGAAAAGGCCTGAGCCAGAAGGTCATGGGCTTCTCCAGCCTGACTTGAGGGGTTGCCCATGCCGATATGGGTGAGGAAAAGAAAAACCGCGATGAGTCTGAGTTTTTGGAAAAGAGTTATCATGGGCTGACCTTGTTAATAGTGGCAATATTCCACAGGTTTATTGAAGCAAATCAAATCGAATGGGTAAATCCACGGTGGACGCAACTGCGAATTCTCCATTTTTTGCTGGTTCAAATAACCAGCTTTTTACCGATTGCACGGCACTCTCATCCAGGAGAGAAAATCCCGAACTTTCTTGAACCGTGGCATTCTTGACTATGCCATCAGCGGTTATCTGCGTTCGTAGCACCACCTTCCCCTGCCATCCTTGCTCTCTGGCCATTCGCGGATAGAGGGGACGTTCGGTTTTCAGGGGTTTGACACTTGTCATTCGCCCGCGTGTTGTTCCGATCTGGTCCAGGAGAATACGGGGCATGGGCGGCTGTGGCAGGTTGACGAAATGGAGATCGGGAACAGCAAGGTGGTGAAAGGTCGTGGGTGTCCATGAATGATTGAAAGAGGGCAACGGAAATGAATAGGTTATACTGGCTTTTGTCACCGTTGTCCCAGTCACTTCAATGACCTCTAATGTTTCAATAGGTTCTGAGCTTTCAGGTGGGTTTCCTGCCAAGGAAATTGGGTTGGAGGTCAGCGTGCACCAAAGCAATAAAAAAATATAGATCATCAGATTGTGCCGACGTACCATAAGACCTCTTCCCCCTAAGTAACTTGACGACCGGCGTTTTTGCCGGTAAAAAAATCACTCTCCCCCTTAAGAAGTTTTCCCCTCGTTCGGTCTCTCCTGATCAGAAAGATGTAGGTAGCCACCTCCTCTGATCGCGCTTTGTAAAACCGTTCCCCAACTCCACTGGTTTTGGTGAAAACGGTTTAGGAGACAAACTTAATCTGATTTTACCGGGGTGGAGCTCTGGTTGTAAGAAAATGAGTGGAAACGAGAGAAGGGACTGACGGAAATGGCCATCCCATGATGGTAAGGAGTTGAAAACTGGGGGAAATATCCAGGTTGTCTCCGGAAATGGTTTGTGCGGCAGCGCACATCCATGAACAGACTCCAGTGCTGTGGGTGGTTGGTGTGTGGTGATGGGTATGGTCCGTAATATGCGAAGCGTAGGTCCGATGCATGCTCCCCATGATGAGGAAAAGCATCAGAATAAAAACCATGGTGAGACTTTTTCGATAGGTCATGGTATCAACAGACCAGAAACGACTGAAACCCTATATAATAACGGAAGCTTATGCTAGGGAAATACCAAAGATTCTGTCAAGCAAATGGCTGTCCTTCGCATCGTGTCGTCGTTTGTCATAAGATGAGCCGTTGCCGCCATAAATCCGTTTCTTGTGAGTTGATTCCCACCGGTAATTCGGTATACTAAGAAAACTGTACGGTTTGGAAAGGTGTATCTAGTCCTCCATCCCTATCCATCGTGAGTTTCTCCAACCCTATTTCTGTATCCGAGGTGTAAGGTCGATATGTTTGTTCGTCTATTAAATATCCTGTTTGGAAGCAAAAATGACCGAGAGCTGAAGCGGCTCAAGCCACTGGTGGTTCGAGCCAATGAAATTGAAGGTTCGTTGCAACCTCTTGATGACGCGGGATTGGCGGCAAAGACTTCTATTTTTAAAAAAAGACTGGAAGCCGGAGAGACCTTAGACGACTTACTCCCGGAGGCGTTTGCCGTGTGCCGGGAAATGTCCATGCGCCGGCTTGGCATGCGCCACTTTGATGTGCAGTTGTTAGGGGGGATGGTCTTGCATCAGGGCCGCATTGCTGAAATGCGCACGGGTGAAGGAAAAACCCTCGTCGCGACCCTTCCCGTCTACTTGAATGCGTTGGAGGGAAAAGGGGTTCATCTGGTTACCGTCAACGATTATCTGGCGAAGCGGGATGCCCAGTGGATGGGACCGCTCTACCATGGCTTAGGCTTATCAGTCGGAATTATTCAACATGACGCCTCATTTTTATTCGATCCGACCTATGATGCACCGGATAAACGGTTGCAATTCCTTCGGCCATGTTCTCGACGTGAGGCCTACGGGGCCGATATTACCTACGGGACCAATAATGAATTTGGCTTTGATTATCTCAGGGATAATCTCGTGGTCACGGATTTGAGTCAGGGCGTTCAACGGGAGTTGAACTTTGCCATTGTTGACGAAGTTGACAGTATTCTCATCGATGAGGCTCGAACGCCGCTGATTATTTCCGGGCCCGCCGAACAAAGCACAGACCTCTATTTCCAAGTGGATCGGATAATTCCTCACCTCAAACGGGAAGAGGATTATACGGTTGAAGAGAAAACTAAAACGGTGTCGTTGACCGAGGAAGGCAATGCGCATGTTGAGAAACTCTTGGGTGTCGATAATCTCTATGACTTAAAACACCTGAGTTTGGTGCATCACGTCATTAAGGCTCTCCAGGCCCATGTGCTCTATCACCGGGATGTCGAGTATGTGGTGAAAGATGGCGAAGTGATGATTGTGGATGAGTTTACCGGTCGATTGATGCCGGGACGGCGCTGGAGTGACGGGCTTCATCAGGCTGTGGAGGCCAAAGAAGGGGTAAAAATTGCCAACGAAAACCAGACGCTGGCATCCGTGACGTTCCAGAATTATTTTCGTATGTACAATAAGCTGGCGGGCATGACCGGGACAGCGGACACCGAAGCCGCGGAATTCGCAAAAATTTACAACCTCGAAGTGAATGTGGTGCCCACCAATAGCACCATGATTCGAATTGATAATCCGGATGTGGTCTACCGGACCGAAAAGGAAAAATTCGAAGCCATTGCCGACGAGATCAAAGAGTATCATGAGAAGGGCCAACCGGTTCTGATTGGCACGATTTCCATTGAAAAATCCGAGCGTCTTGCGGCTTTATTGAAGCATCGAGGTGTGAAGCATCATGTCTTGAATGCCAAGTTCCATGAAAAAGAAGCCGAAATTATTGCCCAGGCCGGGCAAAAGGGTGCGGTGACGATTGCGACCAACATGGCCGGCCGAGGCACCGATATTTTATTGGGAGGCAATGCGGAAGCGCTCTTCAAACAACAGGTTATTTATCGTGGGGAAGATCTGACAGAAGAGGAGCAACAAAAAGCCTACGCCACGATTAAAACCGCTTGCGATCAGAATAAAAAGGAAGTTCTGGCAGCCGGAGGATTGCACATTGTCGGGACCGAGCGTCATGAGAGCCGTCGGATCGACAATCAGTTGAGAGGTCGGGCGGGTCGGCAGGGAGATCCCGGCTCCTCGCGGTTTTTCCTGTCCTTGGAAGATGATTTGCTTCGTATCTTTGCGTCTGAACGGGTCTCAAACCTCATGCTCAAGCTCGGCATGGAGGAGGGGGTGCCCATTGAGCACAGGATGGTCACCAAATCCATTGAAAACGCGCAAAAGAAAGTCGAAGGCCATAACTTTGAAATTCGCAAACACCTTCTTGAGTATGATGATGTGATGAGTAAGCAGCGGGAGGTTATCTATAAACATCGACAGAATGTGTTACGCGCCACCGATGTGACAGAAGACGTTTTCGGAATGATCGAGGAAGTGGGCGAGCGCTTCGTCGATATTTATTGTCCTGAGGAGCAATATGCCGAAGAATGGGATATTGCGGGATTAGTCGAAACGGTGCAGGGACAATTCGGCGTGGATGTGATTCAGGCGGATGAGATTAAAGACGTCGGTCGAGACGCGCTCAAGGAAGAAATTCCAGAAAAATTAAAGCAGGCCTATCGGAACAAAGTCCAAGCCTTAATTCATGAGCATGGCGCCACCGAGGATTTAGTGCATTATGTGGAGCGCACGATTCTGCTTCAAATGATTGACCACCATTGGAAAGATCACTTGTGGGGAATGGACCAATTAAAGGATGGAATCGGCCTGCGCGGGTATGGGCAAAAGGATCCCCTCGCCGAATATAAGCGTGAAGGCTATGACATGTTCGCCGGTATGATGGAACGGATTAAAAATGATACCTTAGAACGGCTCTTTAAATTTCAATTGGTTCGCGGGGAACGGCCAGAGCCTGAGCGGGAAGCGCCCCGCCCGGCACAATTAAATTTGAATCGCGGAGGTGAATCCGCTGCCACTCCTCAACAACGCACCGTTCAACGTGCCGAAGAGAAAGTCGGACGGAACGATCCCTGCCCATGTGGGAGCGGGAAAAAATACAAGAAATGCCATGGGACCTAACACCTGAAAGGCCCTCCTTGCTCTGCTCCCTGATGCCGGTCTTGTTGTGACGGCTCTCCCTTTCTGATTACCACTGCTCTTCCTTTCTATCCTGACCAGGCTCGTGTCCATAACATATTGAATCTATTGTTTTTTATTGCCTTAAAAAGTACGAAATTGCTTGACTTGGCTGAAGGTAGGCCGTTATCGTAACCGATTCTCAATAGGTATATTGAAGGAGTGACCATAGTCCATTCGTGCCATCCGAACCACAGAAAATACAGAGTAAGCCAGACCTTATCGAGAAGATTTTGTCTGAAATTGGCCTTCATGGGCCCATGAGTTTTGCGCGTTTCATGGAATTGGCCCTCTACGATGTTCCACACGGATATTATATGACCAAAATGGTTGAACCTGACCTCTCCTCCTCAGACCGAATCGGATGGAGTGGTGATTATTTTACTGCACCAGAACTCTCACCCATTCTGGCGAAAACATTGGTTCGCCAGATTTTGGCTATCGATGACCAGTTAGGCCATCCCCCTCAGTTTACTTTTATGGAGATTGGTGCAGGGAACGGAACCTTTGCCTTCGATTTCATTCAAGAATGCCGAAAGATCGCTTCTGATTTCTTTCACCGCCTCTCTTATCAAATCATCGAGCGGAGTTCCCATCTCCAATCGCGTCAGGCAGCCAGGCTCAGCACCTTAGGGGGGGGCTGGGGGGAAAGTCACCTGAGTTGGAAATCTGCCATAGAGGAGGTTGACTCGGATTCCATAACCGGAGTTGTCTTTTCCAACGAATTAGTTGATGCGTTACCTGTTCACCGGGTCCGAATGGCTGACCAACGCCTTCATGAAATATGTGTGGCCTACAAAAGCGGGCGTTTGGTTGAATGTCTGGATCATCGTCTGTCTCCGGAATTGATCGAATACATCGAGACGCATAAGGTAGCCTTGAGTGAAGGGCAAGCCTCTGAACTCCATCTTGCCGCTGAGCTTTGGATGAAGCATGTGGCTCGCCTTCTCCACCGCGGTATCGTCGTGACCGTCGACTATGGTCATACGCATCGTGATTATTATCGGTCCGACCGAAAGGACGGGACCTTCTTATGCTATCATCGCCATGCCATTTCGACCGATCCGTATGTAAGGGTTGGAGAGCAGGATATGACGGCTCACGTCAACTTTTCCGCCTTGGCAAGTGTTGGGATGACCAATGGGTTGGACCTCGTCGGATTGACGACTATGGCCAATTGGCTGATCGGGTTGGGAGTCGAAGAATTGGTGCGAGACCAGGATCAGGAGTCTGATGAAGTAAGGGCGTTAGCGCATTTATTACGTCCGCATGGTATGGGGACAACGTTTAAGGTTCTTGTTCAGCGAAAAGGGATGGAGGCGTTCGCCCTTGAAGGGTTGCGTTATCCGGCTTTTTTTGATGACGTGGTGTTCTCGAATTAAAGAATGCGGAGAAGAAAGATAGTAAGCGGAGTTAGGGTCCTGAGTATGACTTATTTTGGAATGCGAGTGATTTATGGGTAGTGAACCGGTTCCTTTTAATTATCTCCCCATCGTCATCTTCATGGTTATTGGGGCACTGTTTGGAGTCGGGTCCTTGGTTGTGGGGTGGTTTGTCCGTCCAAGCCGGCCCTATCGGGCGAAACTGCTTCCTTACGAAAGTGGCGCTCCGTTGTTTATGGACGCCAGGGTTCAGTTTCCGATGCGCTACTACATCATTGCCATGCTCTTTGTCATATTTGATATTGAGGTCGTGTTCTTATTTCCTTGGGCGGTGGTGTTTAAGAAGCTTGGCCTTCTTGGCCTTGTTGAAATGGGAGTGTTTCTGGCCATTCTCATTGTGGGGTTCTGGTATGCGTGGAAAAAAGGTGCGTTAGATTGGGATTAAGAAAATAGTTCTTTTCTCCTGGAAAAAACCGGAGTCCAGCCAGTACAATGGCACCCCCATCTTTTGGGGGTAGGCAACGAGCTTCATACAGAACATTGAGGTACCCACGGTAATCTTATGGGGATGCTTGAACGACAGCTTGAACCGAATATTATTACGACCAACCTGGACTATTGTATTGCCTGGTGCCGGAAATCAGCCCTTTGGCCGATGACCTTCGGGCTAGCCTGTTGTGCGATTGAAATGATCGCCTCGGTGTCTTCCAAGTATGACATCGATCGTTTTGGGGCCGGGGTGTTTCGTGCGTCACCACGTCAGTCCGATTTGATGATTGTGGCGGGGACGGTCTGTCGGAAAATGGCACCGGTGATCCGTCGAATTTATGATCAAATGGCGGAGCCCAGATATGTGATCTCCATGGGATCCTGCGCGACATCCGGAAATCATTACAATAGTTACAGTGTGGTTCAGGGTGTGGATCAAATTGTCCCTGTGGATGTCTATATCGCAGGTTGTCCCCCAAGACCTGAGGCACTCATGGATGGTCTCATTAAACTCCAAGAAAAAATTCAGAAAGAAAAATACTTCGTGAAATAGCTCTGGAAGTTGTGTAGACGGTCTTTCGATATTCCACGATTCAGCAACAAATTCGATTTATGCATCCTTTTCTCGAATCTCTGGTCAACCGCTTTCCTCAGGCTGTGCTGACGGCGCAGCAGGATCCCGTGCGGTTGGATTTGTGGGCACAAGTGCAAGCCGACCATTGGCTGGAAATTGCGCAATTTCTCCATGACGATCCCGCGATGGCGTTTGATCATATTACCGATATCTGTTCGGCGGATTATCCTGATGCCCTCGAACGATTTGAAGTCATTTATCACTTTCTCTCCCTTCCCCATGGAATCCGGATCCGTATTAAAGCTCGCGTGACAGAGGATCATCCGGAGATCGCCTCAATCAGTGGGATCTGGAGAGGGGCCAATTTCCTGGAACGTGAAGTGTACGACTTGATGGGCATCCGCTTTACCGGGCATCCCGACCTTCGCCGAATTTTGATGCCTGATGATTATGATGAAGGGTATCCGTTACGAAAAGATTTTCCGGCCGAAGGGAAAGGGTGGAGGAGCCGGTTTGATTTTCTTCCCAGGTTGGATGAACCGATCGGCGAATGGTCGGAATCCGAGGTGTCCGATGATCAACGCCATCAATTCATGGCGGATGATCATCCAGGTGACACCAAACGCACAACGGAAATGCTTCTCAATATGGGTCCACAACATCCCAGTACGCATGGTGTGCTTCGAGTCGTGTTGGAGTTGGATGGTGAGCGGGTCAGCAAGGCCACGCCCGATCTTGGATATTTGCACCGTGGAGTGGAAAAACTGGCTGAAGGCCTGACGTATATGCAAATGGTCCCGCATACCGATCGCTTGGACTATGTCTGTGCCATGACCAATAACTATGCGTATGTGCGGGCCGTAGAAAAACTAATAGATATGACCGTTCCGGAACGGGCGGAATATGTACGGACCATCGTTGCCGAAATGCAACGTATCATTGGTCATTTATTCTGGCTGGGAACACAAGCCCTGGATATTGGGGCGATGACCGTGTTCTTCTGGACCTTCCGGGAGCGTGAAATCTTGTTGGATATGTTTGAGAAATTGTGTGGCGCTCGTCTGACATTGAATTATTACCGGATTGGAGGTGTGGATGCAGATCTTACGCCGGAAATTATTACGACTCTCCGGGGTTTTTTGAAAACGTTTCCCGAACACATTCGGGAATATGACACGCTCTTGCAAGAAAATAGAATTTGGGTTGCCCGCACAAAAGGCGTGGCACTCCTTTCTGCGGAGGATGCCATCAATTTCGGATGCACAGGGCCGGTTCTGCGGGGGTCGGGAGTGTCCTATGATATTCGGAAGTTGGAGCCGTATGGCGTGTATGATCGTGTGGATTGGGAAGTGCCACTTGGAAAAGACGGAGATACCTACGACCGGTATTGGATCAGAATGGAAGAAATGTGGCAAAGCGCCCGCATCATTGAGCAATGCCTTAATCAAATGCCTGAGGGGCCGATCATGGCCGTCGATGCTCAAGCCATTCCACCTCCCAAGCCAGAGGTGATGAGGGATATGCAAAGCCTGATTCATCATTTCATTATCTTTACGCAAGGGTTTAAGCCACCGAAGGGCGAAACGTATTGTGCGACGGAGGTGCCTAAAGGTGAATTGGGCTTTTTTATCATTAGTGACGGGAGTTCGCGTCCATATCGGTTGAAAATCCGCTCTCCTTCCTTTATTCATATGGGCGCCTTTGATCATATGGCGCGTGGATATTTGATTTCGGATATCGTCACGATTTTCGGAACGTACGATATTGTGATGGGGGAATGCGATCGATAACATGGAGAATGGCGTGATGGAGGGAAGAGCAGCGTACGGACACCATGGCCATTGGGCGTTGACGGCTCGTCTCAACTCACGAGTGTTCTATGCTATTTGAGCGATTCAAAAACGAAGTGGATGATATTCTGTCCCGCTACCCCGTCAAGCGATCGGCGTTGTTGCCGTTATTGAACTTGGCGCAGCGGGAAGAGGGATTTGTGAGTGAATCGGCCATGCAGGAGATTGCCAAAATTTTGGATTTGACGCCGGCACAAGTGTTTGAGACCGTCACGTTTTATACCATGTTCAATCTCAAGCCGATCGGGAAGTTTCATCTTCAAGTGTGCAAATCGCTTATGTGTGCGTTAGTCGGATCTGATGATGTGGTGGTATGGATCCAGAAAAAACTTGGCATTGCACAGGGTCAGACAACGGCAGATAACCTCTTTACCCTCAGCGTGGTGGAGTGCCTTGGGTCCTGTGGTACAGGTCCCATGATGCAAGTAAATGATGACTATTATGAGCAATTATCCGAGGAAAAGGTCGGACGCGTCCTGGACGATTTGAAACGAGACGGAACCTGTTCGCTTAAAACAGGACCCTTCATGTATCCTCAGCCCCTTGCTAAATGACAAAAGTCTTTTGCGGGGAATAGTCGTGGATAAGCAATTCATGGGTTATCAATAACTGCCCGTTCACGAAACAGTGTCTTTATGGCCACTTACGAAAAAATCTTATTGAAGAATATGGAACAACCGGGATACACCGGTTCGTTGGCCGATTATGAAGGGACCGGTGGGTATCGAGCTCTCCGGACAGTTCTCAAGGATATGCAGCCCGATCAGGTGATTGAGGTGGTAAAAAAGTCAGGTCTTCGCGGTCGTGGGGGAGCCGGGTTTCCCACCGGCGTAAAATGGGGGTTCATTCCGAAGAATCATCCTGGTCCTAAATATCTGTGCTGTAACGCGGATGAAAGCGAGCCGGGGACATTTAAAGACCGGCAACTTATGGAACGTGATCCGCATCAAATGCTGGAAGGGATGGCCATTACCTGTTTTGCCATTGGCGCACAAACGGCTTACATCTACATTCGGGGAGAGTTTCGTCTCGGCGCGAAGATTCTGGAGCAGGCTCTTCAGGAGGCCTATGCGGCCGGGTATCTGGGCGACAACATTCTCGGGAGCGGGTTGAGGATTAATATCTATGTTCACCTTGGTGCCGGAGCCTATATTTGTGGGGAAGAAACGGCACTGCTCGAATCGTTAGAAGGCAAACGGGGCATGCCTCGCTTTAAGCCGCCGTTTCCTGCGACGCATGGATTGTATCAAAATCCCACTGTTGTGAATAACGTCGAGACGATGGCGAATATTCCTCATATTATCAATCGAGGGGGAGAGTGGTTTGCCTCGATTGGCTCTCCGCCGAAAAGTTGCGGAACGCGGGTGTTTTGTTTAAGCGGACATGTGAAGCGGCCTGGTAATTATGAGACGCCCATGGGCATCACCTTCCGTGAATTGATTTATGATTTGGGCGGGGGTATGCGATCGGATAAGCCCCTTAAGGCCTTTATCCCTGGGGGAGCATCGGCTCCATTTCTGACGCCTGATCATTTAGATGTGAAAATGGATTTTGAGTCAGTGGCTTTAGCGGGGTCTATGCTGGGATCCGGCGGTGTCACGGTGATGGAAGAAGGCACGAATATGGTTTGGGCTGCCCTGCGATTGATGGAATTTTTCTACCATGAATCGTGTGGGAAATGTACACCCTGCCGGGAAGGAACTTCCTGGCTGGTTCAGACTCTTCAGCGGATCTGGAACAAACGAGGGCGTCCTGAAGATATTGGAGTTCTTGATGAACTCTGCGGAAATATCCCTGGCCGAACGGTCTGTGCGTTTGGTGATGCGGCCGTCTCCCCCATTGTGAGCACGCTGCACCATTGGCGTGGGGAATATGAGGCCCTTATTCGTGAGGCTCAAGAGACGATGCCTCGCAACAAGGAAATCCCAGTTTTCACGCATTGAGTGTAACCAAAATGGCAACAACCCCAACCACAGACATGATTACGCTGACGATCGATGGAAAATCGGCAACGGTTGCCAAAGGGACGCTGGTCATTGAGGCTGCGCGGCAGGTTGGTGTCATGGTGCCGCACTTTTGCTATCACCCGAAACTGACGCCCGACGCCAATTGCCGGATGTGTTTAGTGGAAATTGAAAAAATGCCCAGGTTGCAAACCTCCTGTAGTACGCAAGTGGCGGAAGGCATGGTGGTGAAATCGGCTTCTTCCTCGGTGGTGCAGGACGCCCGCAAATCGGTGTTGGACTTTATTTTGGCCAATCACCCGTTGGATTGTCCCGTCTGCGATCAAGGCGGGCGCTGCGATCTTCAGGACTTTTCCCATGAATATACCGCGACGACCAGCGGATTTAAGGAACTCAAACGGGTCTTTCCGAAGGAGTATTTCAGTCCGCTGATTGAAACGCAGATGAACCGGTGTGTCCAATGTTTGCGATGCGTGCGCTATTGTGATCAGGTCATGGATGTGAAAGCCCTGGCGCCTGTGGGACGCGGCACCATGACGGAAATTAAAGCCTTTGGGGCCCATGAACTGGATTGTGAGTTTTGTGGTGGATGTATCCAGATTTGTCCGGTCGGAGCCATTACCAGTCGAGTCTCTATGTATGAATTTCGTCCATGGATGCTGAAGCGGACTGATTCCGTTTGTGGATATTGTGGAGATGGCTGCCAAATTACCTTTCAAACCAAAAATAATGACTTAATCGAAGTGAATTCCACCCACGGGGCCGGCCGTAATAATGGTGATCTCTGTGCCCGAGGCTACTTTGGCTACCATGTCAGCGTTCATCCTGATCGGCTGACGGCGCCTCTCATTCGTCGAGGGGATGCCTTTCACCCTGTGCAATGGGAAGAGGCTTTGGAGTTGGTGGGGCAGCGTTTACAGGAAATAAAAACCACGTATGGTCCCGATGCGATTGGCGGGTTAATTACGGGACGATGTACGAATGAAGATATCTATGTTTTTCAGAAATTCATGCGCGGTGTGGTGGGGACCAATCGGATTGATAGTAGTGTGCGGTATGGACATCTGAATGCGGTGCATGCCATGCAACGAGTGCAAGGCACTTATCGTTGGGCTGTGAACTTTGAGGATATTCTCTCAGCAGATACCCTCTTACTTATCGGGACCAATATTACGGAAACCAATCCCATTACAGGGTTGAAGGTCAAAGAAGCGGTGAAGCGGCGAGGGGCGAAGCTCATCACCATTGAAGCGTTGGAACCTGCTATTGGGAGCATCAGCAATATTGTGAATCTGGCCCACCATCATCTGGGTGTCAAACCGACGGCCTATGCCGGTGCAGTTTTAGGCATGCTGAAAGCTGTGGTTGATCAGCAAATGGTGGATCCGGAACTTCAGGCCAACGCCCGGTCTTATGCCAACGACATGACCGCCAGACTGAACGCCCTGTCCTGGGAGGCAATTCAAGCGCAAACCGGACTGGCTTCGGATATGTTTACTCAGGCCGCCCAGGTGTTTGCCAAAGGACAGAGGGTCGTGATTCTTGTCGGACCGGGAGTCCTGCGATCTGTGGGTGGATTCGGAATGACCACGAATTTGTTGGACCTGTTATTGGTAACGGGAAAACTCACCAAGCCCGGCTGTGGCCTTGCTCCCATGGCGGAAGAAAATAATGATCAAGGAGCCTTTGAAATGGGAGGAACCGGGTCCGTATTGCCTGGTGGACAATCCCTGGGTGACCCGGACGTGCGGAAGCGCTTGGCGCAAGCGTGGGGCCGGCCAATTCCCGAAACACCAGGCTCTTCACTCCCACAGATGATTGAAGATGCGCAACACGGCAAACTAAAAGCCTTGTTTGTGGTTGGGGAAAATCCCCTGGCCTCCTTGCCTCCGTCCTCGGGTATTCATGCGGCATTGGAGAAGCTGGAGTTTCTGGTGTGTCAGGAATTGTTTCTCACTGAAACGGCCCAGCAAGCTCATGTCGTTCTGCCAGCCTGTTCCTATGCGGAAAAGGACGGAACGTTTACCAACACGGAAGGGCATATTCAGTCAGTACGAAAAGCCATTGATCTGGTTGGTGAGAGCCGACCGGATTGGGAAGTGTTTTCCGCGCTGTCGGTGATGATGAATGATCCGATGGAATATGGAGACGTCAAGGAAATTGGCAAAGAGATCCATAACCTTCTCCCCGGTACGCGTACCCTGGGCCCTGCCCCCTTGCCCGCTCAACCGGATTCGACGGTCATCGCCCGATATCTCAAGACCGATTATCAGCGGGATATCGCTACGCGGTATCAATTGCTCGCAGATGATGCCGCTGCTGGTGCGGAAGACATGATCTTGCAGGTTTCGCAATCCTTGTTTCATTCCGGAAAATTTTCGCGGCAAGCCAAAGGCCTACTGCAAGTTGAAGCGACCGGCAAACTCTATCTGCATCCGGAAGATGCCGCGCGACGTGGTATTGGTGAAGGGGACACCGTGAAGGTGAGCAATCGTTTGGGTGAGGTGATCACCCCGGTCGGTCTTCGTGAGCGAATCCCGCAAGGAGTCGTGATGTTCCCCGAGCATTTTGATGAAGAGGTTCGCCGTCTCTTGTCGTATAGTGTTGATTTGGAAACGCAGGTGCCCTATTGCAAGGTGGCTCGCGTTCGTGTTGAAAAAGTGGTGGGAACATGAGGCGGTTCTCAGCCTGTGTGTTGATATATAGAGGAGAGGAGTGAATCAGGCATGGAAACGGTACTAATCCGTTTAGGGCTGACATTATCTCAAATTGTTGTCGTGATGGTGGCGGTGCTTCTGACTGTCGCAGCACTCACCCTCCTGGAGCGGAAGGTGTTGGGTTGGATGCAGGATCGGATGGGGCCCATGGAAGTCGGGCCTTATGGCATCTTGCAACCGGTCGCCGACGGCTTAAAGCTCTTTTTTAAAGAAGACATCATCCCAGCCGGAGCGAATAAATTCATGTTTAGCATGGCGCCGGTGTTGTCATTAGTTCCTGCTCTCATCGGATTCGCGGTGATTCCGTTTGGCCCGGATTGGACGGTTGATGTCGGCGGCGTCAACTTTAAACCCTTTGTGATTACCGACATCAATATCGGCGTTCTCTATATCCTGGCGTTTGCATCAATCGGGGCATACGGCATTATTTTGGGCGGGTGGTCATCAAACAGTAAGTATTCCCTTCTGGGAGGCCTGCGGTCTGCGGCCCAGTTGATTAGTTACGAATTGAATGTGGGGCTTTCAATTGTCGGCGTGTTGCTTCTTTCAAGCTCCTTGAGTCTCGTGACGATTACCAATGCGCAGGCCGGAGGATTTTGGAACTGGTACTTTTTCGGGGGAGGGGGGTTCCCTCAAGCCCTGGCGTTCATCGTGTTTATTATTTCTGCAGTAGCGGAAACGAATCGAACCCCGTTTGATTTGCCGGAAGCGGAAAGTGAGTTGGTGGCCGGATTCTTTACGGAATATAGCGGCATGCGATTCGCCTTCTTCTTTCTGGCCGAATACGGCAATATGATTTTGGTGTCTTGCGTGGCCACGGTCTTGTTTTTTGGTGGCTGGCATCCTCCCTATCCAGGCACGCTTATGGAGTATATCGGGATGGGCCATCTCCTCTGGATTGAGGGCATCATGTGGTTTGTCCTTAAAGTGGCGTTTTTCCTCTTTTTCTTTTTTTGGATCCGGGCCACATTACCGCGATTACGATATGATCAGCTCATGCGATTCGGGTGGAAGGTCCTCCTTCCCATTGCATTGGCTAATATTGTGGTGACGTCGATTGTTGCATTTCTCTTTCCTGGGAGCTAAGAAGGTTGAATGGTATGAAACTCAAGGAATGGGTCAAAACGCTTCTATTTTATGAGATTGCGTTAGGGATGAAGGCGACCTTATCTCATTTCCTTCATTATAAGCCGATCACCTTACAATACCCGCACGAGAAGAAACAGTTGCCGTCCAACTATCGCGGCATGTTGGCGTTGCTGCGCTACGATGATGGGACGGAAAAGTGCGTGGGATGCGATTTATGTGAGGCGGCTTGTCCCTCCCGCGTCATCCGTGTGGTGAGTGCCGAGGTGCCGGGGGAACCCACGAAGCGGTATTCCAAGGAATATTACATGGACATGACCCGATGCTTGTTTTGCGGGTTGTGCGTGAAGGCATGTCCGGTGGATGCGTTGGGAATGACTCAGGAGTATGAATGGGCGGTCTATGATAAGCGCCAGCTTCAATTAAATAAGGAGCAGCTTCTGGCTATTGGCGATCGCAACTTTCCAGTTCGGGAAAAGCGACTCGAGTTTCAACATCCCAATGTGGCCTATTTTAACGTAGGGTTTAAAGAGATTCCGCAAAAAGAACTGTAGTCGTTATGGCCTGGCGGTGCACTCGGTCCACATGCCGGCCAAAGAATATCGCCAAAATTTTTGAATGAACCAGTGATGGGAACGATAGTTTTTTTCTATTTTGCCAGTGTGATTGTGGTAACGGCGGCTCTCGTCGTGGCCCTGAGGAGTCCGGTATTTAGTGCTCTGGCGCTCCTGGTCATGTTCTTCCACGTCGCCGGGCTTTTTGTCACGTTGCATGCGGAGTTCCTGGCCGTGATTCAAATCCTGGTGTATGCGGGCGCCATTCTGGTGCTTTATCTCTTTGTGGTCATGTTGCTCAATTTGAAGGGTGAAGTACATTTTCACCACCAATTGACCGTAGGCCTCTTTCTGGGATGTATGGTCTTTGCAGAGGCAGTCCTGCTGGTGCTGAAAGGCGAATCCTCATTGCAGGCCAGTCTTTCCACTCCCAAGGAGCCTGCTCAGCTGATGCAGGGCAATACGGAATCGATCGGTGAGCTCCTGTATTCCACGTATCTATTTCCATTTGAAATCGCGTCTCTCATTCTCCTAGTGGCGATGGTGGGTGCGGTTATCCTCACCAAAAAGGGGATATTGGAGGCCAAGGGTTAATGGACGTTCCAGTGAGCTACTACCTTGTGCTGAGCGGAATCGTGTTCTCAATCGGGTTGGTGGGCGTGCTCATTCGTCGCAATATCATCATTATTTTATTATCCATTGAGTTGATGTTGAATGCCACGAATATTAATTTTGTGGCCTTTTCTTCCTATTTGGGTAATCTTTCCGGACAGGTGTTCGTGTTTTTTGCGCTTACCGTGGCTGCTGCGGAGGTTGCGGTAGGGCTGGCGATTATCATCGCGCTCTATCGGCATTCGGCCAGTACCAACATTGACGACTTCCGGTTGCTGAAATGGTAAGGCGATGCTCTACGCCTTAATTCCTCTCCTCCCACTCCTGGCCTTTGTCATCCTCGGGCTATTCGGCCATTGGATCAAAGACCGAAGCCATTGGGTGGCCGTCCCAGCCGTCCTGGGATCCTTCCTTCTTTCCATCATGGCGCTTGTCGACGTGGCGGGTGGTCAGACGCTTCAGATACCTCTCTATACGTGGGCGGATTCGGGAAATCTGCATATTGCCTTAGGGTTATTCATCGATCAGCTCACGGTCGCGATGTTGTTGCTTGTCACCATTGTGAGTTCGCTGGTCCATGTCTATACGATTGGCTACATGCATGAAGAGCCGGGCTACGCCAGATTTTTTAGCAATATCGCGCTTTTTACCTTTTCCATGTTGATGTTGGTGATGTCCGATAATTTCCTGCAACTGTTTGTCTTTTGGGAAGCCGTGGGTCTTTGCTCCTACCTGTTAATCGGCCATTGGTATGAGCGCGAGTCAGCTAGGGCGGCGGCCACCAAAGCGTTTCTAGTGAATCGAGTCGGGGATTTCGGGTTCATGTTGGGTATTCTGCTGGTCTTTGTCACCTTCGGCAGTTTGCACTATCAGGAGGTGTTTCCTCAGTTGGATCAGAAGGCTGGTGGCCTGGTGAATCTTCTTGGTTCTATCGGAGGTCATTGGGAAATTTCGGTGATGACCTTGATCTGCCTTTTTTTATTCGTTGGGGCGGTCGGAAAATCTGCTCAAGTGCCTCTGCATGTGTGGTTGCCGGATGCGATGGAGGGTCCCACTCCGATATCAGCACTCATTCATGCGGCGACGATGGTAACGGCAGGAGTCTTTATGGTTGCCAGATTTGCTCCGTTATTTAACCTCTCGCCCGTGGCCATGGATGTGGTGGCAGTGGTTGGTGGAGTCACGATGTTTATTGGCGCGACTATCGCGCTGACGCAAACCGATATTAAGCGGGTTGTGGCCTATTCCACACTCAGCCAACTCGGGTACATGATGATGGCCTGTGGGCTGGGTGGCTACATTGCCGGAATGTATCATCTTCTAACCCACGGAGCGTTTAAGGCCTTGTTATTCCTCGGGTGTGGGGCGGTGATTATTGCGCTTCATCATGAGCAAGATATGAAACATATGGGTGGACTCAAAGATAAGCTTCCTGTGACGTATTGGACCTTTCTCATTGGGGCTCTGGCGCTGTCCGGTTTTCCACTCACCGCGGGATTTTTCAGTAAAGATGAATTACTCCTGGCGGCCTGGATGTCTGGCGACTTGGGTAAGGTTCTGACCGTCTTAGGATTACTGACGGCTCTCATGACGGCCTTTTACAGTTTTCGATTGGTGTTTGTGACATTTTGGGGAGAATCACGAGTGGATCCTCACCATGCCAAGCATGTGCATGAACCATCAAAAACGATGACGATTCCTCTTCTGTTCCTTGCCGTGCTGAGTATCCTCGCAGGATACATGGGAATTCCAGAATTTTTGGCTCCCGCATTTCCCGCTGCCGGGAGTGGTGGAGGTCATCACGAAGGATCTGCGGCCATGGGCATTATGGTGACGGCCACCGCAATGGGCCTGTTAGGGATTGCGGGCGCCTATTGGGTCTATGTCAAGTCGCCGGGCTTGCCGGACCGATTGGCGAATCAGTGGCGATCGCTGTATCAGTTCTCCTTGAATAAATGGTTTGTGGATGAAGCCTATGACCGGACCGTGGTCATGCCAACATTGAATCTTGCGGATCGGTTATGGAAAGGGGTGGATATTGCGGTGATTGATGGTGCGGTCAATGGAGTGGCGCGAGCCGTGGCCTGGGGAGGATGGGTGACGCGACGACTTCAAAGCGGACAAGCACAGAATTATGCGCTGGCCATGACCGTCGGCGCGGCGGTTATTTTAGGGGCGATGATCTTTTATTAGTATGAACGGTCGAACCTATGATGGAATACTCGTGATGGGTCAACAGACAACCGTATGGCAGGAGATCTTTCAATCGTGACTGAGATGGTCATTCCCACAGGGGGGATCCCCTGGCTCACGATCGTGTTGATCCTCCCGCTGCTCGGAGTGGTCGCGGTCTTGCTCGCTCACGAGGCACTTTCACGGGCTATTGCGTTGACGGTCTCCATCCTGACCTTGCTGGTCTCCTTGCCTCTGTGGGTTGCGTTCGACAATGCGCAGGCCGGCATGCAATTTGTGGAAAAGCATCTCTGGATCGATTCTCCCGCCATTCATTATTCCCTGGGTGTGGATGGGATCAGCATGCCGCTTGTCCTCTTAACCACCTTTCTCACTCCCCTTTGTATCCTCGTCTCCTGGACGTCGGTTCAAACCAGAATGAAAGAATTCCTGATCAGTTTGTTGGTGATGGAGACGGCGACGATCGGCGTGTTTGCGGCTTTGGATTTTGTACTGTTTTATGTGTTTTGGGAAACCATGCTGATTCCGATGTATCTCCTGATTGGCGTGTGGGGTGGGCCGAACCGTGTCTATGCGGCGATCAAGTTTTTCCTGTATACCCTGGCCGGGAGTATCTTGCTGCTGGTAGCGATTCTGGTGCTGTTTTTTGAAGGTGGACGAACCTTTGATATTTTGGCTTTAACGCACGCGTCCTATGCCCCTGGCTTGCAATCCCTCTTGTTCTGGGCCTTCTTTGCCGCTTTTGCGGTGAAAGTCCCCATGTTTCCCTTTCATACGTGGCTTCCAGACGCCCATGTTGAAGCACCCACTGCCGGGAGCATCATTCTCGCGAGTGTCTTGCTCAAGATGGGAACCTATGGGTTTTTACGATTTTCCTTGCCCATGTTGCCTGATGCCTCGGTTGCGTATACCCCGGTCATCATGACCCTGTCGGTCATCGCCATTATTTATGGCGCCTTTATGGCGTTAGCGCAAGCGGACCTCAAGAAACTTATTGCCTATTCCAGTGTCAGTCACATGGGGTTTGTCACCCTGGGGATTTTTGCGTTAAATGCCCAGGGAATTGAAGGTGCGATCCTTCAGATGATCAACCATGGCATTACGACCGGCGCGCTCTTTATGTGTGTGGGCATCATTTACGAACGGACGCATAGCCGGCAAATTACCGATAACGGCGGGTTGGCGAACGCAATGCCCAAATACGCAACATTTTTTGTGATTTTTGCGTTGTCTTCGGTTGGGCTTCCAGGCATGAACAGTTTTGTGGGAGAATTTTTAGTCCTGGTTGGAACTTTTGCCTGGAGCAAGCTGACAGGGACTCTCGCGGCTTTGGGGATTATTTTGGCTGCCGCCTATATTTTGTATTTGGTGCAACGAATGATCTATGGGCCAGCCTCTCCGCAGATGCTCCCCAAATTAACGGACTTGAATTTCCGTGAATTCGGCATGCTGGTTCCCTTGGTGGTGTTGGTGTTTTGGATCGGGCTCTATCCGAAACCGTTGTTGGATGTGATGCATGCGAGCGTGGAGCGGGTCATCGCGTCTCAATCTACATCAGTCATGGTTCAGGAGGGGGGAGATGGCCGAGGTCACACCCTGGCGATGACGGCCGAGCCATCCGGGCATCGGCTCATCATGAAGGGTGATGTTGCCCCATGACGCTTCCTCTCGCCGATCTTGTTCTCATTCTTCCTGAATTGCTCATTGTGGGCATGGCCTGTCTGATTCTCGTTCTTGATCCCATTACGCCTGCGCACAAAAAAGATCTCCTGGCGTGGATGAGTCTCGGCATTCTGGTGGTCGGCAGCGTGGTGACGGTGAGCGGTTTTGGTGAGCGGGTGATGGCCTTTAGTGATTTAGTGGTCGTGGATTCGTATGCCGTATTTTGGAAAATGTTGCTGTATCTCGTGAGTGGGCTGACCATTTTATTGTCAATGGGGTATCTCAAAGAGGAAAAGATCCAACTCGCGGAATACTATGCCTTTGTCCTATTGGCATTGGCCGGAATGATGGTGATGGTATCGGGCGCTGATTTGCTCACGATCTATCTGGGAATCGAACTGATGTCGATTACCCTCTATATTATGGCCGGGTTCAAGCGATTTGAGCTGCGGTCAATCGAATCTTCGGCTAAATATTTTGTGTTGGGAGCCTTTTCCTCAGGAATTTTGCTCTATGGGATTTCGATTATTTTCGGTGTCACTGGAAGTACGAGGTTGGTGGAAATCGCAGCCGTGGTCAATGGGCGGGGGATTGATGACCCGTTAGTGTTTATTGCGCTCATGCTGTTGATCGTGGGGTTTGGGTTTAAGGTCGCGGCGGTGCCATTTCATATGTGGACGCCTGATGTATATGAAGGGGCCCCGACATCGGTGACGGCGTTTATGGCGGTGGCTTCCAAGGCGGCCAGCTTTGCCGCGTTCCTTCGTGTTCTTCTGGAAGCCTTCGGTGGAATCAAACCGGATTGGAATCTGTTGATCCTGGTTATATGTATTATCACGGTGGCCCTTGGCAATCTTGTGGCCATTGTTCAGACCAACGTGAAACGGATGTTGGCCTATTCCAGTATTGCCCATGCGGGTTATGCATTGATTGGGGTCGTGGTCGCCGGGTGGGCCGGCATAGAGGGGGCGGTTTCGTCTCAGGGCGTTTCGAGCCTGATGCTCTATCTGGCCATTTATTCGTTTATGACGATAGGGGCATTTTCCATGGTGGCCATTTTGCGGAAGGGTGGCCTGGAAGGCGAGGAAATAGAAGATTTCACCGGATTGGCCAAGCGACATAAGGGTGGTGCGTTTCTCATGTTGGTGTTTATGGTGTCGTTGGCGGGTATTCCTCCAACCGCCGGGTTCATTGGGAAACTGTATCTTTTCATGGCGGCGGTTAATGCCGGGTTAGCATGGCTGGCGATCATTGGATTGATCTTTGCCGCCATTTCAGCTTTTTTCTATTTGCGCATTGTCATGGTGATGTATATGCGTGAGCCATCTTCCGAACAGGAATTGCATACCCGATTGGTCCTTTCTCCCCAGGTATCGTTTGTGCTGGCCTGTGCAGTGGCCGGTGTGGTTTTGCTCGGGATCTTTCCAGGTCCGCTGGTGTCGGTTGCAGACCTTTCCTCTCTCTCTCTGAAATAACTCTCGGCTTTGTGATTCAACTTCTGTCTTTCGGTTTGTTGTCGGGATGACAAGATTAGTCCGTTTGCCCGAAACCTAATACGACAACTCCGATCATCATCAAAACTGCACCAATCAACCGCTCCCCTACGTATTTTTCTTTCAAAAATATACATCCCCACATGACGGCGAAGAGAATACTCGATCGCTTTATGGCGATGACGGAAGGAACCGGTCCCAGACTGAGAGCGGTATTGTGAACGAGGAGGCCTATGGTCTGAAACAGGCCGACCAGCAAAAGGATGCCGAGAGTGGTCAGGTGAGGAGCGGCAATATTCTGTGCCGGCAGGAATCGAAGCAAGAACACAAACCCGATGGTCATCACGCTGGAAATGGAGAGGCTCCAAAAGAGAGGAGAGGAATTTTGCACGCCGATTTTGTCGAAATTCGACGTGAGGCTATATATGAACGCCACGGACAGCATTCGCCTGGGACCCGGTTCTCGAAAGATCGCGAACAATGGCGCAAGTAGACCATGGTGTATTGACTGAATGTGGAGGACATAGGCTCCCCCCACAATACAGAAGATGCCCACGATATCCTGTGTCGTTGGGATGTCCCCGACCAGGAAAGGTGAGGTGATCAATAAAAAAAGAGGAGTAAATGAAACGAAGGGAATGGCCAGGGAAAGATCGGAACTTTGTAAGGCTCTCATGAATTGGAACATGGCCAGGATATTCAGGGTTCCTCCAATGAGCAGTGCCCACCCATACCGGGGACCCAGCAAAGGAACTGAATCCGTGAACAGCACAATGCTCAGAAGTATGGGAATGGGAGTCGCACCAGCGGCTAAAGCCGCCAGTTGAGGTGAGACGGAACGCAGTCCCTGCTTACTTAATAGGTCTTTCAGGGATTCGCTGAGTGCCGCCAACAGCGCAAAATACATCCAGCTCATGCAGGGATCCTCAATTCAGACGATTTCGAGGTGAAACAATTGATCGCAAATTTTGTCTGAAGGCACGTTGCTAGGAACGCGTGTCCAGGATCTTACAATGAATATCTGGATGTCACCAGTGGTTTTATCTGATGTTTAGGCATTCTTTGGCGCTCCGCACTTTTCCTTATCATTCCTAAGCACTTGTATCTATAGGGAGTTTATGCCAGGTACGCATTGGTGATGATGTGGTCATTACGGGGTTTGTCGATAAGGTCAGCCCGTCGCATATGCCGGATCTCATATCATCACCGTAACGGAACAATCTAACGGCAGATCTTGTGGGCTGTGCGGTCGAAGGACCGTTTAGCACCATTTCCAACCTGAATATATTGCAGATTGCGGATCTATTGGCCAAACCCTATGGCGTGGATATTGTCGATAACCTCAAGGGTGAAACCGAACCAATTGAAGAATTCAACGTGAATGTTGGCTCAACCGTGTTTGCAGAAATTAGCCGCGCAGCCGGGGTGAAGGGCTGTTCAGTCACAGATGACGAAAAGGGCCGGTTACTGATTACGAGGGCGGGAACGGCCAAGGCATCAACGGCGCTTAGGTCTGGGCCTAACGGCAACATTTTAAGCGGAAGTGGCAACTTCGACATTAGTCAGCGATACCGAAAATACGTTTGTGATGGGCAAGGCAAAGGCAATGATCAAAATTTTGGAGCGGCGGTCAGTGAGGTTGAAGCCACGGTGGAAGAAGGGGTGAAACGCAATCGAACCCTTCATATTCGGGGCGAGGGCTTGATGGATCTGAAAAAAGCCCAAGACCGGGCGCGGTGGGAGGCCTCAAGCCGAATGGGAAAGTCTGTCAGTCTGACACTCAATGTGCAGGGGTGGAGGCAAGATAACGGTGGGGGCCTACAAAGACCTTGCAGCCAGTGGAGCCTTGCAATAACACGTAGGGCCGGGAGCGTGTGCGATCCGATGCCTGGCAAGGGATATTCTCCCCCTGTTTCCCATCGGATCTTCGTGGTGAAGGGACTCCCCGTCTCGGGTGGGGCGGGGAGTATCCCCTTTGGGGAATCGATGTTATGTGGTACATCAAAGAAAATCTAGGATTACCAAAAGACTAAAAAAATTATGGAAAAAGCCAACCCCATAGTTATCAGTCCATAGAGTATTTTAAAAAATTTTATAAAATAAGTGAGGGTTTCAAATTCATAGATTATTTCTAGATTCAACCTCTCTGACAGATTCTCATGTTGATTTTTCAGGTATTCTGCAGGTTCGGTGCCCTTGTAAAGTATAAGGCATAGCCCCGCATTTAAAATTAAGGGAATGAAAAGTGACACTGAAACTAGAATTCCACTCTTATCAAGGATATTGCCTACCGTGTAGGAAATGAGCGCTCCAGTGACTCCAAAAACGAAAATAGCCGATTTAAGGATAAGGTCAATGTAAAACTTATACAGATCGACATTTCTGTCGAATATTCGCCAATCCCTCTCTTGTTCTTGTTGATTTGACATTTTCATACCCCCAATTTGGTCTAATGGCAAACCTAAGAGAATTTGTTCATGGGGCTATGAGTTTAATTAAACCTGACATTACTTCCTCGGTGATTTTGATAGTTGCATAAGTTTGGGGCGCTTTTTCCATATTAGACCGCGCCCTTCTCAATATATTTTTAAATCGGTCGCGGATTTTAATATTATCTTTCTCGTTTAATTCGCCAGGAAAATTTCCATTTATAATTATCTCTCCACATACGTTTACCACTGCATCTTTAAAAGCTGAAGCTCCAATTATGGGATAATTACTGATTGCCCTTTTTACTATTTCCATGTGATGGAGAATCACCTGTCGAACTGGTTGGGATAGTTTGGATTCTTCTAATATTTTTTCTAGATCTGAGATTTCATTTATAAGATTATTTAACTCATCCCCTGAAATCTCCTCTTCTCTAATTTCACTTTTCTCTAAATCACGAGAAATCCAACCTAAAATTACAAACGTATGGTCATTGATTTGGTCTCTAAATGATTGCCATTGGGCATCTAAATGCTTTACGGAGGCCAATAATGCTTGGACTACTCCCAAGCCTGATTGTGTTAGTTTTGGGTCCAAGGATTCATCCTGGTGGACATACCCTTGCATCAATTTAAATTCGGCATTTAACAATGATAGGTAATTCCAAGTTTCCATATATGTTTCTAGAGTATCTTCAGATTTTGGAATTTTGAAAGTGTTGGCCCAAGCAGCGCCAACTGTTATATGTGGTTTTTGTGCCTGGGCTAACTTTAAAATATCGGATATCCGAGAGGCTGGGTTCATAATTACTCCTTCAACGGAAACTTTTTCCCTTTAGCAACAACCTTTTCTATTTCAAATCTAAAATTTTTCCTTCGATTAGCTCTATCAAGAGATCCTTCACGGATTTGTGTTCGGCAGCAGAGGGCATGGGCCTTAGAGGAGTTTGGCAAGCTGGATGGAAGAACCAAAACGAAAAAGGCATTGGTAAATCAGGAACTCATTGTATAACAAACACCAATGATGTAATTAATTTTTCCGGAGTGCCCCTAACGAGTCTCGATCTTTCCATTTCTCTGGCCTTCTGTGCTCTCCCTTTTCTATATAGTGCTCGTAATCCCTTATCCATTCCTCGCGGTCTGGTGTGAGCACACCCCATTTAGTAAGAAATTCTCGAACCCTATCGGGAGTTGGAAGATCTTCTATTGAACTAAGGTCTTTCCTCTCAGTCAACATTTCTGTGTCAAATCCAACCGGGGCATGATAAATCCCAAGTATCACATGAACATAATCGAATTTAGTTAATTGATGCCAATCTTGGAGGGCCTCTGCATAACGATCCTTGGGGATTCCGATTTCCTCAAGAACAACTAATAGATCTTTTTTTAATTTTTCTTCCTCATCATCACCATATCCACCCATGCGGCCACTTCTTTTAACCAATGACAAAGTTGCCTTGGCGACAATTATAGCTAGAGATTGAAGTTCGCTAAGAGTATTCTCCGTCTGTTTTATCAAATCACGTGTTTTGCCAGAAAATCCTGCGTAACTGAATTCAGTAAATTTATCCAAGTTGCCAAAAAACATTAAAATGATACCTACAACTCCAAAAACTCCGGCTAGCCCCGCTGATTGCCACAAAAATCCACTTACGAGTGTGGCCCCCAAAAATAGAAACCCGGATATAAGGTATAACCATTTCATTTTGTTTTGATTTCTCATTTTTTCTGCATCTCAAACTCCCAAGTAGGACCTTTGTAAGGACTATTCTCTCCTGCTTTTTCAAATATGGATTCAGGAATAACTCTTATAAATTTCCATTTACCTTCCCCAGGATATTTTCGATTAAAATTCTCCTCTGCAAATTCAATTTCCTTTTGAGAGGGTTCGATTGATGCCAGCATTAACTTTTTAGCGCCAATTTTATAGGACATTCTGTCTCCTCGGGATAAGGTCATTTCCCCTTCGGCAACAAGCCTTTCTTTTCTAATTCCTGAATCTTTCCTTCGATTAGCTCTATCAAGAGATCCTTCACGGATTTGTGTTCGGCGGCCGCGGCCATAATTATTTGCCCTTTTTCTTGTGCTTTTTCAGCAAATCCTTAATAGCTTCCTCTACCAGATCGTTCATGTTGCGATCCTGATCTACCCCTAAATATTTCAATTCCTTCATAAGCGCCTGGTCCAGGCGTAACCCAAATGCCTTTCGATCTGTCCCTTGGGTTTCATTCTTCATAAGCGCTTAGGCTACCAAGGGAACGCATATCAGTCAATATAACTTCATAAATATTTATATATTTTAATATCTACATATCATGCGTCGTTGATAAACAGAAAGAGGGTGAGCGTATGGCGACCATGACAAAAGTTTTAATCCATTTACCGGTATCCTTGAAAAAGAAGTTGGACGCCATGAAAGCCCAAGGCTACTCGGTTTCGGGGTTTGTCCGGGCATTGCTGGAACGAGAATTCAATCAACCCAAAAAAAAGGAACGTAGGTCATGGGCAAGAAGCAGTCTGGACCAGATCGTGCGGGAGTAATCACACTATTGGCATTCACAAGGAGAGGCCTCATGGACGATCCAAATTTACCGGAAAAGACGGGGATTCTATTGTGCCTACTTATCAGTCTTTATTTTGGCGTTCAGATGGTGAAGTCCCTTTTGGTTTTTTAATCAACATTTCACACCACAAAGGAGACCTTCCCATGAAACGAGTCATTGTAGGCGGCGGGATTTGACCTAGAAGAAGCCTCACCAAATTTCGTTTATTCGTAACACAGAAAGGAATCTACCCATGCCAGGTACAGTCACAGCCATCATGCAGCAACCAGAAGCCGATGAGGAGTCAGTAGGAAAACAGCATGAAGACGTTATCCGACGTCTTGCAAAGCGAATGGGGTTTGCGGTGCTCAAGTCTCGTGAAGCGATTCACATCAATAACGAAGGCCTCTTTCGGTTGTTTGACCAACGCTACAACCGGGTAGTCCTGGGGATTGATTTTGAGGCCACGATGGAGGAAATCGAGGAGTACCTTGGCAATCTTGATAGTGATTGCTAGGTGATTACTGGAAGAATGCGGGGCGTTGAAAGAAGGTTTAAGTATTTGATTTTATTTGATTATATGTCGTGTAGGTATAATCAAATGACAGTGGTTTCATCTGATGTTACCGGGAAGATGCGGAGACGAATAGGAAAGGGGCCGGAGTCAGGGGGCTTACGGCGAAGACTTAGGAAGCCAGAGGGTTAGGACAGTGCTGTAAGACTTCCTGTAGAGCCGCATACAGTTGGCCGAATGTGGCAGACGTGGAGCTTTGGAGTGGTTGTGAGGGAAGAGAACAGGTGGCTCCACGTGACAGCAGATAGTGGGTCAGATTCCGTTGGCCGGAGAGAGCGGCGGAATGGAGGGGCGTGAGGCCAATGGCATTGGTGGCATCGATCGGCGCGCCGGAATCCAGAAGTAGGCGAGTCATGTCGGCATCTCCGGTTTGTGCGGCGATGTGCAGCGCAGTCCAGCCTTCCTTAAATGAGGATTGGACCGTTGCGCCGTGAGCTAACAGAAAAAACGCCATCCGGTGGTGATGCTCTTGCACGGCAATGTGGAGTGGCGTGATGTTTCCTTTAAAGCCATCCACGGGCGCACCGTGTTGAAGGAGGAGGTCGGCGATATCCACATGTCCCCCCTTCGCGGCAAAATGGAGAGGCGTCCATTCCGACTGATAAATCGCCTCAGGGTCCGCTCCTTTTTGTAACAGAAGACGAGTAATCGTAAATTGCCCGGATCTTGCGGCAAAATGGAGAGGCGTCGCTCCTTGTGGGGTTCGCTGATTGACATCGGATCCTTGAATGACCAGCTTCTGAGCCAGGGGTAAATTTCGATTTTGGATGGCTTGAATAAGATCGGGTTCTTGGGAGAAGGAGAAGGTGTTCCACTCTGAGGCCAATGCATAGGACAGAAGAATGCCAATACATACCACCACATATTTAACCATGGTGAATTCACGTGATTGCGGCATGAGAGAACAGTTTCCTTGTTTGAAAGATGAATGCAAACGGCATCAGGAGTGGGCCCAATGAGTATCAAGATGTAGCGAACGTCAAAGCGGTGGCCTATACCATTCCCCATTTGAAGGGGAAGCGTTCCTCGCCCTCTTTTTGGTGTGCCTGTGGATTGCGTGGGGAATCTATGCGGCAAAAATTACAAATGACTTTTGAAAATCCTGGAAGAACCGGATAGGTCAGGCCCGGTATTCACGTATGGGTGGGGGTACGGACAACCCTGTAAGTTCTTAACGAACGCAACAAGGAGGAATTTACGAATGTGGAGAAGAGAGGAACTAAGGAATCTGGGGATACGGCGGGTGAGACAGGAGCGCTGAGTCTATGAGGCTGCGCTTGTTAAAGCTGGGTTCTTTGTCGGCTGTTCTGTGTCATCTTGGTTGGATTCCCCCTGAAAACGCGCGAGCTGGTCGGCTTGGAGGATCAGTCCATTCAAAACCTTGTGCCAATGTGTTGCCGTATCTATGGATTTTTCAAAGAGAATGCCCCCTTCCTTGGTTTCCATATTGAGGAAATTGACAACATGGAACGGTTCGTCTTCATCATGGATCCACACCATGAGGTCGATTCGCTGGTTGTCCTTTTGGGAAGGGGAATTCTGCCAACTCTTGATCAGTCTTTCCGCGTTTGGGTGCAGGAGTTCTTGAAATGAGATGAAGGATTTTGGGGCAGTTCGTAACGTTTTGTTAAGGACTTCTCCATTTTTTACTAAGAACGAACCGACCAGGCTTGAAATAGGAAGCAATCGTGGTGGGACCGTCGGAGTCTGTAAAAGGCAAATTTTGAGATTTTGTTCGTTGACAGCAATGCCTCCATGCCCATCGGTACTCATGAACATTTGTGATGGAATGAAGCTTGTGCCCTGGACCCGGCTTTCTTCTTTTTTATTTTTTGTTGGTGGCCCCATGCTTACTGTGAGCATAATGGCACCGAATGCAAGACATACCAACAACACAACGAACATCATGGTGAAATCCATCGATGAATCCTTATGACTATGAGAGTCCTTACAGTGTTGTAAAAAGATCAAAACGGGATCTGACTTGTGAGTATGGTGAAATTTGGCTTGTCACCTTAAGCCGGATGTGGCTTTTTCCGGCTAGAGTAAGGGAGAACATGCAGCAATCCCCTGGTATTCATGGCTCTCCTTTTCGCGTAACATGTGATGAGAAAATTTTGTTATCGAAACCAAAAAGGCAGAGGGGATGCCCAAAATGATGGTACGGCCATTATTTCGAACCGGCTTTCAATATATTATTTCGGCAGAATCGGAATTTGGCTTTATGGGTGTATGAAGAAATATGTTGTGGATGAAAATCAGCCTCTTCCTGATGCGAGATTTAAAAAAAATAGGGTTGCTGAAACACCCAAACTTCAAGATTGGCAAAGGAAGTTGTCGTTGGCGTGGAATAAGGGAACGAGCGGGAATAGGGTGCTGGTCCTTAGGGCATGATCTTAAGGATTCGTTGAAGTTCCTCAGGTCATTTGCTAAGCTGACTTTCCTTTTTTTACCCATCAACAGAGACGCGTGGCAGGAGAACACATGGCAAAATTGGGGAAAGCGCTGATCAGCGTATCCGATAAAACCGGTCTAGAGAAAATGGCCAAGGGGTTGGCGGCACTTGATGCGGATATTTTGTCGACAGGTGGAACCGCCAAGATGCTCCGTGACGCCGGCGTTGCCGTGACCGAGGTGGCAGATTACACCGGGTTTCCGGAAATCTTGAACGGTCGGGTGAAAACGTTACATCCGAAGATTCATGGTGGATTATTAGGGCGGCGTTCGGTGGATGCCCATGTGCGGCAAATGCAAGAGCAGGGAATTGAGCCCATCGATGTCGTGATCGTCAATCTCTACCCGTTTGAAGCGACCATTGCGAAGCCAGGCTGTACGTTTGAAGAAGCCATTGAAAATATTGATATCGGGGGACCGTCCATGCTCCGGTCGGCGGCCAAGAACCATGAGGATGTCCTGGTGGTGGTCGATCCTCAGGATTATGAGCGGGTCTTGGAGGCCTTGCAGTCGGGGACGGTCTCTTTAGGCTTGCGACGCGAGTTAGCCAAAAAAGTCTTTGACCATACTGCCAGATATGACAGCCTGATCGCCAATTATCTCACCTCTAAGTTAGCCGATACCTCAGAGCAAAAATTTCCCTCGTTGTTGTGTCTGTCATATGAAAAGGTCGAAGATCTACGCTATGGTGAGAATCCGCATCAGGCCGGGGCGGTATACCGTGACCGGCAGACCAAAGAAGCCTCGCTTTGCCAGGCCAAACAACTTCATGGCAAAGCCATGTCCTATAATAATTACTTAGATGCGAATGCGGCGTTGGAATTGGTGAAGGAGTTTGATGAAACGGCGGTCGTCATCGTCAAACACAATAATCCCTGCGGGGTCGCCATCGGGGATATGCCGGTGGAGGCCTATGTCCGGGCGCGAGAAACCGATCCGGTTTCGGCCTTTGGCGGGGTCATTGCCTGTAATCGAAACGTCGATCTGGCCATGGCGAAAGAAATCACCTCCACGTTTGTGGAGGTGTTGATTGCGCCGGCATTTTCGGAAGAGGCCTTGGCTGAACTTCAACGGAAAAAGGATTTGAGGCTGTTAGCGGTGGGTGCGTTGGAAAGTGCTCAACGGGATGCCTTGGATATGAAAAAAATTGTGGGCGGGATTTTGGTGCAAGACCGGGATTTGGGGTCGTTGCGTGAGATGGGTGAATTATCTATGCCGAGTGAACGGCAACCGACCGACTATGAGTATCAAGCCTGCGATTTTGCCTGGAAAGTCTGCAAGCACGTCAAGTCCAATGCCATTGTCTTTGCCACCCAGACCCAAACCGTCGGCATTGGCGCCGGCCAAATGAGCCGGGTGGATTCGGTGAAACTGGCGCAAATGAAAGCGAATCTTCCCATTAAAGGGTGCGTGATGGCCTCCGATGCCTTTTTCCCGTTTCGTGATGGTATCGATGCCGCCGCAGGCGCAGGGATTACCGCCGTAATTCAGCCAGGAGGATCTATTCGGGATAAGGAGATCATCCAAGCCGTTGATGAGCATAAGATGGCCATGATTATGACGGGCATGCGCCACTTCCGTCATTAACAGATCCAACCCCGACATTTTTCACCCCCTTCAAAGGTTCCTTTGTTTTGACTTGGCAGGTGTTTTATTCTGTTGTTTTGTCTCTTTTCGGCTTTCTGGAATCGTGAGGAAATGGTGGTGGAAGAGATTATCAGGGCGTAGCCCAGGTGAAAGTAAGCAGCCTGGGGCACCATTCCTGCCCTCCATGGGCTGGAGGGATGACGGGAGGCACAAGTTTTTCCGGTGAACGTATTAATCATAGGCAACGGTGGCCGCGAGCACGCCCTGGCGTGGAAGCTTGCGCAATCCCCACGTGTGGGGAAACTCTTTTGTGCTCCAGGGAATGCGGGGATCGCCCAGGTAGCCGAATGTGTGCCACTTCAGGTCGATGACCTTGGAGGACTCAAGGATTTTGCACAATCCAAAGAGATCAATCTGACGGTGGTCGGACCCGAGCTGCCGCTCTCCCTCGGCATTGCCGACGAATTTCGAAAATCGCACTTGCGGATTTTTGGCCCCACTCGCAATGCGGCTCTTATTGAATCCAGCAAATCGTTTGCCAAAGAACTCATGGTGCGCGAAAACATTCCCACCCCTTCTTCCCGTACATTTGACCAGCTGGAGCCGGCTTTAACCTGGCTCGAGTCCTGCCCGCTCCCGATCGTCGTGAAAGCCGATGGCCTGGCGCAAGGGAAGGGGGTCATCATCTGTGCGACCAGGGCGGATGCCCGTGAAGCGGTTCGCAGCATGCTGGAAGAACAGCGATTTGGGGTCGCCGGCGCCCGGGTGGTGCTGGAAGAATTTCTTGAGGGAGAAGAACTCACCGTTATGGCCTTTGCCGATGGCCGAACGGTCATCCCTATGATCCCCGCCCAGGATCATAAGCGAATCGGTGAAGGGGACACGGGTCTGAATACTGGAGGGATGGGGGCCTATGCGCCGGCTCCATTGGGAACACCGGAACTCCGGCAGCGTATTCTTGATGAAGTGCTGTCTCCGGCGGTCACAGGATTGTCACGGGTGGGGAGTCCCTTTTACGGCGTGTTATATGCGGGGATTATGGTGAAGGATGGCAAACCCTATGTATTGGAATTTAACGCCCGCTTTGGCGATCCCGAAACCCAAGTGGTCTTGCCACTCTTAAAAACAGATTTATTGGATGTGCTTGAAGCCGTGGTCGAACATCGTTTGGACCAGCTGCATGTGGAGTGGTACAATCAGGCAGCGGTGTGCGTGGTGTTGACCTCCGGCGGATATCCCGGGTCCTACCAAACGGGATTGCCGATTACCGGCCTGCCGGAAAAAGAGTCGAAGTTGGTCATGGTGTTTCACGCCGGGACCTCCTATGCCAATCAAAAGATTGTCACGAATGGCGGGAGGGTCCTAGGGGTAACCGGGATTGATTCGACCCTGGCCGGAGCCAGAGATCATGCTCATCAGGCGCTCGCCCCGATTCAGTTTGAAGGCCGATATTTCCGTTCAGACATCGGCCACCGCGTGCTGCAGGTTCCATCCTGATTCAAGGGCCCTCTGTCGTGGCCACCGTTCTCCAACTCAGCTCCCTTCCATCGCCTCAACTGATTCATCAGGTTGCACAATGTCTGCAGGATGGCGGAGTCGTTTCTGTGCCGACCGACAGCTTTTACGCGCTGTCGGTCAGTCCCTTCAATGAAATGGCATTAGAGCGGCTGATGCAGATCAAAGGCGAACGCAGCCACAAGCCCTTTCCCGTATTAGTGGGTGACCCGTCCCAACTGAAACAACTGACGGAAGATATCCCCGATGTCGCTCGAACACTCATGAAAGAGTTCTGGCCGGGTTTGCTCACATTGATCTTGCAGGCTCGTACCACTCTTTCGCCCATCCTGACCGGCGGACAGGGAACCATCGGTGTTCGGCAGCCCAATGATCCACGGGTCTGCGAACTCTTAAAGCACACCGGTCCGCTTACCGGCACCAGCGCCAATCGAAGCGGGCAGCCGCCGGCGCAATCCGCGGGAGATGTGATGGAACAATTAGGATCGGTAGTTGATTTGATTGTCGATGGCGGCCTTGCGCCGGGTGGCCAACCCTCTACGGTGCTACAAGTAGAACCGGAACTCCGCATCATTCGCCAGGGGGCCATTTCTCGGGAGCGACTTCAAAAAATTCTGGCAGCGGGTGGTTTTCAAATTTCCAAAGAACAACAAAAGTAAGCCTAATACTCTACCGTTCTTTTTTAGGAAATCCGATGTGTATCGCCAATCCATCTTGGGGTTTGCCAGTAAAAAAGATTCGAGTAGGAAAATGCATCCTACTTATGTTCCCAACTTTCGTGTCAACGTGATGTTCGGTGTTGCCGGGTTTCGGCCCGGCAGCCGAGGCCCTTTTGTTTCGGCAAAAGGACCCAAAACCATTGACGCCCCGTCTGGCCTCATAAGAGGGTACGGACGCAAACTTGCGGAGGGCGGACCAACTCGCTCTGCTCAAACAAGGCCCGCCGGCGGATAAGAGCGTCCCTCCCTTGGGCCAGTCGGCAGGCGTCGGACAAGGGAGATGTAACAATTCTGGGACTCTCATGAAGGAACGAGGAGCCATATATTCTGTATGATTTTTTCGAAGTCCTGTGGATGATTGCATCATCCCCTCCGATACTAAAAGCAGGATCGACTGCTCGGGCTTGCAGCCTTTGACTTTAATAAGGGCGTGTGAGAGGCTTCCAAAGCATGGAAAACATGAAGGAATTCCAGTGAAACGGATTTGGGTTTAACCGAATAGACTGCATCAGGCAGTTAGCTATACAAACCAAGATATAATCACTTGTTAAGATTTACATATGGCAACTTGGCGATATGTTGATTTCTCCAAATCAGAAGCTCAGCGGTTAGCTGATCTTTCTGGCATCAGATTTGACCTGCAGAGCGCGAAGAATTATTGCGACCTGTTTCTTGCTCGCAAATACCTGTCCTCGTCCATAGAGGAGTCGCAAATAATGACAGCGCTGTGCGTTGCGGCACTCATTTCTTACGGCCGTACGTTCGCAAGCGGCGTCAGGTCCGGAATAACAAAAGGGCAGCTTGAGCGTCTCCCACAAGAGCTTCAGAGGTGGCACGCGTACCTCAAAGATATTCGTGACAAATTCGTGGCGCATTCTGTAAACGCGTTTGAAGAGAACAGCGTCAAGGTCTACTTAGTACCAGAGGAGCATGGAGAACGGGCTGTATCAAGCGTGTCTGTGCAGGGTGGCCGAGTCATGATGCTGTCGCCATCTGACATGGCATCACTCAAAGAACTCGCTGTGGCCTTGGTTCGTATCATCGAGGCTGACGCAGACGCGGAGAAGAAAAATGTCCTTGCCTACGCCCAATCCTTGCCCGTCGACCAGTTATACGAAGCCGAGGCTGGTCCGGCATTCGATCCCGCTGCTTCAGACGTGGCAACTGCCAGGAAACGATTTAAGTGAGCGCTAACAATTCATTCAATCCGAACCCGCTTCGAGAGTCGGCTTAATTCAGGCGTTCGGCAGACCGCAGACGGCAAACGGGGTTGAAGGTGGCCGTGCCTGCTCCACGTGGGATAGAGGGAAATTGATGCGGGGCCGCCTGAACAGAGTCATCGGCTGGCCGCGCGTTCCAGCCGCCTACGGCAACCGAACGCGCGGCTCGATTCGGCGGGCCTCCGGCCCGCCACTCAGCCGCGGACTCTGTTAGGCAGGCAACAGCGGCTACGATGAGCGCCACATATGGTTCCTGAGACCGTTGAGCAGAAACTTCGATTCGCGCGAGTGCGCCTGGCGGATCTGAGCGCGTTGATCCGGGACAACCGGCTCGGAGCCGACCCAGATGCCCGCCACCAGGCCACGCAAGAATTCTTCTTCCACGCCGTTGGCGCAACCGAGTACCTCGCACAACTTGTAAACGAGCGTCGCTCTCTGTCGCTCGGGGCTGAGGACGTCGCCGTCTACAAAGTGGCCAGGGAGATTCAGAAAGGGGATCCTGCTGACCCGCTCCTGGCTCCCCTCAAGGGCCTCTCCGCTGACACCCGAAAGACGCCGCTTCCCGCCGACCCGTACTCAGACAAGGGACTTGTCTATCGGATCATCAACTACAGAAACGAGGTGGCCCATCGCAGTACCAATCCCTTTCATTTCGTTCTGAGCGCGGGGCCGAAGGTCGCGTTTTTATGGCTCGACCCTCGAGATCACGCGCGAGGCCAGTCTGCCCGACCCGTGGATACAGACCTTTCGAGCATGCTGGCGGTGGTTGACCGAGAATGCCGTATGGTTCTAGGCCTGCTACGGTAGCTCAATGTTCACGGGACAAGCTCGGTGCCCGAGGGCTGCGCGAGCTGCCTAACTCCGCAGTCGACCGGACCGCTGGCTCGCATTCGCTCGCCGCGGCCGGTCACCGCGGGCGTTCAGCCGGCCGCGGGCGGCTGACGGGGTTGAAAGGTGCTGTGGCTGTTCGATGTGGGAGAGAGGGATATTGGTGAGCGGTAGGCTGAACAGGGTTCGCCACTCAACCGTGGGCCCTTTTAGGCTATCACTGGATTTGACACAACCAATGAAGATTGTTGAATTTGCTTTTATTGTATATCCGGCCACGGATCTGGCGCGGTCCCGCGCCTTTTATGAGGGCGTTCTCGGGCTCACCAGCGCGACTTCCATGGATCTCGTCGACGGATTTTGGGTCGAGTATGAGATCGGTCCTCATACACTCGCCATCGGCAAAGAACCCTTTTTGAAGCCTTCAGGCGACGGTCCTCAGCTTGTGCTGGAAGTAGAGGACTTTGACCAGACCATAGAACATCTCAGACATCACAACGTGCAGTTTGCCCTTGAACCTTTCGACCTTCCTCACTGCCGGGCTGCCATAGTCATGGACCCTGACGGTAACAAGCTGGGCATTCATGCACGAAAGGCCTAACAGATGTTGGGACCAGGTGTTCAGGAGTCTTTTGGAAAACCAAGAATATTTACGTGGGGAAAATGGACATTCAACTTTCAGATGTGAGGGCCATCCTGCGGGCTTCTTGTAGCGAGATCAGCGGCGTTTGAAGAGTCTGTTGGGCACGGGAAGAATCCATGGTGAGGTTTTTGGGGCGAACCAATCCGGATTCTTCGATGGTTCCCTGTTGAATAGACGACGTCTGTGGGATCCCAAAGTGTTGGAGCAATCCCACTCCTAAGTCCCACCGGTTCAGGCTTTCAGGGCCTCCGAGATGAACGAGTCTTGGCACATCTTTGGTGGCGACTTCCAGTAACACTTCGGCAATATTTTCAACCCAGATGGGGCAGCGACGTTCATCAATGAACAAGCGATACTGTTCGCCGGTTTTTGTGGCCTCGATTAAGCGTGTCGTCTGGCGGTCCGGCGTGCGCAGATCATAGAGCAACGAGGTGCGGACGATGGTGGCCTTCGGATTCAGGGAGCGGATGAGTTCCTCCGCTTGGGCTTTGGCCTTACCGTAGGGGTTTATGGGGTTCGTGGGGCTCTCTTCGGTATAGGGCGCTGAGGTCCCGTCAAAGACTTGATCAGTCGAGAGGTGAATGAAGCGAATGTTTCGTTCTACTGATTGCATGGCGAGGAGTCCTGCTGCAGGGAGGATCGCTTCTAATCCTTTTCCCTGCTCCGAGCAGGCGGTGTGAATCATGACGTCTGGTTGCACCCGATCCATGAGGACTCGAACTTCCTCAGGGTTTTGGAGATCACACACATGAAAGGTTACGCCGGGAAGGGATGTGGAGGGCGTAGCGTGCAGCGTTCCGGCTGCGACAAATTGATTGGCCCGACGTAGGAGGTGATTGCCTAAAAAGCCCGCTCCGCCGGTGACGAGGAGACGTGTTTTCATCGCCCGCATTGTAGACCAATGCCAAAAGGAAAATCTTGTGCGAAGACAGACGGTTCCTTAGAATACCTGCAGGGTCAATATTTTTGGAAGGAATCGGCTCATGCAGAAGATTGATTTGCGCAGTGACACCGTGACAAAACCGACACCTGCCATGCGGGAGGCGATGACTCAGGCCGAGGTGGGCGATGATGTCTATGGAGAAGATCCGACCGTGAATCGATTGGAAGCCATGGCCGCTGAAATGTTAGGCAAGGAGGCCGCGGTGTTTGTCCCCTCAGGGGTGATGGGCAATCAATTGGCTCTTCGGTTGCACACCCGGCCTGGTGATGAAGTGATCGTGGATAGTACATCCCATCTCATTCGCTATGAAGGGGGATCGGCATCTTCGCTCTCCGGTGTCCAATTAGTTTGCGTACCGGGTGATCGCGGTCGCCTTTCCCCGGAATCGGTTGAAGCCGCTATTCGGCCAAAGGGACTTCATAACCCTCCAACCACGTTGGTGTGTCTGGAGCAGACGCATAATGTGGGTGGAGGATCGATTTATTCCTTGGAGGTCATCCATCAAATTGCAGAGGTGGCCCGCATCCATGGACTTTCCCTGCATTTGGATGGTGCTCGATTGTTCAATGCCGTGGTCTCAACCGGTGTGGTGGCTGCTGACTATGCTCGTCCCTTCGATACGGTGTCCTTTTGTTTGTCGAAAGGTTTGGGGGCTCCCGTCGGGTCGATGGTGGTGTCGGATGCGGCACGCGTTCAAACATTGCGCCGTCTTCGCAAAGTGTTTGGCGGGGGGATGCGGCAGGTGGGCATTCTGGCCGCTGCCGGTGTGTATGCACTTGAGCATCATATTGCCCGATTGGCTGATGATCATGTGAATGCGCATTATCTGGCGACACTCTTGGAGGACATCCCCGGTGTGGTCGTGGATGTCAAGGCAGTGGAGACCAATATGGTGATGTTTCAGGTCCCCCATTCTTCTAAAACGACCGACAAGTTATTAGCTGATTGCCGGGAGGCCGGAGTCCTGTTGAATGCCATGGGGGATCGGGCGTTTCGGGTGGTGACGCATTTGGATGTCAATCATGAAGATATGGTTGCCGCCGGGCGGGTCTTCAGGCAGGTTTTTTCAGCCGCAGTGTGAATGTCGCCACCCCTGAGTTCGTTGACAGAGTCTGGGACAGTTCTTACAATTTTTATTGATCAGCCTGATGAAGGGAGCTTACGTGAGTTTATTGGATACGGTTTCGTTTCAGCATATCACGAGAATTTTAGAAGTGACGGATGAGTTGGATATTTCCCGGGAGGCAGTGGAAATTCCCCTGGCCCCGGCAAGTCCAGGAGTGGTTCGTCGGTTGTCTAATGGCAAGCTGGAAATTGTCGTCGATGCCGACCTGCCTTTCGATGATTGGGTACAGACACTGCCTGAAAAGATTCAGGCGGAAATGCCGGACGATTGAGTTCGATTAGTCAGATCGTGTAACCAAGATGTAGGCAAAGGAGACCGTACTCATGGCTGTGCGTGATCGGGAGTGGCCTGGGTATACCATTTGGTACTGTTGTCAGGAATGTGGCCGTTTGTGGACGTATCAAGGGTCAGATGTCGTGGCGCTGGACCTCTGTAGTTCACTGGGACCGGCCATGGTCGGGGACGGCGTCCGCGGCCGTATGTGTGCAATTTGTGAGGGGCGATGTCACGCCCCGTCGGCTGAAATATAACGACCGTGATCGTGTGGAGAGGACAAGCGTTTGGCCTCAACGACCCCACGCTTCCCTGACGCATTTACTGAGAGCCAACCGCAACTGGTTGTCCCTTCATGTCGGTCTCGCCTGACTGTTTCGTGGTTTTTTCCACTGACCATTCATGGGGCGTAATCTTTAGGAGATGCCCTTTGAGCGTATAGAATTCGCCTTCCGGTATTTCCACCTGATCCGTGCCAGTCACGTTAATGGCCAGCACCCGTTTTTTGTCTCCTCTGTTGGATAAAATTATGCCGTTCTCCAATCGTTCCAGTTGATAGGCCCCTTGTTCGTTGATGACCAGGGAGTTGGCTTCTATCTTTGCGTGCATTTTTCCAACTTTATCGAAAATGGCAAAATTGACTCGAACAGGGGTTCCTCCGGTTTTTCGGAGCTGCATTTCAATTTGGGGGAGTCCGTCAATTTCTACAATTCCATTGGAATTGCGGTACCAATGCGGTCCGACTTTCACATCCATGCCCACCATGCCTCCTTTGTTCTTCAGTGAATAGACTCAAAACTGACCCGTATTGTACTGACCGGATCAGGCTGGTGGCTAGAGGAAATGTTCCTTGGATGAGTGTTGCAAATACGTGTTGCATCTTGGATTGCTTTTGGGGATGCGTATTGGCCGCTTGCCCTTGCTCACATACTCCTCCGTGCGCTCCGCTCGTCCAAGCGGGCTGCGGCTTTTTCCTGAGAAGCCTTGCGACAGGGCTGAACGCGCCTTCCTTCGGCCAGGCCAGGCTCAGGACAAGCTTTGAGCGCTCCTTGAGACCCTGAGGGGGCTTGGGATGTGTGGGAGAGAATGTCGAGGGGGTCGTCACGCGTAACTGAAGTTAGGACTTATCCTTGATTCGATTCAGGATGAGGGCAATGCACCCACCCAAGAGGCCTCCCCCAAAGATCGGCGGTCCCAATTCGACCAGTTTAATTTCCCATATAGGTTCATTAGCCAACATTAGATCCCGAATCCCGCCTTGAATCATGATGACAGCCAGTGCCATGAGGGCGCCAATCATGAACCACCATCGAAATACTTTAAACGATTCCATGAAATGTCCTTATGCCAATTATGCCAGTATGGGTCGATCTAATGTTCGGTACTGAATCGCTTCGGCGACATGTGTGGATGAAATCATAACCGATTCTCCCAAGTCGGCAATAGTTCGGGCCACACGTAAAATCCGGCCATAGGCCCGTGCGGACAATCCCAGGCGGGTGACGGCTTGATCCAACAAAGTGTTTCCGGCTTGATCCAGTTGGCAATACTTTTTGAGCAAGCGAGGCTTAAGCTGTGCATTGTTTAGGGTCTGCTCAGCGCGGTAGCGGTCGATTTGACGATGTCGTGCCTGGATCACCCGTTGTCGAATGGTTGAAGAGGCTTCACCGGTTATCCTGCCCGATAGTTCTTTGACCGGGACTGCAGGGACTTCTATGTGGATATCCAGTCGGTCGAGAAGTGGACCGGATAGACGGCTTCGATACCGTTGAATGTGATAGGGCGTACAGACGCATTCATGGGTGGGGTCTCCGCAATATCCACATGGGCAGGGATTCATCGCGACGATCAACATGAGTTTGGCGGGAAACGTGAAACTGGCCTGTGCGCGGGTCAGCGTGACGGTTCCATTTTCCAGTGGCTGGCGTAAGCTATCCAAAAGCGACCGCTTAAATTCCAATGCCTCGTCTAAAAAGAGGACGCCATGATGAGCCAGAGAGACTTCTCCGGGACGGGGGATGGATCCTCCTCCAACGAGGCCGGCTTCTGAAATGGTGTGATGGGGGGCACGAAAGGGGCGATTGGCGAGGAGGGCCGCATGAGGTGGAAGGTTTCCGGCCACACTGTGGACCTGACTGGCTTCCAAACATTCCTGAAAGCTCATGGGTGGAAGAATACTTGTTAACCGTTGGGCTAACATGGTTTTTCCTGATCCTGGCGGACCCACCATGAGAAGATTATGCCCGCCAGCCGCAGCCACCTCCAGGGCACGTTTGGCCTGATATTGTCCCACCACATCGGCAAAGTCTTCCTCAGGGGAGGAGAGTCCGGGTTGCACGAGGGGAAAGGTATTTTTTGCAGGAAGGAGAGGGAGCGCCTCCTGGAGAAATCCCACCACCTGAGGGAGGGTCGAGACGCCAAACACGGTGGCGTGGTCGACCACGGCAGCCTGCGAAGCATTGTCGTGAGGCAGGATCAATGAGAAGGGGTGATGAGTGGCAATAGCCATGGACAGCGCCCCGGGTACCGCTTTGATTCTACCATCCAGTGCCAGTTCCCCAACAAAAATATAGGAGGTGACGGCGTCTTGCGAGAGAACCCCTTCGGCTACCAAAATGCCGATGGCAATTCCCAACTCAAGACCTGCCCCTTCCTTTTTTAATCCGGCTGGCGCCAAATTGACGGTGATTTTTTTTGCAGGAAAATGGAACCCCGTGTTTTTGAGTGCGGATCGAACCCGGTCACGGCTTTCACGAACGGTCGCATCGGGTAGCCCCACGATGGAAAATTGTGGAAGGCCTCCACCAATATCCACCTCAATTTCAATGAGATTGGCTTCTAATCCCACCAATCCCACACTTTGAATTTTGGCTAACATGCTTGTCTTCTATTCCGGTTTAAGGCGTGTGGTGTCTGTGCATTCACGGATCTTAGGTCACGTTTTTTTTGGAACTTCAACCAAATCATTTGGCGGATTCGGCCTGCGGGCGGCTGAAAGTTCCTGCCGTCCATAAGGGTTCAGAGATATCGGCCTTGTGTGATGGACTCATGCATGGGGCTTCTGAAAATTTGCACTGTGAGCGAGTGCTTATGGGGGAGATACGGGCGATGAAAGAGCGGGGAGTTTCGGTGCAGGGGTAAGAGACGGTGGATTCGGAGGGGATGGAAGTACAGGACTTGGTCCCTCCGTGGAAAGGGTTGTTCCATTCTCAGGGATCTGAACCGAATCCAATATGTCTTTGAGTTCCTTGCTTTCAATGTTGTCTAACGACTCTGTATTCGGGGAGGGAGCAGTTGAGTCCTGTAAGGATTGCGGTCCCTTGGGAGAAAGGGCTGAAGACTGTTCAGATTGTGAGGCGGGTTTCTCCGTGACTGTGGGGACAGTTCTTTGCCCCGTTGCTGGAGGATTTGTTGTCGACGCCGGTGTCGTGACCGGAGTAACCGGTTTTTTGGAAGATGGTGGATTGGCCATGTTGGAATGGCCTTGGGATGGCGACGAGTTTGGTTGATCCGGAACCTGGGTGCCTTCAGATGTATGTTGTGGGCTCGGGTTCAGAGATTGTGAACTGGTGCGTTCCAGAGGCGAAGGCAATGGTGTTTCCGGGTGGTGTGGTGCATCAGGTTTCAATGAGTGAGCCTCCACCCCCGTTGTCGGCGCTGGGGGTGTCGGGATTGCCTGGTTTGAGTTATCACTATTTGGTGTGTCGTTGGTTTTTACGTGTGGCACTTCGGTCGTTGGGGTATTGAGCGGAGAAGAAATTGGGTTGTCAGGGGGTATGGTCGTGAATGAGTCTATTGGTGGAACGACAGGAGCCGGTTCATTGATGGGCGGCTGCTCGGAGACCCCGAGTTGATGGGATGCCAGAAAAGGGATGCCGAGCTGTTCCTTATACATATAACCCATGGTGCCACCAATAAAGAGAAACAGGGTGATTCCAATCGTGACGCCTAATTTTTTTCTCGTCCTGGCTCGGTGTATTCCTTGATAGTCGGTAGAGTGTTTCGGCCGAGTCACGGTAGGCGGTTGGATTGGAAGGGGTACTGATACTGGTGCCTGTGGTGGAAGGCTCGGTGCCTCTGTCTTGATCTTGGCTGTTTGGATGTCTGGCGTTGGTTGTGGTTCTGTAGGGGCCGCTGGCGGCCTCAAAAATTCAGGGGCAATTTTTGCCAATTGCTGATTCAAAATGGTGAGGACATGGGTGGCATCTTGAAGTCGCTGTGAGGACTGATTCCGGGTCATTTGGCGGATAAGCTCACAGATGGCTTTCGGGACATGGTCCGGGAAGTCAAACACCGGGTCAGCCTGGTCGAAAGCCAGTTTCCCCATAATCGATGTCTTTGGAAGACCGGAATAGGGCACTCGCGTGGTGAGCATGTCGTACATCATGAATCCCAAACAGTACAAATCACTGCCGAGGGTCAAAAGTTCGCTTTTGGCAGTTTCCGGGAGCAAGTAGGGTAATGGTCTGAGTAATTCAGCGTCACAGTTTTTTAGTATGTCCATCAGGATCCAAGATAATCCGAGGTCCATGACTTTGATCTGGCCTTGAGGGCCGACCAGGACGTGTCCAGGATGGAGTGTGCCGTGAATGATGCCTTGAAAGTGGATATGAACTAACACTTCCGCAATTTCACGAGCCAGCAGGAGCATTTTTTCGACTGAAAGAGGCCCTTCATTCTGAATGACGTGCTGGAGACTGGGAGCATCAAAAAATTCCATGCAGACGACAGGGGTGCCGTCCTGCTCTTCTACTTTGAAGATTTTAATGAGATTGGGGTGTTCTAATCGAAGGAGCGATTTGGCTTTTTCGATAAAGGCTTTTCCACGAATGAGCCGACCATTGATATGGGTATGATACACCTTAATCGCCATTTCCTGCCGCAGTTCGAGATCATACCCATAGTAAATGGTTCCGGTTTGGCCTTTGGCAATTTCTCCCTGTATTTCAATTTTTCCAGGCAGCAGTTGTGTTTTCATACAAAAAAATCTAACTCTTTAAAATAAGCTTTGTGATGAATGAGTGCGTCTGGTGGTCGTGGCACATTGAAACGAAGGCACCCCTATCAATCAATCAATGCGGAAATATCGGAGCCATGGAATTCCTGCTCATCTTGTCGGAATACGGTTTGATTTTCTTGAATGGAAGGGATTCTTGATCTCTTGGAAATTTCGAATGCAGGACGTAAAGAGAGGGCGTTTCTCAGGATCAGCTGGCAGGCATAAGAGGAGCACGGGGAGCAATCCTTCGCTCAGAGAACCTTAAGGGCTGTTCCTACCTTCCGTAATGCTCTGAGGGCGGTCTCGAGATGCTCAAGCGAATGATCGGCTGTCACCGTGATGCGGAGGCGGCTGGTCCCTTTAGGGACTGTAGGGGGGCGGACAGCCGGAATCCACACGCCCTCTGCCCGTAAGTGTTGGCTCATCTGGACCCCGATTTCCGGGTCGTTCACCATGATCGGGAGAATAGGGCTCTGAGTGTCAGTCAGTTGGAATCCCATGGTCACTAAGTGGTGATGCAAAAACTCTCGATTGCGCCAAAGCGTCACTCTGCGTTGGGGTTCTTGCCGGATGATTGCCAGGGCTGCGCTCGCTGCGGCGGCAATGGCGGGTGGTGGGGAGGTGGTATAGATAAATGAGCGTGCGGTATTCACCAGGTAGGCCACGAAATCTTTCGGCCCGGCGATAAACCCGCCACTGGATCCAAGGGCTTTACTGAGCGTGCCCATCTGTAGGATGTGGCGGGAGTCTAATCCAAAATGTTCCACCGTGCCTCGACCGGTTGCACCCATGACCCCGGTGCCATGCGCGTCATCAATGAGCAGGGTGGCACCATATTCTTCTGCCAGTCTGGCTATCTCGGGCAGCGGAGCCACATCTCCATCCATACTAAACACCCCTTCAGTCAGAATGAGCGTCGAAGTCCGGGAGCGTGTTTTTGTTAGAAGGCGCTTGAGATGGCTGACGTCGTTGTGATGGAAGACGCGTAGTGTGGCCCGGCTGAGGCGGCAACCATCGATCAGACTGGCATGGCATAAACGATCCGCCAAAATCAGGCTATCTGCCCTGGCAAGATTCGGGATGACTCCTATACTTGTGGCGTAACCTGAAGAAAAGGTGAGAGCCGCCTCTGTTTCCTTAAAACTGGCCAATTCACCTTCTAGAACTTGATGAGGCGTGACGTTGCCGGAAATTAACCGTGAGGCTCCAGATCCTACTCCAAATTTTTCGATGGCCTTTATGGCGGCATCTTTTACCTGTGGATGGTTGGCCAGCCCAAGATAGTTATTGGAGGCAAAAAGGAGGACTTCCCGCCCTTCCACTGAAATAACCGGAGCTGAGGGGGAGTTGATGAGAGATAACTCCCTCAACAGGTGTTGTTGCGCTAAGGTCTGGAGTTCTTCTTTGAACATTTGGAGGGCCACAGGATTTTGAAATATTACCTATAGGATCTGTCGTCCACAGGTATTTCGTAATGGGATCAACCCTGTTACAATAAATATTGACTTGAAAAAACCATAATGATTACAATGGTTTATTTATGCAGGCAATAAATTTACCACAAATGGGGATTATTTTTTGTCGGAGAGGTTTTTGAGGGGTTATTACCGGGACGATGTGGTTCACCAGGTTTCGTCCGTCGTCAAATTAACCAGAGGGTGAGAATCATGAAAATCACTGGTGCAGAAATCTTCTTAGAAGCATTAAAGCGTGAGGGCGTGAAAACCATGTTTGCCTTGCCAGGCGGAGTGGTTCTCAAAATATTCGATGTCTTGCACCAGCAAAAAGATATTCGGGTAATTCTGACACGACACGAACAAGGTGCCGGGTTTATGGCCGTCGGATACGCGAAAGCCATGGGCAAACCCGGCGTGGCGCTGATTACCTCCGGCCCCGGCATGACAAATGTTATCACGTCTCTTGCGGACGCGTATATGGATTCAGTTCCCATAGTCGTCTTTTCAGGACAGGTTCCGACCGCCTTAATCGGCAACGATGCCTTTCAAGAGGCCGACAACATCGGTCTCAGTCGTCCGTGCACCAAATACAATTTTCTGGTCAAGGACGTGAAAGATTTAGCACAGACGATTAAGGAGGCGTTTTATATTGCCACCACTGGCCGCCCTGGCCCGGTTTTAGTCGATATTCCTAAAGATATTTCGCTCGATAAAGCGGACTTTCATTACCCGACGTCTGTTTCCATTCGCGGATATAACCCCACGTACGACGGAAGTCGGTGGAAAATTAAACAAGCGGCGGACGCGATCATGAAAGCCAAGCGTCCAATTTTATATGTGGGTGGAGGAGTCGTGTTATCCGGGGCCTCTCCGGAGGTGAAAGAGCTGGCCGAGCTGACGCAAATTCCGGTGGATATGACGTTGATGGCACTTGGGGCATTTCCCGGAAACCATCCCCTTTCACTGGGCATGCTGGGCATGCATGGGACCTATGTCGCGAACATGGCCATGCATTATTCTGACCTGGTTATTGCCGTTGGGGCTCGATTTGATGATCGGGTGACGGGCAAGGTTTCAGAGTTTTGTCCCGATGCGAAAATTATTCACATTGATATTGATCCGACCTCTATTCGGAAAAATATTCAGGTAGACATTCCTATTGTCGGTGACTGTAAGCGAGTGCTCATCGAATTGAATAATATTCTTCGGGCCACGGTGAATGGGAATCAAAAAGAGCAAAGAAAGCCATGGTGGGATCAACTGAATGCCTGGAGGCAAGCGCACCCTCTGCGCTATGACCAAGATCCTGATGGACAAATTAAGCCACAATTTCTTATTGATCGCCTGTATCAGCTGACGAGCGACCGAAATCCTATTTTGGCCACAGACGTAGGTCAACACCAGATGTGGTCAGCTCAATATTTTAAATTACAAAATCCTCAATCCTGGTTAACATCAGGGGGATTGGGGACCATGGGGTTTGGATTGCCGGCCGCGATGGGTGCGCAAGCTGCGTTTCCGGATCGACTGGTTCTGTGTGTTGCCGGTGATGGCAGTATTCAAATGAATACCCAAGAGTTGGCGACCGCAGTCGTCGAGCAACTACCGGTTAAAGTTTTTATTATTAATAACCGGTTCCATGGCATGGTTCGGCAGTGGCAAGATTTGTTTTATGAGGGCCGGTATGCGTCAAGTTACCTGGGGACCGTTCCTGATTTTGTAAAATTAGCGGAAGCCTATGGGGCTGCAGGTATTCGAATTGAAAAGGTTTCGGAAATGGATAGCGGTATTCGTGAAGCGCTTTCCATTAAGGGTCCGGTCGTGATTGATGTCCCGACCTACCAGTTTGAAAATTGTTATCCCATGATTCCGGCCGGAGGCTGTAATCATGAAATGTTATTAGCAGATCCCCCGGACTTAAAGAAGCCCAATGCCATGCAAAAAATTGGTACTCAGGCGGATTCGGATTCTGTCATCACAGCTTAGAGTACAACCATAAAAGGGTGTTATGGAACACATTATTTCGTTGACGGTAGAGAATAAATTCGGATCTTTGTCCCGAGTAGCGGGCCTCTTCAGCGGGCGGGGTTTTAATATCGAAAGTTTGTCAGTTGCCCCGACGCTGGATCCCTCTGTGTCCATGATGACCTTGGTCACCAAAGGGGATGATCCGATTATCGAACAAATCCTGAAGCAGCTGAACAAACTCATTGATGTGATTAAAGTCGTTGATATTAGCGAAAGTGAGTTTGTTGAACGAGAGACTGCGCTAATTAAGGTTCATACCCGGCCAGAGGATCGAGCGGAAGCTCTTCGCATTGCGGATATTTTTCGAGCTAATGTTCTGGATTCCTCTCCTACCAGCTACACCATTGAAGTCACTGGAGATGTGAGGAAAGTCCAGGCGATCATCAATCTCCTGCAGCCACTTGGCATCAAAGAGCTGGTACGAACCGGCAGGATTGCCATTGGGCGCGAACCGACACGCTCGACACAAACCCAATCCCGACCGCTTGCGAAAGCGAATTAATCAGGCCAACCAACATCTGCCTTTAGACTGAGGGGATCCGTCCACCCTGATCGACGGAACGACTAAGGACTATATTATCTTTATGAGGAGTGCATGATGAAAATTTATTATGAAAAAGACGCAGATCGACAGATTTTAGCCAAAAAAACTGTGGCCGTAGTGGGGTTCGGTAGCCAAGGTCATGCTCATGCCTTAAACATGCGGGATAGTGGTCTTCAAGTGGTCGTGGGCTGCCGGGAAGGTTCGTCATGGAACAAGGCGGAAGCGGCTGGGTTGAAAGTCATGCCGACTGCGGATGCGGTCAAAGGTGCCGATGTGGTGATGCTGTTAGCTCCTGATGAAGCTCAAGCCGCCATCTACAATAAAGATATTGGTCCAAACTTAAAACAAGGAGCGTATCTGGCATTTGGGCACGGGTTTAATATCCATTTTGGGCAAATTCAACCTGCCAGCCACGTGAATGTGTTTATGGTGGCTCCGAAGGGTCCCGGGCATCTGGTCAGGTCGGAATATACCAAAGGGACCGGCGTACCGTGTTTGTTAGCCATTCACCAGGATCCCGGCGGTCAGACAACGAAGGTCGGATTGGCCTATGCTTGTGCGATTGGCGGAGCTAGAGCGGGTGTCATTGAAACATCCTTTCGAGAAGAGACGGAAACGGATCTTTTCGGAGAGCAGGCGGTCTTATGTGGAGGGCTTACCTCCCTGATTCAGGCAGGGTTTGAAACTTTAGTCGAAGCCGGCTATTCGCCTGAAATGGCCTATTTCGAATGTTTACATGAAGTGAAGCTCATCGTGGATCTGATCTACCAGGGTGGCATTGCCAATATGCGCTATTCTATTAGCACGACCGCCAAATATGGCGATGTGACACGAGGGCCACGGGTGGTGACCGATGAGACGAAGAAAGTGATGAAAGAGATTTTAGGAGAGATCCAAAGCGGTCGATTCGCCAGAGAGTGGGTGTTGGAAAATCAAGCGAACCGGCCCGTGTATAATGCTTTGTTGAGAAGGGGAGAGGAGCACCCCATTGAAGAGGTCGGGGCACGGTTGCGAGGGATGATGCCCTGGCTGCAAAAAGATCAGCTTGTGGATAAACAGAAAAATTGATGAGAAGGTTGCGGGACGTGAGACCCATTCCCAATGGCTGATCAGGCAAAAGGAATTCCTGTTGCCAAAGAAGGCCTCCCCTTTATCGCAGGGGGAGGGCTTCTGACGCTTGGGTGTTGGGTGGCCGGATCGGTCTGGCTCACTTGCCTAATGGGATCGTTAACCCTCTTTACTGCCTGGTTTTTTAGAAACCCGGTTAGAACGATTCCTCAGGGGAAAAACCTCATTGTGTCTCCAGGGGATGGGACGGTCGTAGCGGTGGAAGAGGAATTTGAGCACCGATTCCTCAAAGAACCCAGTATCAGAATCAGCATTTTTTTAAATGTATTCAATGTCCATATTAACCGGATGCCGGCTGCAGGAGTGCTACAGGATGTCGTCTATGCTCCCGGGAAGTTTTTAGTAGCCAGTCGTCCGGAGGCTTCAGCGGAAAATGAGCAAAATGCGCTCATGCTCAGGCGTTCCGATGGGAAAAAAATACTGTGTGTCCAAATTGCCGGGTTAATTGCCAGACGAATTGTCTGTTGGGTCACCCCCGGTGAACAGGTTGAGGCAGGCGAACGGTTTGGACTTATTCGGTTTGGATCTCGAATGGATTTGTATCTTCCTCACGACAGTGCCATTCAAGTCAAGGTTGGCGAAAAAGTAAAGGGAGGATCGTCCATCGTGGCGGAGTTGCTATGCGTGGAGCCTTCATGAAACAGCCAAAAAAACGTCGGGTTGTCTATTTAATTCCCAATCTGCTGACCACGGGAAATCTCTTTAGCGGCCTGGCCTCTATTCTGTTTGTCTTCGGAGGCGATTATGGGGCTGCGGCCATTGCGATCCTTGTGGCGATCGTGTTTGACGTGTTGGATGGGACGTCAGCCCGTCTGATGAAAAGCACAAGTGACTTCGGGTTGCAATATGATTCGTTGGCAGATGTCGTGGCTTTCGGAGTGGCTCCGGGCTTGCTGATGTATTCATGGGCGCTGAGTGCTCCGAAGATGTTGGGCGCGGCGGTGATGTTTGCCTTTGTCGCGTGTGGCGCCCTGAGATTAGCCAGACATAACGTTTTGGCGACGACAGGTGGAGACGGCAAGCCGTTTACCGGTCTTCCTATTCCCGGTGCAGCAGGGGTGATGGCCACGTTGGTGATTTTCGATCAACATGTTGCGCCGTTAGGGGAGAAGGTGAAGCCGATTCTTGGGATCATCTTGACCCTGGTGCTGGCGTTTCTCATGGTGAGTACATTTCGTTATCGTAGTCTGAAAGAATTGAAAACGCAGGAACACCACCACTTTAATTATTTGGTGTATGCAGTCCTCATTCTCATGGCGGTCTTAGCGTATCCACAGGCGATGCTTTTTGTCGTGTTTGCAGCCTATGCGCTTTCGGGCGTATTGGAGCAAGGGTGGAAGCTGGTGGCAGGTATGATGGGGAAAAAGCCGGGGGAGGAGATTAGACCGGATGGACTCCATAAATGAATGGCCCGCCATCGAGAGGAGAAGGGGGCGTTGGATGAAGACCAAATGTGGGGGTAATGAGCCATGACACGGATGATTCGAATTTTTGATACCACCTTGCGGGATGGAGAGCAGTCTCCTGGCGCGAGCATGAACATTGAAGAAAAAATCCTCGTGGCGAAGCAATTAGCCCGGTTGAATGTGGATATTATCGAAGCCGGTTTTGCGTTTAGCTCTCCTGGTGATTTTGAAGCGATTCATCGTATTGCCCAGGAAGTGGAAGGTCCGGTCATTTGCAGTCTGGCCAGGGCGAAACCGGAAGATATTGACCGGGCTTGGGAGGCACTCAAAGGCGCACCCAAATGCCGTATCCATACCTTTTTGTCTTCTTCGGATATCCACCTGAAACATCAATTTCGCATGACCAGGGACGAAGCCCTTAAGAGGGCAGTGGAGATGGTTCGCCATGCCCGGGGTTATGTTGAGGATGTGGAATATTCTCCCATGGATGCCACCCGTTCCGATTTGACCTATCTCTGTGAGGTGGTGGAAGCCGTAGTGGAAGCTGGAGCGGGAACGGTGAACATTCCGGATACGGTGGGGTATACGACTCCCGAGGAGTTTGGAAAGATTATTCGGACATTAAGAGAGCGAGTCCGGGGGATGGAGACGGCCATTATTTCCGTCCATTGCCATAACGACTTGGGCTTGGCTGTCGCAAATTCCATGGCGGCCATATATGCGGGAGCAGGCCAGGTGGAATGTACGATCAACGGGATTGGGGAACGAGCCGGCAATGCTTCCTTAGAAGAAATCGCGATGGGACTCCGTACGCGTAACGATTTTTACCAGGCCGATACCAATATACGCACGGAGGAAATCTCCAAAGCCAGTCGGTTGGTCAGCAATATCACCGGAATGGTGGTTCAGCCCAATAAAGCGATTGTGGGTGCCAATGCCTTTGCGCATACGTCCGGTATTCATCAGGACGGGTTGCTCAAAGACAAAAGTACCTATGAGATTATGCGACCGGAATCCGTCGGATTAACCCAAAGTCGGTTGGTGATGGGCAAACTGTCCGGTCGGCATGCCTTTCGTGAAGAACTGGCGAATCTGGGGTACACTCTTTCTGATCAGGAATTGCAAGAGGCCTTTGAACGCTTTAAACATCTGGCGGATCAAAAAAAGGAATTATTTGAAGAAGATCTGGAGACAATCGTCAATAAGGCAATTACCAAAGTTCCTGAGCGCTATGCCTTGAAGGGGTTGCATGTGGAAAGTGGCTTGGATCGGCATCCATCCGCGATGGTGGAATTGATGATGGATGGGCGAATCGCGAAACTGACAGGTACGGGTGATGGGCCGGTGGATGCGGTGTACCGGACCATTGCAGCCTTGACTGAAACGAAAAGTCTTCTTCGTGCCTATATCGTGAAAGCGATTACAGGTGGTACCGATGCCCAGGGAGAAGTGTCGGTCCGCGTCGAGGAAAATAGTGAAACCGTTACCGGTCACGGATCAGATACGGATATTATTCTTGCTTCTGCACAGGCCTACCTTAATGCGCTCAATAAATTGGCGGATTTGGCGGAACGACATGCCAGAGCCGAACAAAAAATCGGGTTGTGTTGAAGAACGCGTTCCCTTCATCATAGGTCAATGAGCCACTGATCTCCTGCCATTTTCTTCGTCCATGGGTGTGTGCCTTCTCTCAGACCGTTTAGGGGGCGCGTTTGTCGCCGGAAACAAACCAAAGATGTTCATCATATTATTGGGGGAATCATGAAGAAACGGATTGCCGTATTGCCGGGTGATGGAATCGGACCTGAAATCATGCCACAAGCGATTCGGGTTCTCGAGGCCATTGGTCAGAAGTGTGGGCATCAATTTACCTTTACCTATGGGCAGGTTGGCGGGGAGGCGATTGACGCGACGGGCTTTCCATTACCGGCCGAGACCCTGAAATTGGCTCAATTGAGTGATGCCGTCCTCTTGGGAGCTGTGGGTGGCCCGAAGTGGGAAGGCCTTGAGTATGAGCGTCGGCCGGAGCGTGCCTTACTCGGGTTGCGGGAGCAGCTTGGGCTTTTCGCTAACCTCCGACCGGCAAAAATGTATTCAGCCTTGGTAGGGGCGTCCAGTCTCAAGCCGGAGGTCGTAGAAGGTATTGATATTCTGGTTGTTCGGGAGTTGACCGGGGGGATTTATTTTGGCAAACCAAAAGGCATTGAACAAACTGCGACAGGACATCGGGGATTCAATACCGAAGTCTACACGACGGAGGAAATCCGACGGATCGCGGATGTGGCTTTTCAGGCAGCCCGGAAGCGGCGTGGCCTTGTTCACTCAATCGATAAGGCCAACGTGCTGGAGTCGTCCGAGCTCTGGCGGCGAGAAGTGATCAAGGTGCATCAGGACTTCCAAGATGTGGAATTGCGGCACATGTATGTAGACAACTGTGCTATGCAACTCGTTCGCTATCCCAAGCAATTCGACGTGGTGGTGACGACCAATTTGTTTGGGGATATTTTAAGTGATGAAGCAGCGATGTTGACCGGGTCGATAGGCATGCTCCCGTCTGCCAGCGTCGGAGCGACAGTGGGGATGTTTGAACCTATCCATGGAAGCGCTCCGGATATTGCCGGGAAAAACATCGCCAATCCTATTGGGACCATTGCTTCCGCAGCCATGATGTTGTGCTATTCGTTCGAATTGACGAACGAAGCCGAGATGATTGAATCGGCTATCCAGAAGACTCTTGAGCAGGGATATCGCACGAAAGATATTGAGAGTCAGGGGTGCACGCTGGTTGGAACCGCTGAAATGGGCGATCACATCGTAACGCAGTTAGGACACTAAACAGATGATTGGGCAAGGACAGAGTGGGCATATTCTCACAATAGCGGGAACCGGGGAGCCCGGGTATGAGGGCGACGGACAGCTTGGGACTCAAGCGGTTCTGAATGAACCCAAGAATGTGTGCTTTGACGCTGAAGGCAACCTCCTGATTGCCGATTCCGAAAATCACGTCATTCGCCGTTTGCGACATTCGACCGGTGTCATCGAAACGGTAGCTGGGTGTATGGTCATCCGCCGCGTCGGAGGAGAAAATCCACAGCCCCCGACTCCATCTCCACCTTCTCACGTCGAGGAGGAGATTGATCCTCTTGCGGATGTGGATGAGATTCCGGGCCAGGCCTACTCTCAAACGCCTGATTTGAGTGGAACGGTGCGGTACATAGTTGGACAGGGGATGGGCAAAGATCGGTTTGCGGGAGATGGAGCCCTGGCCACAAGAGCACAATTAAACTTTCCCTCTGCGGTCGCCGTTGATGTGGCAGGCAATCTCTTTATTGCCGACACGTGGAACCATCGCATTCGGCGTGTAGATTCCAAAACGGGGATGATCCAGACCGTGGCCGGGACCGGCCAGGCAAAGTGGACGGGGGACGGCGGTCCCGGAGCTTCCGCTTCCTTGAATGAGCCGGTGGCATTAGTCGTGGATGGTACGCGACTCTATATTGCCGATCAGAGTAATAATCGCATCCGTATGCTGGATTTGGAATCGGGTGTCATCATAACCATCGCAGGAACCGGAGAGTCCGGATATACCGGGGATGGCATGCCTGCGATTGAGTCTGCGCTTGCGGGACCGAGCGGGTTGGCACTTGATCGCCATGGAAATCTCTATATTGCTGATACCTTTAATGGCCGTATTCGAATGCTTGACCACCGCACCGGGATTCTGTCCACGGTGGCGGGGGATGGCGCCGAGTTTCGCTACGAGCGTGGGGCGAATGAACAATCTCAGGCGTTGGCCAGGCCTTATGGCATCGCGATAACACCACAAGGACATGTGCTTATCACGGATTCCGATCATCACTTAATCCGGAAGTGGGATGCCGTCAATAAAGAAATGACCCTGGTCGCCGGCAATGGCCAATCGACATGGGCTGGTGATGGAGGCCCGTCTTCGGATAGTAGCCTCAGTTTTCCGTTTGGTGTGGCTGTTGACGCCTTGGGCAATATTGCGATTGCCGATACCTTTAATCACCGCATCCGTTATATTCCTGTCTAAGAAGAGTCCCGGAGGCCATCACGGGGGTTTCAGAATTTTCGGCCTCGGGCGTTGGCTGGAACGGACTCCTGTTATGGGTTTCCCTTTCGTCATTTTTGAGTCAAGGGTTTTGAGCTGATAGGATGTGTCTAATACTGAATGCTATCCGTGTTTTTCTTGTGGGAGTGAGCCTGACATGATAAGGAAAAAATCGGCCTATACGGTCGCAGTGGTGGGAGCAACCGGTGCCGTTGGTACGGAAATGATCCAGGTCCTGGAAGAACGGGATTTTCCTGTCGAGGAATTAGTCCCGCTGGCCTCGGCCCGTTCCGAAGGCAATGAGGTGATGTTTCGCGGTCAGACCCTTCCCGTTAAGGTGCTGGAACACAACTCGTTCGAGGGTGTGGATGTGGCCTTGTTTTCGGCAGGAGCCGGTGTCAGCACAGAATTCGGTCCGATGGCTGTCAAAGCTGGAGCCGTGGTGGTGGACAATAGTTCCGCATGGAGGATGGACCCCAACGTGCCACTCGTGGTGCCTGAGGTGAATGTCCATGCTCTTTCGGGACATCAGGGGCTGATTGCCAATCCCAATTGTTCCACCATTCAAATGGTCGTGGCTTTAAAGCCGCTGCATGATGCAGCCCAAATCAAACGGATCATTGTCACGACGTTTCAATCCGTGTCCGGAACCGGCAAGGATGCGATGGAAGAATTGATTGATCAGTCCCGGCAACTACTCAGTTTTGGAGAAGCCAAAGTGTCCGTCTATCCGCATCAAATTGCCTTTAATTGTTTGCCGCATATTGATGATTTTTTACCGAATGGATACACCAAAGAAGAAATGAAAATGGTCAACGAAACGCGGAAAATTCTGGGTGAATCGTCGTTGCCGATTACGGCAACGACGGTCAGGGTCCCGGTCTTTATCTGCCATGCGGAATCGGTGAATATTGAAACTGAGCAAAAGCTGAGCGCCAATGAGGCACGGGCTATACTGGCTGCCGCTCCGGGCATTCAAGTCTACGATGATCCCAGTCGCAATTTGTATCCTCTGCCGATCGATGTGGTGGGAACTGATGCGGTATTTGTGGGTCGGGTGCGGGAAGATGAATCGGTGACTCATGGATTGAATCTGTGGATTGTGGCGGATAACTTGCGAAAAGGTGCCGCGCTCAACGCCGTACAAATCGCCGAGGAACTTATCCGGTAATGCCTGAGAGTCGACATGATGAGTGGAGTAGGAAAAGCCCTGATGCTGCTGGGGACTATCCTCCTGGTGCTGGGGGGAATATTTTGGGCTTTGGGGAAATGGTCCGACGGTGAGGGCGGCTTGGGCTGGCTTGGCCGGTTACCCGGGGATTTTATCTTCAAGCGGGATCATGTGACATTTTACTTTCCTCTTGCGACCAGTCTCATTCTCAGTGTGGTCGGAAGTGTGATCTTCTATCTTTTCTTCCGGCGGTAGGCAAGAGTTATGGCATGCGTGACACATCGCTTGGTCCTAGGTCTACTACTGGTGAGTTGGGTGGTGTTGTATTCTCCGGTCATTTGGGCGGATGAACCGGCTATTCGCGTGGGTCTTGCCCAGGGTGCCCAGGTTCTTTCCATTCAATCTGCAAATTCGTTTTCCCTCCTTCTGCCTTCCGGGAAAAGTTTTCATGTTTCAAGTCGAGTGACTATTCGAAGGCAAGGCGCTGGTCTTCTTCTCAATGAACGTGTCGTGACTGAGTCGAGTCTGCGGGTTGAGGGCTCCGGAGGCATCTATCAGGTAGGAGTGGAGACGAAAAACGAAAAGGCTGCGCTCCGGAATTCACGGCCAGAATGGGTGGTTCGCGGCCCGCTTGAAATTCGATTGGACCCATCCGGATTAACCTTGATTAATTGGGTTGATCTTGAATCGTATGTTGCAGGCGTGGTTTCGGGTGAAGTCGGGGCCAAGTGGCCCTTGGAGGCCCTGAAAGCTCAAGCCGTTGCTGCCAGAACCTATGTGTTGTACAAAAAAGTTGAAAACCAATTGCAATCCTTCGATGTGGTCGCCGGCGTGCAAGATCAAGTCTATCATGGCCATTCCGTACAAGCTGAATCCGTGCTTCAGGCCGTTGCAGCCACCAGGGGCCAAGTGGTGACGTATGAAAATCGCCCCATCTTTGCGGCTTATTCGTCGACGGCCGCTGGTCCGACCGAGGATGCGTTGTATGTGTGGGCATTGGATCTTCCCTATCTCAAAGGTGTCGACTGCCCGTTTGACGAGCAAGCTCCACGATATGATTGGCGTACATCATTTACGTTCGACTTTCTTGAGCAACAACTGCTCAAAGAGGGGTATGACGTTGGCAAAATCGCGACCTTTACGCCGTATACCTTTACGCCATCGGGTCGGGTGGATCGTGTGCGGCTGCTCCATTCTCATGGAGAAATTATTCTTCGCGGGCAAGACTTGCGACGAGTGGTCGGATACTCCAAAATTTTCAGCACCCAATTTTCCATCGAATCATTGGGTCAGGAAGTGGTCGTGGTGGGTCATGGGGCGGGACATGCCGTGGGGATGTGTCAGTGGGGTATGCGCGAGATGGCCGAGTTAGGGTATGACTACCAATCGATTATCCGACATTATTACCCTCACACGATACTTCTTCCTATTGACCGTGTGCTCCTCACTGCGACCGACTAATTCTGTTACCTTCTTTTCTTGCCTGGTCATGGATCTTTCCCAATTCAACTTTCCCTTTGACCAGACCCTGGTTGCCAAATATCCGGTTCATCCACGCGATCATGCCAGATTATTGGTGCTGACCCGATCTACTGGAGATATCACCGATCGGCAAGTCAAAGATCTCCCAAATATATTACGACCTGGGGATTTGCTCGTGGTGAACAATACCAAAGTCATTCCGGCTCGCCTCTGGGCGAAGAAGGTCCCAAGTGGGGGCCGGGTAGAATTGCTGTTTGTCAAAGAAATTGGTGAAGATCATGCGGAAGTGCTCATTCAGGGAAAAGTTGGAGTCGGACAGATTGTGGAATGTGAGGGGTCTGCCCGTGCGCAGGTCGTGGAAAAAGAGCCTGGTCGAACGGTGATTCATTGGCTTGGCCCAGGTGCATTGCGGACATGGTTACTGTCCCATGGAGAAATCCCCCTTCCTCCGTACTTGAAACGCCAACCGGTTTCACGCGATCAAGAGGATTATCAAACCGTCTTTGCCAAAGTGGAAGGGGCTATTGCCGCGCCAACCGCCGGATTGCATTTTACGCCACAATTGATCACGCAACTGGCAGAGAAGGGGATCGGGACGGCCACGGTTACCCTGCATGTTGGACCTGGAACTTTTCAGCCGGTCAAGACAACGGACATTACACGGCACATCATGCATCCGGAATGGTTCGAGGTGTCAGAGGAGACCGCTGAGAGGATTCGTGAAGTTCAAAAGCGAGGCGGGAGAATTGTCGCTGTCGGGACGACCGTGGCACGAAGTCTTGAGTCAGCTCTAGATGAGAACGGCGAGCTCAGGCCCTGTTCAGGAGAGACCCGCCTCTTTATCCTGCCGGGATTCAAGTTCCGGGTCATTGATGGGCTTCTGACTAATTTTCATTTTCCCGAAACGACTCTTTTGATGTTAGTTGCGGCATTTGCGGGATTAGAGGAGGCCAGAAAGGCGTATGTCCATGCCGTGTGTGAGCGCTATCGGTTCTATAGCTATGGGGATGCCATGCTTATTCTTGAATAATGGCGCATGGCAGAAATAGGGAAAAATCCGGAAGTTATCCTCTGTAAAGACTATCTTACGTAGGGCAAAAGTCTCAGGTTATGGAAGCATGAAGGAGGGGTCTGTGGATAGCATAAAAGGATGGCTCAGTGGATGACTCCAAACAGATGAGATGGTCAGGGTAAGGCCGGAGACTCTTTCTTAGAGCAGTTCCTCGTGAATCGTAACGTCTCCACGGGCTCGAAGAGCCGTCTGGAAGGCCTGCATGGCTCGCTGTTTCTTTTGCATGAGGAATTGAAGGCGAATCTGTTCCAAGACGGTGAGGTCGGGCTCGGCCCCATCAAGCGTTTGTCGGTCAGCGAGTTCTTTGACTTCTTTCATTTCCGTCGGGGTGAGTGTTGTGGCTTCAGAGACAAGGAGTCTCGCTTTTTCCGCCAGCAATTCGTTCCGGCGTTGCTCCTCATATTGATGAGGCTTCATCCGGTTGGCCGCTAGGAGTCGCTGGTAATATTCTGTATCGAAGACGCCATCTTTTTGGAAGTCTTTTTGGTTCACAATCGCATCGTGGAGTTCTTGAGCTGAGACGGCTAAATTCATTTCATCCGCCAGTAATTGCCAGGATTTTGTGGTGATCAATCCCTCGAGGGCGAGTTGCTTAATGGTCTCTTCTTTTACGTCTTCTTGTTTGAGTTGGTCGCGATAAAATCGGAAATAGCCTTGCTTTGTCCGGAGATATTCATCCTTGGTGACTTTATAGGGGCCGACGGTTGCCACCGCGTTGCCTTGAGTGGATTCGTACCCATACCAACCCATGCCGATGACAAAGGTGACAGCGATGCCCAGGATGAGTAACTTGAGAATCCAGGGATATTTAGCGGAACCCTCGCGTATAATTCGAATCATGCGTCCTGCCTCCTCGGAATTTCTTTGATGACCATGATGAAATTTTAAGGGCCGGTAACGGGAAAGGCAAGTGAGCAGGCCGTGCCAATTCAGTTCTTTACATCGGGAAGGGGGCATGGTAAAGCAACGGACCGGAGCATGAGAAATATGACTTGGGAGGTTGTCCTGCATGCGGTATGAAGATTTCCCGGAAAAGGCTGTCTTTGATTCTCAGGGGAAAGAGGTGTGGAGAGGCGATTTTGGCGCCATAAGAAATCAATGGCACCTATCCGGAGCGGCCTCTTTTAATATAGGCGTGGGTGGTCAAGAGAAAGATCGGTGAAAACACATGAGTGAGGTTCGAGTTCGTTTTGCGCCAAGTCCGACTGGATTCCTCCATATTGGTGGGGTGCGGACAGCGTTGTTTAATTGGTTATTTGCGCGCCATGAGGGTGGAACCTTTATCCTCCGTATTGAGGACACCGATCGGGACCGGTCCACGGATGATGCTATTCAGGTCATTCTGGATGGCTTGAAATGGACCGGATTGAATTGGGATGAGGGGCCTTTCCGCCAAACCGACCGGTTAGAGTTGTATCGCGACCGGGCGATGGAACTCTTGAAGCGAAAGCTGGCCTACTGGTGCGTCTGTACGCCTGAGGAATTAGACACAAGACGAAAAGAAGCTCAGGCTAAGGGCGAATCCATTAAATATGATGGGCGGTGTCGACATCGAGGCATTTCCGACCCTGCCGAACCGGCGGCTCTTCGCTTTCTAACCCCGCAGGAAGGGCAGACCGTCGTCCATGATCTCATTAAAGGCCAGATTGTGTTTGATAACACGGTCATGGACGACCTCATCATCCTCAGGTCCAATGGCTATCCTACCTATAATTTTTCGGTGGTGGTGGATGACGGACTTATGAACATTTCCCATGTCATTCGCGGGGATGATCATGTCAACAACACCCCGCGACAGGTCCCGCTCTTTTCAGCTCTGGGGTTTTCGGTGCCTCAGTTTGCTCACCTGCCCATGATTCTGGGGTCTGATAAAACGCGTCTGTCCAAACGTCATGGAGCCACATCGGTGTTGGCCTATAAAGAGATGGGGTATCTGCCGGAAGCGCTCATCAATTATCTGGTCCGTCTGGGATGGTCCCATGGAGATCAGGAAATTTTCTCAATTCAGGAAATGGTCGAGTTTTTCGATTTTAAGCAGGTACAGGCCTCAGCAGCCGTCTTTAATCCTGAAAAATTACGCTGGGTCAATGCGCAGTACATTAGAAACAGCGAACCTAAACAGGTAGCCGACGCTCTCTTGCCTTTTTTGCAAAACGCAGGCTATGACCAGGCTGTCTTGTCTAGAATTCCTGGAGGAGCAGAGGCCTTGATCCCGCCCTTGCGAGAGCGATCAGAGACGCTATTGGATATTGTGCAAGGGGCTGTACCCTACCTGACAGAGCCTATGACGATGGAGGAAGAGGCTGCGAACAAACATCTCACCCAGACGATCGCTCCGATTCTTAAGGAATTTGCCGATCAGGTGGAGGTCGTTGAGGACTTTTCCAAGGAAACTCTGGAGCGCATCCTCCATAGCCTTATCGAGCGTCATGGGCTCAAAATGGGTAAAGTGGCTCAACCGTTACGCGTGGCGTTGACAGGCCGGACAGTCAGCCCCGGCATTTATGAAGTGATGGCGCTATTAGGAAAAGAGCGGTCACTTCAACGCATCCGTGCCGGGGTTGAGCGGGCCATCACTGGCAATAACCAGCCTTCCTGATTTGTCTTGCTGCTTCGCTTGACTGCTTCTGAATAGTGAATTAAGCTCAGCCTAGGTTGGGGGATCGTCTAGCGGTAGGACGCCAGATTCTGGATCTGGCTGCCCAGGTTCGATCCCTGGTCCCCCAGCCAACTTTCTAAAATTCCACAAGTCTTTCGCAAAATACATCGCTATCAGGAAATAATCCACCTGGTTTTGGGACGGATAGGCCCGAGGTCCCCTATTTTGTAATTTCTTGAGTTCACTCAACACTCGGAGACGAAAGGCTTAGGATAGGAAGAAAGGTTTCTGTCTGATTGTTGAACTGGTTAAGTAATCCTGAGAAAATTAAAAACCCAGAGGGGACGATCAACCCAGAATGAAACAATGTCACATTACAAAGAATGATCATGTAAGAGGGGACGCCATGAATCTTCATCAACGCGGCACGGAGCTGATTAATGGCCTGAAGGATCATATACTAGAGGTTCTTCGTGGGCATCCGGATGCAGAGCCGGGAGGGACGGGGGTTTTTCAGGAAGAAATTGCCCGTCGGGCTGGGTTGCATAATATGGGCACCGGGGAATTGGATCACACCTGTGGTGAGATGTTGCGGTTGCTCCATAAGGAAGGCATGATTGAACTCGTGGAAAAGGCTGAGCAGGATGAAAAGAGGAAGCGCTGGCGTTTGAATTCACGATAAGTTTTGGTTCGTTTCTCCAACTTTACACTTCAATTGATGAGGATTGTTTTTGAAAGGTAGCCAGGGGTAGGGGTGATCATTAACAGAACGCTTTTTTTGAATATCTCCTGGATGAGATTTTACTCGTATTTGCTTTTTTTCCCCCACAAAAGAGTAGGTGATCTCTCCTCTTATCAAAGAACGGCCTCTATACGTCTTTACGAAATGGTCTCTAGGGAAAGGGTAATTTCACACTGATAGCCCCCGCTAACTCACCTTCTTTTCCCCCTTCTTTCTCGTAGCCAGATACATCTCTTTCACCTTTGGGCCCCCCATGACAGGTTAAGCAAGCTTTCTCATAGTAGAGTGGCAGCATGACCAGTACACTCTTTTCATCTTCAATGGTCTTACTGAATACTGCATTCCGGTTGCCAGGGGCAGAAGTTGTAAAGGTTTGCATCATTTCTCTTTCAAAGGCATCAGCTTTGTTTTTGGGGTTTCTTAACAAATGATCAGGCGCCGTCTGCTTTAAATAGACTTTTGACCAATTTTGGAAACGCCTGGCCGTTTCGGTGCCATAGGTGGCGGGAATGAGCCCTTTGAATTTGACGCCTTCAAAGTTTATGACTGTTTGATAGCTTGCTACGGTTTTCTGACTTTCTTCTACGAGTCTAGCCAATAATGGCTTGGCTTGATCTGGGATTTGTGCATTCTGCAGGTTATGTAGATCAATCCCCATTCGTTCCTTGTATAACGCTGCCATCTGTTTCTCGAATACCTCCGGGGTAAAGCCCTTGTCGCCTTTGTTTGCATCATTGATTAACCCTTGATTCTGGCCGATTGTTACTCGACCTGCATCCAATAATGTGGCCAAAAGCCGACCTGTTTCCACAATGTCGGAATTGGCATGGGCCATCAGGGGGCTGATCCATACACACCAGATCATTAACACACCCCATCTTCTCAAAACTCGACGGGACACCTGTTTCATACTGTCTCTCCCTAATGAATAAGGATATCGCAAACTTCTTGGGACAACTTCTGGATCATCCTTTGAAGTGTAAAATGTTAACAAGGAAAAATTGGGGCGCACAAAAAAAGCAATTTTGCCGTGAAGCTGAGAGAATGCTGCTTGGGACCTCCTTCACGCTAAGGGGCAAAGAATACAAGAACCTGAAAATCTGTTCAACTCAGAAAAGGAAGCAGGGAAAGTGGGAAGACGGAGACGCCGGCCATTTTCTGGTACCCCATTTGGGGTATAACCAGATAGCTCGCAAGGGCTACTGCAATTCCATATGAATTTACACGTGAAGAGTAGCTACTAAATTGGCGCCATTAGGAAATCTCAGGGAGAGCCTGCCAGGTACGAATTCATGGTAAGGAAGTATGATCGAAGTTCAGTGTTGAGTTCATGACCCGAATCAGTGACGAAGACGAATCCGTAATTATCACTCCGGTAGATGGACGGGCCGACTTGTGGCAGCGGTTGTACGACCGATAATGGTTGAATGCGAGGCGGAGTTGGTCGGCGCTTTGCGTTGCCTTTGTTCGTCCGTAGGCGTGGCAGGCATTGGTCAAAGCGCCGGCAGAAATAAAGACGACGTAGTTGCTGACCCCATATTTCCCACGGTTTAGTATTGGATAAAACGAACCAAAGATTAGATCCCCAGAGATAGCCTTACCTGATATATCAGCTTTTCAGTGTGCGTAAGCGCGCCGACAAAAATTCAGGGAATTGCCAACAATGGGAAAGTTATTGAGGGAGAAGAAAAGTGTTTGGAGGCAAGATTTGCTCTCAAAAGCAAGTTCTTTCGTAGATTCCCGCTTTTCACCAGCATTGAAAATAGCTCGCTCCAGTTGAACGAGAAGGAACCTAAAAGGTTTATGCTTCAAGTAGGCTTGGAACTGAAAGAGAGAAATGCAAATTTCCTTGGCACTTGCCTGCCCCAAAACGTTCTATGATGTCCTGGCGATTTCTCCTAGAAAACACATTGTAAGCATATTTTCCCCTCTGCCAATTTTCCTTGTTGATCTTTCCGCACCCAAATCCCTACGGTAAATATCCTGGAGGAACGTGGGAAGATGTCATGTGGCTGGATAATCAGCCCTTCTTAAAAATGCGCATCGCGCCTAAAGTTCAGAGGGAAGATTATCGACAAAAAAGCGAACCGTATTCATATGTGTCCTGCTATTTGTTGCCGTCCTTGGCATAAAATAGGCTTAGACGGTGCTCCGTTCCATCCTCAGAAAAGGAATTCTTCTCTTTTTCCAACCCCCGTCGGACAACAAAGAATGTTCCAATCAGAATGAAGCAATGGCCATTCAACTGCTATCCTATTTGAAGGCATTCAAGCATCCCAACATAGGATGCACTCTTAATCCCGCCTCGAGCTTTTAATGGATATCAAATAAAAATATCGAATTTTCTATGTTTTTGTTGGGATTCCTCAATACCAATTGACCCGTTTTCGCTTGTTAAGAAAATCAAGAAGGGTTGCCTTCAAATGGTGTATTGGTAGTTTTTTTATCCTTCAAATTCGAAATCCTAAGGCTAAGCAAATTTTGGACTTACCTCTCTCTAATGAATTAAGGGGATTCCAATTGGCCGAATCCGTTGCTTTAGGACTAAATTTGTGGCATCCACAAGCCTTGCACAGATTCTTTCTATGGAGTGGTTGGAATTCTTGAGATATACTAATGTTCCTCGCTCATGCATCCAATACATAACTACACACACAACTCGTCGGAAAAATGGCATACTTTTTCAATGAAAGAGCATGTTTTTTCTTCTTTAGTTGTCATGGACAAAGGGGAATAATAGATTGAATGGAAGTGGCAGCATAACTTTTTTGATCGGCTTCCCAACGAATTTTCTTTCAGAGGGAATAAATGGAGCTGTTGAAAGGAGGAAATACAATGAAAATCGTGATGCCGGTATCTGTCATACTTTGGATAATGCTGATTAGTGCCCCGCTCCTGAAAGCAGAGGTTATTGTTGAAACATATGGTGGAGAAGAGGAAGCCAAGTCTCTTGAACATCGTCAGGAAAACCGTCGACCAGGTAAAGCCCCAATGCGGATTGAAGAGCCGGATGGGACGCTACGACCTATTCAATCTGGCTCGACACCCCAGAGTCGTATGAGTACGGAGGGCTTACGGGATGTTCCGGATGCGGGGGGAGGAACAATGGTGAATGTTGAGGGTCGGTTTCAGTCTATCCTGAAAGTGCCTGACGGAGCGGACCATGCGATTCATCAGCATGAACCTGAGCACCTAGAGCCATTAAAACCCTGAAGATTGCTGGATAAAACCCTTTTTCATCCATGAAATATTCTAAGGCCGACATACTGAGAAGCCCTTCTCCTTCGCAGTTACCGATTCCCTTCGGCCTCTGCGTGTCCGGATTTCTGGTCGTCTTATTCTTTGGCTGCTTTGGCCTCTTGACTGAAACCTTCGGTGCCACCATCATTATCGTGAATAAAGATAGTCCCGGGGAAGGATTTAACGATCCTGCGCCTTTTACCCCAGTGGGTGGAAATACGGCCACCACCCTTGGAGAGGCACGGTTGAAAGCCTTTGAGTACGCGGCAAATATTTTAGCGCAGGTGCTGGTGAGCACGGTGGGCATTCGAGTCGATGCTCGAATTGATTCCTTGGGAGCCGGAATACTGGGATCGGCTGGTCCTAATACCGTCCATCGGAATTTCCCCAATGCTCCTGTGGCCAATACCTGGTATGTCCAATCCCTCGCCAATAAACTTGCAGAACAGGACCTGGATCTTACTACCAGTGATATAAGTGCCACCTTCAGCGCAAATTTTTCGAATTGGTATTTTGGGCTGGATGCCAATCCCCCATCTGGACAATTTGATTTTGTTACCGTGGTGCTTCATGAAATTATTCATGGTCTTGGTTTTTTGTCACTTGTTGATGTGCAAACCGGAGAGAAATTCCTAGGAACCGATGATGTTTTTATGCGTTGGTTGGAGCTTCATGGATCCAGTCCGGCCAATTACCCCTTAATGGCCGATAGCCAAAGGCAATATGCGAATGTGGCGAGTCCGAATCTTCATTTTGTTGGTGTCAATCTTCAAGAGGCATCCGGGACCCTGACGGCTGGACGAACAGATACTCATGTTCAGATGTACGCTCCAAACCCGGTTCAATTGGGTTCATCGGTGTCTCATTTCACGAATACAATTAAGCCTGATCAGCTGATGGAGCCTGGAATAGCTTCCGGAAGGGCGATTCATGATCTCGGATTAGCTCAACCTCTGCTGCAAGATTTAGGATGGATATTTGAGGCTGGTGTGAGTTTCCCAACTCGGAATGATGTCAACGGTGACGAGAAGGCAGACCTCGTCTGGCGCAACACGAGCACGTGGGCTGTTGCGATTTGGTTGATGAATGGTTCTACAATTGCTTCCTCCGGTTCACTGGGCGTGGTGTCGTCGAAGTGGCAGGTTGCCGGTACCGGAGATGTCAATGAGGACGGGAAAGCAGATGTCATTTGGCGTCATAGCGATACAGGATCGGTAGCGGTGTGGCAGATGAATGGTCTCACTGTCATGTCGGTGGGTTTTCCGGGTAGTGCTTCTATGGATTGGCAAATCGCGAGTGTGGGTGATGTCAACGGCGACGGGAGGGCGGACCTCGTTTGGCGAAACACGAGTAGTGGGGAAGTGACGATTTGGCTAATGAACGGCTCAATGATTGGTTCTTCCGGCCACTTGGGCGCCGTGCCGTTGGAATGGCGAATATCCGGGACCGGAGATATGAATGCCGATGGAAAAGTGGATCTTATTTGGCGGAATGACCTGACTGGCGCAGTGGAAGTGTGGCTTATGCAAGGGCTCACGGTCCTGTCAGTAGGTTTCCCTGGAGAGGCTTCCACGGATTGGCAGATTGCAGGTGTGGGTGATGTGAATGATGACGGGATGGGGGACCTGGTTTGGCGTAAAACGAGTAACGGGGAGGTTGCAATTTGGTTAATGAATGGGGTGACTCTCAGCTCGCCGGGTTTCTTTGGCGTAGTGCCTCAGGGGTGGGAGATTGCGAACACCAGTGATGTCAATGGGGATGGGAGCGCAGATATAATTTGGCGTAACAAGCAGACGGGTACGGTGGCGGTGTGGATGATGAATGGGCTCACCGTCATGTCGATTGGCTTTCCAGGCAGTACCTCAATCAATTGGAAAATCCAATATTAGGGAAGGTTAAAAAAGAAATCTACAACAAAATACATATAATTAACTAAATTGTTGTTTCCTCATGAAAGCGGGTTGAGATGCAAAACGCATGTGAGCGGATTTGCCGGGAGTCCAAGAAGTAGTTTGAGATTAAGAGCACAGGTCGTCGTCCCAGTTGTCACGCTGATGCTGGAATTTGCCTTTTACTAATGGCAAGTTTTGGTTTCCAGGTGCATTGTTTTTAAGGGGTCATATTATTTCGAGCCATTCTTGGCTGAGATTAGTTCAATTGGGAAGGCATGATCTGGTGATGACAAGCTTTTTCCCTTGTATGTGAGTATGGGTATGCTGATGGCCAATGTGAAATGGTGGTGGGCAGCTATGCTTGGGGGCAGCATCTTGCTTGCGGTACCCGGGCATTCCGAGATTGGCGCCATCATAGGTGATGTGGTTGGGCATTTTTTTTCTGCCCTGATCTTAGCCATTGTGCCGATTCTGGGATATCGTCTGTTCTATGAACGGATTGGTGAAAAGGAAATCACCTATATCTTTGGTGCCGCCTGGATCTATCTGGTGTTTTCGCAATTGGTTGGATGGTGAAAGTATACTTTAAAACATCGAGTATAATCGTTTTAAAGCATTTTCTGCTTACTCTCAGCCAAAAAGAAAGAGAAACATTGGGCGTTTAAAACATATCGATGCGGTAGATTGCGAGCCCCCTCCAGTTGAATATTTGATGCCACTTCTGATCACAATGATGCATTAGAAGTGATCTCCTTCAATCTCTCTGAGAGCGTTTATTTCGCACGCAAACTTGATTTTGATCCAAACGCGGGGAGCAACATAAACAGACCTGTCGATATTAGTAATCGTAACGCACGTGTTAGCTCTGTGAGCAGACAAATTGGATTCCTATACTGATGCCTTAGGAACCGACTCATGTGAGGCCGATTTTCCTGACAAACAGGTTTTGGGCAACTGGCCAAGTTTCCCGTGCTTCAGGTGTGGGCTCATGAGATTAGAGGTTCGTTTAAGCATTGCTTCAGCTCAATCATAAGGGCATCTCTAAAAACCTCTGACATGCGGGGGAAAATTTGCGATACTCTTGGCCCAAGGAGGATTGCTCATGTCGATACCCCGTCAACTCAGCTTTTTCGATCTTGCGACTCGTTACCAGGCCCTCAGTCAGCACGGTGATCCCTTAGATGCCCTGGCGTTCCATGTGCCCTGGGAAGCCTTTCGTCCAACTCTTGAAGCGGTGCTCCATCGTTCGAAGCGGGAGAAGGGAGGCCGTCCCCCCTTTGATGCGGTCCTCATGTGCAAAATCCTTGTGCTGCAAGCGCTGTATAACTTATCGGATGATCAAACCGAATACCAGGTCCGTGCTCGATTGTCCTTCATGCGCTTCTTGGGGTTGGATCTCGATCAACGCATTCCCGATGCCAAGACGATCTGGCTGTTTCGTGAACCCCTGACACAAGCGCAGGTGGTGAAAACCCTGTTTGACCAATTTGAAGCCTACTTGGCCAAGCCCGGATTACAGCCGCGTCGCGGCCAATTGATTGAGGCCTCCCTGGTGCCGGTGCCCATACAACGGCACTCCCGCGAGGACAACGCCACCATCAAAGCGGGGGACTGCCCGGCTGAGTGGGACAAACAGCCCAACAAACGCCGACAGAAAGACACGGAGGCTCGCTGGACGAAGAAGCATGGGGCCAGTCACTATGGGTACAAGAACCAGGTGAACGTCGACAAGCAGCCTAAGCTCATTCGCCAGTATGCGGTCACCGATGCGGCCGTGCATGATAGGCAAGTGCTTGACGACGTCTTGCTCCCGGCTGAGGCCGGACGCGACATTTGGGCGGACTCGGCCTCTCGGGCAGAAGAGATCGAAGCACAGCTCAAGGCCAAACGTCTGCGCTCCAAGATTCACGAGAAAGGGGCTCGCCACAAGGTCCTGACCGCTCAACAGCACACGCGCAATCGAGCCCGCTCGCGGATTCGCGCCCGAGTTGAACATGTGTTCGGGCACCAGGTCACCGCGATGGGTGGGAAACTGATTCGCACGATTGGCCTCGCGCGAGCCAGGGCAAAGATCGGGCTGAAGAATTTGACGGACAACTTCCAACGGTTTCTGATTCTCACGATGCCTCGAACGGTTCAGGAGGTGTAAGAGTGCGGAACGGAGGTGAGCACAGGACGACAAGTGCCCCTCAGATTCCCGCTTGCCCTGTCGCCAACCCCAGTTGAAAAACGTATCTGCGAGCAACCGAGACGATTGCGGCCAACGTCAGGAGTTTTTAGAAGTTCCCATAAGATTGAGTCATGAATCATGTGACCCATTTTTATTAATTATTCTTGTTTTTTTGTGATTAGGGTTTGGCAGCCTTCATGAATTTTTATGGAATTGGAAGTTCTCTTCTCCCCCTATTAAAGAATCTGGCAAAGATTCCGATGAAGCATACAGTATTAAAATCGGTCGTATCCTGAAAAAGGCAAACCATCTGAAAGGGTGGGACGCAAAGCCGTGGGCCTACGTCTCGGAGTTCGGGATAGGGTTGCCAGGTTGCCAGGCAAGCCACAGAGTCTCCTGGATCATGGGCGGAGTGGCTTCGCTCGGCATGACTCACATGCATAAAGGAGATCTCGTATGGCAGACGATCACGGTTTCTCTCGAATAACTTCTCCCTGTCCCCATTCTTTTCGATCCGCATTTGGTTCATTTTGGACTATTGTTCTCTTTCTCTGTCTTTTTTCCTCCAATGTAGTTGCCGGAGAAGTCACCCTAGCCTGGGATCCTCCTACTGCGGAATATGGAGGTTTTATTTTAGCCTACGGGACCTCAAGCGGCAGTTACACACAGACTCAAGATGTTGGATCCCAGGCCATTTATACCGTGACAACCCTGAATCCCGGTCAAACGTATTATTTTGCGGTAAAAGCTTACGACCGGGCTCGTAAGATTGAAAGCCCGTTTTCGAACCAGGTGAGTGTCACATTGCCTATCGTAAATGCGCGTCCTGCTCCTCCTAAGGATGTACGAGTTTATTGAAGTTCAACATTGTCCTTTGCGACAAATGTTTACAGAGAGATTGAATTCGGGGGTGGGGTGCATCAACGGAAATATCCTAAGTTCCAGATTCTCCCGGGTTTTGTGAGGCGGGCTCCGTGATAACAAAGGCCACCTGCCGCGAGGGCAATTTGCAGAACGAGGATGTTCTGGGAATGTCGCATTTAAAAAGAATTCTTCTACGGGGTTCGTTAAAGATTGGATTTGAAGACAGAGTCGGTCACATGAAATCTTTATTAGTATTCTGCGATTTTCTCAAAACTCCCTCCATCGAATTTTTGCTAACTGTCCTCAAGTAATTTCTCATGAAGTCCGGCATCAGTCCAGTATCTAAATTTTCAGAGTTCCCGTTAGAGTTTTTTTGTTTTTCCCACCGTGATCGACTTTATCCTGTAATTTTGGTATTCATCCCTTCCTAAGAAAAACGGTCTGCGAAAAAAATCCCACTTATTAAGTTAGAATATCTGTTTCTTGGGCCAGCTCCTATGGTAAGGTCCGATCCTTGTCAGGGAATTCACCCTGGAATTGACTTAACAGTCTGATGAGGGCACCATATCTAAGAGTTAGTCATGCCCTAAAATTATTGAGTGTTCTTCTGACTCCACCCCCCCGCACTTCCATCGAAATGAGACTAAGGTAATTGTGATGATTGATTTTGTATGGCGGAAAACAAGAGCGGTGTGTCTTTTCCCATTTTCCATAATGCGTGAGCGGAAATGGCTGTTTGCTCTTATTTTTCTTGGTGCCTGTGAGGTATTTTCGCCGGTCAGCGGGCAGGCTCAATCTTTTTCTGATATGGGACTATTTTATTTTACCGGGTCTCACCGGCCTATTCAGAATCGGGGGGGGCTTTTTCGTGAATATATGACGGGAAATGGTTTAGGGGATGGTATCAAAGCCGGTCCGGTCCAACTCCGCCCATTTTTAGGCATTTCGGAAGTGTATACCGACAATGTGTTTAAGAGAGACACAAATACGAAAAGTGACTTTCTTACGACCATCGCGCCTGGAATGCAGGCGTTCATGCCGTTTGGCGGAGGTAAGCATTCTGTCCTTCTTGACTATCGTGCTGCCCAATTTCTCTATGCAAAATTTACTGAAAATAATGCCCTGGCCCAAGATGCTCTTGGCCACGTCAGCTTGAATTATCCGGGTGGTCTAGCCATAGACTTGCAGGGAGGCCATGTAGAAGGGTTTGACCCGAGAGGGTCGGAAGTGGATACCCAACAAAGGGATATTACCAAATGGAATGTGAATCAGTTTTTAGGCCAGATTGAATTCACGGGACAGAAGGCTGGTATCCGTCTTCGCACGAATTTTGATGATTTAAATTACACCAACAATGGGCAGGCTGCCCCGCGGGACCGGAACAGTGCTAGTGCCAATCTGAGCGTATCTGTCGCTGTAACCCACTCAACCCGCGCCCTCCTTGGCGTTCGAATAGTGAACAATGATTATAATACGAATAAGCAACAGAATAGTTTCGGATACGGGGCATATACGGGCTTCAGCCTGGCACCTACCCGCCAGCTCTCAGGGGAATTCAATATAGGGTACCAGGTTTTAAATTTTGACCACGCGCCCATCGATGAAGACTCAGCCCGTGGCCAGGCCCTTCTTGCAAGGGGTTTAAGCTTAGGATCGGAGCAGCGGACCTTCTTTTACATGCGAGGAAATTTGTCCTGGAACCCCACGTCCCGGTTAAGTTTTAATATCCGTCCTTTTTCGAATATTAATCAGTCAGCGGTTCAGGGTACTTCCACCTTTAAACGAATAGGCGTCGACGTTTATGGAAAACAGTCCTTTACGGAGCGTCTGGCCCTCAGAGAAAATTTTTACTACGCCAACGATAATTTCAATACGAATAGAACGGATGATCGATTTCGCTTCAGGATTGGACCGGAATACCGAACGGTTAAATGGCTGGGCTTTCGCTTAGATTATATTTTCGAGAAGAGAAGCTCAAACATAGCCAATTTTGATTACAATAGTAATACGATCATGCTTTCGATCCAAGGAATAATCTAGTAAAAAGACCTGCATTTTTGATCCCCCCAAATTCTATCGATACTGTTTCTTGACCTTAACCCGTTGTGGGACTATGATTTTCCTGTTTTCTTGAGATCGCCCCGTGGCGGTAGTCCTCCTATCTCGTTTGACCAACATGAGGTGAAATCCTCCGTAAGAACCTGCACCAATTGCTAGCTTCAGAAATCCTCTACTTTTTTCGTATGGTTCCGAGATTGAGATCCATTTGGCGTGGAAAGAAAAATATTACCGATGACTAGGGGACGAAGTGGGAAATATTCGTGTTATGAGGATGGGATGAGTCCATGTGTTTTCCATGTGGACGGCTATAAAGGAGATGCACAATGAGATCCAAACAAAGAATAATGTCTAGATGGATAAGTGGGCTGGTGCTGGTGGTCTTCTTGTTATTGGGGGCTCTCATAGGACAAGGGATGGCATTGACATCTGAGGGGCCTCTCCAGGTTGAAGATGATCGGTTAACCGGGCATCTCTCAGAGGTGACCCTACGAACAGTGCTTGAGCAATTACAGAAACAGTTGGGTATAAAATATGAGGCTCCTGTCGAAGAACTGAATAGAGTCATTTCGGTTGATCTGCAGCAGGATAAAATCCTTCCGGCCTTGGCCAAAATTCTGGCGCAGTGGGATTACGCGTTTACGGTCAATGCGGCTGGACGCTTGCAATTTCTTTATGTAACCGCAAAAGCTCCACCGAGAGAAGCGGTTTCTGAGACGAGGAACCCAGCAGATGTAGGGTCCTCGAATCTATTGGGTGAATCGGGTTTGAGTTCAGATCGGCAAATGGAGCCTGTGCAAGAAGAGGTGGATACCCGTTCATTCCTGTCTCATGAAGGAGAATCTGGTGATAATTTTGCACCGGCGTCCTCATCCTCCCCATCTCCCGGAGAGAGCCCTGGCTTAAGAGCTCCGGTGGTGGGTGTTCCCATGGATATTCAGCCGGTGCCCGCTGGAACCACGATGCCCATGATGCCGCCAAGTAGTGCTAGTGGGATGCAGGTGACGCCGCCGGCAAACTCACCGGACATGCCAATCATTCCAGCCACAGCCTATCCACCGATGGAGATTGAGCCGGTGCCCAGCTACCTGCAGGAGGAGATGCTTCGGAATATGCAACCGTAACACCGGAAAGTTGAGCTCCAAATAGGAATTTGTTTTTATGGCTGGTTGCGTGTTGGTCTGAGCACGGACGAGGATGGATTTAGGCTTCAAAGGTTGGCGGTGCATCTCTTTTTTGCCAAAAGTACGTCAGCGACACCCTTCAAATCCCTTGGAAGGCTTAATATGACATCCGGCTGGATGGTTGATGGCATGGTCTTGATTTTGATATAAATTCTCTTTGCCGTATTTGGCCTTTCCCCTCCTCAGTCATGTAACTGGAATCTTCCCGAAGCTTGAGTAGGCCATTTCTTTCTGACGCATACCCCAAAATTTATTTTTAGAATTTTTTCCACTTCCTGGGCACCCGCCCCTGTGATTTCATTGGTTTATTTGCTGGAATTGAGAAACTAAGCGGATGGTTCGAGTAGAAGTCTGTATGAGTCGGAATTTCATGCAGGAAAATTTTTGGTAGCGTAGCGTTGAAAATAATGGGTTTGCCTGAGGGATATGTTGCATTTGAATTTACACTTGGTCAATCTTTTCCAGGTGCCAAGACAAAGATCATCTTGGCTAAGATTGATAATTATGCATGAATAATACGTACAACCCTTTTTCACCATTAATCTGTGCCTGGCAGCACAGAACCTTGATTTCTCGCCTTGCCAAGCGAGAGATCGATGCTCGTTATCGAGGGTCAATGCTGGGGGTAATCTGGGCCTTTGTCGTCCCTATGCTGATGTTAGGGGTATATACGTTTGTCTTTTCGGTCGTGTTTCGGATTCGATGGGAGGTGCCTATGGAGGAAAACGGCGCCTTTGCTCTGTTATTATTTTCCGGATTGATTATTTTTAATCTGTTTTCCGAATGTGTCACGCGTGCTCCTGGTCTTATGCTCGAAAATGTGTCGTATATTAAAAAGGTGGTGTTTCCCCTGGAGATAATGCCCTGGGTATCGATGCTGGTGGCACTTTTTAATGCTACCGTAAGTCTTTTGATTTTGTTGGTTTTTTACCTCATAGTCCATGGTCTTCCACCCCTAACGGTGTTGCTGTTGCCGGTGGTACTTTTTCCGTTTGTCCTGTTGATTGTAGGATTAGGTTGGTTTCTGGCTTCCGTGGGGGTGTTTCTGCGGGATGTCCAGCCGTTGGTAGGCGTGATGACCACGATGATGATGTTTCTGAGTCCGATTTTTTATCCCCTATCGGCTATTCCTGAAACCTATCGAGGATTCATTCAGATCAATCCGTTGACACCTGTCCTGAATGCGTCGAAATCGGTCATATTTTGGGGACAAATGCCGGAATGGGTAGATTGGCTCCTGTATACGGTTGTTTTTTGGGTGGTCGGTTGGTTGGGCTTTGCATGGTTCCAAAAAACCCGAAAAGGATTTGCTGATGTCGTTTGATCTGGCTATACGCGTACAAGGACTTGGGAAGGCCTATCAGATCTTTCGAAAGCCTGAGGATCGGTTAAAGCAGATGCTATGGAGGGGGCACCGAAAGTTCTATGAAGAGTTTTGGGGCCTCCAAGGTGTGGATCTGAGCGTGTATCGAGGAGAAACGGTCGGAATTATTGGTCGCAATGGTTCCGGGAAGTCGACGTTTTTGCAATTGGTGTGTGGCACGCTAGCGCCGACCTGTGGGGAGTTGACGGTCAAAGGCCGAGTCGCGGCGTTGCTGGAATTGGGTTCAAGTTTTAATCCTGAATTTACGGGAAAGGAAAATGTCTATTTGGCTGCCTCCATTCTTGGTCTGACCAGTGAACAGATCGATGCCCGGTATGAATCCATAACGGAATTTGCGGCCATTGGAGATTTCATTAATCATCCCGTCAAAATTTTCTCGAGTGGAATGTATGCGAGGTTGGCATTTTCCCTGGTCGCTCATGTGGATGCCGATATTCTGATCATAGATGAAATTCTTGCCGTGGGGGATGCCGCGTTCACTCAAAAATGTATGCGCTTTCTTCATCAATTTAGGGAAAAAGGTACGCTTCTGTTTGTCTCCCATGATACGGCTTCGGTGACCAGTCTTTGTAACCGGGTTGTTTGGCTTGATAATGGAGTCGTCCGGGAAATTGGTCCCGCAAAAGAGATCTGTCATAATTTTATCGCTGCGCTGTATCACGAACAGGAAAATACTAACACCTTTCGTATTGGCGGAAGCCGCAAAGCCCCAACAGATCGAGCCATGCGTGTGAAAGATCCACGAAGTGAGATGTTAAAGAACTCTTCAAGTCGAAATGAGTTGGAGATTTTCGATTTTGATCCGAATGCCCCGTGGTTTGGTGAGCGTGGAGCCAGTATTTGTGAAGTGGCGATTTCCGATCAACATGGTTCACTCCTGACAACGTTAGATGGTGGAGAGGAAGTCACGCTGATCATCCGGTGTGTGTCGGAACGACCCCTAGCACGGCCCATTCTGGGGTTTTACGTGAAGGATCGCTTAGGTCAGTATTTGTTTGGCGACAATACGTATCTGATGTATCGTGACGTCGATCGCTCCCTTGAAAAGGGGCAGCGATTTCACGCGATGTTTCGTTTTCAGTTGCCGTATCTCCCAACCGGAGATTATTCGGTGATCGCGGCGATTGCCGAGGGGACGCCAGAGAATCATGCTCTTCATCATTGGATTGATGATGCCCTGTTTTTCCGGGTCCACTCGAGCCACGTCCAACGGGGACTTATTGGGATTCCAATGTTGGCGATTGAATTTGAGTCCTCGGTGATGCCCTTGGCCTCATCGTGAAAAAAGCTTAGTGATATGGGGTCAGATTTAGGAGTATTTCATATTGCTGCCCAGCCGAAACCACCTATCGGTGGGTTTGGGAAGTGAAGACGTCATTGGAGTCTCGGCTTGGTGGTGATCAATTTTACATAGAGCCAAATCATGAAAAAAATCGAGGAGCAAGTTTCACCAGGGAGGACACCATTATTAGGGGACGCAGGCCAGGAAATGGATGTCATTGAATCCGATTCAAGCCTTCTGTCCTCTACTGAAAGAAAGCAAGGTATCATGGCGGATAGGATAGAACAGCCAAAGCTTCCGTGGACAGGCGAACGTTATGTTCCGGGAGTCATTGGAGATATTGAGCTAGAGCATTTGCATCGCTATTACCTCGCCCGCGAACTGGCGGTGGGAAAGGATGTGCTCGATATCGCATGCGGGGAGGGGTATGGTTCAGCGCTATTAGCTGAGGTTGCCCGGAGTGTCGTGGGCGTGGATGCCTCGGAGGAGGTTATTCGCTATTCAGATGAACGCTATCAGCGTTCGAACGTCCAGTTTAAGCACGGAGCCTGTGGTCACATTCCCCTCCCTGATGCCAGTATAGACCTTATTGTGAGTTTTGAAACGATCGAACACCATGATGAGCATCATGAAATGATGCGGGAATTTGTTCGAGTTTTACGCCCAGACGGTCTGGTCTTAATCTCCAGCCCTGATAAGGCTGAATATTCCGATAAACCACAGTTCGTCAATTCCTTTCATGTGAAGGAACTCTATTTCGAAGAGTTTCAGGAACTGTTGTTAAAATATTTCGGGCATGCGCAGTTTTATGGCCAACGAGTCCGGTATGGATCATGTATTGGTCCGCTCCATAACTCCTCCACGCCTCCAGCGAATTTTAGATTATCCCAAGGGCGAGCCCATAAGTATTTGAGTATTCCTGAGCCTGTCTATTTCGTGGCCATCGTCGGGAACGGAGAGTTACCTGTCCTTCCTTCTGGGATATTTGTTCCTGAGGTTCCCGAGTATTGGCATCAACACATGGCCTTGCAGGCCCGTATTGAAGAACGCGATCAACAGCTTGGGCATCTTCAAAGCCAGTTGATGAATACGATGACTGAGCATGCCCGTGTCCTTGAGGAACGCGATCAGCGTTTTGGCAACCTGTATGCCCGACTGCTGGAGAAAGAGGAAGAATTACGTCGCATGCATTCATCCTTACTTTGGCGGAACATCAGTAAGATAAGGAACCTGCGGGAACGCCTTTGTCCAGAGGGTTCGTGGCGTGGAAGGGTTTGTGCAAGTCTTGTGCATTGGTTGAAGGGCTCAGGTCGTCCTGTGACTGAAAGTCGGCAATCCCCCGGTGGGTCGCTTGATCGAGTTCTAACGAGTGCAAAATCCCTATTGCCCGTTTCCCCTCACCGAAAACATCAATTGGTGTCATTTGTCTTTGGACGGTTCGGATCTTTCTTTCAACAGACGGAAAGTTATCGGCGGTGGAAAGACAGGCAATTGCCTGTCCTTCATGAATCTGGAAATCCGCATTTCTCTCCTCAGAATCCTCCTCGTCAGCCGGTTTCTCTCATTCAGCTTGAACCGGGTGGGATGACCACGCTCATTCAGTCCTTCAACTTCACCGAAGTGGAGCAGCCCTTGGTGTCTATCGTGATCCCTGTCTACAATCACCTGGAATACACCGTCTGTTGTTTGGCTTCGATTTTGAGTCATGTGCCTCAGTGTAGCTTTGAGGTGATTATCGTTGACGATGGGTCTCAGGATGAGACCCCAAATATTCTCCCGGAAGTTCAGAACATTCGTTATTGCAGGAATGAGACAAATATTGGATTTCTCCATTCTTGCAATAGGGGTGCAACATTGGCTCGCGGCCAATATCTGTTGTTTCTGAATAATGACACGCAGGTGCTTGAGGGATGGCTTGATGAATTGGTGAGCACCTTTCAAGAACAATCAGAAGTTGGCCTTGTGGGTTCAAAATTGCTGTATCCCAATGGTGTGCTCCAGGAGGCTGGGGCCATTATTAAACCGGATGGCTCAGCGGAACTGGTGGGGTTGAATGGGGATCCGAACAGGCCTGAATATAATGTGGTGCGGGAGGTCGATTATTGCTCCGGGGCCTGCTTGCTCATCAAGGCTGAGTTATTTAAGACCTTGGGGGGATTTGATGACATCTATGCACCCAGTTATTGCGAAGATTCGGATTTAGCCTTCCGTGTGAGAAAGTTGGGGAAGCGGGTTTTCTATCAACCGCGTTCCGTGGTGGTTCACCATCTCAGCGTCAGCACCAATGATTCCAGGCACGCGAAGATGCCTCTCATTGCGAAAAATAGTCGGATTTTCATGGAACGATGGAGCGATGAGCTAAAAAAGCTTCATGAGGTTCGTGCGATCGCGTTTTTTCTTCCACAATATCACCCCATTCCTGAAAATGATCGGTGGTGGGGCAAAGGTTTTACGGAATGGACAAATGTGACGAAAGCGCGACCGAATTTCCAAGGTCATTATCAACCTCATCTCCCGGCGGATTTGGGATTTTATGACTTACGTATGCCTGAGGTACGAGAAGAGCAGGCGCGGTTGGCTCGCCAGTATGGCATTTCGGCCTTCTGCTATTACTATTATTGGTTTGCCGGAAAGAAACTGCTGAATCGTCCCCTTGACGAAGTGCTGCAATCCGGTTCCCCAGACTTTCCGTTTTGCCTCTGTTGGGCCAATGAGAACTGGACGAGACGATGGGACGGGTGTGAGGAAGATATCCTCATCGCACAGAGTCATACCCAGGCGGATCATGCGGGTTTTATTGCGGAGATTGCCCCCGCGCTACTGGATCCACGGTATGTCAGAATACATGGAAAGCCTTTGGTGATTGTGTATCGCCTCGGCCAGTTTCCGGAACCGAAACGGACTGCGGATTTGTGGCGGGAATACTGTGTGAACGCGGGGATTGGAGAAATTTACTTAGCTTATGTTCAATGCTTTGATCGAATGCCGATGGGAGACGATCCAAGTCTCTATGGGTTTGATGCTGCTATTGAATTTCCCCCTCATCGGTATCCGGTTCAAGCTGAGCTCTCACAACCCTTGATTAATCCTGAGTATCAGGGCGTGTTATTTGATTATGTCCAGACATCCGAAAACTTTATACGAAGAGCTTGGCCATCCTACAAACTCTTTAAAGGCGTGATGCCTTCGTGGGACAATACTGCTCGCCGGCAGGATGTCTCTCATGTCTTTGTGGGTGCAACTCCCGAACGATACGAATACTGGTTGCGACAGGTCGTTGAACAAACACGGCGGTTCCATTTTGGCGATGAACGAGTGGTCTTTATTAACGCGTGGAATGAATGGGCCGAAGGGAACCACTTAGAGCCTGATCGGGAATTTGGTCATCAATATCTGGTGGCTACCAAAAACGGCCTGGGATAACCGACGGTTCTCAATTTTCTGTAAAAATGATTATGTTTACGTGGTTCAATGGAAAACATGATTTCCTTCAATATGTGACTCAGATTAAATCGTATCAACTCGAGGCCGAGCGCTATCTTTCTTCGCAAAATGAGGTTTCCGGGTATTGTGCCGCATGTCGGGGGGTAAGGAAATTCACGGTAAATGCTGGTGTCTATTTCGGACCTCTTCCCAATCTCCGGGAAGGGTTGGTCTGTGAGTGCGGGTTGGGAAACCGCAACCGCCTGGTCTATTCAGCCATTGCCTTGGAAGCAGAAAATTATGGTGATGTGCAGATGGCTATATTGGAGAGAACCTCTGTGTTGTTTCAACGTCTTCAGGAAATCTATCCAGGGATTATCGGATCTGAATATATCGGAAAGGATGTCCAGGGTGGAACTATGCATACGGTGGGCGGAATCCCCGTACGACACGAGTCCATTACGGGGTTGTCATTTTCATCATGTTCGCTTGATGTCATTGTGCATAATGACGTGCTTGAGCATGTGTTTGACTATAAAAAAGCCTTGGAAGAACTTTATCGGGTTCTGAGGAAGGGCGGAACTCTCATTTTTACCTGTCCCTTTTTCTTCAGGCTTGACCGGGAGATTCAAAAGGCCCGGATCCTGGCTGATGGATCTCTCGAGTTGTTGATGGAGCCTGAATACCATGGTGATCCGATTAACCCTCAGGGGGCGTTGACGTTTTATCACTATGGCTGGGGATTGTTGGATGATTTAATCCAGTGCGGTTTTCGCGATGTCCGTGTCGGTGTCAATTACGATGTATTTTCTGGATTGGTCTCGAATAATCATCCCGAGTATGAATATGGCAATATGCTTCCCATTATTATTCGTGCCGTGAAGTAGTGGCTTTCCGAACTGACAGATTGTGATGGGTGACTGATGAGTCTTCCGGGATGGCAAAGGTTTCATCATTCCTTCAGGAGAATCCTGCGTATGGTCAATTTATCTGAACAACCGGAAAGCGCGAGAGGTGAGATGGGGGCCTTGTGGCTGGATCTGCCTGATGCGGAGCAGGAGGCTGTATCACGAGCCGCTCGGTATCCTTCGCACTATCCCAGGATGGCCAAGGAGATGATCACCGAGGGATTTACCATTTTAAAGGGGGTGATTGAGCCCGGTCTTTGCGATGCGGTGGTCAGTGATTATCAACGATACCTTGAAACCAATAAGGGATATGCTGATCAGTACATCGATGCCAAGGGGCGCCATCACAGACTGGTAAATTTCCATATGTCCTCCGAGAATGCCATGAAAATCGGATGTCACGATGAAATTATGAGGGCGTTAGATTATCTCTTCGGGTATAAAGCCGGCATTTATACGTCGTTAACCTTTGAATATGGCACCGAGCAGCCCATCCATCGTGATGCCCCTTTTTTTCATACCTTTCCTGTCAACTATTTTGTTGGCGCCTGGTGTGCTCTGGAAGACATAGAGCCCGATGCCGGTCCATTGATGTATGTGCCTGGAGGTCATCGATTTCCCTGTGATCAGCATGCGATCTATAAACGGGTTCGTAATGAAAACCCTGGTCAGCCGGATGACTGGTTGGTGCGCCATGCTCTCGAAGCCTATTATGGGGAAGTGATGACCCGATCAGGAGCCATCGGAGCAACGAAGCAGGCTGCGTTGCAAAAGGGCGATGTCGCCATTTGGCATCCTCAACTGCCTCACGGTGGTGCCCCTGCCGTCAATCCACAGAGGACCCGGCGAAGCGTGGTATTTCATTGCGCACCGGAGACGTTGCAGGTCTATCAGCACGATGTCTTTTTTCAGTTTGAGGATCCAGGGTTTCCTCCACCACGTTATGCCTTCGGATCCTATCAGGGCCGGAATTATGCTCTCGCAGGGGAAACGGCATTTCAATAGCCGTTGGCCGCTATTGAACGCTAACGATGAGTATGTCGTAATACAGTAGAATAATATTTTCTCTCCTTCATGATTGTGAATGAACGGAAGGATTGGAGGTGGGTTTCTCTTCATGCTTTCCTTTGTTCATTTCAGTAGATCCTTCCGGATGCAACGGGAGGAATAGGTGTTCAGGACACATATGAAAAAGGTTGTAGGCTAATCAATGGGTACTTTTGTGGATTTTGTGGGCGTGGCAAAACAGGCTGTTCGTCATCATGGAGGAATCACCATGGTATTTCGACGTCTGTGGCAGGTGTTAGCCTTTGAAGGATTTCCCGGGCTGAAGAAAAAAGTAAGGCAATTGCTGGCTAATCGAAAGGCCTTCGCGTCCAGTGACGAGTCAGATGGAATGATCCGATTAGAGACAGCCCCCAATATTGAAAAAAAATCCAGTTCCCCGAGGGCTGTCCTGTCCCCTGGCGCCCTTCTACTGGGCCATCCCTATGAGGTGCTTGGTATGGGGGAGCATGTCCGATTGTCTGCCGCGGCATGTTCAGCGGCGGAAGTCCCATTCGGTATTCGAAATGTTCAGGGAGAGTATGGCATCCATTTGGCCGACATCCACCAGGATTTCCCTTTCATGGATAAGATTTCCAGAGCTGGAGCCTATCGGGCCAATGTATTTCACATCAATGCGGATGAGATGGGAAATGCTCAAATTCACCTGGGCAAGGACCTTTTTGCGGATCGGTACAATATTGGGTATTGGGCATGGGAGTTAAGCCATTTTCCCGATGCGTGGTGTCCATCGCTTCAATTGGTGGATGAAGTCTGGGCCCCGTCACGATTTATTGAACAGGCCATTGCCGATAAAACCTCTTCCCCGGTCATCAGGATGCCCTTGGCCGTGGAATTTCCAGAGCCCAACGGCGTGCGCAGGGAAGCTTTTGGTTTACCTGAGGATCGTTTTCTTTTCCTTTTCTTTTTCGATTTTACCTCCTATGTGCATCGAAAAAATCCGCATGCGGTCATTCGGGCTTTTTTGCAGGCGTTTCCCGATCTTTCGGATACGCGAGTCGGATTGGTTATTAAGATGAATGGCATGGGCTTGCGTCCGAAGGAATACCAGGCGTTTCTTGAATCCATTGATTGTGAGGATCCTCGAATCATCCTGATGGATAAGGTGTTGACTGACCGGGAAACCAAGTCCCTGGTGAAGCTGTGTGATTGTTTTTTGTCCCTGCATCGGTCGGAAGGCTTTGGCCGGGGGCTGGCGGAAGCCATGTATCTCGGGAAGCCGGTGATTGCGACCGGATATTCGGGAAATCTTGATTTTACCAACGCCCACAATTCGTGCCTCGTCGATTATCGGCTTATTCCAGTCGGGGACCAGGAGTATCCGTTCGCCAAGGGGCAGAAATGGGCAGACCCTGATATTGAGCATGCGGTGTGGTTTATGAAGCGAGTCGTCACTGAGCCGCATTATGCGCAAACAATAGGTCAACATGCGGCGGACTTTATCAAAACCTATCATAGTCCATTGGCCGTGGGAACCAAATATCGAGCTCGGCTTGCCGCCTTGAAGATCGTGTAACGAGTCTCGAAGGAGTATAGATCATTTTTTATCTTGTGTTGTCCGTTCGATAAACTTTTCTCAATGGAGGTTTCTCCCCTACAAGAATCGAGAAAATTTACAGGCCATAACGTTGAGAGTGACATGGCCATAGTCCGGGTATAATCAATGGGAACTTTCCTTAAATTTGTTGGTATGACGAAACAGACTGTCCGTTCCCATGGCGGGGTCACGATAGTTTTGCGGAGTATATGGCAGATCCTTGTGTTCGAAGGATTCCGCGGTCTGAAGCGACGACTCATACCTGTGATGGGAAGTTGGATCGCATCCTTCGATATACATCGTGTGGGGCAAGGAGTCAGATCTAAAGGGGCAATTGTTGGGGAGAGGACGTCGCCCTGGCATGCGGCCATCGGGGTAAGGCCTTCAATAGAGGCAATCGAGTCGGGAAATGGCCTTGGATCCATTAGACCAGTGGTCTCGCCCGGCGTTTTATTAATCGGGCATCCCTATGGGGTACTTGGTATAGGTGAAAATATACGGCTGTCTGCGGCAGCATGTTCGGCGGCACAAGTCCCATTTGGTATTCGAAGTGTTTATGGAGAGCATGGGGTTCACATTGCCGAGGTCCATAAGGATTTCCTTTTTATGGATAAGATTTCCAGAGCTGGAGCTTATCGGACTAATGTATTTCATCTGAATGCAGATGAGATGGAGAATGCTCGAAAGCTCCTGGGCAAGAATCTATTTGCGGATCGGTATAATATTGGATATTGGTCGTGGGAATTAAGTCATTTTCCCGATGCGTGGTGTCCATCGCTTCAATTGGTGGATGAAGTCTGGGCCCCGTCACGATTTATTGAACAGGCCATTGCCGATAAAACCTCTTCCCCGGTCATCAGGATGCCCTTGGCCGTGGAATTTCCAGAGCCCAACGGCGTGCGCAGGGAAGCTTTTGGTTTACCTGAGGATCGTTTTCTTTTCCTTTTCTTTTTCGATTTTACCTCCTATGTGCATCGAAAAAATCCGCATGCGGTCATTCGGGCTTTTTTGCAGGCGTTTCCCGATCTTTCGGATACGCGAGTCGGATTGGTTATTAAGATGAATGGCATGGGCTTGCGTCCGAAGGAATACCAGGCGTTTCTTGAATCCATTGATTGTGAGGATCCTCGAATCATCCTGATGGATAAGGTGTTGACTGACCGGGAAACCAAGTCCCTGGTGAAGCTGTGTGATTGTTTTTTGTCCCTGCATCGGTCGGAAGGCTTTGGCCGGGGGCTGGCGGAAGCCATGTATCTCGGGAAGCCGGTGATTGCGACCGGATATTCGGGAAATCTTGATTTTACCAACGCCCACAATTCGTGCCTCGTCGATTATCGGCTTATTCCAGTCGGGGACCAGGAGTATCCGTTCGCCAAGGGGCAGAAATGGGCAGACCCTGATATTGAGCATGCGGTGTGGTTTATGAAGCGAGTCGTCACTGAGCCGCATTATGCGCAAACAATAGGTCAACATGCGGCGGACTTTATCAAAACCCATCATAGCTCACAGGCGGTGGGGACCAAATATCGAGGTCGACTTGAGGCTTTAAACCTGCTAGATGAACTGTGAAGGAGAAGACCCTTCTCCTTCATAGAGTGAATGGATTGTGATAGCCACGGTACCTCATTGGCGCCGTGAAAGGACTGTGAATGATGTGTGACCCAGGGATGACACAGGAATGAAGCCTGATCTGAGAGAAGTGGAAATGGTCTTTGATTTATTTGTCCCTCCCGTCGGGGGTGGGGGAGGCTATCCCGTCCGGAAGTCCCGTAATGTTCGGGATGGCTATGCCAGAGGATGGGGATTGCAATGCGGCCAATTGCGCGAGTCGGTGCGTAAGGATGCGTTATATCAAGAGGCATACAGACTGGCTTCTGGCCGGACTGTGGTATCTGAAGACAACCGGATGAATATTTTTCTGATCCTGAAATATTTTCTTCCTTATATTCCCTTTGGCCACGTTGTCGAATTTGGATCGTATAAAGGTGGGAATGCGCTGTTTATGGCCTATGTGGTCGATCAACTGTATCCTGGCAGAAAAGTCTTTGCGCTGGATACTTTTACGGGAATGCCGGCAACCGAATCGGCAATTGATGCCCACGGAGCAGGAGATTTTCAAGACGTCGATTTGCAGGAGTTGCGAGAATTTGCTGATCGGGAGGGTTTGAGAAATGTTGAGTTTATCAAAGGGTTGTTCCAGGAAACCGGCCCCTCTGCCGTCGACAAGATTGGAAGCATTGTCTTGGCCCATATCGACTGTGATATTTATTCCGCGGTGGCCTTTTCCTATGATCTCGTGAAGCCCTTCATGGTTCCAGGTGGGTATCTGGTGTTTGATGATGCGACCACCTCAAGCTGTTTAGGAGCGACTGAAGCGGTAGAAGAATTGGTGATTCGTCGCGACCGCATGCATAGTGAGCAAATTTTCCCGCAGTTTGTCTTTCGGTCTCATGGAGTTTGATACCTAACCTTTCCATTATTCGTCAACGTAATTATGAAAGAATGTAGCAAGTCGATTGCTCGGCGGTTATCCGAGCCAAATTTCATTAACCGGTTTTTCGTCGGGAAGGGTCTGGACATCGGTGGCCATCCCGATCCCTTGGGGTTATATCAGGAATTGTTCTGTCGGATGGAGGATGTGCGAACATGGGACCTGGTTGATGGCAACGCGCAGTTTCTTGAGGGGGTGCCGGATGAGACCTTCGACTTTGTGCATAGCAGTCATTGCCTGGAGCATTTGCATGATCCTGTCGTAGGACTCCGGAATTGGTTTAGAGTGTTGCGGCCAGGCGGCCATCTCGTCATAACCGTGCCGGATGAAGATTTATATGAACAGGGGCAGTTTCCGAGCACATTTAATGCCGATCATAAATGGACGTTTACCATTTTCAAGACGCAGTCATGGAGTCGACAGTCCCTGAATGTTCTGGATTTGGTGCGTGACCTTGGTTCTGCTGCCGAGCCGGTCAAAATTGAACAGCTCATTTCGACGTATCGGTTTAATCTTCCCAGATACGACCAGACCTTGAGTTCGGTTGGAGAATGCGGGATCGAGATTGTTATTCGCAAGCGTCCCATTGCGGAAGTGGTTGCAGGTGGGCGTTGGTGTCGGTCCTCAGACCAACCTCGAGACGAAGTGCGGATTCACCTGAACCAGTACCGTGACGATCTGCGAACGCTTAAACATTTCAACCGGGAAAAACCACCGTTTCACAATGACCAGCCGCTTTGATATCTGGAGGGTTCGATGATCATCCGCGCTCGGGCGCCTCTTCGGCTTGGCCTGGCTGGCGGCGGGACTGATGTGTCGCCCTATTGTGATTTGTATGGCGGTTGTGTGCTCAATGCCACTATTGATCGATATGCCTATGCGGTGCTGGAGGTGTTGACGAGCCATAAGGTGCAGTTTTGTTCTGCTGATCGCCAGCATTTTAGTGAGTATCAGTTGGGAGAAGCCATTCCCCGCAATGGAGGTGTCGATTTACATCGAGCCGTCTATCTGTACATGGTCGAGCAGTATAATGAAGGACGGCCGTTGCCTGTGAAAGTCACCACTTACTGCGATGCCCCTGTAGGATCTGGGTTAGGATCCTCCTCGACTCTGGTCGTGGCGATGCTTAAGGCCTTTGCGGAATTGCTGAACGTCCCGCTTGACGATTATGCGTTGGCTCATTTGGCGTTTAAGATTGAGCGAGTCGATTGTGGTCTGCAAGGTGGGAGACAGGATCAATACGCCGCGACATTTGGGGGGTTTAACTTTATTGAGTTTTATGCAGACAATCGGGTGATCGTCAATCCCTTGCGTATCAAAAACTGGATCATCTGTGAGTTGGAGGCCTCATTAGTGCTTTTTTTTACTGGTGTGTCCAGATCTTCCGCAAAGATCATCAGTGATCAGAGTACCAATGTTGAGGCTGGCACTGACTTGGCCGTTTCTGCCATGCATGCCATGAAGCGTGAGGCCTGTACGATGAAGGAGAGCCTGTTGAAAGGGGATTTCCCTGGACTGGTTGAGTCCATGCGCGAGGGGTGGGTCAGCAAGAAACGTTCAGCCAAGAGTGTGTCCAACGCGCATATCGATGAAATCTATGAAGCGGCGGTCAAAGCTGGAGCCTTGGCCGGAAAGGTATCGGGGGCTGGCGGTGGAGGATTTATGATGTTTTTTGTCCCACCGGAAAAACGCATGGAAGTAATTTTTGCGTTAAAAAATTTCTCCGGCCAAGTCAGTAACTGTCATTTTACCAAATACGGGATGCAAGGTTGGAAGATAGAATAACTTGAATTGTGTGTAAGACGTCAGACCGCGGTTGATCTCTTTAAATGGTTGCTTGAAAAAACCGAATGTGTTGGTGAGGTAAATTGATGACCTGCTTAGTCCGAATAACGATGGACAGGGATTGTAAGTTTTTGGGCTGATGCGTATTCAACTGAATTGTTCCGTGAGAAGCTGAGTCGCTGATATTTTTGCGCCGGGGTTATCCTCCTCTCTCATGTGGTTGATTTTTGTCTGAAGACAGGAGTGATTCATGTGGTTCAAGTAGGAATCAGAAGGGCCATTATTCTGGCTGGGGGACGTGGCGAAAGGCTTCAGCCTGTCGTTCCCGATCTTCCTAAACCCATGGCGCCTGTTAGAGGCCGGCCATTTTTGGAGTATATTCTCGATAGACTTGTAGATGCTGGGCTGACCGAAGTTACTCTATCGGTTGGGTATAAGGCGGAGGTCATTGAAGAGCATTTTGGTCAGGCTTACCGCTCACTTCAAATCAGATATTCAAGGGAAAGCTATCCTTTAGGAACAGGAGGAGCGATGGCCTTAGCGCTAAAAGGCGATGAGTCCTCTCCGGTTTTGGTCCTTAATGCCGACACGCTCGTTGACATTGATTATCCGGCCCTGATGGCCTGGTATGCACAGACCCCGTCTCAGGTCGCGATAGTACTTCGGCATGTTCCTGATGTGAGCCGGTATGGTGCCGTCGTGCTCCTGGGTGAACGGGTCGTAGAGTTTCAAGAAAAAGGTCAGGAAGGCCCAGGCCTAGTAAACGCAGGTGTGTACGTTGTGGGACCTGAAATCTTTTCCCAATATGGAAGCGGAGGGCACTTTTCCTTTGAGACGGATATCCTCCAGCCGTATTGTCGAGAGCTGCAGCCTCGCGCATTTGTCACCACAGGATATTTTATTGATATCGGCACGCCAAGCGACTATGAACGCGCTCAGAGAGAAGTGATTTTTACTCGGGTCAATTGAACGGCATCGGTTCGGCAATAGTTTTGCCATTATGGAGAGCGGGATGGGATTTGAGAAAGAGTTCGAACAGTTTTGGAAGAAGGGATACCTGATTGTTCCGGATCTGTTCGACCAGGAAGAGATGCATATTCTGAAGAATATCATCGTGAATCATGAGGGGATGAAACAGCGGGCTGAAGGTCTCATGGATAAAGTTTCTCAGGGAAAACGGCCCTCTTTTGAAACCATTTTTGTGTGGAATGATACAGCGGGAAATGATGTCTTCGCCAAAGCCACCCGACGTGCGTCGATTTTCGATCGATTGGAATATTTTTTTAACGATTCGATATACGTGTATCATAATAAAATTACCTTGAAATATCCCGGTATGGTCGGATTCCGCTATCATCAGGATTATGCCTATTGGTATGGAATGGGGAATTTGTATCCGGATATGGCTACGGTTCTCATTGCCGTTGACCCGATGACCAGGGAAAATGGGTGTTTGAAAATTCTCGAGGGGTCTCATAAGATGGGCAGGATTGACCATGTGTTTCATGATGGGGTGTCTGACAGCGGTGTTTGTCAGGACCGCCTGGCTGTCATTGAAACGCGTTTGCCGGAAGTATACGTGGAATTGAAGCGAGGAGATGTCGTGATGTTTCATTGTAATACCCTGCATGGTTCCAATGATAACGCGTCTCCCCATTCCAGAATCGCCTTAATCGGTTGTTATAATACTAAATCAAATAATCCGTATAAGTCGGCAGGGGGCCATCCCTTCTATCAGGTTCAAGAACGAGTGTTGGGAAAAATAACAGAACAGGATTCAAGCAGCCTTCCTGATTTTGATTTACAATTTTCCTGATGTCACTTCAGAGTTTGTCCCGGAGGATAACTGCCCTGTTACTGTTTGACGATAATTAATGTGCCAATAAGGCTCGAACCTGAAATGACCAAGGTGTTGGGAAAGGCCAGGGAGGGAATAGCAAAATGAAACATTTAGGGGGTTTTCTTGCAATTAGTATTACTCTAATAGTGTTCGGATTCGAAAATTCGGCACAGGCTTACCTTGATCCCGGTACCGGAAGTATGGTGTTGCAACTCTTGTTGGGCGGCATTGCCGGCGCCGTGGTGATTCTCAAATTGTACTGGAGGCGATTTGTCGGACTATTTCGTGGAAATGCTCGAGAAGAATCCGAACATTCCTCTTCCGAAGATCAGAAGTAATGGGTGGTGTCCAACCCCTTCCAGGATCCTTCCGAGATCCCAGTGGAAACGTGTATCAGCTTGATGGGCGCATCCTTAGGACGGTGAATGAATGTTTTTCTCGGGATTTCGATTTTGTCACTTCAACGGGATTATTCAAAACGCTTGCGACCGAAGGCTTGCTGCTTCCGTTTGAGGTCGTGTCGTCAGACGTTCTGGGGCTCTCAGATCCAAAGCCTCGGTATGTTTTGGAAACACCCAGGCTCCCATTTATCTCCTATCCCTATGAATGGTCATTTCCGGCACTGAAGGCCGCCGCACTCCTGCATTTACGAATCCATTTGCAATCATTGGAAGCCGGGGTCACACTATCCGATGCCTCGGCTTACAATATTCAATTTCAGGGACATCAGCCTGTTTTTATTGATCACCTCTCCTTTCGGCGCTACCTCTCCGGTGAAATGTGGGTTGGTCATCGCCAATTTTGCGAACAATTCCTGAACCCTCTGTTGCTGCGCGCATTTTTTGGCATATCTCACAACGCCTGGTATAGGGGAACGCAGGAAGGGATTTCAACGGGGGAAATTCGAAAGCTTCTCAAGTGGCGACACTGCTGGAAGTGGAATGTCTTGAGCCACGTCGTCTTGCAAGATCTTTTCCAAAAAACCTCCACTAAAAATACGAAAAGTCTTCAGGATCATTCGTTGGCCCAGGCCTCGTTCCCGCTTTCTTCTTTCAAAGCGATGTTGGAAAAAATGTTTCATTGGATTAGCCAATTGACACCTCTGAATAAGGGTGAAAGCACTTGGGGGGATTACGATAAGACCTGCAGTTATTCTTCCACGGAAATCCAATCTAAAAAGCAATTCATTCTTGAATTTGCCCAGACGGTCCAGCCTGGACTGATATGGGATTTTGGGTGTAATACGGGTGAATATTCGGAGGCGGCGTTGAATGGCGGGGCACGGAACGTCGTGGGATTTGACTTTGATCAGGGAGCATTGGATGGCAGTTATCGTCGAGCAGTCGAGAGACGTCTCTCTTTTCAAGCTCTGTTTATGGATGCGGCTAATCCGAGTCCAAATCAAGGGTGGAATGGTCACGAGCGGGAAAGTCTGCAGTCCCGGGCTTCAGCGGATGCCATCCTCGCCTTGGCTCTTGTTCATCACTTAGCTATTGCTAGGAATATTCCATTGGTTCAGGTTGTCAATTGGCTGATCGCACTTGCGCCACAGGGGGTCATCGAATTTGTTCCGAAAAATGATCCTATGGTGCAAGAATTATTAAGTCTACGTCAGGATATTTTCCCTGATTACACGGCGGAACATTTCATAGCGCTTTTGGAAAAAAAAGCCGTGATCATTAAGAATGAAATCGTCTCAAAAAGCGGACGAGTATTGGTGTGGTTTAAACGAAAGTAATTCAGGAGCTTGTCCCCTGGTCGAATGTACTGGAGCATTTGAACCATCATGAAAAATCTGAGGTGTCGCTGAAAAACGCCTTGAATATTTCCGCACGCTTTCCTCAAAGACACTTTTTATTCTCACCATAAACATCTGAATTTGCCCTAATCTCTGTCATCAGGGAACTAAATGACCACTTCGTCAGATGAACAAATATAACTGGTATTCGTATGGTCCTTATTGAATTTTTGCACCTGTTTGCTCTCGCTGGCTTTGCCGTTGCTCAGCCGCTCTATGATCTTCTTGGGCAGAACCCCGAGTTTTTTGTTTCTTATAAGGCCGGTCCAGAGCTTATCATCGGCATGGTCTTCGTCCTTTCGATGGGGATGGCATTAGGCCTCATGCTGCTTGAACTTGCCGCTTGGCCGTTTGGTGAACGTGTTCGGAATAGCCTGCATTTGGTATTTGTCTTTGGCCTGGCGTTCCTCACTGTCCTGCCTCCGGTGCAGCGATTGGTGGGTGAATCCGATCTTTTGATTGTCGGGTTTGCATTGCTGATTGGTTTTCTCTTTTCGGTCCTTTATGTTCGCTGGCAGGCGGTCCGGCTGTTTCTTACAGTGCTTTCGCCGGTCGTGGTGGCATTTCCGCTGTGGTTTTTGTTGTTTACCCCTGTGGGTCGTCTGGTTTTCCCGGATACCATTGAAGCACAGGCTGACATTGAGATTAACAATCCTGTCCCGGTTGTCCTTATTGTGCTGGATGAATTCAACATCACCGCGTTATTGGATGCCGAAGGTCGGATCGATCCGGTGCGTTTCCCAAACTTTGCCGCCTTGGCGTCGCAAAGTCAGTGGTATACCAATGCAGCTGCAACCTATGTAGAAACCGCAGTTGCGGTGTCTGCTATTTTGACGGGGCGGAAACCGAGAGGTGATATTCGGCTTAACCCGACGGCAACAGATCATCCTCAAAATCTGTTCACAATGTTGGGAGACCGTTATGCTCTGAATGTCGTGGAGTCTGTGACAAGACTTTGTCCCCAAAACCTATGCAAGGAAGAAGATACTGCTGCTGGTTCGTCTCTTCGTTACAAGTCCTTTTTTGCGGATCTGGCAGTGATATTTTTGCATATTATTGCTCCACCACAATTAGGAAAACAGTTGCCCCCGCTCCACGCTCAATGGACGGGTTTCGGCAAGGAATTGTTGAAAAATGGGATTCTTGGGCAGAAGGAGAGTCGTATCCATCTTGATCTTGCTACCAAGGAGAATACCTCAAGAGAGACGTATCTGACTTCTTTCCTTTCTCAAATAAAGGAAACCACAATCCCTGTCCTCCATTTCCTTCATGTCGTCCTCCCTCATACGAAATATGAGTATCTGGAGTCCGGTCATCAATATGGAAGCAACAGCGGACACATTCCTGCCGGTTGGATTGATGGCCCTGGTTGGGGGGGGAGGTGGATAGGGAAAGAACCCTTGATTCTCACGGCGTACCACCAATACCTTCACCAAATTGGATATGTTGATCAATTCCTAGGGAAATTGCGACGTTCACTTGAGACCGCACATCTTTTCGATAAGGCTCTGATTATTCTGACAGCAGATCATGGTGTTTCCTTTCAGCGTGGGCTATCCATGCGAGAGGTACAAAAAGGAAATGAGAGCGACATTCTAAAGGTTCCCATGTTCGTCAAGCTACCTGGGCAACGAGAGGGAACCCTCAGTGAGCGATTTGTCAGTGGCCTTGATGTGTTGCCAACCATTGCCGATGTCCTTGGTTTAAATATCCCCAAGGCTATAGATGGGTTTTCCATGTTGGACAATGAAATCCCACCGAGGGACGAGATAGATTTTCTTGGAGTAGGAAAAATTCAAGCCCAGGTCCTGAAGGGGTTTCCTCGCCTCAAGTGGCAGGTCGAACATTTTGGAGAGCACACGGCACTCGACCGACTTGTGCCAAAAGGGCCGGCTTCAAACTTGATTGGACAAGAACTTGGCGATTTGGTCATTGGTCACTCAACTTCCCTAACATATCTAAATGAAAATCCTCATCAATTAGATCAGGTGCATCTTGAAAGCGGATACCTACCTGCTCTTTTTAGCGGACAAATTATTGGCACGAGTCGCCGAAACTTACCGATTGCCATTTCTCTTAATGGCCGAATTTGGGCTACTGCCCAGGCATCCTTATGGGATGGGAAACGGAATTATTTTTCTGTTTTATTTCCCCCTTCAGCTTTTCAGTCAGGTGAGAACCAAGTGAGGGTATTTCTGATTGGAGATCATGATGCAAAATTAACTCCCATACCCTTGGCAATTCAGGGGGCTTTGAGTGATGAGCAGACAATGATCCGTTTGCAACCCGGAGCCTCGGGGCAATCAAGGCTTGTGTTCTCCGGTGAGCGGGAGATCTTGGTCAATGTGGGTGAAAAACATCTGACTGGGAATCTGGATCGTGTTCTTCTTTCAGATGAATCAATTGTTGTGGAGGGATGGGCTGCTGATCTTGAAAAGAATCAACCGGCTGAAGAGGTTTTCATTTTCACAAACGGAAAATTAACGGCTAGTGCAGAAGTTGGAATCTCCAGACAAGATGTCGTGGAGGCTCATCAACACAAGGCATTGTTCCACAGTGGGTTCAGGATTAAAATCCCGGTGAAAGTTCTCAAGCCTTATCCAAGTGATATCAAACTCATTGTTGTCTCATTAAACAACCGAGCATGGGAATTCTCCTTTTCTCCCAAACAATTGGATTTTATTCGCTCCACGCTTGAGGAAGAGAATTTCAGCCAATGACCAGGCCAATAATGGCACATCCAGTTATTAGTCGTTACAAAACCACGCTATCGCTTGCCCGGAACCCCATAAACACATTTTATTATGTGAGGTACAGTTCCAGCTTTTGATTTAGTTCGGTGCTTAGCACCTGGCATTCGAGCCCTTTTAGGATTGTCAGGGATGCGCTCTTCACATCGGAATGAGTGGGGCATATTTTGTGGATTCGTCTGGCCTGTATTTCATGGAAGATACGCTAGGTTTGGTCTGTCTAGTTCCGGAAACCAAAAGCTTGTTCTCGCTGCGATTGTTGTTCACTAATCAGGGTCAGGGGATTGAACCGGTTTCCCCACCATATTTCCTAAAACCTCCTTTTGATGATGATTAAATCGAAAAAGAATATTCAAAATTAACGGTAAGCTCCCGTCTCCTTGGGGGCGAGCATGCGGTGTAATCCTTAAAGAAAATGAAACAGAACGCAGTCATAGTTATGGGATCGACAATTGTTGCTATTTTTATAATGGAAGCCTTACTGCGTGGGATTGGAATTCCAGCGAAACTTAACTCAGGTTGGGGATGGGAAGATTCGGCAGGTAGAAAATTATCAAAATATGAGGCTTTGACAACCAATCAATTTGGATATCGAGGGCAAAATATTAACTATGATACCGATGACTATGTGGTGTTGCTTGTGGGTGACAGCCAGGTCGAGGCGTATGCAGGTCAACCGGAACATATGCCTGAACAGTTTCTTCAGGAATCGTTAGCTAGTCAGTTGCATCAACCAGTAAAAGTGTTTTCTCTTGGCTCTTCAGGGTGGGGACAGGACCAACAGCTTTTGGCCATTCAAGAATACTTTAGGGTATATAGGGCCGACTTGGTTTTATTGTGGGCAACCCCAGGAAATGACTTTTGGGAAAATGCGTTTCCAGATAGAAGTGCGACTTCGCAGGCGGGACCCTTGAAGCCAACCTTTAGGCTGATGGAGGGTGAGCTCCATGGCCCTTATTTTACCTCAGGATCCTACTTGCATAATAGTGCCATTGCCCAATTAATAGAGGCGGTGATGGCAAATTTACAAAATGAGACTTTAGAGCAACGCATTCTTCGCCGTTGGCTTCAAGACATGCCATCGTCCCATAAAACTCATAAAGCCGAAAATGAACATGTATGTGAGAGGCTGACAGTGATTAATCAAGTAGAGTTTTTCAATACGATATTTGATCTCAATAATGAAATTGGTTACACCGTAAGGTCGGGGGAAGATTTTCTGCATAGCAGAAGCCACTTTTCTCCTTTTATGATAAATCCATCCAGGCGAGATGAATATCTGGTGGCGATTACAGAACGTCTATTGTGGCATGTTAAAGGGGAAGTAGAAAGGCATCATTCAAAATTCCTTGCGTTCTATCCTGTTCGAGAAGATTTTGATAAGCGAGGAATGCAAATGGTTAAGTGTGTGACGGATTTTCAAGGGAATAAATTTAAAGTTTCCTTGGATTATGCAGGCCGTTTGAAAGATGTCATCTCCTCTGAAGACTTAGTTGTCTTTGATTTGCCGGGTGGGAACGAAATTGTGGTTTCACCAAGTGATAGGCATTTAAATGATTTTGGAAATGAATTAGCTATGAAAAAACTGAGTCTGATTTTGATAGAGCGTGCCCTGGTCAATCGATGATTTTTTCCCCTTTGAGGCTTTGGTGATACCTTGGTTCCGCAATCTTCCGAACAATAATCGGGGTAACCGAGAATGACAAAACCTTTGACATGCCGGCCCTCCTCCTTTGTGGAGGCAATGCCGACGGGATTTTCATACATGACTGTCTGACTTCACGTTCTTAGCTGCGAAAACTGTTTTTTACTTTCTGCTGAGTATGCGGACGTTCACTGCAAGCTCACACTTTATCGGCGGCAATGGCACCAGATGGGCAAGATGAGAAGGGAATAAACCCGCAGAAGCAAAAAGTGTTATTCATGTCTACAGTCTAGAGATTTCACCAACTGGGTGGGAAGGTTGTCGGGAAGCTTTCTGGAAAATAAACGCTGGTTGTGACGTAGTAGGATACCATGACGAATTCTGGATCAAAGGAAAGTATGCTGAATACGCCGAAGCTATGCTCCGTCATCATTGTGACCTATAATTCCAGCTCTTGCATCAGTACCTGTTTAAATCCTTTACTCAACATTTCTGATGTTGAGCTGGTGGTTGTGGATAATGATTCAAAGGATGGAACTGCAGCTAAATTGCAGAAAGAATTTCCGCAGATTACCCTTATTGCCCTTCACGAAAATATTGGTTTTGGGCGTGCGTGTAATATCGGGTTGGCGGCTTCAAGCGGATCCTTTGTCCTATTTTTGAACCCGGACACCATTGCGACGGAAAAGGCCATTCGAACCCTTATCCAATTTTATGAGAAGCATCCTCGAGTAGGAATTGTCGGGGGCCGTCTTGTTGATCCATCTGGCCGGCCTTTGCAATCAATGGGGGATATGCCTTCGTTGACTGGCCTTGTGTTGGATAAGCCGTTGGCCTGGGTGGCGAAGCGGGTAGGGGCTCGAGGGCTCTTTCGTCGAGTGGTAGGCTGGTGTTCGGCAAAATTTTGTCTTCCTCATGAAGCGGAGCCTGTGGCGTGGGTGTCCGGTGCTTTTCTTTGTTGCCGGCGTTCAATCTGGAATGAAATCGGCGGCTTTGATGAAAAGTTTTTTTTGTATTATGAAGATGTTGATCTGTGCCTCAGGGCTAGGCAGGTTGGTTGGGAGGTGTGGCACGTTCCTGAGGCGGTTGTAGAGCATCAGTCCGGAGCTTCATTTGGGGGCGATCTTTCTAAACAAAAAGAAATTTATTATGTTAATCAATATTATTTTTTCCGGAAACATTTTGGGCGTCCGGTCGCATGGGCTTTGTGGGTTTTGCAGAGTATCTATGCTCGATTAGGTCTGTACCGTGGCCTTGGAACCGATCGAATAGGTCGTGCTCTGCTATAGTGTGTATTCTAAGAATCACAGAAATTTTACTTGGGAAATTGGGGACGTAATGCGGGTCCTCCAAATTGTTGCCGATGGGAAACCAGGTGGAGGAACAACGCATGTTCTACAGATTCTCAAAGGCTTACGGCATGCCGTTTCTTTTCATCTCATTACCGAAGAGCAATCATATTTAATGAAGGAAGCCGGTGCTCTTGGCATTCCCTGTCAGGGGCTTCGGTTTTTCAGGAGTCGGCTCAATCCTGTCATCCCTTTCCAACTTCGAGCGTTGGTTATGGCTCTTCAACCTGATCTGGTTCATGTCCATGGTGGGCGTGCAGGGTTTTTCTTTACGGTATCTCTCTTGAAAGTCCCGATGGTCTATACCGTTCATGGATTTCATTTTATTGAAAAGTCACCGAGAATTCGCCGGATGGCGTTAATGGCGGAACGTTGGAATCTGCGACGTGCGTGTCATTCTATTTTTGTGTCGAAATATGATGCGGTTCTTGCAGAAAATTTTCAATTATTATCAGGTAGTGATAAAAGGTCAGTCATCTATCCCGGTCTTTCTTTGGCAAATCTTCCACCGCCTTTGCCTCAGGCGCTCCTGCATATTGGATTTATCGGACGATTGGAACATCAGAAGGATCCTCTCCTTTTTGTAGAGATGATGGAGTTCTTGCCTGAGTATTCGGCCACGATTGTTGGTGATGGGGTTTTGGCTTCGATGATCAAACAGGAAATTGCCAGGCGGGGGTTAGGTGGACGGGTTCACATGGTGGGGGAGGTGTCTCATGGAGAGGCTCTGGAAATTCTCGCTACTTTCAGCGTGGTCGTTTTAACCTCCAGGTGGGAAGGCCTGCCGGTTTTGGTCTTAGAATCTATGGGCATGGGAGTTCCGGTTGTGAGCATGAATGTGAGTGGATTGGAAGAAATTATTCATGACGAGGTAAACGGAATGCTGGTAGAGAAACGGAGAGGAGAAGACCTTGCCGAAAAGGTTAAAATAATCACAAACAATAAGGATCTCAGGATCTCCCTCATTAAGAAGGCACAGGAGACTATACAGGAAAAATTCTCCATCGAAACCATGATGGCTTCGATTCTGAAAATATATCAGGAAATGTCTGCCTCACATGCAGGTCATTGAGGGCACAAGTGAAAGTTGCGCTGGTTCATGATTGGCTGACTGGTATGCGAGGGGGTGAGCGGTGTCTTGAGGTGTTGTGTGAATTGTTCCCTGATGCGCCAATTTATACGCTGTTCCATGTGAAAGGCAGTGTGTCGCAGACGATTGAGCGGCATCCTATTATTCCCAGCTTTCTTAATCGAGTCCCATTTGCAAAGAGTCGATATCGGTATTTGCTCCCTTTCTTTCCTTCAGCCATCCAGCGATTGGAATTCCATCAGTATGATTTGGTGGTCAGTTCGAGCCATTGTGTGGCCAAGGGCATTCGAGTGCCTCGCGAGACCTGTCATATTTCGTACGTTCATACCCCCATGCGGTATATCTGGGATGGATTTGATACCTATTTTGTTAAGCCGGGGATTTGGAATTTTAGCAGACTGGGCATGGGCCTTTTTCGAACGCGACTTCAGCAGTGGGATGTGGAATCCAATGCCCATGTGAGTAGTTTTATTGCCAATTCGCATAACGTAGCAGAGCGAATTGCACGCCAGTATGGAAGGGCGGCTTGCGTGGTCTACCCTCCTGTTGATTGGCAGACCTTTCACGTGTCGCATCACCATGAAGGGTTTTACTTGATGGTCACGGCCTTTGCGCCCTACAAAAAAGTCGATCTGGCCATTGCTGCGGCCAATGAGCTGGGGCTTCCATTAAAAATTATTGGGCAGGGACAAGATGAGAAACGCTTGAGGCGAATGGCCGGTCCAAGTATCGAATTTCTTGGCTGGCAGCCAGACCATCACGTCAGAGAATTTTACAGCCGGTGCCTTGCCGTTCTCTTCCCCGGTGAAGAGGATTTTGGTATTGTGCCTTTGGAGGCCATGGCTGCCGGGAAACCGGTAATTGCCTATGGAAAGGGTGGAGCCCTTGAAACAATCGTCCCTCTCAATCCTATGCATAAGCCAGGCGAAAATCATTTAGAACGTGGTCTTCACGGAAGTGGATCTTCTTCTGTTCCAACGGGGGTCTTTCACTATGAACAGTCGGTCCAAGCCATAATTGAAAGCATTCAGTTGTTCACGCAGCACCTCACAGATTTCAATCCGGATGCAATTCGGGCACATGTTGAACCGTTTGATCGTTCTCATTTTAAGCAACGGATGCAGCAGGTGATCATGTCTCGTTATCGCGAATTCCGTCGTACCTCACCATGTTGAAACGCCACAGTGAATTCTTAAAAAATCTGCTCTTCCTTTCCGATCTGGTTGTGATATGCGTGTGTTGGGTGGTCGCCTACTTCATTCGCTTTTCAGTGCCCCTGTTTCCCATCACCAAAGGCATCCCTCCTATTGACCCGTATCTCTGGCTCCTTTTTCCAATTGTCGCCGTATGGGGAATTTGTTTCTATTCATTTAATCTGTATCGCCCTCGTAGAATGGGCTCTCATCTGGCGGAATTTGTGGACATTGCCAAGGCCAATACGCTGAGTATTCTGATCCTGGTCGCATTGACCTTTTTCTCGAAGCCGTTTGAATTTTCCCGTTTGGTGATCATGTATTTTTGGTTATTGAATCTGGTGGTGTTGGGCTTTTCCCGTATGGTCTTTCGGGAAGTTCTCAGGGTTTTCCGGCGAATGGGATACAACCAACGCCAGGTGGTTATTATCGGCGCAGGAAAGCTTGGGCAGCGGGTTGGCGATACGCTCAAAATGCATCCCGAACTTGGCCTCCAGGTTCGCGGGTATTTGACCAGGAATGCCGAAAAGGTTGGTCAAATACTGGACGGAACACCCGTTATCGGAACATTTGATCAGGCGGCAGATATTTTAACCAGCCAGGTGGACATCGTATTTTTGTGTTTGCCTCCGGAAGTGGAATGTGAAGCTGAGGGACTGATGAAAATCCTGTCTGCCACCACAGCAGGAGTGAAGATCATTCCATCCATTTATGAGTTCGTGACGTTGCGGGCAGAAGCTGAAATGTTTGAGGGCCTTCCTATTATTACTCTGCAAGGATCTCCTCTTTACGGGTGGAATTTGCTTCTGAAGCGGATGGTTGATATCTGTGGTGCCGCCGTGGCCTTGGTGGTGGCCTCACCAATCGCATTGATGATTGCGGTACTCATCAAGCTCACCTCTCCAGGTCCAGTTTTCTACCGGCAGACTCGTGTTGGCCTCGATGGGAAATCGTTCAATATTGTCAAAATTCGGACTATGCGTATGGATGCCGAAGAAAAGACAGGTCCCGTCTGGGCCAAAGCCCATGACCCACGCAGGACGCCCATCGGGACGTTTCTGCGACGGACCAGTTTGGATGAATTGCCGCAATTTTGGAATGTTTTAAAGGGAGAGATGAGTATTGTGGGGCCGCGTCCCGAGCGACCGGAGTTTATCGAGAAATTCCGGGCCCAGATTCCACAATATAACCTGCGTCACACCATGAAAGCCGGAATTACGGGTTGGGCCCAAATTAATGGATTGCGAGGGAATACCTCTTGGGAAAAACGTTTAGCCTACGACATGTATTACATCGAGCATTGGTCCTTATGGCTGGATGTAAAAATTATGATTATGACCCTTTGGAAGGGGTTGATCCATCGTGAGGCGTATTAGCCTTTCCCCCTTTGTGTGGCAGCGCGGCAGTTCTCCCATGTGAGACTCTTTGCCAATGGGGTTGAATTTCCCTCCTCGTGATTATCCCTGACATTTCTCTGTCCATGCATTTTCTTCATTCCGTGTAAGGACGTCAGCGGGCCTTCTCAAGAAAAATTTTGGGCAGATGTCCGTCAGGGAATGTTGAATAATACTAATTTCCAAGAGCATATTGACCCACAGGCACGTTGCAAATCAGGGGCCTCGGGGCGGTTCAAAAAAGTTCGTCCAGCAAGGCCGCAGTCATTTTTGCGCGCAGAGCGTACTTCCAGTACGTGAGCACGGAAAAATGGCGAGAACGCCGCTGGCGGCTTTTTTCAACAGCCCCCGTCATGACTTTTCGAGTGAAAGAAGCGTGAAAACCATCATTTGATTCTTGTCCCGGCAGGGATCTCCTGGGACATGTTAAGAAGTTCAAGGACCTCTTGATCTCCTGCTGCTAATACCATGCCTTGGGATTCAATCCCCATCAGTTTTGCTGGCTTGAGATTTGCCACCACGACAATGGTTCGGCCCACCATTTCTTCTGGGGCATACTTTTTCCCAATTCCAGCCACGATCTGACGCTGTTCTGTTCCGATATCCACCTGGAGCTTGAGCAGTTTTTCAGACTTTGGAACACGTTCTGCCGTTAAGACTTTGGCCACCTTCAATTGAACTTTTTGGAAATCGGCAATGCCGATTTGTATCACGTCGGCGGGTGGGGATTGCGGTTGGGTGAATGGAACTGGCTGAGATGTTTCCATGTGTGTCCTGTTTGGGTGAATGGGCATTTTCTGTTCGGGACTCTTCTGGGAGTCCGGTGGACGGGAATCTTTTCTGGGAAATAGCGAAGCGCCTTTACTGGTTTGCCCCGTATAAAGGTATGCTCCCCAACGAGGGAATTCTTGCAACACGGGCGTGGAAAAATCCATCGATAATCCCAGTCGGGTCTTCATCGTTTCGGCGATCTGTGGCATAAACGGGTATACGGCCACCGTGAGGAATCGCAAGACCTCCGTGAGATGAAATAGGACCGTGTGAAGGCGAGGGGTATGATCAGGATCTTTGGCCAACATCCATGGGGCGGTCTTATCAATATATTGATTAGCTGACTGGACCAAACCCCACGTAGTTTCCAGTGCGCGATTAAATTCTAAGTGGCGAAGTTGTGTGTCAATGGAGGGAAAAAGGGATGAAGCCGCATGCTGGAGTTGACGATCCTGATCGGTTTCGTGTTTGGCGTTGGGTTGAGGAACGGTATTGTTGGAAAAATTGGCCAGCATCGTAAGAGTTCGGGACAGCAGATTGCCAAGATCGTTTGCCAATTCAGCGTTATACCGGCTACCGAATGCCGTGATGGAGAAATCTCCATCCTGGCCGAATGGTACTTCCCTCAACAGAAAATAGCGAAAGGCATCAGCGCCGAATTCTTGGACCATGGCATAGGGATCGACAACATTCCCTCGACTTTTTGACATCTTTTCCCCATTCACCGTCCACCAGCCATGCGCAAAGATGGATTGGGGGAGCGGCAGTTCTAAGCCCATTAACATGGTCGACCAGTACACGGCATGGGTGGTCAGGATATCTTTTCCGACCAGATGGAGCGACGCGGGCCAGAATTTTGTGATGCTGGGAGTTGGAGCGACGTACTCCAGGGCTGACAGGTAATTCACTAAGGCGTCGAACCATACATAGGCCACGCACTCCCGATCAAATGGCAATTCGATGCCCCACGATAATCGTGACTTGGGTCGGGAAATTGACAGATCCTCAAGGGGCTTTTGCAGAAACCCTAGGACCTCATTGCGACGGGTGTCCGGCTGAATGAAGTCGGGATTTGTCTGGATATGCTCCTTCAACCGGTTCTGAAAGCGACTCATGCGATAAAAATAATTTCGTTCACTGACCTGCTCTACTGGTCGCCGGCAATCCGGGCACAGGCCATTCTCCACATCCTTTTCTGTCCAAAATCGCTCGTCAAAAGTGCAATACCAGCCGGTGTATTCGGCCTGATAAATCAAGCCTTTGTCATAGAGGGCTTGAAGGTAGCGTTGCACGATAGCCTGATGTTGAAGATCGGTGGTGCGAATAAACCCATTGTTGGAGATATGCAATTGGGACCAGAGATTCTTGAACTTCGGCGTGAGGAGGTCACAATGTGCCTGCGGATCGATCCCGGCCTTGGCCGCCGCCTGTTGGACTTTTTGCCCATGTTCGTCTAATCCGGTGAGGAAAAAAACCTCATCTCCTGTTAGCCGATAAAACCGGGCTAGAACATCGGCCGCGATGGTGGTGTAAGCGTGGCCAATGTGCGGCACATCGTTGACATAATAGATTGGGGTGGTGACATAAAACGTGTTGGACATGACAAGACATCCTCTGTTAGCTCCGAACCCACATGCGCCAAACGACTCTGGTGGTCGCAGAACCGGGGTAAGCAGGTAATTGATGGTTAAGCGAGACCTGGTGAATGCGAGAATTTCAATTGGTCGTGGAGATGAAAGAAAAATTGTTCCAATCCGATTTGCACATTAAGATTTCGTTGTTGCCCTCGCTCAAGTTGGTTGAGTTCATGGATTAAGTCCAGAAGTGAAGAGGGGGTGATCTGTAGAGACAACTCGCGAAGCGCCGTTTCTTGATCCTGATACAAGGTGGGAGACAAGGAAGGATCCAGGGTCAGCAATAGCAAGTCCCTGAGCCCTGCCCAAAACCAATGAATCGCTTCCTGTACTTGGTTCGATTTGACCAGCCCTTCACTCATATCCATCACCTGTGAAGGCGACGCAGTATCTTCCCCAAATAACAACGCCCAGTACTGACGGATTTTCACCTTTAATTCTGTGGGGTCACAAGCCAAAGCTGAACCCAACCGGCCTTCCGCAAATGCCGCGATTAACCGGTTTTCCTGGTCTTCCCTGTCCGTCCGTTCCTTCAGGAATTCATAAATGCTGGCAGAGGGAAGCGGGGCAAATCGCAACGTAATGCATCGAGACCGAATCGTCGCCAAAAGGTGCTCCGGGCGGCTGGTGATCAGGAGAAACAGGCAATGGTCTGGCGGATCCTCCAATGTCTTGAGCAAGGCGTTGGCTGCTTCGGTGGTCATTGAGTCGGCCTGATCAATGAGGCAAATCTTATGTGACCCCAGGAGAGGACGATAAATGACCAGATGTTCGATGTCGCGTATTTGATCAATGGTAATTTTGGTATTCTGCTTTTGCGTATCTTCAGGTTGTACCAACAAAAAGTCGGGATGGGTGGCCTGGGCGATTTGATGACATGATCGGCAGTGGCCGCAGGCATCGGGTGTTGGTGCGATTTGTGGGACCTCACAATGGAGATATTGGGCAAGCGCGATAGCGGTGAGTCGTTTCCCAATGGTCGGTTCTCCATGAAACAGATAGGCATGACCCAGATGATTGGTGGAGACCGCTGTTTGGAGCCATTTAATTGGGTGTTGATGCCCGACGAGATCTCGAAACGCCATGCTGAGGGGTCCCTTTCGTCTGGACTCGCTTGATGATACGGCTGGGTTGAGGAGTGATGTGAGCCAGGCCTGTCGATGGCAACGACTGAATGAGGCGTGCCATCATGGATGCTATAAGAGTATTCAGGATCTCGGGGGACTGCCTGGCATCCAATTTTTGAATGCGTTGGGGATGCTGTTTAGCGAGAGCGATGAAGCCTTGACGTACGCGTTGATGGAAATCCAAGGATTCCTGGTCAAGTCGATTTTGGTGTCGGGCCTGTTGTCGCCTCGCCAACCCTTCTTGGGTCGGGAGATCGAGTAAAAACGTGAGATGTGGAGTCAGTCCTTCCGTGGCAAACTGATGGGAATGCTTGAGAAAAGTGATATCACGGTGCCGTCCGTATCCCTGGTAGGCCACAGTTGAATCAAAAAACCGGTCACACAGCACAATCATGCCTTTTGACAGGGCTGGCCGAATCACATGAGCCACATGTTGGGACCGGGCAGCCAGAATTAGAGCTGTTTCGCATTCTGGAGTAATGATTTCCTTGTTGGATTTCGTTTTGGAGTGGGAAAGCAGAAGGCGACGAATGGCCTCAGACAATGGTGTTCCTCCAGGTTCACGGGTTTCTAATACCTGATAGCCCTGAGCTCGAAGTGCTCGTGCCAATCGGTGGCATTGTGTGGTCTTTCCAGAGCCTTCTGTGCCTTCGAAGGTGATGAATAACCCTGAAGACAGGCCCTGTTTTCCCTTTGCGTGGTTTCTCGGTTTCATGGAAATTTACTCTGATCGATCCTAGTCTAAGTCATTGAAATTCGCAAGAAAAGTCTTGCAGGAGTCCCATCCTGATTGTAAGATGCGGTAGTATTACGGTGACTTCCCACCTCTCCCGTATAGACCGTGCCTGCTCTGTGTGGCGGGTAGAAGGCGGATTTTTCTCATGAATACCCTTCGCGCCTCTCTCAGACGTTATTTTTTGACAGGCCTGTTGGTAATTACCCCAATTTGGGGAACGATCCTCATTTTAAAAACGCTGTTTGTGACCGTGGATAGTATCCTTGGCACGGCATTAGCGGACCTGGTGTTGCCGGATTATTACTTCCCCGGTCTAGGTATTTTGGCATTATTGCTGTTGATTTTTTCAGCCGGAGTCTTTGCCACAAATTTTTTGGGGAAACGTTTGGTCGTCCGATGGGAAGAAATTTTAGATCGCGTCCCGATTGTACGTGGTATTTATGCCACATTGAAGTCGATGATGGACATCTTATCATTCAAACAACGCGAAAAATATAACAAAGTGGTTATGATTCAATTTCCCAAAGAGGGGAACTATTGTTTGTCGTTTGTCACGGGGGAAACCAGAAAGGAAATCCAGAATCTGGCTCCGGAGCCTTTGATCCATGTGTTTGTCCCCACATCGCCGAATCCAACTTCCGGCTATTTTCTCCTGGTTCCCGAGAGTGAAATTATTCCTGTAGATATGGGGGTTGAGGAAGCCATGAAGCTTATTGTTTCAGGTGGGTTCTATTCTCCTCCCGATAAATCTTCTAGCATTGAAATTGCAGAAAAACGAGATAGAATGACCCTCAAGGACTCACCAAAAGTCCAAACCCCATAAGAAAAGACCTTTAACGAAGGGTATGACAGGCGTAATGAGTGGTAAAAAAAACACGGCCGCTATGATTCTGGCTGCGGGACAAGGAACCCGGATGAAATCGGCTTTGCCCAAAGTCTTGCATCGTGTGGCCGGTCGTCCCATGCTGTGGTATGCCGCGAACTTAGCCAGGCAAGTGGCAACCCAGACCGTTGCCATTGTAGTCGGCCACGGATCGGAACAGGTCCAGGCCTACCTCGAACAAGAAAAGACTAATTTTGAGCCGTTTGAAGTGGTGATTCAGGAGAAACAATTGGGGACGGGGCATGCGGTTCAACAGGCGTATCCAGTATGTACCAGGAACGACGCCAAGCAGGCCGACCAAATTGTGATTCTCAATGGCGATTCGCCATTATTAACGCAGGCCACTCTGACTTCCCTGGTTAATTACCATCAATCTGAAAAAGCCGGCCTGACCATCTTAACGACAGTCATTCCAGAATCACGTGGATACGGGCGGGTAGTTCGCGGGCCATCAGGCGAGATCCGTCGTGTTGTCGAGGATCAAGATTGCTCAGCAGAAGAACGAAGCATTTCGGAAATTAATGTTGGGACGTATGTCGTGGATGGCACCTTCCTTGGAAAGGCGTTGAGCCAATTGCGTCCGCAAAATGCCCAAGGGGAATATTACATCACCGATATGATTGAAGTGGCTGTCCAGCAAGGCCTGAAAGTTGTGGCATGGATAACCAATGACCATTTGGAGACGACTGGGATTAACACAAGGGAGCATCTGGCAATAGCCGAAAAAGAAATGAGACGACGAATTTGCCAGCGTCTCATGTTGTCAGGTGTCACCATGCTGGATCCGGAACGTGTGATTATTGACGATGGAGTCGAGGTCGGAAGGGATACCAGTCTGTATCCCGGAGTCATACTTGAAGGCCGGACCGTCCTTGGCGCCAATTGCGTTATTCACGGCAATTCGAGGCTGAACAATTGCCTGGTCGGGAATAATGTCCTCATTCAGGATTCGTGCGTCTTGCGGGAAGCCAGGATAGAAGAGGGGGCGGTCATCGGGCCTTTTGCGCATTTGCGTCCGGGGAGCCATATTCATCGAAAAGGCAAGGTTGGTAATTTTGTGGAATTGAAACAGACGGAAGTTGGAGAGGGGTCTAAGGTCAATCATTTGAGTTATCTCGGAGATACCGTGATTGGCCGGAATGTGAATATCGGCGCCGGGACCATTACCTGCAATTACGATGGATTTCGAAAGGCACGGACACAGATTGAGGACAATGTCTTTATTGGGAGCGATGTGCAATTAATTGCCCCGGTGACGATAGGGGAAGGGGCGTTGATTGCGGCAGGGACCACCGTCACGAAAAATGTTCCGCCCAATGCATTGGGCATTTCTCGAGTCGCGCAAGTCAATAAAGAAGGTACGGCGGCGAAACGGCGAGAAATTCTGGCTTCTTCCTCCGCCGCCCATGTTCAGGACAAAGAGCATGGTGACTCGGCAGAGTCGTCACTCCGACCGAACCCTCAGCAACAAAAAGACCCTGTCTAGTGGTCAATTTTGATGAACGAAATTCGAGCGATCTCTGGCCTGGCTCCTGTGTTTTTATCTAGGCTGAGCGATACCATCCCGATCTTTCCAATACCATTTGGAAAAAATGATGCGATGTAAGGAGCGTTAGAGTATGTGTGGAATCATCGGATATGTTGGAGGTGAATCAGCGACCCCTATTTTAGTGGCCGGGCTACAACGGCTGGAATATCGAGGGTATGACTCCGCCGGGATTGCGATTCAACATAATGGTGAGTTGAAAATTCGAAGGACGGTGGGCAAGCTCACCAATCTTCAGGCCGTTTTGCAAAACGGGGCCGTCGCCGGAACAATAGGAATCGGTCATACGCGTTGGGCCACGCATGGTCGGCCATCTGAACAAAATGCCCATCCTCACCGTTCGGGAGAGATTGTTCTCGTCCATAACGGAATCATTGAAAATTTTCTTGATCTCCGCCATCGCTTGGAATTAGAAGGCTATCGGTTTGAGTCTGAAACCGACACCGAGGTGATTGCGCACCTCTTATCCTCGCTCACGATAAAAGGACATGGGCTTCAAGAGGCAGTCCGATTAATTGCCAATGAGCTCCATGGGAGTTATGCCATTGCCGTGATGTCGCTGGCTGAGCCAGGACGCATCGTCGTCAGTCGTTCAGGATGTCCCCTGGTGATTGGTCAGAATGGAAAAGGAGCCTTTTTGGCCTCTGATGTCACGCCTCTCCTGGCTCATATCCGGGAGGTGGTGTTTCTCGAAGACGGAGATGTGGGCATTTTAGAGGGTTCCGGTATCACCATTTTTGATTCGGATGGCCAACCGAAAAGCTTCAATCCTGTTACCATTGATTGGGATGCTGAGGCGGCTGAAAAGGGGGGCTATCCGGATTTCATGATGAAGGAAATCCACGAACAGCCACAAGTGATCATGGATACGCTTCGGGGCCGGTTTCAATATGAAACAGGCGAAGCGGATCTTCCGGATTTGGCCATGACTGACGAGGAGTTGCTCAACGCCAGGCGAATCTGGATTGTTGCGTGTGGGACGTCTTGGCACTCGGGGCTCGTCGGGAAATATTTATTTGAAGAAATGATTCGACGCCCCGTTCAGGTGGACATTGGCTCCGAGTTCCGGTACCGGGAGCCTATGATTCAAAAGGACGATTTGTTTATTGCCATTTCACAATCAGGCGAGACGGCGGACACATTGGCGGCAGCTCGGGAAGCCAAGCACCGGGGGGCCCGTGTCCTGGCGATTGTGAATGTGGTGGGAAGTACGCTGGCTCGCGAAGCTGATGGGGTGATTTACACGAGATGTGGTCCTGAGATTAGTGTGGCTTCCACGAAAGCCTTTACCGGGCAGGTGATAGCCTTATATCTCTTGGCCTTGCATGTGGGACGAGTGCGTCGCACGTTAAGTCCGGAGGAAGGGCGATGGTGGTTGGATCATTTTCTCAAGCTTCCCGGCCAAGTCGAGCATATTCTTAAGCAGGAAGCGTCGATCCAGGCGATTGCCCAGCGGTATTATCAAAAACGAAATTTTTTGTATTTGGGTCGGGGGATTAATTATCCCATAGCCCTGGAAGGTGCCTTGAAACTCAAAGAAATCTCCTATATCCATGCCGAGGGATATGCGGCGGGGGAGATGAAGCATGGTCCCATCGCATTGATTGATGAAGACATGCCTGTGGTCGTGCTATCGCCGAAAGATCGGCTCTACGAAAAGTCTGTCAGTAATCTGATGGAAGTGCGCGCCAGGAGTGCCCCCGTGATTGCATTTGTGACCGAAGGGGATCATGCCTTGGATCAGGTTGCCGATCACGTGTTCGCGATTCCTGCTGTCCATGCGCTTTTGACCCCGATTCTGTTTACCGTCGGCCTTCAACTGCTGGCCTATCATATTGCGGTGTTGCGAGGGGTAGATATTGACCGTCCGAGAAATCTTGCCAAGAGTGTGACGGTTGAGTAAGGCGTCCTTCCGATCTCCCACCAGAGTCTTTCCTGCTTGGTTCCCACGGCTTCTATCAAGTGGAGAGTATTGAATCATGGAGACCATGATTGTGACCGGAGGCGCTGGTTTTATTGGCGCCAATTTTGTCCGGATGGCCCTTCAAAGGACCGAGGCACGAATTGTCGTCGTGGACAAATTGACGTATGCGGGGCATCGAGAAAATCTCGATGGATTGTGGGACCATCCTCGTCTAGTGTTTATCCAGGCAGATATTGCCGATGCGGGTGAGATGACCAGGATTATGGATTCATTTTCTCCCAGGTGGTTGCTGAATTTTGCCGCTGAATCGCATGTGGACCGGTCCATTGACGACCCCTATCCCTTTATTCATACCAATGTCACGGGTACGCTAGTCTTGTTAGACGTGGTCCGGCGATTTCTGAAACAAGAACATGCTGATCATCGCCAACGTTTTCGGTTTTTGCATGTTTCAACTGATGAAGTGTACGGGACGTTGGGGCCGACAGGATTGTTCTCCGAAGAGACCCCTTATGCCCCCAATTCCCCCTATGCGGCGTCGAAAGCCAGTGCTGATCATTTGGTGCGGGCTTTTCATCACACATACGGTCTTCCAATCCTGATGACTAATTGTTCCAATAACTATGGGCCTTATCAATTTCCCGAAAAGCTTATTCCTCTTATGGTCTTGAATGCCTTAGAAGGGAAGCCTCTTCCGATTTATGGGAACGGGCAGAATATACGGGACTGGTTGTTTGTGGAAGACCATTGTGAAGGCCTACTCCTGGTCCTTCAGGATGGAACGCCTGGAGAAAAATATAACCTGGGCGGGCGATCGGAACGTTCGAACCTTGATGTCGTTGACGCCCTATGTCTGATATTGGAAGATGTGGTGCCCAGTGGTTCGAATCCTTCCATGTCCCAACGTGGTCTCACACGATATGCAGACCTGAAAGTATTTGTGCCTGACCGTCCCGGGCATGATTTTCGTTATGGCATTGATACCACCAAAGTTTACTCGCGATTGGGGTGGAGCCCACGCCACTCTTTCGAGTCTGGGTTGCAGCAAACGATTGAATGGTACGCTGCCAATCGCCAATGGTGTCAGGCCGTGACCAGGAATTCCTATCAACGGGAACGACTCGGGTTAGCCTCTGTCCCATCATCGATATAGGGGCGGGAACGTTCTCTCATTTTGGCAAGGTAATATGAGGATGACGAAGACATTGGGATGCAAAGGGGGACGATGAAGGGAATCATCCTAGCAGGTGGATCGGGAACCCGACTCTATCCCTTAACCCACGCGGTCAGCAAACAACTCATGCCGGTTTTTGATAAACCGATGATCTATTATCCATTGTCGACTCTCATGCTGGCTGGAATCCGCGAAATTTTGGTGATCACCACTCCGCATGAGCAGGAAGGGTTTGTCCGGTTGTTAGGTGATGGCAGTCATCTCGGCTTAACGATCCGCTACCAAGTACAACCCCGACCCGAAGGAATTGCGCAAGCCTTTGTAATTGGGCGTGAGTTTATTGGGCAGGATCGGGTGGCGCTTATTCTTGGGGATAATATTTTTTATGGGCATGGGCTGTCTCGCTATCTTCAGGAAGCGGCCTCTCAGGCCACAGGGGCTCAAGTCTTTGCCTACCAGGTACGGGATCCCGAACGATATGGTGTGGTGACCTTTAATGATCACGGGCAAGCCACCAGCCTGGAGGAAAAGCCTTCCCGTCCCAAGTCGCCCTATGCCGTAACCGGGTTATATTTTTATGACAATCGGGTCGTGGGTATCGCCGATTCTCTCAAGCCTTCGGCGAGAAATGAACTCGAAATCACCGATGTGAATAAAACCTATTTAGAAGCTGGATCGCTGCAGGTGCGTGTGCTTGGGCGTGGCATTGCCTGGTTGGATACGGGGACTCACGAATCTCTCATGCAAGCGGCCCATTATATTCAAGTTTTACAAGAACGACAGGGCCTGATGGTTTCCTGTCCGGAAGAAATCGCATACAAAATGGGATACATTCAGCCAGGTGACGTGTTGCGCTTAGCCACGAAAATGAAAGACAACGGGTACGGGCAATACTTGCTGCATTTGGTGAATCAGGAGCAGGAGTAACCGGATATGAAATTTCTCCCAACGCGGCTCCCGGAGGTTCTGATTGTTGAGCCTGATGTGTACCGGGACCAACGTGGATGGTTTTTAGAAACGTATCATGTGCAAAAGTATCAGGAGGCAGGGATTCTGCCTCCATTTCTGCAGGATAATTGTTCATCGTCGGTTATCGGGACCCTTCGTGGGCTCCACTTTCAACTGACTCGCCTACAAGGGAAGCTCATTCGGGTAATCCGTGGAGAAATTTTTGATGTCGCGGTTGATATTCGAAAGGGGTCTCCGACCTTTGCCTCATGGGTGGGGGTGACCTTATCGGCAGAGGATTTCAGACAAATTTATGTTCCTTTGGGATTTGCCCATGGATTTTGTGTCCTCAGCGATGTGGCGGAAGTGGAGTACAAATGTACCGATGTCTATGCACCTGGAGGTGAAGTGACCATTCGATGGAATGATCCCCGTATTGGCATTCAATGGCCGATCGAACAGCCACTTCTCTCTACAAAGGATGCTGCCGGGCTGTTACTTGATGATCTGTGCGACCAGCTTCCGGATTATCAACCATGAGGCAGAGTCGAATTTTAATCACAGGGGCTCAAGGGCAATTAGGGCAGGCGCTCCAACGGCAATATGCCGACCACGAGGTTACGGCCTGGGATCTCCAGGATTTGGATATCACGCAGTTCGAGGAAGTCAGGAAAGCCCTTGATCAACTACGACCACACATCGTCATCAATGCGGCCGCATTTACGCAGGTGGATGAGGCAGAAGTTAAGCAGGATGCCGCATACCGGGGCAATGCCCTGGGCCCGAGAAATCTTGCCGTGGTGACGAATGATTTGGGGATGATTTTTATCCATTTTTCCACCGATTATGTGTTTGATGGTCAGCAGAATCGGCCCTATCATGAATTTGATCGTACGAATCCGTTAGGCGTCTATGGGCATAGTAAATTAGCCGGTGAAGAGGCTGTGCGGGTCGCGAACCCACGGCATTTTATTGTTCGGACGGCTTGGCTCTACCACACTGTAGGGAAGAACTTCCCCGGTACGATTTGTCGAATGGCGGGCCGAGAGGTGGTGAAAGTCGTCAGCGACCAGTATGGGTCACCGACCTTTGCCCCTCATCTTGCCCGGGCGGTATTCCAATTGGGTGAGACCGATGCGTTTGGGACCTATCACATGGCCGGTACAGGCGGAACCAGTTGGTATGAATTGACTCAAACACTTTATCAGGCGTTGGATATTCAAACCTCGGTTGTGCCGATAGCGACGGCTCAATTTCCTCGCCCGGCTCGGCGGCCATCCTATGCCGTGCTGACTTCTTTACAGGACCCTTTGATTAAATTGCCGCCCTGGGAAGAGGGCGTTCGTGATTTTGCCAGTCAGTGGAAAGGCTAGGGGTCGTCATCTGTTCTGTGAATCATCTTTTCCCTGATCATCAGCTCAAAGAAAGGCATTCCTAAGCGATGGGCTACATCGAAGCGGTGGTGCTTGCGGTCATTCAAGGACTCACCGAATTCCTTCCGGTATCCTCGTCCGGACATTTGGTCCTGGTTCAACACTGGTTTGGTCATTTTAGTGAGACCAATTTGTTGTATGACATCATGTTGCATCTCGCGACGGTGACTGCGATCCTGGTGTATTTTCGTCATGATCTCCTCACCCTGGGCTTGGGTTATGTTGGATGGACGACAACACAAGGCAGCCTTTTTCAAGGATTTGAGCGACGCACCATTCATTATGTTCTAATCGCATCCATCCCTACGGCGATCATTGGTTTAGGTATTCGATCAATCGATCTTGAAACGCTGGTTCAGCCCCCCGTCGTGGCCGTTATGTTGTTAGTTACCGGTGTGATTCTCTGGTTGGGGCACGGGAGAAGCCGTGCCCGGGGTATTCAGGACATGAGCATTCGGGATGCCCTGGCGATTGGCATGGTACAAGGTGTGGCGGTCCTTCCCGGGATTTCCCGGTCCGGATCAACCATTGCCAGTGGAGTGTTGTTAGGTTTGGATCGGGAATTAGCGGCCCGGTTTTCTCTTCTGATATCCATGCCAGCTATTGTGGGGGCGACGATCTTAGAAATTGGGAAAGGAATGGATCAGATTCATGACCCGATAGGTGTCTATGTGGTCGGAATGGTCGTTGCGGCCTTGGTGGGGTATGGATCTATTTCGTTGATCATTAAACTCGTCAGACAGGATCACTTCCATTTATTCGCTTATTATCTGTGGCCACTCGGAATAAGCATCCTTCTTTGGGATTCTTTGAAATAGATCCTGCTGTCTCCTTAACCTCTGTCATTCGCTGTGCTTACATCTCCTCTTCCATCTCCTTCTTTGTTCGGCGCGCCACGCCGGAGTCAATAGCAGCCTGAGAGACGGCCTTGGCGACCTTGGGTACCACCTGTTTGTCGAACACGCTGGGAATGATATATTCCTCACTGAGTGCGGAGTCAGGAATCATCTTGGAGAGGGCATGAGCGGCAGCAATGAGCATCGGTTCATTAATCGTTTTGGCTTGCACATCAAGAGCTCCACGAAAGATGCCGGGAAACGACAAGAGATTGTTGCATTGATTGGGATAATCCGACCGCCCGCTGGCATAGACGCGACAGTGGGGAATGGCGGCCTCGGGTAGGATTTCAGGGTCAGGATTGGCCAAGGCAAACACTATGGGATCCTTGGCCATGAGGGCTAAGTCTTCGGGTTTTAAGATGTTGGCTGTGGAAAGACCAATCACCACATGGGCGCCTTTCAGGGCGTCCTGAAGGGTTCCGGTTGGCTGATCATACGGAATGATGCTGCGAAGCGTATGGCGATGTGGCAGAAGTTCTTCCACTGGGCGATCCAACACCAGCCCCTGCTTGTCGCACCCCTTGAGCCTGCTGACTCCGGCTCCTAAAAGTAATTCACAACAGGCCGTGCCGGCGGCTCCCAATCCGAGGACCACGACGGTAATTTCATTGATGGTTCGGCGTGTGACTTTTAAGGCATTGAGAAGCGCACCCAAAATGACCACAGCCGTTCCATGCTGATCATCATGCATGACCGGAATATCCAGTTCGGCTTGCAGTCGTCGCTCAATGTCAAAGCATCGGGGGGCACTGATGTCTTCCAGGTTAATGCCTCCAAATGACGGAGAAATGGCGAGCACCGTCCGGATAATCTCTTCTGAGTCCTGGGTATTGAGACAGAGAGGCCAGGCATCAATACCGGCAAATTGATGGAACAACATGGCTTTGCCTTCCATGACCGGTAAGGCGGCGAGAGGGCCGAGATTTCCTAGGCCCAATATGGCCGATCCGTCTGTCACGACGGCGATGCTGTTATTTTTCGTCGTAAAGGAATAGGCCTTTTTCTCATCTGCGGCAATCGCTTTGACGACGCGTCCGACTCCAGGCGTATAGACCATGGACAGGGTATTTCTGGTTTTCACCGGGAACTTGCTCTCCACCCGGATTTTCCCGCCTAAATGCATGAGGAAAATCCGATCCGATGAGGCGATGACCCGAACATCCGCCAACGAATTCAGGCGTTTCATGACCCGTTCGCCATGTTCTTCACTCTGGACATCCAGAGTAATATCCCGGATCACTTTGGTGCGAGTGGCCGAGACCATATCGTACGCGCCCAAACTGGCGCCTTCTTCCGCGATGGCGGTGGCTAATTGGGCAAAGACGCCGGTGCGTTGAGTCAATTCTAATCTTACGGCCATCCGGTAATTGGAATAGGGGCCGATATCTTGCGAGGAGCTTTGCCCATTTTGCTGTCGCTTAAAAAAATTCCACACCAAGGAGTCCCTCCTCTTCAGTTGCGCACTGGATCAATTTTGATCGGGTTACCCATAGGCTACAGACCTTTTTCTTATATTGTATCGGATTATCCAAGCTAGGGGTATGTGCTGAAGGCCGGAAATAGGCATCAAGATAGGTCGGGAGTTCACTAAGGAATAAAAAATGATGCCGGGGGTTCGTCCCGGCGGCGAGGTCATTTTGTTTTGGCAAAAGGACCCAAAACCAGTGGCCCTCGGCGTAGTCGGTTGGATGCCCTTCGATGCTCGCCGAATCCAGCGGCAGCCCAACTCGCTCCGCTTGTATGGTCTTTTCTTGTCATTCTTGAGAAGCTCCGAGGGGTCGGGGGTGGAGGGACATCGCTTCGCCTCTGCCAGTTACTGGACAGACGGTTTGAGACTTCTCCCATCCACCTCCTCAACGTCGATGAAGAATCTTGCGGCAGGACTCCTGACCGCCGATTTGAACGCAAGCTTACGTTGGTGTGGCCCACCCCATTGGTGCACCTTATTTTGGGAGGCGACGCGTATGCAACCCGGTTTGAATGTCGGAGTCGATGTGGCCAAAGACACCGTAGTCGTAGCTTGTGCCGAGCAACACTTTCCAGTTCACGAGATCCGCAATCAGCGCACCGCCTTACGCACGTGGCTCAAGTCTTTGCCCGCCGGCAGTCGCCTTGGGCTCGAATCCACCAAGACCTATCATGAGGTCCTCGCGGATCTGGCGCATGCCCACGGGCCCACCGTCTTTCTCTTGAATCCGATGGAAACCCGGCATTAGGCCAAAGCCATGGGCGCGCGGGCAAAAACGGATCGAGTCGATGCGACTTTGTTGGCTCGCTTGGTCGCCCAAGAACACCAGTGCCTGCGGCCTTACACACCGCCGACGGCTACCCAACGCCAACTCGACCGGTTAATTCGGCGGCGGGCCCAGCTCGTCCGGATCAAGGGCATGCTCAAGCTCACGATGAACAACCTCAGCGGGTTTGCCTCTGACGTCAAGGCCGTGCTCCGAAAGTTGGATGCCTTGCTGGCCAAGCTCGATGCCACCATGGCCACGCTGGCGGCCCGGGCGCCCGGGCATCGAGACGCTCAACCGCGGATCGAAACTATCGTGGGCGTCGGCCCGTTGGTCGGGCTGAGCCTCACCAATACTTTAGAGCGGGTGCCGTTCCGCAATGCCGATGCCTTCGTCGCCTTCATCGGCTTCGACCCGCGGGCCAAGGACTCGGGGCAGAAAAGCGGGCGCCGCCGCTTATCCAACCGCGGCCCAGCCGCGGTCCGCCGGTTGCTCTTCAATGCTGCCATGGCCGCGGTCCGAACCAAAGTCTGGAAACCCATCTCCGCCGCCTATCGCAGCCAAGGCTGGAGTGGCACGGCGACGGTAGTCATTATCGCGCGCAAAATCGCCCGAGCCGCGTGGTCCATTCATCGCTATCAGACGACTTTTAACCCGGACCGGCTCACAAAAGGCTTGACCTAAACCATAGAATCTCAGACAGTGCCGCCTTAGCTCTGGATTCGGTTCCGCGTCTTGGCCACGCCGAATGGCCGATATAATTGTTAATTAAAAAAAAGAGTAGGTCAGTGAGATGGCTAGTTGCCTTTGTCATGCTCCCGGGACAGGAGGTGTGGAGTGTGTCCGTGGCGGGTACGGTATGGTTTGTTTCGGCAGGGCGCCTGCAGATCATGGTATCTTCTCTGATAGTTAAAATAAGGGCATCTCTAAAAACTACTGACAATTCTGTTGGTCTGTGGCATAAGTCTCTTCCAAGGAGGAACGCTCATGCACACATCTGGACAACTCGGATTCTTTGACCTGAGTCATCGCTATGACGCTCTCACCCAGAAGGGGGATCCGTTGGAACAACTTGCCCAGCATATTCCTTGGGCTCGTTTTCGGAAGCCGTTGGAGAAGAGCTTGTGTCGTTCCAAACGCCCAAAGGGCGGTCGACCACCATTTGATGCCCTACTCATGTTCAAAATCTTGGTGGTGCAAGCCCTCTATAACTTGTCTGATGACCAAACAGAATATCAGATCCGCGATCGGCTCTCGTTCATGCGCTTCTTAGGCCTCGATCTGCATCAGCGAATTCCCGATGCCAAGACCATCTGGCTGTTCCGCGAGACCTTGGCCCAAGCCGGAGTCGTTGAGACCCTCTTCAAGCAATTTGACACCTACCTGGCGAGCCAGGGGTTACAAGCGCGTGGGGGCCAGCTCATTGATGCCTCCCTGATTCCCGTGCCGAAACAACGCAATACACGGGAGGAAAATGCCACGATCAAAGCTGGTGATTGCCCGGCGGACTGGGAAGCGCAGCCAGCGAAACGGCGGCAGAAAGATACAGAAGCCCAGTGGACCGTCAAGCGGGGCATCAGTCACTACGGGTATAAGAATCACGTCAATGTGGACAACCAGCATAAACTCATTCGGCGCTATACGGTCACCGATGCGGCGGTGCATGACAGTCAGGTGCTCACCGACATGTTGCAGCCCCAGTCTGCGGGACGCGACGTGTGGGCCGATGCGGCCTATCGGTCAGAAGAGATCGAAGCCCAGCTTAAGAAACGGAAACTGCGCTCGCGGATTCAGTACAAAGGGTATCGGGCCAAGCCCTTGACCACTCAACAAACAAGTTCCAACCGACACCGCTCACGTATTCGCGCCCGTGTCGAACATGTCTTCGGTCATCAGATCATGGCGATGGGGGGCAACCTTGTTCGCACCATTGGGCGGGTTCGGGCACGCGCGAAGATCGGGCTGAAAAATCTTACCTACAACTTCCAGCGGTTCCTGGTACTGACGACCGCCGTCAGAGGACAATTGGCGTAAGCATGGAGCCGAAACGACCATGAATCGGACAAATCAGGGGAGCCAACCTCGCTGGCTGTGGATTTTACTCACTGATTCCACCCCCGGTCTCATCCACCGCGGGGGACCCGAGTCACCTCGCACGTTTTTAGAGGTGCCCTTAAGTAACTTTCTTGCATCTGTGAACCCTCTCATATGGAATCAGATAATACAATCGATCTCCTCCCAGATACCCGCCCGGACCTTCAAGAAGAAATTGAATTCTCCCGTTGGTTGACCGGCCTGTGTCTGTTGTTCTGCGCAGGTGGGCTGGGATTGCTCTTTTGGGCGGTGACGCTTTCTGATGATGTGCGCCTGGCATCACCTGCAAGCCGGGATCTTGAGCGGATTGCCAGTCGGATGTTGGGTTTTGAATCTCGCCTGCCTGAACTCTCCTCGTTTGAACAGGTGATGTACCGTTTGGGGGGACAGGACGGGGAAACCCTGGATCAAATCCAACTCTGGTATGAAGAATGGGTGGATGATCAATCCTCACCATTGGATAGATTGTATTTGGGGATGCTCTATGGCGAAGCCGGGTTGACCGAGCAATTCAACCAGTTTGTGATGAGTTGGAGTATGGAGCACAATCCGCCTGCTCTTTTTCGTCGATTGTTGGAAGTGGGATATGGGCAGAGCGAAACGTCGCCTGCTGATTATGTCTTCTTGCAGGCGAGGTTAGCCGAAGAGGTCCCCGCAAATTGGTTTTACTTTCATCTTGCGCGACGAATAGCCGCTCAGGCCGGCGATCGAGATTTACAGGAAAATCTGCAATTACAAGAGTATCAGTTGAGCGACCCACCATTATGGAAATGGCGTGTGCTATTGGTGGGTGAGGTTGTGGTGATTGGGATTGGGGTGGTGTTCTTTCTCCGTCTGGGTTTTGCCCGGTTGAAAGGCCGGATTTCACAGTCCCCCACCGACTTGGCTGCCTGGTGCATTCCATGGACATTCCGGGAGGGTATCGCGGTCTTAGCCCGTGGAGGGGCCTTGACGATTCTGTTGATGGGGCTGGTGGCGGTTATGCCTGACGGTATAGGAATTATTGAGGATTTCGGGATTGCTTTATTGTATCTTCCTCCCGTCGTCCTGACCGCTATTCTGTTGTGCCGAACCAGGAAACAATCGTTGCTACAGGTGGTGGGGTTTTCGAATGTGTGGCAACGATTGAAATCCGGTCTGCCATTGGTCGTGATGTTGGTGACGCTTGGACTTGTGGGGGACTGGTTGATTGTGCTCGGGGGAGATGCGTTTCAATCTTCGGTGCATTGGACGGAATGGTTTGTCCCGCAGCTGATTTGGGGAACGCGGATGGAACTCATCAAAACCACAATCGACTTCGTTTTTCTGGCGCCCTTTTTCGAAGAACTCATTTTCCGGGGAATTCTCTATACGACACTTCGAACCAAATTCAGTTTTCCGCTCTCCATGGTCGCAAGTGGATTGATTTTCGCCTTAGCCCATGGCTATGGGCTGATTGCGTTTCTGACGGTTTTGTGGAGTGGGTTGTTGTGGGCATGGGCCTACGAACGAACCGGGAGTGTGATTCCCGGCATGGTGGCGCATGCCGTCAATAACGGGGTGGTGGTGTATTCTCTTGTCGCATTTTTCCGTTAAGAATGATCATGTGGCTGCTTGGAGTGCTGTGTTTTCATGATGATGAATGCCGTTCAATGTCGTCCAAGGCCTGATAGAGGTCAGGAAATCGAAGGGTATAGTGAAGGGTGGTGAGGAGTTTGTGAATAGAGATCTGTTTGCCGATTTCTCGAAGGGGCGTGGGTGGGGGAATGGGAATGCTCCACTTTTCTGACGCAATTGAGAAAATCTCTGACCAGGTCCGTGGGGTCCCATCGCTAGCCAAATACGTGGTACCATTCTGAGCCCGTTCAATGGCTCGTAAACAGATGCCTGCCGCATCTTCTACATGGAGGAGATTGACCCATTTCGGAGTATTGCGAATCTTGCCTTTTCTCATCCAATCCAACACATGACGACCTGGCCCGTATAATCCTGCCAGTCGAATGACCACGGCGCCCAATTGTGTCCGAAGATATTCTTCTCCTTGAACCCTTGGAAGGTCCGCGTTGACCGGAGTCTGTTCCGTGACGGCTCCGCAGTTCGTGCCATAGGCGGATGTGCTTCCCAGCACCAGAATTCTACCGGACTCCCTGGGGCGGCCGGCGAAGAATTCCTGGACCACATGCAATGGCGTTGCAGGAAAACACCAAATGAGATGGGCCGGAGTGGGAATGGATCGCCAGGTTTCAGGCTGGGTCAGGTCAAAATGAATTCGATGCGCAGATGAAATATCTGCAAGATGGACATCCGGCATTCGGCTTGTCGCGAAAACGTTCCACCCTGCTTCACAAGCCTGGTGATAGAGCCGTCGACCGGTATAGCCGGTTCCCAAAATGACCAGTGGAATGCGTTGAAGAAGAGAAGGGCTCAAGGGAGGGGTCTTATCCGAATGCGCGGTTGGGAAGAGGAGTTTTTTAAGAGCCAGGACATATCCTGATTGGGGCTTACTGGACTTCCGACATTATTCATTCTGTTCGGAGACATATTGTTGGGCGTATCGGATGTAGTTTGCGGCAGATTCTTTGATCCACTGCACTTCAGCATCCGTCAACAGGCGTTTCACTTTGGCCGGAGACCCCATGACCAGGCTCCTTGAGGGGATGTGGATATTCCCCGTAATTAAGGCTCCAGCGCCAATGACACAGTCTTCTTCGATCACAACGCCGTCCATGATGATAGCGCCCATGCCAATCAGCACCCGATCATGTATCGTGCATCCATGGAGCACCACATGATGGCCCACGGTGATGTCATCTCCAAGAGTGAGAGGGTGAGTGTCATGCGTCACGTGCAACAGGCAGAGGTCCTGAATATTGGTCCGATGGCCAATGCGGATAGAATGCACGTCCCCGCGTATGACGGCATGAAACCAGACGCTCGATTCCGATCCGATGGCCACATCCCCGATGACGACGGCCGTGTCTTCGATAAATGCGCTGGTCGCGACCGTTGGGGCAATCCCTCGATATGTTCTTAACATGAGCGCGGTCCTTTCGCCGGATAGCGTATCTCCATGTGAGGACGTGAGGTGACGGTTAGAGGCGAATGAGCATAGCGTAGATAGCCAGTCCTGTCAGAACCATGAGGATGGTGAGGTACGTCGCCACGCTCCGGTCCGAGAGCCAATCGGTTTGCCAATGCTGCGGATAAGTGGTTTTCCCCGAAATCATCCAGTCTTCTTGGTACAGTCCCATTCCCCTCTCGAGTTCAATTAATTGTTGTTTGGCCATTCGGTGTCGAGTGGCTTGTTGAAGAATCAGATAGACCACAAACCCGGACAATATGATCACACCTGAAATGGTCAACCATCGCATGGTGAAGTCGGGGTGTCCCGGGGGAACCACCGCTATGATCATGATCAGGAACACTAATATGGTATTGTGGAATACCGACAACCGGCTCATGTATTCCCGCCGCCGGAGCACCTCGTTTTTAAATAACGGATAGAGCATACGAATGGTTTCGAGTTGCGCTTGAGATAATTCCCGGTTGGTGTGTGGTGAGTCAGGCATAAATCGGGTCCGGCCATCTCAAGAGTGAGGCAGATGATCGAGCATCCACTTGGCCAAATGGGCGGTCATGAGACGAAAATCTTCAGGCCGTCCGAATTGATGGTTTGCACCGGGAATGAGACGAAAATCCTTGGGCACGCTCAGAGACGTCAGTAATCGATCAATCTGATGGACCGGAATGATTTCGTCTTGATCCCCATGCACAATCAGTGTGGGGGCTTGAATGCGCGAAGCTGAGTTGTAGCCGTTATAGGTGAGACATTCCTCGAAAAAAGCATACGGCAAGGGTGTCGGAAGGTCGCCACCGAAGATGTCGGGTATGTGGTCGGTGTGTTTCCATTGGTCCATGGCGTCTGCTCCCAATTCCAGGCGAAGTACTTCAGAAAAATCGACCACGGGGCATTTCAGGCCCAGGGCCTGGAGGAGAGGATACCGGGGGGCCGAAAGTATGGCCATGAATCCACCAAAACTGGATCCAATGATTCCGAGAGCCTGCATGGATCTTTCGGTGAGAAAGCGGACGGCCGCATCCAGTTGTTCCTCACATTTTTTGATGCGGAGCTGTGACAAGGGCTCCGGTGAGTCACCCATGCCATACCAATCGAATCGAAGCGTTGCGATGGATTGAGGTATGAGAAGGTCGGTCAGCCGCCGATTGGTTCGACTGTTTTTATCGGAAGGAAATCCATGACAAAGGATTACGGCTCGATTCGTGGAAGCAGCCGGTTGAGCGAAAATCCCTGTCGTTACGATGCCGGATGAACCGGTAAAGCTGACAGGAGCTTCAGTCCTCCCATCCCAGCTTTCTGTGGGCGATGCGGTCTCCACGAGTTGGCTATGCTTGCAGAAAGTAGAAGTGGTCGGTTGGGCCATTTCCCTGGCCAAGAGGAAGGCCGTGACGAATGGCCTCAGTCGTATAGTTTTTCGCGGCTTCAATCGCGTCGGGGATAGGTTTCCCCTTGGCAAGGTTGGCGGCAATGGCAGAGGCCAGGGTACAGCCGGTTCCGTGAGTCGTATTCGTCTGAATAAACTCCCCCTTAAACATGCGGAAAAACCTGCCGTCATAGAGTAGGTCGGTTCCCGGCTGTTCCAGCAGGTGCCCGCCCTTGATCAGGACATGTTGACAGCCGAATTGATGAATGACTTTCGCCGCCTCTCTGGCATGGGCCAAAGTCTTAATGGAGAGGCCGGATAACATTTCGGCTTCGGCAATATTTGGGGTCAGAAGGGAAGCCTGAGGAAGCAATTCGGTTTTCAGTGTGGCCATCGCTTCCTGTTCCAGGAGTGGATAACCTCCTTTCGCCACCATAACCGGATCAACAACCAGGTGCTCGAGATGTTGTTTGGCTAGATGCCGACTGACGGTTGTGATGATGTCGGAGGTCGCCAGCATCCCGGTTTTAATCACGGTGACAGGAATATCGGAAAAGAGCGCATCGAGTTGTGCGGTAATAATCGAGATAGGCAAATGAAAAACGTCAGAAACGCCGCACGTATTTTGTGCGGTAATGGACGTCAACACCGACATCCCGAACACCCCGTTCGCGGACATGGATTTGAGATCGGCTTGAATTCCGGCTCCTCCACTACAATCAGAGCCGGCGATGGTGCAAACAGCTTTTTTCATGTGTGTCAGCGAATGAAGAGTGTGTGGACGAATGGTGAGTCTAGCATGTCATATTCTGATGATCCAGGGATGCCATATTCTTATGATTGGTAAGCGTGGAAATCCTGCTGTTCCAGCTTACGTCTGACGATCATGTGTTTTTGCGTATTTTTTCTTGACATTATAGGAAAAATATTTCATGGTGTTTGATTATAGAGTCACTCCTTGAGGAGCTGGTCATTCCGGGCTTTTCAAGGATAGATGCTGTATGGAATCTCCCCATCCTTCAAAGTCTTCTCCTTCTTCCGATGAAGAAATTCATCGAAAGCGCCTGGGAGATCTGACGCTTTCCCTTGGGTCTTCCCAAGGGTCACCTGCACAATTATCTTCGAAATCGGAAGCTTCCAGCCATAATACCCGACTGTCCGAGACTCGCCAATCCAAGATATCCCCAGGTACCCCACAGCCTGAGTTGCAAGAGGAATTGCATGCCCTTCGACAGCAAGTGGAGCGGTTCATTCTGGCCTCCCAGGGGTCTCGTGAGGGATTGTGGGTGGCTGAAATTTGTTCGGATATTCCCTGGTACTCTCCAGAGTGTCCGGTGTGGTACTCCCCTCAGTTTATCGCGATGTTGGGGTATGAGGAATCTGAGTTCCCGGGAGTACTGGGAAGTTGGGAGCAACGGTTACACCCTGACGATCGGGAGCGAGTCTTTGAGGCCTTAACCAATCATATTGAAAAGAGGATTCCCTATCATGTGGAGTCCCGGTTACTCACTAAATCAAAAGGTTATCGTTGGTTTGAGGCCACCGGGGAGGGAACCTTTGATGCCGATGGCCGGTTACTTAGAGGGGGAGGAACCATACGCGACATCACGGAGCGCAAGTTGGCGGAGGACATATCGAGGCGGAACCACGCTCTGTTAGATGCTGTCCTCGAAGAAATGAGTGATGTGGTCTATGTTAAGGACCAGGATGGTCGGTACCTCCTGGTGAATCCTTCGGGCGCGGAGATTATGGGAAAGGCCATCCATGAGGTCGTCGGAAAAACCGATGAGGAAATATTTGGCACCCAGCCGCATGCGTTGTTTGTCGAGGGAGATGACCATGTGATGCAATCTGCGGGGACTCAGACATTTGAGGTCGAGGTTCAGGAGCAGCATCCTGTGTCCCGAACGTTTTTAGTGACCAAAGACTCGTTTGGATCTTTACCGGATGGTCAGAACGGGGTCTTGGGTTTTGCTCGCGATATTACGTTCCGAAAAGCCGCTGAGCTCATCATTCAGGAACGAGAAAAACGCTTCCGGGCCATTATGGAAAATGCCTATGATCTGATCACGGAAGCCGATGCAGAAGGACGGTTCCTCTATGTGAGCCCAAATTTCAAAGAATCTCTTGGGTACAGCTCCCAAGATCTGCTTGGCACGAGTGTCTTTGCCCCGGTTCATCCTGAAGATCGAGACAGGGTAGTGGAGGAGTTTTGCCAAGGCATGAAGACCCACGGTTCCGGCCGTTCAGTCTACCGCTATCGGCATCAGAATGGGGAGTACCGCTGGTTTGAAAGCACCGGACGAGCCTTTCAAACGGCGCTTGGGGAACTGCGCGCAGTCGTCATCTCGCGAGATATCACTCAGAGAAAACAATGGGAAGATGCGCTGGAGGCGATTGTCAAAGGTAATGTGATCCCCGGCTCTCCAAATTTCTTTGAAGTCCTTGTCGGCGAATTGGCCAAAGCGCTTCAGGTGCCCATGGTGTTTTTGTCAGAGCGGATTGAGCCAAATGCCAGCAAAGCCCGGACATTGGCTTTTTGGAACCACGACCATTTTGAGCATTCCTCCGAGTATGATTGTCTTGGTGGCCCTTGCGAACAGGTGTTTCAGGGTAACCCTGTGGACCAGCCTTCCGGTGTCCAAAACCTCTTTCCTCGGAGTGAAACGATTCGAGCTCTGGGGGTTGAGGCGTATTATGGGATTCCTCTTTTTAATGCTCAGAATGAGGTTGTGGGAAATCTAGCGCTTTTGGATACGAATCCGCTTGTTCTTTCCTCTCAAGGGCATAATCTTTTGAAGATTTTTGCCGCACGGGCAGGAGCGGAACTTGAGCGCAAGCGGGCACAGGAAGAAGTCCAAAACAGCCAGGACAAGTATCGTGAGCTCTACGATCAGACTCCATTAATTTATTTCACGGTGAATAGTCAGGGCATCATTCTCTCTGTGAATCAATATGGGGCTCAAGTGTTGGGGTATCGGGTTGAGGAATTGCTGGGCACTTCTGCGTTTTCCGTGGTCTATGAGGAGGACCGTGCCCTGTTTCAATCAGGTCTGGAGAAGGGGTTGCGTGAATCCATTAAAGGTATTCTTCCTGAATTCAGAAAAGTAAAAAAGGACGGGACCATCATTTGGGTGAAAGAGACGATTCAGGCCATTGAGAAACAGTCAGGGCCTCGGGTGTGGTTACTGTCTTGTGAGGATATTACAGAGCGGAAACGGACCGAAGAGGCTTTATTATTGAGTGAGATGCAATTGCGGCATACCCAAAAAATGGAGGCGATCGGGACCTTGGCCGGGGGCATTGCCCATGACTTTAATAATATTTTGGGTGCGATCCTGGGATATTCCGAATTGGCGATGGCCTATGCCACGCAGGATGAACGCTTAAAATCGTATTTAAACGAAGTGGTCGCTGCAGGGAATCGGGCCCGTGATCTTGTGAAGCAAATTTTAGCCTTTAGCCGGCGCTCGGAAAAGGATAAGGAGGCCATTGACCTGCGATTGGTCATCCGGGATGTCCTGAAAATGGTTCGTGCCAGCTTTCCTTCCTCGATTGAAATTCGAACGTCTTTGGATCTTGAGTCCACGGTGATTTATGGTGACCGGACGCAAATGCAACAAGTGATTATGAATCTGTGTGCCAATGCGGAATATGCCATGCGGGAAGAGGGCGGTCTGTTGGAAATAGCCTTAGGCCATGAGTGTATTCCTGAGGATGGAATGCCGGGCCTGGGCCTGTGCAAAGCCGGTTCCTACCTTCAGGTGGTGATTCGTGACACCGGAAATGGCATTCCTCTCGAAATGGTCGAAAGAATTTTTGAGCCATTTTTTACCACAAAGCCTGCCGGGGAGGGCACGGGACTCGGGCTGGCGGTTGTCCACGGGATCGTCCACAACCACGGGGGTGGGATTGCGGTGTCCAGTCGTCCCGGGGAGGGCACGACCTTCACGGTACTCCTGCCGCGCTTGGATGTGATTGCGCCCGAAAAACCTGAGGAAGTGATTGCCTGGCCGACCGGATCGGGAAGGGTCTTATTTGTGGATGATGAGGAAATGCTGACGCGCTGGGGGACACAATTTCTCAGCCATTTAGGCTATGCCGTTGTGGCGAGCGTCAATCCGTATGAAGCGTTAGATCTGTTTCGAGCACATCCCTCGGATTTTGATGTGGTCGTGACGGATCAAACCATGCCAACGATGAGCGGGGAGGCCTTATCTCGTGCGTTGTTAGGAATTCGAGCGGATATTCCCATTCTGTTGTGTACGGGGTTTAGCCACACCATGACTCAAGAAAAAGCCAAGCAACTCGGCATTCGGGCCTTCTTGATGAAGCCGGTCAACGGACTGTCTCTGGCTCTTGCGCTCCGGAACATCCTGGGTGGAGGTCCTACTCCGGATCCCACGCTTCATTCCTGAGGGGTCATCTGACGTTAAGCCACCATTATAGTCGTGTTTCCGCTCTCTTGAATTGTTTGTGAGAGATCGTCCGACCTTTTAGCCAGGCGCCACCATAGGGGATTTTCCTCATCAGGTGCTTGGTTATTTCACTTCGACCTGGATTGAATCAGACGTGTCAAGAAGTTCATGGTCATGGTCGGCCACCTTGACCGTGATCAGATGCTTACCCGGAGGCAGTCCTTGGAGCGTGCATTTGAATCCTTTTTAGTATTGGCCATCGACAAAGGCATGTATATGGTCGCTTTTGGTGCCCTTTTGTAACGTCTACGTTAGTTCAACGGTCGATCCGACGATTTCGCCATTGTGCGGGGAGGTAATCGCCAGCTGAGATCCTTCCTTTTCCCCGGCAGAAGCCGACAACCCACCCATAGCGATAACGCTTCCCACGATTGCCACTTGGAATATCCAGGATTTCATACGTCTCTCCTTGGTCTTCGAAGGTTTTATTGAATGAAATTGAGGTTTACAACCGGGGAATTATTGCCGAAAAAATTCTGGAGGGCAAGATTCGATGAAGCTTGAAATACGAATGTCACTAAGGGTCGCCTTCGTTAATCAACCAATACAATAAGTCAGGTGGGAATCTGGAAGAAACAGGCTCTCTGTAGAAATCGGCGAAGGTTAGGGAGTCCACGTAAACGGAGCTATCACTGGCGAGATTTTAGTCTTGGGAAGTTTTTCGCCGATGTATATGTACAAAAGTTTCAGAGATCTTTTTGAGCCGGGGTCCGTCCCATAGGTGTTAAGCTAAGCCTTGCCCTCTGTAGAGGTTCGGATCGAAACCCGCTTCGAGCATGTCCAGCGTGGTCATCCGTGAGCGTTGTCGATGCTTGCGACAGTGCCTGAGCAGGGTCTCAAGCTCTTGGGACAGATAGGCCCTGGCTTGCGCCTCCGACCATATGACGAATTGCGCGAGAAGAAACGCGCGCTCCTGGAGCCGTTTGTAGAGCTTTGCCAGGCTGATCTCTTGGCGTGAGGCATTCCACAACGCGGTGTTGGCGACGGCATGCAGGCGCTGCACCCACACCGCCGCAATCAATTTGCCGTAGAGCTCGCAGCGTAAGCGATGAACATTGCCGGTGGCGGACTGATGCACGCGCAGAATGGATTTAAATTGTTTGAACAGCAACTCGATCTGCCAACGGAGCGTATACAAGGCCCGGATCATGTCCAGGGGCACCCAGGGCTCCGGCACATTGGTGATCAAGAGCGTCCAGTCGCAGAAAGCCAAATGCCGTGGACTGCCGGTCCGGCCTTGCCGGCGGGCGTGGGCCTTAAATCGTCGGCGCCGATCATTGGCGATCTGGGCACTGACGCGCAGGCACACCAGCCGACAGGCGTGCGTTTGATTCTTGCCCTGCCCCAGGCGCACCTGGCGTTCATCCATCGGCCCCGGTGCGGCTCGTAAGACCTGGCCGAGGTCAAGCGGCTCGCCTGTCTGGCCATCGTGCACCGTGGTGTCGAGGAACAAGCGCGTCAGAAAGAAGGCGCCTTTCGCCATGAGGGCGTTGACGGTCGTCAGTTTGAAATAACCCTGATCGAAGAGCAGCAGGTCGGTCGTGTTGACCAGAGCGGGCAGATGGTCCGTGTAGCGATTATCCGGCATGGTGCCGGCGGTGTCCGCCAGAAAGGTCAGTTCGCCCTGCTTGTAGTCATACGCCGTTTGGAGTTTGCAGTTGGCGGTGGAGGCGTTGCCCCCTGAGCCGGGAAGGACGGCGCCCAGTTTCGCGCTGACATCCCAACTCGAGCTATCCATGAGCAGGACGCGGGCAAACGGCTGGAGCAGGTGCGTGCGGATCGGCACCGGCTGCAGTTTGTGCCGAAGCACAGTGTGCAGACAGTGGCGGAGAAAGGCGGTCGCCGAGGCCGTAAAGCGTTGATGTAAGGCTTCGCGACTGATGCGCGTGGATAACGCCGCGACCATCCCCCCCAAGGACGGATGCATCATCCCCAGTTGGGCCAACGTCAGCAGGACGAGGAATTCATAGGGTGTGAGCCGCCCGTGGCGTTGCTGAAACCCCGTCTGTTTGGCCAGCCGAGTAATCTCGTTTTTTTTAACCCCGCAAATAACCTCGGAAGCCCCCTCATGCGGACGTCTCCCGGAAGCCCTGGCTGCGAGCCAGGGCGAGACACGCCTGGACCCAGGCCGTGGTTAACGCCTTGAAGCGCGGATAGCGCTTGAGCCGCCGCCGCACCTCGCCCAGGTCCCCTTTCTGGACGAAGAGCGTGGAGCTCTGGCCCGCCACGGTAAAACTGAGCTGATAGTAGGGCCCATGCTTCTTGGGATTGGAGGGGGCTTTGCACCGACAGCCCGGTGTCCCGCACACATTCCACTGTTCGCTCAGGCTTCCCGGCAAGACCGGGCCCAAGGTGGCCAGCTGCCGCTGAATTCGTTGCAGGGTCTGCTCGTCTCGCGTCATCGGTGCCTCCTCGTATGTGCTGATTAAACCCGATAGCCTCTATAAAGCTATCGGTAATATAGCACAAAAAAAGCGCTGAGCAAGCGCAGGTGAAAGAAACGCCTTCGGCTTAGCTTAACAGCTATGGGGTCCGTCCCGGCAGCCGAGGACTTGCTTGGCGTGTCCCGCAGGGCACAACCGTTGTTGTGGAGCAAAAGTGGCCAAACAGCGGTCGCGCTCCTCGAGACGCACTATGCAAACGGACGCCCCGTCCGGCCTCATCGGATGGGACGGACGCGAACTATGAAAGAGCGGGCCAACTCGCGGGGCTCAAACAAAAGATAAGAGCGTCCATCCCTGGGGCCGGACGGCAGGCGTCGATAGGCGAAGGGGAGAGAGAGATGAGGGTTTGGAACATTCGACCCATGTCTGGCGTCGCCTGCAAGGGTGCCTCGCCACAGGGCAGGAGACAGTGGGCATACCTGTCAGGTGTAGTCGAGTATCTGCGTTGGTAGCGGTGCCTCTTCAGCCAACGAGGAAGAGTGAAGGAAGACCTACTCTGCTCCGAGTGCTGAATGGTTCACCAGGGGAAAGGAATGTTTTGGATAACCCCCAAGGAGCCGGGGCATCCAACACATAAATTTTCCAGGATGGAGTAGCGAGACATGAAGAAAATCCTGCTTATCGGTGTGTTGGTGTTGATCGGGGCATCGGTGGCCTATTGTCAGCATTTTTGGATTCCCTACACCTGGCATCAAAAGATGACAGTGGAAGTTGACGTCGATGGCCAGCTCTACACCGGGTCAAGTGTCGTGAAGGTGACCGTGCGGGACAGTGATCCGCTAACGAAGGGACTGGGGTTTTCCTCCCAGTTTGGGGCGAGGGGGGAAGCGGCGTTCGTCGAACTTCCAGGGAAGGGATATGTGTTTGCTCTGCTCGATGGCGGTCCGCCCGATAGCGGGCCGCAAACCAATGCAATCAATATATTTAAAGATCAATTGCCACGGAGGGGTGATGAACGATTTGCGATCGTGGCGAAATCGCGATTTAAAAAAGACATTCCGCGGTCCCACTACCCTCTGCTGGTAGCGTTCATGGATATCAATGATCCTAAAACCGTGCAGAAAGTTGATCCGGAGGATCTGGCGGCCACGTTCGGACCAGGGGTGTCACTCAAGCGCATCACGCTGGAAATCACCGACGAGCCGGTAACGGAAGGGAAGATTGAACGCGTGTTGGGGTGGTGGAACAACTTAACTGTACCCATTGGTGGAAAAGTAGATCGAAAATACGGTGATCCCTTATATGGGCTAGGTAAATGGAGTTTTGTCAGGGAATGAAATGGCTATTACAAAAGAACATATGTATGCCAATTTCGCGATGGAGGCCTATAACCAGAGTACGATTCAGGTATTTTACTCATCGGCAGCAATATTGGAACGGCAACCATCGGAATTGATGAACTCTTTCCAGTGGGTTTTCAATCCGTGGGTTTCTACGCGGTGGCATATGAGTGGAATGGCGAGACCATCATTTCCTACCGGGGGACGGATACTGATGCCGGGGTTCGTCCCGGCAGCCGAGGACTTGCTTGGCGTGTCCCGCAGGGCACCACCGTGGTTGTGGAGCAAAAGTGGCCAAACAGCGGGCGCGCTCCTCGAGACGCACCATGCAAAGGGACGCCCCGTCCGGCCGCATTGGAGGGGACAGACGCGAACTATGGAAGAGCGGGCCAACTCGCAGGGCTCAAACAAGGCCCACGGGAAGATCAGAGCGTCCATCCCTGGGGCCGGACGGCAGGCGTCGATAGGCGAGGAGAAAGGGACATGGGTTGTTCGAGATTCCTACTTGCGAGTTGAGGAATCCCTTTGAGCCACAGTCGCTGAATGAAGGCTGTACACCGTGATCCCAGAAAGGCACGCGTAGCAATGACCAGGAAGGGAACTTGTTGGAAGATGGACAAAAAAGGACTCCGTCTAAACGGATTGGGGCTCATACTCTTTTTCGCTCCGCTCCTGACCGGATTTGAGTTGTTGGGTTTTGCTTCCTACTCGTGGCACCAGAAGATGACCGTGGAGCTAGATTCGAACGGTAAGATAATCACCGGCTCTAGTGTTGTAGAGATGAAGGTAGAAGGCATTCCGGAAGCACTGCAATTTCGTACGGCCCGGAAACTTGGTATGCGAGGAGAGGCGGTTTTGGTGGAACCTCCCCAAAAGAGATACCTCTTTGCATTGTTGACCTATGATGTTTTTTTAACCGGAAAGGTGTTTCACGATCTGGTTGGTGGGGTCGTTTCCCAACCTGAGAACGGGTGGGCCCAGGCCATTCAGAAGGTACGGGAGATTCGCGAGCTCGATCCAAAAGACTATCCCCTCCTGGTGACGTTTACGAATATCACCGATCCGGCGACTGTCACCAAAGTCGATCCGGATAATCTCGCGGCCACGTTCGGGCCGAGCGTCTCGCTCAAACGCATCACGCTGGAAATCACCGATGAGCCCGTAACGGAAGGGAAGATAGAAGGCGTGTTGGAGTGGATAAATTCAGTTAATCGGCTGGTTGAACCTAAACCTGGTGCACTACTCAAGGAAACCCCCGTAGAACATCGTTTATATCATTTAGACTTTAGGAGAAAATAACATGAGCGCCTCAACTGAGCTTATGGTTGCGATTCTTGCTATGGATGCCTATAACCGTGGGTATAATCCTGGGATTACGCTTTCGGGTACGGAAGTTGGAAACGCGGCAATTCGAGACATCACAGTTCCTTTACAAGAATGGCAGGATGCCGATTTCTACGCAGTGGCGTATGAGTGGAATGGCGAGACCATCATTTCTTGCCGAGGAACAGATAGCAAGGGAGAATTACTTGGTACGCATTATACCATTGCAGTTAATGATGATTATGACGAAGTTCGGGTATTTCCTTCGAGGAGGACAGACTTCATCAGACCGAACAAATTTGACTTTTGGAAGAGAGCTGAAGCTTAAAGGTATCTGGCGGAGGAGTATTTGTTGGTTGTCGATTGATGGATGTCAAATTTCGTGACCCAGTCTACGGCATTACAGAGTTCTTGAAAATCCAGGGGCTTTTCAAAGACCCGATTGACTCCGTTTTTAAATGCGCGAAGACGGACAAGGTGGGATAATTCGGCAGTAATCAGAAAAATTGAGAGAATTTCCTGGGAATATTTATGATTGACTTGCTCAATGAAATCAAGTCCATCCATCTGTGGCATATTGTTGTCGGTAATGACGATCGAGACGGACTCTTTTTGCAAAATTTCTAGCCCTTCCACACCATTTCCTGCTTCTGAACACACATACCCCCGAAGTTCTAAAAACTCTTTTAGACAGGTTCGATGGTGTCGATCATCATCAACTAACAGGACTCGGTCTTTGATGGGAACCTTGGGAGGCCCAGAATTTGGTGAATGCTGATACACGCCTAAAATTTTCATGATGTCTTACAATTATTAGGTGTCGAAATGGTTTATCTCAAAAGGTGGCGGAGGGACTTTTGAGAAGGTGGCTGATGAGGAGACCAGACTTCGGGTGCGGTCGAAATCGTAGTTCCCCTGAAACCAGTCCCTCCGCCGAGGCTCATAAAGTTGCGCTCAATTCCAGTATTGCCATGTTTCACCATTATTATTAGGACATCTGAACCACGCCGGTCTCCATATCGTTGAGCTAGTTAATGAAACGGCATATTCAAAAAATTGCTTGTCCCCAATATTATTGGCGAGTTGCAATAGTTAAGGATTTTAAATGCAAAGGGTGTTCCAGATGATTTTTTTTAAAAAAGGTTATAAATTTCAAATGGTTATTAGTTGCCTTGGTGTAAGATTTGATAAAAGTCCTGCAGGTGAAACCCTACAGGACGCAGTCGACCTCCTTCAGAAGTACCAGGGGCGTACGGGTAAGGACCAGTAGTCAAGGACTTTATGATCGTTTAATTCATCCATAGACTAACTGAAGGGAAGTATTTGAGGCTGCTTGAGCTTGGGAAAAGATCGCTACGGACGCCAGGAATAGAGGGGTTCGGGCACTCCTATATTGAAATGGGAAAGTATGAGAAATAGTCAACAGTCCTGGAAATGGATGGATGAGTTACGACGAGAGGTGATTCGTGAGCATGAAACGGTTCTTATATTAGGGTTGATGGGGCTCAAAATAGTTTAAAATTTGGGCTGACAGTCTAGGGAACCTTATTATGAACTGGGGCATATTGATTTTGGCACTGTTTGGACTCTGCACTGAGGATTCGATAGAGGCTCGCCCTTCGGGGAATCATCTTTTGCGGCGGCCTTGGAGAACTTTAGAGCACCCAAAAACCTCTCGGGTCTTCTGGTCTCATGTTGCCTAATAGTTGGTGAATGCAATTCTTTGGAAAAATCCTGGCGGAGGGGATTCCGAGTTTTCGATAGATATTCTGGATAAACTAAAAAACAGTTTTCCTAGTTGGGGAAGACACCAGGCTATCGTGATGCAACATAAAGGGATGTTCGATAGGGCAAGGCTTGCTCCATTGGACTTGCAAAGATCAGGATAAAAGGTTGTTTCACGCAGGAATTTCATGTAGTTTTGTTCGTAGGACTCTTGACCTGGATCTTACCAAAAGGCATTCTTAAGTGAGGAGACGGGAGTGGTGGTGAGGAATGCCACATTTGAGTTCTTGACACAATTCTAAGGGACTGCATACAGTTTTGGAATAAGATTATCATGAGGAAAGACCGAGGCCTTGCTAAGAGAAATTCTTAAAAGGTTTGAGGAATCAAATTAAATGGGATGTAGCCGAGGCATACGTCAGTCAAGAAAAGGAAATGGTGGAGGTAAAACATGATCGAAGTATTGCTTTTTTCGAAAGTGAGTAGAGTAGGAAAATTTGGCCTATTGGGCGGATGCCTGATTGCGATAATGGTGGGGTGTAGTTCCAAACTACAAACGACGGTCATCAGTGTGACTGAACCTCCTGCTAAGCCCCAAGTGGTAAAGGTTGAACCTGTGACGCCGCATGTTGAGGCGGTCGTTCAGCCGCCCGTGCAAGCTGAAACGTTCATTGGGATTTCCCCTATGGACATTCCTGTTGAAGAGCCGGCCCGCGCGGTTGTTCGTCCTTCGGCTCCTGCTGATATTTTTGCCACTCCTCGAACGACAGTCGTTGAACCTGCGGTCTCTGCGCCTCTAGAAGCTCCCCTGGTAGCGGAACCCGTCATTCCTCCGTCTCCTATCATACCGACCACGCCAGACCAAGTTTCGCCTCAAGAATCATTACAAGATTTGGGGATACCGCCGATTGCGTTTGAACCGGAAATGCCGGCACAACCGGTAATACGTGGAGACGCGGCTCCGCCGGAACAAATGATCGCCCGCATGGAACCCGAGGCGGACAAATCAGCTCAGCCAACCCCAGCGCTGCCCGAAATGATTGAAAAGAAGACGGAAGCTCTGCTCAAATCTCTGGGAGATATTTACTTCGATTATGACCGATTTTCTATTCGGGCGGATGCGATCTCCGTTCTGCAAGAAAATGCCCAAGCACTGGCTTCCGGCTTGGCGAATAACAAGATTGTGATCGAAGGACATTGTGATCAGCGTGGCACGGAAAGTTATAACATGGTGCTTGGTGAGCGACGAGCAAATGCGGTGAGGGAATATTTAGTGGATTTGGGCGTCCCCAGTGAAAATCTGCAGGTTGTGAGTTATGGAAAAGAGAAGCCGTTTTGCACCGATCAGAATGAAGAGTGCTGGCAGGAAAACCGACGTGGTCATTTTGTCGTACAGTAAGAGTTTTAGGTCAATTTGGCTAGAGACGTGTCTTGGGGGGAGCGTCTGGAATGGAGAATAGAGGAGTCAATTCTTCCTAAGGAGTCTGTCCGGTCCTTTGCGTATATTCCCCCATTTAGAATCATCGGCAGTCTGCTGAATCTTCTGCTTGAGCCTTTACCTCTTCCGTATCCAGCCGCTGATCCATCCTTCGGTTTTTCCCCATTAGAGATGGCTGACTTTGGATTATTCCCCATCATCAGAGCTCGCCTCAAGGCACTTATGGCGGTCAGCCAGGCCTAAGAAAGAGAATGCCATAAGGCCGGGACCGTTTTATGAGCTTCATTTTATATGACCGATTTGTCAAGAAAGGTGCAGGGAATGGAACTATGTCAAAATCTGTTCGCCAATATTCCTGAACACTTTGACCACGAATTGACGAGTGAGGTATTGAGGAGTCGTTCTGTACGAATTGAACGGATAGTGTCACGGGGCCAGGCGTCTCCACCAGACTTTTGGTATGACGAGCCCGAGCATGAATGTGTTGTGGTACTGGCAGGAAAAGCTACACTCAAAATTGAGGGGCAACCTGAAATGATGCTTGGTCCCGGGGATACGCTTTATATTTCCGCCCATACCAGGCATCGTGTGGAATGGACCGATCCCCAACGAGATACGATCTGGCTTGCAGTATATTGGAGGGACTGAGCCTTGCCGGGGCGCAAGCTTAATCCCGTGAGATACGTTCCTCTGTGTGAGGTGCATTGCTCAGCGTGCTCATGAGTCGGTGGCCCGGAAAACGGGCGAGAATATTTAGTTGAATGCAAGGATAATGAAAGGGGTGATAAGCCAGAATGCTCCTTTGACCAAGAAAAAGACCACTCCATACCATCCAAATTTTTTTATCCAGGTAAGTTCTTGTAAAGGATTCTGGAATATCCCGGTTTTCAATGTGCGCATGGTTGTCTTCCCTTCCCCGGTAAAGAGATGAAGCCCGCCGCTGCGTGGGTTTTTCACGCAGCGGATGATGTACTTTTGGCCTTCATGTAGCCATGGTCCTTGGGGCTTGTGGTTTCCCCATGAAGCTCCCTCTGAATAGCCGTGGAATAAGTTTGGGTACTCGTTCTTGATAATCTTTATACGCCTCTCCATGGAAGGCCACCAAATCCTTCTCTTCCCATTGAATGGCCATCAGGATATAGATGGTTGTCGTCACCGAAAAGACCAGATGGGCAACCGTCATCGTGGGAATGGCCCAGAAGGCCAAGAGCCAACCGACATAGAGAGGATGCCGTACCTGCCGATACAGGATCGGGGTCTTGAACGGTAATGGTGCGTACTCTTGTTTTCGCAGAAAGAGCCAAACCTGCCGCATACCGAACAAGTCAAAATGATTGATGAGGAATGTGGCCATGAGAATTAATCCCCAACCCGCCGCAAATAGGCCATACAGCAGGCCCTGCCCGACTGGGTCTTGAATGTGCCAAATCCTGCCTCCCATGGGTTGCCAGGCATAAAACAAGAGAGCCAGTGCAATGTTGGTACAGAGCACATAAGTGCTACGTTCAATGGGTTTGGGAATATATTGTGTCCACCACTGTTTAAAGGTCTGCCGGGCCATGACGCTATGCTGGACCGCAAAAATTACCAACAGAAACGAATTGATGGCCAGAGCCTGCCAGACTGGAACCCCGGGTTGGCCATCAATGGTATTGGAGACGCCAAAATTTCCCAGAAAGCCTACGGCATATAAAAAGATGCCCAAGAAAGATAGGTAGCACAGGGTGCCATAGATAAAAAACACGAGACGTTTCATGATCGTAGCTCCTTTTGATTCGGAAGTTTAAGTGCCGACTGCCTCAGGTTGGGCCTGAGGCAATCAGCTCTGTCTCTTGTCAGTTGGTCCCTTTTGTATCTACCGAAATGGCCACCGGCACGGGATTGGATACAATGTCGAAAACAGGGGAATACTTCGTCAATTCCCGAATTGTCTCAGCTGGCGCGTCACTTTTCACGGTGAAGTGTACCCGGAGGTTTTGATAGCCCGGACGAACATCTTTCGATAAACCTAGAAACCCGCGAAGATCCAAATCCCCCTCTAGCCGGGATTCCACTGAATCAATTTTGATGCCACGGGCGGCCGCATGATAGATCATCGACGTGGTTAAGCAGGACGCCAGGGCATGCAACACAAACTCCACAGGGTTGGCTCCCAGATCCTCTCCTAACAAGACGGGCGGTTCATCGGCATCAAGCACAAACGGCTCGGTTCGGGTCGTATCTTCTTTGCCCACTCCGTAAAACTCCTTGATCGTGGTGCGATTGTGCCCCCCATGGATCCAGCTGTTGGTGGCCCGGAACTGAAATTTGGCCAAACCGGGTTCGCCTTGAATGGCATGGATATTGGCCCCTAATTGTTCGACGTTGACCCCATTGATAGTTGATGGTGTGGCGACTGATGACATGGCACATCCTCCTGGTTGAGTGTGAAACAGCATGTGAAAAAAAAGTTGATCCGCCTGACGGCACATATCCTGAAGGTTCCGCTTTTCAGCTGGCGTCTGAGAGTTTGAATTTCGCTCATTCTGACTCGTCATGTTGTTCCTACCTTCTCCTTGAGAACCTGTTTGATATGTACTGTCCTTCCATGCCAAAGCTATTGTGCAGGGGGTGTGCCAAACTTAAATTATTAATTAAAATCAATAAAAACAATTTGTTGCAATTTCATGAGGCGTGAAATTCGCTTACGAAATTTGCCGAATTTCGAAATTTCATAATACGAATTTGTGAAAATTCGCAAATAGAATAGAATCCTGGGAATGAAGAAATGCTGAAAAGGAATCGGAAAGAATTGAAAAAATATGGGTAGAAATCGTGCAGGAATTATTTCGCGCGAGTAATGCCCAAAGCTTTCATACGAGATGCAAGTGTTGAAGCATTCATGCCCAGCAGTTTGGCCGCTCCTTGTTCACCGGATACTTTCCAGCCGCTTTGTTCCAGAGCTAGCAGAATGTTTTGCCGCTCCAAATTCTGAAGTTCCTGAAGAGTGCGAATGCAGGTGGATGGCTCCTGTGTAAGAGTTTCTGGAGAAGAGGAGAGTTTCTCTTCAACATCAGGGAGGGCACGGTCAAGATTTAATTGACTATTTTGGGCCGTAATGACAGCCCGCTCGATCACGTTTTGCAATTCCCGCACATTTCCCGGCCAATGGTACGCCGTGAGGCGTCCGAGAGCGTCAGGGGAAAGGGGGGCCACCGTCCGACCCATTCGTTGAGCAAAATGCTGAACAAATGTGTTGGCCAGGAGGACCACATCCTCTCCGCGTTCCCGCAAAGGCGGAAGATGGATGGGAAAGACATTCAATCGATAATAAAGATCTTCACGAAATTTTCCGTCTTGGACCTCCTTCTGTAAATCCCGATTTGTGGCTGCCAGGACACGGACATTTACCTTTTTGGTGTGGGAACTGCCGACGGGATCGAATTCCCCTTCCTGAAGAACGCGTAACAGTTTCCCTTGAAGATCCAAAGGCAGTTCGCCGATTTCATCCAGAAAAATGGTCCCTCCGTCGGCCAATGAAAACCGTCCTTCCCGCTTTTTCGTGGCGCCGGTAAACGCACCCTGTTCATGTCCAAAAAATTCACTTTCGATTAAAGTAGCAGGAATGGCCGCGCAATTTACTTTGATGAATGGGTGATTCCGACGCCGGCTGTTGGCATGAATGGCGCGGGCCATCACCTCCTTGCCGGTCCCGGTTTCGCCTGAAATGAGCACAGTGGCCTGGGTATCGGCGACCTGTTGGATGTCCAGGAGGACGCGCATCAACGCGGGACTGTTTCCAAGAATTTCGCCGAAATATTGCAGGTCATGTAATTCTTCTTTGAGGAATTCCGTTTCAATCGTCAGGAATCGAATCTTTTGTTCCGCTTCCAGACGTTCATTTACATTGCGAAGAATCAGGGTATAAAAGACCCTTCCCCCCATCTGGAATTGGGATAGGGTGGCTTCTGCCGGAAATTCGGTGCTGTCTGTTCGTACGGCTTTGAGGCCACCGGGAATCCAGAGAGAGCGACGATCTGTAGGTCTCGTGTTGAGGTCCTGGATGAGTCTCCGTAATTTCTCTCGTTCATTCGGGACAAGGGAGAGACAGAAATCCTTTCCAACGAGATGAATTGCCTCACATTGAAATACCTTCTCAGCTGCGGGATTGATGCGGGTCACTCGAAGATCTTCATCCAATTCAATGATGGCATCCATCGCACTATCCACTAGCCGGCGTAATTTCAGTTCCCGTTCCCGTGTGGCGGACTCCGCTTGGAGCCGCTGAAGCTCTGATGCTGCCCGTGCAGCAAAAATCCGAATAATGGCCTCTATGCGAGATTCAGCCGGCATCGGGCGGGTATCCATAACCGCGAGATGCCCGAGAATTTTACCGGCTGTATCGGTAAGCGGGAGTCCTATATAACTGGCGGCCTTAAGCCCCGCGATATCCGGATCAATGGGAAAGAGATTCAAGAGGTTGTCCGGAAAATGGATGAGACGGGCCTGGTCGATAACATGCTCACATGGCGTGCCGGCAAGGTCCATGGCCCAATCTTTGAGAAACGATCCATTCAAATAAAAGGCCAGAGCTTTCAAACGGCGGGATTCCGGAAAATATTCCGTCACCCAGGCGGCATGGGTTTGCAGAGCCTTGGCCAGGTTTTCCACCAGGGCTTCAAAAAATCGTTCTCCCGTGACAGTGGCGGTCCCCTCCAGGATAGTTCGGAGTGCAGTCTCTTCGTTGAGGTTCGTTAACGGATCGTGATGGGACCCTGACATAGCGTCTCCCAAATAAGAACCGTATTATGATCCATTCGTTTTTAACGTGTAAAGATTGTATAGGTTCGAGGATGCTGGATTTACAGGTACTACGGTTGATGAGGTTCGAAAGGGGAAAGAGTTCCCATGCGTTGTTTTCAGACGTATCTGAATCTGCATGAACTTTAAAAGAATCCTTGATGGAAAATTGATAAATTACATAAATCCGTGTGGTAAAGTATTTTGATTTTATTCAAGGTTATTCACTTGTTGGGTATGTCTGGGAAGGTCACTGAAAGAGAGCCAGGTGGTAGATATGATGGTGAAGTCGCTTATCTATGTGGTTGATCCCATGTGTTCGTGGTGCTGGGGATTTTCAGCAGTCATTGAAGAGATCGTTCGGCGATATCGAGATCGGGTCACGATCGAGGTATTGTTAGGTGGTTTGCGCCCCGGAAATACCGAACGGTTTGATGAGCGACGGCGTGCCTATATTCTCCGTCATTGGCATGCGGTCCATGAACGAACCGGTCAACCCTTTAACTTTGATTTTCATCCTGAGCCTTCGTTTATGTATGACACCGAACCGCCATCGCGAGCGATGATGGTGATCCGGCAATTGGCTCCGGATAAGGAATTTGTGTTTTTGAAGGCTGTGCAGGAAGCATTTTACGTGAAGAACCAGGATGTCACCCATCCGGAAATATTAGCGGATCTTGCCGGCACGCAAGGTATTGACCAGGACAGGTTTCTGGAATGGTTTCATGATTCTGCGATGAAACAATCGGTCTGGCAGGAGTTTGATCGGGCTCGTCAATTGGGAGTGAGTGGTTTTCCAGCCCTGCTAGGTCAAAATGGTAATGACCACATCAGATTGACGCAGGGGTATCAAACAACAGGGGTGATGGTTTCACTCATTGACGAATGGCTGGATGGTCCAGCTTCCGGCAACGACAGCCCGTCGGTCGGATAGGTCATTGTCTCAGCATAGGATGTTAGATGATTCGTAGATCATGGGCTGTTGTTTTTTATGAACGAAGACCATACATATAGTATGTCTTCAAATTTCACGGGAGGTTAAGTAATGCGGAAGGTTTCCAAAGTGTGTTTTGGGATTGGAACGGTTCTGTTCGTTGGTTTTGGGTTTGTCACGGCTTCGGTTGCAGAAATGGCGAAGTGGAAACTGGATCATGATCATTCCAGGGTTGGATTTCAAGTTGCTCATATGGTGGTGTCCAAAACCAATGGCAGGTTTACAGAGTATTCAGGAACTGTGGAGATGGACGCAGAGGAGAAGGAATTTAAAACCATTGAAGCGGTCATTCAGACCGCCTCGGTCACGACTGATCATCAGAAACGGGATGAGCATTTACGAAGCCCGGATTTTTTTGACGTTCAGAAGTTTCCGACCATGACCTATACCATGAAAAGTTATAAGAAAACCGGAGACGACTACACCGCTGTCGGAGATTTGACTTTGTTGGGAGTCACTAAAGAGATCACATTAGTCGGAACGTTTAATGGGGTCGCTCAGGATCCTTGGGGCAATACACGGGCTGGCTTCACCGCTTCCGGCACGCTGAACCGAAAGGATTTCGGCATGAAATTCAGCAAATTATTAGATAGTGGCGGAATGCTCGTGGGTGATGAGGTCAATATCATTCTGGAAATTGAAGTAATCAAAGAAAAGACAGTCGAAAAAGTGAAACAAGAAAAAGAATAAAGTGATAGGGGGGAATGTGTGGCAACCGTCTGCATGTTCCCTGTGAGAATTCACGAGGACATCTGAGCAGTGAAGGAATTAAGGAGAAGGAAGATTCGGTGCCGCCATATCATGGTAAGCCAATCGGCAAGCTCAGGCATTTTCCTCAAAGGAGTTGACCAATTCCAGATACCTTCACTCTGGGCACAGATCCTTCGGGGTAAGCTGAGGATGACAGGCTGTTTGAGGCTGGTCAGCTAACAAGGTAATCAGTGAGAAGAGAAATTTGGTAGCGATGGCCAAATTTGCCGGTTGAATGGACTCCAGGGTATCAGATGGTTGATGAAAATGGGGGTGCCTGCCGCTGCTGACAACTGTCACGGTCGGCACCCCGGCCTCAAAAAATGGGACATGATCGCCCCCGGGGAAATATCCATACATTTGAATATTGTCGCCCAATCCCGCCCGGTCGGCTGCTTGCTGAGCCAGCATCTTATCCATTCGAGTGATCCCAACTGTCAGTTTTCCATTCCCCGCTCCTAGATGATCAAGATTGATCATGGCAACTGTTCGATCCAATGGAAAGGCGGGATGGCTGACATAGAGCATCGATCCCAGTAGGCCTCGTTCTTCTCCGTCAAAAGATGCGAAGAGCACGGTCCGTTTTGGTGAGGTGCCGCTTTGGGAGAGCATTCTGGTCAGTTCCAACATTACTGATGTTCCGGATGCATTGTCATCGGCTCCAGGAAAAAGCAAGCCGGCTTGCTGGCCAAAGTGGTCGCGATGCGCACCGATGAGAATGAGTTCTTTGCCTAGCTCCTGATCGCGACCCGGTAACATACCGATGACATTGGTCAGCGTTCCGGGCTGACTGTGGCTTTCCCAATGAAATTGGACCAGAAGCGGAAGGGGTCTGCTACGAAATGTCCCGATATCGTTGGCGGCCTGTTGCAGGGCTTCGAGCGAGTCCTCAGCTGCATTCAAGGCCTGGTCAAGAAGTTTCCCGTGTATCCATGCCCCAGGGATGGGGCGGTTATCGGGTGTTTCCCCATAGATGGCCAAAGGACCCTGCCCCAGACCTTTGCGGGCTTCATAACGGCCAAGTAGTGGACCGGTTACCGTCAAATAGCCTACGGCCCCTCTTTCTTTGGCGATGGCCGCTTTTTCTTCATGCGTGATCCACCCCGGGTAGGAAGGGGGTTTTCCCCGGAGAAATAGGGCGATGCGATTCTCGACATTCATGCCCTGATATTCATCTATTCCGCGGGCGGGGTCGACAATGCCATATCCCACAAAGACGACTCTGGCTGTGGTTCTGGTGGCAGGAGAATCCAAAATTGGAAGAAACTCTTGACCTGGAACAAGCGACATCGTCATTGACCTCTGGTTCGCGCCGATAAGGGAAAGGGTAATGGTCGATGGCTCCAGCAATTGAACTGCGGTCATGAACCGTTGTTGCAACCAATGAAAATCCTGTTCGTGTTTTGAAACGTGGTTGGCCGGTTGTAAGCCTAGAGATCGGAATCGATCAACCAGATAGTTGGCCGATTGCAAGCTACCATCCGTGCCGGCCTGCCGACCCTGATACGATGGATGACTCAATTCGCGAATGTCCTGGATGATATTTCCCATAACCATGGGGATAGATGAAGAAGAGGAGGGCTGATGGTCAAAGCCAAAAACAGGAGTCGTGAGGACGAGTCCTATCAAAAATTGGACAATGGGAAGGCGTAACAAGTTTCTTACCTATTCCTTGTCATAACAGAGATTGAAAGAATGCGTGTAACGGGGGAAGGGTATAATTGAAAATGTGAAAAATGGAGCCTGTGGCGGAACCTGTGCCGGGCGTTAGTCCTCCAGAGGAATGGTGATGACAATGGCCCCCATGAGGTCGCCCTTTTTAAAGTCACGCTTGGGGCTTAAGGGGTGAGCATTATGGCAAGTAGTGCAGGTATCGTTAATCGCGGTATCGGCATAAATGGCCTGGAACAAGCGTTTTTTACCGGTGGATACAATTCCGCGTTGAGGAGTATCGGAATTGAGCGAAAGTTGTTCCAAGGCCTTTCGTTCAAAATCCGTTGCAGGCCCATTCCTTCGATAAATTGGCCAGAGACTAATTAAACGGAAACGAATGCCGTGACCTGATTCCGCCACCAATTTGCTGGAGATATGGAGGAACTGCGCAGGAAGGGGAATGGCATTTTTGTTTTCCCAATCTTCTCGCGCCATAACCACGCCTTGCTCCTGCATCCTTTTCACGATATGCGTCGTGTAGACGTGACGGTCCGCCTCAACGATGGCATGAATAAAGTCTGCAACTTTCTCCGGTGATAGATTTTTCATGGCGTTGGATTCACCTGCTTGAAGGAATGAAGAAACACCTATTCCTATGAGGAGAGTGGCAAGAAAAACCATGGATAAGCCGGTCCTACTACCCCGTAGGCTTGTCATGACGTTGTACTCCTTTCCTTCGTCAGGTGGGCATTCGAGACGGGTAAGGTGATCAAACAGGTCGTTCCCCGGTTTTCTTCACTTTCCATTCGAATGTGTCCGCCTAATTTATTGATAATTCGATAGGCCACGGTGAGTCCAAGGCCCGATCCTTCTCCCTGCCCCCTCGTCGTAAAAAAAGGGTCAAAGACTCTGGGGAGATGAGTCGGGGCGATGCCGCGCCCCGTGTCTTTAATGCGGATTTCCAGATCGTGCCCTGACGCTTCTGTTGAAATAGTAAGCTTCCCACCTTCTTTCATCGCTTGAAAAGCATTGGTGATGATGTTGGTAAAGGCCTGTCCAAGTTCCAAGGCTTTTCCCTGGATGGAAGGGATGGGTCCCAGGTGAGTCTGGATTTCCACCGGGATTGATGGGAAGAGATCCTTGACCGTAGTCACGGATTGTTCCAGCAGTTCATTGAGGTTAATGAGCGTTTGCCCTTCAGTCAAATTTTTTCCGGATTGACCGGTAAAGTCCCGAACGACTGAAGCCATACGTTTTCCATGTTGAACGATGCCCCGGGCATATTCTTTGATTTGCTCGGGGTTGGTCTCCTCTTGTATCGCTTCACCTAATCCAATAACTCCGACTAAAGGATTATTGAGCTCATGCCCAATCCCGGCACTGAGAACGCCCAGGCTTGCCAGTTTTTCCCCTTGGATAACCCGGTCCTGGAGGATACTTTCTTCCGTCGTATCTCGTAAGACCAATCCGGCACTTGGCCCCCTTCCCGGGCGCGCCTGGACACCAAACCAACGGTACCGGAACGTTCGCTGATTGATCCGAATTTCCTGGCGATTGGTGCCCGATTGAGCCCAATTTGTGGGAACCAGTGGATCTTGCAACGAGGCGGTGGAGGGATTGGCCTTCGTATTGTCTGAAGATGGAGGTTCCATAACCTGGACCGCGTGCATCTCCTGTTTCAGGCGGTCTCGTGTCGCAGGATCCAAGGAGAAAATTTGGAACAGTGGGGTGCCGATGATCTCGCCGTTCGTGACGGCGAAGGCTTCTTTCGAGGCCTTATTCAAATACTCGATGTGTTCGTCTGGGCCAATCATAAGAACCGGGTCAGGCACATTATCCAGAATTTTAATGGTTGACTCCTCAAGGTATTTCACTTCCTGGGTTTTCAACTCAACTTGGCTTTCTAATCCGGCAAACTGTGAAGCAAGTTGTTGGTTCATGCGATTGACTTCATCGGCCAATTCCTCAATTTCATCGCCGGTGGACAATGTTATGGGCTCACGATATTCCCCTCTGCCGATTTGCCGGGCAGCTTCCTGAAGGCGACGAATGGGTGCGGCAATTCGATTGGCCGCTATATATCCCAATGTGACGAGCAGCGCCACTCCAAGTAATCCAAAAGCTGCCGTCCATTTAAAAAAATGCTCTATGGGGGCAAAGACCTCCCCGGATGACTGCCAGACAAACATATGCCAGGTCTGGCCGGTGGAGAATTTGGTAATCTGATTGGTATTACTCAGGGGGGCAAATCCAATGATGGAGGCTGCTGTGCCCCCATGCCCATCGCTTGGGGCTGGAGTCCATCCGGTCTTAAGGGGGGTAACAAGGGGAATCAGGCGGGTGTCACTAATTGAGGTGCCCGTGGGAAGGATCGGGCAGCTCAAGACGACGCCACGGCTATCAATGAGCATGACATGGCCGGTTTTGCCAAATCGAATAATGTCGATGGAAGGGGCAAAGAACTCCTTGGCGTCATAAATTCGGTGCAGGACGCCGATGGCTTCATACCGCAAACTATCCATGATGGGGAGCGCGAGAGTAAACGTATAGACTCCCAGTCGTGAATCAAACGCTACCTGGCCTATATACGGTTGACCGACTCCATTGTGGAATGCACCTTTCCACCATACTTCTTCCCGATGAAGGTAGGGAATGTCGGAATCCAGGCTCGCAATGACCCGTCCTGCACGATCGGTGATAAATAAGCCACGTGTGGCAGATCGGGTAATCAGTGGAATGGGATGGCCCGGGTCCATAAAGGTTCCCCCCACATGTTGTTGCAGGATCTCGGCAAATGGTCCTTTCAGAATTCGTTGAAGCATGTCGGCATCCTTAGCGTTCCAGGCTTCTTGTTCTTGGTTGAGGGTGCGAGCCAGCTCTTGGGGATTCAACTCACTGAGGGCATCGCGGATGTGTTCCAGGCGTGCAATGATTTTGACATCGGTTGTCAGTAAGGCCGTGCGAGCCAGTTCATCTGCCATGACCAGATCAAGCTTTCTGGCCGTCTCTGTTGCGAGAGCTTCAAAGCTGGATCCATTGACCTCGCGAATTTCCTGTGTGCCCTGGTAGAAAGCCAGCAGGAGTCCAATGATCAAAGGAAGTGCACCGACCAACAGCATGGACAGAACCAGTTTTTTGGTCAATCCTTTTTTTCTTTTGGCGGGTTTGGGTTTAGGGTTGTCCACCGGACACCTTACCTTCTTCTACAGGAGGGATGGCGGGGAAGGACAATCGGAAGGTGGTCCCTTTCCCCAATTCGCTTTCGACTTGAAGATCCCCATGATATTTTTTGACAATGGTTTTGACGTTATAGAGTCCGAGGCCCGTCCCCTGGCCTTTCGGTTTCGTTGAAAAGAAGGGATTGAAAATCTTTTGGAGGTGTTCCGGAGAAATGCCACAGCCGGTGTCGCTGATAGCAATCTGAACGGTTCCGTTGCGGTGTGAGGTAGTAATGGTGAGGCTGCCTTTTTCTTCCATGGCATGAATGGCGTTAGTAATCAGATTGATGAATACCTGGAGGATTTCTTCGGGTTTCGCCTGGACGGTCAGGCCGTTTTGGTAATGTTTCTGAACCGAAATTTCCCGAAATTTTGTCGCAAATCTGGAAATGCTTAAGGCTTCATCTAGTCTGGCATGGAGGTCGATTTGTTCGAGTTCCTGATGACTGGATGTGCGAACATAATCCGTGATATTTCGTGAAATGGCTTGAATGCGTTGAGCCGCTTCATGGATGCTGGCGGCATGGAGTCGAATCCGATCGAGATTGTTTTCCTCTTGAATTTCTTCGGCCATCGCCAGAATGACATACAGGGGGTTATTGATGTCATGGGCAATCCCTGAGGCAAAAGTTCCCATGCTGGCTAATTTTTCGGATTGAAACAGTTGTGTTTGGATAAATGTTTGATGTTGGATCAACTCTGAGAGAACTTTGGCGGCGGTCCCTCCAAGCACTTCAGCCCCGCTGTGTTTGTGCTCCGTAATGTATGAAGGAAGAATGGGGTCCCCGGTCACGTCAATAATTAAATTCAGCTTGTCTTCCTGAATAAGCTTCAGAGGGTGAGAGACGGTCGGAATATTGTGAAGTCTGGCCAGTTGAAACCCCAAGGCGTGAGGATTTGTGTCGGCAATGCCCAGGAGACGGATATGGGGTAAATTAAGAAAGGATTCCAACATGGCCGTTCCCCCCTTGCCGGCTCCGAGAATGGCAATGTTTATGGGAGGTTCAACGGTCGCCATGGAATCCCTCCTTGATTGTTGGAGTGGAGGAGGATGGAAGGCTAAGGTTGGGTGGGGAGCATGAGAAGTTTCTCCATATCTCAAAGGTCATATGGTAGAAAGCCCTATCCTGAGGATAGGGCTTTACTCGATATACCATAGTTTTCTTCATGGGGAACGATTCTCCCGCGAGAAGAAACTCAAAATCTGAAAAGTTAGTCCAGTCAGATTACAGGCGATTGAGATCTCGTTTTTCCATGGCGGTGGCCACGGATTTAATGAGCTTTTCTTTTTCAACCGGTTTAACGAGATAATCCACAATCCCCTGCTTGAGAAATCCCGTGGCCATTTCCATATCCGGGAATCCCGTCAGTACAATAAGTGGAACACGCGGGTATTGCTGTTGGAAATAATTAATGGCTTCCACGCCGTTGATTTTTGGCATGCGAATATCGGAAATGATGACGTCCAACATTAAGGGATTTTCGCCTTTCTGCACTTCCTGAATAGCCTTTTCCCCATCCTCCGCCTCAATGACATCATATCCGGCCTTTTCGAGCGTCATTCGTACGACTTTTCGGACATCGGGTTCATCGTCCACGACGAGAACCAGGCCGTTGGTTTTGTGTCCTCCAAACATTGCTGCAGTTGTTTCTGCCATTACTCTTCTCCTTTGTTGTTAGGTGAGTAGCCTGATTAAATTTTCAATTGGTCAGAGGGAAAAGAAAAATGTTCTTATCACTTCTGAAAGCACAATATTATCGTAATCAACCGATAAGAGAAAGGGTTAATTTGGCCTTCATATTGGCCATATTGGGAATGACAAAGGCGGATATAGGGTAAATCGCTCGGGCGTGCCCAATATTGTTCCTGAAGCCTATCCGGGAATCGTCCTGTTTTCCTCACTTCTGTCCATTTCGGTGTCTCCAAACAGGATTCGTCAACATTTTAGAGGATTCTCTTACTCCTGCGGGCGATAAATGAGAACCAGTATTTTTGAAAAGTGTCGCAATGGGGTGGTGTTTCCGCTCCAAGACTGGAATCCATCATTTTGTCTCATGGCTTCGAAGGTCAGATCCAATTTTGGCAGCTATGCCAATATGAGGAGACAGGGGGGGGACGGTTAATGTTACTAAAAGTTTACGGAGTTTGATAGCTCTGTGGGCAATTGGTTGAAAATTTTTTTCACACGACCAACGAACGGCTCGACTAGGGAAGGAATTTTGGAAAGGGATGGAATCGATTCGGGGCCCAATATGATGAGCGGACATCATGTGGAAAAAGATGTGGATTTCCTCCAGGAATAAACGTGGAGGACCGTTTGGAGTTGAGGAACTTACTTGAGGAATGGGTTCACACGTTTGGTTACTTTGTGGTTAAGATGATCGTGCCCTGCCAATCTGGGGCAGGAGGATGGCTTCGATAGTGACTGCAGAGTCGCAGATAGAAATGACTGGGACCATCCTCTTCTCGAAGTTGCAGGCAAGTGAGAAATGATTCCTCTGCCTGATCCCAGCGACGGGAAGAGAAAAGATCTACTCCGTATAAAAAATGTTGGATCGCTTCACGGCAAATAATATCGGCTTCGGACTCCTGCCCGAGAAGTTCATAAATCACCACAGGTTTCGTTTTTCCGATTAATTGAAAACTTCCTATTCTTCGAGTGAAAATCCCAGATAAGTGTTCTACGACGAGATGGGAAGCCAGCAGTCGAGTGCCAAGCTGCTTATTGAGGTTTTCAATTCGGGAAGCGGTATTGACGATATCGCCCAATGGGGTATAGGTAAAATACTCCCCAGCCCCGACCTCTCCCGTAAACATTGGTCCGCCACTTAATCCCACACGGGTGGGGAGGGAATATTCAGGCTCCGACTTGTTGAATCGAGCCACTGCGGCCACAAGGTTCAGCGCGGTCTTACAAACTGTCGTGCGCAGTTGGGGAGTGAGTATCCCTGCAGGCCAAATGGCCAAAACCGCATCCCCGGTAATATCCGATACAATACCTCCTTGTTCACGCACAGGCGCACACACCGCTTCGAAATACCGATTCATCAGGTCCTGTAATTTGTCAGGGTTCCCCTCCAGGGCTTCCGAAACTTTTGTATACCCTTCGGCATCTGTGAGGAGGCAGAGGCCATGGACTGCCTGTCCTCGGCTTCGAATTTCTTCAATTCTTCGTGCGAGGGGTTTGATGACGGGGGTAGGCACATAATTCGCCAAGGCCTTCTCAGTGATCAGCCGTTGCCGGTTCACATCACGATACGTGCCGACCAATGCGGCTAACAGGCCAAGGGGAAGTTGAACCAGCAAGGGAATCACCAGTGGAAACCAGAGGGCATGTGTGATGAACACCCACACGATGACGCCAAAATACACTATGCCTAGCCACAGCCCGAGTCCTAACAGGGAGGCGATCAGGAGACCGCTTCGGTGTTGCAGGCGTGAGGTCGACACCAGAAAAAATGTGGTCCCCACAAGAACCCCCCATACCAGCAATACGAAAAGGTGGAGATACAGGGGGAGTGGAGTCAGATGTTGTCTCTGAAGAAGATTGGCAAGCGCGGTCGCGGCAATTTCAACACCGCTGAGATCAAGTCCGTCTTTTGATGTAAAGACGGTGGGAAATCGGTCTTGCTGTTCACTTTGTACTGATTCGGATAGCCCTACAAAGACCACCTTTCCGGAGAAGTCCAGGGGTGATGTCCTGCCCAACCGCTGAGAGGAACACGGAATAAGCACACAAAAATAGGGAACCGTGAACACCGTTTTGGGGGGGCCATAAAAGTCTATAAACTGACTGTCTTCGGCAGCATAGGCCCGAATGAGCGAGGCTAACAATCTCGTATTTTCTGTCTCCTCTTCAGAGTGCGGGATGGGGAGTCTGTCAAGCAGCCTTGCCCCGAGGGTCGGATGACCGGTGAAAATCGTGCGTAGGGCCTTGACCAAATCTTGAATGCCATCCGGCCCATGGATATCGTGGTGCCGCCGCGGCAGCATCGCCACCTCAGTGGGGACGACGTCCCGGAGCAGTTCCAGTAATTCTTCAAAAAGATTTAGTGAATACATTTGGAGGGCTAGAAAAGGGAGCGTGGCCCGGTGCGGATTGTTCGGATCGAAAAGCCAGAACTGATTCACCCGGAGCGAACTGGTCGGAAGGGGATGAGAGGCCAAGCCGGTGGCCGCTTGAGCCAATTGGGCCGTTGGGGGAATCCGGATCGAACCTCGAACGGGGTGTGTCTGAGAACCCGTCGTGGTTAATTTTTCGAACAGAATCACATTGCCTGCCTCACGCATCGCTTCAGCAAAAACGGCATTCTCTTCCTGCGATCCGATGTCTTTGAAAAACAGGTCGAACACAATGACCTTCGCCCCTTGTTCTGTCAAACGGCGCACTAACCTTCCATGCAGGGACCGGGGCCATTTGTAGGGTTCCTGGGGGAGACCTAACTCATACGCGGACTGCCGATCGGTGGAGACCACGACCACGTCTTCAGGAGGGGATCGAACCCCGCGTATCTGAAATAACCAATGTAATCCCAGTTCTTCTTCGACCTTAAATCCCACAGGGAAGAAATCCATTGCCACCCCTGTCAGACTGATGATCAAACACCCAATCATCCAACTATTGAATTTCGAGACGGGTTTTTGGAGATGTTCGGAATGCATGTGAGGATTAGAATTGAGAAGGTCCTCGTTTCGTGGTGGTAACTGGTTCTTTCCAAAAAGGGGTAAGACGTTTGCTTATACAAGTCGGAATGCGAGAAGACATAAAGACATCGGCCCCGACGTAGGATTTCGGTACTGATGATATCCCGAATGAAAAATGGTCATGGTGAAATTTTATACGTTTACCACGTTCTGGTTCATGAAAGAATCACATGATCCTTCGGTGCCCGGTTGAGCACTTGAGGGTGTGAGCGTTTCAAAAGAAGGAAAGGAATTGGCTTTTGATACCCTCAACTCTTCAGGCCCATGGAAATTCATTCATCTGGCAATGTCTCCCATAAAGGAATCAGGTACGTTCTCTTAAAAACTCAACGTCAAGCGGCCGAAAACAATGCGTGTGGGCAGAAAAGGTGATGTCTGGGCTTCCCGCGCGGTTTGGACATTATTATCCTGATAATTGAAGGATGTATCAAAGAGGTTGCGGACTTCCAGACTGATGATGCCAAATCGTTTGGGAAGCCGATACCCGATATCGGCATCCACCAGAAGAAAGTTGTCATGGCCATCATTGAAGTTTGATGTCGATGGAAGCTCAACCGTTTGCCAGACAAAGCTTCCCTTTACTCCGGCGAAAAATCCGGACGGATGGAAAAACCTTGCGCTCAACGGCACTGTCACTGTCTCCACTTTCAGTGGGTGTCCTCCAAGCACCGCTGTAGGGTCAGAGGCGGAACGTTTGAACCGTTCATACGATCCCTCTGCCGTGAAGGCCCACCAGGGATGAGGGGCCCAATAGAGATAGCCCAAGGCACGATCCTCACGTCGATCATAGAAGGCGGTCTCGAGATTGGAAATGGACGGCCACTTCAATTCCCGATGGGCCAATTGGAAGCCGGCATACAGATCGTTCGTCAGCGTGAGATCGAGGGCGACCCCTTCCTGAGTGGTAATGGCTCCATTGGCATCATCAAAAAATTGATTGAATCCGGCGACCTGAGTCGGTTCAATCGTTTGATCGGCCACTAACGGCCGTTTCACCGTTTGGACATAGGACAACCGCAGTCGTGCCCAGTCGGTCAAATTCCATTGCATGCCGGCCTTTGGCAAGAGCCGGTCGTACTCATTTGACCGGTCATTGATGGACTCATACGCAAACCCTCCTGTCCAGATAATCTGTTGTGGCCAATGGACATTGAGATACACATAACCGTTGGCTTGTGTGGACGTGAACTTATCCTTTTGAGTCGAGTTGCAAGCGGGCGGTGAAAATATGGGAAGAGGAGGTGCACAGATTGTGAAAGGGGGAAAGGGGACGGATACCGCCTGGGCCTGTAAGTTAAACTCATTGTTCGTATTGACATGAGTGTACCCCCCACCGATTTGGGCATTGACGATTCCACTCCGAAACAAATACTGCCCTTCGACCTGATTGGCTTGATCCACGGCATTCCCGTCGATGGACGGAACTCCAGGTTGAAAGGAATTCTGCTCAAGGCGACTATAAATATACGAACCAATGATGTCCGAATGCGGCCCTGGGGTGAAGCGGGCGCCCGTCCGGACGACGTCCTGCTCAATTGTGGTTCTTTGATCGGCAGTAAAGTTTTTCGGATCGAAATTCAGGGTAAGATCACCCTGGTCCGTTTTCCGGTAGCGATATTCGGCTTGGACGTTGAACTTGGGGTGAAACTCCGCCTGCCCAAATAGGTTATAAATCTCATGTTTCACATCGAAGTTGTCGCGGAAATCCGGCTCGCTTTTGAATCCATAGGCCCCCGCACTCAGAGACACCGGTCCTTGCAAAATTGATGCGGTCACATTGCCTCCGTACGTGTCGTTGTTCCCCACCACCGAATTGACCAACAGGCGGGGCCGGTCTCGCATGAACAATGGATTGAATTCGTTGAGGGAGACCGCCGATGGCCCTCCCGCCTCAATAATTTGTAAATTGCTGAAGGCTAACTGAGGTTGCAGGTTATTCGTATTCAACGGTTGCAATAATTGTGATTGCAATAATTCACTCACTCTGGCGATTCCAAAACTGGGCAGGGTGCTATATACGTCCGACAAGAGGCGATGGGCCATGGGCGAGGCGGGATCATTCGTGAGAGAATACCAACCCTCAACTCTTCCCCGCTGATCAAACCCTAGATTGTTATAAATACGGCCAACCGTGGCGCCACGAGCTGCCACATCCTGATCCAATAAGAGTCGTCCACGATAGACGGCCCGCTGGTCATTCAGACGGAGGGATTCTTGATAATCGTGGAGCGCTTCGACGGGCTTATTGACCAACTGCTTTCGAATGGCGTCATAGAACCAAGGCGTCGGATCATGCGGGTCCAACTCCTTCGCCATCTCATACTGCGTTTCGGCCAACTCCTCGCGTTTTTCTTCGAAATAAATTTTTCCCAAATAGCTGCGAAGAATTGAATTGTTGGGGTCCAGGGTATTCGCGATCTCCATTTCCCGCCGCCCGGCTTCCAGTTCGTTTCGCCTGACATGTGTTAACCCTAACCCCAGCCGTGGGAGGGGATCAGCCTGATCGAGCGCAATCGCCTGTTGAAAGGCGGTTGCGGCTTTTTCAATTTCCATCGTGGTGAGACGGGCAAAGCCAAGGATCGTGTGAGAGCGGCTGAGTTTGGCATTGAGTTCCACCGCCTTCTGGGCCGCCTCTATGGCCCGCCCTGAGTACCCGCGGGCGAGCCACAGTTCAGCCACACGGGCCTGGGCCAGGGCGTCTTCAGGTGCCAAACGGGTGGCGTCTTGAGCACTCGCCGATGCTTGTTCGATCTGGAAGGCACCCTGTTGGGCGTAGGATAAGGCGATACGCGGAATTGACGAGTCCGGTGCATGTTCAACGGCCCGATGCGCAAGCCGGAGCGCTTCCTGATTATCATTGTTGACAAGGGCAATCACGCTCGACAGGGCAAGGGCCACGCTATTGTCGGCATCCTGGTTGAGTGCGTCGGAAATATCCGCCAGCGCGTGCTCGACCCGCCCGATGGAGAGAAGCATTCCGGCCCGCAATGTGAAATAATGAACATCACGCCTTGCGGCTGGAACATTTTCGAGGTGGGACAGGGCCCCCAACACATCTCCCTCCTCATAGCGTTGAGTTGCCTTAAGGAGGGTGGGGGAATTAGACCCTGCCAGCCGTGCCGCGCGATAATCGAGCAGGGGTGGATAATAGAGGGCCCATTGCACCGCATCCCGGGGACGGACCACAATTATCCGCTGTGGGGCATCTCCCTTGTGCGTCACAGCCGATTGGGCGCTGACAACCGGTAACGTGCCGAATTCATTTTCCAGCACGACACGCCCTTCAAACACCCAGAGTTGGGTTTCCTGTTCGAGGACACGAATGAGAAACTCGGTGCCTTCAATCGTCCCGTTGACGAAGGGGGTGGTGATGGTCAGGCGCTGGGGGGTGCGGCTTAAGAAATGTACCATGCCTTTGAAAAGCTCGATCCACGAAGGCTTCTCCTCCTTGAACTCCGTGAAGGTGATTTCGGAGCCTGCATCCAGTCGGATGATGGTTTCATTCTTGAGTACCAGGGCCGCCCGCCATTGAGGGACGCGAACGGTATCGCCGGCGCAATAGGTCGCACCCGTCTCGCTCTTTTCCCAGCTTGCTTCGCCTACAGAACGGGCCTCGATCGTCCCCTCGACCGACACGAGCTTTGCCACCCATTCTTCACATTGGGTGGCGAACGCGAGCTCCGTATTGACCACACCCCCGCCAACACATAGGGCGACGAAAAGGAAAGTTCCATTGAGTGAGCCCCATGCCATTTTCTTGATGTGGGCATTTCCATTCCAATGAGGCGACTTCTCGGTGGAAAGGGAACTTTCACCCTTCACCTTAATTTTTTCAACACTCTCTTTAAGGAGTACCACATCAAGGTCCTCCACCAATGACGTTGGAAGGTCATAGAAAGTAGTCGTAACTAAAGTTCCCCCGACGGGACATCAAATACTTCAAATTCTTTTATCCTTCGGTGGCCACTGACACCTGATTGCTTGTATTTGTCGGCTCGAAAGTTTCCCACCTCTTCTCGCACAAGATGAGCGGCCGCCACCTTAAATTTTTCCACTCCGACAGCCTTTTCCGTGTGTCTCTCGTTCAGTGGCGGCCGCACTCATCCCTTGAGGGAACGATCAGTATCAGGAATCACCAACAGTACCAAACTCCGTTGTAAACCATACAGGTCTTGCCCGCATAAACGATGATTTCGTGTTTTTTAAATTTATCACCATATTTATCGTATTCCTCGCTGGCCTTTATAGGTTGCGGAAGTTCACTTTTGGGTTGATCGTCCGGTACTTTTACTGGGTCGGCTGGCTCCTCAGGTTTATTGGGTTGTTTGGGCTTGCGTAATTTTTTATCTTTGCCGACAACTATGTCGACTCTGCCATTTTTGTTTATGACAATACACACTTCTACACTGGACGAATCAGCACATGATGCTGCTGCTAATGCTGCTCCGGATCCGGCCAGGTCTGCTCCCCAGAACCCTGTCACAAGACCAACGCAAACAAATAATGAACCCACTGTTAACAAGAGCACTTTTTTCATCGTCCGCCCCTCCTTATAAATAAATTAAAAGGTAAAAAAGATGAATGATGACCTTCAGAAGGATGCCACAAAAAGCTTAGCAAGAGCGTTGAATAAAAACAGCTAACCTTCTACCGGAGAGAAAATGCCTCCCGGCCCTACAAATGACTCTCTGTGGCATTCTTCTCTAGGATTTCCTGATTCATGCCATAAAGGGTTGTTTTTCTACGAGAAAACCTTTTCTTTAGAATTGTCGCCTACGGGATCTCCTGATTTTTCTGACAAAATCGAAAATGGCCACAATCGGCTAGGAAGTGTGTTATGGCATCAGAAAAGACGTCTTCAAAAGCATTCAAGCGAGACGGTGGAAGATGGCCAAGGGGGGCTGCCTCTCTTGCCAACAACAAGGTGTCGGTTGAGGCATTTATGGAAATGTGTTCAGGTCAGGGAGTGGAGTGAATAGGCAGGGATTTCAATGCCAAGTCGTCTCCAAGGGTGAGGAGATGCGCCAGCTGAATCGGGTATGCGTTCGTGAGAAACAAAGTTGAGGTTAAGGGGGTTAGCTGAGATATGGGAAAAAGGAAATGGGAGATATTGAATATGGGGCAGTATGGCAAGCAAGCTCACTGCCACCGTGAAGAGCTCCAGTAGATTTCGACCAGCACGACCTTCGGGGGTGTACACATCCAAACAGGGAAAGTTTATAGCTTAGTCCTCCTGGGAAGGAGGATGGAAGGATGTGTTCAGCGGGATGGATCCGTTGCGTTTATGAAAGATCGGCAATATCAAGATCACGACTATCTTGTATTCTAACTGACAAAAATATGTGAAGACAGGAAAAACGATCAGGCACCGGCGGTCGGTTGAACCCTCCCGAGCTATCCCCTTGAGCCGTTTCATTCAAGGCCGGGGGGCTCATTAGACATAGCGTTTACTCATGACCGTAACCTCCTTATTCAGGGGCCGGGGCGATCGGAGATGGCATCCCTCAACATCTGTGAGGATTCGGGCTTGTCGGAAGGCTGAAGGGGGAAGGTTTCAGGTTGGCCGAGTGGAAGACTTTCGACATAAATGGAACTCGATGGAAACGCAAAGCTGGCCTTCTCGCCTTCGACAATTTCCTTGATTTTGTATGCCAAGCGTTCTTTGGCTTCCAACCATTCACCCCACACAATGGTCTTCGTGAAACAATACAGCATAATGTCAATGCTCGAATTGCCGAATGAGTCCAGAAAAATGAAGGTTTTGGTCGTTTCCGGATTGGTTTCAAAGTCACCACATTCGTAAATGTAGGTTGAAATGGCTTGGATAATATTCCGAATTTGATCATGAGTCGAACGATACTCGATTCCGATCTTCCAATAAATTCTCCGGTTCGTCATGCGGGAGTAATTGATTAATGCTTCATTGGCCAATTTGGAATTGGGCAGTGTGACCAGGGCTTTGTCGAATTGACGGACCTTTGTCGCACGAAATCCAATTTCCTCCACCGTGCCTTCCACGTCAGGCGTTTTGATCCAGTTGCCTTTTTCAAAGACCCGGTCCAAAAATATCGTGAATCCCGCAAACATATTCTTAATAAAATCCTGGGCGCCGAGGGCGACCGCCATGCCGACCAGTCCCAAGCTCCCGAGGACCGCCGCGACGTTGAATCCCCATTCCTGAAACACAGCGGCGATGCCTAAGCAGACCACCACAAACTTTGCGACCTTGAGAAAAAACCCCTTAATGGTTTCGTGCATGCTTTGGCTGCCGAAGAGTGTGATGGATCGATCCAGTAGGGCTGACAGCGGATCCAGTATTCGAAAAATAGCCCAGAAGATCGTGAAGGCAATCAAGGACCGGATGATTTGTCCAAAGATCGCACCCAACGCGGGCGACAAGGAGATGACCTGTCCGGAAATGTACAGACCAATAATGACAAACGTGAATTCAAGCGGGCGTTCAATCGCTTCCAGGATGCGATCGTCTATGTCCGTTTTGGTTCGTCCGGTAAACCGTCGCAAGAGATGGGAAAAAAAACGGAAGAAAATTCGACGGACAAACAAGAATGCCAGAAACACTCCTAAGGCAAGGAAGATATCTCCCAGGGTGGTATGTAAAATGCCGATCTGCCAGACCGTAAGAATTTCTTGCCAAAAATCTTGAAGCATCAATCGAAGGTTCCTGCCTTATTGAGGAGATTGAAGATTGGTTGAATGAAGGTATAAGTTGACAGGAAGGATGAAACCGGGCGCGCCTCTGAATGACATTGCTGGACGGATCAATGAATGCGGATCAATCATGTTATGAACATGTTCACGGGCAGGGTAAAAGAATTCTATGTAAAGGTCAATTTTCATAGTGGAATCGGAGAGAAATTTCGTGGGTATGAACGAGAGAGGTGAGTGAATGGGAGTGGAGTTGCTGACGTCATACGGTCTGGGATGAGCCCTTTTCCCTGGACTCTCTGATCGCGTGTGATAGGATAATCCGTATTGGCACTGTTTATGATGTACCTGAGTGAGTAGGAGAAAGGAAAGCCGGAAATGGCATCAAGTCATCAGGGCTGGATGAGCGTGACATTGGCCATCATTGGACTGGTGGGATGTGTAGGACAGCAGGAATTCGTGGATGCTCAGCAAGCGGCTATCGGGCGTGGCATTGTCGAAGGCACCAAAGGCTACCAACAGATTCAACAGGAAGCGTTGTCCGCACATAGTCATCTAAGAAAGGTTCAGGGGCAGGTGTTTAAAATCGAAGGCGCGGCCTATGTCGTGCATGTAAACGATCAGATTGAAGCTCGACTGCCTTTTGATGAAAATACCCAGATTGATCGGCCGGCGCATGTGGGGGACTGGATTGAAGCGCAGCTCGATCAGTCCGGTCGCGCCAGAATCATCCGGAATATCGACGGGCAAATTTCACTCGAATAAGTGCCTTTCTTTTCAATCTTGTCCCTCTTCGGTTTCTCCTTGAGGCGTCCCAATAATCCGCTCTCAGAAGTCTTGCCTTGCAACTCTTTCCAATTGAGAAGGTTGAGTCGTATGGTTGCGCCCATGAAAGTTCTTGGGAGTGACGCCAGATGGGGAATCCTGAGTTAAAGCAAGCAGCCTAATACCCGGGGAAACCCGGGATAAAAGGAAGGAGAATGGAGATCGCAATCAGAATAATGATGATCCATTCAAGAATTTCCATGCGCTGATTGCCGGTTTGACCGGCCATTTTGTCATACAAATTATCCAGTGTGTTCAACTTGCGGAGTATGCTGGTATCCCAGCTTTGCAAATGAAAACGCTGGGACGTCAGCCGCGACACTCTTGCCAGATATTGATCCCCGAATAGTTTCAGGGTGTTGGTTACCCGTTCAAAGAGAATCGCGCTATCGACTTGCATACGCGCGATTCGGCGAAGATTGGCGTCCGATGATCCCGGCCAACGGAATCCATGCCGGCGTTCCTGTGTGAGGGCGCCATAAGCCTCATCTAGAGCCTCGTCTAACTGATGATCGAGAAATCGTCGCTCGACTAATTCTACATTGGCGAATTCTAAGACAGCCCGTACATCATCCATTTCTTGCCCGATCATCAGCGCCGCATTCCAATCAATGAGGGTTAGGTCCTGTGTTCCAAAAGCAATCTGGCTAGTGGTGGCATCGTGTATTTCCTGCTCTGATAAGGGTTGATCCTCACAACGAAGAATCTGAGAGAGTAATGTGCCGTATTGTTGCACAAATTGCGACAGATTTAACGCGGGTTGAGTGGAAAAAATATGGAAAATCGCATAGTCTTCGACGAATTCGGATATATTCGGTTTTTCAATTGCCGGGCCTAATGTGGTCAGGAGAGACTGGACGTGGCGGAATGTGCCTTCAAGCAGTTGAGGATTTTCGTAGAGTGCTTCACTTAACGGGAGCAGGGACGCAAATGGTCCGGCCAGAGGAATCTGGTAGGTCACCATAATTGCGCCGAAGTCATAGAGCACGGTTTCGACGGTGCGAAGGGTGTGATTTGCTCCGAGGCTGATGGAATCCAGTTCTTGCGTAATGCGGAGTGGCGGAGGATGATAATCAAAGTATTCCGGTGCCGGCCGTTTCCGTTTGATTCGCCCTCGCTCTTTTGTTGCGGTAATCAGCTGTTCGGCTTCGTCGATTTGAATGGACGCACCCACGTCATAGGCAAAGACGACGATGCATCTCCCGTCTTGTATGTGAAAGGTATCCAGAACGCTCATAGGCGGCATGAGGCACTTTCGATGCAATGAACTGAAGTCTGACTCCATGGGGACATATGGGTGTTATTTTCTCGTTTCAGGGCGAAAAAAATCATGGAGCCATCGGAGCCACAACCACAACCGTTCATTGTCCAAGACTTCACATGCATGGGAGAACCCAGAACCTACACGGCTCAGGTTCATGAATCTACACGTCATACATGGAATTGGGCCGTGGAACTTCCACTTCCATGCCGGGAAATTCCGTGGTCAGCCTCATGGCAAAGGCGAGCGACTGGCGTTCTTCACCATGCACCACAAAGACTTTTCGAGGAAGTGGTGTGATTGCCCGGACATAGGCGAGGAGATCATCCCGGTCCGCATGAGCGGAATATCCATTCAACCGGACCACTTGAGCACGCCGTTGCGTCGGGACTCCAAAAATAGGCACCGTGTCCCATTCCTCCGCCAGTTTGCGTCCTAAGGTGTGCTCGGCTTGCCATCCCACCAGGACGATCACATTGGCTTCATCCTCAATGGTATGTTTAAGATGATGCACCACGCGTCCCCCTTCACACATGCCAGAAGCGGAAATAATCACACAGGGGCCGCTGCGGCGGTTCAGGAGCTTGCTGTCTTGAGCCGTTGAGATGAAATTGATGTATTTTGCGGCAAAGACATCGCCAGTCGAGGTAAAGGTTCGATAGGTTTCTTCGTCATAGCATTCCGGGTGTTGGCGAAAAACTTTGGTGGCTTTCAACGCGAGGGGGGAGTCGATATAAATCGGAATGGGGTCGACTTCTCCATTGTTCACGAGTTCCTTGATGCGCATGATGATTTCTTGAGTGCGGCCGACCGAAAAGGCTGGAACAACAATTTTGCTTTTGTGTTGAATCGCATGGATCACGAGTTCTTTTGCGATCGCTTTTCGTTTGGCTTGATCGTCCTCATGCAGTCGGTCGCCATACGTCGATTCAATGATCAGCACATCACAGGAGGGAGGCGCATGAGGGTCCCGAAGGATCGGCATGTTGGTCCTCCCCAGATCTCCCGAAAACAGGACCGAGGTGGTATTGCCACGACTTTGATGCTTAACCCAGATTCCCGCCGATCCCAGAATATGCCCGGCATCATGAAATTGCAGCTTTAGATTGGGGGCGGCAGAGGTGTTGGTCCCATATCGTACTCCTCGAAACTGATTGCCGATGATTCGAACATCCTCTATCGAATAAAAGGGTGTGACACAGGCTGGGCCCCTCCGTCGTTCTTTTTTATTCACATACCGACAGTCACTTTGCTGAATCCTGGCGGAATCTTCCAGTAAAATTTTGGTCAAATCTGCTGTGGCCGACGTCATATGGACCGATCCGCGAAAGCCCTCCTTTGCCAGGACCGGAAGAGCCCCGGAGTGGTCGATGTGGGCATGGGATAAGCACACGGCCGTCAGGGATTTTGGATCAAAGCCGAGGTGACGATTCAGTGTGGCCGCTAGGTCTCGCCGTCCTTGAAACATACCGCAGTCCAGAAGCAGGCGGGAGGATCCCGCGTGAATGAGATGACGACTCCCCGTGACGGATCGGGCGGCTCCATGAAACGAAATCTTCATGAGGGGGCTTCAAGTGGATGTTCGGCCATAATAATGTTCCAGGCTTCCCCTGCGGTTTCAGCATAATGAAACAATTGCAGGTCTTCACCCGCGATCAATCCATACTCCACAAATTTCTCCCAATTGATGAGATCTTCCCAAAAGGGTCGTCCGATGAGTACGACTGAGACGTCACATACTTTTCCTGTTTGAAGAAGGGTCAGGGTCTCAAATAATTCGTCCATGGTCCCGAATCCGCCGGGAAAGACCACCAAGGCTCTGGCTCGATTGAGAAAGTGCATTTTCCGAAGGGCAAAGTAACGAAATTGAAAACACAGTTCAGGTGTAATATAGGGATTGGGCAATTGCTCGTGTGGTAACGCAATATTCAGTCCAATGGATTTGGCCTTTACATCGGCTGCACCTCGATTGGCTGCCTCCATGATACCGGGACCCCCGCCGGTGATGATGACGAATTTTCGACGTCCGTCTATCTGACAACTGGAAGACACCAGGCGGCCAAACTCTCGCGCTTCCTGATAATAGGGAGAATAAGCCTTCTGGTTTTTGGCAATGGCCACGGCCCGTTTTTTTTCAGGATCGTGTGGTGAGGCGGCCAGCTCTTCTTCCGCGATCAAGAGCTTGGCTTTGGCTGCGGCCGGTTCCAGAAGCCTGGCACTGCCGAACACCACAATGGTGGATTCGATACCCTCGTCCTGTTGGATCAGTTCCGGTTTAAACCATTCCAGTTGGAGCCGGACCGCCCTGAGGTCGTCTCGCTGCAAAAAATCAAGGTCGGAGTCTGCCCGTTTGTATGCCGGAGAAGACAGAAGAGGAGGATCAGATTGTGGCAAATTGGTCATAGGCAGATACAATTTTCACAAAGAGGGCAGTGAGAAGATTATAAAGACCCAGGAAGTAATTTGAAACTGCTGAAGATGCATACGGGGGCATATTCTTTCCTGAGAGACGTGAAGGGACACTCATACTCCAGAAATAATCAAGTCTACTGAGCGAAGGGGTTGGTTGAATATCAGAAATCCGGTATAGTCCAGGTTCGGATCGTACCGGAGTGAACGATGAAGGCACCCACTTCTTTAGCCATTCCCGAATGTACAGCCTGCCCCTATCGGGAATCTTCCGATATCTGCCAACTCGTCCCTTCCGTGGACGAACCCTTCGGGCTCATTAAACGCAGGGCCATGTATCAGGCTGGCCAATTTGTGTTCTATGAAGGACATGTGGCTCTGGGGCTATACATTCTCTGCCAGGGGCGGGTGAAATTGACCCGGCTCAATCGCAAGGGACAACAGCGGTTGGTGGGTATTTTGGATTCAGGCCAACTTCTGGAAAAACAGGCCTTTCAAGAGCAACCGGTCCATCAGGTCACGTGTGAAGCCTTGGAGCCTTCGCAAATTTGTCTATTGGATCGCACGAGTTTTCTCTCGTTTCTGAAAGAACATGGTGAGTTGGCGGTCAAACTCGTTCAGGTGCTCAGTAAAGAAATGACGGCTGTGTTGAATGCGGCTGATCAATTTGCGTTCACTCCGGCACGGGAGCGATTAGCCAGACTCTTATTAGAGTTGGGCGATCGATTCGGGAAACACGATGAGACAGGGGTTCGCATTACCCTCAAACTCAAACGGGAAGATCTTGCGCAAATGACGGCAGTCACCGTAGAGACCGTAGTCCGGCTTCTTCATGATTTCCAGGAAGATCACCTCATAATGGTGCATGGACGGGAATTGATGATTATAAATGTCGATCGCTTGACGAAAATTGCCGGTATGAAACTCTTTCGTTGAGGTATTCCTCCTCAACGCTTCCTCTCTTTTCTATCGTTTTTCCCCTTTCCTCCTAAGCACTGACTCTCCTCGGTTTTCTTTAACCTCGCCCCGACTCTCATGCACTCCCTTCCCGTCTTCTGCGTGGTCTCCCCGTCTTTAGGCCATTCGGCCTATTCAAAAGATTGATAAATATCTGATTGGCCATTGTTTTCGAACAAGGTTCTGCTTTCGGGAATCCTATACCCTACGGCCTGTTCAATAGTTTTCCCAAAATTCACTAAAGATGAGGGATGCAGAGGTGACTCACAAGTCGAGGAACGGGTCGAAGTTCTACCACAATTCTTGAATGGGGAGGAGACATGATGAGCAGAAGCCGGTTGGTGGCACAATTGGGCCTATTGGTTTGGTTGGTGGGGAGTATGTTGTGGGCAATACCGGAAGTGAGTCTCGCCCAGGGGTTAAGCGTGGACGAAAGGCTGAAGCGTTTGGAGCAGAAAACGCTCTCCCAATCCCCAGGTGCTAAACAAGAAACCGGGAACATGGTGTTTTTCCGTGGAGGCTGGGCAGGGTTAGTGAATGATCGTTCCAATGAAGTAGAGACCGATGTTTTTGGACTGAGTGGGTCCAATGATAGTAATAACGGCTATTATGTCGGCGCTGGACTGGATCTGGTTCTCACGCGAGATATTTGGGATTTGTTTCCTGGAACCTGGGTGTTGGGGGAAATCGGGGTGGAATATAAACGGTTTAATTCCAAAAACGTGACGCAGGCGGTTCCCAGCACCTGTGCCCTCGCAGGAGTCCCGACTTGCTCGGTCGAAACTAATAAAAAGGTGCAAATTACGATGTTGACGGTGAATGTGGCACCGAAAATCATGTTTATGGAAGGCAGCCGATTCCGTCCCTGGGTCATTCCGGTAGGGCTGGATTTTCATGTCATCAGTCCTCCCTCAAATGATACGACCGTCCTGGATATCGGTGTCCAGTTCGCAGTCGGGGCGCAGTATCGAATTTGGAAAGCCATTCATCTTGGAGTGGACGGCCGATTTCATCTCGCTACCGGCCAAACAGATACGACGAATAATTTCGGCACCGCCGGTGCGTATGTCGGCATCGCGTTTTAATTCTCGGTCAGGGAATCATGGGAAGCGGCGGAGATGAGATTGCGATCGGACCTGGTTGGCCCAAGAGAAATTGGAGAGGGAAATTCTGCCGTCTATAAAAGCAGCAGCAATTTGGACATCGTTGGGTCCGTCATCATCCGATCATCCGGCTTCAACTATCGGGAGAGGCTGTTTCGTGTATTCGCCTGTCTGAAGTGGTTGCTACGTATGGTAAATTTTACCATTCACTCGAAATGGTCCTTTTTACGAGATCGGATACATTTTTATCTGGTGAGGACACAGTAATCCCGCTACAATCCCAGGGGTGAATTTTTTATACATTATTCTGGTCTGGATCCATCTGATTGCCGCAACCTTCTGGGTTGGAGGGATGCTGTTCCTCTCCCTTGTCGCAGTGCCCCTCATGAGACAGGACTCCGACCCTCTTGCCGCTCAACGCGGATTTATAAGCCTTGCTCGTCGATTCAGAACGCTCGTATGGAGCGCCCTATTCATTCTGCTGGTAACGGGGTCGGTCCTACTTGGAAATGTCATCAATTTCCGGGCTCCCCTTTCCTCCTGGCCACCTGTCGTCCTCACGAAACTCATGCTGGTGTTTCTGTTAGCGTTGGTTTCCTTTAGTCACGATCGGATAATGGGACAAAAAGTGCGTACCTTGAAGAACAAGGCTGCTTCAGAATTATCGGCTGGTGAAAAGCTCCTGCTCCGCTTATCCCCCCTGCTTGGCCGACTGACCCTGTTGTTAGGGTTGGGAGTGCTTTTGTCTGCCGTCATCATGGTGAGATCCTGATGGGGTCTGTTGAAAAAAGCCGCCAGCGGCGTTCTCGCCATTTTTCCGTGCTCACGTACTACGCGTACGCTCCGCGCGTAAAAACGGCTGCGGCCTTGCTGGACGGACTTTTTTGAACCGACCCGGAGCTTTTGATGAGTAATCTAATCCTGGGCAAATTTGCCCTTGAAAATCTTTATTATTCAACACTCCCTGAGGATAACAATCTGAAATCCGGGATGGAATAAAAAAAAGGGAGAGGCCTTGTGGACCTCTCCCTTATTATCAGACGTATAGAGTGATCGTTAGAATCGGCTGCGCCGCTTTCCTCCAAAATCTCCTCCGCCTCCGCCACTGCCACCGAATCCACCACGGCCGCCTCCGCCGCCACCGGTTCGTGGAGCTTGGGGTTTGGCCTCGTTTACCGTCAATGTGCGGCCACCAAACTCCGTAGAGTTCAAGGCTGCAATTGCGGCTTGTGCTTCCTCTCCGGTAGACATCTCAACAAATCCGAATCCGCGCGATTGGCCGGTGAACTTGTCGCTAATGACGTTAGCTGATTCGACGGTGCCGTGTGCCGAAAACAGGTCGGTTAATTCTGCTTGAGTCGCTGAATACGGCAACCCACCTACATACAATTTTGAACCCATGGGGTTCCTCCTTTTAAAAAGATGATATTGTCTGATGCTCGAGAAGGGTAAAACATTTGGAAGGGGTAGGCCACGGACGCTGTTTCCACGCCACTCAGGTCAGACACTTCCGAGTTATTCTCTCGGGCTAAACAACACCGGTTACGGGCTTGAGTGATTGAACTCTCAAAGCTAAGCCCAGGGCGATGAGTTAAAAAATCGTAGCACACAATGGAAGTAAAAGATAGTAGCGAAAAAATGACATTTCCAATGGATAGATCCGATGGTGCTATCCGGAATGGACCGCATAACCGGAGTGCTTCACGGTTGTACGGTTCCGCCGGTGACGCGTTCCAGTTCGGTCAGGGCAATCGAGAGATCGTATTTGGCCTGCGCATAGTCTATCTGTGTTTGCCGCAAGACCCGTTGGGCATCCAGCACATCCAGCAGACTGGCCTCCCCGTATTTAAAGCTGACTTGGGCGATGCGTAGCGCCTCTTGTGCCTGCTTGAGCAGCCCTTTTTCGTATGTGGCAATTTGTGCGGCCGCGGCTTGAGAAAGTTGAATCTGCTGGGCGATGCCTTTGAGAAGTTCCTGCTTGGCCCGAAGGAGGCTCGCTTCCCGTTGCCGCAAGGTGCCTTTGGCCTGGGCAATGTCCCCCTGGTGTTGATTCCACAAGGGGAAAGGAATGGAAACCGCAGCGATATAGGCTTCTCGCCCTGCGTCTCGTTGGTACCCTCCACTCAGCGTCACATCGGGCACGCGAGCTTGTTGCTCCTGACGGTGGGTGTGCTGCGCTTGTACGATGAGTTTTTTCCATTTGGTAATGATGGGATGGTTCGCTAACGACTGCTCCAAAAGTGTCTCAAGGGTTAAGGCTCCACCCCAGGCGGCAAAATCGCCTTGAATGGAGAATTCAAGCCCCAACGCCCCGGCGGTGAGGCTATTGAGTGAGGCTTGGATGGACTGGACGACACCCCTGATCCGGGCGACCTCTTTTTGAACTTTCATGCCCTCAACCTTGATTTTCACGGCATCAAAAGGGGGCGCTTCACCGGCGTCAACCCGACGAATCACGGCCTTTCGGACTTCTTCCATCGTCTGAACATTTTGGATAGCCGTTTCCGTTTGGCGTTCGGCAAATAAGAGGTCATAGAAAGCCTGTTTGGTGGCCGCAATTAAATTCAGTTTGGCTTCTTCTTTTGAGGCCAGGGCACCGTCCAATCCTGCCTGGGCTGCCTGTTGGCGTGCCGCCCGTTTTCCCGGCCATTCTACGGGCTGATAAAGGGTGACATACCGTTCGGTGAGAGAGATGCCGGTAGGATCTCTGACGGTTCCCCGGCCACTCTGAATGTAAACCGTGGGATTAGGATAGGCGGAGGCAGAGATTTTGTTCCCTTCCTTTTGTTCGATGACACCCTCGCTTTCCGCCATGAGGGGATTTTTCTCTAAGGCTATGGCCAGAATATCGTGCAGACTATAGGTCGGGACCGCGGTCTGTGGTGTTGTGCCAGTAGCTGCCAACACAGGTTGCCAGCAGAGACCATACAGAATGATGAGCCAAAGGATCTGTTTAAACCACATGACATGTTCCCTTCTTGTGACAAGGCCATCTTTCTCAGATGGAGGTGGTGTTTGTGTGAGACTGATGGGGTATGGCTGGTTGTTTTTTTGAACGGCAAACGGTGCCATACAGCGCTGGAATGATAAATAGGGTCAAGGCCGTGGATGTGATCAAACCGCCGATCACGACTGTGGCCAAAGGCCGTTGGACCTCCGCTCCCATACTGGTGGCGACGGCCATCGGTAAAAAACCCAGACTGGCGACGAGGGCGGTCATCAAGACAGGGCGAAGACGATCCATGGCTCCCTGTGCGACGGCGTCCCGGGTCGGAAGCCCTTCGGTTTCCAATCTTTGGATACGGCTCACCAATACGACACCGTTTAAGACGGCAATCCCGAAGAGGGCCACACAGCCGATGACCGCCGAGATACTCAACGGCAAGCCTCGCATCCAAAGGGCAAAAATACCGCCCGACAGAGCGAGGGGCACATTCAGAAATATGAGCAAGGCCGGACGAATCGTTCCAAAAATCACCGAAAGAATGGCGATGATAAGCAGTAAGGTAATCGGCACCACTACAGCCAACCGCCGTGAGGCCTCCTGGAGATGTTTAAATTGTCCACTCCATTCAAGGTAGTACCCAGGTGGGAGGGAGACGCGGTCATGGATAACCTGTTGGGCTTCGGTGACAAATGAGCCGAGGTCCCGACCACGGATATTGGCTTCGACCACCAGACGGCGTTGAATATTTTCTCGACTGACTTGCGCAGGGCCTTCATCGACTTCAATAGTCGCAACGCGGGACAAGGGAACCAGTTCACCATGCGCGGTGGGGATCAGGATGTTGCCAAGAGCTATTGGCCCGGCCGATGTCTCATCAGAGAGGCGGACAATCAGATCAAAGCGGCGTTGTCCCTGAAAGACGGTCCCGACAGTTTGGCCGACCCGGACGGATTCAATGATACCTAACACATCTTTGGCACTCAGCCCGTATCGCCCGATTTGGTCACGGTCGACGATGATCCGAATCCTGGGGACACCGGTGACCTGTTCCACTTTCACGTCGGCCGCGCCGGGCACTTGTTCGAGTGCACGTGCCACCCCATCACCCTGATGGCGTAAGACCTCAAGATCCTCTCCAAAAATTTTGATAGCGAGGTCGGATCGGGTCCCGGCAATGAGTTCATTGAATCGCATTTCAATCGGCTGGGTGAAACTGAGTCCCACTCCGGGAACTGCTGCCAGAACGGCAGTTTTAAATTTTTCGATCAACATCTCTTTTGAAGTGGTCGTGGTCCATTCGTTTCGAGGTTTCAGGATGACAAAGACATCAGACATATCAATGCCCATCACGTCGGTGGCCACTTCCGGACTTCCCGTTCTGGTCACCACCTGGACGACCTCGGGAAATTGGCGTAACGCCCGTTCCACGCCCAAGGCGGTTTCCACGGATTCGGTCAGGGAGACGCTTGGGAGCCGCCAGACTTGAATGGCCATATCGCCTTCCTCTAATCGAGGAACAAACTCGATCCCTAAGCGGGATCCGATTACCAGACTGAGAATAAACAGGAGGATGCCAGGGATGACCACCAGCGCCGGCCGGTTCAAAGAGACCGCTAACCATGGGCGATAGAGCCGGCGCAAACGCCGAATGAGCCAGGTTTCTTCATGGTTTGGCCGGGCGCGGGCAAACCAATACGACAGCACAGGCACGCCTCCTACCGCAAAGAGCAGTGAGGCGGCCAGGGCAAAAATGACGGTCATGGCCATCGGTCGAAACATTTTGCCTTCTAACCCGATCAACGACAAAATAGGAAGATACACAACGATGATGATGCCGACTGCAAACACAATAGGCCGCAACACTTCCCGTGCGGCTTCCTGAATCGTCGCCAACTTCTCTTCCTTCGATTGGCGGGTGACGTTTCCGAGCCGTCGCAGAATGTTATCGATCATGACGACCGATCCATCCACGAGCAGTCCAAAGTCGATGGCTCCGAGGCTCATTAGGTTGCCGGAGATGCCGGCGTGATACATGCCGGTGAAAGCCATCAGCATGGAAAGAGGAATGGCCAACGCCACAATACATCCGGCACGAATATCGCCTAAAAATGAAAAGAGAATCGCGATGACTAGCAGACCCCCTTCGAGTAAATTATTTTTGACGGTGTTGATGACTTTTGAGACGAAGAGGGTCCGGTCATAATAGGGTTCAATCACCACTCCCGGTGGAAGGGTGGCTTGAATTTCCTGGACGCGTTCTTTCACACGTTTGACCACTTGCTGGGCATTGGCGCCTGCGAGCATTTGAACCATCCCGATGACGGTTTCCCCCTCTCCCATCCGTGTGGCCGCGCCAATCCGCAAGGCGGCGCCTTCTTTGACTTCTCCAAGATCTCTAATGAAAATGGGAACGCCACCCGGCCCATGACTCACGACAATTTGCCCTAAATCGGTAATCGTCGAAGCCATCGCTTCTCCCTTAATGAGATATTGTTCCCGCTCATGTTCAATGTACCCGCCTCCGGCGAGGGCGTTATTCTGCCCCAGGGCATCAAAGACAGTTTTTAAGGTGAGATTGAATGCGAGGAGCTTACTGGGATCGACGACTACCTGAAATTGTTTGGTTTCTCCTCCCCAAATATTCACTTCCACCACACCGGGAACGGCCCGAAGCCGCCTGCCAATATCCCATTCCAGAAGGGTTCTCAAGAACATGGGACTGTGCCCCTGGCCTGTGAGCGTGAATTGGTAGACTTCTCCCAGGCCGGTTGATAAGGGGCCCATCATCGGTCGTCCATAGGCGGAGGGAATGCGTTCGGTCGCTAACGTCAGTCGCTCGTTCACGAGTTGTCGGACAAAATAGAGATCGAGGTGTTCCTCAAAGATCGCCGTCACGGCCGATAAGCCATAACGTGAGACCGAGCGCACTTCCTTCAATCCTGGTATGCCACTCAGTGCGGTTTCAATAGGAAATGTGATGAATTGTTCCACCTCAATCGGACCGAGCGCGGGGGAACGGGTGAGGATCTGTACCTGGACAGGGGTGAGATCGGGGACGGCGTCGATCGTGAGATTGGTCAGCGACCAGATTCCGGAGGCGATCACCAGAAGCAGGGCAACGACAGTAAAAAACCGATACCGAAGCGAGAGGGTAAGAAGACGCTCCATTAACAGGGCTCAATAGTGTGAAAAGGGAAAAGTGAAATGTTCAGGGGATGCTCCTTACCATTAATCTTTTTCTTTTGACGGCTCATTCTCCCTGGATGGAGGTCTTCATGATGGCGTTTTTCAGGTCGAAGACACCTTCGGTGACCACGTGTTCTCCTAACTTCAAACCCCGTTTGATTTCCACAAGTCCACCGCCTTCCCGGCCGGTCTCGACAAACACGAAATCGTATCCGTTGTCCCGTTGAACGAACACGCCGCGCACGCCGTCCAACATCGTTAAGGCCGATACCGGTATGGATAACGCGGGATGTTGTTGATCGATCAACCGCACTTCCACATATTCATTGGGCTTGAGTCGGCCCTTCGGGTTTTCGACGTCGAACCGCACGCGGATCGTTCGAGTGGTGGCATCCGCGACCGGGGCGATATAGGTGAGTCGGGCGGTGATGGGTTCTCCACCACGGGGAAGGACCTGGCCTTCATCGCCTTCCTGGAAACGACGGGCTTGTTCGATGGGCAGATTGGCAAATACCCACACGCGACTGGTATCCACAATTTCAAAGAACTCGTCTCCTGCCGCCACGCCCTGGCCCAGCACGATCTGTTGGCTCACCACCGTTCCGCTGAGTGGGGCCCGTAATAAATATTTGTGCCCTTCCAGATGACTGCCATGCTCCAGTTGCTGGAGTTCTTGTTGGCTGAGTCCCATGTTCAGGAGCTTTTCCCGAACGTGCTGATAGACGGCCTGGGCTTCAATCTGCTGTCCGCGGTCTTCCAGAAACCGACGTTGGGAAATAATGTTTTCAGCCAGGAGTTGTTTGGTTCGCTTAAAGTTGCTGGAAGCCACATCCAATTTGGATTTGGCCACCAGATATTCCTGGACTAATTCATCCAAGCGCATGCTTTCAACGGCCGCGAGCGGCTGATCCTTTGTAACCCGATCCCCTAATTGCACCATAACCTTATCCACTTGCCCGGGGATGCGAGAGGAAACTTTTGCCACGTGCGCCAGATCCAGGGCGACATTTCCCGGAGCCGAAACTGAATGTGGGGTCAGGCGTTCTTTGACTTCTTCAATTCGGATTCGTTGACGCGCTTGTTCAGGGACATGGTCCACGTGAAAGGCTTGTCCCGGAGAGGGAGCGGGATCGGGGGAGGAAGCCGTCACGTCTGTGTCCGGTAGGCTGCCAGTTGGTGGCTGGGTGTCGGAACACCCCATCGGGAACAGCCCGATAAGACAGAGAACAGGGAGCCATCTCCAGTGTCTGTGATTCAGATTCTTCATGAATGGCCCAATTGGACAAAAAATCTCCTACAGTAAAATACTATCATGGTGTTCCTGTTAGCGGTGGTTCTTCACTGGTTGGGAGTGTGATCGTGAATGTGGTGCCGTTTCCTATTTGACTCTGCGCATGAATAGTTCCTCCGTGGGCTTCGATAATCTCCTTGACGATCGCCAATCCCAGACCTGTTCCTCCTGATTGGCGATCCCGTGCCTGGTCGATTCGATAGAATCGCCCAAAAAGGTGAGGAAGATGTTGGGACTCAATTCCCGGTCCGGTGTCCTCCACAGATAACCGGATGGATCTATCCTGAGACCAGACCCGAACGGTGATGGTTCCATCTGAAGGCGTATGCCGGAGCGCATTATCCAGAAGATTGATCAGGGCTTGTTTGAGCTGTGAGGCATCTCCCATAAGAGGAGGAACAGATTCAAACTCCGTCTGCAGATGGATGCCGCCTTCGTGAGCTAACACGGACAATTCGCTTACGATTTCTTTGACAAGAGGCGGGAGGTCAAGGGTTTGCAAGACGAGTGGGGGTCGGTCGCCGGCGAATTGTGCCAGGGTGAGAAGGGATTTGGTCATGGCGGTGAGTCGGTCGACTTCAGCCAGGTTGGAGAGAATGGTCTCCCGGTATTCCTCTGCCGATCGTGCCCGTTGCAAGCTGACCTCAAAATTGCCTTTCATCGCCGTTAATGGGGTTTTCAGTTCATGGGCTGCATCGGCCACGAAGCGACGTTGTCCTTCAAAGACCTGCTGCAAGCGGTCCAACATGCCGTTAAAGGTGTGGGCGAGGCGTTGAAATTCGGCGTAGGGCGAGCTGAGTGTGAGACGAGTGGAAAGCGTCTGCCCGGACACGGTTTCTGCCGTCTGACTCAATGCCTTGACGGGAGACAGGGCTTCATCGGCCAATCGTCCGCTTCCCCATAAGGCAAACAGGAGGGAAATCGCGGAGGTGCCACAGAGTAGCCACGCCAACCACTGAAGGGTTTCCTGAACAAATTGCAAGGATTTTTCCGTTTGTAAAATGAATCGCCCGTGGTCTTCGATGACGAGAGGAATTGAGATACGGCGAATGGGCGGATGATCCGGCTTGTGAAAGGTTTCAAAAACGGTTTCTCCATTGAGGACCTGCATGATAAGTTGGGATGTCACAGGAAGGCGATTCTCTGTGCTCTGCCCACTCCAAAGAATACGGCCGGCGGGATCCAGAATAGCGCTGTAGCGGATAGCCTGCTGTAACTCATCTTCGTCATCAAATTCTTCTAATTCGTTTTCTTCATGTTTCCGGTGAGGAGACACACGAACATGGTCCGTCGCCAGGTCCACGCGGAGGCTTTCCTCCTGTGGGAGTGCCATCAGTTCTCCATCGATATGGCGGTGCAAAATTGTAGATAGTCCCAGGTACAGGAGCAGGCTAAAGAGGCCTAGGAGGATCACAATAAAACCTAAGGCGACACGACGTATGCGAGTGCGGAAGGCCTGCATGGTTTAGGCCTCCGGGATTTTTAAGACATAGCCGATCCCCCGCACCGTATGGATTAGCTGTGGAGAAAAGTCCCGATCCATTTTGCTGCGCAAGGTTTTAATGTGCACATCGACAATATTGGTCACGGACTCATAGTGAATGTCCCACACGTGTTCCGTGATGGCTGTCCGTGTCAATACCCGTCCGGTATTTCTCATGAGATATTCCAAAAGCGAATATTCTTTGTTGGTCAGAATGATGGTTTGGCCTGCCCGTGAAACACGGTGGGTCACCGGATCCAGCTCCAGGTCCGCGATCGTGAGGCGAGGGTTGGGCTGGGCACTGCCACGACGGAGAAGTGCTCTGAGACGTGCCAATAATTCGGCAAAGGCAAACGGTTTCGTTAAATAATCATCGGCGCCGGTATCCAGACCGGTCACTCGATCTTCAATGGCCTCCCGTGCGGTTAAGAGAAGAATCGGGGTCGTGTGGCGTTTCGCTCGAAGCCGGCGGCAGACGTCAATGCCGTTCATTTTGGGGAGCATAATATCCAGAATGATCACGTCATAGCGGGTGGTTTCGGCCATGGCCAATCCCATCTCACCGTCGGTGGCGAGATCCACAGCATATTGCTCTTCCCGCAAGCCTTTCACGATAAACCCGGACACACTTGAATCATCTTCCACTAAGAGAATACGCATTGGTTTCCCACTGAAAATTAAAATAGGTAGGGTCGGGTGTTCTCCGACACATTATAGGAGAACTCCCCAAAATCCCAAAGTTGCGAAGGCAAGCGTTTAGTCCGTCTCAATCATCGATTCGGCAATTCCGGCCTTTTCAGCAGCTTCCACTCCCCAATCCCAGCCATGGCGACAGCCACCCCTTCGAGAAGACCTGAAACAAGAAGCCATAAGGCGCCGTCGCGAAAGTTTTCACGATTTGAACCAAGGCTCCTGCCGCATCAAATAGCACACTGGTGAAGGGCAAGGCGATGGGAAAATCAACTAACATGGGATGTCATCGCAACTCAAACATGATTTTTCCTGTGTGTCGTCAGCGTGGTGAAGAGAGAGAAGGCCCCATACCCTTTTGAGTATGGGACCTTCCGGTTCTTTTAGGATTTTTCGGTATCCTTGTGAGAAGCGCCCTTCTCATGCCCTTCCTCGTCCTCGAGTTCAGAGCTCAGAATTTTTCCCGATTGGGCGTCAATCTCAAATTCCCTGATCTCTCCGGCGGCGTTGACGATCTCGACCTCATACATCACCCTCCCGTCTTCACTTTCCAGCTCGGCTTCCAGCACTTTCCCTGGAAATTGAGTCGTCGCAGTTTTGATGGCTTCTTCCATGGTGACCGACGTGGGCAGGTTGGCCACGGCTGCTGTGTCTTGGCCATCATGACTCATGGCCAGTCCTACAGAAGTCAATAACAACGCTGAGGCGCCCAATAGACTGATTGTGTGTAACCGCTTCATGATACATCCTCCTTAGTGAAAAATTAATGGAAGCAACCGGCTGTTCATGAATACAGCATAGACTGTCTACATGAAGACGATATGAAGCGGCCATGAAAGATTTTTCATCTAGCGAGAATAATATGAGTCAAGATAGGTGCCCTGTCGGCGTATGCGGAAGGGCGGAAAGGTCGCTATTGGGAGGGGAAAAGGCGTTGTCGGTTAAATCCGAAGGTGCGCGCCTATATGGCGGCAAGAAAAAGCCGGTTTAGACGTTGAACTTGAAATGGCAGACGTCGCCGTCTTTGACGATGTAATCTTTGCCTTCCGAGCGGATCAGGCCCTTCTCGCGCAGGGCGGCTTCCGACTTGTATTTGTCGATGTCCGCAAAGGCGTAAATGTCGGCCTTGATAAAGCCCTTCTCAAAGTCAGTGTGGATGACACCGGCCGCCTGTGGCGCCTTAGCTCCGATGGGAATGGTCCAGGCTCGGACCTCCTGCACTCCGGAGGTGAGGAACGAGCAGAGCCCGAGTGTTTTATAAGCGGCAACGACGACCTTCTCCAAGCCGCTCTGCTCCATGCCCAAATCTTTCATGAAAATTTCGCGGTCTTCGCCGGACAGCTGGGCGATTTCGCTTTCGAGTTTGCCACAGATCACGACCGATTCCGAGCCGCGCTCCTTCGCGAATGCATGAAAATCCGCAAGGATGGCGGGATCCGGATTCTCATCGGTATTCCCGACATAGAGCACGGGCATCGCCGTGAGCAGGAAAAAGTTCTTGAGGACTTCCGGCTCGAGGCCCAGGGCTCGCGCGGGTTTACCCGCTTCGAGGCCGTTCTTCAGAATATCGAGCACCACAAGAGCCTCTTTGGAAGCCTTGTCTCCGGACTTCGCCTTGGCCGTGACCTTGTCGTACTGTTTGGTGAGACTGTCCAGGTCCGCGAGCATTAATTCAGTTTCAATCACCTCGATATCACGACGATGGTCCACGCCGCCCATGGTGTGCACCACATCGGGATCTTGAAAGAGTCGCACCATGTGAAGGATGGCGTCGACTTCCCGAATATTCGCAAGGAATTTATTTCCCAGCCCTTCGCCCTGAGAGGCGCCTTTAACCAGACCGGCGATATCGACGAAACGACAGGAAGTCGGCACGGTTTTCTTGGGCTTGACCAACTCGGTCAGGCGCCCAAGACGCGCGTCAGGAACGGCCACAACACCGACGTTGGGCTCAATGGTCGTAAACGGATAGTTCGATGCGGCCGCGTTTCCAGAGGTCAACGCGTTAAAAATCGTAGATTTGCCGACGTTGGGTAGACCGACGATGCCAATTTCCATAGGAGACGCAAGGTATCAAATTAGAAGCCTGCAGGTCCTTGAGCCAAAAGGCCTATACGTACCCGCTCATGCTCTCGTCGTTATAGTCTTCGAAAGGTGAATAATCTTTCCGTTGTTTCCCGGTACCCTGTCCTTAAATTGAAACAGAAAACTCTCTACCGATCAATTCAGGCATGGAGCAAGCGGGATGTTCCGGTGATTTCAGAATAGCAAATTTTGAATGTGGATACTCTGCTGTATTCGAAAGGATGACGGTGTATAGCGTTGTCCGAAAATCCACTTCAGGTCGTTTGTCCTGAGGTCCAGTGGACGGCGTGGTCTTAGGAAGACCGTAGGGCCAAGGAAACTTGCAACCAGAACACACATGGTAAGGGGTCTGTGAAGAGAGGGGATGACGGTCTTTTATGAATGGTAAGCCAACCAACGGCTGCCGTGCAGGTTTGGGAATGAAGTATCCAGACAAATCCGGATTCCGACGGGGTATCCTACAAAACCGGTAAGCCTGGACAGTGTGTGGGCAATTGAGGGTCGAAACCTTTGAGCATTCCTTTTTCCAAAACGAGTCGCAACCGGCTTGGTTTTTCTTGACTTAATTCGTTGGTTAAAGAAAAATTGATCAAGGTGGGCAGCAGGTGTGTCGTGGGATTTGGGCACAAGAAGAAGGCGCCGAATTTACCTCAAGGCCAAGGCTCCCAGAGTGTGGTGGCGAGAATGTGGCAAGGCATTGCGGCAAAAATTAAGGCACTATGGTCATGAAAAAAAAGTTCAACTGCATTCATCTGAAATCTCAATGTCCTTAATAATCTTGAGGAAAACAGTACGGCGCAGTTTAGAAGGATCAGTCTCAAGATTGTCTGGGCTTCACTGATGCCGGGGAAATCGCGACGTCCATCTCAGGGAGGAGCAGTCATGCAGGAGGACAAGAATCAGATTGTGTCGGGTATTCTCAGAGCCCGGGCGGAGTTGGAGCAGGTATTGTATGAAATGGAGAAACTGCCGGCCATCAGTGAGAGTGCCGTCCATTTTGCGGCACATGCACTAAATAACTATCTCACCGTGACCAGCGGGACGGTTGAATTACTCCTGTTGATGCTGGCGAATCATCCGGACAAGCAGGTCCGCACCGGACTTGAGGCGTTGCAACAGGCCACGAATTTGATGGCGCACACGGTCAGTCGACTGGTAAATGCCGAGTCCGGTCTGGATGCCGAAATGCGCTTAGAAAAGGTGGAGTTGCCGATTATGGCGCAGCGGTTCCGCCTTTTTTACCAACGCATTGCGGATCAGAAGCAGATTCAGTGTCTTGTAGGGTCCGCGGTCGATGTTCCTCCGGTGTGGACTGATCGTGTCGCCACCGCCGCTGCGCTCGATAACCTGTTCTCGAACGCCGTGAAGTATTCACCGCCGGGAAAGCGGATCTGGGTCGAAGTGGTGCCCCAGCAGGATTGGGTTGTCTGTCGCGTCCGCGACGAGGGTCCAGGCCTGAGTCCGGAAGACCAGGCCAAACTTTTCCAGCGCGGAATACTCCTCACCCCTCGACCTACGGGCGGAGAACCTTCAACAGGGTACGGCTTGGCAGTCGCCAAGGAACTGATCGAGAAGGTAGGGGGAGAAATCTGGTGTGAGAGTGTGTTGGGACAGGGGGCCTGTTTTTCTTTTCGATTGCCTCAATACCAGGAACTGGTTCATGGATCCGATGGGATGTTGCCAGGTTCCCATGAGGGCAGGAAACATGAAAGCCGAACTGTACGCCACACCTGATCCGCCAGGCGAGCTATTTGTGTTAGTCACATCACGACCGTGTACATTCATTTCTGTAAATCCCGAAAAGGGGAAACACCAATGAGATCGACACGACCCATCCGGTTCTCAATCATGTTCGTCGTGGCTTTTTCGCTTTGTTCATCCCAGGTGGTTGCCGGAGGAATGACGGCAAAGGCCGGATTCTCACAAGCCCAGGAATCGGCCAGGAAATGGAAGGCGGACGCGGTCCTGGTCCAAATCATCACTGTATCAGGAAATATGGACGGCATTGCGGAGAAATGGAGCTTTCTCTTCCATTCACCTCAGGCCAACAAGAGTTACAAGGTGGACGTGAAGGACAGCAAGATTGACCAAACACTGGAAGTGTCGCCGAGTTTCATCGATGCGGTGGATGGAGGATTTATTGATAGTGCTCAGGCGATGGCCGAAGCGAAAAAGAAAGGACTCAAAGGGAAGATCAGAGCCATGATGACCCTCCAGGTCATGCTCCAAGGCACCAAAAGTCAAGGCGCCTATTGGAATATTGTCAGTGATCAGCCGGAAGGCAGAAGCACGCTCATCAACGCCAATACCGGGAAGTTTTTCAGACACCAGGCACTCAAGTAGATGGTGCCTGGCGTCAGTATCTATCCTCTGTCAATGTGTATTCCTCCCTACAGGCAGTCGTGTCTTATTGCGTCAGGGCCCATTTCTGGCACGTGGAGCAGTTCTGCCTTCCTGACAGCTCTGTAAGTTCAGATTTCTCCGATTGACTTCCCGTTTCATAAAAAGTACCATTTGTACAATTCGTACGATACGTTCATTCGAGAGGAAGGGAAAAGAGGTAGTTTATGGCACATTTACCATCCAGCAAAGCACGAGAAGGATTTGCGGATACGATCAATCGTGTGGCATACGGCAACGAGCGCGTGGTGTTGCGCCGGCGCGGGAAAGAAGTCGCAGCCGTCGTCCCGATTGCCGACCTGCGATTGTTGGAAGAGTTGGAAGATCGAATGGACCTTGTCGACGCCAGAGCCGCCTTGGCTGAAACTAAGAAGAAAGGCGCGAAGTCCCTTGATGGGATTCTGAAGGAACTGGGTCTCTAACCCCTTCCGATGGCCTATTCGATTCTCCTCGCCCCTCCTGCGGAAAGCCAGCTCAAGGCCTTTTCCCAAGCAGTTCAAAAGCGTCTGATTAAACGTCTCAAGACGCTGCAGGTCAACCCCCGTCCACAGGGCGTCAAGAAGCTGTCTGGTGAAGATGACCTGTACCGTGTTCGGGAGGGAAGCTATCGCATCATTTATACGATCCGCGAGAAGGCACTTATTGTCCTTGTTCTCAAGATCGGCGATAGAAAAGAAGTCTACCGCCCTTGATCCTTGGCCATCATTATTGCCAATGCACAGGCGATGGCAGAATCGAAAAAGAAAGGGCTCAAGGAGAAGAGTCGAGTGATGATGCCACTTCACATGATGCTCCTAGACACGAAAACCCAAGCCACGTTTTGGAATATTGTCAGTGACATGGCAGAAGGAAGAAGCACGCTCATCAACGCCAAAACCAGGAAGTTCTTTAGACGCCAGGCTCTGGAGTAAGTAGAATAATAGATTTCAGAAATGACGACTTCATCTCAGTGGATTCAACGTTTTAGTAGAAGAGATCCCTCCCTAGCTATGAATGTGAATTTTCTTTGGAAATGCCAGAATTTTTACATCATGGACAACCATCTCGCAGCAGCATGGTGTTGGATCCAACATTCGTGCAGTGCTCAACGACACTCTCTATTGCATATAGACGCCCACTATGACACCGGCAGTGCTAATCAGGGTATGCTTGTTGCGCAGGAAAATTTTAAATGTCTTAGAACCCTGTCATTCGAAGAATATCATGCTCTTGATTACGACAGCATTGATGGTCGGGCCAGAGTATTTCGTTGGGATAACTATCTAACAATATATCAAGGGTTGTTTGGCTCTTTAGTTGACGAATGGATTTTCTCGACACATAACATTGGGGCTCAACCAAACTTTAAGGTCAGAAAAGTCCCACCCTCTGAATTGTTGGGTTTTCTGTCAGAACTCTCTCCTGGAGGGAAAAATTGGATAATAAATCTGGATCTAGACTTTTTTCTATCTAATGAGGGCGATAGATTTCCTTCACACCAACGCCGGGCAGTTTTTGAGAAGATACGAGACTTAAGCAGAACAGCGAATGATAGTGTCGTTACTATTGCGCTCAGTCCCGAATGTTGTGGGTCTTGGGAAACAGCAGAGGTACTTTGTGAGGAGGCCTGCAATGTATTCGAATTGCCGTTTTGTCTTCCAAACGAATGACAAGGTTAACACTGGGAAAACAAGCTGACCCGCTTGACCCATTTTTCGAGTTCCACCGCAAAAAATACGATTGTTGAGGGGAGGAGGCAGAAGGCTAATTGTTCAGGGTTAAGGGCATGGTATGCAAGAGGGGATTGAGGAATGGTATATAAATTGTGGCCATCTGACGGGCCCCCCGTTTGCCCCATCGCGATTCTGATGTCGGCCTGGTTCAACGCGGGGGCGTCATTCACCCCGTCACCGGGCATTGCGACAAACTCTCCTCTGTTTTGCAAGGCTTTGACGATGGCAATTTTTTGGGTTTGGGGGTCAGGTCTTGCAATGTTGCATCAAGGGATTTCTGTGCCCACGGCCGCGATTCTTATACAGGTTTTCACGATTAAGTTTGGACTTCTCGGCGAGTTGTGCCACGGCCCCTTGAGCTTCGGCTACATTTCTTAGCGCCACTAAAAACAATTCAAGATCATCTTCCTCCAGTGCCGCGTTCAAATATTCTTCGAGTTCACCCGCATCAAGCAGGCTTTCATTGTCTGGTTGGTAGGCTTTGCTCTTGTTCATGGCCTCCTCACTTTTCAGGAACTGCGAGTAAAGAAATCTCCCACAGTCCTTCTTTGCCAACGTTGGGGAACTCTCTGTCGGCAGGCTCTCAAGCCTTAGAGGGTTCCCGATAACTCAACCAGGGGCTCACCGGATTTCAGAAGCGTCAATAGGGTTGGGAATGTTTGTTGGAGAAGGGTGCAAAGGTAGGCGTTTGACGTGTTCCCACACGTGACCCAAATGATTTGCGGTGGGACGCCATGCACCATCACCAAATCCACAAAATCCTGATCTTTACTCATGATGGTGGCACCGGCTTTTCGAGCGGATTGGAATATTTCCAGATCACTGGCATCTCTAAGGCCGAGAGAGGAGACAGATTGAGCGGGAATTGAAAATGTAGCAGCGAGCCAGGGTGCTAACTGAGGAGACAGTTGGGCATCGATCCACAGAATCAAGAGGTAACCATGGGATGGTTCACACGCATACTGGCAAACTTAAGACAGGCTTGAATATCCGCTGCCTCTAAATCGGGCAATTCTTCTAGGATTTGTTGAGGGGTGAGCCCGTTCCCCAAGAGGTCAAGGACATCTGTCACACGAATCCGCATTCCCCGGATACAGGGACGGCCACCGCATTGGTCAACGTTCACAGTAATACGTTCTGCAATAGTAGACATATTTCTTCCTTCCCTGGGGATTATACCAGAGAGTAAATGAGGAGCAACCAGGGGACCAATGGCCTCTGGAGGGTTTTCTTTCCAAGATATCTTTCCACCCTCACCTCCGCTTTCTACCAGAGCGAGGTAAACCCACATACATCATTGAAAGTTGAGCCCTGTGACTATGGCCAGCCCAACTAACCATGACGCTTGATCCATTTTTCGAGTTCGACGCAAAAAACACGAAACTCCTGACCGGTCAGCACTGTGGTGTCCTTATTCATAATGCCGTTGCGTGACGCGCGGCGCTGGCTTGTTCATCCGAGAAGAAGATTGTAGGATGGATTGAAATCTGTCCATTCGGTGGAGCGCTGGATTTTTCACATTCAAGGTGGTCCATCACTCCGGTTTATGGTGGGGTACCCATGCACCCGGCACCCGAGAATCCTATTTCAGAAACACGAGAGGAGCCGCTCGCCGATACCCCCGCCAGCCGGCCACTCAGTCGTCGCGCACTGCTATGCCAAGCGGTTACTACCCTCGGACTGACGGCGGCTCAAGCCATCTTGAGCCCTTTGCGGGCGGAAGAGTCATCGGTGCCGACCGACCCGACCAGAGTACCCGGCACCCCGCCCACCCTGTACGGTCAGCGCTCGCCGTTCGAAAAAAGTGAGCGTGTGGTGAAGTCCTGGTGGGGGTCTCTTACCCCTCTGCAGGATCTTGATGGCGTGGTCACTCCCGCTTCCTTACACTTCGAGCGCCACCACAATGGGGTGCCGTCGATCGATCCCTCGCACCATAAGCTCCTCGTTCATGGTCTGGTCGATCGGCCGTTAATTCTATCCATGGATGACCTGAAACGGTTCCCCTCCGTCTCGCGACTCGTCTTTATCGAATGTTCGGGAAATTCCGGCTCTGAATGGCGGGCTCCGACCGGACAGACGGCCCAACAGACCCATGGGCTTACAAGTACAAGTGAATGGACGGGGGTGCGGCTGGCGACAGTCCTCAAAGAAGTCGGCCTAAAACCGGAGGCGACCTGGATGTTGGCGGAAGGCAGTGACGCGGCGGTCATGACGCGTAGTCTGCCGGTGGCCGACATCATGGAGGAGGGCCTTCTCTGTTATGCGCAAAACGGTGAGGCGCTTAGGCCGGAGCAAGGGTATCCGTTACGACTGGTCATTCCCGGTTGGGAAGGCAACACCTGTATTAAGTGGCTGCGTCGACTGAAGCTGGGAACGGCACCGTTCATGACAAGGGAGGAAACATCCCGGTATACCGATTTGATGCCCGACGGCAGCGCACGACAATTCACGATGGTCATGGAGGCCAAGTCCGTCATCACCACTCCTTCCGGTGGCCAAAAGGTCCGACCCGGCTTTATTGAAGTGAGGGGTCTTGCCTGGAGTGGTCGAGGGTCGGTGATGAAGGCAGAGGTCAGCACGGACGGAGGACGTTCGTGGGAAGAGGCGCAGCTACAGGAACCGGTTCTTCCTAAATGTCACACCAGATTTCGGTTTTCCTGTCGCTGGGATGGAGAAGAGACAATCCTGCAAAGCCGCTGTATCGATGAAACCGGTTACGTGCAACCCGCTCGGACAGCGTTGATCGCAGTCCGGGGAATGAACTCTGACTATCATAACAACGCGATTCAGAGCTGGAAAATCTCGCGAGAGGGGCACGTCACCAATGTTCAGGTTTAATTTAGTTGCGGCGGTTCTTGTGATCACGCTTGGCATAGGATGGCAGAAGGGGTTGGCTACGGCCGCTGAAGCGCACTCGATCACGGGTTATGGATTCGGCCATGCGCCTTCCGACCGTGAACTGCAAGGCTGGGATATTGATGTCCGCCCGACCGGAACCGGCCTGCCCGCCGGCCAGGGAACGGTGAGCCAGGGCGCAACCGTGTTTGCCGGGAAGTGCGCATCCTGTCATGGGGCGACCGGCCGGGAAGGGCCGATGGATCGTCTTGTCGGTGGACAGGGCACGCTTGCCAGTCGACAACCGATCAAGACGATCGGCAGTTATTGGCCCTATGCTACCACGCTCTACGACTACATTCGTCGCGCGATGCCGTTCAACGCGCCACAATCCCTCACGAATGACGAAGTGTATGCAGTCGTGGCCTGGTTGCTGTATCAAAACGACATCATCTCGACCGGGACGGTGCTGGATGCCGAGACACTGCCCGCTGTTCACATGCCGAACCGCAACGGCTTCGTGCCGGATCCCAGACCGGATGTGTCCAGGTAATCTTCGTTCGTGATAACTGCAGAAACGTGGCCCGTGCATTCTGTCCATCGTCCTCGTTTGCACCGGAGTGCAGCTGCGGTCCGTCCGGATGCCCCTCTTCCTAAGCAGGCACTTCATTGGAAAATTGAAGATTTGGGTTTGCAGGTTGTTGGGCCAACCAGCCGTGCCGGCGGACCCATTTTTCGAGCTCCACCGCGGAAAACACGACGGTTGAGAGAAGAAGACAGAGGGCTATATGGTCCAGGGTTAAGGGCATCGTATGAACGATGGGATTGAGGAACGGCACATAGACCGTGACCATCTGAAGGGCGAATGTGAGGAGCACGGCTCCAAGCAACAAGGGATTACACAACGGCCCTTGCTGGAGAAACGAGTTCTGCTCTGAACGAATGATGAGTACGTGTCTCATTTGGGATAAGGTGGGCATGGTGATGGTCTTGGTACTATAGAAATTCGATCTTGCCTCATTAGTCGTTGGGTGTGGTTAAGAGACTTCGATTTTGTCCCTTTTCACCCCTTTAAGTTTTTCCCTTCTATTCCGATAAAACTATTGGACATAACCTTTGATGGCTTATCTGGTGTAGGGCTTCTTTGGCCGGAAAGTTCCTTCCACGTCGATGAGGGATATGAGTTAACCTCTCCTGCAGATATCCGATAGGTAACGGGTCGTTTCCCTGAATCTGTGAATTCTCGGGGAAATACAAAACAAAAAACAGCTATGGATGGACCGTCAGTGAAGTGCTCACGGGCTTTCACCTTACTTTTTAATTGAAAAGGAATGGACCAATGAATCAAAACGCGCCTCACGCCACGACAAACTTGGAATGTCCAAACTCCCGGAAAAAATGCGATGTCAATTTTGAAGTGAATGTCTTCCGTGGAGTGACCCATGGCGGTGTGGAGGCTATCACCTGTACGGAATTTTTGCACAACAACGGCGTTCCAACGTGCGGGCAGGAATGTATCCATTCATCTCAGGCAAAAAATATCCATGAAGAAGAGGTTCGCAAGCATCAAAAAGAGCTGGGGAAAATAGGTCCCAATGTCATTGGATAGACATTTAAACCAGCATGTCTTTGCGTGGACGTGTAATTGATGCTCTGGGAATTAAATCACCCAAAGATCATTAGCGAAATAACGGTACATAGTCAAAGAGAAATTTTGCCACTCGTATCAAGGGGGAACATACATGAAGGGAAAGCCATTTAGAATTTTCGTGTTCGCTACGGCACTCACATTCTTTGGTGGCAGCCTGCATTTGCCGGTTGCCTTGGCATCATCCGTACTTTCATCCAAGGTAGATGTTGAAATTATGGTCAAGGTCAACCAAAAAGGGTTTTCAGACGAACGAGGAAAATTATTTGGTCCAAAAAATTTCCTGAAAATTCCGAAAGGTCAGGTGGTGCGAATCACCTTTGTTTTCGATGAAAGCATGTCCAGCTTGTCTTATGGGGATACTCATCAAATTGCCATTACGGGGGCCGGTGGGACGAAAGAGTCCGAAAAAATTTGGATGTTCAGCAAAAAGTCAAGTATTACCTTGCAGAGCGGGAAAGACGGCGATGCTTTTCGAGCGTATTGCATTGTCGATTGCATTGGGATGGAACATTTAAATAATCTTTTAATTAAGGTGGTTTAACCGGTTTTTGATTTACGGTTACAACGCTGAAACGTTGGGTATATCGTTTCGGGAATGTTGAATTGTGAGTGCGACGGGTTCCATTCAGTGTGACCCTTGGCCTGAGATATACCCGCGTCCCCGCATAACGTGTGACCAAAAAATTATTGAGAAGCTTTGAGTCTGTTGATACGCTGACGGGGGGGGGTAGCGTGTGTTCGGAAGAGTAAGCGGCGCGCCCTCCGATTTTTGTCCACGAGAGTGGCATAGCAGGAATGGTTATTGCCGGGAAACCCGTTTTCTTTGTCTAACCAATTCTTCGAATTCAACGGCCAAAAACACGATTGTTGAAAGAATGAGACAGAGGCCGAGGTGGTCCAGAATTAAGGGCATGGTATGAACGATGGGATTGAGGAAAGACACGTAGATGATGGCCATCTGAAGGGCCAAGGTGAGGAGCACGGCTCCTAATAACTAGAGATTGGTCAACAGTCCCCGCTGTATAAATGATTCCTGCTCCGCACGAATCGCCAACACATGGCCCATTTGGGAGAGGGTGAGGACGGTGAACACCATGGTTTGCCATTGTTCTTGATTAGCCTGATATGCCCACATTTCAGTAGCCAGCGCCACACCTCCCAAAAGTAGTCCTACCCACAAGATATGTTGCCAGAGGCCACCGGCAAAGATGCTTTCATTCGGCGGGCGGGAAAAGCGGTGCGTGCGTTGAATGTAAGGGGACAGCCTTCATAGAGGTGTGCGAGTGAGACAGAAAATTCAGATTCTTCTGTGAATAATGAGTCAACGCATCGTTGGAAGAGCATAAGGGGCCCTATGCAGTTCAAAAGATGGATGACTGATCGGCTCCCTCCCCAGTTTCGTGAATGGCTCTGGGCGCGAAAGGTTGAGTTTGGGAATCGCCGGATCCGGGAGCTTGGTTGCCATCTCTTAAATCGGATTCATCAGACTGCCCAACAGGATTTGATTCAATTTGAACGTGTAGTCTCGAATGGGGAGTGGGAGTTCTATCGTGATAAATGCCTGGAGGCACTCCGTCGCTCGTTACCAGATCATTCAGAGAATTTGGGCATAGTTTCCTCTATGGTCACTGGCACTATGGAGTATGCCGGGTGCCGGATTGACAATATTGTCTTTCAGGGGCATAGGGATCTGTCGGTGACGGCCAATCTCTATCGGCCTATTCGAACCACCCAGAAAATTCCTGCGATTGTCATCTGTCACAGCCATCATGACTCAAAAACTGAAGAGGAATTGCAGTGCATGGGGATGACCTGGGCACGGCAGGGATGCGTGGTTTTTGTGATGGACCTCCTCGGGCATGGCGAGCGTCGACAACATCCCTTTGTTGATCCAACAGACTATGGCAGCTCTTTTCGTGTTGATCGGCAAGACTATTATTTTCGGTCTGTGCTGGGCATGCAATTGGATATGGTAGGCGAAAGTTTGATGGGTTGGATGGTTCAAGACCTGAGGCGTGGCATTGACCTGTTATGGGCCGATCCACAGATTGACCGTGATCGAATCATCGTCATCGGGTCAGTGGCAGGCGGCGGAGATCTTGCGGCAGTAGTTGGAGCCTTGGATGAGCGTGTGGCGGCATTGGTTGCGTTCAACTTTGGACACCTGCCGATGGGTGATTGGGACTCCACAAGAAATCTTCCTGATACCGCTCGATCTGGTTTTTGGCCATGGATCATTCTTGCCTCCCTGGCCCCTCGCCGGTTGGTCTCCGGGCACGAATTTGCCTGGCACCCGGAACATGATCCCGTGTGGGCGCGTCTTGAAGAAGTGTATGAGCTTTATGGTAAACGGGATTTCCTTCGATCGGTTCACGGTTCCGGCCGAGTATCAGGGCATGGCCCTGAGGATACCCACTGCACGAATGTCGGACCCATTCATCGTAAGCAACTCTATCCTATTTTTCAGGAATGGTTTGACATTCCCGTGCCTGATCGAGAAGTGATCGAACCTCTTCCCAAGGAAAAACTCGCATGTTTGACAATGGACACGCCCAGGCTATTCAGCCTGTATTCCGTTCATGAAGTGACGCAGAAAATTTGCCAAAAACAGCTCAACAGTGCGCGCGGGGTGAGAGCATCACAAGAGCCACATCTGCGGGCTGTGCAATTGCAGCATGAACTCGTCGAGGTACTTGGGCCAATGACCCCCTTCACACCATATCGAGTTCGATCCATTCGAAAAGGTTTTGGGCGGTCCGAATATGTTGTGTTGGAGGTCGAAAAGAATCTATTGATACGCTTGCAACTTCTGTGGCCTTCGGGTTTGCACACAACCAAACCACCCGTGGTGATTGGCATTGCGCAGGAGGGAAATTTTCCCTTGAGAAGAGAACGTCGTTCGCTGATCCGGAGTCTACTAGGCCAGGGAATCGTCGTCTGTTTGACCGAGTTGCGGGGGATAGGCGATGGTCGTCATGGCGAAATGTACCGCGGCAGAATCAGTCCGAGTGCCGGTGTAGCTGCAACAAGTCTGATGCTGGGGGAGAGTTTGGGAAGTTCCCGTGTTCGTGACCTACGAACCGTGATTGACTATCTCAGAAACCGGGAGGATGTCAATCGAGGGCAGATAGGCCTATGGGGTGATTCTCTTGCTGCCAATAACGTAGCTGAAAACGAACTGGCTGTACCCTTGGATGCGACACCTGTTCCAGAGCGAGGTGAGCCGCTAGGTGGAGTGGCAACTCTCCTTGCCGCACTTTTCGAACCACAGGTTCAAGGGGTGTATGTTCATGGAGGCCTTATGAGTTTTGATGCATTGCTGAATGAACCGTTTCTGTACATTCCGGCAGATTCTATCATTCGGGGGTTGTTACGAATAGCAGATTTGCCGGATATTGCGGCGGAGTTGGCACCTCGACCCCTTAGGATGGAATCGTTAGTGGATGGGTGTAATCGCAAGGCAAGTCGTCACCAGATTGAAAAGACCTACCATCTGGTTGGTCTTTCGTATGCTCGAGCAGAAAAACCAGATGAATTTTCGGTCGATGTTGAGGAATCGTCTGCGGATACAATTTCTATGTGGTTTCGTCATATGTTGAATCTGCCATGACTCAAATCAAACTTCACTTGGCATCAAGTGTCTTTCCTCCAATGATGGCAAGCTTCTCGTCGTGATGACAAAAATGGGAGTGCCAAATTAGGGCCAGGGCAACCAACCGCGACGTCTGATCCATTTTTCAAGTTCGACGGCAAAAAACACGACGGTTGACAGGAGGAGGCAGAGGCCCAATTGGTCCAGAGTTAAGGGCATGGTATGGAAGATGGGATTGAGAAAGGGCACGTAGACCGTGGCCATCTGAAGGGCGAAGGTGAGGAGCACGGCTCCAAATAACCAGAGATTGGTCAACGGTCCCCGCTGAATAAATGATTCCTGCTCCGCACGAATCGCCAACACATGGCCCATTTGGGAGAGGGTGAGGACGGTGAACACCATGGTTTGCCATTCTCCTTGATCGCCCTCGTAGGCCCACATTTCAGTAGCCAGAGACACACCACCCATGAGTAGTCCTACCCACAAGATATGTTGCCAGAGGCCACCGGCAAAGATGCTTTCGTTTGGCGGGCGGGGAGGACGCTGCATGATCTTTCGTTCCTCGGGTTCCATGGCAAGTGCCAGGCCGGGTAAGCCGTCGGTGACGAGATTGATCCATAAGATCTGAATCGGAAGCAGGGGAATCGGCAAGCCGAATAACGGCGCAAGAAAAATTGTCCAGATTTCTCCGGAATTGCTCGTCATCGTATATTTCACAAACTTGCGGATGTTGTCATAGATCCGGCGTCCGTCCCGGACGGCGGTGACGATGGTCGCAAAGTTATCATCCAACAGAATCATGTCGGAGGCTTCCCGGGCTACGTCTGTGCCGGTTTGCCCCATCGCAATGCCGATGTTGGCCTGGTTCAACGCGGGGGCGTCATTCACCCCGTCGCCGGTCATCGCGACAAACTCTCCCCTGGTTTGCAGGGCTTTGACGATGGCAATTTTTTGCGCGGGAGTGATGCGGGCATAGACGCGAGTATGCTCCACCAGTTGCGCCAGCTCTTCGGGGGAACGGTGTTCCAATTCCTGGCCGGTCAGCACCGTGGTGTCCTTATTGATAATTCCAACGCGTGAGGCAATGGCTTGGGCGGTGCCGGGGTGATCGCCGGTGATCATGACGGGGGTGATCCCTGCCGATTGGCAGAGGGCGACCGCCTTCGCGGCTTCTTCCCGTGGCGGATCCATCATGCCGGCAAATCCGAGGAAGATCAGTTCGCGTTCGACAGTCGAGGAAGTCATTTCCGTGGGTGTTTGATCCCAATGCCGATAGGCCACCGCCAAAACCCGCAAGCCTTCATTGGCCATCTGTTCGGCCTGCTCTAATAGACTGTCGAGGTCCAGTGACAGAGGGCCGGTCTGTGTGAGCATGGATTGGCAAAGCGGAAGAAGTTTTTCCGGCGATCCTTTGGTAAAAGAGATGGTGCCCTTCGGCATGCGATGCATTGTCGTCATGCATTGGCGATCTGAGTCGAAGGGGATTTCTTCTATGCGGGGATTTGTGGCCTCTAAGGTGCCTTTGTCATACCCGGCCTCCACGGCCGCCAGAAACAAGGCCACTTCCGTGGGATCACCCAAGGTCTGGCCTTCGGGCTGTGCCTTTGCATCGTTGTTGAGCGCCAATCCCAGAAAAAACAGATGAATGGGATTGTGGAGGTCGGCTTCGCTGTCGGGTTGTCTACCCGCAGATGGGCGCAGTATGTTCCCGGCCACTGACATCTGCTCCACACGCATGGAGTTTTGTGTGAGCGTGCCTGTTTTATCGGAGCAAATATAGGTGACGGAGCCTAAGGTTTCCACAGCGGGCAGTCGCCGGATCAACGCCTGCTTTCGCGCCATTTTTCGTGCGCCCAAGGCCAGCGAAATGGTGACGACGGCTGGTAAGGCTTCAGGAATCGCGGCCACGGCCAGACTCACGGCCGTTAAGAACATGAGCACCGGCGGCTCACCCCGCCAGACGCCCACAGCAAACAACACAATACAGATTGCCAGAACGGCCAGCGCGAGGCGTCGTCCAAACACCGCCAGGCGTTGTTGCAAGGGCGTTTTGATGTCTTCGTCCTTATGCAGGAGCGACGCGATTTGTCCTAGCTCGGTCTTTAGGCCGGTGCCAATGACGATCCCTGTGCCGCGGCCATATGTCAGGAGCGTGCCTTTATAGGCCATATTCCGTCGATCACCCAGGGAAAGCTTCGGGTCGTCCAGCGGGTCGGTCTGTTTGTCCACCGGGACGCTCTCGCCTGTGAGCGCCGATTCATCCACTTTGAGTTGAACGGCTTCGATGAAGCGAAGGTCGGCAGGGATGAGGTCTCCGGCTTCCAGCAGGACGATGTCGCCCGGTACCACATCGAGCGTGGAGAGCGAGGCGACCTGCTCCTCACGTCGAACGCGCGTTGTAGGCGTGGCGAGTTTCTTGATAGCCTGCATGGCTCGGTCCGCCCGATATTCCTGCACAAATCCGATGATCCCGTTGAGTACCACGATGATGACAATCGCCAGGGCATCCAGACGCTCCCCCAACATGCCCGAGACAATGGCGGCGCCAATTAGCACCAGAATCATAAAATCGGTAAATTGATCGAGGAAAATCCGCGTGAGACTGCGCTGGCGATGTTCGGGAATGGTGTTTTGGCCATGCTGTTTCAACCGGCGGCGGGCTTCCCCGGCATTCAGCCCCGATTGAGTGTCGACTTCCAGGCGCTGAGTGACGTCCGCGACAGGAAGAGTATGCCAGACCGTGTCGTCTGGCGATGGGGGAGGGGTCTCCGCGCTAGGGTTGGGTTTGTTGGTCATCTTGGCTGTTGAGACTCTAGTAGACTTCTGAAATGTTGTGGAACGTGGATCCCGTTATAACTTTGATTCCAATTTTCAGACACGGGATGAACACCTGATGATTTGGTTTTCCCCTAAACCATGTTGTCATCTTGAGCTCCTTGGGACAGATGGCAGGCGTCGGACCAGGGGAGACAAATCTTTCAGCGATACACATGACCTGAAAGAACATGTCCTTCTGACGCATTCGGCAAAGCTCAAGGCAAGGTCCACCGAAGGATCTGGCTGAGCCATAGCCTCATCACCCTGGGCACAGATCTTCATCACAACTCGTTTTTCCTGTAGTGATTCCAATGAATTTCCAAAACCATCGTTATCTGTGTGCCTGCCTTGCCCCTGCGATGACGCCTGCCGGCTGGCCAAAGGGAAGGACGCTCTTATCCGCCGCCGGACCTTGTTTGAGCCCAGCGAGTTGGTCCGCCTCCGCAAGTTTGCGTCCGTCCCCTCTTATGAGGCCAGACGGGGCGTCAATGGTTTTGGGTCCTTTTGCCGAAACAAAAGGATCTCGCCTGCCGGGGCGAAACCCGGCAATACAGAAAATCCCATTCGAGTTGGAGCCACCGGTGCAATGCGTTCTTCTCCCAACCCTTTTTGACTGGCAACCTCCCAAGATGGATTCCCGATACGTCTTGTAAAGCTTTAAGGCTAAAACCATTCGTTCCGCATGATCATTTTTACCTTCTATCCCTCTTTAATTTGATACATCTCATGGCATGCCAGGCATCTGGTCGTGATAGTCGACAGGCGTTGAAGAATGTCCTGTGATGTCGTGCCCCCGGTGATCGCATCCGCCAATTCGTCAAAATCCCGATGCACAGACATTCCAAGCTGTTTGAGGGGAAGAGGAAGTTTAAGCATAAGCGAGGGATTGTCATCTACGGCCATTTTCATTCCGGCCGAACGGGCCGCCGCTGCAGCCTGAGCATGTCCTTGGGTCTGGTCAGGATCGCTCAGGCCCGTCACGACGCCATGCACGGCCTGAAGGAGTTGCCGCATTTCCGTCAGGATAAAGTCCCGTTCGGTTGGAGCAAGATGCACAACCGTTCGGCCATCGGCTGAAGGGGTGGTCGCCCCTTGAAAAAAGAACCAGCCCAGTAGGCCGGCGCTGACTATCCAGAGCACGAGTGTAATCCGGCAAAGATTTTTTGAGAATGAAGGTAAAGATGCCAACTGGAGTCTCCTTATTTTTTCAATAACCTGGTCGTTTAGGGAATCAACTGGGGCATTATTCTACATGACAAATGATTTTGACTGTACCTCTTTTCCCCAATCCTCCGGCTCATCGTTTTCGGCCTATTGAAGATTGTTGAGGTTTTGCTAGTTGAATCTATTATTTCAGACTCTCAGGCAATAAGGCATATCTCTTGCCAAACACATAATGAGTAAGTGGTAACGACAGGGACACATTCAGGTGAGTTGATGAGGGGCCAATGATCCAAATCCGTATTCATGGCAGAGGAGGGCAGGGAGTGGTGACCGCTGCCGAGCTGCTTGCCTTAGCGGCATTCCGGGATGGAAAGGAGGCGCAGGCCTTTCCCAGTTTTGGATCTGAACGGACCGGGGCCCCGGTCACGGCATTCTGCCGGATCGATTCCCAACCGATTCGCAGTCGGGAGCCGGTCTATCATCCGGATGTCTTACTCATACAGGACTCCACTCTGCTGCATCAGGTGGATGTCTTTGCCGGATTAGCCCAGTCAGCCCTCGTTCTCATTAATTCCACACGACATGTGGACGCGCTTCATCTTACTGATTTTGTCACCCAACATCCCGGCGTGCAGATGTATTCCTTCCCGGCATCCGATCTGGCCATGAAGCATCTGGGGCGACCGTTTGCCAATATCGGGATGGTGGCGGGGTATGCGGTCCTCACCGGGGAAGTCAGCAAAGCTTCCGTGAATCAGGCCATTACAGAGAAGTTTCCTGGAAAGATTGGAGAACTGAATGTGACCGTGGCTGCAGAGGTGTATGACTATGTTGCGGCAAATCTGGCCAAGGTCTAATTCATTCGAGGAATCAACAGAAGACTATGAAACAACATATTGAAGGATCTCAAGCCGTGGCTCACGCTGTCGCCCTCTGCCGACCTGAAGTAATGGCCTGCTATCCGATTTCTCCCCAAACCCATATCGTCGAAACTCTTTCACGCAAGGTCAAGGCCGGAGAAGTTGGCAATTGCCAATTCCTGAATGTCGAATCAGAGTTTGGCGCTTTAAGCGTCCTGATCGGCGCCTCGGCGATGGGTGCGCGAACCTATACCGCGACGACGAGCCAGGGACTGTTATTCATGGCGGAAGCGGTCTATAACGCGGCCGGCCTGGGGCTCCCCATTGTCATGACGATTGCCAATCGCGCTGTTGGTGCCCCGATCAATATCTGGAACGATCATTCGGACAGCATGTCCATGCGGGATGCCGGCTGGCTTCAATTGTTTGCGGAAGATAATCAAGAAGCCGTCGATCTTCACATTCAAGCCTTTCGCCTGGCCGAGGAACTCAGTTGTCCGGTGATGGTGTGCATGGATGGCTATATTCTCACCCATGCCTATGAGGTGGTGGATCTTCCCACGCAAGAGCAGGTGGATGCGTACCTGCCTGTGTTTGAGCCCGTTCAAGTGTTAGATCCACAGGATCCTGTGTCCATTGGCGCGATGGTCGGACCGGAAGCTTTTGCCGAGGTGCGGTATCTCGCGCATAACAAGCATCTGCGAGCGTTAGAGGAGATCCCCCGACTCTCCCAGGCTTTTCAGGACATCTTTCAGCGGAGTTCCGGTGGGCTGTTGAAGACCTATCACACGGATGAGGCGGAAACCATTCTGCTGGCACTGGGCTCGGTGAACGGTACGATTAAAGACGCGGTGGATGACTTGCGGGAAGAAGGATGGCCGGTAGGGTCAATTGCGCTCCGTGCCTATCGTCCATTTCCCTCCCATGCTCTCCGTCACGTCGTCAAAGGTGCCAAGCGAATTATTGTCATTGAAAAGGACCTGGCGGTAGGAAAGGGCGGCATCGTGTCCAGCGATGTAAAGATGGCTCTTCAGGGGGTACCAATCATTGTGGATACGGTGATCGCGGGACTTGGAGGTCGCTCGATTCCTAAAGCCTCGGTCATTGATACGGTGAAGCAAGCATGCCTGGAAGGTTTGGAAGAACCTCATTTCCTCGATCTGAATTGGGACGCCATTAATCGGGAATTGACCAGACAACAGGCGCAGCGGCGTTCGGGACCCACCCCGGAGAATATTCTCCGGGAAATCGGTGCTCCCGGCGCATCGCCCATTTAATCCTTAGTGATGAGGCCGCTATGTCTTATCAACGTGTGAAATTTTATCAAACCGGGACCTTTACGGTTGGCAACCGGTTGCTGGATGAATCCAATCGTACGGTCCAAGCCGGGATGGATCGGACCAATTCGCTCAATTCAGGTCATCGTGCCTGCCAGGGTTGCGGCGAAGCGCTGGGCGCTCGCTATGCCCTTGATGCAGTGATGCGGGCCACCCATCAGCAGATGGTTGCGGTGAATGCCACCGGCTGTTTGGAAGTCTTCTCCAGTCCCTATCCGGAAAGTGCCTGGCAGATTCCCTGGATGCATTCGTTGTTCGGGAATGCACCGGCAGTGGCGAGCGGCGTGGCGGCAGCCTTGAGGGCCAAAGGCAAGACGGATATTCGTGTCATTGCGCAGGGCGGAGATGGTGCGACGGTTGATATCGGGTTCGGGTGTTTGTCCGGGATGTTCGAACGCAATGACGACGTGTTGTATGTCTGTTATGACAATGAGGCCTACATGAACACGGGAGTGCAGCGTTCGGGATCCACCCCGCCACGAGCCTGGACCAATACGACGCAGGCCGTGGGAAAAGACCCCGGTAATCCCATGGGCATTGGAAAAAATCTGCCACGCATTGCGATGGCGCACGGCATTCCCTATGTGGCCACGGCCTCCGTGGCCGATCTCCATGATCTGGAAGCGAAAGTGACGAAGGCCATGAGCATCAGGGGCGCACGGTATATTCATATCCATGTGCCCTGTCCGCTTGGCTGGAAATCGGATCCTGCGCATACGATCAAGGTCGCCCGCCTGGCGGTGGAAAGCGGCCTATTTCCGTTGTTTGAAGCCGAAGGGGGCGAAGTGACCGATCGCACGCCTATCCGGAAGAAAGTTCTTGTCGAGCAATACCTCGAACTTCAAGGGCGGTTCAAACATCTCTTGCATCCACGAGATGAGGGTGCTCTTGAAGCGATTCAGGCGATGGCGGATGCGAATATTCATCGGTATCAACTCCTTCCGTTAAAGGCGTGATGATGGAACAGAAACCCTTTGCCATTACATTGAACCCCGCTTCAAGCCTAGCCAATCATACCGGCACCTGGCGGACGATGCGGCCGATCTATGTTGATCACCTTCCCCCCTGCAATCAGGGCTGCCCGGCCGGTGAAAATATCCAAGGCTGGTTGTATGAGGCGGAGGAAGGGAAATATGAGCAGGCCTGGCGGAAAATTATGGAAGACAATCCCTTCCCGGCGATTCATGGTCGCGTGTGTTATCACCCGTGTGAAACAACCTGCAACCGGGGCCAACTCGATGAGCCCGTGAGCATTCATGCCGTTGAGCGATTTTTAGGCGATTACGCGATTGAGCAGGGTTGGCAGGTGGAGGCGGGCGTGGCAACCGGAAAGCGGGTCTTGGTAGTCGGCGCGGGACCAAGCGGTCTTTCTGCTGCGTATCATCTCGCCCGTTTGGGACATGCGGTGACAATCATTGAAGCGGGGCCGAAGCCGGGGGGCATGATGCGGTTCGGGATTCCACAATACCGTCTGCCCCGAAATGTCCTGGACGCCGAAATTGCAAGAATTGTCGCCATGGGCGTTTCGATTCATCTGAATCAAAAAGTCGACAATTTAGAAACGACCATCAAAGAGGGCGGATTCGAAGCCGTGTTTCTGGCCATCGGGGCTCATCTGAGTAAGCGGGTTGATATTCCCGGCCGGGATGCCGGCCGAATGATCGATGCCTTGGGATTTCTGAAAGGAATGGATGGCCAGACTGTTCCCAAGATCGGTCGGCGGGTTGTCGTCTATGGTGGAGGTGATACGGCTATTGATGCTGCGCGAACCGCCAAGCGTCTGGGTGCCGAGGAAACGATCCTGATTTATCGGCGTGATCGCGGGCACATGCCCGCCCATGATTTTGAAGTGGAAGAAGCCTTGGAGGAGGGGGTGTTGACCCGATGGCTGCATACCATCCGACAAGTGGACAATACGACGTTGACCGTTGAAGAGATGACGCTGGATGAGCAGGGGCGCCCTCAACCCACCGGCCGGATTGAGACCTTGGAAGCCGACACGGTGATTCTGGCGGTGGGCCAGGAAGTGGATACCGGGTTTTTAGAGAATGTGCCGGGATTGGATATTTCGTCCGATGGGGTGATTCAAGTCGATGCCTCAATGATGACCGGGCGTGCGGGAGTGTTTGCCGGGGGGGATATGGTTCCAGCAGAGCGCACGGTGACGGTGGCCACCGGCCATGGGAAAAAAGCGGCACGGCATATTGATGCGTATCTCCGCGGAAGTGAGTATCGGAAACCATCGCCCAATACCGTTGCGACTTATGACCGGCTCAATACCTGGTATTACACCGATGCGGATAAGAGTCGGCAGCCCTACCTGGATCTGGCCAGGCGTCGCGCCAGCTTTGAAGAAGTGGTCGGCGGTTTGGATAAGGACACGGCTTTGCTCGAAGCCCGACGCTGTCTCTCTTGCGGAAATTGCTTTGAGTGCGATACCTGTTATGGCGTGTGTCCGGACAACGCCATTATCAAATTGGGCCCCGGTCAACGGTACGAAGTGAATTATGACTATTGCAAGGGATGTGGTGTGTGCGCGGAAGAATGTCCCTGCGGCGCCATCGATATGGTTAAGGAAGTCAGATAGGAACAGGACATTGGTGCACACACCGGAGTTTGGTAGTTGGAACAGGTACGAAGAGTTATTTGATAGCAATACACACGGCACAAAGGATGTGTCATACCCGGGAGACGATGTATGAAATACCTATTAGCAGTTGATGGATCGGATCAATCGGTCGATGCGGTGCGTGTGTTTGAAGCGCTGAGCCCCGCGGAGAGCCTGATGGTGTTACATGTGGTGAATGTGCCGGGTATCCCCTATCCGTCCATCGGGGCGGGGATCGCGAAAGATTTGAGGTTGGCGGTGGACAAAGCGATGAGGGAAGAAGGCGAACGCATCATTGAGCAGGCATTGTCCCTCCTGCCTCTTCATCCGGGATCGGTCATGAGACGACTGGAAATGGGTACTCCTGCCGAGGTCATTCTTACCATGGTCAAGGAAAAGGGCATAGATCTCGTGGTGTTGGGCGCCAGGGGTATTGGTCAGATTCGTGAGCAGATGTTCGGGAGCGTTTCGCATCGTGTGATGACGCATGCGTCGTGTTCGACTCTGATCATTAAGAAGCCCACTCGCAAGATCCAGCAGGTATTAATTCCTGTTGAAAGTCAGCAAGACGGTGAAGTGGTGGTGCGGTTTTTGAAAAAGAAGCCATTCCGGGAGCCGATCGCTGCGACCGTTCTGCATGTCATTCCGTTTTCGGAACCGGTCTGGCCGGTGGGTGCGATGATTTCTCCGGAATTTCGAAAAGAGATGGTCGCCTATGGGGAGAAATTTACGAACGGACTCAGCGCGGAATTGAAGCAGATGGGGCATGAGGCCAAAGGGGTTGTCGTTGTCGGGGCACCCTCACACACGATTATTGAAGAAGCGAACAAATTTGCTGCTGATGTGATCCTGATGCGGACACATAGCCGATCCGGGGTGAGTCGCTTTCTTTTGGGGAGTGTCTCCCATTCCGTGGTGCATCACACTGAGTCTTCAATTTTGTTTGTGCGTGAATGACCCGGTCTAAAGGACCAATCTGGACAAACCATCCGTTTCCGAGGTTGTATGCATAAAACCTGGTACCTTATTGGTGCAATTGCGATAGGCGTGTTAGTTTTTCTCTATCTGGTGTTTTGGTGTCCCAGCCCCTGCCAGTAAGGGCAATCTCGATTTTAGTCGCACGCCCTCCTGCACCCGCGAGCGACACAATTTTTTGTCGATTATGCAACCCTGTCCGGCTACATTACCCGAAGGGGTCGATCTGATCCCTCTGGAGTGGTAGACTGAAAACTGGCTCCCCGGTCCTGCCAAATTTTTCGGCCTGTTCAGGCCACATTCCTGAAGAATCCGCGTCTAGGTATTGGGGGAGGCATTGAGTTCTTTTACATATTTGGTCATATGGGGCATTCCGGCCCAACCATATGAGGGTGCTCGAGGCATATCAGTGGGTTGTATCAGTAGTTGGAGCCTTCGAGGCGCTCAGAAGCTGACAGGCGACAAAAAACTAAATTGTCCGTTATAATAAAAGAAAGGTATAAAAAGGAGGATTATTTCCTCTTTTATTAAAAGGATATCAATACATGATTAATAAAGCGGACAGGAAGAAGGTCTCACTGCTTCTGGGGTTGGCCTTGACCCTGAATGTGGTGTGTGCCAGTAGTATTGGGGCGAGTCCGTCTGTTCACCAGATTCCGCATCTGATCATTCCCATCCTGGGGACATCTCTCAACAAACAATTCAGGCCGGTGGGCATGGTAAGCCAGGTGGTGATTGATGTCTATGAGCGTCAAGATCGCAACGGCCTTCAAATCCAATTCCATACCGAACCGGGAAATTTTTCCTTGTTTGCCCGTCAGTCGATCCATGCAGCCATCACTCGGGCTCTGGCTGCTGCCAATCTTCCGTCTGAATCCTGGACTGTCCTCCTGAAATTTCCCTATACCGGCCTCACGGTATATGGGGAAAGCCTTTCGGCCATGGTGGGCCTCAGCGTGGTGTCCATGATCAAGGGCGATCATCTCCTGGAAGGTCGGGCTCTCACCGGAACGATCACGGAAAGAGGATCGATCGGAGCGGTGGGAGGGCTTCAACTTAAAATTTTAGCTGCCTACGAAAATCACTTTCAGCGTGTGTTGGTTCCCAGCGAGTATGATGTGCGCGATGGAGATTGGCGTACCCCGTTTTTGATGCAGGTCTCCCCTGTTGGGACGGTCGATGAAGCCTACTACGGGTTAACCGGACAGCATTTGGCGACCCTTCCCTAAAGCCTACCTTTCAGTTTTCCTGCAGTTGCCCGTTAGGATGGATTCTGGCCTCCTTCCCAGGTTCTTTGCGTCAAACCTTAAGCAAAAAACCCCAAAACTAGAAAAATGTTCTTGAATTGCGCAAAAAGGCCGGAACCCTATCGGTTGAATTGGTCCTTCTGCTTGCAAGTTCTCTTCAGCAATTCTTTATGGGAATTATGACCTCGCCGGAGGGAGGTTTTCTTTGGTCAGTGTTAAAAAATGTGTTGCGCAGGAGATGCAGGGATCATAACTGCGAATCAGTTCTTCGCATTTCATCGCCGTTTCCTGATCGTTGAGATGAAGGATGCCTGGCAGAAGGTTTCGTAGATCGTCCTCCATGCGGCGTTGATTTTGTGAGGTTGGCGGCACAATCTTGGCGAGGCGAATGGTTCCATCAGCCTTGACCTCATAACGATGGTATAAAAGGCCTCGCGGGGCTTCGGTCGCGGCCATGCCGGTTCCGGCGCGGAGGGTCACTGGCACGTCTGGAGCAGTTGGCCGCTCATACTGGTCAATGAGTCGAAGGGCCTCGTCAAAGGCATAGAGCACTTCTACCGATCGTGCCACGATACCCATGGACGCGCGGTTGAAAGGGAGGACTAATCCCGTGCTCTGTAAGACGTCTTTGGCCAACAACGAGAGCTGGTCCTGGTTGAGAGCGAGCCGGGCTAACGGCCCTGTGAGATAAGATTGTCCATTCAACGTGCAGTGGAGGGCATTGGAATAGGGTACTTGTTCTTCATGGAAATGGTGTTCAAACTCCGATGCGGCCATGCGGTGTCCCCGATTGGTGACGACGTCGCCTTCATTCATCGGATATTCAGAGGGCCCCCGAAGGGCGAGGAAGGTATAGGCCTGTTCGGGATCTTGAAATTCAAATCCGCTCACCCACCGAAGCGTTTCCGCAGCGGCATCTCTGGCCCAAAGAAATTCGTCCTTCAGCCCATGTAAGGCATTCCTGGTCGGCACTTGGGAGAATCCGCCAATCTTCACCGAAACCGGATGCACCGATCGTCCCCCCAACAGCGTTAACAGATCATTGCCCGCCTTCTTCATTCGAAGCCCTCGCTTCACAAGATCAGGGTGTGAACGGGCCATCTCAAGCCCGCTGTCGAATCCTAAGAAATCCGGACCCTGGAGCATATAAATGTGCAGAACATGACTTTCGATCCATTCCCCGCAATACAGGAGTCGACGTAAATCGCGAAGGCTTTGTGGTATCTCCACATCGAAGATTTGTTCCAGGGCATGGACCGCACTCATTTGATAAGCCACCGGACAGATACCGCAAATACGGGCCACCATATCGGGCACTTCGTTAATGTGACGTCCCTGGAGGAAGGCTTCAAAAAATCGTGGAGGTTCAAAAATCCTGAGTTGCACATCCCGGACCTGACCATCCTGAACGGTGATATGAAGGGCGCCTTCCCCCTCTACCCTGGCCATCATGTCGATTTTGATGGTTCTCGATTTATCAGGAGTCCCAGGCATCACTTTCCTTTCGGAACGGCTGAACCGATCCGTTGATTCCTCGAAAACGGCGAACCATTTCCAGGGGAATGAGTTGCAGATGCTCATGAAATTGTTTGGCCAGAGATCCGGTATTTGGAGGCACTCCGGGAATCACTGAATCCTGTTCGGCGGGGCCAAAGCACCCATAACACTCCCGGCCCATAGCGGGGCAGATGGCCCCGCACCCGGTACGCGTCACCGGTCCAAGACAGGGCAATCCCTTCGCGACCAGGACGCAGACATGTCCCTGGCGTTTACAGTCCAGGCATACGCTGTGTGCGGGAATGCTGGGTGTGACGCCTCTCAGTAAATCGGTGAGCACTCGAAGGAGTTGTGGCTTATCAATCGGGCATCCCCACAATTCATAGTCCACCTTGACGTGTTCGGAAATAGGAGTCGATGTGCTTAGGCTGTGGATGTATTCGGGGCTGGGGTATACCGTACGCTTGAAGGCTTCCACATCGCCCCAGTTCCGAAGAGCCTGAATGCCGCCGGAAGTCGCACAGGCACCGATGGTGATCAAGGTGGTTGTCTGTTGCCGGAGATCGAGAACTCGAGAAAGATCTTCAGGACAGGTAATGGAGCCTTCCACGAAAGTGATATCATACGGGCCGGGCTGCATATTGCTGGAGGCTTCGGGGAAATAGGCGATGTCGAGGGCCTCTCCCAACGCCAGCAAATCGTCCTCCATATTCAGAATGCTTAACTGGCATCCGTCACAAGAGGCAAACTTCACCACCGCAATCCGGGGGCGAAGCCTGGTTGAAGGATTCTGAGTTGGGGCAGTTGTTCCGTCCATTTTAATCAATTCCCCTCATTTGTAAGGAGAGGTGAAGGGGAGGTAGAGATTTCCCCAGGTCGAAAAGTGGCCAACTGTACTGATGTCTCCTCTGACAAAAGACGACGGCCTCTGGTTCTACTCACACCCCCACTTTCCCAAAAAACGGCACCACACGGTCTAACCGCATCACGGGCCCGTCTTTACAGACAAAAAAGGGCCCGAGCTGACAATGCCCGCAGAGTCCGATGCCGCATTCCATATGCCGCTCCAACGACACATACATGGCGTCAGGGCGCAGACCTTGATGTGAGAGGGTATTACAGGCAATCCGCATCATGATCTCCGGTCCGCACATCATGACCAGCGTATTGTCAGGGTCCAACTGCAGTTGGTCAAACAATTCGGTGACCACGCCCACATGGCTATGCCAGGTTTTGCCGGGTTCATCGCTGGTCAGCAGCACCTGCGTGCGGGGCTCATGCCGCCATGCATCGAAGCGTTCCCGGTAGAGCAAATCGTGGGGGGTTTTTACCCCGTGGAGAATGGTCATGGCGCCATACTCCTCCCGCCTGCGGAACATATATTCAATGGCTCCCACCACCGGGGCGCAACCCAATCCGCCGGTGACGATAAGCACATCCTTCCCCTGGGCTTCCTTCATGGGCCATCCAATTCCAAACGGCCCACGAACACCCACACTCTCACCCACGTGCATCGCGCCCAATACCTGCGTGATTCGTCCCACCACACGAATGGTGTGGTCCAGAAATTCCGGCTCGCCAGGGTCCGACACAATGGAAATGGCTACCTCGCCTACACCAAACACATAGAGCATGTTGAACTGCCCCGCCTCAAACCGGAATGACTTCCGGTGATCAGGGTCGGTGAGTTGCAGTCGAAAGGTTACGATGTCGGTGGACTCCTGTTTCTTGTCCACGATCACAGCCGGATGAATGAGGTAGGGATTATGAGGCATGCGGTGGGTTATCCAGATTGAACTGATCCGTCAGTTTGGGAGGTTTTACCAATTTATGTTTCATCATAACAAAAGGAGTCCATTGGATCTTCCCTCGTTTTGAATTTTTCAAAACTGTGGATAAATTCAGTGTAGCCTTTCTCCTCAAAAATCACAGGATTGAAGGCTATTAATTCTGTAACAGCAATTTCAAAGCCAAAATTCTTGAATGCCATTCTACTATTATTCTAAGGAGAAATTTATTTATTAAAAGATGGATAGTGTAATTCAGAAGGAGGAGAATGGCCGATTCTGGGGCATTCTAGGTTTAATTTTATTATGTCAGTATAATTGCCCCAATTAAGTGCAAAGAAAACGTGGACCTTAAGCGTTTAGCATGTAAGGAGCCTCAGATGGGGTTTTTCAATAAATTCTTCGGGTTCCGCTGGAGCCTTTACATCGTCCAGAACGGAACCCAATTGACGTATGCCATGCACGAGCACTCGGTTATTAGAATGCTTGGCTATGTGATGGGTTACTTTGCTAACGGTGGAAGGCCCGTCGAGCCTTGGAGCTTGCTCCTGAACTTCAACCGCAAGCATCAGACGATAAAGCTGGGGCCTGAGCATTTCACTTCTGACGGAAAATATGTAACTCCTGCCCTTATTCAGCAAATCGAGTCCATAGACCCCGGCTGGAAAGTTGAAGGCGCGAAGCCGGTTTTTGAAGAGGCAGCGACAAAAAAACGCATCAAGATCAGCGAGTACACACCAGGGCACAGCAACATCCAATCGATGCTTGACAACATCCATAAACCCGGTGAACTTACCTTCTACTCTGTGATGGATGAAATCTTTGGAAAGGAAGGATTCAGCGAAAAATCCTTTGCGCAGGGTGACGTGACGATGGACGCTGGGAATTCACCATCACAGCGAGTGGAACGTCACAGCGGCAGCAAGCCTGGATCTGTTGTCGAAGACGCCGCTACTTTACCATCTGAGAATGTCGCGGACGGTCAGCGAGACTCAATCATTGTTGAGTTATTCGCCCGTAATGAGGAAGAGGCAGAGGCAATTGACCAGTTGATCCAAGAAACCATGGCGGAGGAAGGTGTTCTTGGGTATGTTATTGTCAGCTGGGTCCTCCCTGAAATACTCGCTGACATGGGTATTAGGCATCTTCCAGCCATCCAAATTGATGAAGAGATCATGATTCAAGGCAGAGCTCCCAGCAAAATAGAGATCGTCTCATGGTTCGACCGGTCGCGGCCACCGGAAACCCGTGCTCCTCGGCAATCCGGTCCAAACGAGAGGTGGCCGCAGTCGCTTGAAGAAGCAGTAACGCGATTAGTTGATGGGCTCAGAGAAAAGGACAAGAGGGCAATTGCCTCTGCCAATGAGGAGCAGACCCTGACACTAAATAGTGGATTTGGCAGCTGGGGCCAAGGAATCAGAAATGGGCTTGGTTTATGGGCAGGCAATCCTGCGCTATTGCGTGACTGTGGCACTACAGACCCGGATGAGGCATCGCTAGCCATCATCCGTGCCGTCCAAGTGCACCTTCGAAGTAGGCAGTAAGAGGACAAGGCCGTCTGACTAATGCTATCCGTAGGAGTTCCTCATACTAAACATCTATAGAGGGATGGCCGTGAACATCTCTGGAGGGTCAGAAACATAAAAATAAATGTTCGACCTTGAGAAAGAACAAGAATGATTGGAGAGTGGTTGTCCAATGTGAACGTATCTCTCGGATTGTCGATCCTTGTCGCAATCCTGTCCTCCCCGCTAATCAGACTTTTTCGATGGTTGGAGAAATTCGAGGGCAAACTTAAGGAATCTGCGTACTCCCTTTCCGAGATGCGCATGGCATTCCGCAAGAGGATGCTCTTCTATCCCCTCATGATAGCGTTGGCATGGGCTCTGTTGCTCTACTTTTTCCTGCCTTTTGCTGTGTTTGCCACGTGGGCGAAAGAGGCCTTCCAACAGCAATCATCTCCTTACGAGACGAATTTAGCAATTAAAGGGATGGGCATTTTCGCCTGTTGGCTTGTGGTGTTCGGAAAGGTCGGATGGGGATATGCTAGGGATCGCGGAGAAAAGAAAATGGAAAAGATATCAACAGATAACATGGAATATATGGAATTCTTTCCAAGTAATCCGAATGATGAATTATGGAAGTTCAAAATTAAGGATCTGTTTCCGCATACTGATAAATTGGCTAGGCATGTCCTCATGGTACTAACAGCTAATGAAGATCTATCGAATATTGAACGATTGAAAGACCTATTAGAGAGGGATAGTCCACGACCCGGAGTAGATGATTTCGCACAGATAAAACGGAACAGGAGTCAATTCTTTCTGAACAAGTTAAGACTCGGATTCTTGTACAATGTTTGGAAAGATATCTTGGAGGAAGGACGGGATACTTCATCGATTGCAGAAGCTATATCGGAACTTGGGAGTGAGGTAACGGAATCGTACGAGGAATTTCGAAAGACAATTTTTTCTTGTCGAAGGACCAAGAACATCTTGGGGCACTTTCGGAACCGAACCTCCTTCCATTACGACCAGAAACAAATTGAAAAGGCTCTCGAAATTGGTGCAGAAGACACCGGGGAGATTATCGTAGGAGACTTAGATACCCATTTTATTGTTGCCTATCAAGCCCTCGACCTGATTCCGGCAGGACGCCCGTCTCCCGAGGAAGTCTCAAAGATTAAGGATGAGATGGAACTAATTCAGGACAAGTTTCATGCTTTTGTGGGCGTGCTCTTCCCTGCTTACATCCAAAGTCGTTCATTAAAGGAGAAGGTTGAGATCACAAGAAGATAAAAGTGGGCGAGAGTTTTCCCCTATAGCTTTTTCTTTTTCCCATATGTTCAGAGTCCAAATGAAAAACCGTTAGGAACATACTCATCAATCCTGAACAAAAGACTGAGGTGACATCATGAGCAAAAAAATATTGGTTGTGCTCACCAGCGTCGAAAAGTATCCAAACTTGAATCGGGCAACCGGATTGTGGCTCGGTGAGGCTGTGCACTTCGTCAAAAAAGTCGAAGAGGCCGGCTATGAGGTAGATTATGTCAGCCCCAAAGGGGGCTATACTCCGATTGACCCGCACAGTCTGGAGCAGGCAGACGCGACTGATTGGGAATGGTATCAGAAGAAAGATTTCATGAATCGTCTTGGGACGACGCTCAAACCCAGCGAGGTCAATCCGGATGATTACCTGGCGATTTACTATACTGGGGGTCATGGGGTGATCTGGGATTTTCCCGAGAACCAGGAACTCCAAGCAATCAGCCAGAAGATTTATGAGAATGGTGGATTTGTTTCATCAGTTTGTCACGGCGCTCTCGGGTTGCTGAACATTCAGTTATCGGATGGAACGTTACTCATTAAGGGCAAAACCGTTACCGGCTTTTCAAATGAGGAAGAAAAGCTTGTGGAGCTCGACAAGGTCGTGCCTTTTTTAACAGAGACCGAATTAATCAAGCGGGGGGCGGTCTATAAGAAAGCCGATAAGCCGTGGGCTCCGTTTGCTCTTAAGAACATCAGGGTTATCACCGGACAGAACCCGGCATCTGGCGGTGCGGTGGCTGATCTTCTGATAGCGGCACTTCGAAAAAGCGGAACATGAAAATTTATGATTCGGGTCTTACAGCTAGACGATGTGTGTCTGAAATCTATCTTAGGGGCTCCCTGTAAAAAAGCGCTAGTGGGTAAATGATTCGCACCTGTGTCCCCAACTCTCGTGGCAAACTGGTGCTCTGTGTTGCCGGGTTTCGCCTCGGCAGGCGAGAGCCTTTTGATTCGGCAAAAGGCCCCAAAACCATTGACGCCCCGTCTGGCCTCATGGGAGCGGAGGGATGCGAGTCTCAAGAGGGCGGACCAACTCGCTTCGCTCAAACAAGGCCCGCCAGCTGATAAGAGCGTCCCTCCCTTGGGCCAGCCGGAAGGCGTCGGACAATGGGAAACGAACCTTTCAGCGACAAACATGAAAGAGCGAGGAGCCATATATTCTGTATGATCCCAAAAAGCTTCTGACAGGGCACTCCATCGTATGCAACACCCGCCGGTTGCGCACCGGTTAGCTTGTTCGTTCTGCTCTGAGGGAAATTCCAATGAAATATAGCACTCCTAAGAAATTTGCTGTTCCTCTGAATCGCCAAGAGGTTTCTCAGTCATGGAGTCAGCGGGGGTATTCGTGCGATGTGTTTATCGATCCTCCCGGACGGGAGTGGAATGATTTCGTTCATTCGACCAACGAGCTGGTCACTGTTGTTGAAGGAAAATTGCGAATGACCATTGAGGGTGAAGAGATTATCGCGGAACCCGGAGATGAGGTATTCATTCCGAAAGAGGCCTGTCATTCGGTAAAAAATATTCATCACGCGACGACCAAATGGTTGTACGGGTATGATTGAGAGCATGAAAGTATTAATGCCATCCGTTAGAACTTGGTGCGAAGTGATGAATGGGTCATGCCACACAGACGTTCTGGGAGGCGAGGGCATTCTGCTGGGCACAAATCCTTCGCCGCCGGCTTAGGATGACCATATGATGAAGGGCTAACCGAATCATTATGTGTTCGTCCAACGCCTGGATGATGAATTCCAAGTTTTTACATTTTTTTTTCGATGTGTTTTATTCTATGATCCATGATGCGATTTATCCGTCTGTCCGACTACACCTGGTGGATCTGGTTGTGCCTTGCCGGTTGCTTGCTGGCCGGCCTGCTCGTTGACCCGACTTACTTCTTCCTGGCTATCCTCATTTCCACCATCCAAGCCTTGGTTTTTTTTGCTCGCGAAGAAAATGCCTTGTCTTTTCCTGCGCAACTTCGTCTCGCGTATCTGCTTCTCCTCGTCGTGCTGTATCTGCCGCCACTTCGATTTCTCTATTGGGTCCCGGCTATTGGCACATTGATCCTGTGTTTTGCCGGGTACTGTCTCCTGGCACGTTGTCTTTCCTTGCTCCCATGGAACCGGGATTCGCCTCTGACATTTCAGGAAGTCGTCAGGACTTTCAGTGTTCCTCCTAATCTTGATGTCACCCTGCGAGGCAAACCTGCATCCGGGTGTCCCGGTGGAGTGTGTTCACTGGAAGTTCAAATCGGCAAGTCCGCAAAGACCTGAGGAGGCAATCACCGATTTGTTAGGGTACCGGGGAAATGTAATGTGGATGGAGACGCACGTATTGGGATATATTTTGGGCACCTCTAAAAACGTGCGAGGTGACTCGGGTCCCCCGCGGTGGATGAGACCGGGGGTGGAATCAGTGAGTAAAATCCACAGCCAGCGAGGTTGGCTCCCCTGATTTGTCCGATTCATGGTCGTTTCGGCTCCATGCTTACGCCAATTGTCCTCTGACGGCGGTCGTCAGTACCAGGAACCGCTGGAAGTTGTAGGTAAGATTTTTCAGCCCGATCTTCGCGCGTGCCCGAACCCGCCCAATGGTGCGAACAAGGTTGCCCCCCATCGCCATGATCTGATGACCGAAGACATGTTCGACACGGGCGCGAATACGTGAGCGGTGTCGGTTGGAACTTGTTTGTTGAGTGGTCAAGGGCTTGGCCCGATACCCTTTGTACTGAATCCGCGAGCGCAGTTTCCGTTTCTTAAGCTGGGCTTCGATCTCTTCTGACCGATAGGCCGCATCGGCCCACACGTCGCGTCCCGCAGACTGGGGCTGCAACATGTCGGTGAGCACCTGACTGTCATGCACCGCCGCATCGGTGACCGTATAGCGCCGAATGAGTTTATGCTGGTTGTCCACATTGACGTGATTCTTATACCCGTAGTGACTGATGCCCCGCTTGACGGTCCACTGGGCTTCTGTATCTTTCTGCCGCCGTTTCGCTGGCTGCGCTTCCCAGTCCGCCGGGCAATCACCAGCTTTGATCGTGGCATTTTCCTCCCGTGTATTGCGTTGTTTCGGCACGGGAATCAGGGAGGCATCAATGAGCTGGCCCCCACGCGCTTGTAACCCCTGGCTCGCCAGGTAGGTGTCAAATTGCTTGAAGAGGGTCTCAACGACTCCGGCTTGGGCCAAGGTCTCGCGGAACAGCCAGATGGTCTTGGCATCGGGAATTCGCTGATGCAGATCGAGGCCTAAGAAGCGCATGAACGAGAGCCGATCGCGGATCTGATATTCTGTTTGGTCATCAGACAAGTTATAGAGGGCTTGCACCACCAAGATTTTGAACATGAGTAGGGCATCAAATGGTGGTCGACCGCCCTTTGGGCGTTTGGAACGACACAAGCTCTTCTCCAACGGCTTCCGAAAACGAGCCCAAGGAATATGCTGGGCAAGTTGTTCCAACGGATCCCCCTTCTGGGTGAGAGCGTCATAGCGATGACTCAGGTCAAAGAATCCGAGTTGTCCAGATGTGTGCATGAGCGTTCCTCCTTGGAAGAGACTTATGCCACAGACCAACAGAATTGTCAGTAGTTTTTAGAGATGCCCTTTTTTGAATTGGGGATTCCTTCTTTATTCATTGGTGTCGATAACGTTGGAATCATCCGATTTTCGTCAACGTAGCCATCCTGAAGGCTGCATGATCGGGCTGTGATAATTTAGTGATCATGGCCATCTCCTAAAGTCTGGCGCTTGGAATCCGCCCCGTTGGGCAAAGGTTCAGGTCCCGATTCCGATGGCTTTTTTGGGTTAGAGGTTTTGTACGCAGTATTCATTCACTTCACACAAGATAGGAGAAGAATATGGCGAGTGTCGGTTATCACGAACCCATTGAGGAATTGTCCGATGAAACCCGCGACATGCATCGAGCCATCGTTTCGTTGATGGAGGAACTGGAAGCTGTTGATTGGTACAATCAGCGTACTAATGCCTGCAAAGACCCGGACCTCAAAGCCATTTTGGCGCACAATCGCGACGAGGAGAAGGAACATGCCTCGATGGTGCTTGAATGGATTCGACGCAAGGATCCTACATTTTCGAAGCATTTGAAGGACTATCTGTTTACAGAGAAACCCATCGCGCATAAGTAGCCGGGCGATGTCGATTGGTGCGACCTCTGCCAGGTTTCACTGCCGCTTGGCTTATTCGGGTGGCTGGCAGAGGGCGTGGACTTCCCCGGTAAGGTCGATGCCCGTCTGGCGCCAGATGCTGAACTTTTCAACGTTTAAACAATGGAAGTTTTTGGGATAGAATCTCCATTAAGTGTTAAGCGCTTTGACGTTATAACGCTAAAGCGCTATAATGCCGGTATCATAATGAGGTGAAATTCCATGGGCACAAGTTCTAAACGGTCGACAGTCTACTTTGATGAGAATCTCCATGCGGCACTAAGACTTAAGGCTGCGCATACTCACCGATCCGTATCTGACATCGTCAATGATGCTGTGCGAGCAGCTCTCGCGGAGGACCAGGAAGATCTGGCTGCCTTCCAGCAACGGGCTGGCGAGCCTACTCTCAGTTATGAAGAACTTCTGAATGATCTCAAGGCCCATGGCCAGTTATAGGCTGACATTCAAAAAGTCGGTCACCAAAGATTTTCGTTCCATCCCTAACAACGATGTTTCTCGCATTCTCAAGCGTATTGAAGGTTTAGCGGATGACCCACGTCCGGTCGGTAGTGAGAAATTGTCGGGACAGGAAAGATTTCGAGTTCGCCAAGGAGTGGATCGAATTATTTATGAGATCCGGGACGAGGAGCTCGTGGTTATCGTGATCAAAGTGGGGCATAGACGAGAGGTGTATCAGGACAAGTGAATTTTGTTCGGTCTGGAATCAATCGGAAAGCGCAATCGGCTAACGTCAATCTCGTTTGTTTGGCCAGTGCGCAACTGGTTACGAGGGTGGCTGGCAGAGGGCGTGGACTTCCTCGGTGAGGTCAATGCCCACCGGACACCAGGTGATACAGCGTCCGCACCCCACGCATCCCGACATGCCGAATTGGTCGATCCATGACCCTAATTTGTGAGTGAGCCACATGCGATAGCGGTCTTTGGTGGTGGGCCGGAAATTTTTCCCGTGGATGTAGCCGTGATCGGACGTGAAACATGAATCCCAAACTCGAGCATGTTCCGATTGTTGGTGGTCCAGAGTTGGAGTTTCTTCCACCCCATGACAAAAGCAGGTGGGGCAGACCATCGTACAGTTAGTGCAGGCCAGGCATCGTGCGGCGACCTCGTCCCATCTGGGGTGATCGTGAGCTTCATATAAGCCATGGGGTAATGAAGCATGTGGAAGGGTCCTCGTCTGGCTGGCCGCGCAGGCGGCTATCCGTTCATCGTCCTCCTGAATCCGGGCTTCAGACGCCACACCGCACGCAAGGTGTTCCAATACTTCCAGTCCTGTGGGGCTTCCGGCTTGAATCAGAAAGTCTTCATCGGCTTCGGTCAGGCTGAGATCGTACCCTTCTTGGGCTTTTGGACCGGTCCCCATTGATGCGCAAAAGCACGTCTCCAGCGCCCTCGTGCAGTTGACGGCGATGAGGAGAAGATTGGCCCGTCGCTGTTGGTAGTAGGGATCAGGATAGGAACCATTCAGGAAAATCTGATCTTGAATGCCGAGTCCTGCAAGGTCGCAGGCTCGTACTCCCAGGACGGCGGTTCGTGGTATCTCAGGAACGGTCTCTTTGGCAGAAAATGTTTTTCCGTTGCGGTCCAGGACTAACAGGGTTTCTCGTGGAGTAAACACCAGCGGCTTGAGAGATTGTGGGCCGTGAACGATATTGAAATACCGGGGGTTGGAGTCTGGTTCCAGTCGATAGCTTCCTGGACGTTGCTGATCTTTCCACCCGATCGGGAGGTCTTCTTCCCGGGTAATGTCGCCCCATTGAATCGCGCCGTTGGAGAGGACCGGCCCAAGGATCCGATAGCCAAGGTTCTGGAGAATGCGAATCAGATGAGAAAAATCCTGGCGGTATAAGTGTCCTGGCGGAGAAGGTTCAAAAGAATGGGGTGCCATGATTGCCTTATAACTTACAGCCCGATGTGACCCCGGAGAATGTTGTAATTGTACGCGGATTGGCCTGTGCGTCGCAGACCCAGATCATGTTGTTCCATTTGGTCAATGATGGCTGCAACCTCCTTTGTGTCCTGTTGCGCAGAGCAGAAATGGCGAGGGCTTTGTCCTTTCAGAAGGGGCGAGGGCCTTTCTGCCCATTCCAAATAGACGTTCTCAAGCCACGACGCGAGGATCTGTTGCTCTTCTTCTTTGGGGACGATGGTGGGGGGAGCGATGTAGCTGTCTGATAAGAGATCCACTTCAGGAGTCCGATGTTGAGGGGGAGCGGTGGTTTCCCCCTGGAAGTGCAGTAAGAAGCCAAAGGCGGCCGCCAGTTCGTGCTTGACGGTATCCAGCCGGTCTGCAGAATCGGTTTCGACAAATAATTGTGTGGGTGTCAAGGTGAGACGGGCGACGGGGCATGCTCTGGCATCGGATGGGTCCTGTGGTGGGAGCCATACCCACGTTAAGGTATCGGTTTGTGAAGCCGTTGACGCGGGCTTGCCGGCCTTTTTTTGCAAGGGAGTGAATTGATCAAGCTCACGAAGCCCGTCAGCCATTGCGCGGAAGTCATGGTGTTCATACAGGGCGATGGCATAGAGAAAAATTTCCCCTTGGGTATTCTGATAGTCAATTTGTGAGTCGACGACCGTCCAGGCTCCTCGTCGCACCTTGGCGACACTCCACATGATCATATACCCGAAGCTTTTGGCGAATTCTGCCCATTCTGCAAGGGCAAAATTGCCCGTGCCAATCTCGATGTCCCGTCGCATCTCATTGGTCAATTCAAAGACCGCTTTCCCCATGCTGGAGGAAAGGATGAGTGGGGGACCAGGTAGGCGTATGTCGGCCAAACCGCGAAGGAGCCGGGTGAGCAGGACCTGTCCAACTTTGTAGGGAACCGGGCTCATGTGAGGGACAACGTCAAATATCTGGTTGTCTCCCAACGATTGCAGACGGGTTTGAGTAGCCTGATTCCCCTGATCCAGCCCTTGGACCTCGAGCAGATCCATATAGGAATGTCGCAAGGAATCCAGCCAGACTCGTTCCTCTTGCGGGACATGTTCCGTTACCAGGTCTCGCACTTGCTCGATGAGAGAAGCATGGCCGTCAGTCGGCAAATAATCGGCATAGACGAACCACCTGGCCAGGTCCTCTTCTTCCGGCAAGGGAACCAAGGGCGGAACCATGAGTGGATGGAAGTAGGGCTGAAGGGCGTGGCTTAGGGCCAGTTGTCGTTGTATCTGAAAGTCCGGTTGGAGCGATTGATGCTCCAATCGGGTTAACAGACTTCGAAGGCCTTCTTCCGATCCGGCTACAGGGTGAGAGTGATTGTCTGCCATTGTCACATGTTCAGAGTTTATGCTGGAGAGGATGTGGACTTGTCATTGGCGAGCGATGGATGATGTCCTCCTTCGAATTTCGGACTTTTAATCGTGAGAACGGGATAGGGACTTTGTTCGAGTAACTTATAGGCGGTGCTTCCCAGGATCATCCGGGTCAGTCCTTTTCGGCCATGGCTCCCCATGATAATAAGATCGGCTTGCTGAATGGCACTGGTTTCCAGGATGCCATCCACGGTTGGTTTATCGAGTAACTCATATTGGGCGGATAGACCCTGTTCGGCCAGGACAGCGGTGAGGTCAGCCAATCGCTTTTCGACTTTATCCCGGTTGGTTTTTTCTTGGAGCGGATGAGTCAGGGTGAAGTCCAAACTATAGGACAACGGTTCAATAGCGTGGACCAGGGTCAGAGGCACATCAAACCATTTGGCGATTTGGACCGCGTATTCATAGGCATCCATGGAGCAATCGGAGAATTCTAAAGGCAGAACGATCTGGCGCGGGAGGATTTGCAAGGCATGCATCGCGGAGATATCCTCTGATTCCCGGTGAGGAATGGACAGAACCGGACAGGGGGCTCGTTGAATCACCCGTTCCGCGACGCTCCCGAATAAGACTCGATTGAATCCCGTCCACCCGTGGGTTCCCATCATAATTAAATCGCATTTTTTTTCCCGTGCGACCTCGCAAATGCATTCAGAGGGGAGGCCTGCCAGCAGTTCCATGGACGCGCTCGGGACTTGCTGCCGGGCTTCAGCCACGAGTGTGTCCAACTCTTCCCGCGCCACCTTGCGTTGTTCATCCAGAAATTGTTGGGCGACTCCGGCGTCGATATCCAGCCCCGGTTGAAGGGAATGGACATGAAGAATGGTCAGTTGCGCTTCAAAGACTTTTGCCCATTCCACCGCATATCGAAAGGCAGGAGTGGAGCTTGGTGAAAAATCAGTGGGAAGCAGGATATGGGTGACGATCTTGACCATAACTGGATTCGCCTTTCGCTTGAGAGTGAAAGCCAGAGAGCATTGTCAGAAATTCTAATTGCTCGGGCACCCGACCACAACCCGTAGGGAATTCAGAGGCTGCCGGTTACACGGCGTCCACGGTCAGGAGGAGAATTTCCCCTTTCATCTCCTTATGGATCGAACATTGAAATTGGAATCGCCCGGAGTGGTTAAGCATCAAACGGATTGATGCTTCCTGCCCGGGCTCAAGAAGGACGCCTTCCACGCCTTTCCCATAGGTTACCACGCCGTTGCTATCGACATGGGTCAGAGTATTTAAGAACATGTCGGATCCAAAATCATGGCGTACCGTATCTTTGTTTGTGATGTAGATAATGGTCTCTGTGTCCAGTTGAAGAGGCATTTGGGTGGTTTGAAACGTGTATCCCTCAATGGTCACGATCACTTCTTGTACGGGTTGCGCGCTGGGCGAGGACATACCTCCTAGGAGAAAGAATCCAATAGACAGAATCCAAACCCTGCGAAATAGGCATTTTCGAAGGCTGTGCATGTGTGGATTATCTCCCTTGCCTTGAAGTGACTTGTCTCACTCGACTTGCTGTTGCTGATCGTCTTGTCATTGGAAGGTACCCGGGTTCCCCTTTCAAATCAGAAGGGGGAACCCGCTTACTCATGAAACTTTTACAGCAATACTTTTCGGTTTTGCCCGATCGCTTTTCGGTAAATGGACGTGCAACACCCCTTCCTTAAATTCCGCCGAGACTTTCTCGGGATCGGCATCTTCGGGTATGGTGAAACTCCGTGAAAAACTCCCATAGGCTCGCTCGATCCGGTGGTACTTTTTGTCCTTCTCTTCCTTCTCATACTTTCGTTCACCGGAAATGACTAACACATCGTTTTGTACACTGATTTTAATTTCATCCTTTTTGACCTCGGGAAGCTCGGCCTTGACCAAATATTCTTTGGGGTCTTCTGTAATATCTACCAGGGGAGCCCATTCGGCAACGCTCAACGCTTCTTGACGTTCCCCTTCTTTTCTGACCGGTGCCCTTCCAAACAAGGTTGAAAGCCGACCCTGTAACTCATCCAATTCTCGAAACGGATCCCAACGTGTGATGGCGCTCATCGCATATCCTCCTTTTTACACTAGAAAGAAAATATTGATCGTTCCTAAATCTGATATAAAGCAATGGATATGCCAACGGTTTAGAAGGAAAGGCGACTGAGATTTAAGGAAAAAGCTTTGGGAAAAACTCGTTGCTCTCCATCCTTCGTGGCAAAGCGCCTCATTCAGAGCGACCAGGTCTGTAGCAGATGTCATCAACAGGAAAAAGGAATCCGGTCCTCCTGCTCCTGAAAGCTTACCGGACAATCAATACCGGGCATGGGGTCTGGTGTAATACGGAATGCGAAACGCTCCCCATCAAAAACCGGGAGAACCCTCCCCGGCCATGCATCCCCATTATGATCAGGTCGGATTGGGAGGCGTGGCGTTGTTCGAGGATGGCATAGGCGGGATCGCCAATTCCGACATGCGCTTGACAGGCGAAGTTCATCCGGGTGAGCCGGTCAGTGACGGCTTTCATGCGTTCCTGGGCCTCTTCTATGGCTTGAGCTTCCAGTCGGTCCGATTGTCCTACTGTGGTGGGCCATGACAGTTGGGGTTGTGGCCAGACGGCAAACACCTCGACCTCAACCGGTTGTCGAAAAGGTTGGAGAGCTAAAAACTGTAACGCCGTCTCTGCGTCTTCTTGACCCTCAATGGGGAGAAGAATCTTTTTTAACTGAGTCATGGGGGTTTTGACGATCATGGTTGAACACGGCGCATGCATCAGGACCCGATGAGACACGCTCCCGAGAATCAGTTCTTTGACTGGGCCAAGACCCCTGGCTCCCAACACGATCAGGTTGGATTGTGCGGATCGTGCCGTTTCCACAATCACGTCGACCGGATGTCCAATTTGATGGACCCGCTGCACATGGGCGAAATCGGCAGGCAGGTGTTTCTGCGCCTCATCGAGAATTCCCTCCCCTTCTTTTCTCAATTGGTCTTTGATTTCTTCCTGGGCCTCGGTTCGGAGATCCGGCGTGATCATCGGGTAGTTGAAATCGGGAAGGTGGAGAGCATGAACCAGCGTCAATTCTTCAGGCGGCGTAAAATGTGCAAGAGTCTGAACAGAAGAGGTGGAACAGGATGAACCATCAACTGGAACCACAATTCTCATGGGATCTCCCTTTTCAATGTTGTTCTCCTTGCCCTACCATAGTTGAAAGACAGCAAGAGGAATGCCACCGTGATACCACCTAATCTTCATGGAGGTGTGCGTTTCCGTTATTTTCTTGGTTGCAGCCTGATAAGGAGAGAAGGGAATCGGGGTGACGAGCAACCACAGGAATGGGCTCTCCCTTCTGACAAAGTTTTCCCAGGGTAGCATGGAGTGGGGCACCTCCGATTGACTAATGTGGCAACCTAGCATGGCTTGAGTTGGACCAGGTGACGCAAATTGCTACAGTAGGGATATTTCTGATTGGTGAAAAAGGCTACAGATGTTGAATGTTTATGGTCGCCTCTCGTCGATAATCCGGGAGGGGATGGGGGAGCCACTGAAGGGAAATGTATCTTAACCAGGGTGGGCTGAGGCTGGTATTTTTGATAAATCGTGGTCTCAGGTTACTGCGTTAAAGAAGGAATATGGCAATGTTCAACGATTCTCCAGCTGTCTTAGTCGTCGATGATGAACCCGAAATGCGGCAATTACTGCGGGATATTCTCGAGGAAGAGCACTATCGAGTTATGGTGGCTTCAGATGGTCACGACGCACTTAATCGGATGGAAACGGAGAAGTTCCCCGTGGTCGTCACGGATTTACGGATGAAAGGCATGGACGGGCTGGGGTTGTTGGATCATGTCCTTCGAAAGCATCCGGAGTCTAATCTCATCATGATGACGGCATTTGGCACCGTTGAGTCGGCCGTTGATGCGATGAAGCAAGGTGCGTTCGACTATCTCACAAAACCCATCAAGAGCAATGAATTATCGGTGACGGTGGCGAAAGCCATGCGAGAGGCGCTTCTTCGCCAGGAGGTCAAGCAATTACGGCAACAGGTCAGCCGGGAGTTTTCCTTTGACCAGATTCTCGGGAAAAGTAAACCGATGAAAGAAATTTTTGATCTGATCCGGCGAGTGGCCGATTCACAGACGAATATTTTAATCACGGGAGAAAGTGGGACGGGAAAAGAGCTTGTGGCTAAAGCCATTCATTTTAATAGCCAACGTAAAGCCGCGCCTTTTGTTCCGGTGAACTGTGCGGCAATTCCCGAGCTGTTGTTGGAAAGCGAACTCTTTGGCCATGTGCGCGGCGCCTTTACGGATGCAAAGTCGGATAAACCCGGTTTGTTTGAAGAGGCTCACAATGGCACATTGTTTTTGGATGAAATCAGTGAAATGCCCATGATGCTTCAAGCGAAGTTGCTTCGTGCCGTGCAGGAGCGGGAAATCCGGCGGGTAGGGGCGACTCGCTCCCTGTCGATCAATGTCCGGTTGGTGGTTGCCACGAACGTGCAACTGGCTGAGGAGGTCAAGGCCAAGCGGTTTCGGGAGGATTTGTATTATCGTTTGAATGTGATTGAACTGCATTTACCTCCTCTTCGGGATCGCAAAGAGGATCTGCCTATCCTGGTTCAGGGGTTGCTTCAAAAAAGTGTCACTGCGCAGCAAAAACACATTGAAAGTGTCGAAGAGCCGGCCATGGCCCGGCTCATGGATTATCAGTGGCCGGGTAATGTGAGAGAGTTAGAAAATATCCTCGAGCGTGCGGCAACCCTGACGCAAGGGAAAAAGATTTGTTTGGATGATCTTCCCTCCAATATTCGGAACCTTCAAGGAGATGGGCAACTTATCGGGGATGCCGCGGAACGGTTACTTCCTCTTGAGCAATTAGAAAAGTCTTACATCCGGCGAGTGCTGGAAAAAATGGGTGGGAATAAATATCAAACGGCGCATGTCCTCGGCATTGATCGAAAGACGTTATATCGCAAGCTGGCTGAAATGGAGGAAGTAGTGTGAACGCCCGAACAGTCGGATTAATTGAGTTGAATCATGCTACTACCGGAGCTCTCCTTCGGTGTCCGTGTTGAGTCCGGCCCAGGATTCATCATTGGTCGCTGGATCATCAATGCATTGAGTCTTAGGTTCCTCTTTGTCCGAATCACCCTCCCGGTCAATCGATGAGTCACGATTCACGACCCCCAGACTTTCATCAGGAAGTTTATGCACTCCGGCAGGAATTGGCAGAGCTGCGAGCCGTCCAGGCGATGCATCAGGAAGCCAGGGACGGGTTGGAGGCGATTGAGCAGCAACTGGCAGGCATCATCCATTCGGCCATGGATGCCATTATCATCATTGATGACGATCAACGGATTGTCATCTTTAATGCGGCTGCTGAGGAAATTTTTCAGTGTTCGGCTCAAGAGGCACTCGGGAATACCCTCGACCAATTTATTCCGCTCCCTCTCCGGTCCGCCCATCGTGAACACATCCGCCGATTTGCCGAAACTGGAGCAACTTCCCGACGGATGGGGGCCAACATGGAAATTTCCGGACTGCGAGGGAATGGTGAGACCTTTCCTTTGGAAGCCTCAATTTCTCAAGCCGAACGAGGGGGGAAGCGATGGTTGACGGTGATTCTTCGGGATATTTCCCAGCGAAAGCACCATGAAGAGCGGTTGTCTTACCTGGGGAGAATTCTTGAGGAGTCAGTCAATGAGATTTATGTGTTTGATGCCACGACTCTGCGTTTTACTCAAGTCAACAAAGGCGCGAGGGAAAATATCGGATACACCATGGAGGAATTGTGCGCCATGACACCGCTGGATTTGAAACCGGATCTTCCGAACAACCAGTTTCTGGAGTTGTTAGCACTTCTTCAGACGGGTCAACGGGAACAAGTGAATTTCCGGACAGCTCATCGGAGAAAAGATCGAACGACGTATCCGGTTGAAGTCCATCTTCAATATTTACAGGAGGAGGGTCGTCGGGTCTTCCTCGCGATTATCATGGATTTGACGGAACGGGTGGCAACCGAACAGGAATTACAGGAGGCCCAACGGACCTTATCGACCCTTCTGAAGAATCTTCCCGGCACGGTCTATCGCTGTGAAAATAATCGGGATTGGACCTTGGAGTTCATCAGTCCGAGTTGTCAAGATCTGACGGGATATCCACCTGATAAATTTGTCCAATCTCGAGAGGTGTCGTATGGCCGGGATGTGATGCTTCCAGAAGATCGCGAGCGGGTCTGGCAGGAGGTGCAGGAGGCACTCAAGGACCGTAAGCCGTTTCAGTCCAGCTATCGGATTCGAACAGTGGAAGGATTCGTCAAATGGGTATGGGAACAGGGATGTGGGATCTTTTCAGAAACAGGCGAGGTTGTCGGGATTGAAGGGTACGTGGTGGATATTACCCAACAACGTGCGTTGGAGGATCAACTGCGAAAAACGGAACGATTGGCCGAGTTGGGCACGTTGGCATCGGGCATGGCCCATGAAATCGGGACGCCGATGAATGTGATATTGGGGAGAGCGGAATTGTTAATGCGTAAAGCGCCGGATGAGCGTACCAGGCGGGGATTGGAAACAATTGTGACTCAGGTGGAACGCATTACCAAAATTATGAATCAGTTATTAAGCTTTGCCCGGAAACGTCCGGCTGTTCGGCAGGCTGTGAACTTAGAGGCCGTGATGGTCGATGTGCTGGATGTGCTGCAGGAGAGGTTGGGTAAACAGCATATTCAGGTGAAAAAAACCGTGAGCCCTCACTTGCCAAAAGTATTGGCGGATCCGGATCACATGAATCAGGTATTGTTAAATCTAATTTTGAATGCCTGCCAGGCGATGGGCGATGGAGGCACTCTGAGCTTGGCTCTTCACCCGACCGATGACACGGTTGAACTCACTGTGCAGGATACCGGGAGTGGGATTCCTCAGGAGCAAATCGCCAAGATTTTTGATCCGTTTTTTTCTACCAAGGCGGTGGGGGAGGGGACCGGCTTAGGGCTCACCGTGGTTCATGGCATTCTCCAGGAACATCAAGGTGCTATCCGCGTGGCAAGTGTGCCGGGCCAAGGGACGACCTTTACAGTTTCCCTGCCCGTGTATTCTGCATAATACTCTTAGGGGTCATAAGGGTAAGGCGCAAGGAGTAAGGAATAAAGGCATGTACTCTTCCCTACCTGTTTCTTATCCCTTACTGTTTATTCTTCACTGTTTCCCATCCCGGTCCTGACGCTTCACCCCTTACCCTTCACGCCTCCGGTCGGCCTTTTCTCGTGTCCTTCCGGTTCGATATGGACGACCACGTCTTCCAGCGATTCAAAATGATCAATGAGATGCTCTTCAATCCTGGTCGCGAGCGCATGGGCTTTATCGACTGAGAGGGTTGGATCAACGTGAACTGAGAGATCCATGAAGACATGATGGTTCAGCCCGCGTGTTCTGATATCGTGACAATGCAGGACGCCGGCTATCGACATCACAGCCGTGTGAACCTCACCAGGGTCCAATCGAACCGCGTCTGTTAGGGAGGACAGGACGTCTTTGAGCACGATGAAGGCCGTCCAGGCGATCACGCCGGCAATCAGGACCGCCACCAAAGGATCAACGAAGGCATACCCGGCTTTCACAGCCAGGAGCCCTGCCAGGACAGAACATGATGTCAGGACATCACTCGCCGTGTGATAGGAGTCGGCTGTGAGAATGTCGCTTTTGAGTTCGGTGCCTTTCCGCCGCTCCCATCGGGTCACGAAAATGTTGACCCCCATGGTTCCAATCATGATAACGAAACTGATGCCGGTCACCTGAGGGTGCACATCAAAGGCCCATGACTGATAGGCTTTCCAAAGAAGATAGACGCAGGTCATGACCAGGAAGCCTCCGATGGATCCGGCGGTCAAGGCTTCAAATTTTTTATGACCATAGGGATGATTGGCATCGGGAGGAGGGGCGGTCAGCCAGAGTCCGATCAAACCAATCACATTCGAGAGGCCATCGAAGGCTGAGTGAAGGCCATCAGCCTGCATGCCCAATGAATGCGTCACCATGCCATAGCCCCACTTTGCGGCAGCGACAGCGAGATTTAATATGAGGATCCACCACAGGACCCGGCGAATTTCTCGAAGACGGCTCATGGATGACGTACAACGATCACGGCTGGGAAAGGCGGATTTGTTGCCCCGGTGAAAACGAGCATGTTATCGGCTGTATAGAGTTCTCACTATATCAAGAAGTTCTGCGGTGATCGAGAAACGAAGAGGGAATTTCCCCCGGTGAAGAGGCGGTTTCCGGATGGGGGAGAAACCGTTATGGTCCAGCCTTGGCGAAATCGATATATCCCCGTTCCACATTCGTGCTGATAAGGTCGACCTGCACTCGGTCACCCACATCGAGGCCATCGAAACCGGATACCAGTCTCCCCTCGACGGGCAGTGCTAAGAGTCGAACCCACGTTCCCTTGTTGGAGGCACCTGTGACCATGGCGTCAAACCGTTGTCCCACCCTCGATTCCAGTAGCAATGCCGCGGCTGATTTCTGGACCCGGCGCTCGACTTTCTCGGCATCGGTTTCCTTCGCGGTACAATGGGCGGCGAGGGACTTGAGTTCTTCTTTCCGGTAGGGAACCGGATCGTCCGATAAGGCTGCCTTAATCAGCCGTTGCGTGATGAGATCGGGATAGCGCCGGTTGGGCGCGGTTGAATGGGTATACGCGTTCACCGCTAGTCCAAAATGTCCTTGGGGCGTCTCTCCCTTCAGGTTGAGCACGTATTCGCCCCTTCCCATAAGTTTGATGATGGTGAGGGACAGATCGGGAAATCCTAAGGGGTCGGCCTGTTTGCGCTTGAGAAGGAACTGTTCCAGAGCACCGGCATCGGGTTCAGCCGGAAGCCGTTCATCAAGTGATGACGCGAGCTCCACAATCCGCTGCCATCGTTCAGGTGAGCGTAAGACACGCCGAATGGATGGGAAGCCCTTGGCTGTGAGATAGCGGGCGGTCACACCGTTGGCGGCGATCATGAAGTCCGCGATAATGTCCTTCGCCCTGTTTGGTGTTTCCCTCTCCAAATCCGTGAGTTCATCATGCGCAAAGACCGGACGGGTTTCGATGGTCTCCAGATCAAGAGCGCCGCGAAGGTGCCGGAGTCCTTTCAGTTGTTGGGCCATACGGTCCTGAAGTCGAAGGTTTTCGTCAAGGCCGGTGATTCGGTTGATCTCTGGGGGTATGGCACCATCACACTGTAGCCAGGCCGAAACGCCGTTATAGGTCAGCTTGGCTTGATTACGCACTCTCGCTCTATAGATGTCGGAACGCTGGAGCCTTCCATCCTCTTCGAAAATCATTTCAATGACGACAGCCAGGCGGTCCGCTTCAACGTTGAGAGAGGTCAGGTCCGTGGAGAGTTTCTCCGGCAGCATGGGAAACGTCTCGGCCACCGTATAGACCGAGGTGGTATTATGCCGGGCATGATCGTCAAGGGCCGATGGCTTCCTGACGACGGCGTCAACGTCGGCAATAGCCACAAGAATTTTGACGGCTCCGCCGGGCAGGGGTTCGGCAACGGTCAGCTGGTCTAAATCGCGCGAATCATCATTGTCGATGGAGCACCAGAGAAGGGTCCTGAGATCATGCGTCGATTCATCCATGCGCGACGCCGGCCCATGGATATGGTCAAGCTCGTCCAGCACCTTGCGGGAAAAATCGGCAAGCAACCCTCTTTCACGCATCGCCCGATGGGCAATACGTTGCAAAATCCGGCGGTGTGGCCCTGTGTCTGAATCCGTCATAATGCCCTTTTCTGGAGTATCCTGTAAGTGGTTGTCGCTATCGAAGATCCCCAACCTTTAGGGAGGTCGGAAAAGGTCTGCGGTTTGCGTTCGCTTGCTTTCATTTACCCCGCTGTACCGAAGAGCGTTCCGACTCCTGCGGTCAGTGCCATGGCCAGTGCACCCCAAAATGTGACGCGCATGGCGCCCGTCATCACCGACGCACCGCCCGCGTGAGCGGCTAATCCTCCTAACCCCGCGAGAAATATTAGTGACGTCCCGGAAACCACGGGAATCAAACTGGTTTCCGGGACGATCGTCGCGGTCACAAGAGGCAGTGCGGCTCCGACAGCGAAGCTACCGGACGACGCCATGGCTGCCTGAATCGGACGCGCACTGAGGTTTTCGGAAATGCCGAGTTCGTCGCGTGCATGCGCCCCGATGGCGTCATGGGCCATGAGTTGTGTGGCGACCTGCTTCGCGAGTGCTGGATCGAGACCTCGCCCAACATAGAGAGCGGCGAGTTCTTTGTGCTCACCTGAAGGGTCCGAGAGGAGTTCCGTGTGTTCAAGGGCAAGGTCGGCCTCTTCGGTATCTGCCTGTGATTGGACCGACACATACTCACCGGCCGCCATTGACATGGCTCCCGCGACCAGGCCGGCTACTCCCGCGATCAAGACATCGCTGTGAGTGGCATTTGCCGCAGAGACGCCAAGGAGCAGGCTGGCTGTCGATACGATCCCGTCGTTGGCGCCCAAGACCGCTGCCCGGAGCCATCCGATGCGCTCAGTTCGGTGATGTTCCCTATGTCTTATTCGCATGTATCAAGTTTCCCTATACGCAGGGACTCATGGCTGAACAAGGTTATTCATCGCGGGAAATAAAAAGCCGAAAACCAATCTTGGGCTCTCTACTTCTGGGTTTTCAGATGTTACCTCGCTAGGCGTTTACGGATTGACTGCAATTCTTTCTGGCGCGCCTTGGTTATGACCGGGTAACTCATGTTGAGACTCTTCAATGTTTCGACGATCACATTCGAAATGATGAGCCTGGCGTTCTTTTTGTCATCGGCAGGCACGACATACCAGGGAGCGGTCTCAGTGCTTGTCGCATTCAAGCAGGCCTCATAGGCCTGCATATACTCTTTCCAATACTTTCGCTCCTTAATGTCGGCCAGGCTGAACTTCCAGTTCTTTTCCGGTTCATCAATGCGTTGAAGAAAGCGTTTCCGCTGCTCTTCCTCTGAAAGGTGAAGGAAAAACTTTATGATTCGTGTGCCATTGCGGTAGAGATGGCTCTCCAGGTCCACGATAGAGCGGTACCGATTTTGCCAGAGAGACTTTTCATCAAGTAATTCGTCCGGCAGCCCCTGGCTCAGCAGAATCTCCGGATGCACTCGCACGATGAGGACTTCCTCGTAATATGAACGATTGAAAATGCCGATCCGGCCGCGTTCAGGCAGAGATCGCGTGGTGCGCCACAGAAAATCGTGGTCCAGTTCCGTTGCGCTGGGATGCTTGAAGCTAAATACCTGGCAGCCTTGTGGATTGACACCGGACATGACGTGCCGGATGGCCCCGTCCTTGCCTGCGGCGTCCATCGCCTGAAATATCAGCAGCAACGCATAGCGGTTGTCCGCGTAGTGGAGGCGTTGCAACGAACTGAGTTCCTCAACATGTTCGTTGAGACACTTCTTGTATTGTTTTTTTGATGTGTAGAGGGCCTTCACCCTTGTTGGCCATTTGTTGAGATTGACCGTTGCGCCTTCCGAAACCCGGAAATCGTTGGACTGAATGTTCATGGTCATCCTTCTATCATGATTCAATGCGCCGTCCAATGATCCCGGCTCCGAGGCATTTCATTTTTGGGCCAGTGCCTCAAAGCCGGAGATGACGTCGAACAGTTCCTCGTCAATGCCGCTTTGGCGCAATTGGTGGAAGTGTTTATTGAGGTCCTCCAGCAGTTCGTCGATGTTTTTTTCGGCCCGTTGCATCGCGGCCAGGCGGCTGGCGTTTTCGCTGGCCAGGGACTCGGCGCAGGCCCGGAAGAGCGAGACGAAGAGGTACTCATGAATGAGCGCCTTTAGGGTTGCCGTAGTACTCCCTATGACCTCCGGCAAATTCCCTGTCGGCCACGGGAGTATGGCCAACTCGCTTCGCCAGGTTTCGTCCAGCGGCAACAGACGCTGATTGACCGGCGCAGACACCGCTCTCGACGTTGGGCGATTATAAAAGAGGTGGAGTTCCGAGATTTCCCCGAGACTGCGGCGCCTTTCGCTTTCCAGGAGAATCTGTCCGACAAGCGGAGTGATGGCCTTGACGGAATTCGGGACGGAAAAGAATCCTAGCAACGGAAGTCCTGCGTCTGCCAGGCGCGTCTGGACGCGCTCACCGACGGCCCATACCCGGTGTTGGCCGGGCAGCGCGGCCAGGGTCTTGACCGCATAATCGGCTATCACCTCATTAAACTGGCCGACCAGTCCCTGGTCTGAACCAAACACGACCGCCCCAATCGCCCAAGTAGGGGTGTGTGTTTTCTGTTCTCCCATCACCGCCATCGGCGAGTCATCCCGGAAACAGACGCTTAATCCCAACTCCACGGTGCGAGCGTAGTCGGCCAATGCGCTCACCGATTGCTCGTATTGTCCAATGCTCGAGGCGGCCAAGGCTTTCATCGTACGCACGACGGATTGCAGGTCCCCGGCTCCGCCGATCTTTCGGCGCAGACCCACCATCGTGTCGCTCATGACTCCTCCGGGATTTTCGTCCCAGGTGGGGGAGGGTCAGTCATGCGCCTCTTTTCATCGCGCAGTTGCCCGAGGGTGCTCTCGATCATTCTCGTCAACTTGTCTGCAGCGCCGTCGACAGCCTGGTCCAGGGTCGCGGCTTGGTATGTGACTGCGATGGGCTGGCGGCCTTCGAGACGGGCTTCCACCACGCAACGCATGTCATCATTGCCGCCCTTCTTTTCGCTGTTTTCATCGCTCAGGTGGACCTCCACTCGCGTGATGTGATCGCTGAATCGGCTCAGGGCACTCTCCACGACGCCGCTGACCTGAGCGGCCAATGCCTCGTGGACTTCAATGTTACGGTCAGTATTGATTTGGATCTGCATGGTGTTCTCCTTGGTAATTACGTTTAATGCCGATAGGTGGCAGCCAGTCCCGTCCGTCCCGGCATCTTCTCGGCCGGAATGACCAAAACCCGGCCGCCCATCTTTTCGACCAGCTCACCCAGGTCGTCGAGGAGGTCGTCGACTTGCGGGTGGCTCAGGTCTGCAACCTCGGTCCGACCCGTCGCGCCGTCGAGTCGCCCGGCAATCTGGCGGTCGGCCTCGATCAGCAGTGTGGCGACCCGCCCAGTGGCGGCCGCCTGTGCCACCTGCGTCAAGTCGTCACTGCCAAGTCCCCTGGATTTTGCCACTGCAAACTCGTCGGCCAATGTAGCCAGCCGTGCCTGATACTGTGGTTCGATGACTTCCCAGACGCGTTTCCGCAGTTCATCGATCGGCAGGGCATCGGGATTGATCGGGAGTCCCTCCGCTATTAAAAACGGGTTGTGGCTGACCTGGTGGAAGCGATGATGATGCTCCGGCAACGCCGCCAGGATCAACGGCAGGCCTGATGGCCGGGAATGGTGTTCTAACACGGCGCGGTCGACAGCGCGAAAAAACCGGTCCGCGTCGGTGTCGACCTCGTCCTTTTTTCCGCCGTGGCCGTGGTGCATAGCCCCGCTGGCCTGACCGACCCCACCATAAGAAGCGACGGTTGAATGGGGTTCGGTCAGCTCATCCCCCAGCGCCTCTTCGATCGTCCGTGGGACCCCAGGGCCAAGATCGATCTCGTCAAGCGCATGGCGATTCCCCTCAAAGAGCCGGATCGTGCGAAGGCTCAGTCCGAGCACCTGGTAGCGATCGACCGATTGCAGAAAACGTCGCAAGGGCTTGGTGTGAAAGCTGTCGGCCACGACGACCAATTCGGCGACCGGGCGCTGAAGCCGGAACACATGAAACAAGCCTTGCGCGGCCAGCACGGCCAGTCCATCCTGTGTGTGGGTCCAGAAGTCATGATCGTTGGTCAGGGCTTCAAACGGTTCCAGAAGGAGCCGGGTTTCGAGGGCCGGATACTTTTGTCGGAGCGATATCTCCAGCTCCTTGACAAGATTACGAAACCGGATCGGGTCCTGCTGATTCTCGGGATGGTGCCGATGGGTCGGCTGGTAAAGCGAGAGACATGGCCGTTGGTGATACGATACCAACTCGGCTATTAGGTCGCTCGTGAGTAAAGTCCTCTTCTGTGTCATTCCTGCCTCCTATTTTGTGTTCTTACCCTTTGAGCGTTCAAGCATACTTTAACGAAATGGCTGGGTCATGCGATTTATCGCTCGCATAAAGGGGCTTTTCGTCCATGGAAGCTGCCAAAATTTTCATCGTGCGAGCGGCGGATTGGAGATCCCCGGTTTCGCCGATCTTTCGGCGCAGACCTACTATGGTGTCCCTCATGACTGTTCCTTGAGTTCCGGCGTGAGCTGAAAGCATTCCAATGCTTGTCGGGCGATCTGAATAATCGTTTCACGATCTTCGGCATTCAATTTGGCTGGGCCTTCCAATCGTTTGCGCACCTCCAACGGGATGTCGAGGGACGCCTTGTGTAAAGTCTGTTCGGCCTTCGTCATCTGGTCAAGCGGCACAGAATCGAATAGTTTTTCGGACAACGCCAGTAGCAAGGTAATTTGAGCGGGAACCGACACCGGTGCGAATTCCGGCTGCTTGAGACAGGCGCGGATTCGTCGACCGTGTTCGATGATCTTGCGGGTATCGTCATCCAGCCTGGCGCCGAACCTGGCGAAAGTTTCCAGTTCCTCAAACTGTGCATAGGCAAGCTTAAGATCTCCTGCCACAGCCCGGTAGGCCGCTCGCTGTGCTTTGCCTCCAACCCGGGAAACGGACCGACCGACATCGACAGCAGGTAGCACTCCTAATTCGAACAGGGAGGGTGAGAGGTAGATCTGCCCATCCGTAATGGAAATCAAATTGGTCGGAATGTACGCGGAAATATTTTGCGCTTCGGTTTCAATGATGGGCAGGGCAGTCAGGGAGCCGCCACCCAGTTCTTTGCGCAGATGGGTGGCGCGCTCCAGAAGCCGCGAGTGGATGTAAAAGATGTCGCCGGGAAATGCTTCTCGACCGGGTGGGCGGCGCAAGAGCAGGGACAACTCACGATAGGCACGGGCGTGATGCGTCAGGTCGTCATAGACAATCAGCACATCGCGACCCTGGTTCATGAAATGTTCCGCAATACTGGTTGCGGCATAGGGCGCGATATAGGCGAGCCCCGGCGGGTCGTTGCCTTCGGTCACGACGACGATGGTGTATTCCAACGCGCCTTGCTCGCGGAGAGTGGAAACGACTTTGGCCACACCGGACGCGCGCTGGCCAATGGCGCAATACACGCAGAGCACATTTTGGTCGCGCTGGTTGAGAATGGTGTCGACGGCAATGGCGGTCTTGCCCGTCTGACGGTCCCCGAGAATCAACTCCCGTTGACCGCGTCCGATGGGAATCAGTGAATCGATGACCTTGATGCCGGTTTGTAACGGCACCGTGACGGGGGCACGATTCATGATGGGGGGGGCCGGACGTTCGATAGGCAGGCGCTCGGTGGAAACCACAGGCCCGCGGCCATCCAGAGGCCTTCCCAATGGGTTGATGACTCGCCCGATTAATTCGTCGCATACTGGTACGTCCATAACGTGTCCCCTGCGTTCGACCTCATCACCCGCATGCAACTGCCAGTAGTCACCAAGGAGCACGACGCCGATTTCGTCTTCATCGACGTTGAAGGCGATGCCGTACACTTCATCGGGAAACTTCAGCACCTCCTCAAACCCCACCCGGGGAAGGCCGGAAACCCTGGCGATCCCGGTGGAGACGTTCGTGATCCTGCCCACCTCGTGGGGCGTCAGCTGAGGCGAGAAGCTTTCGCGCGCCTGGCTTATTCCAGAAAACGCACGGTCGAAAACCTTCTGGAGATTCTCAGGTTCCATGTTCATTGGCTGGTTGTTCAGGAGGTGCGTCGGCATTGGCTTGAGGTTCGGTTTTCTCTTTTAGGAGTTCACTGACGTCCTTTTCCAGCGACCCGAGATAATCCGCGATGCTCCACGCCACTTTTTCTCCATTTGTGGTGAGTTCGATCCCGCTGATCAGGTCCGGCGCGGTCTCGAACCGGACATGGATTTCAGCCGAGAACGTTTCGTTGAGGGCATGTTGTATCGTCGCGCGTTGCTCCGCAGGCAGGTCGAACGCGCTGCGCACAATCGCGGGGTCAGACTTGGTTTTCAGAGCCTCGGCGAGCCCTTTTTTTGCCTGGCTGTCCATTTCTCGCAAGCGGCGAACGAACACCTCGCCCAGGCGTTCTTCCAGGCTTGTCGTGGCGAGGTCCGCCAATGTCTTTCGCGCAATCGCAAAGATTTCCTCCCGTGTTCGACGAGTGAGTTCTTCACTCAGGCTCCGGTGTTCGCTTCTTAGCGCCTCCTGCCACTTGGTGCGCAAGGTGTCTGACTCCTTCCGCGCGTTGTCGAGGAGCTTTTGACGTTCGGCTGTGGCTCGATTCACCGCGTTGGTCAGCAGTGCCGCACGCTGCTGGTCAAACTCCTCGTTTTTGCGTTTGAAGGCGTCGCGCTCCTGCCCGGCTTCGAGCATTTTTGCGTCGGCGTTGGCGAGTTCGGTGGCGATCCGCTTTTCCCTCGCGTCAAGAGCATTGAGGATGGGTTTGTACAGGAAGCGCTTCAATAGCCAGACCAGGATGAGAAAGTTGAGTGCCTGCGCCGCAACGGTGAACCAGTCGATTAGCATCGTTTCACTTTCCTGTGGCCTGGACAAGCACATGGTTCCAAAACGGGTTGGCGAAGATCAGAATCATCGAGACCACGAAACAGTAAATTGCCGTCGATTCGATCATCGCCAGACCGACAAACAGTGTTCTGGTAATCGTGTTTGCCGAATCGGGCTGCTGGGCCAGTGAAGTCAACGCTGCTGCAACGGCTTTTCCTTCGCCCAGCGCCGGCCCGATGCACCCAACACCGGTGGTGAGGCCGGCTGTGACAATTGATGCCATCGCGATGAGAGTCATGCTGTCCATAGGGTCTCCTTTGGTTGTTGTGGCGTGCGTGTCAAAGTTGCCCTCCAGAATCGGGTTCCGGTTCACGCTGCTGTGTTCGGGTCGCGGCCGCAATATAGACCGTGGCCAGGATGCTGAAGATATAGGCCTGCACCATACCGGTGAGCAGACCGAGCAGACTCATGACGATCGGGAAAACGAAGGGCGTGATAGTCAGGAGAATGCCGACTATCATGGCCCCGCTCATCATATTGCCGAACAGGCGGACGGCTAGGGCCAGCGTGCGGGAGAATTCGCTGATAATGTTAAATGGCAGCATGATGACCGTCGGTTTTAGATAGGACTTGAGATACTTTCCTACTCCTTGCTCCTCAATCCCGAAAAGCGGGACAGCCACAAACACACACAACGCGAGTGCGACTGTGGTCGAGAGGGATCCTGTCGGTGGTTCGTAACCGGGAATGATCGTACAGAGACTGGCAAGAGCGACGAACAGGAAAATTGTTCCCAGAAAGCTGAGATACTTCCGTGGCTGACTCAGGCCGACCTCTTCAATTTGTTTCTCGATGGCCGTGACCACGATTTCCAGAAGATTCTGCCAACGCGATCGTGTCAGGCCTGTGGAAAGATTTTGCGTAATGACTATTGATCCAATAATCAACAGGAGCATCAAACCCCACGTGAACACCATTGTGGCATTCAGCTTGATGAATCCGTATTGCCAGTAAATGATGTCGTCCGGGCTAAGGCGCATGGCTGGGCTCCTGTGGCGGCCGGCTTGGATTTTCGGCTAAGCCGGCGAGCCCCGTTACGATCGGACGCGCAACGGTAAAACCGACGAGGCACACCAGCAGCCTCTCCCATTGGCCGTCCGAGACCACATAGAAACCGGCCAAGGTCAGGCTTGTTCGCAGCAGCAGGCTGCTGACAAACCAAAGAACCGGTCGTGTGGATGACAGGCCTTTCCGAATCGTCCACCAGAGGCCACCAAAAAACATCGCTCCGAGCAACATTCCTGTGACCAGCGCAGGCACCATCATGAAGATTTCATTCATCGTGATTCTCCTGTTCGGCTCGTATTTCCTGGTCCTCCTTGGTTACCCAATGCCATGCATTCACACAGCCGATGATCAGGCCGATGAAGAGCAGGGTGAGCGTCCATGAATGAGGACCGGGATACTGTTTGTCCAGCCAGAGACCCAGCGACGCGCCAAGTAGCGTCGGAATCGCCACCGACCAACCGATCAGACCCATCATCCCCAATCCAAACCAGATGGTACGCGTCGTGTGACGTTGTGCCTTGAGTTTGCGTGCCGCTTTCGTGCCGATCTGTCGGGCGAAGATTGTTTCTTCCCTCAGAGGCTTCTCTTCCGGTTCCTCAGTCATGGCGAAAATCCGCGAAGCGGCGAACAAAACTACTTTCAAGCTTGGCCATGACCGACCGGAGGCTCTGCTCGTGTTCGTCCAGAGTGAGAAATTCACGTTCCACAGCCTCGCGCAATTGGTGGAGGTCGGTTCCGGTAATGGCATTGCGCACGGACACAAGAACGGTGGGGCCGCTTTTGACTAGTATCCCTTCATCGAGTGCCACGTACATCTCCTCTTCCCCGTTTATTTCGTAGATCAGGATTCCCGGCTCGAGCGCCGCCACGCAGTCGAGCCGTTGCGGCAAAAGGCCAAACGCGCCCTGACGGGTCTCTGCGATGATCCGTGTCACCGCGTTCTGCTCGGCGAAGATCCTGAACGGCAGAAGAATTTTCAGGGTCATGAGCGTCGGTTGCATGTTCGACCTCTGGTTTCGGTTTCGACGGCAGCTTCGACTACTGTGTGGATCTCGCATGAGGCGTCGGGTTCCCCGTGGATGCGTTGTCCGACTCAGGTTTGTCTTGAACGGAAAGTTTACCTGATCCCACTTTTTCCTGCGCATCCTCAATTCTGCCAATCATGTAAAGGGCATGTTCCGGGTAATCCTTAAACTCGTCCCCCAGGATGCGTTCACAACCGTCCAAGGCGTCCTTGCGGCTGACAAGCTGTCCTTTGAGGCCTGAGAACTGTTCCGTCGTGAAAAACGGCTGGGTGAGAAATCGCTCCAGCCGTCTGGCGCGAGCGACCACCTTCCGGTCTGCCAGAGAGAGTTGTTCCAAGCCAAGCATCGCGATGATGTCCTTAAGCTCTGCATATTGCGCGAGTGTCCGCCTGACTTCTTGCGCGATGCGGTAATGCCGTTCATCGATTGTACCTGGCGTGGCCATTTTTGAATTCGACTGCAGGGGATCGATGGCCGGATAGAGACCCTCACTGGCCCGTTTGCGCGAAAGCACGATGGATGCGGAAAGATGCGAGAAGGTGTGCACGGCGGCCGGGTCGGTGAAATCGTCTGCAGGCACATACACGGCTTGAATCGACGTGATGGCCCCGGAATCGGTGTTGGCGATGCGTTCCTCCAACCGGGACAATTCAGTCCCCATCGTTGGCTGATAGCCCAGGCGTGATGGCATCTGCCCCATCAAACCTGAAACCTCCGAACCGGCCTGGATGAACCGAAAAATATTATCGATGAGCAACAGGACGTCGCGATGCTCGTCATCCCGGAAATACTCCGCCATGGTCAGTGCCGCGTGGCCTACACGGAACCGGCTGCCTGGTGGTTCGTTCATCTGCCCGAACACCATCACCATGTTCGGCAGCACACCGGCTTCCTTCATTTCGCGGTACAGTTCTTCTCCTTCACGACAGCGTTCCCCGATCCCGCAAAAAATGCTGACTCCCTGGTGGTGCCCGATCATATTGTGAATCATCTCGGTGAGTAAAACGGTTTTGCCCACGCCTGCTCCACCAAACAGACCGGCCTTGCCTCCGCGCTCCAGAGGCAACAGGACGTCAATTATCTTGATCCCTGTCTCGAAGATCTCGGATTTGGTGGAGCGCCGGGCTAACGATGGAGGGGCTCGATGGACCGTGCGGTATTGGATGTCTGATGGCGCCGGCTCCCGGTCAATGGAATTGCCGAACACGTCGAACATGCGGGAAAGAATGCCTTTGCCGACGGGTGCCATAAGTGGCCCTCCGGTGTCTTCCACGACCATGCCGCGGGCGAGGCCTTGAGTGGGCGTCAGCGCAATGCCGCGCACGCGATGTGTGTCGAGTTGGGCCAGAACCTCAATGGCGATTCGGCCCTCCTGTCCTGTGCGCAACAACGAGTAAATGGGCGGTAAATGGTCCTCGAACCGGATATCCACCACGCTGCCGCGCACCGAGACGACCGCGCCGAGATTCGAAGGGATGGTGGTATGCTCCATGCGTTGATTCCCTGGATTTCCGGTTTTACTGAAGCAGTGCCTCGTCCGAGCAATTGGGCTTCCATGAGGGATCCGGACTTATGCTTCTTCCTGTGGATGAAGAATCCCTTATCATCTTCTTCAATTCAACTCCTTAGCGCTCCTATGAGTCAATGTCTCCAAGATAAGCAAGGTTGCTGCCTATCGGAACCATTTGCGCCTTTTTTCCCTGATAGTCAGGTCCGGATTTAATTGTGCGTTTGATCTTCGTCGGCTTTGATAAGGGCTTTCCGGGTCATGACAGGTCCAATAATTTCGAAAACGATGGTTGATCCAATTGTAACCGGAAGAATTACCTTCTTGAGTTCAGGTAGGTGTTGGCTGGCCAAAAGCGCCATGCCCAATGCGACTCCGGCCTGAGGCCAGAGGGCCATTCCCATCCATCTTCTCCAGACATGTGGGACCTCACTGATGATGCCGCCTACCCATGCCCCCCCCACGAGCCCGATCAGGCGCAAGAGAATAAAGGCGAGACCCAGCACACTGGCTGCTCGCAAGGATTCCAATTCCAGTGAGGCTCCCGCCAAAATAAAAAAAAGGATCATGAAGGGCCATTCGATTCCTTCGATAGCCGTAAAAGGACGTCGGTGATGGGTCGCTAGATTTGACACCGTGGCCCCCAGCATCATTCCCGCTAAAATAAATGACACATTCAGCAATACGGCCATTCCCCCGCACAAGAAGACGATGCCCAATGCTTCGACTTGAGTGGGTTCTCCTGGTTGAAGTCGACCCGTTAAATAGGCCATAGGGATACCCAGAAGGAGTCCCAGCAGTAACGCTCCACCAATTTCCCACATGCCGAGGAGAACAATGTCCCACCCCTCTCCTTTTCCGTAAAGAGCCTGAGCAGTGGCCAATAAAAGACTGAACACGATGAGCCCCCACGCATCGTCGATGCCCACAACACTTTCCAGTGTTTGAGAAAATTCTCCCTGGCCTTTTACCTCCCGAATTACATCGATGGTGGCCACAGGGTCGCTCGCAGGAGCAATGCCCGCAAGAAGAAGAGCAATTTCCGGAGGAAACCCCATCAGGAGAAGGCCAAGGAACATGGCTGCTGCAGCTCCCACCACTTCCCCAATAGAAATCCAGAGAACCGGTTTTCCCCTTTTTTTTAGGGATCGAAGCGTCAAGTGGTGTCCGATCAAAAATCCCACCATGGACAAGGCGATGTTGGTGACAACCGGAAACCAATCTTCTCTGAAGTCCGGCAACACATTGAACCCCGAGGGACCAATGGCAAATCCCGCCAAGAGCAACAGTGTGACTCGTGGTAAAAAAGTCCGGCGTCCCAACAGGTCCGTGAATAGTCCCAATAGGAATATGGCGCCAAGCGTAATCAGTATTTTGGGGATGTCGTCCATCAGTTTTTTGCTCAAAAAATGCTCAAAGTGGTTGACGACGGATTTGATAAGGAACCGAACTTAAGAAGAGCCGGTTGCCTCCGATCCAGGAGTATTCCGTTCCTGCCTGAATGACCGGGACCATCATGTCTCGGGTAAGAAGTTCGAATGCTTCCAACCACGAGATGGGATGAGTGACGGGGGTAAGCCGATCCCGCTGCGAGTGGCAGACCCTGCCAGGCATGAGCGTGGATAAGGGAGAAGAAATGCCCTCGAAAACGTTAAGGGGAAAAGAGGGGATGGAGGGAATCGTGAGGAGGGATGTTGCCTGACGTCCATAAGGCATAAATGACGAAAGGGAGCGGGGACAGGAGGAACGGCTAGGGTTAAACCCGGCGTCCCGGGTAACAGGAAAACCTTGTTGTATGGTGAGGGTTGAGGTCGTCGTCGGCAATTATTTTCTTTTTCTTGAACCGGATGAGGGTTTGGTGCGCTTCTTTTTCGGTTCCGTTTTGAGTGGTTTGGATACCGCATCAACATCGGTGAAGGGCTGTCGTTTATGATAAGGATACGGGACGCATAGCACTGGACATGTCACGGTTCGAACCACTTTTTCGGCCGTACTGCCAAAAAAGATCCTGGTAATATCCCCTGTTTGGCCCCCATAACTGCCCATGACGACAAGGTCGACCTGTTCTGTTCGTGTCATACGGGCAATTTCCATAAAAGGGTTCCCTTCGCTGAGTAAACGCGTAATTTTCAACCCCTTGGTGTCAGGCAACGCCAGCAGGCCCCGTGCCAGGAGACGAGCCTGGTGATGAAGGCGTTTTTTTTGGACTTTCTCCTCCGAGGGCAGCGCGAGCCCGAGAGCGTTCAGGGCATCAAGGGATTTGGTGTCGATGACATGAAGGAGTATGACCTCTGATTGAAAACTTCGCGCGAGACGAAGCCCAACCAGAAACGCCTCTCGTGAGGATGGAGCAAAATCGACGGGTATCAGAATTTTTTGAAACAGACCGTCACCCATGTTGTTGACCTCGTGATATGGTTGTCATAGCGTAGATATTTACGATAATGCATGAGAACTCAGCAAACTAAATGCCAGACATGTTCTTTTCCTGAGAGTCGGATTTAAGTGAGAGTTAGACAAGGCAAAACGTTGGCCCGTGCCCAATTAAGTTTTTTGGTCTCCTGAAAAAAGCGGAAAAAAGCTACACCATGATAAAGGAAAATAGTCCCAAAAAAGGGCATGTGGAAATAGCGTGAACGGTTATGAGGTTTTGTTTTCAGGTAAATTTCAAATTTCCGGCCAGAAAACTGTTGGGTCAATACTTTTCCGCTTGGCAGGATTCCTGCGAGTGGAAGAGTGTGTCGTCATGAACAATGGACTTGTTTAAAGCGTTCTGTGTGAATGAGATCGAGGAGATGCGCCAATGAAAATCCTGTGTGCGGTTGATGAATCGGAGTTTTCTCTCTGGGCCCTGGAATGTATTGGCAAGCTGTTCCGCCATTCGGTAAAAGAGCTGGTGCTGTTGCATGCGGTTGATCCACGGATCTTGAGAGGCGGTGGGGGGAAGCGACCCAAAAAGGATGATCCAGGCACCAAAGATATTTCTCAAAAGCTGGAGGCAGCGGGTCAGAAGGTCTTGACGGGTTGTGCGCACCGAATCGAAGTGGCATTAAGCCAGGCCACGACGAAGCCCTTCGCAGCGATAAAGACTGCCTTGGTGAAGGGCCATGCGGCTGATTCAATTATTACCTATGCCGAGCGAAGCCGACCTGATTTGGTGGTTGTGGGATCACGGGGAATGAACGATCTCCCGGGATATCTGCTTGGAAGTATTTCGAGGACGATTCTGACCCATGGTCCTTGCTCCGTCTTGACGGTCAAAAGTCCGCTCGACGTGCCGGCTTCCGTCCTACTCGCATTGGATGGGTCCAAGCCATCCAAGTTTGCGGCAAACCGGGTAAAAGAATGGTTGTCTCCTGAAGAAGTGACCCTTCACCTGGTGTCGGTTGTGCCCGATATCTTGACGGATGCGTCCAAGAAGATATTCCCGAAATCACGGCTGAAGACCCTGGTGGCTCCTCTCCGGCAGCATGCTCAGGAATGCCTTGAGCAATATCGGGAATTGTTTCTCAAGGAAGGGTTTCAAGTGGTGGGAGAACGTCTTCAGGGAAATCCGCGGGAGAAAATCGTCGAGTCGGTTCCAGCCTGTCACGCGCAATTGGTGGTCATGGGATCCAAGGGGCTTACGGGTGTGGAACGGTTTACCATGGGAAGTGTCTCGGAATGGGTGAGCGCGTATGCGCCTTCCTCCGTGCTGGTCGTCCGGCATTAACCACACTCGCATGAATGTCGAATGTTTTGTCTGCCTTCATAGATGACCATCTGATGAAGCTCGGACTTTATACGACATAAAGGAAATAAAGGAGGGATATTGTTGAACATAAGAAAGACAGGTTATTCGCATGTGAGCTCGGTGAAACCAAGAGGGTCGTGGATCGGATGGCTGATGGGATTCGTATTTTTGGGAGGGCTGATGGCCACCGGAGTCTATGGGGAGCATCTGGATGTGGCCGATGGCCTCACAGACACCCCCTCGGACTGTCATGGGGCATTCCTCGGAAAACAGGTTCCGGAAGAGACGCTGACCCGGATGTTTGCCGCACATGCCCGATGGCTCGCCGATCATCAAGACCCGAAAGGCGTGCAGGCCGATCTATGCGGGGCCGATCTGGCCGGGGTCGATTTTCGGGAAGAAGATTTGAGCGGAGCTAACTTTCAAGGGGCCAACCTGACGCGTGCCGTGTTCACCACGGCCAAGTTAGTCCATGTGAACTTTCAAAAAGCCAACCTCACCGAAGCCTCTTTCTACTCGGTTGATATGCGCGGAGCCAAAGTCTCAGGTGCGAGGGCCCGGTTGGCGGATTTTCGGAAAGCCGATTTGACCCAGGCCAATTTCACAGGAGCCGATCTGCGAGAAGCGAATCTCGCGGAGTCCCGTTTCCGCCTGGGTGTTTTACGAGGCGCTGATTTGGAGGAGGCCTATCTGGTCAGGGCGGATTTCGAAATGGCCAATTTGGCGGAGGCGTCTCTTATTCGAGCCGATGGTCGAGAAGCCAATTTTCACCGAGCCTTACTCGCCAATGTCAAACTTTTGGATGCGGATTTAAACCGAAGCAACTTGCAAGAAGCCGACCTTCGCTCGGCCGATTTGTCCGGGGCGGATTTGGGATTAGCCAATCTGAATGAGGCCGTGCTGACGCATGCCAATCTCCGTGAAGCAAATTTGGACAGGGCCGTCCTGTTTCAGGCCAATCTCGAAGGAGCCAATTGCGCCGGGGCAAGTTTTCAGAATGCCGACTTGCTTGAGGCGAATTTAGCGAAGAGCAATCTCTTGCGGGCGACATTGGATGAAGCCTATCTCGCGAAGGCGAATTTGCATGGGGCAAATCTGGAAGGCGCCGATGTCTCGTGGGCGAACCTGGTTGAAGCGGATCTTTCGCAGAGCAATCTGGAATTTGCCGTGCTGTTCCGTACCAATCTGCAAGAGGCAAAACTGGATGGGGCGAGGTTTTACGGAGCCGATCTTCGGGGAACGAATCTCGAAAAAGCCTCTTTGCAGGGCACGCGTTTGGAGGGTGTGGTCATCCGGTATGCCCAAGGATTAAACCAGGCACAACTGAGTCAAGCTTGTGTCGATGCACGAACCCGATTGCCGGAAGGATTGCTGGCACCCTCTCCATGCCTGCGCTGAGCACGAAAATTTTGATCTCACAAAACGGGGAAGGGGGGCAACGAACATGCTCACTGTCTCATTCACAAGTATAGAGTGTGAACCTATGCAACTAGACACGGAGTGTCGGAATGTTCACCCTATTTGAGCCGGGAGGTATGCGGGTTCCCTATGTGCCGGGTTCGTTCCGGCAGAGAAATGTCGAGAAAATTTCCAAGGCCGCTCCCACCGGACGGGTGAAGGTTGGGCAGGAAAATCCTCCCTCGGGTTCCCAGAAGAATGCCGGACCATCTCCCTTGCGGGCCCGATTGTATGAACAGGTTGAATCGTTCATGCAATCTTCTCGAGCAAAGATTTTTGCCAGGGACATCATGTCCTCCCCTGTCGTCACGCTTCCGGTGACGTCTTCACTTGCCCAAGCCTGGGATGTAGTGCATTCCAGGCGATTTCGACATATTCCTATTCTCGGTGCAGAGGACGTCGTGGTCGGAATGTTGTCCGATCGCGATCTGTTCCGGGGAACCATGGAGTCGGTTCTTTCGGGGACAATGGAGTCTAATACACAAGCCGTGGGTACTATCCAAAGTCTGATCAGTCGCCCGGTCTTAGTTGCGTCCCCGGAAGCCGAGCTTCGCGCACTGGCAAGGGTGTTGTTGGAGGAGCACATTGGCGCATTGCCGATTGTGTCTGAAGCCGTAGGCTTAGTGGGCATGATTACCAGAAGTGATATTCTGCGTGCTCTGGTCGCCCATCCTAACTTTGATCAATGGGTATAAGCAAAAGAGATTCTCGGCCCTTCGGTGAGGAAGCGGACAATTCCTCTCGTATCCTTTTGCCGATTTAAAGGAGGAAACCCATGCTTAATCAAGGAGAGAAACTGTTAATCGTTCATCGCCGACTATTTGAAAAAGATACGCCCCGGTTTTTTGTGGGAGAGGTGCTGATCTATGAAGCCGGGATCGTCAAGGTGAAAGGGTATACGTTTGTCAAAGATATGTTCAGCGGAAACATGCAAAAGAAGTCCGATCTTCGCACAAAGGTCATGTCGATTGTCTCAGGGACCCTTATTGTGTATCAATTGCCGGTGACGGCTCTCTTGGATTCGATGAGATTTAGTCTGGATCAGGATGGAGGGTTGGTGCTCACGGATGAGGGAGGATTTTCGATGGATGTGTCAGAATCCCTCTATAAACACGAAACGCATCAATAACAACACGTCCTTGGTTTATCACTTGCCAAGTTTCGCCTTCTTCCTTCTTTTCTTGTCTAAGCGTTCAGTCTCCTATGGCCAACCCATGGTCTATGCAAGGATTGGCATGGGTGCGAGTTTCTGCCCTTTAGCGAGAGAATGGCCATTTCGAAAAGAGTCGGCAGGAAGAAAATGTCGTGAATGTTCAGGAGGGATTGGCGACTCCGTCAAAAGTGCTACGGAATTGGTCGGGGGTCATATTTAGGATTTCCGCATACTGCGAAACGGTCTCCATGTTTGCCAAATCTTCCGGTTCTAATCGGGCCATATAGGCACGGGCAATCTTATAGGATTCCGAATCAACGTCGACCATGCGCACGCGGGTGCGGCCGGTGGCGGAGTCCACGATGTCGCTAAACGGAAGGGGGGTAAAGCGTCCGTTCACGATGGACACCATGGCGCCGTTCCCTCCATCCAGAAGGAACTGGGCGGCACAATACCCCAAGTCCCGTGTGTATTCCATGTCGAACGGAATCGGATCGGCACAGCGCAGTTCATAGCCGATATTTTTGGACACGATGGTAATCTTGATGTCAGAGTGTTTCAGCTTTTGAGTGACGGTTTCCTTCAGGACCTTTCCGATATCCAGTTCCGCCAGTCGGATATTGCCATGTTCATCCCGTTCAACTCCGCCTAAGAGGGCAAGATCGTCCTGATCCAAAAATTCCGACAGTCCTTCAGCTAACACGGCCACGCCATCCGAGCGGCCCTGGACCAGGCGTTTGGTCATGGCTCCCACCAGAATGTTGGTTAAGTGACCAAGCTTGAGTGTGCTCCCCTTGAATTCCTCAGGAATCAGAGTGAGGGTCGCCCCCGCCGCTTTACCGATGCCTAGGGCCAGGTGTCCGGCCTTACGCCCCATGGTGACCACAAAATACCATCGGGATGTGGTATGGGCGTCAATCATGAGATTTTTGACCAGCTCGACTCCCATGTGCCGGGCCGTTTGAAACCCGAAGGTCGGCATGCCATGGGGAAGGCACAAATCGTTATCAATCGTTTTGGGCACGTGAACAACGTGCAATCGCCCACTGGCCAGTTCCGCCAGTTTTAATGCGGAAAAGGCCGTATCATCCCCGCCAATGGTGATAAGGCCGGTTATATCCAATTTTTGGAGGGAGGTCAATGTGGTTGATAAATCTTGAGGGCGTTTGGTTGGATTGGCTCGAGATGTGCCTAATAACGAGCCACCACGAAAGTGCAAGTGGCTCACCGTTTCGCGGGTGAGAGGTTGAGTGTGGGAAAGGTCGCTTTTCATCAACCATTGGAATCCATCTTCAATCCCAAGCACCTCTACCCCACAAAGACGACTTCGAATTGTGGCGGCTTCAATGACACTGTTAATGCCGGGAGCAGGTCCGCCCCCGACTAGAATGGCGAATTTTTTAGGAGATGGGGAATCCATGGTGTCGTTTCTCGCGCTAAAAATTATAGCAGTCCATCATAGGGAGAGGCCCTTCGAGTAATCAAGCCGGAGCGTGTGAAATTGGATCACGAATCAAGAGCACCGAACAGGGGGAGTGGTGAATGGTCGCATGAGACACACTCCCGTGTGCCAGTCGTTGAAGCGGTGAACGACCGGGAGTACCCATGAGGACTAATTGGGGTTGAAGACGTGAGATCTGTCGTTGAATGACTGAGGAAGGAGCCCCTGGTTCGACAATACTCTCTACGGAATATCCCAGGCCTGAGAGTTTGTCCGTGACGTCTTTCGTTAAACGGGCTCCTCCTTCCTGGAGTTCCTTCTTCCAGGAGTCCGGTAAGAGTGCGCCCATCGGGAGAACAGGCTGGGCAAAGGGGATGACATGCAGCACGGTAACATGAGGAGTGCCTCGAAAAGGCTTCTGGGATAAAAACTCAATGGCCCATCCGGCATCAAGAGGATGTTCGACGAGAAGGAGAATGTTGTTGAACGGGACAACGGGAGCCTTGACGAGAAGTACGTGACAAGATGCGTGAGTGGCGATCCGGTGCGAGACGCTTCCGATCAGGTGTTCTTTAATGGTTCCAAGCCCACGCGACCCCATGATGATGAGGTCCACCGATTCGTGCTCGGCCATCGCTAGGATGACCGAAGCGGGAATCCCAATTTCAAGGTGTTGAGAGACCTTCCCGCATTCCGGTGGCAAGAGGGAAACGGCCTTTTCTAGGATTCGAGCGCCTTCTTTCCGCAACGCCTTTTCTGCGGCCCCGGAAAAATCATGACCGACACTCATCCCTGTACCTGGATAGGCGAGTTGGGGTATGGATATGGTGTGGAGCAGCAGCATGCGTTCCGGAGGAGACAAAGCCTGTACCCCTTGAACAGCCTCCTCCGCCTGTGACGAATCATCCACAGGAATCAAAATCGTTTTGCATTTCACTGGTGCGTTTTGGGTTTCCATGTGTCCTTGATTTTATGGGGACCCCACCAGACTGTAGGGTGAGGCTCCGTGTAATCTGGTAGAAGAACCTGTTGTCGTATACTGGCATAGTTTAGTTGACGCTTTCATGAGTGGGGAGACCTGCTGGTCTTCAACCTTGGAGCATATGGCATTCAAGCGCTAACCGCGTCAAAGGATCATGCCTGTGGAGAACCTCAATGTGGTGGACCAGCGTTCCTCTATGATTGATGATGGTTTCCAGTCCCAATAAATCTGCCGACAGTTGTTGTTGAGTTTTGCCTCGTGGACGAACGATTCGCTGCGCAGAACACTCCAGAACTCATCCTCATCCTGTTCTTCTTGCTGGGGAGTTAGATCATCCAGTTGAAACTCCGCTTCTTTACGATCTGTGGGATGAGGGATCTGCCTGTTCGTGAATTGCTGGATTAGAGCGTGAACGCGAATGATCAGGTTTTTGGGGTGGGCATGTATTGATTCCCAAGGCTTGCCATGCCGGGCAGTATCCAATAATGCCGGTCAACAAGGCGATAAGGCCGACAATCATGAGGATGAGATCTCCCCACCCCGGTAAGAAAGAAAATCCTGATAAGGCAAGCAGGAGAAACCCTACGCCGACGCGAATCACTCGTTCATGGTGTCCGATGTTACGATACTTTTTCATATCACACCTCTTCAGATGGAGAAACCAATTTATTTGGTCCCTTAGTCTAAGTCGCCACTGGCGACTCGCACTGCGCCCAATACCTGGTTGGCGTTGAAAGGACGTCCGATAATTTGAATGGCACCCAGTTGACTGGCTTCTGGAGCGAGGCTTTGGTTAGATTGTCCTCCCAATACCACCACCTTTCCTGAGAATCCCTTTTCGCGGAGTTGACGTAAAATTTCCAGACCGCTCGGCTGCGTCAAATATAAATCCACCACGACCAGGGAAGGGTTATGGCATAATACGGATTCAATAATATTTTCCCCCTCATCCAGCAAAAGAAAAGGGTCGCCTTTTTCGGTTAAAGTCTGCTGTAGGTTTTTTCGCAAGATGGGGTCGATAGTGGCAATGAGTAACATACAAAAGATATCCTTTATGGAGATATTGTACAATCTGGAAACTTCAAAACCTGTGCCAAAATGCCAGGAAGAGATGACTTTGATTTTGTAGGAAAGAAAATTTTTCAACATTGGAAAGTGGCGCAAAACTCCTCATTTCAGCTTCGGAGAGGTGTTGCGCTTGGCCTCAGTTTCACGAGTTTCAGAGTCTTACTTTTATGGGTATTTCATTTTAAAAAAAGTGTAATACTCATTCAATTCAATTGACGACAACAATGAGAATCTTGCTTGGGGTAGGGAAGTAGGTTGGTCTGATGGGCTGTTATCGCCACACGTGTCGTCATATTTTTCAAAAGGAGTCGAAAGTTCATGAGGGCGTTATTAGTGTTCGTTTGCTTCTTGGGATGTTCGGGAACCGGATGGGCCAAAGACATTGAATTGGTAGCCCTGGGGGTGAGAGGTGGCATGAACTTTAAAGATGCCGGTTTACAGCCTGGCGAGAAGGAAGATTTTGAACAATTTGACGTCTTTGGCATCATGGGGCTTCCCTGGAGGTGGGAAGGTACGTCCGGGTGGGAGGTGCGTTCTCAAGTCTGGGGTACTGCTGGTGCGTTAAGGGGAGCCGGGGATCTGGGATTTATCACAACGCTCACACCCGGTTTAGCTTTAAAAATCCCAAGTTGGTGGTTGATTATTGATGGTGGAGCCGGAGGAGCGCTCATCAGCAAGTGGAAGTTTGGCCGCCAGGATATCGGTGGTCCGTTTCAATTCATTGCACACGTTGGTGTGGGTATTCAGCTCCCAGGACACATGGTTGTGGGCTGGCGATTCCATCATATGTCTGATGCGACAATTTATGGAAAGAGTCGTGGCGTAGACTTGCACATGCTTGAACTGAGTTACGCTTTCTAAATATGTTCATGGTCTTCGTCTATGGCTCTTTCAGCAAGCATTGGTGAAGAGATCGCCGTCTAGCCCCTTTCCCCATGCATGACGCTCTGTCTTGACTTCCTCCAGGAGTGAAAGAAGACAGGCGGGTCAGGGTGCGGGAAAGAGGATGCCCCCTGTGAACCGAAACAAATTCCCACGAGACTGAATTTCGAGGAGGATGTGGGCTCCTCGATGCTTGAAAAATTAGCTCCCCTGGCTGCTAGCCTCCATAGACATTAATCAAATGGTTATCAATCAGGTGATTCAATAGGTCTGTGCGGGAGATCATCCCCAGAAGCTTGCCATCACGTACGACGGGAATCCGGATAATCTGATGCTTGATCATGTGTTTAACGATTTCCTCTGCTGTTGCGGTTTCTTCAACCGTCACCGGGTTCATGGTCATGACGTCTTCGGCCTTTAGCCCGTGCAAATCCTTCCCATCGACCAGCGCTTTCAATACATCAAATTCGGTGACCATTCCTACCAGATGATTGCCAGGTTCAATGACAGGTACTCCGCTAAACGTGCCCGAATGGATGAGGATCGAGAGGTCACGAGCACTATACTGACGTGTGACCGCGACCATACGTGTTTGCATAAGATCACGGGCCTTAATGTGAAGATTCGGTGTAGCCATGAAACCTCCTAGTAGATGAATAGAAAATCCCTATGGGACGATCCTGGATAGGACCATGTGGACGTGTATATTAAACTCGCACAGTGGTTCTCGCAAAGCATAGGGTTGTTCGATTTTCGGGTTCTCTTCGCAATTTTCTATATCACCATCTTCTCTCTGCTATTTTTGAATGGATCGGACGCGAACGATGACTATACAAAATGGCGAGGCCTGGGGTCTCATGCAGGAAGGAATTCATGGAAAAAGACTGTAAACAAATCAGAGCTCACCCGGCACCGGCCATGTCTGAAAGGGCATTCAGTAGGCCGGCAACCATGATTTCTGACTCATTAATTGGAAAGCTGGTTTTGGTGCTTTGAAGGGTTAACTGGATCTGGCAGAATAGAGATGTTCTGACTAAAAACCGGCACCCCTTGAGAAAAGCGAGACTACTCTTTCAAGAAAGGTGTCCATGTGAGTGAGATACCCCATTTTATAGGGAAGGCGTCCTCCTAAGACGGGGGAATAAGCATGTCTGTTATCATTCAGCCGTTCGAACCAGGAACCTTGCAAACCAAGGTGCAAGCCAGAACCGCCCACGCCATGCACCGAGGCGCGATTCATACGATTCCCACCCGTTTCGAGTTGGTGGAACAAGCCGGGGTCAATTTTCTCATTCGAATTGTCTCCAATCTGGTCAGGAAGGTGCAGGCAAACGTCGATCAACCGGATCCTTCCAAGGCTGCCAACATAAATCAAGACCCCTTTCTGCCTTACGATCAGGATCTGTTTGTGGCGGACATTTCCGATACCCATGTGTGTTTGTTGAATAAATATAACGTACTGGATCATCACATCCTCATGGTGACGCGATCGTTTCAGGAACAGGAATCCTTCCTCACGCTGAGTGATATCGAAGCCCTGTTATTGTGTTTGACCGAGTTCGAAGGATTGGCCTTTTATAACGCGGGGGAAGCCGCTGGCGCGAGTCAACGGCATAAGCATTTGCAAATGGTCCCTCTTCCCTTGACGACTGAAGTGTCTCATCTTCCCATTGAACCTCTTTTGGAAACAGCCCGATTCGAGGGGACGATTGGGAGGGCTCCCGGGCTCCCTTTTTCCCATGTCTTGGTCCGGATGAATCCGGAATGGATTGCTTCTCCCTTGAAAGGGGCACAAGAGTTGCTGAAGCAATATCTGCATATGTTGCAGACTCTCGGCCTGGCGGACGGTGGAACGGGAGAGGAAACCAGAAGCCCTGGTCCTTACAATTTACTGGTCACACGACAGTGGATGTTTTTGGTTCCACGGTCCACAGAGTGTTTTGAAGGCATTTCCGTGAATGCCTTGGGGTTTGCCGGAGGCTTTTTGGTGAAGAATCAGGCGCAGCTTGATCGATTGAAAACTTGTGGCCCAATGACCGCACTCCGTCAGGTGGCCTTGTGCTAGGGGAATTTTTCCATGTTTCCCTGCTGCACTTTCATGAGTATACTTGAAAGCCTAGTTTGTGGTAATGCGAGCGTCTGTTGTCTTTAATACTCAAATCGAGAGGGAAGAAAATACTATGGATCTTCAAATTGACAGTCGAAATGTGACAATGACCCCACGGTGGAAAACGGAGATAGAAAGTCGGATGGCCGATCTCCAGTCCGGCCATGAGGATCTGATCCACGGGCGGGTGACACTCACAAAAAACGCCCATCACAAAAAATCCCAAAATGTGGCCGAAGCCCTTGTGGTCGTCACGATGCCTGGACGGCATACCCTGACGGCGAGAAAAGAGGAAAAGACGTTCGAAGAGGCTATCCGTGCGGCGTTCTTTGCCATGGCCATCGAGGTGAAGAAGTTTCGGGACAAACGGGCCTCCAAAGAAATTCGGGTCCCCCCTATTCCGTTACGCGGAGTAATCTCTAAATTGTTTCCGCAGGAAGGATACGGTTTTCTTCTCCAGGACGGAGGAGGCGAGGTCTACTTTCACAAAAATGCGGTACACGGAATGAAATTTGAGGAGCTTGAGGATGGGGTGGAGGTCTCCTTTAACGTGGAAGATGGGGAGAAGGGGCCACAGGCAACCACGGTAAATCCGCTTCCCAGTATCCCTGGGGCCGTCGATAAAGCTGCATTCTCTTGAACCGGCTTGACCAGGAAAGGCTGGGATCTCAGAAGAATTTTTCCCCTTTTTAGGGGGAAGCCTGTTGTTGGGCAGGGGCAGGAAATTTCTGCTCCTGGGAAATGGGTGAGTGAATTTTTGCGCATTGAATCGGTATCGGGAAATGATATTCATGCACGTTTTGTGTGATCATGTTGGCCTTCCCGCAAATTCCGCAGTGGGATAGTTGGCAAAGAATACGATCCGGCTTGGAGGGCTTGGCCGACTGAAAGGGCGACTTCCGCTTTTCAGGTGATCACATGTAGCCGGCCTTTTTTCAGCGAGTGCTGGCTCCCGATCTGTTCAACCCGGCTAGGCCCTTTCAGTACCAACCCCGGACCCTACCCTTCGAGTGCCATGAACGTATCTACCAGGAAGACAAGAGTTTCTTCTTGGAGAAAGTGGGTGAGCTCGAGATACGACCCCAAGTTCTCCTTCCTTCGCAAAGAAGTCAGTCTATACCAACCATTAACTTCTTCAATGACAGAGCCATTCACATGGGGATTCCATTTGAGGGTTCTTCCACGCCCACGGCGGAGAACTATCTTCTCCCGGGTCGAGGCAGCCATCAGGTAGCCGGATCACACCAAGGCCCTAGGCTGTGTGGAGCCGTCGAGCCTTGATGTTTTTCTGCCGCGCGCCTTTAAGGTGTACGCTTTTGTAATATCGGACTTCGAGGACTTTGTATTATCGGGCTTAGGGGCGCCTGTCTGTTCACCGTCGGATTTAATGTTTCTGGTCTTTGAATATTCGTGGAACATCCCGGTGAGATCTGTCCACTAACACAGTCTCGTGAGGGATTAACAGTCTGAGTGTCGATCCTTCGTTCGAGCAAATCATTGGGGTTCAGGAGAAATAGCATCAAGAAGTGATCCAGTGAGGCCGCCTCACCGGAAGTCACACCTCCGGCTCCGGGACCCAGCGCATACCCTTTGACCAATAACTTTTGCACAGCTGCTGCACAATCCAATCCTCTATTGATTTCCACATCGACGGTCGATGACATATTATCAACCACAAAAGTATTTGTTGCACTCTCGACGCAATCCAAAAGAACAACATTCCGATCGAAAAAGGGGATCTTCTGGGCCTTAGATACTCCCCCGGTTAGAAAAGCTATCGTCAGACCTCCAAGTACCAGCGCTATTCGAAAAAGGTTCTTATTTAATGAAATGTGCCTCATTTGGGTCCTCCGTCTGTGTAATTGTAAGAGCTATGCCGAGACCATTCCTTAACCTTTGTCACTTCCTGCTTGTGATTGAGAATTGTTCTTCTTCGTCTTTCAGCCCTCGTTCCGCCCAGTGGATGTGTTGAGAAAACAACATCCGGTTCAAACGTGGAGTCCCTCCTTTGGTGAAGTTGAACAAAAAAATGGCCTTTGAGGTTTTTAGCATCCTCAAAGGCCCTCCATTGCCTTCGCCCAATGTGCTCAACCACCTATCAACTGATCCTATGATAGGCGAGGGAAATTTTTACCACAATTTGAATGAGAATGTCCCACCCCTTGTGGGCTAGCGGCGTGCTGGGCGCGACAGCCTTCAGAGATGGCCCCATAAAAATCTGACCAGGGGCTGAAATGCCAGTTTGAAATTCGCCTGGGTACCGGGATCACCATGGTCGGGTTAATAACCATAGTTGAGGGGAACACTCAGGCCGCTTGGGAGAGGAATGTGCAGAAGGGCAGGAGAGCAATCATTTGACAGATGTCTCCGGTTTGCTGAGAGGGGGAGTTTCAGGGTATCGGGTTCCTTCCAGATCAAGCTTCAACGAAAGAAATTTCAAGATGTCTTTCAAGGCCACAATACCGACGAGACGATTTTTGTCCATGACGATGAGCCGGCTGTTTCCGGTCCGGTTCATCAGTGAAAGGGCTTGCATGACGTCGGTATCGGGAGCAATGGTGTTGTGACCATTCAACGGAATGAGAAGGTCATTGACGGTGCGATGGTCCCATTCTTCACGGGTCATGTTGTTGACGTGACGGGCGTGAATGCAGCCCACGGGCTGTGAATGGTTGACCACAGGATAGATATCGTGGAGGTGCCGGTAGACGTACTGGTCCACAAATGCGCTGATGGAGAGATCGGGTGCCACCGTCACCACATCGGTTGCCATAAAGCGTTGGATCGGTTCTCCTTCGAAAGCCTGCCTGGCAAGCAGTTGATCGTAAGAGGCACTGGCGGCTCGGTCGAGGAAGAGACCCAGCACGCAGAACCATATGCCATTCAGTGGCCGGCCGTGGAGAATATTGAGGACACCCAGGAAGAGCAAAAGGAATCCAAAACCCGATCCGATGCGGGAGGCCAGGTGTGTCGCCCATCGAAGATCGCGCTTCCAGTGCCATAACATCGCGCGGAACATGCGCCCTCCGTCCAGGGGGAAGGCCGGAACAAGATTGAACACGGCCAGGACCAGGTTGATAAATACCAGGTACCCGAGAACCGCTAAAACCGGAAGAGGAAGGCGAAGCAGGTGCCCTAGCGCGTACGCCCCATAAAACACTCCTGCTAACACGAAACTAGCCAGTGGCCCGGCAATGGCCATGCGGAACTCGGATGTGGCATTCGGCGGCTCTTTGTCCATTTGCGCCACTCCACCGAAAATAAACAAAGTAATGCCGGTAATGGGAATATCGTATCGTCTTGCGATTAGGGAGTGAGACAACTCATGCAGGATGAGAGACCCGAATAGTCCGATGGCCCCGGAAATAGCCATCAGCCAATAGGTGGATTCCGTCAAATCCGGATATTCATGCGGAAAGAACCCCATGGCCAGTGACCAGACAATTAGCAGGGCCAGAAAGGGCCAGGTCCAATCGATGCCGACTTTGAATCCCAGCAGTTGGAACAGTGTGACTGTGCGCTTGAGCATACGTGGGAACCTTATCAACCGTCTGAGCGAAGGTTCATGATGATGCCCGCCGAAGAAGTTTCTTGAGTTCTTTAAGACGGAGGGTATTCAGGACATCCTCCGGCTCCAACCACCCCCGACGGGCTTGCCCCACACCAAAGCGCATGAAATCCAGATCGGTCGTCCGGTGCGCGTCGGTGGAAATGACCACTTTCACTCCCATATCTTTAGCCATTTTGCAGTGGCGATCATTCAAATCGAGGCGTACCGGTTGGGCGTTGACCTCCAGGCAACATCCACGCTCCAAGGCCGCGGCCATGATTTGTTCCATGTCGATCTCATACGGTTCCCGTTCATTGATCATGCGGCCGGTGGGATGTGCCAGGATAGAAAAAGAGGGATGATCCATCGCCCGAATGATGCGCTCGGTTTGTTTCGCCCGTGGCAAATTAAATTTGTAATGGATGGCGCACACCGTCAGGTCCAAACGTTGTAACAGGTCGTCGCAGAGATCCAGGGACCCATCTTCCAGGATATCCACTTCGGCCCCTTTGAGAATGGTGAAGCCTTTCAATGTGCCATTGAGCTGGTCGATTTCCTCAATCTGCTTCGCTAGGCGGTTGGCATCCAATCCGTGCGCAATGGTGACGTGTTGGGAATGGTCGCAAATGGCGAGGTAGTTATACCCTTTGCCTTGGGCGGCCAGGGCCATCTCCTCAATAGAGAAATGGCCGTCGCTGGCTTTGGAATGCACATGCAGATCGCCACGGATCTCGTTGAGCGTGACGAGGTGGGGGAGGGCATGGTGGAGACCGGCTTCTACCTCGCCCCAATTCTCTCGCAGCTCAGGTTCAACGTAGGGGAGACCGACCTGGGCATAGACCTCTTTCTCCGTCCGTCCCGCGAGGCGTGTTTCTCCTCGAAAAACTCCGTATTCATTGATCTTGAGCCCTTTTTTAACAGCCAACGAGCGGACCGCAATATTATGAGCTTTGGACCCGGTAAAGTATTGAAGGGCGGCCCCATAACTTTCTTCAGGAACCACGCGCAAGTCGACCTGGAGACCGGATCGAAGAAGGACAGTTGCCCGGGTGTGCCCCTTGGAGACAATCGTCTCAACTTCCTCATAGGCCACAAAGTGATTCATCAGGGTTTTCGCCTGTGTGCATGTCACCAGGATATCAAGGTCGCCAATCGTGTCTTTCCTCCGGCGATAGCTGCCGGCAACAATGGCGTCTTTCACTCCCTTTGCGTTTTTCAGGTAATCGAGGATCGGCTCCGCAAATTCTTCGGCTGTGCTGATTTTGATCCGCTGCTCTGTGCCTGAGCGTTTGTCCGTCTCTGCGAGAATTTTTTCTTCGGTTTTTGGTCCAAAGCCGTGAAGCTCACGGATTTTCCCGGCTCGGGCTGCCTTTGCAAGACTCTTCAGGTCCTTGATGCCGAGTGTGTCGTAGAGAATTTTCACCCGCTTGGGGCCAAGAGTTGGGATCTTGGCTAGTTCCGCAAGTTGACCGGGCAGTTGAGAGCTGACCTGGTCTAAGAGTGAAAGATGACCCGTTTTCACAATCTCTTGTATCTTGGCTGCTAAATCTTCTCCGATTCCCGGAAGCGCAGAAAGATCCGAGCCGTCTGCCAACATTGATGTCACGCTGTGTGGTAGACCTTCGATCGTCTGAGCGGCCTTACGATAGGCTCGAATGCGGAACGGATTGGCGCCTTGGATTTCCAGAAGCTCTGCCAGCCGGCTGAGCATTTCGGCAATCTCGGTGTTATGTACTGGCATGGCTGCAGACCGTCTCCTATGGTGACATATCTATTTGTGAAGAGTACATGTTCCTCGCTATCAGGTTGGGGCAGGTCGCGAGACCGACATTATTCCCCTTTGGCCTGTTGAGTGGAGACCATACCCCCTGTCCCCTCCGAACGGGGATCAAGCGTCAAAATGGCTTGAGTAGTCCTTGGAATACTGACAAAAGCCGTTTTCTCTGTTTCAGGTACCGGCAAGCGTTTCCAAATGCGTATCAGTGTGTACGCCGTCAAGGCCAAATGAATACTCCCTGTGAAGAGAAAGAGGCCAAGAGGTCCGCCTATGGTCATGAACCATGCCCCGAGATAGGGGCCGACAATAGCCCCAAATCCAAATACCATCAGCAAATCGCGGCTGACTTGAATGAAGCTTTCGGCAGGCGCGAAGTCGTTGGCATGGGCAAGACAGAGTGCGTAGAGAGGGAGGGCCCCCGCCCCAAACACAAGGGCAAAGGTCAGAATGATGAGTTCATGGCTCTGGTCTGCCATGGCTAAGGCTCCTGCGGCCAGTGCTGCCGTGAGGCATGATCCTGCAATGATCCGGCGACGATCGATCCAATCCGACCAGCGTCCCAACGGCCATTGAGTGAGGGCCCCGCCGAAAACGGCTGCACCCATGAAGAGAGCGATTTGGAGCGGGGGAAGGCTGTGGGACTGTGCATAGATTGGCCCCAGGGTCCAAAACGCTCCATTCGTGGCGCCCACACTCATACACCCCACAAAACCAACAGGTGAGATCCGGTAGAGTTCACGGAGGCGAAGGGGATTTTCCGTGGCTGGTGCCGGTGCCGGACCGGTTCCAAATGCTACCGGGATAACTGCAAGACAGATTCCAATACTGACCAATGCGAAGGGATATAACCCGCCGGGGTTAATCCAGGCGAAGAGCAATTTACCGCCGATCACCGCAACCCAGCTGACAAACATATAGATGCCGAGGATGTGTCCGCGGGTGTGGGTCGTCGCCTGGTCGTTCAACCAGCTTTCAATAGCCATGTAAAGGCCGGCAAAACAAAATCCAATGGCCACCCGTAATCCGAGCCAGACCGGAACAGTGGTCACGAAATCATGGAGAAGAAACGCCGTGGCGGCCAGTGCGGCGAATCCTGAGAACACCCGGATATGCCCCACTCGCTGGATGAGGGTGGGGATCAAGAGGCAGCCGATGACGAAGCCCAAATAGAATGCGGTTCCCAATAGACCGATTGAATGGGTGGAAAAGCCTTCCAATTGAGCTCGAATGGGTACAAGGATGCCCTGGAGCCCTGATCCGAGCTGAAAGAAAAGAACCGTCAGAAGAAGATAGGAAATGGCAAACAGGGTAGATTTGCTGAAGGTGGTGGAGGGAGGCATGATGTGTCTGAATCACGATAGTAGAAAAAGTTGTGAGAATAGTTCTATCGACTTGCCTCCGGATCATTTGTACTATTTCATGCTGGATTTAACCTTTGAGTCTTTCCTTGGTTGGGAGCAATCGTGGTTGAACCGACTCCAAAGGGCAAGACTGCATAAATATTATTGACATGGCTATCCTATCGATAAAGGGAGTTCAATGACCAGAGAAGACTTTTGCGAAGCAGCCTTCAAGGAACTCCAACGAATTGAACGCGGGGAGGCCAAGGTTGAATTAGTCGCCGGTGATATTTTAGAGGGCAAGGTTGAATATCAGACCAGCAGTGGGTGGAAGATTATCGTGTTCAGTGATGGGGACGTGTGGGATTATGTGCGAGCGATGACTCCTCCTAACAAGGAGTTTTTTGAGATTTGGCCTGAAAAGGAAAAAGATGATTGTGAAGGGTATCGAAAAATTCGGGCCTACCATCCTCCCGCGGCTCAACTCAAGGCCACCTGGGGGTTTTTGTGCTGATCAAATTCTCTGTAGGGAAGAAGAGCGGGAAACAAACTGTGTGCTCCGTCATCTCCGACATTCCTCATTCGGCATTCATCCTCTCTTCTACGTCATTCCTGCAGCCATGGGGAGAAATCTCAGGTGGTCATCCTGAGCAGCAGCGAAGGATCTGTGCCCAAAGCGAAACCACCTAGAATCAGCTAAAACTCCCTCCCATTATGCTCGAAGGTATTCATCGAGCCTCATAACAGCGGGGTCATTCCCGACATGTGCAATCGGGAATCCATCGGCTTTTTATTTTTGATGGACCCCCACTGACTCATTGCGGAGATGACAAAATGGTGACTTCGGATTCCTCACGGTGTCCGTCTTGTCTCTTCGCCGCGTCATGTCCGCCATGAATCTTCGGACATCCAGCCCTGTTTCTCACCGATGGTATTTTCAATCAAGCATCCATCTTTATTCCTTAGTCCCCCAACGGACAAAATATTATGGGTAAAAATTGTGTACTTTATTCAAGGAGTTGGGTACATTCCTTAGACAACTGGCGTAAGGAGAAAAGAGGAGAAGCATCGAAATTCAGCTTTTCACCAATGTCCATCCCCAAAGAAAGCCCCTGCGAAACAAGTGCTCATCTCGGTTTATGCAGGGAGTATTCCCATGGCGAGAAGGATGTTTTGCGACACCACATGATCACCCCTTATCACGCCAAGTATTTCGCCTACGAACTCACCAAGCGCTGCCCGTCGGATAGCATGGAAAAGTTGGCAAGTGCCTTGGTGGATGCACAGGTGGATCTTAATCCGCATCAAATGGAGGCAGCATTGTTTGCCTTTCGATCGCCCCTCTCAAGAGGGGCCCTCCTGGCGGATGAAGTTGGGCTGGGAAAAACCATCGAGGCGGGCCTTGTGCTCTCCCAAAAATGGGCAGAACGAAAGCGCCGGATTTTAATCATCACCCCGGCCAACCTCCGCAAGCAGTGGCACCAGGAGCAGCCCCACCATGCGTCGCATTGCGTCTCGCGGACAATACAGGTTTCAATCCTGTGGCCCTTGTAGCAATGTGGACAAGGACACCAAACCGAGGATGCGTTATACTACCACCCTCGTTGTAAGGTTCTGCACGGAGGAAAGGAGGTAGTCAAGATGAGCTTGATCACGGTGGACATTCCGGAGGAAACCCTACTGGCCCTCAAGCTTGCGCCGGAAGCTATGGGCGACGCATTACGGATGGCGGCTGCGGTCAAGCTGTTCGAGATCGGCCGTTTGTCTTCGGGCGCGGCGGCTCGCCTGGCTGGAGTCCCCAGAGTGGTGTTTTTGGCCAAGCTGGCGGATTACGGCGTGGACACATTCCGCTTGACGGAGGAACAGCTTCGCGGGGAATCGCGCCTTGCCTGACGTCATCTGTCATACCTCCCCTCTTCAATATCTGCATCAGATCGGATTATTTCATACTGTTGTTTCCGTTCAGGGAACTGGACCATGAGCATTGGACCATTGGTCTTTCGCGTTCATGCCATTCAGCGAATGTTCCAGCGAAGGATCAGCAAGGATGATGTTCGGTATGTCCTGGAGCACGGTGAAACGATTGAAACCTATCCGCAAGATATGCCTTACCCAAGCCGCTTGGTGTTAGGGTGGCGGAATGCACGTCCTCTTCACATTGTGGCGGCCGACAATGTGGAAACAGGAGAAGTGATTGTGATTACGACTTACGAACCTGATCCGGAGGAATGGCAACAAGAGTTTACAAGGAGGAAGCCACGATGAAGTGTGTGATTTGCAAACAAGGCGAAACTCGATCAGGCACGTCGACGGTGACGCTTGAGAGGGACGGCACGACACTTGTGGTGAAAGGGGTTCCCGCACAAGTTTGCAGAAACTGCGGGGAAGAATACGTGGATGAGGCAACGACTGCGTCCCTGCTGAAGACGGCTGAAGAAGCCGCCTGTGTCGGTGTTCAGGTGGATGTTCGCCAATATGCCGTCACATGAGCACTGGCCCCGAAAACCAAACTCGAGTTCACCTGGATAGGCAAGGAAAACCGGCCGAAGCTGGAGCCATGTGTGGTCCAATGCACAGGATGAGAGCGGCCGGCGTCGCGAGCGGTTTATTGCCGAGATTGAGAGCACACGGTAGGAATGAGTGTCGGGGAAGAAATGGTGTTCCAGCAGGTGGAAATGGGCATGATCCAAGAAAAATACGATCCGGAAAAACATTACCGTCGCTCGATTCGGTTGCAGGGCTACGATTCCACGCAACCGGGGGCCTATTTCGTGACCATCTGTACACAGGCCCGCGCCTGTTTATTCGGTGCGGTGGCGGACGGAGAAATGCAATTAACCAATCCCGGTCAAATCGCTCAGGCGGCGTGGGAGACATTGCCTGCAAGGTTTCCATCGATACGCCTGGATGCGTTCGTCGTCATGCCCAATCACGTTCACGGTATCATCATGGTAGGGGCGCAATTCATTGCGCCCTCGAAAGGTTTATGTACGGCCATGAACGAGCAGGGCGCGATAAATCACGCCTCTACGTTAGGGGAAATGGTGCGTGCGTATAGGGCAACATCGACGCGGTTCATTCGGCAGGCCGGTGCCCCGGATTTCGCCTGGCAACGCAATTATTACGAACACGTCGTCCGCGATGAAGACTCCCTGAATCGGATCAGGCAGTACATTCTCGATAACCCGGCGCGTTGGCAATTCGATCGTGACAATCCGGCAGCGACGGCTCCCGACCCGGAGGACACATGGCGCGCGTGAAAGAATCGGTTGCACCAGGTTCCCTTGAAAAATCGGCCTCGGATCCACTGAAATGAGTAACAAAACCAAACTCGAACTGACCTGGATTGGGAAGGAGAATCGGCTGAAGCTGGAGCCGCGTATTTTGCTGGAGGATTCGGAGAAGTCCTACCATGCGCCACAACGGGTGACTGCCCACGATCTGTTCGACAACCGGCTCATTTTTGGCGATAACTTGCTCGCGCTCAAAGCACTCGAACAGGAGTTCACAGGAAAAGTTAAATGTATTTACATTGATCCGCCGTACAACACTGGATCAGCCTTCGCACAATATGAAGATGGTCTTGAGCATTCCATCTGGTTATCCTTAATACACGAACGACTGGCACTTCTTCGCTCTCTTTTGTCTCCCCAAGGTTCATGCTGGGTCCAACTGGATGACAACGAAGCACACTACTGCAAAGTTCTGATGGATGAAATATTTGGTCGCAACAATTTCGTTGCTAACGTTATCTGGAACAAGTCTTATGCCGTCAGAAGCAACGCACAGTTTTTTCGACGGCACATGAACATCTTCTTATCTACTGTAAAGATCGCTCTCAGTTTAATCCGAACAAATTTGGTCGGACCGAGAAGCAGGAATCAAGATACGATAACCCTGACAATGATCCCCGCGGTCCTTGGCAATCCGTAACTATGACCATAAGCTTGGTAGGAGGAGCACGCGGACGGCAGTTCGCCAAAACGGGAAAGTCGGAGAATATTTTTGAAGTGACCTCGCCCAGTGGGAAAAAGTTTTGGCCCACTGCCAATCGTTGTTGGAGCCGCAACCCGGATGGATTTGAAGCCTTGAACCGAGAAAGGCGAATTTGGTGGGGTCCAAACGGGGACAGAGCACCTCGTCTGAAAATGTTTCTCTCCGAAGCGGAGGATGGGATTCTTCCAACTACTCTTTGGGCAGAAGCAGAATTATTCGGCCTAAATCAGGATGGTATTCGAGAGATCCGGGCTCTCGGACTTCCTGATTTTCCAACCCCTAAGCCTAAACGATTAGTGCAAAAAGTATTTGAGATAGGCTCAAGCCCTGGGGATTTAATTCTTGACTCCTTTGCCGGTTCTGGTACCACTGGCGCAGTCGCACACAAAATGGGCCGGCGCTGGATCATGGTGGAGTTGGGCGAACATTGCCACACCCATATCATACCGCGGCTCAAGAAAGTGATCGATGGTGAGGACAAAGGCGGCATCACGGATGCCGTCAGATGGAGGGGCGGCGGCGGGTTTCGATACTACCACCTCGCCCCCTCACTGCTCGAAAAAGACAAGTGGGGGAACTGGGTGATCAACAAAACGTACAATCCGGCCATGCTCGCGCAAGCTGTCTGTAAGCTGGAAGGCTTCACCTATGCGCCGAGCGATACAATCTATTGGCGGCACGGCCATTCCACGGAGCGGGACTTTATCTATGTGACTACTGCTAATCTGAGCCACGGGCAGCTTCAGCAGTTGAGCGATGAGGTTGGCGGGGAGCGGTCCTTGCTCGTAGTGTGTAGCGCCTTTCGTGGTCGCAAGGAAGGGTATGCGAACCTGACGGTAAAAAAGATCCCGAAAGCCGTGCTTTCCCGTTGCGAATGGGGCAAGGACGACTACAGTCTGAAGGTGGAGAATTTGCCAAAGGCGCCGCCCAAGCCGGGACAGCAGAGGTTGGAGTTCGAGCCAACAGGTCATTCCCGCGAAAGCGGGAATCCAGTGGGATAATGCCTGATCGACAGTCGGCGGTTTATATTCTTGCCAGCAAACGAAATGGTACGCGGGGTGACAAGCGATCTCCGAAAACGTGTATGAGAGCACAGAAACGATGCGATAGATGGATTCACGAAGCGATATGCCATTCATCGACTTGTCTATTACGAGCTGCATGTGGATATGGCATCTGCCATTGGACGAGAGAAACAGATGAAAAAAAATGGAATCGGACTTGGAAACGGCAATTGATTGAAAGGCAGAACCCGGACTGGCAGGATTTGTGGGAAGAGATTCTATGAATGAAAGACTATGCCTGGATTCCCGCTTTTGCGGGAATGACGGATTGTCCGCATAATGAGCCGATCTGGAGGTAGAGGAAGCCATGAAAGTGAAATACGATCAGGAAGTGGATGTGCTGACCATTGAATTCAGCTCTGCTCCGGTGGAGGAAAGCGACGAGGACAAGCCCGGCATCATCCTCGACTACGACAAGGAGGGCAACATTGTCGGCATCGAGATTCTGAATGCCTCCAAGCGGATGGAAAATCCTCGCGCATTGGAATATGCCGTGGCCTAATCCGCCCATCGGACCATGAACCGTCACGTCAACGCGATTGCCGGCCGCCTAAGCTTACGCCCCCCACAACGGCGCTCGCTGGAAATCCTTGACCGCCTTACCGAAATTGTGCCGCCCAAGAAGGGGGCGGATGTAGTGGCTGCCCTGGCAGCTATTCAACACGAATACCCGCAGGTCACCGATTTTGAGCGTGAGTTTCCATCGCTGTGCTTTGCGTTGGCCACCGGTGTGGGGAAAACCCGACTGATGGGGGCCTTTATTAGTTACCTCCATTTGGCACACGGGATCAACAATTTTTTTGTCCTTGCCCCGAATCTCACAATTTACAACAAGTTGATCACCGACTTTACCCCCATATTTCAAAGTACGTGTTCAAAGGCATCGCGGAATTTGCCACGGACCCTCCAGAATTGATTACCGGTGATAATTATGAAGCCAAGGCCAATTCTCTTTTCGATATTCTTACCCGCTACAAGGTGAACATTTTCAATATCTCAAAGATCAACTCGGAGGTGCGTGGCGGCAAGTCGCCTCGCATTAAGCGCCTGTCGGAATATATTGGGGAGAGTTACTTCGACTATCTGGCCGCACTACCGGATCTGGTGCTTCTCATGGACGAGTCCCATCGCTATCGGGCTTCGGCCGGCGTGCGGGCAATTAACGAACTCAAACCGTTGATGGGCTTGGAACTCACCGCCACGCCGTTTGTGGAAACGAGTAGAGGTTCGGTCGCCTTCAAGAATGTGGTGCTCGACTACCCACTGGGTAAGGCCATGGCCGATGGTTTCGTCAAGGAACCTGCCGTTGTGACGCGCAAGGACTTCAACCCGGAGGGCATGTCCACTGAGGCGATTGAGCGCTTAAAGCTTGAAGATGGGGTGCGCCTGCACGAGCAGACCAAGGTCTTGCTTGAAACCTACGCCCGGGAGAGTGACCAGCCGATCGTCAAGCCGTTTGTGCTCGTCATTGCCCGAGACACCACCCACGCTGGACAGCTCATGACCTTGATCCAATCGGGCGATTTTTTCGAAGGTCGGTATCAGGACAAGGTCATTCAGGTGGACTCCAGTAAGACCGGCGCGGAAGAAGAAGCCATGATTGCCCGGTTACTCAAGGTGGAGCATACGGAGGAGCCGACTGAAATCGTCATTCACGTCAACATGCTGAAGGAAGGCTGGGATGTGACCAACCTTTATACGATCGTACCCTTGCGTGCGGCCAACGCGCGAATTCTGATTGAACAATCCATCGGACGCGGGTTACGCCTGCCGTACGGCAAACGTACCGGTGTGCCTGCGGTGGACCGGCTCAGTATTGTTGCGCATGACAGGTTTCAGGAGATCATCAATGAGGCGAATCGACCCGAATCCCTGATCCACGTTCAAGCCCTGGTACTTTCCCCTGAGGACTTTGATCAAAAGACTAAAACAGTCGTATCGCAGTCACGCCTCGATACCATGCTTGGTATCAACCCCTCGGGGATTTCAGGTGACACCGAAATTGCCGGTACCGATGAGGCTAAAGCTTTTTCGAATCCGGAGGAGGAACGGGTTGCCCAAGTGACTCGTGATGTTATACGGAATTTGGAGAGCCAGCCACAGAGGCTGCCCAGCGTGACATATCTCACTATTCCTGAGATTCGGGCTGAGGTGATTCGAGAAGTCAGGGAGCGGTATCGGCCGGCACAGTTGGTCCTAGAGGGCATTGCAGAACAACCGGATATCGCTGCGGTGGTGGCCAAGACATCGGTGTTGGTCATTCAACAGACAATCGATATTCCGCGTTCCACGTGGCCCCCAAAGGTGAAGTGCAATCAGGCTTTAAGCCGTTTGTGTTGGAGCTGGACACCCTCAATTACCAACCACCTTCCGAAGATATTTGGATTCAATATCTTCGAACAGGCGTCGCGGAAGCCGTTGGCTTGGGTAAAGGAGGAATCGAGGAAACGCGCCTTGAAGACTACGTTGTCAGCGGCTTGGTGGACTTCGACGATATCGCCTATGACACCCACGCCGATATGCTCTATGACCTGGCCACGCAAATTGTCAATCACTTCCGATCCTATCTTTCGGAGGAAGCCACGGGTAAAGTCCTGCGCTTACACCAGCGTGAAATCGCCAAGTTCATTCATGTCCAAATGCAACAGCACTACTGGGAAGAAAATGTGGATTACGAGGTGATCGTCAGCAAAGGGTTCACCGATTTGAAGCAGAGTGCCTACGCGGCCTCCGCCGAGGAGCCACCGTTGGATTTTCGTCAATCTCCTCCAGATAAGAGCAATATGGCCAGGTATTTGTTTGGCAACTTCTCGCGGTGCCTTTTTCCGGTGCAAAAGTTCCATTCCGAATCGGAGCGCATTATGGCTGTTATTCTGGAGCGCGAATCGAAGAAGTGGTTCAAACCGGCCAAAGGCCAGTTCCAGATTTTCTATAAGTCCGGCGCCGATCACCCGGAGTATCAACCAGACTTCGTGGCCGAGACTGACAACGCCATCTATATGCTTGAGCCGAAAGCCAAGAATCAGATGAGGGATGCTGACGTCCTCGCAAAGCAGGATGCGGCAGTGCAGTGGTGCCGGCATGCCAGCACCCATACCGCCACCTATAGCGGAAAACCCTGGCAGTATGTCCTAATCCCCCATGACGCCATTGCCGAAAACATGACTCTTGCTGGTTTAGGAAGCCAATTTGGCATCACATCCTGAATTTTCCAAAAAGCTCCCACCGAGGACCAACCCTTCAACCACTGAAAGCATCCCCCAAGAACTCGTGGACGAATATTTATAAATGGGGTCAAGTTGTACGAATGGAAATATTGGGAACATTTTCAAACTACTTGGGAACTGATCCGGCAATCACGACTCTCTCCTTCCTTCTGGGAGATTCCTGCCAACGTCTGCAGGAATGACGGCGTGTGAGATAGATTCCCGATACCATATATCCAGGAATGGCAAAATTTTTCTCTGTCACCCCGCCATGAGGCAGCGGGGAGCCATCTGAGGAGCGGCAAAGATAGACGCCAGATTACACATGTCTGGGATGGTAGCAGAGGAGATGAATGACCCGTTGACAGAGGCCGTGACAGCCTGAGTAAACAGTTTCAGGCTCTTGTGAAGGTGTCTGAACCAATGCGATTGGAGTACCACATCCATTCGTGTTCCTCTCGCTCCTTAATGTCCGTTGCGTGCAACCATTGGGTGTGAATACTCCCGATCCCATTTTCCACAATGTGTTGCCCAATCCAGGTGACGATGGTCCGATAGAGTGGAAACACCGCATGAAAGGTGATGACATCCCCCAGAATGCGGCCATTGACCTCTGCCCAGAGTAGTTGCCCATCCTCTCCGACCCCTGATTGAAATCGTCCTCTGACCAATCCTTCCACCACCGTCAATTCTAAAATGGATTGATGTTGGTTTTTCCAGGTTCCTTCGAAGTTGACAAAAGGTTCTTCGGCCATGATCTTCTCCTCGGTTCAGTGCGGTTGGTTCCTTGACAGGTTTCCGCATGGGTTATTCTCCAATACCGGTCCTGTTTCCCTAACATGATTTCTTCAGTAACGCTTGTACGTTCTTTTGTAGGGTGAGCGCGTTGATCGAAGCATACCCGTCCTGGTCATTGTCGAAATAGCAGTAAACATCTTTGCCGGATTGGGCCCACTTGTGACATTTGTTGGCCCAAAGGCGAAGAGTTGGGGCACGATACTTTCCTTGATAGGCTTCGCCGGGGCCATGAAGCCGGATATACACAAAATCCGTGGTGATGATTTCCGGTGGCCATCGACCGGCAAGGTGATAGAGACAAAAGGCGCTATCATATTCGGTAAGCAGGTCATAGACGGGTTGTGCGAACCAGCTTTCGTCACGAAATTCGAGAGCATACCGGAATGTTTTTGGTAGGGCCTTCAAGAATTCTTCCAGCCTGAGCACATTCATTCTCCAACGTGGTGGCAACTGAAACAGGATTGGTCCCAGTTTGTGGCGCAGCACGGCGATGGTCTCAAAGAATCGTGCAATGCTGTGTTCCGGATCTTTCAGCTTTTTCATGTGGGTGATAAAACGGCTGCCCTTACAGGTGAATAGGAAGTTGTGGGGTGTTTCTTTTTCCCACTCTCTCAGGGTGTGAAGAGCCGGAAGATGATAAAATGTGTTATTGATTTCAACAGTGCCGAAGTGTCGGGCATAGAACGGGAGAAACTCTTCACTCGCCATGCCGGACGGATAAAAAGGTCCCACCCAATGAGGATAATGCCAGCCTGACGTCCCGATATGGATTCTGCCGATGTGCATCAGGGGTATTCATGTCATACTGAACAACCATTCAACAAGCATATAATCGAGTGTTGAGCCGTTGTGTGTGCATGGCTTGGGGAGTCTCCGTTCAGCATGCTTTCCGTCAGTCCTTCGATCGAAAAATCCCCCTTCATCCCCTTTTGTCTAAGGGGGAACGAACTGAAGCATTTCCCCTCACGCCAGGCCCCTCAAGGTTCATTGCTTTTCATTCCTCACACTTCACGTCTTCGTCAGCAGGATGGACTCCCGATAACGAATGTCGGGAGTGACGGGAACCCAACAGAAGGCCCGGTACAACACGTCGGGCATGACACTTTCGTCTGTCATCCCCGCAGGTTGGTAGCGGGGATCCATCTGAAACGAAACCAAGAAAGAAGCCTGATCACACATGACGGGAGTGACGAGAAAGCGAGATGACGGTTTGCCGAAAGGCCTTTCGTGTTCAACACGCAACCTGTTTACCCTAGATCTGACACTGTCTGCACATGACGTTCAGGATGTTCCATGCCCGTCGTGACGTTTCCAGAACTTACGCGGGTGTTTCATCCGGATTATCCTGGCCACCGGAAAGGGAAGATTGGTGTGATTCCTTCTTCACTGTCCAATGATCTTTGAGTTGAGCCAGGAATTTCTGGTGAGTAATCACCACCACTTCATCTTCTGTCTTCACTTCCGTGTCCTGGTCGGGCAGGATGAACGTATGATCCCGGTACAGACAAATGGGGTGAAGTTGCCCCGGGATAACAATCTTTTCGAGTGGTCCTTCGTCTTCCGGACGGGCAACGAAGGAAAAGACTCGGGCCTCATCCTTAATCATCCCTGACAGTTCGAGCAAATCCCGGCCGGCGAATTTATCGGCTAAATACCGCCCCATCGTACCCGCGGGAATGATTGTTTCCTCAAGGCCCAGCTCCACACAGATGTGTTCAAATTCCGGATTGACAATCTTGGTGACCACGCGCGGGAAACCCAGGGACCGCCCGACTAAGCTGGCGATAATATTGGCTTGATCATTGCCGGCTAAACAAAACAAAAAATCTGAATGCTCGGGGTCTGTCTCTCGTTGAATCGCCGGCGTGGTTCCGTCACCATGGACGAACCCGCAATCGAGATCCTTACTGAGCTCATTGATCCGTTCTTTGTTGCTTTCGACGATGACGACTTCGTGCCCTCGCTTTAAGAGAATGTCCGCGGTCATCACCGTCAACGAGCTGGCTCCTATAAATACCGCTCTCATTGCGCTCGCCTTCTCCTTTCTCGCCAGGTGGGTGGGTATAACACCATCAGAAGCGCGATAACTTCCAGCCGTCCCGCCAGCATATCAAAACAGAGTATGCCTTTCAGCCATCCAGGAAGTTCCGTGCCGGTAATTCCGGTAGATAATCCCACGGTTCCGGTTGCCGAGGTGACTTCAAAGAGGGCATCTAGGGGGTCGTATCCCCCAACGAGAAAAAGGATCCATGAGACAAAAATCACCGCGATAAACAGGAATGTGAGCAGCAAGGCGCGAGTGAGGTCTTCATGCTCCAACCGCCGATTTCCCAGCCAGGGTTCGATCACGGCGTGAGGAGGAGCACAAGCCCGTTGAAGGATTACGCGAATCAGCACCAGCACGATCAGAAAACGGAAAATTTTGATCCCGCCACTGGTTGAGCCTGTGCTTCCACCGATGAGCATTGATGCCATGAGCAACGATTTGGAGGTTTGGTCGATCTCCGTCAGCGATAGGGTGCTGAAGCCGGTGCCGGTTTGAGCGGACACCCCCAAAGCCGCCCCATGGGCCAGAGCGCCGGTCCAGCCTAGATTGGTGTGTTGCCCCAATGAAAGGCCGACGACCAAGCCGGTCAGACTACAGAGCACCAGAAGGGCTGGTAATTCCACATCAGAGATCAGTCGGCGGAAACCATGGTGGTACGTATAGGCGAAGAGGGGCAGGGAGATTGATCCGCACACACACAGTAGGAGCAAAAAGGATGTGGCAGGTAGGGAATCGAGTCCGGCCAGACTGTTATTGAAAGGGGAAAACCCTCCCGTGGAGATTGCCGTCAGCGTCAGGGTTACCGCATGAAAGGGGTTCACTTGAAGGGCCAAAAGCACCACCATTCCCAGCAAGGTCAGGAGAACATAAGCCCCAAGGACTCGTTGTGCGTGTGTCCGGGTCGTGGTAACAAAATTCTCTCCCGGCACCGGTTCCACCAATTTCTTTGAAGCGATACTTTGTCCCATGAGCAATGCGATAGAAAGGATGGCAATTCCTAAACCCCCGTACCATTGCATCCACGCACGGGCGAATAGCAGGGAGGGCGATTGATCTTCCACGGCGGAGAGCACGGAGAGCCCCGTGGTGGTGACTCCCGAGACGGCTTCAAACCAGGCATCCTGGAAGGATAGACCCGAGGCCATGAGAGGATACGTCATGCAGAGGGGGGAGAGAAAAAAAGCCAGGGCGGTGATTGTCAGCGCTTCATTCGTTTGGAGAGCGGTTGGAACGGAGAGACGGGAGAGAGGAATGCCCAGCAACGCTAAGGCCAGAATGACAACCAGGTATCGCCCGCTGACGGCATATTCTCCCCCAAAAATAGAAACGCTCAATGGCAGGATGGTCAGCATGGCCAGCATCAGACCAAGCTGCCCAAGGTATTTGAGAATGACCGGGCCACGGACGGGGTAGCTTAATGTGGTCACACCTTCATTGGCCATCTGGTGTTATGCCTCAATCAGACCATTTCGAATAGGTCATTTTGCTTTCCTTATAGATAGGAACCCATTATTGAAAGGCGGGGTGTAATCGGAGGGAACGCGGTTCTCCTCTGACCGGATGGTTTCCGGGATAAGTCGTTGCCGTGTCGGCTTTTGGCGGTTTCGGAAAAAGAAAAGAAAGGAAGTGAACTGTGAATTCGGAAACATAGCCTCGACTGTGGTTTTTTGACTCTTGTCTATTGCATCACATATCTGGTGCAGACGATAGGTGTGAGCTTGTGGGCATACAAGAAATACATGCCGGAAAAATGATGGAGTGTTCAAAAAAGTCCGTCCAGTCCTGTCCTTAGTCCCTCGAAGGAAAGGCCGCAGCCGCTTGGGCGAGCGGAGCGTACGGAGGAGTACGTGAGCACGGCGAAGCGGCGAGAACGCCGATGGCGGCCTTTTTCAACACTTCTATGGTCTACTCATCAGGATGTTCCAGCGCCCGGCAGGGGCCAAGAACCGTCATGATGATAATGCCTTGGCGAAGATCCGCCCTGTTGTGTATACGAAGTTGACTGGCGGTCCGGCGTTTGGGAGAAGTGGTCGGTCTGAATTCCTGTCTGAGTTGTTTGGGTTTTGAGGGGGCAGTTGGCGTTGTTCGGCCTGTCTCACGATCAGGCTGTACCCGGGAATCATCGGATGGAAGAAAAAGATCCTTAAGGTCTCTGAGAGCGATGTCTCTCCGTATTCGTTCGTTCAGCCATCGAATGGCAAGGGCGATCAACGACAAAAAAAGAAAAATGGTGAAAGATATAAATGCTTCCAGGCTCATCCTTACCTCATTATTTTGAAGGTCCCGGCGATTCCTCTTCCGTGCCGGCAATCGCTCCTCGCATAGCCGTATCGGCTTGCACATTTTTCATCCGATAATAATCCATGATCCCTAAATTTCCCTGACGAAAGGCTTCAGACATGGCCTTGGGAACCTCCGCTTCCGCCTCGACGACACGGGCGCGCATTTCTTGTTCCAATGCGACCGCCATCGCTCGTCGTTCTTCCGCTTTGGCTTGAGCAATTTGCTTGTCCGCATTGGCCTGGTCGATTTGCAGCTTTGCGCCGATATTTTCTCCCACATCGACATCGGCAATATCGATCGACAGAATTTCAAAAGCTGTTCCGGCATCGAGCCCCTTCCCTAAAATATTTTTTGAAATGTAATCCGGATTCTCCAGCACGTCCTTATGTGTGGCGGATGAGCCAATGGTGCTCACCATGCCTTCTCCCACCCGCGCAATGACTGTTTCTTCACCGGCTCCGCCGACCAACCGGTCAATATTGGCGCGAACGGTGACTCGTGAGACGGCAATCAGCTGGATCCCATCCTTGGCGACTGCGGTGATACGGGGAGTTTCGATGACTTTAGGAATGACCGACATTTTGACGGCCTCCAGGACGTCACGTCCCGCCAGATCTATGGCGGCGGCGCGTTTAAAGGTCATGGGGATATTGGCCTTGTCGGCTGAGATCATGGCATTGACGACTTTGACCACATTTCCTCCGGCCAGAAAGTGGGCTTCCAAATCGTTCACGGGAATTTCAAGCCCGGCCTTCACCGCGCTGATTCTGGCGTTGATCACGGTCACCGGGGGAACCCGCCGCAACCGCATGCCAATGAGCGTAAAGAGTCCAACATAGGCGTTTGAAGCCCACGCGGCGATCCACAGAGGGATCGGAATGACATAGAGAAGGCCAAACAAGAGCACAAGGACCATGACAAGGAGTCCGAGTGAACCGAATGCCTGGGTTTCAATTTCCATTATTCGTGGTCCTTTTTTAATGGTGGTGTTGCCAGTTGAACGACGATCCGATTGCCATCAATGCGGACGACTTCAAGAGGTTGGCCGGCATCAATAAACCCTCCGTCGGATACTACATCCACTCGTTGTCCATCAAAGCGTGCAATGCCGGAAGGGTGAAGATCCGAAACAGCGATCCCCTGCTTTCCCAGCCAGCGATGATCTTCGGGCGGACTCGATTCGTATCCCTCTTGAGCCTGCAGGTTGGTTTCCAGAATCAGCCGCTTCCCAAATGGAAGGCGTGGGAAATAGCGCAGAAGTATGAGGGTGACGAGGATGGCCACCAGAATGGAAAGGGCAACTTGCCCCAATGCGGACAGCATGAAGTCCCATGTTGCCCCGGTCCCGATAAGGCTGAGTCCTAGTCCTCCCATGAGTGCCATGATTCCTAAGATTCCGGCAATGCCAAAGCCGGGGATGACAAAAATTTCCAGCCCAACCAGTATCAGACCAAGTCCGACTAGTAGGAATTCTTCCAATCCGGCTAATTGAACAAGCCCATGCCCCCAAAAAAAGAGGGCAAGGCTGATGAGGCCGAGGGCGCCGGGTACCCCGAAGCCGGGCATCCGCATTTCCAGCATAATTCCCAGAATCCCAACGGTCATCAATAAGGAGCTGACCACGGGATGTGTGAGGAACCGCACCAGAGACTCAGCCCAAGTTTCGGATGCGTAGCGAATCTCAGCATCGGCAAGGTTCACCGATTGTAGCACAGCCTCCAGCGAATTGGCTTGAAAGTCGGCGATCTTGACCTGTAACGCTTCCTTGGTAGTGAGAGTCAATAATTTACTTTTTTCAATCAGGTCTGGAACTTCCACATCCGCATCAACCATCGCTTCGGCGATGAGCGGGGGGCGATTCCGTTGCTCGGCGGTTGCCCGGAACTCTTTGCGCATATACGAGACGGTTTTTTCTTCAACCGGTTGGGCCGGTGAACCCGGGAGACCGATCTGCACCGGGGTTGCGGCCCCGATGGTGCCGCCGTCTGCCATCGCAATTTTTTCGGAGGCCAGGCTAATAAGCGCACCGGCGGAGATGGCTCGCTTATTGATAAACGCGACGGTGAGAACTTTGGAGTTCAGGAGCGCATCACGAATCAGCACCGCGGCATCAACCCGGCCGCCAAAGGTATTAATCTCTAATATGACGGCTTTGGCTCCGGCGGCCGTGGCTTCGTCTAATACCCGTTGCACAAATGGCGCGAGTCCCAGATCGATGACCCCCTCAATGGGAGCCACAAATACGAGAGGCCGTTGAGCGTGAGTTGAGGGCTTGGCGAATACAAAGAAGACGGCCAAAAAGACCGCTATTCCCACCATCAAGATTTTGACTTTTTCCTGTGGCCGCATCCTTCAATCCCTCTAAGCTATTTTACCCTATTTGGCTTTATAACGGAGGCATGGATATTACAGATCTGCTGGCGGAGGAGGAATGATCTGTTCCTTCATGAGCAACTGGGTGGCATTGCGGGCCTGGGTAATCATATGCGTGGCCTCCTCGTGCAATTGTTCCCGTAATTTCTTGAGTGCCGTGATGCCCTCTTCCTGGGCTTGGAGGGCGGTGGCGACGGCCACCCGGGGATACACCTCCCATTCGTCCATGGTGGGGAGGATCGAGTCCTCGTGGATACCGCGTTCCCTTGCATAATTCGCCAGTTCGTGTGCGGCGGCAATGGCCATGTCGTCGGTAATCGTTCGGGCGCGGATATCAAGTGCGCCACGGAATATGCCAGGGAACACCAGCGAATTGTTGACCTGGTTGGGGAAATCGCTTCGTCCCGTGGCCATGATTTTCACCCCGGCTTCCTTGGCTTCCCATGGCCAGATTTCCGGTATGGGATTGGCACAGGCAAACACGATGGCCTGTTTGGCCATAGCCGATACCCATTCCGGTTTAATGATGTCTCCGCCGGAAAAGGCGATGCACGCATCACATCCGTTCAGAGCCTCGGGGATTCCACCTTTCACGCCATCGGCATTGGTTTCCTGACACACCTTCCATTTGTCGGCATAATCCTTTTGGCCTGTTTCAATGTCTGCGCGGTCCTTATGCAGAATACCCTGTCGATCGCAGGCGACGATCTTCGCGGGATTGATTCCGGCCGCTTTGAGCAGTCGATAGGTGGCGACATTGGCGGCTCCCATTCCGATCATGGCGATGCGAATACTGTTGAGGTCTTTCCCGACCAGATGCAAGGCATTCAGCAATCCGGCAAGGATAACGGTGGCCGACCCTTGTTGATCATCATGCCAGACGGGTATGGTCATGTTCCGCCGGAGGTTGTCCAGGATGCGAAAGCATTTGGGTTGGGCGATATCCTCCAGGTTCATTCCGCCAAAAGAGGGTTCCAGGAGTTTGGCCGTCCGAATCAGTTCTTCCGGATCGTTTGTGCCTAAGCACAGTGGCACGGCGTCGACCCCTCCCAGGTATTTGAACAGCAGGGCCTTGCCCTCCATGACGGGAAGGCCGGCCTCGGGTCCGATATCTCCAAGCCCCAGCACACGCGTTCCATCCGAAACAATGGCAATGCAGTTGGCTTTGTTCGTGTATTCGTAAACGAGGGCCGGGTTTGCTGAGATAGCTTTGCATGGCTCGGCGACGCCCGGCGTGTACCAAATGGAAAAGTCACTCAAATTTCTGATGCTGCACTTGGGAAGGAGCTGAACTTTGCCTTTATAGAAGGTATGGAGGGGAATGGCCCGTTTGGCCGGTTCCTTCGCTTTGGCCAATAATTCATCCTTCTCGAGCATATCCTTCCTCCCTGTGTAGGTTGAAGTTAAACATGATTCCGTCATCCTCTCTCGATACGTCTGGCCGAATCGCGAAGAAAAACCCAACAAAGCCTGGGGACGACCCATTCAACCATTTTATTATACTCGGGCGGAATGTTTTTCCCTAGAAAGGAGAAGGGCTTCAGGTGAGGGTGATCGTGCCAATGCCATCCTGAAAGATGACATCAGAGTGAAATGCCCGACATTTTGTCTGGATTGAATGTTGAAGCCACGTGATATCTGCACCGGTGGCACGGTGAACCTGGAAATTTTCAATTCGGACCGGAAACAAGTGCAGGCGCTCAACCCTACCCGAATTTTCCTCCACGCTGAATAAAAAGGATAAATCATTGCGTTCATCCGGATCGATGGCGTAGTCATCAACGAAATCACCGGAGGAATACACAATCACCTTTCCCTGGTAGAGTTCAATGCCCTGGGGGGTGTGATTGGAATGTCCCCAATAGAGATCTCCTCCTAAATCCAGGAGTTGGTGGGCCAATGTGTGCATCGCCTGGGAAGGTGCTCCCCAGTTTGGTCCGATGTGAGCACTGATAATGACGAAGGAGGCGTACTGTCGTGCATGATCGATGACACCGGCAATTCGTTTTCGATAGGAGGAACGGAGTCCCTCCGAATCCCAGTCTATATAGTTCACGCCCGGTTGGGATTCTGTCGCTTCCCATTCTGGCTCATTATCCGTCAGGGCGATCACAGCAATCCGGCCTTGTGGAACATCCAGGAAGGCCGGTGCCAGCGCTTCCGCTAAATGTGCCCCCGCACCGGTGTGCTGAATGCCGGCTTGGTCCAGCAGGCTGAGGCAGTCCAGGAGGGCTTCCGGGCCATAATCCAACACATGGTTGTTGGCGAGGGTGGCGCAATTCACCCGGGCGGCTTGAAGAATTCCGATGGCATGGGGATTCGCCCGAAAATGAAACGCCTTCATCATGGGCTTCCATGGCTGACCACGACGGCTAATCACACATTCCAGGTTGATTAACCGGCAGTTGGCTGACCTGAAGAGGGGCAACGTATCCCCCCAGATGGCTTCGGGGGCAAGCGAAAGATTGCTTACCACGCACTGGTCGACGATTCGTCCAAGCATGACATCACCCGTTAGGGCAATCTTCATGATGATCAGATTTCCCCTGGGCTATGAACTGTAAGAAGGTGCATCTTTTGTATGTCAGGCTGGTGTCACTTGTTTGGGGTAGAGGATTTTTTGTGACAGGTGTAGTAATGATGATTTTTAAGGCAAAGAATACCCTCCCTGAGTCGTAACAATGATGTTGGTGACCGCGGAAAGTTTTCTTTGCCCATGACCGTTCGGCATGTCTCCAGAATGTCAGGGAACCCTCTCCATTTTTTTACGTTGTCTCTGAATCCGCAGGAATTCCGTAGAGATAATTGTCACCATGTGAAGTGCAAATAACGCAATCAATTTTTCACTAAACTTTCGAGTTGCTGGCGACAACCCGGTTCCCGCAATTTTTTCGGAGGCCAGGCTGATAAGCACTCCGGCGGCGGTGGCTTGGTCCAACACCCGTTACACAAATGGCGCGAGTCCCGGATCGATGACCCCCTCAATGGGGGCCACAAATACGATAGGCTTCGGCGTGACGGCCCGGCTTATACCGAAAACCATGCAGACAGATAAACTGCCCGCCCGGAAGACACAGGGAGTAATCGAATTTGTACCCGCATTATTCACAATCCTCTTGTCCTATTCTACCTTGTTTGACGGGACTCAAGCGATGGCATGCCTATGGGGGTGCTTGAGTCGCGTGAATAAGCTGATTTTGACTCATTAGACATCTCTGACCGTCTCGAATCATTAAAATCCAATGTGGAAGAGGTTTGGCGAAGGATAATATGAGCCATCACAATTTATTTTCAAATTGACCTTATAACTTAATACGGAGGTGTCAAATGAAATTTACTCACATGCTTAACGGGACATTGGTTCTGGCCCTCATCGCGGGAATGGCCTACGGGCAAGAAAACATGATAGCCAGTACGAGTGATATGGAAATGCAGGTAGTCGATAAGAATTGTTGGGCAGAGATATTTGAGGATACGGATTTTGATGTTGACGATCCCCATGTCAGGGTCATGGGTCCTTTCCAGTCAGCCACGTTAGAGGATGTGGCTGGTCAGAATTGGAATAATGAAATCGAGAGTCTGATTGTAGGACCCAATGCCATGGTTTACGCCTATAAGGATCCGGATTTTTCCGGAACCGAAGTGGTCTTTGTAGCAAATCAACGAAACAGTGATTTAGCGGATTTAGACATGTCTGATAATATCGAATCATTAAAAATCAAATGTGGAAAAGAATAAGTGAGTGTTGTATTAAATCTCCCCGCCCTTAGAGAGCCAGATTGTAAAGGGGTAACTTCAAGGGTTCTCATTGCATTTTTTATCAATGTACAAACTATAGGTCTCGGGTGAGGAAAATTGTGGCGATCCGTCCCCTGGAGGGGCTCCGGCATACACTCAATTGCTGTTACGGAGTGCTAAACAGCAATCACGTCATCTGACTGCCACAATGCTCAGTAGATCATCTTTTCGAGTCACATTGATCATGACATCTGATTCTGTTCGTGTAAATTCCAGATCTGCCGAAACATTTCCTATGCGAAGATTTTTAATCTGGATGGCCGGTAAAAACTCGGGAAGAGAGGGATGAGTGAATCGGATTTCCCGATCGGTACCGTGAAAGGAAATGCCGAGACAGGCCTGTAACAATAAAAACACGGCTCCTGCCGCCCATGCTTGAGGAGCGCAGGCGACCGGGTAAAATCTTGGACCTTCTCCAGGTTTTCGAGGAAAACCACAAATCAACCCATGGAGTCGATGAAGGTCCACAGGAATGCTCAAATCAAAAAGTCCTCCGAAGAGCCGTTCGACACCTTGGGTCAATCCATAGCGACTCGTCCCTAAGGCAATGAGAGCGTTGTCGTGTGGCCAGATCGATCCATTATGGGAGGCCATGGGGCTGTATCGAATTTCATTGGTCGGAATTGTCCGGATTCCCCAACCAGAGAAAATCCTCCTCTAATAATCCCTTCGCGATGCGTTCGACTCGATCCTGTGTGGCAATTTCAGTAAAAAACGTATGCCCGGCGCTGGTAGATCGAATCGCACAGGATTGTTTTTCCCATCAAGGGCGACGATGTACGTGCCTAATTCGTCTGACCAAAATTGACAATTGAATTGGTGTCCCAGGGTTGGGCTTCCCGTAACAGTGATTCTGCTTGATCTTGATAGCTAAATGAGATGCCGCAAGTCTAGGAACACATGAAGTGCCACAAATAAACAGATTATAGGAGAAGCAGGGTATAGGCCGCCGCCCCCCCCTCTATCATCACAAAAAACTCTTGCTTAAAAAGTGGGGAGGTTATAGACAGGGTGTGCGAGGATATATTTCCGATGCGGGATTTGGACCAGAAAGCTTGAAACGCAAGCGGGGATCAGGTTTCTCGTCTGTATGTTTTTTCTCTACCGCCGATACAGGGAATTGATTCGGCTTTGAAACGAAATCAATACGCTCAATTGTTTCGTAAGCTCTCCAATTGTTGCCGAACAACCGGTTCCCGCAATTTTTTTAAGGCGATGGTTTCGATCTGCCGGATCCGTTCCCGAGTGACCCCTAAGGTTTGTCCGATTTCTTCCAATGTGGATTCTTCGTCGTACCCGATGCCAAACCGCATGCGAAGAATGCGTTCTTCACGTGGGTTCAACGCTTTCAGGAGGCGGGAGATGGCGGCCTTCGAGCTGAATTCCTCCGAAATCTTTAACGGTGAAGGTGCTTCGTGATCCTCAAGAATATCTCCTAATGTGCCCTCACCCTGGTCATCCAACGGGGAGTCCAGGGAAACGGGGTCATAGGAGCCCTCCAAGATTCCTTGCACTTTTGCAACAGGTAGCCCGGTGGTTTCCGCCAGTTCTTGAAGAGTCGGCGTCCGTCTTAATCGTTGAGTAAGATGCTGTGAGGTCTTCTTGATTTTTTGGGAAATCTCATAGATATGTACGGGCCTTCGAATAGTATTCCCTTTTTCGGCAATGGCCCTGGTGATGCCCTGTCGAATCCACCATGTGGCATAGGTGCTAAACTTATAGCCACGTGCATAATCAAATTTATCGACCGCTCTCATCAATCCAATGTTGCCCTCTTGGATTAAATCCAAAAAATGTAACCCGCGGTTCGTGTAGTGCTTGGCCACACTCACGACTAATCGCAGATTGGCTTCAACCATTTTCGCTTTTGCCTGATGAACTTGGGCGACGGTCTGATCGAGGATTTCACAGGATTGCAAAAATTCCTGGTGCGGCATCAAAATAAGGGATTCCTCAATCTCCCGAATACGTGCTAAAGCTTTTCCGGAGTCATCCCCTGGTTGTTTGCGGCGGCTGGTTTCCAAGACCTGTTGGTGGGTGAGAATTTCTTCTTTAATCTGGTGAATTCCCTGAATCAGGGTTTCCTGTACGTCGGGGCGCAAATTCAGGGCATCTATTTTTTTAATCAATTGGTGAATAGGTTTTTTGAAGGAGGCAGAAGTACGGAAATTATCTGGTGCGGAACCATGCATGGCCAGACGTTGTGCAAAATGGGACAGAAATGGTTTGGCTAAACGAGCGATCGCATCAAGATGTTTGAGAGTCTTGTGGAAATTTTGTCCTGCCTCGTGTGGGTTTTCGGATGCAGGAGTTTCGCCTTCTGACCCAGCTGCGGAACTCATGATGACCAGAGCACTGACACGGAGGTCTCCTGTGTGCAATTGATCTCGAAGCGCAAGAAGACGAACAAGGGTGACGGGTAAACTGAAAAGAGTGACGACCAGGTTGTTGGTCCCCTCTTTGATCTGTTGAGCAAGCTGGAACTCGGCATCTCGTGTCAACAGCGGAACTCGACCAATGTCTTTCAAAAAGAGAGGAATCGTCATGTTGGCCGTGACGGGGTCCTCATGATGTTGATGGGGAGGTTCAATGAATTCATCAGGGTAGGAGTCTGGCGTCCTATTGCCGGTCTTTCGGCCCCTTTCCTCAAAAGAGGAGCGAAAAGACTGACGTGAGGCTGATAATTCCAAAGAAGCACCGGATGAATACATCAGGCCATCCTGTTGGAGGGAGTAATTTTTCAAGACCCGTCTTTTATTTCCCGAGCGTTGCAAGGGTTGATGTAACAATTCACTTGATGCCATGGTGGCCTCGCTTTCTCTTGCGCACACTAATCACTTGCAACCGAATCGTTCTTGGCGCATGATATATATCCTTCGCACTGGTCATTCCACTCATTCCTCACGCCCATATCCGAAATCCCCCTTTATTCCGGTCTCTTTTCCAGTTTGGATTCAGGGTGTGCTTCACAATCGGATCCCGTCGAACATTTTTTTCAATTGACGTGCCCTGAGGAAAATTGGAGTTCCCTTTTTCCGCTCTGGTCATTTTTCATTCCGCGGGCCTTGAGAATGGTCGTATCTACCGTTTCTCCGCAGTTGAGGCACCTTAATACTTCTAGATGGTAAAACTGCCCGTCGAGATTATAAATGCTATCCCGGACTAAGAGCCCTTTACACCGTTGGCATTTCATCATCTCTGCACTCATCTGTTTAATTGTCATAAATTATTTCCTCCTTCTGGAAGCATCCACTTGCACCTTAACCCCATGCTGGTTATGATAAGTAACTAGTTACCAAAGTAAAGTAGGTACCATAAAGTAACCATGAAATTGCCTCCCAGTTCCTTCGGATGCCCGTTGGATTCCCTTCTTCGTGTGCTTGCCGGACCGTGGACGATTTACATCCTCTGCCGCCTGCATAACAATGGGGAAACCCGTTTTGGCCAGCTCAAGCGCCAAATGCCGGGTATTTCATCAAAAATGCTGACGGAGCGATTGCGATCGTTGGAGAAGGCTGAAATTATCTTTCGTCACCAAGCCCCGACCATTCCTCCCCAGGTGACCTACGGACTCACGACGGAAGGTCGTGAACTCACAACCATTCTGGATCAAATCAATACATTGGCTGACCGATGGCAGGATCAGGAGACAAAAACGGCGAACACCAACATTCAGGTGAAAGAAACAAAAAGAAGAAAGGCGGTATCTAAAGATCCAGGTATACTCCCTCTAAAAACGGGAAGAAGTACACGTAAAAATTAGGTAATCATTGCTACCGCCAAAGGTTGACTGGACTTGGACATTCACCCGACATGGGGATTACGCATTGGGATGTATGGCATCCCTGCTTTTAATCGGTTCTGAAAGTCACCCGCTGGGTAATCTTCCTCAACCAAACACTCCTGAGAATGCGTGTTTATCGTCCGCAGGCTCCGCATGTCGTGAGAAAGGGATCCAACACGAGTGGGAGGGCATCTATGTCGATCGTAGCCGAACGGCTTTTTCTAAAATTTTCTGCGAGTTGAATGATTTTCCGGCCGAAAAATGAATCCATCCGCTTAAATCGAGAGGTAGAGAAATTGATGAATCTGAAAAGGAAACTGTTTCTCTCCTCTTAAAAATCCCGTCAACCTCCGGGCTTTGAAGCGTCAATTCCGCTCCCGATTTCAAGAAGGACCGGTAGCCGGTTTAGCTTTTTTCAACTCGGACAAAGTGAAAGTTAATTCCGCCGCTGATACCCTGGTTGTCGGGGTCAGACGGTTCATAGGTTGCCACGGAAAAATTTTCTGTGTGCAACGCATCCTGAAGTGCCAGGCCGAAATCCTCCAGAGTGGTCACCTCGACAGAATTGATTTCCTTGATGAGGGCCCGGGGTTTTATGCCGGCAAGAGCCGCAGGTTTTCCCCCGATTACCTCAAAGACCACCACGCCTTTTGCGCGTTCTAAACCCAGAAAATCCCGTATTTCTTCGTCCACTTCTCCGACAATGATGCCGAAGACTTCTCCCAGCTTGATGGCCTGTTCCTTGGTCATAGCCTGGGAAGCCGGTTCGGCATGAAGCAGAGAGGGGGTTCCCAACGAGAAAGCCAAGATCATGCTCGCAATCACGCCGGCAAGCTGGTGGATTCTATGTTGGATCATCGGACGAATCATGTTCATCATGACCTCCCTCTTAGCCGTACAGACTTCTGCAGCAATTGATTGACCCAAATAAATGAATTTTCCTTCTTGGTCGAATTCATGAAGGGTGCTGTTTTTAGGCCCACTATTCACCGGAATCCATTGGGCTGTTGCGTCAGTCTACGCCTGAATAACGGGATCATCCTGGCGGCCAAGCACTCTCTGCAAAAGAAATCGGCCAGGATCATGCCCATGAGTAAGTACTGAAAGCTAAGTTCTCCGAAAATCTCTGCCATTGGCAATTCCCTTTCCCCTTTTTCAGGAGACCAACTCGAAAGGATAAAAATGAAGTGTTTAGACCAGCACCTCTTCCTGTTTAGCTGTTACGTTAGTTCTTTCCACTTGACGGGTTTTTAGAAGAGTGAGATCAACGACATGGCCGCAATTGAGGCATCTCCCTATTTCAATTTCTAAAAACTGCCCGTCCACGTTAAAAATACTGTCTCTCACCATGAATCCTCTGCAGCGTTCGCATTCTCCCATTTTGTCACCTTCAGTTAAATTATAACCATTTTTGCCTCGGCCTTCTTTGTAGGTTAAGATAAGTAACTAGTTACTAAAGTAAAGTAGGTACCATAAAGTAACCTGTAAATTCACCTGAAAGTCCTTTTAATGTCAACTGGACGGGGGCATAAGAATGGGCAGGTTGGTTTAAAAATTTGGCGGATCGATCAGATGAATGCGCTGATCCTTAGAGGGGGAGGTTGGTTGACCAGGATGGCAAACTCCACCCTTCGGCGCCTGTATGACGAACTTGACGTTGTCTGATTCAGTGGGAAATATTCTGATGGGATTGATCAAAATGGGCGGGATGGTTCAAAAAGGTTTTGGGAAAACCCTGGCTTTTGTGTTGATGGCGGCTTTTTCTATCGTTGAACCCGGTCATACCAATACGGCTCAGGAAATTGACAGACCGAACCCCTCGGCTCCCTCTTTAGAACGCATTCGACAGGGTAAAAGCTTGTATGAGGGGCTTGCCAGGTGCGTTCATTGTCATGGTCAAACCGCCTTGCGACGTCCCCTTACCCGGCAAGAACTTTTTTCCATTATTAAATTCGGCGTGCCGGGGACATCTCATATGCCTTTTACATATCTGCTTTCAGACGAGCAAATATGGACCATCGTGGAGTACCAGCTCCGCGAGGCATGCGAAAACGGTTGTGTCAGGGAACCATCTTCAGAATAAAGCACTCAGGTTATTTTCAGGTTTTGATAAAATGGGCACAGGACTGAAAGTGGATACTGCCTCCCTCAATGCGTGGTATCCGGTGCGGAAAGGCATATGTCGATCATGGTTCCCGGGTCGACACCTCCAGGGAGTATCAAAAAATATTTTGGGGCTCGTGAATACCGGAGGGTCGGGCGAAATGGCCGGTATTGCGACCGCAATGTCTTTCACCGTTCTTCTTGCATGTCGACCTTTTCCAAAAACGCCTCAAGTTCGGAATTGGCATAAATGCCATAGGCATCGACGATAGTTCCTCGCAGACCATCATGCGTTTCGACGGCATACACCACCGACTCATCATCGGGATCACTGATGCCTTCAAACCGATGATGCTCACGGATTGAGAGTTCTTCCGGTTTGAACGTTTTCCCGCTTTCGACAGCACAAAAGGCATGATGAAGAAAGGCAAAGTTGGTGGTAAAGCCCCGGCTCCTTAGTCCCTTTAACGCTTCGGTCATTGTCATATATTCGGGATGTGACATGGCGTCTATGGCTCCTTTCTCTTTTAGTGGGTACATGGGGGAGTGATCGCCCCGTCCTTGGGCAACCATTTCGAAGGAGGCGCCTTAGGATCAATTCTTATCTAAAGAATGTTCCATTTCAAGAATTTTGACCGTGGTTTTGAGGATAGCATCGGGATTCAAGGAGATGCTGTCGATGCCCTGCTCCACAAGGAACTGCGCAAACTCGGGATAGTCACTGGGGGCCTGGCCGCAGATGCCGATCTTCCGCCCTTTGGCCTTCGCAGCCTTAATGACCTGGGCGATGAATGTTTTGACTGCGGGATTGCGCTCATCAAACACATGGGCCACGATTTCTGAATCCCGGTCCACGCCGAGCACCAGTTGTGTCAGATCATTTGAGCCTATGGAAAATCCATCGAAGATTCCGGCAAAATCTTCCGCCAGAATAACGTTACTCGGAATTTCGCACATCACATAGACTTCCAGGCCCTTGTCGCCACGCTTCAGTCCGTGTTTGGCCATCTCCTCGAGAACCTTTTTGCCTTCCTCAACCGTTCGGCAAAATGGAATCATAAGCTTCACGTTGGTGAGCCCCATCTCCTCCCTGACTTTTTTCATGGCCCGACATTCTAGGGCGAATCCTTCCCGGTAGCGGGGATCGTAGTAGCGGGACGCGCCACGAAATCCGAGCATGGGATTCTCTTCGGTCGGTTCATACTCCCGGCCGCCGATTAAGTTTGCATATTCATTGGATTTGAAGTCGCTCATCCGGACTATGACATCTTTTGGATAAAACGCTGCCCCGATCATGCCGACCCCTTGAGCGAGTTTGTCGATGAAGTATTGTTTTTTGTCGGGATACGCAGTGGTGAGACGATCAATCTCAGCTTTCACGGCGGCATCCTTTATTTGGCCATACTCCAGCAATGCCAAGGGATGGATTTTTATGAAGGTGCTGATAATAAATTCTAGGCGAGCCAACCCGACGCCGTCATTGGGAATGCCGGAAAGCGAAAAGGCTTCCTCAGGATTTCCGATATTCATCATGACTTTGGTGCGGGGGTGACCCAAATTTTTCAGAGAAACCCGTTCGACATCAAACGGGAGCCGGCCTTCATAGACGAAGCCGGTGTCACCTTCCGCACAAGACACCGTCACCGATTGCTCGTTCTTGAGGGCGTCGGTCGCCCGCTCTGCACCGACGATAGCGGGAAGACCGAGCTCCCGACTGACGATGGCCGCATGGCAGGTTCGTCCTCCTCGGTTGGTCACGATGGCCGACGCTTTTTTCATGATCGGTTCCCAGTCCGGATCGGTTTTGTCGGTAACCAACACGTCTCCTTCTCGAAAATCCTGAAGGTTCTGGACTTGGGTGATCACCCGAACCGGTCCCTGACCGATTTTCTCTCCCACGCTCCGGCCTTGAATGAGAACCTGTCCCCGCTTGGTCAGGTGATAGGTTTCCATCACATCGGGATCTTTTCGGGACTGAACCGTTTCGGGCCGGGCTTGAACAATAAACAGCTCACCCGTCTGTCCGTCCTTGGCCCATTCGATGTCCATGGGACAGGCCCGGCCTTTTTTCCCGCTGTAATGGTCTTCAATGAGGCAACCCCATCGGGCCAACGTCAGAATTTCCTCATCGTTCATGGCAAAACGGTTTCGGTCATCAGGGGAGACCGGCACATTTTTGACCATCTTGTTTCCCCCGATATCGTAAATCAGTTTGAATTCCTTGCTTCCCGCAATTTTATGAAGAATCGGCTGAAATCCCTGCTTGAGGGTGGGCTTAAAGACATAATACTCATCAGGATTAACGGCGCCTTGCACGACATTTTCCCCCAGCCCATAGGAAGCGTTGATCAGAACGACATCAGGGAATCCCGTTTCCGTATCAATCGTGAAGAGCACACCTGCTGAGGCCAAATCGGACCGCACCATTTGTTGCACTCCGATAGACAGCGCGATTTGGAGATGGTCGAACCCTTTATCGACTCGATAGGAAATGGCCCGGTCGGTGAACAACGACGCAAAGCATCGCTTGCAGGTTTCAAGGAGGGCCTGATGGCCCTGCACATTGAGATAAGTTTCTTGTTGTCCGGCAAAACTGGCATCCGGTAAATCCTCCGCTGTCGCACTGCTTCGTACGGCGACGTCGGCTCCTTCGGTTGATTGGGTACTCAGTCGGTCATAGGCCTCTTCGATGGCCTGTTCCAATGCTGGAGGAAGGGTGGCACCAAAAATCGCCTGTCGGATTTGTCGCCCTCGTTGACGGAGGTTGGACATATCCCCGGTATCCAGGTCGCCCAGGATCTGTTGGATTTTGGTGTCGAGGCCGGCCTCACGCAGCACATAGCGATAGGCCTCAGCGGTGATGGCGAAACCGTTGGGAATTTTGACCCCCTGGGGAGTGAGCTCCCGGTACATTTCGCCAAGAGAGGCATTTTTGCCTCCCACTCGACTGATGTCCTGTAAGCCAATTTCTTCAAACCAGAGGATGTAGGATTCAGGTGTTGAGGTAACTGGCTTCATCCCGATGATTCTCCTTCTTTACTTTTCAAAAACAGTAAAAGGGCATTGCCCTTAATACACATCATAAGGGTCGAAGGCGCTCATGGCTGTGCCCGGTGCCTGCCGACCTGTGAGAGAAAGTGTTTTTCCACAATTGGGACAGGTGAATTGTTCAACCTTCGTTTCATTTGAATAGTGGCTGCTGGCCATCACCTGAGGGGGCCATGTGCAGTGACAGAGTTGAAAGCCCAGGGATTGCCCCATGGCCGCATGACCAACCTGGATTGTCCGTTCCGCTTCTTCAATCTTTTGTTGAATGGCTTTTCGTGGTTCGCCTGCCGGCAGTTGATCGTTCGCGGAATGGACGAGGGCAATCGCCTCCTTTAAGGTCGTCAACCCTTTCGTGAAGGCTTCCAAGACCTGGAGAAGACTCTGTTCTCGTTTTGCGTGATCCATAACAAATTCCCCTTGTGTTAATGAATGATGCCAATGCGACGTCCTGGTTGTAGTCGTGTGAGATGGTCGAGCCCTTATCCCTTAATACAGATTAACGGGCGCATTTTCGCTACCTTCCGGGCCAAGTGCGCCTGTTCAGCCGCATCGACCACGGCGGTGACGTCTTTATAGGCGCCCGGCGCTTCTTCGGCGACCCCCCGTGCGGATGGACTTCTGATCAGGATTCCCCGAGCCCCTAATTCTTGAATTACCCTCTGACCCTTCCATTGGCGGGTGGCTTGATGCCGACTCATACTGCGTCCTGCTCCATGACAGGCGGACCCATAGGCCAGACCCATGCCCTCTTTCGTTCCGACCAGAAGATAGGAGGCTGTTCCCATGGTTCCACCGATAAGGACCGGTTGACCGAAGGCTTGGAGGTCAGCAGGGATGGCCGCATGTCCCGGACCAAACGCACGGGTGGCACCTTTCCGATGGACAAAGACGCGCCGACTCCGGCCGCCGATCTGATGCTCCTCCATTTTGCAGGTGTTGTGTGACACATCGTAGAGCAGCGGGAGGGACGTCTGAGGAAAGATCTCCGAGAAGGCTTGACGCACTAAATGCGTGACAATTTCACGATTGGCTAAGGCGCAATTGATTGCCGCTCGCATCGCCCCTAAATATTCCTGGCCCAAGGGGGAGTCGATCGGGGCACAGGCCAATTCGCGGTCCGGCAACGTAATGCCATACTGGCTTGCCGCCACCACCATTTTCTTGAGGTATTCGGTGCCGATTTGATGCCCAAGCCCTCTGGATCCGCAATGAATGCTGACCAGGATATCCCCGGAATGGATACCGAGTTTTTCCGACAAGGGATCGTGATAGGTTTCCACGACCTCCTGAATTTCCAAATAATGATTCCCTGATCCTAACGTGCCCATTTCGTCCTGCTGGCGCTTCTTGGCCTGATCAGATACGTACGCGGGTTTTGCCCCGGTCATGCAGCCGTGCTCTTCAATGTGCGGTAAATCTTTCACGGTCCCATAGCCTCGTTGGACCGCCCATTGGGCGCCTCCGGCAAGCATGTCATCCATTTCCTTGGGTTTCAGGTGCAATCGACCGGTACTCCCCACACCAGCGGGCACCTGTGCAAATAAGAGGTCCGCCAGTTTTTCTTTCACGGGCGTGATATCGTCCGCACGTAAGCCCGTATAGAGGGCCCGTACGCCGCAGGAAATATCAAACCCCACACCGCCGGCAGACACCACCCCGTCCTGTTGAGGGTCGAAGGCGGCGACTCCGCCTATGGGAAACCCGTAGCCCCAGTGAGCATCGGGCATGGCAAACGAGGCCTGGACAATTCCCGGGAGTGTGGCTACATTGACGACCTGTTCATACACCTTCAGATCCATGTCACGAATGAGTGACTCATCCGCGTAAATAATTCCCGGCACGCGCATCTTTCCTTTTTGAGGAATGTGCCACTCATACGCAGAGACACGGGATAAGAGATTCAGGTCCATACGGTTTGTCTCAAGAAAAATTGGTGAATGAATGGGTACGTTGACAGCGCCGGCTCAGCATACATGCTATGTTCAACTGACGAGACCAGGAGCCTGTCGGACTTAGGAAGAATCGGCTGCAAAAGTGTCTCAGCGGTCCATATTTCACCGATTTCTTGGCCCATAGTCCCACTATGGGCCTGCGAAATCGTCAAAATCTGGCCTCGCTCAGCCGCTTTTTCGCTTTCGATCCCCTAAGTCCGACAGACTCCTAGACATCCACGACACATTGGGCAACCCAGCCGTTTCCCTCAATCTGCCGGACAGATAACTCGGTATAGGTCGCCCCTTTGATTTCTACGGCTGGTTCATGTTTCTTACGGTCGACTGGTTCTCCGTGCGCAATGGCTTTGAGGTGATGATCCGTGATTGTGACGTCAAACCGGCCGAATACCATGTGACCGCATGCCATTTCATAGATGAGGGCATTCAGCCAATCAACCAGTAATAGCTCGTCATCCGGCGCGTCGCAGGTGAAATGGCGTTCCATCTGAGGATCGACCTGTTGGGGATCCGTCATCACAGCCGTCAGAGCTAACGCCGCCTGTTCAAAGGCTTGAGGTTTGGTGATTCCAAAACCACGAATCCCCATATCCGCCTCATGGGGAAAATGCTCCCACCCTCTTGAAGACTCTAGGCCGTCCATGTGTGTCATGACCCGGTTGTCAGTCTGAGCTTCAAGCAAAGGACCTGTGCCCAGGTTGACGGTACCACGGCTCAGCCAGATCCTCCGGTCTGCCTTGCCCTCAGCCCCTTCGACTGCGCTCTGGGCAGGCTTGCCGAATGGGTCAGCATGACAAGGAGCAGGAAGCCGTCTGCCTTTTGTTTCTGACTAATCCAGCATGAAAGATATGTTGGCGTTGATTCGATATTTGGTGATCTTGTTATTTTCCACTTTGGCTTCCATATCCTTAATGTAAATCGATTTAATGCCATGCACGCTTTTGGCTGCTTTGGTCACGGCGTACGAAGCCGCATCCTCCCAACTCTTGTCTGATTCTGCTAACACTTCGATCACTTTTAACATGTCTGACATGACTGATCCTCCTTCTTGATGTGAAAATGAATGATAAACCACTGACCTGGAGACAGTGGTTGAGCTGTTATCCGTGCCTCTCTGCTGAAGGGTGAAGTTTGGCAATGGGATTAAAGGGAGCAAGGAATCTGATATAGCGCAAGACATCCCAGCGCTCATCTTCCGTCAGACGCTCTGACCATCCATGCATGGGAGAAAAGACGGCTCCAAAGGTGATCACATTCATTAATTCCCAATCGGTTTTTGATCGGGATTCCAACGAGTGAAAATTCGCGGGCTGTACCAACAGGAATTGGGTGTCCGGCCCATCACCGGCCCCTTTTTCTCCGTGACAATTCGCGCAATGCTTTTCAAACAGGATTTTCCCATTCTGAGGGTTGCCTGGAACTTCTTGACTGAACGCCAGAATGGGCCAGGCCATGATGAGGGCAAAAATGAAAAAACCAAGGCAATTGTGTGGTCGATGCATGATGTCCTCCTGCTCGCTTATCTGTGGGGATGTTCATCTATGGACGGTCAGAGTCTTCATCCGCATGGCTCCTGAATGGATTCCAAGTACGACAGCAGTTGCCAGATTCGCCCTCGTACTTGGTCGGCCCACTCCGTTTCAATCGAGACTTCATCATCCGGTATCCGGAACCATATTCCAAACACCGGCATATCACGCGTGCCATGACTTGGAATGGGATCGCGCCCATCGATCGTGCGGTACGCGTGCCAAAAGGGGAATGTCCCACCATGGTTGGCTGATAACCTGGTCAGATTCGCCGGCTTGGGCTTCAAAGATTCAGATAGAGGACCGTCCCCCTTGGCCTGGGGTCCATGACAGGATACGCAGAATTTTTGAAAGAGCTGCCTCCCTCCGGCTATAACATCCTGCTCCTGAGCCCATCCCGAACTCATTCCCATCCACAGGATCAGCAAGGCGAGGCTCCCATTCCGTAGGAGAAGGCTAAGCAAATGATTCATGGGGTATCCTTTGAGTGTAAAACATTCATGCAACCTCTTGAGCATGGTTGGGGGAAGATTTGTATTGGCAAATTTTGCGATTGGATAGGGTTTGCGAATCAAAGATTTCTCCGCAATTCAAACATCGCCATTCATAAATCCAAACAGTCTTATGAATATTTTCCATATTCAGACAGGTATCCATGACCATTAACCCATGGCAGCGGGAACATTCCATCAGGTCACCTCCCGGTATAAGTTTTTTCCCAAGATATGCTCCTCAAGCAATGAGAATGTATTAATATTAACCCCTCTCTTAAACTATGCCGTCTCAAATCGTTAGCCAGGGAGAACATGGATTCGATACCAAAGAGGATCTATCAAACCTTATGCCAAATCCGGAATATGAATTCAGAACGGAAAGAATGTTGAGAGAATAAGGCAGGGAAAGGGTGCCCAATCCCATTGAGAATAGGGCGAAACATTAAATAACCAGTGAGGAAACATTGAACTGGAAAAACAGTTAACCTGGCATGGCACGGCAGAGAAAAGTTCGGGGAAAGATGCAAATGTCAGTGGAGGCGCCTGCATACTGTAGCATCTTTCCCCAGCCCTTTCGACCCGGTGGTCCCAGTCTTCCTCATCGATAGATATTCACAGATGATGAATGAATGGCTCCCACCTTTCTGCAGAGGGTCACCAGGGACCATTTTTTCATCTCCCTCACCTAAATGTCGTCAAAGGGATCCATTCGATTGGGGGTCAAGATGAACTCCCAATAACAAATATTGGTGCTGACGATGGGGTAGGTAAAATGAAATCAATGCGCCATGCCAACAGAAAAAGCAGGAGCGGGCAACCTGGATGACCGATTTAGGTTGAGCCTAACTAGGAGGGGAAAACCCTATAAAGAGCTGTACCTTTTTGCTAAAAATGAATATGATTTGATCTTCATTCTGGTGCGTGCCTAACACTTACCCCCAAGGGAATTGCTTTCATGGCTCCCAAAGCAAAGACCCCTAAATCTAAAAGAAAACCCCAAAAGCCGGCAAAGAACAGTCCTTCTGTGAAGAAAACAGCTCCTCCGACTTCGGCAAAAACCCCATCGAAAGCAATAAGGTCAAGTCCTAAGCTTCCCTCCCCAGTTAAGGATATCCCCCGTTCTTCTCAATCCCGGAAACCTCGGGCAGGGTTTCCGATCGTGGGGATTGGCGCCTCGGCGGGCGGGCTCGAAGCGTTTGAGGAATTCTTTACCCAGATGCCACCGGATAGCGGGTTGGCCTTCGTGGTGGTTCCCCACCAATCCCCCAGTCATACCAGTCTGCTTCCAGGCCTCCTGCAAAAGTGTACAACCATGCCCGTCCTGGAGGTCGCAGATGGATTGGCGGTGAAACCCAATACGGTCTATCTGGCTTTGGCCGGGAAAAACCTGGCATTGCTCAACGGTCGGCTGCAGTTAATGGAACCTGCTTTACAAGATCGACTGCCCTTACCTATCGATTACTTTTTCCGTTCCCTGGCTGAAGACCAAAAACATCGGGCGATTGGCATCATTCTGTCAGGGACGGGGTCCGATGGCACATTGGGTTTGAAAGCGATCAAGGGGGAATCGGGCATGACGATCGCCCAGGAGCCGCAATCCGCCAAGTACACGGGGATGCCACAAAGTGCCATTGCGACCGGGATTGTCGATTATGTCTGTCCTTCGACACAGATGCCCGAGCAGATTCTGGCTTATATCCGAGGTCCCTACCTTGCGCCCATACCCTCGCCACTGGATCAGGAAAGCGACGCGGGATGGTTTTTGCAGAAAGTGTTTGTGCTCCTGCGTGATCGGACCGGCAACGACTTTTCCCTATATAAAACGAATACGATCCGCCGCCGTATCGAGCGACGGATGAATGTTCATCAGATTGAGAGTCCCAAGCAGTACCTCCGCTATTTAGTAGAAAATCCGCACGAGTTGGATGCGCTGTTTCAAGAAATTCTGATCGGCGTCACAAGCTTTTTCCGGGATCCTGCAGCATTCGAGGTTCTTGCCCATCAGGGCCTCCCTTCCCTCCTGGATGACAAACCGGATGGGGATCTCGTGCGGGTGTGGGTGCCCGGCTGTGGGACCGGCGAAGAAGCCTATTCGCTGGCCATCCTCCTTCGGGAATATATGACCCACCGGAAGATCCGGTTTCATGTCCAGGTCTTTGGGACTGATTTGGACGCCCAGGCCATCGAGGTGGCGCGGAAAGCAATCTATCCGGCGGGGATCGCGAATGATGTGAATCCGAAACGGTTGGAGCGGTTCTTTATAAAAGAAGACAGTAATTACCGTGTCAAAAAGGACATTCGAGATCTCGTCATCTTTGCCACGCACAACCTCCTTGCCGATCCTCCCTTCACGAAATTGGATCTGTTGTCCTGTCGGAATCTGCTTATTTATTTAGAGGCGCAAACCCAACGTCGCCTGTTTCCTCTTTTTCATTATGCATTAAAGGCGAAAGGGTTGCTGTTTCTGGGATCTTCAGAAACGATCGGGGAGTTTGAAGAAGGGCATTTTGAGACCGTCGAACGAAAATGGAAACTGTATCGACGAAAAGCCGGAGCCACCGATCGCACCACGCTTGAGGGATTTCCGATGAACAGAATTACCGGGGTGCGTGACCGCGCAACCGGAGAAGATGGTGTGCTTCCGAGTCCGGCCCCCTCCATCCCCGCCTTGATTGAAACGATGTTGTTGGAGCAGTATGCCCCATCCAGTGTGATCGTCAATGACCGGGGGGAGATCGTGTATATCCATGGACGGACGGGCACCTATTTGGAACCTGCGCCCGGGAAACCGAACCTGATTCTGGTGAATATGGCTCGAGAGGGGTTACGGTATGACCTGGCGGCGGCTTTGCATCAAGTCACCACTCAGGAAAGGGAAGTCGTGCACCACGGCATTCGAGTCAAAACCAATGGGACGTATGCGTTGGTGGATCTGACAGTCAAGCGGATAGAGGACCCGGAAGCGCTACGAGGGCTCTATCAAGTGATATTGGAATCCAGGCCAGGCACCGCCTCCCTCCCCGGAAAACGGAAAAAGATAGGCACAGACAAACAGGACACGGTGTCTTCCCTCAACGTCCTTCAAGAATTGCGCTATACGAAACAACGGTTGCAGCACACCAACGAAGAATTACAAACGTCAAATGAAGAACTGAAATCCACCAATGAGGAACTCCAATCTACCAATGAGGAATTGCAAAGCACGAATGAAGAATTGGAGACGTCTAAAGAGGAGCTGCAATCATTGAATGAAGAATTACTGACGGTCAATGCCGAATTGCAAGGCAAGATCGACGAACAGTCTGCGACCAATGATGACTTACGCAACTTACTTAACAGCACCGAAATCGCCACCATCTTTTTGGACAACGATCTCAACATTAAACGGTTTACACCGGAAGCCAAACAGATTGTCAACCTCATTGCGACGGATGTCGGCCGACCATTGACGGATATCGCCTCGAAATTACCCGATGGTCGACTCATCGAGCAGGCTCAACAGGTTCTTCACACCCTCGTGTATTACCATGGGGAGGTTCAAACGACCGATGGGGAGTGGTTCATTCTCAGGATTCTTCCTTATCGGACGGCCAGAAACACGATCGATGGTCTTGTCCTCACCTTTCTGAATATCACGAAATCGAAAAAAGCGGAGATTGTGGCCAAACAGGCCCAGGAATTCGCCGAGAGCATTATTCAAACTGTCCGCCAACCGCTTATTGTCTTAGATGGACAGTTACGAGTCGTGACTGCCAATCAGGCCTTTTATGCAACGTTTCATCTCTCCCCTGCAGAGGTCGAGCACTGCTATTTTTTTGAGGTAGGGAAAAGTGAATGGGACGTTCCGGCCTTGCGTCGGCTGCTCGAGGAAATTCTCCCTCAAAACCGCACATTTCAGGACTTTCTCGTTGATCAGACCTTTGCACGTGTCGGACGCCGGGTTATGGCTCTGAATGGACGTCGTCTGGAACAGGGGACCGGGGATTCCCGACTCATTCTTCTTGTGATGGAGGATGTCACCGCAGAAAAAACAAAATCGAATTCTCATTAACACCCGTCGGCCATGAGTGCCATGTTCCGTCATCCCCGTCGGTGTTAAGCGGGGATCCAGCCGGAACGAAGCTCAGATGGACTCCCGATGACCAATGTCGGGAGTGACGGGAGCAGAGGGAGAGATGCCCGATGAACACTGTCGGGCATGACATCCGGGAATGGATGCCCGATACAAGCTGTCGGGTTTGTCACTTTTCTTCGTCATCCCCGCCGGTTTGTAGCGGGGATCCATCTTTCAAATATGATTAAATCCCCTTGTGTGTATATTTTGGCCAGTAAACCTCATGGCACCTTATATATTGGAGTAACCAGTCATCTCATCAAGCGATGCTGGGAGCACCAAAACGGATTCGTGAAGGGATTTACCGATACCTACAATGTCCATAGATTGGTGTACTATGAAATTCACCCGGACATGACTTTGGCAATTACCAGGGAAAAGCAACTCAAGAGATGGAATCGCGCATGGAAGATTCAATTGATTGAAAAACAGAATCCCGAATGGCGTGATCTGTGGGAAGAGGTTGTCTTATGACTGGATTCCTGGTTGCATAGGCAAGTCGAGAATAAAGATCAGATGGATGCCCGATTCACCATGTCGGGCATGACAATTATCTTCGTCATCCCCGCCGGTGGTGAGCGGGGATCCATCCGAAGGCTATGCCACCTAAATTCACGCTTCTGCGGGATGACTTGGGGAAAGCAAGAAACGCATGAGTCCAAAGAAAAAATCAGCCGGCGGGCTTAACGTCCTACGTCAACAGGCTGAGAAGGCCCTGACAACCACTCGCGCGCAGGTAAAAAAGATGACGCTGGAGGAGGTCCAGCACCTCGTGCATGAACTCCAGGTCCATCAAATCGAACTGGAGATGCAAAACGAGGAATTGCGCCAGACACAAGTTGAGCTGGAGGTTGCGCGCGATCGCTATGCCACCTTGTTTGATTTTACACCGGTGGGATACCTCACCCTTGATGAGAGCCACGGCCATATTCTAGAGGCCAATTTGACCCTCTGTCATTTAATGGGTGTGTCACGCGTAGATATCCGCCATAAGAAGTTTGAACGATATGTGAATCCGGAGGATCAAGGAGCGTTTCGCCGGTATTTGGATGTTCTGAGGCAGACCCCGGGCACGCACCGTTCCGATATTCTAACGCTGCAGCATTCCCACACTCCCCGTCGGGTTACATTAGAAGGCTGTCTGGAGACCCATGGATCTTCGGATATGATAAGTGTGTTTCGAATCGCGGTCGAGGATGTCACGATACAGGAGGAAGTCGAAAGCGCGCAGGAAGAGCAAAGGGCCTTGATGGCGGTCGTGATGGGGGGAGTCATGGATGCCATCGTGACCATCGATGAAGGCCAACGAATTGTCATGTTTAATAAAGCGGCGGAAAACATGTTTGGTTGTCCGGCCTCAAGCGCCCTTGGCCAACCGATAGAACGGTTTATTCCGGAGCGGTTTCGTACAGCCCATCAGCAACATTTTCAACAATTTAGGCGGAACCCGGAGCCCTTCCGTCACATGGGTGCGGCAAGAGAAATTTTCGGACTTCGAACCGGCGGAGAAGAATTTCCTATCGAAGCTACCATTTCACAAGTGCAGGTCAAAGAAAAAAGCAAGAAACTCTTCACTGTCGTGCTGCGAGACGTCACCGAACGTCGACACGCCCAGGAGATGCTGAAAAAAGACCAGCAATTTATTACGACCATTTTGGATACTGCCCCTGCTTTAGTGGTCGTCATGGATCGCCACGGGCAGATTATCCGGTTTAATCGCGCATGTGAAGCACTGACGGGGTATTCATTTGAAGAAGTTCGGCATAGACTCATTTGGGATATATTCCAACCGCCCATAATGGGGGTAGAGGAAGTGAAGGAATATTTTCAGGCCATTCTCCAAGGCCAGGCCCCGACTTTTCAGGAAAATTATTGGGTCACAAAGGAGAATATTCGGCGCTGGATTGCGTGGTCTTATGCGGTGCTCAGGGACGACCAGGGTAGGGTGGACTTTGTGATCGTGACAGGGATTAACCTCACCGGTCAACGGAACGCGCAAAGAGCGTTAAAAAACGAACAGCGGTTCATTGCAAATGTGTTAAATACGACAGGAACCCTGGTGATCATCCTGGACCCCCAATGGCGGATTCTTCGCATGAATCGGGCCTGTGAGCAGACGGTCCGGCACACGTTTCAAGGTCTGAAGGGACAGCCATTCTGGAATCTCCTGACTCCTTCCGATGAAGACAAACAAGGAGCCACACAGGTGCTGGAGTCTTACAAAACAGGCCGGTTCCCTTGCGCCTTTGAATCGGCCATTCTGGATAAGGCACGTCGGCTCCGTTGGATTCAGTGGAACACGACCGCCAGCTACAAAAAAAACGGAGATGTGGAATATTTTATTGTGACCGGCACCGATATCACCGCGCGCAAGCACACTGAACGGCTGCTCCAACAGAACGAAGAGCAGCTTCAGGCAATTCTTGATCACAGTCCGGTCGCCGTATGGCTCAAAGATCTTGAGGGGCGGTATCTGAAGGTCAATCGGCAGTTCGAAAAGAATACGGGTCTGTCCGAGAAGGAGATATTGGGCAAAACTGATACGCAAATTTTTTCTTCCGAACGGACTTCGCGATTTTGGGAAATTGATCACACCGTTCTTCAAACCGGGCAGGCCTATGAATCCGATGAAGTATGGGATCGTTCGGATGGAATACACACCGAACATGTGTTTAAATTTTTGTTGACGACTTCCAAAGGAAAACCCTATGCGCTCTGTGGAATTGCCACGGATATTACCCAACGAAAACAAGCGGAAACCATTCTTCAGAAAGCCTCTCAGCGCCTGGAAATCCAACAGCAGGAGCTTCGCTCACTGGCTGCCCAACTCCTGACGGCGCAGGAAGAGGAGCGCCGGCGTATATCCCGTGATCTGCATGATGATGTCAATCAACGGCTTGCGGTTCTGAGCTTGAAGCTGCAAGCTGCGCGAAACGTCCTTCCGGATCATCACCTCGTCACGCCAATGATCCAGGAGCTCTATGAAAACGTCGCCAATCTGTCCGATGATATTCGGCATTTGGCTTACCAATATCACCCGTCGATTCTCGATGATCTGGGATTGGGCTCGGCTCTTCGCTCGTTGTGCGAAGACTTTGAGAAGTGGGAAGGGATCTCGGTCACGTGTGAGTTGCCCGATGGAGCACGAAAAATTTCCCAAGCGGTGGGCACATGTCTGTACCGTGTGGTCCAGGAGAGCTTGCGAAATGTTTCAAAGCATGCTCAGGCCTCCGCAGTCCATCTCATCTTGAGGGAGGACGAGCAGGAAATTACGCTCTCAATTCAGGACAATGGAAAAGGATTTGAGGTGGACGGGCTTCTTTCTCGAGGTTTGGGATTTGTCAGCATGAGAGAACGGGTTCGTCTGGTGGGTGGAACCCTGTTGGTGGAGAGTCAGCCTGGCCATGGCACAATCGTGAAGGTCTCAATTCCGGGTAGCGAAACAAATAAGTAGTATGTGGCAAAGATCGGCTCGTGCCGGCAGGTTCAAGAATAGTTGGATACCCCGTCACTCATGTTAGTCTTTCAATTCTGTCATCCTCACCGGTGAGAAGCGGGGATCAATCTTTACGATATGATTAAAACCCCTTGTGTGTATATTTTGACTAATAAACCTCATGGTACCTTGTATATTGGAGTGACCAGTCATCTTATGAAGCGATGCTGGGAGCACCAAAACGGATTCGTTAAAGGATTTACTGATACTTACGATGGTCATAAATTGGTGTACTATAAAATTCACCCGGACATGACTTTGGCAATTACCAGGGAACAACAATTCAAAAGACGGAATCACGCCTGGAAGCTTCAATTGATTGAAGGGCATAATCCCGATTGGCGTGATCGAGGGGAAGAGATTGTCTCATGACAGGATTCGTGGTCCTTTGGGCGTGAGGAGAATATCGACAGGATGGATTCCCAATAAAAATGTCGGGAATGACCGATCCTCTTCTTCATCTGTCATCCCCGCAATGAGTCAGCGGGGATCCATCCGAAAGGAAATTAAGATGGACTCCCGATGACCAATGTCGGGAGTGACGGGAGCAGAGGGAGAGGCTCCCGATAACGAATGTCGGGAGTGACAATTATCTTCGTCATCCCCGCCGGTCGTCAGCGGGGATCCATCCGTAAGGAAATTAAGATGGACTCCCGATGACCAATGTCGGGAGTGACGGGAGCAGAGGGAGAGGCTCCCGATAACGAATGTCGGGAGTGACGTCCGGAGGAAAATTTTGGATACACGCTGTTCGATGAGAGGTCCCAACGAATGCCTATGCGAATAAGCAACAAGCAGAACGACATAGGGCCTGTTCCATGGTGACCCGACCTCGTGTATTATTAGCCGACGATCATGTATTGGTTCTGGAGGGCTTGGCCAAGCTTATTACGGAGGACTGTGACCTTGTGGGGAAAGTGGAGGATGGGCGGGCCCTTCTTCAGGTTGCTCCGAATTTGGAGCCGGATGTCATCGTCTTGGACATTTCCATGCCAAAATTGAATGGACTGGATGCCGCCCGTCAACTGAAGAAATTACTTCCATCGGTCAAGCTGATTTTTCTGACCATGCATGCGGATCCTCTGTATGCCAAGGAAGCTTTTCAAATCGGGGCCTCCGGCTTTCTCTTAAAACGTTCTGCGGCTTCAGAGTTGATGCAAGCGATCCATGCTGTAATGAAAGGGCAGTACTATGTGACTCCGGCCATTGCCAAGGATTTTCTGAGTACAATAACTCAAACGAATCCGGTTCCCCAGGTCCAGAAAAAATCCTTGACGCCGCGACAGCGGGAAGTTCTTCAACTCATTGCCGAGGGTCACAGCACCAAACAGATCGCGACGATATTAGATGTGTGTCCTAAAACGATTGAATTTCATCGAACGCAGATTATCCGGGAGTTAAACCTTCATAGCACGGCGGAATTAACGAGATATGCCATTGCGCATGGCCTCATTGCTCCCGAGGAATAACCCGTTGTTCGTGTTGCCCCCTGGCCAACCCCATGATCTGACTGCACGCACCGTGTGGTGGTTAGCTATTCGATAGGCTCAGAGTCAAGAGTGTGGCACGTGAAACGATGGGTACGGGACTAGGAGGTTTTCCTTTGAGAACTAGGGATTTGCCTAGTGGTGCGTGGGGTTCCCTTGTATACAATACGGCAGGCTGAAGGGTGCGACCTATTGTCTGGAAACGTCTAGATGGCCGTTCATGTCTCTCATCTTCATGATATTTCATGTGGCGAAGGGTCCTTGACGAATCTTCCCCGTATTGTGTTGGCGGACGATCATCCCATGGTGCTGGAGGGGGTGGCCAAGCTTGTGGAGGATTTTGGCGAGGTCGTGGGGAAAGTGGAGGATGGACGATCGCTGCTTGAAGTCGCTTCACATCTGAACCCGGATGTGGTGATCATGGATATTTCGATGCCGAGTTTAAACGGGCTGGAATCGGCCCGCCATCTCCAAAAACTTGTTCCCCGTTGTAAAATCATTTTCCTGACGATGCATGCGGATTCCGCCTACATTACCGCGGCATTTGAGGCCGGAGCATCTGGATATCTCTTGAAACGGTCTGCCGGTTCAGAACTTCAATTGGCGGTAAAGACGGTGTTGGCGGGCCGCCGGTATGTCACGCCTCTTGCCCTACGGGGGGAGGTCTCGCTTTTTGATCTCGTTGGAGGGGGAAAATCGTTGTTTAAGCTACTCACTCCTCGTCAACGGGAAGTCTTGCAGTTGATCGCCGAAGGCCGTTCCACCAAAGCCATAGCCACCCTTCTCAATATTTCCACCAAAACGGTGGAATTTCATAAAGCTAAGGTCATGGAAACTTTAGGGATGCATACGATTCCAGAGTTGACCCAGTTTGCGGTGGCTTCCGGCCTGGTTGAGAAGTAGACGATTCCTATCATCTCTCCTCACTTCATCCTAGGATTATTTCCCGAAAGGACTAGGGGTTTCCCTAGTTCTTTTTTTTTTCGTCAATCGGTATTTTACACCCTCACCTTAGCGGCAAAATCCCCCTGTACTCTGATGGTTTCATGGTTGAAACCGATGTGAAAGAGAGGCCCTCGGATGAACAACCTTTTTTCATCTTCTCCGTTGGCGGAAGATCTGATGAACACCGCAGCCGTTCCTCTTCGACCCGGTCGTTTTGAGAAGGGTTTGGCTTTGCAATTTCTCTCCGGTCAATACAGCGGATGGCCGGTGGTCGATTCCACCAGGGAAATCCTGGGGGTCGTGACCGAACTCCGTCTGTTACAAGCCTGTTCACGCGTGAATTCCCTGGATGAACTGAGGGTCGAAGACACAATGACCACGCCGGTATATGTGTTTGAGCAGGATCCGCTCGATGTCGTGATGAAGGCGATGGTTCACAGCCAAGTTCTGAGGATGCCTGTGGTTCGTGATCGGCAGCTTGTCGGAGTCATTTCCCGGGGAGATGTCTTACGGCATAGCCTCCCGTTATCTTCGCCTACCTCCCAATTCGTGTTTTCCTGTGCCTGGTGTGAACGGGTTCATGATCCCTCTGAGGGGCTGGTCGGAGCCGATGACTGGCGAGGTTTGGATGCATATTTGGTAAGGCATCAACTCACATTCTCCGATATCGAGCCTGCACAAACCTATTGCCCTTCCTGTCTGGAAATTCTTCAAGCGCTCCAGTCCACATCGCCGGGTGTGTCGCGTGCCGAGGCCCAGGGTCAGGAAGTCCGTCCCTGTTTGTTGGTGGTCGATGATGATCCTTCCGTAGCCGGGTTGTTGGATCAAGCCCTTCAGGAATGGGGATATGAGGTGATTGTTGCGAGAAATGGGCGGGAGGGCCTGGATCTGTTAGGTGGCCGTTGCGTGGATGGAATTGTACTGGATATGCACATGCCCATTATGGATGGGCGGACCATGTTGGATGAACTACGCTGGTTGGGACATCAGATGCCGGTGGTCATGATGTCGGGCGCGTCGGAGGAATCATTGCTCCGGCGGATGTTGCAGGAAGGTGCTCAAGGATTTTTCCTCAAACCGTTTCATCTGGCTTCTGTTCAACAAGCCTGCCGTAAGATCTTTCAAAACGATGGGGTCAAGGCAGAGGCTTCTTCTCGTTTCCATGTGGCCTGATGGAAGACGGATTCCGGTTAGAGCTGATGGATTTTCAAATGAGATATTGGGCATTTTTCGGAAGGGGGGACGCATGAATGAACATAAGGCCGGTCGGGTGAATGGAACCCTTAAAACGGGGAGGCAAGAAGTCTGCGCCCATCAACGCCTGGTAGACGAACAGGTCAATATACAAGGCGAGAAAACGGGGCACCTGGTTTGTCGGGAATGTGGTGAGGTCATCCATAATCCGGTGGAAGTCTGAAATCGATGGAGATGAATGTCATACCCTGGGTGCTGTAGGAGGAAGGTGAAGGCCTGTGACGCTATCTCGTGCTTTAGGACGTTGAATGTGCCAAAGAGAAAGGGGCGCGGTGTTAGTCGCTACTGTTCAGATGGGGTTTTGAGCGATTTGATATGTCTTTACCCATGAGCGGTCAATCCGGTTTGATCGTCGCAGGAAAGAACACGTCCGTCTTCTGCTCATCTTTCTTGAGATGATAAAGAGCTGAACTGATATCAAGGCAATACAAGGCGGAGGTTGATCCAATGAAAGATATTTCATTCGTGTCCCACAAGCAGGGAGAAATGCAAAGTCTGCCGGTTTCTGTCAATGAAGACCAGGAGATGCGGCATGATGGTTCTTCTGATTCGCTAGCGATCATCATTGATAATCGTGCCCATGAGATCTCCCAACAGGGAGGTGAGCCTCGTGGCCCGAGTTTAGCCAGTTGGTTGAAAGCCGCAAGGGAGGTTTTGTCCGAGGATTCTGAAAGGCCGCCATTGACTGCCTAAAGCCTGTTTGCTTGGCTCAACAGTTTTACTCAGGTCCTCATCCCCACGCCTGAATTCTGACATTTTTAATCAAGAATCCTTTTTTCTTCATCTCTCCGGAAGATGGGTCTCCGCTCACAACGGCGGGGATGACTAAGGAGAAGGTAAAGGTTCGGCATTTTGTCTCGGACATCCCTCAGAACCCTAGGAATATTTTCTTGGTTTCCTAGGGAAATACCCAGTATCCCTCTCTCTTCTTTCACGCTACAAAGGACCGCGTCGGTATATTCATAGCTTTCATACAATTTTTTCGTGCAAAGGAAGGAGTTCCGCCCTATGTCTCAATCCCATGCCTTATGGTCCATGATTCTCGCCGGTGGGGAGGGGGAACGAACGCGTCCGTTTATTGAGCGATGGTTAGGCTATCCCAAACCCAAACAGTACTGTACATTCGTGGGAAACCGGTCGATGTTGCAACACACCTTAGACCGGGCGGATCGCCTTGGGGCTCCTCATAAAAAAATCACGGTGGTGGCCCAAAGCCATCAAGGGTTTGCAGGTGAGGCCTTAGGAGGTCAGCGGGCAGGACAAGTGATTCTTGAACCAAACTATTGCGGCACCGCCCCTGAGATGTTTCTCCCTCTCACCTATGTCCGGGCATGGGATCCAAGTGCCACGGTGGTCATCTTCCCTTCTGACCATTTTGTGTTTCCGGAAAATCGATTTCTGGAAATGGTTCGGCGTGCCATAAGCGGGAGTCGTATTTTTCAGGATCGCCTCCTGTTATTGGGGGTACGTCCCACTCATCTCGAATTGGACTATGGCTGGATGAATGTGGGTGGGGTGTTGGGTTGGAGTGGAGGATCCTGTGTTCGGCAAGTCGATTCCTTTGTTGAGCAACTCGACCACGTCCAGGCCCTCAACGCTATGGCCAAAGGGGCGCTCTGGAACACGTCGGTGATCGTCGGGAAAGTTTCCACCATCTGGAAGCTTGGGTGGCAATACCTTCCGGTTATCATGGAACGATTTGAGCGATTAGGAAAGGCTATCGGGAGCACTCATGAAGGTCGCATGCTTCGTCAGTTATATCAGAAAATGCCCATATTAGATGTGTCTTCCGAATTACTCCAGCGCGTTCCGGAACACCTGGGGATGATTGAGCTAGAAGACGTGCTTTGGAGTGATTGGGAATGCTCAGACCGCATTCGTGACACGCTGAATGTTCTTGGTAAGGAGCCTGCGTTCCCCTCCGAGCTTGTCACCATGCCCTGTACTTCTCCTCATGCACTCTCTTCACTCGAGGTGACCCGATGAGTCGTCAACGAGTATTAGCCACAAGTGCCCGCAAGGAACCGGGAGAACAGCCTGACGTGACTCGTCAAGGCAGGAGCGTGTCGGGTAAGCCACCACGCGCCAAGACATCTTCCAGTGGCAAGAACCGCAAACCTCTTCGGCCGGAACAGGAACATGATCGCGAGACTCCATTCGCGAATGAGGGTATTCATCCACGAATTGCTGAACGGGCCTATGAGCTCTACCAGCGGCGGGGAGGCCACCACGGCCAGGACCTCGATGATTGGTTTCTCGCGGAGCAAGAGGTCATGGCTGAAGAAACACGGGAAAATATTGAACCATAGAGCGAAATCTGGGACAGCCGGCCTTGCCCCGTTATCGGGCATAAGTCAGCAGACACCCATCCCAAATGAAGACTTAAAGGATTTCCGAAATATAGCGTTAGGGATGGTCCCGATGGGACTCAGTTGTCGATGCATATATCAATGGTGTCAACTTTGCTCGGATATCCCCCGCGGAACCTGAGGGGGAATCCATCTTCGAATGACTCAATTCCGTCTGGGTTCCTCATAATAAACCCTGGGAATGACCAATGGGTCTGATTCCCGCTTTTCCCCCCTTGTTGTTGCAATCTTCAACAGTTCCCCATTAATCCCTGTAGCTTTTTTGGCCAAATAGACCTTTCCCGCCTAGTCCGTTTCCTCAGAACCCATTGCGAACAGAGGGAATTGTTTCGAGGCCCTCTCCTTGCATAACCCTCGCTAGAGAAAGAGTAGCGGGTCTATACCGTCAGGGGAAGGTGAAAGGCTTCTAGGGCAAAGGAGATGTGAGTGGAGCCTAGAAATCAAAGATATTAAGTCATTAACGGGGGTTCCTCCGTGGAAAGTACGGCGTGAGGGCCGATCACGAATTTATGTCTCGAGGGTAAGAGGTACAGGATGTATCGGATTTTAGATGAAAGTGAAAACGGAAGTGTGGGAATACGGGTTGAGGGTAAATTATCAGCGGAAGAGTATGATCTCTTGAATGCGTACCTGGAACATTTGATGCAGGAAGTTGGGCCGATTAATTTCTTATGCTATATGGCAACCGTGGAAGGCGAAAATGGGCAAGCCTTATGGGAGGAGATGACCGATCATCTTCGGAACGTTCAAGATTATCAACGAATTGCGGTGGTGGGAAGCCGGCGATGGTTGGAGGGCGGAGGAGATGTTTCTATTTCCTGGCCCAGTGCTCAGTTCAAATATTTCACACCAGACCAGACCGACGAGGCCTGGCATTGGGTAAAGGGGTGAAATTACTCAAACCCATTGCCAAGGGGGCTTCCTCCGGATCCCGCAGAGAGCGTGGCCGTGAATGAGTTTTGGGGGGATAGCGTCCCCGTCATGTTGAATCGGGCATCTGTTTCATTTTCGCGCTCCCCCATATCTGTGATCTGGAGTCGATCCGGTTTTCTATCTCCCATTGTCACCCCTGACGCCTTACACTTCACCTTTGACGTCTTCTCCGGATTGATCCCCGCTACAAACCTGCGGGGATGACAGGCAAAGTAATACGATTCCATTCCATTGACCTCTAACTTTTTTGCATTTTCGGCAATGCCTCCCCCCTGTCATGCCCGACATGGTGAATTGGACTTTTATTATAGGCCCTAGGGACATTTTCCTGGTTGACTAGGGAAATTCCTAGTTCCTTCCTTGTGTGAAATGTTTTAGAAAGGACATTCCGTAATGGGGGAAGACCCCCATTGTGCTAGGGCATTCCTGACCCAGGGAGGGAGAAAGAACATGCTAAGAGCCGGGGCTCATCCGTTGTGGTCGATTATTTTAGCTGGTGGGGAGGGGGAAAGGACCCGCCCGTTTATTGAACAGTGGTTGGGGGGGCATAAACCCAAGCAGTATTGTACCTTTGTCGGGAATCGATCCATGCTCCAACATACGCTGGATCGGGCAGACCGATTGGTCAGACCTGAACAGAAGGTCACGGTGATCGGTCGGAACCATCGGAAGTTTTTCAATGATGCCATGGAGGGAAATACCTCTGGGCACGTTATTGTTCAGCCCCAGAATTGTGGAACAGCCGCGGGAGTGTTTCTTCCGCTGACCTTTATTCGAGCTTGGGATGCTGATGCTACAGTCGTCATTTTCCCATCCGATCATTTTGTCTTTCCGGAAGCTCGTTTTCTCGAAACGATCAGGCGAGGGATTCGCGCCAGTCACTTTCTCCAGGATCGTCTGATCCTGTTTGGCGTGTCTCCTTCCCATCCCGAATTGGACTATGGGTGGATCAACCTTGGCGAAGTCCTGGGCTGGAGCCATGGGTCATGTATTCGCCACGTTGGTTCCTTTCTTGAAAAACCAGACCTCCTTGAAGGGAAGCAGGTCATGGCAAGTGGCGCTCTTTGGAATACCTTGGTGATTGTGGCAAAAGTGGCCACTCTCTGGAAACTTGGTTGGCAAACCCTGCCGGTTATGATGGAGCGGTTTGAACAGTTAGGAGCGACGATTGGAACGGTGCACGAAAATGAGACGCTGCACGAGATCTATCGAGACATGCCTATCCTGGACTTTTCTCGTACGTTGCTTCAACGAATTCCTGAGCATCTGGGAGTGATGGAATTCGAAGAAGTGCTGTGGAGTGATTGGGGACAACCCGAACGTATTGCCCATACCCTCAAAACTCTCGGGAAAAAACCTGCATTTCCTTCCGAAATTTTACAAAGGTCCTTGGCTCCGACCGATGCCATTCCTCACGTAGAGGTGACGTGATGGCGAAAAAGCCATTAGTTCAACCATCCCAAAATGATACGCCCCAAAAGTCTTCCTCGTCTGGCAAGCTCAAGAGTATGTTAATGAAAAAGCCTTCAAAGAAGCCGGCACCTTTAGAGGTTGAGGAGGGCCTGATCGCTGCCGTCACCGAGTCTCTGAATTTCCAGCCTACTTATGGGGATGGACCCGCGCGGATTGCCCGGCGGGCGTATGAATTATTTCAGGGCCGAGGCGGGCATCCTGGGCAGGATATCAATGATTGGTTAGCTGCCGAGCAAGAGATATTGGCCAAAGATCTATCATCCTAGTCCAGGAGGTCTGTTCATCAGCCGGGTTGCAAAAAATCCGGTCGCACATCTTCCCCTTTTGTTCTGAATGGCGGCCCGGTTTACTAGAGTGTTTTTTCGCTGTTTGTGTTGGTAGATTGTCACTAGGTCAAAGCCATGTCGCTTTTGCTGTTTCTGAAAAAGAGGTGTTTGTATGATACCCAGGAACAGGTTTTGTGGTTTCATTTTGATCTCATTAGTCGTACCAATCGATGGGGGTTGCAGGTTTTAGTTGGTCTCAAGATCAAAGACGTGACCAACTCCAGACTCCGGGTGACCTTCAACAACCGGAAAAAAACAACACTGGACGCTAAAAACGGGATTGAGAAAGCGAGCAGCTTAAAAAACACGAAAGGCACCTGGCCTGAAAGGCCAAAAGAATTCAATCCTAAAGTCCAACCGGAAAAGATCAATTTCCCTCAATGGGAAAAGGATGCGGTATGGGCCGGCAAGGACGGTAGGTAGCAAGACCCAATTCCGGCTGCCATGGATGAATAAAAGCCATGAGCCAAAGCTCTATGCGCAGAACAACCAGAGCCCGGGGTTCATCGGGTAGGCATTGGTCCAGTCCCGTTCACCGGTTTCCTTTGACGTCTGTTACCCCATTTTCGAAGTTGTTGGACTGATGGAGAGTCTGTCTTGTGAAACAGAATTAAAATGTCTTCTTCTCAAGGGAGAAATGATGCGTGGTTCAAGATGGGCCTTGATCATATTGGGGATTTTTGGTGTATCCATGTTAGGGTGTTTGCCCACGCCATCAGTGAGTGGAGAGATACGTCCTGCAGGGGAATGGCATGGCAGAGCGGGAATGATCTACATGTCGCTCTCCGGACTTTATCTACCGGATAGAGGCTTCGCCCATTTCTCCAGTCAGAATGGTTTTATGTTCGACCTCTCACCGACCACATGATCGTCTTAAGATTCCGGAATTCCTCACGTCTGTATTGAGTTCATGAAATCGCATGGAGGTTGAGACGAATACGACCTCTCATTCGCTTGTTCCTTCCTCCTATCCCGGAAAGAGCGTTCCAACCCCACATATGAATCCTATGGGGCAAACCCTACCGAATCATGGGTAGTTTCTGGTAATTCACAAACGGGTCCGTTAAGGCAAAACGCCTTTAAAGCAGGCAGTGGATTGAGAGCGATCCACACGCAATTTCCTGTTGCGTCGAGCGGGGTAGAGCTGCGAACATACGAATCGGCTTTGGCCTCATGCGAATTCATGCCGACGCACCAATCTCTTTTTGTCTTATCCCGCCAAAGCCGGAAACAACCCCTTCAATCCGTTAGCAATAAATTCTACGGCGATGGCGGCCAGGATGAGTCCCATGATACGTGTAAAAATATTAATGCCGGTCTGGCCTAAATGCCTGGAGATCCACGGTGCCAAATGTAAAGACGCCCAAATGCATATGCCGACTGCAACGATCGCAAGGGCAATAAGGGCTTCATGAGCCCAGCCGGTTCCTTTATGGGCCTGAAGCACGACGGTGCTCAACGAACCGGGTCCCGCCAGTAACGGGGTTGAGAGCGGGACGATGGCAATGTCCTGTTTACTGTCGGACTCCTCAGCTTCTTCTTTGGTCTGCACCGTGAGGCTCCGTTGTGCCTGAAGCATGGAAATCGCCAGGAGTAAAATGAGGATCCCGCCACCCACTCTGAAAGAACTCACACTGATTCCGAAAATTGCGAGGACTCCTTCCCCTGCGACCAAGGTCACCAAGAGGATCAGAGTCGCCGAGAATGAAGCGATCCTGGCAATGTTTTGCCGGGCTTTCATCTCTTTTCCTGGAGTGAGGGCGATGAACATGGAGATAGCCCCCAAGGGATTGATGACGGCTACCAGCGCCACAAAAAATTTTAGATATTCAGTATAATCCAGCATCGGGTATCCATTTGTTTGTCCCTCTCATACATCTGCGTATCAGGGACATGTCCCTCTCTACATGCTCACTGGCCACAAAAGGCATGAGTTGTGATGGGGTGTGACATGGAAAACCTGTACAGTCATGAGACGCCTCTCATTGTAAAAATCAAAGAAAAGTTTCACCTCATTTCCTATTGCCGGATTGTCATGCGTGGGGCCTGACGCTCAACTGGTCCGGCTGCCGTGGGATCGTGTGTCGTTGGTTCGGCTATCTGTCATTCACCTGGGGGAAACGGAATTGAGAAAAGAAAATACAGGAAAGGGAGACATAAGGTAAACTGGAATGGGGAAGGCGGTTTCTGTTGTTATGAGATGAAAGGAGCGCAATGATGAAAGTGTTGTTGGCGGTAGAGCAAACTCGTATTTCTGAAGGTGCCATTCAGGTTCTGAGCAAGCTGACACTGCCCGGTGGATCCGATCTGTTTCTTCTCCATGTGAACCCCGTCCCTCAAAAGATTACGGGTCTGGCGAAGGAACGGATTTTGAAAATCTCCCAGCAGGTACAAGAGGTTCAAAAGCAGGCGCTTGAACAGGCGCGTGAGTTTCTGGGTAAGGTCGAAAAAAGGCTGAATCATCAGGATGTGCATCTGTTTCCTCTTGTAAAAAAGGGCTTTCCTGGAGAGGAAATTTTAAAAACCATTCACGCGAAAGACGTCGATCTGGTGGTCCTCGGATCACGTGGCTATTCAAAAGCGAAGGGGATTTTACTCGGGAGTGTGAGTCAATGGGTGTTACAGGAAGCGCCATGCTCGGTGTTGATCGCTCGCCCCATGGCTCGGGAGAAAAAAGCTGTTCGAGGCATGAAGCTTCTCCTGGCTACTGATGGATCTGCCGATTCACGAGCGGCCGTTGAATTTATTAAAAACCTGACATTACCCCCTTCCTCACAGATCACCATTCTCCATGTCGTCAAAAAACATGTGTTCGAAACTGAACAAACGTTGATTGCCGACAGCAAGAAGGAGGATGAATTTGCCAAATTGGCCGAAGAACTCCTGGCGATCCGAGGCCGGGAAGGAGCGAAACTCCTTGAACAGACTCGAAAGGTCCTGAGTGCTCCTCACCTCCAAATTCAGGAGCGATTGGTGTTTGGCAATCCAGGAGATGAAATTTTGAAAGCTGTTCGATATGTGCGAGCTGATCTTGTTGTCTTGGGGTCGCGTGGCTCGACCGGGGTCAAGCGGGTGTTTCTGGGCAGTGTATCGAACAAGGTGGTCTACGGTGCCGGATGTTCGGTGGCGGTCATACGGCATTAAGCGAAGGAGTGGTGCTCGGAAATCCGTGAGAAGAAAGCTGTCATGTGGCATGAACATGGTCCTGGCGGGGCTTGCCTCGCTCCCATGGACGTGGACGGCAAAATGGACTTGCTGCTCCTTCCTCACCCGATCCCGTCCCCACTGTGGCGGTCGGTTTTGCAGAAGTGTTTGCCATTAATCATCTGTGAATAAAGGTTCGTGTCATGAGCATTCGAAATTTCAAGTATCTGTTCAAGCCACGCGCTATTACGGTGATTGGTGCTTCGAATCGGCCTCATCGAGTGGGAAGTGTGGTGATGCAGAATCTTCTGAAAGGGGAATTCGAAGGCCCTATTCTACCCGTGAATCCCAAGTATCAGGCGGTGTGCGGGGTGCTGGCCTACCCGGATGTGAAGGCCCTGCCGGTCAATCCCGATCTGGCCATACTTTGCACTCCTCCCGATACCATCCCCGGGTTGCTTCAAGAATTGGGAGAACGGGGAGTGCGGGCTGCGGTCATTCTGACAGCCGGCATGAGGCCGGAACCATCAGGGAAGGAGGGTGCGACCGGTTGGACGGACATGCTGGATACCGCAAGGAAATTCGGCATGCGCCTTCTGGGTCCGAATACGGTCGGTATGCTCATTCCCCGGCTGGGACTCAATGCCAGTTTTGCCCATGTGGAAGCGCTCCCGGGCTCGCTGGCGTTTCTTTCTCAGTCCGGCGCCCTTTGCACGGCTGTCTTGGATTGGGCTCGGTCCAAGGGAATCGGTTTTTCCCATTTTTTATCTCTCGGGGATAGCGCAGACATCGATATGGGCGATGTTCTGGATTATCTGGGCAGCGACCCTGATACCCGGGCCATTCTTTTGTACATCGAGTCCATCACTCAGGCCAGAAAGTTTATGTCAGCCGCCAGAGCGGCCGCTCGGAATAAACCGGTCCTGGCGATTAAAGCGGGACGACATCCGGAAGGGGCCACTGCCGCCAGTTCCCATACCGGGGCCCTCATCGGTTGTGATGAGGTGTACGATGCCGCATTCTGCCGGGCTGGAATCTTGCGGGTGTTTGAAATTGATGAATTGTTCGATGCCGTCGAAACCCTGGAGCGAGCCCGCCCATTACAGGGAGAACGATTAGCGATTGTGACGAACGGAGGAGGGCCGGGAGTTCTGGCCGCCGATGCCTTTGCCGAAGGCGGGGGTGCCCTCGCCGGCTTGTCAGAGGCCACCATCCAAGAATTGACCGCCCTGTTGCCGGCAAGCTGGTCTCACGGAAATCCTGTTGATATCGTCGGGGATGCGAGAGGGGACCGCTATGCGCAGGCATTGACCAGTATCCTGAACGCCCCGGATGTGGATGCGGTCATCGTGACCCATGCTCCCACAGCCGTCGTCACCAGCGAGGAGGCCGCGCTGGCTGTGGTGAATGCGGTTCGGGCATCGTCCTCTAAGAAAAATGTGTTGACCAGTTGGCTGGGTGGCCAAACAACCCTTCAGGCCCGGCGCATGTTTGCCGAGGCCAATATTCCCACCTATGGCACACCTGAAAAGGCGGTGCGCGCCTTCCTGCACCTGATTCGATACTCCCAGCGGCAGCGCATGCTGATGGAAATTCCCCCATCCATTCCACGGGAATTTCAACCGGCCACGTCTTCCGCACGATACGTGATTGAACAGGAGTTAGCGCAGGGGCGTTCTCTGTTGAATGAGCCGGAGGCAAAGGCCATTCTGGCTGCCTATGGGATTCCCACGGTGGAGACCCATATCGCGTCGACCCCCGAGCAGGCCATTCGCTTCGCGGAGCAGGTGGGATTTCCTGTGGCGTTGAAAATTCTTTCTCCCGACATTACTCATAAAACGGATGTCGGAGGTGTCGTGCTTGATGTGGAAAACTCCAAGGCCGTTGCAACAGCGTTTCAGGGAATGAGAGACCGGTTGCAGCAGCTTCATCCGGGAGCGGAGATGCGTGGTGTGACGGTCCAACCGATGGCCCGTCGGCCTGGTGCGTACGAATTACTGGTGGGGGTGACCGTCGATGCCGCGTTTGGCCCGGTCATTGTGTTCGGTCAGGGAGGCATTGCCGTTGAGTTGTTGGGGGACCATGCCATGGCTCTCCCTCCCTTGAATATGAAATTAGCCAAGGATCTGATTGAGGCGACGAGAATTGCTTCCTTGTTGCAAGGCTTCCGGACTCATCCTGCCGTCGATCTTGAAGCGCTCTGTCTGACCTTGATGCAAATTTCTCATCTCGTGCAGGATTTTCCTGAAATTGTTGAGCTGGATATTAATCCCCTTCTCGCAGACCAGAATGGGGTATTGGCGTTGGACGCCAGAATGAAAATTGCCCCATCTCGCGTTTCCGGTCCGCACCATTTGGCCATTCGTCCCTATCCGGAAGAACTTGAGGAATGGATGACGCTGCGATCGGGGAAACGGATTCTGTGTCGGCCCATTCGTCCGGAAGATGAACCGGCTCATAACGAATTTTTTTCACGGTTGTCCCAGGAGGATATTCGATTCCGGTTTTTCGGACTCATTCGGGAATTACCTCATTCACAAATGGCTCGCTTTACCCAGATCGATTACGACCGGGAAATGGCGTTCATTGCAGTAGGCAAGGATGAGGGAAACCGGTCTGAAACCCTTGGTGTGGTTCGCACGGCTAATGATGCCAACAATCACACTGCGGAGTTTGCCATTATCGTCCGGTCGGATATGAAGGGACAGGGTTTGGGACGACTGTTGTTGGAGAAAATGATCCGGTATTGCCGGCAGCGGGGCATGGCACAGATCATCGGACAGGTCTTAACGGACAATACCGGGATGCTGGAGTTGGCGCGGCGAACCGGATTTACCAAAAAACTGACAGCAGAGGGAGATGCGATGGAGATTACGCTGAGTCTCACCTCCGAAAGGCCGCCTGAATAATGGAGAGAGGTTGGTGGCAAGATACCTGCTCCAAGGATAATTTTCAGCCTATGAAAGTTGAGGGAACCGATTCCCACCTATTTCTAAACATCCGGAGGCAATCATTATGTATCAACACGTAACCGCGCCGGATCACGTAATTGCCATGCACCTCAGTGACAAACTGACGGGCGACGACATCAAAAAGTATAAGGGTATTCTTGATGAAAAACTGCTCAATCATGGTCAGCTTAGCATGGTGGTGGACTTCACAGGCTTGTCGGACATGAACGCCGAGGCATGTGTCGAGGGTACGAAGGCCGATCTCGAGCTACTCAGGCATATCAATCGATTCACCCGCTTTGCTTTTGTTTCGGATAAGGAATGGCCCCAAGCCCTGATCGGGTTCATGAGCGCTTTATTACCAACCATAGAGATGAGGGTCTTCCTGCCCGACGAGAGCGATGAGGCCATTCAATGGGCATCGGAGCTGCCGAAGGTGCCGAAATCCGAAGCTCCGGCTTTCCGGTTCCTCCCCACATCAAGGGACGATGTTCTGGCCTTTGAGATTAATGGCGTGATTTCGGGGAAGGAAATGCCCGAGGTCATCAAAAAATTCGAAATATTTCTGGAGCAGCACCAGAAGGTGCGGTTACTGAACCGGATCAAACACTTCGGTGGGATCGATCCGGCTGTATTTATGCAAAGCGGCCTTCTTTCGATAAAGCTGGCGGCCATACAAAAGGTCGAGCGCTACGCCATCGTCGGTGCGCCAGGCTGGATGTGCAAAGTCATTAAGACCGTCAGTCCCGCGTTTGCGGATATGGATATGCGCACCTTTCCGGAAGATCGGGAAAGCGAGGCATGGGCTTGGTTGGGGGCCGAGCTTACTCAATAAGCGATCCGGCGGGTCGCGTCCGACAATAACTCTCGCAAAAAAAATTCGTGATAGTTCAAAGAAAGATTATAGTATCTTACTTTTTTTCATTTAAGATATTTCAGAACCCCCTCACCCTTTGGGTTGCATCGACTAGGGGTATCGGTAACAGGCCTCGTGGAGACATGGGGAACCCGTTGGGCCTCAGTGGCATGCTATGGCTTTTTTCTTTACGAAGGAGTTCGACAAGCCGTGGGCAGAAAGGACGCCCATCTTGAGAATCCAGGAGTTTGTGCAATTGGCCGAGGTTGGGAAGATTCTCTTGAGCCATTTATGTCAGCGGGTTGGCAAAAGTCGGAAAGCCGGGTCGAAGTGGGTGCGGCGGTATCAGGCCGCGGAGCAGGCTTTGCGGTCGTGTGGACTGAATTTTTTGCCGGCAACGAGGGAAGCTTTCGCAAGATCTACGTTCGCTATAACTTTAACGGGAGAAGCATTTGAAAGGGGAATATCTCATTTACGAGGTTCTTTTATAACGCTAATGGAATGGCCGGTTCCACCCATGTTACCTCCTTAGCGCTAAAATGGGATCGCTTTCGACATCACGGATGACAATTTTCCTGCCTTCCATTGATATTTCCAAGCCTCTGCCAGGGGTAGGTAAATGATTCATGACTGGGAAATTTTGCTCATTTATTCAGTTCGAGATAAATGATGAACCGAGGACATCCCGACAATCCCGTAACCCGGGAGAAATATGACGCGGTGCTTTTTGACCTGGATGGTGTCATTACGAATACGGCCAAGATGCATGCGACATGTTGGAAAAACATGTTCGATGCCTACCTGAAGAAGCGCTCCGCCAAAACGGGTGAACCGTTTTGTCCTTTTGATCTTGTCACAGATTATACTGTGTATGTGGATGGAAAGCCCCGGTTCGATGGGGTACGAGATTTTTTACTCTCCCGCGGTATCAGGCTTGCTGAAGGACTACCCGATGATCCTCCCCGGAAGGAAACCATATGCGGGCTGGGGAATCATAAAAACCAACTGATTGAGGCATTTTTAACAACTGATGGGGTCAAGGCCTACGAGGGGACTGTCGCGTTCCTCAGGCATGTCCGTGATGAGGGAATCAAAACAGCGGTGGTAACCTCGAGCCGGAACGGCAAAGCGGTCCTCAACGCTGCGGGGATCGGAGATCTCTTCGATGTAGAAGTCGACGGGAATACCATTGTCCATCAACATTTGGCGGGGAAACCCGCTCCGGATTCCTTCTTGAAAGCGGCGGAAATGCTTGACGTCCATCCAGCGCGTGCGGTGGTGGTCGAAGATGCCATTTCCGGTGTGCAAGCCGGAGCCACAGGGGGCTTTGGGCTTGTGATCGGCGTGGCGCGGAAAGGCAATGCGGAGGAACTCAAAAGACATGGGGCCCATCTCGTGGTCACCGACCTGGGCGAGTTCGTTCGGTGAATGCGCTGGCTTACCATGAAAAGAAAGAATTCCGTATGTCAGAGTCAAGTGACAGGATCGCAATGGACCTGTTCACCCAACATTCGTGAGGTCGTGACGTATGATTTACCATGAACGCCTGATTCCACCTCCCCACATTTATCCACCCGATGAATGGAACCTGGTGGAAAAACAGTTTAATCCCGACTTTTTGTCTCATACTGAAACCATCTATTCAATTGGGAACGGCTACCTTGGCATGCGTGGATGTCCGGAAGAGGGAGTGCCTGCCGCTCAGAATGGCACGTTCGTGAACGGCTTTTATGAATCATGGCCGATTCTGTATGGCGAGGAGGCGTATGGCTTTGCCAAAACCGGCCAGACCATTGTGAATGTGACGGATGCCAAAAAAATCAAACTCTATGTCGACGATGAACCGTTTCACCTTTCCAACGCGACCCTCCTGAGTTTCGACCGTCGTCTCAATATGAAATCCGCCACGCTGGACCGGCAGGTTGTGTGGGAGACGCCATCAGGAAAGCAGGTGTTAATTAAATCGCGACGTCTCGTGTCATTTCCCCATAGACACCTTGCGGCCATTTCCTACGAAGTCACCATGCTGAATGCCGAGGCCCCGATCGTCATCTCTTCTGAGATGCTGTACCTTCACGATCAATACAAGCGGGACGGTGACCCTCGTCAGGGGAAAGGGTTTATGGAGCGGGTGCTTCACCCACGGAAGCATGACGTCAACGATCGTCGGGTGATCCTGTGTCATGGAACGAAAAACAGCAACCTGACACTCGCCTGCGCCATCGACCATGAACTCAAGACCGAATGCCCTCAATCCTACAAATCCAAGGGTTCCGAAGATTTCGGAGCAGTCGTATTTTCGGTTGAGGCCCAGCCGGGCATGAAGGTCCATCTTTTGAAATACATCACCTATCATACTACGGACACTGCCTCTCCTGAAGGGTTGTGCGACAGGGCCGAACGGACCTTGGATCGAGCCATGGGGCATGGATTCGATGGCATTTTGGCGGATCAGGAGCAATACATGGACGATTTCTGGAAAAGGAGCGATGTCCAGATTCGCGATATAAACCCAAAGTGGGCCAAACGCTCCACCATTGAAATCCAGCAGGCCATTCGCTTCAATCTGTTTCATATCCTGCAGGCAGCGGGGCGGGCTGATACCCTCGGTGTCCCGGCCAAGGGGCTCACCGGCCAGGCCTACGAAGGCCAGTATTTTTGGGACACTGAAATCTATCTCCTTCCCTTCTTGATTTATACCTCCCCGCGCCTTGCCAAGAACCTCCTCATGTTTCGGTATCGCATGTTGGATCATGCCAGAGAGCGAGCCAGAGAATTGAATCAGAAGGGAGCCATGTTTCCCTGGAGGACCATTAACGGTAAAGAAGCCTCAGCCTATTATGCGGCGGGAACAGCCCAGTACCACATCAATGCCGATATTATGTATGCCCTGAGAAAGTATGTGAACGCCACCGGCGATGAGGAATTTCTGTATGACTATGGAGCGGAAATGTTGGTTGAAACGGCACGATTATGGAGTGACCTCGGATTCTTTTCGGAACAAAAGGACGGAAAGTTTTGCATCCATGGCGTGACCGGACCCGATGAATACAATACCGTCGTCAACAATAACGCCTTTACCAATCTCATGGCTCGGGAGAATTTGCGGTATGCCGCGGCGACGATCGAGTTGTTGTGCGAAAAGAAGCCCGACGTGTTCGCCGTCTTGGTTAGCAAGACGGCTTTGGAATTGGATGAAGTCAAGGAGTGGCGGAATGCGGCGGGGAACATGTACATCCCCTATGACGAGAAAAGAGGAATTCATCCACAGGATGATATTTTTTTAGACAAAGAAGTGTGGGACTTACAGAATACACCCCAAGAGAAATTTCCACTGCTGTTGTTTTATCACCCGTTGGTCATTTACCGATATCAGGTGATTAAGCAGGCGGATATTGTCCTAGCCATGTTTCTCCTTGGCCAGGATTTCTCTCCGGAACAGAAGAAACGCAATTTTGACTATTATGACCCTCTAACCACAGGAGATTCTTCTCTCTCATCATGCATCCAGAGTATTGTCGCGGCGGAGATTGGCTATACGCAAAAGGCATTTGAATTAGGTTTGGCCGCCCTTTTGATGGATCTGGCTGATATCGGTGGAAACGTTAAGGATGGTTGCCACATCGCCTCGATGGGAGGGACGTGGATGGCCCTGACCTACGGGTTTGGCGGGTTGCGGGATGACGATGGGATTCTTACGTTTAGACCCAGACGCGCCCCGGACCAACCGGCAAAGTTGCGATTTCCTCTGACCTATCGCGGGCAAATCCTGGATGTGGAACTCGGCCCGGATTTAGCCACATATTCATTACGGGAGGGCGATGGTCTGGTGATCCGACACGAAGAGGAAGAGATTCGTCTTTCACCAACGACTCCCATGGTCACCCGACCCATCGTCAAGCGGGTTTCCTCCTGAGGCGGGTTAACCGTCCGGGTTGTGGCGCTCATTCTATGGGAAAATTCCAGAGTTTCCCAATAATGATAGCTCAGAGGAATACCACCCCCATATGGCCAAATCCTCCACACGAGACAGGATCAGGGTTTAAAGGCGAATCGGACGTGCGGATGGTAAGCGGATGCCCAAAGTTGTAGGCGCGTAACAGATACCGCATCCAACTGAATCATTATCAAAACACAAAGAGCATGAACAGATTGGCAGGGGAAACCAACGAGAGGATCACAACCGTCATCGTTTAGTCTTGGCTGTTTGAATGCCGCATCATGCCTTGAGGTGTCGCCCGCATTAGAAACCCTGAGTGAAAAACGGCGGCAGTCATGCCGGAGTCTCCAATGGCCTGGATTGCTTTTGGAAAGGCTCTTTGGCTGGATTGCTGATAGGAAAACTTTTCTCTTGAGAATCTGCATCCATCATGCTCTGAAGGAGACATTCGGCTTGTTGGTATGATTGATCCGGATTGTCCGCTATCCAAAGAAAATGCCCCATTTTGCGTCCTGGCGCGGCGTGTGTTTTTCCATAAAGGTGAAGCCGGACCTGCGGATGAGCCAGAAGTCGATCCCACTTGGGCGGTCCGTTTCGCCATAGATCTCCGAGGAGATTCACCATCACAACGGGATGCATGAGAGAGGTGTCCCCCAATGGTAATCCGCAAATGGCGCGGAGATGTTGTTCGAATTGGGACGTCACGCAGGCCCCAAACGTGAAATGTCCACTGTTATGAGGCCGGGGAGCGATCTCATTGATCAACAAGGTATCGTCCTCAAGAAGAAACAGCTCCACCGCCATGACTCCGCAGTAGTCAAGCGCTTCTGAGAGGGAAACGGCAAGCTCCTCCGCCCGTAAACGGATCGTGTCCGCCACCCGGGCCGGAACGCGTGTGGTATGAAGAATGTTCTGCCGATGTGCATTCTCAGCCAGGGGATAGAGTTGAATATCTCCCTGAAGACTGCGGGCCAGCACGACCGATAGTTCCATCTTGAAGGGCGCGACGGCTTCCAAAACAGACGGGACTTCCTTTAATTCTCGCCAGGCTTCATTCAGATGGTCCGCGCCGGTAACCCGGATTTGGCCTTTACCGTCATATCCTGCACGGCGCTTCTTTAGAATAGCCGGGAATGTCACGTGTTGAGCCGCATTGGTCAAGGTGGCGTGATTTTTGACCGAGGCAAAGGGAGTTTGTGGAAAGCTGTGATCTTGAAGAAATTCCCGTTGAACCAGCCGATCCTGGATGAGAGCGAGCACGGAAGAGGACGGACGGGTCGCTTGACCCGTTTCAATGTCGGCAAGAAGCATCCAAGGCACCAGTTCGGTCTCAATGGTCACCACATCAACCTGAGAAACAAAGTCTATCACGCGTTGTGTGTTCGTCAGTTCTGATTGCACAAAAAAATCCGCAACCTGAGCGGCCGGACAATTCTCAACGGGATCCAACACGCCAATCCGATACCCCATCCGGCGGCCTTCCATGGCCAGCATGCGACCAAGTTGGCCTCCGCCCAATATCCCGATCGTCCCACCAGGAAGGATGATATTCATATGAGTTTCTCCAGTGCAGGGGTGTGTCGTTGGTCATAATAGGCCTTGAGTCGTTGGCCGATGCCGTGATCAGATACGGCAAGAATGGCTGCTGCCTGCAATGCGGCATTGACCGCTCCATCCTCGCCGATCGCATGGGTCGCAACCGGAATGCCCTTTGGCATTTGGACAATCGATAAGAGCGAATCAAAGCCTTGCAGGGCTCGAGACCGCACCGGCACTCCGAGAACCGGAAGAATCGTTTTTGCCGCGGCCATTCCCGGCAAGTGTGCGGCTCCTCCTGCCCCGGCAATGAGCACGTGGATGCCACGGCTTTGGGCCGATCCGACATACTCAAAGAGAAAATCCGGTGTGCGGTGGGCTGACACAATCCGGCATTCATGGGGAACGGCCAATTCCGTGAGGATCACACTTGCGTGCCGCATGGTCTCCCAATCACTGCGGCTCCCCATGATAATCGCCACGAGTGGATTGGAATGATCAGATTCAGTATTCATCGATTAGGTTGCCTCCCCCAAAATATTCTCCCTTTACAAGCATCCACCCCGAAAGCACCCGGTTCCGTGAACAGATCGTGAGGCGGCAGTCCAGGGTAATGAAAGGTGCAGTCTCCTGATATGAGCCTGAGCCTTTTTCCCCGGCTCCGGCTCTGTCCGTATTTGTCGCAAGGCCCTCTTCTCTGTCCGCCCTACTGTACCCCGCTTCACCATCATAATTCCATAATTTCTGCACCGCCGATCACCACCACTTGCTGCTGAACGGTTCCAGGTAACCGGTCCCAGGCAATTTGAATATCTTTTGTCCCCATAAACCGGCATCGGTACTCTTCATCAGCAGGTCCTGGCTCACATGCCCTGTCCACGCTTTTGTCCCCCGATTGGAAATGAATTCGCATTTGATCGGACCAAATACACAATCGCTGCAAGGCGTTAGCCTGGAATAGGGATTTGGTGTTGGCGTACATTTCTTCCCTGCTTTGGCACTATGCCGGCCGGGAAGACTCTAGCCAATTCCAGCCCACACGTTAAAGCCCGGCCTCCTGCCCAGGCAATTATTCGGCCTCGCGTCGCCGGTCCAGCGACCGTCCTACCCAGTTTTCGGAACCTTATCCCGATGAAGGGGGAATGCGACGGGATTTTTGGGGCGCGAGGATGGGCGGAACGCTGTCTTAATGTTTGAAAAATTCTGAGGGATAGTAACGCAAGCCCTGGAAGACCATGTCATCCAGAGTAAAACGAAGCATCTCGCAAGGTCTTGACGTTTCCAACGACTTCATCGTTCCTTCGCTGTTGAATCGAAATAACAGGCTGGTGAGGATTCGGTTTATCACAAATAATTCATCCCTCCCTTAATGGGAAAATTGCAGCATCTACACATGATGTGGACCCGGTTTGCCATCCTCCTGACTTCGATGGCGACCGGGCCGACCGGCTCGGAATCGGCCAAGCGGCATCGCTCCTCTTCCGGACTGACCGCCTCGAGCAACACAGCGCTCAAATGCTGGGAGATGGTGCTGTCGTGAGACAGCCTGCAGTCGTTGGAATAATGTCAGGACTTCGGGCACCTTCGTCTGCCTGAGAAACCGGTCATACATCGCGATATTGTCGTGTTCACCTTGAACGCCGGCTTGACAGGCCTCGAGTATAGACGAGGGAGGCTCAAGCTTCTCTTCCCAGTCATCTTTGGGTAACGGAATTTCAAAGTGCCCGCACAGAAGTTCAAGCGCTCGCGCATGGGTTTCCTCCGCGTTAACGATATTGCTGAATGGCCGTATTGCACCGAATGTGTTGAGCACGAGGCGATAGAACGCCCGCGCTTTGTATTCATCCATCAGCGCTTCCAGAACCATCGCCTTGGTGTTGGCATCAAGCATGTGAATCACCTCCCATTGTTTGACTAGGCGGGGAAGCTCACCATCGACCCGCCCAAGGCATAGTGATTTCCTCCCTTCTACCTCGGTGCTTAAAGCATGCCAACTCTTTCCGATGTGCATGTCCCTAGATGAACGTCCAGACGATTGTTGGAGGAGGACTCATTCCACACTTTATGTTGGGCTGGTCCTTTTCACGTTTTCTATATATTCCATATTCCACGAAAAGAACTGTAGATATTTGCCACGTCCATGCAAAAATTTTTGTAGCCAAATGGGTCATCGGTTTGGGGATCGGTAAATGATGTCTGACGTCAGAAGCCCAATATAAAAGAAATTTTCATAATGGTACCGAACTTGAACAGAGCGTAAGGAAACACCATTCAAGTGAGCGAAACTATTAGAAGAACTGAACAATCTTCACCCTGCTTGCATTCGCAGAAGCAAAAATTTTGAGAAGGGTTTTTGGGTTTACTGAAAAAGGGGACTCCATGAAAGACCAAAACACGGCAAAGGGAGAACGCTGGTCAGTGATCTTGGCGGGAGGAGAAGGGGAGCGCACGCGTCCATTTATTGAGCAGTGGCTGGGGTATCACAAGCCCAAACAGTATTGTTCATTTGTGGGCCATCGTTCCATGTTGCAACATACGTGGGATCGTGCGGACCTCTTGACGCATCCTGAACACAAAATAACCGTCATTGCTCAGAACCACTTTCGAGAAGTGGTAGCTCAGTCGGCGAATCGATCCTGTGGCCAGGTGATTGGACAACCCCGGAACTGTGATACCGCTGCAGGGATTTTCCTTCCATTAACATACATTCGGGCTCAGAATCCCCATGCGACGGTGGTGCTGTATCCAGCAGACCATTTTGTATTCCCCGAAAATCGATTTATGGACACGGTTGAGAAGGCTATTCAGGCGACAACCATCTTTCAAGATCGAATCATGCTCCTCGGTGTCAGGCCCACGTCTCTTGAGCTCGAGTATGGATGGATCGAACCAGGAGGCCCCCTGGGATCAAGTGGCGGGCTGTGCGTGAGACGGGTGGATGCCTTTCTCGAGAAGCCAAACGCTATCCAGGGGCTAGCCGCTCGGGCTAATGGGGCGCTTTGGAATACCTTTATCATGACCGCCAAAGTGGAGACTTTATGGAGATCGGGGTGGAAATGTTTGCCCGAGGTCCTGGAACGGTTTGAACAATTGGAAAAAGTTATAGGCACACCTCAGGAAAATCGGACTCTTCGTGAAATCTATCATGATATGCCGCGGCGGAACTTTTCATCCGATCTTTTGGGTTGTGCCCCTGAATCGGTTGGAGTGCTTGAACTCAAAAATGTTCTGTGGAGCGACTGGGGTCGGCCCGATCGTATCGCTGACACTATTCGCGCCATAGGAAAAACGCCGGCTTTTGGATTGGAATGCCTGAGGGAATCGCGGCATACACGCAATGAGAGTCAATTGACGGAGGTCTTGTGATGCGAACGAGTCAACAAACAGGGAGCCGTAAAGACGCAATGAATCCCATTTCCACCTCGGGCTCAAAAAAAGCCGTTGTCTCTAAAAAGAGAGGCGCTAACCCCTTAAGGTCGGTCAACTCAGACAACGACACTGTCATCTGCTCTGATTCTTCTGCCCGGGATCTCGAAGCTCGGATTGCTCTGCGAGCGCATCAGCTCTATGAGGAGCGGGGGGGCTGCCACGGGGAAGATCAAGCCGACTGGTTCGAAGCCGAACGTCAGATATTGGCTACAGGATGAAGAAGCTGGAGTGTTCAACACAAGGGATTTCATGAAAAAGGCTTCCTGCTGAGAATAAGCGGGAACGAGGTGTGTGAGGATGGATTCCTGATTGAACATGGGGAGAATGAAAATGTTTTCCTCCGTCATCCCCGCCGGTAGTATGCGGAGATCTATGCCACTGGATCCCAAAATGAATTTCCCGTCACAGATATCGGAAATGACGAGTGGTCAAACAAAAAACCCCAATATCTCAATTTGGGGAGTAATGGTTCACATTTAGCCGGGAGGTTGCTATGTCTCATTTTTATCGAATTCTTGGACTGACGAGTGTGTTGACTGCTGTGATGATGGGAGGAATGTCTGTGCCGGCGATGAGCGCTGATCCCGGCCCGGCAGATGGCTATGATCTTCATGTCCAAGCGCCGCATCTCATGCACAATGGAGAGATTGGTGGTCCATTTCACCATTTTTGTAAGGGTATTTCAGACACCGTTTTTCAGTGTCTGTTGTTTGAAACGACTGATGCCAATGCTCCGCTCGTCGCCGTGGAATATTTCGTGGCCAAGAAGGCTTCCAGAACGCTTCCGTTAATCCAATGGCATCGGTATTTCCATGATCATCAGGAGGAGATTGACACCGGTCGGTTGTTTATCCTGGATGTCGACGATGAGAAAAAGAAAAAAGAAATTGCCGAAGCTGCAGGCAAAACCGATGGGGTTATCTATCATCTGTGGCAAAAAGGACAGGCGTTTCCAGACGGAACCGTGACCTTCCCGCAGTCGATTGGTGTGCAATTTCCCCAACCTAACTAATTGGCAATGAGCTGACGGGGGATCTCAAAAATCCCCCGTTCTTTCCGGATGCCGATGTCAAATCTCAAAATGGAGGCTTGCCTATCTTAAGCCAGGTTGTGAGGGGAACGATGGGTCAAACAATCTATGCTTTATGAGGTAAGGGAAATGAATACACGACAGTTTGGCATATTGGTCATGACGACTCTTTTTGCGGGGGTGATGGGTGGGGCTCTGTCCAACCTTGCTTTCATGAATGCCGCCGTATCGGCAGAGGAATCCGAGCAGCCAAAGAAAGTGGTTACGGCGGAGGAATTCCGCCTCGTGACGAAGGATGGCCAACCCCGGGCCACGCTGCTTCTGTGGAATGGTGAATTGCCGGCTTTGACCCTCGCTGATGAAACCTGTCATAGCCGTGTGTTCCTCGGTGTCTTTAATGAGGCACAACCGGCGTTAATTCTCAACGATAAAGGTTGTAAGCAACGAGCGGCTCTGGATCTGCAGCCGGATGGAGTGCCTTCCCTCACTCTCAGAGACAAAAATGACGTTCCACGCGCACGGCTCCGTGTGTTGCTGGATGGAAGTCCTGTCCTGACCCTCTTTAATCAGAACGGCCAGATTGCCTGGTCACCGCCATTATCCTCCTCCGAGCCTTAGAGATCGTTGAAAGGACGGGCTCCCATTGTGTGGGAGGGACCAGGACATCGGCAAGGAACAAACGGACGTTTCAAACACTTGAATCAGGCCATCTGAAACGAACGCGTTGTGTGAGATTTTTCTTGGAAAGAAGCCATAATCATCCAATTTCAATACTTCCGTAGGAATCAAATGAGGAGAGACCAATGAGCAAAGAAAAGTTTTTACATTTAAATTTGAGGAGGTCATATGGCTATTCAAGGTGTCCCAGCCTCAGGGTTTAAGACTGTCGGACAGATTGTGCCAACCAATGAATTGAAATTCGGTAGGAAATTGAATGCTCTGGCCGCCGCGATCGAGTTACTTTCTCATCATACCCACGGGGGGCCGGTCGTCGACGAAAAAAACCATTTTATCGGCTTTATCAGTGAATTTGATGTCCTCCGTGCTTTGGAAGCGGGAAAAGACCTGAACAAAGTGACCGTCGAAGACGTGATGAAAAAAGACCATATTTCAGTTGTTGATACGACATCGATCAAGGATGCGGTGCATCTCATGGAAGAAAAGCGATTGTTGAGTCTGCCGGTAGAGCGAAACGGGGAGGTACTGTATACCGTGACAAGGCATGATCTGTTGAGGGCCTGGATTGGATTAGGATTGGGAATAGAAGATGGGAATGAGTAGATAAATGGATTGGCCGTTCACTCCCAGTATGGGAAAACCCACGTCATCTATAAGACCGACATGTCCATTGAGGATGAAATCTCAGAGATGCGGGAGAGGGTGAGGGGGTAGGATCATACTGAGAGTGGAGAGTGAGACATTCTGGTCTTTGTGAGGGCATGAGGGGTAGTGCATGAATTCAGAATCTACCAGCTATGTCACCGTCAGGGTATTTGAGGCTTCAGACCCCTGTGAATGGGAACTTCTCGGGCCGGATGGAACGGCCATTGAAGGATGGCATCTTCTGTCGGTGGGGCGTGACCAATCGGGGAGCTACTCGCTTCATGTGACCTTTGATCAATTTCATTGTGTCAATGCGGAGGGCCAGAAGGTCAACCTCCATCTGAGTGGGGTTTCTGCTCAGAAATTGGAGAAAGAGCCACCCCCTCCGAGTGCCCGAACACATCGCACCCCACGGCATGGAATTAAATAAACCGCTGATAGAAGAAGGAGAGGGCAGAGGAAATTCACATAGAGTCTAGATGAGGATATGAGCTCAAAACAATGTAGCTTAGTCTGGGCGTAAATCTCCTGGCAGGATGAGAAAGGAATAGGCACGTAGATATCTGAAGGCCTGGATCGAAAGGGGAGCGAGGTGTAATGCTTTTTCAACTTTCAGGACATTCTTCATATTTGTCATCCCTTAGATACTTCCTGATGCTTCGCAAGTACATAAGATTAGGTATCAAGGGTTTTTCACAGCTGTAGTGGAAGGTGTCTTTTTATAGGCTGTAAGAGGAGCATTCAGAAGATAACTATCCCGGTCTTCGTGCGGGAAAATTTGAGTTAGCTCTTGAAAAAATTGTTCTAGATGTGTTTAGGAGAAAGAGATGTGTTTTATTGATTTCATCTCAGGTTGCAAGAGGTAAACAACGATTTAATCAGGAGGTGTATTTATGCGTGCACTGGCATATGTGTTGATAGGAGTGTTGGGTGGGATGGGCATGATGAGCCTTAGCCAGAAGGGAGGACCAAGTCTCACTACTATGTTGGCACCGGTGAGTTATGCGATGACGTCTGCAGAGCAAGCTTCTGAAAAAGCCGATGAGAAACCGTGGACAGGTGCCGATTTATTAGAGATGGCGCAGATCTATGATCAAAAGGCCGATGAGCTTCAAAGTGAGGCGGTGAGATTGGAACAGCGAGCCATAAGCCTTTCAGAAAAGCCTCATATGGATCCCAAGGGTTTTACCAGGACGGGGTGGATGCTGATCGCCTCGTCGCGATGGAAATCGGCAAAAGAGTTGCGAGAAATGGCCGCCATGCATCGTTCGGAAGGACAACGTCTCCTGGCATTGGAAGAAAAAGGTGAAAAAGGTGGGGTCCCCACGGAAGATTTAGATAAGGAAGGGAATGCCTCTCAGAAGCATGGCACATGAAATTTCCTTGCTCCTTCTTTAGATGATCATTCTAAGGACACGTCAAATCGTGAGGGGGAATGTACCCGGAACTCAAGGGCGAGGAACGGTTTGCCGCGAGGATAAAAGAGAATGTGTTGGTTCAACTTGAGCATTTGAAGACTCATCCTGCCGTCCCAAGCGGTTGCGCACGGGGAATCTCACGCTTCATGGATGGATTTATTCTATCGCGACAGGAGAGGCGTGGCCGTACGATCCGCATCAAGAAACATTCGTGTTTCCCCAAGACGTCAAAAAGGTCAAGGATGCCTAGATGCGGACACTCTTCCTCATGAGGCATAAGGGATGACTCATGATTAAAAAACCAGATTGGAAAGAGCTGTTCACGATGACCTGGAAAGATGTGCAACGCGATTTTCTGGCGTCCATTGTAGTGTTTCTGGTGGCATTGCCATTGTGCATGGGGATAGCCATTGCTTCGGGCGCCCCTCCCGTGAAGGGGATTATCACCGGTATTGTCGGTGGCCTCGTTGTCGGACTTCTTGCCGGTTGTCCGCTGCAGGTCAGCGGCCCGGCTGCCGGTCTGAGCGTGATCGTCTTCGATGTGATTCAGCGTTTTGGCCTAGGCAAACTCGGGATCGTGGTTCTGGTTGCAGGAGGAATTCAAATCCTGGCGGGATTTCTCCAGTTAGGCCAATGGTTCCGAGCCGTCTCTCCTGCAGTGATTCAAGGGATGTTAGCGGGGATCGGCGTGCTCATCCTGGCAAGCCAATTTCACGTCATGATTGGGGACACGCCAAAAGGAAGCGGGCTTGAGAATATTTTGACCATTCCCGAGGCCGCGTGGAAAGGGTTGATCCCTCAGGAGGGAGTTGACTCGAGTCATTGGGTGTCGGCCCGCATTGGAATTCTCACGATCGCAGTCATTATTCTTTGGCAATTTCTGGTGCCTAAAAAGATCCAGTTTATTCCTGCTCCGCTAGTGGGTGTTTTGGTCGCGAGTGGAGAAGCGTACATGCAAAACCTCTCCATCGAATATATTGAATTCCGGGACAGCCTCGGTAGCTCGATCCATTTTCTGAGGATGGGGGATTTTGCTTCCCTTCTCGATCCGTCCATATTGTCCATGTCCATCGCCATTGCCTTTATCGCCAGTGCGGAAACCCTTTTATGCGCCACTGCCGTCGACCAGATGCATTCGGGACCCCGCACCCGATACAACCGTGAAATGTCTGCCCAGGGCATTGGCAATCTTTTGTGTGGATTCCTTGGGGCCTTACCCATGACCGGCGTAATTGTCCGAAGTAAAGCCAATCTTCAGAGTGGCGCCAGAACGCGTGTCTCAGCCGTGCTCCACGGTGTCTGGTTACTCTTGTTTGTCGGACTCTTTCCTGAAATACTCGAGTTGGTTCCCATCGCAAGTTTGGCCGCTCTCCTCGTATACACCGGCTATACTCTCATCAATGTCCAGGCTATTCGGACACTTTCAAAATTTGGCCGGGGAGAGGTCGTCGTGTATGCGGTGACTGTTGTGACCATTGTGACAACCAACCTTCTAATTGGAGTGCTTGCAGGGCTTGGTGTGGCACTTGCGAAGTTAATTTATTCAACCAATACTCTTCAGGTTTCGGTGGACCGCAACAAGAACAACAAATCGATTTCCATTAAATTTTCAGGTACGGCCACGTTCGTGAATCTTCCCAAATTTGCCAATGCCCTGGACGACGTTCCGTTGAAGAAAGACGTTCATCTCGATTTTGATGATCTACGGTGTATTGATCACGCCTGCCTGAACTTACTGAATTCCTGGAAGAAATTTCATGAAACCCAAGATGGAACAGTGTCCGTTGATTGGGAAAAGTTGGAATCAAAGATGCTTGAGAAGCAAACAACTCCTACCTAATCTTAACGGGCATTTGCACGCAATTCCCCCAAAAATGGTCAAGATATTCATGGAGGGTCTTGCCTTTCAAAGAATATAAGGAATTTTCAGCGAAACAAACCGTATGGAGAGAAGATAGCGGCGGATTCCCACTTGTTGGGCTTTGCTATGCTGTGTGGCTGCATACGGTACCTCCCGCATGGATGGGAACATTTGAGAGTTTACGAAATCTCCATTGGGGCTGTTGAAAAAAGCCGCCAGCGGCGTTCTCGCCATTTTTCCGTGCTCACGTACTGGAAGTACGCTCTGCACGCAAAAATGACTGTGGCCTTGCTGGACGAACCCTTCGAAAGGCTCAGGGCATGCTTTTTTGAACGCCCCGAGGCCTCTGATATGCAATGTGCCAGTGGGTCAATATGCTTTTGGAAATTATTATTATTCAACACTTCCCTATTGTATGTATGTGAAGGATAACATGAAGAGGAATCCAGTCTACGCGATCGAAGCATCCCTGTGAGTCATTTAATGATGAGAGCCTGATTGGTGTAGGGTGGGGCCATGACCAGGGGCCCCTGGCATATGATTTGTCGCGCATTCTGGAACCTGATGGCTATTTACACATTCCTGTTGGATTTCAGAGCAAGGACGTGAGAATCACTCAATAATTCCACCGCACGCTCAGCGGCATCGGCAAACGGGATGAGCACGACATCTATCCCGGCCTGTTTCAATATTTCGGCTTCACGGACCGTATAGGCTGCCATACCTAACTGTTTGGTATAACCATGCGTGCGGAGGGCGTGTAGTAACGTCACGTTGGTCGAGGTCGCCGGGATCGTGCTCACGACCCATCGGGCCCGGCTCAGAGGTAAGGAACCCGGCAGATTCGGATCGGCTGCATCTCCGTAAAAGGCGGGCCAGCCTTGTCCATGCCAAAGTGCGACCACTTCAGGATCAAAATCCACGCCCAGGACCACATACCCTTTTTTACGCAAACCCTCGGCCATCCGGCTGCCGTACCGTCCAAGGCCACAGAGGATGACATCCGGATTGAGGGCCTCCCCGGACGTGTCATCTTCTTCTTGTTCTCGATGTGGGGTGGTGCGCTCAAAGATCTGTAGCCACGTGCCGAATCGTTCGTATAGTGGATGTGAATACAAAATCAGGTAAGTGGACAGTCCAATGGTGATCAGACCCACAAGCGTAATGAGTCCCATTACTGAATCGTCAATGTGACCGAGGGTCACTCCCAATGCGCCCAGGATCAATGAAAATTCGCTGATTTGTGCAACCGTCAGGCCGGCCAGAAATCCGGTTCTCGCCCGGTATCCCATTACTCCCATGATGATGATCACAATCAGGGGATTCCCGATCAGGACGAATAATGATAGAGCGATGGCCGGCCAGACTTGAGAGCCCAAGTGGCCCATATCCAGTTGTGCTCCAAGGCTGAGAAAGAAAAACAGCAAGAGAAAATCCCTAATGCTCACTAATCGTGAACCGATGGCTTCACGGTACGTCGTCGAGGCCAGCGAAATCCCGGCCAGGAACCCTCCAACCTCCTTGCTGAATCCCAAGGCTTCGCTGAGCGCTGCAAGGGAGACCCCCCAGGCGATCGCAAACAACATCATCAACTCCGGGGCGCGGGCCAGGCGATAGAGTAGTTGCGGCAGGCCATACCGCATGAGGATCCCCACGCCGGCCAAAAGGGCAACCCCCTTCAGTAAGACCAGGAGTATTTCTTGTGCGAGGCTATTTTCCGTGGCCCCTGTCCCTAAGGCGGAGAGGCCGATCATGACCAACACGACCACGATGTCCTGCACAATAAGAAAACCGATGGCGATACGTCCGTGGAGCGAATCAATCTCGCCCTTGTCCGATAACAATTTGACGATGATGATCGTGCTGGAGAATGTGAGCGCCACGGCCACATAGAGGGCTGCTAATGGTTCGAGACCTAATGCCACGGAGAGGCCATACCCGACAATCGAGGTAAACAGCACCTGACCGAGACCAGTGGCCAATGCTACCCGCCCCATTGAGCGAATCAAATGCAGGTCCAGCTTTAAGCCGACCATGAACAGGAGGAGGGTGATGCCGATTTTTGCTAATAAGTCCACTTGATCGGCTGAATGCAGCCAATTGAATCCGGACGGACCACTCATGATTCCGACCGCGATAAAGGCGACGATCAATGGTTGGCGCAAGCCTGCGGCCAGCGCTCCAATCACCGCTGTCAGCAGCAACAGGGCAGCGACTTCCTGAAAGATGGTGGTGATTGGCAACATACAAATCAGCAAATTAGCATGGGATTTTCACGCAACGAGGGGAAAAATATACTATAGGGATTTAGGCACTAAAAGGAAATCTAGAATTTTTTTGGCGGGAAGTTTTAAAGAACCGTATTGGGAGGGGTGAATCAGGCAGAGCACCAGAAGGAGTCGGCAGATCCTTCAATTGATCCACGGCCATCAGCAATTCATCATGGATCCCATTGAGTTGAAGAGGAGGATGCATATAGGTCTAACCGTTTTCGAGGAGTGCCGGGCAGGTTATTTTCGGATGTGTATGGACAAGGTCGTTCACGGTGGTCAATGGTCGGTGGCGCCCATTCACCATCCCGACCACGCGTACCTTGAAGATCGAAAGCTTAATGGTTCTGAGTGAAGCTCCTGACAGCAACCTGAGGGGCATCTTTTAGACGTGTTTTCTTGTGGCATTTGCGCATTCCTTCCCCCTCATCAAGTTGAGGGGGAAGGAATGCGCTGTTTTTTTATGAAATGAATTTTTTGTCTTTTCCTCGGCGTCAATTGGACGTTTGATCGTGCATGACAAATATTTTGTCAGGATTTACCCTCTTCCCATTCTCTTTTGCTATTGGTTAACTAGTAGCAAGTACGCACAAACCATGGTGGCCCGTCCTCGTCGGGTTCTTGCGCAGGTGCCCATGGCCATAAGGAGGTAACTGTTCATCTATCCATTTCTCATATAATGAATTGGATTCCATTATGACATCATTTCACAAAATTTTATGTTTTGAAGTCTGGCTCCTACTGCTTCTGGTTGCCGGATGTTACGAATCACCGACTGAAACGGTGTCCGAAGATGCGGTGTTGAGCAGCCAGGATTCATAGGAAAGGTCTCCGGGACTGTGAATGCTGACATATCCGGACCGGCGATACCTGTCCTGAGCGTTTCTCCAGTCATTGACTTAAATGATCTTTTCCTGATTTTGCATGTCGCACATTTCTCGCCTCAATTGCCAGGAAGGTTGAGAAGAGGGTTGTGCTCAAACGTGAGGAGACAACTAAATGGATGCTTTAATGTTACTGGGTGGACTCGCGCTCATCATCGGGGTGATCGGCTTTGTTGTTTTGGTGAAAGGCTGGAAAAAAAGACCTCCTGGACCTGAATAAGCCAGTGGCGCAGAGGCGACCCTTTGTCCATTGAGAATCACGGGCTGGCGGCAGTGGTGTTTGGTGGGCGGAGTATGAGTCTGACAAAAATAAATATCCGGGCAGGAAAATTGTGTGGAGTAATTCCTCTACAAGGGGTTCCAGCACTATCCTAATATGGGGCAATATGCCTCTATGAGGATTTTTCCTTTCTAGACAGCCACTCACAGTGCTGTATGAGTGGCAGGGAAAGTTCATAAATGTATTTACGAAATGAAAATGGTATAGAATTTGTAGTCTGTACTATGGAAGCGTGGCTGAGTCGATCCTTGGGATTGTGATGGGGAGGTTATATCTCGATGATTATGATTGTGACATTTCACGAAGAAATTCGAGGAAAAATTTCCGCTTTTCTCTCTGAGAAAGGCTATGAAGTCTGTGTTCCTCCTCATAGACAGGATGTGGTGTCCCTGGTAAAGGAAAAATCCCCCTTAGTGGTCGTGTTGGATATGTATGTGGCGGCACCAAACGGACTAGACGTGCTAAAGGAACTACGAGCCCAAAATTATCACGGAGGAATTGTGGCGCTGGCCGGAACCTCGGTGCGTTCCTTAATGTCTCAGGCGTCCCAGCTTGGCGTGGACCAGGTGATTGGAGGATTTCAAGGCGATGGAGGAGCGCTGAATCTTGATCAGGTGGAGTCTGCGATTAAAATGGCATTACACTCAACCATTGCCAAACGCGCATTTGAATTGTATGTGGCACGAGGTCGGACGAAAGGGAAGGACCTGGAAGATTGGTTTGAAGCCGAGCGGCAAATTTTCAAGAAGACCTTGCCTTTGTCATCAGGGGAAAGCAAACAGAGAGCTAAAACCGAAGGCGGATCTCAGAAGCCAAAGAAAACCCAAAAGAAATCAACTTGAAGGAACAAAAGTTTTTTCAAGGTGAATGGACAAACATCCAAGAATGTTTTGCGGATGTCATCAAGAATCAAGAAAACGTAAATTTCATCTTAACCCGTCAACTGAATAGTTTTTCAGTGCATTCAGCCGGTAATCATGGTGAATCTGGCTAGAGGAAGTGGAATCTTATTGCATCCGACGTCCCTCCCGTTGGGATGGGGCATTGGGGATTTAGGATCCACGGCCTATCAATTTGTCGATTTTTTGAAGGCTGCCGGTCAGAGTTGGTGGCAGATGTTGCCACTGGGACCGACCGGTTATGGCAATTCCCCCTACATGTGCTTTTCCGCCTTTGCAGGAAATCCTCTGCTTATTAGTCCGGAAAAACTTGTGGAGGATGGATTTGTATCGCAAGCAGATGCGACCACCCCTCCGTCTTCTTCGGCCGAACGTGTGGATTATCCTCTGGTCATTGCGCATAAGCGCCTAATCTTCGAAAAGTCTTTTGAGCAATTTAAAGCCAATCCTCCAGCCGAACACCGCCAAGCCTTTATGTTGTTTCGTGAGAAGCATGCTTCCTGGTTAGAAGATTTCTCCCTCTTTATGTCTTTGAAAGAAAGCTATGCGGGGCAAGCATGGACTCGATGGGATCAGCCACTAATCGTTCGAGATCCTCAAGCCCTGCAGGACTGCTGTCGTCGCCTCAGGGAGAAGATTGATTATCATCAGTTTCTTCAGTATCTGTTTTTTCACCAATGGTCCGCCCTGAGACAGTATGCTCATGCCGAGGGGGTCAGAATTATCGGGGACCTCCCGATCTATATCGCGCATGATAGTTCAGACGTCTGGGCGCATCCTGATTCATTCTATTTGGATGATCAATGTCAACCGTCCGTGGTGGCCGGGGTGCCGCCGGACTATTTCAGCGCAACAGGACAGCGGTGGGGAAATCCGATTTACCGGTGGGACGTGAGAGCCGGGTCCGGTTACCAATGGTGGATCGATCGATTTCGTGCCAATCTTGCTCTTGTCGATATGATTCGATTGGATCATTTCCGGGGGTTTGAAGCCTATTGGGAAATCCCGGCTTCTGAGCCTCATGCCATCCATGGTCGATGGGTGAAAGGTCCGGGAGGCGAATTGTTTGCAGCCGTGAAAGCCGCACTGGGTGATGTGCCGGTGATCGCCGAGGACCTTGGGGTGATCACTCCCGAGGTGGAGGCGTTGCGGGATACCTGTGGTTTTCCCGGTATGCGAATTTTACAAATGGCCTTTGGCAACGATCCCAAGGCCCATCATTATCGACCCCATCACTATACCCAGAATTCCATCGTCTATACGGCCACGCATGACCATAATACGACGGTCGGGTGGTTTACCGCTGAACCGGGGAAGGAAACCACCCAATCCAAAGAAGAGATCAAGGAGGAGCGTGTGAGTGTGTTGCGCTATCTTGGGACCGACGGGCGGGACATTCATTGGGATGTGATTCGACTGGCCATGAGCTCTGTTGCCCAACTCGCCATGGTTCCCCTTCAGGACGTTTTGGGATTGGGGAGTGAATGCCGGATGAATCGCCCCGGCACGCTCAAGGGGAACTGGGAGTGGCGGATTCATCCCGGGCAATTGACGGAGAAGGTTGGGAGCCGACTCCGTGACCTGACAGGTTTATTTGATCGATTGCCATGACCCACGCCTAAGGAATCCAAAAAAATTACAGCTTTTGTGAGAAAGGGAGATGACGATGAAAATTTTAGTGGCGATTGATCCTTCCGAACATGCAGAGGAGGCCATTCGATTTGTGAAATCGGTGGATTGGCCAAAGGCATCAGAAATCTATTTAATCCATGTGATCGAGATGAAACATGCGTCTCCTCTGATACCGTCGGGTGGACCTTCCAGTTGGGATCGGGTCATTTCCGAAGCAAGGGGGAAACTGTTCACCGAAGCGAAGGGTCTTCTTGAGCACACCAGGAAGGAGATCCTTGAAGAAAGGACTGTGATCATTAAGTCCCTGGTGATGGAAGGGCTTCCGGGTGCGCAAATTTTACAGGCGGTGGAGGACTATCAAATTGACCTGGTCATCTTAGGGACGCGTGGCCTTTCCAATGTGAAACGGTTTCTTTTAGGGAGTACCAGTGATTGGGTGATGAGGGAAGCCCCGTGTTCAGTGTTATTGGTTCGTGACAAACTCAGTAAGGTGACCATGGGAAAATCCGCCGCCAAAATTCTTTTAGCCACCGATGGGTCAGCGGTGGCTTTGAGTACTGTGGATATGCTCGGTCTGTTGACCTGCAAGACCCCTCCAAAGGTGACGGTGACGCATGTGGTGGGAAGACCGGCTTACCTGGAGGGTTGGTATTGGGGAAAAGGAAAAGCAGCATTTAAACAATTAGCCGAACAAGTATCGGAGAACGCTCGAAAAGAAGGTGCCAGTCACCTGGAAGAGATGAGCCAACGAGTCAAAGGACTCGGCATGGAAGTCGATACAGTGTTGACCAAAGGAGATCCTGCTGAAGAAATTGTCAAAATTGCCGAGCGTTCGAAGGCAAAATTGATCATGGTTGGATCAAAAGGATTCATAGGGGGCAGGCCGGTCCCATTGGGAGGAGTCGTCAGAAAAATTGCTCGCTATGCTCCATGTTCGGTGTTGCTCACCCGGCCTGGCAGATCCGAGAAAAAAGGTTGATGCGTGATCCATTTTCCCTCTTCAGGAAGACTCAAGGCCATCAAAGGGTAAAGGACGCAATTGTCATGGTCGTCCGGCAGTGTGGTGGGAAATGTTAATGTTGAACCTGTTGCTCATGTGTGGTCCTATCCTCAATTAAAAGGAGCGCGATGTCGGTATCCGATCGAAAAAAGCCAGACGTTTGCTGGCATGCCATGGATGGAGAATCCGTCCTCAAGGCAGTGGCCAGTCAAGTTGGGGGCTTAACACAGGATGTCGCTGCCCAACGGCTGGCTCTCTATGGCCCCAATCGTCTACGTCCGCCTAAAAAGCAATCATCCTGGCAGCGGTTTCTCGCCCAGTTCCACAATATTTTAATTTATATCCTCCTGGGAGCGGGTGTCGTGACCGCCATTCTGGGTCATTGGGTGGATACCGGTGTGATTCTGGGCGTGGTGATCATCAATGCCGTTATCGGATTTCTTCAGGAAGGCAAAGCCGAAAGGGCGATGGATGCCATTCGCCGGATGTTGTCGGTGCAGGCCTGTGGACTTCGTGATGGAACCCGTTGTCCGATTCCCGCGGAAAGCCTTGTGCCTGGGGATATTGTGTTTCTGCAATCCGGAGACAAAGTTCCGGCGGATCTGCGTCTTCTGAAGGTGAAAGATTTGCGTATTGAAGAAGCCGCCTTGACCGGTGAGTCCGTCCCGGTTGACAAACACATGAAACCGGTCCCGGAAACCGCGTCCATTGGTGATCGAAGGGGCATGGCCTATTCGGGAACTCTGGTGACCTATGGAACGGGAACCGGGGTGGTGGTTGCGACCGGAGATGCCTCCGAAATTGGACGGATCAGCGCCATGCTGGCCAGGGTGCAGACCCTGACCACCCCACTTCTCCGAAAGATCGGAGAATTCGGGAGCCGATTGAGTATTGCCATTATCACCGGAGCGGTTGGTGTGTTCCTCTTCGGAGTGTTTTTCCGGGAGTATGGGTTCAGTGATATGTTTCTGGCCAGCGTAGGATTAGCCGTTGCCGCCATTCCCGAAGGCCTTCCGGCCATTATGACCATCACGCTTGCCATCGGGGTTCAAGCGATGGCCCGACGTCAAGCGATTATTCGACGGCTGCCGGCTGTTGAAACCCTTGGCTCTGTGACCGTTATCTGTTCAGATAAAACCGGCACGCTGACACGAAATGAAATGACCGTTCAAACGCTGGCGACCGCGGCGTATACCGTGGAGGTCAGTGGTGTCGGCTATGATCCGCATGGAGGATTTTCTCTGCTTGGCAACCCGGTTGTGCTGGCTGACCTTCCAGACGTGATGGAACTCGCTCGAGCCGGAATGTTGTGTAACGATGCGGATCTGGACCACGTGGAGGGGGTCTGGCAGATCAACGGAGATCCGACGGAGGGGGCGTTGGTGACCCTCGGGAGAAAAGCCGGATTGGATTACCGATTCGAACATGAGATGTGGCCACGAACGGATGTGATCCCCTTTGAATCGCAACATCGGTTTATGTCAACGTTGCATCACGACCATGCCGGGCATGGATTTATGTATATCAAGGGTGCCCCTGAACGGGTGTTGGAGATGTGCGCGTTTCAGCGGAGTTTGGGAGAGAATCATCCTCTGAACAGCCGGTCGTGGCATGATCGGATCGAACAGATGGCGAGTCGTGGACAACGAGTGCTGGCGGTGGCCGTTGCATCCACCAATCACGAACATCGAGAGTTACGGTTTCGAGATGTGGAGCAGGGCCTGACACTGTTAGGCCTCTTTGGCATTGTTGACCCACCACGGCCTGAAGCCATTGAAGCGGTCCGACAATGCCAACAAGCCGGGATTCGAGTCAAAATGATTACCGGGGATCATCTGGTGACGGCCAGAACGATTGGCTTACAAATGCATATTGGAGATGGGAAACAGGCTCTCTCAGGACAGGTCCTGGAAACGTTGAGCGATGAGGAATTGAAGCGTGTGGTAAGGGATATCGATATCTTTGCCCGGACGAGTCCGGAGCATAAGTTACGGCTTGTGCAAGCCCTCCAGGCCGGTGGGGAAGTGGTGGCCATGACCGGAGATGGGGTGAATGATGCGCCGGCACTCAAGCGGGCGGATGTCGGAGTGGCCATGGGAGTAAAGGGGACGGAAGTGGCGAAGGAAGCGGCGGAAATGGTGCTGGCCGATGATAATTTTGCCTCGATTGCGCATGCCGTTGAGGAAGGCCGTCGGGTCTATGACAATATTCAAAAGTCCATTCTGTTTATTCTTCCCACCAATGTCGCCGAAGCCGGAGTGATTGTGGCCGCTATTCTGTTAGGGACCATGCTGCCGATTACGCCGGTACAAATCCTGTGGGTCAACATGATCACCGCCGTGACATTGGCCTTGTCCTTAACCGTCGAACCTCCTGAATCGGATGTCATGCGACGTCCCCCTCGAAGCCCAGGGGAAGCCATTTTGTCACGGTTTCTGCTGTGGCGAATAGGCTTTGTATCCATCTTAGCGGTGGCCGGCACGTTTGGGCTGTTCCTATGGGAGACTGACCAGGGGGCATCTATCGAAACCGCGAGGACGATAGCCGTCAACATGCTGGTGGTCTTTGAAGCCTTTTATTTATTAAATGCCCGGTCTTTTTATGGTTCGGTTCTGTCCCGCAACGGATTGATTGGAAACCCCTATGTTCCCCTGACCATAGGAATGGTGTTAGGCATTCAATGCCTCTTTACCTATACCGAAGTGATGCAGACGCTATTTCATACTACCGGCATTAATGGACTTGCCTGGCTTCGAATAATTGGAATTGGCGCGGTGATTTATTTGCTGGTCGAATTGGAAAAATATGTGTTTCGGATTATGCTGAAACTCAGAACTCCCGATCTGAAAGTTTGACGAATGGGTCGTGAGTCAGAATGGTTTTCGAGTAGGTATCGGAAAGGTTTTTGGAATAAACCGAGACGGGACCTGACAATAGTCTGTGCTTCGGACAAAGAAGACAGACTGATTTTGAGGGGAGTGTGAAATGGAGGGAAAGAAGATGAAAACCGGTGTGTCAAAAAAATCAGCAGTGACCAGGGAAGAGCTTGAGCGCATGGATGCCTATTGGCGAGCGGCGAATTATTTGTCCGTGGGGCAGATCTACCTTCATGATAATCCTCTACTTAAAAAGCCGTTGACGCTTGACCATATTAAATTGCGCCTCCTGGGGCATTGGGGGACGACTCCGGGATTAAATTTTCTGTATGTCCATCTGAATCGGATTATTAAGAAGCATGATCTCAACATGATTTATATTGCCGGTCCGGGACATGGCGGTCCGGGGTTGGTGGCCAACACGTATTTAGAAGGGACCTATACTGAGGTATATCCCAACATCTCCCAGGATGCCGAAGGCATGAAAAAACTTTTTAAACAGTTTTCTTTTCCAGGCGGGATTCCCAGTCACGTGGCTCCCGAAACTCCCGGGTCCATCCATGAGGGAGGAGAGCTTGGCTATTCGTTGTCGCATGCCTTTGGTGCGGCGTTTGATAATCCGGATCTGATTGTGGCCTGTGTCGTGGGAGATGGCGAAGCCGAAACCGGTCCGTTGGCGACCGCCTGGCATTCCAATAAATTTTTGAATCCGAAGTTGGATGGCGCCGTGTTACCCATTTTGCATCTCAACGGGTACAAAATCGCCAACCCCACGGTGTTGGCTCGAATCAGCCATGACGAATTGAACAGCTTATTGGTCGGCTACGGCTATAAGCCGTTTTTCGTGGAAGGGGATGACCCGGAGGTTATGCATCAAATCATGGCGGACACGCTGGATGAGGTGATGAAGGAGATTCATGCCATTCAGCATCGGGCCAGGGAAAAGGGGGAGACCTCCCGGCCCTGCTGGCCGATGATCGTCTTGCGCAGCCCCAAGGGGTGGACCGGTCCAAAGGAGGTGGATGGGAAAAAAACCGAGGATTCCTGGCGTTCGCATCAGGTCCCCTTTTCGGAGATGGCGACCAAGAAGGATCATATTCAACTCCTCGAAAAGTGGATGCAGAGTTACAAGCCTGAGGAATTATTTGACGAGACCGGCAAACTGATTCCAGAACTGGCGGAATTGGCTCCGAAGGGGGAACGGCGAATGGGTGCGAATCCTCATGCCAACGGTGGGTTGCTGCTCAAAGATCTCAGGATGCCTGATTTTCAGGATTACGCCGTGGAGGTACCCCTACCCGGAAAGGTCGTGGCTGAAGCGACGCGGGTGATGGGCACGTTTCTTCGGGATGTCATGAAACGCAACATGGGCAATCGGAATTTCCTGGTCTTTGGTCCCGATGAAACTGCGTCCAACCGCCTTGGCGCCCTGCTGGAAGTGACGAATCGTCGATGGGTGGCAGACACCATTCCTGAAGATGATCATCTGGCTCTGGATGGACGGGTGTTGGAGATTCTCAGTGAACATACCTGCCAGGGCTGGCTGGAAGGCTATCTGTTGACCGGACGTCACGGATTTTTCTCCTGCTACGAGGCGTTTATTCATATTATCGATTCCATGTTCAACCAACATGCCAAGTGGTTGAAGGTGACGGGGAGTGAGATTCCGTGGCGGAGACCCATTGCGTCACTGAATTATCTCTTGACGTCCCATGTCTGGCGGCAGGACCACAATGGATTTTCTCATCAGGATCCGGGGTTTATTGACCATGTGGCCAATAAAAAAGCCGAAGTCATCAGAATTTATCTGCCGCCTGATGCCAATAGCTTGTTATTCATCACGGATAAATGTCTTCGAAGTCGAAATCTTGTCAATGTCATTGTGGCTGGAAAGCAACCGGGTCTGCAATTTCTCAGTATGGATGCGGCCATCAAGCATTGTACTGCCGGTATCGGGATTTGGGAATGGGCCAGTAACGACAAAGGTGGAGAACCTGATGTGGTGATGGCCTGTGCGGGAGATATTCCCACCCTGGAGACCTTGGCCGCGGTGGATCTGCTCCGCAAGCAGGTCCCCGATCTGAAAGTTCGAGTGGTGAATGTGGTGAATCTCATGAAGCTTCAACCGCAGAGCGAGCATCCGCACGGTTTGTCCGACAAGGAGTTCGATACGCTCTTTACGACGGATAAACCCGTCATCTTTGCTTTTCATGGATATCCCTGGTTGATCCATCGTTTGACGTACCGGAGGACGAATCATAAAAATCTTCACGTTCGAGGCTATAAGGAAGAGGGCACGACGACCACCCCGTTTGATATGGTAGTTCTCAATGACCTTGACCGGTATCATCTGGTGGCGGATGTGATCGATCGTGTGCCGAAACTGGGATATCTTGCGGCCTATGCCAAACAGGCGATTCGCGATAAAAAGATCGATCATAAAACGTACATCGCCAAGTACGGCGACGATATGCCGGAAATTAAAGATTGGAAATGGCCGTATTAGTTTTCATGCCCCATTGAGATAACGACGGGTGTGTCGATGTATGGCCTGCTCCGTTACCATAATTCAGCCGCCTAGATTGTTGTGGTATCCTCCTTCATGTGGATGCCTTAGATTTTTTCGTTTACCCTGATTTTTTAAGGAGTCATGCGATGGTGCGCCGAGACATTTATATTACGGAATTCGACCTGAATCGACTCACTGAACTCTTAGGAGTCTGGCAAGCATTCAAAGGTAGTAAGAGTACCAGCATTCACCTGGAAAGTTTAATGGAAGAATTGGATCGGGCACATATCGTTCTCCCAAAGGATATTCCGGCTGATGTCGTCACGATGAACTCACGCGTCCGGCTATCAGACGTGAGCAAAGGGGAAGAGCTGGAGTATACGTTGGTCTTTCCGCGTGATGCGGATACTGCGACAGGAAAGATTTCTATTCTTGCCCCGGTTGGAACGGCCATTCTCGGGTATAGGGTCGGGGACAGTATTGAATGGGAGGTCCCTATAGGGACGAGGAAGTTAAAAATTGAAGAGATTCTCTATCAACCTGAGGCGGCGGGAGATTTCCATCTGTAAATTTCTCCGGGCTCTATCAATTCACATGAACCACATGGAAACGTGTTAAGATAAAGACCCCAAAAAACGATGAGCTGAACCGGACGGGGGCAACGCTTGATGATTCATGCTGCCGATCATTACGAAGGATAGGATTTCCAATAACATCTTTCTTATCGAGCAGATCTTCCGGGAAATATGCCTTGGTTATCATTATGGAAGGTGTCTCATCTATGAGGAGATCCTCGCCTCCCACGCGTCTGTTCACAATGGAATTTTTATTCCAGGGACTGTCCGGTTTATTTGTTGGCTTTCGTGCCTCTTCTCCCATACCTTTAGGGCAGAGAGCACTTTTTCTGCGATCAAATCCCTGATCGTGTAGAATCCCTCAGCCAACTTGAATGAGACGGAGGGGATGGACTCTTATGAAACCGCGATCTTCGGCTTTTTCATCTCGCCCGCATCCGCATCTCTATGAAATCAATACCTGGGTGTGGTTGCATGACCTCTCTCAGAAAATGAACCGAACGATTCGTCTTGGTGACGTGCCTGATCATGAATGGGATGAGCTTCAGGCAAAGGGGTTTGATTGTCTATGGCTCATGGGCCTATGGGAGCGCAGTCCTCTTGGCCGGCGGATTGCAAGACAACATGCTGATTTACAGAAGGAGTATGATAAAGCGCTTCCCGATTGGCAGGAATATGAGGTCGTAGGTTCCCCTTATGCCATTCGGGCGTATCAGCCTGATCCTGAGCTGGGGTCCTGGGAACAACTGAAGGACGTATTGGGAAAACTTCATGACCGCGGGATCAAATTGATTCTGGATTTTGTGCCCAATCACACCGCATTGGACCATGAGTGGACCACCAGACATCCGGAGTACTATGTTCAAGGGACTTCCAGGGATGTCACCAACTTCCCTTCGAAGTTTTTCCCCATCGAAACATCACAGGGCATTCGATATCTGGCACATGGCAAAGATCCGAATTGCCCTGCATGGACGGACACCGCGCAATTAGACTACTTCAATCCTGATACGCGTAAGGCGCTGATTCGCGAATTGCAACAAATTGCCGATTATTGTGACGGCGTTCGCTGTGATATGGCGATGTTGGTGCTCAATGAGGTGTTTGCACAGACGTGGGAAAATCATGTGAAGGGCGATGTCTGCCCTTCCGGGGAGTTCTGGTCGGAAGCCATCTCCCGTCTGCCGGATTGTATGTGGATTGCAGAAGTATATTGGGATCGGGAATGGGAGCTTCAACAGCTTGGTTTTCAGTTTACCTACGACAAAAGATTGTATGATCGGCTTCGCCATTCGACCCCACATGAGGTTGCCCTGCATCTTCAGGCTGATACAATCTTTCAAAGCAAACTTGTACGATTTTTGGAAAATCACGATGAGCCGAGAAGTGCGGTGGTGTTTGGCAACGTTCGTCTCCCTGCGGTCGGGGTCCTGATGGCCACATTGCCGGGCATGCGTTTGTATCATCAAGGGCAACTTACTGGAAAACGAATCCGGATTCCGATTCAACTCTGTCGAGCCCAGGACGAACCCCCTGATGAAGCGACCGTCGCGTTTTATGACCGGATTCTGGCGATCACCAATGAGGACGTGTTTCACACCGGGAAATGGGCCATGCTCACGGTGCGTTCGGCCGGCGACGATTCTTTCCATAATGTCGTGGCGTATCAATGGACAACCGACCGGGATTGGAGACTCATTGCGGTGAACCTGAGTCCCATGGTTGCCCAAGCGAATATTCGCCTGAACGGAGCGCTTGGAATGGAATCGGGCACCTCCCCCAACTACATCTTGCATGACCAGTTCAGCGATCTATCCTTTGAGGGTAGGCGAGAGGATCTCATCCAAAGCGGATTGTACGTCCGTCTCGATCCTTTCGGGTGCCATGTTTTTTCTCTGGGAGAAAAAGAAGGGGAATCTTGGGAAAAGAAAAAATAACCATACCGTTCGAGCGATTGAATGTGAATCAATTCATTTCGTCGCCCCACTCCAAGTTTTCAGGCGAAGGATTTTGCTCCGGCACCCAGCTTTCTCTGAAGGCGTCAACTTTTCGAACTGGTTCTTGCAATAAAGCTTGTGATCAGTTGCTCTAGTTCTTTGCTTCCACATGAGGGACATGTTGCGGCCCCGGTTTCATGTTCTTTCAGCGTGAGGGCTAGAAGGCATTCCTTGCCACATTTGAGACATTTGTAATCATACAGAGGCATGACCATCCTCCTTCTTGGGTTCTCCGCGCAATCGGGAGAAGTTCATTGCGGGTGTTCGGATGATTCTGTTCATTCGGACTTATTTCCCCTCTTGGGTCACGGAGGCTTGGAACCGTGGACGGTTTCCAGAGAACGGCGGTCCCCCCACTCTGCGACAATGTGAGCCATTTCACTTAAGCGTTGAGCAGCGCGTCCATAAATGGTGTTGGGAGGATATTGTCCCTCCGGCTGAACTTCTCCGGCAGGCATTCCCGTGAGTAATTCGAGAACCTCTTCAATGGTATGCACCCCATATACGGTAAATTGTCCTGCCTCCGCTGCATCCACCACCTCATGATGCAGGGCCAAATGGCGGATGTTCTTTGCAGGAATCAGTACTCCGTGTTTTCCCGTCAATCCGCGTTTTTTGCATGATTCAAAAAAACCTTCGATCTTTTCGTTCACGCCCCCGATGGGTTGAATTTCTCCCAGTTGATTGACCGATCCGGTGACCGCGAGGGATTGGTGTACAGGAACATCTGCCAGGCTCGATATAATGGCGACTAATTCAGCAACAGCCGCGCTGTCTCCCTCCACCTCCGAATAGGTTTGCTCAAATGTGAGGGTCGCACTTAAAGCGAATGGCTGGAATTCGGCGAATTTTCCACCAAGAAAACCCGCGAGGGTCATGACCCCCTTGCTGTGGATTTCCCCGCCCAGTTCGGCTTCACGTTGGATGTCGATGACGCCTTCATTGCCTACAAACGTGCGAGCGGTAATCCGGCAGGGACGTCCGAAGGCATAGTCTCCGAGCTGATAGATGGACAGGCCGTTGACCTGACCAACCGTCTCCCCTTCCAGGTCCACCATAAGTGTGCCTTCCTGGATTTCCTCCTGGAGTCTTTCTTCTAACTGATTGGTGCGGTGGCGTTTCTTGTCGATAGCCGTTTTCACGTGAGTGTTCGAGACTAATGTCCGGCCATCCTGCTTGGCCCAATAGGCGGCTTCGCGAATCACGTCACTGATCAAGCTGAGGCGCAATGATAGCCGATCGCGGCATTCGGCAAGGCGAAGGCTGTGCCGGATCACTTCACCGACAGCGTCAGCTCCAAAAGCGGGAAGCCCTTCGTCACGACAGAGTTGTGAGATGAAACGGGCATAGAGCTGTTCCTGGCTGGTATCACGAGGAATATCCACCTCAAAGTCGGCTTTGACCTTGAACAGTTTTGAGAAATCATGTTCATACCCTTGCAGAAGAGCAAAAATATGGGGAGGGCCTAATAAAATGACTTTGATGTCAGTGGGAATTGGTTGAGGTTTAAGGCCGGTGGTAGCAAAACCAAAATACTCTCCGGGATCTTCAATGTTGACCGAGCGTGTTTTTATGACCCGCTTGAGCGCTTCCCAGGAGAAGGGCTGACGGAGCAGGTCTAACACATTCATCATCAAAAAACCGCCGTTTGCGCGCAGACAGGAGCCGGCTTTAATTTCGGTGAAGTCGGTATAGACCACGCCCAAATGCGCCTTTCGCTCAATTTTCCCGATTAAATTCGCATAGGTCGGATGAGGCTCATCGATGATGGGAGCTCCCGAATGTTGGGCATGTTCGATAAGGAGGTTCACTTCATAGCGGCTGAGATTCGGCATGCGATCGCGTACATCCCAACCCATGAGTGCCAATTGAGGACCTTCACGCGGCAAAAAATCCTTGTAGTTGGTGACAATGTCTTCTTCGACTTTTTGAAGATATTCCAAGACCTCTAAAAGGGATTGATGATGGTCTCGAAGGACCGCAAAGCGGTTGTGCATGACTGCCCTGACGACCTGGCGATCCATTTCACTGAGTTGGTGCTCCCCTTCATGATCCAAGGCGTGGACCTGGGCTTGGAATTCACGGATCTTTCCTTCAAGGATTTTTGCCTGCTCGGATATTTTGTTCTTTTCGGCAACAGATAAGGTGGCGTGATCCTTTTCCCGCAGTGGTTTTCCCTCTCGCATGGGAACGAGATTGAATCCCACCGGATCTTCTTTGAAGCCGAATCCACGCGCGTTGGCCTCTTCATTGATTTTTTTAAAGAGGGTCTCTTTCTTTTCTTCACGCTCTCCGATGATTTTTGCCCTGGCATCTAAATATTTATGGCTTTCAAACGCCAAGGGAAGATCTCTTTGAAGACTTTGAATGATAAAGCTCATGGCCTGTTTAAACTCCCGCCCTTTGGAGGCAGGAAATGACAGGCAGATGGGGGAAGACGGCTCAAGGAAATTATAGACGTAACACCAATCGGGAGGATCAGGCTTTGATGAGGCCACGTGTTGGACACGCTTGTGAATGATGGCCCATTTACCCGTACCAATTGGCCCTGAGGCATAAATATTAAATCCGTGGCTTTTCATATTCAGCCCGAAATCCAAGGCTTCAATGGCCCGGGCTTGCCCGAGTGGTATTTCCAGGGGTGGCAGCTCATTGGTGTCGCTAAACCCCAAACTATCCACGTCGATGGTTGGAGCCAACTGTGAAAGGGGAATTTTCAATTCGTCCATGTTGCGTTAATTTTCCTAGCGAATGTGTGTGAAGGTTGTTTCCGAACCTTGGATTCTCCTGTACTGCAATTTTAGATCCTGGGTTGATAGGGGGCTAACTGCCGGATATAGCCGATTACCTCCCGAATCTCCTCTGAACTCAATCGATCCCACCAACCATGCATGGGGCTAAAGACCAAGCCCCAAATAACGCTCGCACGAAGGTCTAACTCGCTTTTGCCTGTGGATTCCGGAGAATGGAAATCTGTTGGGGGCACGATTAATGTGGATGAATCCGGGCCCCTTCCGTCGCCCGCCTTCCCATGACACCGGAGGCAATGCAGACGATAAATGATTTCTCCCGCAGAGATCATAGTGGTCTGCTGAGCCCGGACTTCTCCAGGCCATAGCAAGATGCAGACACAACTGATAACGGGTATGACCAGACTGAGAAGGCCTTGTTTTTTTTTCATCGGGTGAAGTTAGTCAGTTTCATGGATATGCGATCCTGTCGCATCTTGCAACACCCCTTCCCTTTTTTATGGACCCAAATTGCAACACTTTTCATATGCTCAATTTTCACTTAGTCTTTTTGCTCTACTCCCAAACCTACCCATGCCCGTAAAAGATCCTGCCGGGTCAGGCATCCTATCACCACACCATTTTCCTCTACTGGAAGTACCAGAAAATGATGGTCTTTCATGATTTTGACAGCCTCCGCTAATGTGGTGGAACTAGGAATGGCAATAGGGTCCCGCACCATAATCTCCTTTGCGGTTAATTGGCTGACATCCCGCCCCGCTTCCAGCACGGCTAGCACATCAAATTGGCTGATGAACCCCACACAGTGCCCCTTAGGATCGACAACCGGCGCGCCTGGTAAGGAAGATGTGAGAAGTTCTTGTGTTATGGCCAATCCATTCTGATCGTGGTGAAAACGGAAATCATGGAGTGTGGCGACTTGTTGGATTGTTCTGAGGCCGACGGTGGCGACCGCATGAAGACCCATGTGTTCCTCCTCTCTCTTTCACTCATAACCCCATAAAAGTCTTTTCACAGGGATGGAGTGAATGAAAATTTAAACGGTTTGAGACGAAATCAGGTATGACTTCCATCCCGAATATACAACCCTCCAACCTCCAGAACTGTTCCGTCACTTAAGGTGATGGATAAAAACTCTTGATTCTTCATGAGAGATTTGACTTCCCCGGACCATCTGGATGGCTCAACAGACACGATTGTTTTTCCACAAATTTTTACCTTTAGCCGTTCTACGTTATCTTGTTTCATGTGTTGGCCTCGGTCTTGGAATGGTTGATAACGTGTGCATGGTATTGTTTCCGTAAGCGCCATGAAATCAGAGCCTTTGCTCCTACATGAGTTGAAGCAAGCCTCGTGCCTTTTTGGACAACCTCTCTCTTTCGTCATCCCGCCGGTTATTAGCGGTGAATCCATTTCCAATGAAGTCCTGAGGAATGCCGGATGAGCACTGGCGGTCATGACAGTTTTTTCCTCCCGCCAATCGTCAAGAAGGGTATATAAGTTGCATTTCAGCTATTTGCAAAAACTGGGTTCAATTATCATATGTTTAAAGGAGGTATGTGATGGCACAATTAGTAGTGGAAAAGGACAAAAAGAAAGTCGCTCCGGTTCAGAAAGGTGAATTGGTTCGTCGAGGGGAATATGACCGGTTTCTTGACCGTATGGATCAAATGATGGCGGAAGTTTGGGGGCGCCCCTTTTCAGGGTTATGGCCATCCATGCCTGGTATGTTACGGCCCTCACGAGCGTTGCTGGGCGAATCATTGCACGTGCGAGTTCCTGCCGTCGACTTATATGAAGGAAAGGAGGAGGTGGTGCTGAAGGCCGAAGTACCAGGTCTCTCCAAAGAAGACCTTAAGATTGATCTGACGGATTCCATGCTGACCATCTCAGGAGAAAAGAAAAAAGAAGAGGAGATTAAGGAAGAAGACTATACCTATTCCGAACGAGCCTACGGGTCCTTTTCCAGGAGCCTGCAATTGCCTTGTGCCGTGAAAGCGGACAAAGTGAAGGCCACGTTTAAGGATGGGATTCTGGAAGTTAAGCTGCCCAAGACCGAAGATGCCAAAAAACGGCATGTCACCGTAAAAATTGAATAGTTTCAATCTCCCCGTGTTTGGATCGGTAAGAATCTGCGTTTGACAGGCGCTCCCGGAGAAGAACGACGTCTTCCCCAGGGAGCGTCAAAAGAAATCGGCAGCGGTAAGGCCGTAGTTCAACATTTTTGCATGCCTCTTCGAAACTGAGAGAACCGGGTTTTCAGAAAACCATTTACTGAGGAGGGGGCCGGGTGTTCAGGAAATTGAAGATTTTCGTTGTGATGGGAAGATATTCCAGCGTCAACGCGATTACTGTAGGAGCCATTCTTGGCATGGGAGTGTTGTGTTGGCCGGGTGGTGTCCTGGGGGTGGAAGCGCCTACCGTGGTGGTCAGAGGCACCATCGATGAGGTCATCCGATTGGTCAGCGATGAAGGTCTCAAGAAGCCGGATCAAGAGGCCCATCGTCGGAAATTGTTGGAGGAAACCATTGGGCAACATTTTGATTTTGAGGAGATGGCCAAACGATCACTGGCGGCACATTGGAGAAATCGAAGTGAGTCGGAACATCAAGAATTTGCCACATTGTTTCAAACACTTCTTTCGAAAACCTATGCGGGAAAAATTGAAAACTATTCCGGAGAAAAAGTCCAGTATCTCAAGGAACGGCTCAAAGACTCCTTTGCAGAAGTGCAGACCACCATTGCGTCAAACAAAACTGAAATCTCTCTCGATTACCGGCTCCTGCTGAAAGACGGCAACTGGCGGGTGTACGACGTGGTGGTCGATGGGGTGAGTCTCGTGAAAAATTACCGGGTTCAATTCGATCGCATTATTCGGGATTCCTCCTACGAAGAATTGGTGAAGACTTTGCGAGACAAGTCCAGTGACATTACCGCTCCCTGACGGATTCTCAGTATGACCACGCGTATTCTGATTCATCAGGCACCAGCCCTACCGGTCGACGCGCAACCTCTTGAAATTGTCGAACGGAAAGGCAAGGGACATCCCGATACGATTTGTGATGCCATTGCTGAAGCTGTGTCCATTCAACTGTCCAAGGCATATCAGGAAACCTTTGGGCGTATTTTGCACCATAATATCGATAAATGCCTGCTGGTGGCGGGTCAGGTAAAGCTGCATCTGGGAGGTGGTCGGGTCACCCACCCGATGCGCCTGATCCTTGGGGACCGGGCTTCCTTCGGTGTTCCGGGGAAGATAATTCCCGTGTCCGATATTGCGGAGGAGACGGCGCGAACGTGGATCAAGAGCCAATTGCCCCATGTGAATCCTGATACCCATATGAGGTATCAAATTGAGTTGCAACCGACGTCCGCTGAACTTGGGGCGATTTTTGAACAGAGATCGGGGGTGCTTCCGGCGAACGATACCTCAGCCGGAGTCGGTTATGCTCCGCTGACTCCCACCGAGCAATTGGTGGTGGACCTTGAACAGTATGTAAACGGGCCACGGTTTAAAGGGGCATTTCCCGAAACGGGGGAGGACGTCAAAGTCATGGCCGTTCGAATGGACAGGAAACTGTCACTCACGGTGGCCATGCCGTTTCTTGCCAAACGGATCACCACAGAAAAAGCGTATTTTGCCCGAAAGGCGAAGGCTCTTCAGAATGTGCAGCGCTTTATTCATGAGCAACCTCATTCCTGTAAGCAGGTGGATGTGGTCGTGAATGCGCTAGATCGCCCTGGCCAAGGCCTGAAGGGCATGTATCTGACGCTGTTGGGAACCTCTGCCGAGCAGGGAGATTCCGGACAGGTGGGACGGGGGAACCGCATTTCAGGGGTCATCGCGCTGAATCGACCGATGAGCGGGGAGGCTGCGGCCGGGAAAAACCCCGTCAGTCATGTTGGGAAAATCTATAATGTGTGGGCTCGTGAACTGGCCCTCAAGGCGTATGAACAAATACCAGGAGTCCGCGATGCCACGGTATGGATGGTCAGTCGGATCGGTGCACCGGTGAACGAACCACTGGTTGTCTCGGCTCAGGTCGGGGTGAAGAAGGGATATTCACTGAAGCGAATATCGGGAGAGGTCCAGGAATTGATCAAGCAGGAGCTGGCTGACATGGAACATTTTTGCGAGGCCTTGGCCACAGGGCAATTCCGGATATGCTGACGGCCATCATGAAAATAATCGAATTGGTCTACGCGACGAGATCACATGCTAATCAGATAGATTCTATTGCCTGGCAGGATGCATGATTGATTGACAACACATTGGTTGAATGTCCACTTCATAACGGAACCTTGGAAGAAGGTTCCCGTCGGATTAGCGGGTTTACCGCCACGTGCGTGCTGGTCAGTAGTGTGATCGGCACCGGGGTCTTCACCACGACAGGTTTTATGGCCCGGGACATCGGGGACCCATGGCTGATTCTTCTGGTATGGGGAGCGGGCGCGTTACTGGCTCTCATGGGGGCGATGTGTTACAGCGAGCTGGGAGCGGCATTCCCTTTTGTCGGGGGAGACTATGTGTATCTTCGGGAAGCCTACCATCCCTTTTTCGCATTCCTGAGTGGGTGGGCTTCATTTACCGTGGGCTTTGGAGCCGCCATTGCCGCAGGCGCCATGGGATTTGCCTCCTATGTGGTCCAACTCATCCCAAATGAACCGTATTCCACTCTCCTGATCAAGGGATTTGCCTTGGCCTTGATTTGGAGTCTGACTGCCGTTCATGTGGCTGGCGTTGGCCCTGGCGGGCTCCTTCAACAGCTGTTCACCGTCTTAAAAATTGGAGCAATTCTGCTTCTCATAGTTGGGGCCTTCACGGTAGGTCATGGTGATTGGGAACATTTGGTCATGCCCACGGGAAAGCCGGATGTCGGACTGGGAACGCTGGTGGTGTCTTTTATTTTTGTGACCTATGCCTATTCGGGATGGAATGCCGCAGGGTACATTGCCGGAGAAATACTCAATCCGACCCGTTCTATTCCACGAACGATGATAGGCGGGACTCTGCTGGTTGGCACAGTCTATGTGGTGCTGAACGTGGTATATTTCTACGCGTTACCGATTCAAGCGTTGGCCGCACCTCCGCTCATGCCGGTGGCGGAAAAAGTCGCGGTGGAAATGTTTGGTCAGGCGGCCGCTCAATTTGTCACTATCATGTTGTGCATTTCCATCGCGGGTGCGGTGAGCGCTATGATATGGACCGGGCCACGGGTCTATTATGCCATGGCCAGAGACGGGTTTCTGCCGGGCTTCTTCGCGGATACGGAACACCATCATGGCACCCCGGTTCGTTCCATTGTTCTCCAAAGTCTGTGGGTGACCGTATTAGTGCTTTCAGGAACCTTTGAGCAGTTGGTGATTTACAGCGGAATGGTGATCACCGCCTTCACAGCGCTGACAGTCGGGGCCGTTATCATTCTTCGTCAACGGCGTCCGCAATTAGTTCGTCCCTACCGGGTTCCCTTCTATCCTGTCTTGCCCGTGGGCTATATCCTGGTTGCGGGAGTGATCATGCTTTTTCTCAGTGTGGAAAAACCGGTTGAAACCCTTTGGGCCTGTCTGACCCTGAGTGCTGGTATTCCCCTATATTTCCTGATGAGAAAGCAAAATGGAGGATCAGATAACACATGAATACGGCAATCCCACCCGGGAGCGAATTAAATTCACTTGCCTTCTTTGTGATACTTGGTGGAGTATGGTTTATTCTATCCGCGTGTGGAAATGGAAATCAGGCTATGACCCAGCAAAATAATCACACACGACAGGTTGAACGGGATTCGATGGTGGATACCCAAATCGTGGCGGGGGGTGTCACCGATCCAGCCGTTGTCGCGGCCATGCGCCGGGTTCCACGGCACCGGTTTATGCCTGAGTCACATGCTAAAGATGCCTATGGAGATTTTCCACTCGCTATCGGCTATGGGCAGACGATTTCTCAGCCCTTCATAGTTGCGTATATGACGCAAGCCCTGAAGTTGAAGCCGGATGAAAAGGTCCTGGAGATAGGAACAGGATCAGGGTATCAGGCTGCCATCCTGGCGGAGTTAGTCTTCAAAGTGTTCACCATAGAAATAGTCGAACCACTCGCTGCGGAGGCAAAAAAGACCCTGGCAGAACTTGGGTATGACAATGTGATTGTCCGGGCTGGTGATGGCTATCAAGGATGGCCGGACGAAAGCCCGTTTGATGCGATTATTTTGACGGCGGCGCCGAACCATATTCCCGAACCACTCTTAGAGCAACTGGCAATCGGCGGACGTCTCATTCTTCCTGTCGGGGATTACCCTCAACGTCTTCTGTTGATTCGTCGCACCGAGGAGGGATACCAGGAAACCGAGTTGTTACCCGTGGTGTTTGTGCCCATGACGGGCGAAGCCTTAACGAATCCTCCCGCAACCGGGCCTTGACGAACTTCTTTTCCGTTGACCACCTTCTTCACTCATAGATGACGAATCCGCCCGCCGGAAGGGTGAGAACGACTGCTTTGCCATTTCTCGCCTCAACGGTCGTCTCCTGACCGATCTGTCCCGCATTGGTTGAATAGAGACACGTGAGTGTGTGGCCGGCCTGATGCAGTCCGTCATCAACCGTCACCCAGGCGCTTCGGGGTGCCGCGTAGTCGGTATTCATCGCCAGGAGAATTTCCCGGTCATTGAAAATTCTGGACCAGGGAATCACTGACCGAATCTGCCCACCCAGCATGCGCGGCAGCCCGAAGTCGATCCCATTTCCGGAAATTTCTCTCAGGTATTGTCGACCCCGTCGTAACGCAAGCTTGTTACGGCGAATGCCCAGTAGGATCGAGAGTTGCCGGTATGCCGGACTCTCTTCATTGAAGAAATGCCGTTGATGGCTTCGAAAGGCGCCGAATTCTCCTCCGAACATACATTCGCGAATGAATTGATCACTCTGCCCGTGCCCGTCAAAATACTGTTCGCTGCCATAGTACATGCAGGGAATGCCCATCGTAAGGGCGTTCAGCGCAAGAACATTCAAGAGTCCATCCGGCCCGTCAGGATCAGCACAAAATCTGGCTTTGTTTTCTCCCTTTCGTACTTGATCATGATCATCAAACAGGGTAACCACCCGGTTGCGAAACCAGACGTGGGATTCTTTCTGAACCAGGATGGAGTTCCGGAATAGCTGGAAATACTCCTCCGGGTTGCGATAGCCCTTCACGAGGTATTCCATCTTGTCCGGGATGTCGTCGACGCCAAGTGCGGCGTCCAGGCCCGTGGTTTCCAGCGTTTGAAACGCGCGGGTTCTGCCCCCGGTAATTTCTCCAATGAGATAAAAGTTTTCTTTGCCGATGGATTGGGTGAATTCATGGATCACCGACGCAAAGTACCGGCTCGCTCCCAGGTCCATATGTTTGACGGTATCCACCCGATACCCATCGACGTCCGCAAAGGCAATCCAGAATTTGTACACCTCGGCCAGGGCCTTAAGGGCATCCGACGGCTGATACTGATCGACGTCGCCGGAACCGAGTTGGATGTTTTTCAGGTCAAGGAAGTCCCCCTCAAGAAATTCAGGTGAAAAATCCCAATTGGTGATATGGCCCTTTCGGGTAAAGGCCTGAGGGTCCTGGAATTCCTGTGGCCAGATGGCACCATGCGGCCAGGCGGCAGGATGGCTTGCGGTGTCGAGTTGTTGGAAGGGGAGAGTCGGTTCTCCGAATTGATCATGGAACCCGTGCACGTCATAGGGTTGGCCATCCCAGCGGGGATCGTTGAAGATCTGCCCGTTATGTTCGGTCCGATAGCGATTGGGATTGTAGCAAAACACATCTCCCGTGTGGTTGAGGATAATATCCAGAATAACGTAGATCCCGTGAGCGTGAGCGGTCCGGACAAGGGTTCTCAGATCCTCTCGTTGACCGAAATGAGGATCCACATCTAAAAAGTTTTGAATGCCATACCCATGATAGGTGTCTTTAAATTTCACCTGTTTGAAAATGGGACTGATCCAAATGGCGGTCACACCGAGACGTTCAAGGTATCCCAGCTTGCTCGTCAATCCGGATAAATTCCCTCCGCAAAACTTCTGTCCCGCCGCTATCCAATGAGATTCATCCGCATTGCCCGCATCGGTTGACTGAAAGAGGGGAACAGAGCCTCGCCGGACGACGGTCCCGTCATTGCTTCTGTATCCTTTTTCGCGGCCGTCCGAAAAACGGTCGAGCATTAAAAAGTATAAGACCTGATCCTCCCAGGCGGCGGGAGAAGGAAAAAACTTCCGGTCACTGAGAGCAGGCAGATCCACCTCCTGAAGATTCTTTTCTGTCATGACGGACTCCCTTGATTGTGTACGGTGCGGAACTCAATGTATGGCTGAAAGATGGGTGGCATTCGGGTGCGGTCTGTCAGATAGCCGGTCTGCCGAATTTTGGTCATCTCACAACGCTGGAAAACCTGGCCTGAGGGATCGTTTGCCGGCCTTGGGTTCAGTCGCACTATCAAGCAATGACCCAAACGGCAAAGCCCTGGCCTTTTTTTGCCAGCTCTTCGCCCACATGGTGATGAAATATTTCTTTGAAGCTGGAGTACGATTCCCTTCCAACGACAATGGTTCCGCAATTCTGTTTGTGAGCTGTCCCGATCAATTCACCAACAATATCCGGCCGGTGGATGGATTGAGAAAACACTGCGCTGACATTGGCGGGTAACACCCCAATCCGATACAGAATCGTCTTGGCGTTATCTAAGATTGGTTCCGCGGCCTTTTTCGCGTCCTCGATCCACTGAGCCTGCTCTTTTTTTAAGGTCTCATCCAGCTTTTGTTCTGTTGTCGGATCTTCCGCGCCGCCGAATTCCAAAAGTTCGGGAGGAATCGGGGGGAGGACGTGAAAGAGCACGATATGAAAATCTTCACGGGCCCCTATCATTTCAGCCACGTAGGAGACGCTTCGAATGGAAGAATCCGACCCGTCGACGCCGACGAGTAATGTCTTATCCCTTACCATAGATCACTCCCTTCATGTGACGTGGATTTCGCTACCTCCTAACCAGGATAGTTGGCGGATTTTGTTCATGCAAAGGGCATTCTAAGATATCGTCTGCCGGCCTGAGCGAGCTTGCCTTCACCACATTATTCCCTCAACGAGGTCTTCCTCAACGTCTCCGGCTTTGGCTACGAATGGGGACGATTATTTGACCCGAAACAAGTTGTCCACCAGGACACTGTTGCCTTAGACCCGGGAATGCAGGTTGCTGGGCATTGGTAAAATCGGCTCTAATTCTACACTGGTTCGCCTGTGGGGTGAAGGGCTGCACAAGATTGTCGGATCTAAGAACATTCACACGCGCATATCCTCGTGTGTCCCAGAGTGCTACAGTTCATGCGCACAGGCTGGGGAGGAAAGGAGTAAACGCTTCACAATCGTTGATCAAGAACGAAACCGGTTTGTGTTGGGAACAATCCATTCTGAATCATTTTGTAACGAAGATATTTGAACTGATGGAGGAAATGCCCGCTCATGGAACGGCAGGTTTTATCTCATGGTTGGCGGCAACCGACCTTGCGGTGACGATTTCTTCTGTTCAGGCGTCAGCCTCAGGTGCCTGTTGGGTGCTTATGCCTGGAGCGCCGCTGGAAGGAGGACCTGCGAGCAGGCTTTCTGGAGTTAGTGTATGAAAGACACATCTACAATTAGGGCCATCATGACCGGGTTCGCTGAGCAGACGGGCCTGATTCCCCCCGCTCGACCGCCCCGTCGTTATCTCTGGACCGACGCGTTTGCCGTGTGCAACTATCTGGAACTTTTCCGCCGGACAGGGGAGGAACATTACCAGGGAGATGCGAAACGCCTCGTCTCTCAAGTCCACCGTGTCCTGGGGCGACATCGGGAGGACGATTCGCGCCAGGGATGGATCAGCGGATTAGACGAGAAGGAAGGAGAGCAGCATCCGACTCAGGGGGGCTTGAGAATCGGGAAAGAGCTTGCTGAACGCGGACCGGATGAGCCGTATGATGACCATTTGGAATGGGAACGGGATGGGCAGTATTTTCATTATTTGACCAAGTGGATGCATGCCCTCGATTGTCTGGCACGGGTGACGGGAGATTCCGTGTATAACCAATGGGCGGTGGAGCTTGCCAAGAGCGCCCATGCCCGTTTCACCTATACACCTTTGGGCGGTGGCCCCAAGCGCATGTTTTGGAAGATGAGTATCGACCTCTCCTATCCCCTGGTTGCGTCCATGGGTCAGCACGATCCGCTTGACGGGCTGATTACCTATCAACAACTTCAGGCGACGGCTGTGAAGCTTAGCGATCTCCACGCAAAGAGCCCTCTGGGACAAGAGATTACGGAGTTGACCGCAATGTGTGAAGGCCTGACCTGGACGACGAATGATCCATTAGGAATCGGTGGACTTCTGTCGGATGCCTACAGGTTGACACAATTGATGATCAGTACCAGCTTGCGCGAATCAGATCGATTGGTCTCGCTCTTACGGGATGCTGAGGTCGGCCTGGAGGCCTTTGTCCGAAGCCGATCCCTGAATGCGTCCGCCGATTCCCGTTTGGGATTTCGTGAGTTAGGATTATCCATCGGCCTTCATGCCATTGTGAAGATGCAGAAAGACATCGAACAACATCCGGAGAACTTCTCAAACCGGCATGAGTTGCATACCAGGCTGTCAGGCCTCACACGATGTCTTCCCTTGATCGAATCCATCGAGAACTTCTGGCTTAAACCGAGCAATCAACAGAGTCAAACCTGGACCGGGCATCGTGATATTAATAGCGTGATGCTGGCGACCAGCCTGGCACCGGAAGGGTATCTGGTTCTTCAATAACAATCACTAAATAACCCAGCATATTTTTCAGTGAACTACGCACAATCCGGCTGGACACTGCCCTGGCAAGGAGATGGATTTAGAGTTTAACTTTCCTGATAAATTCAGTATCTTGTATATTCTACATGATTTCCATAGCATTTTATTAAGTCTTACATGACCAAAATTTTGAGATGGGACCAAATTTGGGAGTAGGAAACTGCTCCCCTATAAAGTGCTGAAGGTTGATAACACACGACGTGATTCTATCTGTCATTCACAGATGATTCATAATAAAACACGGTTCATTCATGCCGACGATCAGCATCTTTTATGGTATCCTGATTCAAATGTTTTGGAGGGAGCATAACCCACCGCATTTTCATGCACTCTACGGTGAGCATGAAGCGCTCATTGATGTACGTGAACTCCGCGTGTTGCGGGGATCGTTACCCAGGCGTGCTATGGCACTTGTGTTGGAATGGGCAGCGGAGCATCGCGATGAACTTATGGAGGACTGGAATCTATGCAGCCAACTCAAACATCCGAAACCAATTCCCCCTCTCAAATAGAACCAGCTATCCAACATGTCGTACCGTGGCGCGTAGTTTCCGTCAGTACGAAGTCTGACCTGCGTTTACAGGTGACCTTTGTAGACGGAACAACAGGGGAAGTAGATCTGAAGAAATTTCTGAATGACGCAAATGTCAGGGGAACAGTATTCGAATCGTTGCGTGATCCTGTGGCCTTTTCGAAGGTGAAAGTAGTGATGGGAGCCGTCCAATGGGCTAATGGAGCCGACTTGGCTCCCGATGCCATGTATGATGCAATCAAATCCCAAGGACGTTGGGTGGTTGAGTAAACCCTCTTTCCTTTTCCTTGCCAACAAGAGTTGCATGCCAGGCTGTCAGGCCTCGCACGATTTCTTCCATTCACCGAACTCATCGAGGCTTTCTGGCTTGAGCCGAACAATCAACAGAGCCACACCTGGACCGGGCATCGTGATATTAACAGCATGATGCGGGCGACCGGCTTGGCCCCGGATGGGTATTTGCTACTCCAATAATGATCATTGTGCGCCGAGGGCTTTGGCCGCTTTTTTCACATCCTTTTGGTTGACCCACAAAATGGCCCCGCAGCGTCCCGCGCCACCTGTTACGGCCGCGGCCGCCCGTATGTTGATTTTCGCTTCTGCGAGTTTTGCGGCATAGGGAACGAAGGCGCCCATTTGATCCTTATCATCGATGACAAAACAGTCTTTGGGACCTTTGATATTCCATTTGGCTTTTTTGGCTGCGGCCGTAAATTTGACAGGGTCGACGGGCACGCAGTCGACTTGGGCTTTCCCGCTTTTTTTCGGAAAAGCCAGAAAGGCTAACAGGTTGACCTGGGACTGTTGGAGATGCTCCAAGAGTTTGATTCCTTGTCCTGATTTATGGGGAACCATCATCTTGTAATACTTGGCAAGGCGGACGGAATTGGGCATGGGAACCTCCTTTTGATTGGAAAAATTTGTGAATTGTTAGGGTGTTTGCGGGTGTTCATTTGGAATATTTCGACTGAGATGGCTAAAGAAGGATCATAAAACAAGTTATGGTTCTGGCCTTACAGTAATATTTTGTTTATCGGAAATGTATCTTGAGATCCTCTAGTTGAGACGCGTTTTTCGGGGAATGAGTCGTTTTTTTTTACCGAACTCCCGTATCATCGTGCTTTTCTGTATTGCCGGGTTTCGGCCCGGCAGCCGAGCCCCTTTTGTTCCGGCAAAAGGAGCCAAAACCAGTGACGCCCCGTCCGGCAATATTCTATGAGATGAACGCCAAGCATGGAAGGCCAAGCCAACTCGCTACGCTCAAACAAGGCTTGCCGGCTCGTGAGAGCGTCCATCCAGAGGGCCGGGCGGCAGGCGTCGGACATTGGGAGATAAACATTTCAGGTATCCTGCTAAAAGATTGTGGAGCCATACATTCTGTATAATCCCTTAAGAATGTGCCGTCGTAAGGTTGCATCACGTTTTTTGAACTTTTCAAACGGTAAAAGGGACGAGTCTTGTTGGGGAAAGAATGTGTGTGCACAGCGTTGTCCGGGGTGAAGTCTTGTCTTGCATGGTCGGACGAACTTGAATGAGGGGCTGTTGTCGCATGGATGAGTATCTTTTTCCTGATAGTGGGAATGTTGAATAATAATAATTTCCAAGGGCATATTGACCCACAGGCACATTGCATATCTGAGGCCTCGGGGCGGCTTTTTTCAACAGCCTCATAGTCACAACCCGAATGGGAAGGTATCCGGCATATCTTTAGTCGTCTCTCTGGTGAGTGCTTCAACGGCCCGCGTTTCATCAAACCAGATATATTCATCAAATTGGTGTGGTAATGACGCATAAAAATAATGGCTCTGCAACTCGGTTTCGGGTCGATAAATCACGCCAATCGCGCGTTCCAGTCTTTCTTGAAGAAGTTTCTCGCGGGTGATGCTCTTGAGTGGTTCCCTGAGCGGCAGGAGAAAGTTGTCGGCCTTCACTTCATGACAGATATATTCATAACTGTCTGGATGCGATGGACGAACCTGCTTGATTTCCATCGGGCCACCCCATTCTGATGCCGCGGCAACGGTACCATGGTCGGTGCCAAAGCCAATCAGATAGGCCGCATCGCCATATGCCTGCCGCACCAGTTGCCCGACATTGAACTCACCACGAGCACTCATCTCCGTGGCTCGTGCGTCACCGATATGTGAATTGTGTTCCCAGATCACAGCCTTGGCATCCGGGCCTCTGAAGTCGAGAATGGCCTGCAAGGTTTCAAACATGTGCTGGTCACGCTGGTTCCAGGAGTTATTTTCGGCGAAGTACATCGTGCGATAATAGCGTTCGGCATTACTCACCAGCCGCGCATTTTGTTCGGCATTGAAAAAACGTTCTCCGTCTGCCCGTGAATATTCCATACGCTTATTGTGCAAATCCTTCAGCATCGCCAAGACTTCATACTCGCATTCCCGGTACTGCCTGGTCATGGTGACGCGGCCATACATCGCGGGATCACTGGCCCATGGCATCAGGCATCCATAGCGTACCCGTGCGACTTCTGCTGTTTTCGGATCCACTTTCTCCAGATAATCCAGGACGACTTCAATGGAGCTGTACAAGCTGTACAGGTCCAATCCGTAAAAACCCACCTGCTGATGAGGATCTTTCATGGTGTCATTATGGGCTTTTAACCAAGAAAGAAAATTCAGGACGGAATGATTGGCCCACATCCAGGTAGGGAAGCGGGAAAATGGCTGACTTTTCAGGAACGGATCGGGCGAGGATCCATGAATATAGTGATCGATAAAGGCTGCGTCAGGCCAGTCAGCTTCTACCGCAATAATATTTACCCCTTTCTTTTCGATTAATTCCCTTGTGATTCGCGCACGCATATCGTAGAACTCGGCGGTGCCATGTGAGGCCTCACCCAGCAAGATCAGGCGACTCTCACCGATGCGGTTCATAAGGTGATCCAGCTTCACATGTTTAATGCTGGCAAAATGTTCACTCGATTGCCCAATCAACTCGGGTAGGCTTGCTTCGGTATTTTCCCTGGCGGGTGTATGCCCAGCTTCGTCTTCCCAGCCAGCCGCGCCAATCAGCGGGACAAAACGGACGCCGCCCATATCCTCTTCCTGATATTCATGCTCGCTTACGCGTCGAAGCCGGATGAGTTTTTGTGTGCGCAGGGTCGAGCCGACCGGGATCACGAGACGGCCACCGATGGCCAACTGGTCTTTCAGGGGTTGAGGTACTTCGGGTCCGCCTGCGGTGACAACAATGGCATCATAGGGGGCATGTTCCGGCCATCCCATGGTACCGTCTCCATAGAGGACCTGAATGTTGCGATAACCCAGTTCCGCGAGGCGTTTGCGTGCGGTGTCCACGAGTATTTTATGTCGTTCGATGGTATAGACTTCTTGAGCAATTTCTCCCAATATTGCCGCGGCATATCCGGAACCCGTCCCGATTTCCAGTACGCGGTCTTCCGGCTTTAATTCAAGTGCAGCAGTCATCAACGCCACGATGTAGGGCTGAGAAATGGTCTGGCTCGCTTCAATCGGTAGGGGCGAGTCACTATAGGCAAATTCAACAAGGTCTGTCGCGACGAATTCTTCACGAGGGACGGCGTTGATGGCATTAAGCACTCTTTGGTCGTGGAGGCCACGAGCCACTAACTGATGATCGATCATGTCCTGTCGTAACTTATTGAAGGTGTTCATGGGTGACTCCTGAGGATGTCCTTTTTAACATGATGCCAATAGTCACATGGGATTGAAAAAAAGGATTGAAAAAATTCTCCACGCGGTTCTGTAGAACTGATTCCGCAATAATGGTGCCAAGTGGTTGCCTCCCAGTGTCAGGCAATCAATCCCATGACCCGCTTTCCTTTTTCCGCAATGAGAGCCATTCAATAAAAATTTCTCTAGGGTGGGAATTCGTGAATTGAGGAATGCCTGGGAGGCGTACCCAGAAAATATGTGGGGCAAATTTCTACACAGGTCTGCCTTACAGAAGCCTTTGTGGAAAAGGAATCGAGAGTCGTCTTTTGGTTTTCCTAGTAGTCTTGTCTAAGATTGTTTCATAAGGCGGTTCATCTGGTGCGAAATTATCTGCCTTTGCATGTTTTTATGAAGATCATGATAAGTCGAGCGGGGCGATCTGGCCCTAAAATCCTCTCCGGTCACAATTTCGGGATATGGCAAGTCGCTTCTTTCATGTTCCTTGCGGAGGACTGACCTCTGCATTGAGGAGAATTCTGTGAGGTGGAATGTCCTGTATTGGATCCTTGGGCTTATCGTTCTCTTGCCGGTGTTCAATTTTCTGCTGGGTGTGCATCCGCCGAGATTTCAAACGGATGATGACCCCAAGCGCTACGGGTTGGACTACGAGTCGGTTTCATTCCCCACCTCTGATGGGTTAACCCTGAGAGGGTGGTTTATTCCCGCAGCCTCTGCAGCACGGGAATCATTGCGCCAAGGAGGGATGGCGTGGAATACGTGCGGGACTGTCCTGGTAGGCCATGGCTATCCTTTTGATAAAGCCAATATCCTTCGGCATGCGCTCTTCCTGCATCCCCGCTTTCATCTTCTCCTGTTTGACTTCCGGTATTTCGGTGAGAGTGATGGTGCCTATACCACGGCCGGTCTATTAGAAACCCGTGATGTCCATGCCGCCGTTGCGTATGTCAAAAGTCGGAGCGATGTGAATCCGGAACAAATCGGGGCGCTGGGATTTTCCATGAGCGCGTCAGCCTTCATTACGGCCCGGAATTCCGATTTTAAAGCCATTGTGGCCGATAGTCCCTATGCCACCCTGGAAGGACTCATTGCCCGGCAATTTTTCTTCTTTCCGGGCTTCACAAAATGGCCGTTTGTCGCACTGACAAAATTCTATGCCCGGCTCTTTCTGGGTGTACGAGTCAATGATGCGGCCCCGGCCGAAGACGTGCGGGACCTCAACACCCCTTTACTGATCATCCATGGGGATGCCGATTCGCAGATCCCTCTTGAGCATTCGCAGACCATTTACGCCAACGCCGATCCCGAAAAGACAACGCTCTGGATTGTCCGGGGGGCTGACCATGGCTTTGCCCATGGGCTTGAGGGTCCTCGATATGAGGTGCGAGTGAGACAGTTTTTTGAGAAGTATTTGTGCACGGAAGCACGTTCCTAAAGGGTGTGTGGCGCCGGTGGATTGTGTGAGCTTCAGGCTGCTCCGTTCTTTCCGCTCCCCGTCATTTCCTGTCATTCCCGACAGGTGTTATCGGGAATCCATCTTGGATTTTTCAATCAATGCCTGGTGCTAGATGGAAGGCTGTGGGCTAGTATTCCAAACTATTGTGTTCAAGTGGTTAATGGTATTGCCGGGTTTCGCCCCGGCAGGCGAGGTCCTTTTGTTTCGGCAAAAGGACCCAAAACCATGGTGGCCGTGGCGTGGCCCTTCGGGTGCCCTGCGTCGTTTGCGGACTTCGGCGGCGCGCAAACTCGCGGAGTCTACCCTGAGCCATGTCGAAGGGCTCAAACAATGCGCGCCTTCTTCCGAAATCGGCTGCACGACTTGGCCTCGCCACAAGGCCAGGGGAGCCTAGTAAAGGAAGGAGCGGATGAGTCATTGAAGTTATTGAGCGATGGTATGGATGCCATGTTCTGTGCTGCTGGGAGGAACCCCTGCACAAAAAGATATCAACAAGGCACCGCTTCTTTTTTGGATATCAGTCATCTTCCTCGGGAAGCAGAGATGGGAGCCGACCCGGCGGGACCAGTTCCGATGGTCTCGACTTGAAAGATTCATGATTACAAAACCTGAACCCAGCTACTTCTCTGGGTAGGCTTATTTAGGTTCATAGGGTCAATATCAAGGATTACCCCCCCAATCATTAAAAGCGAAAGGAAATGCCCACCAGAAAATGATGCGTGGTCAGTTTGGTTCCCAGATTTTCAAAATTTATGGTGCCCTCCTCATTCTGACGACTATAATCCCTGGGAATTGACTTATCGTTTATATCTAAATACGTAAATCGATATTCGGTAAAGATCCCCCAATGTCGGTGTAGACGCCACAACATGCCCCCCCGTACATCAACACCAAAACCATCCATGTTTTCCTTAATCTTGGTTTTGCCACCATCGTTTTCGAACTCAACAGTGCTTTTAGAAAAACCGAATTCGGGACCGACCCCAAAGTAGGGCTCCAACCTTCCCTGCGGAAACTGTTCATTCGGGAATAAGGGATACCGCATCATCATCAAGAGGGAGAACCCATAAACGGGAATCTCAATATTGGCGTTTTTGGCGTCAGCCTTAAAATAAGAGCCATCAAAGGCCACGCCTAGCCAGGGAATGGTCTTTGTCCAGTAGGTCACGCGTCCCCCTACCGTCAAGGCATTTTTGAATTTCGCATCCTCCTTAAGATCTTTGGAAGTAGTGACGGGGCTCCCTGAAAATGGCACATTCCGCACCTGCCCTTCCACTTGACCATTCTCCGTCTTGGCCAATCCCCCATAGAAATCCACCTCGAATTCTGCCCGAACAGAAGGAGTCCATCCTGCGTTCACTCCCATGATAAGAAACCAGATTAGAAAATATTTCGACAATCTTTTGCCCGGCACAAAAAGCCTCCTTCCCTTCATCCGGCCAGGATTTCATACACTCGCTTTTTCATCTCTACCCCTTTTGGGTCGTTAGGACAGGGCCAAACATTCGATCTTCGATTTAGGAGGAGCAAAAGGAATGCCTGTACGGAGATAAGCGGAAAAGTTCTAAAAAACTAGTTAGTTAGGAGAGGCATGCGTGGACGGAAGGGCTGCCAAGATGAGGCGCGGTTCCCTAGGCGGTTTGTGGGGAGTGTTCCAAAAAAGGGCAAAGGGTACGTAGCGTGAAGCGGCGGGGGAGATCCCAACCACTAACCCCTCCGTAAAGGTGGGCTTGTGCGCATATCACGTTCCAAGGCAGCACGAGCAGCTTTGGTGTTGGCGCGATTCGTTTCAGAAGATCAGACCATAATGGAAATCCCGTTCTTACAGTCCTAGCCATGTTCAAATTTCCTCATCCCGAGGAAAGTTTCCCACTACCTGAAGAAGGGCAGTGTGATAAAACCCGAAATGATACCATATGGAGGAGAACCCCAATGTCGAATGTAGAATCCTTCAAAATTGAACTTGAGCAGGAAGATGACGGGCGATGGATTGGTGAGATTACTGCCTTACCTGGGGTGATTGTCTACGGGCCAACCAGGGAGAACGCATTGGTAGCCGTGCAGGCCTTGGCTTTGCGTGTGTTAGCTGACCGATTAGATCACGGTGAGGTAGTGCCGGATGAATTAATGAACGTCTCTTTTGTTGGCGCATGAGTTAATGGGCATCAACATCAGGAAAGCGGGTTTTGGCGGCACTTCTCAGGCTTGGGTGGCGCATCAAACGTCAAACGGGGTCGCATAAAATACTCACAAGGGAGGGTTGGCCAAACGTCGTGTTTGCGTTTCATGATGGTGAAACTCTAGGACCAAAAATATTGGCTCGAATTGCCAAAACCACCGGGCTGTATCCTGACGATCTCTAACCCTATCATCGAAAGCCTCAAGTTCAGACGGGTCCTTCCCCAAACAACACGACTCCTCAAGACGACATATCCCGACGAATCCCTCTTCTTTTCCCTCAGTGATTTTCAACACGTTTCATCGAGAATTCAACTTGGTTTGTCCCTTTCAATAACTGCTGGGACATGTTTAGTGTCCAAGTGGTTATTGGTATTGCCGGGTTTCGCCCCGGCAGGCGAGGTCCTTTTGTTTCGGCAAAAGGACCCAAAACCACCGATGCCCTATCCGGCCTCATTTGGATGAGTAAACGCGAACTTTTGGAGGGCGGGCCAACTCGCTGCGCTCACACAAGGCCCGCCAATTTATCAGAGCGTTCACTCATGGGGTCCGGACAGCAGGCATCGGTCCGTACCAAAGAAAGGAGAGAGCGTAAACAGCTCAGCTTCGCTCAAACAATGCGCGCCTTCCTCCGAAATCGGCTGCACGACTTGGCCTCGCCACAAGGCCACGGGAGCCCAGTGAAGGAAGGAGCGGCTGAATCATTGGAGTTATTGAGAGATGGTATCGATGCCATGTTTTGTGCTGCCGGGACGAACCCCGGCATAAAAAGATATCACGAAGGCACCGGTTCTTTTTTTGGATACAAGGCACCCATGCCTAGGGAAGGAGGCATGGGTGCCGACCCGGCCGGACCAGCTCAGATGGTCTCGACTTGAAAGATGCATGATTGGAAGACCTGCCACCGTCCCCAGGCTGCATTCTGTGATGCCTAACGTTAACTCTCAGTTGCGGCCGGTAGCGCCGCCGATTATAAATAAAACGCTCACCTGACGACGTCAGAGCACCACGGATTTCGATTCGGATACGCTACCTGACGTCAACTGCAGCGCCATTTTTGGCGGCAGGCGGGGCTACCAAGAGTCCTCGAAGAAGACTTTTCGTACGTGCCCCCAAGCTGACGTCCCGTCCTGGTTCTCAGGAAATAACTGCCGAAGTGTGTACGGAAAGTAGCCTGCGAGCCCAGACCAAATGGTGTGGCCGGGTGTCGAATTGAGGCGCTCTCTCACCTCGCTCTGATCCTGAGGCGACATGATGAATACCTGAAGGCCTCCCTTCTCTACCCCGTCGGCAATCGCTCCGTTGATATGGGCGTCTCCGAATCCATAGCCTGCGATGAGTAATCGCCTTTCGCCCGAGGAGAGCACGCTCTGGAACAGCTCCAAGTAGGCATCGAGCATCGGCTCGTTCGCGATCTGCTGACGCTTCGCTCGGCCGATCACCATCCGGCGGCTATCATCTGAAGACCGCCAGTTCCATGAGCCATGCAACTTGACGTACGCGATCCCGTATGGCGAATGCTCTCGATCCAGGTTCGGGGGTACCGTGGGCAGGGTAATATAGTCGCTCTCTTCGAGCGGATGTGTCCCACCGGCGCGGAGGTCTGCAGCCCGACGAAGACCCCACAAAATGGCCGTCAAGTCGTGGTAACGCCGCTCCACGAGAAGGTCCTGGTTGAGCGTGAAGATGAGGCCCGTCTCATTGCCCGGTCGTGGTGCTGCGAAACTCGCAATGAACCTTCCAAATCCGTAGCCACAGAGGGCATTCGGGCTACCGGCATAACCACGCCAACTGCGAATGATCTCGTCGACATGCTCGTAGGCACGGTCAACAGCCTTCGCTAGGCATTGGCGGTCCTCTTCGGAATACTCGCTTCCCGACATGACCTCGTTGTAGATGCGCTCGAAGTCGAAGTCGCGGCTCTGATTCACTAGATCTCGAACCTTCGGAGCGGATCGAATCTCGTGGCTACCAATGATGAGGCTCCACATTCCGCGCGCGAGCGGGGCTCCGAAGTTATGAGTAAATCCAGCTCCGGTCAGGAGTACATGCCGCGCATACACGATTGCAGCCCTTTCGTTTTAGGCTCCGCGACCATGACCCACTTCTTTCTGCCGCCCAACCGAGTCCGCGGCTGAGTAGCGGGCCGGAGGCCTGTTGATTCGAGCCGCGCGTTCGGCTGCTGCAGGCGGCTGGAGTGTGCCCCAGCCGCGGACTCGGTTCAGCCGACGGCTCATCAAGTTCCCTCCATCCCACGTCGAGGAGCCACGGCCCCCTTCAATCCCGTCAGCACCCCGTCCGCCGTCTGCGGTCGGCTGCAGCGGCTTGTTAGGCTGCCCCATCGTTGCAATCACGCACCAACAAGGTTCTCTGAAGCAGCGCGAGCACGGACCTGGCGGCTGCAGACACCTCTTCATCGCGCCGCGTCTTCTCAAGGTCAGTACCGTAGGGTGTCTTCTCGCCGTGAGCGATGTTGGATCGGACCACGAACAGGAATTCCGCGAGCCTCTTCATTCCCTTCCGCGAGGTGGTCTCGTCCGCAGTACACTTGAACACGGTGAGTGCCCTGCGAAGTTCCTGGTGCTGTTCAGTCGCCTTCTTGAGCAGCTTGTCCTCCAGCGTCGCCCCCGGCCGGTAGCCGTGTTTCTTCAATCTGTGGTGATCCAAAACCGGGGGTGAGAGATCAGCCAAACGGCTGACGGCGTCGCTGCGCAGCACGGATGCGCGTACCTCCTCCGGCAGCGAGCATAGCATGGCGATGAATGCGGGAATGTCGGCTCGGTCTGGTTCCCCTTGATGAATGGCATGCGCGTTCCAGAGCCTGTTGAAACCCCGAAAATAACGGTCGCAAGCCTCGGTGGCCGTGCGCGCGCTGGGTACCGCAGAGAAGTGAGTGCAGGCCTCCCTGAGGTGACCCTCTGCCGCTGGCTCATGAAGCCAGCTCATCTACGCGCCCTCATCGAGCAGCCCAACAACGTTTAGGCGGATCCGCATAAGAGCCGGATCTTTCCATTTCTGTCCGTATAAAACACCTTCGTATTTTCTGAACATACCGACATGATGGTTGGCATTTCAATGTTACCGTGGAACTTCCGTCCACACAAAGAGGGTGGCCACGATGAAAAGGATTCTTGGGCAATGCACAAACTTTGTCAAGATTGATCTGGTGGGCTGAGCGAGATCCTTCGCGCTGCGCATTGAGGAAAGTTTTGGCAAGTGCGCGCCTGTATGGCGTGACGTGACCCCATATTGTTACCCACACTTCTCCAACCCGCATTGGCCTTTCGGATCACCTTGTTTGGGGAAAGGTTTTTAACTCGATGATGTGCCCCAGCTTGGCTGCTTTTCGAAAATACTGGGTGTCGGCGGTGATGAAAATGGTATCAGGAACATGCAAGGCTACTGCATGGTAGAGGGTATCAAACAGATGATGGTTGAGTTCCACGGCCAGACGACAGGCCTGCTCATATACGTTCCATTCCGTGGTGATAGGCAATTCCATCGCCAGAAAAGTCTGGAGCATGCTGATGGATTGCTTCGGCGCCAATCGAGTCAACACGGCTCCCACTTCTGCCAACCAATGTGGAGGTTGAAGGACTTGACCCTTGCCCTGCTGAATATCCGTCAACAGCGCGAGGGCTTGTTCTTGATGGGTTTTACCGTCCTGGCCAGGGAGAGCCCATTTCACGGCCACGCTGGCGTCGACCACCCATGTGGTCATGGACGCCCCTGGGTTCGTGCAAGGCGAATATCCTTGTCCGACACCCGAGGCGCGTGTTCCCGCAATGCGAGTAATTGATCAATGGCTCGTTTGCGGCGCCCAAGTCGCTGCTGTTCTTCGATTGCCTGCTGCATCAGTTGGGTCAGCACAGCACTTTTGTTCTTCCCCGCAAAGACCTTATCAAATTGTTTTTTGACATCTTCCGGAACGCTGAAATTCATCGTGGCCATCAAATCTCTCCATTGTTGAAATTTTCAACAACATTGTGACTCACTGTTTATCACTTGTCAAACCAGGCCCTTACCTCCTCCATGCCGACAACCTTCTTGAATTTTGGAGAGCCCCAAATTGGCAGAAACGCGTGAGCATCAACGACCGAGAGGGAGCATCTATCACATCTCTGTTGATTGAGGGAATTAGGCCTGATACAAGGGCGTCGATTCTGATTGATGAATTCCGCCTTTTCCACAAATCGGCAACTTAAGCCGACCTGTTGATCCTCGTCCGAGACGGCAGCGGATTGGATGTCGAGGCCCGACTGCGGTTGGACTATCCGAGGTGCCCTTCGTGAGGGTCTAACGTATCAGGGATAAGCTGCGAGGACCGAGCAACGCGAGGCCTTGGCCAGCTTCATCCAACTGTTAGACCGTGTTACAAATCACGCGGCGTGGAGGCTGTTGTTGCCAATGACTCTAGTATCGCGGGAACAGATTTGTTCAACCATGCTGCCGCGGATGCAATGTCGCTATCAGTGACATGGCCTTCATGTAGCAATGTGCTGCGTACCCTATAGGCCAAAACCATGTTGCGACGCGCGTCTTCGACGGTCTCGCCAAGTGCGCTCGAATGCGTCGCGGCGAGCTTCCGGAGCTTCTCCGAAATGGATTCCTCCTTTAGCTCTGCGAGACGAGACCGCATCCTGTCTAACGCACGACGCCGTTCCTCATCTTCGGCGGGACGGTCGCGTGATGAATCAAACACCTCAAGTAACTCATCGAGCTTCTCTAAAGCAGCCTGATTAACGGGTTCAGGTTCGATCAATGCCTCAAGAGCAGTAGCTAGGCCAACAACCCGGGCCTTTTGGCTTGTTTCCCAAAGAGACGCTGCGTAAAGATCAATGGAGAGGGACAGGCGTTCGTCCGCCGCAATCTGGTCGGGGCGGGGAAGCGTCAATCCTTCCGCCAACTGCTCAAGAAAGGACGGAACCGGCATGCTGAGTTTGACACTCAACGACCCAACACCGAATTCCATGATTCGTAGATGTTCAGGGATTATCACCGTGGGAGAGGGATCTACATAGCCGTCCACATGCGTCCACCCCTTGCTCTCAAGCAAGCCACCGAAATTAGGATTTCCGCGCACGTCGACAGGTGGATCCTTTAGCTGAACCACTTGCATCCCGCGCGCGGTCCTCAAACTCAGCTGTTTTCTGACGATGAGATGAAGTAGCGCTCCTCGGAGGCGCGGAAAGATCTCCTCTGCTTCCGAGGCCGCCTTAAACCCGGTGACGCGAAGCAGTTGAACGTCTTGATTCTCAACTATCTCCAGAGCCAGGTTGCGAAACGCAACGTGTCTTGTGTCGGTGGTAGTTAAGCTGTGGGTCGGACCGAACTGAAAGGGTACTTGCAGTGTGTATCTTTCAGGACCGGAACCCGACGACGCCATTCGAAACCAGAATAAGGGCATTTGCTCTCCCTGGTATCGGTCTAACAATGTTTAGGCTGGTCCCCATAAGAGGCGGATCTGCCCATTTCTGGGCGTTTAACAGGCCATCGTATTTTCTGAAAATACCGACCTGATCGTTGCCATTTCAATGTTGCCGTGGAACTCCGGTCCACACAAAGAGGTCGGCCACGATGAAGAGGATTCTTGAGTAATGAGCAAATTTTGTCAAGGATTGATCGATTGGGCTGAGCGAGATCCTTCGCGCTGCTCAGGATGACAGAATTGGTCAAGACATGGTCGAGAATGTAGGAGTTGCGCCTTGAGCGAGGTTTAAAAACTCAGCCAAATTTCATCACGTTATATGGTGGGGTAAAATGATGCCCACATTGCCTGAAGGTTAGGAGCCTGTCGGACTTAGGATGAATCGGCTGCAAACGTGTCTCAGCGGTCCATATTTCAACGCTGTCTTGGCCCATAGTCCCACTATAAACCGGCGAAATCGTCAAAATCTGGCCTCACTCAGCCGCGTTTTCGTTTTCGATTCCCTAAGTCCGACAGGCTCCTAGCCAAATTTGATTCGAGGAATAAAGATTTGCGAGATATGTGCGAGGGGCTGGGTTCAGCAAGATTAATTGGACAATTCACTAAAGAGCCATCCGAAGCCATACCTGATTACATTTGGTCGTCGTCACCGGTGGGTTGGAGTTCTGTGATGTTGGTCACCACTAAGGAAGAGTGAATGGGAGTTTTCTCAGGCGAGGGTTGTTCTGTTGCGTGTTCCTCTTGCTCAAGAAGCTTTTGGATATGTTCGGGATCAATTGCATTCAGTTCGGACAGGATTCGTTCTTTGTTCACCGATACCATCGTCCCATCCTCTTCCGTGACCTTCACCGTATATTCCACGCGAGCGATTTTCATCCTGGTCGTGTTCTCCTCTTTTCGTTGTCTTTCATCCTGACTCTCACGAAGCCGCTGTAGGGTATTGCGACAGGTGAATCTGGGACGGGTCATACTTGATCTATAGGCCGGAAGATGGCAAATTTTTAGGCCATGTATGCGGTCTTAGTGCCAGAGCCGGATTATTGGTACGGTCAATTCTAGTTGTTGCAGGGCCTAAAGGCCACCTAGGAATTGAAGATGTGTCACCTCAAACCTTTTCTGTGCTAGATTTATTTTTTCAATAATTTATTGACTAGGGGTCAACCTTTTCCCAAGCTGCGCGAAATATATCGCATTCCTTCTTGACCTTTCGAGCATATCCCATAGATGAAAAACTCCAAACTCAATAATTTTGTTCCCTTTTCCCTTCGCTTCCGAAAGCAAGGTGGGCAGCAGAGTCCAACTCATTTGAGGGAATTTGGATGGCCTTTCGTTCTGTTGTGCATGGGTCTTGTGGTGGTGGGGCTGCTTGGTCTGTCAGGGAAGCCTGAGGTTCTTCCGGAGCAGGCTGAGAGTGACCTTGAAGTGTTTGTCCGCCAGGGATGCCCACATTGCGAAAAGGCCAAAAGCTATCTAACCCGACTGAAACAACAATATCCCAAATTCACCGTCACGATTCGGGATATTGGGGAAGATCCTCAGGCGTTACTTCGATTGAAAGCATTGGCGGCGAAATTGGGTATTACACAACTGGGTGTGCCGGCTTTCTATGGGCGAGGGGAGCTGTTGATCGGGTTTGAATCTGCCGAGACAACCGGGCAGCAACTAGAAGAATTGTTAGGGCGTCCCCCACCGGATGCGGGAACTTCCTCTGAAGGTGCCTGTCCGGTTGAACCTGATATGCCCTGTCCCCCGGTATCCACGCAAAGCGATGCCGGGGAAAAGAGTGTTCAGGTTCCTTTTTTGGGTGACCGGACTCTTCCAGAACTCGGCCTACCGCTTTTTACACTCTTTCTCGGACTTCTTGATGGATTCAATCCTTGTGCGATGTGGGTCTTGCTGTTTCTTCTGGCGTTGCTGGCCAACCTTCGGGATCGACGCAAGATGTTTCTCCTGGCGGGGACGTTCGTCCTGGTCAGCGGAGTGGTGTATTTTGCGTTTATGGCGGCGTGGCTGAATGTCTTTCTGTTCATCGGGTATGTGCGAATCATCCAAGTGCTGATGGGTGGGTTGGCCGTCGGCATCGGCCTGCTGAATGTCAAGGAATTTTGGGCCTTTGGGCAAGGCCTTTCACTTACCATTCCCGAGTCGGTGAAGCCTGGGCTCTATGCCCGAATTCGAAAAATTTTAGCGGCCGAGCATGTCGGTCAGGCGATGATCGGCATTCTGGTGTTGGCCACTCTAGTGAACATGGTGGAGTTTGTGTGTACGGCGGGCTTTCCGGCCATGTTCACCCAAGTGCTGAGTCAACAGGGCCTGACCACGTTTGAGTATTACGGATATCTCGGTCTCTACAATCTGGCCTATGTCGCCGATGATGCGGTGATGGTGACGATCGCCGTGGTTACCCTAAGCCATCGTAAATTGCAAGCACGGGAGGGCCGATGGCTTAAACTGATCAGCGGATTGGTCATGCTGGGATTGGGTTTACTTTTGCTGTTCGCTCCAAAGCAGTTATTCTAACCTGTCGGAGGCAAAAAATTGAAGGAGCCTTGTGATTAATGAATAAGAGTTTTAAAGTAACGTAGTTCTAAAAGATACACAGAATTGGTCTTGCGAATGTCCGTATGACGTTGGAAACCGAAGAGGGTCTCAGAAGGTTCCCTGGAGAGTTTGTGGAGGGTCCGTGTTGGCTAAACACGAGCACGATCTCTTGTATGGGCAGCAGTTAGAACAACTCTATGCCCTTGCACCGGTTGGGATCATTGCCTCGCTGGTCAATGGATCCATTCTGACTGTTATCCAATGGAACGTGGTCTCACATGGCCTGTTACTGACCTGGTTTGCCGGCCTGTTTCTGCTCAACGGGGCATGGACCCTGCTCTGGTATCAATTTAGAAACGCATCTCGACATCCGCAGGATTCCCATCGATGGTGGCGTAGATTTCTAGGCGGGACCTTTGCCTCAGGCGTTCTTTGGGGGGCAACGGGTATCGTACTCTTTCCCGAAAGCTCCATTCCACATCAGATTTTTTTGGCCTTTGTGTTAGGAGGCATGATTGCCGGGGCGACCGCAGTCTATGCGCCCTTGCAAGGCGCTTTTTATGCCTATGTTCTCCCGGCCATGACCCCGCTCATCGTTCAATTCTTTCTCCTGGAGGATGAACGGCATATGGCCATGGGAGGCATGTGTCTGCTTTTCGTGACAATGATGGTTGTCACCTTACGACACAACCATTCCGTCACGATGGCCTCAATGACCTTAAATCTTGAATTGGGCAAGTCCAACCAAGCCTTACAAAGCGAAATCGGTCAGCGTGAACAGGCAGAGGTGGCTCTTCGGGAAAGCCGGGAACAGTTACATTCAATTGTGCAATCAACCGACGAGGGTATCATCTCATTGAATAGTCAGGGGAAGGTCATGCTGTGGAATACAGGAGCGGAAGCCTTGTTTGGCTTTACGATGGAGGAGATGAAAGGTCAGACGTTAGAGTGCATCATTCCCGAACGGTTTCGTCAGGCTCATCAACAGGGAATCTTGCGGGCCTCGCGGGCCGGAGGAAAAACCGTTAAGGGGGAAATGTTTGAGCTGAAGGGACTTCGACGGGACGGCAGCGAATTCCCTCTCGAACTGTCTTTAGGGTATTGGCACAAGCATGGAGAGATCTTTTTTACGGGTATTGTTCGGGATATCACGGCACGCAAGGAGGCAGGACGGGCCCTCCAGCACAGAGAGCGGGAACTCGAGCAGAGCCAGGAAGAGCTCCGGGCTCTTGGCGCGCAACTCATTTCTGCTCAGGAAGATGAGCGCCGCCGTCTCTCTCGTGAATTGCACGATGATATGAATCAACGGTTAGCCATGGTCTCGCTCGAAATAGATTCTATTCAGAGGTCTCTGCCGGAGTCGGATCCGATGCAAAAGACTCTTCAACACCTGAACGATCAAGTGTCCTCACTTTCCGATAGCGTCCTGCATTTGGCCTATCAGCTTCATCCTTCGATTTTGGATGACCTGGGGTTAGTCGTCGCCCTTAAGTCCTCTATTAAAGAATTTTCTCAATGGGAGAACATTGCGGTCACGTTTCAACCCCGGGATGTCCCTCAGCTCCTGCCTCAGGATATTGCGTCGTGTGTGTATCGGGTGACGCAGGAATGTTTACGAAATGTGGCGAAGCATGCGCAGGCGTCTCAAGTGTCTGTGGAGGTGAGAGGGGTAGAGGGTGGACTCAAACTCGTCATTACGGATAACGGTAAAGGGTTCAGCCCTGAGTCTGTTTTGCGAGGCACTCGCGGGTTAGGGCTGATTGGAATGAAAGAACGAATTCGTGTGGTGCAAGGCACCTTTGAGGTCAAAGCCTCCCAGGGCAAAGGTACCACCGTTACTGCCTGGATTCCCCTCTCCCCACCAAGGTAACTCCAAATCGTCCTGAACCGTCTCTGTAAATTTTTCTGCCGGAGATTTTTGACTGTCTGTCGCATTTCACTACAGGGCGATTTATCTTCTGCCCCCAAACGCGTCACAGCAGTCTGAGTGGGTCTCACGTCCTCTCAAATCCCCATTGTTTCTCCCCATCTTCGCTAGAGATGTCTTTTGACCTTTCTGGCTCCCTTCCTGCACCTCTCTGAAGGTAATGTGTCGTGAGCTCTCTGTGAAGCAAGGTTCTCAGATGGTGCGGCATAACTGATATCGAGCACGTCAATGGGAGATGAAGAGTTCCACGAGAGAAGCGTTCATTGTGTTGATTGGCCCTTATAAATGTCATCCAAGAGAAAATGCAGGTTGGGGCAAAGAGCAAATGATGAGTCTTGCAGGCCCTGTGGCGAGATGAAGGATGTACCCACTCTCTGGCTTCGGGAGGTTTGGCCATGTCGTATATTGGTGTGAACATCGGTGCGTTGACCGTGAAGGTGGCAGCGCTCCGGGGCGATACGAGGGATGCCAAGGTGGTGGCTCATCAAGGGCGTCCCCTGCAGGTGCTTGAGGAATTACTCGCCAGCCCGGAGTTCGCGGATGCGGAATACTATGGCGTCTCCGGTCAGCTTGGGCATATTCCCGAAGTGGCCGCTATTCAGCGAGCGCTTGGTGAGGTAGAAGGCCAGTTTGACGCGGTGGCCTGTCTTGGGGGCGAATCCTTCCTGGTCTATCTCCTCGTGGACGGAAAGATCACCAATGTCTTATCTCATAATAAATGTGCGGCCGGAAGTGGAGAATTTTTTATGCAGCAGATCGGCCGGATGGGGTTGGAAACGGACGAGGCAATCCAGCGTTCTTTCAGCGGGAAAGTTGTGCCCCTGGCCTCCCGCTGTTCTGTGCACTGCAAATCGGATATCACCCATAAGCTGAATCGGAACGAGGCGACCCCCGAAGATATTTTACATACGCTTCATGACAGTATGTCCAACAAGGTGATTGCGTTGTTGGAGAAAGGAATGCACGAGCCGAAACGGGTGCTCTTGACCGGCGGGGTGACCCGTAATGCGGCCATGCTGGCGGCGTTGCGCGAAAAGCTTCCGGCCACGGATTTTGTCGTGCTGCCGGAGAGTCCCTGGTTCGAAGCCTGGGGCAGTGCATTGATCGCCCGGGATGAGCGGGTTTATACCTCGCCTCATATCTCGGCTCAGGCCAGCCTTGGCCATCTCCCGCCGCTTCATCGCTATGCCGATCGCGTAAAAATTATTCCGGCCTTGCCACATCAAGCGCCCCCCGACGGCATGATGGTCCTTGGAGTCGATGCCGGATCGACAACTACTAAGGCGATTCTGCTGGATCCCGCCACGTATGGCGTGGTGGCTTCCCATTATGCGCGCACACAGGGAGATCCTGTGCGGGCCACTCGTGAATGCCTTCAGGCCCTGGTGGATCAACTTGGCAATCGTGCCGTGGGTCTCGTGGGAACGACCGGTTCAGCACGAGAACTTGTCGGGGCCTATTTGGGCACCGAATATGTCTACAACGAAATCTCGGCTCACGCTGCGGGGGCGAACCATTTTGATGCCGGTGTGGACACGATTTTTGAAATCGGTGGACAGGATTCCAAATATATTTATCTGCGCAACGGGGTTCCCATCGACTATGCCATGAACAACGCCTGTTCGGCGGGAACCGGCTCGTTCCTCGAGGAAAGTGCTCACGGAGATCTGGGCATGAATGTGTCGGAAATTTCGAACATCGCCCTGGACGCGCCTTCGCCGGTCCATTTCAAGGCGACCTGCGCCGCCTTCATCAACTCTGATATTCGCATCGCACAACAGGGGGGGCACCCACGTGACAACATTGTTGCCGGATTGGTCTATGCCATCGTCAGTAATTATCTCAATAGAGTGAAGGGGCCGCGCTATGTGGGAAAGAAAGTGTTTCTGCAGGGCGGCGTCGCGTTGAACCATGCGATTGGCCACGCCTTCGCCCATAGTATCGGACGCGATATCGTCATTCCCCCCAGCCCTGAGTTACTGGGCGCCCTGGGGGTCGGGTTGCTTGCACTTCAGAGGTCCGGTGGCGCACTCGGCACGGCAACCAATCTGCTGGCCTTGGCGGAACCAGAGATGACGCTAGCCGGGCGTTTTACCTGCGGGGCGTGTGCCATGTATTGCAGTATCGACCGGTTTATCGTTGCCGGCCGGCGGTTTCCCTTCGGCGGTCGTTGCAGCCTTTTTGAAAGCGTGTGGAAAAGAAAGGTCCGAACCGTTGCGGCTCCCGATCTGGTCGAGAAGCGGGCCAAATTAATTTTCACCAGTGCCCCACCCCCTATGTCCACGACTCCCAACCAGGAAGGAGGAAATCATATTGGCTGGGGTGTCAAGCGTGCCTTCGATAGCGCGAAGTCACTTGTGGAAGCCTCCCTCGGCCACCCTCACCCCGTGACCGCCGGTGAGCAAGGAAAGAAGCAACAGATCGGGATCCCACGAGCCCTCATGACGCATTCCCTCTATCCGCTCTATTCAACCTTTTTCTCCAGCCTTGGGATGGAAGTGGTGTTGTCGGATGTGGACCCGCGTGGTGATTTGAAGTCGAACGCGGGATTCTGCTTTCCCATACAAATTGCCCACGGCGCGGTGTTAGATCTCTCCCGAAAAAAGTTGGATCTGGTTTTCCTGCCTCAGGTGACGCGCATGCCTCATCAAAATGCCTGCCGGGAATGCTATTTGTGCCCGATCACCCAAGCCTGTCCGTATTTTATGTCTAAAGCCTTCTCGGATATTCGCTTTCTTTCGCCGGTGTTAGATTTTGTGAACGGCTATGAGGCGTGTGTGGCCCTTGTGGATATGGCTGTCGAGGATTTACAGATGCCGCGCGAGTTGGCTCAGCAGTCATGGGAAGCGGCTATCCGGGTTCAGAGAGAAAGCGAGCAGGCCCTTCGGGACCTTGGTCAGTCGGCCTTGAACGAGGCGGTGGCATCGGGAAAGCCCGCGATTTTACTCGCCGGGCATAGCTACAGTGCATTTACCCAGGAGGCGTCTCAATCAGTGGGAAAGAAATTATCCAGTATGGGGGTTCCCGTGATTCCAGCCGATTGTCTCGCGTCCATCGAAGACGGATCCACGTCATGGCATTTTGCAAACCAGATTTTAAATGCGATGGCCGTGACCAAAAAATATCCGAACCTGTTTTTGCTCTGCGTGAGTAATTTTAGTTGCACCATCGATGCCTTCACGCATTCCGTGCTGTCTTCCGAGCTGGGTGCCAAGCCCTATCTGATTCTTGAAATCGACGCGCACACGGCGGATGCCGGCGTGCAGACACGGTTGGAGGCCTTCCTGGACATCGTCCAGAACTACCGTGAAGCGCAAACCAGCCCGGGCAAACCGTTTATCCCATGCCGGTTGACGTCCAGCGGGCATATTGCCCGCTCGAACGGAGAGCAGGTGCGGTTAGACGATCCACGGGTAAAAATTTATTTCCCGAATTTCTCCGACTACCATACCCAGGCGGCGGCCATGTCGGCCCAGTGGTTAGGGTTGCATGTCGGCGACCTTATTCCCCTGGATCGAAGCCAGCTTGACCGGGGACTTCAACATACCTCGGGTCGTGAGTGTCTTCCCCTGCCCATTTGTATTGGGCAGTTGCTTCAGGTGGCTGAGCACCGTCGTCCCGGTGAAATTGCTGGCTTCTATATGATCCGTGGTGGTGCCCCCTGCGTGACCGATTGTTACATGGGGTATTTTGAGCGGTTTATTGCCGAACAACGACTGTCCGACATTTTTCTCTTGAGTCCCGGACCGGAAAATAATTACGGAGGGTTAGATCTGGCATCCCTGCCGAAGCATCTATTACCGACGATGCATGTGGCAGACATCCTCGTTGAAATCGAGCAGGTTCTGCGGGTGGTGGGTACACCTGAAAGCGTGGACCAGCTCAAAGCCGAGTGGAAGCGATTCAAACACGCTGCTCGCTCATTCGATCATTTTCAAGCCGGACTCCCTGGATTGATCGATCGGCTTGCCGCCTTTCCACGTGAGCGGGATCCCTTGACCTGTCCGCGAGTGGTGGTCACGGGCGATTTTTTTACCCGCTTCAGTCCTTTTTTTATGGACGGTGTGCGTGACCGGTATAACCAAAAAGGCATTATTCTCAAGCCGGTTGATCTGGGTGACCTCGTGCTCTATGACTCCTATGACCGGATCACAAGAAATGCCGACGGGTGGGGGATGAAACCAGGAGGTTTGGCCATGGCGAAGGCGTGCACAAGAATCCTTCAGCCCGATGGCAGGGAGTATCTGCAGCAGTGGTTGGGTCACCAGACCGTAGAATGGTCCGAGCACTATTACCGTGGCCTTTTTCGTCAAACAGGACTGCTGGTCGCAGGAGCCAATAATGTCGCCTCCCTATTTGAGAAAGCGGCAGAGCATATTTCGCCGACCATTTATGGCGAGATTATTCCGACCTTGGGCAAGGGGCTTGAAGCGGCCAGTGAAGGTTATGACGGCATTATTCTCCTGGGACCATTCAATTGTCTGCAATACCGGATCTCGGAGGCGATCCTCAAGCCGTGCAGTATTAAGCAGGGGATGCCGATTCTGACCTATGAGAGCGACGGCTATGCGGTCTCGCCGTCGGTGCTGAGACAGGTCGAGGTGCATGTCCAGCAGGTTCTTGAGCATGCGGCCAGGCACTGTGTGGTGGCATGAGGTGCCTGGCATGCAGAGCCATGGAATGTGAGGGGATGGCTCTCTGAGGGGTGTGCCTGCAACTTTTGTCGAAAAGATCTTTGTCGCCTGCTTTTTCCCCATGCTCTGCTTCATGAACAGAGAGTGGGCTATTGCAGCATGCCGCTGACAATGAGTTCCGTGGCCTGTTCCGGGTCGAGTCCATGCGCCATTAAGGTTTCTAACTCCTTTTTATCGACTGTTCCGATGGCGGCTTCATGTGTGACTTTTGCTTCTGGATGCGTGACTTCTACGATGGGAATGGCACGGCCAACCGCACGGTCTTTGATGATTTCCCGACAATCTACATGCCCGCGTGCTCCTTTGCCGTGCGCTTCCATGATACCGGTCATTTCACCCTGAGCGTCATGTTCTAACGCCACACGTGTCTTAATGAGCCCTTTCGCATATTCACCGGCCAGGACCATTTTTTCCTTGATATGAATGCGATCGCTTTCCCGCCCGAATACCTTCGAGGTGAGTTCTGCCACAGCGGATGTGTCCACCTGCACCACGTAATCGATGTTCAACTGTCCGACCCGGCCCTTCACCAGAGAAAAATCAGAAAAATACTGGGCGCCGGGTCCAACTGCAATAATGGCCTTGGGAACAACGACCATGCCTCCGTGCGTTCCCTGGTAATGACTTTCGTGGTATCGCACATGCGCACCTTCTTTGATCTCAATCGTGGCATCCATGCGGTGCTCTCCAGACTCCACAAATGGGAACAGACAGTGGGCAAGGAATGAAGCCGACGCGCCTTCTTCGATAACCAGCCTGGTCTGAATGCGTTGAATTCCGGCTTTTTCGGTAATGCCCAGGCAGAGATGAATCGGTAGTTCTATGCGCTTCCCCTACTCAATGATGATGGTGTTGGTGATGCCGTCTCCCGTTTCTTGCGCGTCAATCGTGACGCCGGGAATTTCCCGTTGACTGACCAGCCGATGGCCGCTGGCGGCCATATGGGCAATGTGCCGATCCTGAAAAACCTCAGGGTCCCCGCCCAGCGATTGGAATGTGTCAGTCAGAATTTTGAGTTCGCGCATAGGGTCCTACCTGGCAATGGTCAATGGTATACAGCGTTCACCATCACATCGAACGCAACTACCTTTTTTATACTGGTCGGCAATGTCCTTAGGATTGCCCGAGGCAATAATCCGTCCCCCACAGAGTTGCGAGGCGTGATCGGCCATCAAGGCAATTGTTTCCTGGTGAGTAATCAGCAAGACGGAGGCGCCCCCCTCCTTAAACGAACGAATGACATGCATCATGTCCTGGACCGAAAGCATGTCGATCCCGGCAGTGGGTTCATCCAGAATGGCGAATAAGGGTTTCATCGCGAGGACGGCCGCCAACTCAATACGTTTGCGTTCGCCCCCGCTCAATGATGTATCAACCAAGCGGTTACCATAGGTATCAGGGGAGAGTCCCACCCTGGTGAGATACGGCGCGGGATCGATGTCCGGTTTTCCTATCCTGATGTATTGAGAGACGGTCATGCCTTCGAAGCGAGCCGGTTCCTGCCACGCGAGGGTCATGCCCAATCGTGCTCGTTCAAACATCGGCAAAGGCCCAAGATCTTTCCCCTTGAAGGTCATCAGTCCGCTGGTGGGAGCAAATCCCTGGCAACCCATTAAGACATAGGCCAAGGTGCTTTTCCCGGAGCCATTGGCCCCTAACAAGGCATGGATTTCCTGTTCCTCAATAGGGAGAGTGAGATCCTGAAGGATCCTCTTTCCATGAATTTCACACACGAGATGTTGAATGTCGACCAACGGCATGTCGGTTGTCTTTCCTTCCTATCAAAATCTTCATGAGGTGGGGGTCTCCTGTTCGGGGGCTGTCTGTTTTTCATAATAGCGCAGGCATTCCCCTTCCCGGCCCCTCACGATTCGTCGCCCCTCCAGGATTCCCCATTCAGCGGTGATGATCGTACATTGGGCCTCTTTCTCCCTATCGTCGAAAAACAGTACGACCCAGTCGCGGGTTTTCCTTTTTTGATGCGCCCGGGCCGTGTTGGAAAATAAGGCCGTGTAGTGCCGATCCCCCCGTTGTGTATGAAGGATGGGGAGCCAGGCTTCATGGGTGGGATTGAACCGGCGTGGAGCAACGCAATGCAGCAGTCCGGCTTTGGCCATGTCCCGGTATTCCCGATCCACATCCAACAGTTCTTCGATGGAAGGGATGCTTTGCGAAACCTGATGAGTTTTCGCACGAACCCGTCCCAATCGTTCAGTTAAACAGGCAATAATCCCGGCCAGCCGTTTATCTCCAATACCGCCTGCCTGCCGTAACCGCCCATCATGAGCAGCCGTTTCCAGTTCTTCAAGTGTATCGATTTCCAAGTCATGATGGAGGCGAGCGGCCAGTTTTTTCCCGATTCCAGGAATCGTGGCCAATAGACTTTCGGGTTCTGCTTCACCTCGCAACCGTTCGAGCATCGGTAATCTTCCTCTAAGGACCAATTCCCGTATGGCCCGAGCCAGGCTTTCTCCGATACCGGGAAGCGTTTTCAGCTCTTCGACCCCCTTAGTGCGGATCAGATCGTCGATGGGTTGTTCTAACTGTTCGAGTGTCCGGGCGGCATGGTGATAGGCTTGAACACGAAAGGGATTGCTTCCCTGGCTGTGCAGAAGTTCAGCCACTTCTTTTAGCCGTTGAGCTATGGTGATATTGATTGGGGGAATGTTTGTAGTCATCGATATCGGTGGCAAAAAATATTCATCTTCACTCCTGAGAGAAAAACGACAGCAAGGGTTGTGCTCAAAGGGTAAAACACTCAGAACTCAGTGTTTTTCAGAGAATTTTGAAAATTGATAACATTTCAGATGTAGCATTTCGCGCCACTGTCCCCAATGTGGAAGAAATATGATTTTTTGGTAGGGTATCTAAGAGGTGGTAATTTTAAGAAAAAAAATCCCAAGTCCGGCGTTCTAATCTGGTTTTTCAAGAAATCATCATGCCGGAGGAAATTTTGTGGCGTTGTCCAGGTTTCCGGGCATTCCCATTGCAGTTTGTTTGTCCTAGAGAAAGAACGTAAGGCCCGGCTTTGGTTCCCAAAACCTGTTGGTTACCTTCTCACGCAATTTTTCCGGTTACCTATGACTGGAACACATCAAAATAGACCGCCTCATGTCCTCATCATGGATGATGCCGTCATTCGTTGTGAAGGATCATGGATCATACCGCATCTCACAATGCTGAATACCTTACTGACGGAAATCCAGTGGCCGCTGGTGAGAGATCTGGTTTGGGATGTGGTGAATATTCGGGCCATGGATACGGGTGGTGCAATTGTGCTGTATCGGACGATTATGGAGCTTCGCTCAAAAGGACACCAAGTCTCGCTTGAAGGCCTACGTCCGGAGTTTGAGGAACTGATGCAATTAGTCTCGAGCCATTGGGATCGAGTCCATCCCGCATTGCCTGTGAAAGAGCATAAGAAGAAAAATTTCAAATGGTGGGTGTCCCGGCATACTGGCCATATGGTGAAAGCTCTAGCGTTTGTCGGAGAGGCGACAGTTCATGTCTTCCATTCACTCCGACGGCCTTCATTAATCCGGTGGAGGGCGTTGTTCCACAGCCTGGACCGGGATGGATATCATGCGTTGCCGATAACCGGATTGCTCGCCTTTCTCATGGGTGTGGTGATTGCGTATCAGGGTGCCGAACAATTGCGTCAGTTTGGAGCTAATATTTTTGTGGTGGATCTCGTCGGCATCTCATTGTTTCGGGAAATTTCTCCTTTGATCGTCGCCATTCTGATTGCCGGACGTTCGGGATCAGCCTACGCCGCTCAGATTGGAACGATGAAAGTGACGGAAGAGTTGGATGCCATCAGGACCCTGGGACTTTCGCCCATGCAATTACTGGTACTTCCACGGGTCTTTGCGCTCGTCATCGCGGTTCCTCTTTTGACGGTGTATGCGGATATTCTTGGAGTAATTGGAGGTGCAATGGTTGCCTCCAGTCAGCTTAATGTCAGCGGAGTGGAGTTTGTGGGGCGCTTTGAAGAATCCGTGGCACTCCGGCACTTTTTTATCGGGATTGGGAAAGCCCCGTGTTTCGCAATCATCATTGCCATGGTCAGCTGTTATCAGGGGTTTCAGATCCGGGGTAATGTCGATGATGTGGGAAGGAGAACTACGATTGGCGTGGTCCAAAGTATTTTTCTGGTTATCGTGTTTGATGCGGTGTGCAGCATTATCTTTAGTTGGTGGAATATTTAACGATGGCTTCAGGCACTATTCATCACGCCAATCCTGTTATTGAAGTGAGCCACGTGTGTACCCGGTTCGGTGACGCCGTTGTCCATGAGGATGTTAATTTAACGATTAGGCCGGGGGAGATCTTTGCCATCGCAGGTGGCAATGGATCAGGCAAATCCACACTCCTACGAGAAATCATTGGATTACACCCACAGACTGAAGGAACCATTCGCCTGTTCGGACAGGACGTGTCAGTGTTAGGAGAGCATGGCGCACAAAATGTGTACCGGCGTTTGGGGGTCATGTTTCAGCAGGGTGGGTTATTCAGTTCGCTGACGTTGGCCGAAAATGTGGCCGTGCCGTTAAAAGAGCACACTGATGTCTCGTCGGAACTTATTCGCGACATAGTGGCCATGAAAATTGTCACGGTTGATTTGCCCATGGACAGTGCCGGTAAATTCCCCAGTGAATTGAGTGGGGGTATGCGGCGACGAGCGGCGTTGGCACGGGCGATTGTCATGGATCCGGAGCTCCTTTTTTTGGATGAACCCACTGCCGGCCTGGATCCCATTATCGCGGCGGGATTTGATGCCTTGGTCCTGCAGTTGAAAGCGGTACTTGGATTAACGGTGGTTATGGTCACGCATGACCTTGATTCTCTCTGGCGCATCGCAGATCGTGTCGCCGTGCTCGGGAACGGCACCATCCTGGGTGTAGGAACGATGCACGAATTGGCGGAATCAAGCGACCCGATCATTCATGAATATTTCCATGGTCCCCGGGGGAGGTCGGCCCAGAGTCAATATGAGGTTTCATGATGGAGCCGAGAGGGAATTACGTCATTGTCGGAGTGTTCGTCTTTGTGCTGGGTGCGATTGCGGCCGGAATGGTATTGTGGTTGGGAAAATCAGATTACCGCGGTGCGTACGACCGGTACCATGCCTACATGCGGCAATCCGTGTCCGGGTTAAGCGTCGACTCGACGGTAAAATATCGGGGCGTGAACGTGGGGCGAGTGAAGGAGATTGCCTTAAATCCGGATAATACCGAGGAGGTGCGTTTGACGCTTGAGATTGTTCGGGGCACACCCATCAAGACCGATACGGTCGCGACGTTGGAGACGCAAGGATTAACCGGATTGGCGACGATGAATTTGGAAGGAGGGAGTCGCGAGGCCCCGAAATTGGAACCCGAACCTGGTCAAGAATATCCAGTCATTCAGACGAAACCCTCGCTCTTCTTTCGTTTGGATATGGCCATTTCGCGTCTTCTCTCGGAGCAGGGACTTTCCAAGCTTTTGAGTAGCCTGCATGGATTGAGTGAAAACGCTGCGGCTTTCATGAATGAGGAGAACCGCGTAAAGATGGAAGGGATTCTGAATGACCTTTCCAAAGTGTCTCACACTTTGATGCGGCACAATGAATCGATAGCCCAGGGAATTGACCGGGCGGCCGAAGCCGCCGAGAATCTAGCCATCCTGACCTCAACGCTGAACCAAGACATGCCAAGACTGGTTACGCGAATTCACCAGAGTGTCACAGCGGTTAGGACGGTGGCGGAAGAATTGGCCCGAACCGGAAAGACGTTGGAGACCATCGTTCAGGACAGCCGTCCGGAAATTCAACAATTCACACGCGAGACATTGGGCGAAACCGGGCAATTAGTGAGCGAACTCAGGCAGCTCACCTCCACGTTGCAACGGGTGGCTCATCAAATTGAGCGAGCGCCTGATTCGCTGATTTATGGTCGACCGTCTCAACCCAGAGGACCCGGTGAGTAAATCCATGAAACCCTTGTCCCTGCTTACGGCGATATTCTTTTTGACAGCCCTTTCCGCCTGTGCACTCTCTCGAGGGACCGATGAGCCCATGCGCTCGTATGTCCTGGAAATAGATGAGAGGGGAGAACTCCGGGCATCTGACGAATTCCGTCCATCGAACTTGCCGAGTCTGCTGGTCTCCCTTCCTCAGCCTGCGCCGGGCTATGAATCGCAACGAATGGCCTATGAACAGGTTCCCTATGAACTTCGCTATTTTGCCACGAGCCAATGGGTGGATTCCCCCGCCCGCATGCTGGCTCCGTTAATCATGCATGCACTCGAAAGCAGTGGGGAATGGGGTGCGGTGATTCAACTACCTTCCGTGGTTCGAGGGGACTATCGCTTGGACCTCTCCCAGGTGGCGTTGGTTCAGGAATTCACGCAACAGCCGAGTCGAATTCGATTGGCACTGCGGGCACAACTGACGACGGTGTTTGCGCCTCGTGTCATCGGGACGCGGAGTTTTGAATTTCATGAAGCGGCATCCAGCGAAGATGCTTATGGTGGCGTGCAAGCTGCCCAAAAAGTCGTTGGGAAGTTGTTGGTTGAGCTACAGCCCTGGTTGCAGGGCTGTCTGCAAATAGCGAAATCGTCGCATTGTTAAGTGACACATTCCATCGGATTTTTCCGAATCTCCGTGAGGGAAGGAGGGCCTTAAGTATGTCGAGGAGGCATCATGTATCCGTATGGTGGCAAGTGGGGAGCATCGCACTGATCGGGCTGACGCTCTGGTTAATCCCGGGTGTAAAGGTCCAGGTGGTACACGGACAGGATACCTCAGTGGAAAAGGGTAAGGGCCTCTATCAACGATTGTGTTCGGCCTGTCACGGAAAAGCCGGAAAGGAAGGGGCCTATCCTCTCTTTGATCCGCCGCCTGCCGATTTGAAAAGCCCGGCAACCCAGAACAAAACCGATGAGGCGTTATTGGAGACGATCCGGAACGGACACCCCAACACGGCCATGGGGAAGTGGGAATATGCCTTATCAGAGGAGGAGATGAAAGAAGTCCTGGCGTATATCAGAACGTTCGGAGGAGCAAAATAGTCGCGTGGTCGACTCAGGGAAAAAGTACATAGATCTCAATTGGGTTGATGCACATGTTTCAGGCACTTGCTTTTTTCTAATATGTCCATTATTCTGGACATATGGAAATTAATGATGCTCTTCTGGCTTTTGCGGCCCTCTCACAAGATACCCGGTTGCGAGTGTTTCGTTTGCTGGTGGAATCCGGCCCGGAAGGGGTTCCCGCCGGAACATTGAGTGAAGCTCTGGGCATTCCTCATAACACGTTATCCTTCCACCTCTCGCACATGAGCAATGCCGGCTTGGTGGTTTCCAGGCGTGAAGGCCGGTCCATCATCTACAGCGCCAACTTTGATTTTTTTACCGACCTGATTCGCTATATGGTCAAAGACTGCTGCCGCGAAGATATGGCCAGTATCCGGGACAATAAAAAAAAGAAGTGCAGCATTATCGAACTCTCGAATTGTTGCTCACCCACTCACAAGGAGGCACATCCATGAAACGTCTTCATATTCATATTGGAGTCGAGCAGTTGGAAGAAGCCATCGGGTTTTACAGCAAGTTGTTCGGGGCCGAACCGGTTAAACGTAAAACGGACTATGCCAAATGGATGCTCGAAGATCCCCGCGTCAATCTGGCTATCTCTACGAGGACATCCACGAAAGGCGTGGATCACCTGGGCATTCAGGTTGAGGAGGGACAGGAGTTGGATGAGATCAGACAACGATTTCTAGCCGGGAATCTGCCGGTGGCTGATGAAGGCGAGACCCTTTGCTGTTATGCCAAATCGGATAAATCCTGGGTAGTGGATCCTGCCGGAGTTCCGTGGGAAGCCTATCGCACGATGGAAGACGCCGAAATCTTTTCAACCCATTCGGCGGACAGGGAAACCGCCTGTTGCGCACCGGCGGTCCCTGCGAGTGCCGAGACGAACATACCGGTAGAGGAATCCAGTGGTTGTTGTAGCTAATGTCTGTTGAGCCAATAAAAGTCCTGGTTCTCTGCACAGGTAATTCGTGCCGCTCGATTATGGCCGAAGCCCTCATTAACCATATGGGCCAAGGACGATTCCGGGCGTGGAGTGCAGGAAGTCACCCGGCCGGATACGTCCATCCGGGTTCCGTCTCGACCTTGAAACGGCATGGAATTGATCCGGGCCAGCCGTACAGTAAATCGTGGGATGATATGATTGCACAGCCTTTTGACCTGGTCATCACGGTCTGCGATCAAGCGGCCGAAGAAGTCTGCCCGATCTTTTCCGGCCAACCCCGAAAGCTGCATTGGAGTATACCCGATCCCGGGAGAGTGATAGGCACAGAAGACCAGATCAACGCGGCCTTTGACCGGACCTTTTTCCTGCTCAAAACAAGAATCGAAGAGGCACTGGCATGACCGCGTCTGCCCCACGGCGTTTATCATTTCTCGACCGCTATCTCACGGGGTGGATCCTCCTGGCCATGGCGGCCGGCGTCACGATCGGCTCGGTCTTCACCGGGGCACCGGCATTCGTGAACAGCCTCTCGCTTGGAACCACCAATATTCCTATCGCTATTGGCCTCATGCTCATGATGTATCCCCCGCTGGCCCGTGTGAAGTATGAGGAGCTGCCCTTGATCTTTGGCGATTGGAAGATTCTCCTCCTGTCACTCGTCCAAAACTGGGTCATCGGCCCCTTGCTCATGTTTGGCCTTGCCGTCATGTTTCTCCACGATTCGCCGGAATATCTGACCGGGCTCATCCTCATTGGTTTGGCCCGCTGCATTGCCATGGTGCTGGTTTGGAATCAACTCGCCGAAGGCGACAACCAATATGTAGCAGCCCTGGTGGCCTTCAACAGCCTCTTTCAATTGATCTTCTTCAGTGGATTGGCCTGGTTCTATTTGGATATCCTGCCGGCGGTATTAGGTCTGGCTGTGGAAGTCGTCGACGTCAGCTTTCAGACCATTGCCGAAAGTGTCTTCATCTATCTGGGTATTCCCTTTGTGTTCGGATTCCTCTCCCGCTGGATCGGGATCAGGCGAAAGGGCCGCGAGTGGTATGAACAGTGGTTTCTGCCGAAAATTGCTCCTCTCACGCTGATGGCACTGCTGTTCACCATCTTTGCCATGTTTACGCTCAAGGGCGACATGGTGCTCCGTCTGCCGGGAGATGTGGCACGCATTGCCCTGCCACTCATCCTCTACTTCGTCCTCATGTTTCTCGTCAGCTTTAGCATGGGCAAACTCATCGGGGCCGATTATGGCAAAACCACGGCCACCTCGTTCACGGCAGCCAGCAATAACTTTGAACTGGCTATCGCTGTGGCCATCGCGGCATTCGGCCTGGGATCGTCCGTGGCGTTTGCCACCGTCATCGGGCCATTAGTCGAAGTGCCGGTACTCTTAGCACTCGTCCATGTCGCCCTCTGGTTGAAAACGAAATGGTTTGCCAGAGACCCGGCATCCATTCCCCTTACCTGACCCGTCAAGCCCATCCCGTCTGTCCGGTCGATTGTTGATTGCCTAATATTTCCAGACATGCCAACATATGCACATAAGATTCCGGAATGCGTCATCGGGAATAATTCAAAGAGGAGAGCCATTGTGTATCGTCTACATGGAACAAGCAGTATCATGATCGGGCTCATCATCCTGCTGGTCCTTTCCGGATGCACCAATCATCCCACGAAAGCCGAAGCCGCCTCCCTCAAGCAGGTGGAAATTAAAGAATGGCAGGTGCCTTGGGACCAGACGAGACCGCGTGATCCGTATGTGGATCAAGAGCAACACGTGTGGTTCGTGGGGCAGGGGGGTGATTACATTGCCGTGCTTGACCCTGAGCTCGGGCAGTTTCACCAATTCAAACTGGATCCCGGGACCGGTCCGCACAATCTGATTGTGGATAAGGGAGGTCAGGTCTGGTATGCCGGAAATCGTGCAGCCCACATCGGTAAACTAGATCCGTCCACCGGCAAGATCATTAAATATCCCATGCCCGATCCAAAAGCCCACGATCCGCATACTCTGGTGTTTGGCCATGATCGGGACATCTGGTTTACGGTACAACAAGGGAATTTCTTGGGGCATCTCGATATGGCCACCGGAACGATTCAACTCATGCCGCTCCCAACTGCACAGGCTCGCCCCTATGGCATGGTCCTTGATCTCACCCACTCCCCATGGTTTACAGAATTCGGTACCAACAAGTTGGGGACGGTAGATCGGGCGACAAAGACCGTTCGAGAATTTGCGCTCTCACGCACCGAAACACGACCACGACGACTGGCGGTGACCTCGGACGGTGTCATTTGGTATGTGGATTATGCCGAAGGGTACCTTGGATCCTACAATTCCAAAACAGGCGACATTCAGGAATGGCTGGCGCCGGGAGAAGCCGATGCCAAACCATACGGGATGACCGTCGATGACCAGGACCGGGTGTGGTTTGTGGAAACCGGCGCGCATCCTAATCGCCTCGTCGGATTCGATACACGAACCCACACGTTCATGAGTCTGACCGATATCCCCAGCGGTGGCGGAAGCGTCCGTCATATGGTCTATCATCAACCAACCAAAACCATTTGGTTCGGCACGGATGCCAACACCATCGGTCGTGCCAAAATCCCCTAGAATCTCCTCCTTGGCCCTCCTGTCATTTCGACCAGAGGGAGAAATCCTTTCTATGGCACATACCTACTATGTCTATGTTCTGACCAATTGGAACAACAATGTCATGTATGTAGGAATGACCAACAACTTAGAACGCAGAATGTTCGAACATAAGAAGAAACTTGTGAAAGGGGTTACCCAAAAATACAACATAAACAAACTCGTGTATTTTGAAGAACCTCAAGAAGTGAATGCAGCCATCATGCGAGAAAAAGAAATAAAAAATGGAGGAGAGAGAAAAAGGACGCCTTAGTAAACGGCGAAAATCCACAATGGAAGGATTTACGTCTCGAATTTCAGGATTCCTCACTTTGTTCGGAATGACAATCTTGAGTGTGAGTTCAAATCATGAACACTCATTCCTATCATTCATTCTTGTCTTATTCTATTTTGAAAAAAATGATAAGGTGGAGCAGCATCATTAAGAGAGCAATGAAGGGTAACCGCATTAAATAAGGAGTCTTCATGTTCATGAAGCGATATTCGTCGAAATATGTGTCGAGACGATCCTGTCTCCGGTACCTCCTCATCGCCATTTTCGTCATGGCACTTCCACAGTTAACCCTTGGCGAGATGGACGACGTGTCGGCTTCATCGGAGCGGAATGCGGCATTAGGCCAATTGGGAAGCATTGAATTTCCCGCATCCGGGTCCAGGGAAGCCCATCCCCATTTCCTAAGGGGCGTCGCGGCACTGCATTCGTTCTGGTACGAAGAAGCCATCGATGCTTTTCGTCGAGCGACCACGATTGATCCAAATTTTGTGATGGGATATTGGGGTGAAGCGATGGCGAATAACCATCCCGTCTGGCAGGAAGAAAATGTGGAGGCGGCACGGGCGGCGCTGGGGAAAGTTTCCGATACGGCGCCGGCAACGGTTAGAGAGCGTCAGTATCTCCAGGCCGTGAACACGTTATTTGGGGAGGGAGACAAGTTTGCCCGCGATCAGGCATATGCGGCGCGCATGGAAAGCCTTGCCAGCGAGTATCCCGAAGATTTGGAAGCCACTTGCTTGTATGCTCTGTCCCTGCTCGGGTTAGCCGTCCACTATGATGAGAAGCCATATCTTCAGGAGAAATATCGCGTCCAGGCTGGTGCCTTGGCCTTGGGGGTGTATGGAGTAAATCCCAATCATCCGTGCGCCGCGCATTACACCATTCATGCCTTTGACGATCCGATCCACGCCATCCTGGCCCTTCCTCAAGCCCGTCGCTATGCCCAGATCGCTCCCGAAGCGCATCATGCGCAACATATGCCCGCCCATATATTTGTTCAACTGGGCATGTGGGACCAGGCAGCGGCCTCCAACAAAGCCGGTTGGAAAATTTCACAGGCATGGGTCAAGGACAAGCAGTTGCCATTATCCCTTCAGGATTATCACAGCCTGTACTGGTTGCAGTATGCCTACCTCCAACAAGGCCGATACAACGCCGCTGCCGCCCTGATATTGGAGAAGCAACAGGATATGGCGCAATCGTCATCCGGCGAACAGACACAGGTCCTTGGCTATGACCGCAAAGTCAGCCGGAATTACGATCAGATGGTGGCCGCCTTTATTATAGAAACCGAACGATGGGAGCTAGCGGATCAAGCTTGGAATGTGAATGACCATCGCTTTGGTGACGAGTCGCCATCCATGTCCGTCTATATACGGGAATTCGCGCAGAGCATGGCAAAGCTGAGAAATCAATCAGTTGCTCTCCAGGTACACCCGGGGGTAAGTCCTCCGGTCCCGGAACCTTCCACGGAATCATCTGATCCAATCACTTCACAAATCTGGAATTTGCAAATCGCAGGGTTGAAACATCTCATCAACGGCGACTATTCAGATGCTATTCGTATGCTTGATCGGGCCACCGACCTGGAAGAATCCCTCCCGCCTCCTTCCGGACCACCCGATCTTATCAAGCCCTCCCATGAACTGTATGGCGAGTTACTGTTGGGCATCGACCGGCCGAAAGAGGCGCAACAACAATTTGAACAATCGCTGTTAAGACATCCCAATCGGGCACGTTCACTTCTGGGTCTGGCACGGGCGGCAGCACAAATGGGCCATATCCAGGCGACTCGGCAAGCCTATAGCAATTTTCTAAACATATGGAATCAGGCTGACTCAGATCTTCCTGAGGTGAACGAAGCGAAACAGTTCAATCAAAATGCTCCCCACGAATAAAAATGAATATCCCTTTTTGGCAAAGAGAGGCTATAAGGAATGTGTCGGTTGTGATGATTCTCTGAATGTTTTCTTAGTCGTCAGTTAGAAGAAGCTGTAAGCTGAGTTTGGAGCTGAATTGTATGCCATCCTTTTCTCTGGCCTTCACAATGCTTTTAAGAGTATCCTCTAGAATAGATTTTTGGTCTACAGGCCTCTTATATTAAAAGACCCAACGAAACTGCTCAGAGTTTGTCTGTATTATTTCTTTTGTTGCGCTTTTGAAAAGTGTGCAAACTTTGGAATGAAATTGTAGAATGCAAATTAATTATTAAAAATCTGAATGAGTAAGAGAACCTCGGTGAGTCTTAAAAAATTAAAAGCATCAAAACAGGTAGTTCGCACTTCTGGCAGAGGTGAAGAGTACCGGCATTACTCCAAAGCTCCTCTCACGGAGGCAGTTCTGGATATTAGAGTTGAATTGCTAAGCGAAATAACACTTCAGGAATTAGCAAAAGTTCAGTCTGGGCAAGAAAAACAATACCCCAAAAAAGACGAAAGCTTGCTTGTTGTTGGGCAAATGTCCATGGGATCGCAAGTTAGTGCTTCTGCTAGTCAAACTCCCAATGGGTATCGTTTCACTAGCCAAGACAATAGGCAGATTTTTCAGGCAAGAATTGACGGGTTTACATTTAGTCGCCTTGCTCCCTATGAGACTTGGGATTCTTTTCGAGATGAGGCTCGTCGATTATGGGAGTTGTATCGCCCTATAGCTAAACCCAAAAATATTACACGCCTTGCCCTCAGATATATTAATAAGCTGGATCTCCCTCTGCCTCTTGGAGATTTTAAGGATTATCTAAGAACAGTTCCGGAAATTTCTCCTGACATGACACAAGGGTTAAGCGGGTACTTTATGCAATTGCAGTTACCACAAGCCGATTTAGATGCGCTCCTGGTATTAAATCAAACACTCATTCCTCCGCCAGAACCCAGTATTGTCTCTGTTGTCTTGGATTTTGACTTATTTTGCAAAGACAATGTTCCCAACGAAGATCAAGATATTTGGAAACGTTTTGAGGTTCTACGAAAAAGAAAAAATAAAGTTTTTGAGGCCTGTATAACAGATAAAACCAGGAGGTTGATCACCTAATGCCTACCCTGATGATTCCACAACCAAGGAATTTTCCTCTTTATCAACCCCTGACATCGGATTCAATAACCCGTCCTCCATTACATGGCTCCGCCGGACAAGAACTAGTACGCTTGGAAGAAAAACTTTTGGAATATTGGAAAATCAGTTGTGAGCAAATCCATATCCTTCGCGAAGCTCACGAAACAATTAATTATCAGGCTATGCTCTCTAAGAAGACGTTTATAGTCCCGATTCGCTATTACCTTCGTGGTCGAGGCGAGCCTCTTGCCTATCAAGTCGACGACAAATAATGATTGAGCCATTCTGGGACCAGATCGATGGTTCATCTCTCAGACAAGGCGATTATTTGCCTGATTGCTATGTCCCTATATTTCTTGATCCAGTTGTTGGGCCAGACCCTCAGAATGTTCCCATAGATGTTTTTAACCTGATTGTTATCACACAAAGTTGCGATCTTGAGCAAAGCAAAGTCCGCCTTGTGGCTGTGTGCCCCATTTTTTCCATTGAGGATTTCGAGAAAAGAAATCCCGAGTTCAAGAAAAAAGGTAGGTGGAATGAAGTTCGGAAAGGAAGGTTGGAAGGGCTTCACATGCTTGGCGCACAAAATAATCCCACAAATAATCGAGAAGCTTTTGTCGTGGATTTTCGAGAAATCTATAGTCTTCCCTTTGAGTATTTAGTCAAACATGCCGGAGAATTAAACTCTCGTTGGAGGTTGAAATCTCCCTTTCTTGAACATTTCTCTCAAGCATTTGCACGCTTCTTCATGCGGGTTGGGCTACCATCTACCATTCCAGAATTTCAATGAACAATTTACCTCCCCAAAATCACGAGATAGACAGAGAAAGAAATTAACCGTATGCCTGTTGAGGTTTCCTGTGCGGAACTCCATTGTTCTAGGGTATCGGAGTGCCGGCAGAGGCCCTCATTATGAATTTAGAAGTTGGGCTCAATAACCCATTCATCTGGCTGCCTGCTAAATATGATGGATCAATCACCTCGATCTTAATTCATTGCGATTGTCATCGCTTTGCCCTCTGGATTGAGGTATGATTCTCTATGGTGATGAAACGACTTTCTCTTACACTCCCTTTCCTGTGTGGAATCCTTTTTCTTATCGGATGCACTTCTCTTCCGGCTTTGTCTGTCCAGCCTGAATCGCCGGAAGTTCTGCTGGTTAATATCACTCCGTTAAACGCCACGATGTTTGAACAACGCTTGCAAGTCGACTTGCGCGTTCGGAATCCCAATGATTTTGATCTAGAGGTCACCGGCCTTGACTTTACTCTGCACCTCAATGATCAACGACTCGCCCGTGGCCTGACAAATAAGACCTCGACCATTCCGAGGCTGGGGAATGCCGTCATTTCCGTTGAGACCACGACCTCCACACTCGATGTAATACGACACCTCCTAAAGCTCTCCCAACGGCAGGAAGTCTCCTATCAGGTCGACGGTTTCCTATATGTACAAGGAGCCCGCTTACCCTTTGAAAACAAGGGGGTGTTGCTTGACACCAACGAAATTTCCGGCTCATCTCCTGGTTCATGAATGAGCACTTGCTCCCTTCTTAGAGGTATTTCTCCTCCAGAATTTTTATCAGACAGCCTATACCGCCTCATTTTAAAAAAAAGTGCAACATCAGTTATTGATGTGGGAATTGAATTTTCATAACCCCTCTTAGTAAAGGGGGGTGTTGAATAATTATAATTTTCAAGGGCATATTGACCCACGGGCACGTTCCATATCAGATGCCTCGGGGCGGTTCAAAAAAGCATGCCCTGAGCCTTTCGAAGGGTTCGTCCAGCAAGGCCGCAGTCATTTTTGCGCGCAGAGCCTACTTTCAGTACGTGAGCACGGAAAAATGGCGACCTGCCTGCGCGAAGCCGCTCCGGCGAAGGCAGGGAACGCCGCTGGCGGCTTTTTTCAACAGCCCCTAAAGAGGAAAACACAATTTTTGCCCATAATTGCTTGTGGTCTTCCTCCTCGGGCACAATCTATTTCGATTGGAATGACATTTATCCCAAGTCAGGGAAAGGAAATAATCCATATGAGTTTGTTTGTTGATCGGATGATACGTGCGGCTAAACTCGATGTACACCTCTATGAAGAGGTGGAAGCGGATAGGCGATCGATGGGCCAGGCGATGAGCGTCGTGCTGCTATCCAGTCTGGCCGGCGGTATCGGGTTTATGCAAGAGGCCGGTTTGATGGGACTGGTCATTGGTACGGTCGGGTCCCTGCTTGGATGGTATGTCTGGGCGCTCATGACCTACCTCATTGGCACGAAACTTCTTCCCGAACCGCAAACCCACGCGGATCATGGTGAACTCTTACGGACGATCGGCTTTTCGAGTGCCCCTGGCCTGATTCGAGTGTTCGGCATTATTCCGGGCCTCAGCGGGTTTGTGAACCTTCTTGCCGGTGTATGGATGCTCGTGGCCATGGTCATTGCCGTGCGCCAAGCCTTGGATTATCAGAGCACCTACCGCGCCATTGGGGTGTGTCTTATCGGCTGGATTGTTCAGGCCGTCTTGCTCGCGTTGCTTGTGACCACGATGGGCGGGGTTCCTGAACTCATGCTGGAGCAACCGTGACCTCTCTCAACAGATCTTTTGAAAATGATCGGCCGTCCCGGGGTGTGTGATGACATGCTCCTGGTCCCGCGCGAAGTCCCTGCAAGCCACCTGGCGATTCTACGGAGCCGCACTCGCCGGCATGACACTCTGGTTGGGATGTGCTTCGTCGCCGTCCGGAGTGGCTCCGGGTTCCTGTGAGGTCTCTAACCTGCAGACGGCCGATCTTCCTGAGCAGGGGATCTCCGCTCACCGCGGGGGGCAGTTGGGATGTCCGGTGAACACGAACGGTGCGTTTCAGCGGGCAATCTGCCTTGGCGTTCACCAGATTGAACTGGATGTGCGATCGACTGCGGATGCCGTACTTGTTGTTTCACATGATGATCGCGTGACAGACGAGCAGGGGCGAACGCTGCGCATTTCCGAGTCGACTCTCGCCCAAGTCCAAAGCCTGCAGCTTGGGCCCTGTGCAGGCGAGGAGGCCGGACAGCGTATTCCCACATTTGAAGAGGCTCTTGCCGTTATGCCGCACAATATCTGGATCAATGTGGATATCAAACAGAACAATCCTCTGGTCGGGAGGCTCGTTGCCGAGACGGTCGCCAAAGCCCAACGCTTCAACCAGATTATCTTCGGCGCGCGTGACGATACCGATCCGGCCGTGCGCCGCGTGGCAGGGAAGGCCGAAGAAGAGAGCTGGGTCGCCAACATGAGCCGGGAGATCTTTCGCTCCCAGTACGTTGACACCACTATTAATTCCTGTGATGAGTTTATACAGCTGTCTTTTCTTCGCGGGCGACCCAGCGTTGAGACCATGGATCCACTGAAGCAGGCAGGAATCCGTGTGAACTATTCATGGCTCGGGGATGAAGACGAGAGCGAGCTCAGACAAGACCTGGGGGATCTGTTCGCCCGAGGGGTGGACTTTGTATTGGTTGATCATGTCGGGCAGTCCATGGAAGGGGCGTGCGCTTTGGGAATCACTCCGGTGGTTCCGCACTGGAATGGCACGTCTCCCTTCACTTGCAGCGAGCCTCCTCGCTGCGCACTTGCACGATGATTGTTCCCACTCCTTCTGTGGATCTTTCCGTTCACATTCTTTAAGAGAGCACTTCCATTTCTTATTCACCTGACGGCCCATGGAACATGATGAATCAATCGACCAGATTTGAAATACCCGGAGCGGATTCTAAACGCATTGTCGGTGACCGCCTTTCCGGGCAGGAACGACAATTACTTTTTGTGACCGGTTTTCTTTCCAAGCGGTGGGGCAATAAAAGCAAGGCTCTGGACGATTTGTGTAAGGAGCGAGGATGGGGATTTTGCTGTTTTGATTTTCGGGGTAATGGTGAATCAGAGGGCGCGTTCGCCGACTATACGTTGCTCGATTGGCTTGCGGATGCGCGATGCGTGACGAAGATGCTGGACGATGGTCCGCCTGTGACCATTATCGGATCATCCTTAGGTGGCTGGCTGGCATGGCTCCTTGGACAGGAGTTTCCTCACGTGCAACAATTGGTGCTCCTGGCTCCGGCGTTTAATATGATGGGAAAACGCGCGCAGGATATTTCTCCTGAACGACGCCAACGGTGGCAGGAGACCGGATGGATGCCCTGGGACGATGACGCCTTGCACAAAGACTTTCCGCTCTCGTGGAAATGGGTGGAAGAAAGCGAGACCTTATGGGCCAGGCGATTAGATTCGCTCAAGAGGGTGCCCACACGCATTGTGCATGGACTTCAGGACGTAGTAATCCTTCCAAAAGGAAGCTGGGAATTTACCGAACACCTGCTCACACAAGATCCTCGATATCCTATCGAACTGCTTTTGAAGACCGGGGATCATCGGTTTAGCAGCCCCGCTAACCTTCAGACATTCCTGAATGTTGCTCAACAGCTTCAGTAGGAAACCGGACCATGTTTTTTTTAACATCAGAGATTGTCTGCCACCTCCTTTCACCGCTGTTGCTTCCGCCGGAATTTTTAAACCCAGGAAAGGAATCATCACCATGACTGCACCGAGCCATCCTCATGCCATTACCATTACGCCCAATCCGAATCGGGTTAGGGTGACGTTTAACGGAACCGTCGTTGCGGACACCAGCCGAGCGCTGACATTGCGGGAAGGCCCTGTGCCACCGGCTCAATACATCCCGCGTGAAGATGTGATCATGTCTTGCCTTCGCCCCACGACTCATTCCACCCACTGCCCTTTTAAGGGGGACGCATCGTATTTCAGCGTGAGCGTGAAGGGCAAAACAGTCGAGAATGCGGTCTGGACGTATGAGACTCCCTTAGCTTCTGTGGCCGACATCAAGGATTACGTGGCATTTTATCCAGAGAAGATGGATGCCATTGAGGAGCTTTCTCCCGCCTCATGATGTTTAAGGATTGAACCCTTTTGGATTCAATGCGGTTTTTCCCACACGATGACATCATGTGCCCAAAAGTCCTGCGTGGTCATTGCCAGGTAATCAGAGCAAGGCTATTTTTTATTGCCTTTTTCAATTAGGATAGTTGTGTCTCGTCTCTAGGACAAACATCTTCATCATTATTCACTTTTTCCCGGGGAGGTACATTATGCCGATCTATGTGAGTTTAGTGAATTTTACCCATGACGGGCTGATGACCATGAAGGCCAAGGGTGTGCAGCGGTCGGACATGGTGAAGAAAAATGTCGAATCCTTGGGCGGGAAAATGCTGCATGCCTTTTATTGCCTGGGGGAATATGATGTGGTGGCCATTTTAGAGTTTCCTAATAATCGGGCGGCTATGAAGGCCGGAGTGCTCAATGCCTCAATGGGACATATTCGCATCAAGACGATGCCGGCGGTATCCCGCGATGAGTGGAAATCGGTCTTGAGTGAAACGTGGGGCAAATCCAAAAAGAAGAAGCGAGGGTGACCTGTTCTTCAGCTCAACTGGCATCGAGCCGGGTAATGCGTGATTTTTCTGATCTCTAAGGGGTGAGGCCTAGATTGCCTTCAATTGCGTATCCGTTTCATTGCATGCTCGTGGTTGTGCAGCTAGGCCTTTTGCCCTCATAATCTTTCATCAGGCCTTTAGAGCCTAATTGTCGGTGATCACCGTTGACGAACAGATTCATCCTGTCAGAAGGAGGTATCGTATGGGGCCAACGAAAGCTGTCGTAAAAGACTGTGGGATCTATGATGCGAAAACCGGGAATTTGATTAAGGATGGGTTTCCTACCCCTGAGTCGATCCAGGATTATGCTGCTCATCATTATCTTGTGCTCCCTGTGGTCAATAAAGATTGTCAACCGTGGTTGCTCGATGGCCAACCGATTTTTTGCCTACGTGGCACCCGCTATGAAAACGTCAAGGACGAAGTGTTGCATCTGGCACGATGTCCGGATTGTGGGGGTATGGGCATCCGGGATGATGAACCGGTAGTTGAATCTGATTGTATCCGGTGCGTGTCCTGCGGCCATGAGTTTGATACCCGATTGGAGATGATGGAAAGTTAGAGTGAGGGGTTCGGCTAGAATCCTGTATAGATTTTTTCTCTGATTTCGCCTGGGAGGATCATGTTGGATAGCGATTTCCATGAAGGTCACAGGAGACCACTTAGTCTCAGACAATCTACCTTTGGTTTGAGGAGACCCCGGTCTGTCCAATTCTGGCATCATGCTATTTCCCTCCGAACGTGCATTCAGCCATGCCCTCCACAATTTCTCTTGGATATGACTCACACTGATCTTTGGTGGATTGCCAGTTCTCTCGGTAAATTAGCGGGTATCTCGAATGTCCGGAGATATGTCCGCTCCATCCCATTGCCGGAGAAAAGATATGCCCAATGCGAAACGGGAAAAGCCCTGCTATTTGTGTAAGGAAGCAGGGTCGGAAAGTCTAAGTTATTTGGTGTGTATACAATGCTCCCGGCATTTTTGTCGTCTTCATGGTGACCCGCAAATGGATGAATGTATCAAATGCCTGGAAGGCAACGAAGAAACCTAGAGGGGGGCTGAAAAAAACAGGGTTTTCACAATTGCTGGACCCGGAGGAGTCTTCGAAGAATCTGTTCTGAGCGAAGCAGGGTGCGTAGTAAGAACAGAAGTTACACTCCTAAGCCCGTAACGAAGTCTGACATTAAAGGCGAGCGTCTCGCGTGTCCGGCGTCTCCAGGCTAATCCGGCCCAGCGTGCCATTGCGGAATTCCGTCAAGAGAATTTTTGCCGCTTTTTCCCGATCCAATTCTCCCCCCTTTCCTTTCCGCAGACATCCGCGTTTTGTGGCGATGGCTTCGAGCACGCCCGTGCTATCCAGCCCGTCTGTGAGGAAGCCATAGCGTTTCGTCAGCAGAGTAGGATAGCGCGCGAGAAGGATGGTGACAAGAAACTCGGCGATTTCTTCCTCGACCATCACCTTGGCGGTGACTGCATGGATGGTCGCGAGCATGAGGCCCACCAGGGGGTCTTCGATTTTTGGCCACAGGAGGCCGGGTGAGTCGATGAGCGTCATGTGGTCGTTCAGGGTGTGGCGTTGCTGGACTTTCGTTACGGCGGGTTCGTTGCCGACTTTAGCAAGGCGGCGTTTGAGCAGGCTATTCATGAGCGTGGATTTGCCGACGTTGGGGATGCCCATGATCAGCATGCGAAGCGGCTTGCTGGCGCTGTGACGATGCGGGGCCAGGAGCTGACAGAGACCGGGCACTTTGGCGGCCTGGCCAGCTTGGTGACAGGAGAGGGCGACGGCATTGACGTCAGGTTCCCGGTTGAATTCGGTCAGCCAGGCTTGAGTGACGGTGGGGTCGGCGAGATCGGCTTTGTTGAGTATCTTCAAGCAGGGGCGCTGGCGGTGCAGCCGCAGTTCCGTGATCAACGGATTGCTGCTGGCGTCCGGCATGCGCGCATCCAGTATTTCGACCAGGACATCGATGGCTTCCATCGCTTTGGCCGCTTCCTTGCGCGCGACATTCATGTGGCCGGGAAACCATTGTATGGACATAGGGACGAGGCTTCCTGGTAAAAATGACCTCAGAGCGGATAGATCTTATGGACCCATTGCATGACTTTATGAAGTTCAGATTCGGTCATGGCGGCGCGGGATTTCCGAAACTTCGAATAGACCGCCCGATTGACCGTCCCATGTGACAGTTTCCGCGATTGCTCGTGCGCGCGGACATGCTGTTCGATTGTTTTTCGCAATCGATCTAATCGTTCTTTCGGGGTCTCCTGATGGATTTCTGTTTGGCCCTGTGTCGCCAGGTTTGCCCACAACCCCTGATTTCGCATTTCAAGGACGCCGGACCGCAGGGGTTGGATGCTTGATTCCGATCGATCCATCGGGAGGAGGCCCTGTGCATCGGGGTATGCCCCTTCTCCGGGGATCTGTGTTGATGAAGGACTGTTGGCGATTGCGGTTGTGCGTTGGGACAGAATGTATCCCAGACATTCCCGGAATGGCCGGTCGTCCGGAGCGTAAATATAGGCCCGTTGCTCGGCATAAAGTCCCGCCAGCGGATCCATGCGTGTGGCTCGATGAACGACCTGTTCGATCCATGGCTTGGTCCTGATATGGGTCAAGCAGATAAGATGGGTGATGGCCGGCACATCCAGGCCTTCATAGGCCATGGCCACCGTAATCAGGCAGTCCACGGCTCCGCTACCCTGTCGTTTAAACGCTTTGATGGCCTGATAGGCTGCCGTGGAATCCTCACTCGTGGCAATTCTGGCAGGCACGCCTCGTTCCTGGAGCCAGGCCGTATACTTTTGCGCCTGCTCAATGTTCGCGGCCACCACCAGCAGCTTCGATCGGGAATGGGTGGTGCGATGTACCTGCCAATCCTTCACGCCTGTGCTCAAGAGTTCCAGGGCTGCTTCCGTCTTCAGTGCCGTCAGGAGTGCCGCTGCCGTCTGTTTCCCGGCATGCGCCAGGCTCTCGACATGGTGCTCGGTTCCCTGAGCGTCCAACCAGGTTGCCTGACAGTTCGCGTAATGGACGGTCAAATCAATGCAGGCCTGTTCGCGCAGGGCATCGGCTAAGGTGTAGTGGATGACGGCTCGGGATTCCGTGCTGTCCCAGTCAAGCCGGTTTCCCCGGTCGGTGGTCGAATACGGCAGAAAGGCTATTGGTGTGCCTTCACCACGTTCGAAGGTCCCGCTCATCAACACTCGCAGAACCGCCCGGTCATAGAGTGGCTGAATGGCCTCATGCCACAGTCCCCCCTCTTCGAGATGGTGAGGTTCGTCCAGAACGAGGATATACCGCTTGCGGCGGAATTCTTTGGCGTTGATTTTTCGGGTATCGGCAGCCAGGGCCTGATAGGTCGTGACATAGGCCGCACATCCTCTTGTTGGATGTTCCTGGTTGGTGGTCATCATGGCCTCCAGCCGATGGCCTAAGAGAGCCCGGTGGCTGGGATCCTGGAAACCTCGCGCACCCTGGTCCTGTAAGACACTGCGAGGGACAATCCAGCACAGGGCGTCGGCAATGGCTGGAATCAAGCGGGAGGCCAGGATCTGAGGCAGCAGGCTTTTTCCGCCACCGGGTGTAACAGCACAGACAATGTCTGTCAGACCCCGCCCCTCTAGAATTTGGTCGCAGATGTCCGCTAATTCCTTCTGGTGCCGCCGTAGCTCCATGCTTATCCCTCGGCCATCTCCAGCGGTGTCCTGGGATGCTCAGGGATGCGACGGGCTTTGCCCTTCTGGGATGGAGGAACGGGCGATTTCGAGCGATTACTCGCGCTAACGGGATCCTCAATATTACCGCATTGGAGGCAACGGTCCATGAGGACTAACTGACTACTGCCTTCTCTATCATAGACGGATTCTTTCACAATCAGTCCGCCACATCGCTTACAGGCCATAAAGAACTTTCCTTTCTTTAAAAAGACATGTGTTGTGACAGGGTGGTGCCTCATGCTGTTCGAGTCCTTCCCTGAGATTTTCCCTGATCTGATGTCGGGCATTACCGACGACTGAAGCCCGAAACCACCCCTATTGAGAAACAGGCGACCGATACAAAAGTGACAGAGGGGTACCGGAAGGTTTTTTGTTCCCCACTCCTCTGTGAACCATTGAGAAAATTGCAATTGATGATTGTGAAATGCACATGGAGAGCGAAGCGGTTTTCCCTCTCTTAGGGATCCAACTGTTGGTGGCATGGACCCGGAAACACTGGGTCAGTGTCACGCTCTTTGCCGGCATGTGGCCATACTCATAAAGGCCACCGTAGGGGAATTACCTGATCTGTACCAATTTCTGCCTTTGCCTTTCGTGAATATCGTTGAACAAGTGAGAACCTTTCCACACGGGGACTACTTCAGGATGGATAGACATACCCAAAATGTCGACAATTTGCAATCGAATAATGACGCGCTGCCTTAAAAATTGAGCGATCCGTAGGATCGTAATTCCAATTGACATTCCGTAGAAGGGCTGAGATCTCTTTCGAACGTAGGGGATGGATTGTAAACCCATCCTGTGCAGGAGGCCAAGGCCCTGGGAATTTTGCCTGCCCTCCATCCCGTAGAAGGGGTAGAGGTGTCAAAGGTTCGTTACGCATTGCCAGGAGGTTCGATCATGCGGTAGGCTCCCCCTCCCTGTTACGGATCAGCGTCCGCTCCCCTCGTCATTGCGAGATGCACGCCCTCCCTGACATGCATGCCAATTTCATGAAGATGGTCCAAGGCCACTCTTGGCCATGACACACTGAAATCGTTGGCGCCGTATCTGTGTTTCGGGGCGTGGTTTGTGCGCCCTATGTCTTGAGATTCTTTGAGAAGATTGCCATTTAAGGAGAAGAGCGATGCCAAAAGCGAAACGAGAAAAGAATTGTTATGTGTGTGAGAATGCGGATTTAATTCGAATGAGTTTTATGACCTGCCGGCAATGCGCCCGTCATTTTTGTAGCCGTCATGGTGACCCAAAATTGGATGAATGTACCAATTGTCTTGAGGGCGATGAGGAAACCTAGACCGGCTCAACGATAGTTGGGTCTGTCCCTTCTCAAGCAAGGAGCATTGGACCGGGCCATGCAGGAACTGAGATTGACCTTACGGTTCAATCCGTACGATAACCAGGCGAATGAAGCGCTCAGCAGTGTGCTGCTCAGGAGAGACCATCATCTGGACTGACTGGCGTTCAGATGCTTGGTCTCCATCCCATGGAAATCACTAACATTCACCTTACCTCTGACGTCAATCATCTTTTCACGCCTCCTCCATATTCTTTAAACTAAGCGGGCATTCGGCCGCTCCTCTCCGATTCGACCTGTTCTTCTCTGACACCTTATGGAGAGTGGACAGGGTAGGACTTCGGTAATCTTTGCCAAATGTATGGTGTAGAGCCATTTATCTTAATCTGCAGGGTTAACGGCAACGACGGTCAGAAAATCTATGGGTATCTCTGATGCATTACGCACACGGAGTGGTTTTCCGATTACCGCGATTGCCATTCGAATACTACCATTCTTCCTGAAATTTCTGTTTGTATTACTGCTGATCATGCCGCTGTCCGGATGTAGTCGGCACCCTGTCACCAAGCCGGATCATGCTCCCAACGCTGGATCGGCGATTATTGTGGTGCCGGGGTATTACGGCACGCGTTTAGTCCGCGAAGCGGATCGCAGCTTGGTATTCATTTCCCTCCCCCAAGCATTGTTCGGTCGTCAATCGTTAACTCTTCCCGTCCCTGATTTGGGATTTGAGGGGACGATCAATTTGCAACCCGATGGCATTCTTGATGAGGTTCGAGTTATGCCGCTTGTCTACTCCATTGACGTTTATGGATCCCTGCTGGACCGACTACGGGTTTCCAAACATACGGGCGGGGAGGTGATTCCCTTTACGTATGATTGGCGGGGGGACCTGATGGATGCCGTGAGAAGTTTTGATGGCCTTATCCGCAGACTTCGGGACCAAGGGAAAAAAGATATTTCTGTTGTTGCGCATAGTATGGGTGGCCTGATTGTCAGCTACTATTTACGATATGGCACTCAGGATATCGATACTGCCGTGGAGACCTGGGAGGGAGCAGGGGAGATCAGCCGCGTGGTGATGGCCGGGGTGCCATTCCTTGGAGCCATGAACTCGTTTCGAAACATGAACTACGGGGCGACCTTTGGTTGGAACTCCTCTCTGCTCAGCTACGAGGCTTATGCGTCTTTCCCGGCCAGTTACTATCTCTTACCGGTTGCCGATTCCGATGAACTGCTTACTCCGGAACTGAAGCCCTTACACGGGGTGATCAGAAATGCCGGACAGTGGCGACAGTCCGAATGGGGGCTGCTCAAGAATAAACAAACCTTATCCAAAGAAATCGTTGATGGGCGTGCCGCCTACCTGTCCTTTTGGCTTCGTCGATCGGAACAGTTTTTGGAACGGCTTCACGCACCTCTCTCTACGCCAAGCCCCCATCAACCATCCCTTCTGTACCAGTATGCGACAGGCACATCGACCTTGGCCAAAGGGGTGTGGACGGGAAACCCTGGGAAGGGCCCTGATTCCTTGTTGTTTGAGGATCCCGACCCGGTAGCCGCAGGTCCTGCAGGGAATCATCCCACTGTCTATGCGGATGGAGATGGAACGGTGACGGTGTCATCCGCTTGGCTTCCGGCAGCCTATCGTCAGAGCTTTCACCCCACCATACGGGACTATGAAGTTGGACATACCGAATTGGTCACGACCCCCGATATTCAAGACGACATCATAAAATTTCTCGAAAGACGGTAGTACGCCATGGGCTATCCTGGTCACCTCTTTTCTCACTGCGGGTTCCATGAACTTGTCTTGACGACCTCTGCCGCATGAATCTTTCCCTGTTCATTTTGCTGGGTGTTTATCTGGTCATTGCATGCCGGAAAATCGGTGGCATCCCTGTGAAGATCTGGCAGGCCATGACTGCCGGCGCCCTATTGGTTCTGATGACCGGCCAGATTTCCCCTCTTGCGGCCATACAGGCCATCAATCCGGATGTGATGGTATTTTTGCTCGGGATGTTTGTGATTGGGGAGGCGTTGATTCTTAGCGGATACCTGTCCTCGCTCGCCTACGGGATCTTGCATCGGGTGAAATCAGCTGATGGGTTGGTCCTGATGATCCTATTCGGGGCAGGGCTCACTTCTGCGGTGTTGATGAACGATACGTTGGCTATCGTCGGGACGCCTTTGGTGCTGCGTTTAGCCCGTGAACATCGCCTCGAACCCCGCTTGCTCCTCATGACGTTAGCCGTGGCCGTGACGACCGGGAGCGTGTTGAGCCCGATCGGGAACCCTCAAAATCTCTTGATTGCGATTGACGGGCCGGTTCCCTCTCCCTTTCTGACTTTTCTTCAGGCACTGGCGCTTCCCACTTTTCTCAATTTGGTGTTGGCATATGTGGTCTTACGGGTCATGTGGCCGACGGCGTTTCACGCCACCACTCTCGTGCATAATGTGGTGGCCATAAGCGATCCTGCCCTGGCGCGCTTGGCCCGTCTGGCACTGTTCGTGATAATCGGCCTGATTGCGGTGAAGATCGGGTGTGTGTCTCTGGCTGTGCCGCTGGAGTTTCCGTTGAGCTATCTGGCCATGGCGGCCGCGTTGCCTTTGCTGGTGTGTAGTCGACGGCGTCTGGAATTGCTGCGGCAGGTGGATTGGTCCACACTGCTCTTTTTTGCCGCGATGTTCGTCTTAATGGCGAGTGTCTGGCAGACGGGAGTATTCCAGGAGTGGACAGCGCACCTGCAGATGGACCTCACCTCCCTGCCTTCCATTCTTGGTCTCAGTATCATTCTGAGCCAACTGATTTCGAATGTCCCGTTGGTGGCCTTATATCTGCCTCTGGTGTCCGAGGCCGGTGGTTCCCTTATGGGCCTTCTGGCTTTGGCTGTCGGAAGTACGATTGCGGGTAATCTGATGATTCTTGCTGCGGCCAGTAATGTGATTATTATCCAGCGGGCGGAGCAGGAAGGTTACACCTTGAGTTTCAGGACTTTTGCTTGGATCGGAGTGCCGTTGACGATTCTCCAAATGCTGGTCTATGCCGTGTTTCTTGAATGGGGTGTGGGGTAGGTGAGTGTTGCAGAAAGCTCCATCACCCGCTTCGTGCGTTACAGCGATGCTGTGCGGCAAAACATTTACGGTGAGAGTACCCGGATGTAATGCACCAGGTCCAGGACCTGTTCATCGGTGAAGGTGTCCGCCCAGCCATGCATTTCGCCTCCCCCTTTTTTGATTATGGAAAAGAGTTCCTGATCGGTTTTGGCCTGTGTCATTTGCGAGGTCAAATTGGCAGGATCCTGTTCCAGGAAAGGACGTAGGACGCCTCTCCCGTCCCTCTGAGGACCATGGCAATCTTGACAATATTGTTGAAAGAGCGTTTTGCCCGGTTGGGCCTGCTCTTCCATGGCAAGAGCCGGGAGAAAGGGTATCAGGCTCATGATCGTCGAGACGATGATCGCTCCCACAGATGAGTGCAAAGGTTTCATTTTGATTACAATCAAGATAAAGGGTTCAGAGCCCCACATCTTCAAAAATCTTTGGGGCCTATCCATTGTCACCCCAGAGGCCTCCTTGCCATTTGGCACCTCCTGTTCCACTGGGAACCTTTTTGCTTCGGGGTAAAACTAATCCGCCGCGGTTAGGGTCTATTCCTTTTTCTTGATGAGTACCGCAGACCGTACCGAACCGCCACCGGTCTCCACATTCACAAAAATTATTCCTGTGGAAAGGTTGTCGGGCGCCGTTGCTTCTATTCTCTCATTTCCCTTGAGGGTAAAATCTTTCGCATTTTCGTACCCGAACGTGACCGAGTGCAGGCATTCCTTTTTTTGTCCAAAATCTTCTCCAATGATGACCACTTTAGCACCTGCCTGAAACTCATCGGGTTCAATTTTTGTAATTTTTGGCCGGCGGCTTGGGTCGCAAACCGGATCCGCCTTGATTGTTTCCTCACTAGAGACCAAAGGTGATTCGGTGGTGGCCATTTGGGAGGGAAGGCCTGATTGGGCCTTTGCCTCGGTCATCCATAGGTTGTCGAATCCGGCAAGGGGTCCCATCATGATAAGGAGTAGAATTGTGAGTCTCATAGGAATTCCTCTCTGGTATAAAAATGAGAAACAAGCCATACCTTTTCAAGAATGTTGTATTTAACCCTGAGTGAATCCCCTAAAGCTAGACCTTTTTTAAAGATTCATGGCGGTGTCCTTTCCCTACCTAATTTTATGGCGCCGAAGGTTCATAAGGCGCTATTCGTCTGATGTAGGCGGTGACCGCGCGAATTTCTTCGACACTGAGTTTGTCCCACCACCCGTGCATAGGACTGAAGGCCAGTCCCCAGATGATTGCTGAACGGAGGTCCATCTCCGATTTGGCCCGGGATTCCACACGTTGAAAATTGGCGGGCGGGACGACGAGCGCGGCAGCGTCCGGTCCATCGCCTTTTCCCTGGATACCGTGGCACCTCACGCAGTGGGCTTGATATACAACCTCGCCTTGTAAGGGATCAACTTGCGGTTCCTGGGCCCCAGTGGGGATGGCCCACCCGATCAGCAGTATCAGACTCCAAACCATGATGCGGGATTTCATAAGATGTCTCTCCTTGTGAATGTCAACAGAGCATAATCGGGTGAAGCCAGGGATGCGAAAGCGGTCCGCTTTATTTTTTAGTTTGGGATGTTTTGGATTTTTGGCGCGGGCGTACCGGGCGCTTGGGGCCTTGCCATTCGACTCTCGCCAATTTGTCTTTATGTGACCATTGGTAGGTGATCTTTCCTTTGAAAGCCCGATCGAGATGTTTGCCCAGGCGTTGGGCAAAGTGTTCGGTGGTTGTTTCGATATCCGCTCCGTCAGGACGTGTGCGAATGGCCATGATCCGTTCCAGAGGATTGTTGCGACTCGCCTGACTTTCCTCGTTATGAATGAGACCTAAGACCTCAGCTTTGTGTGTGCCCCAGTTCGGCCAGTGAATGGCGAGATAGCCTTCCGCGTAGCCGTCTCGTAATTTCCGGCAGGCAGGACAGACAAAACTCTGTGGAACCATGACTTGCCTGGTTGGTTTTTTGGGGGCACCTGCGGTTGATTTGGACGAACGAGGCGACGACGTTCCTGGAAGGCTCCAACGTTTTCGGTGATACACGGCCTGACATTCCGGACATTGAAGGAATCCCTTGGGGGCCGCTTTCATTGAATAGGGATCATCCCCTGTCAGTTCTTTCTTCTTGTACGATGTGGAATAACCTAGCCGTTTTGATATTGCCATCATTAGTGCCTCGCTTTTTGTAAAAATTTATTCCCCGTGTGACGCCAATCTTTAACAAATCCAAGATTCATGCCGCCGTTTGTGAGCGAATCTTTCTGTATAGGAAAGAACGAAAATGTTAGCCACAAGAAAAAAAATGATGTCGTTGACTATTTATTGAATGAGAAGGCAGGTTGAAAATGTCCCATCCTGCCACATAGCGAAAGCGTTCATCCGTCCCACTTTGCCCCAATCCACCATAGTGGAGGTAAATGATTTTTCTACTCATGTTTGTTGAACTTGGAAAGGGAGCTGTCCCGTCAGACAGCTTGCCAATGGCGGGATATGGCCCACCGTCGGTTTAAATCGCAGACTTTAGAATGTCACGGGTGGTGTCAAGTTGCGGGGTGAGAGCTTTTATCTGGGCTTCGTGGGAGCGGCGCTGATATATGAGGTGTCTTGCTTGGGGAGAAAGGCACAATATTATTATTGGATCCATGTCTCATTCACGGTTAAGAAAAGTCGAATAATCAGTTCGCCCGATAGGGAACCGACGGCTGTTGCCACCGGCGCTGACAACAGGATGCCGATGAAAATGATGAAGAGAAACCTCATGAAGCGCTTCTTCTTCTGATGATTGCCGTACCGTACAGATTGATTGTTGGATGATCTCATTGGGCTTTTCCATTATTTTCTTGGGTGCCAATAGGCCAGGTGAAATCCAAATGATTTCCGATTCCATGGAGCGCCGTAGTGACTACAATTTATAGCCGGGGTGAGACGGACAAGAACATGCCTCAAAAGATGGAGAATGATGGTCTCGTGTGTGCTCGCTAAGAAGCCTGGCCAAGGTTCGGGATTGAGTGGAGGCAAACCGGATAGAGGTTTGGGAAAGTACAGATAGAAACTGACAAAGAGAATAGTGAAGAGCCGGATTCGCTTCTCGGCTTGGTTTTTTAGATGATTGGCCACACCGGTTGGCGGGGTAATCGCTCTGTGTTCCTATTCGACATCTACAAGGGGGCGGGGAGGAAGACCGGATCGTTCTCTGGTCGGCGGTTAGGAAGGGAGGGTCTGTTGCGTCGTTTTCGAAAGTTGTTCTTGAGAACCGAGGGACCGCTTGAGCTTACTGGCTGGAAAGATTGTGGATCTGTTGTTCCAGTTCTTCGATACGGTCCAACAATTCCAAAGCCACGCTGACTCCCGGCCAGTTAATCCCTAAGTCTCGATGTAACCGGAGCCCGCGGCTTAACCGGTCAATGGCGTCTTCGGGAAACAACACCATCCCCTCCGGGTCCGGTTCCGGTGGTGGAATAATTTCCCATTGCAAACAGACCTCCAGCATGTCTTCGCCGATCCCTAATCGCGTACAGACTTCTTCACGGCGAATTCTCCCGAAGGTGATGATTTCCGCGGTAACCTGTTCTAAGGATGGTTCTGAGTCGTCAGTCATTGGCGGCCTCCCGAAGAAGAGTTGAACGGGGATCAGGGTGATCGAACTTAGCTAATTGCTCATAGAGCTGTTGTTCCTCGGGAGAAGGAGTCTCAGGAGTGACGATGTCCAGAACCACAAATTGATCTCCATGCCCTCCTGTTCGTTTGGGCAGTCCCTTGCCCTTTAATCGCATTCGTTGTTGGGATTGGCTCCCGGCGGGAACTTTCAAACGGACCGTTCCTGATAACGTGGGCACCGGAATGTCGGTGCCCAATACGGCCTCCCACGGCCAAAGCGGGAGCGTTACCACAATATCTGAATCTTTGCGTTGAAAGACGGGATGAGGGGCAATTTGTACATGAAAAAATAAATCCCCTGGTGGTCCTCCTCCCCGACCAGGCGCGCCTTTTCCTTTCACCCGAAGACGTTCGCCATCTCGAACTCCGGCCGGAATGCGAACTTCGATTGAGCGAGGCGTTCCCCCGGCATCAGAAAGATTTAAGGCCCGGCGCGTGCCGGTGAAGGCTTCCCGGAGTGAGATCGGCAGGTTGGCTTCCAGGTCGGCTCCCGCCATCGCGAAGCCGCGAAAGCCGGCCCCTTCCCGTTGAGCCCCCTGCCGGAACATGCTCTCAAAAATATCACTGAAATCAGCGCCCCCCTGGGTAAATCCACCTGGACCTCCCCCCGGATACGCTCCGCCGCCCTGTTGGCGGGCCCGTTCATAGGCCTCGGCTTCCTTCCAGTTCATGCCGTATTGATCGTACTTTTTTCTGTTTTCCTCATCCCCAAGGACTTCATAGGCTTCATTCAGCTCTTTGAATTTCTTTTCCATTTCCGTCTTTTTTTCGCCGGGATGTAAATCCGGATGATATTGGCGTGCCAGTCGACGATAGGCTTTTTTGAGCTCTTTGGCGTCAACGGTTTTTTTGACCCCCAGTATGTCGTAAAGATCGCGTTGTGCGGATGCCATAGATAGAAATCCTTGACTAATTTAAGAAAGGGCTAGGCTCATGGAGAACAACAAGGTGTAAAACTAGCGTGTTTCCCTAAAAGAATACAAGAGCCCAGGATGAGGCCGTAAACGCCTCTTTGAGAAAATTTCGTAGCGGGGTAGCTATGTGCCGGGGGACTCAGATGATAGTTCGTATCGAAAGACGCAGGATACGCACGCTCAATAAATTTCATGAATAAATTTGTGGTGGCTCAGTTTTTCGGTTTTGGGGGCACTAAAGGAGTGCCCCCATTTTCCAGGATGATGTAGAAAACTGCCCCCATAAAATTAAGGGGTAACCGAGAAAAATATCGTACTCCGTCCGCGCTGGAGGAGCAGCAAAACTCGATCCTTGGATCCCAGTTTCCCTGTTAACCGTTGAAAGTCATCCGCGTTGTTGACGGCTTCACGGTTAATTTCAAGAATAATGTCGCCTTCCCGTATGCCGGCCCGGAAAGCGGTACTCTCAGGATCAACCTTTGTCACTTTCACGCCCTTTTCCCCTAAGGGCATGGATTCCGCGGTGATCCCCGATAAGGCATGATGTCCTCTCAATGCTCCGGTCGAGGCGAGTGCCCTGACATCTTTAGGCATTTCCGAAAGGGTCACTTGTAATTCACGGGGGCTTCCATCCCGGAGGACATGTAATGTTACGGGGGAATTGGGCACACTTTCTGCCACCAACGATCGGAGATGCCGAGTGTCGGCGACGGTCTGCGAATCATATTTTCGAATGATATCTCCGCGTTGGATACCTGCCTTTTTCGCAGGGCTGTCTTCCATCACTTCGCTGACCAGGGCTCCCTGCGTATCAGGAGTATCAAATTGGGTTTGAAGGTCTGGTGTGAGATCCTGAATCGAAACACCCAGCCATCCTCGAACCACTTTTCCATGCTGAATAAGACTGGCCTGAATAGACTTGGCCATGTTACTGGGAATGGCAAACCCAATGCCCATATATCCCCCGGACCGGCTAAAAATGGCCGTATTGATCCCGATCAACTCTCCCTGAAGATTCACTAAGGCCCCACCCGAGTTGCCGGGATTAATCGCCGCATCGGTCTGAATGAAGTCTTCATAATCGACAATCCCCACATTGGCCCGACCTACCGCACTGACAATCCCCATGGTGACGGTTTGGCTCAGCCCAAATGGATTGCCAACGGCCATCACAATTTCTCCGACCTGTAATTGCTGGGAATCCCCCCATGACAAAACAGGCAGATCCTTGGCATCTATTTTGAGTAGAGCCAGGTCCGTTTTGGGATCAGTCCCTATGACCTTGGCTGTAAAGGTTCGCTTATCGGATAACAGCACTTGAATGGCATCACTATTTTCAATCACATGATTATTCGTAATGATATACCCATCGTCACTCACAATGACTCCCGAACCTCCTCCTTCTTGTCGAGGGGAGGGGGGCGGTTCGAACCGCCGCTCAAACTCATCCCCAAAAAAACGACGAAAGAAGGGATCATCAAAAAATGGTGATCGCAAGGGTTCCGGGGTTTTGGCGGTGGCGGTTGTGGAAATATTGACTACAGCGGGACGTGCCAATTTAGCCACCTGAATAAGGTTGGTGCTCTGACCCTGGGCGTCTTGTTGCCCAAATGAAGGTGCACCAGACACCAAGGGTTGTGATGAGGAATCCGAAAGAGGCGTACCACTAACTTTCAATTGTGGTGAGAGGCCTGGCAGGAGACTCGAGTCAGCAGCGATTCCCAGGCCCAAACATATACCAGCGATTAGCAGGCCTATACCAATGAAGGTGAAGGTGGCCACGCGCCTTCCATTCCATCTTTGACTCAGTTGGGATTGACCCATCGTTGGACCTCCGAAAGTATATTCGAGTATGTGAAAAGAACTTTTATTTGAGCGGGTTGTGTCCCATCAAGAACACCCAAGCCTCAAAACTCTGGAATTTTCAAAAGTTTGGGCCTGCTTCTTGGATGGTTCATTCAAAAAAGCCAATGAACCATTTCAAAATCAGCGCATCTATCAAGATGACCCCGCTAATGCAACCGATAATAAGCAACTCAAACATCTGACTCCTCCCGTCATACTCTGATGAAACTTGCCAGTGAATGTTATCCGCGACACCGCGATGTTGAACCTGAGAAACGTTCGTCTATGTCTATCAAATAAGACCAAAAGTTTTTGGGGTCAAGAGGTCCGCCTCATGGATGGCTGTTCTTGGAAACTTTTGTGAAATATACGGGCTCCCACTGGAAGTAAATTAGCGGCTCGTTCGGAAACCCACCCAGTAGTTCTCTGAATTGGATGGATTACTGAAAACATATCAAGTGAAAGTGACCACCATAGTGTGTCTTTGACCACATTGACTTTGACATTTTCGAAATTAATTAAAATTTTGCTAGGCGGTTTACAGTTCCAACTGCAACGGGTGATTACGGATGCAGGTGAGTCAACACCTCCAGGACCTCGCCCGATCAAGACATTTTTTCAGGCGCGGGTTCAACCGATGGGGGATGGCAGGCGGTTGGAGTTGGTTCTGACAGGAGAGAGAGTCTTCCGAATGATGGCCTATAACTATAGGGCATCTCTAAAAACTCCTGACAAATGGATTCGATTATGGGATGCTGCGTGTCCAAGGAGGATCTGGTTATGTCGACACCGAGCCAACTTGGATTTTTTGATCTCACGACCCGCTATGAGGCCCTCAGTCAGAAGGGCGATCCCTTAGAGCAACTCGCGCAAGTGGTACCCTGGGAAGCCTTTCGGCCGGCCTTGGCCAAAGTCCTTCGCCGCTCCAAGCGAACACAAGGCGGTCGGCCTCCCTTCGATGCCATTTGCATGTTCAAAGTCTTAGTGCTGCAAGCCCTCTATAACTTATCCGATGACCAAACGGAATATCAGATCCGAGATCGCCTGTCGTTTATGCGATTCCTCGGCCTCGATCTGGCCCAACGCATCCCCGATGCGAAGACGATCTGGCTATTTCGGGAAACCTTGGCACAAGCGGGCGTGGTCGAAGCCCTGTTCAAGCAATTTGACGCGTATCTGGCCGATCAGGGACTCCAACCGCGAGGGGGCCAACTGATCGATGCGTCACTGGTCCCGGTCCCGAAGCAACGGAATACACGAGAAGAAAACGCGGCGATTAAAGCGGGCCAGAGTCCCACCGAGTGGGAGGCGGACCCAGCCAAACGCCGGCAGAAAGATCTCGACGCCCGTTGGACGGTCAAGCATGGGGACCATCACTATGGCTATAAGAATCATGTGAATGTCGACAAGCAACACAAGCTGATTCGGCGCTATACCGTGACGAATGTCGCGGTGCATGACAGCCAGGCGCTGGAAACCGTGTTACAACCGGAGTCTGCCGGACGAGGTGTATGGGCGGATTCAGCGTATCGCTCCCAGGAGACGGAAGCGTTACTCAAGCGGCAGCACCTCTGTTCTCACATTCAAGAAAAAGGCTATCGGGACAAGCCCCTGACGTCGCAGCAAAAAGCGCGGAATCGGCGTCGAGCGCGGACGCGCGTTCGCGTCGAGCATGTCTTCGGCCACCAAGTGACGGCGATGGGCGGCAAGCTCATTCGAACGATTGGGGTAGTCCGGGCTCGAGCCAAGATCGGGCTCAAAAATCTGGTCTATAACTTTCAACGGGTGCTGTTCCTCACGGCCACGAGTCGGCATCAGATGGCCTAACAAAGGGAGAAGAGAAGGCCTTGAGCGTCAAGCAGACAACCAGTCACTCCCACGCACACGGCGTTCAGGGCGTTTTGCCCCTCTCACAAGCAGGGCCAGGAAGGGACGACCCAAAAATTGGAAGTTTTTAGAGGTGCCATATATTTACATGAAATGATTTTTCTCAGATGAAGCTCTTCGGCAAGCCGAGGGGGAATGTCCTGCGCGCCCTTTATGAAGGAGAGGAGGGATGGAACATGAATGGTAGCGTGGATCGAGCGTATGGGCCGTATGCCCATCACTACCAGCAGTTTTTTGAACACTGTTCAGGGAAGAAGGGGTATAACTTTGGCGAAGCGCCAAGGATCAATATGCCGTCACCCCTTGTCCGGTTTCCCCGGCTCAAATGGTGGTCCTGGGATCGCCCCAAACGACTAAGAAAGATTCGACTTGTACGGAATCAATCTCTAATGGAAATCCTGCGGTTGGGAGATTTCGCAAAAACATTCCCCCATGGAAAATTTTCAGGAGTTCAACGTACGGAGAAACGAATAGCCCAACTTGCGGATAAATATGCGAGAGCACGGTGTGACGATTCAAGAGATTCCGCATATCACTACAACAATCCAAGGGCGGCATAACAGGAACTCGGCACCATTTCAATTTCATGGCAGCGTCACAGATTCTTGAAATGACGTCCGTAAAAGCCATGTCCACCGTTTAGAAGCTCCGGTATGCTGGATAGTCATTGGATCTTGACAAAAAAATGATCATGCTTAATTTTATTTTTGTGAGGGAAACGCTGATTTGAATAATTCGCAAATCTACCATTCAACCATTCAAGAGGGTTGACGTCGTGCAAAAAGAGGAAATGTGTCAATTCCAAGAAAAGGCTTGTCCAATAATATGGAGAAACCACTCAGAAAGGAGGCGACATGAATCTTCATCATCCTATCAAAAGTCTAATAATAGGAGCTCTCGTGCTGGGATTAAGTCTGGGGCAACACCTATGGGCGAATGAACCGACCAAAAAACAGATTACCAACGGATCGACGAAGCATGAAGAGGTAGCCTCCTCTGTTCAATCAGAGGTGGAATCGACAGAAAAAGAAGAAGTCGTAAAAAAACGCAAAGCTTTGGTGAAAGAAGCCCTCAATGCGCTTTCAGGAACCAAGAAAGCGCTGAAGGCTTTGGAAGATGGCAACACCAAAGATGCTCTGGCCGCATTGGCCGAAGTGACCGGGCAGTTGGAAATCATCATTTCCCGGGATCCCCATCTGGCGTTTGTTCCCGTCGATGTCGAAGTGACTTCGACTGACATCTATGCCGATCTTGACAGTATTAAAAAAGCAAAAGACCAAGTGGAAGATTTCCTCGGGAACGGGGAAGTGCAGCAAGCCAGAGTTCTCCTTTCAGGGCTTGCGAGTGAACTCGTTGTCAGCACAATCAGTCTCCCTCTCGCCACGTACCCTGATGCGGTTAAAGCAGTGGTGCCCTTGATCGATCAAGGGAAAATAGAGAAGGCGAAAGCGGCTCTTCAATCCATATTGCAAACCTTAGTTGTGACCAATGAGCGCGTCGTTCCACTGCCCATCCTTCGGGCTGAAGCGTTTATCAAAAAGGCCGACGATTTAGCCAAACAAATAGAGACCCCAGCGTTGAAAAACCCGACAAAGCGTGATGAAAAGGATGAGGCAAAAATATTGGAAAATGAAAAATTTCAAAAAGAACAAATTCTGGAGCAGCTTCAGAACGCTCGACGCCAGTTAAAAATGGCTGAGGCATTAGGATACGGGTTAAAAGAGGATCGGTACAAGGAATTCCACGAGTCGATTGAGGCGATTGAGGAAAAGGTGCATGGTGAAGAAAGCCCGCAAGGGGTATTTGCTTCCTTGAAGCGGTCATTGTCTCAGTTTGAGCAGTTTCTTTTCGAAGAATAATTGTATGCTCGCGGCACAGATTGTCACAGCGTTATGACGATAGCAGATTTGAAAGGGGAAATGAGAAATGCGAACCGCAAGAGAAAGATACGCATGGATGTGTTTAATGATACTGGGATTCCTCGCTCTAACGGGCTTCGGGACCTATTACTAAAATTTCTGATGAGCAACTATCCTCGGCCATAAAAGAGCGTTTTAGATTGGATGGCCGGATCAATGCGGATCAAATTGTCATCGAGGTAAAAAGTGGCCACGTCACGCTGAGTGGGGTAGTGGATACCCTGACAGAAAAAAGCCTTGCTGAAGGCCTGGTTGCTGGGAGTATCATCGGAGTGAAATCGGTCGCGAATAATATCACTGTTCGACCGGCCGAGAGCCAAGATGATGCGATCAAACAGCAAATAAACGAGTATTTGAAAAACACGCCAGCCCTTCAGGGGAAATCGATTGACGTGAGTGTAAGCGATGGCATCGTTAAGCTTGAAGGATTAGTGGAAACCGTGTTGCAGCGGCTGGCGGCGGAAAAGGCAGCTGAATTGGCCAAAGGCGTAAAGGGCATAGTCAGCCTTGTGAGGATTAACCCTTCACGTCCCGATAGGGAAATTGAAAAAGAAGTCGCTTTATATTTATTGTGGTCGCCTATCGTGAATATCGATGGTGTGGATTTTTCCGTCAATGACGGTGTTGTGAAGTTGGAAGGAGCTGTCGAGCATAGCGCGCATATTTTGACATTGGAACAGGACATTGGAAATATAATGGGGGTTGTGAAAGTTGATGTGTCAAAAATGACAGTGAAAAGCAGGAAATCTCGTGCTGCTTGAGGAGGATGGATAACTTGGGTCCAGGCGGTGGAGTGTGCAAGTTGTAGAAATTTTAATGTGTTCGTTTAGACAGTGTCAGGCCAACAGAAGCTACCAAGGGGGTCTCATGAAATGAACAAGGTTGTGATACAGCTCCAATGCCAAAGGAAACGTAAAGATTGGGAATGGCCAAATTCCCTACCTCATGCGACAATTCTTCTGGCCACACCATTGATCTATGCGATGATCATCCCTCTATTGGTTTTTGATTTCTGTGTGGAATTGTATCAGCGGGTGGTTTTCCCTTTACTCGGACTCCCGCTCCTATCGCGTCGAGAGTATATCCGGCTTGACCGGCATCGTCTTCCCTATCTGAATCCGTTTCAAAAAGCCGGTTGTCTGTATTGCGGGTATGCCAATGGATTACTCCACTATGCCTCTCGAATTGCAGCCGAAACAGAAAAAGTGTTCTGTCCCATTCAACACCGGACCGGCGGGAAATTTCATCCACCGGCTCATCACATTGATTTTGCTCCGTATGGAGATGCCAAGGAATTCCAAAGAAAAATGGATATCTAACCTACATGCAATACTTGAATTCTAATTCAATGTGATTGACGGAGTCCGTTCGGGGAAACACCTTCGTCAAATTGCCGTTTGCTTTTCCTCCGGCTTCTTTGTACTTTCTATGATCTCTTATGAGAATTTTGAGGAAATATTAGAACCAACGCGAATTGGTTTCGGAAATTCGGGGGATTTATGCCGCTAACCACCAGTCAGACGAGTCTACGCAGGAGGATACGGATTAACTTTGGATAAGGGGCGTGAAATTGCCTGAACAATTTTTTAGTGATCGCTAACCGATGGATTGGCTTAATTATCACCACCTTCTTTATTTTTGGGAGGTGGCTCGAAAGGGGAGCATTAAAGAAGCCTGCGAAGAACTGCACGTCACGCAACCCACGATCAGTAGCCAACTCCAAGCCTTGGAAGAGTCCCTCGGCCAACAACTCTTTATTCGACGGCCCCGTCGCCTTCTTCTTACGGAAGCCGGTCGTCTGGTTTTTCGGTATGCCGATGAAATTTTCTCGCTGGGTCGCGAGATGACCCAGGCGCTGAGCGGACAACTGCCTGATCGTCCTATCCGACTCATGGTGGGAGTGATAGACTCCCTGCCCAAAATGGTCGTCTATGAACTCCTGGCGGCGGCCCTCAAGTCAGAAAGTCCTACTCAGATTGTTTGCGAAGAAGGAAAACTTGAACGCCTCCTGGCGGATTTAGTCATCCACGAACTTGATGTGGTTCTGGCCGATACCCCGATTCCTCCGATCCTTCGAGTTCAAGCCTATAATCATCTTCTTGGCGAATCCGGCGTATGTTTTTTTGCGACTTCAGAACTGGCCAAGGTTTATCGAAAGGGGTATCCGAAGTCCTTAAATTCAGCGCCTTTCTTATTACCCAAAGCCAATACAGTCCTTCGCCAAGATCTAGAAAGTTGGTTTGCGCTTCATGATATTCATCCGCATCTGGTGGGAGAGTTTGAAGATAGTGCGATGCAAAAGGCCTTTGGAAAAGCAGGAAAGGGGATTTTCCCCGGTTCTTCCATCATGAAGGCTGAGATTTGTCGCCAGTACCAGGTTGAGGTGGTGGGAGATGCGGGTCACGTCAAGCAACGTTTTTATGCCCACACAGTCGATCGCCGGATTAAACACCCGTCAGTACTAGCGATTTCAGAATTCGCCAAACAAAGAACCTTTGGATTGGCTAGAAAATAAGGAAATCATGGGAAAGAGCCGGACCGGTCATGTGATAATTTACTTTTGTGGAGATGGCGTTATTCTCCTTGTTCCAAGAGAAATGCTCCGTTCACAACATGAGGCCCGGCTCCCTCCCTCAACCGACTAGGCCACTTTTTTCCTTGTATGGAGGGACCTGGGTTTTTGGTGGGTATCCTCCTTGAAGGAAGCCCAAATTGCGGCACTCCACATCAGAAACATGAGCGTCAGCATGGCGATGATTGCTTCTCCTAACATGCTCATCCTCCTTTCGATTTCGTGATGATTTCAACTGCTCCTATTTGGGAATAGGTCCCCAGTTCTTCCAATCAGTTTGCAATACTCATTGCAACGAAAGCTTTTTTACTCACAACCCATTCATAATCCACTTCGTCACGGTTGATTCATGATGGAATCTCACTGTGCGAGTGCGAGCGAGAAGTATCCTGCAAAGTAGCGGGCGTGTCTTCTGAGTCAGATGCACTGTCTTGAGGCACTTGTTCAAGATCCGCCAACCGTGAGGCTTCCTCACGATGCCACGCCACCTGGTCCCGAAGGGCACTTTCCTTTTGTAAAGTTGTCCCAATAATCCTTTTTAGAGCATCCCGGTGAAATCCCTTGGTATCCAGGTAGGGCTTCTTCTCGTACTTGGCGACTTTTTGATTCAACTCCCTCATCTTGGCCGCCAAGTCTGTGACCTCTTGCTCGAGTTTTTGGGCCTGGGTCAGGTGAAACTCAGCCGTATTGATTGACCATTCTATGGAGTCAACCTGAAGCGAAGGCTTCGTCGTGTCACCCGACGCATAGTCCACCGCCCCAACCATGAAGACCAATACTGTGAATAACATCATGATGTTCTTCATTGTATGACCTCCTTCCTTTGAGTTGAGAATCTGAATACTCAATTTCATTTCCCCTTTGCCGTGTTCCGGTGTTGCCTTTCATCATCGGTTCGACTGGGCTTTTATTATTTCTTCTCACTACTGTCCGGTTAAGAATGAAATAAATTCAATTGTTTACAAGACATCTCATCTTCACCATCGTTTTTGGTGTTGAGAAACTCCGGAGTTAAAGGGATTTTCTCGAATAGGGTCACGGAAAAAATCTGTAGTAATGTGTAGAGTGAGGCATTCAGCGTGAACCGCTTCTTGACGATGGCCACGAGCACGTAGACCGACACGGCGGTCCAGATCTGCACCTTCACGGCATTCTCTGAGGTGCCATAGAACTGCTTGATGCGCAGATGCTGCTTGATCCATTTGAAAAACAATTCGACTTGCCAGCGAGCCTTGTACAAGGCACAGATGGTGGTTGCTGGCGGACCAAAGAGGTTGGTCAGGAAGATGAGGCCTTTGCCCGACTCGAGATCTTTGAACCGAATACGACGCAGATGAACAGGATACCTCTGTTGCGTGTAGAATCCGGACAACGCGATGGTCTGATCGCACAGAATGCCCTGCTCCCGATCGTTGGGGGCCGAATAGATGCGGCGCATGTCGGCATTCGCCTTGGCACGGGTGACAAAGAAGGCGCCGGCCTGATGCAGCGTGAACAGCCGTTCGAAGTCCAAGTACCCGCGATCCATGACGTACACCGCTCCAGGCTCTGGAAGCAGCAGGTCGAGTGCGTGGACATCGTGCAGTTTCCCATTGGAAATATGGATAAAACTGGGAATCGCCCCACGAAGGTTCAACAGGGTGTGCAGTTTGACCGCGGCCGTGGTCTGGCGAAACGAGGCCCACGGAAACAGGGCCAGACACAGATCGATGGTCGTGGAGTCCAGCGCGTACACCGTGTTCGCAAGGTCCAGGCCCAGATCTTCTGTGGCGTACAGTTTGTGCGCATGCTTGATCAAGCGCTGGGCGAAGTCGGCATAGATCCGCCAGTCTCGGCGCTCGTTGGCATCGGCCAGCGTGGCCCGTTTCACCGGGGTGCGAATTCCCATGTGATACAGCTTGGCGGCTTGCGCCGACAGACAGACCTCGATATCGCGCAGGCTTTCGCGATAGGTCAACTGAGCAAAGGCCAAGATCCGAAAGTGTTCGGTGCAGGGCAGCGTCCGAATACGATAATCGCCACCATAGCGGGCGACGATTCGGGAAAACGTGGTCCAAGGCAAGCAATCCATCAGTTGCGCAAACAGGGTTTGGCCGACATACATCGTGAATCCTCCGGGGGTTACCCGGGGGACAATCACCTGAAGGCGGGTCGCCGTTCAAGTCGACACCATCCAAATTTGCCAAAACATGTAATTCATTCATGCGCTTAGGCCGAAAGGCGACTCAGTTAACCGGACAGTAGTGATTTCTTCTATAAAAAAAGATAAGTCCTTAAATGCAAAGAGGCAAATTGAAAAAACTTATAAATTGAATCGAAAAATTCAATCCATCTTTTCCAATCATGGCCGTTTACGTCCAACGGCACTATATGGATAAACCCCGTTTTAAAATAACGGGAAAAAGCAGAGAATAAATATCAGGTGAGACTGAAGGATATCGAGTAGGGCTTACATCTGACGAGAGGATCAGTCAAAACTGCCAGCCTATTCCGGAGGAGGATTGCCAGGATAAAGCCTGTTGCGATTTCCGGCAGTTGGCGTTGTTCCGCCAACCGCCGGGTCACAACGTGAACGAAGGCAGAAGAGCCTTACGTTATGGCAATTTTTCGCACAGCCGGTTTTGCGCCTGGATCTTTCGCAATCGTGATGGTCAAGACGCCATTCTTAAATTTTGCTTCGACGTTATTTTCATCCGCATCCGTTGGTAGAGACAGCATACGTTGAAACGACCCGTACGACCGTTCGACCCGATGATAGTGTTTATTCTTGTCTTCTTGCTCGGATCGTTTTTCGCCCTGAATCACCAAGGTGCCGTCCGCGAGCGTCATTTGAATATCTTTCTCAGCAACGCCCGGCACCTCCACGGTAATGGTGTACTGCTTTTTGTCTTCACTGATATCAACGTGGGGGAGAATGAAGCCTCCCCACGAACTTCCGTTTTCCTTTCGTCCCGGCGATAGGGGGAATCCTTGGAAGACGTTGTCAAACAGTTGGTCGAGGTCACGATGGAATCGAGCCAAAGGATGGTCGGGCGACCTGGATACGTTCTGACTTCGTGCTGATTGAGATTGTTCTTCCTCTTTTTTGAACCAATTCCAGGGGGTAAGAAGATTTTTGAGTTCCATGGTGGATGTCCTCCTTTCGTCGAATAATTTTAATAAGAAGGTTTCTCATTCCTGGCACACGGGAGATGTCAACCTTGGGCAATATAACCCGCCATGACCTATTTCCTCCGCCGCACCAACTCCGCTGACGAAATATCTGTTATATAAAACAGAGCTAATTCATGTTTCGACAAAGTCAAGCCATCTGAGCGGAGGTAGGGAATGGCAGCAGGAACACCAGGCCGGTTGGGGATGAAGACGAGGCGGTCTTCATGCCTCTTGACTTTTTTGAACCTGTAATTATTTTAATGATTAAAACTAGAAATGATTGAAAAGCTAGGATGAGAGGAGGTGAATGTTATGGGTGGTATTATTGAAGGCGTACTTGCCAGTGTGGGACTAATGGCGGGTGTGATCGTAGCCCTCACGGCTTTGTTAGTTGGAGATGGTCCAAGCTCATCAGAGCTGAAAGGGTCTTACCGACAATCCCGTACCATTCTCCCCAGTGATGAGCGGGTTGCTGCCTAACGCAGAGATTTTCAGGCCCGCTATGAAGCGGGCCTTTATTGATTTCCTTTTTCCTCGCTCCTGTTCCTGCTTCGGCCAAGAGAGAAAGGAGGATGTCAATTATGAAAAAATTTATCGTTGTTGCAACAGTAGTTATAAATCTGGTGTTGATTGGGTCACTGGCATTCGGAAATCCCGGTCTACTCCCGAAGCATCCGGGCTATCCCATGGGTGATTTTAAAGACCCCGTTTTAGGGATGCCGACGGCGAATGACCCCGGAGGGAGCCCACCATCACTGGAAGAGTCATTGAAACAAGCCGCAGCGTTTCATGATGCTCATGCCATCAACCCCATGAATGAGACTCGACCAAATATCGTGTATGACGTGAAGAAGACTGTCCCTACGGGATCTGTACAAAATGATAAGAGCAAAAAGTGAGTGGCGGTTTGTGGTATGACGAGTACCCATATAACCATCAATCCGGAGTCAGGAATAGGGGTCTTGAAAGAGGGGATCATTTGATCCCCTCTTTTTATGAGGGATGGTCGAAAGGCATGAGAAGCTGAAAGATTTCCGTTGGCAAGGGCATGCGTTTCACCCGCCGGCTAAGGGGTCAAAAATGCCCGGCGAATGGCCACTAGAAATTCATTAATGCGTGGTAAATCGCGTTCATTGCCGCAGACAGCAATGAGTTGCTCTGCCTGTGCGGTGAGTTCTTCCCCCCAATCCATCACGTCTCCTAATCGGTATTGTCCATTTTTTATGCGAGACAGTCGTTCTCCTGCCGATGTGTCCGTAATGCGGATGTGAAAGCTTCCTGACTTGAGCAATTCACACAGGTTGTAGAGAACCCGAATATAGGCAGCTGCATACTTTGCCGGACGTCCATCTTTCTTATCCAGCAATTTGGTGCGTTGATTGTTGGCATAGTTGGTAAAGGCCTCAAAGGCTTTTTGGGGCGACCAAAGCGTCGGCAGCAGCAGGCGCAGTTGTTCTCCCCAGGCATCGGCTGTGATGACGGGGGCCAGCAAGGTCTCAAGAATAAGCGGATGGGCTTGTGTCCCCAGCAGAAGAAAATGGCCAACCTCCCAAGCCGTTTCATCCCCATCAGCTTTGGTCCACTGCGAGCCGGGATATTTAAATCCCAACTGAAACATCTCCTCCGTCGGAATGACATAGACCCGCCGGTAATCCCGGTCGCTCTTGTCGGAGGCTAACCCATGGGCATGGGAGCCCACGAGAACTTTGAGAAGAGTATGCGTGCGATCATTCGGCTGAGGGTGCATGAACAATATTTACAAATTCAAATAATTAAGGGTGTGTGAACCCAAAGACGGTCAGGATGAGACCGCCGGTTATCAAAATGGCGATCATTCCAGGCGCCACATATTTCATGAGCGGTTTTCCCCCAAACCATCCTGCTAACAGAGTCTTCACAACGGTATTCGTCATGGCAGCAAGAGTGACGGCCGTGGCGGCTGTCCAGGCCGGCAGCCCGTCCTGCTGTAACCGGACGATTGACAACATGATGGCATCGACGTCGGTGGTACCGGCTAAGAGGCTGGACGCATACAACCCTTGATCGCCCAGGTAGGTTTGGGCGGCTTTCGAGATGAGCAAGACTCCGGCATACAATACACCAAAACCCAGGGCCGGACGTAATTCGAATGGATTGCGGTGGGAGACGTCCGGACCATCCGCGGGTGTGCGTTGCGCTTTGCCATATAAGATGAAACTCATGACATACCCGCAGACGGCCATGCCCCCCAAAGGCGCAAGAAGCATCAGGAACAGATCCGGTTGCAGGAGGCTCACGATCACCAGCATCCTGGCAAACATGGTGCTGGATGCGCCGAGGATGGCCATCGCTCCCGCCAGGGCCAGTCGCGGATGGTCCCCCGCTTGTGTGGCCATGCTGATGGTGACGGCGGTAGATGAGACGAAGCCTCCCACGATACCTGTCGTGGCAAGGCCTTTATTGGAGCCGATGATGCGAGTGCAGAGATATCCCAAAAAACTGACCCCCGCAATGAGGACGACCATGATGCCGGTATGGAAGGGGTTGAGGACATTCAGAGGACCGAACGTGCGGTTGGGAAGGAGAGGCAAGACGACAAGGGCTAAAATGACAAATTTGGCGGTGGCATAGATATCATCATCGGACACCTGTTGCACCACATGATGCAGTCGTTCTTTTAACGACAACAAAGCCATGACGACCCCCGCGCTTCCGACGATGAGGAGATACCGATGGGGGGCGTCAAGCGGGAGGGCAGGGAGTAAGGCGAGAACACCCAGGAGAAATGTGATCAGGGCTGCCAGTGGAGTAATGATCCCCGGTGGTTCCTTCCGACCCCATTCCTTGTCGTACGCCACAGCCAGGAGCACGCCAAGAATTAGGAGAGTGGCAATAATGGGCCACACGCCAAGGGTCTGGGAGATAAATGCCGACATGGCTCCGGCAAGGGCGATCAAGGGAAAAGTCCGTACGCCGCCGATGCCGGTTTTGCGCTCTGCGCTCAGATCCTGTTGCCGTTCCAAGCCAATCAAAGCCCCTGCGGCGAGGGCCACGAGAAAGCCAAGAATGGATTCTTCAATAGTCATCACGGGCATGTCTTACTGAAACAGGAAGTTAAGGGAAAATAATGATGACTCTTTATCTATCTGCTGCTCACCTAATACTCACTCAATATGATGTGAGAAGCAAGAAACGGGCTCAAAAGAAAATGCCTGGGCGGCGATGGAATGGTGCCTGGTCGGGTGAAAGATCCGGTTTTGTTTTCAGAACTTTTCAAGGTATTCTGAGATCCGGTTCCTCTACAGATCTGACGGTTCAAAATAAGAAGGAGGCATCCCACCATCCCACGTGGTTTTTTGTTGGCTCTGTGAAAGGTATGAAAGGGTATCCGGCATGATAAAGTCCAAAGTTCTCCACATGAACACTACCGCTTATTGGGCACAGGCAAACAAGGCATGCCGGGTTTGGATCGTGTGTTCTTGTGTCCTGGTGGGGAGTGTTTTGGATGACGGGTTGGCGCAAGATACGCCCATCTTTTCCCACCGGGAAATCTTTCATCCCGTCTATGCTGAACGCGGAATGGTCGTCAGTCAAGAGGCCATGGCAACCCGTGTGGGTGTGGACATATTAAAAGCCGGAGGGAATGCGATTGACGCCGCGGTAGCAGTGGGATTTGCGCTGGCTGTCACGCTTCCTCAGGCCGGGAATCTCGGGGGCGGCGGGTTTATGCTGATTTACACAGCAGAAAAACCTGTGGCGTTGGCCCTCGACTACCGCGAAGTGGCTCCTGCTGCCTCATCGCCACAGATGTTTCTTGATGGGGAAGGCATGGTCGACCAGTCACGCCTTCGCCACAGCCATCAATCTGTCGGCGTTCCCGGCACGGTCGCGGGTTTGGTGGAAGCGCTTGAAACATATGGCACCCTTTCTCTGCAGGCCGTGCTGGCTCCGGCAATTCAACTTGCCAGGGAGGGAATCATTGTCTCCTCTGATTTGGCCGCAGCGATGCAAGAGCATGCGACACAGCTTTCCCGGTGGCCCTCCACTCGCCGCATTTTTTTTCAGCCGGATGGGACGATGTACCGGTCCGGGGATCGGTTGATCCAGAACGATCTGGCATGGTCGCTTCAACAAATTTCCGAGCAGGGACCAGGTGCTTTTTATGACGGTCCAATCGCGGTGCGTGTGAGCGCCGAGATGCGTACCCACGGAGGGTTGATGACCAAAGAAGACTTGGGTCGCTATCGTGCGGTCTGGCGGCAACCGCTGCGTGGAACGTATCGCGGATACGACATTGTGTCGATGCCACCGCCCAGTTCCGGGGGCGTTCATTTGATTCAAATGCTGAAAATCCTGGAACACGAGCCACTAAAGATTTTCGGCCACAATAGCGCCAGGACTGTTCACTGGCTGGTTGAGAGTATGAAGCTTGCTTATGCGGACCGGAGCCGATGGCTGGGTGATCCTGAATTTGTCGAAGTGCCCGTTCAAGGTCTGATCTCCAAGGCATATGCGAAACATTTACATGCCTCCATTGATCCGCAGAAGGCTCGTCCTTCTTCAAGTATTCGGTCCTCTACCCCTTTGCCTTACGAGGGGCGGGATACCACACACTTTTCGGTCATGGATAAGGACGGCAATGTTGTATCGAACACCTATACCATCAATTTCAGCTTTGGCAGCGGCATTGTGGCTGAGGGAACCGGAATTCTGTTGAACAATGAAATTGATGATTTTGTGGCGAAACCCGGAACGCCCAATGCCTACGGCCTGATGGGATCGGCGGCCAATGCGATTGAACCCGGAAAGCGCCCCCTCTCCTCAATGACTCCGACACTGGTTCTGCGCAAAGGAAAACCGTTTCTCGCCACTGGAAGCCCAGGCGGAAGTCATATCATCACCACGACCCTTCAACTTATTTTAAATGTTATTGATCATGACATGAACCTGGCCTCTGCCACCGCAGCGCCCCGTGTCCATCATCAATGGATGCCCGACGAAGTGCGAGTGGAACGCGGATTGAGTCCGGACACGTTGACCCTTCTAGAACAATGGGGTCACACCATCACGGTCGGGGAAACCATGGGCGGGGCTCAAAGCATTCTTAAGGGGCCGCAGGGATTTTATGGGGCATCTGATCCTCGCAAACCGGACTCCCTGGCCGCCGGGTATTAAGCTGACAATGTCAATTTGAGGGGAGTACAGTATTTATCTCAATCACCCTCAACGCAGGAGGTGGGTATGCTTGTACATGAAGTAATGTCCACAGGAGTGTTGACGGCGTTTCCGACGGACTCGGTTCGAACGGTGGTGATCAAAATGTTGAGTCGGCATTGCGGGGCGATCCCGGTCATTGATCAACAAGAGAATCTGATCGGGTTGGTGGCGCTTCGAGACGTCATATTACCACTTTTCCCGAATTTTGGTGACTATATTCATGACAATGTTCACAGCCGGGATTTCACCGAAATGGAGGATGGATATCCGGACGTCCTGAAAAAAAAGGTTGAAGATGTGATGAGCCGGAATCCCTTGACCGTCTCGCCCTCCACGCCGATCTTAGAGGCCGCTTCCTACATGGGTGTGAAGAATTTCAGGAGAATCCCCGTCGCGGAAAACGGCAAACTGATGGGAATGGTCAGCATCGGCGATATCAATCGCGGCCTGTTTTTCGAGCGAGGGTGTTAGGAGCCTGTCGGACTTAGGAAGAATCGGCTGCAACAGTGTCTCAGCGGTCCATATTTCACCGCTTTCTTGGCCCATAGTCCCACTATGGGCCTGCGAAATCGTCAAACTCTGGCCTCGCTCAGCCGCTGTTTCGCTATCGATCCCCTAAGTCCGACAGACTCCTAGGCCTTTACAGCACATGTAAGACTCCGGCGCCCTGGATGGTTCCGGCCTTTAATTGTTGGAGTGCCAGATTGGCTTCTTCTAATTGAAAGGGAACCGTGTGGGTATGAATGGGAATGGCAGCGGCGGCCTCCAACAGGTCCAATCCATCCTGGCGGGTGTTGGCGGTGACGCTTTGGAGTGTCCGCTCCTGAAACAGATCGAGTGTATAGTCCAAGGATGGAATGGGTGTCATATAGATGCCGGCCAAGGCAAGTGTGCCGCCTTTTTCCAATGCCCGTAGTGCCGGAGGCACCAGCTCACCCGCCGGGGCAAACATGATCGCTGAGTGAAGAGAGTTTGGTGGCATCTCTGAGGCCGTCCCGACCCACACCGCTCCCAGTTGACGAGCCAGGGTGCGATGTTCTTCCCGTAAGGAACACACGTAGACTTCACAACCCCAATGCCGGGCGATTTGAATCGTAATATGGGCGGAGCCACCGAATCCGTACAAGCCCAATCGCTGTCCGGGTTTTACCTGACTGCGACGTAAGGCACGAAAGCCGATGATGCCGGCACACAAGAGCGGGGCGGCCTCTTCGTCCGTAAACACGGATGGAATAGGGTAGGCGAATTGTTCAGAGACCAGTGCGTATTCGGCATACCCACCGTTGACGTGATAACCGGTGAAGGTAGCCTGTGCGCACAGATTTTCCCGCCCTGCCTTGCAGAATTCACAGGCCCCGCAGGTTCCCTGGAGCCAGGCGATTCCTACTCGATCACCTTCTTTGATCTGCTTGACTCCTTGTCCCACTCGATCCACGATGCCGATGGTTTCATGCCCGGGGACAATGGGACGCGTAGACGGAGGCAGTTCGCCTTCGACGACGTGCAGATCAGTGCGGCACACTCCGCAGACATGAACCTTGACGCGAACTTGCCCGGGACCCGGCTCAGGTTTGGGGATATCGCGAGCCCGTAAAGGACCCGTCTCAACATTGGCGTCCTGTTCGAGGATCATGGCATTCATTATTCACTCCTATGCGGTGAAAATGTAGATTGTCACATTCAGGTATTGAGCAAACAGGTGAAGCTGATCCATCCAGCATTGTCATCTATCATAGTTGTTCCGGACATTCGTGATCGGGAATTCATCCTGATCCTATTTAGGATAGAGCCCGGCCAACGACCCGGTGCTGACGGCAGAATTGTCATTCTGAGCCAGTGGCAAAGAATCTGTGCCCAGGTGGAGCCGCGATATCATAAAACGCAATCCGGTGTGAGTGTTACCTTACTCGTGTTTGTTTTGGAGGGGATCGCATTGTTTCGAAAAATCATTGGACAACGGTCCCGCTAAATTGATACTTACTTCGGGTATCATCGTGTCGGCCCTGTCCACCAGGGCCTCATCATAGCCTATCCGTCTGGACAGGTGAAGGGCAGTCAAGAACGCCAGCATGAAGCGATCAAGGCCGAAAGCCACAAAACCCCGTCGCCCCAAACCTCTCTGGAATATCGGTTCGCAGAGAAAGCCTCGTGTCCGGCGATTCCGGTGGATTCGCCTCATTCCGTTTAAAGCGATATTTATTCTTCTCGGCCTTTATGTGTTATTTGAAATTCTCACCTTTCCGTTTCTCTCAATCGCCCGGTTGCCCACGGAGAATCCCATAGAATCCGCGCTTATGCGGCAACGCATCGACGAAGCACACGCTCAAGGCACCACGCTGAAAATCGACTACCGATGGACGCCGCTCTCAAGCATTCCGCGTCACGTTCGTATGGCCATTCTGGTATCCGAGGATGGGACATTTTATTCTCATACCGGTGTGGATTGGCATGAGGTCCTGGAATCGATTGAAACCAATTTGGAAGAAGGACGGATTGTTCGGGGGGGCTCGACCATTACCCAGCAATTGGCCAAGAACTTATACCTCTCGACCTCCCGGGATCCGATTCGCAAAGGCAAAGAACTCCTCATCACCTGGATGTTGGAATCGACCTTGAGTAAAAAACGTATCCTGGAACTCTACCTTAATATCATTGAATGGGGACCAGGCGTGTTCGGCATTGAGGCCGCTGCCCAACGCTATTTCCACAAGCCGGCCTCGCGGCTTTCTATGGATGAGGGCGCCCGCCTGGCAGCGGTCATTCCCAGCCCTCTTCGGCACCAGCCCACGGAGACCACAGCATATGTGGAAAAGAAAAAAGAGCTGATCCTCCGTCGCATGTCAGTGCGATAACTAGACAAAAATTTGTGAAATGACCGTGGGGAAGGCACACCATGGACTCTGACGGCGGGTTTTTAGTAGTGGAAGCACAACGGGGGGATCAAGAGTGCGTCTCCCTCTATTCGATAGACCATGCGATGCTCATCGGTTGTACGGCGGGATCAGAATCCTGAAAGTGCATGCTTCAATGGTTCGGGTTTACCTATTCCTGTGAAGGGATCGCGTTGTGTCTCCCGTATCAATTTGTTGATTCGTTCGACCATGCGTTTGTCCTGCTTCTGCCAATAGAGATGGTCTTCCCATCCTTCGTCAGCAAATATCAGCTTCACTTGGCCAACTTCCGCTCAACACCTTTGCCGGCGTTCAATTGGGCGGCGGCCGAAAGGAGGCGTTTGGCGTTGGCGGGCGTACGCAAGAGATAGGCGGTTTCCTCTAACGCCTTATAATCTTCCAGCGAAAGCATCACGACAGACTGCTCTCCGTTGCGGCTGATGATCAGAGGTTCATGGTCGTTGCACACCCGGTCCATGGCACTGGCCAGGTTTGCACGAATAGTAGTATACGTCACGGCATCCATAGTCATGTTCCTCCTATATGTACAGATTGTACAGATTACTGTACAGCCAGAAGAAAAGTTCGTCTAGAGTGACAATTCGATTGGTCTATCGGGAAGACTCTTAAGTCCCTGAGTATAATCAAGGCGACTTCATAAAAATTTTCGTTTTCTCCACTTTTTTTTGCTGGCTCGGCTTTCTATGTATGAGTGCGCCCGTTTAGCGGGGGTGATTCACAGTCCGCTTCGGCACCAACCCACCGAAACAACGTCATATGTGGAAAAGAAAAAGGAGCTGATCGTATGCCATAACCGCATTATGTCTCGCGGGCTGTAGGCCCATACAAGGAGTAGAATGGGTGCTGTCCCTTACCAGGTTGGATAGACCAAGAAAGAATTATCCAACCCTTCCCCGACCGTACTCGTACCCTCCGTTCGATCGTTAACGATATGGGGTCTATGGTGTCGTAAACTGGGTAATTTTGCAACTTGGAGAATTGGGCAGGAATGGCATTCCTGCACGGAACTGCTCGGCGCATTGCTTGATTGCCAGTGCAGCATCAGCAGTCCCTTGGTCAAAGGTGACCTGCCCGGGCGTCATCCATATCGGCGATGTGGCTGAGTGGGGGTGCTTACTCTCTTGTGAATGGTCAGTGGCCTTGATACCTAAATCGAGCGCCGTGCCATTGTTCCCGACGATGCCGGTGTTACTCACGTTGTTGACCCCCATGCGATGACAGCCGTTGCATTGATTGTCGCTGACCTCAACCTTATAGGCTTTCCATGAGGCGAAATCAGCGCCGACAAAGGAATAGGGCTCGGGGTCGCTGTTGAAGGTGATATCTCCCGCACCGGGCAACTGGTTGGGGCCGGATATCTGGGCGAGATACGGAGATCGGATGATTGGCCCATTGTCATGGCAACTGACACAGGGGAATTTGCTGTTGACAATTTGTGACGGTGTCATCCAGAAAGCTGGATTGCCCACTCCCTTGGAAGGCGACTTGACCTTACCATCATGGCTCAGATGAAAGTCTTCCAGTGCTCCCTGATAGAAACAGGTTTTGCCATTGACTTTATTGTGCTGGATGATGGCCACGTCGCCATACTGCCCTTGGGGTAGGCCCATCTTTCGTGCATGCGCCACCACATAGGCGTCTGGCGTATTGATCAGCACCCGGAAGCGGCTCCCACGATCGCATTTTCCATTGAGCACGTTCGGACGATCACAGGTGCCGTCTGGATAGATCGCGCTAGCCGGAGTGAGATGATCGGTTGGAACCGTTGTCCCCCGAGGGCTATCGACATCGAAATCGGGAACAGACACGCCGATGGCCTGATCGCATTCCTGTGCAAAGGCTGCAAGGGCATCCGTTCCTCCCGGTGTGGTTAGGAGAAGGCCTGGCCAATTTCCGGCAACAGGCGCAGGATAGCCGAGCCCTCCCCCGGTTTGATCGTCGGCACGATCAGCAACAACGTCATACCGCATATACTGATTGCCTTTAAAGAAATAGACAACCGACTTCCCCTCGATCTTCGTGGGCCAGGCCACCGCACCGTCGATTCCACTGGGAAACTTGAAATTTGGCCAATTGCCCGCAATGGGCTTCGGGTAGCCAGGGTCAGCCCGATGCCTCTTCACATCAAAGCGGATGTATTGATCATCCCGGAAAAAGTACGCGACAGTCCTGCCGCTTCTCGGCACAGGCCATACCACAACGGCATCCACCCGATCTGTCCAGATCCCAGGCCACTTCAACGAGATGGGCTGGGGATAGGCCCGGCCGGCGCCATCCGCCGCATCAGCCCGATCAGCATCCACGTCATACCTCATGAACTGATTGCCTTTGAAGAAGTAAGCCACCGTCTTGTGTTCTGCACCTCCCGGAGGCGGCGCTGGCCAGAAGACTGCGGCATCTATGTTCTCTTGAAAAAGTCCAGGCCAGATATTCTGGATAGGGCGAGGGTACGGATTGCCACTGCCATCGTCACTGTCTGCCATATCTTGGGCGATGTCGTACCGGGCATACTCACTTCCCTGGAAGAAATAGATTTTGCCGTTATTCCATACCACCGGCACCAGTTTTTCTGAACCGGTCAACTGAGCCCAAACGTCCACTGTCCCACAGAAACTCACCGCGATGAGCATTCCGCAGAGTGTCGACAGGAAAATCTCACGTGACATTCTCATAGCGTGATCCCTTTCTCACCAGACTTATCCATTGCGTTATTTCCGCTCATTTCCTCATTCCCAAACATCCTCTGTGTTGCTCGGATAAGCAAAACCCATTCCCCTCAAAACGGGTGTGCGAGAGAGACCATTCCGGTATCTGATTGATAGCTCCTACTGGCACTAGACTTCATATCCTTGCTGATACTGCTGCTCTCAATTCCACATGCGTTGCGCGTATCAATGACCATACACGTCGTATCGAATCAGATACGTATTCTCTTATATGCGACTGCACTCGAATTTTAAAAATCCTTGCGCCCAAATTTCTTATACTCATATGAGATTTTTCCTCACCTTTGGGATGTGTGGAGAAATTCACACCGAACGTCGCGATCCTCCAGATGGTGGAAGACGTCTGACTGAAAGGAGGACGAGTGAGTGATGCGTTGGCGAGCTTAGCGGCCAACGGTCTACTGAACCTGGTGTCCAGGAATTCCTGGCTAGCCCATCATGCCCAGTCCCTGTGAATAGTAGAGGCCAGCAACCATCTCCTCCAAAATTTTCGGTATCCAATGCGATACACAGCGGTATCCATCTAGATACAGCCACTGAATATCCAATTCCCAAAAAGGCATCGCTAAGGCAAATAAAATCCAGGCGCTTTATTTGGAAGGAATGTGGCATAGGATCTGCTTTTGGATTTTTTAATAAAGGGCCATTGGGCTTTTGTGGATACCAAATTCCAAAAGAAGGGCAGCAGATAACCAAAAAAAAGGAGGAAAAAGATGAGTACAGAAATGCTGGACTATAACCAAGGGTTTGATTTTGGCGTCGGCGTGGATGAGTCAACTGGCATACCCATGGGCATTGGGGTCAAACCAGGAGGCGTTCAACCTGTCACCCAGGCTGGCGGTCAGAACGTTTCGTACAACTACAGCATGATCGAATCAGTGGAAGACTTCTATGATGCGCTCGACGTCGATGTGAAAGCCAACGCGCGATACATGTTTGGCAGTGCCAGTGCCAAGTTTCAATTTTCGAAGTCCTTGCACGTCAACACCCAGTCCATCTACGTTGTTGGAAGCTGCACCGTCATTAACAGCTTCTTGCAGACTTTGCATCCGAGCCTCTTGTCAGACGCCGCCGCACTGCTTTCCAAGGGACAGGCTGACCGGTTTAGAGAAGCCTATGGGGATTCCTTTGTCCGTGGGTTCCAGAACGGCGGCCAGTTCTACATCGTGATCAGCATTACCTCAAGCTCGAGGGATGAGGCCCGTAAAGTCGGCGCCGATGTGAAGGCTGGCGTCCAATTCCTAGTCGGCGGTGGATCGGTGAGTGTCAGTGTAGACAAGGTCGTCAAGCAATCTTCGTCGACCTGTGAGTTCAGCGTCGCCATGCTACAGAGCGGTGGGAAAGGCAACGAAGCGTCTCTCACACCGACGATCGAGGAAGCCACGGCTCGTTTAAAAGCCTTCCCGGACATCGTCGCTCGGAATCCGATCCCCTACAGCTGTCTGGTGGCAAGCTACAAAACACTCCCGCTGCCGGATGCGCCAAATTTTATGGATTTCAAAAAGCAAAAGCGGGTCCTCAATGAGGCGGCTCAGCTTGTGATCCGGTACGACGCCGCGTTGAACGATCTTGAATTGGTGACCAATAACATCAAAGTCTATGAGCCGATTCCGGTTGGGAAGCTCGATGAATGGCGGAATACCCTGGAGAAGGATATCGATGCCCTTTATGACGCGGCATCTCTTGCTGTGGACAACCCGAGGGAGGCTCAGTTGCCGAAGGTTCACTCTGAGTCGGTGATCGCATCCATTAAGTCTCTGAAACGAAAACCGCAAAAGGTAGCACCGTTTTTCATCGCTCACTTCATAGGCAAACCGAAGCCGCAGAGAAAAGGGCACAAAGCCCTGGCCATCAGGATGGCACAGAGACAGATGCGGGCAAAGGCGGCGCACGGTAAGCACATGTGAGCGAATAGTATGAGGCAAAGGCGAACCAAAAGATTCATAAGGAAACCATGAGGGACCGACGTCTGATGAAGTGAGATAGCCATATTGGGTAAGAAGATTGAGCAATGTGCGTTAGTCCAGGCAAGGTGAAATGTCTCCAGGGAGGGGAGTACAGCTTATTTATAAACGGGAACTGGAGGCCCACAAATAGATGGAGCAGAACCTTGTTTGATTGTTACGTGCAAACTCAATATCCCAATCTCAACGACTGAGATAGCACGATGACTCAGGCAAACACTTTCATCGTTCTGCCTGAAATGGGAGGACCATCATGTTTAGCTTAGCCAAATTTCCTGTCGATACCCGATCCACATTTCACAAAGGCGGCGTGCTCTGGCCGTTGGCGGTAAGCCAGGCGATTGATGGTGGGATCAAGGGTATCGATGACCTGACTAATCTCGTCTTTTTTATGCACCATCCCGAGCGAATGGCCGGAGATACGGCGCGCGCGCTCGACCCCAAAGAGGCCAACTTTCAGCGGCTGGCCGACGAATGGACCGGTTTTCGGACCATGGTCAGTCCGATGGTCAAGGGACCTTCAGGCGGGAAGTCTTCCGGCTCGGGAAAGAGCAAGTCGCTCGCCGAGGAGGTCACTGATTTCGTCAAGGATGTCCGCAAGGGGGGCGGCGCGTCTCTCTCTGCCGCCGACCACGCGATACTCAAAAAAATGCTCGATGGCCGGTCAGTCAGTGAGATTAAAATGATGGAATGGATTCTGGTGCTCTGGCCGTCGTTCGGCCATTCGGCGAAGATGAACAAAATGATCGAAATTGTTACCGACGTGATTCGCCAATCGGATAAAAAGGAATCGGCCCGTGGCCGCTTCGACGAAAAAGTGGGCAGCGGGATCCACAAGCGACTATCCAAGGCTGCTAAGGCCACCGAATTCGGCCAATGTCTGAATTTTCTGGCTCACGAAGGTCTGCCGGAACTATTCTCGGACGAAAAGGGCCGGCTCGCCGATGCCCTAAAACGCTACTCAAAGGTTGCTAAGGAACGTAAAGAAAAGAAGCAAGCTCATGGTGGCGGCACGCTCTCCATCATGGCGTCCGAATTACGTCTGGAGGGCTTGGTCGGACCCATTACCGTGCTCCGTTGGACTGGCTCTGCCGACAAAGGCCACCACGCGCAGGATCCGGTATCAGTGTTCGATCGACTGTCTGATGCTGGCGACGGATGGTATTTTTTTCTGGCCAGCGCGGTGAGTTTTCACACGTTCCTAATCGCAGTTCACGTCACTTCGGGAGGCAGTTCTCGCGAGTACTTTGAAATTCAGGACGGCCAGTCTGTCCGCAAAACCCCGAGGCAGCTGAAGGACTGGTTTGACAAGGAATTTCTTCCCAACACACAGAAGGCCAGTAGCCGAATTTGGCAGATTTATAGAGAGCCGGCAGACTGACTAAGAAAGCATATGAACAAAGCATCTCGAAGGTTTTTAAAAAGGGGGAAGGCCAAAAAATGAAAATGGTGGTAACAGAGCATCCAGGAAAGGCGGGCACAATTTCCCCGTGGCGCTCTAGGGAACCCATACCAGGAGAAAGCCTATGCTTGTGCTTGGGGTCAGGTCTTGTAGTATGACAGTGGTTAGTCACGCTTTGGGGGTAGTTGAGGGAAGCTGGAAGAGGATTGTTTGATTTAAGATATAACCTCAGATTGACCCCATAAATTTCTTCATTCCCTTTCCTTCAAACCGACGCCTGCTGTTTGGCCTTATTGGCGGACGCTCTTCAAGCATTGGGGGGCCTTGTTTGAGTCTGGCGAGTTGGCCCTCCCTCCGGTTTCCTGCGTCCGTTTAATCTAAAGAGGCCGAACTGGGCGTCAATGGTTTTGGGTCCTTTTGCCGAAACAAAAGGGCCTCGGCTGTCGGGCCGAAACCCGGCAAGGCTTAAATTGAATGAAGAAACTGTTATTTGTCTGTATCTAAAATCTGCTTCGCAGGCAGACGGCAGAGGTCATCTTTTCCGATTAGGAAGGAGGTGAGTCGTATTCTTTAACAAGCCATTAGGTCTTTTTTTTCTTCTTTTGAGGTTTTCTTTTTTTCTTTTTTTTATTGTTCTCTTCCTCCTCAATTTCTTTTAACAACTCTTCCAAGCTGAGCTCCCCGCTGGGATGTGTCACCGTCAAGGCATAATCCTTTTTGGTGATTTTGACGACCTCGATCTCTTGATCTAAAAACACCTGAATCTCCTCAAGTTGTGCCTTTTCTTCACTGCTGCAGAACGAAATCGCAATCCCCTTTTTGACGCCCCGCCCGGTTCTTCCCACACGATGCACATAGTTTTCTGCCTTATCCGGCAGGTCATAGTTCAGCACATAATGAACATCCGGAATGTCGATGCCGCGTGCGCTGACATCTGTGGCGATTAAAACCTGACAGGCCCCTGTTTTAAAAGCGTTCATTACCGTTGCCCGGTCACGCTGATCCTTTTCCCCATGAATGGTCAGCGTGGCTATCCCGACCCGACCCATCGCCTTGGCCACCCGTTCAGCGCGCACTCGCGTCCGGACAAACACGATTACCCGGCTCTCAGGATTATCGGTCAGGAACCGCTCCAGGAAAAACCGTTTATCATCCTTTTCAACGAACATCACATAGTGCGAGACATTTTTGGAGACACGATTGTCGGGCGAGATTTGAATCCGGATAGCCGAATGCCTCACCTGAGAATAGGCCAGTTTTTTGATCTCGGCATTAATGGTTGCCGAGAAAAAAAGCGTTTGATGTTTGTGTGGCAGCTTTTTTTTGATCGCATGAATATCTCCAATAAATCCGAGATCGAGCATGTGATCAGCTTCATCCAACACCAGGGTTTGGACCCGGTCCAGCAGAACATACCCCTGACTGATCAAATCAAACAGTCGGCCGGGTGTCGTAATGAGCACATCAATGCCATTCTGAAGTGTTTGTATCTGCGGGTCCTGCTCAACGCCGCCATACATGGCAAACACCTTGACCTTAGTCTGCTTGGAAAGCTGGGCAAAGACCTCCCCAATCTGCATCGCCAGTTCGTGTGTAGGCACCATGACAATACATTGGATACCATCGGAGCGTTGACTCCTTTTCCACTGGTCAATGTGATTGATGATCGGGATGGCAAATGCTGCCGTTTTCCCCGTTCCTGTTTGGGCGATGGCCAGAACATCTTCCCCCGCCATGATCGAGGGCATGGCTTTAAATTGGATGTCTGTGGTTTTTACAAACCCGAGTCGGGACAGGTTGTTTTTCAAAGCATCTGAAATGGGATATTTTGCAAACTTCATGGCGTTTCAAAACCTCTTCTTTTCATCAAATCAGGCACAACAGGGGTGGATCATTCTGATATTGGACGTTGCCCCAGTCTACTCGGAACTGATCAGACAGGCAAAAAACATGACAAAAAAGAAATGGGAACCACAAGTCTTCCTGCAAGATCTCCTTTTACCCACCAATAGAACATGGGCCTCCCGTCCTGCCGCGAGACTCCTCCGCCACATGCCATCTCTTCTACCCCGGAGGACCCTGGGGTGGGTGTTCGTTCGAATCCCTCAGACAACGGCCTTCCACTTCTGACCACAGGGTCGGCTCCAGCTCATTGCCCGAGGCTACATTTGGGTCTGGGATAGGTCTGGGGCCCGCATTCAACCGTCAAGTGCACCACGAGCTTTCCGAATGACTTCGTCGGGTGTGCGATAGCCGCAACACTTCCGTGTGTGATGACTTAAAAACTGTTCAATCCGAGGAATCGCGGCTTGCCTCAGTTCATCAAAAAGGGTTCACTTAAAAGGGGGGGGAATCTTGTGTTGAGAGTTCTGCTCGCGGGGGAACGTACATCACTTCGCTGACAGGGAGCCTCGACAGACTGACATTCGATGCAATGATATCGTGTTCGCCAGGAAAACATGCCACGCTTCTACACTTCGCCGCGTTCCCCATTATTGAGTGTAAGGAATGAGTCCAGAACTTAGGATGGTCGTTCCGTCACTGAGATTTCCCGCTGTGGGTAGGGGATCTTGATGTGGTGTTCCTGGAATGCATCCCATAAGGCCAGCATGACAGCACTGCGGATATTGGTCACACCTTTTTCGGCGTCCTTAATACAGAAACGCAGCTTGAAGTTGATGGAACTCTCCCCGAATTCCACGAGGTGGCAGATGGGTTCGGTGTCATGGCAGATGCGCTCATGAGCGTTGAGGGCGGCTTCTTCTGCTATGCGCTTGATCTCATGCGGATTATGGCAGTAGTGCACCCCGAATTCCACTTCGAGTCTGATGAGTTTGTTGCCGTGGTGCGACCAGTTGACAACGCGCTGTGTAATGAAATCCTCGTTAGGAATAAGGAAGGATTTGTTGTCGCGGGTGACCACTTCCGTATAGCGCGCGCCCATATGCTGAACCCACCCGAACGTGCCGTTTTCCATCTCAAGTACGTCACCGGGTTCGATTGATTTGTCGAGCAGTAACAGGATGCCGCTAAAAAGGTTGGACACGCCTTTTTGCAGGCCAAACCCGATCCCAAGACCGACCGCCCCTCCAAAGATGGCGAAAATCGAAAGGTCAATGCCGGCGCTCGCAATGCCAATCAGCAGCGCAAATACGACCAGTGTGATGCGAATGATTTTGGCGATGAGCACTTGAGATGAACGTGTAAGGCCTTGCGTCTGGAATACACGGCGCTCGGCAATGCTTGAAACGAAGATAGCGAGGTACAACAGAATAAAGAGGGCCAGAACGCCTTTGATGAGAGCTAAAGCCGATAGCCTAAACTCCCCCAGGTTCACGCCGACGGCATCCAGAACCGCACTAGTTTCATCCAGCACACCGAAGATGCTGAGTGCAGCAACCGCCCAGATTGAGACCACAAAGAAATTCCTGACAAAACCATTGGCAATGAATTCCAAGGTCATCCGGATGATAATCCAGGCGAGGAGGAGCTTCATAACGCCTTCACTGAAGGCGACGTCCATCTTCACCATTTCCGAGCTGGTGATGCGGGTAACAATGAAAACCAGAACAAGCGTGATCAGTGGGACAATAAGATTACGAAAATTGTTCAATGCTCTCTTGGCTTGTGCCGGAATGTTCGAGCGGTCAATCGTCTCAATGAGACGCTTGCGGATAAGGCGGGAGACAACGGTGGCTGTCAGAAAGGCTCCGACGATAATAAGGCCCTGATACACCGTGTTCGGTACCCAGAATATTCCGCGGAACCAATTCGCGATGCTTTCCGAATATTTTTCGATATCGATGTTTTCGAACATGAACGTAGCTTAGGCGATTATTCTACAAATGCAAAGGGGATTGTCGTAGATAATAAAAAAAATCGCCAGTCTTTGATGCAACTGAATTCCGTCCGCTTCGCTCCCTGAGCCAACCATCCCCCTTGGTCTTCAGCTTGAGTACTGGTGATAGTGGGTCAGTTTCAAACGAGCAACCCCGCCAGTACATTCAAGCCCCAGGACGCCTCGGTCTTTGTTGGTAAGCCAAGTCTGCTCAGTTCTTCCGCAATGCGCCGCTTGCCATAAGTCCTCCACTATAAATGTTCCCGGCCCCCCCTAAACGTCAATGAAGCTGTCTTAAATCCTCCAGCTAACAATCCCGGCAATTCCTATCATAGGATCGCGTCCGTTAAGTATAATCAATCGATTAGTTCCAACGGTCTGCGCTAACTGAGGAGGTAACCGTGAGGAAGACAAGTTTCTGTGGGTGCTTAAGTCCAATATCTACATGTGAAAGAATAAGTACTTCTCCAAACAGCACGTACCACCGGGGCTTCCACATGCTCCTCCTAGTTGGCCTTTTGGTGCTTTGTTATCCGATTCAAGCTATGACTGCTGATGCACCTATCGAGCTCCCTCCACTAGTCATAGACAATCTGCTGAATGAATCGATTGATGTGGCAGGGGTGCCATTCCGTTATACAGGAGCCGCTACCATATCTTTTGATTTCAGCGATGGTCCGCAAGCACGACCTATAGTACAGATAAAGGGCCTTGTAGAATTTGATCTGGAGGGCTTTCGAATCGCATTCCCTGAGGCAGTTTATCGGCAAGCCCGCTCAACATCTTACACCGAAGAAGTGACTCCCCACTCCCCTAATGTGCAGCCACAAGGGAATGGGACTGTTGTGGCAACTGAACGAATCAAATATGAGAAATTCCATCTCAGCAACACATACTGTCCCACATGGTCAAAGCCATTAAGGACATGCCCAAAACGGGGCCTTAAAGTGGCCCAAAAGACAGTAGTAATTTCGGTCACCCTAACCCCGACCATCGACAAGGATAATAACCTTCGCATAGCCGCGTCTTCCGTCCTAGATGACCGTGGTGGAATTCCTAACGCTTTGCTCAATTTAGTCGGGCTAATGACATTCAATATCGGAAGTAAGTTTCTGTCGGATACTTATCGATCTCAGTTAAGTGAGATTCGAGCAAAATTGCCCGAAGAGATCAAAGCTCTAGATTTGGAAGAAGCATCGGAAATACAGCTTAATCTAAACGCACAAAATGCCAAGTTTATAAACGGGGAATCGGGGAAGCTTGTTCTGCAGATCGCTTACACTTCCGATCGCACCTATAAACCACGGACCGCAAGATTCTTGAGAAATAAAATAGTTCGAAGATTTGGGATTAAGGAGAAGAAGACCGCGGTTCAGCTAGCGGAAGAACGAACGCTGGAGATAGGTAAGGAGAGTACAAGTTTTCTGAGTGTGTTGGGGGACAGAGCGAAAGAAATGTCTTCAATAATTGAAGCCAAAGGGACGAAGGCCTCAGGGGTAAAATGCGTCCGTGCACCAGAGGAGCGATCAGAATTTTGTTACGGCGAGACCGACAGTAACGTTATAGCCTTTGACCCAAATACTAGGTTCCCCGCTCTGCCAGTTAAAGAGGAGGACAAGTTCCTGGCCGAGATTCTCTACAGCAGTTATGAATTCAACCGTCATGAGTTCCTGAAGCTCATCAGCGAACAACGCGTGATCATGGGTTTTTTATCACTGCCGTCTCAATCGGCTGCACAAGCCAGGATGGAATTTCAGCTGGAATCCCTCAGTACTTATGATAGTCAAATGGGCCTATTTGAGAACTACGTGCGCGGGCGGGAAAACTGGGCAAGGCTAACAGAGAATACCAATTTTCCGATGAAACTCGACATATTGCCGAAGAGTCCGGATCCAATGAATGTCATAAAGGGCGCCCGGACTTTCGAATCGTACATGGATCTTGGTCGATTGGAGACGCCGGGAAGCTTAGGCAACCTTGAGAACAAAGAAAAACTCGCTCAGTAATATAGAGGTATCGTTGAAAGGGGCAGGTCTATTGGTGATAGTTTTTTGCCGAAGTGCTTGGGGTTAGGTCTTGCCAAATGACAGCGAATTGTCCCGCGGGTGTATAGTTGAGTGAAGCCGAATGCGGATGGCGTGATTGCAAGACCTGACCACAGAAATTTTTGAACAGCCCAGATGCCTCAGAGATCCAACGTGTCTGTGGACTTATTTGCCCTTGAAAAAATAATTATTCAACACGCCCTACTCAACACACCATCATGAATCGAAAGGCTGGGCCTGATTCATGAAAAATGTGTCCATCCGGCCCGTCTCGAAGGGTCAACTCACGGCTTTCAGACAGCAGGGGCTGGGGTTTGACCCTTCAACGGGTTCTTGGTACGTTGCGGTCCTCTTAAAAAGTCCCTTTAAAATTCCTCTTGCCGACTTGTGCATTGCGTGGCGGCGGTATTTGTCACGGGCACACGGCGCTTTCGTTGATTTCCTGCTGGAACAAAGCCCGATCTGATGCCGCACTACCCGGCGTACCATTGTCAGGACGACCCCATGCCCACTAACAAAGTTATTCACATCAAGACCTCCACTGCACAAGCACCGCTTTCCCCGGCCCAAAAAAAATTCAATACCCTGATCAAGAAGATCGATGCGCAGAAAAAAGTGCTACGGGAATGGCAGGAAACCTTTGAGCAATGCAGCCAGGATTCCGTCGAAAAACTGGAGCCTTTACGCAAGACCCTGCACGAACGTCAAGCCGAATTGGTATTGCTGCTCGATCAACAATTCACCAGCCACAAATTTACCGCCAGTCAGCAAGACAAGCTCACTCACCTGATCACCGAAATTTGTGAGGAACTCATCAGCCTCCATCCGCGCGATGATTTGAAAACCATTTTCAATAAATACAGTGCTGACGATTTTGACTCACTGGATCAGGCCGGCGACGACATGGCGAATGAAATGATAAAAACGATGTTTGAACAAGAATTTGGTGTCTCGCTGGATGATGCTGAGTTTGACATCAAAGACCCGCAAGGCACTGCCGAACGATTAGCAGAAAAGGTCAAGCAACAACAAGAACACGCTGAGCAGGAAGCAGCCAAACGCCCGCAGCCCAAGAAAAGTGCCAAACAACTAGCCAAAGAAGCCAAGGTAGCGGAAGAAGCCGCCAACGTCAGCAAATCCATCCAGGTTGTTTACCGCCAACTGGTCGGCGTCTTGCACCCCGACCGTGAACCTGACCCGGCAGAGCGCGAACGCAAGACCGAACTGATGCAGCAAGTGACGGTCGCATATGGCAACAAGGACTTGCTGAAACTGCTGGAACTGCAACTCGCCATCGAGCAGATAGACCAGAGTCAACTCAGCAACATCACTGCCGACCGCCTCATGCATTACAACAAAATCCTCAGCGACCAGTTACGCGAGTTGGAAGAAGAGGTCTTTCTCAGAGAAAGCGAAATCCGCCTGATGTTCAATGCCTCCCCCTTTGAGCCGCTTTCCCCCAAACGCATGGTCGGGTTGCTCAAGCAGGACATGCGCACGGCACAGGACATGATTGCCCGCGTCCAGCGAGACTTGCGGGCGTTTCGGGATGTGAAACGGCTCAAAGCTTGGTTGAAAAATTATCGGATTCCGGAGCCGGATTTTGACCCGTTTTTTGATGAGTTTCCGCCATTTCGTTAACCAACGAAGAGCGCTTCTATTGCCCCCACTGACGTCACATCATTAGCCTTGAATAACGCAAGGTCTGTGGCTTGGGGCAAGTCTGTTGTTGCATGATCTGGTTTGCGAATTATTCGAGTGTGTTCTGGAAGTTCTTCCCTCCGAATTGCTTTATCCGGATTTCAAAAAAATCTAACAGGGGGAGTGGTTGTTGACTTCAGAGGTTGGCCCAACGCCCTTGGAAATGAAAAGGGGGGCACTACAAGTTTGAGATGGTGGTTGAGTCACGAAACCATTTCCATTTTTTTTACTTGGAAATGGGGGGAAGAAGGAAGTGATCGCCGACTCCTTAAGCGGGTATCCTCTCACTAAAACGAACGTGGAAGCCCCACCCTTTGGGTGGGGAGGAAACGTTCAGCCGGCCGGAGGCCGGTCCAGGCTGTAATACCATGGGCCCATGCTCGTTAAACGGACCAGTCAATCGATACCATCGGTATGAAGACCAAAAGACGACGCAATTGAAGTTGTTTTAAGGGTTTTGAAAAGCCCCGCCCTTTGGGCGGGGAACTTTACTCTGCAACGATAGCTTCCGGTTCATTCGAAACTTTTACCGGGGAAGGCGAGTTGACAGTAACGGTGAACATGCCCAACACATCCTCCACGACCAGATAGAGGCAGGGAATAAGCACGAGCATGATGGCGGTGGCAAAGAGAATTCCAAATCCCAATGAAATGGCCATGGGAATCATGAACCGGGCCTGACGGGATGTTTCGAAAATCATGGGACCCAATCCGCCGAAGGTGGTGAGGGTGGTTAACAGAATGGGCCGGAACCGGCGGATGCCCGCCTGGCAGATGGCCTCAAAGGCATGATGTCCTTCCCGCCGCTTGGTATTGGCATAGTCGATCATGATTAAGGAATCATTGACCACCACTCCGCCAAGCGCAATGATCCCCATCATACTGATGATGCTGATGTTGTAGCCCATAATCATATGCCCGATCACCGCACCAACCAATCCGAATGGAATGGATGTCATCACAATGGCCGGTTGAAGGTAACTACGAAACGGCACGGCCAGCAAGACATAAATCAGGATCAATGCCAGCGTCGAACTATAGAGAAAACTCTGAAGCGCATCTCGCATATCGGCCTGGCGTCCTTCGAAGCTGTAACTGAGGCCTGGATAATCTCTTAGCAAGGCCGGAAGCACGTCGCTTTTCAGTTTATTCAGGACAAGGTTGGTTTCCTTTGCGGGTTGGACATTCGCGGTGACGGTCACGGTGCGGTGTCCGTCCCGACGGGTGATTTCCCGAAACGCCCGGCCTTTTTCGACCGTCGCAACCTGATACAACGGCACGTGTGGACCGGCAGGCGTTCGAATCACCAGATTTTCCACGTGGTATTCGCTCGAGCGCTCCGACTCCGGGAATCGCACCAGTACTTTGATCTCGTTTCGCCCTCGTTGCTGGCGAAGGGCTTCCGATCCGTAAAACGCGTTGCGGGCTTGTCTGGCGATATCCCCGGCGGTGAGGCCGAGGCTGCGGGCCTCCTCTTTGATGCGGAAGTCCAGTTGGGGTTTCCCCGGAGAATACCCGTCGTCTACGTCTTTGACACTGCCGAATTCAGCCAGACGGTCGGCCAAATCGGTGCTCGCCTTATCAAGCATGTCAATATTCCGATGGCTGAGTTCAACACTGATCCCCGCCCCGCGCCCCGGTCCCCCGCTATCCGCCTCAAACCGCAGGTATTCCACTCCCGGGAAATCCGGAGTGTGTTCCCGCCAGAGGGTGGTCAATTCGCTGGTACTGAGCGGACGATGGTTCGCATCCGGCAAATAGGCGCGAACGTCGATGGTGTTTTCCAGCACCAGTGCAAAGGTGCCGTTGGTAATATGTTGTCCCGGATACTGGTCGATCACCTCTTGCACGGAACGGATCAACCCGTCCCGGACCCGGATCATTTCCTCTGGAGGACTTCCGAAAGGAAGCGCGGCTGAGGCCTTGGCAAAATCAGCCTCAACGGTGGGCATGAGAATAAAGCCCATGCGTCCGCTGAATGGATAGGCCAGCACGATGGCAAAAATCCCGAACCCGATGGCAATCGTCAGGTAGCGGTGAGTAATGGCCCGGCGGAGAAAAGGACCATAGGTCCGTTCGACGAATCGGGAAAACCATGCACTGAACCGTTGTTGGGTGTGATGCAGGGTTCTGCCGATGGTGCCGGTCGGATTGGCGCCCGAATGTGCCAGATGGGCTGGAAGAACGAATAAGGCTTCGACCCAGGAAATAATGAATGCGGTCGAGACCACCACGGGAATCACGGCCCAGATTTTTCCGAAGGACCCGGGCATGAACATCAGGGGCAGAAAGGCCACGATATTTGTCAAAATGCTAAAGCTGATGGGAATGGCAATATCCCGTGCCCCCAGGATGGCTGCCTCGCTGAAGGATTTGCCGCGTTGCCGGTATTCATAAATGTTTTCCCCGGCAATAATGGCATCATCCACGACAATTCCGAGCGCAATAATGAATGCAAAGAGGGACACCATATTGATAGACACGTCCATGGCGGGTAGAAAGAGCATGGCCCCCAGAAATGACGTCGGGATCCCCACCGTCACCCAGAATGCCAATTTGTATTCCAGAAACAGGGTGAGGATAGCCAGGACCAGTAACAATCCGAGAAATCCATTTTTCAGCAGAAGCGTGAGCCGTTGATAATAAATTTCCGACCGGTCTTTGAGAATGGTGTAATGGATGGAGGCCGGGAGATCAGGAATAATACGGTCCATCGCGGCGCGTGCGCTTTCCGACACACCGATCGGAGTTTGATCTCCCACTCGAAAGATTTCGATGCCAATGGCACGTACCCCGTTAAATGTGGCATACGTTTCGCTTTCCTGGAATCCTTCCGACACGTGGGCGATATCTCCGAGACGCAAGAGCGTTCCCGTTTGGTTGGCAACGATGGGGATGTCGGCAAAGTCTGATGCCCAATCACGTCGTTCCTGTACCCGCAACAGGATTTCGCCACTGGAGGTTTCCACGCTTCCACCCGATCGATCGAGTGCGGTCGCAGCTATGGTTTGTGCAATGTCCTCCAATGTCAGTCCATAGGCCCGGAGGTCTTCTTGAGACACCTCCACATGAATTTCATATGCCCGCGCGCCTTCAAGGTCGACTTGCGTAATGCCGGGTTCTTGTAAGAGACGGTCCCGAACCTGCTCGGCGACTTCACGAAGCGTCCATTCCGAGACGTCACCATACAACTGAAGTGTCAGGACGTCGCGACGACGGGTGTCCAAGGTGACACGCGGCTTTTCCGTATCCTCCGGAAAGGTGACGATGCGGCTGATCGCCTGCTGAATGTCCTGATAGACTTTTTGATTGTTGGACTTGGCCAGGAGTTCGACGACGACCGTTCCCTGATTTTCCGCGGCCGTGGCCCGGATCTCGTTTACGCCCTCCAGACCACGCACCCCTTCCTCGATTGCCAGGATCACCCCGTGTTCGACTTCTTCGGGACTTGCGCCCGGAAACGGAACGGTGATGGTGACGGTGTCTTCTTCAAATTCGGGAAAAACCTCCTGCTTAATGTGGGAGGCCATAAACAGTCCACCCAGCAGTAGCGTCAACATGAGCAAATTGGGCGTGACCCGGTTGTGCACCATCCAGGCCAGAGGGCCGGATTCTCGCTGAGGTGGAGACGAGGAAGGGTTAGGTTCCATGGGGAGTCACCGGTGTGTCCGAACGGCTGGTATTCAGGCGAATGGGCATTCCATTCGTGGGGGCGGAAATGTCGGTGACCACTAAGCGGTCTCCCGTATCCAGGCCTTCAGATATATAGACCGCATGTTGGCCACGATAGGCGATCGTCACCTGACGAATTTCCAGTGTATTGTCTGTATTCATGAGCCACACGGTGTCCTGATCATGGATCCAGCGACGATCCACCTTGGCCAGCCGGCTGAGTTCCTCCCCCTGAATTTCAGCGCGAAGATACGAGCCGAGCAGCACGCGAGGCAGCGGCGCATGCTGTGCTTGAAGATTCAAAGGGTCTTGAATGGCCACCAGCAGTCTGGCCATTCGCCCGTTGGGTTCAAGGTCGGTCAGCAACCGGACCACACGGCCCGTCCGAAATTTTTCTTTTCCCCACACATTTTCCTGAAAGAGTTTGACAGCGGACCCTGGTTCATCAGGTGTGCGAGGAATCGTGATCCAACGTAATTGAGCCATGGGAACGGCTAACTCAACCCAGTATTCTTTCGTTCCCGCAATTGTCACGAGATCGGTGGTGGTGGTCACATAGGTCCCGAGATCCACGTGATGGCGAACGACGGTTGCCTCAAACGGGGCTTTGATGACGGTGCGTGCCAGCGCGAGCTTTGCGGATTGCAGGGCAGCCGCGGCGGCATCCACGTCGGCTTTCATCGCGCGCAGTTGCGGTAGGCGAAGGACCAGGGCTTTTTCCTGGTCGTTGATCGTTGCACCCAATAAATCGAACTCTTGTTTGGCGACAACCTGGTTGCCCTCTTCGAGGAGGAGAGCTACGCGGGCCTTCGCCAGATCGGATTGTCGTTGGCGGACAGCCAGCGCATAATCCGCCGGTTCCAAACGAAGAATGGTTTCCTGTGCGTTGAACCGACCGCCGGGAACGAGTTCAGGGTTGACGGAGATGATCTTCCCGTTCACCTGTGACCGCAGTGTGATTTGATGAACAGGCTGGACTTGTCCCCAAGCCTCGATGGTCAGTATCTGTTTGGTCACATTGATTTCAACGGTTTCCACCAGTCGGGGCTGCCTGGGTTTGGGATGACGTTCAGGTTGTGGGGCGGTCTGGACGATCGAAAACGCAATGCCTCCAGCCAGCGCCAGGATCAGAACAGGCAGGACCGCCTTCACCAGGATCAGTCGTATGTTGGAATGGGATGGGGGTAACATGAGTTGGGCGTATTTCGGGAGGAATCCCTATCCGGTGGAAATGGTTAATTGACGGATTTCAGGTTTAGTCATGGGCCACCCACCCGCCAGAGCCTTGGCCAGATCAACCCGAAAATCTATGAGTGTCCGCCGGGCGGTCAGGATCTCGCGTTCAAGTTCCTGTTGACTGTTCAGCGCATTGAGCACGTCCAGATAGGCGGTGGCACCATTCAGATACCGGGCTCGCAAGCGTTCGATGACCTGGGTGGCGATGCGGAACTGATCTTCCAGGCTGGAGGTTTTGGCCCGTTGTTGTGTTTCACGAATCAGGGCATTTTCGACCTCCTGGAAGGCTTGAAGGACCGTGAATTCGTAGTTGTGAAGGACTTCAGACCGAGCGGCTTTGTTCAGATCGACTTGCGCCGCCCTCGCCCCCGCATTAAAGATCGGTGCGACGATTTGTGCCGCTACGGTGGCTAACCAATTGGCAAACAGTCCTCCCGGAGCGGCGGCAAAGGATCCGCTGGTCAGGGTTGGGGTAAGATTTGTGGTTATCGACCCGGTAAGATCAATGCGCGGGAAACGTTCGGCAATGGCGGCCGCGACACGCGCATCGGCTGCCTGTACCTGGTAAAACGTGGCCTGCACATCAGGGCGACGTTGAATGAGCTCCCCGGGCAGGCCGGTACTCGGCAATGGGGGAAGGTGTATCAGCGCTTGATTGTCGGGGATCTCCAGAGACTTGGGAGGTTTCCCAAGAAGAATGGCAAGTTGATGGCTCAGTGTCCCGATTTGCGCGCGGACGTCTTTGGTTTTTCCACGCGTTTGCTCCACTAATTGTTTCTGTCGCAAGACGTCGGCCGCTGCGGCCACGCCCTGTCGGAACCGCAAGGTGACCAATTGCAGGACTTTTTCGTTGGTAGATATCTGTTTCTCCAGCAAGGCCAGTTGGCCTCGTTGTTCGAGCAGGTTATACCAGGTTTTCGCCATTTGACTCGATAAGGTGATCGCGGCGACCGTTAAATCGGCCTGACTGGCTTGCGCGTCGAAGTTCGCCGCACTTCCGAAAGCTCGTACCCGTCCCCACAGGTCCAGCTCATAGGCCACCGATACTCCTACAGCAAAACGATCGGTTTGCGTGCCTAAATCCGTTCGACTCCGGCTGGCATTACTGTTCGCGTTTAAAAATGGAAACCGGGGGGCTCCATCACGTACGGCAATGGCTTCCGCCTGTCGCAGGCGGTCCCAGGTGGCCAACAGAGTCGGGTTGTCTTCCAGCGCGCGTTCAATCAACCGGTCAAGGGCCTCGTCTTCAAAGGCTTCCCACCATTTGTCCGGCAACGCTTGCTGGCCGGAAAGGGAAAAGGAATCGGGCGGCTGAAATTTCAATTCAATAGGTTGTGGGTCGAACAGACACCCGGTCAACAGCATCAGGGAAATTCCTGTGAGGATGGCGCGACAATATTGAAGGGTATTCATACGATGTTGCGGATGACGAGGAAAATAATTGCTGATTCCTTTATGAATGATACTTGTCTGAACTTTATGTGACCCGAGATGAAAAACGTCTTTTTATTGGATCTTGGGGACGAACACGATCCATCCAGCTGTTTCACCCCCATGCTTCTTTGTTCGGTTAGTATACCCAGGATATTTCCCTGAATTTTTCCACATCCTTCTTTTTTGTAAGAAAACCTGACAGAATTCTGTTTTGACAAACTTTGATACAATTTTTTTTCCCTCACTCCCGGTTCCGGCGTCATAATAATGAAGAAGGGTGATCTTGAGGAGCCATATGGATTCGTTACCGCATCTCCTTGTTGTTGACGATCAGCCGGATATCCGCAATCCGCTTTCAACCTATCTTACGCAAAAAGGCTTTCGGCTGAGTACGGCTGGAAGCGCGGCGGAAGCCCGGAAAATTCTCGAGACCAGCGCCATCGACCTCGTCGTCCTGGATATCATGATGCCGGGAGAAGACGGTCTCTCTCTCTGCCGTCATTTACGTGAAACAAAGGACATTCCCATTATTCTGCTCACGGCCATGGCGGAAGAAACCGACCGCGTGATCGGGTTGGAAATGGGCGCGGATGATTATGTCGTCAAACCGTTTAATCCCAGGGAATTGCTGGCACGAATCAAATCCGTGCTCCGGCGGGCGAATAGTCTGCCATGGAAAGAACGGCGCATTGCAGAAAAAACCATTCGATTCGACCGATGGGTCTTACAGGTTTCGCAACGAGAACTTGTCGGAGAGGATGGCGTGGCCATTCCGCTCAGCACCGGGGAATTCGTGCTGTTGACGGTGTTCCTGAATCATCCACGCATGGTGTTGACTCGTGATCAATTACTCGACCTCACCCGCCATCGCGCGGGCGATGTGTTTGATCGCAGTATCGACAATCAGGTCAGCCGGTTGCGTAAAAAAATTGAAATCGATCCCAAGCTTCCTTCCCTGATTAAAACCGTGTGGGGAGGGGGATACACGTTCACCGCAGAGGTTACCTTTCAATGAAACCGGGTTTACATATTCTCAGACGGGTGTTGCCGAAACGGCTGACCAGCCAGATGATAGCACTTCTGCTCGCGGCCCTCGTCATTGCGCAAGTGGCCAACTTCCTTATCTTTACCGATGAACGTCGTGCGGCTATTCGATCTGTCGAGCGGACTCAAATTCTCGAACGAACCGCTTCTCTCATCGATCTCATTGAACACAGTCCATCCGGTTTGCACGATCGCATGGTCCAAGCCGCCAGTTCACGAAAATTGTACTACTGGTTGTCGGATACCAGTCAGATTCCTCAAGCCATGCAACAAGGCGACCATGAGTGGATCAGTCGTCTTACGGATTTGCTCAGCAAGAATGATGTGTCTGAGCTGCGGTTCATGCTTCCCCCACAGGACGGGTCATGGAAAAAGACCATAGGGGAGGCGCCGGAAGGCGTTCAACCTTCCATTTTACGCAGTAAAGCATCCGGCCCGTCCTTTCCTCTTCCACTCTCTGAATATGATGCCCCGGGCCTGCTGATTTCCGCGCGTCTCCAGGATGGCCGATGGCTGAATGCCGGCATGGGGATCACCCCATCCCTGGGCCGCTGGGCGCTGCCGACTCTCATTTCGATGGGGCTAGCCGGTGGCAGTATCTGCCTGATTGTGGTGTTCATGGTGCAACGCCTCACGCGTCCGCTTCAACAACTCACGGAAGTTGCGGAGCGGGTTGGTCGCGGGGAATCCATCACCCCTATCCCGGAAGAGGGTCCCGTCGATATTCAGCAGACCATCCGGGCGTTTAACCGCATGTACGAACGACTGCAACGGTTTGTCCAGGATCGCACGAGAATGCTGGCGGCCATCAGTCACGATTTACGCTCTCCCATTACCTCTCTTCGACTGCAAGTGGAATTGATGAAGGATCAGGAGGCAAGAGGCAAGATGCTGGATACGTTGGATGACATGCAACGGATGACCGAAGCCTCGCTGGCCTTCGCCCGGGACGAGGCCTCGACGGAGGTATCGCGTTCGGTCGATCTCAGTGCCCTAATTGATAGTCTTTGTCAGGATCTGGCTGATATGGGCATGGCTGTGAATTTCGAGAGCGCGCAGAAAACGCCATATACCTGCCGCCCCATCAGCCTCAAACGGGCCCTTCGAAATCTCATTGAAAATGCCGTGAGCTATGGGGGACAGGTCGAGGTCAAGCTTCGACAGCATGACACGGAATTTCAGATTGTGATTCAAGATAGTGGTCCGGGAATTCCGGAGCAGGATTTTGAACGGGTCTTTCAGCCGTTTGTGCGATTGGAAGAATCCCGTAATAAGCAAACAGGAGGCATCGGCCTCGGCATGGCCATCGCCCGTTCCATCGTTCGCAATCATGGCGGGGACATCAGATTGGCCAACCTCCCGGGCGGGGGGCTAACGGTGACGATCCATCTGCCGGCATCGCCCCTTCACCAAGCTGAGGATAAAACCTACGCATAAGCTTTCAGTCAATAATTTAAATCTCCCTTTCTAGTTGGCCCTCTTCCACATATCTACCCGGTGAAGCCGGGATTCGTCCCGGCAGCCGAGATCCCTTCGGCTTGGCTCAGGGCAGGCCTTTTGTTTCGGCAAAAGGACCCAAAACCAATGACGCCCCGCCCGGCTTCATGAGGATGAGTCTGATGCACACTATTGGAGGGGGGGCCAACTCTCGGAGTCTATCCTGAGTCTTATCGAAGGGCTCACACAAGGCCCGCCGATCAGTGAGAGCATCAGACCCTGAGACCGGGCGGCAGGCGTCAAACCGGAAAAAAAGGGGGGCCCACTGCTTGACTAATTTCGTCAATTTACGAAAAATCAGCCGAGAAATCCGTTCTGTTGCATTGGTCAATCACTCATTTGATCCACTGGAGGTCATGATACCATGAAGCCCCAACCCTTTATTGTCTCACCCGATAACTACGAACCCGCGTTGAATGTGATTGGCACGAAGGTGACCGTGCTTGCGGCAAACGACGCAACACAAGGCTATGAGATCACTTTGCAGCAGGGCGATGAAGGAATGGGTCCGCCCCTGCATAGTCACGCCTGGGACGAGTCCTTCTATGTCCTTAAAGGGCAGATCGAGTTCAGTTATGACAACAAGACGGTCATGTGCCTGCCGGGCACGCTGGTGCATGTACCCGCCGGTACCGTGCACGGCTTTCGCTACGGCCCAGGCGGCGGAGAGATGTTCGAACTCACCGGCCAGGGCAGCATGGCCACCCGAATGTTCACCGCCCTCAGCAAGGAGATTCCTCCAGGCCCTCCCGATATTCCCAAGGTGCTAGAGGTCCTCAAGCAAAACGGGGTAACGGTCGCAAGCCAAGTGGAGGTATAGCAGAACGAATTTAATACGTGGGTCAAGAATTGATATGCGGATAGAGAATGCAAGGTCCGCATCTTATGCGGATCTAAGTTTTGTTAGACATGCAGTTCAATTGGGATTATCTTCTATGAGAGATCCACACGTTATGGCATTGCACTATACCGCTGTAATTGCTGAATCAATAGACTATGATCGCGCTCCTTCGCTGGAGTTCGAGGTTCTAGATTTTTCGCTAAAACTGGATAAACGCCGTCTCCTGTGTTCGCCTAAAGTGCATTTCTCTAGTGCCGAAGAAGCACGCGAAGTTATTGAAGAATTTCTGCATTCGTGGGAAGCAGACGTCGCTCTTCGTTATGGAAAGGAGGAATTACTCTTTCGGTTTACGCGGGCCGACATGATAGATCGGGATCCGCCGCCACCAGCCTTGACTAATAATAGGATCGGTGCAAGCACATTGACTGGCGGAGGAAGGATTACGTGTAGTGGGCATGTTTCCCGGAGTGAGTATCCTGATCCTCCTAGGATATTTAGGCTCACCCCCGAAGCGGACATGCTCTATAAGCGGTATGACAAATACAAAAAAGGTTGTGAACCTCTACAAGCCATGGCCTATGCTTGCCTTACCTTTCTTGAAAAAAGTGCGGTTAATCGACGGGCTGCAGCAAAACAATATAACATTGATGAGGAGATTTTTCGAAAAATCGGTGAAATCTCCTCAACGCGTGGTGACAATCTCACCGCCAGAAAGTTCGAAAAAGAGGGAATCGAACGACCATTGTCGCATGGGGAGGCTATCTGGGTAGAAGCAGCAATAAAGGCTCTGATCCGCCATGTAGGAGAAACTCATTCGGATAACCTTTCCCAGACACTCAAGATGTGTGATCTACCACCAATTTGAGTGTGGCTAATTGCATCTCAATTCTTTCCGGCCTTCTACTTATTGAGTCCTTCTTCTGTCAAGGGATGAAAAGGCTCCTTTCCGAAAAGTTTGATTTTGGATTCTTCTTTTGCAGTCTCACAGCTTGACTTAATTCTTGGATTACCAAAAAATCCTCCAGGTACATTTCAATCTTACGTTTGGGTCTTGTGGTCAGCGAAGCGGATGATTGAACCCATCCGCATTGAATGGGCCGGGTAATCTATCCGCTAAACAGCGTCCGCGTCTGGAACCGCTTGTCAGCTACCTGCCGTGGCAGAAAGGTAGGCTCGAATCCATAGGCCTCTGACCCGCCACTCAGCCCTGGACTTTGTGAGGGCCTTTCATGCGTCAAACATCTCAAGGCTACCTACATCGCTTCCTCTCTTTCCATGGGCGTCATGTATGTGATTTCAACAAGGGAGACCGGCACGTGAGACAAGCCAATGCCGGGGTCGGTCTCGTAGAGGCGCTGGTTGTATTGGCGATCCTTTTTTTGATCTTTGCCTCCATCGAAACGTATGTGCGAACCGGAGGGGCAACTCCCGAGACACTAACCATTGACGGTCCTGAAACATTGGTTGACGGACAAGCCGGCACATATACGCTCACCGTGGATCTCGACGGTAAACCAACCACACCGCGGGAATTTACCGTACGAATTGATGAAGATGACTATTTCGACGATACGCTGGATGAATTAATCGTAAAGGTAAATGTTGACGAAGATACGAAATCCGTACTTTTCGATCTTACATGCAAGGATTTGACGGTCAGCGGTGAGAAATTTAATCTCGTTGGAAACAAGGGCACGTCAGAAGGTGAGGCGGTCCACGGTATCCACGCCGAATACGGACGGGGTACACTTTCTTTCGATCTCGTAAGCAAGGAGAACTTCGATATTAATTGTGTGCTTACCGAGGAAGAGCTCGAGAATGGGTCCAATGAAGGTAATCAGTAGCTGTTGGGTTGCACATACAAGTTGGGTTTATGAAGCCCATATAAGGCAAAAAATTTGTGGAAAGAAGAGGTGACGGAATGCGTGCGTGGTTGATGGATGACTATACGGGTGTTGAAAAATTACGGCTCGGTGAAGTGCCGGAGCCAAAGCCGGGTCCGGCGCAAGTGCTGCTGAGGGTGAAATTTGCAGCCCTGAACCCGGCTGATGCATTTCTTGCGCGAAAGATGTACCCGGCCAATCCATCGCTTCCTCACATTCTTGGACGAGATGGGGTGGGAGAAGTGGTAGCGGTCGGACCAGGCGTAGAAAACGTGCGCTTAGGCGAGACCGTTGGGATTTTGCGTTGCGAGGTGGGTGTCGAGGCATGGGGAACGCTTGCCGAAAAGGTGGTGGTTCCGGCCAAAAGTTTGACTCGTATCCCTACCGGCTGGTCGGATGAAGAGATGGCCGGGGCTCCGTTGGTCTTTTTGACCGCCTGGCAAGCGTTGACCCAATGGGCCGATCCTCCGGCACCGCCATCTGCGAAAACTGTTCTTCTCGTGACCGGTGCTTCCGGGGGTGTCGGTGTAGCCTCGGTGCTGCTAGGGAAATCGATGAATCTGATGGTGGTGGCCCTCTCGCGTAGCGCGAAAAAGAGAGCAAAATTGCAAAAACTTGGAGCTGATTTCGTGTTCGACCCGATGGACGGCAATCTCGTGAAGTCTGTGACGGCGGCATTGAGCCCGCGAAAAGTCGATCTCGCGGTGGATAGCGTGGGAGGCGCGCTGCTCCCTCAGGTTGTGGCTCTGCTTGGATATGGTGGACGGATCAGCGTCGTCGGCCGGAGCGGAGGAACGGTGCCGAAGTTCAACACGGCGACTCTGTTTTTCCGCCGTAATCGAATAGGCGGAGTCTCCGTTGGAGACTTTACCGCTCAGGAAGCACATACGGCATGGGAAAACATTGTCGGTCGATTAGATGCCATGGGGAAGCGGCCACAGGTCGACACCATTGTCCCCTTCGAGGAGGTGAAGACGGGGTTTGACCGATTGGCCCAGGGGCCGATGGGAAAAGTGCTGGTGCAGGTAGCTGACTAAGGATAAGTTGGCTTCACTCTTTTGCCATCTGTGCGAATCCCCGGCACCGAAGATGTATGTCGAGGCGGTCTCCCGCTTTCTGCTTGGTTAAGCGTAAGATACTCTATCGTCACGGCCATTATGCAACCGATTGGTGCTGGATTGAGTTAACCCAAAATAATAAACCACAATGCCAGACGATCAAAGATAAGATGAGAGAAAAAGAAAAAGGAGATCGACTGATCCCAACTGAACATCTTTTAGTAGGCTCTACGCTCCTTCCCTTCCAATAATCCTGTTCATTTTCACTTTCCTACAACTTGCTTTATTTCCTCGATTAAATAAGAATTCGTTCGGTTATTCCGGGGGGCGTCCCGGCAGCCGGGGTCCTTTTGCCACAAGAAAAGGACCCACAACCAATTTTCCCCAGGTCGGCCTCGTTTGATTGTGCGAACGCAGGCAACGAAAGGGCGGCCCAACTCGCCAGGATAAGACAAGGTCCGCCTATTGATTTGATCATCCGCCCGGTTGGCAGATTTGCAGGGACTGGGGTAATTGTAGATAGTCATTGCTGTCGATTCCATAAGGAGGTGGCTATGAATATCTTGATCATTGGTGCCACTCGTGGCATTGGACGTCAATTTCTTGAGCAGGCGTTGATCGCCGGGCATACGGTCATCGCCTTGGTTCGCAATCCCCAAAATCTTTCTGCACAGAATGAGCGGCTGAGAGTAACCAAAGGCGACATTCTCGACCCTGAATCAGTCGGGCTTGCGATGGCTGGTCAGGAGGCGGTGTGCTGCACAATTGGCGTAAAAGTTCCATGGTTCCGGGTGACGGTTTTCTCGGAGGGAACCAAGAATGTCCTTGGGGCCATGAAAAACAGCGGGGTCAAGCGTTTGATCTGTGTGACGGGTATTGGTGCCGGAGATAGCAAGGGACATGGTGGCTTTTTTTATGACTCCATCTTTTTGCCCTTCTTACTTAGAACCATCTACGCCGATAAAGATCGCCAGGAAGCACTGATCAAAGCAAGCTTGGTAGACTGGACGATTGTCAGGCCAGGTTTTTTGACCAACGGGCCCTTAACAGAACGCTATCGAGTGCTGACTGATCTGAGCGGGGTTGCGGCAGGTAAGATCTCCCGTGCTGATGTTGCCCACTTTATGCTGAAAGAGCTTCAGTCCAAACACTATCTCAGGCAAACACCTTTATTGACTTATTAGCCGGAAAAGAGATGTATTGCCGATACACATTCAAACCGTGATAATTAACTCGGAATAACGGGACCAACAGGTGGTTGTAGCTCTGCTTGGATATGGCGGGCGGATCAGCGTCGTCGGCCGAAGCGGAGGAACGGTGCCGAAGTTCAACACGGCAACTCTGTTTTTCCACCGTAATCGAATAGGCGGAGTCTCGGTTGGAGACTATACCGCTCAGGAAGCGCATGCGGCATGGGAATAGATCGTCGGTCGATTGGATGCCATGGGACAGCGGCCACAGGTGGACACCATTGCTACTTTCGCGGAGGTGAAGATGGGATTTGACCGATTAGGCCAAGGGCCGATGGGAAAAGTGCTGGTGCAGATAGCTGGCTGAGGACAGACTGGTTCACACCTGACGTCAGTTGTGCGGAGACAATATCTGAAGTGAATTCCGCTTTTGTAATTATAGAACAACAACTTGCTTTATTTCGTCGATTGCTCAAGAATTCGTCTGGTCCATTTCAATTGGGTGGATGAGGGTTGAAGCTTTTGTAGAAGTTTGTTATGCCGATCCGCGTTAGTAATCATGATAGAAGTCAAATACTCTGTGAGCTTCTGATGTTTCGAAAATGATGACGGTCCGAAGTCACCACTCAATGGCATTTTATGCGAGCAGAATAATGAAGATCCGGCCCTTGTATGGATCCCTCTAAACATTGTTAGGTGCAGAAGAAACACAAATATGGATCAATCAACCCCTACGAAGGAAGAACCTATACCTCTGAAAAAACTTCGGCAGTATGTTTCTCTTGGGGCACTCCTTCTCGCTCTTGCTCACCTCATTTGGCCGGATTTGGCAATTGATGCAATTGCTCTTGCCTTAATCGTCATTGCTATCCTTCCTTGGATTGCGCCGATAGTTAAGTCGTTTGAGTTACCCGGTGGCTGGAAGGTTGAGTTTCAAGAACTTCAAAAAGCCGCTTCTCGCGCCGAGACTGCCGGCCTGCTAGCTGCGGAACCATCTCAAAAAGAGGCTATCTTCTCTTTTCAGTCAATCGCTACTCGAGATCCTAATCTGGCTCTTGCAGGTCTAAGAATCGAAATAGGGAAGCGGCTTTCCTTGCTGGCAGAGATTTACGGTCTTAATTCACGTCGTCCCATGGGTGTAGGTCAAGCGCTTCGAGCACTTGCGCAAGCGGAAGTTCTCACCAACGAGGAGCGGTCAATTCTTTCCGATATGGTGAACATGCTGAATGCTGCAGCTCATGGAGCAGAGGTTGATTCACGAGCAGCCAATTGGGCAATTGAAATTGGCCCTCGCCTTCTAACCTCACTGGATGAGCGTGTCACAGAGGCGCAGCATCTAACAAAACATTCAACCGGAGCTGCCCAAAAAGACGCACTGTCCGGTTAATTCAGAAATTGGTCGAAAGAAGAACGCCTGAACTTCTGGGGACTCTTTTGGACGTCTGCAATATTTCGGTGGTCAAACTCTCGGCTCGAACAGACGGCTTTCCAACCAGCCACTCAGTCGCGCGTCAATTTAGGGGTACACATTCACTGGGGTAAGTTATGTTGGATGAGGATAGAAATTCTGTTCTGAATGCAATAGCGTCTCTTGGCGTGCCTAAGGACCTTCTCCATATCCCCTTATCTGGAGCTTTCTACTTTCAGGAAATGGGAGGGCCCGCGATTTCCACCTATTGGTCTGGTCCTGAAGTTGCTGAACAATCGAATTTAATTCAGAAACAACGGGGAGAGATGTTTCTGGTTGTTAATTCCGTCCTATCTCTAGCCCATCTGTATGCCCGCGCATCCTCTCCTGGAAGGCATCAAAAGTTCGACGTCACATTTCTATTTTTCCTGAAAGGTTTTGCCCAAACGGCTGCAGCGGTAAACCTGCTTTGCAGGGCCGGATGTTATCTTGACGCGTTTGGCTTGATCCGTTCTCTGGCCAGTCGAGTAAACTTGCTTGCGCTCTTTGCTCTTGGTCCTCATCTCTTTGACGAATGGCTTAAATGGCCAAAAGATAAACGTTTTCTTGATGTGAACGTCCGTAACGAGCTTGCGAACAACGGGATCACAATTTTTCCTCATTTTTATAAACAGTTCAGCGAGGTAATACATGGCCAATACCAAGCCATCGGAGAGTTAGGGTATATGGAAAAAGGGCTTTTCCCTAAAGTGGTCCCGATTGAGAATAAAGTTCTGGTTGCAAGCAAACTATTGTTTGGAGTCATTGGAAGCGTAGGCTTGGCCGCACTTACTCTTTGGCCACGGCAAGGGTTTGGCCAGGAACTGAAGGAAGAGGAAAGATTGTTTGTTTTCATTGCCGATAAACTGTTGCCTCCGAATAGGTTAGACCACATAATTGTTACCATTGCCGAAGAGAGGCACTGGAAAAAAACCTCAGAGCAGAACAAGTTAGTCATTGGTGAGTGGTTCGATCAGACCGAATTTCGACGGCAACTCGATTTGTTCGGTCGCCCTTCGCGCGCGAAGGAACTCGGTAATGTATACCGAAAAAAGAAAACCAATGGCCAAGGCTAACCTAGAGTTGGGCTCGGTCTGCCCATTCTTTACCCTCATGGATATTAAACCTCGGAAGGATTCTTTTTTGCTGAAGGGGGGGTTAAGTTTCCGCTCTTGAAAATGAATAGTGACCACTGAAATTTCCGACCATTTCTTTTTATTTTTTACAACCGGATAAGCTGAGATATTTCCCTAATTAGCCGAGAACCTTATGCTTGATTCCAGTTTGATGGACAGTTTCATTGTCCCTTCCAATGAGAAAAGTGGGATAGATTGACTTGGATGGCTACATTTGTATTTCAAAGGGGACTTTAGGATGGGTTAAAGTATAATTAACAATTATCCCTTGTTGTTTCATAGATTGGGGTGTAGCTGGATGGACTGGATCAGTTAGAGAGTTATGAAATTCTCCATGCTCAACCCTGATGCCACTAGAAACCCCGAACGTGGCTCCGCGCCCTACACCTTTACCCATTGGATGGTTTGAAAAGATCATGACCGAGCATTGCGTAATTATTGACACGAATGTTTATCGCTCAACGCTTCTTTTGCGTACTGGCCTTGGCCCTGCGCTGCTTCATATAATTTACCGAGGAGGCGCAAGGCTCGGCATGCCTGAGGTAATCGCGGACGAGATCCGAAAGCAACTCCTGATTGCGGGGGAGACAGCGGTGGCTTCAATTGAACGCGGGTTCAGAGAAATCCTGGCGATTATGGGGCAGCATCGGCCGTATACTGTTCCTCCCTCTGCTAACATCGTGGCAGCTATAGAAGCCCGTCTCAATGAGCTCGAGAGCCTCTTTGAGTCCGTCCCATTAACATTGGAACATGCGCGATCAGCGCTTCGACGCGTAAACGAAGGCTCGCCACCCAACGGTCCCAAAAACCAGCAGTTCAAAGATAGCCTGATCTGGGAGGCCGCATTAAATTTGGCGGATCGATTTCATGTTCATCTCGTCACCAAGGATACAGGATTTTTTGCTGACAAGAACCTTAGCGCACCGGCTCCCGAGCTCCTGCGTGAGACGGAAGCTTTGGGGCGCACCATATCCATCTACTCCAAACTTCAGGATTGCTTGGAGGTCTTGCGTCGTGATGCTACGGAGATTGATTTAGACCGAGTAGCTGCCGCTATACAGTCTGCTATTCGAAGGGACTTAGACGTAAGTGCTGGCCGGCGCGGAGTTCGCATGGCACAGCTGATCGAGAAAGAACTTACCCCTTTCATTACTGAGTACCACGATGTGATTGCACTTGGTTTTAGGTTGATGTTCGAAGGCGTAAATCTCAGCACCGAGCAGCGAGAGGATATCAAAATAAGCGTTGAAGGTGAAGGAAGGTATTCATACACTGCCGACAGCATGATTGATGTAAAACTCCACCGGATCATCTACGAATGGATGGACGAAGGGGGTGAGCATCGGTCGTCAAAGGATGCATACGGCTATATAGGTACAGCCTATAGCGGGGAGGGCCCGAATCTTTATCATACCATTCGTGAGCCATTGACTTAACCCGCAGTAGCGGAGCCAACTTATCCGGAAAGGGGCTGGGAATCGTAGTTGCCTGCAGGGGGGTAGGGATAATACTTTTCAAAATGAAAAAATGTCACCAAAAAATCCACGATAACCTTTTGCAATCCACATTGAAAAAGGTAAGGATAGGTTTCAAGAAGTATTTTTTCATCTGGGCACAGATCCTTTGTCCTTGACTCAAGATGACATGTATGATGCCTTTTTAATTGAATCTGTAAATCTTCAATCCACCTGCCACCCATCTTCGTATCTGGAGCCATGATGGTAATAGCGTAATTTGAAATCTTAAGCTCCATGGCTTAGCTTAAGATTTCTTCTTCATTATTCTGTTTTGGCAAATCACGAAACGATGAAGATTCACTCGTCGATTTTTCCGTGTTTCAACCTTTCATAATTATAGGACGAAGCTTGTTGTTCAATCTGAAGACTGGTGTTAGCTATAGTACTTTGGTGTCGTCGAAACCCCCATCATTATCAAGGCATAGGAGTTGTTAACGCATGGCGAAAACCTTCCACCGCATTGGCGTGATCACCGGAGATCCCCGGTTAACTGATCCGACGAAACGCAATGCGCAATATAATGAAGAGGACACGGCGACGCATAATGCGATGAAGGCCGCCTTTCAGGAGCTTTCCGACTATACGTTTTTGTTTTATGACGATCATACCCGTCTGTTTGAGCATCTTCAGCAGGACCGTCCGGATATCGTCGTGAATTTTTGTGATACGGGATTCCGCAATGTGCCCGCTCAGGAACTCAACATTCCGGCGTATTTGGAGATGCTGGGGATTCCTTATACCGGCGCGCCGCCGTCCGCCATGGTCATCTGTTTTGATAAAGCGATTGTCCGGCTTGTGGCCCAGTCGCATGGCGTTCCGGTTCCACAGGAGTACTTCATTGACTCTAGAGACTCGCTCGAAGCCTTGCCTGATTTTTATCCTGCGCTGATTAAACCCAATGCGGCTGATGGGAGTGTGGGCATTACGAAGGATGCCGTGGTCCGGACGCCGGAGGAAGCGCGGACTTATCTGAACTGGTTGCGTTCGACACTTCCCGGTCGTGACGCCCTGATGCAGGAATATCTGCCAGGCCCGGAATACGGTATCGGGGTTATTGGCAATCTTGAAACTGACTTTTGCATTCTGCCTACATTGAAAGTTGATTTCTCGCGTCTTCCCGCAGGACTTGACCCGATTTTGTCCTTTGAATCGAAGGCCTACCCCGACTCGCCCTACTGGACTGACATTAAATTTAAGCAGGCTGTCCTCGATCCGGGTCTTGAGGAACAGATGAAAGACTGGGTGCGGATCTTGTTTCGGAGGTTCGGGCTGCGCGACTATGCACGGTTTGATTTTCGCGTCGGGTCGGATGGTAAGCCAAAGCTGATGGAAGTGAATCCGAATCCCGCGTGGGCTAATGACGGGAAATTGGCCTTTATGGCGGGATTTGCAGGAATAAAATATCCTGACATGTTACATAAGATTCTTCACGCGGCCATCACCCGCTCGTCACTTGCAACCAATTAGAGAAGCGAGCGTGGAATCGCCAGCGCCCAGTCATGTCGTTTGACGAGTTGATCGCCGTGGTAGGCTTCCAATTCTCCCGCAAATTGAAAGGTTTCGGTCGTGGCGGTGAGCCGTGTCCGGCATTCCAGCCAGATTGACCAGTCCCTTCGTTTCAAGTGAGCGGTCTGAGTGAGTTCCGTCTGAGCCGACAGCGCATCTTTTTCAAGAATGCGATACCGTTTAAAGAGGGTGTATCCCACATCGAGATCGATCTCTTCAATCCTGGCATGTGATGCGCCGTCAAATTCTCCCCCGTCACTCCGTAATGTATAGACCATTTCGTTGCTGGCGAGATCGATCTCAATGGTTCTGCGCATGCTGAGTTGCCGGAGTTTTTTATGTGGGGTGCCGGGTGCGGCTTCTGGTGGCTCGAACGGCCGCAGCGCTTCGTCTTCCTGGCGTGGAGGTCGTACGGGAAGGGTGACATTGCTCATGCCGGTGCGGATGGTCAACGTCACGGGAACGGGGGGCGGCCAGGCAATTGGCCAGTAACTGGTCGAGAGTGAGAGCCTGATCCGGGAGCCCGGAGGGAACGCATGGGCAAAGTCGTTGAGTTGCACCCGTACCTGATACCATCGGCCCGGTTCGAGCGGTTGAGGTGTTTCATGGCTCTCCCGATGCGTGAGATTCAACAGCCCGTACGTGACACGCAGGACTGACCCGTCGGGGGCCACTTCTCCAAGACGCACGGCGATCATCGCCACTGGTTGATTGACGCACAGATCAAGTTCCACGACCGGCGCGCCCAAGACTTCCAGTCGTTCGGTGAGAGGATCGCTATCGAAGACGAGTGAACCGCCGTCATCGGGTCGTTGGTCGCGTGGCATTTCACCATCCGCCCCGAATCCGCACCATTCTCCGGACCGGACCCCGGTTGTCTGTGGTGAGCAAAACGACAACTCCGTGGGTTTCTCGGGAATAGGGGAGAGATGTCCCGATTCTAAAAACCACCGTTGTTCGCTAATGCGAGGGCTTGGCCAGGTGTCTTCCGCCACCCATCTGCCCGGCCATACGGCGTATTGCGGTTGCGGGGTCTGACTCTCCTGCATCCATACCCGAAATGCGGGTTCATCCATAATTCCTGTTTCCTCGCCCTTGAGCCAGTGGTTCCACCACCGGACCGCTTCCTGCAGAAAACCGATGGCCGGGCCGGGGACGCCGTCTTGCGGAAAGACATGTGCCCAGGGACCGATAAGCGATTTTTTCGGACAGGAGAGATGGGTCATCAATCGGGGAATGGCATTGGTATAGCCATCGGCCCAGCCTCCGATGGCATAGACCGGACAGCGGATGGCATCGTAGTTTTCGCACACCGACCCGTGTTTCCAATAATTGTCTCGCGATTGGTGCCGCATCCAGACCACAGGAAACGGTTCGAGATTGTTTAACCGTTCCTGCCACATATCCCACCATTGATCGCCGACAATTTCCGGGTCAGGCGGCAGCGCCGAGTACAGGGTCAGCATGGAACCCCACTGCATATTCTCGTTTAAGAGACAGCCGCCCATATAATGCGCGTCATCGGCGTACCGGTCATCCGTTGAACATAACGTGATGATGGCTTTCAGATTCGCCGGATTCCGGGCGGCGACCTGAAGCGCGTTAAATCCTCCCCAGGAAATCCCCATCATCCCGATCGCGCCCGAACACCAGGGTTGTTTGGCGATCCAGGTGATGATTTCCAGTGCGTCGTCATGCTCCTGATGGGAGTATTCATCATGCAGGATCCCTTCCGAATCCCCTGAGCCTCGAATATCCACCCGGATGCTGGCATACCCATGCGCCGCAAAATACCGATGGATGGGCTCGTCCCGTGATCGCATAAAGTCCCGTTTGCGATAGGGGATGTATTCCAGAATAGCCGGAACCGGCTCCGTATCGGCTGACTTCGGTAACCAGATGCGCGCGGCGATACGGCATCCGTCCGACATCGTAATCCAGGTGTTCTCGATTTCGGTAATGCGGTCGAGGATGGTGTAATCGATGAGCATCAAAAATCTCTGCGTTTTTCGACAGTCTGTTCATGCCGTTCCGCAGCCGAGTCGCGGAGAGTTTTTGGAGCGGGGGGGCGATTGGGTTGAAACTGATGAGTGGACCAAAAACTCAGCGCCAGCTTTTTTCTGACTTCGAATCCCGTTTCAAGATCCCAGCAGTTGACGATAGCCAGACGAAATCCGCCTGGTGGCATGGAGTGGTCCTTCGGAGGTTTCTCTTCATGGAACGTGATCTGAATGCTGGAGACGTGTGGTGTTTGGCGCAACTGGGCAATCACGTCTTTGGGTGGATGCTGATAATGGACGCCATGGGCGCCAAACAAGACGACACTGTACCCTTCCTGTCGATGGGAATCATCGAATTGCCATTGTTCTTCCGCATACAGCCGAACGAGCGATCCAATCCAACCGGTCCCGTACAAATCCGGCCATTGGTCTGCGAATCGTAAATGCACCTCGATGATTTTGCCGCCGATCGTCTCAAAGTTGATCATGCCGGTGTATCCGGCAAGATGCCGGCGCAGCCAGTCCCCGCAGTAGGCTTCGATGGTTGGATTGTGCGTGGCCAACACCGTCCAATAATCGAACATGCCTCCTTCCAGCGGTTTGCCGGTGGCATGTCGCCACCAGTGGGGTTCGCCCTTAACCACGGCGACGTCGCTGGACACATGATCGCCTTGAAGTAACGGCATCCACATGTGTCCCGGTCGTTCCAAATGTTTGTATTCTTTTAACGAACGCAATACGCGGCTTCCGGCACCCATGCCGCGCATGTTGTAAATCGGTTTGGAAAACACGGGAAAGAAGGATGGATCCAGCCCATGCGGAGCACACGGCAGGTTTTGGCTCTCGGCAATCATCAGTTTGTTATAGATCCACTTGTACTGTGGGTACCATGCCCAGGCATCGCCGTCTTCGGTTGGGATGTTGACTTCCGGCGGGCATGGAATGCCTTCAAAATACTGCATGCGCCAGGGGTCGGCTTCACAAATGGGCATGTTCGCTTCGTCCCTTCAATGTCATGAACCACTTGAGCGGAAGTCATACCATACTAATATAGTTGCGGTCATGCAATGCGATTTTTGTCAGTAGAAATTTTTGGCAGGTTTTGCTTCTATTGAAAGTAGACGACTCTGGATACACTCTGTGAACAGAGTGCCGGAATCATTCAATGGTCCGAATGAATCTTCTTGAAAGGAGAGGCTGATGGAAACCTTCCAGGTGAAAACAACTACACTTAAGGAGATTGTGGATCTCACCCCGAAACTGAATCGCATTATTAAAGAGAAGGATTTTCAAAATGGCTTGTGCCACGTTTTTCTCCCTCATACCACTGCGGCCCTGACAACAGGAGAAATCGGAGAAGGCACGGAAAAAGACTTACTCGAAGTCGCCGAAAAAATCATCCCCCAGATTAGATTCCGTCATGCCCATGATCCCTCCCATGCGTGGTCTCATATGGCGGCCTCCCTGATCGGAGCGTCCCTGACTTTGCCCGTGATGGATGGTGAGTTGCGTGTAGGTACCTGGCAATCGGTTTTATTGGTAGAACTCGATGGCCCCCGGGAACGCCAGCTTGTGGTGGGCTTAGCTCCTACAGCGGGAAGCCAATGACATTGAGGATTTCAGGTTGCGAGGAATGTGAAATTGCCTTGCGTGAGCACAGTGGCCCAGGGCACAGGCATTTGTTACCGGATTCCTAACATCCAGGATCTGTCCTGGAAGTTTTTCAAGTCCTCCACTGCTTGAATTCCAATACGCATTGCATCATGAAGTAGGTCACGAAGTTCCGTGGTCAATTCCAACAAGGCAGGCCTGTCAATGTCCTTTGAGCCTGTCGTGATGTTGTCCCGCATCTCCTCAAGGGCATGGATATCCTCAATAACGGATTTTGCTTTGGTGTAAAAATCTGCAACGGCAGCACTCCGATCTGTCAGCAAACCGATTTTATTCGCTAAGCTATTAAACACCGGGAAATAATTTTCGGAAATTCTTGGTGAAAAAATGTCGTTGGCGGTCAGCTGATGGGCCGGGTCGGAAAGTTTCTGAATGATTTTTTCAAGGTGTTGCAGGTACCGTCGTTTTAAGACAATGTCGATGATGGCGGCGATCTCTCCCTGTATGGCAAGGGCGATGCCTTTGCCTTCTTTGAAGGTGGCGTATCGCCTGACGGCTGCATTGATGACGCCCCCAAGCAGCGCTCCGAGGAGAAGCCAGGTCACAGCATTGTCTCTCATGCAGTCCTTTTTTTAAGCGGAGAAGAGTTGTCCCGGAGGGTTTTTCCTCCCGGGCCTTCTTAAATTAGAACTTTACGGGATTTTTTGCAAGATTCTGCCGGGAACGGTTAGATGCCTCACTTCCTTTCCCATCTTTCCAGACCCACAACTGGTCTTATTCTCTCTATTGGAGAAGAACTCGCTGTTGGCCTTTTCACCTGGGCACCGATCATTTGCCCTTTGTTCGGGATGACGATCCCATCGCAGAGAAATCCTTTCATGCATTGTTCGTGAAGGGAAAAGGGGTTGAGTGCATATTTCTTGCTGCAATGGTTCGGATTTTACCTGTTCTTGTAAAGAACCACTTCTTTTCTCTTCAAAGTTCTTTGTAATCCCTTCGAGTTGACCGGACTGAGAATAACTGTAGCTTACCGGAGTCGTTCCTTCACAATTGAATATGTTTTACCTAAGGACTGGATACGGTTGAAAGTGAAGCTTGAGATGGCAACGGAACAGACGAATTTTCTGAAGAAAATTGAAAAGTATCCATTTCAATCAATGGAGAAAATATTCTAATAATAGGAAAGCCGAGCACCGAGTCTTAGATGGTTATCTATTATGGGTTGAGAATTTAGATTAATAGCGCATAAAAGGGATGAATGCATCCTCTGACCGTGAAGCGATCAAATACAACCTCACAGGATCCGCTTTGTTCGGCAAAGCTGGGGGGCTAGACAGGACACAGATGAGCGAGCGTGCGGGTCTAGTGCGAAAACGGACAGGTAAGGGATTTTGTTATGTCGTATATGTTGGCAAAGAAACCCGGACTCTAAACGTATGCGGGCGAATTAAGGCTCTGGCCATTCCGTTTGCCTGACAGGGGATTTTCATATGATACGAGTGGTAATTTTTGATGTTGATGGCACGCTCATGGATACGAATTATTTACATGTGGAGGCATGGGCCCGTGCTTTCTCGGTAGTCAAACATCCAGTGCCGCGTGCCGCAATCCATCGTCAGATTGGTAAGGGATCGGACCTGATGCTGGGTGCGCTTCTTACGGATGAAGCCTTACACGGACGGGCCAATGAATTACACAGCCAATTTTTTGAGGAGTTGAAAGATCATACCTATCCTTTGCCTGGAGCCAAAGAAATCCTTGCAACTCTCTCATCGCAAGACATCGCCATCTGGCTGGCGACGAGTGCGAAGTCTGAAGAATTGGAACATCATGTTCAAGCACTTGAGGCGAAGGATAAGCTGGCCGGGCTGGTGTCGTCGGCGGATGTAGACAGTGCGAAACCCGCACCGGATATTTTTCAACTAACTCTGGAGCGGGCTGGATGTTCCCCGAAGGAGAGCATTGTGGTCGGTGACACGATTTGGGATATTCAATCCGCTCAAGGATGCGGGCTTCAGACGATTGCGGTCACAACCGGAGGAGCCTTTAGTCGAGAGGAACTCCATGCGGCTGGAGCGGTGGCTGTATACCAGAATTGTGCAGAGCTTCTGGCATCCGGGTTTCCCTCTACATTTGAGGCGGGATAGGAAGGAGGGGGCTTTCTGCGATAGGTAATTATCTGCACCAATCCAGACGATCCCATCTTTGGGCATTCTGGTTATGTGGAAGCTGGAACCATGACGAGTCAGCGAGGGGAAAAAACTGTTCCCGACGATCCGGGGAAAATTGCTGATGTCAGGTGTCCCCACGTCGGGTAATCACCCGAAATAGCCAGAGAAACAGGATGGCCCCGATAACAGCCATCACAAACCCGACGGGGTCGTCCTGTCCATACATGCCGATCATTCGCCCGAGCATCCCACCGAAGAGGGCCCCAATGATCCCTATAGCGACAGTGGCGAGAAACCCTCCAGGATCTTTCCCGGGCATTAAGAGTTTTCCAACTACTCCCACAATTAACCCAAAGACGATCCAACCGATGACACTCATCCTTCAACCCTCCTATTTAATGATTGGGTTCACCGGTTCTTTTGGGTGTCCCGATTCTGCTTTAACCAAAAGACCGACCTGTTCCTGATAATTTTCACGGTAAATTTGGAAGACCGCCAGCGCGATCCCAAGCAGAATGGGACCTAGAAACAATCCGATGAAGCCGAAATACGCGAGGCCTCCTAATGAGGCGAAAAAGAGAAACAGAACGGGCAAGTCCGCTTTGGATCCGACGAGTAAGGGTTTCAGTAAATTATCCATAAGACCCACTAACCCGACCCCGATTACGATCATAACTATGCCTTTCCAAATGGGACCGGTCCATAACAGATACGCCGCGACGGGGGCCCAGACTAATGCCGTTCCGCCAAAAGGTACCAGAGAAAGAATGGCGCTCAGGGCTCCCAGAAATATGGAAAACGGGACGCCCAAGGCCCAATAGGCAAGCCCTGCCGTGAAACCCTGTGCCAGGGCCGTGAGAAGGGTCCCTTGAACGACTGCGACCATCACATTGTCAAGGCGCTCCATGATTACGGCTTTATGGCTTTCTTCGATCGGGAGCGCTTCGTAAAATGCACGATAGAGATGATGTCCATCGCGAAACAGGAAGAACAGAGTAAACAGGATCACAAAGAAATCCATCACGAGATCAATGGCGTTTGTGGCCAACCCACCGACACTGGATAGCAGGACTCCGCTAACGGCTTTCCCTCCTTCAACCAGATCCGGCTGAAGGTCTGCGTAGGCCAGAATAAGCCGGCCCAGCAATTCTTGGGACACGTTTCCGATCAGAGGCAGTCTTGCGACAAGATCGGGCAGCCTTTGTAGTCCACCCTCCTGCACCCATGTCATGGCGAGCTGATAGGCGTTAATGGTCTCTGTCACCACGAGGAAGACCAGATACGCCACGGGCAAGACGGCAAGTAACATGACACTCAGTGTACTGAGAGCCGCCGAGGCCGTGGTCCTGTCTCCCAGCTTACGGGTCAGCCACTGATAGAGAGGATAGAAGAGACGAACCAAGATCATGGCCCACAAAATGGGTGTCATGAAGGGGGCAAAAATTAGGGCCAACACGTACAGCAGGAGGGAACACAACAGAAGGAAGGCTGCTGAAAGAACTTGTGGAGACATTTATGTTGACGCCGCAAAGGGTGAGGGTATCGGCACATCTGAAGCCGTCCGTTTGGTCGAGGAGGAGGAAACAATGATCATAATTAGGAGCACCTGCATGTTTTACCTCTGCAGTGTAACACTTACCGTTCGCTTAGTATTTGCATTTTAGAAAACTTCTTAGGTTGAAATGTAGTCAGGCAAATTTCACTCCTATTTATGATATGAACCGGCCCGTTAATTTATTATAGACAAATCACTAAGCGGAACCTCTCAAGTATCCACATCCCTACTCCTAGAATCCCATCGTATTCAGAGAGCGGTTTTGACGGATGTTTTCAGATAGTACGACCCGAATTTGTCTGTTGAACATTCATAGCGATTAGTGAACTATGAAAAAGGATCTCAATAAGCTTTGATTTATTTATCCTTTCGCAAATTGGCAATTCTTCTCAGATTATTCTGAACTTCATGTTTGTTTCCTTTCTCCAGTCGTTGGATAAATCCGGGTCTCGCCTGAGACGGTGATCGTATTTTTCCGGAGAGATCCGGCAATCTGATGGTCGGTCCCTCGAAGCAGCCAATGATGGGAATAAGGACAGTATGTAATGTTATGCACTTCAGATTCTATTCTATAATCCTCATATTCCTCATAATTGTCGTTTGGAGTGCGCGGGTTGAACCTGTATGGTCCCAGGAACCTGTGGATAATCCAGAGATCCCCACAGATTCACGACCCACCGATAAACCACAGGAAATCGCGGTTGGAGCGGACAAGGTTGAAGACAGGCTTATCACGCAACGGCTTACGGAGGTTTTCCAGAATTTGCCCGAGCTTGCCAATGTCGACATCGCTGTGAATGCAGGGGTGGTACGTCTGACGGGGCATACTTCCACCAAAGAAGCCCACGAACAGGCTCTTGAACTTGCCGAACGCGTGGATGGTGTGGTCAGCGTGACAGATGAAATCACACAGAAACGGGAAGTCCGTGAACGGTTGACCGTCGTGCAGGAAAAAATGGTTGACCAACTCAATAATTTTATCTCCTATCTCCCACTCCTGATCATCGGCTTCACGGTATTTCTTCTATTCTGGTTCCTCGCATCCTTTATGACCAAATGGGATAACCTGTATGAAAAAATTACTCCACATGCGTTTTTACAGTCATTAGCCAAACAAATTGTCAAAGGGACCATCATATTTATTGGCTTTGTCGTCATGCTGGAAATCCTGGACGCCACAGCTCTTTTGGGAACTATCGTTGGTGTAGCCGGAGTCATGGGCCTGGCCGTAGGTTTTGCCCTCCGAGACACGGTGGAAAACTACATTGCCAGCATTCTGCTGAGTATCAGACAACCCTTTCGGCCACTGGACCAAATTGTTCTGGAAAATTATGAAGGCCTGGTCATGAAACTGACATCACGGGAGACCATTCTCATGACGCTGGATGGGAATCATGTACGCATACCCAATGCGACGGTGTACAAAGGCATTATTCTCAACTATTCCAGAAATCCCAAACGGCGTTTTACGTTTGAGGTCGGTATTGACACCGCTGTCGACATACAAGCGGCGCGCCAACTGGCCATCACGACATTACAACACACCTCCGGGGTGATTGAGGATCCGCCGGTCCGGTGCGCGGTAGAAAAATTAGGTGATTCGAATGTCATACTGAAAATGTTTGCCTGGACGACGCAGGACCAATACGATTACCAAAAGGTCAGAAGTGAAGCGATTCGGGCTGTGAAAGAGGCCTTTGATCTGGCCAATTATGAAATGCCCGAACCCATCTATCGTGTGAAGATGCAGGGGGCTTCCCCTCTCGATGACCAGGCTGTTTTTGACCAGACTGATCATACAAAGGCTACTCCAGCACCTGCGGTGCAATTAAGTTCTCAGGCCGATGTCACTAAAGATACGTATATTGTTGAGCAAATTTCGAAGGATCACGCAGAGAATCAGGAAAAGGATTTACTCAGGTGATAGCTTTGAGTTTCGAAGGACATTCTACTCGTCACCCTGGCTGGAGAAATTCCCACCCCGCCCCCGTTCTCCATTCCATAGCGAGTACAACACAAGAGGAAAAGATATGAGAAAAAAGCAGCAATCAGAGGTGGTAGTCATCACCGGGGCTTCTGCAGGTATCGGTCGAGCCACCGTACGGGCTTATGCTCGACGGGGGGCATCTCTCGGTTTGCTGGCCCGTGGGCAGGAGGGTTTGGAAGGAGCTCGCCGGGAGGTGGAAAAGCTAGGAGGGCAAGCTATCGTGGTTCCGACCGACGTGGCCGATCCCGAGCAGGTGGAATCAGCCGCAGTCACAGTAGAGAAGGCGTTTGGCCCGATCGACATTTGGATAAATAATGCCATGGTTTCCGTGCTGTCGCCGGTGAAAGACATGACGGCTGCAGAATTCCAGCGTGTGACCAACGTCACCTATCTCGGATATGTTTTTGGAACCCTTTCAGCGCTTCGTCGGATGCTTCCCCGGGATCGGGGTGTCATTATTCAAGTCGGCAGCGCGTTGACATATCGTGCGATTCCACTTCAATCGGCTTACTGTGGTGCCAAACATGCGATCAAAGGATTCACGGAGTCGCTCCGATCGGAGCTGATTCACGATGGAAGTCAGGTCCGCCTTTCCATGGTGCATTTGCCCGGAGTCAATACGACTCAATTTGGATGGATTAAAAGCCGCCTTCCCTATGAGCCTCAGCCGGTCCCTCCCATCTATCAGCCGGAGATAATGGCGCGGGCAATCGTCTGGGCGGCTGATCACGATCGTCGTGAGTTGTGGGTTGGAATGCCGACAGTTAAAACCATCGTCGGGGAAAAATTCATTCCGGGGTTATTGGACCATTATCTGGCCGAAGTAGCCTATACGGGCCAACAGACGAAAGTTCCCATCAAGCCTGATCGCGTCGATAATTTATTTGCGCCTGTCCCGCAGGACAGAGGGGCGCATGGCGATTTTGATGATCAGGCCCAATCATCCAGTTTTCAATTATGGGCTTCCTTGAACCGGGGGTGGTTGGCGGTAGCTGGGGTCGGATGTCTTCTTTCCCTAGGATGGGCCCGAAAGCAGTCACAGGTGAATCGAACGAGAATAAAGGATTGAACCTCAATAGTGTCCATTTTTCCAATCGGGAGGCTGATCTGCCTGATGCAAGAACAGCCTCCCGACCTGAAGGCCCACCCCTTGGGCATGTGAACATGACAAAGGTTAGCCTGCCGTGGCCTGCTTTTTTGCCTCCTGAAACTCTTTTCCCATCCTCTGTACTTCTTCCTTATCCAAGATCTCCTTGGCCTTTTTAAAGATTTCCCCTTCTTCCTCCTTCACATGGTGCAGAACACTTTTTTTAAGCTCGGCAAGTTTTGAGCTCCATTCCTCGGATTCTGCTCCCATCGCCTCAAGGTCTTCCAGAAGATTTTCGACTTCGGCATGCTCTTCCGTGGCTTCATTAATCAGATCTACCATCTCTGCATTTTCTCTGAGGGCAGGATAGAAGACGGCCTCCTCCCCATGGGAATGAGCTTCAAGGTCATCCTTTAACTGAGAAAATAATTTTTCACGGCTTTTCATCGCACGTGGACCGGTAGTTTCCAATTTTTTAAATAGGTCCTTTACCGTTTGGTGATCCTTTTTTAAAATTTGAAAAATATCCATCTCCTGCTTCCTTTCCGGTCAATGACCGATGAGTACGCACTGAAAAATAATGAAAACCTCGATTTCTTGATCGAAGAATAATCTTGTTCCTTCACACACGTGAACTGGTAAGAACCCTGGAACTAGCAGGGAACTGAGAATTGGAAAGCAAGAAACGGAGTGTGTAGTGTCTTCGAGCTAAGGATGCTTAGCGGCCGGAAAAGGTGAATTCCGGGGGGAGGAGGTTTCTATGTGTACCTATTGCATGATTATCATAATTTGTCCATTGATCCTAATATGAGGGCCTGCCAGCCACACCGAAAAATAGGGAAGTGTGTCCGGTAAGGCCGAAGCCGTCTGGGCGGGTGGAGAGCATAGACGAGTACGTGAGCACGGCCAAGTGGAAAGAACCTGGGTGGAGGCCTTTTTCAACGCACCCCTTGATATAATTTTCTGACAATTCTGGAGTATTCAAAAGAGGGGTGGCGTGAGTAAACCAGCGAAACAGGCACAACTATCTGTCGTAACGGAACATGGCCCTCCTTGGACAATCGCGATTACCCGTGACCGGAAACCTCCAGCCTTTAACGCCACCGTGGCAATAACCAATTTTGATCAATCCAGCAAGGCTTCCACTTCTTGATAAACCGCTGACTGAGGCATTCCATTTTCCCGATTTCATCTAGAATCACCATCCGAGAAGGAGAATGGCGTAGGTCGATGGCCTCAAGCAGTTTCTCAAAACCGGCGGGATCCACACCATACCGTCCAACCCGAAAGGATCCCGGCAAGTTCACGTGCGACAGAAGTTGATGACGGCCATCGAGTGTGACTAGCTCACAACCTTTGCGTGCAGCTTTGTCGTCGTGGATCTCCTGGGTGAAAAACCCATCGGGGTGATGGGTGGCGAGGGAATGAGCCAGTTGTTTGATAACGGTGGTTTTTCCGACCCCTGGGAGACCGGTAATCGGTATGTGCCGAATCACTCTTTTCCCTTTCGTTGGAGGTGCGTGCGCGGACTTTTACTTTTGAGATATCAAAGGGGTCTCGGTGGAAAAGGCTGAGGTGTCAATTTTTCCTGGCGAGGATGTAGGGTTAGGGAGAAAAAGTTTTTCAACCATCTGCTCAGCCAGGTTTTGATAAGCCTCTTCGATGTCCGCTCCAAAGCCAGAGGGATAATAATAGCGATAGAACCACTGTACATAAAGACGCTTATTCGTTTCATAGAAAAAAGGTTGGTCGTACCACACGGTCTTCTGGGTGCCTCGAACCAGTCTGGCTCGACCGACTGGAGCCAAAACCATTGGTGGGTTCATGTCCCCCTCTTGGTCCTCTACTCGTCCAACCAAATCTTTTGTACGCTGAGTTCAAGAACGGTATCCACTCTTGGTCCGACCATCCCTTCAGAGGTCTGCGACCCTTCCGGCGGAACCACCACAAACGTATGCGATGTTCGCGCACGGGCCTCTTTGAGAAAAGAGCTCTGAAAGGTCTCTTGTATCGGGTATTGTGCCAAGGTGTCCTGATAAATAGTTTCAAGTTCTTCCACATATGCCGGATACTCAGGAGATGATGGTGGTGTGAATGCCCCACCAATTGCACCGCCGAGGCCCCCGAAAATTGTCACGGGGAGGGCGGTGACCATTGCAGAGGCAATGATAATAAAGCTTAGGGGCACTCCACCCGCAATAAACCCCACTATATTCTCTATTCCCGGAAAAACGTTGTCCCATCACCACTGGGCACTTTTCCCGCCCCCTTCTACGGCTCCCCGCCCAGTTCTTGCGAGGACTCCCCGCTGAGGTATAGGGAGGGGCTTGTCGATTTGGAAAACTGGACCTCCTGGCAAACTTACGACTCCGATGGTCCCAAGTTGCGTACGGTATGTTTCTGAAAGGGGTTCGGGCTTTGGATACCCATACCGGCCGATGGCGCAGCCCCACTGCCCCATAAGATAAACCAGTGCAATGAATACGATGAAGAATTTTTTTCGCAGTTTCATCGTGTGCTTTCGATGGACATAGGAACAGTGGGTTTTTAGTTTTTCTGGCTCTTCCAGATTTTGTGTGGGTAAGTCATTTTGTCTCGGATTTGTGCCCAGAATGGCTGCCGGTCATTCCTCCCCTTCCCCCTCCTTACAAAGGAGGGGAATCAACATTGAACCGGCATTATTTCACCCACACGATTTCCTGAAGAGCCATTTTTCTATTTACCGGAAAGCTAGAGGACCGGCAGATGAATTAAAGGTATTAATAACTTTGCAAACTTCAAGAAAACCTTAGGGCAGGGGAGTGGGGACCCAGGCACGGGGATGGGATTCAAAGACCCCCGCGCAAGGGGTCTGGCAGAAGCGGCACCGGCCCTCTTCCGTGAGGTGCCAGGCGGTGAGGGTATACCAATCTCGCCCGATGAGCTTTTTGCCACAGGCATGGCAATAGGTGCTGCCACCTTCTTCATCATGCACATTGCCGGTATAGACATACCGCAGGCCGTTCTTCATCGCGATCGAGCGGGCCAGGGAAAGGGTCGAGGCGGATGTGCGAGGAATCTCCAGCATTTTGAAATCCGGATGAAAGGCGGAAAAATGAAGCGGTACGTCTGGTCCTAAATGTTCCACCACCCATCGGGTTAATGCCTGCAGCTCGGCTTCTGAATCATTCTGTCCGGGAATGAGGAGAGTGGTGATTTCCAGCCAGACATTCGTGTGATGCTTGATGTATTCCAAGGTCTCCAGGACCGGTTGCAAATGGGAGCCGGTGAGTGAGTGGTAGAACTCTTCCGTGAACGCTTTTAGATCGACATTGGCCGCATCCATGTGGCGATAGAACTCCGCCCGTGGTTCCGCGCAGACATAGCCGGCTGTCACCGCCACCGTTTTCACGCCAAGTTCGTGGCAGGCCTGGGCCACATCAATCGCATATTCATGAAAAATCACCGGATCATTATAGGTAAAGGCCACGCTTCTACAGCCGGAAGACATGGCCTCCCTGGCGATGGACTGCGGTGATGCGGCGTCGGCCAGAATATCCATCTCACGGGATTTACTCATGCCCCAATTCTGGCAGAACTTGCAGGTTAGATTGCATCCGGCGGTGCCGAACGACAAGACCGGTGTGCCGGGAAGGAAATGATTGAGCGGTTTTTTCTCAATCGGGTCCACACAAAATCCGCTGGAGCGGCCATAGGTCGTCAGGACAATCTGATCCTGCTCGCGGGCACGCACAAAGCACAGTCCCCGCTGCCCTTCGTGAAGCTGACAAAAACGTGGACAGAGATCGCATTGCACCCGGCCATCCTCCAGCCGATGCCAGTATTGAGTGGGATGATGGGTAGAATTTGTGGTCATATCTAATGCTGCCTCTGCTAATGCAAAATCATTGAATGTTTAGAAGAGAAAGTATTTTTTTAGTTTAGCACTAGGCTGAACGAGGGAGGAAAGGACTACAGAGGCTCTTTTTGGTTCCGGGCCACTACTGTCCGGTTAAGAATGAAATAAATTCAATTGTTTACAAGACATCTCATCTTCACCATCGTTTTTGGTGTTGAGAAACTCCGGAGTTAAAGGGATTTTCTCGAATAGGGTCACGGAAAAAATCTGTAGTAATGTGTAGAGTGAGGCATTCAGCGTGAACCGCTTCTTGACGATGGCCACGAGCACGTAGACCGACACGGCGGTCCAGATCTGCACCTTCACGGCATTCTCTGAGGTGCCATAGAACTGCTTGATGCGCAGATGCTGCTTGATCCATTTGAAAAACAATTCGACTTGCCAGCGAGCCTTGTACAAGGCACAGATGGTGGTTGCTGGCGGACCAAAGAGGTTGGTCAGGAAGATGAGGCCTTTGCCCGACTCGAGATCTTTGAACCGAATACGACGCAGATGAACAGGATACCTCTGTTGCGTGTAGAATCCGGACAACGCGATGGTCTGATCGCACAGAATGCCCTGCTCCCGATCGTTGGGGGCCGAATAGATGCGGCGCATGTCGGCATTCGCCTTGGCACGGGTGACAAAGAAGGCGCCGGCCTGATGCAGCGTGAACAGCCGTTCGAAGTCCAAGTACCCGCGATCCATGACGTACACCGCTCCAGGCTCTGGAAGCAGCAGGTCGAGTGCGTGGACATCGTGCAGTTTCCCATTGGAAATATGGATAAAACTGGGAATCGCCCCACGAAGGTTCAACAGGGTGTGCAGTTTGACCGCGGCCGTGGTCTGGCGAAACGAGGCCCACGGAAACAGGGCCAGACACAGATCGATGGTCGTGGAGTCCAGCGCGTACACCGTGTTCGCAAGGTCCAGGCCCAGATCTTCTGTGGCGTACAGTTTGTGCGCATGCTTGATCAAGCGCTGGGCGAAGTCGGCATAGATCCGCCAGTCTCGGCGCTCGTTGGCATCGGCCAGCGTGGCCCGTTTCACCGGGGTGCGAATTCCCATGTGATACAGCTTGGCGGCTTGCGCCGACAGACAGACCTCGATATCGCGCAGGCTTTCGCGATAGGTCAACTGAGCAAAGGCCAAGATCCGAAAGTGTTCGGTGCAGGGCAGCGTCCGAATACGATAATCGCCACCATAGCGGGCGACGATTCGGGAAAACGTGGTCCAAGGCAAGCAATCCATCAGTTGCGCAAACAGGGTTTGGCCGACATACATCGTGAATCCTCCGGGGGTTACCCGGGGGACAATCACCTGAAGGCGGGTCGCCGTTCAAGTCGACACCATCCAAATTTGCCAAAACATGTAATTCATTCATGCGCTTAGGCCGAAAGGCGACTCAGTTAACCGGACAGTAGTGGTTCCGGGCCTTAACTAAACAAAATTATGAGAAGGAAAAATTGGGTATGTGTTTTAGGCTTTTCATCTTGAGGAAACTAGTCTCGGATGTCCTCCCAAATCCCTCGTTTGGCCCTTTTTGTCTGCATTTCTAGGTATTCAAGGTTAACTTTTTCTGGATAGCGCCAATCCCACCAGCAAAGCCCGCGTTGTAGTAATTCTTTTTCTAACGCTTGTCCTATTGGTAGAACCATTAGCTCTCCAACTTTGCGGCCCTCTTTGTCTTCCCCCAGTATTTTTGCGGCAACATTTTTGCCGAGTGCCAAAATTGCTGATTTGGATTTATCCCGGAAGGGATGATTGGCTTCTGGACAAGAAATTCCTCGGAGTTGAACACGCTCCATGATCGTGGGACCTTGAATGGAAAACATGTTGCCTTCGGTCACATCAATGATGGACCCCTTGAAGTCAGCTCTCTTAGCAAAAGATTCAGCTTTTTTGGCAAAATAGGTGTCACAAGATTCTGAAAGGAAAGAAACTGCTTTAGGTTTCTCAAGGAATGTCCAGCTGGTTGCTCCTGGAGAGCCATCAATTAGAAAAGCTGCACGGAGGCTCCAGAGATAGGTGTGACAGGGTTTAAGTGGGGTGTCCACGGTATGCACAATGCTGGGTATTTGGCCACGGACATAGACAGGGTCGGTGGGAGCATCTCCATCCCAAATTTGGATGTCATAGGTTATGTCAGTCACTTGGCTGCCTAATTGTGCAATATCTTTGTGCCCAAAGACTTCCCATTGCAAGGTTGGTTGAAGCAAATATGGGTCTGTGGTAAACGGCACTGTTTTCATCTCCGATGGCCAATTTGATGCCCAGATACTAGAACTACGCCTTTCGAGAAATGAAGGAATCATATGCATGGCAAGGTCTTGATAACCATGGCTGAGTTCATTTTGAAAGCATTCAGCCTGATACATGGCCCATTCGCTATAGGGGTACATTTTGGATCGATGAGTGAAAATTTGATCATACCAGATTTCTCCCTTCGCCAAATTAATAATACGACCGCGGGCTGACATGGATAGGGCTAGTGGGGGATCCTTCCCTCCTGCACCATTTATGAATCCAATGGATTGGACGCTAAGTTCTAGGATGGTATCCAGCCCTGGCTCAGATAGCTCCTCATACCGGGGAGTTTTGTCCTGCCTTTGAAGGCCATGGTTTTTCAGTATGGCAAAATTATGGACAGTGGAGGTGCTGGCCTTATTCAGGAAGGCATCTCGAAAAGATTCTTGAATGCGAAGGTTTGTTAAGGCCTGTTGGAGGAGTGCACTAGTTTCCTCAATGTTTTGGGGATATTCCTGGTTGGTAAATGTTTCATGAGCTGCACCTTTAATCCCTCCTAAAAGGCCTCCTCCCAAACCTCGGACAATTGGTTCAGCGAGGAAAGCTAAAACAATATATGCCGGGTGCGCATGTCCCCCGCCGCCTTCCCTCCCTTTCCTCACTCCTTCCATAAGGCCTTCCATGGCGTCCTGGCCAACTCTTTTAAGGTAGCCAGTGTGGGGTATTGCAAATTCCGCCTTGGGGACAAACCGGGCCGTGACGACCCCAATCCTTCCCAGTTTTTGTCGGTATGGTTCCTCAAGTGAATGTGGGATTGGCGAAGTTACACATCCCCACTGTCCTATGAGAAAAATCCCACTAATCAGCAAGATGAATAAATTCCTGTAGAGGCTCACGACTTTTGCCTTAGTATTACAAGATATGGTTCTAGGAAGTGGCAAAGAAACCATATAGAGGAAGAATTCTTTTTCGGGCTATCAGGGTCTGGTGTGTTCAAAATAAGGGGGAAGGCTAGGAGGATTTGTCTTGAATACTCTATTTCTAGCCTCCCCTCATTCTGGGCTCAATTTAATTGTTCTCAATAACGGCTTTGAAGGCCTTGGCGATGGCCCGATGCCCGGCATTTGAGGGATGGACTTCAAACTGATCGGCGCCATTTCGTTGGATCAGTCTCAACCCCTTTCTGCCTTCAAATGCTGAAAACACATCGGCCACTGGAACATTAAACACTCCAGCGACACCTTCAATAATTTGATTAAAAGCTTGCACGATAGGCCTAATCCCCGGGGGAGGAATTGGAAGTTCCGGAATGTCATACAGATTGTTGATGTAAATTTTTGCATTTGGCAGCCCGGTTCTTAGTTGGGTAAAAATAGCAGACAAATTCGTTTGAAAATTCATAAGCACAGTTGCAGGGTCAGCCCCGGTCAGAATGCTTGCTATATCATTGCCTCCGACGGTAAGTGTAATCACTGTTGGAACATAGGGATTAATCGCAAGGGGAACCTGATAGTTCAAGACATCCGCACTTGTCGCTCCGATCAAGCCGACGTTGCTAAGAAGAGTGTTGGGAATCTTATCGAAGACACCCTCTTGGTATAGCAAATACGCATATCCCTGTGTGGCAGGGACGGCTCCATACCCGGAAGCAAGACTGTCACCCATCGCCATATACCGGGTGTTGTCTGCGAACTGCCAAGGCACTTCCGCCCCCACGCCCATAGGGGCAAGCGTGAACATCATCACTGTAACTGCTCTTACCCATTCCCTTGTAAACATGACCGACTCCTTTCGGTTTGTAGTTTGTGAAAACCTGTTGTCCTGAATAGGTTTCTGCAAATGACATTCCTCTCTTTTTGTCTTGGTCTGTATCCCCAAGAAAATCCATGACGTTTACTTTTCGTTGAAGGGGGTCCTCTTTGATTTCACAACACCTGCTCTAGCTCAATAAAAATGCTTCAAGATTTGATGCTCAACTTTTTATGGCCAGTCTAAATATTTTTTCTTGGTAAGAGGGTGGCAGGGTTTTTTGAAAAAGGGGTTGTATGATTTGGGGAATTTAGCCTCACTCGATTGCGCCCCAGGGTCCCAACTTTCCCCTACACCTCATAAGAGACTTGAACCGATTTCAGTTGCGTGGTGGCTTGTCAAATGGCCGCTTTCTCAAAGCTTTACCCTTTTTGATATTCATGTGGCAATGATGAGCGTCCTCTTTCTACGTAGTCTCAATGACGCATGATTATTGCTTGATTGAGAATTTGGAATCCTATCTTGTAAGCACTAAACGGGCGATAGGACGGAGGGGATTTTACTGATGGCAATCTTTAAAGGGGAAAATAATTGGGGAGTAACGAAGAATGGCTCGGAGGGTAAATAGATTTTTCCAACACCTATTGGTTGGAGTGGTTCTTGGGATTGGTGCAGGGGGAAGCCTACCCGCCCCTGTGCAAGCCGAAGTATTTTTGGGTTTATATGGTGGTGGCGCCTTTACAGAAAACGCCGAGGTTAGGGGCAAGGAAAAGTTTATTCCTCCTGCAGGGGGAGGGTCAACGACTACTCAGACGTTCCGGAAAGATGCCGATTTTAAGGATTCGTTCACTGTGGGGGGGCGTATTGGCTATTGGACAGAAAGATTCCCATGGCTAGGAGTCGCAATTGATGCCTCCTATTTCGACGCTGATGACAACAAGGCAGACATCCAGATCCCGGTTGTCGGTCTGTCGGTTTTGCTCATGATGCGGTATCGCTTATTCACCAGTGAGCAGTTCCCAAAAGGACGGCTTCAACCCTATTTGGGTATTGGTCCGGAGCTGGCTTTTACCAAGATATCGGCCGAGTTTAAAGATGGGAATGGAACGACAAAAATTAAAGAGCATGCAACAGGGGGTGGAATTGATATTCGCACTGGGATGCTCTGGCAGTTCCACCAACACTGGGGGATTTTTACCGAATATCGATTGACCTATACACAGTTTGATACGAAAAACTCCTGGAATTTATATGATGACGATGACATTGATGACGATGACATTCCTTCGGGAGGATATAGACGTGAGGATCTCGATACCACACTCACCACTCATCATTTCCTGGTTGGCTTCTCTTTTCGGTTCTAGTGGGTTGGATCTCTGAAGGAAGAAAAGCCAAGCCGGAAGATTCATAAAATCAGCGCAGGATACCCCTCAGCTTGCTGAGGGGAGGAATGCGCAATTGTAATTAGACAACACATTTAAAAAATGCCCCCCAGCTTGCTGGGGGGAGTTTCACTGAATGTTTATGAAAGCTCAAAAGCTGAAAGGTGTCATTTGGCTCTTTTGAAAGAATTTTTGACGTCTGAGAGTATGCAAATTTGTACGAAGAAATTCAGATGAAGGAGCGAGAAACAAACGAATGTGCAGGATGGTGGCCGTTCCTTAGCCAGTTTAGCTTATTCTATAGTGGACCCTAGTATTGAACTGCTTCATGAGGTTGGTGTGCTCTTTCTTACTCTTTTGGTCTTGGGTCAATTACCTGAAATGATACGAGTTTATCATCGGCGTCAAACACCGCTTTGGCTATCAGTTGATCACCCCTGGCCCACAGCTCCAAAGGCCATGCAATAATTTCCCATAGCCCCAAGGTACCGGCAGAAACAATTAAATGGAAAACGCCCCGTTGTCCAGCTCCTGAGGAACCTTCATGAAATTTATAGATTTCCGTCCGAGTTCCATCCCCATTATTCTTCAAAAAAATAGGCGTACCACATTGACGTATCACGTAGGTACGGTCCACCCCTTTTGAATTTTCAAGCCCTTCTATGTCTACTTTCGAAGGATGTTCAAAGGCAATCTTAGCACTACATCCTTGCGCAAAGAGGAATATCAGGGAAAGGGTGAATAAAAACCGCAGCTCTTTCATATAAGACTTCCGTTTGATTAGTTTTTTGTTGAGCTGAATCTTTTTAACTAAACAGCTTTATCAACAAATAGTTAAGATTCTTAGGCAGGGATGGTGAATCTTTGGTTTTTTCGACCACATAGCTTTAATCAGAATTGTCTTTTTTCTGGTTAGGTTAAAACCAGGTGGATGAATACTACTCCGTTGCACGGGAACGGGGCTGTTTCTATCCGCATCACACTCACCACAGAGAAACATGATCATCTATTCTTGGGGAGAGTGGAATTTTCGATTTTTGATAAAAGCTGGGGTGTGGATTTGATAGAATCCCCAATCTTCTCCCATGGCCAATTCCATAAGCGCCATTACCCCAAATGAACTGATTTTGGCCCATACCGTAAAGCCTCTCGAATCCTTACTCCATTCGGTGACTCGTAATTTTCCATCCTCTACAAATCGTGCCCGGACAGACCATGTGTAGGTTGTAGCCGGACTCAATGCGGTCTCTAAGGTATGGTCATTCTCCGTAAGCCCCTCTCTGCTATACACCACTGCGCCTACCTGTGTTCTTGATCCCACCTTTGATTCCCAAATTCTGAGGTCATACGTCACCTTTTCGCCAGGAAAAGTTTCCCAACGCAGGGTTGAACGCGAGGATTCCAAACGCTTCCTAGCCCCCAAAAGGCGAAGGTCCCTTAAGCCCTTTACTCGATATTCCTCATAGGCATCAAAGAAGGCGCCCTTACCGGGAGCAAAAGTCCGCTCCGCAAAGTCGTACCGCATGAAAAAGTCAATGAGGATTTTTTCGCTTAACCGACGCGAAGCCCGAGAAAGCTCTTCTCGAAAGTGTTGCGCCTGGTGGCTTGTCCATTCTTTTAATGCGTGAATGTCCCCCAACTCATCAAGAACGATCTGGTCCGCAAGGACCTCCTGATCGGCAGTTCGAATGACCCTGACTCGAGCGGAAAGCCCTACCCGTCTGGGCGGATCGACTTCAAAGGTCGCGGGGAGCAAATTGACCACCGGTCCTTCGATATCTAGGAGGGTATCGTAGGGGGCCTGGAGGGCCAGTGATTCCTCCTCCTGATTTTGCTCATTTGAGAGGGATACGCTTTTGACCGGAGCCATCTCATATCCTGCAGCCTGCGCAGCGCTCACCAGGTTACTTACCAGTAAGTCGGCTAAGCCCACGTCCGTAATGGCCTGGCCTAACGTCGCTTCTGCGTCTGTTGGAAGAGTTTCGGAACTGGCTTGATACACTCCATACACGGATCCTCCCACAGCTCCGGCCGCTGCCAAAACCGGGACACAGATAAAAAACCCGATATAACACAAGACTCCGGCACCACCGAGCACAGAGCCTCTTGCGGCCCCTGCTCCTATGCTGCTTAGCCACCCCCGTCGGGAATCTTCTAAAGATTCCCCCTCCCCCTCCTTCACCACGACGCCTATGCGATCGATTTCCTCTTGTGTCGACTCGGACAGGATGGGACCGGTGTGCGCACAGCCGTATTGGACAAGAAGGCAAATTCCAATGAGGCTAAAGAGAAATAATCGATGAAAGAAAATTTTCATTTGATTCTTACGGTGTACGAACAGCTCCATGGGCGACCCATTGATCAACAACCACACCAGGACTAGTGGGCTGTAACGGACGAATGAGTAGTACTTAATACTGAAATGGCTTGAGCCGGGATTATTGACATTTTATCGTCTCTCCGATTCGTAGTGTACTTTCATGCTACCAATCTGGCTGTTACAGTCCACTAGCCACACGAAGGAGAAACGCCATATCGTCGCACACGACGGGAAGGTTTACTTTGCCCTCGAATCGGGCATCGCCTTGAGGGGACAGAGGCATCGCATCGGTGTCGACCAGCACAACATTACTAAAGGGAGGTGGAGCGGCAGCATCACAGACAATGGTATCTTTTATGGCCGTGACGGCAGGACTCGGGGTCCCAATAACGAGTCCGCCTCCAGGATTTTGACTTGCTAAGACTAACCCTTTGACCCAAAATTGCACCGATCATTATGAAGGGTCACATGCGCCTTCCCCATAGTTGTTGACCAGGAAAACCCCACACTCGGGACACCCCCTCCCACATTCAGAATTCCAATGGCATTTCCTGACATCGTACCCCCTTCAATCCGTTCCCATTTCACGAAGGAGTCTTGGGCGTGCCTTTCGCCACTCATCGCGAAACTTCCTCCTCCAACAACTCCAAGTGCAAGCACTACGCACAAGCCAAAAATACTCGTTCCTCTTGTGGTCCGCATCATTCTATTCTCCTTTTTTTGGTAAGAATTGTATTTGCTGCTCATGGCTACTTACTCGGTCTTTTCATTTTGTTGACGAAAGGAGCAATTTCGGTTCCACTTTTCATGGATTGTTGCAGGAGTGAAAAACCCTGGGGAAATATATTCTTGTGGGGTAGAAATATGAAGAGGCGTATTTCATGATTGAAATAATAATGGGGCCATATGCAACATATGGTAGTCCCCACATAAAGGCTTCCAACCTTTCTATCACTGAAAGGGGACCCCTTCCAAAAACTTAGGGTTTTGTGCAACATGTTAGCTGCGGAATGTTATACCTGATATGTTTGGCGCCCGATTGCCAGGGTTTATTCTGGTATCCGGACATGAGATGAGGCAAGTCCACACAATGAATGTTTATGATCACCATTGATGGGGCTCTCTATTCAGGGAGCGGGTCGATTGTCCGGCAATCGGTTGCGTATTCCGCGTTGACGGGGCAGCCAATTCATCTTGTGAATGCCAGGACAAAAGGCGAGAAACCTAGTCTTCTCCGGAAACATGCCCGGGTGGTGGAAGCCATTTACGAGTTCGTTCATGGGAAGGCGGAGGGATGGCAAGAAGGATCACGCCTTCCCCCCCGTTTCCATTAAACCTTTTCTCGTCCTCTCAGGCGCCGCATAAATAATTTGAAGCAATATTCTGGTTAGAAGTAATACCGAATCCCCACAAGCGCAGAAAATGCACTGGCGTTAAAGTCATCCTTGCCTATTTTGTTTCCGGAAACCTTAACCTTAGCCTGTCCATCATTTAATTTCCATCCCAGCTCTGTATTTAAGGCCCAGCTTGGAGTAAAGAAGTAATCAGCTCCTACCCCTCCCTTAAATGCGAAAGTATTTTCTGGTTCAATTTTAATATTTGCTGATTTTAAAATCTGGTCTTCGGCAAACCAGTTAATGTTGATTCCGGCCCCGGCAAATGCGTAAGGAGTGAATTGGCCAAAACTTTTTCTCAGTTCAATAAAAGGAAGAAGAGACACCGTATTGGCATCTCCAAATAAATCATCAATATCATGAGTTTCCCATTCCGTATTGAAGCCAATTGAAAGAACATTACTGACACCATATGTGACCACTCCGCTAACGATGGGACCGGCATCGCCATCAACCCCGCTAGCTATATCCTGTGTGTAAACTGAAATGCCTCCCCGAAGGCCGAAACTCCATTTCCCCTGAGTATCCTGAGCATAGACCCCACTGTTGGACAGACCAATCAGAGATGCCAGTGTGCAACACATCGCCAGAGATTTTGTAGGGGTTTTCATGACTTCATCCTCCTGTAAAGGAATGAAAATGGTGAGATAACGCTTTTATCATTGAAAAACTTCCCTCCTCCCCACCAAGTGATATAATCTTCCTCAATTCAAATTATGTCCCATTCCGCCGTCGGTACTGCCTGTTCCCGATACGCAAGAGCACCAGGACACTCCTCGCAAATAGGTTTGAGTATTTCTTCTTTTGTTTTTCTTCCCTCCCTCTCAATTTTCGGACTGTTGATCGGACAAACCCTGGGAAGGCAATTCGCCAGTCAACGACTCTTTGTATCATGTTTTACGCAATCTTTATGCCGATGGTGTAAGCGTGGGGTGTTTGAGCAGAATGCCTAAAGATAAATGGGAATTCGAGAGTTGTTCCATGGATGGCGTATATTGTGGAAAAGGAAAAAGGCTGCACTGTCATCCAGTGGAGTGTAGCGAAATGAAGCAATGGCTGGGTCATGCTCTCTCTGAATTCCTGGATTCCAGGGTTCCGCTTCATAGTCAAGTCAGGGAATGCATCATGCAAAAAAAGTTGAACGCGCTATAACCCCTCTCAAGGCGACCCCATGTCGAATCAGGGTCTGTCATGGGTAGAGGAGATGGCTTGCGTAAGGTTTTACCGTTTCCTGACACTTCTGCGTAATCCGATAATTGATGGTTTTAACCAAAAAAAGCCAATGAATAGGAACCGTAATGAGGAACATCTAATGGGATGTTGTGGTTCTCAGTGGGCAAACGATTGGTGTTTTACCTTCGTCATCCCGCATAGCTAAGGCCATAGGAACATATTCATGATCACCATTGATGGGTCTCTCTTTTCAGGCAGTGGGTCGATTGTCCGGCAATCGGTGGCCTTTTCCGCGTTGACGGGGCAGGCCGTTCATATTGTGAACGCGCGTGCTAAACGGGAAAAAATCGGGCTGCGTCGCCAACATGTCCGGGTGGTGGAAGCCATGTGTGAACTGGTCAATGGGAAGGCCAGGGGCGTCTTTGAAGGGTCACAAGAGGTGTATTTTTATCCTGGGAGTCATGAGGGAAGACGGACGTATTGTTGGGATATTGAATCGGCCGGATCCACCACCATGCTGGCTCTGGCGGTGCTGCCGGTGTTGGCCTTTCGGTCTACTCCCACGATCGTGGAGATTCGAGGTGGGCTCTTTCAGGATTTTGCGCCTTCCGTCTTTCATTTGCAGCATGTCGTCTTGCCACTGCTGCACCATATGGGACTTGAGTCGACCCTTTACATGAATCGGCCGGGCTATGTGCCACGAGGAAAAGGTTCACTTTCTTTGAAGGTCAAGCCCCTCAAGCACGGGTTGCAGCCGATTATCTTGGAAGAGGCCGGTCCAGTACAAAAAATCTGGGGAATCGCTTTGGCTTCTCATCTCGTGGAACGAAGAGTCAGTCACCGGATGGCCGAGTCTGCTGCCAAGGCACTCGCCAGAGGAGGATATGTGGCTGACATCAGTCTTATGGAGGATACCTCCGCAGAACAGCCCGGGGCCGCCTTGGCTCTGTTCGCGGATTGTGGGGCGGGGGTGCGATTAGGGGCGGATCGTGCAGGTGCGCTTGGACGGCGATCAGAAGATATCGGGCGCTACGTCGTTCAACACTTGTTGGCGGACTGTCAGACTGGCGCTACGTTGGATCGCTTTGCCGCTGATCAGATTATTCCCTTTGCGGCTCTAGCAGGGGGAACCAGTCAATTTCTGATTCCACAGATGACCGATCATGTGCAAACCGGCACCTGGTTGGCACGATTATTTTTTGCTGCAGAGACTACAACGAACGACCATCATCTCGAGATTCAAGGAGTCGGATGGTCCAGCTGAGTTCCCGGTAACCTCTTTTTCCAATTTCCGCTTGTTGCGTACGCTCTACTCCACCGGACAGCTCCGGTCCAGGATGTCATAGACCAGGCAGAACCCGGTGAATCCGCGTTGAAGCAAGGTACCTCGCAGGTTTCCCGGAAGCCATAATCACCCCGGATCCACCTCGTTGCCGAGGTCGACGCCTGCCGTAATGAGCGCACCGGCGATTCCGTTATGGAATTGGCGCTTTCGCTTCATCATCCTCTCCCTCCCTGTGATTTGAAAATTGTGCTTATGGGACTGTTGAATAAGGCCGCCAGCGGCGTTCTCGGGTCTGTGGCCCTGCGCACTCCTTCGTCCGCTCCTCTGGTCCAAGTGGCTGCGGCCTTTCCTTCGAAGGGTTCAGGCCAGGACGGCTCTCTTATGCCATCTGCGGTCCTTAGCCGCCAGCCATGGCTCCGATGATGAGGAACGGTTCCTCCCCCGTGCTGACGACGTCTGGTAACGGGGCGTCCGGTGGTTCATGGGACAGATCCTGCCCGCAGGCAAAGAACCTGATAAACGGTCGGCGTTGTTGTGTCACCTGGTCACGAATTGTCCCCCGCAACATCGGGTAACGGGTTTCGAGCGCGTTGAGCACTGCGTGTGGGGTGGAAGGACCTTCCATCTCCAGGTTCACCTCGCCGTCGATACGTGCAAGTGTCCGCAAATGGGCCGGAAGAATAACTCGAATCGTGCTCATGGTAACGCCTGGACTTCGACTGACAATACGGGTGGAAGATCGCGGACGATGGGCATCCAGCTGTCTCCTGAATCGGCCGAGGCATACACCTGTCCACCGGTGGTGCCGACATAGATTCCGCATGATTCGAGCGAGTCGATGGCCATGGCGTCACGCAAGACATTGACGTAGCAGTCTTGTTGCGGCAATCCTTTTGTCAGCGCTTCCCATTCGTTTCCGCCTGTTCGACTGCGGTAGACGCGCAGTTTCCCCTCCGGCGGATAATGTTCGGAGTCGCTCTTAATCGGTACCACATAGATGGTCTCCGGCTCATGGGCATGCACGGCAATCGGGAATCCGAAATCGGAGGGCAAGTCTCCACTGATTTCATGCCACGACTCGCCTGCGTCATCGCTACGCATCACATCCCAGTGCTTCTGCATGAAGAGCACATTCGGGCGCGACGGGTGTCTGGCGATGCAGTGCACACAGTGGCCGACTTCTGCAGTGGGGTCGGGAAGTTCATATGGCGATTTCAGTCCGCGGTTGACCGGCTGCCATGTCCTGCCTCCGTCCTCGGTTCTAAGCGTGCCGGCTGCCGAAATCGCGACGAATATCCTTTCCGGATTGCCGGGATCGAGAAGGATGGTATGCAGGCACATTCCTCCGGCACCCGGTTGCCAAAGGTGCCCTTTAGCGCTGCGCAGGCCGGGAAGCTCCTGCCACGACTTGCCGCCGTTGGTTGAGCGAAACAAGGCGGCGTCTTCCACGCCGGCGTATACCGTATCCGGATCGGTCAATGACGGTTCGAGATGCCAGACACGCTTGAACTCCCAAGGGTGCTGCGTGCCATCGTACCACTGATGGGTGGTGAGAGGTTGTCCCGTTTCCGTTGAACTATCATAAATAAAATTGTTGCTCATGCCGCCAGGCGGATCGTATGGTTCAGGGAGCTTCTCTCCGCCGGGAATTTCCCACGTCTTGCCGCCATCATCGGATCGTTGGATGATCTGTCCGAACCAGCTGCTCGATTGCGATGCATACAACCGATTCGGATCGGCTGGAGATCCCTTCACGTGATACAGTTCCCATCCGCCAAAGTGGGGACCATGAACGTCCCACTGCTTGCGTTTGCCATCCGATGTCAGTACGAACGCACCTTTGCGTGTTCCAACAAGCACTCGTACTCCACTCATACCTCACTCCTTTCTGAAAATTAGGGCGATTATCGTTTAAAGTTTTCACGATTAATGAGAGCCTATTCCGTCCCTCTATCAATCGTGTTGGCCGTTGTGATCGAGGCGTCGTGACCTACTATTGTTCGTAAGCCTCCTGTAGGCGTTTGATGTCAAGTCTCTTCATTTGAAGGAGGGCACTCATGACTCTATTCGTTTTCTCGGGATCGTGGCTTTGCATCATTTCGCTCAGTATAGTGGGAACAATTTGCCATGACAGTCCATACTTGTCTTTCAGCCAACCGCATTGACCTTTTTCACCGCCTTCTGAGAGTTTTTCCCATAGCTCGTCCACCTCTTCCTGGGACGCGCAATATATGATAAAGGATACGGCTTCCGTAAATGTGAAATGCGGTCCTCCATTGAGGGCCATAAATTCTTGCCCGTCGAGCTGGAATGTGATGGTCATCACTGATCCCTTGGGTCTACCGGCAACCTTTGCGCCTTCCTCTCCGTAACGGGTGATGTTTCCTATCTTGGTATTCTTGAAAATCGACACATAAAAATTCACCGCCTCTTCAGCCTGATTATCGAACCACAAACACGGGCTAATTTTCTGCATCATGTTTTGCGCCTTTGCTGAGCGTTAATATGATCTGTTTTTCAATTTCGCGACCTGCCGGATGCCATTGTACTCTTAGCCGCATGGCCCTATTCCGTTGGCAAACCTCCGATCTCTAAAACCGGTCGGATTTCGACTGTGCCCACCCGGGCCCCCGGGATTTGTGCGGCGATGTCCATTGCCTCATCCAGATCCTTGGCTTCGATAAGAAAGTAGCCGCCCAGTTGTTCTCTTGTTTCAGCAAACGGACCATCGGTGATGAGCCGTTTGCCGTCTCGTATACGGATGCTGGTCGCCATAGTGACAGGATGCAGAGGAGCGGCCGCCAGATAATTCCCTTCAGCTTTGAGCCGGTGTGCAAGCTCCGTGGATTCTTTGTAACACTTTTCACGCCCGGCCTCGTCCCATGCCTGATCAGTTCCGTAAATCAACAGCATGTATTTCATATGAATTCCTCCACTAGAACGAATGAACGCCAATACTCCAATGAGCCCCAAGCATTGCGGCACAAAAGGGCGACCAATGCGACAGATAGCAACGGAAGGTTTTTTGGTCCCGCAATGTGTTCCGCTATTGCTTTCTGGTATAGATAATCTCCATGATCCTCATTTCCTTGCCGCCGTGATGAGTCCCATACATATCAAACGTCTGGGTATTGTTGTCGACGATCTTCCAGACCGCCCGATGCGTCATCTGCCCTCCGCCCGGCTCAGGATGCGATCCATTCAGCGTAATGGTCTTGCCATCGTCGCTCGCCGTCCCTTCCATGATGAAAATCCCCGTCCCCATCGTATCCATCCAGGCCGTGACATATTTCTTGGTGATGTTGTCGTAGGCGTCGATTCCAATCCCGGAGAATGGTTGTCCCATCATTTGACCAGTGTAGGCTTGGTAGAGGTAGCGTCCGCCCAGCAACATTTTCATTTCTGCGGTGCCGGTCGATTCTGTGGGAGGCTTGTCGGGTTCCATCCATTCTTTGGATTTGGTTGTCCAGCTCCCGGCAAGGCTGGCAAACAACTTGTGCGGTTCACCGGGAGCGGCCAGCTTCTTGTACATCTCCATCATGGCTTGTGGGTCCATCTGCTTTTCTTTGTCTTTGTCTGTGGCGAACACTGGAATTGCCGTCAGGACCATACAGAGACAAGTGAATGTGATGGTTGTAAAACGCATAGATGCCTCCTTGTGATTAGATAATGAAAACAGTTGAGATAAGTATGTCATGCTGTGAGTGACTGTTCACAGGGTACTTTCATGAAGACAAATTTTTGCGCAGGTGCTCCTCTTGCTCCCTCAGCTCAGGCGTGAACTCTGGTCCGAAGTCCTCGGCCTCGAAGAGTTGGCGAATCTCAATCTCGCCTTCATTGTCATCACCCCCAGGATTCGGACAACGCTTGACCCATTCGATCGCCTCTTCTTTCGAATTCACCTGCCAGACCCAATACCCGGCGATCAGTTCTTTGGTCTCGGCAAAGGGTCCGTCGGTAACCGTTCGCTTGTTTCCTGAAAACTGCACCCTCACGCCTTTTGAACTCGGATGGAGCCCATCTCCTGCCAGCATGACGCCGGCTTTTATCAGTTCTTCGTTGAATTTTCCCATCTCAGTAAGAATTTGCTCGCTCGGCATCACGCCGGCTTCCGAGTCTTTGGTGGCTTTGACAATAATCATGAATCGCATCACCCCATCTCCTTGGCTTTAGTACATTGAATTGAATTAAAAAAATAGCCTTATCCGGATTCTCCTTATTTGTCGAACGGGGGCTGGTGAAATCGACATATGAAAAAAGCCCTATAGTGGCAGCTCTGTAACCATGTGTTTCTGATCATAGAGCCACAAGGCAGCTTGGATAGGATTGAAGCGGGTCCTTTCCTGATCATCAACAATCCTCAGTCGGCAGACCGGAGAGCTCGATCAATGGTCGCACCTCGACGGTGCCAATGCGTGCTCCTGGAACCCGCAATGCGATACCGATCGCCTCGTCAAAATCCTTGGCATTGATCAAAAAGTACCCCGCCAGTTGCTCGCGTGTTTCCACGAAAGGACCGTCAGTCACCAATGGCTTGCCTTCGCGCACACGAACGAGGACAGCCGTCGATGCCGGATGAAGCGGCGACGCACTCAGATACTGTCCCTTGGTGTGGAGCTGATGTGTGAGTTGCACGGATTCCTCAAGCATCTCCTTGCGGATGGTCTCACTCATTGCGCTGAATGCGTCTTCGTCATGATGCACCAACAACAGGTATTTCATGTGAATGCCTCTATCAGGTGGTTATGCTAGGAATGACCGTATGGATTTACTCGATCTCATTGTTCCTCATAAAAATTTACTCATCCTGACAAGATTCCGCTTCTATCCCTTGCCGGGGCAGGTCCCTCACCGGCCGAACCTCCATACTCCCGAGGCGCACGGATGGAAATTTGGAAGCGATCTGAACAGCCTGGTTAATGTCTCTGGCCTCGATTAGAAAGAATCCGCCGATCTGTTCCTTTGTTTCGGCGAAAGGGCCATCGGTGATTGACACGTTGCCGTTCCGGGCCCGTACGGTTACGGCCATCTGGATTGGTTCAAGGGGTTCCGCGACAATGAGGTGGCCGCTTCTCTTGAGTTTCTCGCAGTAGGCCAACGTTTCGTTCATGAGAGCATCGCCCTCGCTTTTGGTCATGCTGTCGAACTTCTTTTCCTCGTGGCAACAAAAGAGAATATATTTCATAACTTCCGACCTCTGATTAGGTGGTGAGTTGGTATTGTTGTCAGTTAGTCGTTCAGGAAGATCAAATTCGACAACGGTCATCATGAATTCCGGCGGCGCCATTGGCACTCCAGGAATAGAGATCTTCCCAACGTTCCCAACAAGATATTGTGGGAGACCATTGATCTGGTCACTAAAAATCGGAAAAACTCTGGTTGTACCTATTGGGACAGATAGGGAGGGGGATTAATTGCGATCCTGTAAGCCGGCCAGCCGTTGTTCAAGAAATCGCTGCTCAGGCTTCTGCTGAGTGAGGCCGAGAGCCTGTTTGTATGCGGCCTTGGCTTCCGCAATTCGGCCCAATCGTCGGCAGAGCTCCGCCTTCGCCGAATGTGCCAGGTAATAATTCGTGAGATCCCCTCGTGCGAAAATGGCGTCGATGAGGGCAAGACCTGCCAGGGGACTGTCACGCATGGCCACTGCGACGGCGCGATTCAGTTCCACCACAGGGGAAGGAGACGCCTGCATCAACAGATCGTAGAGTGACACGATTTGAGGCCAGTCCGTGGCTGTGGGATGTGTTGCCTGGGAATGTAATCCGGAAATCGCGGCCTGGATGGTATAAGGGCCGATTTGACGTGAAGCAAACGCCTTTCCTACCAGGGCAATCCCCTCTGCGATCTGATCCCGGTTCCACAACGAACGATCCTGGTCCTCAAGCAGAATCAAATCTCCCGTCCGGGTGATGCGTGCGGCGCGGCGGGAGTCATGGAGGAGCATTAATGCCAAGAGTCCCATCGCTTCCGGGTCCGGCAGTAATTCCACCAATAATCGGCCCAGTCGTATAGCCTCAGCCGAGAGGTCATGGCGGGTGAGAGATTCCCCTGAAGAGGCAGAGTATCCTTCGTTAAACACGAGGTAAATCACCCGCAGCACCGCATCCAGACGGTCGGGCAAGGTGGTCTCAGAAGGCACCTCATAGGGTATGCGTGCTTTCCGAATCTTTGCCTTGGCGCGAACGATCCGCTGAGCCACGGTGGGCGGGGATGTGAGAAAGGCTTTCGCGATTTCTTCCGTCGTCAGGCCACACACCTCCCGGAGAGTCATCGCTACTTGGGCTTCAGATGAAAGAGCCGGGTGGCAGCAAGTAAAGATCAGGCGTAGCCGGTCGTCGTCGATGCTTTCATCCGGATTTTCTTGAGCGTCATGAATGCCGGCTTCCAACTGCGAGGCGAGTTCTGCGAGCGAGGCGTCAAACCTGGTCCGTCGCCGCATCCCATCGATCGCTTTGAAACGGCCGGTCGACACGAGCCAGGCTCGAGGATTGGCCGGGATCCCATCCCTGGTCCATTGTTCGACTGCGACCGCAAACGCCTCGTGCAACGCTTCTTCAGCCGCATCAAAGTCGCCGAGCAGGCGGATTAATGTCGCGAGAATCCGGCGCGATTCAGTGCGGTACACTTCTTCCACCACCTTCCGCACCTGTTTGGCCGGTCTGTCACTCATGATCGAGAGGGCTTCACGTTGAGAGGCACAGAGGGACCACCGGGGTATGGCGCGCGCGTTCGGGAGAGCGATCGCCTCTGCTGAGGGGTGATGAGAGAGGATGTTGTCCGTTATTCTGCTTCAACCGTGACCTCTGTTGTCACCGAATTGGCAATAAAACATTCGCTGTGAGCCTGCTCATGGAGAGCGTGTATCTGTTCCTGAGTCGGAAGAGTCGGCCCACCGAATATCACTCGAGGATGTAAGATGACACGTGTAATCGACAGCTTTTTGTTCTGATTTTTTTCTAACAACCCAACAGCATGATCACTATAACGATCCACAACGAATCGTTTCTTGGCTGCCATCGCCAGGAAAGTCAGCATATGACAGCTCGACAAGGCTGCCACGAAGGCTTCCTCCGGATTCACATGAGCGGGATTCCCCCGATAGGCCGGAGCGGCGGATGCGGGAACGTGAAAGCCACCCCCAAAAACCAACTCATGGTCTCGATTATACGACTCGTAGGAAAAGGTCTCTGATTCTCTCTTCCATTCTAGCGTGATTTTGTGTTCAGACATCGATCAACCCCCTTCGAAAACGTGACAATTATTTTTTTATTGAGGCGACTTCCCTGTGCGTGACGATCGAAAACGAATCCGGGTACTTTTGCGCATACGCGGTAACAGGTTTCCAGGTGATTGCCGCTGGGATCTTCAAAAAACAGCATAATAACGTCGCATCAACCTACACTCTTCATTTCGCGGTGCTTGCCGCTGTTTTCCGTACTCGTGTATTTTTCCTCATCAGAGCAATTTTTATTGATGTGTAATTTGTGCATCCCAATATGTGGCGGTTCGTCTGAAGAAAGTGTCCACCAGACAATATTTTCATTGTACCGGCGCCTGGGGGTTCCATAAGAAGCTGGTCGGATTCTTCCAAGCGGGTCGCCGGCTCTAATATCAAGATTTCATTCATAGTTTATTTTACCCGAATGACTCTTACTTCCGCTCAGCCGAAGAGTCGGCAACGGCAATAGCTTCAATCTCAATCATCGCGTCGGGAGAATATAGTGAGCGGACTTCCACGATGGTGTCTGCCGGATATGGAGCCGTAAACCGTTGACCGCGAAGTTCAACGATTTTATCGAAATGGGTCATGTCGGTCAGGAAGATCGTCACTTTGATGACGTTCCCTAGGCTTGATCCTCCCGCATGCAGTACCCGCTCGAGATTATCAAAAGTTTGGTTGGCCTGGACATCAAAGTTACCTGCGCCGACGATTCGACCGTTCGTATCGATGGCAGTCTGACCTGAGATAAAGAGCAGATCACCGACCCGATACCCCTGGGAAAGACGATAGGGCTCGTAGGGATCCGGATCGATCCGGATTTGTGTGATGTTCATCGTACCACCTCCTTATTGCTGTCGAAAAAGACCTCAAAACCCCTTACCGCTGCGATTGCCCATTAATGACACACGAGGATGATTCAGTATATCTAATCGGAGGCCATTCATTTGGCTTGGTATCGGTGCCTCGAATCGTCTCACTGTTGAAGGCCAACTCAGAATTTCTAAACCGACTCGCATTATGGGCCTTTTTGCATATCCTGCTTGACTACGTTGAACATCGTAAAATTTTTGAACCCGATAAGTTCTCAGAAGAATATTTGGGGGTTTTTTTCGACAGCCTGCGAGGTGTGAGACAAAAATCTCTGTTCAAAAGAGTTCTATGGGGAGCCTCGCAAATATGTTTCTTTAATGATTGAAAATATCACGCAGAAGACCTCTTTCGCATAGGGTATTTTCAGTCTTCTGATGAGTGCATTTCTATTGGATTTGTTTGACAAAGCTGAGATTAATTATTAGGGTAAGTTTTCCCATCCTCTGGACATTATTCCCGTTCACAATGGGCCAATTTTTAAAAAAAATTATCCCTGGTGAAGATTTCCTCTTCAAAGGGGATGAGCCAGGGATGCTTGTATTTATCTGTGATCGTCAACAATCACATGTGCGAAAAAAACATTTCAAGATGATTGAAAGGTTGATGAGCAAATGTGCGGAATTCTTGGACAGATAAATTTCTCAGGGTGTCCTGTGGACCCCAAAGATTTGATGGCCATGAATGCGACCATGGGCAGTCGTGGCCCTGATGGAGTGGGCCTGTATGTTCAAGGGCGAATGGGATTCGGGCATCGACGCCTCAAAGTCATTGACTTGACCCAGGCGTCCCAGCAACCCATGGTGGATCCCACCTTGGGGCTTGGCATTGTGTTTAATGGGGCGATATACAACTACAAGGAATTGCGACATGAGCTGGAAGGGAAAGGCTATACCTTCTTTTCCCAGGGAGATACTGAAGTCATTCTCAAGGCCTACCATGCGTGGGGAGAAGGCTTCGTTCACCGGTTGAATGGTATGTTTGCGTTCGCCATTTGGGAAAGAGATTCAGAGCGGGTTGTGCTTGCGCGTGATCGGTTAGGAATTAAACCGCTCTATTTTACTGAGACATCTCAGCAGTTTCGATTCGCATCGACCTTGCCGGCTCTCTTAGCGGGGGGAAACGTCTCCACGGAGATGGATCCCGTGGCGCTTCATCACTATTTCATGTTTCACGCCGTCGTTCCTGCCCCTCATACCTTGCTTAAAGGCATCAGGAAATTAGCGCCCGGCACCATGATGGTCATCGAACCAACAGGAGCACGGCGCCATCATCACTATTGGCAACTCTCTTTCGAGTCGCGTGATGATGAAAGGGGGTGGAAAGAACGGGACTGGCAAGACCGGCTGTATGAGGTCCTGCGTTCGGCTGTCCGCCGACGGCTGATTGCGGATGTGCCCGTCGGAGTTCTCCTGTCCGGTGGGTTGGACTCGAGCCTCATCGTGGGCCTGTTAGCGGCCGAAGGTGCCACGGGCCTGAATACCTTTTCCATTGGGTTTGAAACGGTGGCAGAGGAAAAGGGGGACGAATTCTCCTACTCCGATATCATTGCCAACAAATTTTCCACCCGTCACCACAAGCTGCCCGTTGATACGACGCACGTTCTGCCTAACCTGCCGGGTTGCATTCATGCCATGTCCGAGCCCATGGTCAGTCACGATGCCATCGGGTTTTATTTGCTCTCCAAAGAAGTGTCCAAGCATGTTACGGTGGTCCAAAGTGGGCAGGGAGCCGATGAAATTTTCGCAGGATATCACTGGTATCCCCCGCTGTTGAACAGTCAACATCCGGTTGATGAATATCGCCAGGTGTTTTTTGATCGCGACCAGAAAGAATTTCTTCGAGTCATTCATCCACGGTTTCACGGAGACGATCATAGTCAGCGTTTTGTGGAGACGCATTTTTCCCAACCGGGGGCTTCTCGACCGATTGATAAGGCCTTACGGCTTGATACGACCATTATGTTAGTCGACGATCCGGTCAAGCGTGTCGACAACATGACGATGGCGTGGAGCTTGGAAGCCCGAGTGCCGTTCTTAGATCATGAAGTCGTCGAATTAGCCGCACGAGTGCCGGCGGAAATGAAAATTGCGCAAGGGGGGAAAGGTATCCTCAAAGAAGTTGCCCGCCGGGTGATCCCTTCAGAGGTCATTGATCGGCCCAAAGGTTACTTCCCCGTCCCCGCCTTGAAATATCTGCGGGGCCCTTATCTGGGCATGGTGAAAGATGCGCTTTTATCACAGACCAGTCAGAACCGCGAGATCTTTCAGCGGGATTATATTGATGAATTGTTAAAGAATCCGGATGAGCATCTCACGCCTTTACGTGGGTCAAAGCTCTGGCAGCTTGGATTATTGGAACTGTGGCTTCAGTCCCATGGCATCTAAGGATTGCGATGTGTTGAAGGCCCCGCAAGCTCTCCACATGACGAGCCCCCGTCAGCGACCGATCGGGCCGACCGTCAAAAACTGGGAAGTCGGGCCGGCGACCTACCAGGGCCGGCGAGTGAAGCCCAAAGTGGTCCTGGATTGCGGCTGGGGGCGGCTTATTTTTGCCCACACCTTTACAGGCCCCGAAGAGGTGGCTTCCACGCTGATGCAGGAACGTCCCGGGCACCGGGATATTGCCTTTTATTTACGGGATCCTCATGTGGTCCTGGCCCTACGCCCGCACAAGCTGTTTCTGGATCCATCGCATACGTTTCGATTGTGGTTGGGTGATTATCAATCCGTTGCCAATCAGCAATCAGGCATGGTGATCACTCCCATCCAGTCGGAAGCCGATGTCAGGGCTTTGAATCGGATCTATGCGGCACGGGGCATGGTTACGGCCGATACCGATCTCCTTATGAGGCATCGCCGCTCCCAAAAACTCTGCTATTTTCTCGCGAAAGACCAGGCCACGAATGAAGTGATTGGCGTCATCCTAGCTGTGAATCATCGCCTGATTTTTGACGACCCCGAAAAAGGCAGTAGCATCTGGAGTCTGGCCGTTGACCCTCAAGCCCATCATCCCGGAGTGGGGGAAGCGTTGATTCGTCATGCGGCCGAACGGATGAAGGCCCGGGGGTGCAACTATGTGGATCTCTCAGTGCTGCATGACAACTATGAAGCCATTGCGCTGTATCGGAAACTGGGATTTGGACGAATTCCTGTGTTTGCCGTGAAAACGCGAAATACCATTAATGAAAAGCTGTTTGCAGGACCTTCACCGGATCAGCGACTGAACCCCTATGCCACCATTATTGTCAATGAGGCCAGACGCCGAGGCATCGACGTCGATGTCCTGGATGCCGAGAATGGCTACTTCCGCTTGACGTTTGGGGGCCGGTCCATTACCTGTCGAGAATCGTTGTCCGAATTGACCTCGGCGATTGCGATGAGCCGTTGTGCGGGTAAGACCCTCACCCGGCGCGTGTTACAGGAAGCCGGCCTATCTGTTCCAGCTCAGATGGTGGCCAATGGGCGGAAGCGCAATGGTGAATTTCTTGAACAGTATCGATCCATTGTTGTCAAACCGGCGACGGGGGAACAGGGAGCTGGCGTGAGTGTGGATGTGCGTAGGGTCAAGGAAATGGAGTCCGCAATCACCCTTGCCGGCAAATCTGGTGGTCACGTCATTCTGGAACAATATGTGAAGGGCGAGGACTTACGCATTGTGTTGATCAATTATGAAGTGGTGGCCGCTGCCGTTCGACGACCACCACGGATCACGGGGACGGGACGTCATACGATTGCCGAATTGATTGATCGGCAGAGTCAGCGACGGGCACGATTGACCGGCGGCGAGAGTCGCATTCCTCTGGACGGAGAAACCAAGCGGTGTATCAAGGAAGGCGGCTATACTCTCACAGAGGTCTTGCCAAAAGGCAAAACCATCACGGTGCGAAAGACGGCCAATCTGCATACCGGAGGAACGATCCATGACGTGACAGGAAAACTTCATCCTGATCTAGCCACTGCGGCGGTGATTGGTGCCAAAGCGCTGGCTATTCCGGTGGTGGGATTCGATTTTATCGTCACGACGGTTTCCAAGCCTCACTATGTCATTATTGAAGCCAATGAGCGACCCGGTCTCGCCAATCATGAACCGCAACCGACGGCGGAACGATTTATTGATCTGTTGTTTCCTCAAACCAAGACGCCCACAAAATTGAAGTAGTCCTTTGCGGGTGATAGGGGATTGTATGATCGGTTCAAAAATTGACACTCAGTATCTCCTGCATATTCTCCAAAAACTATTGGCGATTCCGAGTCCGACCGGCTATACCGATCAAATCGTCCATGCGGTGTCGAATGAACTGAAACAATTAGGGATTCCCTTTGAACTCACGCGGCGCGGAGCCATTCGAGCCACCATGGCAGGAAAAGTCAGTACGCCTGATCGAGCCATTGTGGCTCATCTGGATACGCTGGGGGCTTTGGTCAAATGGCTCAAAAACAACGGCCGGCTGGCCATTGTGCCAATCGGAACCTGGTCCAGCCGTTTTGCTGAAGGGGCCCGTGTGACCGTCTTTTCCGATACAAGTATGCATCGTGGCACCATCCTGCCCCTGAAAGCTTCCGGGCACACCTATGGTGACGAAATCGATACGCAACCGGTGTCGTGGAAGAATCTGGAAATTCGACTCGATGAAACTGTGACGGACGTCAATGGACGTATCCAACCCTTATCGACCGAGCAGGATCTTGAGCGACTCGGGATTCATATTGGTGATTTTATTTCCATCGATCCCTCACCTGAAATCGGTCCCAATGGATTTATCAACTCGCGGCATTTGGATGATAAAGCCGGAGTGGCCACCATCCTGGCTGCTGCCAAATCGATTCTTGAGACAGGGGCCACGCTTCCTGTGGGTTGCCATTTACTGTTTACGATATCCGAAGAGGTTGGGTCAGGGGCCTCAGCGATTTTACATGGGGATGTTGCAGAAATGATCACGATTGATAACGGTACTCCCGCGCCCTTTCAAGCCTCGAGCGAATTCGGGGCGACGATTGCCATGGCCGATTCAGCCGGGCCTTTTGATTATCACCTGGTCAGGCGGCTTATCGCCTTATGTGTGGATCATGACATTCCGTTTCAACGCGACATTTTTTGCGACTACAGAAGTGACAGTGCGTCGGCCGTAGAGGCCGGGAACGACATTCGGACCGCACTCCTCACGTTTGGGGTCGATTCTTCTCATGGTTATGAGCGAACTCATCTGAGTGGACTCGAGGCCATTGCGAAGTTATTGGTCGTGTATATGCAAAATGAACCGGTGTTTTGGAGAGATCGCGATACGTTAGGGTCCGATAATGATTTTCCTACTCAACCGATTGAAGAAACGTCTTTCCCCCACACACTGGAGGATATGGTCCGACGCCATGGTGAACCCCAAGATGACCCATAGCGCTTCTCTGCTGAGGACAGACGACAGGATGTTCAATGCACTCCCATTGCGGATGTTCTCCTCATTACCCTGTCTGGCTTGATGTCTTCTCATCCACCCGCATCTACCTTTCCCCCAGCCAATACGACCCATCCACAGTTGACGCTTCGTGCCATTGCCACGGGGATGGTCTTAGGTGCGCTCCTCACCCCCTGCAATATCTATAGCGGGCTGAAGATTGGCTGGACATTTAATATGTCCATTACGGCAGCCTTGCTCAGTTATGCGTTTTGGAAAATATTCGAAACGACCGCCCAAACGGAGCGCTGGGGTCTTCTCGAAAATAATATCAATCAAACCACGGCCTCTTCGGCTGCATCCATTATCTCGTCAGGGCTAGTGGCCCCGATTCCCGCCTTGGCCATATTGACTGGCGAGCAATTGCCTTGGTCTCTGCTCTCTGTATGGGTCTTTTCGGTCAGCCTGATTGGAATCGTGGTCGCGGTCGGTCTCCGGCAACAGATGCTTCTTCGTGACCGATTGCCGTTTCCCGCCGGTGTTGCCACAGCGGAAACCGTGAGGGAAATCTATGGTAAAGGGGGGGAAGCCCTGGCTCGCGTGAAAGTTCTCCTCACGGCTGGTGGGATCGCCGGGATCATAAAAATTTTCAACGAAGCTATTCTGACCATCCCCAAGATGGCCACGGGCCTGGCCATTCCACTGAAGGGGGCGCTCAACAAGGCCGGGTTATCCACTGTGTCCCTTTCCAACCTTGGGTTCGTTCTCGATCCCTCGCTTCTGATGGTGGGCTTTGGGGCCATTATCGGGCTTCGCGCCGGACTCTCCCTGCTCATTGGAGCGATCCTTGCCTGGGGCATTATTGGTCCTTGGGTCCTCACACAAGGCTGGATTCCTGCGGAACACCTGACGCCGGACGGCTATTGGTTCGGACCCCTGGTGGAATGGTTGCTCTGGCCGGGGGTGACCCTGATGGTCATGGCCTCGCTCACGTCGTTTGCCTGCTCCTGGGGGACAATGGTGACCGGCACCATACTTTCTCGAAAAACCCGGGCATCCCTTTTAACCCCGAATGATCCCTATGTCATTCCACGTCAATGGTTTGTGATTGGACTGTGTATTTCTTTGGTCTTTGCGGTGGTGACCCAGATAACGTTATTCAACATTTCAATGGGTATTGCGATCCTCGCGGTCCTTCTCTCCTTTGTATTGGCCATCGTGGCGGGACGAGTCTCGGGGGAAACCGGGATTACGCCAATCGGCGCCATGGGGAAAGTTACACAACTCACGTTTGGTTTCCTCATTCCGGGTAATGTCACGACCAATTTGATGGCGGCCAATGTCACAGGTGGAGCGGCCGGTCAATGCGCAGACCTCCTCCACGACCTGAAGACCGGTCTGCTTCTTGGTGCGTCCCCGCGCTTTCAAGCTCTGGCTCAAATTTTCGGAGTGTTAACCGGCTCACTTGTGGGCAGCGCGGTGTATCTGGTGCTCATCCCTGATCCTCAATCCATGTTGTTAACCGTTGAATGGCCGGCGCCTGCCGTGGCAACCTGGAAGGCTGTTGCGGAAGTTTTTCAACTCGGTACAGAGGCTATTCCTCCGGGAAGTCTGTTGGGCATGAGCATTGCGGGTTTACTAGGCGTGGGGATGGTGGTTCTCGATCAATCTGTCCCACCATCCATGAGCCGCTGGATCCCCAGCGCCTCGACGATGGGACTGGCGTTTGTCATTCCTGCCTGGAACTCTTTGTCCCTCTTTCTTGGTGCCCTTCTTGGAGCCTGTTTAATGAGGTATGCGAAGACCTGGGCGGAACGATTTGTCATGGCGCTGGCCGCCGGGCTTGTTGCTGGTGAAAGCCTCGCAGGTGTCGCGAGTGTTCTTGTGAAAATATTATTTTGACCTGATCCAAATAAAAGGCCCACCGAGATTTTTGAAGGTCATTGTGCCCTTGCTGTGGTCTCACAACTTCCAAGTCGGCTTCTCTTTTCCTCCAAAAACCAAATCTCGGCTTGTCTGACCATCCCCCGACGATATCTGACCTGCTTCTATTCCTCAGGACAGGTTCTGTCGAGAATAAAATAGACCGGGCAAAATCCGGTGAATCCGCTTTGCAGCAGTGTGACTCCGAGAATTCCCGGAAGTAACAACCATAAAGGATTCACGTAGTACCCGAGTGTGACGCCTGCTGTAATAAGCGCGCCGGCGATTCCGTCATGGAGTTGGCGTTTTCGCTTCATCTTCACTCCTCCTGTTTGTTGAAACGTTCGTTCATGGTCTTCCTGGTTTCCTTCTTATCCAAGAGGATTTTTTTCTGGGTGGTTGGCAATTCGTTACCTTTTTAGTCTTTTTTTCTCTTTTTATTTCTTGAAATGAGAACTGCATGGGAGGAGTCTAACTCCGGGTACTTTTTTGAAAAATACGTATTTAAGCCTACTTTTTCTCGTGAATTTAAAGTTGATTAATTGCTAGGCAATTCATTGAAAATAAAAAAGAATTTCATCATTTACCTCAGTAGATCTCCCGTCTTTTCCGGCAGGTTCAAGGGGTGCTACTCTTTGGGGTGCTTTTAGACCTTCACTAAGCAGAATGGAGACCAAGACATGCCTTTCGGCTATTACCACCAGCTTAACGCCAAGGCGAAGCGGATCTATCGGGCAAGCGACAAGGTGTCGGATTTTCAATTGCCCAATGTCTCTGTCGTTCGACCGGTCCTGCGAAAGATATTTGAAGCTTTACAGGCCGAAAGTCATTTACGCACGCAAAAATGGACTCAACGCCTTCTGAATAGGTTAACGAGCCAACTCCATATTCGGCCCATTCGATTTGAATTGTTGGATATCCGACCCTCCAATCCCCGGATGGAACTGTATGGGCTGTATTATCCCATGGAAGGACGGCGGATCCCGCGTATTCAAGTGTGGATGCGTACGGCCAAGCGGCATCAAGTTGTCGCTTTTCGCACGTTTCTGCGCACCTTGTTGCATGAACTGTGTCATCATTTGGATTACGATTGTTTAGGCCTGAAAGACTCCTTTCATACCAAAGGCTTTTATGGTCGTGAAGCCAGTTTAGCGTCTCAAGTCTTATCGTTGGTCGATACTGCCTCTTGGGGAACCGGCCTCCCGTCCAAGACGGGAAAAAGGAAACGAAAGATCTGAGGATGCCTGGTCCTTCTTCAGCCGGTCCCAATTCCTTGTCTTAACCCCATCTGGGTGCGTGACACGGTCTTCACCCGGTCTTTCTTGCCATTCCATTGGGTTGATCCCGCCTCTGACTGTCTATCTCTTTTACTGTTTCGGAGGGTAGAATGCGGTAATCGTGCCGGTTGCAGCGGCTGTTGTACGTCCCTGTGAATTATAACGAATAAATCTTTTTCAGAAATGAGGAGTAGAGACGAAGCTATGTTGCAGGATATTCAACCCATCCAACCCTTGTCCCATCTGACCGGATCCAGCGAGAAGCTTCATACCCGTTTGTGCCGAATGGTGGGACAGGCCGTTGCCGATTTCAACATGATTGAAGGAGGCGATAAGGTCATGGTGTGCCTTTCCGGGGGGAAGGATAGTTATGCGATGTTGGATGTGTTGATGTCCATGCAGTCTCGTGCTCCGGTGTCCTATGAACTGATTGCGGTGAATTTGGATCAGAAACAACCGGGATTTCCTGAACATGTGCTGCCGGACTACCTGACGAGGCTTGGTGTGCCGTTTCATATTGAAGAACGCGATACCTATTCGGTGGTGAAACGGCTGATTCCCGAAGGCGAGACGACCTGCTCACTCTGTTCACGGTTGCGTCGTGGCATCCTGTACGGGTTGGCGGAACGGTTGGGCGCGACCAAGATTGCACTTGGCCATCATCGCAACGATATGATGGAGACCTTGTTGCTGAACATGTTATTCAACGGAACCCTCAAAAGCATGCCGCCGAAACTGAGATCTGATGACGGACAACATGTGGTGATCCGCCCATTGGCATATGTGAAGGAAGCCGAACTGGCCCGCTATGCGGAAATGAGAAATTTTCCCATCATTCCCTGCGACCTGTGCGGTTCACAGGAAAATTTGAAACGCAAAGAAGTGAAGGCCCTGCTCCAGGAATGGGATACCCGGTATCCCGGCTCGGGTGACAGTGTGTTTGCGGCCTTGTCCAAGGTCATACCCAGTCATCTCCTCGATCGTCAATTATTTGATTTTGAGACTTTTCGCGAGCTTGAATCGTAGATTGGCCTGACGGTGGTTCCCGTGCGAATGATGACCGACCTGCCAGATCCCATTCGATGGTGTGCATTCCCTCGCCCCTCCTGTGTGTGCGGTTTTTGCCGGGCATCATAATGGTCTATCTCCAGGTTTTTTTGTTAATTATGGCGGCCAATGCCGCCCCGATTTTTGGGCGGCTGCTTATGAAAAAGCGTTGGAGTGCTCCTCTTGATGGGGGAGCGACCTTCTTCGATGGACAGCCGTGGTTGGGACCCTCGAAAACCTATCGAGGCGTGGCTTTCTCATTGGTGGGCACGGTTCTGGCGGCGGATGTCTTGGCTATGCCCTGGGACATAGGGCTGTTGACGGGAGGGTTAGCGATGACCGGCGACTGCCTCTCTAGTTTTATCAAGCGACGGTTGGGCTATGCCTCAGGCGGGATGGCCTTGGGCTTGGACCAAATTCCGGAAAGCCTTTTTCCCCTGTTGGGGTTATGGGGACCTCTGTCGTTATCGGCTATTGGCATAATGGCTACTGCAAGTGCGTTTATGGTGTTCGAACTGTTTATTTCTCCGATTTTATACAGATTCCGCATTCGTAAAAATCCGCATTAATTCTTTGTTTCCGTTACTGAATTTATTCCTTGTCAGGATTTTTGGTCGTGGTGAGGGTAATCCCCAATTGGCCAAGTTTCCGGCTAAATCCGGCAGGCGTATTGAGTGTATGGATTAAGCGCCCATCCGGCTGTTCGTAGGTAATAAGTCCACCATCTTGTAGCGGCCAGACGAGTACTCGATCTTTGGCCTGATGGCTGGAAAAGGCTTGAGGGGAACATGGCATGCCGAGTAGCATTTCGAAGGAAACGGGAGGCTCCAACCTGGGGAGAACGAGCCGTCCCGGACAATTTCGAATGGGCCGCCAGGGCCAACGAGTTCGTAATTCCTCAAAGGTCATAGGAGCGCTTTCTTGATGTGCTCATTCCACTCCGACATGGATGTGTTTGGCAATCTTAGTGGAAGAGAGGATGGCTCCGGTGTATGCTTCATGCCATGGTCCATGAAATGATGCCCGGATGTATCAGGAACAGCGAGGCCAACATGCTGAGGTCCTGGTGTGGAGATGAATGTGGATCCCTCATCTGAAGAAGCATCTTCGGACAATTCCAGGACACCCCTCATGTCGATAGGATTTGCGGTTTTCGCCGTTCTCATGGTACCGGTATTTCTGTATTCTATGGGTCCGGATGGGCCTGCCAAAGTTGGTGACGTGGTGTTTGCCACGGATCGTCATCGTGTACGGATAATGGTTTCCAATGATGAGGAGATTGGAAGGTATTCCGCGATGTGTGTTCTTGAGCCACGGGTACAATTAGTGGTGCAGCAAATGGGCCCTCCCTCAGAGAGTGCGATGATTGCGGAACCGGTTGGCCTTGAAAAGATTGATCCACCCTTTTGCCTTCCGGGGAAGCCGGTTATGGTGTATCCCCATCAGGTGACCTTACAGCCGGACCTGTGGGGTGGCCTGCGGGACACGCTTTTGCAGTTCACCTCTGGTCGCTGAGCAGGACGACCCCGAAGCCGTTTACCTCCAGGCACTCAGGAGGATTTGAGCTTGTCTGAAAAGCGTTGCCGGAACTTCGCCACTTTGGGATTAATGAGGTAGGCGCAGTAAGGTTGTGACGGGTTCTGCACAAAATATTCCTGGTGGTAGGCTTCGGCCATGTAAAAGGGTGACGCGGGTTCCACCTGGGTCACAATGGGATCGTCGAACAACTTGGCTTCCGTCAGCGTACGAATGACCTCGTGTGCGGTCGCCTCTTGTGCTGAGGAATGGGTGAAAATGGCGGAGCGATATTGGGTGCCCGCATCATTCCCCTGTCGGTTCAGGGTGGTTGGGTCATGGATGCCGAAAAAGATTTCCAGGAGTTCCCGGTAGGTGATGATTCCGGGATTAAAGGTTATTTGTATCACCTCGGCATGTCCCGTGTTTCCGCTGCAGACGGCCTCATAAGTTGGATTGGGGCGACTACCGCCCATATAGCCGGATTCTACGGATTCCACGCCCTTCACCTGATCGAATACGGCTTCGAGACACCAGAAGCAGCCGCCACCCAATGTGGCGAGTTCCTTCCCTGTTGATGAAGCTATGGCCGAGTCAGACATGCGTTACTCCTTGCTCATGAAAATGACTAAAGCTGTGAGGTCAACTGTAAGGGTTCAGAGTTTATACCACGCCCTGCTTTCTTGGGCCACTGCTTGTTGCACTGGTAGAGAGGCGAGAGTGACGTTTTCCCCTGAAATTCTCCGCTTTACTTTTTGTCCGGCCTCTTTATAGGCTTGGACGATGGCCTTTCAGGCTGTTGAGTAGTGATGAGAGGAGCAAGTCATATGCGGGTAGTGTGGGCGACCGACATCCATTTGAATTTTCCGGGTGTCAAGGGACGGGACGTTTTTTTTTCGTCCATTCGTGCTCAACAGCCGGACGTCGTCTTCGTGACCGGAGACATTGCTGAGGCTCCATCCCTGACCCATCTGCTCCATGAAATGCGTCAAGCCATTCAAGTGCCGTTATATTTCGTCCTGGGGAATCATGATTTTTACTATGGTTCGATTTCCCGAATTCGTAATGATTTGCAACGCTGGTGCCAGATTCAGCCAGGACTCACCTATCTTTCGACATCGGGGTTGGTCGAATTGACTGCGACGACGGCGTTGGTCGGGCATGACGGATGGGGAGACGGGCGCTATGGGAACTATCATCTGTCCCCGGTTAGGCTCAGTGATCAGGAGTTGATCGCGGATTTTCAGGACTTAGGTCGGGAGGCGGTGTTACGCAAACTCCGTGCGTTGGGAGATGAGGCGGCTTGCTATTTGCGGGATCGATTGGATGAGGCCTTGTCATCATATCAGCGCGTCATTTGCCTGACGCATGTCCCGCCATTTAAAGAAGCCTGCTGGTATCAGGGGAAAATGGGAAACGATGATTGGCTTCCCTATTTTGCCTGCCAGGCCGTTGGCGAGGTATTACTTTACGCATCACGGGAACGACCGGATTGTCAAATCACCGTTTTGTGTGGCCATACCCATCATGCGGGGACCGTTCACCTGCGACCCAATCTGCGGGTTCTTACGGGTTCTGCCGAATATGGTGCTCCGTGTATTCAAGAGAGCTTCGACCTTGAAGAACTGTTTCTCCAATCAATGGTGGTAGAAGGCGGTGAGGGTGAAGGAGGGGCAATCGGTAGAAACTGATGCCGCCGGAAGGCCATCAGGTCCCGCTAAATAAATCTGGTCCGTTCGTGTGGAGTAGGTACGCGGCACGAGTCGGATTTTCCCATCCACTGATAGCGATGCCGGGCGATGAAGCTGTACACCATATCTCGAAGAGGCCGGGGAATGATGATGAAGGCATACAGCCAGCGCCAAGCGCCAGGAAGGCTGCGAAATATTTTGAGAGCGGCAGTGGATTTTGTAAAGACCTTTCCGTGTTCCAGCAGTAAAAAGGTTTCATAATCCTGGGTCGAAAGATGCAGGTGAGTGAGAATGGCCTGTGCCGGTTGGGATTGAAGCGTTCCGAATTTAAATAATCCTCGGGAATCCCGCTCGAGGACAAAATTGACAAACGCATTGCAAAAATTACACACCCCATCAAAGACAATCACCTTCTCGTGCTTGCCCCAGTCATGGGATGGTAAGGAAGATCCCTGTTTCACGTCCGTGCCCTTTTCTCTGATCGCGCTTTACTTTGTGTCGGTCAGTCGGCAATGGAAAAATGCCCTTCCTTTATAATACATGAGAGCCATACAGGCTTTCTAAGGCGGTAGCGCCTAACCAGCCATGGATGGTCGACGTTTGAAAAGTCGCCATGCATGGATTTTGAGCCATTGATGGATGGGAACAAGATCGAAAAAAATGAGGTAGACAAACGGGATTAACAAAAAATTGACATCCATAAGGATAAAGGAGGAAATGTGGAAAATAATAACGCCGGACAGAAAGAAGGCCCGCAACTTGACCGATTTAATGAAGAGGATCAATGGGAACCCCAGTTCGAACGCGAGCACCAGATGGGAGAAAATCTGAATAAGGTCTGGGCGTTGGGCCAGCTCGAAGCTTAAGCTATTCTTGACAAGTTCCCCTTCGCCTGTCATGCCCCATCGGACAGAGCGTTTGATCAGGACCTCCTGGATTCGGCCTTCGCCGGAAAACCATTCCCATCCGCTGACCCGCACTTTGGCAATGACACTCCAAAAATAAAACAGAGCGACATAGAGTTGCATCATTTTAATGGGCCAACTGGCCTCCCATTCCTGGAGGGGAGGGTATGTGTCACGGCGTGAGTCACGAGAATGGACTTCTCCGCATCTGGAGAGCAGAAATAGGAAAAGCATTTGCATGGGGATGATATAGCGATGGTGGACGTCGCCGCTAAAGCTGTCTCTCACCCCCTTTAAATAAAAAATACAGAGGATAACGATAAGAATTGATGTCCGGGTCCATTTTCCCATGATCATACCGACCGTGGCGGTCATCAGGAGGGCATAGACGATAAACGACAGGGCAGGGATATGGTACTGAATCCCAAGCAGATGAAAATACCAAATGGGGTCCAGGAAATAATTTCTGGAGCCGATCGGGTTGAGAGTCAGGACTGTGGCGAATTGATAGGTGTGGAAAAACAGAAGCCCGCATCCAATATACATCCGCAACAGACCAAGGCTTTCTCCCGAAAATCCTCTAAAGAAAAATTGATTCCAGCCACGGCTGATGAGGTTACAGAATGCCATGTTCCCACCTTGGCAGCCATTCGTCATGCCATTCGATCAAGGCCTCTCGCGTGTCAATTTGAACGGTGGTAAGGTCTTTACGCAGTAAATCTTTCTTCCGATACACACGTTTCTGATGGTCGGCTTCTATACGAATGATAAATTTAGGGTCGGAAGGTTCATGTCCTAATGTTTTGTTGAGAGTCCAAAACATTCGCCATTCCCAATCAACTTCAAATCGAGGCTCATCTTCCTCTAATCCGCGGACCCATTGGTTGAGCGTCCCCAATTCAATGTTTCCCTGTTTATGTTTAGGGGGGGCGGTGCCAAACATTCTCGAATAATATAAACGTCGAAAATTCGGTTTGGGAATATTGAGATCCTTATAGGATACGTAACCGGTTGATCCGTCCCGATACGTAACTTTGAGGCCTTTTTGATATTTGTCTTTGTCCCATACTTTGACTGAAATGGTTTCGCGGGGCTCATACACGCTATACATGGGGACCCAGGTTAAGGGGAAATAGTCGATTCGAAATATGACTGCCGCCCAAATGATGGCCAAGTAGACAACAAGAATCAGGGTGATGGTCCGCTTGCTCACGCAAACCTTTCTTGGGAGTTATTGAGCGGGGTATTCATGTGGGTGTCTCCCCCTTGAGGTGTAGGTCCAAGTGACGGGAAAGCCCATTATCTTAAGAAAGATGAGAGAACTCAATAGTGAGAAGGTTACAAAAAAATATTGTTCGTGTGATAAGCGAATGGAGAGGGAAGGGGATTGTTGTCGATTTTCTGTTAGAATAGAGAAAAAGAAGCGCGGACTAATCCTTATATTTCCCGGGATAGGACGGTTGAGGGAGGAGTTTTCGCGAGTCGTCCTGTCCGGGCTCCTATAGTCCTGGAGTCGATGGGCGAATTTTTAGTGTGGTCTTTAAGGGTGGGATTCGATTTTGAAAGATTTGGGACTGTATCTTGGTTGACTTGTGCCGATGGCGATTTCTATGTTAAAGACTTTGTTATCGCAGGAAGATGGTGCGTCCTCAGTGATCTGCTCTAGTTGTTCCTGTCGCAATGTTTTCTCTGGATTGAGTAGTGCTTCCCTTTAGGTTGGCAGATGGTTCCAATGTGTGGGTTGGAGTGGGATTTTGCCCTCAGAACCTTCACATGTGCCGTCAAATTTCACAATAGGTAAGGAGTGGGAGTCAATGACGGTAGCTGTATTCATTGATCGTCTCGAAGAATTTCGCCAGGGAGTTCTCCGGTATAGGGAAATGGCCGAACCGAATCAGGGCCTGCCCCGCAACGGATCGGTTGGGATGGACTCATCACCGTCAAAGGCCTTACGGGATATTCTTAATCAGCAGTTTACTTCCATAGAGGAGTCTGTAGGGACTTTCAGCAGAGGTCGCTACCGGATTCATTTGGATTCCAGGGGTCGAGAGGATATCTATAGCCATGCGTTGTCTGATGAATGTCAGGCGGAGCATCTTGACCTTATTCTGAATGATCTTGAGTTCATGCTGGAGGAGCTACAAAAACGGCCTCCTCATTCTCTCCTGGTATCACAGAAGGAATGGCCGGATAATTCGGGTACCAATCCTGAGCCTTCCTTCGGCTCGTTGGGACACCTCGGCTCTTCTTCATCTGCCGCATCCTCCCAAACGCTGCACGCCGCGTTGAATACGGTGGCAACCGTCATTCATCAACGAGTTGATCGATCCCAAGACCAGGAGGAGCTTTTGGCTCATGTGCAAGCCATCCTGGATCATCCTAAAATTACCCACCTCCTATCCTTCTCCCCTTCCCGATAACTCGAATCTTCGGTTTCTTTCAAGCCCTGGGGGTGCCACCTCCCGATCATTATGTGGTGGTTTCATAAAATCCTGAAGGGTATTGTGAAAGATCGTTTCTGAGCTTTTCCCATTGATGGCAATCACTGCGGTTTCTCTCCATTTTAAGTCCCATTTCCGTTTTCCTTAAAAGTTATTGATGGGCATCAAAACGCATGGTTGGGCGATATGAGGTGCGATGCCTGAAGACTCTAAGGACGGCATTCGTCATAATGTACCCATGAATGCGCCTCAGTTATAGTGTCCAAGACGAATTTCTACAGAATGGCGAAATCTTCTAAACAATTTCTTCATTGGTCGATCAGCCGGGTGGTGCCGGTTGACCGGGACGAACTTCCTGCACTCATCTGGTCGTTTGTCTATTTTTTTTGTGTGCTGGCGGCCTACTACATCCTGCGACCGGTTCGCGATGAAATGGGGGTGCTCTCGGGAGCTCATAATCTCCCGTGGTTGTTCTCAGTTGTGTTCATCACGATGCTAGCCGTGATCCCGGTTTTTGGCTGGGTCGCGGGGCATTTTCCGATTCGTCGATTATTGCCAACGGTCTATGTGTTTTTTATCCTGAATCTTTTGGCCTTTTTTGTGGCATTGCAAAGTGGAGTCGGGTTGCAAGCCTTTGGGCCCATCTTTTTTGTTTGGTTAAGTGTGTTTAATTTGTTCGTCGTGTCGGTGTTTTGGAGTTTTATGGCCGATGTGTTTCGCACTGATGCGGCTCGGCGACTCTTTGGTTGTATTTCCGCAGGAGGCAGTCTTGGCGCCATGACAGGCCCGTTTATCACCGCAATGGCGGTAAAAGGGGTCGGGGTTTCCGGGTTACTCTTAGTGTCAGCGATCTTCTTATTGATCGCGGTGGGATGCATTATGGCGTTGTTGAAATGGTATCACGGCCATCACGGGATTGATTTGGGAAACCGGCACCTTTCTTCCCTCAGGAATTCTGAAGCCACTCCTCCAAGCTTATGGGTAGGAGTGGTGTGCATTGTTCGCTCGCCCTATTTGAGAGGTATTGCCCTCTATCTCATGTGTTATTCAATTCTGTCAACCTTTCTGTATTCGCAGCAAACCATATTAATTCCGCAAGTCATGCCGAGTTCGGAAGATCGCATGCAATTGTTCGCATCGGTGGATCTTGGGATCAATGTGTTCGCGTTCACGCTCCAGTTTTTCGCGACAGGCTGGCTGTTGACGCGGTTTGGCGTCGTGATCATGTTGGCTGTCATGCCCCTGGTATCATTGATTGGATTTGGGGTGTTTGGTTTGATGACCGTCCTGCCGGTCTTGATCGGGTTTGGTGTTCTGCGGCGGGCGGGGGAATTTTCCATCACCAAGCCGACGCGGGAAACCCTCTTTACCGTCGTTTCCCGTGAAGAAAAATATCAGGCGAAAAATGTGATTGATACGGTCGTTCATCGAGGTGCCGATATGACGGGGACAGGGATTGTCTCCGTCTTTCATGCCTGGGGAATGACCTTGTCACACATGGCATTTGCGGCACTGCCCATTGCGGGTCTATGGCTTGCCACCGGTGTGTGGCTTGGGCGACGACACGAAGCGATCCGGCGACGATGAGGCTTGTTCCCGAGTGAAGATTGTCATGGAGTTGAATGTGTCCCCTGCGATAGAAAGCCTTGCTTAAGACCGATCATCAGAGGTCATTCGATTGGAGTCATGAGATGAGTGATGCCTTGTTTACTTATGGGACGTTGCAATTTGCCGAAGTGATGGAAGCGGTGACCGGCCTGGCGTTGCCATGGGTGGAAGCGGAAGCGCCGGGATTTGCGCAGTTTCGGTTGAGGGACCGCATTTATCCGGGAATGGTGGCCCAGGAAGGCGCTCTGACACGGGGGCGTGTGTATACCTCAATGAGTCATCAAACTTGGGAGCTCCTGGACCGGTTTGAAGACCCGGTCTATCGCAGGGAATTGCTTGAGGTCTTCCGTCCGGATGGCTCAACAATGACGGCCCATGCTTATGTCTTGCCCGTTGCCCAGCAACATCTGCTTTCTTCAGATCTGTGGCAGATGGATTGGTTTAGCCATGTCCATTTAGATGGATATGTGAGTCGATGTCGCGCATTTTATGAAGCGATCACTTCCCAGGGCTTATCGGAAAGCTGCAAGCAAACGTTGTGGAAGTTAACGGATTCTTCGCAGAACTCTCAGGCATGATGAAGTCTTTCAATCGACCGTTCCTGCTGGTGATGCTGGTGACGCTGCTTGTTTTTGGCGGGGCCTTGGTCTATTTCACCATGGAATATCTCTCACAGGTCACCAACCCGGATATCACACTGACGGAGTCCACGGGTCACCAAATCAGTATGTTGCTGTTGGTCGTGACCATGCTGGCAGGAATGCCTGCAGTGGGAATGGGCGCCTATGTTATGTACCTTGGGTCACGAATTCGTCTCACTCAGCAGTGGCCTCCAGCGGGGATGGGATTTGGGGCAGAGACGCCGGTCATGTTAGGGGATCGGGCCACGCTCGTCGGATGGGGTGTGACGGGGCTTGGGTTTGTTCTTGTGGTATGTGGATTAACCTTGCCGGTGGTTGGTTGGGAATTCGGGAACATGGTTCAATAGACTGAATGCATCTTTTTTGACAGCACACCCAATCATGATGAGCCAAAAATTATGACTGGATGGGATTGGGCGATTCTTGCCGTTTTTATTCTCTATGCCCTGCAAGCGGGGTTTCGAGAGCGAGCGGTCGCATCCCAAAATCTGGAAGAATATTTTCTTGCAGGACGCAGTCTTTCGGGATGGAAGGCCGGATTAAGCATGGCGGCCACGCAGTTTGCGGCTGACACGCCATTGCTTGTCACAGGGTTGGTGGCTACGGCCGGCATTTTCGCGTTGTGGCGCTTGTGGATTTTTGCCTTGGCCTTTCTTCTGATGGGGTTTCTCCTGGCTCCGAGCTGGCGGCGGGTAGGGGTGCTCACCGATGCCGAGCTGACGGAGGTGCGATATGGCCATGGTGCGGCGTCGGCGCTCCGGGGTATCAAAGCCATTTATTTCGGCACCATCGTCAATTGCACGGTGCTCGCTATGGTGCTGTTGGCGGCCACTCGCCTCGCTGAACCATTTCTTCTTTGGGATCAATGGCTTCCTGCCGGCATTTTTGATGTGTTCGTTCACATAGTGAAATGGGGAGGAGTCCCTTTTACCGTTGGCGGGCTGGAGGCGGACAATGTGTGGGTTCGTTCGGCCAATAATCTTTTATCGATAGGGGCCATTGTGTCTGTGACGGTGTTGTATTCCACCACCGGCGGACTACGAAGCGTCGTCGCCACGGATCTGGTGCAATTTGGAATCGGGATCGTTGCCAGCGGGGCATTTGCCTGGGTGGTGGTGGATCACGTGGGAGGCTTGGCGTCCTTGACTCAACATATTCAGAAACAGTTTTCGGTGGCGGTTGGGTATCCACTGACCGGGAATGAGATTCTGGCTTTTACTCCCTTCGGTGCCAGGGATGCGACCATGATGGTGTTGTTGGTCTATGGATTTCAATGGCTCTTACAAATGAATGCGGATGGGACAGGATATTTGGCTCAACGGTCCATGGCATGCCGTAGCGATCACGATGCGCGAGTCGCTGCGGTGGTGTTTACCGTGGCCCAAGTTGTGCTTCGGAGTTTGATCTGGTTGCCCTTGGCCCTGGGGTTACTTGTGATATTTCCACCCCCACCGGAAATGATAGGCCCTCAGTTCATTGCGGATCGCGAATTTACCTTTGTGCAAGGCATTCATGAACTGTTACCGCCAGGAATTAAAGGGTTGATGGTCGTCGGAATGTTGGCGGCCTTGGCCTCCACGGTCGATACGCATTTGAATTGGGGAGCGTCCTATTGGACTAATGATATTTATCGCCGGTTTATTTGTGAGGGATGGCTCAAGCGCGAACCTTCGCAACGTGCACTGGTCTGGGTTGCACGTGCGAGTAATCTGCTGATTCTCTTGATTGCCCTTTGCATTCTTCCGTGGTTGTCATCAATTCAAACTGCCTGGCAGATCAGTTTGTTGCTGGGAGCGGGAATGGGCGTGGTGTTGGTGCTTCGGTGGATCTGGTGGCGAATTACGGCATGGGGCGAATTAGCCTGTATTGCGGCTTCTGTGCTTATGGCCCCACTGTTACTGTGGGCCCTTCCGGGACAGCAAGAGGAAATGCGGTTGTTGATCATGGGTCTAGGAGCCGGTGCGATTGGTGTCGCCGTGTCCTGGTTCACCGGACCGGAAGATCTCGATCGTTTGGAGACCTTTTACCGGCGTGCACGTCCTCCGGGATTTTGGGGACCCATCGAACTGCGGGTTCAATCTGAGCAGCGAAATGGAGTTCGACGATTTTGGCGCGCGATTATGGCCATGGGGCTTACCGCATTGTCCATCTTCTGTTTGCTCACCGGTATCGGAACCTGGCTGGTGGGAAGTCCTGCCCCCGACTGGATGCCCTGGCGTGGGGCGTGGATTGCCGGACTCTTGCTGCTGGGAATCCTCTTAATTCCCATTTGGATCACCGTCGGTTTTCGTCAATCTGACTCTGTGACGCAGCCCCAATAAAGAATGCAGAGGAGCAATCCATGGTTGTGGCTGCGAATGCCATGAAATAAAGAGCGTAGTCCGTATTCCGGTGATTTGCAGATGGAGGACAACTCGTGTTCTGAAGGAATAGCTATGCCGGTTGAGATTGCAGAAGGGATTGATTGTACCAGAGGAAAATGGGATCTCTGGCCGGACAAAACGAAGAGTAAAGAATGGTTATAGGGAGGCTCTAAAAAGGGTTTGAGCATCCGCCCACACCATCCCATCTGGAAGTCCCTTTAACCAATCTCCGGTCTCATTTGCTGGACGGTACGAATATTCTCTGCCAATTTTTTTGAGGATAATTTCTTCGCCATTCACCCAGGTTTGAATCGTATCCATTTCATCTATCACATCACCACCTCCCGGTTTAATATTTGTTATCTGCCAGATAACTAAGGCAGAGGGATGCGCACCATTCCTCAAAAGTCCAAACTGAACATATTAGTTTTCTATTTTTCATGGGGACGGATGACCATTCGTATCAGTTCAGCATCAGTGTCTCTGTAAAGAGATCTCAAACAACTGACGACAAGGGGGGGACTAAATGTCCTGGTCTAAATGAAGTGGGGGGGCGTTTTTGTCAACGTGCAAATTTCGGTGTAGGAATCAAATAACCCGAAACAGGACTACTAGGATGCCCCGCTGATGAGGGTTTTTTAAATTTTAAGGCCGACCATAAAGACGCTGTGGATAATTTTGGCAGCTACAAGGATTTGGCGATGATACCTACTTTCTGGCAGCAATGTTCTCGCCATACAAGGCCCGTAGATTTTAATGGTCAGTGCACACGGTTTGGGCTCTGGCGGATCAGATTACGATGCGAAAAACAAGGAAGCGAGGGTTCAGGCGGCGAAGGCTGCAATAGGAAAGCTAAGACGGGGATACCTGGTAACGCGAGCAAGATTCCCACCATTGTTGATGAGCCAACTCGTCCCACTCATGCCTGCTCTGAATTTCACACTTGTCCCATCTCCTCGAACCATATTTTTCCTTTTGTTATTCGCTAGGACCCACAAAAGAGCAAAGCCAGCCCCTATGAGAAGTCAGGCTCTTTCAATGAACGTTGAGTGGAGTCCAAGCCTACGGTTGGATCTCCCACTCCGGGGGCAAACTGCCGGGAAAGCCCACGGCTGTCACGGTCGCGCCGTTCATCAGCCACACAGCCACTGCGCCGTTCGTGCGATGATGCCAAATGACGTCTCCCTTGCCATCGCTATTCACATCACTCACCTGCTTAATTTTCCACTCGAAGGGCATGCTGCCTAGAACACCTGACGAGGCAATCGTCGTCCCGTTCATCAGCCACACCGTCACCGTTCCACTATTTTTATTTCGCCAGATCACATCCATCTGACTATCCCCATTGAGATCCCCAAGGATTTGAATCTCCCAATCCAACGACGTACTTGCGGGGAAGCCCACCGACGTAACGGTCAACCCATTCATCAGCCACACAGCCACGGTGCCATTGGTCTGATTCTGCCAAACCAGGTCGGCCTTTCCATCGCCATTCACATCACCCACCTGCTCTATTTCCCACACGGCAGGAATGTTCCCCAGAAATCCGACGGAGTTGATAGATAGCCCATCCATGAACCATATAGACACCATCCCGCTACTCAAATTGCGCCAGAGCACATCTGCTTTACCATCACCATTCACATCACCGATTCCACTAATCACCCATTCGGCTGGAACACCTCCAAGAAAGCCTGAAGAGATTGTTGTTCCCTCATTCATGAGCCAAATAGCCACAATCCCACTTATGGTGTTCCGCCAAAGGATGTCTCCCTCACCATCACCACTCATATCTCCCACCTGCTCAATGTTCCAATCGGTGGAAGTACTTCCAGGGAAACCGACCGACGTAATGGTCAGCCCATTCATCCGCCACACAGCCACTTCACCACTACTTAAATTGCGCCAAAACACTTCGGTAGAGGCCTTTGAGGCACTGAGGGGTTGGACGATGACGGAATACATGCTGCCCCCACTCCCGGCATTGCCCCCAAGGGTGATGGTCCCGGCGGGGAAGGACCGCAGAAAAAGACGGAGACTCGTATCTGACGTCACCAGATTAATGCCGGTATCGGTAAAGGTACTCAACCATGCGGGTTTCGTGGTGATACGCACGTCATAGGCGACCGACACGGAGACCGGTTGATTGACCGTAAAGCTGAGGAAAGCCGCCGTGGTGGCCGATTTATCATTGTTAGCGGTTTGGATATATGCGGCTCCCTGTAGGCGAGTAGGGACCGTTGTAAAGGTATCGCCGCGGTCGATATATACTGGGCTCCCGATTTGAAGGCCTGTGGTGGGTACCACATACGCTTGCCCACTGACGACCGTCTGGTTCCAAATGGTTAACGGGAGCGAGGGTTGAACGATGACGGAATACATGCTGCCCCCACTCCCGCTATTGCCCCCGAGGGTAATGGGCCCGGCAGGGAAGGTCCGCGCAAAAAGGCGGAGGGTCGTATCTGATGTTACTAGATTGGTGCCGGTATCGGTAAAGGTGCTCAACCATGCGGGTTTCGGGGTGATCAGTCCGTCGTGGGCGACATACACGGTCACGGGTTGATTGACGGTAAAGCTAAGGAAGGTGGCCGTGGTGGCCGCCTTATCATCGTTGGCGGTTTGGATATACGCCTGGCCCTGCACGAGGGCGGGGACGCTGGTAAAGGTATAGGTCCGGTCGATATAGACGCGGCCCCCAACTTGGAGGCCTGGTGCGGCGGGCACCACCACATACGCCTTCCCACTGGCCACGGTCAGGTTCGTGATGGTGACGCCTGAGGGCGGGGCCGTAAAGGTCACGGACGCCTTCTGGGTCACGGTGACGGCATTGGTCGTGTCCGTGGCCGTATAGGTGGCGACCTCTACAGTCGTGTTTGACACTTGAAAGGTCACCTGCCCACTGGCATTCGATGGCCCACTGGCCGGCCCAATCGTCGAGCTGGCCGCCCCGTCATCCAACGTCACCGTGTGCCCGACCACCGGGGCATTGTTGACATCCCGGAGCGTGACCGTGATCGTCGCCTTCGTCCCGTTAGCCGGCACCGTGGTGGGGTTGGCCCCCACGGTCGAGGTGCCCGGATGCGTGACGGCCGGGGACGGGGCCCCCTGGGGTTGGACGATGACGGAATACATGCTATTGCTTGGCCCGCTATTGCCCCCGAGGGTAATGGGTCCGGCGGGAAAGGCCCGCGCAAAAAGGCGGAGGGGCTTATCCGAGGTCACCAGATTGGTGCCGGTATCGGTAAAGGCGCTCAACCATGCGGGTTTCGGGGTGATCAGTCCGTCGTGGGCGACATACACGGTCACGGGTTGATTGACGGTAAAGCTAAGGAAGGTGGCCGTGGTGGCCGCCTTATCATCGTTGGCGGTTTGGATATACGCCTGGCCCTGCACGAGGGCGGGGACGCTGGTAAAGGTATAGGTCCGGTCGATATAGACGCGGCCCCCAACTTGGAGGCCTGGTGCGGCGGGCACCACCACATACGCCTTCCCACTGGCCACGGTCAGGTTCGTGATGGTGACGCCTGAGGGCGGGGCCGTAAAGGTCACGGACGCCTTCTGGGTCACGGTGACGGCATTGGTCGTGTCCGTGGCCGTATAGGTGGCGACCTCTACAGTCGTGTTTGACACTTGAAAGGTCACCTGCCCACTGGCATTCGATGGCCCACTGGCCGGCCCAATCGTCGAGCTGGCCGCCCCGTCATCCAACGTCACCGTGTGCCCGACCACCGGGGCATTGTTGACATCCCGGAGCGTGACCGTGATCGTCGCCTTCGTCCCGTTAGCCGGCACCGTGGTGGGGTTGGCCCCCACGGTCGAGGTGCCCGGATGCGTGACGGCCGGGGACGGGGCCCCCTGGGGTTGGACGATGACGGAATACATGCTATTGCTTGGCCCGCTATTGCCCCCGAGGGTAATGGGTCCGGCGGGAAAGGCCCGCGCAAAAAGGCGGAGGGGCTTATCCGAGGTCACCAGATTGGTGCCGGTATCGGTAAAGGCGCTCAACCATGCGGGTTTCGGGGTGATCAGTCCGTCGTGGGCGACATACACGGTCACGGGTTGATTGACGGTAAAGCTAAGGAAGGTGGCCGTGGTGGCCGCCTTATCATCGTTGGCGGTTTGGATATACGCCTGGCCCTGCACGAGGGCGGGGACGCTGGTAAAGGTATAGGTCCGGTCGATATAGACGCGGCCCCCAACTTGGAGGCCTGGTGCGGCGGGCACCACCACATACGCCTTCCCACTGGCCACGGTCAGGTTCGTGATGGTGACGCCTGAGGGCGGGGCCGTAAAGGTCACGGACGCCTTCTGGGTCACGGTGACGGCATTGGTCGTGTCCGTGGCCGTATAGGTGGCGACCTCTACAGTCGTGTTTGACACTTGAAAGGTCACCTGCCCACTGGCATTCGATGGCCCACTGGCCGGCCCAATCGTCGAGCTGGCCGCCCCGTCATCCAACGTCACCGTGTGCCCGACCACCGGGGCATTGTTGACATCCCGGAGCGTGACCGTGATCGTCGCCTTCGTCCCGTTAGCCGGCACCGTGGTGAGAGTGGCCCCCACGGTCGAGGTGCCCGGATGCGTGACGGCCGGGGGCGGGGCCCCCTGGGGTTGGACGATGACGGAATACATGCTTCCACCAATACTGCTACTGGCATTACCCCCGAGGGTAATGGGCCCGGCGGGGAAGGCCCGCGCAAAAAGGCGGAGGGGCTTATCCGAGGTCACCAGATTGGTGCCGGTATCGGTAAAGGCGTTCAACCATGCGGGTTTCGGGGTGATCAGTCCGTCGTGGGCGACATACACGATCACGGGTTGATTGACGGTAAAGCTAAGGAAGGTGGCCGTGGTGGCCGCCTTATCATCGTTGGCGGTTTGGATATACGCCTGGCCCTGCACGAGGGCGGGGATGCTGGTAAAGGTATAGGTCCGGTCGATATAGACGCGGCCCCCAACTTGGAGGCCTGCGGCGGGCACCAGGTATGATTTCCCGCTGGCGACGGTCAGGTTCGAAATGTTTAATGAAGAAGGCGGCGGCTTCGTTGGATTTCCAAACCCGTCGACTGCCGCAAGCCATCGTCCTGAAGAAAGGCGTAAGGCGTCGATTGTATGCATGCCGTCCGCGTTCCATCCCGAACCGCTGGCTGAGAGAAGCGGGCTCTCGGGAACCTCGAATTCCGCATAGTCGAATTTGGTGAGTGTGGTTACCTCAAATGCCCTGACCTGATTACCATAGGTCGGATTGTCGTCTTGCGGGAATCGCAGGAGCCGGCCGTTAAACTGAAGGACCCTGCCACCGGGCCTGGCGATGTCGGTATTACTTTTCACAACCGGGCTCCTGGGATGCTCGACCCAGGGACCAGTCAGTCTATCGGCGTAAAACAAATGCAGGTTGCCATTGTTCCCACTGGTAGCGGCAAACATCCACCAAATGTTGTTGTAATAGAAAGGGCTCGAGTCTACATACCGCAGGCCCGTAACCAGAGTTGCGGCCAACGCCCAGGTCGTCGGGAAATTCACCGCCCGGTAGAGTCGGATGGAATTCGCTTGGCCGCTCTCAGGGACCATGTAATAGTTACCCTGCCATTCGAAAACATAGGGGTAGGAAAGATGAAAAGGCTCGTTAAGCACGATCTGCTGGTAGGTCCAATCCAGGCCGTTATTGCTTGTTGCGTAGCCGATGTCCCCTTGGTTATTGATCCGGTTCAGCACTTCGAAAAACATAAAATACTGGTTGTTTTTAAATACTATAAAGGGATCTGCGACGAAGTCTGCTGGTATATCCAGAACATCCTGGGCGGTGAGCACAGGGCTCGGTGTGCCAGGGATTGGCGCCAACTGGAGGGGGGATGGGCCCTCATAGATCCCAATGGACCACTCGGCAGCGAAACTCTGAAGCGACCCAAGCAGGCAGAAAATTGAAAGTGCAGAGCAGAGAACTTTGTTGTATTTCATTAAATTCCCCATCGGCTCGGTTCTGTGTAGAGCCATTGTGTTTTTGCTTGAGCGTCAGCCCACACTTCGCCGTCAGGAAACCCTTGAATTCAATCGCAATTTTATTGGCGGGCCGGTACGAATACGCTCTTGCAACTTTCTTGAGGATGATTTTGCCACCATTCACCCAGGTTTCCATTGTATCCATTCGTCTATCCAACTAGCCGCCTCGATATGTGTTAAATGGCTGGTTAGGTAGCCTGAGGAATGTGCGCAATTCCCCTCAAAGGTTTTAGCTGTACATAATCGTTTTTCAATTTTCCATGTGGACTGAGGACCATTCTCGTATCAGTACAGCATCAGCCGCTCTGTATAGAGATCTCAAGCGACTGGCAGAAAGAGGGGCCCAAATGTCCTGGTCCAGATGAAGTTCGGTATCCTGGTCGTTGGTCAATCTGGAATTTCGCCTGGTTTTGCTGAAGAAAATTGTTTGTGAATTATTGGATACCAGGATGCTGTGGTGGGGCCGGTGTGGTAGTGCCTGGGACTTCAACAGGGGAGGACGGAGGCTCAATAATAGTCCCTCTGAGTAGATCCGGAGGATCGGTTTTGTAGCGCCGTTCGATGATTTGAGTCACACAGAATTGTAGTTGCCTGAGTTGCATTTCATTGAGGGAGGATGGATCCTCTGCAAATTCCTGCGCTAATTTTTGGCACTTCGGCTCCATGTTTTCACCACCCTGGGCAAGGGCAAATACAGGGAAAAGAATTAGCCCGAGTAATGTTAAAAGGATTCCTGATTTCATGCTGCCCCTCCTAAATTGACGTGTCTTACAAAGAATTGTAACTTTTTGTTTCGGTAGGCTTCCACTTCATTCCTTTGGCCATGTTGAAATCCGCAACAGCTAGAGAAAAAATGTGGTACAAATTCCAGTTATCACTCCATGATGAGTGAGCGAAAAAGAATTTTTGCTTTGATCTTGTACCATACAAAATTTCAGGGATAAAGGGAATGCTGATGAGAATAGAGAGAGATCGGAGAATTTGGATCAAACAAAAAAGGTCGGGATTATTCCCTGCCTTTTTCAGAATGAACCTTTTATGTGGGGCTGATTAAGTCTCGATAAGGGGAGGGCATAAGGTTAGGAAATTAACCTCATTGAGTGGAATGTCTGACATCCGAAAAATTTTTCCATTTTGGACATTAATCTCACTTAATGTAAAATGCAAGGACCTGATCAGCAAATGCTGGGGGATCGGTGAAAGTCTCAGAGAGCGCCTGTATTTTCTTGAGAGAATCTTCTTCTTGTTCCGGAGAAATTTCCAAAAGTGCCACAAGTGAGCTGAGCTCCTCTCCCGATCCTTGCCTAATATCCTCAATCAATCTTGTAAAATGGGTGAGAATAAAGATTTTGGCCTTTTCTCGTGAATCTTTTAGTGTTAAACCGTCTATATGCGTCGCTCCTTCGGGTTGCAGAGTGACAAAATATTGATTTGGGGAATATTTAACGATCGCACCCGACAAACCGTCGGTTGTTGACCCAAATAAACCACCAATCACGATATTTCCCCAAAACCAGGGCTCTACTGTTGTTTCCAACTGCATCGTTATAGGCTTAAACCCATCTTTTGAAAACACTACCGATTGCCCAGATTTTTTGTCGAGTTGTACTGTGGTGGGGGTTTTTCCAATCACCTTTCCATTTACCGTAACTAATACATCTTCTGGATTCGCTTGGAAGGTTATTTCTTGTGTGGTGCCGCTTACAATTGAAGCACAACCTTGTAAGATCAATGGAAACAACATTACTAATAGCAGTGAATCCTTTTTCCACATACTTGTCTCCCTGGTAGATTAGGAAGGGTTGAAATCTTTGCTCCCTGGACCTTCCAATTGTAAAAAGCCCCATTTTTTCTATAACTAAATCGGTAAATCAATTTGTGAAATAAAGCTAATTTCAAAAATAAGAGCCAAAAATGATTTAGGTTTTGCTGTCATGTTTCATGTCTATACTTACTCCTTCCTTTTCGGTTAGACCTCTAGCTTCTTCATTTCCATTAAAAAGCTCAAAACAGATTCGTTAAACACTGTTCGAGATAAACCCTCTCCTACCCAATTACTTATGTAGTAAGTTCATCTCAAACTTTTTCATAGGGTTGGAGAGAACAGATTAGAGGATGGACATACTCACCTAGGTAAAACCCCACCAGAAAAAATATGATAACTGAGGCGGTAAAAGGTGTAAGAGATTGGAACGGTCGTGTGGGTGTTGTAACCCTGGGAGGAGACACGAGTGACTGAGGTAATGGGAAAAGCGAGGATGGTGCCGAAGGCGGGATTTGAACCCGCACACCCCGGAGGGCGCTAGACCCTGAAGGGGGCGAGGCGTGTTTGCCTCCCGTAGCTCCAAGTTGTTCAATGTTGCGTTTCAGCCTGTGTTCATGGGCACTTTCATATCCTACCTTGTTACGCTACGCTACGGCAAGCAATGACAGAATATGGGAGGATGGTGAAAGTCACATGACAAAAACATGACATTTTTTTAATGCCGATGATTCTTAACTCTTAACCGATGGCACTGTAACCGGACCGGCGGCGGTGTAGGATGTTCCCAAAAAACGAACAAGATGCCACATCCTCGGGCGATCACCTTTTCGGGCGAATATCGGCTTGGAGGTTTTCTGAAAATCGCTAGATTGGAATCCTAGACAACTTAACGGGGGCAACGATTGGAAGTCATGAGCCAATCGGCGGTGGTCCTGGCCATCGTGCCCCTTCCTCTCTTCCAGGACCCTTGCAGGGAGGGAATATGGCCAGACCTAAAAAACGCGAACAATTAACCCCGGATGTGGGAAGTAAGTTCACATCTTATTACCGGGCGCATAAAAAAGAAGGATTATTTCCTGACGATAAGACACTCTTGCACGACATTATCAAAGCCCTGTTAAAGCGGTTGAGTCGTCTGGATGCCAAGGCGAAGGTGTCCCGCAAGTCCCGCAAGGTGTCCCTGTCCCGCCTGATTTATCATAACATTCAAATGTTGATGGTAGCGGAGGAATCCTGGGAAGGTCGGCCGACTATCCTGCAGGCGCTCTCCCCAGAAATGGGCGACTTCGAACGGGGCGCTTATTTTGGGGAGCTGCTTTGTGAAATTGCCGATATAGAGCCACCTAAGGAAGAGCATTGGAAACCGGCATTCCACAGACAACGGGAAATTTTGGAAGTATATCTTCGCAGGGAAGGGTTTCCTGAAAGGGATGCTCTTGCCCTGCGGGTGAGTTGGCTTACACAGCACGGACCGGTATTGGACACTCGTTTGAAAAGTATTCCTTGTTACTGTGGCTATGACGCGGCTTTTTCGTTAGCTCACTTTTCCGAGAAGGATCTAAAGCGATCAGAATATATAGGAGGTTTTGTTAGTAGGGTTCTCGCGAAATTACACGGCACCAAAAAAAAATCCGCCATCGAATTTTCTAAGAACGACGAACCAGACCGTATCCAACAATGGCATCCCGGCTCTTTGTCCAGCCTTCCTCTGCTTGAAATTGAGTCACGAATAAACCCTCCCTTCCCGCCTTTTGAATCTCCACAACAAAAGCCCAATTTCTAGAAAACAGATCTCCCCTCCTTCGGGTAATTTTCCCATTGGCACGCGAAGACAGCTAGTGGCGCAAAAAAATAACGGAAACGTTCATTAGCTCAATGATCCACCAATCATAGAAAAGTCAGGTAAATACAGGGGTTTTTCTCACGCAACATCTTGTTGACACTGTTGACACGGTGCTGGACAGGTTTCGGCTTCGCAGGTAGCTTCAGGCATCATCAGCTAGCCACACAAACAACCAGGAATGGGGGGAATATGTCGGACACTAAAGTAGAGTTGGCGGCACGCGAGCTAGGGCTTTCCAAATTCACAATTTACCGACTACCGCGGGCGACGCCAGGTATCTATCGGTATGGCAAAGCTTTACGGGTGAATGTCGAGGAGTTGCGGCAGTGGGCGAGGGAGCAGGCCCAAAAGGAGTCTTCGACCGAAGTGGCAGATGATTCTAAGTAGATATGAGTGAGTGGCCACACATGCCTCTTTACGTCGCTGATTGGGCTATTGATACGGCCGGGATGAGCCGGGCGGCTAAAGGCGCGATTATTGACGCAAGGTGTGCAATGCATCGAAACGGGGGCCCAATTTCCGAGAAACGTTTTCAAAAACTTGTCAAAGGATTGCGCAAGAATGACTTGCAAGACGTGCGTGGCTATTTCCAAACAGATGGTGAATTTATCTGGTCTGAGCCGCAAGAACTTGAACGCCGGAAGATGGAGCAACACCGAGAAACTAAACGGAAAAACGCCAACGCCCGTTGGGATAAACGAGGGAAGACAGGCGATGCGACCGCAATGCGACCGCATAGCGACCGCAATGCGAAACGGATGCCTTCATCTTCATCTTCATCTTCTAGAAGAGAAGATGAAGATGAAGAAGGGAACAAAGACGGCAATCACGATAAAAAAAAGGATGCGGAAAAAATGCAAATTAAAGAATTTACAAAGAGGAATCCAGAAGCAACGCACACCGACCATTTGGGCAGCGACATCGGACAGCAAACCAATGGAGACAGTCCTCCGGACAAGCCGGAAATCAATGTCTCCATGGACGACCGACCTGAGGGGGTTCGGAAATTTCTTGAAAATATCAAAGCACCGAAACGAGCGGCCCCCATCATTGGTACGTGGGGGGAGCACGATCCTCACCCAACTATTTGAGCAGGATGAGGCAAGGTGGGAAAGTTTGTAATCACGGGCGAATCACAATCAACGAAAGGAGAATTTTCATGGAAAGTTTGACGTTGCAGAAATCTTCTGTTTTTGAGGAATGCCGGGAGCAGGCTCGGGCCGCACAAGCTACCCGAGACAATCTCATAAAACAGGTTGAGACCCGGACCTTCCAGAAAGCTGAAGCCGAGCGACTAGTCAATGGTCTAGAAGCTTCACGAGCGGAAGTGATTGCCAATATCGGAAAGGGAACCGCGAGTGATTCCGATTTGGCAAAAGTGAAACGAGATCTAGGGAAGGCTAGGGATGGCTTGCGGGATTCGACTGAAATTCTCACGTCCACGGAAGCGTCGCTAAAGGAGGCTGAGTTGCACCTTGCGGGGGCCGTCAAATCCCTGAAGACAGAAGAAACCAGGGCTTGGCTACAGGCTTCGGCTTCACTCATTGAAAAACATCGAGCACAAATCCAAGCGGCCTACGATGAAATTTTTGTAGCCATTAATTCGGCCCAGCCCATGACCCTGTATTTTTCCGTACTAAATGCGCTTGGACTCAAGGCTCCCAAAGAGGCAGAGTACATGCGTATCCGGGGCAGGTTGGCGCAAGAGTTTGACCTTTAATAAAGGCTTTCACGCGGGCGAATATTCACAATTTTTCAAATGGAGTGAAACATGATCACATCGAACGCAAACAGTGAACCCAGCAGAGTTTCTGACGCGGAGATGCTAAAGCTTGGGGATGACCCTGAAGCATTGCGGCGAGCCTATGAACGAACGCCCGCACTGCAAGAGGAATTTCTCGATTTTGGATGTTTTCATGCCTACCTAACCGGGTTGAAAAATGGACGGTCGAGCGTATGTGATGGGCGCGGTGTTGTTCGGTCGAACGTAACTGAGCTGCAAAACTTTCTGAAGAACTGAGGCGCAGTAGCTAGCGCAGGGCCGGGAGCGTGTGCTTGTGTCCGATGCCCGGCAAGGGAGTGGTTGAGCTCTCGGTGACCCATCGGATTATCGATCCAGAAGCGGAAAGCCCGGCGGTAATTCTGCCGCCGGGTTGGCCGTTTTCTTGATGGGAACGTCGAATGAATAGGCAGATCGAGCGGGATAGGCTGGATGGTTTCATGCGGGAACTGAATGATTCGGGGTTTTCGAATCCTGAAATTGCCCGGCAGGTGGGCCGTTCGTTGTCCTTCGTTGAGAAAGCCCTGAACGGGAAGAAGCAGTTTGTCTGGAAACTCCCATCGTCTCCACCCTTGACGAAGTGCTGGAAGGGTGGAAGTGAGGGGGCATCGATGCAGTTTAAGCGGATGAAACAGGCAATCGGAGCAAACCTATGGTGGTTGTGGAACGTGAAGACCGCACCAGCAATCAGGCGAGGACCAGGACGACCGGCGGCAATTCGACCACATCGGGATCTTGTGGAGCAGGCCGTTAATACTCTTGCCCTGGTGTGCGGTGTTCGACCGGCAGAGGTATGGCGCTGGATCTATCCTGGCCGGGAGCGGCACATCTACCGGCACGTTGACCACCATCATGGTGGACGCACTTCGGGATGAGCGGGTCCTTTCTGGTAACCCATTACTGCGGAGCTCGAGCGGCGCAGTATTTTGCTAGTTTCTGGTTTTTTTATTTGGTTGACATGCAACATTAGTTGACATATTTATCATTAACATATTTAAAATACTCGTGTTTTATGTAAATAAAAGCCATGATAATGCAACATATAACTGTAAACCTTGTTGTCAGTCGCAACACAGAAAGGCCGGGACAGGAAAGGCCGTGGGGTGCCCGGTTTTAGGAAATTTTGTGGGAAAAATTTCCGGTTTGGTCAACAGGCAATATCTTCTACTATTCGACAAAGAAAGGGGTGAGCGCCATGGCCTTCAATGATTCCATTACGTTCGAGATTACGAATATCAAGGGCTTAGAAGAGGCCAGTAAGCTGGCTCCCAAACGCATTCTCTCCACTCTGAAACGGGAATATGCGCGGGAGGGAGCGAAGTTCAAAACGGAATTTCGCAAGAATAACCTGTTTGGGCCTCCTGGGATCAATCTGCCAAGGCGAGCCGTGGGGTTCACGCTCAAGTCCAAGAAAAAGACCTTCACGAAAATTAAAGACAAAGAGGGCAGGGGGGCGCAACTGTCCCATGTCCTGACCAAGGTGGTGGTGGGCAAAAATGGGATTGTGTTGGTTGGCTATCTGAGCCGGTTCCTTGGGTTTCATGCGGCCAAGCTGGAACAGCCATTTAAAGACACCTTCCGGAAGATTGAGCCACGCCTGGGAGCCAGGATCGGCAAAGAAGCCGCACGGATTACCCAACAAGTGCTCGATAAGGGGTTGCGTGATTTTCAGAGGGGAAAGCGATGAAGGATCTAATCCTTCGGGGCATTACTGGGCAATGGCCATCATGGTGGTGCTGATGCTCATCCGGGCATCTAGGGCAATGGCCATCATGGTGGTGCCGATGCCCGGCAGCTTCACTCAAAGAGGGAACCTGTGAATGATAAGGGGCCTAGTGCGAAGTCTGCCTTAACTTCACTGCTTGGGTGAATAGATTTAGGAGGGCCTGCCAACGCTTAATTTCTGCCCCATAGACCTCGGAAACGGTGTCAAAGTCTTCACCGGAAAGACGAGCTACTTCCGCAGTGTGGTCTCTGATAAGAGCCACGTCTTTATGATCGGGGTCTTGAAGGTCTATGTCTAATTGTCGAAGTTCAGCATAGGCATTTAATGCTGTTTCAGGTGCTACCCCTTCTATTGTTGTGGCTCCTTCGTGAATGGCTCGCAAGCAGTCCAATTCCGGAAAATTTCCAAAGGGCCACGGTTTTCCATATTCATAAATTCTGGCAAGGCGATCATGGGGCAAAAAGGTGCGTTGTTCAATAAATGCAAGGATTCCCTCAGGCGTGTTCAGGGTCTCAAGTTCTTCCATAATGTCTTGAATGGTCCTCATCGCCCGGCCCCCTTCTTTTTATATTTTTGGAGCAAGAGGCGCATTCCCTCTTCCAGCATCTCGTTGACGTTTCGATCTTCATCAACAGCTAAATGCTTGACCTCTTTCATGAGGTCTGGATCTAAGCTCAACCCGTACGTTTTGCGTTTATTAGACTCTTTCTCGGCCATGGCGGCGGTAGCCTAGCCGAGGGTTTCAATATAGTCAAATATATATTGACTTTATGAAATATATATATCTATATTTATATAAAATTGTACGAAAGGAGGTGAGGATATGTCAACAATGACGAAGGTGTTGATCCAACTGCCGGTATCCATGAAGCGCAAGTTAGACAGGCTGAAAGCCAAGGGCTACACGGCTTCGGGGTTTATCCGGGCTTTGTTGGAACGTGAATTTCAAACCAAACCACAAAAGAAGGGAGCGTGAGTGAACCCCATGGGCAAACCTGCACAGGCCAAGACCACAATCACGGAAGCAGTCTTTGTGTACGAGATTGAAACGGACAAGTATGGATCGGCCCGGTTTACCAGCACGGACACGCGAGGCGGCAAGGATTACGAGCGGGAATTGACGAACACGCTCAACCGTCTGACCGGGTGCCATGGCCACCTGTGGGGGCACTATGGGACGCCCAACGACCACGGCGGCTTGAATGTCCATGGTCAGTTTTCCGTCAAGGAAATCCGTGACGGTCAGTAACCCAAAAAGAAAGGAACCTGAGTCATGAAGATTCCCGAGAAGGGTATATTTTATTCCGCATGTCACCCATTTGGACCAAATGGTGAACCGTTTTCAATTGAGGGAACGCAATGTCGAACCTACCGAGACGCTGAAAAAGAGGCCAAGCAGCTTCAGCGCCATTACACCAGTGAAGTCTTTGTCGCAGAAGTCACCGTTAAACGGGCGAAGGGCGCGACCGCGAAACGATTATGAAACAACCTATTGCCTTTGGCCGGTTTGGGGCGCTGTGTCCGGTGGCCGAGTTTTTGGGACTGCCAGTCAAGAAGGTCCGACGCTTGCGTGATATGGGCTTGATCCGGCTGCCGGGCGGCCTCACGCGTCCCGAGGACATGACGGAAGATTGGATGAACCACGCTCACCGGCTAATCGATGAACACCCGGCGACATCCCCGGCCTGGCGGCCGCGCAGGGATGGGGCAGGCATCCGGAGACCGCCCGTCCGTGCGGTGGCGCCCCTTGTTGGCGATTACGACACCTGGCTCGCCGCGCAAGGGGGAAGGGCGCGGGAGATCACCAAAGCCGTTGACTCATGAACATGAGAGAAGGAGGTGTGCCGTGAAGGGTCCAACAAAAAAGATCACAGTGCGGTTATCCGCCGAGGCTCTGGCGGCGCTGGAAAATTTCCAGGCTCGATATCCATCACCGAGCATAAGTGAGTTTATAAATGCGGCGGTGCTTTATCTCGCCAAGCAGTCGCGCGTGGGTGGGTTGGACGCCGCTTGCGAGCCCCTAATAGGCGCAGGGCAAGAAGATCTCATGCGGGCCATTGCGGCCGAGGCGGTGGCCGCCTATTACGCCGTGGAGGATAAGAAAGCCCGCCCGCGTCTCGTTTTAGTATGAAATTGTCTTTGAGGATCGAGGAGGGCTAATCCCTGGCGCGATGGACGAAGGGACTCTCTAACCGCGGGCCGGTGTGGTGGATGACTTGTAAGGACCAGTAACGATGGACTTTATTTTGATTAAAAAAACCCTTGGTGAAAACATCTTCGATCAACAGGGGTTTGATACGGTGGCCGGTGCGGGCCGCTTTGTGGAATTGCTCAAGGCGCGGTGGCGTGGACGGGCCAAGCGTGAATGGGGCGAGGGAGTCATGGTGTGCGCGAAAATCACTGTTGAACCCGCAACGGGGTATTGCCCGGATTTGGAAATTGTCGGAGAAAACGCGGCAAAGGAAGAGGAAGATTTGTCCTGGCAGCGGCAGGGATACGAAGACGATCTTCTGGAATTGCTGGGCGAGTTCGACCAATGGGCGGTGCCCATCACCGAGGAGGGCTAATCCATGGCACGATCAACGAAAGGACTCTATAAGCGTGGGCCGGTGTGGTGGATGACCTATTTTGATGCTCTGGGGAAGCAGCAATTTGAATCATGCAAAACCGCGAATAAAGCCGAAGCCGAGAAGCGGTTGATTGACCGGCGGAAGGAAGCCATGGAGGGTATCCTTCCCACGCAAACCTTTAAGCCGGTACCACTGGATGACTTTTTCACTGATTATCTGAACCATGTTGGGCATCAACGAAGCGTTGAAACCAAGCGGTACCATGTGGCGCATTTTAAGCGGATCTTAGGGAACCCTCCCATTCATACTCTCACGGTGAAAGTTTTGGAGGATTACCGGCAACAGCGGCGATCTGAAGGGGTCGGACCCGCCACCATCAACAAAGAACTGGCGACGATCAAGCATGCACTCACCAAGGCGGTGGTCTGGAAGATGGTCCGGAAAGAAATCCGGCAAGACTTGAGGGACGTGCAAAAGGATCGGGAGCCGCCTGGACGGTTGCGGTATTTGGAAGATGAAGCCGAAGCGCACAACCTGATTCAATATTGTCATGGAAGTTTCCGTGCCCTGGTTATCACAACCTTGTATACGGGGATGCGGCGGGGAGAAGTCCTCTCTCTGACCTGGGAGCAAGTGGACCTCAAGCAAGGGGTCATTCGTTTGACGCACACCAAAAATGGGGAAGCCCGTGATATCCCCATCAATGAGACGGTGCGGTCGGTGTTGGTGGGGTTGCGGACTAGGATTGACGTGCCGTGGGTTTTTCACGATGAGGAGGGGTGTAAGTTTAAGGATACACGGAAGCGCTTTGAATGGGCCTGCAAACGGGCCAAAATTGCCGACTTTCATTTCCATGACCTTCGGCATACCTTCGCCTCGTGGCTGGTGATGCGACGCACCCCGATTATCACCGTGGGCGAACTCTTAGGACACAAGTCCTTGGCTATGACCATGCGGTATGCCCATCTGTCACCGGCGCATAAAGCCGAGGCGGTACGGTCTCTAGATGGCCCATTCCTCAAAAAGGCATCGTCACATGACAAAAACATGACAAAATCAGGGATAACCCCTAGGGCGGTCGGTGATGCGGTCGGAGTCGAATTGTAAGGGAAAGAGAGGTCTAAGTGCTTGAGGGGGAAAGGAAAAAACGAATGGTGCCGAAGGCGGGATTTGAACCCGCACACCCCGGAGGGCGCTAGACCCTGAATCTAGTGCGTCTGCCAGTTCCGCCACTTCGGCACGTGAGTGCGATTATCATCTTTTACAGAAATGCGGTCAAGTTGTCGTTATTCCGTTGTTGAGGTTCTCTCGAAGGAATCCCACTTGAGCCATTCTTCCTGAATGAGACATCAGCGTTACAAGAAAGGACGGACTTTTCGTAAAGTTATCCCACGCTGGTAGGTTGTGAAGAAGGAGACAGAAGGGTTTCCAAAAATGCTTGAGGCCAGCGGCCAGGAGAAGATGTTGTCCCCGGTTCTCCAGGTAGCAGGTCTGAGGTGTCACCACTGAGAATGATTCGCTCACGAATGGTGCCGGTGGCAGCCAGCAAGAGAGATGCAGGGATGCGTGTGGCATCATCAATAACCAGTAAATCAAACGGAACTTTTCTGAAGAGCGGGTCGGTAAGGATTCGGCCCGGGGTGCAGGTCATGATACGTTTGTTTTGTGCGAAGGCTTGGCGGTTGGTGCCTTCTCCGGCGGCCAGCATTTCCCGAATTTTTTTTGTGCCGCCCAATCGTTTGATTTCTTCTTTTAATTCATCGTATTCCGGTCGCAGGTTTTTGGGAACGGTCGCTTCGGGGATCAACTCTTTAATTCGCTTTTGTGCTACTTCGACTTCTTTCATGAGTCCAAGGATTTTGCCTTGGTAAATTTCCCGGTATTCGACCAGGGTCTCGATGTTTTTGCCGGCCACCTGCATACTCATCCGTGTCCAAATTGGAAGTGCCTCATAGTCCCGGAGAGTTTTATCGATATTTTTGACTTTCCCCTGCCAGTCACTGAGCTGTGTGAGTAACCGCCATTCCAACAATTTTACTTCGTTCAGATCTTTTTGCTTGTCGCGTTTGTAGGCCAGAATCGGAGTCAGTTCCCTGAACCGGTCATATTTTTTTCGTAATGAGACTTTTTTGGCGTTGGCCTTAGCAAAAAAATGAGACATCTGTGCTTCAAAGCCAAATTCCTGGAGAAGCATCCCTCCCGCATCTTTTACTAAAGGTAGTTCATACCGGCAGAGCAAACTTCGGTAGGGCAAGGCCGCCATTTTTAAGGCGTGTGCGACCGCACCAGTTAATTCATCAACGGTGTGATGATCCGGAGCCACCAGGAGAATTCGCTTGTTTTTCCGAACCTGATCGACGATTAATGTCGTCAGCTTTGTCCAGCGGTTTTGCCGCGTGTCTCCCCAGATAGTCGTCAGCACTGTGGTCGGGATGCTTTCTCTTGCTGCCGTTTGATTGGAGAGCGGTTCAGGGTCCAGCCAGGGCACTAATCGTTCGGCAGGTCCAAGTGTAAAGGAATCAGGTTTGCTGGCCATGTCGGCCAACCGTGTGGCCCCGGTTTCGAGGAAACCCGATGTGTCGGGAATGAGGGTGCACCGATTGAGGGTTTGGCCGACGTGATCGAATGTTTGGAGTATGAGAGAGCCATTTTGCCATCCCAGGAGATACCCTTCGGTCGGTTCCATATCGTTGCCCGGTAACAATGTCACCGGGATGTCGGGGAGGAATTTACTTCCCGGGGGAACATCACAACTATAGAGGTGAAGGGAGCCGACCGTGCGGAGGTGTCGGGCTTGGGCAATCTCCAAAGGAGCGTCTAATCCACGGCTCATGGCGACTTCCCGCTCGCTGTTGAGATGGGTTGAGGCTAAAGTGAGAAGATCGTAGAGTTTCATGAAAATTATTGATTCAGTGCTGAGAGTTCCAGGAGTTCCTTGATACAGAGGGCGAGACATCCCAATCCTCCGGTGAGTGGAGTTCGATCAGCCTCACATCCTCGATTGTGTGCACATTCAAACAGGGCGGGTAGCTTAGGATCAAGAGGGAGAGGCTCAAGTAAATAGAGTATGAGCGCCCCGAAGCTATCGGTCGAGAGGACGGCGACCCGTTGTCGGTGATCATCCTCAAAAATCACCGCTTGTGGGTTCGGAGCGACAAAGGGGCGGGCGACGGAGAGTCCGGTGAGGGGGATGGTTTGGACAATGAGTGAGTCAGGTGGGGTGAGCGGACGATTGGAAAAGCGAAGGTTGAGATCCGAGAAGGGTTGGAGTGCGAGTCCTTCTTCGTCCTTCATCCCTTCCTCGGCAATGGTTAGTTGAGGAAAGGCGAAAAGACTAAGGGCAAATAGGGTGAGAAGGAGAAGATTGAAAAGTGTGTTGGTTTGAAACTGACGGGGGTTGAGGTAGTTCATAATCTTACTATTCCGACACAGAGAGTATGGTAGATGAAAAAGCAATCTGATCGTTTACCTTGGCTGTGATTTATCGATGGTCTCTAGATTTGAGCCTCGGCAATCATGTTGATACGTAAGTGTTAACCTTTAGTAAGTATGGAGGAGCATAGCATATTTTTGAAAGGGTTGTTTTGAAATTCTCTATGGAATTATCTGGTTATCATAAGCATTTCTGTAGGTTGACCACCGATTATGAAGGAGAAGCCTATTCTATGATATATTCAGCAATTACATTGACTTTTTCTATACCCAGTCTTAAGATGTTTCCCTTATTCGCTAGGCTAAGGAGACGTGTTTTATGAAGGTTATTTTGCAGGAAAATGTAGAAGGTTTAGGGTATTTGGGAGATGTATTGACGGTGGCGAAAGGGTATGCACGGAACTATTTACTCCCGAGGAAAAAAGCTGTCGTAGCTGAAGAGCGACAGGTCAAGCTGTTGCAGCATATTAAGCGGCAGATCGACCAAAAGGCCAAAAAAGAATTGGAGTCTTTAGGCGAGTCGGGGAAGAATCTGTCAAAAATATCCCTGACGTTTGAAGTGCAGACCGGAAAGGACGACAAGCTGTTCGGGTCTGTGACATCCAAGGATGTGGCCGAACGATTGGCTGCTCAAGGCGTGGAGGTGGACCGAAGGAAAATTCACTTGCCACAACCTCTCAAGGAGTTGGGGACCTTTTCGGTTGCCATCAAGCTTCATCGGGATGTGGTTCCTAAGATTAATGTGACCCTTGTGAAGAAAGCTGCAGAAGAGGCTACTCATGAAGGGGGATCAGACAAAAATCAGGCCGATGAATCGGTCGTCGAGTAAGCGATGAGACATTCCGTCGGTACACTCAAAGCGATCCGTGACACTGATTATGAGGTGTATGCGGCCATCCGCGCTGAAGAAAAAAGACAGCGGGAAAACTTAGTTCTTATCGCGTCAGAAAATTACGCCAGTCCCGCGGTCCTGGGTGCCCAAGGCTGTTTGATGACCAACAAATACGCGGAGGGGTATTCCGGTCGGCGATATTACGGCGGATGCCAACATGTGGATACGGTCGAGGATTTAGCCATTGCGAGAGCCAAAGAAATTTTCGGGTGTGAGCATGTGAATGTTCAGCCCCACTCGGGTTCCCAAGCCAATATGGCGGCGTATCTTTCTGTCCTAAAAACAGGAGATACCATCCTAGGGATGGATCTGGCCCATGGTGGGCATCTTACCCACGGCAGCCGTGTAAGTTTTTCAGGAAAACTGTTTCAGGCGTTTTCCTATGGAGTCGATCGGGAAACTGAGGAGATCAATTATGATGTGGTAGAGCGGCAGGCACAGGAAGTCCGCCCTCGTATGATTGTTGTCGGTGCCAGCGCGTATTCCAAAATTATTGACTTCCCTCGTTTTCAGGCGATAGCGAAATCGATTGGTGCCTATCTTCTTGTTGATATTGCCCACATTGCGGGTTTGATTGCGGTCGGGTTGCATCCAAGCCCGGTTCCCTATGCTGACTTTGTCACCACCACGACCCATAAAACGTTGCGTGGCCCACGCTCCGGCATGATTATGTGCAAAGAGGAACATGCCAAAGCGGTTGACAAAATGGTGTTCCCTGGAACGCAGGGTGGGCCGCTTATGCATGTCATTGCAGCCAAAGCGGTGGCTTTTAAAGAAGCCTTATCTCCTGGCTTTAAAACCTATCAACAACAAGTGCTGGCGAACGCCAAGGAGTTGGCTGAGGGCTTTTTGAAGCGGGGATATCGGGTGGTGTCTGGTGGGACCGAGAATCATTTGTTCCTCTTGAATCTGACATCCAAAGGCGTGACAGGAAAAGAAGCCGAAGCCGCTCTAAATGCCTCCGGCATTGTGGTCAATAAAAATGCGGTACCGTTTGATGAAAAACCCCCGGCTGTCGCAAGCGGCATTCGTATTGGCACGCCGACGGTTTCAACTCGTGGCATGCAGAAACCCGAAATGGAGCAGATTCTCTCCTGGATGGATGAGGTCATTCAACATTCTCAGGAGGCGTCCCTTCATAAACGGATTCTGCGGGATGTCAAAGACCTGTGCTCACGATTTCCGATCTTTCATCCATACTAACCTTCCTCCACCGCCTTCCATCCTTAAGGTAAGGGCCGCTCTTTCGTGAAATGTCCTTTTTGCGACCAATTAGAAGATAAGGTCATTGATTCGCGGACCGCACGTGAAGGAGAAGTGATCAGGCGCCGTCGCGAATGTTTAGGCTGTAAGCGGCGGTTCACCACCTACGAACGAATCGAAGAAAATTTGCCGATGGTGGTCAAAAAAGACAATCGGCGAGAGCCGTTTGATCGGGCCAAAATTTTAGCAGGACTCAAAAAGGCCTGCGAAAAACGGCCGGTCAGTATTGGAGCGCTAGGGGCCGCGGTTGATCGGATTGAAAAACGTATTCAGGACCTTGGAGAAACAGAAGTTCCAAGCCGAACCGTCGGAGAGGAAGTCATGCGGGCCTTGAAAGAATTGGATCCCGTCGCGTATGTTCGATTTGCCTCGGTGTATCGTGAATTTAAAGACATCGATCAATTTATGGATACCATACGGGCCTTAACCCAAGACACCAGGATGTCCTGAGTCATGCTTATTTGTCTGTGGCGGTTAGCGAGTCCCTCTGGTTTGTCCGCGTCATAACGTGACAAGGGTAGGGATCTTCTCCTCGAAAAGATCTTCCACCTATTCCGATCATGAAAGTGGGTGTCTATGCCATCCCCCAAACCCTCCCCCCGTTCCCCACGCATCACCAAACGTAGTCCCCGCCGATCAAAGGCAAAAGTAACCTCCAGCCGGGTGGCGATTATTGGTGGAGGGCATGGTGGGACCGCACTTATGGAAATTTTTGCGGAAGATCCCCTGGTGACCGTGGTAGGGTTGAGTGAAATCCGTCCGCACACCATGGGCGTCCGTCTCGCTAAAAAAATCGGGATTCCTGTCCTTCGCCGTTATCAAGATTTGCTCAAGATCAAAGATGTGGACCTGGTGATCGATGTGACGGGCGATCCCGATGTGGAGAAGACCCTGCTTGAGTCGCATGCCCCACATTTGGCATTGGTGGGGGGCGCGAGCGCCAAGTTTATGTGGCAATTGATTGAAGCCAGAATCCGGGCCTCTGCCGAAATCGAAAATACCCTCACCCGGTATCAATCACTGTTTCGTTTGTACGTCAAAGAGGAAGCTGAAGGGGCGGTGGATGAGGAGCGGACGCGCATTGCCTGTGAGATCCATGATGGTCTGGTGCAAACTCTGGTGGGAGTGAGCCTGAAGATGGAGCGTGTCCGTGAATTGGTGGCAGAGGATCCCCCCAAGTGTTTGACGATGCTCAATCAGACGACCCTGCAATTGAAGCATGCCATTCAGGAGGCCAGGGAGGTGGTCTATAACCTTCGCCCGGGGCAATATGATCATTTAGCCTTTATTCCCGCGTTATCAAATTATCTGAAGGCCTATGAAAGGGAGCACCGGATTCGGACTGAGTTTGAAGGGAGTGGGGATGAATCCCAACTTGATCCTAAAGCGAAAGTCTTTGTTTTTCGCATGGTCCAGGAAGCATTAAGCAATGTGGCCAAACATGCCGGAGCTACCAAGGTGATTGTAAAAGTCGCGCTCAAGAAAGATGTTTTGAAAGCGACCGTTTCTGATAACGGCCAGGGCTTTGACGTCAAGGCAGAGGGGCAGAATCCTGAAAAATGGGATCATTTCGGAGTCAGAAGTATGACGGAACGGGCGAGAATGTTAGGCGGAAACGTGCAGTGGGTGTCGAAACCCGGCACCGGCACGAAGGTTGAAATTTTCATTCCTCTGGTATTAAAGGAAAAGGTGCCTTATGCCTAAAACGACTAAAGTCCTCATTGTTGATGATCATCGTGTGGTGCGTGAAGGGTTATGTGCGATTCTGGAAACCAAGGACGATATCCAGGTCGTGGGGGAAGCAAAAGATGGAGGAGAGGCCGTCGAACAAACCCGACTGCTTATGCCGGATGTGATTCTCATGGATGTCAGTATGCCGGGCATGACGGGGGTGGAAGCCACGCGAATTATTAAACGGGAATTTCCTCACATCGGGGTGGTGGCCCTGACGATGTACGAAGAACAGCAATACATTTTTGATCTGGTGCGAGCCGGAGCCACCGGGTATTTACTCAAAGATAGTGATTCGGCGCAAATTGTGGCCGCTATTCGGACTATTGCCCGTGGCGAGTCTCTGATACATCCATCCGTCGCCAGTAAGATTCTGGTCGAGTTTTCGTTGTTGTCTGAAGGCAAAGGCAAAAAACGGGGAATTTTGGAGCACGATCTCACCGACCGTGAAATCACCGTGTTGCAATTAGTGGCGGATGGAAAAACAAATAAGGAAATTGCGAACGTCCTGGATCTCAGTGAAAAGACGGTCAAAAATCACGTCCGCAATATTTTTCATAAACTGCATGTGTTTGATCGAACCCAAGCGGCCATTCTGGCCATTCGCAAAGGCATCATCGAACTCGAACCTCGCAAGATGTAAGCCGCGCCGCACGTCCATTTCGTTGTCTCCTTTCGCATTGTTCTCTCGTGGCGAGGAAATCGCGGTTTCTTCGTTTTACCTTGCCCGCCTATTTTCGTCAGTGCTAACATGACAATATTGGGAAGTTTATCAAGGAGGAGTGATTGCAATGGCGAATGTGACCTTGTTGGTGTCCAAATCCTGTTCGGCCTGCCCAAATGCGAAAACGCTCTGGAAAGGCATGCGGGTTAAATATAGTTTCAGTTACCGGGAAATTGATATTACATCGGAGGCCGGTCAAGAACTGGCGGAGCGACATGCTATTCGTGCCGTGCCCGCAACCCTGATCAATGGACGGTTGACCTTTATCGGGGTTCCACCGCGGGAAAGTGCGGAAAAAGCTCTGCAAGCGAAGGCGAAGCCAAAACCTAAAAAAGAGGAAACGGAGGAATAATTTCAGGACTTCATCTCTACGATAGCTCCTCATAGACAATTTCTGAGTAGATAACGACCGCGAAAGATAGACGAGGTTTTCACATGCCCAATGAAGATGAAGACGAAATAGAATTAGATATTGAGTTGCCCGTCCTTCCCAGGGTTCCTTCCGGTCCTCCACCTGAATGTTCCTTCTGTGGTGAACCCATGTCCTTAATTGACGGGGATTGGAGTTGCCCTGATTGTAATGGCGAACTCATAGGACCAGAAACCGGCTAGAAATCGGCAGGATCGGTCTTATAACCTACCTCCGATCGAACGCAAAAGTCCGGATGTTTACGCTTGTCAGCGGCCCATTCTCTCCTCACCTCGAATCAGCTCTTGTCGAAACGGTCCGGCAGATCAAATCGGCCGATTCCCGCGCGCCACTGGCCATTCTTGTGCCTTCGGATTCATTGCGAAGAAGGCTCCAGTGGTTATTGTGCGCCGAGCATTCCTGTGCGCTCTTCGATCTCCATATTCTGACGTTCCATCAGTTTGCCCTCCATCTTCATGCCGAACAAGCGGCATTGGATTCCCTGGAAACAGGGATGTCTCCGTTTGAACTCGTCGGCGACTTTTTCTATGAATACCTTCTAGCCGTACTTTTGGAAAAGAGTGGGCAAACTGTCGGACCCTTTGCCGATCTTCAAGGTTCATCAGGTCTCAGGCAGGCCGTGTGGCGGAGCATTCGGGATTTGCTTGAAGCGCAAGTTGAGCCACGCCTGGCTCTCCGTGCGGTGGAAGAGGGGCTGTTCGATGAGATTGCGGTCACTCGTCTCGCGGGCTTACTGAATCTTCAGGAGGCCATCGGGAATTTGAGCCGACAATTAGGGGTGGGATTGCCGGAAGATTTGGCCAATTCGGTGATCCCCTGGGTTGGGGCATCACCGTTTGTTGCCAGACTCTCGACGGTCATGTATTACGGTTTTTACGACATCACGCAAGTTCAGCTTTCGCTGTTAGAAGAAGTGGCTCGTACGAATTCCGTGAAGGTGTTCTTTCCCCTTACCGATCAATCTGCCTATCAATTTGCCCAACAATTTCTTGATCGACATTTATTAAAAGCCGGAGTGGTGTACCAACCTCTTCAGGTTAGGCACGAACCGTTCGAAATAGCGAATCGGGCGGTGTCATCCCCGTCCGTGCAGGTGGTAAATGTGATTGGGGCCCAAGGGGAGCTGGTTTTTACCTGCAAAGCCATTCTGCATGCGGTGGAAACGACAGGGCATACGTTTCATGAGATTGGGGTGGTGGCCAGAACTCTCGATCCATATGGGCTATTTCTGCGGAGGGTGTTTGAGGAATATCGAATTCCCTTCTGCACTACAGCGACCTTGCCTCTGTTGGAAGAACCGGTCGCCAAGCTTTGGTGGCAGCTTGCCGGCTTGAGGGAAGAGCGGTACCCCTGGCAGGCACTGCTGAATGTCGTGACCTCGCCCTATTATCGAAGCCTGTCGGTCAACGGACGGTCCACCCATGAACAAAAGCCACTCTGGAGCCAGGCCATTCGTCATTGGCGTCTTATGCAAGGTCGGGAGGATTGGGAACGTCTTGCAGCCGTCGCGAATGACCCGGAAGCAATTGGTGACTGGCAGCGGAAGGTCGGAGTGCCGCTGGAAGAGGCGTCTGTCGCTTTACAGCAGTGCGCGGACGTCGTGGGTCGACTGGTGGCCGATTGTCAGGCTCTTCCGGAATCAGGCCCGATTGGTGAACTGACCCTCGCGTTTGAAGCACTCGTGAATACCCACCTTTCCTTGCTTCAAGAAGAAACATCTTCTCAAATGGAAGCGCGGGATCAGGCCCATCAGGCAAGTCTTGCGCAAGCATTCGAACAGGTCATGACGCAGTTAAAGCAACTGGATCGGGTCGGTTACCAAGTGACCTGGGGGGCATGGGTGGAGGTGTTTCGAGGAGCCTTGGAAGGGACAAGCCTGCCTGTTCCGGGACAAAGCCCCTTAGGGGTGCAAGTGGTCGATGCCATGGCCGCGCGAGGCCATGCCTTTAGAACCGTGTTTATTCTCGGAATGAATGATCAGGTCTTTCCCCGTGTGGTTCGGGAGGATGCCTTTTTACGGGACGGGGATCGAAGAGTGTTGGCGGAAAGTCTTGGATATAAAATTGATGAAAAAATGCACGGGTTTGATGAAGAGGCTCTCTTGTTTGCGTTGCTTCGACACTCAGCTCGTGACCGGGTGTATCTCGTCTACCAACGTGCTGACCACAAGGGGCGCCCGCTACTGCCGTCTCCTCTCCTAACGGAATGGGCACGAGATGTACCGGGTTGTTCTGAGTCGGAGATCAGCGTGCCGTTGCGTGTGGCTGAGCGGGTGAGAATTCCATACTTTTCTCCGGGTGAAGAGACCGGACAGGAAACGCGCCTGCGGTATCTGCTTCAGGGGCGGGCGATCCAAACAGATTCTTTGGAGCCATCGTTCTGGTGGAAATTGTTTTGCCATGGACTCAAAGCGGTGGCTGCTCTTGAAAGAACGTCCACCGGCGCGGGATCGTATGATGGGATCATGCCGGTCGAGGGGGCGCATTGGCAGGATCTCTTGTCCCGGGGGTTGTCACCGACAGCGTTGGAACGCTATGCCCAATGTCCTTTCCGGTATTGGATGGAACATGCTTTGCGTACACGGAATGTCCGAGAGCCCATTTCGCGGGAAATGCCAAGTCGGGTTTGGGGAGAGTTGGGGCATGCCATTCTTCGGCATGTCTATCGCTATCTCATCGATCATCAATGGCCGGTCTCTCCAATAGAGCCCGTTCATTTCTCTTCCTTGATCGCCTCGACCATTGATCAGGTCTGCGATAAATATGCGACGCACTATGGAAAAGGGTATGTGGTCCTGTGGGAAAGAATGAAAACGCAATTAGGTGCTGTGGTATTTGCGATGATCGAGCATGATCAACAGGAGTACCTCGATCAGGCCATGGTGCCGGTGGATTGTGAGGTCGGGGCCGAGGGAGAGATTGTGAGCGAGGCGCCGGGAGGCTCGACCGTGCTGAAGATTCATGGACGAGTGGATCGCGTGGACCGGCAGTCCGATGGCCCACGAACTCGTATTGTGGATTATAAATTTTCGGGTGGATTGGCGACTCGAACAGACGACCCCGATCTCGTCAATGAAACCCTGCGTGGTCGCCGGTTACAACCTCCCTTATATTCACTGATGTCTTCCTTGAGCCTGTCCGGTCTTTCTGGAGAGCATTCCCAAGAAATGATGTTGCCACATCCTGCGATGCATTCCGTGGAATTCCGGTTTATCCGTCCATTACATTCTGAACCTCTGACCTTTTCCTCGTTTCCCGGTTCAATCTGGGATACGCCGACTGGTGACCAATTGTTGAGGACCATTAGTCGGTGGATCGAGAGCATACGCGCCGGACAGTTCTTTGTTCTACCTGGAAAAACCTACTGCCCGTCTTGCCATTGGTCTGTAGCCTGCCGTTACCAGCATTATCCTTCGCGGGAGAGAGCCTACAGACTCCCATTGGCAAAAGCATTTCGACAGTTACGAAAGCAGCGAGCCACAGATGAGTAATCTCAATCTCCTTCGCGATGCCGATGCGCGACTCATGGCGGAAACCACGTTTGATCGCAATGTCGTCGTGCTGGCCGGAGCCGGGACGGGTAAAACGACGCTGTTGGTGAATCGACTGATTCATGCGCTTCTGAGGGAGCCACACCCGTTACGCCTGACCGACATGTTGGCTCTGACCTTCACGAATAAAGCTGCGAATGAAATGAAAGCGCGGCTCCGCGACCGGTTGCATGGGCTACTCGCTGATTGTGAGGCGGAAGCCGGACGTGAGGATTCCGGTGGAACAGACCTGGAGGAGTTCAAGCAATGCTATCATGTGTCCACGGCGCATGTAAGAGAAAAAATTCAGATCGCCTTGCGTGATCTGGAGAAATCGCAAATTGCCACGCTCCATAGTTTTGCCGCTCATGTCCTTCGTCTGTATCCCTTAGAAGCCAGGATCGATCCTCATTTCCATGAGGATGAAGGCACTCAATTCCTTGAGGCATTTCAACATGCGTGGGATGTCTGGTTGGAACAGGAATTAGGTGTGCAAGGTTCCGCGCATGCCCAGTGGCAGGACCTGCTCAATCACATGGGTTTGCAAGAGATTCGATCCTTTGCCTTTTCGCTCTGTCAGGATCAGATTTCTATTCCTGAATTGGATCAGCAAGTGAGTGCCGAAGGTTCCTCGCCGGCCTTTCGGAAGTGGCTACAGAGTAAACAGCATCAGGTCCGATCATTGCTGACGCAATACGACCGAGCCAAACCTCGAAAAATTGAGAAGCTTTTATCTCTTGCTGAACGCGTGTTTGATCGGGTGGGCTATGGGGAGCCACCAATGGACTTCCATTTGTCTGATGAGGAGAAAGCCCTGGTTGGTTCCACCATTGGCAAGGCCCCGGGGGAGTGGGATGCGTTGGATTTTCAAGATGCCAGGCGGGCGATTCAAGCTTCGCAACAGCTGTTGCAGGTCAATGAAGTCCTCTTGAGTAAGGTTCTTCATGTGCTGGGGCCCTTTGCCGAACGAGTTCGCCAAAGTTTTTCGGCGAAGGGATGGATTCGATTTGATGGGCTCTTGATCCGGGTTAGAGATCTCCTACGGGATCATCCCATGGTCAGAGAGCAATTGAAGAGGACCTATGCGGCCATAATGGTTGATGAGTTTCAGGATACTGATCCGGTTCAATATGAAATTTTACTTTATCTAGGTGAGTGCCCAAATGAGTGCGGGAGGTTTTGGCGGGATATCCAGCTTATGCCGGGGAAGCTGTTTATTGTGGGTGATCCCAAGCAATCGATCTATGCCTTTCGGCGAGCTGATATCGAGGCGTTTGATCAGGTCGTGGACAAAGTGACGCATGATGGAGGGATCGTGTGTACTCTTCTGACCAATTTTCGTAGTGATGGGGCCATTCTTGAAGCCGTCAATGCGGTGTTTGACCGGTTATTCATTCCTCAAGCCAATGTCCAACCCCCCAATGTCCCCCTGGCGGTTGGACGGATGCGAGAGGCGGGTTCCGGCTCGACAGGAATGGAGATCTGTGTCATGGCCAACCCTCAAGGGGAAGACGAATGGGATGCTGAGCGGGCCACACGGGTGGAGGCCGAATGGTTAGCAGGGTGGATTGAAGAACAATTGCTGCCGGGAAGCCAGTGGATTATGGAGAAGGGAGTGAGAACCGCCTTACGTCCCGGGCATATCGCGGTGTTGTTAAGAAAGTTTACCAATGCGCAGGTGTATCTTGAAGCGTTGCAGCGCCACAACATACCTTGCATGGCCGATGGTGAGCGGCATTTTTACCGGCGTCAGGAAGTGATTGACGTGGTGAATGTGCTTCGCGTCCTGGATGACCCCACCGATGCTCTGGCCCTTGTGGGGATTCTCCGTTCTTCGTTAGGCGGGCTGACGGATCGGGAGATTATGGATGTGATGAAACTCGGCCCGTTGGATATCCGGCAGCCTCAGAGACTTGGTGCATGGGCGAGTTCCCAACAGTCAGTCATTCAGGGCCTTTTCCAGCGGCTGGCCTGGCTTCACGCCCAGGCAAATCGACTCCCTATACCGGAATTACTTGATCACCTGTTTCAACAACTTCCCCTCGTGGAATTGGCCGCCGCCTCGAGCCATGGTGAACAGGCGGTGGTGAATGTCTGGAAGCTTCGTGACCTGATGAGTGAGCAGGCCGCCATTCCTTCTTTGTCGTTTTCTGCCTGGGTGGAGCGATTGGTCCATTCCCTCATGACCCATCCTTCAGAGCCGGAAGCCCCTTTGGCCGAAGAGACGTTAGACGCGGTGCGTGTCCTAACGATTCATAAGGCCAAAGGACTCGAATTCCCCGTGGTGCTGTTACCCGGGTTGCATCAGAAGGCCACAGGACTGGATCGCGGGGCACAGATTACATTTGACTGGATTAGCGGCTTGTATGGTTGTACGTTGCCACCTGTATGGAATGCAGGCCAGGTGCCTCTGTGGGAAAAGCAACGGATTCGAGAAGCCGCCGAACAGCGACGTCTGCTATATGTCGGAATGACCAGGGCCCGGGAGCGCTTAATCTTATCAGGGGGCATACTCCCGAAAGTGGGTGGGGAGAGCCTTTTGAGTCTTATTCAGGGAATTGTTGAAGGAGAATTCGGGAATCCGGACCTGGATATGGTACGGGTGGGAGGGGTTTCCATTCCTCACACTGTCGTGACGCCCGCAGTGTTGAAGTATTTGAAGCCCCCACAGCACCTTGCTGATCCTGAAGGTAGCAATGAGGTGGTGATCTCGACGCCCCAGTGGGACACACGTGAAATGAGATGGCAACAGACCAATCAGGCGGAGGCTTACGTCAATCCCTCTATGCTGCATCAGGCGAGATTGGTCCAGGACCCGGGGGAGAGGGGTCAAGGTTCACGTGGGACCGGTCAGCGTCTTGGGATTTTGATGCATCGGGTGCTTCAACGGTGGGATTTTCAAAGTGAACCTGGAAGGGTACAAAGTGCGCTTATCGATTTTTGTGAACGCCAGTTACCAGGCCAGTCAGGGTTGGATAAGAGTGAGGTGGTCAGAGAACTTGCAACGCTCTTTGATCTCTTTCTCGGTTCACCGGGGTATCGGGAATTGCAGCGGGCAACGATTCTTGGTCGGGAAGTTCCATTTGCGGTGCCATGGCCTGTCGGGCAACATGAGCCTTCCTTGCCACGGACCTGCGTGATGGAGGGGGTGATGGATGTGGTCTATGAAATCGATGGCGACGTGTGGGTTGGCGATTATAAAACGGATCACGTATCCTCTCGCACGGTGGGGCCGCGCGCGGAGACTTACCGGGAACAAGCGCATGCCTATGCGCGGGCCGCTCGCCAATGCTTGGGTCCTGCGGTCAAAGGGTGTAAACTCTTTTTTATTCGTCTCGGGGAAGTGGTCACGGTGACGGTAGAAACCGATGGAAATATGTTTCAACACGAACAATAGATGACAAGGAGGGAGCAATGAGGAATTGGAGGATGAAGATGTGCGTTGGGGTCTATTTCATTATGATGGCGGCGGGAGGGTGCGCATCTGACAAACCAGCGCCGTTGACTGCCTTGGCCCCTCCTCCAAATGTGGATATCCAAGTGTTGCAGGTTATGACCGAAGGCAAGCGCTTCTTCGACGAGGGCCGGTGGGAAGCGGCACGACAACAGTTTCAGTCTGCTGTCCAACAACAAGCCGATCTGGCCGAAGCCCACTATAATCTTGCGCTGTGCATGGACAAAATGGGCGATCAAGCCGGCGCAAAGAAACATTTCATTGAGGCTGCCAACCTGGCTCCCGGTAATAAGGTGATTTGGAATTCTCCACCGCTTCGACGGTATGGCAATGTTCCCGATGCCCCTACGCAAGCTACCTCGGCTCCGGTCATACCAGGATTCGGTGGAGGAGCGACTCCAGGCGGCGGGGGTAGGGGTTTTTAAGCTGCTTTTTGGGGATTTCCCGGAATCTGATAAGCATGCGTGAAGGGGGGGTTATGCCTGTTTGTAGCCCCGAACAATCATAAAGACACCGACCGCAACCATCGGGATACAGAGCAACTGACCCATCGTGATCCACTGGAAGATAAACCCTAAATGACTATCCGGTTCACGGAAAAATTCTACAAAAAATCGAGCGACTCCATATCCGGAGATGAAGGTCCAGAACATGGTTCCCGGCGGGGTTGACCGGCGGTTGATGACCCATAAAAGAACAAAGAGTGCAAGGCCTTCCAAGCCTGCCTCATAGAGTTGCGAGGGGTGTCGGCACTCCGGGCCGCCATGGGGGAATACCATGCACCATTCGACGTCGGTCGACCGCCCGAATAATTCTCCGTTGATAAAATTCCCCATCCGTCCAAACCCCAACCCGATTGGAGCCGCTCCTGCGGCCAAATCGGCGATGGGCCAAACAGGAAACCCACGGGTTTTACAAAAGATCCAGATCGCGATACACGTTCCGATCAGCCCGCCGTGAAAGGACATTCCCCCTTCCCATACCGCAAAAATTTTGAGGGGATGGTCCAGATAAAAGGGCAGGTTATAAAACAACACATATCCCAAGCGGCCTCCGAGAAAGACGCCAAAGGCGGCATAGACAATAAGATCGGATAATTGTTGTGGCGGGAGAGAGACATGCCTTGTGGCGGCTCTGGACTTGATGAGCCAATAGGCTCCTGCCAATCCCAGGAGGTACATGAGGCCATACCATCGAAGTGCCAGGGGCCCGATACGAAAAAAAACCGGATCGATTTCCGGGTAGGGGATCCGCGCAAGGTCCGCCAAAATGGAGACAGGGTCGAGGGCCATCATCCGGTAACGTGCCTTACCTCACGACGGAGGTGCCCGGAAGACGTTTGTGCTCCATCTAAAGGCGACCCCCCGATTGGTGGCCGAATGGGAAGAAGGCGAACCGCATGCTTCACCATGGGCGAACCGGTTGGGAGAACCTCGTTCTTCTTGGAAAGTGGCAAAATGGCTATCGGCAAGGGTTTGTGGAGCAGAATAGGGTTGCCTTACACTAACAGGAAACGGGTCCGGTCACGTTGGTCGGAAGACATCACAGCATCTACCTACCATAAATGCGGATGAAAGAAAAGACATGTGGGCTGTAAACGGAAGTCGGTACTTTGACGAGAGGCATAGACGTCATGGCTGAAATGGGATCATCGTCTCGTTCGAATGGTGCAGAAATCATTCTGGATTGCATTAGTGACGGGGTGATTACGATTGACCTGCAGAAACGTGTGACCTTTTTGAATCGGGCGATGCAGAAGATGCTGGGGTACAACGTCGATGCGGCGGGGACACTCTTAGCCTGTGATGTCCTGATCCAAAGCAATATCTGCTCGACCAAGGAATGTGTCCTGGAGCGGGCGCTTCAGGGAGAGCGGGTGTCGAATTTTGAAGCGATGGTTCGTCGACGTGATGGCGTACATATTCCGGTGAGCATCAATACCGACTTTTTATTGGATAAGGAGGGCAAGCTGATCGGGTTAATCGAAGTCATTCGTGATATCTCGCTGGTTCGCGAGTTAAGTGCCAAGGTGGAAGAGGTGTCGGAGCTCAAGCATCGGCTTGGAGAGCAGACTAAGCTGGATAACATGGTGGGTCGATGTCCTCGCATGCAGGACATTATGGCGAAATTGCCGATCATCGCCGCTTCGAAATCCTCCGTTCTCATCACCGGAGAAAGTGGAACTGGCAAGGAATTAATTGCCTGTGCGTTACACGCCCACAGCCCGAGAAAGGATGCCCCTTTTGTGGTGGTGAATTGCTCAAGTCTATCTGAGGGCATTCTGGAGAGTGAAATATTCGGTCATGTTAAAGGGGCGTTTACCAATGCGTATTTTGATAAACCGGGCCGGTTTGAAATTGCGAATGGTGGGACGATCTTTCTTGATGAAATCGGGGAGATGAGTGTCGCTACCCAAGTAAAATTATTGGGAGTGCTTGAGCGGGGACAGTTCGAGCGGGTTGGATCCAATGACACGGTCACGGTGGATGTGAGAGTGGTCGCGGCCACGAATCGGAATCTGGAAGAAGCCGTTCAGCAGGGACGGTTTCGGGAAGATTTGTATTTTCGTATACGAGTGATTCCGGTTGTGCTGCCCCCTCTACGGGAGCGAACGGGAGATATTCCCCTGCTAGTGAATCATTTTCTCGAAAAATTCAACCGCGAAATGGGTAAGCACATTGTCAGCTTGTCCCCGCAATGTTTAACGGCACTCAGCCGGTATCCGTTTCCCGGCAATATCAGAGAGCTTCAGAATATGATTGAGCATGCCTTTGTGTGCTGTGAAGAGGATACGATTCAATTTGAGCATCTTCCAGCCGACCTCCATCGGTATTGTTGGGAGCATCGGGAATGGACCGATTCTGAATCACTGGAAGCCTTGGAACGGCAAGCTATTTGCCGGGCATTGGAAAAAACGGGTTGGCGGCTGAAGGAGGCTTCTCAACAGTTAGGAATCGGTCGATCGACCTTGTGGCGGAAGGTCAAGCAATTTGGAATAACTCAAACAACTTAAAAACGTTTCATTTTGGTCCACGTTGTTACCTAATTGTGTCATTTGCATTAAAATGATATATTTTCAATCGTTTATGCAGATTTAATTCATGTAATTTAATTGGATTGGTTTCATTCTGAAACGTTTATGGAAGGATGCTTTATATAAATTCATTATTTATCAAGTGCTTATGCAGAATTTATTACGGCACATGGATTGCTTTTCTACCTAATTAATTACGCATTGATTTTATAATTCTTTTTCCTGGGAGAAGGAGTGCTTTTTATGGATTGTCCGCGTTGTCAGGGAATAATGATTCAAGATAAGTTTGGTGATGTGGCTGATGAATCCGGGGCCATATATTTTTCGGGTTGGCGGTGTATTACCTGTGGGGAAATTTTGGATCCGGTGATTTCTGAAAATCGCCGACATCATCATGAACCCCTCATCGGGCGATCGCGTAAAAAGTTTGCCACGCAACTAGGGTAGGTGCTTCTGCCCGTCGTTCTTTTGTTCGTATCCCTACTGTCAATTGTGCATGGGTGGTGAGAGACCCGAAATCCTCTTAAATCTGTGAGGGTTTCGGGTTCTCTTTGATTCATGGTCTAATGGTGAGGCGAGAAGAGGTGCAGGCCTACTGCGTCGCATATGTGAAATTTATTATGAGTGTCTGTGACATAAGGAGATTATTGAATGGCTGCTGAACAAAACCCGGCCGGTCCCGCGACCCCACCCAATCAACCTGAAGGCAATCCATTGCCGGGCGTAAAACACATCATCGCAGTGAGCAGTGGCAAAGGCGGAGTCGGCAAATCCACGGTCACCGTGAACTTGGCGGTCGCGCTTAAGCAGCAAGGCTATGCGGTAGGATTAATGGATGCGGATGTGTATGGACCGAATATTCCTCTGATGATCGGGGTGTCAAAAGAGCCGGGAAAGGATGGGGACAAAATTCTGCCTGCCGAGGGTCAGGGAGTCAAAGTTATTTCCATGGGATTTTTCGTGCCGGAAGACACGCCGGTGGTGTGGCGTGGACCCATGGTCCATTCGGCGATTCAGCAATTTTTTCGTGATGTGGTCTGGGGGGAACTCGATTATTTACTGATCGATTTACCGCCCGGGACGGGAGATGTGCCTTTGACGTTGTCGCAATTAGTGCCGTTGACCGGAGCGATTACCGTGACCACGCCGCAGGAAGTGGCTCTGCAGGATGTGAGAAAAGGCATGACGATGTTCAAAAAAGTGAATGTCCCGTTGCTTGGCGTGATTGAAAATATGAGTTATTTTGTCTGTGGCCATTGCCATGAACGGACAGAAATTTTTTCGACAGGCGGTGGGGAGCGTGCCGCTCAGAAATTTGAGATCCCATTTTTGGGACGAATTCCGATTGATCCGGCTATCCGGGAGGGGGGAGATAAAGGCACTCCAATTGTCAGCAATGATCCCTCGTCGCCCCAAGCCCAGGCCTTTCTTCAGATTGCCAAAACCCTGACGGCCAATATCGACCAAGCGGAAAAAGGTAACGGGGACGCTGCGCCCTCCATTTCCAGTTTACTCAAAAAAATTACCGATCCCTTGAAAAAATCTTAAATGAACGCATATTCATGTTGAGGAGAACCTATGGCGGAGTTAGTGCGAATCGCGAAAATAGATGAAGTGGAAGAGGGAAAAGGAATGGTGGTGGAAGCCGGTGAGAAATGTCTGGCCGTTTTTAAAGTGGATGGAGCCTTCCATGTCATCGATAATACCTGTCTCCATAGAGGCGGTCCTTTAGGTGAGGGCGATGTCGAGGGGGAGACCGTAACCTGCCCCTGGCATGGGTGGGAGTACAATGTGAAAACCGGACATTGTCTGACTAATCCCTCCAGTCATGTGAGATCCTACCCGACCGTCGTTGAAGATGGAGAAGTGAAAGCCGATCTGTCCCAGGCATAGAAAAGGCCATCTTGTAGTGGGGCGGTGGCCCTGAGCGGCTATCCTCCATCGCAAATGGCGGGAGACGTGCGGGTTGTAACAAGGCCCATCCGGACCACATCTCTGTCATGTGTGACATTCCCCTCATGAGTCAATAGGATCTTTCATGCCTTCTTGGCCCAGTCAGATCCAATCAGACAGTTAAATCCCATGTCTGATCTTGGGCACGGTCTCGTGTTTCTTCCCCTTCCCCATATAAAATTTTAGAGAGCATATTTCACCTCCGGTGTCATGATTTTTGGATTACAATCAATCAGGCATAGCATCCCCTTTGGGTTCTTGATAACATTGAGTCATTACACTGGGTTGGGTTGATTTAGACTTCTATGTTTGTCAAACGTCTTTTGCTGTTCATCCCGTTGACTCTAGTCCTTTTTCTGGTTCAATCCTATTTTTGGGTTCCTACCTATGAGCACCAGGCTGCCGGTAACCCGGATCGCTTAGTCACCTATATTGAAGCGTCCAGCGGGGACGCCAAAATTCTCAATCCTATCTTGAACGCGGATTCGGCCAGCTCCAATATTGTGAGCCACGTGTTTGAGGGGCTACTGGATTTAGACGAAGACCTGAAGCTTCGGAGCCGATTAGCCACCGATTGGCAGATTACGGAACGAGCCTACCTCCTGGTCAACCCGCATCACCGTTTTCCGGATGGGACGGAAGTGACAGGGAGCAAGCTCTTTCAGAAGATTCATCAGGCGTGGAAGGCTGGAACCATTGAGGGGTTGCAGGAGAGGGTGCAATCCATTGAGTTATTACCTTCCGGCCAACGATCGGAACCCATCTCACTCTTGCTGCCCAATGCGGAAGGCAAACCTCAGCTCAAAGAACTCTCCGTGACCATTGACGTACCGGAACGAGTGGCATTTACGCTTTCGGAGGTGGACCAGGATTTATTTGATCGCTTAAAGCCGGTTCTTGGTGAGCGGTATTTTGAGCACTTTCCTTATGACGAACTGATTTCTCCTCAAGAGCCGGTTTCCAAGGAGTTGGAGGAACCCCTGCGGGCCAAATTCCCCGATATTCTTCCCGTGGGCGAGCATAACCCCACCATCCTGTTCCATCTTCGCCAGGGGGTGAAGTTTCAGGACGGGCATGTGTTCGATGCGGGAGATGTGAAGTTTACCTATGAAGCCATTATGAATCCCAAAAATTTGTCTCCACGGACTCCGGACTTCGAGCCGATTAAAACCGTGGAGATTGTGGATCCGTCGACAATAAAAATTATCTATAAACGCCTCTATTCCCCGGCCATTAATGCGTGGACGATGGGGATTCTTCCCGAGCATCTTCTCAATGACGAGGCGTTAACCCGCGAGAAACAGGGGCGAGGATTGTCGGAGGAGGCTCAAAAGACATTCGGGATGCGAGAGAGTCAATTCAATCGACACCCGATCGGCAGCGGGCGCTTTGAGTTTATCGAATGGCAGGGAGATGAATTTATTCATCTTCGACGGTATGAGGACTATTGGGAAGGTCCGGCTGAATATCATGAGTATTATATGCGCATCATTCCCGAACTGTTCACACAAGAAGTAGAATTTCGGACCGGCGCGATAGATTTTTATGGCGCGCAGCCCCATCAGGTCGACCGGTATAAAAACGATCCCACCTACCAATGGTTTAGCAGCCTGGGTTTCGCCTATACCTATATTGGCTATAACAACCGAAAACCGTTATTTGCCGATCCGAAGATCAGGACAGCCCTGGGGATGGCGATTAATGTCGACGAGATCATCACCTATCTGATGTATGGCGAAGGTGAACGGACGACCGGACCCTATCCCCGGAATACCGAATGGTATGATCAGGCAATCCAACCTCTTCCCTACGACCCTCAAGGAGCCCTCGCGATCTTTGAGAAGGCCGGATGGAAAATGAATAGGGAGGGATGGCTCGAAAAAGATGGGAAGATATTTGAGTTTAATCTCATTACCAATAACGGGAATCCTATCAGAAAAAATTTGATGACCATCGCGCAGAATGCCTGGAAAAAAGTCGGCGTTAAAGTGAATACTCAGGTCTTCGAATGGGCCGTGTTTCTGAACGATTTTGTGAATACCGGAGACTTTGATGCGGTCGTGTTGGGCTGGAGTATGGGCATTGACCCCGATCTCTATCAGATTTGGCATTCCAGTCAGTCGGGTCCACAACAATTAAATTTTGTGGGGTACAACAACCCGCGGGCCGACGCACTTATTGTCCGGATCCGCCAGGAATACAATAGAGATCGACAACGACAACTGACGCATGAGCTTCATCGGTTGATTCATGAGGACCAACCCTATACCTTTCTCTACGCGCCGTTGAGTACACGTGTCTTGGATAAGAAAATCGTGCTGGTCGAAAAAGGGCCGGATGGGAAAGAGCAGTTTAAAAAGATTTATCCCACCAAAAGCGGGGACATCACGTTTTATTTCCATAAATGGCGAAAGTTGGAGTTGACGCCGGACTTTTAAATGAAGCGGTAACACGGGTCTTGACTGTATAGCAGATCGATCATGTGGAATTTTATTATTCGTAACATCGCCCAACGGTTGGTTCTGCTGATTATTGTGTCCTTTCTGGCCCATTCGGTTATTCATTTGGCTCCCGGGGAACCCAGTGAAGTGGATCCGATGAATCCCCGTATGAAACCGGAAGATATCGCCAAGATTCGGGCGGCCTTTCACCTGGATGATCCGCTGTATGTGCAATATGTGTATTGGATTCGTGATTTAGCCACGGGCGAATTGAAATCCTTCAAGGACAGCCAACCGGTTCTCCCGAAAATTTGGGATCGGTTTCTCAATTCCTTGCCATTATTTATCCTGGCCACGATTCTGGTGTGGACATGGGCGTTTCCTACCGGGATTTACGGCGCGGTGCATCGAGGTGGGGTCTATGACCGGTCCACCGTGTTTTTGTCCTATGCGCTTATCTCGGTTCCAGGGTTTTTTCTGTCGTTTATAGCCATTATGTGGGTGGTGGGGTGGTTGGGAGTGCCGGTTATCAGTATCAAAACATTCGGAATGGAGCATGCCCAACCCGCCTATCAGTGGATGGATCGGGTATGGCATTTGGTCATTCCGTCCATCATGACGGCGATCGGCGGGATTGCCATTCTGTCCCGGTATGTCCGATCCCAGATGCTGGAAGTGTTGGGCCAGGATTATGTCCGGACGGCCAGGGCGAAAGGTCTTCAGGAAGATACCGTGATTTATGGCCATGCTTTGGGGAATGCTCTGCTGCCGTTTGTGACCATGTTCGGTCTTCTGCTCCCGGGGTTGATTGGCGGGTCCGTGATTTTTGAGCAGATTTTTGCCTGGCCGGGGTTGGGACGGCTGGCTTATGAAGCCATTCTTTCTCGGGACTTTCCCATCATCATGACGCTCAACTTTATCGCCGCAGTCCTGACCTTATTGGGCACCTTAATCTCTGATATTCTCTACGCCGTGGTAGATCCGAGAATTCGTCTACATTAATTATGAGAGTTGAGGTACGGGTCAATCATGAATAATCCGAAGGTCGGTGATCGACGCAATGTCGATTTGGTCTCGCTTGATGCAGAGGGACTGGCCCCGCAGGAGACGCCGTGGGAGGAATTTCTTCGGATTTTCACAAAAGACTACCAGGCTCTCTTCGGTTTTTGGATACTCGTCCTTCTGTTGCTCACGGCATTAGCCGGAAAAGCCTTTACCGAGTGGTGGGTTCTCTTCGATCCTGAGGTTGTCCGGCTCACCGACAAATTTCTTCCTCCGCTGTCCTCACCTTCTCCTGACAGTATTCCGACGGATAGGCCCCTTGGTGGAATCTATCTCATGGGCACAGACGAATTGGGGCGGGATGTATTTGCCCGAATGTTTCAAGGCTCCTTCGTGTCCCTGTCCATTGGATTTGTGGCCGTGGGAATTTCCCTGGGAATTGGTATCCTGTTAGGAGGCCTGTCCGGTTTTTACGGGCACGTCAAATTGTGGTTTATCACAGTGGACACGCTGATTATGCGATTCACTGATGCATGGATGTGTTTCCCCACATTTTTTCTCATTCTTACAGCAGTGGCCCTTCTCCCGCCCAGTATTTACACCATCATGATCATTATCGGATTGTTTAGCTGGATGGGGACGGCCAGGTTTGTCCGGGCTGAATTTTTGTCCATTCGGGAACAGGACTATGTGACCGCAGCCAAAGCCTTAGGGATCCCGGAGGGCCGGATTATTTTTCGTCATATGGTGCCCAATGCCCTGGCACCGGTGTTCGTATCCGCTACAATTGGCGTGGCCTCCGCGATTTTGACGGAGTCCGGATTAAGTTTTTTGGGCTTCGGGGTTCCTCCGCCGGATGCCACTTGGGGCAATATCCTATCGGATGGCAAAGGATTCATTTTTGATGCGCCGTGGTTATTCTTTATTCCGGGTATGGCGATTTTTATCGTCGTGTTGGCCTTTAACCTTGTTGGAGAAGGCCTGCGTGAGGCCTTAAATCCAAAATTGCGAAGCCGGTAAATGGAATCTCGCGTACACCCACTCTTACAGGTATCCAACCTCCGGACCTCCTTCTTCACCGACAAAGGAGAAATCAAAGCCGTCGATGATGTGAGCTTTTCCATTCGAGGCGGGCAGACGCTGGCCTTAGTGGGAGAGTCGGGCTGTGGAAAGTCCGTGGCGGCTCTCTCGATTATGCGACTAATCTCTTCTCCGGGACGTGTGATTGGCGGCACGATTCAGTTTAAAGGTCAAAATTTGCTGGATCTTTCGGAGAAGGACATGCGCCGGATTCGGGGAAAGTCCATCGGCATGGTCTTTCAGGAACCTATGACATCGCTGAATCCCGTGATGTCGATCGGCGATCAGATCGGCGAGGTGTTGAAAATTCATACGACCCTTTCGGATCGCGACATTCGGAAAGAAGTGATCAGCTTGTTAGAAAAGGTCCGCATTTCTGCTCCGGAGCGCCGGCTCGATCAATACCCCCATGAAATGTCGGGCGGGATGAAACAGCGTGTGATGATCGCCATGGCCCTGGCCTGTCAACCTGATCTGTTGATTGCCGACGAACCGACTACAGCCCTGGATGTGACCATACAAGCGCAAATCCTGGATCTGCTGTCGGCTCTCCAAAAGGATATGGGCATGGCTATTCTCCTGATTACGCATAACTTGGGGGTGGTCGCGCAATTTGCCCAGGATGTCATCGTCATGTATGCGAGTAAGATTGCCGAGCGGGCAACCGTGAAAGAATTATTCCGGAATCCCAGTCATCCCTACACGAGCGCGCTCTTGAAATCGCTGCCTCGACCGGGTGAACGTCAGGCCAGGCTGGAAGCGATTCCCGGAACGGTGCCGTCTCCTTTACAGTATCCGGTAGGGTGTCATTTTTCCTCCCGCTGTCCGGATGTGCTTGAGCATTGTCCGAGTCAGCCTCCACCCACGGTGCAAATAGGGGAGTCGCATGAAACCGTGTGCTGGTTATATGACAAAAAAGAGAAATGAGAGAATAGATCTTCATGTCCAATTCTGTTGTAAAAAGATCCTTTATCCAACTGTAAGATTTCGTTGTGACTAATGACTGAATCCACGACATCATTACTCCAAGTCACAGGATTAAAAAAATATTTTCCTGTTCGAAGCGGGATCTTTTCCCGTGTGTCGGCATGGGTCAAAGCGGTCGACGATGTTACCTTTCACATGAATCAGGGAGAGACGTTGGGCCTGGTCGGGGAGTCGGGTTGCGGAAAAACCACGGTGGGACGAAGCATTCTCCGACTCATGGAGCCGACTGCGGGAACGGTAACCTTCGAGGGAAAAGATGTGTTGGCACTCTCTTCGAAGGAGTTACGCCAGACACGTCGCCGGATGCAAATCATCTTTCAGGACCCGTATAGCTCACTCAATCCACGTATGACCATCGGGGCCATTGTGGCGGAGCCGCTCAAGATCCATGGGATCGCCAAAGGCCAGGACTTGCAGGATCAAGTGAATCAGTTGTTTGTTCGTGTGGGGTTGCGGCCGGAGCATCAGTCACGGTACCCGCATGAATTCTCAGGCGGCCAACGCCAGCGTGTGGGCATTGCGCGTGCCCTTGCGCTCAATCCAAAATTCATCGTCTGTGATGAAGCGGTATCGGCGCTGGATGTGTCCATTCAAGCGCAAATCCTGAACCTTCTTCGCGATCTCCAGCAGGAATTTCACCTCTCCTATTTGTTCATTACGCATGATCTCAATGTGGTGCAATATCTCGCAGACCGGATCGCGGTCATGTATGTGGGCAAGTTCGCGGAAGTCGCTCCTGCTGAGGATCTCTTTGGCAAGCCCAAGCATCCCTACACGCAGGCCCTGCTCTCCGCCAATCCGGTTCCCGATCCAACAGCGCCCTCCAAACGCATTATCCTTCCCGGCGATGTCCCGTCGCCCTTAAATCCTCCCGCCGGATGCCGATTCCATCCTCGCTGCCCCGAAGTCATGGATGTCTGCAAAACAGTGGAACCAAAGTTGACTCAAATCGGTCCTCCCGAAAAAGGCCACCAAGTCTGGTGCCACCTGTATCCTTAGTCAAGCTCGGACACAAGCGTTGCCTGTCTAACAAACACGCGTTTTGTAAAAATTTAATTTGTCTGTTCAGGTATTGAACGAACCCGTGAAGATTCTGTTAGGCTTTACTCACCGGGTCATCCTGAGCCCACGGCGAAGGATCTGTGCCCAGGTATAGCAGCCAGGGTTAATTGTGGACTCACTTCTTTCGGTCTGAATCATGATGGAAAAGACAGGTGAAGTCCTAGCCATTCGGTGCCACAGGGACAAGTCGTAACGGAACTATGGTCTTCCATATCTCATGCCGACACCGCGAGATGGATAGCGTTGACAAGTTTATGAATCAAGAAGACAATCAAACAGAAAATTCCAGGACGTTTTTCATGTTATTCCTATCTGTGTAATCAATATTTGGCCGACCCATCTAAGAAATGACAGACTCACCAATTTCAGAATCAAATTCATTGATCGTCTCTCGGAAAATATTCGAAGGAACACGATATGAAGCCACTGATGAAGACATAAGAGATTTATCAAGAAACATAATTCTGTTGGAACAGCGAGGGCTCACCGAATTGAATCGAAGACTTATTGAGTGTCGCACAAGCGTTTGGGACACACTTGTTGAGCACAATTTTGCCGTTTCAATGGTTTCGGTGTTCGATCCCAACGTATCTATCTCCTATGAACCAACAGAGGGGTTGCAACGACCACCAGATTTTAAAATAACTAAAAATGCCATTACATATTGGATTCAAATAAAAAATTTATCGAGATTAGAAAGAGAGAACAAGCAGGCAAAAATTATTGAAGAAATTGAGAGGCAGATATCGGCAATCAAAATTAGTAAATTACTTGGCTGCAACCTTGCGGAAGATTTTTCCCGAAGCGACATTCCAGCTCTTATTGCTTATATTTCGAATGTAGCGAATACGGCTCCCGAAGGCGAAGAGTTTATCTTCGGAAATGAAACATCGCCAAAAGCAAAATTGGAATTTTGGCTTCCCAACCGAAAATCTTTATCTCATTTGTCTTTGGGTGTTTCCGGTGACATTGATATGGTTGACCAAACTGGGCTTGCCAAAGAACAAATCAAGCAAAGCGTTCGGAATGCAACTGGAGCGTTTGATTGGAGTGCCAATGAAAAAACCATCAATCTCGTTGCAATGGACTCTGAATCTCAAAAAGATATTGACATTTGCGAAGCCTTATTCGGTACAGAATTTGAGAGGCTTCGGGCAGGCCATCATAGTTGGGAGAGAAAGTCGGATGGCCTGTTTGAAGAGCACCCATTCAATGAAAGACTCGTTGGTTCAATTGCATTAAGGAGGAAAGATAAAGGGGTGCCTATAAGTAAATATAGGATGTTGTTTTTCCTCAATGAATCATTTTTGAATTGCAAGGAAAATATAACGAGCCTTTTCTCATTTGACCAAATTATCAGAAAATATATGCGCCCTCCTATGGGATTTGCAAACTTTGGTAATTAGGCCAACAAGAGAAATGCGGAAGAAGCATGATCGGCTGAATAGACTACCTGTCGAGCACTGGCTTCTACACCTTGGCACAGATCCTTCGCCGCCGGCTCAGGATGACAATCTAGGTAGGGCCTCATCGAGTCATCCCGTATTCGTCCAGTCTCTGAATGGGGAAATCTCAGTTTTCACAAAATATTCTTAGAGTTTCATTTTTGTTTGGGTCTGAACAAGTACGTATTGTCCGCGCCTCTTTTTGTTAGGGCACATTCCGATATAATGACTATGAGGATGGATTCATAATGAATGACTCCTACACCATTGGCACGCTTCTCCTGGACCGTTTGTACAAGCTGGGGTTGCATCATATTTTTGGTATTCCCGGCGATTATGTGTTGACGCTCTTTAAGCTCATCGAAGAATCGCCTATCCGGCATATCGGAACGACCCGGGAAGATTGCGCTGGCTTTGCGGCGGATGCCTATGCGCGCATACATGGGATCGGCGGCGCATGTGTGACCTATTGCGTGGGTGGGTTGAATATGGTGAATGCCGTTGCCTGTGCGTATGCCGAGCGGTCGCCGGTAGTGTTGATCTCCGGCTCACCCGGGCTGAATGAACGAGTCAATAACCCCTTCCTTCACCACATGGTCCGTGATTTCTCGACCCAGCGTGATGTCTTTGAAAAGATAACGGTGGCTTCCGTCGTGTTGGACGACCCTCATACTGCCGAACGGGAGATTGACCGGGCTTTGAAGGCCTTAATGCAATTCAAGCGGCCCATCTATTTGGAGATTCCACGAGACCTCGTGATGACTCCCGTGCAGGTGGCCTCAACCAAGCCACCGACAGTCACGACCTGCCAGAGTGATCCGGCGGCACTCAAAGAAGCCGTTGCCGAAGTTCGCGGCATTCTGTCCGGTGCCGAACGACCGGTTATTCTGGCCGGCGCCGAAATCCATCGATTCGGTCTTCAGGACCAATTGACCGAACTGGTCGAGCATATGAATGTGCCCATCGCCACGACCTTGCTGGGGAAGTCCGTCCTTCGCGAAGACCATCCATTGAATATCGGGGTGTATGGCGGACTGGTGGGGCGGGAAGAAATTCTGGAGTTCGTGGAAAATGCCGACTGTCTGCTGACCTTAGGAACATTGCTTACCGATGTTGAGGACGTCAAAGCACATGCCACGCTCCTGGCGGCAGGCCGGACCGTTCATGCGACGGCGGACTCCATTGCTATCAAGCATCATAAATATGAAGACGTCCGTTTTGAAGATTTTATCCGAGCCCTGGTGGCGTCCCCCTTGCCGTCATTTCCTGCACGAGCGCTCCCGCCACGGGACAGCATCCGGTTTGATCCACCTGGTCCGGACGCGGCAGTGACCCTTCGCAATGTGTTCGGGTATTTGGATGGTTTGCTCAACGAGAAGACGGTGGTGATTGCGGATGTCGGGGAGTCGCTGTTTGCCGCTGCGGATCTGCGTGTACGAAAAAGTGCGGAGTTTCTGTCTCCGGCCTATTACACCTCCATGGGATTTAGTGTCCCGGCCGCTCTCGGTGCGGGGTTTGCTGATCCAGGCCTGAGGCCACTTGTGTTAGTAGGCGACGGTGCCTTCCAAATGACCGGCACTGAATTGTCCACCTGTATTCGCTATGGGCAGGCCCCCATCGTGGTAGTGCTGAATAATCGCGGCTATGGGACGGAACGGGAAATTCTTGAAGGTCCGTTCAATGACATCCATGAATGGCAGTATGAGAAGATTTGTGATGTGTTGGGTGGAGGTGTGGGCCATCGAGTGGGCACGTTCGGGGACTTAGTCCACGCTTTGAGTATTGCCGTTGATGATCATAAGCAGGTTCATGTGCTGAATGTGCTGCTTGATCCTCGTGACCGATCCACCGCCATGAAACGCGTTGCCCAGCGATTGGCCAAACGGATGGCGGGACAAAAGACCTGAGATTCCTTTTTAACTTTGCTCTGCTATGAGCGCCACACTAGAAAATTTTTTTAAAGAATTTGGCTTAGTTTTCCTCGTGCACGGAGCTGCTTTCGAGATTCAAGCTGGGTGCCTGTTTAGGATCTTCTAAAGATCATAGCACCAAACCGTTCCCCTACGAGACGCACTGACGAGTTGTTTAACGTTCGACTGTTAATGCCCTATCCCCCTTGCACTCTTTGAGGAGAAGGGAGATATTTTTGTTCAAAGTTGAAATATTGACGAGCTAACGAAGAAGTTTGTCATAGTCGGCGTGAATTCCGATCCAAAACCACAGGACCCCATCCGAAACGTCAACGCCAAGCACGCGATAGTGTAAACCTACTCGAGCTGACCAATAACGAGTGACTTTTTTGAATTGCAGAGAGGCATGACGCGGGTTAGTCTTTAGCTGCTCAATGGCCTTATCAGCAAGAACCTGAATGGGAGAAGGAAGAGACCCATAGCAAGACCAAAATTCAGGAGAGGCGTAGTGATTCAAAACTTGGTCGATTGTCCAGCTTTGTGGGCGAGAATATTTCGCTCAGCGATGGAATCAAGTTTTCCCGTCTCGACATCATCGGTAAACTGAGCATCCCAGGCCTGGGCATCAAATGAGGCATACCATGCACGAAATTTGGCCAGTTCCTCCGGCGAGAGAGTCCTTATCTGTTGTTCAATCGATTCAATCTTACTCATTTAAATACCTCACCATATAGATAGAAAAAGTATATCAAGAGACATGGCTGCTGTCAGCTATCGACCATCGCATAATGGTAGCTTCTACGGGCCACTCGGGTGTGCAAGGCCTTGCTATTATAATTTTTCCACCAAATGAAACCTATGGAATCGCTGGTTATCCCTGAGCTACCTTTGCACGTAGCTCATGGGGGCTCTCATCTCACAATTCTCTGTAAACCCCTTTCATTTTTCGCTTTCACGATATTCATCAAAAACCCTTGTCCTGATTGGTTGCGGGCTTGATTCATGCGCCCGTATAATGATCTGGTTTGTGACAAATTTTTCCTTTCAGCCAGGATAGGACCCTTCTTATGAGTACCGAGACCGTTGAAAAAGATTCCAAAAACTACCCGATTCTCCGGAATTTGCAATATTCCCCGCTGAAGCAGGGGGAGGAGCAATACATTGTGTTGTGGGACCCTTCCGGCCTGTCTTCTGAAAAACTGGTATTGCCGCTGAATTTTTTCTATCTGTTTCAGTTTTTTGATGGCGAACATTCTCTGGAACAGGTTGGGGCCGAGTATCTCAAGAAGTATGGCGAATTTATGATGCCGGATCGCCTCACAAAATTGGTGAGCGATCTGGACGAGAAATTGTTTTTGGAAGGAGAGCGACTGAAGCAGGTCCAAGCGCAAGCTTTTGAGGCCTATCGAAAGCTTGAATCGAGACCCATGGCGTTCGCCGGGCAACAATATGAATCCGATCCGGCCAAATTGCGAGCGCAGATCGATGGGTTTTATTCCTCCAAAGAAGGTCCGGAAAAAGGGAAAGCGGAATGTGCCGGTCAGACGATTAAAGGGCTTGTCGCCCCGAATTTTGAATTGAAAGGTGCCGGGCCTATTTACGCGTGGGGCTATCAGGAATTACGGGAAGGCCAGGTCCCGGATGTGTTGGTGTTGATCGGTACGTGCCATGCCGGTCTCGAAGGGGGAATTGCCTTTACGGATAAGGATTTCGAAACGCCGTTTGGGACCGTGCCGGTTAATCGAGCGATTATCGACTTAATCCGCAAAGAAACCGGTGAAACTTTTTTTGTGGAAGATATTGCCCATCTTCGGGAGCATAGTCTGGAGTTGCAACTGCCGTTTCTCAAACATGCGCTGGGTGAAGGGCGGGAGATTTCCATTGTGCCGATTCTCGTGGATTTTCCTCCGGAGACATTGACAGGTGGGGAGTATCAACAGCTCTTTCACCGCATTGATCAATTTCTCACGATTACCAAACGTGCGATCCAGGCCAGCGGGCAGCAGGTGTGTGTCATTGGCAGCGCCAATCTGGCGCATATCGGAATTCGCTATGGAGACAAAACGCCTCCCACTGATTTTTCATTTCACCGATGTATGCAGATTGATCTGGAAATGTTGAAGAAGGCGGAAGAAGCGGACCCGGAAGGGTTTGCAGAATTTATCTTGAAAGAGGGGAATCAGCGGCGTATTTTAGGATTTGGGGTCATTTTTTCCCTGATGAAACTGCTCAAGCGTGATGGGGAGGACTTCAAAGGGCAGGTGCTACGCTATGATCGGGGTATTACCGATCAGTTTAATTCGACGGTGACCTACGCCAGTATCGTGTTTGTCTAACGGGTCTGTTGAAAAAAGCCGCCAGCGGCGTTCCCTGCCTTCGCCGGGCCTCCTTCGCCGAAGTAGCTACGAAGGCTGAAAGCGGCTTCACGTCTACGCGCTGAAGCGCTTCGACGCGCAAGCGCGCAGGCAGGTCCCCATTTTTCCGTGCTCACGTATTACACCTACGCTCCGTGCGAAAAAAGGGCTGTGGCCTTGCTGGACGGACCCTTCGGGAAGACTCAGGGCATGCTTTTTGGAACCGACCCGAATCTTCCGAGGGGCGGTATGACTGTGCGACGTTTTGCCCTCGGAGATTAGTATTATTCAACACTCCGCTTAAGGGCTATTCTTCTGCTCTGATCTTCATTGGTACCGGTTCCAACGGATTGTCCCGGCTATCGCATGGCAAGGCGGCAATCTGATCCACCACCTCCATACCTTTCACCACCCTGCCGAACACCGTATACATGCGATCAAGACTGCTGGTGTCTTCCACGATGATATAGAACTGCGATCCGCTATCGGAAATATCCCGGGTGGCATCGGGATTTCGTGGAACTTTGGCCATGGCAACCGTCCCGCGACGGTGAGGTCGATCACTCGGTTCGGCCGGGAGGCTAAACCCTGGTCCCCCGGTGCCATGGAGTTCCCGGTTAGGATGTTTGCTCAATGGGTCGCCACCCTGGATCAGAAAATTCGGGACGACTCTGTGGAATGTCGTGTCATCATAAAATTTCAGTCTGATGAGATTGAGGAAGCTTTCCACATGTCGGGGCGCGTCGTCCGTAAAAAAGCGGATTTCTATTTCCCCGAATTTTGTGGAGATAATGGCCTTGGGATTTTTCTTTTTGAATTGTAAGGGAGATGGTGTCGTCACGGTTCTGGCACTCTACCAAGGGATCGCAAAGTTCATCAAGCATCACGGACGTGTGGGTGAAGAAGAAGCACAGAAATATGTGTTGACAAGAGACAATGTCCGCACTTCCGGCATAGTATGGCTGTGAAAATGTCACATCATGCGGAATGTTGTTTCGAGCAGGTGACAACTTTTTCCAAGGTGATCTTCTCCCGGAAAATAGTGCCGTAAGCTCTGGCACTGCCCTTTCACATCAGAAGAACTGAGCAGGGCCTGAAGCCTCGTGGCAATGGTGGAAGCTTTGAATCTTCGTTTCCGAATGATCCTGCCCACCCCTAATTTTTCAATCCGAGCGGCATTATCAAATTGGTCAAACGCCAGGGGTTGAATTACTTGCGGGGTGCCTGCTCGTAAGGCCTGGGAACAGGTGCCGATGCCTCCATGGTGGATGAGGGCCGCCGCATGCGGGAGGAGCCGGCTGAGGGGCACATAGGAAAAGTGCGTGATCCCCTTCGGGAGAAATGCAGGAAGTTGTTCCGGGTATCGCGTCAGAAAAATCGCCGGGCGTTCCAGTTGCTGGCTGGCTTCGGCCGCCTCCTTGAAAAATGATCGGCCATGTTTATTGGCCGAGCCCGGGGTATAGATGAGGGGTTCGGGGTGTGCATCCAAAAAATCCTGTACGGTTGCGGGAAGGACACTGTCCGGAGCTTCATCATAAAGGGGAAAGCCGGTGACATGGGTTTCCGGAGGCCAGTCTGGTTGAGGGGAAGCAAACCACTCAGGAAACAGACCCAGGACCAGATCGGGTGAATGCAGCCAGTTGTGGAAGATCCGTGAGACTGGTGGCAGGCCGAGCTGACGGCGAAAATCATTGAGTTGGGGTTTCACTATAGGATCGATGAACGTGTGATCCAGGAATTTCCACATGCCGTCTTTGAATGCAACCGGCAACCAATTCGGAAGAGTCAGGCCGGGAATTTTGGGAGCTTGGTGGGACGAGTGGAAGACACCTGGTGAAAAATGAACCGTGGCGTGAGGAATGTGGTGGGTTTCCTGAAGAAGGCGAGCGGCAAACCCCAGGGTGGAACTGATCAGCAGGGTATTTCCCGGAATGATCTTTGATTTGAGGAGCGTATAGGTTTCTTTCAAGGCGCTCGAGACGATCCGTTTCATGAGGAGCCGCCAGCCTTTGTGGGGATGCCACAAAGCAGGATTGTTGGCTATCGCCTCATAGTCCTCGGCCGTTCCCAACGCGATAAACGCGATTCCGGCTTTGTGAACCAGTTCTTGGAAATGGGCACTGGTGAAAATTGTGACCCTATGCCCGCGTTGCTGGAGTTCTCTGGCCATTCCCACCAGTGGCAGGACATCCCCGTAACTCCCCACAGCCAGAATAAGAATCGTCATTGATGTTGACCTGGAGTTACCCTTGGAATTCCTCGTCTGCGAATGCGAGGTTATTCGTCTGCCACCGTTTCAACCGGCAGAAGCCCCAAGGCATATAGAGTCCGAAGGTGATGATCGTGAGCACCATGATCAGGAGCCAGGTCCCAAAAAATCCTAATCCCGTTCCGTGAAAGACGAGTTGGCGATTCCCGATGAAGGTGTGTTCTGAAATCCACCGCTGTTGAGCAGAATAGGCCCACGGAAAAAATAACCCAAAGGTGATCACAGTCAACACCCACGTCCAGATAAATAACCATAAACAACTGAATCCTGTTCCGCGAAAATCAAAACGCTGATGATTCATGGGCTCCCTCATAAAAATGTGGAGAATTCCCCACAGCCTACCATGGGAAGGTTTGTTGGTGAATAAATATATACATAGGGACTGTTGAATATTGTAAAAATTTCGCCGCTTTATCAGCTTAGGAGTCAACAAGGCTCACCAGAGAAAAATAGTGGAGTGTTCAAAAAGGCGCGTCCAGCAAGGCCTGAACCGCTTGGACGAGCGGAGCGTACGGAGGAGTACGTGAGCACGGCCAAGGGGCGACCTGCCTGCGCGCTTGCGCGTCGAAGCGCTTCAGCGCGTAGACGTGAAGCCGCTTTCAGCCTTCGTAGCTACTTCGGCGAAGGAGGCCCGGCGAAGGCAGGGAACGCCGGTGGCGACATTTTTCAACACTCCCACATAAGATTTTTCTGCGGGCGGGCTGAGAGCTGAGAGGAAGCGGTATGTGCTGTGAGAGCATCCCAAGAAGGGGAGCGAACGGAACCAGAAGAGAATTTCAGAAGATCTAGAGATTGACCTTCTTCCCGGAGTCATACTAGCGTACCACTTATGACGAAATACCGGGACAGTCCAGGTTGGAACGGCTGTCCTTTCTTCGGTCTTCAGGAAAAAGGAGGAAATGATGAAAAAAGTAGCTGTGATTCTTTCAGGTTGTGGATTTTTAGATGGCGCTGAAATTACCGAAGCCATAAGCACCCTCATTGCCATCGGCCAAAACGGAGCTTCCTATGAGGTGTTTGCCCCGAATAAAGATGTTGAGGAAACGAATCACCTCACTCAAAAGCCCACCGGACAGAAACGAAATGTCTTACAGGAGGCGGCCCGGATTGCTCGCGGTGAGATTCAGCCATTAGAACAACTCAAGGCCAAGGATTTCGATGCCCTGGCCTTTCCTGGAGGTTTTGGAGCCGCGTTGCATCTTTGTAACTTTGCAGAAAAGGGAAGTGGTGGGCAAATTGATCCGCAAGTGGCCAGGGTCGTGAAGGAATTTGCTGACAGTCAAAAGCCCATTGCCGCGATTTGTATTGCGCCGGCTATCATGGCATTGGCTTTGGGAAAAAAGGGCGTCAATGTGACCATTGGAGAAGACGCCGGAACCGCATCTGAGTTAGAAAAAACCGGTGCCAAACATCAGAATTGCGCGGTGGAAAAATATGTCGTGGATCACAGTAATAAAGTCATCACCACGCCCGCCTATATGTATGGATCAGCCAGGCCCCACCAGATTTTTGCCGGTGTCAGTGGGGCGATTGCTGAATTAATTAAAATGGCCTGACGGCAGGGGTCGAGTCCAGATAAACAGTAAAGCTCCGGTGCCAATGCAGACAAGAAAAATTGTGAGGAGAGCCGGCAAAGGAAAAAACAGGAGGGAGCACCCGAAAATTCCAACCATGAAAACCGTTGCCGTGACTTTCGTGTTCTGATTGATACTGCCTTCATGGTGCCAATTCTGTATCATCGGGCCCAACAGGGGTTGCCTGAGCAGCCATGAATGGAGGCGAGGAGAACTTTTGGAAAAGCACGAGGCGGCAAGCAGGACAAATGGCATGGTGGGCAGGAGTGGAAAAAATAACCCCAAAATCCCGAGAGCAAGACAGACCCACCCTATGACCAGCAAAATACGTCTTACGGGCAAGGCCGGCATGCTTATGAACCCTAATGGGGATGAGTCATGACTAGCGAAATTTTCTTGTGATTCATTGTGAATGTTATCGGTCTCATTCAGCGAAAAATTGAAAGAAGCATTTGGGATGAGCGTGATGGTCTGTCAACGATGACTTTGCTGCGCTTGTACGACCACAACTCGAGCTGTCGTCGCAAGTGGCAACCAGATTTCAAAACGGTGTGTTTACATGTAAAGGAGGTGAAGATGGGACCTACAAAAGTCATTCCCAAAGAAGGTGCACTTTACGAGGTCAAGACCGGCAAACTTGTTCAAGACGGTCTTCCGACACGAACCGAGCAGGAGGCCTATGTTGCGCAACATTATCTGGTCCTGCCGGTTATTGATAAGGCGGGGAAGCCATGGGCTCTTGATGGGCAACCGGTGTTTTGCCTCCACGGAACGCAATTCGAAACCGTCGACGATCAAAAGGTCCATTTAGCCCGATGCCCGGATTGTGGGGGAATGGGGATTCGAGACGACGAACCGTTGGTGGAATCCGATTGTATCCGATGTGTTCAATGCGGGCATGAGTTCGATACCAGGCTCGAGATGATGGAGAACTGAGACTGGAAAGGGGTTCTCTCTTGTCCGGGTTTAGGGCAAAAAGGCAAGGTTCTCGAGGTCCACTATAAAGGTCACAGCCATTTTGGCAGAAATACTCAAAGAGCGTGAATGGAGGGTGGGGCAAACCCGGTTCTTCGTGGGAGGCGATGAATCTGCCTCCCACGAAAAGATGAGCGTTGGGTTGTAGTGGAGATTTGAGGGTATTCCCTCCTCGACTATTTGCTGGCTGTGTCGATGGCTTTGGGGCCCACCGAAGGCATCAGAGCCAAATCCTTGGCTTCATCGCTTACTTCAAGAAGAGCAATGGCTCCCGTGAGCGCATCTTTCAGTGAGTGGGTCACGATCGGATAGACCCCTTTTTGCTCCACCACGACATCCAGAATGGCTCCATCTGCTGCACCGATCACCTGGGTTTGCACCCCCTGCATGCGGTTGGCCGGATTTCCGCTGGGCCAGACATCGTCCCAGATTTCTGCAATCGGATGAAGTGAGGAAAAATTATTCGGCCCGATGTTGACGAAGTAAAACCGTACCCGGTCACCCGGCTTGGCGGTGAGAAACTCTCCTCCCTTTGCTGCATGAACGGGATCATACTTAAATATCCCGCCGTTGAAGACGACATGGTCATTTTTCGCGTCCATCATTGCCGCGACGTCATCAGGATCTTTTGTGAATAACTCTGATTGCACCAGTACATATTCCCGGTCAGCCTTTGGCATTGCACTCGCATCTTTGGGGTCCACAATGACGGCCCCGAACATGCCGCGGGCAATATGTTGAATCATCGGAAACGCGCCGCAGTGGTAGGCAAAGACGCCTGGCCGTTTCGCTTCCCATACATATTCCAGAGACTCACCAGGGTTCACGTCACGATAATTCGCGAGGAAATCCGTTTCCGCTGCATGAAAGTCCATGGAATGTGGGCGACTATTGTTCTCGTGGTTTTTGAGGATGAAATGCACCTGGTCGCCCTCAGTTACGCGGACGACGGGACCCGGAACCTGCCCGTTAAAGGTCCATGCTTTATATGTGGTGCCTTTACCGTCAATGACGACTTCCGTTTCCACGGCGGTGAGTTCCACCTTCACCTTTTTAGCCTCGACTTGTGAGGCAAATGTAAAAAGACTTCCGGTCATTGCCACTAGCGCAATTCCCAACCCTATCCGGCCTGAATGTCGATCCTTCATTCTTCCATCCTTTCCAACAGACATAAATGTGATTAATGCGAGTAATGCCTGGCTATATTTGCCAATAGATGCAACATATCCTGGCAATGTTGTTAGCAGATACTGTGCCAAACATAATTAATGTATAAAGTGTTGATTTTTAAGTAATTAATTGCATGTATTTCAAAATGATTTCAACAATATTTTGTTTTGCAACAATATTTTGCTGTATTGCAGCAAAATATTGTTTAATGTGAGAGGTACATCAAATTCTGCATGTTTTTCAATTTTTTCAACACCCCTATAGGGACAATCCAGCCGATGAGCGATGCCAAGGACAGTTATCCGGCAGAGATGCGGTTTCGGGCCGTAGCCCAGTCCTCGCACGATGCCATCATTATCGCGGATCAATCAGGAACCATCCTGTTTTGGAATAAGGGGGCCAAAGACATTTTCGGCTATGAAAGTGAGGAGACCGTCGGGCAGCCCCTCACCATGCTTATGCCGGATCGATACCGGCAGGCGCATCAAGCCGGTCTTGAGCGATACAGCACCAGGGGAGAAACGCGAATTCTCGGAGAGACCGTGGAACTGAGTGGTTTGCGAAGAACCGGAGAAGAATTCCCTCTCGAACTCACGCTTTCGGCCTGGAAAGAAGAACAGCGGCTCTTTTTCAGCGGAATCATTCGAGATATTTCTCAGCGAAAAGAAGCCGAAGAAGCCCTTCAACGATCGGAAGAAAAATATCGCGCCATTTTTAATCAAGCGGTGGAAGGGATCTACCAGGCGACACCTGCCGGGGCCTTCCTCAATGCCAATGCGGCCCTGAGTCATTTGTTGGGGTACGACTCCCCGCAAGCCCTGATGGAAACCGTCAAAGATATCGGTTCCCAACTCTATGTCGAACCAACGAAGCGGGAGGAGTTTTGCCGGTTGCTGGAGCACCAGGATGTCATCACGGATTTTGAGTCGCAGGTCTATCGGGCGGACGGAACACCAATCTGGATTTCAGAAAATGCCCGGGTGATCCGCAATGCGGAAGGAGCGGTGCAGTGGTATCAAGGCTTTCTGGTTGATATTAGCGGACGAAAACAGGCAGAAGCCCTCCTGGAACGGCAAAACCGCTTGCAAGCGGAAAACCATTACTTACAGGAAGAAGTCCTCGAAGCCGGGGCCTTCGGGGATCTCGTAGGGCAAAGCCCGGCCCTGCACAACGTGATCCGTCAAATTGCTCTCGTGGCACCCACGGAGGCCACTGTGCTGATTCTCGGTGAATCCGGCACGGGGAAAGAATTGGTTGCCAGGGAAATTCATAAACGCAGTCAACGGAAAGACCGGCCGTTAATCCGGGTGAATTGTGCCTCCATTCCGCGGGACCTGTTTGAAAGTGAGTTTTTCGGCCACGTGAAAGGGGCGTTTACCGGCGCGGTCAAAGATCGGGCCGGGCGATTTGGAGCGGCGGATGGGGGAACTTTGTTTCTGGATGAGGTCGGCGAAATTCCCCTGGACCTCCAAAGCAAATTCCTGCGGGTCCTGCAGGAGCAGCAATTTGAACGCGTGGGCGAGGAACGCACTCGTCATGTGGACGTCAGAGTGATCGCTGCGACCAACAAGGACTTAAAACAGGAAGTGGAAAACGGTCGCTTCCGGCAGGATCTGTATTATCGTCTTAATGTTTTCCCGCTTGAAATGTCCCCGCTTCGCGAACGGAAAGAAGATATTCCGCTCTTAGCCGAGTATCTTCTCGGGGTTACATCAAAGAAGCTCCACTGTGCGCAACCAAAACTGACGAAAGCCCTCGTGGGGCAATTGCAGCGTTATAACTGGCCGGGAAATGTTCGGGAGCTGCAAAACGTCATCGAGCGGGGTCTGATTCTTTCCGAACGACAGGGATTAGCGTTCGATATTCCCCAGCCGGGAGGAGGACGAGCTTCTTCGCAGCCTCAGGAATCCCATGCCTCCCTCATGGCATGGAGTGTGATGACGGAACAAGAAATGCGTCTTCGGGAACGGGAAAATACCTTGGCGGCCCTTGAACAGGCGGAATGGAGAATTTATGGAAAAGGCGGCGCGGCCGAACGACTCGGTATTAAACCCACGACGTTGGTTGCCCGTATCAAAAAAATGGGGATTGTGAAGGGAGGATAAACACGCAAGGTGAAAGTCGGAACCTCGTTGCGGCGTGATGGCCACGCCTTACCCCTCACTTCCCTGAGTAGTGTTTATTGGACCCACAGAGAGTTTAAGACAGTGTTGAATAATAAGGTCACCCATAGGCAAATACGCCTATGATCATCTGGAATGGCAGAGGCTTCGGGCCGGTTCAAAAAAGTCGTCCAGCAAGGCCACAGCCATTTTTGCGCGCGGAGCGTACACGGAGTACGTGAGCACGGGAAAATGGGGACCTGCCTGCGCGAAGCCGCTCCGGCGAAGGCAGGGAACGCCGCAGGGGGCTTTTTTCAACAGGCCCTATAAGGAATTCGGCGGGAACGGCCTGTTCTTCTCCAGGCGCTGTTACTCTCAGGAATAGACATCAATCTTCGACCTGTCCAACGCATCAAGATCGTAAAATTCCACTACCTCACATCGATGCTCAATCTTGACTTTTGAGATGTGGAGACGCGTGTCTGATCTCTGACCGCACATCGAACAGACGATGATTGGTCTGTGCCATCTCGGCTAGACAAAGCTTAATGGTGGCTGGGAAGATACATGCGGAAACCGGACATATGAAACCATACTCGATTTATCTGGTCATTGGTGGATGCGGTATGGCCGCGTTGATAATGGGCGTCGTCCTTCCGGAGGTGTTGCTGGGATGGCGTTGGGCCCATGAGCCCCTCCATTCCACATTGGAAACTGTCGGTGGATTGGCCGCCATTTCCATGGGAATTGTTTTACTTCAACGAACCACTGACCATACCAGGCAGAAATTCTTTCCCCTCGCCGGTGGCTTTCTCGGGATGGGTATTCTTGAAATCTTTCACGCGATATCAGTACCAGGGAATGGGTTTGTGTTATTGCGGAGCCTTGCGAGCTTGTTGGGAGGTTTGGGATTCGGGCTGATGTGGCTCTCTGCAACGGGAAAACATCATACAACCATTAAATGGATGCCGTGGGTGATGACCGGTGGAGCCCTTGCCCTTGGCTTATGGACGATTGGATTTCCACAATATGTACCGGTGATGGTTCGTGAAGGGGTATTCTCGCCAACCGCGGTTGCCCCCAAAAGTTTTGCGAGCATGCTGTTTTTTGCCGGATCGCTTCGCTTCTTTTTGGATTATCGAACCTCGGGTCGATCGGAAGATATCCTGTTTGCCTCATTGGCCCTTATGTTCGGATTTGCGGAATTAATGTTTACCTATTCCGTGATCTGGGGTAGTCGATGGTGGTTCTGGCATTTCCTCCGGTTGTTGGCGTATTTCTTCGTTCTGGGGTATGTCGGGCGAGGATATTTGGCCACCGTCTCGAAGTTACGGTCATCATTGATTCAGACCAAACAGGCTGAACAAGCCAGTCGGCAGAGTGAACAACAGCTTCGGACAGTCCTGGAAGCGCGGGAGCGTCTGGCCCAGGATCTTCATGACGGCGTCATTCAATCCACATTTGCCTTAAAGCTGAATTTAGAGCGATGCCAGCGGCTCATTCCACAGAATCCTCAAGAAGCCCTCACCGGCATCAGCGATGTCTTGATGGAACTCAAATTTGTGATTCAAGACTTGCGTAGACATATTAGCGGTCTTGAACCGGAATGCCTGAATGGACGGCAATGGGTTGAAGAGATGCGCACCCTTGTGCAGACCGTGGAAAAATCACAGAACCTGTCTTTCCATCTGCAGATCGATCAGGAGGCGGCTGATCTGCTCACGCCGGAGGAAGCCACCCATCTGCTGTATGTCGTGAAAGAATCCATCAGCAACAGTGTGCGACATTCACACGCCACGTCAGGCACGGTGTCGCTTCAAGTGCGTGAGGGGGCCGTGTGCTTGGAAGTTATGGACGATGGTCTGGGCTTTGATCCTGAGAATGCGGATGAGGGAGTTCACGGATTAAAAAATATGGCCGCACGCGCGAAGCGCCTGGGAGCGCATTTTCAGGTGTGGTCAAAACCTCACCGTGGGACTCGAGTTATTTTTGAGATTGCCAAGAAAGGGAGCCATGCCCAGGCGTAAGACAAACACAATCCGTCTCTTATTGGTCGATGATCATGAGGTGCTTCGTCTGGGCCTGAAAACGCTCTTTACTGAAACAGAGAGCATTCAGGTCGTGGGTGAAGCAGGCACCAGAGCCGCGGCGGTGTCCGAAGCCGACCGGCTTCATCCCGATGTGGTGCTCATGGATGTCCGTCTGCCGGACGGGAGCGGTATCGACGCCTGCCGTGAGATTCGGAATGCATCTCCCGACATCCGGGTGTTGTTTTTGACGTCCTTTGCCGACGACGAGGCGGTCATGGCGACCATCATGGCAGGGGCCAAAGGATTTCTGTTGAAAGAAATCAGCGGGGAGGAGTTAGTCCGTGCGGTAAACACGGTGGCTGCCGGTCAGTCTATTCTCGATCCTGCCATCACACAACGCGTCCTCACCAAAATGCAGCATCTCTCCATCTCTTCCGCCGATGGCAAGAAAGAATCCTTAGCTCCACAGGAATTGAAGGTGCTGACACTGGTGGCCGAAGGTCAAACTAATAAGGAAATTGCCGTAGCACTCGACCTGAGCGATAAAACCGTTGGTCATTATCTCGAAAATATTTTCCAGAAATTACAAGTGACCCGCCGTTCTCAAGCTGCGGCAGAGTTCGTCCGCCGGTTCCCCCATTAGGGGCATTTACCCCTATTCGCATACGGGAAGAATAGTCGCCCGACTTGTGGTGTTCGCACCTACCGCTTTCCTCTCAATTCATACACAATAGCCCCAGACGATGAAGACTCCCAAACGGAGCCTGTTCTCATCCACTGTTTAATCCAAGGAGGCTATTATGCCCAATCTCATTCCTAAAACATTCCTGATGCTCTCGACACTGGTGTTTGCTTGTGTGTACGGACTTATTTTGAGTCCCGGTTTGGTTCAGGCAGATAAAATATCGGGGCAGGACAACGTGAAAGTGTTGTATCACTTAGATAGTAACGACCCGGCTCTCGCCAAGTATGCATTGGCATTGATCAATAAACACATTGAGGCTGAAGGCGGGCCAGACAAGATCGACCTGGTGCTGGTCGTGCATGGGCCGGCCCTGAAATTGTTTGAAAGCGACACAGTCGATCAGGAGTTGAAAGATAAATTGAAGGCGGTGATTGACAAAGGGATCAAGGCCGAAATGTGTCAGGTCTCGATGAAGCTCTATGGGACACCCCTGGAGAAATTACTTGCCGGGTTTACACCCACCGAACATCCGGTAGCCGTGAAGCGGATTGCCGATCTTCAACGCGCTGGTTATGTGTATATCAAACCGTAAGGAGAAAATATGCGGAATAAGCTTTATATATCGACGACCTACAAAAGAGCCGCATCCAGTGGGAGCCTCTCAGGCTCCCACCGGGGACAATGGTGTATGGCAATCAGAGTTGGAGTCATCGGGGTCATGATGGTCTGCCTGAGTCTGTTCTTCGGAGTTTTACCGGCCCCTGCGGCTTCATCGGTTCCGGCTCCGGAATTTCAGCTCCACGCATTTGATGGTCACACCTACAGCAAGGCTTCCTTGAATGGTCGCCCGACGCTTCTCGTCTTTTGGGCGCCATGGTGTCGGTATTGCCAAATGGAATTGCCGATTCTCGCGAAATTTTATCAGGGAAACAAACCCGACCAACTCCAGGTTTTGACTGTGGCCTTCTCGGACAGTCTGGCCCATGTGGAGGAGTATGTCACAGCCAACCCTGACACCTTTATCTTTCCCACCGCCTATGATCAGGATAATGAGGTGGCGCAGGCTTTCGGTGTCAATGTCACCCCGACATTTGTGGTGATGGACGCACAAGGGGAAATGATCCTTGCCCACCGTGGTGCAGGGATCAACCAGAATCCTCAGTACCAGAAGTTTCTTAAGAGTTTGAAACAATAAATGTTCAACCGGGAAGAATCGATCTCCCAGGGATAGAATACTCATAGTGGAGTCCGGCACACACATTTCTCAAGTGACCTTGTCGGCGGCGTTTGGAGCCGGGATCTTGTCAGTCGTTTCCCCTTGTGTGCTTCCTCTGGTGCCGTCCTACGTCTCATATCTCACGGGACTTTCCATTGACCAACTCCGCGATTCATCGGCACCCACAGGATTCGCAAAACGATTATGTTCAATTCGTTACGGTTCATCGGAGGCTTTTCCGTCGTCTTCGTCGCGTTTGGCCTCTCAGCCGGTTTGTTCGGCCAATGGTTGTTCAACTTATAAGGCTATCTGCGAAAGTTCGGAGGAGGGCTGTTTATCCTGTTTGGTCTGTATGTGCTAAGCCTGTTCAACTTTGGATTTTTGTCTCAAGAACGGCGGCTCCATTTTCAGGGTCGCCCGGTAGGCTATCTGGGCTCGTTTCTCATCGGGGCCACCTTTGCCGTAGGTTGGACCCCATGCGTGGGTCCGATACTCGCGTCTATCTTCTTGTCTGCCGGCACCATCGATACCGCTGTTGATGGATTGGCCCTCCTCGTGTTCTACTCAATTGGGATGGGGCTTCCACTGCTTGTCACGGCTGTATGGCTCGATCGATTCTTAACCCGCTTCCGGCGGATCCGAACCTTTATGAAGCCGCTCTTCATCCTGAGTGGATTGCTATTGGTGGCGGTCTCCTCTATACCAATTCATTCTTTTTTCTGACGAGCTACTTAGAACGCTCGGGTATTGGATGGTATATCGGCCAATAGTTTCTATTCGGCTGTTGTCTCTGGTCATCAATATCTCTCCTGCCAATGTGCGTACCCCGTTGCTCGTCCATCATGCTATCGTTTACCCTTGGGACAGATGAAGGCGAGGTCCTGCTTTGCGGACCAGCGCAGTGGTGTATTTCAAAAGTTTTGAGGATCCAATTAAAAAGGAGAATGATAGTATGGCGACAATTGCGCCCTTCCGAGCTGTGAGGCCAAAATCTGAATTAGCCGGTCAAGTGGCGGCCCCTCCCTATGATGTGGTCTCCTTGCAAGAGGCGCGGGATTTAGCGGATGGAAATCCCTATTGCTTCCTTCGCATTGGTCGGGCCGAACTTGAGCTTGGTGATGGAGTCGACCCATATTCCGCCGAGGTCTATCAACGCGGGGCCGATAATCTCCGGAAGCTCATCAAGGACGGGGTCTTGGCCCAAGAGCCACAACCACTCTTCGGAGTCTACCGACAAAAGTGGGGCCAGCATGAGCAGACCGGCATCGTGGCACTGGCATCCGTCGACGAATACGACCGGGGTATCATCAAAAAACATGAATATACTCGGCCGGTCAAGGAAGCTGACCGGGTGCGGATTATCGAAACCCATGAATCGCAATCGGGGCCGGTTTTGCTCTTTTTTCGCCAGACGGCCAAAATTGATCACTGGTTGAAAGAGGTGACGAGTACGAAGCCGGATGTCCATTTTGTCGCTCAAGATAAGATCGAGCACACCGTCTGGAGTGTGCGAGATCCATCCGCCATTCAAGAAGTCATGAAGAACTTTCAAGATCTTCCGGCCTTATATATCGCCGATGGGCATCATCGATCGGCTGCGGCAAGTCGGGTCCGTGCGTCCCGTGGCCAGGCCGGCGAACTGTCTGCTGGAAAACATGAAGAAGGCTTTTTGGCAGTCATCTTTCCACATGACCAATTACAAATCCTTCCCTACAATCGGGTTGTTCGGGATTTGAATGGGCTCACTCCCCAGGAATTGCTTGAAAAATTATCTCCACACTTTGAATTGCAGGTGACCGCGCAACCAGGCCAACCATCTGCCGCTGGTTTCGATATGTACCTGGAAGGGCAATGGCATCGCGCGAAACCCAAGCAGGATCCGTCGTGGAACAGTCAGCAGGACCCGGTGCGTGCGCTAGCCGTTTCAGAATTGACGGAACGTGTCCTGGATCCTTTGTTAGGCATCAAAGACCAACGGTCAGATCCACGCATAGATTTTGTGGGCGGTATTCGCGGAACCCAACAACTTGCAGCGTTGGTGGACAGTGGGGACTGGGCTGTCGCCTTCTGGTTGTATCCGACCACGGTTGAGGAATTGATGGCGGTGGCTGATGCGGATCGGGTCATGCCTCCCAAAAGCACCTGGTTTGAACCCAAACTCCGCGATGGACTGTTTGTCCATATGTTACGCGATGAATAAGTAACATTAGTTATACGCCAAAAATCAACTGAATGGTTTTCAAAAATTCATGATGAAAATTGGAAACATGAATAAAGAGGGCCAAGAAAGATATGCCAAAGTTGTATATTGGCCTTGTCTGGTGTGTCTCCTGTTCTTTTCTACGACAGGGCATGTCTTAGCCAGTGACATAAATGAGTCATTTGATGTTCAAGTTATTCTGAAACAGGTGGCTGGTTTAGTGAGCACTCTAAAGGATGGTCCAGATAAATATGTTTTATCGGGAGAGCTGGGTGTTGTACAGGCAAAAGCTGGACATATTGGCGATGCCTCACGGTCATTGGTGGGAATTCCAGATGGGTTTCAAAATGATTATCAAAAAAACAGACTAAAAAAAGAGATTTCTCTCGCGCAAGCAAGGACGGATAAGATGGCAGAGGCATTGAATATAGCTGCGAGCCTTTCAAGTCTTGAACGAGAGTTCACATTAGGGGGAATCGCTTTGGAGAAAGCAAAATCCGGAGACGTCCCTGAAGCACTCCTGATTTTACAGAGAATGAGGATGGGAACGAATGCAAAGGCCGATGCCTTAAAAGCCATCGGAGAGATCCAGGCCAAAAGGGGAGACCTGCGTGGCGGTATTCAAACGGCTCTCCAGGCAGCCGATAATGATCCTCAGGCTCTCTGGGGAATCGCCAAAAAACAGATTAAGTTGGGTCATCTAAAGGAAATGTTGGCGGAGATTCGCAGAATTCCGCCGGAACTTTCCCGGCAATATGCCCTGTGGGGAGTGGTCCTGGCCCAAATAGACAGCAAAGATATTCCCGGTGCCATTGAGGTTGCCAAAACAATTCCGGATGGACATGCCAGCGCCAATGCATGGGAGGATATTGCTTTTGTACAAATTGAAGCCGGAAGCATTCAGGAGGGTCTCGCCAATCTTAAGCGTGCCCTTGGCGGAGCATCCGCCTCTCAAAATAGCTTGGCGAAGTCAGATATTCTGTGGCGGATTGCGGTATGCCAAGCCAAGGCCGGAGACGTGGCAAGTGCCTTACAAACAACTGAGTTGGTTGAGATCGTTGCTCATAAAAATTATGCCTTACGAGAAATTGCAGTCTATCAGGCAAAAGCTGGAGATGTGAAAGAAGCATTGCAGACTGCTTCTCGCTTTAATGCAGAAATTTCCGGGCCACCACCATATGTTTTCATATTACAAGACCTTGCGAGGTCAGGTAAGGTCAACCAAGCATTACAGATTGCCGATTCGTTGGACTCTGAATTGGAATATTCTCCATATGAAGCAATTGCAGTTGGGCAAGCCGAATCTGGGGATATCGCGGGGGCGCTAAGGAATTTGGATGCGATTAAAGGGAAAGGCGAAATGGCTCCTTACAATCGAGCAATGGCGTTTGAAAAAATTTCTTACATGCAGGTTCAGAATGGCCATTTGGAAGAAGCTGTACGAATTGTTTCAATGATTGATGAACCGCACCGGGCTAGAGCGCTTAGGGACGTCTCCTTGGCTTATGTCAAAGAAGGAAAAGTGGATAGGGCGTTAGAAATCGTTTCTTCCATTAAGGGGGAGCAAGCTCTAGCCGATCTTTCACAGAAAATTGCCTACGCTCAGGCATTTCAGGGGGATACACAAGGAGTCATGAAGTGGACACAGAAGATTGCTTCCCCATTTGTGAAATCAACTGTTTTGTTGGGTGCAGTCCAAGGGATACTTGATGCAAGTAACCGACCCATTTTGCAGTGAAAGAAGTTGGATAGGGGAAAAGAATCATGAGGGATTGCCAGAGAAGGGAAGAGAGACTGAGGGAATCCCCTTTCTAATTTATCCTCTTTAAGTATATTCAATAAAACTCCAAAGGTTTTTCAGCCCGCAATTCCGTAGAACTAACCCATTTCGCTCCTTAAATTCTCGTCAGAAGCCATGGCTAACATACAATGGGAAGTGAAGACCTTTCAGCATTTGACTGTCCAGCAGTTGTATGACGTATTGCAGTTGCGGGTGGATGTGTTTGTGGTGGAGCAACACTGTGCATATCGGGAATTGGATGAGTATGACCGACTTCCAGAGGCCAGGCATCTTTCTGGCCGCAATGAAGGTGGAGAATTGATTGCCTATGCGCGGATTCTTCCCCCTGGACTCTGTCATCCTGAGGTGAATCTGGGGCGGTTTGTGGTGAAGGCTGATTTCCGTAAGCAGGGGATCGGGCATCAACTGTTACAGACAGCCTTGCAGGAAATAGCCGGTTGGTGGCCTGAGATGCCTATAAAAATGTCGGCACAAACGTACCTACACAGATTTTATGCGCAGTATGGGTTTATCCAGGTATCAGATGGTTATCTTGAAGATGGAATCCCTCATGTTGATATGGTGAAAGAATCTTGTTGAATATTCTGACTGTTTGTCATGGTTTATAAGGCATTTCAGTGTGGCACCAGAAAGTTCTTAGGCACTTTCCAGGACGTCCATTTCAACTAAACTACTATCGATCATGTCCAACCGATGAGGTTTATTGCCGGGTTTCGCCCCGGCAGACGAGGCCTCCTTCGACAGGGCTCAGGACAGGCTTTTTGTTTCGGCAAAAGGACCCAAAACCATATTGACCGTGATGGGCCCTTCGGGTCTCCTGCGCGGTTCGCCGACTCCGGCGTCGCGGAAACCTGCGGAGTCTACCCTGAGTCATGCCGAAGCGCTCAAACAATGCGCGCCTTTCTCCCGGTGTCGGCTGCACTGCTCGGCCACACCACCAGGCCAGGGGAAGCTACTGAAAGACGGAGATTTTTCTTTGAGTGGTCCAACTCGCTACTAAATGTGGTGACCATACAAACGTTAGAAGAGCCTCAAGACCCAGATAGCATTCGGATGAAAATATTGAGGATGACTACAGATGAGTTTTGTGGTTGCTGTTTAAACTGATGGCTCGCGTTGGCTAATGAAAACAAACCCCCTAGGCGATATCTCGCTTGAAACATTTTTAGGTGAATATTGGCAGAAGAAGCCGTTGCTCATTCGGCAGGCTTTGCCCGGGATCAAGGCGCCGATTGCGGCTGATGAATTGGCCGGTCTCGCTTGCGAAGAACAAGTCGAATCAAGGCTGATCATACAAGATCCCGTAAGCGACCAATGGGAACTGTCTCATGGTCCTTTTACTGATGCAACATTTTCCGCACTGCCAACCGCGCATTGGACCTTGTTGGTCCAGGCTGTCGATCATTGGGTGCCGGCCGCCGCCGACTTTCTTGCGCAATTTTATTTTATCCCCAGTTGGCGGGTTGATGATTTGATGATCAGCTATTCCGGCGACAAGGGGGGGGTCGGACCGCATTATGATAACTATGATGTGTTTCTGGTGCAGGTCAGTGGCTGCCGCCAATGGGAAGTCGGGGGAATCTATGATGAAACGTCTCCTCGTCGTACCGATGTTCCGGTCAAGATTTTGTCCGAATGGAATCCGGAACAACGGTGGATATTGGAGCCGGGCGATCTGCTTTATATCCCCCCGCGTGTCGGACATAACGGGATAGCCGTGGGTGAGGATTGCATGACCTGTTCGGTGGGATTTCGCGCTCCGTCTCATCGGGATATCCTGCTCGACTATTCCGAGTCTGTTGGAGAAGCGCTGAGCGAAGAGGTTCGCTATGCGGACCCGGATCTGGTTCCTCAAGCCAATCCCGGCCAGATTACATCCGAGGCGGTTAGAAAAGTTCAGAGGATTTTTACCCGGTATGTCGAGGATGATGCGAAACTGGCTCAATGGTTTGGTTGTTATATGACCTCTCCGAAATACCAGGAAGAGGAGACGACGCCGGAGGAACACCGTTTGGAAGATGTTCGTACCCATCTTTCGGAGGGAGGAAAGTTTGTCAGAAATGAAGGCTCACGTTTTGCGTTTCATGAACATGGACAGAATATCTGGCTATTTGTTGATGGGCGTCAGTACACCTGCACTGCGCCCATGACGGATCTGGTGAAAACCTTGTGCGCCGAACGCCAAATCGGTTCGGAGCACTTTGTCCCGTCGGAAGAGCATGATTCCTTACTCCTCGATTTGTTGAGCCATGGCAGCCTTTATTTTTCTTCCTGAAAAAATATTTGCCCGTTTTTCCTAGAAGAGAGGCTCCCTTTCAGGCCAAAGGAACTGATCGGCCCCCTATTTGGTCGCCATCATCTGTGAGAAAATTACAATTGTGTGGCGCCTCCATCGACGGTGAGGTCAATCCCTGTAATGTACGATGAATCATCTGATGCGAGAAATAGCGCGGCTGTGGCAACTTCATGTGAGCTTCCCATTCGTTTCATGGGATTTTGGTCACCAAAGCTTGCTTTCATGCCTGGAACTTCTTCTGCAGGAACCCCCACTTTCTCAAAAATAGGTGTATCAATTGGTCCAGGGGCCAGAGCGTTCACCCGGATTTTTCTCTCAAGAAATTCAGTCGACAAGGTTCTGGCCAGATTCCGAACGGCCGCTTTGGTTGCGCCATAGACACTGGAATTGGGAAACCCTTTCTGGTCCGCGATGGACGAATTGATAATAATCGACGCTCCTTCATTCAGAAGCGGCGAGGCTTTTTGAATATTGAAGAACAGGCCTTTGAAATTGACATTGACCATCCTATCGAATGTGGCTTCGTCTACGGTGTCAAAGGGGCCAAAAATCGCAATGCCGGCATTGAGAAAAAGAACATCGATCCTTCCCGCCGCCTTATGTATCTGTTGATATAAATCCTGGATGTCATTGAGGTTCCCGGTATCTGATACGAAGCCGGCACTCGCTCCTCCGATTTCTTTCACTGCCGCTTCCACCGCCTCTTTCCTTCTTCCCGTAATGATCACCCTGGCCCCTTCAGCCTGAAATAATTTGGCTGTGGACAAACCAATCCCACTATTGCCACCCGTTATGACGGCCACTTTGTCTTTGAGTCTTTGAGGCATAGAAATTTTCCTTTCAAGGTGGATAGAGAACATTCCAAACGTGTGTCACTCTAGTAAAACATTTTAAAATGAAATTTTCATCTCTCTTCCAACAACGCATTAGTGAATGGTTCTGAGGTGTTGGTCGTGAGATAACCCATCAGAGATCATCGTTATCTTTTTCCCATTCTCTCTTAATGGCTGCGGCTCGCTTCCGCTGTCTGGTAAACGCCCAAAAGGCCAGGAGGGTGATCGCGAGCCAGACCATTCCGGAACTGGTGGCCACAGGGATCCAGCGATTCCAGAGTGTCTGCCGACTCCAGAACTGCTCTTCTGCTTGTGTGAGTGTCATGAAGGTGGTTTGCGCAAAGGCTTCAGGAAAAGACATGCCTTGTTGAATTTTTGCCAGAATACGTTTGGGGGTATCCTGTCCTGTGTGTTCCAGGAGGTCTCGCGTAAAGGCGTAAGCCAGCACATAGGCCCGTCGGACAGAGGTCTCGTCCTTGCTGAAGAGGGTATTGAGTTCATTCAGGGAGACTTGCGTATCTGAGACCATTGCCCAGACTAATCGGGCTCGGTCTTCCAAATCCCACCTTCGGGCGGTCATCATCGCTAATCCCTCATCAAACCATCGAGGCAGAGGCTGTTCTCCTGCCGCCCGATGGGCCAGGATATGGCTGATTTCATGCAGGAAGACCTCGTTGAGTGAATCATTCGGATAGGTCAAACTCCGGTCAGTGAGGAGCACAATTGTGGAAGTCTGACTGACTGCGTAACCAGACATCCATTCCGGCGCTTCCTGTGCAAGGGGCGATTCCTTTGGCGCCAGGATGACTCGAATGGGAAGTCCGGGATGTCCAATTCCCATAAAGTCCATCATACGCTGAAGGGCTTGGGGGTTGCTGTCCTTCAAGTGGGCAGCTAAGGGTTCCAAGGATTCCGGGGCTTCAATGATGAATTGGGGGGAGGCGGCTCCTCTCACTAGTCCGGGGTGAGCCATCATCACCATGATCGTCAGAAGCAGGAGTTGGAGTCCAAAATTTGAAAAATGACAATTGGATTTTCGAAATCGTTGTTGGATTCTGCAAAAACGCATTGGCTAGCCCAGGAGTGAGATTTCTCTGAGGAAGGCTTGAAGGCTCGGATGGATTTCCGAATACTTGGCTTTAAATCTCTGCATTCAGGTGATCAAGGATGATGCGGGCGTCGGTGATGGGATCCGTGGTCATGGGCAATTGTGTCTGTTCCGTCACTTTGGTCAGAAGTCGTTGGGCCGCCGCTCTCACCGGTGGTGGAAACGTGGTTTCTGCTTGGATCTGCCGAAGGTGATGCATGGCATCTCCCTTCCAGGTTGCCAGTTTCTGTTGCGCGGCCCACTGCTGGGAGGCCAGTGCGACGGCTCGTCGTGCGCAGACTCTGGCTAACCCATCGTTCCCATTTTGGAGCCCGTTGGCGGCTTTGATGAGTTCCTGTTCGATCTGTTCAGACCGATTCATGAATCCTGATGCGTGGTGCGATTGGCGTACAGTTCTCGCCTGGTCGCAATTCGATGGATGTGGACGACATGCTCGTCCGGGTCGATGGAATAGAGAATGCGCCAGTCTCCCACGGCGTATTGCACGAGACCGGGTAAATCGTCGTCCAGGGGGTCATGCCGAAGGTTGGCGACATTCGAGGCCAACCACTTGGTTTTATCCAACAGACGCTGGGCCGTACCCTGGTCGGTTGCTTGAAGGTCGTCCAGGATTGAAGGCTGATAGGTGACGCGATACCAGGCCATGTCATCTCACCATTTGAGACCCAGTCGTTCAGCGACGGTTTCTCCCGTCACCCGCTCCGGGGAATTCAAGACTTGTTTTAATTGCGCGCGTACCTTGTCATCCAGAGCCAGGCCAAGATCGGGATCGCCCAGCAGTTCACACAACCGGTCATCCACCATGCTATTAACCAGTTCTTTAAATTCTTTCTGAGAGAGATCGGAGATTTTCATTGTGAAGCCTCCATTCGGATTAGTACCTGAGTCTGTAATGGTTGATAGTTCTTTTACCTCATTTGATGAGGCTGAACGGGATGGCACGGGTTTTTGGTCTTTTTGCCTTCACAAACAAGTCGTGCTCTTCGAGACGCATCAGGCAAACTCTCGACCTTTGGACCGAAACCGGTATCTCCCGTCCATTCAAGAAAAATTTAGAGAACGAAGCTTAGAAACTTCCAGCTTCTACGACATCATCGAGGCTGTTAATGTCCAGCCAATGTCCGACGGTGTAGAGCACCCTAATCGGATAGTTCCTTCGTAATAATTCCTGGAACAGGATGGCCATTCCTGCTTTCCGGTGATTCGGGTCGGCAAGAAGTTCGGTAAGGATCTCATGCAATTGCGTGACACCTTGAGCCGAAACTTTAACAAATCCCATCCATACGCCATGAATCATGTCCGAAGGCACTGCCCTGCCTAATTGCTTGAGATGAATCTGGGCGTTAAAGGCCTTTCGGGAATTCGGAGCGGTACATTCGGCAAATCCACCAAGCCTCGTATAACTCGTTTTTTCCTGCCAGTCGCTATCCACAAAAATCACAAAGTCATCTTTGGCTTGCAGCAGCGCCTGGGGAATGTACGTGTTAAACAAGACATCGCCATAGGATACGATGGTGTCCTGGAATCGGGCTTCTTTTGATTGAAGTGCTTTCAACAAGGAATCCAATTCTCCCGTTTCCGCGAAGGCATCGTTATCGACATAGGCCAGATTGGGAAGATTGACGGCTTCTTTCTTATATCCACGGACCACAAGAATCTCTTTGATGCCCACGCTGTTGTAGGCGTCAACGATATGAGCAAGGAGCGGGACGCCACGAATATTCACCATGGTTTTTGGTTTGTCTTCGGTGAGGTCCCCTAACTCATCCCCGCGGGAAGCGGCGAGGACAATAGCCGATGCGCGGTCGGCACTTTTAGGAAGATAGCGTTGCTCGGCTTCCATGAGTTCATCGGCACCTTGCAGACGAAAAACCTCAGAGACCGGCACAATGTTATCCTCAATGAATAAAAGATTTTCTTGTTCCTTTAAAACGCGGGCGGTCGTTTGCATGGTGGCGACTGCGGCGCGGAGCATGTGATTTGCCCAAATCACCATGGAAAAGCCATGCTGCCGGAACACATCAGTGGGAGTGGAATAATATTTTGTCGGCACAATGACCACGGGTGATCGATTGCTCCATTCCCGCTTGAACGCCAGAATCTCATCCGGCACCGCCAGCGCACTGTGAATCAGAATGCCATCCGCTCCGGCCTGGCGATACGCCTCTGCCCGTCGCAAGGCTTCCGCCAGTCCCCATCCGCAGATGAACGCTTCAACCCGGGCGATGATGCAGAAATCCGGATCCGATTGCGCATCTTTTCCGGCTTTAATTTTTCCACAAAATTCTTCCATGTCGGCCATGGGCTGTGTGTCACCCTTAAGAAAGCTATTCGTCTTCGGAAACAACTTGTCTTCAATGCACACGGCCGCGATATGCCGTTGTTCCAATTTGCGAATGAGACGCTGCATATTATTGAAGTTGCCATAGCCTGTATCTCCGTCGAGGAGAATCGGAATGCGGGCCGCGTCAGACATAAATTCCAGGTTGTCCAGGACCTGGGTCCAACTGGCCTCGTTGTTATCTCGTACGCCGAATTGAGCCGAGATCGAGAGTCCGCTGGCCCAGATGCCATGGAATCCTGCTTCTTCTACGATCTTGGCGCTCAGCCCATTGTGAGCCTCGCAGATAAATTCAAGCTGGGGGGACAAGAGGAGCTTTTTGAATTGCGTGGATTTTGGCGGCTGGGGTTCGCTTGGCATAATCAGTGAATGTGACAGTGTTTCAGATCGTTCAATGAAGTAGTGAAGTCTACATCAAGGGGAATCTTGATGCCAAACCTTTCCATATCTGATGAGGAAGCCGGGAAGACGTTTGCCCTGGACTCTGTCGGATGAATGAGTGGCAGAGTGATTGACCCCAAGGCTTGTGGCAGGTTTTGAAGATGACGGGGTCAGGAAAAGGGCATAGCCGCAAGACCATGCCCTTGTCCAGATGAACAGTGAACAATTTATGGAGTGCGGCTGGTGATCTCAAGAAGGTGATAGCCAAACTGGGTTTTGACCGGGCCGTGGACCTTGCCGAGTTCGCCGCTAAACACAACCTCATCAAATTCTTTGACCATTTGACCCGGGCCGAACTCGCCCAGATCGCCACCTTGTTTGCCTGATGGACAGGTGGAATGTTCCTTCGCGGCGGCGGCAAAATCTCCACCACCCTCAATTTGTGTTTTTAAGTTTTTGCATGCTTCTTCTGTTGAAACCAAAATGTGACGGGCGCGCGCTTTCGCCATGAGCATTCTCCTTCTTAGCTAGAAAATTGGACAATAGTCCTTTTCTCATGATTGACCAGCTGAGGTCAAATTTCATGAGAATCAGCCGGTGCAACTCGTGAAATCCTCTTGTTCGTAGAGTATTGTGGAAGGGCGAATGTTCTGGTGATCAGGAACGGGTCGGATGGACGAGGCCCTGTCATCGTGTGAGGCTGAAGGCCGGTGAAAGGGGGAATGAGTCCGGGTAGAAGAGCACGAGATTCGCAGGAACGAGAGGCGGGGATGTAGGTGATAGGTTAGTTGTCGGGATTCATCGCCAGGTAATCACAAATAAAATCCAAAACCAATTCGTCAAAATTGTTGAAAATGGTTTTGACTCCACCCGCCGTCACGACGCCTTGTTCCCAGGTGATGGCGTGTCCTGTGGAGGAGTTATGAACCAGGGCGACCAGTTGGTGGACTTCAAGGTCGATCCGACAGGCGTAACGCTTTGGGCCCAAGGGAAGAGCCGCCATATTGACATATAAATAGGGTTCTCCGGGTAATTTGGCTGCCTCGAGCTCCTTAACGAGGCGAATACCCGCAGTCTGAAGTTGGGCCTCCACTCGTTTTCGCACCTCACTTCGGTTTAATACCCCCCTCAGTTCCGGACCTAAGTCCTCAACAACTACATAGATGCCATGTATCCCCTTTAGTGATTCTTTCCTCAGCATAGAATGATCAACCTCTCCGGCAATTCGTTCAGGCCAATAGCATATGTTCTTCGTGCGCTAGAGGATTGTAGACTGATTCCCTAAGCCTTGTCCTCTTTTGCCTTGCGCAAATAATCACCAAGGATTCCCCGGCTGTGTTCATCATCGTGGCAGTATATGCAGAGGTTCTCCCAGTTCGATCCGTCCGGTGGATTGTTGTGGTGATTGCCGTCTTTATGGTGCACCGTGAGCAGATGTCTGGTCTTGAGGTCGAATTCTCTGGCGCATTTGGCACAAATAAGCCCGTGAATCTTCAGTGACTGTTCCCGATAGGAGCTGTTGCTCGAGGCTGAAGGCTTGGGTCGCAGTCCTTTGAGGAGTTCGTCAATGGGTTTGTCGACGGCAGGTTTTTGGAGGCGTCGCAGTTTGTGCCGACCCCGGTATGCATTCCCCATGATGTGCGTCCTTTCAAATGATGGCGTCGTGGTGGTCTGTCGCCAGCGATGAATAGCCGCGTGAATTCAATGCCAGGATTCTCAAAGTTTTCCTGGTCTTTGTCAATGCGATTTGGATGGATACCGCGTTGAGCATGCCTGATGTGTTGTCAACCCTTGGATGAGGCCTTCGCGATGGTTGGTGAGGAAACGTGTGGTGTGAGGCCTGCGAGCCCTATGCGGTAAGTGTTAATATGATGATGAGTTCTGCGGATAGGCTTAGTCTGAATCTTTTACAGGCACCCGATTCGAGACGGGTGCTCTCACCAGGAGGGTGCCATGTATGGTCCTATTACTCTTCCATTTGGGGCGAAAATGTTGTTTAACACCGTCAAATTGAAGCCCGGCGTTTCCTTCGATCAGGTGGAGCTGGCCGTTGGAGAGATGTGCATGGTCGTCAAGGAAACCTATGGCGGAGACAAAGGGGGCTTTATCGCCGGGCAGGTGTTCAAATTTTCCGGTTTCGTATCTGACGAAGGGTCCCTGAGTGAATCAAAAACCGCAGATGACCATTACGCGATTGTGACCTATTGGAGTTCGTTTGAGGATCACGAAAAATCTCATGCCGATGAACTGTTCAATAAGACATTCGCCGCTTTGGCTACGATGTGTTCTGAAACGAAAGAACTCGGCTACGATATGCTATGGCAGGGGGCGGCGAAGACTGCATAACCTTTTCGACACAGAAAGATCTCCTTCACCCGTCTGGCCAGGCGTCGGTCAGCTTGGCGCGTGTTTACAGAGGATGATGTCATGCCAGGACAGGAGTGCGTGAAACGGACGCGATATGGCATCCCATGATGATTCAGGCATTCCCACAGCATTTTTTATACTTTTTCCCGCTGCCGCAAGGGCACGGATCGTTCCGTCCAATCTTGGCCTCGCTACGCACGACGGTCTGAACTCCAGGACTTTTGCCGTCGGTGAAATACCAGGTCCCCTTATGTTTCCGAAACTCGCTTAGCTCATGATGGATTTGAGGGCCTTCTTCGGTCTCAAACGTGGCTTTGAATTCGACGAGGCCCGCTTCATCGTCCCTACCGCCCTGTTTTGTCGCTAGAATTTCTAACCCCGTCCACTTGGTGGTTTCTGCCCACTTGCGATTGGCCTCAAGGTCAATGTCGTGTATGGTTTTGGGGTCATGGGTCTTTTCGATGAAATCCATCTGGACTTGCGTATAGGCCGAATATCTGGCCCGCATGAGTTGTTCGGCAGTCTCTGCTTGTTTCACTCCGGTGATAATGGGCTCACAGCATTGCTTGAAGGTCTTTCCGCTCTGACACGGACACTGCATATGCGACTCCTTTTCTAAGTGAAGGCAAATGATGATGGATTCTTGTACGTCGCGAGTGACAGAAAAGTCAAAAGGCCCGGCAATTCATTTTTTTCGAAAAATACTGGTAAGTCCCGGCAGCAGTCTTCCCGCTATTTGTCTCTGCTCGTCCCTCTCTTGAATAACTGGTCTCACTCTGTCGCTAAAGCCATGCCCGGTGGACATTGTTGAATGCGGCGTACCTCACATGGCCCGCAATTCAGGATTTAGCGGAAAAATGCTCCGATGATCCTAGGCTGCAGAGGACGTACATTTTTCCTCTCCTGTGTCTGTTGTTAGTGAAGCAGATCTGGTTATATTGTTCATTACTCCGAATTATGCTGATTAAGGTGCCAATTTATACATTGGCAGAATAAAAAGGGCGGGAACTCCTATCGTGCGATATTCCCAAAAATTTGAAATTGCCAGGTTTCTAGCGGTCTTGCTGGATCGGCGCTATACCATTCCGGGAACATCAATTCGGATTGGTTTGGATCCGATCATTGGTCTGATCCCATATGTGGGCGATACCATCGTGAGTGTCGCCGGGGCCTTCATCCTTATCGTGGCGGCTCAATCCCAACTTCCCAAAATTGTTTTAGTACGAATGAGTCTGAACATTGCGATTAATGGCATGGTAGGTGCCATTCCCGTTCTCGGGGATCTTTTTTCGGTCTGGTTCAAAAGTAATGTGAGAAATATCGAATTGTTGGAGCGATATGCGGTTGGAGATCGCCGTACCTCAACCGCAGGGGATTGGGTTTTCGTGGTGGGATTATTGCTAGGAATCGCTTTCCTGGTCATGGGCACGGTCGTGGGGATTATCTGGCTTCTCACGCGTGCCTGGGAAATCCTACAGGGAATGCCATGAATGTTCGGCTTATTACAAGGCAGGAAGAATGTAATCCCGTGCGTCGACGGTTGATGATTGATCTGGTTGAAGCCTGATCCCAAATCTTGAACGGTCGTCCACAGATAAGGGGCCTAACCTTTATCATTTTCTTAACTCCGTACATTCAAATTCTTTCATGGTTTGTGGAGCCTCCTATTTTTCCCCGTCATGAGATCCTTGAAGGGTTATACCGATTGAGATTGCACTCAAGCCGGACAACTGGCACGAGAGTATTTTTCCTACCATGATGGAGCCATGCAGGGATTTATGAATTGGGCAAATCCAGCTAAATACTAGCATTGGGGGATTACGCCGATGTAACGCGTGACTACCCACCGTAATCTTTGCATTATCAACCGGTTGCCTGACTTTTGTCGAAACTGGTGGCAGTTTAGTTTGCATGGCTTTTCATTCAATCTGGCCCTCATTCCCATTCCTGTGTGCCCATTGGGTTTGAACTCCTTTCATTTCAGAATGTGTGGATATTATTGGCCAATTGAGTTAGGATTTTTTCGGGCAGATCACCAGAAGACATTTTTGCCATGTGGCCAACAAAGAGAAAAAAACGATCTTGAAAGTTTCATGTGGGACGCTCATCATAATTTGGAAAATATCCAATTCAAATGCGGGTGATGGGTCCAAGTGGTGGTTTAATAATTGGCTTTATATTCGGCAGACTCGGGAGGGAAAACCATGAAGACTCAAATCCAAATGGTCACCGCGGTCATCTTCATCATTGTGCTCGTTCTCTTCGCTCCTCGAACCTATGCACTGGAGACGGCCCGGGTAAGCGTCAGCACGGCAAGCGTCCAGTCCAATAACAATAGTTTTCAGCCGGCCTTGAATGAAAACGGCCAATTGGTGGTGTTCCATTCTTTTGGGTCCAACCTGGTAGCGGGTGATACCAACAGTGATCTAGATGTGTTCATTCGTAACCGGCAGACCGGGGAGACCACTCGGGTGAGCGTGGCGACAGGAGGAACCCAGGGGAATTCCCTCAGTCGAGCCCCGGATTTGAGTAATGACGGAAATTTGGTCTCCTTCGAGTCCGATGCTTCAAACATGGTTGCCGGGGATACCAATGCAAAACGAGACATATTCGTCCGTGACCGTCAGGCGGCCACGACCACTCGTGTGAGCGTGGCCACGGGTGGGGGACAGGTAAATGGCAACAGCTTTAATTCCTATTTGAGCGGAGATGGTCGGTTTGTGGCATTTGATTCGGTAGCCACGAATCTCGTGGCGGGGGATACGAATGCCGTCAGCGATGTGTTTGTGCATGACCGACAGACGGGCACGACCACGCGGGTCAGTGTGGCAACTGGGGGCGTTCAGGCCAATGGTGGAAGTTTTTTACCCGCTCTCAGCACGGATGGGCGATTCGTGGCGTTTCATTCTACGGCCACCAACCTCGTGGCAGGAGATACCAATGGAGGCACCGATGTGTTCGTGCATGATCGGCAAACGGGCACGACCACGCGGGTGAGTGTGGCCACGGGTGGTGGACAGAGCACTGGATCAGGAGGGTCATCGCCTGTTTTTGCTCCCGATATCAGTGCGGACGGGCGATTCGTAGTTTTTGAGTCGATATCGAATAACCTGGTGGCGGGAGATACGAATGCCGTCAGCGATGTGTTCGTCCACGACCGGCAGACGGGTACGACCACGCGGGTCAGTGTGCCGACAGGCGGGAGTCCTCAGGCTAACGAGGAAAGTGTCGAGCCAGCCATCAGCGGGGATGGTCGGTTTGTGGCGTTCCTGTCCTATGCCACGAATCTCGTGTCAGGGGACACGAATGGAGAAGGTGACGTGTTTGTGCATGATCGCCAGACCAACACCACCACCAGGATGAGTGTGTCGACGGCAGGTGTACAAGGCAATGATTTTAGTTGTAATCCTGCCATCAGTCAGGATGGGCATATTGTAGGAATGTTCTCCGATTCTAACAATCTTGTATCAGGTGATACCAATGGGACGCGGGATATTTTTATCCGCGACCGCTCTGTGGACTTCGACCTTGATGGCGATGGCAAAGCCGATATTGTGTGGCGCAACACGAGTAGCGGGGGCGTAGAGGCATGGCTGATGAATGGGGCGGCCATGGCCGACGCCGGTTTCCCGGGGAGCCTGTCGTTGGTATGGGAGATCGTAAAGGTGGGTGATGTGAATGGGGATGGCAAAGCGGATATCGTGTGGCGCAACACGAGTAACGGGGCCGTGGCCGTATGGTTGATGGATGGGCTGACGATCATGTCGGTCGGATTCCCAGGAAGTAGTCCCACGAATTGGGAGATTGGGCAGATCGGGGATCTGGACAGGAATGGCACGGCGGACTTCGTCTGGCGCAATACCATCAATGGCGCCACAGCGCTCTGGTTGATGAATGGCGCAGCGATTAAGTCCACCGCTTTCCCCGGCGGTGTGCCGTTGGCGTGGCAAATCGTGGGGATTGCTGATGTGAATGGAGATGGCAGGGCTGATGTCATTTGGCGGAAAAACACCGGCGTCGTGGCGTTATGGTTGATGAACGGGTCCACAATCACGTCGGTGGGCTTTCCGGCCACTGTCCCCTCGGGGTGGAACTATGAGGGGTCCGGGGATGTCGATGGCAATGGGACAAGAGATCTGTTCTGGAGAAATGCCAGTAGTGGAGCGGTTGTGGTGTGGTTCATGAATGGAGGGACCATTGCCTCATCCGCTAACGTGGGTAACCTGGCCTCTGACCGGGAAATAGAGCAGGTGGCAGATACCAATGGTGATGGGAAGCCCGACCTCATCATAAGGAATACCGTCACCGGGGCAGTGTCAGTGTTAGTGCAGGGGGGAGGGAGTGGATCCCCCGGTACGAAATCGCTTGACTGGGAAATACAAAATTAGATCGATCATTTCGTGGAGGATGACTGATCAGGCATCTGACTCCGAAGGGTTCGGACTGAGGAAAGCCAAAGGGGTCTGACCTTCCAGGACGGTCAGACCCCTACTCTCCCAATTTTCCCAATCACGAGATCCTGAGAAGGGGGTGAATCAATTGTTGAGATTGACTTCAAGCCGCACGCCCAACACGACGGCGTTATTCCTGCCGGGAACCGTGCCGGGATTAATGACATATTGGAAATCCGGTTGAATGATGAGGTTTTGATTCACAAAGATGGAGTGAGTCAATTCCAGCGTGATCTCCGTACTCTCAACCGGTTGTCCTGCCCGCCGTTGAGACTGTTTATAATCATGGCTATTCACTGCGACGGCCACTCCCATCCCGGTTCCGTCAATATTCCGACCGGGAAATAATCCTTTATAGACGAACCCGCCGCCATAATACTGGGAAATGCGGTTCACATTGGGATCAGCCATTCCGGCTCGACCAAAGAGAGTCAGTCCCTGGTCTGTGTCTTCCTTTTCATGATACACATCATATTCCGCTAACCCATACATCCCGTATGTGCCATTTTGTTTTACAGGTTCTCCCGAGCTATTGACCTTGTTGAGGTGATCCAGAGAAGTGGTGTACCCCCAGAATCCGTAGGCAAATTTGGCTTTATATTCGATGGGGGCGGATCTTCCAATCCGCCGAAAGGTCAGACGACGAGGACTCTCTTTGACAATTTCTTTCTTCGGTTCTAATAAATCCTCTATCCTGTATTGGTAATATGCCAATTCCATGGAACTAAACACCCCATCGTCTTTTCTCAAATGGATCTGAGTACCGTGAGCATCATTGGGATCACCCGGAATGCCATCGGCGAGTACGGCGCGAACCATCAGGGAATCGGTCAGGATACCTTGTGCCCGGACTCCAAGAGAGGTCGAAGGAAAGGTGGACGGTCCGTTTTTTCCACTGGCCCCGAATTCCGCTCCGGTTCCGAATGAGCTATTCACAAAAAGTGTGGACGCGGACACGATGACATCGAACTCAGAGGTGACATCATACAATCCGGCAAGCAGAGATAAGCGTTCAAAAAGATTGTGTTGGTACCAGGCTTCAAGCAGTTTCCAGGTATTCGGTGCCGCAATGTTGCTCACGCCTTGGATGTCACCGACATTTTTGCTTGGGTCGTCCCCATACAAACCCAAGCCATATAGAAAGACTGTCCCCCTCCAATTCGGAATTAATTTTTTTAAATCCAGTGTGAGCAGGAGATCCAGGTCCCCGGTGAGAGTGGTTTTTTGCCGGATACCGCCGGAAACATTGGAGAGGATATCCATCGTATTGGTGGCTTCCAGAAGTATTCCCTCATCCTTCAAACTTTTTCGGGCAGCCTTCGGTTTTTCGATCATCTTTTCCAAGTGTTCCATTGCCTGACTTTCTTCAGAATAGGCTGGCAGGGGAATCAACAATATCAAAAGGAATAGTCCATACAAGGTTGTAAGAATCATTCTTGTTGGGGAGAGTCTCATGTTGGTGAATCAGCCTCGTACTGGCTTGGACCTTCAGGCTTTGTAGATGAGGCTGGTACGGGTGAAATCAAATATTCTATTGATGCCGTAAATCAGCCCGTGAGGGCAAGCAGGGTCAGTGCTGGTTTATGGCCTACCACCACCCTATGTGTGTTTTTCGATCCCTAGGGATTCTCATTTTTCTGTTTGACCAGAGTTATTAAATAGTAGTCGAGGTGTTTGGCGAATAATTGCCGGTCCCGTTGGCTGATGGCCGACGGCCCACCCGTATCAACTCCGCTGGCTCTAAGGGTATCCATAAAATCCCTCATCATGAGACGGGCTTGAATCGTATCGGGTGAATGCATCTCCCCGCGCGGATCAAGCGCATGGCCCCCCTTTGCAATCACCTCAGCGGCAAGGGGAATGTCGGCGGTGATCACCAGGTCACCAGTCTCGAGTCTTTTCACGATTTCGGAATCGGCCACATCAAATCCATCGGCGACTTGGATGGCCGAAATATAGGGAGACGGCGGAGTATACAAGAGGCGATTGGCCACAAGCGTCACCTGCACCGCCGTCCGGTCTGCGGCGCGAAATAATATTTCCTTAATCACCTTGGGGCAGGCATCGGCATCAACCCAGATTGGCATGGTCGACCTTTATGGTTGAGGAGTGGGAAAGAACCGCGTTCTTTGGATGTTGTAAACGTCCATCTGGATTGAGAGAAGACAAGGGGCGATTTTGTTTCCTATAAACAGAAAGTGCTCGTTCACTCACACTTTGTGACCCAGACTCCGACATGAAGCGTTGAGCCTGGGGGCCCCACGAACGATCCCTCGATCGGCGGAACGGATTCGGGCAATCTTGCGACGGCCACGGCAATATGATCGGTTCCGGCCATGGCTCCACCAGTGGGATCAAACCCCTTCCACCCGGCCCCTGGCAGGTAGACTTCGGCCCAGGCATGGGTAGCACCATAATCGTTTGCTGATGGTGGGGCGTGAAGATACCCGCTGACAAAGCGCGAAGCAAGACCCAAGCACCGTGCAGCTTCCATAAAGAGTAAGGCAAAGTCACGGCAGGAACCAGTGCCGTATTCCAGTGTCTGCCCCACCGTTTGAACGCCAGGTTCTTCCCGCACTCGATAGGATAGGGTTTGGTTGATGTGGGTGCCAAGCCGCTGCAGGAGTGTGTACGTCTGAATCGCTTCATGGGATTGCCAGAACCCGGCGATCCATTCGGTCAGTTGAGTTTTGGTCTTTGGCTCCGGGTATGCCATATAGGGTAACAGCATGATCCGGTCATCGGGTTGATAGGTAAACGGGTACGCGACAGCGTAGTCGGCGACGAGAAAGTCGAGTGGAGCCTCATTGAATTGCTGGATCAAGACTTCGCTCTCAATCACGAGCTGGTTGGCGGGCGCATTGAAGGTGGCTGTGGCCACCGAATTGCCTTCCACATCCCGATGCCAGAGCAGGGTGGCCGGCGGTGTGAGCTTCAGGTTTAACGACTCAATGTGCAGGTCATAGTCTTCCCTCGGACGCAGGCGCAAGTGATGCGGTCCGAGTGTCACCGCACCCGAGAAATTATAATACGTCCGATGAAGAATTTTATAACGCTGCATCCTGCTTCCTATTCTGCAATATTATAGCGAAATGAAGTATAGACCTATTATAAACGTCGGGCCGCCGTTGCCAGACGACGAAATACATGGTCTTCTTTTAGCCTTGGCGAAACCATGCGGATGTGGTTAAGGGCATCAGATAAATCAGAGGGGATCACAGACCCCTCCGCTGTTCCGACAGTTAGCCCAAGAAGTCGCAATAAGGCAGCCGCTTTTCCAGGATTGTCAATTATCAAAAGATTCGGATTACTGTCTTGTCCACCGTATAGCCCGTATTCAAACATAGACCAACATTCGAATGGGACAAGAAAGCGTTCGATGGCATCCACGGCTTCCGCGAATCCCTCTTTGGCGGAAGCCGGAAGATTGGCAAGGGCTCGGCTGACGCCAGGTGTTGCGAGCGAATGCTCTTGTGGCCAGACCTGTTGAAGGAAGGGTGCAGCGGCGGATTGGAAAAGTTCCTCCGGTGAGGGCGGAGATGCCCCTTCCTGGCTAGGCGAGGAGAGGTCATGGACAAATCTTTGAATCGCTTCCGCTCCATGAGCACGAACTTCGTCATCCACTGATCGAATCATTTGCTGGACTTGTGGAAATGGTACTGCTGGATCACGTTTCTCACGAAATGCGTGAAGACAGTCAATGACCACACTAAAAACAAGTGAATTTCGGATGTCTCGATCAAGGTGCTGATCCTTGGCCCGTTCTGCTGCTTGAGCACCAATTATGTTTAGTACCTCAAAAAATCGTGTTCTGCTGGCAACGGCACGCCATAAAAATCGAGATTCAGAGGTATCATCAAGTAGGGGTGAAACCAAATTAGTTTTTGTCCATTCCGGGTCAGCTTTCAGGAAATAGTCAAGCTCTTCAATTAGTCGATACTTTACGATTAAGCCTGCTCGGCCAATCGAATCTTGAATTAAATCTCGCATCTGTTTCTGGATGTTGTCTTCCTGGAAAGGTTTATCGCCTGGCCCAACGGTTGGACAGGCAAAAAGGAAAACGTCGATAAGCTTTCCGGCTGGTGTGTAGAAGGTATCAGGGTCTCTGGGTGTGTGGTCATCCGCAGCGTACTCAAGGGCGTTGAGGTCAAAATGTTCTGAAACTGGTTGCTCTGCATTTGTTGCCACGACGGCGATTGGCCAAATCTTAAGCCAGGCAGAGGGCCCTTCCGGCAAATGGACAACCTGGCTTTTCCAAGAAGAGAGCCAGTGGGAGATGCCATTGATAGCCTGTCCGAGCGTTGTTTCAGGTAGCTTCGAGATGAGCGACAAAACGCGTGCGCACTCGGACTGCAGATCGCGCTGTGATGCGTCACCTCCCTGTCTTTCCGCAGTTGAATGTTCCAAGGCAAACCGTTCCCAGACCCTTCCGAAGCTAGCGCCACCATCCGAAGTGGATTCAAAGTCATCAAGTATCATTAAGGAATTTCCCTGCTGTCTGATCCAATCCCTTGCTCGCCTTGCAGGATCATCATCCCATCCGCCACGTTCAGACGAAAACGAGTCTTCCAGAGCTTTTAATCGTTCCTCACCCGCCAGCAGGTCGTATCGATTGTCTGGATGCGGTGGAATCAAACGGCCCTGAGGAGAACTACCAAAACCTTCGTCTAATCTGGTCATCGGGGGTAATGCTGGGGACTCCTGGATCTTCGTTGTCAGCCAATTCTGATCACGCTTTGGCAGAGTAGCGCCGCCAATTTCAATGCGCCGCAGTTCACGAAGTGCCCAGTTATGCCGGACAACCTTGATTTTATTCTCATCGAATTTTCTGGGCCAAAAATTGCGGGGCGGGAGTTTTCGAATTCGAGCTGTAAGCATCATTTGAACTTGAAGGTCGAATTCGCTAAAGCGCATCGCTCGTAGTTCGGCGATTTCTGGGAAGTCGTAAAGGTTCCAGAAGTGCCGATTATCCAAGGATAACAGTACGCTTCTTACTTCACTTGCAGATGCAACCCGTGGATCTCGTGAAAGTGCAGCCCAAAGCCGTAAGTGGACCGGGGAATCAGACAATTTCCAGCGGTGGATAAATTCCATCGCCTTAGAGATGTCGATATTGACAAGCTGTGAAACTACTGTATGCAACAATTTTACAGATGGAGCAATGCCTCGATGAAACTTATCGGGTTCATCCATCCCATTAGCAAGATCCGCAGCCTTGACGTAATAAACCCGATGAAGTTGTCTGAGTTGCCGATCCTCATTCCAACCGATTCGCTGAGCAATATTTAACCCATTGGAAACAGCTGTATCTAGGCCATGTGCAAGGGAAAAGAGAAAGAAGCTGTCGTTTAAATTGTCTAGATTTAGTAAGTCTGATTCAACGAGCTTCCCACTTGTCAAACTTATTGAGAAAAGATCCTCGACTTTTTTCGGTCTCCTGGGTGGTTTCTGGAAATGAATATGAAGATCTGAAAACGGCTCGACCTTGAGTGTTGGTGCCACACAGTCAACGATGGCGGTGACAAGGGAACCCGATCTGTCTCCAACATGTAATCGGCGTTTCGCATTGTATATGCCGGTGAGAGTTTGGTCGTCTATTACCGGATTATTCCAACTTTCTTCAATTAAGCGCCATGCGGAACCCCAGGGTTCAGTGAGAGTTTGGCTACCTGGACTGTTGATGAGATCAAGCAGTGCCAAACGTTTAATTGCGTCGTTCTCTTTTAGCCGAATTACCCAATCAACCGTGGCCCGTTCTTGCAGTCGCCCCATTAAGAACGCCGTTGTGGCGCGATATACCATTTGGTCCGCTTCATTGAGATTCCTCCAATGCAGCCTCATACGCGACGCTTCCCATCATTTTCTTTAATAATTGCATTAATCGCGTCTAGCCAACCGAAGTCTGCTTTCTTCCTGGATGCCAATGCAGATAGCTGGACACGTTCAGTCAAGTTACTACGGCGAATCAAATGGTCGAAGAGATCACGGTCAGCATCGCTTGCGGCAGCACGGTTTGTTCGAACAATACGCTTCACTTCGGCATCAACGATATTCTTCTTGCCATTGATGGCTGATAAGTCTGCCCATCGCTTCAAGGTGTCGAGAAGGGCCAAATGGTCATTCGTTGAATCATAATGTATAGGTGTGATTCCTCGTCCCTTCCAATCCTCTAGGCCAATGGGATCAGGAGCGCTATTTCCCACGAAGGTAAAACGCTCCTTAAGATCACTGAAGCGGGTGCCATCTGCGGCGACGGCATTCAAAAGGTATCTCATTGGCGGGTCATTCGCGCTGTACCCAATAAGGACAAGATGGAATAAGCGGGCTGCATCATAGATGAAGTCTGAGACCACACGTCTTCGCAGATAAAATTCCCCAAAGTCCTGATCTGTCACGATCAAATCTGAAGTTCTTGTCGGATTAGGGTCCAATGTCCCATGGATATGTAGGACTCCACTGAAATCATCACTAGATCCAGGTCTGGGAATCCCTCCAAGAGCGTATGAATGAACGGCGGGGCGTAAATCTTTTGCGGCATTTTCAAGAAGAAGGTCGAAGTTGGTCGTTACGATCGTCACGGCTCCCCCACGATCAGCAAGGCGCATTAGCACTCGGTGCATTGGCCCTGGTCCTATGCCAGAAATCCGAAGTTCACTGGCTACTGTCTTTCTGACGCTACTCTTGCCAGCTGGTTTTCCATCTATTCGCCGTTCGAGCATCCCTAAAACGACGTCATAATCACCGCGAATAAACCGGTTGACCTCTGCTTTTTGGTCATTCCTCAGATTGGAAAGGTTCGGACTCCATTGATTGCAAACTCCAGGAGGGATTACGTTGATTACTTCATAAACTGGAGGATCAAGTTTCGAATAAACTTGAAGTACGAGCTTGCGGAAATCTGGTAAGGCGGGCAGTGACACTCCCGCACCTACGATGAAGAGGACCTTACCTTGCGCATGCGCCAGAAGGAGACGTTCGGGAATAGCTGCCAGGCCAGGGCCCAGCGAAATCACTCGGTCAATAGGGGTACTATCCAGGCTCATCTCCCTGGTAATCCATTTATGTTGTTCAGACTGGTGGGTCTAGCCAAAGGCTGTTTCATTTAGCGGCTTGAACATCGAATTATAGGCTGTGGAATATCTTGCCAAGGCGTGCTTTTCAATATTTTCCGCCATTTGCAGAGTTTGAATGCCGCAGGAACTGTGGGCTTCGCTTAGGCGAAGCCCACCACTTCCCTCGAAGAAAGCGTCTCGCCTATTTCTTCTTATCTTTTTTCTTCTGTTGATCGGCTTTCTGCTTTTGAGCTTTGTCTTTGTCTTTTTTTCCGCCTTTGTCTCCCATGGTGTTCCTCCTTTCCCTTTTAGATTGACCGTCTTTCCGTGAAGGGTGCGCCGAACCGTTCCGATTCTGTGGCTGCCTATTTTCGCTCTCTTTAGTGTCAGCGACTTAGCTTACCATGATCCAGGGATAAGAAGACGCCCTTTGAATCCATCGACTGGCTTGCCGATTTTTAGACCTACCTTTTCCCGTCGTGTCTTCTCTCCTTTTTTTCATGGTGTCGTACCCGGATTCTGAGCGCAGCGGAAACCAAGACCTCCATCCGTGTGGGTTGGTGAAGCAGAAGAGCGCAATGCCGCTCTCAGATATTCGTCCTTGGCGTTCCATGCTCCACCTCGTATAACTTTTTGGGAACCCGCGACGGTCTCAGCCGCCTCACGGTCTAGATTCCGTAACTCATTCCAGCTATCTGCCGTCCACTCACTCACATTGCCGGCCAAGTCATACACTCCATAGGGACTTCTATCCCTTTCGAATGTCCCGACCGGAGAAAGTTTGGATACTTCAAAGTCTCCAAATGTGGCGAAATTTGTGTGTTGGCTCGTCGGTGGCTCATTGCCCCAAGGATAAATGCGTCCGTCGGTTCCTCGTGCACTTTTCTCCCATTCATCTTCGGTCGGTAATCGTTTCCCTGCCCAATGGCAGTAGGCTTTGGCCTCGTGCCATGTCACACCGACGACGGGGCGATTGGCATCCTGGGGCATCTTGATGTGATCCCAATATTCCGGCGCTGTCCGACCGGTGACTTGTAGAAATTTCCCATACCGTTCAATGGTGACTTCATACTTGTCGATGAAGAAATCTTCAACATAGACCATATACCGGATCCCTTCGGTAATGTTCCCGGTTCCTGAGCGTGATTCAATATTCGTTTCAAACTGCCCTACAGGGATCCGTACCATCGGTGCACCGTCTTTGCCTGAAATCTCCAGGGATAACGAGTCGGCTCCCGATGGCTCCACCTGCCATCCTTTCAACGCGATGGCCAAAACCGGTGTGGGAACTGCATACCCCAGACGTCCCTGAGCGTCTGTCACGACACCGATCACTTTGCCATCAAGCAGAAGGGGGCCGCCCGAATGACCTTCCTCCACTAACGCCTGAAACATCAGGTGTGGGCCTTTCCTCCCGCTGATACTTCCGGTTGAGACGGTCCAGGGAGCGAGATTCGGTGGAAATCCGATGAAGGTAATGGTTTCTCCCCCGGATGCTTGGGTGGTCTGATCGAGCGGAAGCGCCATGAGTCCATCAGGAATGGGATCCGGAACACGCAACGTGGCCAACCCATTCTCATTGGTTCCATCGATGCCTAACACCTGTGAGGCAAACGATTGATGAGGAAGAGGAAAGAACCACACCTGTGGCTTGCTATCTCCGGAAATCACATGTGCGGCAGTCACGATGTAGGCGGCTTCTTTGTCGAGCCTAACGATAAATCCCGTCCCGACACGTAGTTGCCCATTTACCAATGCAGTAATTTTGACGACGCCCTTTTTGAACTCTTCAATCTCCGTGGCACAAACAAGACCGGGAACGAGCAGGAAGATAGAGAGCGCAAGGGATATGATGCGGACGATAAAAAGTACCCGTATCCATGAATGTCTCCCAACCTCATTGGAAAATGTCAATGTTCGGTGGTTCTCGTCTGTTCTGATTGTTTGAACAACTTTCGGGTTCACCGTATTTTTCTTTGCAACCGGAAGGGCCTCGTTTACTTGCTCAATTTTTTATTTGGCCGCGACTCAGTTTATCATGATCCAAAAATAATAGAATCATTTTGGTGCCCGTCTGTATTGTGAACCGTTCAGACTTGTTCATGCTCTATTGACTGGCTTGGGGATGTTAAGCCCATGTTCTGGTCGAATCATAAGCCAACAGAGTCCACCGAGTAGGGCAATTAAGGCGGCGATGCCGAGGGTTTACGGACCAGCCGACAGAAAAGATCTACAATGAAATTGATGTTTGAGGATAGGGATGGGTTGAATCGCAAGGGTTAGACGGGATGTTTGACAGGTCGTGCGGGAAGGCCTTCGAGCATTCCGATAGCGCTAATGTCCTCATCCACATCAGGCCAGTGCACTCCATGTCCATTTCCAATAATTTGGAAGTTCTTGCGTTGTTCAGGAGTAGCATTGGTTAACCGCCATGACCATACCAAGGGCACACTGATCATTCGTCCGTCGGTTAACTGCGCGGTGATGGTCTCATTTGAGACCTCTATCGTGGATATTCTGGGTTCATTCGTGACCACAATGTTCCTCCCAGGCTTCGTTCATTTTGTCTCTCTGGTCGAGCAGGATTTTTCGGATTCGATTTAACTCATGTGGCGCAAATCCATCATTACCTGCCAAGGAAATGGGTTCTAGCCAAAATTTGCAGATATGACGTTCTCGTTGGACGTGAACATGCTTGGGTTCGTTGCAGTCAAAACTATAAAAGAAAAATCGGTAAGGTCCTTCAATCCCTCGAACAGTTGGCACGATACTTTCCAATTTTCCTTATCGAACTGTTGTTGACTGACAGTATACGAAAAACGGCCATGAGACTCCAGGTGGCGAGAGAAGTACTAAGTGGTTATAGCAAGGCACCTGACGTCTGGCTGGTATTAAGATCTTATTCCCATTCCCGGACGAATGCGGATCCAGCACAATCCGCCAATAAACGCAACCAAGGCGGCGATGCCGAGAGAGACGGACCAGCCGAAGGTGTCCGCCAGCCACGGCGTCAGTGTGGGGGAGAGGGTTCCGCCCAGGTTGGCGCCGGTGTTCATGAGGCCTGAGAGGGTGCCGGCGTAGGGTTTTGATAAGTCCGTGGTCGAAGACCAGAACGGGCCGACAGTAAAGTAGAGCCACCCCGCGCCGAGCGAGAGGAAGCCGATCGCAACATAAGGCGCTTCGATGTTGGCGCCGATGATGATGGAGAGCGCGGCCAGAATCATTCCTGCTCCTCCCACGCTCGCGCGACCACGATTGATCCCGTATTGTTCGGTGAGACGATCGGTCACCCATCCTCCCAATGGGCAGAAGATGGCCATCGCGATAAACGGCGTCGAGGCGAAGAACGCACCTTGAAGGATGGCAAAACCCCTCACATTGACGAGGTAGAGATAGAACCAGGACATATAGACATAGGCCACGTAGCCGAGACAGGTGTAACTGAGCGTGAGCCACCAGACGGTGGGTGTGGTGAGGATGGCTTTCCAGGGAACGGTGGTCGTCTTTGATTTGTGAACGGGTGCTGGTTCGCTTTTCCTTCCTGTCCGTGTTGGGTTGGTGGCGTTGGGATTGTCCTTCTTTCCACCGGTTCCGTTGCCTTTTGCCTGTGAAGCTGGAGGCCGTCCTTCGCGTGTTTCGAATTCGGTGAACACATCATGGACCATTCCCCAGGCCTTGCCGGATCGTCCTTCCAAGGGAGCAGGAGGGTCGGGTAGAGATTCCGAACCTTCGATCAGTTCCGCCTCGGCGGTGTTGACATGTGCATGTTGCCGGGGATGATCGGTTGCGTACCAGTACCACAAGAGTGCAATGCCAATACCCAGTCCGCCTGCGACATAAAACGCCGTTTGCCAGCCATAATTGACCATGATCCAGGCGGTGAGAGGTGGTGTGAGGGCTGAGCCCAGGCCGATCCCTCCGATGGTGATGCCAATGCCTAAGCCCCGTTCATTCGGGGGATGCCAGTTTGCGACGGCTCGATTGAAATTGGGCAGCGCGGCGGCTTCGCCGATGCCGATAAGGAATCGTACGACCATGAGGGAACCCATAATCCCGATCAGGTTGGCCAGTGGGAGCGTGGGAGCGACGGCCGTCAGCGCTGTGAAGATTGACCACCAGATGAGGGCGAAGGTCAATACGCGACGTGGTCCCCAGCGATCGCCCAACCAGCCACCGGGAATTTGAAAGAGGGCGTAGCCAAAGACAAAGGCGGAAAAGATCTGACCCATTTGTAGATCGGTAAGACCGAGTGCCGGCATCATTTGGCGGGCGGTGACGGAAATATTCACCCGGTCGATGTAAGTGATGATGCTGATGAGGAGGAGGAGCAGAAGAATTCGCCAGCGGATGCGAGACGGTGGGGGGGGCGATGATAGTTGGTGCATGGGGAATGAATAGACTACTTGCCGGGGGAGCCGACGGGAAGGCTACCTCCCGCTGCCTTTCCTTGCCAATGTGGGGGATTTGGAGTGGCTTCCTGAAGCGGTTTCTTGTGCAATGAAGGTTTTGGCAAGGCGATATTCATCTTCCTGTGTGGCCACCAGGCTATCCAGTTTGGCTTTGAAGATGCGATCGAGCACCCGGCGATACGCCGGACCTTTGGGAAGGCCCATGTCCTCCAGGTCGTGGCCGGTTAAGGTGATGGCGATATGTTGGAACGTGGTGAGATAATCCCGGATCCGTTCCATGGCCACATGAATCGTCGGCTTGCTTTGTGCCTTGGCCATGAGGAATAACACGAGTTCCTTCGGCCATGGCGTGAGGAGATCGTAGATTTCTGAAGGAGCCAGGTGCTTTCTGTTGAGGGTCCTTATCAACGTGGACTGGATCTGTAAGAACTCTCCGACGGTTGCTGTGGTTCGTTGCGGGAATCCCAATCGTTTCCAGGTTTTGATCAATTCGGCTTTGCCCAATGATTCGAACCAGGCCAGGGCATAGAGCAGCCATCGCTCGGTTCCTGATCTGGCGTTTTCCACCTCATGCCAGGCCAGGATTTTTTCTCCGGATGCAAAGAGCGTCGGAGCCGGTTCTTTCCATTGCAGCTTGGGATGAATGAAGGGGAAGAGTTTAAATTGACTCAATCGCTGGATGCCTTTGGCCGGCTCGGGTTCCTCTAGAATATGGATCAGTTCATTCCCTAATCGTGTGCCGGAGAGCCGGTGAAACAGTTCCATAGTTTCGGCCTGTTGAATGAAATGCTGCGTTTCCTTACTGATCTGGAAACCGAACCGCTGTTCGAAGCGAATGGCCCGAAAGACCCGGGTGGGATCTTCCACGAAGCTGAGGCTGTGTAGGACCCGCACGATTCTATCCTTGAGGTCCCGCCGGCCTCCGAAAAAGTCCAGGAGTTCTCCGGGCGTCCGGTTTAAGCGAATGGCCAGGGCATTGATGGTGAAATCCCGCCGGTAGAGGTCTTTTTTTATTGAACTGCGTTCCACGGTCGGTAGCGCGGTGGGATATTCATAGTATTCCGTTCGAGCCGTGGCAATGTCCAGGTGATGCATCTGTGGGATATTGAGAGTCTTGGGGAGTGCGATCGAGACGGTTCCAAATCGCTCATGAATGGTCCATTCGGCCTTCAGTTCCTGCGCTAACGCTTTGCCAAAACGAATGCCGTCTCCTTCGATCACCACGTCCAGATCGAAATTGGGAATGTTCATCAGGAAATCCCGGACGAATCCGCCGACGAGGAACGCGGCCACCTCCTGGGTGTCGGCGAGTGTCCGAATGGTCTGGAGGAGGGTTAGGAGCGGCGGAGGTAAACGGCTGGCCAATTGTTTGTGAAGATTTGAAGTACGCAAGGTTGGCGCGGGGCCTGCCGTGGCTGAAGGGGCTGCTCCGGCAGAGGGTTCGACGTCTCCTCCCTGGGACGGAAGTGCCTGGTGCATCGCTCGAAGTAAATCGGTCCGGCTGAAAATGCCAACGACCTGGTCGTGATCCACCACCGGGACGATCCGCTGATTCCGCTCGACCATATGCTGTTGGACCTCCTCAAACGGTGTGCCGGGTGTGGCCAGAAAGATATCCCTCACCATGATGTGCTCGATGGGGTGGGTGGCCAATTTATGATAGAGGGCTTTTTGTACCGCTTCCCGTGTGGCTAATCCCATGAAGCCGCCTTTGGCACTCACAACGGGGAGGGCGTTGACTTCGTATTGTGTCATGAGGCGTTCAGTCTGTTTGATCGTGGTGTTGGGTCCCACCGTCCTGACAGGTGTTGTCATGAGACGTTTGATGGGAAGCCAGGTTTTGGCTTGTTCCTGCAAAAGGGCGTGGATTTTCTGTTCGACCTCGACGATGGTGAGTCCCTTAATGCTGGCGGCGGCGGCCATGGTGTGCCCTCCTCCGCCAAAGGCCTTGGTGATCTGATTCATGTCCATGTCGGGATGGCGGCTGCGCCCGATGATTTGTACCTTGCCATCCATGGCGACAGCGGCGATGATGGCATCGGCTCCGTGTAATTGCGCCAGTTGTTGAACAACCGGGGCCATGTCCTGCACATAATCCGGCCAGGTGAGGGTGGTGAGCAGAATCCTTCGATGTCCGAGGTTGAGTGTTTGCGCCGATTGCAACAGTGCATGGAATAATTCCAGTTGCGGCGGCGTCCAGTGCCGGGCGATGTACTTCGTGACCTGGTTTAAATCAGCTCCTGTTTGCACAAGGATCCCACCCATCTGGAAATCACGGGGCGTGGTATTGGGGTAGCCAAATTGACCGGTTTCCTCATAGAGGGCTATGGCAAAGAATGTGGCTTCCTCGGGTGTCCATGTGAGTCCTCTGGTTTGAAGTTCCTCGCAGAGGAGTGTGATGGTGGCCCCGACCGAATCCACCTTGCAATAGTCTGCCATCGGGAGCAGAGGATTGGTGGCCTCCAATGGATGATGATCGAAAATGTGAACTGAAATGTGTTGATTTTTAAGAGCTTTTTCGAGTAAGCCTAAGCGATCCTGGTGTTGGGCATCGACTAAAATCAGGCGGGTGATATCCGGAAAGTTTAGACTCGAAGGTGCCGTGAAGGAAAGGGGATGTTCCGCGAGAAAGGCCCGCTCACGGGATTGGACTCCAGCCGGGAGGACGAGGTGTGCCTCCGGGTAGAGCTTTTGAGCGGCCACCATTGAGGCGAGGCCATCGAAATCCGCCTCAAGATGCGTGGTAATAATTTCCATGGAGACCCGATTCTAACAGGGATGTTGAATGACCGGAAGTTTCTTTAAAAGGCAAAGAATTTCCTTCTTGAAAATCTTCTGTTGCTTGAGAGGGGCTCTCCATGTTAGATGGGGGCAACTCAGGAGACGATCCATCGCAGATGGATCATTTGTCGATCACATAATCAGGAGGGTGACACATGGCTGCCATGGCTAAGCCCAAGTCAAAGGCCAAGCCCAAACAGAAGCCGACGGGGAAGCGAACAACTCATGCGAAAGCTCAACCGAAGACAAAAGCCAAACCAAAGAAGTCTGTGAAGCCTCCACGATCACCGTCTACCAAAGCGAAGTCCAAGAATACGAAGGTCGGCTCCAAGGCTCGGACCAAGGGACCCGTTAAGACTCAAGCCAAAGGAAATACGAAGGCTCGAGTGAAGGGCACATCCAAAACCGTAGCTCAAGCGCAACCACGATCCAAAACGACGCCGAAAAAGGCGGTGAAAGGGAAAGAGAAGAAGTTGACTACATCTGACAATGTTTCGAAAACGACAACTGCGGCGAAAACCGGGGGGAATCGTACCAAGTCTGCTCCCACCACAAAATCGGTGAAGAAGGCGGCGCCGTCTGAGGCCAAAAAGAAGCCGGGAAGGCCTAAAAAAGAATCGGCTGTCGAAAAAGGCCTTGATGCCAAAAAGAAAAAGAACGCCTTCCCCGTTGATGTCGATGCAGAGGAGATTCTTAGCCAGGAATCCGATACGGATATTGAGGATACGTCTCTGCCGGATGACATTGATTCCGAATTGGATATTGAAGTGGAAACCGATGCCGATATCACTCTGGATTCATTGACCACTGAACTCGATGATGTCACTGATCCCCTGGATGTTGATGATCTTGCGGATGATTTTGATGATGATGAGTTTTCCGAGGACTCCACCGACGATGCCGATGAGGATTTGGATTTGACGGAAGACTTATCAGAAGAATTGGGCACGGATAAATTTTTTCGGGATACCGAATCCAATCATGAGGATGACGAAGAGGAAATTCCTCGCTCCTGGTGATTCTGGCCTGTCATGGGCCCCAAAGGCTGTGCCAGGGTCATTCTCTTCGCCAACTGGATAAGTATTGTTCGTATTCCCGGTTTTATAGACAAGCCGGGATTGCTCCCTTCGCCTGAGGCGAAGGGGGGTAGTCTTGCCAACTGAAGGAGGTTTCATGTCGGAAGAACGAGGGTTGCCTCGCATCGGGGATCACGCACCGGACTTTTCCGCGGTGACGACGCAACAGACCGATTTTAATTTTAGCGTATGGCAGGAACAGCATTGGGTGGTATTGTTTTCTCACCCGGCGGATTTTACTCCGGTGTGTACGACCGAATTGATGGCCTTTGCCCAAGCCAGTGAGCAATTTCGTCAGCGGGGGGTGAAGCTCATTGGGTTGAGTGTGGATAGTATTCATGCCCATTTAGCCTGGCTTCGCAGTATTCACGATAAAATGGGTGTCACGATTCCGTTTCCTATGATTGCCGATGTTGATATGCGTGTCGCCAAACTGTACGGCATGATTCATGCCAATGCGAGTTCCACTGCGACGGTGCGTGCGGTGTTTGTTATTGACCCGAAGCGGGTGATTCGGGCCTTGCTGTATTACCCACTCAATGCCGGACGCAATGTGGATGAAATCCTTCGGTTGGTCACTGCCCTGCAAACGACTGACCGCTTTGCTTGTGCGACGCCTGCCAATTGGCGGGAAGGGGAAAAGGTGGTGGTGCCGCCGCCCAAGACCGTTCAGGAAGTCGATCAAGCGTTGGCAAAAACCGAATATGAACATCGGGATTTTTATTTAGCGCTCAAGAACGTGTCTCCGGTTGTGGCCCCAAAGCCCGCGGAAGTGAAGGAGCCCCAACCTGCGGAAGGCGAGGCTCCCAAGCCAGTTCAACCCGATCCGGCTCAACCTGCTGAGAACACCTCTTCCACCTAGGGGCTGTCCCAGATGAGATGGACGTATACGATTGTGCAGGATTTGGCCAGATTCTCTGATCATTTTGTTCAATAACTCCGCTCGCCCCAAACGATCGAATGATTTGACTCAGTCCGACGCAACCTCGTGACGATCATCTATCCTCATCAATCTCTTTGCGTATGTGCTCGGGTGGAGGCAGTTGGTTTCCCTGTTTGCCATACCATGCTCATGTGATGTGGGCATAGATGAAACTCCGGGGAGCAAAATATTCTCTACAGCTCGGCTTGTTGCTTGCCCTGCTGGGGCTGTCGTCTATCAATGCCGGGGCTTGCCGCCTCCTGCCGATTCCTCCAGGAAGCGAAAACGTTTTCTGGGTGCATGTTGAAGGACCCTGTTTGCCTGGAGAAGAGACAGCCTTGGCTGTGAAGGGGGCTGATCTGCTGGAAGCGCTTGTGCAGGGTAAGCGGATTGACCTTGACCATGTGTTGGTGGTTGATCAGGTGATGCTTGATCTTCTGCCCCAACAGGCCCTTTCGGAATACCCCGCCATTCCCCCGTCAGTGAGAAAACCCCTGAACGAGAAAGGTATGACTGCGGTTCGCGTCATTCCAGAGGCAATTTCCATAAGACATTCTCGATTTGAAAAAGTGCTTGCCACCAATCTGGTTGAAGGGGCTCTCCTGATATTGGGGACGGTAGATTTCACGGGTACTGTCTTTCAGCAATCTATTGATCTTTCTAAGACCGTGTTTGTGGGCCCGGTACGATTTTCACACGCGCGGGTTGATTTTGAGGGATTTTTTATTGGTTCTCAATTTGCCCAAGGCGTGGATTTTTCTCACGTCACGTTTGGAACGCATTCCCGTTTTCACCAGGCTCAATTTCGTGATCGGGTGACCTTTGCCGACGCTCATTTCACCGGAGTTGCTGAGTTTTTGGAAGTCGAGTTTCAGCAGGCGGCAGATTTCTCCCGAACGGCTTTTGCCAGTGGGACAGGCTTTTCAGGGTCCGTGTTTAAAGGCCCGGCCGATTTTTCAGCCATCTCGGCCGTTCATGAAATCTATTTCCGGTTTACCGAATTTCGAGAGTCGGTGACGTTTGCCCAAGCGCAATTTCATACGGTGGTCGATTTTTCAAACGCCAGGTTTGATGGAGCCAAAGATTTTTCCGGAGCCGAATTCCGCACCATGCCGGAATTAACCGGGAGTAATCTTCCGCTTGATGTGGTTCCGGTTCGAAATGGTCGGAGGCTATATGGCCAGGTCGGGATCTTTTTGGGGCTGGTTATTCTGGTGCTCTGTTACCTCTGGCTTTCCAAAGGGAAGAAGGCGGCTTAGAGAGGTCTTAACCACTATATTTGGTTAGGATATTGCGGCTTTACACAAAAGATGGTATACCAATTCAAATATCTGCACTGTGGAACCCAGTCGAAAGGCACTTGATTGGAATCCGTCCCCTCCGTGGTTGTTTCCGACCTTGAAGATGACGATGCGTATCAGGTCAAACTTGAGGCCTTTACCGGCCCCATGGATTTGCTTCTCCACTTGATTCGGAAACACCAAATCAACATTTATGATATTCCGGTGGCGCTGATTGCTCAGCAATATTTGGAATATTTGTCCATGATGAAGACGTTGAACCTGTCGCTGGCCGGGGAATTTCTGGTCATGGCAGCCACGCTGCTTTATATTAAATCACGGATGCTCCTTCCCAAAGAGGAAAAACCGGAGACGGAAGATGAGGAAGGTCTGGATCCTCGTGCGGAATTGGTCCGGCAATTGGTCGAATATGAGCGTTTCAAGGAAGCAGCCGGGAGCCTGGTTATTCGCGAACGTCTTTGGCGGGAGTCCTTTACCAGGGATCCTCTCCCCTTGCCCAAAGAGTCAGCGGTCGAGGAGGATATGGCAACGGAGGATCTCCAATTATTTGATCTTCTGAGTGCATTCCAGGACGTTCTGGATCGAGCTCCAACTAACGAAATCGTGGAATTATCCAGGGAAACCTGGACAGTTCAGGACCGTATTCAAGTCATCTTGGAGCGGTTGGAAGCGGAGTCAACGGTTCCTTTTGAGGGGTTATTTGAACATCATTGGTCCAAGCCATTGGTCATTACCACATTTCTGGCCCTGTTGGAACTGGTCAGGATGAACCTGGTTCGATTGTTTCAAGGAGAATGGTTGGGTCCCATCCAGGTGACCAGGCGTTTTGTCCCAGCCGGGAAGGCTGATTCTACTGGAAGTTTTCCTGGGGATTCATTGTGACACGTATGAGCCGGGTATTGATCGGAGGACGCATGGGGGGATGTAGGAATGGCCTGAGACAATTAGGCGTGAGACAACGTGGAATGATCGGGTTCAGTCCGCAGAGGAGGACTCAATAATCATGGACGCACTCACCAATGGACACCAAGATTCGGACATGCTCGATGCCGAGGTGACGGAAGACCTTACACTAAGTGAGGTCTCAGAGGTCTCAGATGAAGGCCGGGACGCAGAAGAGATGACGGATTCCGAGATCGTAGACCAGGAGCCGGCGTTGGACGTTGGTGAACTCAAAGCCGCGTTTGAGGCCCTGCTCTTTGTTTCGCATGATCCTCTGAGTCTTGAGAAGCTGGCGCTGGTTCTCGAAGGGGTGCCTAAATCGTTTGTTAAAAGCGCAATGCAGGATCTTCAAGCGGAGTATGAGGCGTCAGGCCGTGGCTTGCAAATTTTGGAAGTGGCCGGCGGATATGTCATGGTAACGCGACCCGAGCAGAGTCTCTATATCAAGCGATTGACCAGCAAGGCCAAACCGGCAGCCAAGGTTTCCCGGTCGGCACTGGAAGCCCTGGCAATTGTGAGTTATAAACAGCCCATTACCCGAGCAGATATTGAAAAAATTCGAGGTGTAGAAACCTCCGGGGTGTTGCGTACCCTTCTGGATCAGAAGTTAATTCGAATCGTCGGGCGGCAGGATATTCCAGGCCGACCCATTTTGTATGGAACCGGCAAGCAGTTTCTTCAACGTTTTGGTCTGCGGGACTTACGAGATTTGCCTCCGCTGAAAGAACTCAAAGAGCTGGGTAGCCCGGAACAATTCCCTATGGAGCTTCCCTTTGCCCCTGAGGAACAGGAGGGAGAGGCCAGGGTTACCGATCTTTCTGCTTAAATCGACCGGGGGGGCCACGCGTCCTGCTGTGGTCTGCTTGTTTTCCTTCCTGTATTCTCTCTGACAAGGGTTGTGCCCCATCCTCATAGGGAGCAGAATGAGTTCCTATGCCGTTGTTGCTACCTGAAAAGAAATCTTCTTTGGGGCCCGATTTAGCCAAAAAATTGGGCCAGGATAAAGTTCGGTGGGATTGGGCCACCCTGAAAGCCTATTCCGTCGATGCCAGTATCTACAAAATTCCTCCCCAGGTTGTTGTGCTTCCTGAAACAGAAGAAGACATTCATGCCGTGATGGAGTATGCCGTCAAGGTTGGAGTGCCTCTGACTCCACGGGCCGCCGGAACGAATCTGACCGGATCAGCCATCGGAGCCGGCATTATCGTGGATATCTCCCGAATGAATCGATTGCTGGAAGTGAATCGAGACGAGCAGTGGGCGCGAGTGCAACCAGGCCTGGTGTTATCCGAGTTCAATAAGCGGTTGGCCCCTATGGGGTTGATGTATGGGCCGGATCCTTCAAGCGGGGATATGTGCAAGTTAGGAGGCATGTTCGGCAACAATTCGGCTGGTCCGCATACGCTTCGCTATGGATCGGTCAAGGACAACGTTCATACTCTCCGGATTCGGCTGCTTACGGAGGGTTGGCTTGACGCTCAATCCGTTCATATTGGAGGGCCGGCTCACACCTCCTTATTGAAAGGGTTTCCATCCGTCAAGGCGGTGTGGACCATGATTCAAGAGGACCAAGCGTTGATCCGTGCCAGGCGTCCGAAGGTGAGTAAGAACAGTTCCGGCTATAACGTCTTTGATTTGGTCGATGGATTGGAACGGGGCGTATTTGACGTTCAAAAATTATTTATCGGGAGCGAGGGAACGCTTGGCATTATAAGTGAAGCAACGGTCAAGTTGGTTAAACGACCTGATGCCACCGTGACGGGTCTCATCCATTTTCGACATCTGGAGGGTATGGGCGAATCGGTTCCCCACTTATTGGAGTTGAGCCCTAATGCCTTGGAGGTAATGGATGGAAATTCGTTGGATTTGATCGGGCGAGATCGCTATGGCATTCCATCAGATGCGGCGGCCACGCTGCTTATTGAATTTGATGAAGGCGAAGGCGCAGATCGTCGTCATCGTTTGATGGAGATGTGCGAAAGGTTTCCCCTCACCGGAGAGGTGAGGCTGGCGTCGGATCCAGCCCAGCAAGGGGATTTGTGGAAAGCCCGCAAGGCGTTGTTTCCGATGCTCTATCGTTTTGATCCTCAAAAAAAGCCCATCAATTTTGTCGATGATGTGGTCGTGCCGGCCTCACGCACGGGAGAGTTGATCCGGTATTTGGAAGAGTACTTTGGAGGACGATCGGTGCCGGTCGCCATCTTTGGACATGTGGGAAATGGCAATGCGCATATTGTGCCGCTGCTTGATTTGCACAATCAACATGATGTTGATGCCATGGTTGAGGCTCACCGGGAGATTCACCAGACGGTCTTAGACCGGTTTGACGGGTCAATTTGTGGAGAGCATGGAGACGGGCGTGTTCGCGCCGAGACCGTTCGCTTGATGTATGGGGAAGAGGTGTATCAAATTTTTGTTCGAGTCAAGCAGGCGTTCGATCCACAGGGGATGATGAATCCCGGTGTGAAAATCAGTGATACCTCGTTTACGGAACATATTGATGTGGAGCGCATGGGCAAACCCTGTGCAACTTGTGCAAAATGTAATTCCGTGTGTCCGGTGTATGATGTGTTTCAGTCTGAAGATATGAGTGCGCGCGGGTGGTTCGAGATTGTGACCGCTTCAGATTACTCGTACCTTCAATCCGAACGGGTGGTCGAAGCCTGTTTGAATTGCAAATCCTGCCGGACTATTTGTCCGGCCGGTGTCGATGTGTCCGAACTGATTCTTCAACGACGGGCGGAGCATCCCAACGGGCTGGCCGGTTGGGTCTTTGCCCTCCATGCCCGTCAATGGATTTTTCATCCCCTGCTGAAGCTCATGGCTTGGACCCAGTCTTTTTGGGATCGTCCATTTATTCGAGACATGTTGGAAAAGCTGACCCGCCCGTTATTGCGAAAGTTGGCTCCCACGGCAAAGATTCCCCGAGATATGGTTCTGCCGACGTTTGCTAAACGGCATTTGCGTGATCGGTATCCTGAGCTGTGTCATTCTGAACATCTCCGGCAGGCCTCAATCGCGTATTTTCATGGGTGTGCGGCCAACTATTTTGAGGATGGAGTCGGGGATGCCGTGATCGGGCTTTTAGCTGATTACGGTGTGAAGGTCGCTCTTCCTCCTCAACGATGCTCGGGGACGCCGATTGAAACCTACGGGTTACGGGATTTGGTAAAAGAAGGCGCGCGAGAAAATCTGGCTCACCTGGCATCGTATGCCACCGTGATCACCAGTTGTGCTTCGTGCACGTTAAGTCTGAAAGATTATGCCTCTCTGTTTCATGGAGAGCCGGAGGAAGCCGCAGCCATTGATTTATCCAAACGAGTAAAGCATATCTCTGAATATCTTGTTGAACAGGGGATGTCGTCAGCCAATATGCACTCAACCCTGGTATCGGCCGATGGGAAGTTGGAGAAAGTGACGTACCATTCTTCGTGCCATCTTCGTGCTGCGGGTGTGTCCAAGGCTCCCAGAGACTTGTTAGCCTCTGTGGCTGACCTTGAATTTGTCGAAATGCAGGATGCCGATCGATGCGCGGGCGGAGCGGGTACGTATATCGTCAAAAATTATGAAACCTCTCAGAAGATTTTCCAGCGTAAGAAGCGGGCTATTCAAGAGAGCGGGGCTCAGGTGGTGGCAACGAGTTGCCCTGCATGTATGATTCAGTTAAAAAATGGACTTCGGGGGATAGCAGAGGTCAAGCATATTGCGCAGGTCATGCGGGAGCATCCACGGAGGAAATAAAGGTATAAGAAAGGTGCTCTGGCGGGATGTCATTGTGATAGTTGGAATCGGGATGGATTTTCGTTTTTGCATGAGGAACATCGTATGGTAAAAGTATTGATATTTGGCCTTGCACTTCGTGAAGCGGTCGAGGACCCGGAAGTTGAAATTACGTTAGAAAACGCCAGCACCATTCGACAATTGCTAGAGGATTTCCCCCATCACTTTGAAGGGTTGATGCCTTTCCTCCAGGCCAATGAACTCATGTTGACGATTAATCAGAAAATCTCCACCTTGGATGCTCCGGTGAAAAATGGGGACACCCTGAAAATTACTCACCAGGGAGGTGATCACCATGCGGACGGAGCGATGTGGCAAAATCCTTAAGAGGGCATGGTATGCGATGCACCCTTTGTTTGGCAGGAGGAACGTTTTATGGACGGGGGGGAAGTGCGATTAGGTTGTCTTTTGTGAAGGAAGGGGTGGCTCTTCGTCACATTTTTTGCAATTGAGGATGGTTTTGAGGTGGGCTCGACGTCCTTCTGGTGTCAGAACCCATGGGCGAAAACTAAGGGGAGGCTGATGTCGAACATGCTGCCCATGGCCGCAGGCCAGATCTGCCACCCAATCATCCATGTCATCTTGATGAAACCCGATAATGGGTTGGTTCATTTTCTCTCAGATCTTGCTGATGTGGGACTATGATGAATTTGTAAATTATTTGCCAAAGACATCCTTGAGTAAATCTGTAACGCGCGCTGCAGGGTTAGTCCTGATTTTTTGCTCTTCCTGGGCTAGTGTGTGAAATAGCCCGTCCAAACTTTTTCCGACCACATAATCGTCCAGATCAAATGCCGGGGTTTTGACAAACGGTAGCATCGTATATTGTCCCACCAATTCCTTGTATTGCGTGGTGACCCCGACTTGGCTCATCGTCTTTTCCACTTCAGGTTTAAATGCCGTGGCAAGTTGATCGCGGGTTTTACCCTGGAAATAATCGGTCGCGGCGGTATCTCCTCCATCCAGAATTTTCTTGGCATCGTCAAAACTCATGTTGGTGACCGCATCTTTGAATATGGGTTTGGCCAAGGGAGCGGCCTGCTCGGCGGCCCGGTTCATACTAACCACCAACTCATCAACTTGGGGCCCGAATCCGGCCATTCGAAGAGCTTTGTCCATGGATTGAAGTTTTTCGGGCAGCAAAATTTTAATAGCTTCATTTTTCAAAAAGCCGTCTGCGTTACCAGTGAGTTTCACCGTATTTTCCGTTCCGACGATCAGCGCTTCTTTAAGGCCAGAGATTATTTTGTCATCTCCGAGAGTTTTTGCGCCAGGCAGAGACAATTTATCGATCTCCTTCATAAAGTCACCAAATTGTGCGAAGGCGATTTGCGGAAGGAGCAAGAGGAGAAAACTTATGAAGACGGGAAAGATGAACATTGTTCACTCCTCTTCTGAAATGGGGGAAAGATACTTAGGAGGGGAAATGGAGTAAGACGGAAATAAGAGGTGAAGAATATCAGAAACGTTTCATCTCATTTTCTCTTCCTGTGAGATGGGACCCACAAGGAAGAGGGGGACGCTTGCGCCCTGGGATTATCCTGGGGAGGATAGACTAAAAAACATAAGCAGTCTTCGAATCTCAGGAGGCAAAATCCAGCTCTTCCTCATGGGTGGTTCAAAAGCACCCTGGAGTGTGAGATGCCTCAAAGTTAAGCTATAGGAGTACAACTCATCCCTGATCCCTTGCCTTTATTGGATGATGCTAAAGGCCTGGAGAGGAGTGGACGAGTTTTCTTTTTCATCGCCTCCCGCTGAGGGTTGAGGCGATTTTCCAGAATTACTGGATCAATGACTTCACCGCATTGCAGGCACCGTTTGGTCAGGATTTCCATTCCACCGGCATCGTAATTCACATTCATGCACCAATGGGAGACCATAAATCCTCCACATCGTGTACAGGTGTCCGAATGCCTTGGATCCACCCTCTTAGTGCTTGGAGCGGAGTGAGCTTCTTCTCGCTTAATGGGACTTTTCCCAAGTGATGGGGTCTTTTTCTGTATTCCAAAATGTCCCATATGTATCTCCTTTTTACTAATTATCATAACATATGTATTAAAACGTCCTGTTGATAGATATAGCTCTTTGATCTTAAGTCAAGATTAATCCAATATTAAAAAATTCTCATAATTGTATAATGAGAAACATCAATAACTTCCATATATGTGAATAAACCTTTAATAATTATATAGATTTAAAATTTATATTGTACTTATACTTAAATTTTTAAATTTAAGTAAATTTACTGTAAAGTAAAAAATAATGATGGGCCCCAGGGAGGGTTGCTTATTAAAAGCCGGATGGTTTGGGGGCCACAAAAAACGGAAAATCAGAACGCCGGGATGCGAAAAACCGTCTTACCGCCAACGAAAGTGAACAGGTGTAGTCTTTTTTCCTGATAGGGTAATGCTTTTTTCAATAGTGGTCCCACTTGAATCGGTTGCTTTGACAACATATTTACCTGGAGAAAGGTTGAGGAATAACCAGGGACCTTGTACCTCTTCACCTGGTATAGATACGAGTGTCGTCTGATCCGGGTTGATCACCTCAACCGCCACGCCAGCTAAAAAAGCGCGTTCGCCCTTCACAAAGATCAACTTAAGGGAATAGGGAGGGTATGACAGGCTGCGTTCCTCCTTACCTAATCCGGCGCTGAAATATTGAACAGCATTCTGCTCATGGAGAGGGAACCTGAGTTTATCCGGGATACTTCCTTCTTTCAGTGGAATTTCTAAAAATTTTGAGAGAGGTTCCGAGCCTTCCCCTGTCGCGGCCCAGGATGAGATTGAAGGGGCTACCAAACTTAGGATCAACAAAAGACATGCACCCAATTCCAACGTCACAGACAACTCTTTGTTTTTTGCTTTCAAGCCTTTTTCCCAATCTGTTGTCGATCTGCTGGTAATTCCTGGTCCCACGTGCCTTACCCCATCCTTTCCAAATAAGGGTGAATTCTTCAAATAAATACTCGAATGACTATGAACATAAGACATAATAACAATTTTAGGGTGCTTAAAAATAGCGCTAATATCAAATTGATCAAACTCCGGCCCAAGGGGCACAGCCAGGCAGAAAGAACGGAGCAGACCTCATTCAAGCAATATCCTTTTGCAAGGGAATAACCAATTCATTAAAAGAAAGAGGGAGAAAAAATGTGCTTTCAACTTATGACGATGCGGGTGGAAGGTCTTCGGGGGATGGTTCCATTTCCCCAGGCGGTTTTGGCATGTGCCCGACGGATTTGATGTCCATGAGGTCTTTTTTGGGGCTGATTCCAAGGGATTTGAATTTTCTGGCCGTGGGCCAGATCCGATTTTCCAATGAGGTGACGGTCGCATTATAGGATTCGACGGTCCGACCTAAAGCTTGTCCAATTCTCCCAAAATGCTCTGCCAGAGTGCCCAGTCGATCGGCGAGTTCTTGTCCGAGGATACTGATGCGTTGGGCCCCTTCCGCCACTTGTTCCTGGCGCCAGCCGTAGGCAATGGCCCGCAACAGGGCAATGAACGTGGTGGGTGTGGCGATGACGACTTTTTTCGTTAAGGCCGACTCGACGAGGGAAGGGTCGCGTTCGGCGGCGGCAGCTAAGAAGGAATCATTGGGGATAAATAAGACCACAAATTCCGGAGCGGCTGGAAATTGATCCCAATATTCCTTTGAGGCTAATTGACTGATATGGCGTTTTACCTGGCCGAGATGTCGATTGAGGGCGGCTTCCCGATCTTCGTCCGTGTGGGTTTCCAGGCTATCTAAAAACGCACTGAGCGGCACTTTGGAATCGACCACAACATCTCTTCCTGCCGGGAGTTTGACGATCATATCGGGACGCAAGCGCCCGGTTTCCGTGGAGACACTTGCCTGTTCAAAGAAATCGCAGTTTTCTGACATGCCGGCCAATTCAGCGGTCCTTCGAAGCGCGATTTCGCCCCAGCGCCCTCGAACCTGGGGTGATCGTAAGGCGTTCACCAATTTGGCTGTTTCGGCTTGGAGAGTGGTCTGGGCGGAGGCCAATTGGCGTAACTGTTCTCCCACGACACTGAGTTCACGAAGCCGCTTATCTTCTAAGGCTTGCGATTCTTTTTGGTAGGTACGTAGGGATTCGGTCAGCGGCTGCAACAAGGATTCGATGGAGGTGTGGCGTTGATCGAAAGAAGCCGTTGCTTCTTCCTTGAGGGATTTAAACTTTTCCTCGGCCAGGGTTAGAAACCCCCTATTGTTCCCGGCCAGAGCTTCCGAGGCTAAAGAGCGAAAGGTATCCGATAAGGTCAATTTCGCATCCTCCAGCAAGGCCCGCTGTTCGGCTAAGTGTCGTTGCGTATTTTCGAGGTTCGTTTCGGCTGACACTTTGGCCACTTCCATCAGACGAAATTCTTGATGGACTCGTTCACGTTCCTGCTGCAGGGTGGCGAGTTGGGCCCGAAGTTCTCCTGTTTGGGCTTGGGCCGATGCAAATCGGGCGGTGGTCTCTTGTAAGGCTTGGATCTTCCTTCCTCGATAGACAAGGGAACATATGGCCCATGCGATTGTCCCTCCGACCAGCAAGCCAGACAGGAAAATCCATAATAATTGAGAGTCGTAAGAAGCGATCATGCTTGAGAAGAGAGAATCGAGCCGGACTCTGAACCTTGCTTACAACATGTAGATTTGGAATAGATCCTGAAGTTTTTTAACTCCTGGCCCATATACGAATGAAGGGGATGGCAAGGGTTGGCGCCAGGAATAACCGATCAGGGAATAATTTTGTTCCATTTCGATAGACGTATTTCTGATTCTTGGGTACAGTAAAGATTATGTTCACGTCATGCGATTCAGGGTCACGCAGGAATAGGGGTTAGGATAGCAAATATGGAAAAAAAATATCGTGTCTCTATTTGGTATTTCATTATTGCGTTCTGGGGACTCATTATTCTCCAGGAAATGTATTTTGCGGCCCAACATATGGATGAGGTGCCTTATAGTCAATTTAAAACCTGGGTTCAAGAAGATAAGGTGGCGGAGATCTCGATAACCGACAAAGTCATTCACGGAAAATTAAAATCTGAAAAAGGAGGGGAAAGCCCCCAGTGGTTTCAGTCAGTGCGCGTAGATGACCCGGAATTAGTGAAACTGTTGGAAGAAAAGCATGTGGAATATGCCGGAGTGATCGTCAGTACGCTCTGGAAAGACGTGGCCTCCTGGGTCGTCCCTATTCTGGTCTTTGCCGGGATCTGGTTTTGGATTTTGCGGAAAATGGGGCAAGGGGCGGGGGGCGGTTTTATGCGAATCGGAAAATCCAAAGCGAAAGTCTATATTGAAAGCGATATCAAGACCCGCATGGATGATGTGGCCGGAGTCGATGAAGCCAAAGTGGAACTCATGGAGGTGGTTGAATTTTTAAAAACTCCGGAAAAATTCACCAGGATTGGAGGCAGGATCCCCAAAGGTGTGCTCTTAGTGGGGCCGCCCGGCACAGGAAAAACCATGTTGGCGAAAGCCATTGCGGGAGAAGCCGGCGTGCCATTTTTTTCCATTAGCGGGTCGGAATTTGTCGAAATGTTTGTGGGGGTGGGAGCGGCCCGTGTGCGAGATTTGTTTGAACAAGCCATGGCTAAAGCGCCCTGTATCATTTTCATTGATGAGTTGGATGCACTGGGAAAAGCCCGGGGAACAGGGCCCATGATGCACGAAGAACGGGAGCAAACCCTGAATCAACTCCTGGTGGAAATGGATGGGTTTGATCCTCGTGTGGGGGTCATTATGCTGGCCGCAACCAATCGTCCTGAAATTCTGGATCAGGCCTTGCTCCGTGCAGGCCGTTTTGATCGGCAGGTGCTGGTTGATCGCCCCGATCGGCCTGGAAGAGCGGCTATTTTGGCTATACATGCCAAATCTATCAAGCTGGCTCCTGATGTCGATTTAGACAAAATTGCGGCCATGACTCCGGGAATGGTTGGTGCCGACCTAGCCAATGTGGTGAATGAAGCTGCCCTTCTGGCCATTCGACGAAGTCGGGAGACGGCCGAACACCGGGATTTTGAAGAAGCCGTGGAACGTGTCATTGCCGGTTTGGAAAAGAGAAACCGCGTCCTCAGTGTGGAAGAACGAAAGCGAGTGGCCCATCATGAGGTCGGTCACGCGTTAGTGGCGATGTCCTTGCCCGGATGTGACCCAGTCCAAAAAATCTCGATCATTCCCCGTGGCATTGCAGCCTTGGGCTATACGCTACAACTCCCGATCGAGGACCGGTATTTACTCACTCGTTCCGAATTAGAAAATCGCATTGCCGTGTTGTTAGGGGGGCGTATGGCGGAGGAGTTGGTCTTTGGAGAAGCCTCCACGGGAGCGGCTGATGATTTGCAGAAAGCGACCACCATCGCCAAACGGATGGTCAAGGATTATGGGATGAGCGATAAATTAGGAACGGTGGCCTTAGATGAATCCGTTCAGCCGACGTTTTTAAAAAATATGGAGTCTCATGCGACCCCAACCTATTCGGAGCACACCGCGCAACAGGTCGATCAAGAGGTGCGCAGACTCATTGAAGAACAAGGGATTCGTGTCCGGGAATTGCTGACAAGGCTTCGGCCGGTGCTGTTGAACGGGGCTGAGACCTTATTGAAGGCGGAAGTTATGAGCGGAGAAGAGTTGATGGCGCTTCTCCACGCCAAGGAAGAAGAACCGATTCCAAGCTAGCTCCAACCGACAATATTTGGGTTTCGTTACCGAATACCTCTATCCTGACATCTCCAATTAATTCCTGCCAGGCCTGACGTTCAGACCTGGCAGGAACAACACCATTCCAAAACATCCCGCAGCGTCGGTCTCCTCGTCTTGTTCGGGGAATGCAGATCAGGAATTCATCTCACCCAATTTTTCAAGAAAGCCGGTTAGCCTCAGGGTTTCATGAAATGGAGAGGGGAATCGTCGAGTCATAAATAGTTCGATGTTTTTCCAGAAGATGATATGATTTCGGTGGCCGGGAATCATGGTCTTTTCCCGGATTGTGAAATAGAGCGACCAGAATAATCGGAGGACCGAATATGTTTAACACGATCATCGAACCCTTTCGTATCAAAATGGTCGAACATATCCGGATGACGACAGAAACCGAACGCCGGGAATTAATTGCCAAAGCCGGTTACAATGTTTTTCGGCTGCACTCTGATGATGTCCTGATCGATCTTCTGACCGATAGCGGCACCGGGGCCATGAGTGCCAAACAGTGGGCAGCTATCATGCGGGGGGATGAAAGTTATGCGGGAAGTCCATCGTTTTACCGGTTTGAAGCTGCGGTACAGGAACTCATGGGATTCCCGCTTGTCATTCCAACCCATCAGGGAAGGGCGGCGGAACGCATCTTGTTTACCACTATCTGCAAGGCCGGTGACGTGGTTCCCAATAATACGCACTTCGATACCACCAGGGCCAACGTGGAATTTTGCGGAGCCCGGGCGGTCGATGTGCCCTGTCGCGAATTGGCCGATCTCTCCAGTGAGTTTCCCTTCAAGGGCAATATGGATGTCGATAGGCTTCGCGCGGTTTTTCAAAAAGAAGGGCGCGAGCGTATTCCGTTGGTGATGATCACCGTCACCAATAATTCCGGCGGAGGCCAACCGGTTTCCATGGCCAATATGAGAGAAGTGGCGGAGGTCTGCCGGGCCTTTGAGCGTCCCTTGTACCTGGATGCCTGCCGGATTGCAGAAAATGCCTATTTCATTAAACTACGCGAACCGGGATATGCAGACAAATTGGTCCGCGACATTGTTCGTGAAATGTGTGACCTGGCCGATGGCTGTACGATGTCCGCAAAAAAGGATGCCATTGTAAACATTGGCGGATTTCTCGCCACACGTAACGCCGAGTTGGCACAACAAGAGCAAAACCTGTTGATCCTCACCGAGGGGTTTCCTACCTATGGGGGATTGGCCGGTCGGGATTTAGAAGCGATGGCCGAAGGGTTGAAGGAAGGCGTGGAGGAAGATTATCTCCAGTATCGCATTACCTCCACAGGGTATCTGGGCAACCATTTACATGAAGCCGGTGTGCCGACCCTGCGGCCGCCGGGTGGACATGCCATCTACCTGGATGCGGCACGCTTCGCACCGCATCTCCAACCGCTCGATCTGCCGGGTATTTCGCTTTGCGTGGAGTTATACGTGTTGGGAGGCATTCGGGCGGTAGAAATCGGCACCGCGATGTTTGGCAAGCGCAATGCCGAAACCGGGAAAGAAGAGCCGGGCCCTCGTGAACTTGTTCGGTTGGCGATTCCCAGGCGGGTCTACACCCAAAGCCATGTGGATTATATCGTGGAAGTGGTGGAAGAAGCGTTCCGGCGGCGTGAGGGCTTGAAGCCGTTTCGCTTTCTGGAACAAGCGCCCTTTCTCCGACATTTCACCGCGCAATATGGAATGGTGGAATAATTTATAGAAAGATTTACGAAGTCATTCAGGGAAGCCCAAGAGGTTGAGAATCCTAAAATGGAAGATGTTGTTCTGAAAACTCTAGGGACCTTCCATGTCCTGATAGAGAGCTTCCCGATTCGCAATATCGACCAGATAGCCGCCGCTTTTAAAAGTGGGCAGCGGAGAAAATGGTTTTGGGACCTTCTGGTTTTGAAATAGCAATCGAAGGGCGGTTTCGACTAATTCTGACATCGTCCGTCCTTGTGTTGCAGCTTCTCGTTTGAGTTGGGCTAAGAGCTGATTATGTATATTCAAAGTTGTCTTCATATGGTAAATCTATCATAGGTATGGTTCCCAATAAATCGATCCTTTAACAATGGACTTGAAAAACCCTGAAAAAAATGGGTCGGGAGAAGAGAGTTGGTGACGGCCGGGGGCAGGAGCCTTTGTCTATGGATTCTTGCATGAAGATAGGACAGTTGTGTCGGTGTGGTGGAGATCGGCACCGTCATGTTTGGAAGGCGCAATGTGGAAACCGGGAAAGAAAGAAGGGCCGGGTTTTCGCGAACTTGTGCGCCTGGCCGTTCCCCGGCGGGTCTACACTCAAAGTCGTGTAGATTATATTGTAGAAGTCGTGGAAGAAGTCTTCCGGCGCCGTGAAAAATTGAAGCTGTTTCGCTTCCTGGAACAAACCCCATTCCTCCGACATTTCACCGCCCAATACGAAATACCGGAAAGATCCAAATGGGGGAAATAGGAACTAAACATATGACGGAACAGAGTGCGTACTGGGTTTTTTCTGCCTGCTTTCGCATTACCGTCGCATCATCCCCTGCCTGCATTCGTAGCAGCATGTCCATGTTGGGATTGAATGCCATTTCCGGAGTGCGGCTATTTCATTCAATAGATCTGAGAGGGTGCACGGGGGACGAAAAAAAAGGGTCAGTTATGAGTATTGATGTACAATCTCACCACAGGAAAACAATTGCCATTGTTTGAATGGGGCGAAAAGGCCGCGCCTAAGACGACCCATTAATCTCCAACCTCGATTCATCACATTCCCATTTTTCACCAAATTTTGTATGGTGGTTCTCTGGGAGATGAATGATGGCAACGGCCTATGAGGGAAAGAACGTCAAACAGTGGGTGATGGACTTTCGCGGCACCTCCTTGGATGGGAGTGGGCGGGGAGATTGAATATCGATTTTGATCATACGGGGATGTCCAGAGGGCTGCATTTGAACCAAACAATCAGTTCCATCGACATACCACCCATGGAAGTAATGATGGAATTTTCAATCCTTACCAAAGAGAAAGGGAAATGCAAATGAAATCGACAATCCAGAAACATGGATTCATTCTCTTCTTTGTGTTGCTATTGTTTCCTTTTTCATCGGTTTCATATGGTGGGAACGAATGTAAAATTAAATATGGCTGGAATACCGGAAATTCTCTACAAGGTACGTTTAAGAACCATTTTAACACCATCTATCTGAACACAGGCGAGACCAAAACGATCAATCAAAATCGTATGAATTACGTAAAAAATCTGACATCCCAAGAGGTAAAGTTTTATTTAGAGAATGCCTCCGATGTCACATTGGGGAAAAATCAGCAGAATCCAGATGTTGGCGCCTACGTGCTTGCAGTTAAACTGGTGAAGGTGAAATGCTTGCCCACATCGAGTAGTTCACCATCTTTTCCAGATGTAAGCAAGACTCCATCGCCGACTGGTCCCATACCCATCCCTTATCCAAATATCGGAAAATGAGTTACACATAAAAGGGGGACAAGAATTAGGCATTTCTGCTAAGACCAGTTCTAGAAATTAACCTTTCCTTATTCCTTTGGCAAAAAGGGGTCAGGCAAGAGAATTGATTTATAGAGCCAATAGGCGCCCGCGGTGTTACGGCACTATAAGCTAAATCTCTGACCCCTTGTATTTTTTCCAGAGCGCTTGTTCAGGGGGGAAAACAAAAAGAAAGGAGTACGGTCATGCGTTCCTTCATCTCGCTCATATGCCGGCAAACTGCTTATGTGTGTAAACGGGGTGTTCTTGCCGCGGGACTGAGTTGCTGCCTGGTATACAGCGTGTCGGCTCAGGAAATCACGGTGTCCGAAGACACGTTCGGCTGCATTCTCGATTTGCCGAAAGTCAGAAATACGCGCATCAAGCACGACGATCCGGAAAAATTGAAAGAGGCCAAGCGTATTTTACGGGACAGCGTGCCGGAGACCGAGTATCCGGTTGGAACCATTCTGCAACTTGTTCCTCATGAAGCCATGGTGAAGCACTCGCATGACAAGTTTCCAAAAACGAACGGCTGGGAATTTTTCTTTTTGGAAGTCTCCAAAGAAGGGACCAAGATTGCGGATCGGGGAGACAACGTCGTCAATGTCTCGCAAGGGGTCACGTGCTTAAGTTGTCATCAGCCGGCGGCCAGGTTCGACTTCGTATGTGAAAAGGGGCATGGGTGCGCACCAATTCCGTTCGATGATCAGAAGATCGCGGCAATTCAACAAGCAGACCCCCGCTGCACCAAAGATTAGGAGGGGATAGTTTTGTGGTAATGTAAAAACTCGCAGGAAGATTTGAGCTGAATAAGAAGTCTCACGCCCCCCTGAGTATTTTTTTAGCGAGTATGAGAGCGGTGAGAATCGGCATCGTCATGTTTGGCAAGCGCAATGCCGAAACCGGGAAAGAAGAGCCGGGCCCTCGCGAACTTGTTCGGTTGGCGATTCCCAGGCGGGTCTATACCCAGAGCCATGTGGATTATATCGTGGAGGTGGTGGAAGAAGCGTTCCGGCGGCGTGAAGGCTTGAAGCCCTTTCGATTTCTGGAACAAGCGCTCTTTCTCCGACATTTCACCGCGCAATACGGGATGGTCGAATAACCATGCGAACGATCGTTCCGTAAGTAAAGTGAGAAGCAGAAATAAATATTCACGCAGTCTAATATTAATTTTTGAAGATAACCGTTTCGTCCTTCTTAGGCTGCTATTCCCAAGGGATGTTTTTGTATTTTAGGAAAACTTGCAATGAGATTCCAGACGATGGATATTCGGGGCAATTCTCATGGATATCGATAAATCTAGACGTCAAGAAGCCATCGACATTGCCTCGGCCATTATCAAGGGTACTCTTCATCCTCTAGAGGGTTGTCGTCGATTGGTTAGACTAAAGGACGATATTGGATTGGGAGATGAGGACTGTTTCAATCAAATTAGAGCGACGGAAAGTGAAACGGATCACCTACCGTTAGGGGATCTAAAATTAGAGTGTAGTGCATCATATTTGGAACGAGTCGAACGCGAAGAACGAGAATATCTTGAGTCTGCACTAGGTGATATAGTGAAAGCATGTGAGGAAATTATAAAAAAAAATTGAAAGCTCTGTAAGCGTCCTCAAATCATGGAGTTACTTTCAAATTTAGTGTCTGATGAGTTGCGAACGCAACGACGGGAATGTTTACACGACCTTCACCTAGATCCTGTCCATAGACTTATGATAGCTGCATAGGTTACCTAACAAAATAATTCCGCCCTCCTCACCGACAAGGCAAATTGTTAGCAACAGAGCTTTTGCCCCAACGCCAGGGATCGGACACCACAATCAACGTGAGATTTGAACGGTCTTTCGCTCTAGGTCGATCGAAAAACTTTGTTTTTTACGAATCAGGGAGGATGTAGAAGAGGCAATCGCTTTGGGCGATTTCTGCGTTTGTTGTGACCATCATGAGCCGGCTGGGATGTGCCAGTCGAAGTTCCCCGTTGTGCACGGAAAAGATAGCTGAGCTGACGTTTTGTCCCATGGCATTCTTTGCCCACAGGACATCCAAGCCCCGTTTCCCCACCCATCCCAGCGTTTCCTCCCGGGACCACAGTCCAAAATTCAATCGATCCACATCTGAAGGAAGGGTCAGATCTACTTCAGGAACCGGCCCATGGTTAAAGGCCACGGTGGCCCCGTTCTGCAGTTCCACACGAATGGGATGATGGAGCACGGTCACGGGTGATGAGATATCTGAAAAATTCTTGGCCATGGCATACCGTGTGAATCCGCGAAAAGCCAACTCATCGGCATTGGGATCTTTCGCCCATCCGGCTTCAATGGTGACGGTCGGCCAGTCGTACTCCGTCGCTTCCATTAATGTGCCTAACCGCAGGTCGGTCACGATGAGATGATCACAAAAGACTCCGGTCAATGTTTCATGGGTTTCCCGGTTCAGAGTGGTCACACCATACGCCGGGCTCCGGCCTGAGGTGTTATGCAAGTCAATCAACGCTTCAGGTTGAGCGTGATGCAATTCCTGAAGCATGGCTTGGGCAATGGCTCCTTCCTGACCCTCAAAAGGAGATCGAAAACACCGGTTGAGATCTTTTCCCTCCGGTATGCATCGATGAGAAAACATTGGTCTGGTCAAGGCCGCTCCGATGGACCCGATAAAACAGAGCACATTGACTTGGGGTTGTCGGCCTTCCCGGATCCATCGATGAAGGGCGCGTACGCCTGAGGGTTCATTGCCATGTAATAGGGTACAGACGGCGCGGGTGCGCGTGCTATCCAAGCCTGGAAGCCACAGAAAAGTGGGCTCACCAAGCTTCATCAGGAAATCCTCAACTGTCGGCCCCACGTCTTGGGGTGTGGGTGCTTCCCACCTGGGTATTGGACGAACGAGATTCATTCGAGGTTCAGACTCCAGTGTGAAACGGGTGCGCCCGTATGTGCGGCTCGCAGATAATCTTCGAGCATGTGCGTCAGAGCCGTGGAACGGTCATGCCCACGGCTCTCATACTGTTCCAACCGATGGACCTGCCAACGAGCGCCATTCATCCGGGCCTCCAAGCGACCCCTGATCACATTCAGCATGGTATGAATTTCTTCTTTCTCCACCCCGTGTTCCTCCAAGCCCTTCTCGGCCACGGGCAACAATTCCCCGGCAAGGTCACACACGGATATTTCGCGCAACCCATGCCCTGGCTGACCCGGCCATACTAACATGGCCCCCATCCCATATTCGGCAGCCCGATAGAAATTCCGGTGCGCATATTCAAACGGAAACTGATGGAGGAGCTGGTCGATCTGCTGTCGCATGCCTAACGTCAGCCCTATCACAAACGCCGCATTGGCTGCCATGTCAATCGGGGTAGGTCCTGAGGGTAGGGATCGGAATTCGACGCGGAAATGTCCACCGGCATTGGCATCATAGATTGCCCGATTCCACCGCCAGACGGTTCCCTGGTGCAGGCGTAATTCTTCGAGCTGTGGCAGTTGCCCTCGGCTGAGGCATTCCATGGGATCCTCCGCACTCATCACCGGCAACAAGGGGGAATGAAGCGCCACGGCTTCGGCAAATAACTCATACGCTCCTCGACGGACCCACCCATGGCCGAACGACACTCTGGCAGGGTGATGCCAGTCACCTTCCTGGGCTTTTCGACTGTCGATGGCTTGCTTGAACAAGGCCACGCGCGTTTCCTCCCACAGCCGATGCTGCAAAAATATGGGACTATTCGCACCGAGAGCCAGGGCGACGGGCGTGACCAGTTGCGCCGCATTAAAGACGTGAGCGAAATCCTGAGGGTTCACCCGAAGATGAATTTGAAAAGAGGTCGTGGCCCCTTCCAGCGTGACATCCGGACAGGTCACCGTTAAGGGCTCCGGTCCATTGATGTGTATTGCAAATGGACCTTCGCGCAACCGTCGAAGGCCGGCCGAGAGCGCACGATAGCGTGGGAGATCCGACATCACCGGCGAATCCAGTTCTTCGACGCAGAGGGTCGGCAGGATGCCAATCGGCGCAATGCGTCCTCCCCATTTATGCGCACAATATTCCAATGATTGAATGGCGTTCGCTAATTGCGCCCGGACATGGGAAAAGGGATGGCCCGCTAAGGCGACGGGAGACAAATTATATTCCAAATTAAACCGGTCTAACTCGAGTTGGAGGTGTGCATCATGCGCGCAATTCAGAAGGGTGCGATTAATGGGATAAGCCCGGCCTTCGCTATTGATAATCGAGAGTTCGAGTTCCGCCCCGACGGAGAGAGGGCCGACGCCAAACCCCGGTTGATCCACCACATGCTTCAGAGCTTTCAAGCTTTGGATCAGCCGTTGCCCGAACCGGGTAAAATCCTCTTCGTCAAACTGGTCGCGATCAATACATAAACCCATAGTAGTGTTTCATACCTGATTTTTCCGACAAGGTAAAGAATCCCGCCTGCCCGAACCGTGTTCCCTGTTCACGTGACGGTTGCGGGCTGTTATGAATATTTCATTCATGAAATCAATAAATAGTTCCGAAATAGAGTCAGACAGGATTGCGTGAAGTCGCGCAGTGAGGTCTGCCAGTCGTCCGTCGTGAAAACAGGAGCCGGTAGAACAATGAAAAGGAGAACGGAAAAATGAAGCCAATATTATGGTTGAGGAAATCGGCTGGTGCCATTTTCGTCCTCCTGTGTGGAATCGGCATTGCCTACGGGATGGATCACAGCAGGACGCCTCTAGTGAAAATACGGGCATCCCCGGCGCGGGATGTCGCACCAAGCATTGTGAGCTTGAGGGTGTCTACGGATTCGGTCCCTGAAGTGAAACTGATAGCCTGGGATTACGACGGAGATGGAAGGTTTGACGCGGAGGGGCCTCACCTACATTCTCAGACCGTCACGTTCTCACATGCCGGCCACTTTTCCCCACGGGTGATTGTCACCAATACACAGGGTCAAACCTTTGAAGCGACGGCTGACGTGGTGGTAGAGAATCCGGAAGATCTCCAGGCTGCCCTTAATGCCCGGTGGCAAGGCATGCTGGGGGCCTTGGCGAAGCAGGATATTGACGGGGCTGTCGCGTTTGTGGCTATCAGAAGGCGTGATGCCATGCGACATGATTGGACCGTGCTGGCCGATCATTTAGGACAGATTGCCAATCTTTTTTCCGTTCCCCTTCAACTCACAGATGGGCAAGGATTTCGAGTGGTGGCCAAATCAGCGAACCCACTGCCTATGGGGGAAATACAATTTCCGTTAGAGGTGGAGTTTGTGTGGGAAGCGGATCGGCAATGGTATATCAAAAATTTTTAGAATAAAAAAAGCCAATGTTATCCAGCACCAGTCAAACCTTTCATAAATGAGGGTTTTCATTAGAGAGCCTTGCCATCAATCATGCAGCTGTGCTTCTCAATCCATCATTGGCACGGGGTTCCAATCTGTGTTTTCTGATCATAACGGGGATTCCCTTCTAATCACTTTATGATTCCCATTGTGCTGTGAGATTCACAGCGAATGTTTGAGGGATAGCCATTCAAGCTATCTGCTTCTGATCTTCCCCCAAAAAAAAGTCCAAATCACTCGCATGTCTCTGTCGGGAAGGTGACAGTCATTCCGATTAGAGTCGACGGGATGGAACCGCTAATTCAACGGACTTGGCTTTACCTCATATGCAGTCGGAAAAAATGACCTATGGCTAAGGGCAAACGTTCCTTCTTGAACCAAACTAGGTTCGACCTTTTTCCATAATTGCTTCCCCTACAACGGGGTATAGGCCCTTTTCCGGTTTCCTCTCATACTGCCCGAGCTTTCACTCCTAAAAAATCTCTTGTGAATAATCATGGGTACTTAGCAAAGAGGGGAATACCTTCGATGACATGGAGTTGGACAAAAAATTTTCGGATACAGACTAGTTCCACATGGATTGTTGTCGCGATCCTAATTCTTCTAAGTGTGCCAGGAAAGGCCAAGGCGGTAAATGATTTTGTGGTGTTAGGGAATGAGGGGGTTTGGGTACGGCAGGGAAGTACAATTCTCAGCGGTGATGTTGGGGCAAATCAGGCGAGTATAGGTCCCTATCTGAACGGTGAGCAAGAAATGACCATCGGTCATGACGTTGTGGTTCAAAACAGTCATAGCCAGATACTAGGGGATACCGTCAGACTGAAGAGTGGATCTCAGATTCATAATCTTATGGTCAATACGCTCTTAGGACCGGGGCAGATTCTAGGGACCATGACGACACCAGTCAGGCTCCCACTTGTTTCCGAGATGCCGCCTGTCCCACTGGTTCATCCTGGATCGCAGGACATTGATATTCCGGCGGGAGGAGCCCTTACACTCCAGGCTGGACGCTATGGCCGGCTCAAAGCCAGGCCTGGTGCCATTGTCACCCTTTCAGGCGGCCTTTACCACTTCCAGGAATGGGATATTCGTGAAGATGCCCAAGTTCTGGCGACTAAGGCCGTCGAGATTCGCGTGAAGGGCCAGATCGATACTCGCAGACATACGGTTGTAGGGCCAGCTCCGGATGCAGCAACTCTGACTGCGGCTGATATCCTTATCATTGGGATTGGGATTAATGGAACAACAGGTGTAATCGATGACACCCCAGAAGCGGTGAAGTTTGGGGAAGGCAGCAAGGTGCGCGCGAAGGTCTATGCTCCGAACGGTCTTTTGCGGTTCAGAGCCGAAGGCAGGGCGGTCGGCGCGTTTGTGGGTAAGTGGGTTCGCATGGGAAATCACTCCACAATCGCGTTGGAAGGAGGTTTCGGGTTGGGGCAGGGGGGAAATACTTTACCAGTGGCTCAGGCAGGACCTGACCAGACTGTGCAGGTTGGCATGAAAGTGCAGCTTGATGGCGCCGATTCAACCGATGTGGATGGGAATCTTTTGACGTATAGGTGGACAATACTTTCACAACCCCCAGGGAGTAACGCTTCGCTTTCCGATATTACGGGCATCATGCCTACTCTGGTGATAGATATTCCAGGAATCTACACACTTCAACTCATTGTGAATGATGGAACAGTCGATAGTGATCCCGATACGGTGACGATAACAACCATCAATTCCCCACCTGTGGCCGGAGCCGGACAGGATCAAACCGTGTTTGTCACACAATCGGTCCTCTTAAATGGGAGCGATTCCCATGATGTAGATGGTGACGCGCTGAGTTTTCATTGGTCCTTTGTGAGCATTCCTGGTGGAAGCGGGGCCACCCTATCCAATCCAACTTCGTCTACGCCCGATTTCCTTGTTGATCTGGCAGGGACCTATCAGGTGCAACTGATTGTGAACGATGGGCAAGAAGACAGCCCGCCGGACATAATCCTGATCAATACCCAAAATTCCAAGCCGATGGCTCATGTGGGGCAGGATCAGACGGTTCCGGTAGGAAGTATCGTCACCTTAACTGGAACAGGCTCACATGATGTGGATCGCGATTCGTTGATCTTTCAATGGGCACTTATTGCCAAACCGACAGGGAGTACGGCAACCCTTTCAAACCCAACTTCTATTCAACCGACATTTGGTGCAGATCTGGTGGGATTATATGTGGCTCAGCTGATCGTCAACGATGGTATGGAAAATAGTGACCCCGTTACTGTGACCATTACAGCAGGTAACGCCCCGCCCGTGGCCAATGCGGGACAAGATCAACACGTTCCAGTATTTTCATTAGTCACTTTAAATGGAAGCGGTTCCCATGATGCTGATGGCGATGCCTTAAGCTTCCAATGGTCCTTGGAGAGTCGGCCTCAAGGGAGTTCCGCGACTCTTTTAAATCCTACCTTCGCGCAGCCCGCCATAATTCCAGATATTCCTGGAATCTATGTCGTAACAGTCGTGGTTTCAGATGGAAAGGCTTCGAGCGATCCCGATACAGTGGCCATCGTTGTCCCTGCCCCCACACCTTCGGGATTGCCGGCCTTGTTGATTACCAGCCCTTCTGAAGGAAGTGTGGTGGGGGTGAGTCCTATTACGGTCACTGGATTCGTTAATGATCCCAATGCTTCCGTCACGGTCAATGGAATTTCCGCGACGGTCACGGGTGGAGTGTTTCTTGCCGATGGCGTTGTCTTACAGGAAGGCGGTAATACTCTGATTGTCAGGGGGGTGGATGGAGCTGGGCATACCAATAGCGTGAATCTTGGTGTCACCCTTTCCGCTACACCGACAAATCTCACACCCATCTGGGGGCCAGTGGCATGGGTCAAACACGCCACGGACCAGGAAACTTTCAGCGCAAAATTTTCAAATTGCGAACCGGCGGCCCACTATCAGTTAGTCATGATCAATGGTACCTCGGGAGGGGCAAATCGGGTGACCCAGGGGACTGTCCTGCTGAATGGGATTGAAGTGATCAGTGCTCAAAATTTCACAGCAGCCCACAGTCAGATTACCCAGCCTATCGTGGTGCAAGCGCGGAATAATCTTGAGGTGCGAGTAATGGGTCCGCTCGGCGCCCAAGTGCAGGCCTTTATCGCCTGTACTGCTAATTGTTTGGCTGTGACCATTGACGCTCCGCTGGCCAATGCTACGATTAATCAATCAACCATGCTGGTAAAAGGAACGGTCATGACCAGCGGTTCAAGCCCGGTAGGGGTGGTCGTCAATGAACAAGGGGCCAAAGTCTTCGGTTCGATTTACGCGGTCGATCAAGTGCCTGTCCGTGAGGCTACGGGAACTCTCGGACCTACCACTGTCGTCGTGGCAGCTACTAATGCTTGCGGCCAGCGGGCCTCTTCCACCATGCAAGTGCATACTACCGACGTGTTGACCACCCAGGTGCAGTTAAGAGTATCGCCGGATCGAGATGTGGCTCCCAGCCAGGTCACTCTCCGGGCTTCTATTGATATCGATCAACCAGTGGCCAACATTCAATGGGACTATCAGGGCGATGGCGCCATCGACGCCCAGGGATCGGACCTCTTGGAGCAAACCGTCACTTTCACCCAGTCAGGGTTGTATCTGCCCAAAGTAAGTGTGACGGATGCTATGGGAATCAGATTTGACGCCACGGCAGTAGTCCAGGTGTTGGATCCAGTGGCCTTTGAAATTATGCTCAATGCCGAATGGTCGGGCATGATGGGGGCGCTTGCGCAAGGCGATATTGAACAGGCCTTGTCGCATATCCTAATCCGAAAGCGGGAGGTCATGCGCCATGATTGGACGGTGTTGAAGGATCATCTAGGTGAATTGGCGAATGCCTTTAATGTGCCACTCCATCTCACTGATGGCCGTGGTCGACGCGTGATCGGGGCATCTGCAACCCCACTAGCCCTGGGAGAGATTCAATACCCCTTGGATGTGGAATTTGTTTTAGATATTGACGGCCAATGGCGCATCCGAAACTATTAAGCTTACTGAGGGTAGAAGCTGTTCATATGAAAAAGAGGGGAGCCTTATGACTGCATTGTTGTCTAAGTACAAACGAGCAACCATTTATGCAATGGTTGGAGCGGTCTTTCATGTCTTAGTTGTCGTACTTCCTTCACTTATTACTGGTGGAAAAGTGAAATTTATTGGTTACTTATTTCTATTTTTTGATTTTCCCTTATTCTTTGTTGGGTTATTTATCCCGGAATCACTTCGAATTATTTTCGATTGGATGAGTGAAACCACTTGGCTTTCATTGATAGGAACATGCATGTATGCATTAGGGGGGTGGTCTATTGGACGGGCTAGGGATAGAAATCTGCAAAGGTATAAAAAAAGCGGGGTTGCGAACATTGTTTGAAAATATGATTTTTGGGGAAGCTAATTAGAGACCTAAAAAAGATATTGGATTTCATTCCCACTATTGGAGATTCTGCATATGCCTAAAACATTTTTTTTCAAAAGATATTTTATAAATAATGAGACATGTTTGTTTAACCCCTTATTCAATGAAAAATGGTTGTTTTTGTCTTCTTCTCATTTCATGTTTTCAAAATGGGTTGTTTTATTCTGGACCATAGTCGGTGGGGTAATTTTCCCTTTGGCCAGTGGTTGGGCTTGGGAAGTAAATACCCACAAAGAAATCACGAAGGAGGCAATTACAGTTGTAGAAGCTCATCTCAGCACACATCTTATCGATAATTTGGGTTTAGAAGGTGGATTAAATGCATCTCTTCCTGGTGGGACACCTATTACCCTAATGCAACAAGGAAGTAATGACGAAGATAATGGAATAAGATTTTTTAGACACTTTCATGATCCCATTTCTAATGCTGGATTAGCACATTTTGATTCCGCCATCGATTGGTCTCTTCGATCAATTGGAAATCAAGGTGGTGATGCCTACTCCTGGAATGATGCACGTGAATATTTCTTCAAAGCATTGACTTCTCCTACTAAGGCCGAACGGGATCAAAATTGGAGTAATACCTTCAGGGCTTTGGGCCAGGTGATGCATTTGCTGCAGGACTCGGCCAATCCTTCCCATGTTCGTGATGATCCGCATCCCTTCGATGACGGCTTGCATGACTATATGGAAAGAAAAAGCGTTGATTCTTATATCGGTGGGGGCATTTTCAGATCCAATCCTTCTATGTTGGAACAAATTGGTGCTACTCGTGCTGAACCGTTTTCGAACCTCTTTGATCGCAATGTGTATTCTGGGTCAAATCCAAAGGTCACACTAGGCACAGACATAGGTGTAACGGAATATACCAATGCCAATTTTTTTACCGATGACACGATTCCCGGGCAGGGAAGTATCTTTAATGCCGAAATTACATACCCTGCGGTCACCGAATTGGTCCCGGCCCCCATCCCTTCTCCTTATCTGACCCTTCCTCGATTAGGAAGCGCTGCATTCTCCGGGGCTCGGACAGCCAAACTTACAGGAAATCAGGCTGTAGCTAAATTTTTACTGACCAACACAAATTTGGATCTGTTAGGCCAACTAAAGTTGGATGATGCGGTCTATGAAGCCCAGGCCCAAAACCTTATCCCCCGCGCGGTGGGCTATTCTGCGGCTGTCCTTGATTACTTCTTTCGGGGCAATATTCCTCTCCATAAAGATAAAGATGCCTATGAGTATTTTATTGCTCGTCATTATGTTGGCGGGCCCTTGGATGAGGAGGGATATCTAGATATAAATTTTGATATTCCTCGAGATGTGGCTTTCGAAGGAAGCACTTACTTGTATATTGACTTGCCGGGTGGACAACGAATTTTGGGAAGTGAATCCTTTTGGGATGAGTACTACCGTCCCTTTATTTTCACTTATCCAAATGGAGCCATCAACTTTTCACTTTTTACATCCATTCCTCGGGACCAGCTAGACCAGTCGTTTCGGTGGACGATTGTTTGGGAGGGAAAAGGAGGGCCAGGAGCGCAAGAACCCCGAATTATAATTGGGCAAACCGGCATGGCTACATGGAAAGAAATATGTGTGTGTTAAAGGGAAGCTGTCTATCCCAACCACTGCGAATGTTTCTATCCGCTGATGACGTCTCGAAAGACAATGAATGGCGTCGAAGTCGGGATCGTGCCATAAATCGCGAAACAGGTGAAGAGTTACTTGTCTACCTCTAAGAGGAAGGGTTTGTGTGGGAAGCGGATCATCTATGATATATAAGAAATTTTGTGAACATGGATTTTTTCTCAGTTCCTTTCCTGCCCAACAATGAATTCTCGAATCCTGTATTCGAAGATCTCGACACTTACAGGCAATTTGAAAAATATGCCAACCAGTGCCCGAGAAAATTTGCATTCTTCCTCCCCCACCCCACCTCCATTCCCCCGAATTCACCGCATAGCCAGAGGTGGAAACGGTATCGCTCACCCATTAAGTCCTCGGCGCCTTCGTCAGGCGGCGAAAGGACATCGGAGTGATCATGTACCGAAATCGAGCAGCAGGAATAGAAAAAATTAACCCATCCTGCTACCCACGGAAAAGCCAGAAGAACCAAATTGGTTCATTCGACTTTTACATCGGTCACGCGAACCGAATAAAAGTTAAGATAGCCGCAGTGGAATAACGGGAACTCTTCCTGATGAGGCTTTTGGGGGAAACACTGAGGAACGGGCATTCAGGGCAACGAGAAAGGCAGCCTCCTCAGCCCACTGGGTCGTAATCGATTCCATTTTGGTTTGGCAATCAAATCCCTGCTTTACAAGGTAACCCCTTTGACTCACAGGAATATTACCCACCAAGGACATGTTGTGTAGCATGATGCGTAGATCGTTGTGGGAAAGGAAGAAGACTATGCCAACAAATTTTGCACTTGATGATAAACTTGTTCAAGAAGTGCAACGTCTAGGAGGGCATTCCACTAAACGAGCTGCTGTCAATGCAGCACTCCGAGAATATGTCACCCGCCGGAAGCAGAAAAACGTCCTTGAGATATTCGGAACCCTGGAATGGGACCCCAAATATGATTACAAGACGGCACGAAAACGGAAATGACTGTCTTAGTCGATACGTCCGTATGGTCTCTCGCCCTTCGGGAAGATGACCCGGCAGACCACCCCGCAGTCAAAAAATTACAAAGCTTCCTGTTAGACACACAAAACATTGTCCTTATTGGGATTATTTTGCAGGAAATTCTCCAAGGCTTTAAACATGAAGGGACCTTTACCAAAGTTATCACCTATCTGGATGCCTTTCCCCTGCTCTCCTTAAATCGTAGTGACTTTGTTGCGGCAGCCAAACTTCGCCGCCAGGCCGCAGCACAAGGGTTGACCCTCTCCACCCCTGATTGCCAAATCGCCGCAGCCGCCATCCAACACGACTGCACCCTCCTAACCACCGACAAAGATTTTTCGAATCTTGCTCAATTGGTGCCCCTGCAATTGGTCTAGCTCTCTTCCGTATGATCGCCTCGGCCGTCAAGTCTGAGGAGGCCAGTTTGTTTGGCGGCCTGCTTGGGAATATCAAGCATGGTGACCAGGCTGTTAAAAAGAAATGGTTTTTTTGATCACAATTGCTGGCTGGTCACATCAGGATCCATTCTCGCAATAGATGCTCCCAAGATCGGCCCCTACTTTTGATCTCTCCCGTTTGTAGATATCCTTACTTTATCAATTAAGTAGGATCTAGATATTGACCATGGATTAGGTTCGGGAAACATTGCGGAGACGGGGGTTACCTCCACCAATAAGAGGGGAGTCGATCAGTGGTTCAGATCTGACAGAACGTGCGAAGCGTGTCTTTGCCTCCACCAATGATTGGGTTCCCATGGGCGAACAGCAGATGATCGAAGGTCTCTTGCTGACAAATCCGGAGGAACGCGGCTTTTAGGCCCCGCTTGATCGCGGATGGATCATCGCCAATCAGCGTGTCAGAGACAAAGCCAAGTTCGCCGTCTTCATTGATGATTGCATCACCAATAGACAACACACCGCCGGCACTTGGGAGCAGCAGAGCTGTCTCTTCAGGGCAGAGTATGCCAACTTTAAGCGCACGGACACCGCCCGGCAATTCGTCGCCGAACCGGAACGCCATAACGGCCAAGCTCCCGTCCGCAAACTCGTGCAGCCCCGCCTCATGGCACCAGACCGTGACGCCAAAGTTTTTGATAAATTGTCGGCAGTGGCGGTCGTGGAGCCGATTGGTCAAATAAATGTGTTGCAGGGTCGGCCGTTCCCTGAACCAGTCAATCCCTTCCTGAGGTACCAGCGGATCGATCAGAAAGGCCGGGTTCAGGCAGGAGACGTAGTAGCTGTCGACTTCAATGTGGATGTCGGGGTGAGCAACTCGCCAGTGAAAAATTCCTGGTAGTGGTTCGTTCATGGGGTGCCATCATCGGTTCGGCAGAATTTCGTTCATACGATCCGCCGTGTGTGTATGATGTGTGAACCTCCGACTTTGAACATTGGCTCCATTTCGACCTTAGGCGGTAATGTTGACCATACACTCAGGTATGCGCGGACTGTCAGTTAGAATGGACAGTCTTGAGCCTCATTGAAATAGTCTTACATCATGAAATATAAACCATACCATGCGAATCTCACAATTGCCCGTTAGATACCCGTATCTCACTGTAACCCTGGATGGAAAAAATGACTCAACTTTATTTGCTGACCCCATTCCAATTAGGTGACCTGCACCTGAAGAATCGGGTGGTCTTGGCGCCGATGACCAGAGCGCGAGCGGAAAAGCACGATTGGCGAATGCCTTAATGGCTGAATATTACCGGCAGCGAAGTTCGGCGGGATTATTAATTACCGAAGCCACCACCATTTCTTCCCAGGCCAATGGCTGGAATGAATCTCCCGGCATGTACACGGTGAAGATGCGTGACGCGTGGAAACAGGTGACCGACGCTGTCCATGCCGAAGGAGCTCCTATCTTTTTACAATTGTGGCATATGGGCCGAGCTTCACACAGCAGTTTTCATGATGGTGAGCTCCCGGTGGCCCCTTCGGCGATTATGCTCAATGGCGATGCGATTCATACCCCTCTAGGGAAGCAAGCCTATGAGGTTCCGCGCGCGCTAGCTACGGAGGAGATTGCCCTGGTGGTTGCCGACTACCAGAGAGCCGCCCGCTATGCGAAAGAGGCGGGGTTCGATGGCGTGGAGATTCATGGGGCCAACGGGTACTTGATCGATCAGTTTTTGCAATCACGGACCAATGTGCGTACCGACCAGTATGGCGGGAGCATTGAATCCCGCTATCGGTTTTTGAAGGAAATCGTCACAGCGGTTTGCGCTGTCTGGCCTTCACAGCGCGTGGGGGTGAGACTCTCTCCCAATGGCAATTTCAACGATATGGGATCACCGGACTTCCGCGAACAGTTCACGTATGTAGCCGGTCAGTTAGATGCCTGCCATCTGGGCTACCTGCATATCGTGGACGGCCTGGGCTTCGGCTTCCATGAACTAGGACCTCCCATGACCTTGCGCGAATTTCGTTCTGTCTATCATGGCGCCTTAATGGGCAATTGTGGATACGACAAGGCATTGGCCGACAGTGCGATTAGAGACGGTCACGCCGATTTAATCGCGTTTGGCCGCCCCTATATCAGCAACCCTGACCTGGTGGAGCGCTTTAGGCTCAATGCTGAGCTGAACGAGCCCGCTGATATGCAACATTGGTATTTGCCCCTGGGCGCGAAAGGTTATACAGACTATCCCAGGCTATCAGAATAAATGGGATGAACAGGATACTGTCAGCGTACCTGGCTTTGCATGGATGTGTGTGGGGAGGACCCACTGTCCGCCGGAAGATTAGAGAATTCTGTCTGGCGATCATATTGTAGGGCAGTGTTTGCCACCTTAAGGCCCCCCCCATGATGAGGCATTCGCCGTGCACACCTTCCTCCTCAAGATGAGTTTCTCTACTCTATGAGATCAGCTATTGATCGGGGACTTGATTGGTTGCCGCCTGACTCAGCAGCTTCAGCTGCTGTTGAAGATGACTCCAATGCGTACCTGCCCAGTAGAGTTGGCCACAATTTGGGCAACCGGTAAAGTGCGTGTGATGTTTGGCTATAAAAGGAGGCACTCGTGGACCGGCTTGAACAGGTGGGATGTTTTCCAGAATGTGGTTGCAGGCAACGCAGCGACACACCGTCTCATCGTCAATCGCGAGTCTGATCCCAACTTCCATGCGGATCTGCCGTAATTGTTCGGTCACGATGTCGCTGCGAATAAGAGTAAAACGGTCTCGAACGGCTTTCCGTTGGACTAGAAATCGATCCCGGGTTAAAAGCCATCGATGTTCATTCAAGACTCGATCGACGATCGCTCCGTCGGCCATGTTCCGCTCATACGCGGTATCATACCCAAGGATGCGAAGCCATCGGGCCAGCTTGCCCAGCATGGCATCAACAAAAAATTTCTGTTTCGGGATATGAGCTTCAGTCATGATACAATTTGCTTTTGGGGTCTTCCGACATTCGCATGGGGCAATATGCAGGTTGATCGTTCCAGAATTCGTCTCATTACAAAAGAGAAGGTTTTTCACGCAGATTTGTTTCGCCCGAATAATTTACACGATTGACAGCAGATCCAGAAATGATTTGACCACTTGTCTGAAAAGGTCCTATCTTGCTCAGAGTGTCTGTGAAAGGTGCGCTATAGATCAGATGGGGATTTGGGGACAGCTTAGGGGAGGATAATTTTTGAACCGATTTCTTTGTCTTATCGTCATAAGTTTTGGATTGTGGGCGCTGAACAATCTCATGCCTCTCCCACTCGTTGCGGCTGAAGACCCTGAGGAAGTGCCCCGGTTGCCGCTGGCGATGGAGGTATTTTTAAAGAAGCCAGGGAAACATCTGTATGAACTGCATGTTCATTTAACCAATATCAGTGATGAACCGGTCAGCGTTGATGTTCGGGATTTGCCCTGGAATCCCACGGATGGTTCTACCTGGCTCTCGGCCATCAGGCTGGATGCGCACAAGAGTCCTATCAAGCAGAATCTTCCTATTGGGAGATTCGGATCACAAATGGTTCCGCTGGTGCCGGGCGAATCGATTCAGAATAGGGTGGCATTAAATCCCCGGATTCCTTCCTTGTTAGATGATATTGAGCAAACCGGGGTGCAATTGCAGTGGGACTGTCCTCCCTCTGACCTCAAGTTTGTGTGCAAACCCGGTTCACCCAATATCCTTATCATTCCCAAGGGCGATCCCGGCCAACCGGATGTGTATGCCATTGATCCCCAAGCCTGTCTGGCTCTGGAACGCCGTATTGGTCTTATCGATATTCCTGAAGGGCATGATGTGCTGTTTCTCCTCGCCTCCGAATCGCTCATGACGGATCTGGAGGGAATGACCTCGTTGCTTCTTGAGGTGGATGACTATGTTCAGCGCTGTCATCCGAGTTGGACGAACAGTTGGGCGGTGAGCTTTGTGACCGATAAGAAGTTCGCGGGATTTCTGAGTGAGGGAGAGAACCGGCGTTATTTTGCAGAAGGTCTCTGGCAAGAGGCGAATATCGGGCAGTACTCCAGTCAAATCCGCACGTTATTCCGATTTCAGTGGATTAAGAAACGAGCGGATACCGTCTATCTTTCTCTTTTTCCCTTCCAACAACAGAACGATACTTAAATAAAAGATTGGAGCCCGACCCTTCCGTTGGCGGTTCGACTGCCCCTTCTCCTTCGGCCCGGCTCCGGACAAACCCTTTGACTGCCGGGCCGGACGTTGCCCTCAGGACGAACGGGTGCTAGTCAGTTGTCCTGTCCATTTCTGTTTTATGCTTCCTCGCTGAATTCCAAAAACCCAATTTCTGCAAGCAGGTGCTGAAGCCTTTCCTGGTTTTTGGGCAGCGTGACGTTGGTCCGGTGGAATTCCCGGCGGACGGGATAGTGTTTGCGAAGTTCATCAAAGCGACGAGGCCGTTCTTTCTGAGGCATCGCCAGCAGTTGTTGCATGCGATGATAATCGGCCTCCAGGGCATAGATTTTGCTGACCATTTCTTGAATCAACTCTTCATCAGATTGCTCGTGGTAGTCGATGGTTAAAGACGGGACGGTTGGTGCGGGCAGTACCTGGACGGGATTCCATGCGGGGGAGATGCCCAGATGTTTACACAACGCTGTATAGATCATGAAGGTGCCATTGGCTTTGCCATCGAGGGAGTGGCCGGCAATATGGGGTGTGCCGATCGTGACGGCCTGAAAGAGGTCCCAGTTAATGGCGGGTTCGTCTTCCCACACGTCGATGATGGTTGGGCCGATACGATTTTCTGTGATGGCGTTCAACAGCGCCTGTGTCTCCACGACTTCCCCACGGGCAGCATTGATGAAGATCGCTGATGGATTCAGCCATTTGAGTGTCTGCTCATTGAGCATGTGATAGGTCGGGTAGGGGCCGTCGGTGGTCAATGGCGTATGGAGCGTCACCACGTCACAACTGAGAGCTTCGGCTAAAGAGCGGTGCTCGACATGCCCCGTTTCTGCCAGGGGAGGATCCTGGAGGACCGGGAGCATCCCCAGCGCCTCGACTTTATGCTTGACCAGTTTGCCGATATTTCCGACGCCGATAATGCCAATAGTTTTCCCTTTGAGTGAAAACCCCTGTTGCTTGCCCAGAAACAATAAAGACGCCAGGACATATTCGGCCACCGAATTGGCATTCGATCCGGCCGCTGAGGTAAAGCCGATATTTCGGGCTTTGAGGTAGGCTTCATCGATGTGGTCCACTCCTGCGGAGGCCGATCCGACAAATTCGACAGGAGTCCCTTCCAATAACGTGTGATCCACCCTCGTGATCGATCGAATGAGGAGAACATTCGTATTGTGCAAATCGCTTGATTTGATGGATCGCCCAGGTAGAAGAGTCAGGTTTCCCAGGCTGGCAAACGCCTCGTTGATATAGGGGATATTTTCTCCGGCTACCATGTTGATCGATTTTTTCATATCTTGTGCCTTTCAGACGATGTTTTTCCAAAACGGCAGCCTATCGGAACTTGCCGGTAGGCGCTAGCCTTGCCTTTGTTGTTACATGGACCCACCCGATGCTAGGGCAGGCAGGAATCATAAGGGAGAGGGAAAGGGGGCGGGTCTTGTTTTTTAAGGAGGCGAGTTAAAAAGAATGGGGCCTGACTTATTCATTCAGACCCTACTCGCCAGGTTGGTTGATCCAAGTGGATCCGTTGAGAACGCACTATAGAGATCATAGCTGACTGATCTGTTTATTCCAATCAAGCACATGCATCAATAGGCTTTTTCAGAATTGGCGAGCCAGCTCCTTAGATTTAGGAAGCATCAATGGCCTGAATGTTTGTTGGCGGTCTTCCCATGCTGGTCGCTGAGGATGTCTTGCGTCTCATGAGTTGCTTGGACATCATAGACCGCTCCTTCTTTTTCCAGGACCTCAGTGCCAAATCGATAATTAGAGAACATCGTATTATGGGCCATGCGCCGGTCGATCGGATTCTGGAATTCCATCCTGGTCTTCAATGTTTCGTTGGCTAAGATCACTACTTCCATTTTGATAAATCCTCCCATGCCCGGGTGCCAGGCCAAGAGCGAGTAGACGCCTTCGGGAACATCAGGGAGTGTGAAATTTCCTTCCGCATCGGTAATGGCGTAATACGGGTTGTCTACTGCGACTCCCCAGCTTTGCATGTAGGTGTGAAATCCGCATTCCAAGTAGAGGATTCTGCGGCCCTTGGAGAATTCAACCGTGTCGAGCATCGCCTCTCCGGGGTTGTGTTGATGATCCTTGATTCTGTTCTTGGGATGGAACGGATTGAGCCGGAGAGGGCGATGAAGCATGACTTTTGAGCCGAATGGTGCCGTTTCATAAATTTGCACATCATGAATAATGGGATCCATGTTGACGATGTGGAGCGGTTGTTCGTTTTGTACAACCGAGACCCAGGGCGTAAAGAGGCAATCCTCCACCGTCACTTTGGCTGCACCTGTTTGGGGAAAGGGTTTGCCTTGAGAAATTCCTTCCAAAAAGACGACGGTATTCTGGAGACCACCATCCGGCGCCACTTGAAATTCATCGACGAGACGCCATCCTGTTCCTGTGGAAATACGCCCGCAAAAGTCCGTATCGGGATTGGTAATCAGACTGTAGGCCAATGCCGGGGGTTCTTTCCCCGCCAAGGTCACCTTTCCGGTAATGATGCCTCCATTGGAGACCGTGATTTCCTCATAACTCAACACCGGAGTAATCAGGACAAGGTTGAGACCTAACGTGAGAACATACGAGATGAATTTCATGGGACGATCCTTTGGTCAATTAGTCCATACGGATAAATGCGTCAAACCCATCGATACATTGATCTTAAGAAATACCTTAGGAACATTTCCAGCCCCCTGAAAAGAAGAGGCCCGGTTAAGATGATATGCTGGTTTCATGCCACAGGTTGGTGAATGCAGAAATTCTTCGATTCTATCCGGTTCACAATTTTGCAAAAGAAAAGAAGAAAGGGGTTCGGTTAGCCCCCACCTTAAGTTGTCAGGTCCGATTCCAGCTTGTTTGGTAAATTGCGGTTAGGGCGGACTGAGCGATGTATCTGGGAGGTTGGAGGTCAACGTCATGTCCATCACAGCTTCGTAAGGCATGATTTTAAAGCCATGTCTTGTCTTAATCACGACAGAGCAACAGTCGCCTGGAAATTCTTCTTGACATGCCATGAAGGTCCAAGCCTTCAGCCTGTTTGGTTCCGCACATTTCTGACTCTGAGGGCTTCGGCGGAAAGTTAGAAAAATCAACGGATTCAGGTTTCATCTGACTCTGGCCTTTCAATTGCTTACCTTTCAATTCATTGTCCGAAGTGCAATATTAATCTCTGGCTCCTCCCCTGTTATCTGACATAAAATCAGTTTGTGGTGTCTGGAAAAACGAGTGTGGGTGTTGCTCTATCGGGCATGTTCCATTAGCTACGTTTTACAATTTCCAGGAGGTTCATCATGGCTGTTCAGACCCTACCGTCCTCCGTGTGGTCCATCGTGTTGGCAGGTGGTGAAGGGGAACGTATCCGCCCCTCAATACAGCAGTGGCTCGGGTATCCGGTTCCGAAACAATACTGCACCTTTGTCGGTACCCGTTCTATGTTGCAACATACGTGGGACCGCGCCGACCAAATCGGGCTGCCACGGAAAAAAGTGACGGTTGTTGGTCGAACACATCAGCAGAACTTGGAACATCATTGCACGAGGCAAGATGAAGGCACGCTGATTTTTCAACCGCGAAATTGTGATACGGCGCCGGGGGTGTTTCTTCCCCTTACTTACGTGAGGGCCTGGGATCCTCACGCGGTCGTGGTCCTCTTGCCCGCCGATCATTTTATCTGTCCCGAAGATCGCTTTGTTGCCGCTGTGCGTCGGGCTGTGCGAGCGGTAGAATTTTTATCTGACCAAATGATTCTCATGGGCGTTCGTCCGTCTCATCTGGAGCTTGATTATGGATGGATATCCGTTGGAGGAGTACTCGGATGGAGTGGAGGGGCCGCTATCCGGCACATTCAATCGTTTGTAGAAAAACCGGAGCCCGTTGACGGCAAGCGAATGATGTCGGAGGGAGCGTTGTGGAACACCCTGGTGCTGGTGACTAAAGTCGAGACGCTGTGGAAATCCGGATGGTTGTGCTTTCCTGATGTGATGGAGCGTTTTGAAGGATTACGAAGGCAGATCGGGACGCCGGCCGAAGGGTCGACCCTCCAAGCTATGTATCAGGATATGCCTACGCGAAATTTTTCTCGTGATGTCTTGCAGCCTCTTGCCGGTCAACTAGGTGTCATGGAGCTTAATGATGTCACGTGGAGCGACTGGGGCCGTCCGGAACGAATTGTGGAGACCCTGCGATCAATGGGGAAAAAGCCGGCTTTTCCAATGGAGGCCTTCCTAGGATCAGGTGCGCCATCTACTCCTCAAATACCAAGGGACATGGGTTATCCCTATTTGAGCTGCTGAAGAAATTCTTTTTGGCTGTCTAGCGGAATTTTCTAATCTAAGCAGTCGTACTGGCGAGTAATCATTCAACGTAGTCGATCCCATCAGGATGTTCCAGGGCTCTGCTCCAAAATTACCCCCATACTTTGTCTGGCCCTTTTCACTCTGGGTTATTTCCCCGGTTCATCCTTTTCCTCAAAATCCTCTTCTTTTTTTCTTTTATTTAGGTCTATTAACCTGTCATCGGGACCTAATTTCCTTTCTGCTCTCCATTCGCTAGTGTTGCAAAAATCAACAGATTGCCTCTCTGGGGGTGGTGCGTTTGTCATCAAATGCCTGGTCTGAGAGGGATTCATTTCCCTCTTTTCCTTTAAATTGCTTCGCAGCCGTATAGGGGCTATTGGCACAGAGGTCGCAAGAGAGACCTCATGGGTGAAAAAATTCCTGATATAGCGCGTTGTGGTGTTTCTGGGTCTGAGATGTGTGTTTTAAGTCTTTTTTTTCAAAAGGTGAAAAAATCCAGGTGTTAAACACAAAGGATGAAGGACATGCAAAAGCCAGGCGATCCCGAACGGATTATCTGGGAGGGCTATCCCTCGTGGGAACAATTTACGTGGCTGTATTTTTTTAGCCTTTGGACAGGATTGCGAGGACTCTTCCTTGCGCGGCTAGGCTTTCCTGGCTGGGAGATGTGGCTTGTCGGGGCAGGACTGTTGTTGGGGCTCGTGGTGATTCTTCGATATTGGGCCAAATATCTCCTCACGTCGAAACGAGTGATCCTGAGGAACGGGTATTCGGGAAAGGATATGGCCAGCGTGGGATTCGAGATGTTCAAATCTGTCGAAGTCATGCAAGGGCCGGTAGCCAGGATGTTGGGAATCGGTACCCTTGTGGTTCACTGCGAGGATTCCGGCCGCAGTCTTCGGTTCCGTGGCATCAAGGACCCTGAAGTCATTGAAACAAAATTACGGGCGCTTCTGCCTCCTTCTTCTCCCGTGTTGACTCACCAACCTGCCTGAAAAATGAATGAATATGCTGCGATGAGGAGTGAGAATTATTCCTTATGATCCCGTCTCTTTCCCGTCGAAAATCTCTAGTGCTCGGGTTGACTTTTTTAACCGTAACCGGTGCCCTTTTTCTTGAATTTCTCTTGAGCGTCAGAGCAGACAGGCCCTTCGGTCACACGCAAGTGGCTCACCTGGTTGGGTGGACCGGTTTGGTATTCATTGGTCTGACCTTTGTGTATCCACTGAAACGGTGGATGTATCCTAATCAGGTCTGGTCACATGGATGGTTCCAGGTACATATCGTCTTCGGGATTGTCGGGCTCTTAATCATTTTTGTCCATGCCGGTGTGCATTTCCATGCCCTGGTGCCGGTTATCGCCCTTATCACCATGGTCCTGGTGGTGATGAGTGGGATCACCGGGCAGGCCTTGCATTATCTGGCGTTTCGAACATTGTATGAACGACGGCATGAGCTGGCGTTTGAAGGGATGACCGAGGATGCGATTGAGGCCCATCTGCATGGACTTGCGTTACAAGAAGAGACGCTCCGATGGTGGAAATGTCTCCACGGCCCCCTAACGTGGTCCTTTGTCTCTTTCACGCTGCTGCACATCGGAGGAGCCCTCTTTTTCGGCGGCTTCTAAATCATGGGATGTCGTCGACCATGGGTAGCGCCCTTTATCTGGGGTCTGACAGGTTTGGTCATCGGGGCTCTGGCCTGGGCTTCTCCCATTTACACTGAAGCCTTGTGGGCCCCTGGAGATCTTAGTCGGCATCACACTGACATTGTGAGATGTCTGTCCTGTCATGAACCATTTAGAGGAGCCACCCCGAAAAAGTGCCTGGTCTGTCATACGTTGGAAACATTTCAATCTCGATCCGAAGGGGATGTTCGCCAATGGCATCAAAATGCGATTCAAACCGACCAAACTTGTCTGGTTTGTCACACGGAGCATCGGGGGGTGTTAACGGCCATAACAATCGGTAGGGTTGAAAATCCTCATGGGGAATTGATTTTTCGGGCCACAGGCGCGACGTCCTGCTCTGATTGCCACGTGATAAAAGCGGGGGCCGGAAAACAGGATGGCACCTTACTACGCAATTCCTATGTTGAACGGTTGATTCGGAAGGGGGAGGGTGCTCATCAACCCGGGCATTTTGCTAAATGTCTGAAGTGCCATCGTGGGGGACAGTTGGAGATTGACGATGAGGACAAGGATGATGAGGACGATTAGTTTGAAAATGGAATCCAATGGGCCCTTGTATTCTCTAACTCAAATGCCTGAGAAATTCTGACTTTGCTCAGGGTGCGTAAGAATGATCCTTAATCAAGTGTAGAAAAAATCCACAGGATGACCTCCCTGAGATGGGTGTTTAAGGCCAAAATGGGCCAAATTATGCACGTATCATCCATACGTCAGGGGTCCAGAACTTGCTGGGTGTTTGTGTATTATAAGCATTTCCAGTTCCCTCGATAGGGGGCATCTTTCGTAGGCGGGTGAGATCATGTCCTTAGTTACCCCTACAAGAATACAAAGCGGGCAATCATGTACCATCCTGGTCGTGGATGATGATGAAGCGATGCGGACACTGCTTGTGGACGCCCTTCAAGAACAAGGGTGTCGCGTGATCGAGTCCGAGAACGGAACAGATGCCTTGAATGTCCTAAAGGCCGTAGTGCCGAATGTGATTGTGACGGACTTGAAAATGCCGGATGGCGGATTTCCCTATTTGCGGCGCCTTCAGGAAGGAGCGCCGGAATGTCCGATTGTCGTCATGACGGCGTATGGAGATAGTCAGTCCCAAGCGAAAGCGTTCGATTGTGGTGTCAAGGGATATTTCGAAAAGCCTCTTCGTATCTCTGATTTGAAGGCATGGATTTGTCAAATGTGTTTGGTGAATCCCTGCGGGAACCTTCCGTTTTGTTGAGGCAGTCAACGAGATAAAGAAAGGGTAAACGATGGCCGGATCGTTTGTGCATCAGGATTCTGATTCTGACGTGTCTTTGAGTGCGCGGATTGAAGGATTAAAGTTTCTGGCGCAGCATGTGGATGAGCCGGTTGTGATTTTCAATCCTCAGAAGGAATTGGTGTATGCCAATCCTTCAGCCAATAAAATAGCGAAAGACTGTCCATTAATTTTTTCGCCATCCATTTCTTCTTCCGATTCCCAGGTTTCCAACCAGACACCATGTGACCCCTGTCACGCAATGGACCTGTTTCAGTCTGACAGGCAAGTTCAAGATACATTTCCCTGTCCTTCCCCTTCCGCTGTCTCCACGCCTGGATGTCCGTTTCCACGCGCGGTGCCGTTGAAAAGCGGGACCGGTATGACCCATTTTGCGATATTGATGGGGGCTCGGGGGAGCGAGAGTATTATGATGATTCCACAGGACGAGGATTCATCCGTCCCGCCTGCCATGCCTGGGGATTCTTTCCCGGGGACCCTACCCCCCACGATCATCGGAGACAGTGAGCCGATTCAACAATTGGTGGAAATGGTTCGATTGATCGCCGCGAGTGAGGCAACGGTGCTCATTCAAGGGGAAAGTGGAACCGGGAAGGAATTGGTGGCGAAGACCATTCATGCCTTGAGTCGTCGACGCCTCCGGCCCTTTATTGTGGTGGAATGTAGTGCATTACCCGAAACCTTGCTGGAAAGCGAATTATTTGGTCATGTACGTGGATCCTTTACCGGAGCGGTAGCTGATCGCAAAGGCTTGTTTGAAGAAGCCGAAGGCGGCACGATTTTTTTGGATGAAATTACTGATACCACTCCTGCATTCCAAGCCCGCTTACTTCGCGTCCTGCAGGAAGGCGAAATCAAGCCCGTGGGGAGCAATGGATCCATCAAGGTGAATGTGAGGGTCATCTCTGCCGGGAATAAACCTCTGGACCATCTTGTATCAACCAAGTTGTTTCGCGCGGATTTATACTATCGGCTCGCCGTCCTCCCGTTAACCGTGCCGCCCTTGAGGGAGCGGAGAGAAGATATCCTATTGTTAGTGAGATATTTTTTGGAGCAATGCGCCAGAAAACACGGGCGTGAGCCGATGCATCTCAGCCCTGATGCCCAAACGGCTCTCGTGCACCATTCGTGGCCTGGGAATGTCCGGGAATTAGAAAACTTGATTGAACGGGTGGTCGTCACATGCCCACATTCCACAATTGAAGTGAAAGACTTTTTTTCCGATCATTCGTTGCAATCTGCCACAAGCGATTTGAGTTCGATCGGGAAAACCGCTCGCCAGGAAGCGGAACGGTCAAGAATCCTCCAAGCCCTCCGGGATGCGAAGGGAGATAGGACCCGCGCAGCGCGGGCTTTAAATATCAGTCGCTCCAGCCTGTACAACAAATTGCGGGACTATCATATTTCCTAAACGGCTCCCTTTTATTGTCCCTAAAATCCTCATTTTCCGCCTTTAATTGTCCAGTTTTTTAGACGGGCAACTGCTTGATTGTCCGTCGAAATTTTTCGTGCATCGAAAAGCCTGTCCAAGGTCCTGGAAATTCTCAGCAATATTCAGTTGTCTCTTCCCGCCTGATTGTGTCCTGAAATTCTCTCCAGTATTGGTTGTTGTGATTTGGAGCATTGATAGGTGTTCTTTGGCACTGTTGTTGCTCATGAATTCACGCGCCGACGCTGGATAGGGTGTGATGGACCGGCCTCCGGAATGCCCGACCTCCCAAAGAGGGCGCCTTGCGTCGGCACAAAAAAAATACGGGGCCGGGCTATTCATTGAAGAGACGAACATCTTGAAATGATTGAGGCGAGTGAGCTGATGGAGTACCAACAATCAGGGTTTTTATTCACCACATAAACTAAGGAGGCCGGATAATGTATCCTGGCAAGAGTAGATTTTTAACCGCGTCGATGTTTTTGGCGCTGATGGGGGGGGCGACCTTTTGGGCCACCCCGCCCTTTGTCGGTGCGGAGGATGGGTCCCCCTCCCATGTGCATCAGACGGGAATGACCCATCAGGATTCCTCGGGCTGGCAAGAACACCTTAAAGGACAAACCCGTGTGGAGGATGCATTGGAGGGGCGGGCAGGCCTTTCTGAAAAAATCGAAGTGCAACATCATCGAATCATGCGGAGACTTGAAGAGCAGGCACAACAGGATGCGCAAGTCCAGGCGAACTCCGGGGTGTTTAATAATGTCTCGATGATGCATCAGTACATGGGGCAGGATGGATCAAGCTATTTGTTAGCGGTGGATCCTGATGCGGCTGTGTCCACCGGGTCTGGGGCAAAATGCCCGGCTGGCGTGCCTACCAAACACTACGATATCTCCATGATCGATACGGAGATTACCCTCAATCGATGGCTGGATTATTATGTTGGGTACATGTATGTGTTAACGGACAACATTGATAAAGTCCGCGCTGAAGAGGCCAAAAATAAAGCCGCACGTGACAAAGATGGCTGGGATCCCGGGGCGGTGACGACGGGATTGCAGGGGGATTACATCCAGCCTCTTGCCATCCGGGCCAATCAAGGGGATTGTTTGAAAATCACCCTTCGGAACCAAATGGAGATTGAAAGTGGAAGTCTTCATGTGAACGGTGGAAGCATGGTGATGTCCACGACGGGAAAAGCGGCATCCACGTCCAATCCCGAGACGGTTGTGGAGCCGGGAAATAGTGTGGAGATGGAATGGTACATTCACCCTCAAACACAAGAAGGAGTGAGAAGATTTCACTCCTACAGTAATGCGCGTGAATTGACGGTCATGGGGCTTTTTGGTGCCTTGATTGTTGAACCGGCCGGATCGAAGTACTTGGATCCGTTGGGAACAGGGCCTGCGCCAGAACTGCAATCAGGATGGCAGGCGATCATCGACAATGGATCCGGTCATGACTTCCGCGAATACATCATTTTCTATCACGAAGTCGGAGACGAAGCATTCCGGCCGGTGAACAAGAAAGGGGACTTTTTGCCTCAACGCGATCCATTGACGGATGCCTATCGTCCTGGCGGTCGTGCGCTCAATTATCGTAGTGAGCCTTTCGGTATTGATGAAATGCATGTCCAACACGAGTATTTCGGATTCGAAGATGAATCGTTGGCCTACAGCGCCTATACCTTCGGCGATGCGCCGACCACTATTCCCCGGGGGTATCTTGGTGATCCCATGAAATACCGAATTGTTCACGGGGGATCCGAAGTGTTTCATTCGCACCATCCGCACAGTGGGTCGATCCGGTGGCAACGAAGCCCGCGTGCGGACCAACAAGAGCATTGGTATTTGGGAAAAGACGGCCCGGTGAAATATCCCGTCGTCCGCACAAAATCTGACCGTGTGGATGTGGAAGTGATCGGACCGTCCGAAGCCTTGGATCTTGAACCTGAATGCGGGTCGGGGGGATGTCAACACTTGGCGGGAGACTTTTTATTCCACTGCCATGTTGCCCACCATTATGTGGCGGGGATGTGGGGATACGGTCGGGTGTATAACACCCTGCAGGTCGGTGAGGTCCGGACTGACATTATGGCGGACTTACGTGAATTGCCTGATCGTCAAGGGCGGGTCAAAGTCGGTGTCAGTTCCGACAAATTAATCGGGACCACCGTCGATTGGTTCGGTAAGCAATTCAAGATCGTTGATAAGAGCCAGAAATCAAATTGGAAATCCAATCCAGCCGTTGTGAACATTAAAGACTGGGTGGAAATGTACCTGCCGGCCATGGGCAAACCCGGCCACACGGATGACGAAAAGGGCCAGGTCATGGCCTATGATGGCACTGTGTGGGACTGGAAATGGGACGGGAATGTGGCGAAAGGGGAGCGGGAAAGTACGACTCCGCATCCGAAATATCCGACCGCTGTGAAGTGGGATGACAGTACCCGGCCCGATATTCTCTTTGACCCGACGACGGGTAAAGTCGCCTGGCCGGTCTTGAAGCCTCATTTTGGCAAGCGTGTGCCGTTCTCTGCCAACCATAGCGGCGCTCCATGGCTGGAGCCGATCCACCAGGATGAAAACGGAGAGCGGACGTCGGAACCCGCCAAGCCGGGTGAGCAAGGGCGCTGGAGTCTCTGTCCGGAAGGCGCCAATGTTCCGAGATTGAATAATATTCACTTCATCCGGCTTCCCATTGAACTGACGCCGAAACAGGGGAACCAGGAATCGATCGTCGACCAAGACGGTCTGATCTATGTGCTTCACGAAGAAGAGCGTTTGACGAGAGCCGACAACAACCTGAAGTACCCGGCGGTTCTTCGTGCCAACGTCTATGATTGCGTCGATACCATTTTGACAAGCGAATGGGATGACGATGATTACACCAACTTTCAGTCGTCGAAGATCAATATTCATCCTCATTTCTTTCAGTTCGACACCGGGGCCTCAGACGGTGTGATCTCGGGGATGGAATGGGAAATGTCCGTCAGGCCGTTTACCATGTTCTCGAAGCCGAAGAAGGCCGGTTTGCCGGTTCCGATGAATAGCAAGTTGACCAAGGCAGTCAAGGCAGGGGCCCAATCCATCACTATCAAGATGGCCGAAGGCGCCAGCAAATATCATGTCAATACCGAGTTGTTGGTGGGTGCGGATTGTTTGCAAGCCGACAACGACCCGACGACGTCGTTGAAGCGTGATCGGAGTTGTTCGGAAATCGCCCGGATCAAGGAGATTAAGGGCGAGACAATCACCTTTGTAAAACCACTCAAGCAGGATCACCCGACCGGAGATATTGTGACGCCGGAATTCGTCCGGTACCGGTATTGGGTGGACGCGGATACCGGAACGGTATTCTGGCATGATCATGCGTTCGGGGCGACCACCTGGCCGCACGGCGGGTTCGGTGCCACGATCGTGGAGCCGTTCGGTTCTACCTATCATGACCCGAAGAACGGGAAATTAGTATATAGCGGCCCGGTGGCGGACATTCATACCAATGAACCGGTGGGCTTTGGGGTCAGCGGGAGTTTCCGTGAGTTAATGGTATCCATCCACGATACGGTGCCTCATACGGTCAACGTCATTCAGGCGGGGAATCCTCCAGGGCAGCCCATCGAAGTGGCGTTGGAAGCCGGGAAAACGGTGTCGTTCCAAATGCCTGAAAAAATCCAAAATGCCCCCAATCCCTTCTTGAACGGGGGAACGCATACAACCGGAAGCGGATTTAACTTCCGGGCTGAGCCATTTGCGTTGAGATTGAACAATAATCCCGATACATCGAAGTTGTTCAGCAGCGCGATTCATGGCGATCCGGATACGCCGTTGCTTCAAAGTTATGTCGGAGACACCATTGTGTTCCGGTTGTTGCATCAGTTGATGAACGAGTCGCATGTCTGGACACTGGCAGGCCACACCTTCCTGACGGAGCGGTTTGCGGGTGATGCCAACCGGAAATACTCAATCCATGTGGGGATCGCCGAGCGGTATGATCTTGTGACGAAGGCCGGCGGATTCCAAGGCATGCCCGGTGATTATATTCACTTCAACGGACGTAGTTCGCACTTCGCCGAGGGTGGGTGGGGAATCATTCGGGTTCATGACAAAAAGGTACCTGATCTCCAGGTGCTTCCGATGGGAACGAATCCGCTCGGAATTCCTCCTGTGCCGAGTTCGTTGTGCCCAGCGGATGCGCCGGTGAAGGCTTTCAACGTCGTATCCTTGGATCGACCGTTGAAGCTGCATCCCAACGCCCCGGATGCGATTGAAGTGGACTTTGAGCGAAAGATTGAAATGACCGTTCCCGACGGAAAGATCTTTGCGCTCGAAGAGGAAGCCACGAAGGTGGCGGGCAACGTGATGCCGAATCCACTGACCTTACGTGTGAATCTTGGCGATTGCATCAAGGTGAATCTGAAAAACAAGATGGCCAAGAGCCGGGCGTCCTTCTTTGCCCCGGGTCTGGCATTCGATCCCAGGGATTCTCATGGACTCAACGTGGGGAATAATCCTGGGGATCAAACAGTGGGTCCCGGTGAAAGTCGGACGTACACCTTCTACGCCCATCCAGCCAATAAGGAAACGACTTCGTTGGTGTGGGATGGCGGGAATATCATTCTCAATCCGCGAAACGGACTGTACGGCGCGGTAATCGTCGGGCCAAAGGGTTCTCAGTACAGGGATCCTGTGACAGGCGAAGATCTTTCGCAGAAGAACGCCTGGCGGGCGGACGTGATAATCGATCATACGTTGGTTGAGAACGCCGGCAAGCAGAACTATCGCGATGTCGCTCTGTTTTTCCAGGATGAGGACAACATTATCGGTACCTCGTTTATGCCTTATGTACAGAACGTGGCCGGTCTATCCTCTGTGAACTATCGTGCGGAACCGGATAAATTCAGAGAGGAGCAGGGCTGTACGTTGGACAAGATGTTCCAACCCTGTGTGGTCGACAAGCCCGAGGATCCCGTAACGCCTTTAATTGAAGCGCATGCCGGTGATGCGGTCCGGATACACGTGATCGGAGCGAACAGCGAGCAGAATGGCATGTTTCAGGTCGAAGGCCACGAATGGCCCATCGAACCCTACATGCCGGGTGCCGATATGATCAGCGTGGTGGAATTCGGTGGATCTGAGACCCTGGATGTGTTCCTCCGCCAGGGGGCGGGCGGACCTGCAAACATTCCCGGGGATTATATTTGGGCCAATGCCCGTCTGAACTATCAGCAGGCTGGTCAGTGGGGATATTTGCGAGTTCTGCCGACAGGTGATCAGAGAATTCTTTCGTTGGGATCGACGATGTCGAACGCCAAGCGGGTAGAATCTCAACCTGAGCCAAAAGTTCTGCCAACCGCGATGGTAAGGCCCTAATCATCGTTAAGGGAAGAACGGTCGAATTTGCGGGGGGAGCTGCACAAATGGTGCGGCTCCCCCGGCTCATTTGAGAAAGAGGACATGTCTGAGTGCATCAAAAAGAGCCTGGGTTGGATTGAGATATTCAGCGTATTTTTTTTCGATGGCCACGTCCTCCTTTTGCAGTGCATAAGGATGGAAATCCATTCAGGAAAATTTGACTGACACCTTCAATGATTCACCCATGCATCTTGGAGGATAGGGAAGGATAGATTGTCGTGGGGATGAAAGCCAAAGAAGTATCGAGAAAGTGTCGATAGTTCAGATCATTCCTGGGAGCTCATGCCTTGAGTCTCTTTCGCTCCAGTCGCTACCACAAAATGCCGGATTATGATATTTCCTAATCTGCCCCATTTATTGCCCCAAAAATCCCCATTCCCAGCCTTCAGTTGTCCATTTTTTTGGACGCACAACTAATTGACTTTTAGTTGAAATTTCAAATGTACGGAAATGTTGGTCCAAAATATTGGACATTCTGCCACTTTGTGCATTTTTCCGTTCATTCCTGACTATGTCCTGAACACCCCCCAGTAAGGGCTTTTGTGGTTTGTAGCATGGATGAGTGCTTGTTGGCATCGATGTTGCGGGGTCAACTTGATGCCGGCGCTGGGTTGGGTGTGATGGACCGGCCTCCGGAATGCCCGACCTCCCAAAGAGGGTTCCTGGCGTCGGCACTTAAACGGTATCCCAATAATTGAGGTAGGAGGTCGGGTAGTTTTTCGAGATACTGCAAATGTTGAAACAAGTTGTCTGGTAAAAACTGGATTTTTATTCACCCCATAAGTAAGGAGGCCGGAGTATGTATCACGGCAAGAGTAGATTTTTAACTGCGTCTGTATTTTTGGCGCTGATGGGAGGGGCGACCTTCTGGTCTACCCCATCTTCTGTCAGTGCTGAGAATTCATCCTCTCCCCACGCCCACCAGACGGGGATGCCGGCGCAATCTCCGGGTTGGGCCGAACAGCTCAAGGGCCAGACGATTGTGGAAGATGCCATGGAAGGGCGAGCGGAACGAGCGGCCCTGGTTGAGCAGCAGCATCACCGCATGATGGAGCAAATGCAGAAGGACATGGAGCATAAGGGCGCCGACACGGGCGCATTTGATTCCATGTCGATGATTCACCAATATGGAGCGGGGCCGGCGAATGGCCTTCTGGCAAGTACGACCGGCGTGGAGCCGGTGTCCATGAAAGGTGGGTTATGTCCCAAGACCGCGCCTGTTCGAAATTATGATGTGTCAGCCATTAATGTGGAAATCAGCCTGAATCAATGGCTGGATTATTATCCCGGGTACATGTATGCCTTGACCGAAAATATTGACAAGATCCGTGAGGAGGAAGCCAAAAATGCCGAGGCTCGTGAAAAAGAAGGTCATTCTGATCCGGGGGCTGTGAAAAATGGCATTCAGGATCAGTGGATACAACCGTTGGTGATTCGCGGCAATCAAGGGGATTGCGTCAAGGTGACTTTGCGTAACCAATTGGAATTCGGCGAAGAAGTCAGTTTGCATATCAATGGGTCTGACATGGTGATGAGCCAAACCGGTCAACCTGCCACGACGACCAATCCTGACACAGTCGCGGCCGAAGGCCAATCCATTGAAATGGAATGGTACATCCATCCAGACACACAGGAAGGTGGAAAACAATTTCATACCTACAGCAATGACCGGGAGTTGACGGTCATGGGACTCTTCGGCGTCTTTGTCGTGGAGCCCCGCGGGTCGAATTACTACGAGCCCTTAGGTACGGGACCGGCCACGGAAGCCGCGAGTGGCTGGCAGGTGATGATTGATAATGGGGACGGTCCTGACTTTCGGGAATTTGTCCTGATTTATCATGAAGTCGGGGATGAAGCGTTTCGTCCCGTGAATAAGCATGGAGACTTTCTCCCTCAGCGGGATCCGCTCACCGATGCCTATCGTCCGGGTGCCCGGGCTCTCAATTATCGGAGTGAGCCGTTCGGCATCAACAATATGCACGTGCAACATGAATATTTTGGATTTGAAGATGAGTCGATGGCCTATAGTTCCTATACCTTTGGTGATGCGGCCCCGACTATTCCCCGGAGTTATTTGGGTGACCCGGCTAAATTCCGTATTGTGCATGGTGGATCGGAAGTCTTCCATTCGCATCATCCTCACGGCGGGTCGATTCGGTGGCAACGAAGCCCACGTGCCACTCAAATGCCGGTTTGGAGCACGGGGCAAAACGGCCCTGTGAAATATCCGGTGATTCGGACGAAGTCGGACCGGGTCGATGTGGAAGTGATTGGGCCATCTGAGGCGTTAGATCTGGAGACGGAATGCGGCTCGGGGCTTTGCCAGTGGTTGGCGGGAGATTTTCTCTTTCACTGCCATGTGGCGCATCACTATGTGGCCGGTATGTGGGGCTACTGGCGTGTGTATAACAGCCTGCAAGAGCCAGGTGTGCAAAATGACGTGATGGCTCCTTTGCGGGAATTGCCGGACCGGTTAGGCCGAATTCACAAACCGGTGACGTCCGATCAACTGGTGGGCAAGACCGTCAATTGGTTTGGCAAACAATTCAAAATTGTGGGTAAAGGCAAAAGTGATTGGAAAGCCGAGCCGGCCGTCGTCAATATCAAAGACTGGGTGGAAATGCAGCTCAGCAATCAAGGCAAGCCCGGACATAAAGATGATGAGGCCGGTCAAATGAAGGCCTATGATGCCACTGTCATGGATTGGGTATGGGATGGTTCGAAGGCCATGAGCGAGAAAGAACCGACCATTGGGGAAAACCCCAAATATCGGCCGGAGTGGCAGGGATATAAAGCCGGAGAACGGCGGGCCATTTGGTTTGAACCGTCAACCGGAAAAGTGGCATGGCCGTGGCTCACGCCACATTTCGGAAAACGTGCGCCGTTTTCTAATGACCATAATCCGGCCCCATGGTTGGAAATGATTCGATTAAATCCGGATGGAACACGGTCGGTCGAACCGGCCAAGGCCGGCGAAAATGGCTCTTGGAGTCTGTGTCCGGATCGAGCCGGATCACAAGATTACAAGGTGCATTTTATTAAGTTACCGATTGAATTGTCGGCTGCCGAAGGAAAAGAGCCGGCGATTGTCGACCCCAATGGGCTTCTCTATGTTGTGCATGAGGAAGAGGAAGAAGTGCGGGCCAACAACGACAAAAAATTCCCGTTGGTGGTTCGGGCGAATGTCTATGATTGCATCGATTGGACGCTGACCAGTGAATGGTTGGATGACGATATCACGAATTTCCAGTCGTCCAAGATCAACACGCATTTCCATTTCTTCCAGTTCGATAATCAGGCATCCGATGGGGTGATTTCAGGATTTTCGTATGAACAGTCCATGCGGCCGTTTACCCAATTCGAGAAAAAGTCGGATAAAGGGTTGCCGGTGCCGATGAATGCGAAGGTGACGAAGGCCGCCAAGAAAGGTGACAAAACCTTGGAGGTTTCGAATGCCAAGCAATATCACGTGGGCATTCCAATTTTGATTGGTGCGGATAATGTCAAAGGTCAGGAGGTGCAACGGATTGTCAAAATTAACGGCAATACGTTGACCTTTGCCCAGCCATTGAAGAATGCGCATCCGGTCAAGGATATTGTAACTGTGGAATATGTGCGGCAGCGGTTCTGGGTGGATGCGGATGTCGGCAGTGTGTTCTGGCATGACCATGCCTTTGGTGGCACGACGTGGCCACACGGGGCAGTCGGAACCATGATTGCCGAACCCTTCGGCTCCACGTGGCACGATCCGAAGACCGGCAAACGGATTCGAACGGGCCCGGTCGCCGATATCCACGCGGTAGAGCGTGTGGGTCACGATGTGGCCGGCAGCTTCCGTGAATTAATGGTGCATATCATGGATACCGTGCCGCACACGGTCAATATCGTGACTGCCGGCAATCCTCCAGGGCAACCGGTGGATGTGGCGTTGGAAGCGGGTCGGACGGTGTCCTTCATCATGCCGCCGAACGACAAAATTAAGATGACGCCTATGCCGTTCTTGAATGGCGGCACGCATACCACCGGTGGGGCGTTGAATTTCCGGTCAGAGCCCTTCGCGCAACGATTGGCCAATAACCCGGAGCCGTCGCAAATATTCAGCAGTGTCGTGCATGGTGATCCCAGCACGGCCATGGTTCGGGCCTACCTTGGTGATGCCATTGTGTTCCGGCTGTTGGATGTGACGATGAATGAAAGTAATGTGTTCACGTTGTCTGGCCATACGTTCTGGTCAGAACGCTATGCGCAAGAGGCCAATCGCAAACATTCGCTGCATATCGGAATAGCCGAACGGTATGACCTGGTCATTCCGGAAGCTGGCGGTCCTCGCCATCAAGCCGGCGATTATATGTTCTTTAATGGCCGGAGCTCGAAGTTTTCGGAAGGCTCTTGGGGGCTGATTCGGGTTTTAGATAAACCGGTGAGTGATCTGCAGCCCTTGCCGAATAAGGCCTATGGCAAAGAAGGCATGCCGGAGCGATTGCCGGTTTGTCCGAAAGAGGCTCCGGTGAAGAGCTTCAATGTCGTGGCCTTGGATCATCCGGGGATGAGTTTTAATAGCAATGCTCCGGAAACGATTGAAGTGGACTTTGAACGCAAGATTGAATTGCGCAATCCTCAAGCCAAGATCTATGTCCTCGAAGATGAGGTGCAAAAGGTCGGGGGTGATGTGCAACCCATGCCGTTAACGTTACGGGCCAACGTGGGTGACTGCCTCCAAATCAAATTGACGAATAAGCTGAAAGAAGGACGAGCGTCGTTCTCGGCCTTCGGACTGGCCTTCGATCCCAAAGATTCCCAAGGCCTCAATTTGGGGAACAACCCCGGCGACCAAACCGTGGCGCCCGGAGAATCCCGGATGTACACCTATTATGCGGATCCCTTCAATGGCGAGACGCAAACCTTGGTGTGGGATTGGGGGAATGTGTCCATGAATCCCCGCAACGGTCTGTACGGGGGAATCATTATTGGTCCCAAGGGATCACAGTACCGTGATCCCAAAACCGGTGAAGATATTTCCCTGAAAAATAGTTGGAATGCCGATGTGATTGTGGATCGGACTATTCAGGGCAATGAGAGCCGGGCGAGCTACCGGGATGTCGCCTTGTATTTCCAGGACGAGGATAACATTATCGGGACCAGTTTCATGCCCTATGTGCAAAATGTGGCAGGGCTGACCGGCGTCAACTATCGCGCCGAACCCTATCTCCATCGGGAAGAAGCCGGTTGTTCATTGGGTCGGATGTTCCAACCGTGCCAAGTGGACAACCCGCAGGATCCTGCGACACCGGTAATTGAAGCCCATGCGGGCGACAAAGTACGGATTCACGTCTTTGGCGCCAGTAGTGAGCAGAACGGGATGTTCACGGTGGAGAAGCATGAATGGCCCATCGAACCCTTCCTGCCCGGTGCGGATATGATTAGCACTGTGGAGTTCTCGGGTTCGGAAGGGTTGGATGTCTTCCTGCCCTCGGCTGGAGGCAAATGGTCCCTGGCCGGAGATTATGTGTGGAGTAATGGCCGGTTACCCTATTCCCAATCGGGACAATGGGGCTATCTCCGGGTGTTGCCCAGCACGGATCAACGGATTCAGCCATTGGATGGTTCGGCCATGTCTTCCAAACAGGCGGCTCTTGATGAACCCAGTGGCGAGCCGCGAATTATTCCTACCGTCGCAAAGTAAGCCAGACCCTCATTCCGAGGGTTAGCGAAAGCGGGGAAGCCACTCTTCGGCTTCCCCGCTTTTTTTTGAGTGGGTGGTTCGATAGAATGATCATAAGTAGGACAATCATTTTATTTTTTTGTGGGAGGAAAGAATGAAGGGCCGAAAAATATGGAAAGGGATCGTAGGGGTTGGGCTTATAGCGCTTTTCGCGCAAACGGGTTGGTCCTACGATGAAATAACCGTGACTGATGGGGGAACCATTCAAGGGAAGGTGACGATTACGGGAGAAAAGCCCAGACCCATGGCCTTTAATCTTGTGACGATTCCCGATCCGGTGTTTTGTGGAACGATCTCTACGGGAACGGGTTGGCGTATTGTTGAGGATTTTATTATCGGGCCTGATCAAAGCCTTAAGGATGTGGTGGTCTTCCTCAAAGATATCGAAAAAGGGAAACCATTCCACATGCCCAAGGTCAGGATCGAATCAGTCGACTGTGAATTTATTCCGTTTGTGAATGTATTGCGCGATGGGGACGAACTGACCGTAGTCAACATGGATCCGGTCGAGCATGATATTCAGGCCTATGAAACGGCCAGAGAGCGAGGGGCCAGAGTCTTGTTCAATCGTCCCCTGCCGATGAATCCGTTTCACAAGGTGGCGGGAATATTCGGTAAGAAACACCTTCCTGGTGAACCAATGGTGGAAAAAATACATTTACGAAAAGGACGGAATGTGTTTGTCATGCAGTGCGGATTCCATCCCTATATGTTTTCCTGGGGGCTCGTGTTGGAGAACCCCTATTATACGATTACTCCCGAGGATGGAACCTTTGAAATTACCGACGTTCCTCCTGGAGACTATATGCTGACTGCCTGGCATCCCGGGATGAAGGAGTTTGTGGAACAACCCATCACGGTGGCGGCTCAGAAGACCATTGTGGCCAATTTTCAGTATGAGGCTCCACAAGGCCGTCGTAGTGCGCATGAAATAGAGGAGAATCCCCGGTTTGGATTGGAGTTATTGGAAGAAGGTCTGGAAATTGTACCTTCGATTAGACGCCAGATTCCTTAACGGGTTGTCATGCGTGCCACGAGTGGTGCCCCGGCAGGCGAGGGTTGATGACCGATAGTCAAGGAACAGGAGGCATCTCCTGAGGTAGCCCGCTCGAAGCAAGGCAACAGGATGTTGATTCGTTCACTGAAGTCATGATGGATGAAAGGAGGGCGACCATGGGTTTACGGATATTGTTTTTAGGAATCGTGTTTGGGGCAATGGTGTGCACGGGCGGTTGGGTAAGCGCGCAAGCTGCGGGTGAGGATGAATCGGAAGTGCGGATGGCACCAGGGACTGAGGTGAATTTCTCTCCAGAGGTTGTGGCCGGGTATGTCCATGCGGTGATTGCCGCAGACAGAGCGCTCTATACGACGCATGTGGTGGATCGCATGCAGGAGAATCGAATCGTGATTGCCGCAGAAGCCTGGAAGCAACGGAAGGCGCTTCCACTCCCGGCGCAAATGCTTCTGATGGGTGGTAGAGTGGTCGAAATGGGTGGGTCCGGCCTGCGCTATCGTCTGGCCAGTCTGTGGCCTATTTATGAGGAAAATGGGCCGAGCACCGTCTTTGAAGAGGCCGGATTAAAGGTCGTGGCTGAGAATCCCGATGAGGTCTATAGTGGAATTATCAAGAGAGGGGATCAACGGTTTTTCAAGGCCATTTATGCGGATCGGGCTGTTTCGAAAGCCTGTGTGGACTGCCATAACGGGCATTTGTTGAGTTCCAAGCGTGATTTTAAAATGGGAGATGTGATGGGCGCAATCATCATCTCGTTTCCGCTGCCTTTAGAAAAAAAGGAAACACCCTGAACGATCAAAGACCTTTCGTTCATTTTTGAATTCGAAGTCAGGAAGGTGGCTGTGGGTGCTGAACCCGCAGTCACCTCCTGTCTGCTGTTCGACATGTTTCATGACCCTCCTCGGGAAGTCTGTTCTTTCACATCCAACCGATCTCTCAGCCAATCTCCCAGCATGTTTGCCGCGAGAACGACCGCCATAAGAGTCAAGCCGGGAAAAACGACCAGGTGGGGAGCCACCAACATGTAGCGGGTCCCGTCGCGGATCATGCTTCCCCATGATGCGGCAGGAGGTTGAACCCCCAGACCCAAAAAGGAGAGGCCGGCTTCGGCTATGATGGCGCCGGCGACACCAAAACTCGCTTCAACAATAAGCGGGGCCATAATTAACGGCAGAAGGTGCCGGAGAATAATACGCCAAGGCGGTGCACCGATGGCTTGGGCTGCCAGCACGTGATCGGCGTGCTTGAGGGCGAGGACCTGTCCTCTCGCCAGTCGGGCATATCCCACCCATCCCACGATTCCCAACGCCAGAATCACATTGCCGATTCCCGGTCCCAATGCCCCGGCCAGGGCGATGGCAAGCAGTAAACCCGGGAAGGCGAGCATGATGTCCACAATTCGCACAAAGCCTGCATCGACCCATCCGCTGAGATACGCACTGGACACGCCGAGAAGGCTTCCAAGACTCACCCCCAGCGCGACCACGCACAGCGAAACAAAAAATGATGTGTGTGCGCCGCTGATGAGACGGTCGGCAACCGGCCGACCTAATTCATCATGCCCCAACCAGTGCTCCGGACTTGGCGGGGAAAGAATATTGGTGAGATCAATCGCGTCAGGGGTTAAGGAAAACATGAAATTGAAGATGGCCAGAAAGGCCCACGCGGCGATGATGGAGAATGGGAGCCAAAGACGCATGGTTAGTCAGTGGTGACTGTTGAATAATTCAGATTTCTACCCATTTCAATCTTCTCCATATTATTGCGTGGCCATCAAGAGCAATAAGGGAGGGTTCAAAGAGGTCCGTCCCGTCCTGCCCTGAGTCATGCCGAAGGGAAGGCCGCAGCCCGTTTGCCACGTGGAACGTACAGGTGAGTACCTATGCATGACAAAGGGGCGACCTGCCTGCACGCTTGCGCGTCGAAGCGTGCTTCAGCGCGTAGACGCGAAGCCGCTTTCAGCCTTCGTAGCTACTTCGGCGAAGGAGGCCCGGCAAAGGCAGGGAACGCCGCTGGCGGACTTTTTCAACCCTCCCCAGTAGTGAATTGGATGCGAGGGTCCAGCCATGCATATAGTAGATCCGTGAGCAAATTCACCACGATATAAGTCATGCTGATACAGAGCACTGCCGCTTGCACAACCGGATAGTCGCGCTGTTGAATGGCTTCAATCATCAGCAGGCCTAGTCCCGGCCAGGCAAAAACCGTTTCAGTGATCACCGCTCCACCAAGCAAGCCTCCGAGCTGAAGGCCTAGGAGTGTCAAGATGGGTAAGAGGGCATTGGGGAGTGCATGGTGCAAAACCGCCCGGGTTGAGGAGAGGCCTTTGGCGCGAGCGGTCCGCATGAAGTCCTCCCCCAATACCTCAAGGACGCTGCTCCGAATCATTCTGGCCAGGATGGCCGCCATGGCTGTTCCGAGTGTGAGGGCGGGCAGCACGACGGCGTTCCATCCTTCCCGCCCGCTCACGGGAAACCAGCCAAGCCAGAGCGCGCCGATTAAAATGAGTAAAGGACCCATCCAGAAATTGGGAATCGACATTCCGAACAACGCAAACCCCATGGCGCCATAATCCAGAGGAGTATGTTGGCGGACGGCCGCGACGAGGCCAAGGGGAAGCGCCAAGCCGATTGCCACAAGCAGGGAGACGAGACTGAGATAGAGGGTGGCGGGAATGCGTTCAATGAGCAGATCTACAATCGCCCGACCCGAAAATAACGATGTGCCCAAATCCAGATGTAAAAGCCCCTTGAAATAAATCCACCACTGTTGATGGAGGGGGAGGTCCAAGCCTAAGGCATGGCGAAGGGTTTCTTTGTCTGTCGGTTGAGCTGATTCACCCAGCATCACTTCTACGGGGTCGCCTGGGATAAGATGAATCAACAGAAACACCAGGCAAATCACTCCCAGGAGGGCGAGCAGCGCGCTTAAGATTCTTGTCACCAGGAAATGGGTCATGACGAAACCGGAGAAAACGGTAGTTGAAAAAAAAGAGCCTGCGTGCCCCGGTCATGGTCGCGTGGCATGGTCATGGGTAAAGCCGTGCGAGGTGTGTGGGGGGAACTGAGGGAGGTCCCATCCACCGGACCTGACTGAGTCCGTCAAAATTGCCATCGGCACTCAATTGATATCCGGTGATGGTGGTGGACGCCAGAGCATAATGGTCTTCAAACCAGAGAGGCACATACGGAAGGGTATCCAGGAGACGGGCTTGAAGAGTGCGATACAATGCCTGCTGCTCCTGCCTGTTCAGGGTCTGTTCAGCTTGTATCATGAGACGATCCGCCACCACATCTGCAAAGTGACCACGGTTGGCGCCGACGGGAGGGATGGCGTCACTATGAAAGGCATACCGGAAAATATCCGGAGATTTCACACCGACCCAGGCCAGGCTATACATTTGGAATCGGCCGGATTTGATGTCACCGTAAAATGTGCCCCAATCGTGGCTCTGGATGGAGACATCAATTCCTACCTGGTCGAGTTGGTATTGAATGATCGTGGCCAGGCGCAATCGAAAGGGGTCAGTTGAGGTTTTATAGGTGATGGTCGGCCGATGGTCATGATCATATCCGGCTTCCTTCAATAAGCGTTTTGCTTCCTCCGGATCGTAGGCGTACCCTGATAAGGAGGCATGCCCAGCCCAATGCTCCGGAGGAAAGAGCGTTTGCGCGACCCTGGCTCGTCCTCTCAACACGAATTGAATAATGTGCTCACGATCGATGGCATGGGCAATAGCCTTCCGCACCAGTTCTTGACCGACCACAGGATCTAACTGATTGAATCCCAGGTAGGCAAAATTTGCCCCTTGACGCTGTTGCAAGGTGATGCCCTTGTGGGTGGACAGATACGTGACAAGCTCAGGGGGGAGATCATTTTGAAGGAGATGAATTTCATTTGCCAACAGCTTGAGGGTTCGAACGGTCGGATCGGGAATTCTTACAAACTCAATCCGCTGACCATCTGCTCGTCGCTCGATAACAAGCCGGGTGTCATCGGGGCGTTCGAGAAATTGAAAGGGCCCGCTGCCTATGGGGTGGTCATGGAAGGGGTGCCCCTTGGCAATAAGGTTTGCGGGGAGAATGCCGATAACTAAATAGCCGGGAAATAATGAATCGGGCTGCTTCAGAAAGAAATCGACGGTATTCTCCGTCGGCGTGTCGATCCGGGTGATAATTTGCAAAATACCGCGATGTGGAGATGCCGTGGCAGGATTTAGAATGGAGGCATAGGTGGCTTTGACATCGTTAGCGGAGAGTCGTGCCCCATTGTGGAAGAGCGGCCTCGGTTCTTGTAAGTCGAATCGATAATGGATGGGAGAGAGTTCACGCCACGTGGCCAAAGCTGGAATCGGGATCGTGCCCTCGCCGAAGTCCACAAGGCGCGAATACAGCAGCCGATTGAGTCGAGCCGAAGTGGCATCAGTGGCGTAACGCGGATCTAAATTCGTTGGCGAATTGGCTAACCCGAAACGCAGCGTGTAATCGGGAAGCGATTCGGTGCAGCCAACAATTGAAATGAGGCCCAAAACCATCAGCCATAATCGCCAGTTCAGCTGAAAGCCATGAAGCATTCGTTTGGCAGAACCGATAGGGGAACACACAAGGGATCGATTAGGTCTGAGATCGCGATGTTCTTGGAAAGAAATCCTCATGCAACCTTAGAAAAACGGCGTGTGAACGAGACGGGGAAATAGCGTGGGGATTTATGCATGGCGATGTTTTACTAATTTTACAGGGATTATCCCTATTGTAAAAGGGCGAAAGTTGACGACTCGAAGAACCTCTGTCTTGCCATGTCCCCTTATTCAAGAAATAGACTAATCAAAGGAGATTACGAATGAGTTCGGCTGCCACGATGACATCTCATGGAAATGCGACGACCCAACCTCTCAGCGCTCGCTCCTTAACGGCTCCGACCACGATTGAAGAGACCGGATTGCCGGAGGAATTGCTTGTACAGCTTCTGGTCAGAACCCTCTACACCCAAGGAGAACTCACCGAGCGATCGGCCGGGGAGATTATGAAATTGCCTTACGGGGTCATGAGGGAGCTGTTCATCCTTATCCAACGGGAGAAGTTGTGCGAGGTTAAGGGACACGGGGAGTCTCTTGGAGTGTTACTCCGGTATGTGTTGACGGAAGCCGGTCGTCAGCGAGCCACGGCTTTTATGGATCTGTGCCGGTATGTGGGACCGGCCCCGGTTCCCCTCAATCAGTATATCAACATGATCAAAAGTCAGCCCGTGAATAGTTTAACCATCGACCGGCGAACCGTGACAGCGGCCACGGAACATCTGGTGTTAACTCCTGGCACCGTGGACCAACTCGGGGAAGCCGTCAATTCAGGCTGGGCCATCTTTTTGTATGGGCCTCCTGGAAACGGGAAAACGGTCCTGGCCGAAGCCATTGGGAAGATGTTGGAAGCGGTAGGCGGGGGAGAAGTTTATATTCCCTATGCCATGGAGGTCGATGGCCAGATCATTCAAGTGTTCGATCCGATCACCCACGTCAAAGTCGACGCTCCCCAAGAAGCGGCCAGATCCTTAATTGAAGCCAAAGTGGAAAAAGATACCCGCTGGGTGCTGTGTAAGCGTCCGATCGAGTTTGCCGGCGGTGAGTTGACGATGGCCACGCTGGATCTCTCCTTTAATGCCTCCGCCAAATATTACAAGGCGCCTCCTCACATTAAAGCCAATGGCGGGGTGTTTCTGATTGACGACTTCGGACGACAATTGGTCCGTCCGCGAGATTTGCTCAACCGATGGATTGTGCCGTTGGAAAAGCGGGTGGATTATCTGACCTTGCATACGGGTAAGGTGTTCCAAATTCCCTTCGATACGATTGTCTTGTTTGCCACGAATCTGGAGCCGGCCAAGCTGGCCGATGAAGCGTTCCTTCGCCGGATCAGAAATAAAATCTACATTGCCGACCCGACCCCCGAACGGTTCACGCAGATCTTTGAAGAAGTCTGCAGGAAAAAGGGGGTGCCGTATGATCCTGAAGCCGTGCAGTATTTATTGGATGGTGTGTATGTAAAATATCAATTGAATATGCGGAGTTGCCATCCCCGGGATTTGATCGAGCAGATTGTCAGTATTGCAAAATTTAACGGAGTGCCGCCGACCCTCTCCAAGACGTTTATCGATCGGGCTTGCCATACCTATTTCTTTGTAGAGGCTGCCGAGTACGATCAGAACACGAGTCAGTAACGTTTACCCTACCGATACCTTTCGCTATGATGGCCCAACTTTCCAGGGAGGGAGTGTTGGGCCATCGTTTTTCCTGTTCCCCGACATTCACGATTGCTGTGGGAGTGTGCTGCCGCACCTCTATGCAGTGGAGGTCTCTGTATAAAATCCTGAAGGAGTCCCTATGTCCAATGCCACGGCCATCTTATTGATTACCTGCAAAGACCATAAAGGCCTTGTTGCGAGGGTATCAGGGTTCATCCATGAATTTGGAGGAAACATTCTGGATTCCGATCACCATACGGATCGGGAAACAGGAGACTTTCTTATGCGGACAGTGTTTGATTTGGCCGGATTTCAAATTCCTCAAGAAAAGATTGCTGATGCCTTCGCTCCCATCGCCAAAATTTTCAACATGAATTTTCAAATATATTTTTCGGACAGGAAGCCCCGAATAGGCATTCTGGTGTCTCAATACGACCATTGTCTGGTCGATGTGCTACAACGACACCGGCGAGGGGAGCTGGCGATCGATATCCCGGTGATTGTCTCCAATCACCAGACTTCGGAATGGTGGGCCAACCTCTTTCATATTCCCTTTCGGTACTTTCCCGTCACCCCCCAAACGAAGGAGCAGCAGGAGCGGGAGGTCCTGGCAGTCTTGCGTGAGCATCAGGTGGAATTAGTCGTAATGGCTCGCTACATGCAAATTGTCAGTGAGAAGTTTTTGCAGGAAATCGGGTGCCCGGTCATGAATATTCATCATTCCTTCCTGCCGGCATTTGTGGGTGCCAAGCCCTATCATCAGGCCTATGACCGTGGAGTCAAAATCATCGGAGCCACCGCACATTACGCCACACCCGAATTGGATGAAGGCCCCATTATCGAGCAGGACGTGGTCCGTGTCGGCCACCGGGATACCGTACAGGACCTGATTCGCAAAGGCCGTGATCTTGAAGTGCTGGTCCTGGCCAGAGCGATCCGATTACATATTGAACATCGGGTGTTGGTCTATGGCCGAAAAACCGTCGTGTTCGATTAGCAAAATATTGATTGAGTTTCCTGTGGTCCTACCGTCTCAGTGGCCGTCTATCCGAAGAGAATGTTCCGATCCCTTGGATCTCTCCGTCTCCGCTCCGCAGACCTCCAACTTGACATATTTTGCCGTCTTCAAGAGAATCGCCGGCATGCGACAGGCTTGAAATGGAAGCTCCGCATCTCATGCGGATTCACCTGATTTTATTATAAGTCCCTCATGCAACATAACCGGTCACTTGGCCTTGTTCCGAAGGGAGTGCACATTACAGTGAAGCCAATGTGGTTCGTCCTCGTCCTGCTTTCTGTCGTGGGCAATTTGGGAACCCTTCTCGCTCAAGATTCATTGCTCATTGTGGACCCCGAAGCCAAGTTCGAGCAGGTGTTCAGCGGTGGATTCTGGCTTGAGAGTCCGGCTGTCGCTCCGGACGGCTCTGTTTACTTCTCAGACATTCCCCACACAACTGTGAGCGGAATGCAGGCCGGGCGTATCTGGCGGTATGACCCACGCACGGGCGTGACGACCATCTTCCGCTCACCGAGTGGGATGGCGAATGGCATCGTGTTTGATGCCCGTGGCGATATGATCGTGGCCGAAGGTGCCGACTTCGGTGGCCGTAGGATTACGCATACCGAGATGAATACGGGCAAGAGCTATACTGTTGCCGGACTTTACAACGGGAATCGGTTCAACGCGCCAAACGACCTGACCATTGATGCTCGCGGTAGAATCTACTTCACCGATCCGCGATACACAGGATATGAGCCCATCGAGCAACCGGTGATGGGCATCTATCGGATTGACCCTGACGGCAGCGTGCATCTTCTTGCGGCGAATCTGTGGCAGCCAAACGGACTCGCCGTCTCGCCCGACCAGAAGACCCTCTACGTCGTTGAGGTTGGAACCTATAATACCAATATCCTGGAGAAGCCTCCGATAGTTGGTGGTCCACCGAGCGCCGTTCACGCGTATGATCTCTTGGACGACGGCTCTCTTCGCTATCGAAGCATGGTGGTGACATTTCCCACGGGGACCTGGGGTGATGGGATGACTGTGGATGGGGAGGGGAACATCTACGTGGGAGTCGGTGGCCCTCCTGGTAGTAATGGAGTTCACATCTACACACCGAGTGGGCAACAAATCGCATTCCTTGAGACAGAGGAGACGGCCGTGAATCTCGACTTTGGGCGGGGTGCCGACGCCAATCTTCTGTATGTAGTGTGCGCCCGGTTTCCTTCTGGTTCGGGTCCGTGGACTCCACCCTCCAGTAACGGCCTGTACCGCATCCGGCTTCGAATGGAGTAGATTGCACGCAGAATTTTTGTGAGGTGTTTGGAGTCAAGCTTAATTGTGGACTATAGTCTCATGTGCATATGTAGGGTGAGGTGCCGATGGTGGAAACCGCAAGGAGAGACTGGACATGAAAATTGGAGTCGGAGCAGATCCCTTTGGCCTGGAACTGAAAGAGGCCGTGAAGCGACATGTCCTGACACTCGGGCATGTGTGCGTGGATGTGGGCGGGACAACGGACGAAGCACGTCCCTATTATGAAGTCGCTCATGAACTGGCCGGGAAAGTGGGTTCAGGTGAGTGTGATCGCGGGATCCTGGTGTGCGGTACAGGGATGGGCATGGCGATCATTGCGAACAAGCATCCGAATGTCTATGCCGCGGTGTGCGAAGATCCTTCCACTGCAACCAAAGCCCGATCCATCAACAATACCAACGTGCTCACCCTGGGTGGCATGGTTACGGCATCTTACAAAGCCAAGGAGATCGTTGATGCGTTTCTGACGACTGAATTCAAGAGCGGGTGGGATGAGGAGATCCAAGCTTTTCTTGACCGTTCGATGATCGATATCCAGCGGATTGAGTCCCAAGAATTCAAGGATTGAATTCAGATAAAGGGGACAGTGCGTGAATAAATGCTTTTACCAATGAATCGCTTCGATGCGGACGCAATCCTGCATGACGTACGTCTGCAGGTGAAACGCACACGCACGGTCAGATCTCTTTTGCAAGGGCCGTGTAGTTAATGGATTGGTTCTAACCGATCCGCCTCCATGTTTAGCATCGGGTGCTAGTCTACGGCCGAAAAATCGTTGTCTTCGATTAGCGTGAGTGTTGAAACAGGTCGCCAGCGTTCTCCCCTGCCTTTGCTGGAGCAGCCAATTTCTCCGAGACGATACCAGCCTCTATTCCCGAGCTCAAATGCAGTTTCCCTGATCTTCAGTCCATCAATTCGAGGTTGGTCGACATCAAGCGGTACAATTCCACCGTTATGCATGAATTTAAATTTGGTAAGGAGAATTAACTGTGAACGCTAATTTATTGTTCATGGATGAGAGTTGTAGCAAGCCTATCGATAACAACAAAACTGTTATTTCTTCCCTCACCGGAGTTCTGGTTCCAATTCATAGATATGCTGAATTACGCACTGAATTCTACAATCTTCTTGAATGGTCGATAAAGCCAGAGCCTAATACCATCAATATGGATGTTCCTGAGCTACATTGGAGGAAATTACTAACAGGCGAAGAGGATGAGAAAAAAATAAATATTTTAGAAGGCGTTGTAGCCCTTGTTTTAATTAATCAATTGGAGATTTATCGATGCGGGTACTATGTAACCCAAAAAATACAAAAAACCTTCAAGAACGATAAGCAGATGCTTAGCACGTTGTGGCTTGAGCTTTTGGAATCCTTAAAACCTAAGATCGAAAATGAAATGATCATTCCTGTAATGGATGGTTTTGATAAAAACATGGTGAGGAAATTCTCACAATTAGTTAAAGGTATGGATGTAATGCGTGCTACTGGCCATAAGCAGAGCATCAGTCTCAAACATTCGGAGAATATTCTAGGGGAAGTATTCTATGCAGACAGCTTTTATTCAATATTCACTCAAGTTGCCGATCTGATTTCAGGGTTACGTCAACTGTCAGATATTTCCCGTGAAGGTAAGGAATTAACCGACTATAAGAAGAGGCTGTTAATGATATCTGAAAAATTGGAACCTGCGATTGTTGGTGATGATGGAGTCAAGGCTATGGTATTAAACGGTGAGACCCAAAGCCCATGTAAATAATGATGTGCAATAAGATCATGTAATCCAACTCGTTCAATGAAAAAAGGATCAGAAGTTATTCATCGATACTTGAGTAAGGGTTTGGATAGAAAACCCCATGACGCCTTAATGGATTTTATACAGCCCGTATAAACATTTTTAGGTGCTCGTGAAACAGCGAACATCATTTCAACAATGGGTAGTTGCATGAACCGCATATTACCTATTTACACCATCAGCACAACTGGAGGCCAACAATGAAAGCCGTTGCCTACAAAACTCCTGGTCCGATTGAGCGTGAAGACGCCCTCCAGGATATCACCATTGAGATACCCAAAGCCGAAGGCCGTGATCTACTCGTCAAGATCATCGCTGTGTCGGTCAACCCCGTGGACACCAAATTGCGCCTCCGTGCTGCGCCCGAAGGCGATTGGGGAGTCCTTGGATTTGATGCCTCTGGCGTTGTCGAGGCCGTAGGGCCTGAGGTGCAGAATTTTAAACCGGGCCATGCGGTTTTTTATGCCGGATCCATCGCGCGACCCGGCACCAACAGCGAATATCACCTTGTCGATGAACGCATTGTTGGCCGCAAACCTGCCAGCCTGAGCGACGCGGAGGCCGCAGCACTTCCGCTCACGGCGATCACCGCCTGGGAAATGCTGTTTGACCGGCTCGATGTCAAACGCCCGACCCCTCAGGGAGGCAAGGCCATCTTAATCATTGGTGGCGCAGGCGGCGTGGGCTCGATCACCATCCAGCTTCTGCGGACATTGACCGATCTGACGGTAGTCGCCACGGCCTCCCGTCCTGAAACACAGGATTGGGTGCGCGAATGCGGCGCCCATCACGTAATCGACCACCGCCAGCCTTTAGCACCTCAGGTTGAGGCACTGGGTCTCGGCGCTCCCGGTTTTGTGTTCTCAACGACTCAGACCGGCCAGCATCTAGCCGATATCGTCGGACTGATTGCGCCGCAGGGCCGTTTTGGCCTGATCGACGACCCGGACGTGCTCAACGTCATGCCCTTCAAGCTCAAGGCCGTATCAATTCATTGGGAAATGATGTTCACGCGTTCGCTCTTTGGCACACCGGATATGGCGGAACAGGGAAAGCTGTTGAACGAAGTGGCTGCGCTGGTCGAGGCGGGACGCATCCGTTCCACCGTGACCGAAGTCGCGGGCAAGATCGATGCGGCGACCCTGCGCGCAGTGCATGCGCAGCTCGAAAGCGGCTCGGCGCGGGGCAAGATTGTGCTTGAAGGGTTTTGATGAGGTGCAGGGCAGAGACGAATCACCCCATCGGAGTGCCGACATGCGGGACGAACTGGAAGGGAATACGCATAATGTCATGACCTTCTACTGGACGGCGTACTTGGGGAATCCCGCCAAAGCTGTCCCACTTTACGTCGGTGCTGAATATATTCAACACAATCCACTCGTAGGGAACGGGAAGCAGGCGTTTATTGATTATTCCATGGAAATGGCGGAGCAATGCCCCTGCAAGAAGATTGAGTTCCCGTGTGCGGTAGCCATTGAGACCTCGTCGCTTTATACAACCATCCGACGTGGCCAAACAATGAAGCATACTGACGATGGATTTCTTTCGATTCGATTAGGAAGGAAAGATCCTTTAGCATTGGGATGCCATTCAAGAATTTCCAACTGAAACAAAAAACGGAAATATGAGTACAGGCGGCACTACTGCTCAAAATCACAGGTAACGATCTTATAGCCGTGCAGGGCGACGAAATGATTCTCAAATCCGTGGTAGTGCTTCTTGTTTGAGGTGTTTGAAGAAGTGCCGAACATATGAACGGACGGATTTGATTAAAAATCTTATTCCAACTTCCCAATACATAAATTGAAATCCTCCTCTGATTATGGGACATGGGTCCCAACCGGAAAAATTAGGATGAGAAAGTTTTCGGGTTCTATTCTTTATCTGATAATAGGAAGAGTAATAGTCGGATGTTGCCGGAAGGTTAGGCCTCGATTACATCAATGTAAACAATGCACAAATAGAAGGCTTGAATGGAGGACTAGCAGGTCGCAGGATCTCGAAACGCTTTAATAGGGATCGAGGCTACGACTGCCGTATCAACCGAAGAGTTTCGGTGAAAATTTTCCCCCTTGCGTTCTTTGACTCCTTTACATTTCCGTTCGGTCTTTTCTGCCTGTTGTGCTAGTATAGGTCCCGACAGTGAATGCAGAATTATCCCCAATGTGAACATCTGCTTCGTTCCTTCCTGAAACATGGCCCGGCAACGAGTCACCGCTCAAGACCTCTATAACTACACCAAGTGTCTGCATCGCGTGTATTTGGATAGCAACGGCGATCCTTCCGAGAAATCCGAGGTCAGCTCATTTGTGAAATTGTTGTGGGAAGTGGGGTTGCAGACTGAACGGGATTATATTACTTCGCTCGGCGATCAGGAAATCGTGGACCTGCAAAATCTTGCGGTAGAGCCGGCCTTTCAGGAAACCCTGTTGGCTATGGAGCATGGAGCCGCTGTGATTTATCAAGGCTGTCTGATCCATGAGCGCTTTGTGGGGCGACCGGATTTATTGGTGAAACGTGAGGATGGAGCGTCTCGCTTTGGCAAATACCTTTATGAGCCGATTGATATTAAAGCTGGAAAGGGTTGGGAGGAGGCGGACGGCAAGAAACCCAGGTTTAAAGAACATTACGCCTTTCAGATTTTGTTTTATCGGCTGTTACTTGAGCAGATTCAGGGAACAGTTCCAGCGGGTGGCCGGATTATCAATGTGGACAAACAGCTTGAAGAATTTGATCCGGCTCCATTTGCAGAACGATTTAACCAGGCCATGCAGGACGTTCAGCAACTGGTGTCCGGAGAGGAGACTTCGGAGCCGGTGCTGGGAAGTCACTGCACCATGTGCGGATGGTTTAGCCGGTGTTACCGATGGGTGCAAGACGAGTCTGATCCCACCGGTTTATTTTTTGTGGGCAAGCAAAAATTTGCACTCCGGGAGCAGGGACTCCGAACGATTCAAGATATTGCCAAAATGGATGTGCAAACCTATCTCAAGCCGCCTCACAAGATTCCGCGAATGGGAAAAGTCTCCCTGACCCGAATGAAAGAGCGGGCGCAGGTTTTGATTGAGGGCAAGCCGAGGATCCGCTCCGGCTATAGGTTTCCGGAGGTGGATCGGGAGATCTATTTTGATATTGAAGATGACCCGACCCGTGGGGTCACCTATCTGTTCGGAATGGTTATTCAGGATAGGAAAAGGCCCTCTCACTTTACGTATTTTTTGGCTAAAACGCCTGAAGACGAAGAGCAGACGGTCAGGGACTTCTGGCGATTTATTCAATCGACGGAACATGCTGTGTATTATGTGTATTCCCATAAGGAGCGATCGACGCTGAAACGTTTGATGGAAAAATATGATCTGGATGCCGATACGTTTGAAAAATATAAGTCCTTTGAGTTTGATTTGTATCAGGACCTCATTGTGGAATATTCTGACTGGCCGACATTTTCCTATGGCATTAAACATATCGCCAAGTTTATCGGGTTTCAGTGGAGAGACGTGGACCCGTCTGGTGCCAACTCCATTGCCTGGTATAACGATTATTTATCGAATCCGGCCAATGAAGCGCTGTTGAATAGAATTTTGGAATATAATGAGGATGATTGCTATGCCATGGCAGCCATCACACGATATTTTGAACATCACGCCCACAAGACTCAGGGTATGGCTAAAAAGCTGGCGCCTTGAGACGCACTGTTGAGGAGATTGGACTATGGCTGCCACGGTATTAGTCGTTGATGATGAAAAGGATCTGGTGGAATTGGTCAAGTATCACTTGGAAAAGGAAGGGCTCAAGTGCTTGGAAGCGCGTGATGGGGAAACGGCCTTGCAGATGGCAAGGGAACGTACTCCGGATCTTATGGTCCTGGATCTGATGTTGCCGGGGGTGGATGGTTTAGAGGTCTGCCGGAAGTTGAGAAAAGACCCGAAAACGTCTTCGATCGCCATTATTATGCTGACGGCGAAGGCCGAAGAAGTGGATCGGATTGTCGGGTTGGAAATGGGGGCGGACGACTATATGGTGAAACCCTTTAGCCCGAGGGAACTCCTCGCCAGAGTGAAAGCGGTGTTGCGGCGGGGACAGGGGCAGGACATGCCGGCGCTGAAACGGGTTGGAACGCTCGAGGTCGATGAAGGCAAGCACCAGGTGAAGGTGGACGGAACCGTGGTGGAGTTAACCGTCAAGGAATTCGATCTGCTCTGTGCGTTGATGCGGGCGAATGGCCGGGTCCTGAACCGGGAGCAAATATTGGAAACGGTATGGGGTTATTCCAATGCCGTGGATATAGAATCGCGAACGGTGGATGTGCACATTCGGCGGCTCCGGGAAAAGTTAGGAAGCGAATGCGCACGCATTGTGACGGTCAAAGGTGTGGGCTATCGTTTTGAGTCGGGGACAGTCTGATGGACGTGACTTTGATCAATGCGTAATCCTTCGCTCATTCTTGTTGGTTGGATGGTGGCGGCCATGATCGGGGTGGGTGTAGCGGCCTCCTGGGCATGGCCATTCTGGGCGATAGTTTTGTTGGGGGCTGGTCTGGTTGGCGTGGCGGTGTTACTGACCCGGAATATCTGGGATCAGACGAGAGAAAACCATGAAGATGTCATGACAGGCGTTCGTCAACTTGAACAGCTCAGCGGGATTGATGAGGCGAGGACTTCCCGTGTGTTGGAACCCGATGCCTTTGGAGGCCATATCCAGCGCCTGGTGGAAAACGTGAAGAAACGTATGACCGGCCTCGAGGAAGAACGCACGAAAATTATCGCCATCATGGAAAATCTGGTAGAAGGGGTGGTGGCGTTTGATCCAAAGGGAAAGGTGTTGTTCTCCAATTCCAGCGCCCATCGAATATTGGGATTGGACGCTCAGGCGATTCAAGGACGATCGCTGTGGGAAATCATCAGAAATCAAGAACTGGCAGGTCTGGTTGAAGGTTGTCAGGAATTGGCGTGGCATGAGCGACGACAGGCAGAGGTAGAATTGCATCCTCCCGTCTCCATGGTGTTAGAGGTCTATGCGCTCCCTTTTCCCTTTTCCAATCAGAAGAAGGGGAGCGTGCTGGTGTTGCACGATGTCACCCAATTGCGTCGCTTGGAACAGGTACGGACGGAGTTTGTTGAGAACGTGTCCCATGAACTGCGCACTCCGCTGACGGCCATTGTCGGATATTTGGAAACGCTTGTGGATGAACCGTCATTGGAAACTCCAAACAATCGGAAATTTGTGCAGGTGGCCCACCAACATGCCGTACGGCTCAGTCGGTTAGTAGAAGACTTACGGAGCCTTTCGGAAATTGAATCTGGAAAAGTCGTAATGCGTTGTGAATCGGTGCCGTTGTGTGAAGTGGCGCAGGATGTCTCTGAGATGTTTCAATATCATCTGGCGAAAAAAAATCTGCAGATCTCCAATATGATCGGAGTCGAACGTAGTGCCTGGGTTGATAGAGATCGGTTGATTCAGATTCTAGTGAATCTCGTGGATAATGCCATTAAATATACGTCTGCCGGAGGCACCATATCGTTTCAAGCCATCCCTGTGGGTGATGCGCGGATCTCACTGCAGCTCAAAGATACAGGCCAGGGTATTCCTTCGACGGATCTTCCAAGGATTACCGAACGATTTTATCGGGTGGATCGAGCGCGGTCCCGTGAAGAAGGTGGGACGGGCCTTGGGCTCTCCATCGTCAAACATCTGCTTCAACTGCTCGATGGAAAACTTCGCATACAGAGTGAATTGGGTAAAGGCACCACCGTGGAGGTGATTCTGCCAATATCCAGGCCCACTCCCTCAAGTCAATCTGTGTGAGATTTCGTGTTCTCTCCCGGGTAACTCCCTTCCTCTAGTTTTTTCACCTAATCCCCCCAAAAAACGTTACACAGTTGTAACCCGAATCTCACAGAGGTGAAATAGTCCTTCGCTAGGATTCGATGGCAGGGTTAAATAATTAGACTGCCGAGCTTGGGAACTGTCTCAAGGTGAGACGACAATGACGGGAGAGACCTATGGGAACAACTAGCACCGAATGGCTTGCTCCGGTTGATGTGGAAGGGAAAGATCATGATCAGGTGTTAGCGGTCATTTCTGCCAGTCCGGGTGTGACGATAGAAGAACTTTTGGAGCATTTGCCATGGATGCGGTGGGGGCATTTATTTTCTATCCTTGGGGAATGCCTGCAAGAAGGGTCGGTAATCCTGTGCCAAAAGGAGTTTCAATTTGAAGTCCGGGCCATCCATTCGTCGTCAAGCGGAAACGAGAAGGATGTTCTGACGGGCTATATGCCGTCAAAATCGGAAGATCGGTGGATGGGTATTTAACACGTTCGTAACATTGCCGTTACATAGAGGAAATCTGTTAGACCTACACTATTTATTCACTTGAGGAGGCACGATTGATGAAACACAATCAGAAACGAAGGCAAATGTGGGTGTTGGGCTTGGGCATAGGACTGTTCCTGGGCTGGACCGGGACCGCGATCCTCGGGGTTTCTCCAGTTTTGGCTAAGGATGAGATGGAAGATCCCAATTGGGTGAATTATGCCAAGGTGAGTGGCGTATCCGGAAATCTCAATAGCATTGGCTCGGATACCCTGAATAATCTTATGACACTCTGGGCTGAAGGATTCCGGAGGCAATATCCGAATGTCAAAATTCAAATTGAGGGAAAAGGATCAAGCACCGCTCCCCCTGCTCTCATTGAGGGAACGGCTCAATTGGGGCCGATGTCCCGTAAGATGAAGGGGAAGGAAATCGATGCCTTTGAGTCGAAGTTCGGTTATAAACCTACCGCCTTTCCCGTTGCGATCGATGCGTTGGCGGTCTATGTCAACAAGGATAATCCCATTCAAGGGATGACGATTGAGCAAGTCGACGCGGTGTTTTCCAAGACCCGGCAGCACGGATATAAGGAAAACCTCACCAGTTGGGGCCAATTGGGCTTAACCGGAATGTTTGCCGATATGCCGATCAGCATCTATGGCCGGAATTCGGCGTCGGGGACCTATGGGTTTTTCAAAGAAGTGGTGCTGGAGAATGGTGATTATAAAGATGAAGTGAAGGAACAGCCCGGTTCGGCTTCTGTCGTGCAAGGGGTGACTGAAGATCAGGCAGGGATCGGATATAGCGGTATCGGATATCGAACCTCTAGTGTCCATGCGCTTCCTCTTTCCATGAAGGCAGGGCAATCCTTTGTGGAGCCCACTTATGAAAATGCCACCAAGGGGGAGTACCCCTTGTCACGGTATTTGTTTGTGTATGTGAACAAAGCTCCCAATCAACCGTTGTCGCCGATTGTTCGAGAATTTTTGAAATATGTGTATAGCCGTGAAGGACAGAAGGTCGTCATTAAAGATGGCTATTTCCCCATCCCGGAAAAGATTATTGGGAAACAGTCGGAGCACCTCAAGTAGAAATATCTTAAGGAATATCCTGACCGCCTCCCCGAGAAACCTTTTGGAGAGCGGTTGGGTGTTCTAATATCATTTTAGCCCTGTTTCTCATTTCCCCTTCCCAACGACCACACATGATGCCACCCGTATCTTCCTCCTCTTCATCTTTAGAATCTAATAGGCAATCATTGGCTGGCGTTTCCCGTCCTGGCACTCGAAGGCGGATCCGTCACCTGTTTGATCGTGTGGCCAAATATATCGTCGGGGCGGGAGGCCTGGCGACGATTGTCAGCATCCTTGGGATTTTTGTGTATCTGGTGTGGGAAGTCATTCCTTTGTTTCAACCCGCGACAGTCTCTCCCGAACTGACTCTGCCTGTGGCAATTCCCGGGGCTCAAGTTTCCGAACGAACTCACATGATGGTGGGAATTGATGAATACCGTGAAGTTCCGTTTATTTTTGAAGGGAAACAGCTCAAATTTCTTTCCTTACCCCATGGCACGCCAATACCGGAGGCAGGAGGGGAGTTGTCGATCGAGGGTGAGCCGAGGTCTGTGGTGCGTGTCGGGTTAAAGGGCCATATCCTTAGCGTCGGGACCGATCGGGGACTCGTCTATCTGGTCAAGATACTGTATCGCTCGGATTTCCAAGGGGACCTACGGACCATTCTCCCGAGCGTGAAGGTCAACGATCCTCTGCGGGTGGTTCCTGACGGAACGGGAATAATTCTCCATGCGCATGTCACTCGAAGAGATGAATTTCAAACCGTCGTGGCTCTCACCGGAAGCGGGGAGCTTTGGGTGACCAGGATTGAAGAACCAGGGGAGTTTTCCTTTTCGGATGACGTCGTTGTCACAACCAATCGGCTGGTCCTTCCGCCGAAGGCGCATCTGAGAACTTTGGTCCTGGACAGTGTGGGAAAGCGATTGGTGGCCGGGACGAACGATGGACATCTCCTCGCATGGGAATGGGAACGGCATGGATTTGATGCGCTGCCGCAATCCGTGCCTGTAGGTGCTGTCGGGGATGGGGTGACTGCTCTCTCATATTTGTTAGGTGAACGAACGTTGGTGGTTGGCACCACTTCGGGCACCGTGAGTACGTGGGCGTTTTCAGCCGATCAGTCCGGGCCGTTCGGAAAAATCTTGAGAAAAGTCCATACCTTCACTCCTCATGCCTGGTCGGTGACGAGTCTCTCCGTGTCCCAACGGGATAAAGGATTCCTCACGGCCGACGATCAGGGAACCGTGTTGCTGCATTATTCCACGACTGGGGAAACGATTTTAGAAATTCCTGGTAGGGGCAAAGCCATCGAATCTCTGCGCTATGCTCCAAAAGCTGATGGCATGGTGTGGTTGGAGGAAGGTGGCACGCTTCAGACCTATGCTATTGATAATCCCCATCCGGAGGTGACGTTCAAATCCTTATTTTTTCCGGTGACCTATGAAGGCTATGACCATCCGGAGATGATTTGGCAATCCTCCAGTGGGTCGGATGAGTTTGAGCCGAAATTGGGACTTGTCCCACTCATGTTTGGGACGTTGAAGGGGACCTTGTATGCCATGGTGTTGGCCATACCTCTTGCAGTTATGGGAGCCATTTATACGGGGATGTTCATGCATCCCCATCTTCGGGCTGTGGTGAAGCCGTCCCTGGAATTAATGGCGGCTCTCCCGTCGGTGGTATTGGGCTTTCTCGCGGGCCTCTGGTTTGCTCCTCTCTTAGAAAAGATCTTTCCTGCGGTGGTGGCCATTGTGGGATTGCTGCCTCTGGTGATCGCCGTCTGTTGTCTGGCCTGGCAATTTCTTCCTATTCGGGTAAAGCGCTTTGAGGCGTATGGCCTTGATCTGATGGTCATGATGGTTGCCATCGTTCTCACGGTGAGTGCCTGTTTGATGGCCAATCAGTCGATTGAGGGCTGGTTGTTTGGAGGAAACTTCAAACAATGGTTAATACAAAATTTGGGCTTAACGTATGATCAGCGTAATGCCATTGTCATTAGTTTTGCGATGGGCTTTGCAGTGATTCCGATTATTTTCAGTATTGCTGAAGATGCCATTGCCAATGTGCCGAGGCAACTTGTCGCCGGATCTCTGGCCCTGGGGGCGACGCGTTGGCAGACCTTGACCCGGTTAGTCCTCATTTCGGCCAGTCCGGGGATCTTCTCGGCATTGATGATCGGGTTTGGGCGTGCGATAGGCGAAACGATGATTGTGCTGATGGCCACCGGAAATACTCCGATCATGGATTGGAGCATGTTCAATGGATTTCGTACGCTATCGGCCAACATTGCAGTGGAAATGCCTGAAGCTCCTCATGGCGGGACCCTGTATCGTGTGTTGTTCCTGTCCGGTCTGATTTTGTTTGGCTTCACCTTTACGATTAATACGATTGCCGAAATTGTCCGGCAACGGCTCCGCCAAAAATATTCTCAGTTTTAAGTCGAGCAGCCATGAAGTTTCTTCAACGGTTTTTTGCATCCGGCACATTATTTATCTGGTTGGCAGGTGGTGCCTTAGCCTGTTCTCTGCTCCTGATCGGCGGTCTCCTGACGCTTATTTTTATTAATGGCATGGGTTATTTTTGGCCCAAGGATCTTGTGCAATTGACGCTCAAGGATGACACCCGGGTGCTCGGGGAAATCGTGGATACCCAGCGCATTCCGGAAACGGTCACAGCAGATTTTCCCGATGGGCAATCTCGCATCCAGCTGAAGGTAGGCAACCGGGATGTGTACGGACTGGATTTCCAGTGGGTTGATGAAGCCGACATTGCCCAGCGGACCTGGCCTCAGGATGTCATCGCTTTTGAACGACGGGAATGGGGGAATTTTTATGGCTGGGTCACGGAAGTGTGGGATGGGGAGACGCGCCTGGCTCAGGGCCGGGATATTGGGTGGGACGTCTGGTATCCCTTCCTGGAGCAGACCGAAGCTCTTCACCAGAACATTCATCATATTGAACGCGATGTGATTGGCGCTATAAACGCTGACATGGAGCGGGCGCGCCTGAATCTGAAGGTTTTGGAATCAAAAGGGGAAATTTCTCAGGATTCAGCCGACATTCTTCAACGGGAGATTCAGCAACGGGAAGCGGCATATCAGGAGCAGATCGAACGATTGGTGGGATTGTATGAGCGATTGAACCGGTATCGCGTCACCCTCGTTGATGTCACCGGCGAGGAAAAAACGTTTCCGGTTGGCGGCCTTGTAAAGGCCTGGCGTCCGAATGCCATGAGTGTATGGGACAAGACCCTGATGTATGTGGAAAATTTCTGGAATGTCTTAACAGATGAACCACGGGAAGCGAATACCGAAGGTGGGATCTTTCCGGCAATTTTTGGTACGGTCATGATGGTCTTGGTGATGAGTGTGGTGGTGGTGCCGTTCGGAGTGTTGGCCGCCGTGTATTTAAAAGAATATGCCAAGCAGGGCCTGTTGACTCGAATGATCCGGATTGCGGTGAATAATCTTGCGGGGGTTCCGTCAATTGTCTTTGGTGTGTTCGGCCTCGGGTTTTTTGTCTATGCAGTGGGAGGAACGATAGATCAATTACTTTTTTCCGCCTCGCTGCCGAATCCGACGTTTGGGACAGGGGGAATGTTATGGGCTTCGCTCACGTTGGCCCTCATGACCGTGCCGGTGGTTATTGTGGCGACGGAGGAAGGCTTGTCGGCTGTTCCCAGAGAGTATCGGGAAGGGTCGTTGGGGTTGGGCGCAACAAAATTCGAATCGCTCATCCGGGTCGTTCTGCCTTGCGCCATGCCGGGGATTTTGACCGGGTTGATTCTCGCGGTGTCCCGGGCTACGGGGGAAGTGGCGCCACTCATGTTAACCGGCGTGGTCAAACTTGCTCCGGCCCTGCCGGTTGATAATCAGTTTCCTTTTCTGCATCTTGATCGAAAATTTATGCATTTAGGATTTCACATTTACGATGTGGGATTTCAATCCCCTAATGTGGAGGCGGCCAAACCCATGGTCTACGTCACGACCCTGGTTCTGGTTCTGGTCGTCCTTCTTTTGAACATGACGGCAATTGCGCTTCGAACTCGGATGCGGAAGCGCTATGCTGGTGCTTCGGTCTAAATGAGGTACAATTATGGAAATGGAGCAGAATTTTCTGGAACAATCTATTCCTCTGGTCAAGACCTCCGGGGCAAAGCCTCTAAGGCTGGTGGTTGAAACAAGGCAGACGGATCCCATGAAGAAGACGTTTGTAGAATCCGAAATGGCTCAACATTCATCTACGGATGGACCTGCGAAAATCGTCATTCAAGATATGAACTTTTACTACGGAAATGTTCAGGCTCTCAAATGTGTGAATATGACCGTTCCCGCCAATAAAGTGACGGCATTTATCGGACCTTCAGGTTGTGGAAAATCGACTCTCTTGCGCTGTCTCAATCGTCTCAATGATCTGGTCGATGGTGCCAGGGTCGAAGGAACCATTCTCCTGGATGAGGAAAATATTTATCGACCTGAAGTCGATGCGACCGATCTTCGAACCCGGGTGGGCATGGTGTTTCAGAAAATTAATCCGTTTCCGAAAACGGTCTGGCAGAATGTGGCCTATGGCCCCCAATTGCAGAAGATCCGCAAGCGTGCCATTCTTGACGAAATCGTTGAAACAAGTCTTCAGGGAGCAGGATTGTGGGATGAGGTTAAGGATCGGTTGCATGCCAGCGCCTTGGGCTTGTCGGGAGGTCAACAACAACGACTCTGTATTGCGAGGGCACTTGCCGTGAATCCAGAAGTGTTGTTGATGGATGAACCGTGTTCCGCACTGGATCCGATCTCCACCGGGAGAATTGAAGAGCTTCTTCATACGTTAAAAGAGCGGCTCACAGTCGTCATTGTGACACATAACATGCAGCAGGCTGCCCGAGTCTCTGATTTGACGGGATTTTTCCTCTTAGGGGAATTAATCGAATTCGATGACACCAAGAAAATTTTCACCAATCCAGGCGATTCCCGAACGGAAGATTATGTGACGGGGCGGTTCGGCTGATTTCCGATAGAACAGAATAAAGGATCACGATGAAACGACATTTTGATGATTCGTTAGCGGATCTCAGGCAGAGAATTTTGCGCATGGGAGCGCTCGTTGAGGGGCAAATTCGTCAAGCCCTTACCGCACTTGTGGACCGTGATGATGTCGTGGCCAATCAGGTCATTCAGAATGATCGTCAGGTGAATACGATGGATGTGGTCATCGACGAACTTTGTCTCGAATTGTTGGCGCTTCACCAACCAGCGGCGAAAGACCTTCGGTTTGTCACGACCGCCATGAAAATTTCCACAGAATTAGAGCGTATGAGCGATTTGGCCGAAAATATCTGTGAGCGTGCCCTCGAACTGCATGCCGAACCTCAATTGAAGCCGTATATCGATATTCCGCGTATGGCTGAGCGTGCCATCAAAATGGTGGGAGAAGCCCTGGATGCGTTTGTCCGAGGGGACTCGGTCCTTGCCAGACAGGTCCTCAACGAGGATGACTACGTGGATGAGCTGAATGAACAAATATTTCGCGAACTCTTGTCTTTTATGATGGAAAATCCCCAAACAATTTCGCGTGCGATCCGGTTGTCGTTTATCTCCAAATACATTGAACGCATCGCCGATCATGCAACCAATGTGGCGGAACTGGTCGTGTATATGGTTGAAGGGAAAATTATCCGTCATATGAATCCGACCTGACTCTGTCTTCCTGCCTGCTGTTTTCTTCTCGTCATTTTCTCCTGTTGGTGTGTTCCCGCTCCAGTCTCTTAGTGGCCTGTCACAAAAAATTTACCTGTCTGTGACAGGGGTGTCATTTCTCAAACGTATAGTGTGGGTATGAAGAATCATTAACATACACCAGCGCATGCGGAAGGAGAATGGTATGCAAAAATGGATTGACACCCGCGGAGGTTCCTTACGGTATTCCCAAGGTCAGCTTACGCCGTTACGTTCACAGGGCCCTGGTTCGCTGTGGTCCCTGGTCCTGGCAGGTGGCCATGGGGAGCGCCTGCGGGAATATACCGAACAGCGGTTCGGTGCGTATCGACCGAAGCAATATTGTGCGTTTATGGGAAAACGATCGATGATCCAACATACGTGGAGGCGGGCGAAAGCCCTTTGTCTTCCTCACCGGGTTGTGACGGTGATGGACCAATCACACTGGGGCTATGTACGGACACAATTGATCCAGGAATCCCTGGGCCGGGTGGTCTGGCAACCTGATAATCGAGGAACCGGACCCGGTGTGTTTCTGCCGCTCTCCTATATTCGAGCGCATGATCCTCATGCCACGGTGATTCTGTGGCCTTCTGATCATTTCATTTTCCCTGTTGAGCCGATGATTCAAGTGGTGCGTGATGCGGCGGCCCTGGTTCAGGACCAACCTCATCGTATGGTGTTGTTGACTGTTCCACCTCAATCGCGGGAGCAGGACTATGGATGGGTGATTCCAGGTGGTCGTCTCCCGCACCCGGGAGGGATTCAGGTCAGGGAAGTGCGAAGATTTGTGGAAAAACCACAGGGTTCCCAGCTTGAGGACATTGCCCTGAGTGGAGGGCAATGGAATACATTGGTGTTGATTGCCAATGTCCAGACCTTATGGGAAGCCGGTCGTCAATGTATCCCCGAAGTCGTGCTGCCTCTCGAAGAACATGCGGGCGGGATTGGGACCTCAAGCGAACATCAACGATTACTGCATCTCTATCGAACGATGCCCACGAGAAATTTTTCGAGCGATCTCTTATCGCTGATTCCTCAGCAATTACACATGATGGATCTGACCGGGGTCTGTTGGAGTGATTGGGGAAGGCCTGAGCGTATCCAGGAGACCATCGCGTGTATGAGACGACGTGAACGCTTTGGAGTTGATAGCGAGTCGGTTGGCCAGGCTTGGATGACGTCCCGTCAGAACGAGACGGTTCAGGAGGAATTCACCGTTGTCACGGGATAGAGAATCTGATGATTCAATGCGATTTCTGTGTCGGCGGGATGGCTGACCATGCAGCTCACGGTCGATAGATATTCTGATGGCCCAGATTAGGATGAAGTGCCAGCCCCGATTGTTGGGACTGGGTTTATGGAGATGTTCCAAGAAAAGTGGAGGGAATATATGAGCAGAGTGAGATTGGAAGGTGAGAAAGACCGTGCCCCAAATGCTTCGTTGCATGACAAATCCGGTACGATCCAATTGCGGTGCCGTGGTTGTGGTCTGGAGTGGGACCCCGCTTATTATCAAGAGGGATGTCCGCTGATGGAGTTGGAAACAGCGTTTCTTTCTGAAAATTGGTTTTTGGTGCCTAGCGAAGCCACCAGGTAATTTTGGCAGAGGTGCGGAGATATGTTGGCATAGCGAAAAGAAATATACGACTTCTCATTCACCGTCTTCAGAAGGAAGGCGGCTTGGTGTGCTTCCCTTTCCAATTTGCAATAAACCAATCCTGGGCTTGAAATGGGGCTTCATGCTCCAAAGGCTTGACGCGAGTATAGGTTCCATCGGGTTGGAGCTGTCGCGTGTGCATGTTGTCTTTCAGGTAGGGACGTAAGACGGTCTCAACAATGAAGGTTCGGAGTGTGGGATTCTCAATCGGAAACAAAATTTCAACCCGCCGGTCCATATTGCGGGGCATGAGATCCGCACTTCCCAGAAATAATTCATCCTGCCCCCCGTTACGAAAATAAAAACAGCGGGAATGCTCCAAGAATCGTCCGACGAGAGACGTGACCGTGATGGTTTGGCTGAGCCCAGGAATCCCAGGGCGGAGCCCGCACATCCCACGGACCATGAGTTCAATCTTGACCCCTGCTTGAGAGGCTCGATACAAAGCCTGAATTGAGGCTTTGTCGACGAGAGAATTTACCTTGAATGCCAGGTAGCCGTCTCCATGTTGTTGTTGGCGGGATATTTCCCGATTGATTCGCTCGATAATATTCGTTCGAATCCCGACCGGGGCAATCAAAAGTTTCGCGTAGGAGTCCTTTTTGGAATACCCGGTCAAGGCATTAAACAGATCGGTGACATCTTCGCCGAATACCGGATGACAGGTAAATAAACTGAAATCTGTATAGAATTTGCTGGTGATGGGGTTGTAATTGCCGGTTCCGAGATGCAGATAGCGACGAATGCCATCTGATTCACGACGAACGACCATGCAGACCTTGGCATGTGTTTTCAGGCCAAGGACCCCATACACCACATGGACGCCTTCATCTTCTAACTTTCTTGCCCATTCAATATTGTTTTCCTCATCGAACCGGGCTTTGAGTTCCAGGAGTACGGCAACCTGCTTGTCATTTTGTCGGGCTTCCATGAGGGCGTCTACTACAGGGGAGTTGATGCCCACTCGATAGAGTGTCTGCTTAATTGCTAACACTTTCGGATCCAGAGCGGCTTGTCGAATGAAATCCACGACGGGTGAGAAGCTATCGTATGGGTGATGAAGGAAGATGTCTTCCCGTTTGATGAGTGAAAATAATGATTCCTTTGAGGTGGGGTCGTGCAGAATATTGGGGTAATGGGGCGGGAATTTCAGATCCGGCCGGTCAATGGCGGTGAGTTCAAGGAGATTCGAAAGGCCGAGACGAAAATCATAGGTGTAGACTTGATAGGGGGCTAAATTCAGATTTCTGACCAGGATATCTTTGATGGAATCCGGCATATGCCGGTCCAGTTCCAATCGCACTACCGAACCGAATTGGCGTAAATCAATTTGTTCCTCAATGGCAGCCAGCAGGTCGCCGGCTTCATCTTCTTCGATTTCAAAATCGGCATCCCTGGTAATGCGAAAATAATAGGAGGCTTGTATCGTCAGGCCCGGAAACAATAAGTCCAGATTGGCGGCGATGATGTCCTCCAGCCACACAAAGTTGGTACTTTCCGCTCCGGTGGCTAACCCCATTTGTTCATCGTCCGATACCTGGGATTCGTCTGGAATTCGGATCAATCGCGGGAACAACGACGGAACCTTAATGCGTGCAAAACATTCTCCACGCTCGGAGTCGTGCGCCACGACGGCCAGGTTGACCGTGAGGTTGGAGATATGGGGAAAAGGGTGGCTGGGGTCAAAGGCCAAGGGAGTCAGCGCGGGGAAAATCTCCTTTCGAAAATATCGGCGGAGTAGGGATCGTTGTTTGGGTTTGAGGTCTTGATAGGCCAGAATGCGAATTTGGGCTTGGGCCAGACGCGTCAGCAGGTCATCCTGCCAACATTGGGTGATACGGGAAAAACTCCGGAGAAGGGCGTCCCGGATTTGCCCCAATTGATCGGATGGACTCATGCCATCCAGAGCGGCTTCCATGACCCCGCTGGACAATTGTTCGCGTAATCCGGAAATCCGGATCATGAAAAATTCATCAAGATTATTGAAGAATATCGAAAGGAATTTTACCCGTTCCAGTAATGGGTGGCTCGGATCTTCTGCCTCTTCCAGTACCCGTTTATTGAACTCCAGCCAACTCAGTTCCCGGTTCAGATACAGCTTGGGGTCATCAAGGTTATCGATGACTTCAGGTGTATGAGGTGCCTTCGGTTTTGTCTGATGAGTCATGACCAGATCCCCTATTATGCTCGTTATATATGAAGAGTCATTCTACCTGAGTGAGGTTATTCAGGCCCACCATTATCACTTCAATAAAACGAATATATGCCGACGTAAACAGTTTCAAGGAAATTGGGCGTAAGGCTTTAAAGTTTTTTCCCTTGTTTTTCAAGCTTTTGCCATTGTTTCGGGATTTGTTGATACACCTGGGATTGCTGGTTTCGAAACCGTTCAACCATCAGTCCGGTGACATAAGCTATGCCGGTTGCCCGGAAGTGTTGTTTGATGGCGAGGAGCCGTTGTTCAGCAACCACTGCATCTTGATGGTAACCCAGAAGATCCTGCGTGTGTTTCGCTTGTTCAAGAAACCGTTTGGCACGCTTGCCAAGCAAGGGCTCGGCGAGTTCAAGGGCATATCGCGCGCGTTTCAAGAGTATTCGAGTGCGATGCAATTCAGCTTTCGGGAAAAAGCTGTTTGTGGCCTTCACATAATCCTGAACTTTGTGAAAGGCTTTTCTTGCTAATTCCGTAATCGTGAGTGGAGACGGTTGAAATGGTAAATGGGTTAGTGAGTCCTCAAAATGATTCAGGAGAGTGAGATACCGGTCACTACGCAATCCCTCCAGAAGTTTGGCACGGTCCATAGACCTCTGATCTTCAAATTTCTTGAGAATCGATTGAAATGCACGCTGTTCTTGTCTAGAGAGGTCATGGAAATTTTGACGAAATGATTCCACAAGAACATCCCCATCTCTGACTTCGCCTAACAAAGACCCAACCCAGCCCAGCTCCTGGCGGACATGCTCTGTCCATTCCGGTGCGAGAAAAGTACGTACCGCTCGAATGATGGCTCTCATGCGGCGGGTCGCGACTCGCATGCGATGGAGTGCTTCGCTATCCCGACCCAAACGGGTCCCGGGATCATGTTGCAACATCTGAAGAAATTGGGAATGAAGCCTCTCTCGAATGTGTTCTGTCGCTGGTGCTGAAGGATCACTGAGTTCGAGGGGAAGCGGATAGGGAAGTTGTAGTGCCTGAAAAATCTTGGGTTGTAATGCTTTCTCCTCTGCCCCGGCATGAAGCAGGATCTTGCGGATCGGCTTGAATTGAGCGGCTGTGCCTTCCTGTAATTCAACCTCCAATTCCTGGAATGAATGCACAATTTTTTTGTCTCTGATGAGGGCGACGGAGTCCAGGACGACTTCAGCGATGACCTGGCTGTCTTTCTGAATGCGAACCCCTTTTCTCTTTGTCCGGAGTTTTCCGAGTTGAATGGCCTCCTGTTTTCTAAAAAAAGCCGTTAATAAGTCCTGAAATTCCCAGGGAATGCTGCGACTGCCGGAATCAATTTTCAACTCCAGTCGAACGGCACCGCTGGGTATCTTTAATTGCCAGACCCCATGGGCTTGTTCCACTCGTTTTCGGAGTGTTAGACCCAATTGACCGAGTCGATGGTGCTCGCTGTCAAAATAGGTGGATGTGAATACGCGGGTCGGGATCGGTTCCCCCATGTCGGGAGGGATTTGGAAGCCGGGTGGAATCCGAAACTTAACTTCGTCTTCAATCGTTTGGTGAATGTTCCATGGCATAACAACTCATCCTGCACTATTAATTGTGCCGTGGGCCGTTTGAAGGAAATTTTCACGGGATTGGGTTGAGTTCCAAAACATAAGAAAGTGCGACTTGCTCAGAAAACCTTTAAAAAAATGAAATAATCGGTCTCATTTTACCTGAATGGATCGCAAGAAAGTGTGGAATTCTCGCGCAAATACTTGTCTTTACATGATAAATGTCCAGTTGTTCCCTGCAGGGCCTATACGGCCACCTTCATGCTCCGGTAAACACAGGGAGCTTTTCTTGAGGACACTTGATCCAAGGGAAACGGGTATCTCTTTCCTGCCAGCTCTGTTGCACGCGATGGGTGATTGAGTCTGCATATGACTGTCAGCAAACGCATTGTGATCATGAATTCGCGAGAAACTGTGTCACCAAATAATGCATTTCTATATACTACCAGGGGAAAAGTGGGGTTCAATACACGCAGGAGAATAATAATGTATAAAGGATTGCCCAATAATCAACTGACTCAACTGTTGCAAACCGCTGTCCAGGCGGCCCACGTGGCGGCTGTTCCGATTCGAGCCTATTTTGAAAAGCAGGATTTCCGTATCAAAGAAAAAAGCGATGGTTCGCCGGTGACTCAAGCCGATCAAGAGGGGGAGGCACTCATCCGCAGTCACTTGCTTTCCAACGCCGCAATCGGGCCTCTCGATATTCTTGGTGAAGAAGAAGGGTTACAGGGAACGGGAACAAAATGGCAATGGGTCGTGGATCCTATCGATGGAACACGATCCTTTATCCATGGGATCCCCTTATTCGGCACCATTATCGCCTTGGTTGACGCTCGGGAACAATTTCCTGTTCTCGGAGTGATTCACCTTCCCATGCTCGGACTCACCTATGCCGCGGCTAGGGGACAAGGGACCACTCGACAAGGAAAAGCCTTACACCTTCCTGAAGATCTTCCCATTGAAAAGGCCATTATCGGAGTGGGCGATTTTGCTCAGTTTTCCAGTGTGAATCGAGAGGCGGATTATCATCAACTGTTAAGGATGTCCGGGTATGTGCGAGGGTATACCGATTGCTTTGGGCATAGCCTGGTGATTAGCGGAGCCCTTGGCGCAATGGTGGATCCAGCTTTGAACCCGTGGGATATTCTGGCTACTCAGGTATTAATTGAAGAGGCCGGAGGGGTGGCAATCCTTCGTCCCTCGAAGGTATCCGGAAAGGTTGATGCCCTATTTGGGAACCGTTTGCTCGTTCAACATCTCGCGCGGGAACTCTCCTTTTGAAATTTTCGGGACTTTGCCAGTAGATGTTGTTCTTTGTGAAGCACTTCCGAAGTGCCGTATCGGGCGCCTATCATATGAAGGCCTCCAGTGTTTCGAATGCTCCCTAGGCAATCAGCGGAGATTTACCCGTTTGTCACATTCCTATAACGGGGAGAAAATTTCTGTCAGATACACTTTCCATAAGGCCGGATACCAGACGTGTCAAGTTTTTGGGTGATTCGGATTTGTTCATGGGAGAATGAGCAGATGATCCGAGTGTGTCATGTGAGTGTATGAGGGATCTTGTCCTTGAACCACAAACCTTCCGGGTCGTCTTTCGAGCACAAGCGGTCTTTCTCACACGACTTGAATTTCGGTTAGGAACAATTGCTTGATAGCGAGGGCCGATCTCTGTATCGGCAGGATTTCTTGAGCCGCGTCTGGGGACCGCAGGTCTCTGTCGAAGTTCGGACCGAAGATTCTCACATCCTCCGTCTCCGGCGAAAACTGCAGCGCGCGGGGGATCACGGCGCCACTATTGAAACTGTCTGGGGTGTGGGGTATCGTATTCGTATCATTGAGGATTATTCTGTTCCCTCCTGAAGGTTTCCTTCGTGCAAAATTTTATACCGGCATTGACCACGGAATCTCTGTGGCATGAACGGGTAGAACCGAATCTATTTTTGAAGGAGTTCAGCCCCATGAAAAGGCTTGCGGTTATTGATATTGGAACTAATTCCATTCACATGGTTCTAGCCGAAATTGGAAAAGGATTCTCCTACAAAATTGTGGACCGTATTAAGGAAATGGCCAGGTTGGGTGATGGAACCTTTACGTCTCAGCGGCTGTCTCCAGAGGCGATGGACCGTGGGTTGACTGTCCTAAAACGGTTTTCCATGCTGGCAAAGAATAAGGGCTTTGATCCGATTTTACCGATTGCCACCAGTGCGGTCCGGGAAGCAAAAAATGGAGGGGATTTTTTAAAGCTCGTTCGCAAAGAGCTTGGGCTTAGAGTGCGGGTCATCACCGGTGAGGAAGAGGCCCGCCTCATCTATTTAGGGGTCAGGAATAGTATGGACCTCGCCCATTTTCCCGCCATGATTGTAGATATCGGTGGCGGATCCGTGGAATTGATGGCTTGTACGCAAACGCGCTTAAAATTTGTGAGAAGTCTAAAATTAGGTGCGATTAGATTGAAGGATCAATTCCTCAAGGCAGATATTCCGGATAAAAAAATGATCCAACGTCTGGAAAATCTGGTCGGTCAAACCTTGAAGAAATCCTTATCATCAAAGAAACGTGACTCTCAATTTAATCAACTTGTGGCCACATCGGGGATGGCAGGAAACCTCGCGGAAATCATTTATTTGGCTCGGACCGGACGGCCGCTCTCACAAATTGATATGGCCACGGTCGAGTTAGATGAAGTTCGAGAGGTTGAACGACTGCTGCGGACAAAAGATACACAGGCGCGATTGAAGATCCCCGGCCTGGACCCCAGGCGGGTGGATACGCTGTATTCCGGTGTGTTGGTGTTGCGTACACTGATGGAACGTATCGGAGTCAAGCAAGCGCGCATCAGTGATAAAGCGATTCGGGAGGGGGTCATTTACGATTTCATCCAACAGCATCAGGAAGGGTTGCGGGCGGAACAGGAGATTCCTCATGTTCGACGCCGACAGGTCTTATTGTTGGCCAGACGATACCAATATCCAAAAAACCATGCCCATCATGTGGCGAAGTTGGCATTAAGTTTGTTCGATCAGACCCAAGCATTGCATCAACTTGGCGACAGGGAACGGGAGTGGTTGGAATATGCGGCTTTACTTCACGATATTGGGCATCATATTAGTGAGAACAAACACCACAAGCACACCTACTATTTGATCACCCATGCCGATCTTCCCGGGTTTTCGTCTGAAGAAGTAGATATTATGGCCAACGTGGCGCGATATCATCGACGCGGCCAACCAACGATCAGGCATAAAGGTTTTCGACTCTTAAGTCGCGAGCAGCGAAAAGTTGTGCCATGTCTTAGTGCGATTTTAAGAATTGCCGATGGCCTGGATCGGAGTCATTTTTCCGTGGTCAGGAAGATTTCCATTGAACCCGGAAAGCCTCTGCGCCTCCATGTATTTTTTCGCTATGACCCGGAGTTGGAATTATGGACAACGGAACGAAGGATGAAACTCTTTGAGAAAATCTTCCATTGTCGTATTGAATTGAAGTTGGCTCCCATTGCCATGAAAACGGTCGCCTAGCGGGTCACCCTTTGTCTGAACCCTTCTCTGGAAATTGTTCGGACATTTGTGGGATACTTGCGCGTTTTGGAGTCCCCAGCATAGGTTGAAATGTAGAGCTGCGGTTTGAGTGTGTCGACTTCTCCTTGTGGATCATGGCGGGTCACTCCATAATTACTGCTCACCAAAAAACGAATAATCGGTAGGCTAACCTGGTTTCGGCTTGGAAATTGCGATCCCTGGCCTGCAGAGTCCAAAGACGAGATTTGACCATTCTGCGCTTTCCAGTTTAAGGAGACTCTTTATGTTTAGTTTTATGCCTCGGGAAAGCGGGTTTTTTGATTTATTCGAGCAAGCATCTCAAAACGTTGTGGAAGCAGGACAGTGCTTGAAAGCATTAATGAAGTCCTTTGATGAACCGCATACACAAATTCAACACATCAAAAATTTGGAGCACAAGGGTGACGACCTCACTCGTGACATTGTGTATAAACTCAATAAAACGTTTATTACCCCGTTAGATCGGGAAGATATTCACGCATTGGCCAGCGCGCTCGATGATATTCTGGACGAAATTGATGCGGTGGCCGAATTGTTCATGGTGTTTAAAATTGACCACCCGACGCCCACGGCACTCAGGTTGTCCGAAATCCTTCATGATGCCGTTTTAGAAGTTGGGAAAGGGATTGATCTTCTTCGTCATCAAAACTGGGATATGAAGGACTGTGCCATTCGAGTCCATAGCTTGGAAAACGAAGCTGACCGGGTGAGCCGGGAAGCGATCTCCCGGTTATTTGAAGAGGAAGCGGATCCCAAGACGGTGATGAAGTGGAAAGAGATCTATGAGAATTTTGAGATGGGCACCGATTCGTGTGAGGATGTGGTGAATGTTCTGGAACGGATCGCACTCAAGCATGGATAATGACGTGGTAGCCGGATCCTTCCGATTTTTCTGATACCCCTTCCCAAAGCACCTCCGTGGCCGAATTCAGCATACTTCTTATTTTAATTATCGCCCTCGCACTTCTGTTTGATTTTTCAAATGGTTGGCATGATAGTGCCAATGCCGTGGCCACCGTCGTGTCCACTCGGGTCCTGAGCCCCGCCTTGGCTGTTCTTTTTGCCGGTGTCTTGAATGTGATCGGGGCCTTTATGTCTACCGCGGTAGCCAAGATGGTAGGAAACGGAATTATCGATCCTGCCGCGATCAATGATGTGGTCATTATTTCGGCGTTAGGGGGAGCTATCGTTTGGAATTTTATTACCTTACATATGGGGTTGCCTTCCAGTTCCTCCCATGCCTTGATTGGAGCCATGGTCGGTGCAGGTTTTATTCATGGTGGTGTCGAGGTGTTGCTGGGTGCCGGATTAATAAAGGTTATGGAAGCGATGGTCTCTTCTCCTTTATTGGGGTTTCTTGCGGCCTTTGTACTCATGGTGGGGTTGAGCTGGGCTTTTTTTCGGACTTCGCGAGGAAGGGCTATGAGGTTGTTTCGACGTCTTCAATTGTTGTCAGCAGGGTTTATGGCGTTGAGTCATGGAGCCAATGATGCACAAAAAGCGATGGGAATTATTACCTTGGCTTTGCTTTCTGCCGGACATATTCCTTCTGCTGAAGTGCCCAAATGGGTAATTATTTCCTGCGCACTTTCTATGGGTTTGGGGACGGCCCTCGGAGGGTGGAAGATCATTCGAACTCTGGGGATGCGAATTGCCAAGTTGGATCCTGTGCATGGGTTCGCCGCCGAAACCGGGGCCGGTGTGGTGTTGATGGTTACGGCCCATATTGGATTGCCAGTTAGCACGACTCACACGATTACCTCTTCGGTCATGGGCGTGGGAGCGGTGAATCGGTTGTCGGCGGTTCGTTGGGGTGTCACCAGGCGAATTGCCTATGCGTGGATCTTTACACTTCCCGGTTCGGCGTTTTTGGCCGTTGCTTTTTACCTCCTGCTGTCCGCATTCTTTTAGTTGTTCGGTGTTCCATCATTTTCTGTGATTCTCAAAAATCTGTTTTTGCTTAATTGATAGGTTAAGATTTCCTGTTCCTTGAATCTTGACGTTAAGGCCTATCTCCGTTTCTTCTCTCCTCTGTTTGTTCTTCTTTTATAAAACCGTTGACCTTCCCGGTTTTGTGGATTCAGTCACATCGATTTCGTTTCCAGAAACTGGTTGTCTGGAAGTTGGCTCTACGGTCCCTCCAATTGGGGATGGTTCCCTTTGCATCGCTCCCTTTAGTCTGACGTGTTCAAAGATTGAGTCGCGGGTTCCCTTTCACACAATCCGTGGCATTGTAACCATAAGGAGGAGTTATGGCAGACACCTATCAAACAGACGCATTGCAAGGTTCAACGGCTGGGCTTGAAGAGGAAGGGTATCAAATGTATTTAGGCCAGAAGTGCCGATTGAGCGGTGTATTGAAAGTCCAGGGGATGGCGCGAATCGATGGATTTGTTGAAGGGGAAATTTATGGTAGCGATCTGATTCAAGTGGGAAAAGATGGAAAGCTTGAAGCCACAGTGAAGGCTAAAGACATTGTCGCACAGGGTCCTCTTCGTGGGGACTTCGTCGCTCTGCAGAAGATACAGTTGCTGGCCCCAGCGACATTGGAAGGGAAAATCGATGCCCCGGTTTTTCTGCTAGAAGAAGGCGTCTTTGTCAATGGACTGGTGAAAATGGGAATGGTGCGCCCTGCGGTCTCATAACCCATTAGCCAATGTACCGAATGACAGCCATGGCATCGAAAGGGTATTGCTCATAAGGTTGACGAGTGGTGAATATTGTGTCGTGCACAAGGCCCTTAGCGTAGCGCTCTGAGCTGCGCAGGGGCCATCCACCATTCTAAATTTCCCCGCCCTACTCCGACGTTTCCATCAAAAGAAATAAGACAGCCTCCAGCCTTTTTGACCGAAAGGCCTGAGCTGTTCTTGCCAAAAATCATCAATGCGGCTGTTTGGCCAAGATGAGGTTCATGTCCGACGCACATGATGAAGGCATCCTCTGGCAATCTTTGTAAAATAGCGAAAAGCAGCATGGGGGATTGATCATAGACCAGCTCAGGACACAGCTGAATGGTTGCCTTGATCTGTAGCGCCTCCTTGGTAATCTCAGCGGTTTGTTGAGTACGGATTAATGGACTGCACAAGAGGTGTGTGGGCTTCACTCCAATCCGTTTGAGCCCTGCAGCGACCTGTTCAGTTTTGGCAATACCTTCTTTGGTCAGAGGGCGTTCGCGTTCAGTGTGGTCCCATTCATTTGGATTAACAGCAATGCCATGGCGCAATAAAAGACAATTCATATGAACATCTCCTTATGTTGACCCATTAAGAGCGACCATGCCGGTTATCATACCTCAAAAATAACATCTCTACAGGGTCTGCAAAAGTAAAAAATGCCAAGGTAAAGCTGAGAACCAGGACGAGCAATACACAGAAAGTGTTCACTTGGAATTGAAATAGTGCAACGAAGGCAACAATAGAAAGGGGGAAGGCAATGTCATGGCATTTCTCTGCCAATCATTTTTAGCAGAATGCCGACAAGCCCAGGATTTTGGCCACATTCATAACAGCTCCGACGACGGTTACGGGTATCATTGGTAACGCTACAATTAGATCGTGATTTTCTCTTAGGATGCCGATATGGGGCACGCCTAAGTCGATGAAAAGGAAGCAGGGGCGAGTAGGTGCTAACGAGCGCAGACAGGACAACGCTGGTTACCTGTCTGAGGTTTCGAGCCTGATTTCAGCCTGTCATGAACTCGACAAATTGAAGATATATGTTTAGGGGGCCAGCGGGCGTTTTTTCAACGCCGATTAACCAATTATGTGTCTGTGTATTATGTGTGTGTTAGGCCAACCTAAGTATCCATGGAGGATGGCCTGACATAAGCCAACATAGCAAACGTATTGCCAAAGATGCTGAAGGGTCGCCTGGGTACCAAAGAGACAGGCTTGTGAAATAAACCTCTCATGATCGGAGAGCATCATAAGTAGGGGAAGAAAGTAAACAAGCGATTGCCCAAGAATTCCGGCACCGTATGCTTCGGGGATGGTTGCTATAGGAAAGAATTTCTAATGGCGAGATGATCTAGTTTCGTTTGGTGTCTCTCACTCTTGCGTATGCGACGTGTAATAACCATCTTGACAATTAGTGAATTTGGGCTAATAGTATCGAAATCCGATATCGGAATATGATAACAGAAGCTTATTTCCATAACTGAAGTCTTTATGCCAACCAGTAATCACGAGCCTACTCGGCGAATGGTGCGCCAATTTTTCCTGGGTTTCGTCAAAATCCATATTTTGCATCATGCCGCTGAGGAGCCCGTCTGTGGGGTTGATTTGGCTCAGGAATTGGCTAGCCATGGTTACCAGCTGAGTCCAGGCACCCTTTATCCAACATTGCACGGACTTGAAGCGGCAGGATATCTCCGATGCCAACTGGAGCTTCAATCGGGACGCCGCCGAAGAACCTACACCATTACCAGATCCGGCCGACAGGCCTTAGCTCAAGCCAGACAGCAAATACGAGAACTAACAGAAGAGGTCATGAATCGAGAAGCGATTTGACGAAAGTTGAATGCTGGAAACAGCTACTAATCCATTCCGTGAGATGAATGAAGGGTGTGCAGGAAGGATGAGAAGAGAAAGAAATGTTCCGAATTCATCTAGCCTCATCTTGGGGCATTCTTCAACACGTAAATGGTCAATGGTCACTACAACTATAAATAAGAAGGACACCTCAATGAATCTGTTGCCAACCATCCTGGCAATCTTTTTTTGTCTTCATGTGGCCTTAGAAGCTTGTCATGCTCACCAGCCTAAACAGTTGTCCACTCACCTGACCTTGCTGCAAGCCATTGAATATGCCTTGAATCATTACCCTGCGGTGCGGGAATCCTTAGCCAAGCAAAAGGAAGCTCAATCCGGCATCGATTTGGCAGAAACAAACTATCTCCCACGGGTGGAAATCGGCGTTCAAGGGACTCGCTCGACCTTTAATAATGTTTCCGGGATGTTTTTCCCGAATTCTTTTTTTCAACCGATTTCCGGTCCTGATTTAGGACGAAGTGCTTATAGTAGTAGCTGGGGCAGTGCCGCCGGTATTCTGCTGGCATGGGAACCCTTTGACTTTGGTTTGCGGTCGGCCCAGGTGAGTACCGCCCAGACCATGGAGCGTCATTCGAAAGCCTTTATGACCCTTACCCAGCTTGAAGTGGCTTTGGCTGTCGGAGACGCCTATATCGATGTCATCATGGCCCAGGAGTCTCGCCAGGCCCTACAAGCCAATTTAGAACGCCGAGTTGTCTTTGCTCAGACCGTCGAGGTTCTCGTCCGTAATCAATTGCGGGCGGGAGTTGATGGATCCCGTGCTCAAGCCGAGACCGCGGTTGCACGCACTCACCTATTGGAAGCAGAGCAGGTTGAACGATCACGAATGGCCACATTGGCTCAGGTGCTCGGGATGGCTGGTAGTCAAATTTCGATCGGAGATCCGGTGCTGAAAGCCTTCCCTCAGGGATTTGTTTCCGATAAAAAGGATCCCTCAAAGCATCCCTTGGCATTAGTCCAAAAGGCCGCAGCCGATATTCCCAAAAAACGGGAAGAAGCCTTGGCGCAGGCCTGGGTGCCGAAATTCAACCTTCAGAGCAGCTTTTTCGGCCGTGGCAGTGGATGGGATAATCAGGGAAATCGAGGTGGCGGAGGGGACGGGTTATTACCGGATGTGCCGAATTGGGCGGTTGGTCTGACGGCGACCTTTTCCCTGTTGGATTTTTCAACCATCCGGGCGCAAAAACAACAAGCGCATTATCGCAATTTGGCCGAAATGGCTCGCTACGATCTTGTGATTCAAGAGCTGACGGCGCAGCAGGTGAAGGCTCGATCGCTGGTGGAGAGTACCAAACTCATTGCCGAAAACACACCCATCCAATTTCAAGCCGCTCGCTTGACGGAAGCCCAAGCCGCTGCCCAATTTAAAGTCGGCCTAGCCACAGTCGTGGACGTCTCAGAGGCGCAACGGCTGGTTGTTCAGGCCGCAGTGGATGATGCGCGCGCACGCCTTGGCGTGTGGAAAGCCTTGTTGGCCTTATCCGGGGTTCAGGGCGAGCTGTCAGAAATTTTACGGCTTGCGCGCCCCTCTCCTTCTTCACCCGGCCATTAAATGAAGCTGCTTCTCTTTGCCCTTCGGCGACCTCTGACCATTATGGTGCTGGTCGCGTCCATGGCCTTATTTTCATATCTGGTGGTCAAACGGATGGCCATCGACATCTTCCCAAATCTGGGACTTCCTGCCATTTATGTCGCCCAACCCTATGGTGGCATGGATCCGGCCCAAATGGAGGCCTATCTGGTCTCGTTTTATGAATACCATTTCCTCTATATCACCGGGATTGAGCATGTCGAATCCAAATCCATCCAGGGTGCCGCATTGATGAAATTGTTTTTTCATCCGGATACGGATATGGATCAGGCTTTGGCGCAGACAGTCGCCTATGTGAATCGATCCCGCGCGTTTATGCCTCCTGGCACGGTGCCGCCTTTTATTTCGAGATTTGATGCCGGAAGCGTGCCGGTGGGCTATTTGGTTTTTCAGAGTCAGTCTCGGAGCCTGAAAGAAATTCAAGACCTCGCCTTGTTCAGAGTGAGACCGATGTTTTCCGCGGTCCCTGGGGTGTCTGCCCCTCCGCCATTTGGAGGGACAGCTCGAACCATTGTGATTAAGGTGAACCCGGAACGATTGCGGGCATTTGGCATGTCTCCGGAGGAAGTGGTTCAGGCCGTGCGAACGGGTAATATGCTCATGCCGGCGGGAAATGTCCGCATAGGAGAGTTGGCCTATTTGACCCCCGTGAATTCTGTTGTCGAAAATATCGAAGAATTGGAACATCTGCCTATTCGATTGGGGTCCGGGCCCACGGTCTTTCTGAAAGATGTGGGAACCGTGGAAGATGGAGAGGACATTGTCACCAGTTATGCCATGGTGAATGGGCGACGCACGGTCTACATCCCGGTCACCAAACGGGCCGATGCCTCCACCATGGCTGTAGTGGATCGCATTAAAGCCTCGCTCCCGACTTTTCGGGACTCGGTACCTGACGATATTCAGATTAGTTTTGAATTCGATCAATCCACCTATGTTACGAATGCGGTAAAGGCTGTTGTCGTGGAAAGTGTGCTGGGAGCGGTCTTGACGGGATTAGTGGTGTGGCTCTTCCTCCGGAGTTGGCGGAGTTCGGTGATAGTCGTCATGACGATTCCATTTGCTCTCTTATCCGCCGTGGTGGCTTTGTGGGCAACAGGACAGACCATCAATATTATGACGTTAGGAGGCTTGGCCCTGGCAGTGGGTATTTTGGTGGATGAATCCACGGTCACCATTGAAAATGTGCATGCCCATTTGTCTCGTGGAAAGAGTCTGGGGAGGGCCGTCAAGGATTCACGTGGTGAAGTGGTGATGCCTCTTCTCCTGTCGATGTTGAGTATTTTGGCGGTGTTTCTTCCGTCATTTTTCATGAGTGGCGTGGCGAAAGCCTTGTTTGTGCCGTTGGCATTGGCCGTGGGCTTTGCCATGGCAGCCTCTTACATTCTTTCCACGACTTTAGTGCCCGTCCTGGCTGTGTGGCTATTGGGTGGGCATCCCAAGGCCGAGGGGAGAGGAGGTCCGACCATGCCAGCCTGGTACATTAATGCCTTGAACTGGACATTGAGCCATAAGGGGCTGGTCCTCATCGGCTATATGCTGCTCAGTATGGCGACCGTGGGAGTTTTAGGTGCCAAACTGGGATTGGATATCTTTCCTCGGGTCGATACCGGACAATTTCAATTACGAATTCTGGCTCCGGATGGAACCCGGGTTGAACGAACGGAGTTGTTGACGAAGGAAATTTTAGAAACGATCAAACAGGAAATTGGCCCTGAGCGGATAAATATTAGCCTGGGGTTTGTGGGAGTTCATCCGTCGAGTTACCCGGTGAATACACTGTATATGTGGAGCAGCGGACCTCATGAAGCAGTCTTGTTGGTGGCGCTGAAACGGGGTTCCGATGTTTCCTTGGAGCAGGTGAAAGAACGATTGAGGGAACTTTTACCCAAGCGTTTTCCCGGGACGCGTTATACCTTTGAGAGCGGCGATATCGTCACGCAGGTCATGAGCATGGGATCTCCAACCCCAATTGAAATCGCGATGAGCGGACCGAATATGGAGGCTAACCGGGCGTATGCGGAACGAGTGCGAGAGGAACTCTCGCATCTATCTGCCATCCGAGATCTGCGCTTCGGACAACCTTTGGATTATCCCACCCTGGCCGTGCGCGTGGATCGAGTGCGAGGGGGCCAGCTTGGTGTGACGGCCGGTGAGGTGGCCAGGGCGGTGGTCTCGGCGACTTCCTCAACCCGTTTTGTGGAACCGATTTATTGGCGTGATCCCCAATCTGGAAGAGCCTATCAGGTGCAGGTGGAAATTCCCCAATCGGAATTTCAGTCCGTACAGGATATGCTCAATCTTCCGGTGATGTTGGAAGGGGGACGTGGACCCTTGCTTCGTGACGTGGCGGAGGTCATTCCCGGAACCTCTATTGGAGAGTATGCACGGTATAACATGCAACGAATGGTCACGATTGTGGCTAATGTGACGGGAGAAGATTTAGGACGGGCAGCGGAACATGTTGAAGCCGCGTTGGTTCGAGTCGGTCCACCTCCGAAAGGGGTTCGGGTGGATGTTCGAGGGCAAATCGCTCCGATGAAGGAGATGTTCGTCAACCTCCAACTGGGATTAGCCCTGGCATTACTGACGATTTTCCTGCTTTTAGCCGCAAATTTTCAATCCTGGCGAAGCGCTTTGGTGGTTTTGCTGACGACGCCTGCCGTATTGATGGGAGTCGTGCTTGGGCTGACACTTTTCGGGACCACACTGAATATTCAGTCGTTTTTGGGGGCAATTATGGCCACGGGGGTGGCTGTGGCGAATGCGATTCTTTTGGTGTCGTTTGCCGAGCATCATCGGAGACAAGGACTCTCCTCGCTCGAAGCTGCTCGGGAAGGGGCTGGCAGCCGGGCTCGTCCGATTCTCATGACGGGGTTGGCTATGATGGTTGGCATGTTGCCGATGGCATTGGGGGTCATGGAAGGAGGGGAACAGGTGGCCCCTCTTGGACAGGCAGTGATTAGTGGGTTGTTGTTCGCCACCGTCTCCAGTTTGCTGATCTTGCCAGCCGTGTATGCGATTCTGGAGAAGCGGGGAGGCATCCAGTCTCCTTCATTAGATCCAGATGATCCAACGAGTATCCACTATGAACCTTCGCACGTCACGGTTCCCAGTTAACCCGGAGTAACCATGTCACGCAAGATCATCGGAATCGGGCTGTTATTGCTCGGACTTATTGCAGGAGGTGTCATGATCATGAGCAACGATGGCCGTGTGGCTCAGAACCCATCAGTCCCTTCCTCTCCAATCTCCCCATCGGAAATACCAGAATTCCCCGCGAGCCATACTCAACCGGTTTCGATCGAGGTGGTGGCCGTTTCCAGCCAATATTTGCAAGAGACGATTCCCCTGCCGGGGGAACTACTTCCTTTTTTGAGCGTCGACCTTTCTCCAAAGATCACGGGAATCGTGGAATCCGTCAGCGTGGATCGCGGTGCAAAAGTCAAGAAAGGGGATATTCTTATCCAATTACGCGCGCCAGAGTTGCAAGCGCAGCGGAGGGAAGCGGAAGCCCAACTTCGTGCAGCAAACATCACCTATACCCGTCTTCAAGCCGCGGCCTCTACGCCAGGAATCGTGGCTGGAAACGATGTGGAATTGGCCCAGCACCATCAGGAAGCCCTGACAGCCCGTCTCCAATCTTTACAAGAAATGGAAAAGTATTTGCGGGTGAAGGCGCCATTCGATGGAGTGATCACACAGCGGAATATTCATCCTGGAGCGATGGTGGGACCGGATGGGGGAAGTGGTCGGGCTTCATCGCTGTTACGGTTAGAGCAGATTGTTCACTTACGATTGATCGTTCCAGTCCCAGAGGCGTATGCCGGGTCAATTGATAAAGGGGCAACGGTACCGTTTACCGTGCCGGCCTATCCGGAGGAAATTTTTCAGGGAGTGGTGTCTCGTATTTCTCAATCGGTAGATCCTAAAACCCGGTCTATGCCCGTGGAAATGGACGTCGAAAATCCGGCTATGCGGTTGGCTGCAGGGATGTTTCCAGAGGTCCGCTGGCCGATTCGCCGATCCACTCCCACATTGTTCGTTCCGGCCACGGCGATTGTCACCACGACGGAAAAGGTTTTTGTACTGTTGGTCAAGGAAAACCTGGTGGAATGGATCACCGTCCGAAAGGGATCAAAGAGTGGCTCAATGGTTGAAGTGTTTGGCGCTCTCCAATCGGGTGATCTCGTTGTAATAAGGGGAACCGACGAAATGAGGCCGGGCACACAAATTATCCCGGTTTCTAAGGAGATACCTGCCAACACCCGTCCGTAAATCAGCTTCCTTCGAGAAAGCCCCTTCGATTAACGGTGAAAATTCTTCTTTTCATATTCCTAGTTTTTGTGAATGGGTGTCAGCAAGAAATATTCATGAAGATATCCACGCCGCGATTCAGGGAACGGTGTTTCTGAGGGTCTATCTGGTGCGGCATGCTGAATCAAAGGAAAATGTGGTGTACTTCCCGTGGATTCCAGAGGAAGAGCATGACATTCTAACGGCCGAAGGGCAAAGATAGGCCTTCGCATTAGGGCATTTTCTTCATGAGAAAGGCATTGTTGGCATTCCAAGACGCGTGAGACGGCTAAAGCTATCGGTTAGTTCATGGGATTGAAGGCAGGATATGAGGTTGATCAGGCTATTGCGTCATGGCGTGGGGGAAAAAGACTGGATGGGTAACAGATTTCATGGTGATGGCGTGAGAAGCAGTGGGCTTTGGGACATCATCCGCGCCCTGAAGGAGGAGAATCTCTCGCAGATGGAGAATTTCATGCTCAGGCTGCCTTTAAAAAACAGGCTGGAAAATCCCCGGAAAAGTCGGTCGTAATTGCCTCGCACGGCGATATGTCTGCTGCGTTGCTGGGGTATGCAGCGAATACCCCGATTCCCAAACGAGATGTGTCACTCAGGATGTCCCTACAGGATCTGTCAGCGAACTCATCATGACGAATGCAGGGTGGGACATCATCGAAGATGGGGGGCAATCATTCGAATAGCTCTCCTTTGCCTTCGCAGGTAATGGACTCTCTTTGTTTTTTCTCCCGATCCTTAAATCCCTTGAGATGTGTTCCCTGAGTAACAAAATTCCACCATCCAGGAGGTCTTTTTGGTATCCCGGAATGGTGTAGCTTAAACTTGACATAAATGAATTTTAAAATTACATTACACGCAAAAATTTTTGGGGAGTACTTTTTTCTGTTCGTTTTTGATCAGTTTCACGTCCAAGGAAGAATGTGTCGTAATGAGAAAAAGGGCAAGTAACGTGAATGTCTGGATGATGGCTGGATTAGGAATGGCCATGGTGATTCATTGCACTGTGGTTTTTGCGGCCGAGCCGGCATCTTCGAGTTCCTCTTCCTTGGGCATTGAAAAGGGTTCGGCTTATGGAGAGTTTTTTACACAGATTAAGGATCGGGCAGAAGCACAGAACGGAAAAGAATGGAAGGAAACGGCTGATGCCATCCTGATCCAAGACAAAGAGACTCAATGGAATCGGTATCTGAAATCGGCTTTGGGTCTGCCGGATTTCGTTGATTTGGGGATTGAAAACCGCACGCGCTTCGAAAGTGTAAGTCATCCCTGGAGATCCACTGCAAAAATTGGAGGCGGGCGAACGGATTCTCAGTGGCTCCTCCGGTCCAGGGTGCGCTTCGGATTGGGTAATGGTCCATTCCGGTTTCTCTTTGAAGGACAGGATTCTCGTGAGTACGGAGCGCAGACTGGAGGCTTCGTCAATAACACAACGGTCGATGAATGGGATATTTTACAGATATTCGGATCATTGACTATAGACAATGTTGGAGGAAGCGGATTGCGAACGGACTTGCATTTCGGCCGCATGACCATGGACATGGGAGGCCGTCGGTACGTCGCCCGCAATGACTTTCGAAATACCACGAATTCCTTCGACGGCGTTCACTGGCAGATTGGGAAAGAGAAGGTTTGGCGATTCCGGACCTTTCTTACCGAACCGGTTATTCGTGAGGAGGTCAAACTCGATGAGCAGAATAAAAAGTTTTTGTTTTGGGGGGCGTATGTGGAAAACCTTCAGATCCCCTGGATGAATATCAATGTCTTTTATTACGGATTAAACGATCAACGACAACAAAATAAGAATTTTCATCGTACGTATGGGACGTATGGATTTCGCCTCTTCAAGGATCCCGCAATTAGTGAGTTCGATTATGAATTGGAGGGGGCGATTCAAGTGGGAAGATTGGGGCAGGTCGACCATTTTGCCTATAATCCCAATCTGGAAATTGGCTATACGTTTAATGTGCCCTGGACTCCTCAATTTCTTGTTCAGTATACCTATGCCAGCGGAACCCGCACCCCGGGAGGAAGTCAGAGTGGAACCTTTGATCCTCTGTTCGGGGCCCGACGATGGGATTTGATGCCTACCGGAATATTCGGACCATTTCTCCGATCCAACATCAGTTCTCCCGGTTGGCGGTTGGTGATGAAGCCTGCCGAAAGCGTGACGATGCAAATCAAGCAGCGGTTCTGGTACTTAGCCCAAGGCAGTGCCGTGAATGGAGGGATTCTTTTACAAGATCCCTCAGGAGGAGCAGGAAATTATTTAGGACATGACCTTGAAATACGGGTGTCCTGGGTCGTAAGTCAAAATCTGGATTTTGATGCCGGGTATGATCATTGGTTTAAAGGATCGTATTTCGACCGCCTTCCGGCCTCGGCCAATCTGCCTCAAGGCGGGAACAAGGATACGGATTATTTTTATCTTTCCATGCGCATCAGATTGTGAACAGGCTCATTTCTTAATCAGGGTCAGCCCGCTTTCTATCATGAGCCATCTGGCGGCACTTGTTGTATTGGGAGGTGCATGATGTTTTTCCGAGTCCCTATTTTTGGCTTCATGTTCTTTTTTTATGTATATGTAACGACCGTCGCCGCCGAGGAAGTCAGGGTGGCCGTTGCCGCGAATTTTCTGGCAACTCTTAACGAAATTATCACGAATTTTCAGGCAGACACGAGTCACACGATACTGGTCAGTTCCGGATCGAGCGGAAAACTCTATGCCCAAATCAAGAACGGTGCTCCGTTCGATGTCTTTTTTTCAGCAGATGCCGAGCGGCCAAAATTGTTGGAAGAGGAAGGTCTGGCAGTCAAGGGAAGCCGGTTTGTTTACTCTGTGGGGCGTCTGACTTTATGGAGTCCGGATTCAACCGTGATTCAGGGCGAGGCACTACACGTTCTATCAGACGGCCACTTCGATCATCTGGCCATTGCCAATCCAAAGACCGCCCCCTATGGCAGGGCTGCCGAACAAACACTCAAGAAGATGGGTCTATGGGAATCCCTCAAGGATCGGATCGTTCAGGGGGAAAACATCGGACAAACGTTTCAATTTGTGTTTTCAAGGAACGCTCAGCTCGGATTTGTGGCCCTTTCCCAAGTATTGGATCCCAAAATCGACGGGAGCGGCAGCCGGTGGGATGTGCCAGCCGCCTTCCACGATGCACTTGAACAAGAAGCGGTCCTGTTAATGCCTGGACAAAATCATGCCGGTGCCAGAGCATTTCTAGATTTTGTCAAAGGAGATAAAAGCCGGGCTATTATTAAGCAATTTGGCTATGAGCTGCCATAACCAACTACATAACGACCTATGAGAAAAGTACTTTCATTCGATTGGCGAGAATGCTACATAGGAAGCCATGACACTATCTGAGGTGGACTTAGGACCTCTCTGGCTGACCTTGCGCCTGGCGGGGGTGACGGTGATTGTGCTTCTGATCATTGGAACGCCGCTTGCCTGGTGGCTTGCACATACCCGATCCCGAGCCCGGACGGCCATTGAGGCCATTGTTGCCATGCCTCTCGTATTGCCGCCCACCGTGCTCGGATTTTATTTACTGGTCTTATTGGGTCCCCATGGATGGATCGGGAGCGCCTCGCAGGCGATAACCGGATCGGCGCTTTCGTTCACATTTACCGGACTCGTCATTGCTTCCGCGTTGTATTCACTTCCTTTCGTCGTTCAACCCTTGCATAGCGCTTTTGAGTCAATCGGGCGAAAGCCGTTAGAGGCGGCCTGGTCTCTCAGAGCCTCAAAGCTCGACACATTTCTGACTATTGTTTCCCCGATGGCCTCTCGCGGCTATCTCACGGCGATTGTCCTTGGATTCGCTCATACCCTTGGCGAATTTGGTGTGGTCTTGATGGTGGGAGGGAATATTCCAGGAAGAACAAAGGTACTCTCTATTGCCATCTACGATCATGTGGAAGTCTTGGAATATACCCAGGCTCATGTCCTGTCGGCAGGATTACTCGTCTTTTCATTTCTGGTCCTTCTTATGGTCTATTCGGTGAACCGCCGTTTGCCTATCCACGTCTCATGAGCGAGTTGACAGCCAGATTCGAGGTGGTCTTTCACTCATTTCACTTGCAGGTGAAGGCGAGTGTACCCGCCGAAGGGATCACGGTCGTATTTGGTCCTTCCGGATGCGGCAAGACCACCTTCTTGCGCTGTCTCGCCGGATTGGAACGGTCGCCGACCGGCTTTCTCGCCCTGGGAGAGCACGTCTGGCAGGATGAAACCACAGACATCTTTCTTCCGCTCTCGGAACGTCCGGTTGGTTACGTGTTTCAAGAGCCCCGCTTGTTCCCTCACTTGAGCGTCCGATCGAACTTATTGTACGGATGGAAACGGATACCGGAATCGGAACGTCGTGTTTCACTCGATCAGGTTGTCGCGATTCTGGGTTTAGACTCGTTGTTGGAACGCAGAGCAACCCATCTGTCCGGTGGGGAACAACAACGAGTGGCCATTGGCCGCGCATTATTAACCAGCCCGCGCCTGCTCCTTATGGACGAACCGCTCAGTTCGCTCGATGTTCAACGAAAACGGGAAATCATGACATTTATCCAACGGCTGGATAAGGAATTCAGGATTCCCATTATCTACGTGAGTCATGCTCTGCATGAAGTGGTGCAACTCGCCAGGACTCTCATCCTGCTGAAGGGGGGGAGCGTGGCCGCTATTGGGCCTCTTGCTGAAGTGTTTTCTCAAGTAGGCAGTCGCCGTATGATCCCGGATAGCCACATTGGTGCAATCATTGACACTCGTGTGGCGGAACATGATCTGGAATTTGGGCTCACCACTCTCAATTTTCCCGGCGGTCAATTGTCAGTGCCCCAACAACATTCATCCATAGGAGAATCATTGCGAGTGCAAATTCTTGCCCGGGATGTCAGTCTTGTGGCAAGCCCTCCTGCATTCCAAACCAGTGTGCTGAATGTGTTAGAGGCGAGGGTCCTGGAAATCGGCCCCATCGAGTCTGGGCAACCCTTTGTCGATATCAAATTGGATATTGGTTGTCCCCTGCTGGCCACCATTACCCGAAAATCATTAGCGACCCTCCAACTCCATCCAGGGCAGAAAGTTCATGCTCAAATCAAAGCGGTGGCCCTTACCCACGATTCCCTGGAATAAATACCTCATTCTCCCTAAAGTTTTTCTCGCTGCGAAAGGCAATACGTTAATTTCTTGGGTGTGGTTCCTTCCAGTGTGCCTGGGTGGAATCCAGACTGTTTCGATGGACGATTGCCGCCAACCATGGGTGGTAGTTGATGATCACGAGGTTATTTATATGATACTGGAACATCGGCTGACGGCCTTGGGGTATGGCATGGGGAAAGCCAACAATGGGATCGAAGGCATTGTCGTCATTCCGGTTGTCACATGCGGAATGTTGTGGGATATTGATATCACAGTAATGAATCGACTCTCGCTGCTGAGCCTACTGCACATCAATTTTTTGTAACACTTTTTTCGGAGACAATACTTAAGCGAAACACACAAACAAATTTCTGGTTCTTGAGTGAAATTACATGATTTGTGATCGTATGAAATTTATGTATGTGGAGGCTATATGAGTTTTTGGCCCATTCCTTTTGCCCATCTTGAGGTCTATCTTTTTTTGGCCACAGCGCTTTCCTTGGTAACCTGGCTCTACCTCTCGTTTGGGCATGGGCGCTTCTGGTATGCCGACCAACGACTCCGTAGGGATGGGCCAATTACTTTCAAAATCACACAATGGCCTACCGTCGTCGTCGTTGTTCCCGCCCGGAATGAAGCGGATGTCATCGAACGAACGCTACGCTCTCTCTTAGAGCAGGACTACCCAGGGGAATTTCACGTGGTGATGGTGGATGATCAAAGTGAAGACCGTACCGGCGACATTGCACGTCAGCTTGCTACCGATCACCCAGGCGGAGCACGCCTTACTGTAAAAGTCGCCGATGATCGGCCCTCTGGATGGCTGGGAAAGGTTTGGGCTCTCCATACCGGATTGCAGTATGCTGAGAAGCACTGGCCCGATGCCGCCTATCGATATTTGACGGATGCTGACATTGAACACAGTCGGGGAAATCTGCGTGAGCTGGTATCCAAGGCCGAATGCGAGGGGCTTGATCTTGTATCGCTCATGGTCCGATTACATTGTCAACACGCCTGGGAGAAGCTGCTGATTCCAGCATTTGTGTATTTCTTTCAAAAACTCTATCCCTTTCCCCTTATTAACGATCACAATTCACCTGTTGGAGGCGCGGCTGGAGGCTGCATACTCGTGAGGAACCGTGCGCTGATACAGATAGGAGGGATCGCCGTCATTCGGGGTGAAGTGATTGATGATTGTGCCTTGGGGACAGCAATTAAGCGGGTAGGGAAGATTTGGGTCGGTCTTACGGATTCAGAGCACAGCATTCGTCCCTATGTCGGGCTTCATGACATCTGGACAATGGTAAAACGGACCGCCTACACCCAACTGAGATATTCCCCTTGGATGCTTGTGGGTACCGTCATGGGTCTGGTGTTTGTCTATCTCCTCCCACCGGTTGTCGCCTTGACCTGGCCCATTCATGGAAGTGCTCTGGGGGGAGGGCTGGCGGTTTTCGCCTGGCTTATCATGATGTATACGTTTCAACCCACCTTGCGTCTATACGGATTGGCCCCAGCCTATGGCATGGTGTTGCCCGTAGCCGCCTTTCTCTATTTGGGCATGACGGTAGACTCGGCTCGGCGATATTGGTTAAAGATCGGGGGACAATGGAAAGGACGGACTGGAATTGGCTGCACTAACTGAGTCCTGGTTTTCCATTCAGTACAGTCGCCTATCATCCCAGGGACACCCAGGATGGCGGGCGCCACGTTTTTCAACCTGACAATATTTCCAAGAATGGTTGCATAGATAATGAATGTGGCAAAACCACATAAAGGCAACAACGCCCTGATTGGAAATTTCTCAAGGGGCAGGAATGCGGATCCCGGCCAATTCCGCACTATACGTTCAGGCGGCTTTTCACAGGTCCGGGAGCCTGCTGCCTCCAACACTCTGCTGGCCATAATTCCAGCACACTTGGACGCATCGGTTGGAAAGGGATCCACCCGTGTTTGTCCTTCTCTTGGTGCCGGTGCTTTTGAAGTGCACATGCCTTTTGCACGTTCCCATAGAATTCAACAAACGTTATGCTTTGTCCAATAATTTGCCTTCAACCAATCAGGGAGAGAATTTTTAATCTTTCTCTACAAAAGCCACATCGGTGACCTTATCTTCATCATCGACAAATAAGACGACTTCTTGCCCTGAAGAGAGCTTTTTGAACTTTTCCTGAATCAGAGGACGCACTTCATACTGGTGCTCCTTTTCTCCATCCGGTTGAACGGCAATCATATTATCTTTCAGGGGTTGTTTCAGAACTCCTGAAACTTTTTTGAAATTCCCTTTCAGAGGAGTCTTTTTTCCTCCAAGATGTTGGGCTTTGTCCACTGTTGTCTGGTTCTCAAATGTGACGTCCACGATCTGATCCATTTCATCAATAAGGAAGGTGGCTTCTGCGCCGACCGGAATGGATGCCACTTTGCTCCTAGCCATTGAACTGATCTTATGCGATTCCTGCTGACCCTCCTTCAACTGAATGACGGCTTTTTCGTGGCCGGTTACCAGTGGCTGGGCCAAAACACCATGTACGATTCGGTGATCTGACTCTTCTCCTGCCAGATGAACGTCTACAATGAGGTTTTGGTCGTTGACGGTTATTTCAACGCGATCCCCATTTTTCAGAGGAGGAAGCCCTTTTTTCTCACGGAGATTCATGGGTAGATATCGAGGTTGACCTTCCCCTGTGTCTACCTTGGCCTGTTCCCCTCTGACTTCTTCCACCGTTCCACTTATGACACGCTCCCCGGACAGGGATTCACTACCTTTCGTGTTTTTTCCTTCATGGGCAAAAACCACACCGGAAAAAACCAGACATCCGGTCAACAAGCACACTCCAAACAGACCTAAGCATCTGATGGAGCCTTGTGCCGATGGCGTCTTTGACGTTTTTTGAAATACGGTCGTGAAAGGCATGAAACGCTCCTTCTGTTAATTTTTATATGTTGAGGGATAGATTTGAAATATACCCAATTTTTCTTCATGGGAGACCTGAGGAAAACCCTGGGTTTGAAATTCACGATTTCTTAAAGTGAGAGAAAATGGCCTAATAGAACTCAAGGAGAGGACTCTACGCTTTGCTATGAGGTCCGTTTCTCAGGGGGCGTCTTGGCTGATCTTGATAACAGGAATAAGCCAATACAGGCCGATAGGCAGGATGCGATTAAAATGGCTAATTTTGCGTTTGATAAAGTAGCGGGCTGGGGAAACGCCAGGGTGGCAATAAAGATGGCCATGGTAAATCCAATTCCTCCCATAAATCCCAGACCCACAATCTGCGGCCAGGTCAGTGGAGACGGAATTGATGAACCTCCAAATTTGATAGCTGCCCAGGCCCCAAGGCAAACTCCCAAGGGTTTACCCATTAACAAACCCAAGCCGATTCCAAGAGCGAGTGAGCTGGTGAAGAGAGAAGAGATATTGGTAGTAAATTCCACGCCAGCATTGGCGAGCGCAAAAATAGGCATGACGCCAAAAGTGATCCACGGATATAAGGCATGCTCGAGTTTCTGTAGTGGAGGCTGCATCAGATCAGTGGTGGTTTTTAATGCTTGGACCGCTTGAACCTGATGTTCATTTTCCAAAATAGAAGCTCCCGGGACTTCCGATTTTTGAAACTCTCGTTTAAATGTATCGCTTTTGCGAGCAAATTCCTTTTTAGTCAAGGCTGCCGTCGTTGGAATCGTGAACGCATTGAGGACTCCGGCAATCGTTGGATGAATGCCGGAAAAGAGAAAGGCCACCCATACACCGCCAATGCCGAATAGGCCATAAAAGATAGGTGAACGAATTCCCAACCAGTTGGCTCCAATCAAAATGGCTAAAAATGCGAGCCCCACTCCAAGACTGATCCATGAAATGTCTGATGTATAGAATATGGCAATCACTAAAACAGCCCCGAGATCATCAACAATAGCGAGCGTTGTGAGGAAAATTTTTGCAGAGAATGGAATTTTCGTACCCAGTAACCCCAAAAGGCCGATGGCAAAGGCAATATCGGTGGCCATCGGCACTCCCCATCCGGAAAGGTAGGACGTGTCCATCGTCACGAAGAGAAAGAGCAAAGCAGGAACAATCATTCCCCCGAATGCGGCAACGATGGGAAGGAGGGCTTGACGAGGCTCAGATAATTCTCCAACTAAAATTTCTCGCTTGATTTCTAAGCCAATGACAAAAAAGAAAATGGCCATCAAGCCATCGTTAATCCACAATAGTAAGGGTTTTTTCAATATGTTAGGGCCGATTCCAATCGAAAGAGGAAGATTCCAAAGCTCCGAATAGAGTTGACCGTAGGGTGAATTAGCGATGACCAAGGCTAATACGGTACATACCAGCAACACGATTCCACCCGAGGCATTCTGTTTTGAAAAATTCTCTAACGGGGAAAGAATTTTTTCAATGGGTCGGCTTTTAACGGATTGTTTGGCTTCTTTTACTAGATCCATGGAATCGAATGTCCTGGAATGTTGGTACGCAAGATTGGGGATACAATTGCGGAGTCCATATTTTTTGCTTGTTGAGATCGGACCGATTCGTTTGTGTTGCGGGAGTGCCTTCGTCCCAGAATCGGGTGAGGTCATGCATAACAACCCGGATGTAAACCCTGAAGATCATCAAGTTCCAATTTGCAATCACGTTTATGATACAGCGCGGCCAAATGGAAATCTAAGACAAAAATTTAAGATAGGAGGCTGTTTTGTCTCTTGAGGCGTATCTACTCCTATCTAGTAGAATGGCTGATATACATCATGTAAAAAAACCCATTGAAATGTTCATTTTATGGCAACAATTATTAAACAGTTATTAAAGGAGACAAACCATGTTGAAGGCCATTCAAACTTTTTTAAGTATTGCGGTGGTAGTGGGATTGTTGGTGGGGTGCCAGTCTATGACCGGACAGACCACGGGAGATTACGTTGATGATGCCAGTATAACTGCCGCCGTGAAAACCAAACTCGCTAATCGACAACCTTCTTCCTTGTCTCGAGTAGAGGTAGAAACTGTAAAGGGCGTTGTTCATCTTATAGGTGTAGCTAAGACTGAAGAGGACAAGACGGAAGCGGGCCGGCTGACCAAGCAAGTCAAAGGTGTCAAGCGAGTCGACAATGATCTGACGGTTCAATCTCCTTAATCTGCCCCGCCATGATCCGAAAATCCCCGCCTCAGAGGCGGGGTGGGGATTATTGACTTAAAGAACGGAAAAGGGGATGTCTAATAAAACTGCCCCTCAATTTTCGAATCCAGGGTGTTGCCTATTACACATATTACACACGATGGGAATGACGAGTAGGGCGATAATTCAAAAATGGGGTCCCAGAAAAAACGACCATGGTGGATCCGTGCACTTATCCTCACGTCGGGGATTATAGGGTTTATCCTCCTGCTCCTGGGGGTCACGTCATTTTTTATTGATGAATCGTTGCGGGCATACATTGAAACCAATCTCAATAAACATCTCAAGGGCTATACGGTTGAATTAGAGACGGTTGATTTTCATCCACTTGGTTTCTCCATTGATTTTGAAAATTTGACCTTAAGACAAGAAGCGAATCCTGAGCCTCCTCTCCTCATCATTCCATTCTGGAGTGCAAGTATCCAGTGGATGCAATTTTTTAAATTGGAGATTGTCAGTGATCACCTTATTAAAAATGCTGAAGTCGTATTTCTTTTAGCTCAAGCCGAAAAAGAGGTAAAGGATAAAACAGACGTAGGAGACAAAGTTTGGCAAGAGGCCATATATGCATTGTACCCTATCACCATTAACACCTTTCGAATCGAAGATAGTGCCATTTCCTATAGGGAACAAGCCGACGATCCTCCACTTGAACTGACACATCTCCAATTGAAGGTGGAAAATATCCAGAATATCCGCTCCCCGGACGGAAAGTACCCCTCAGGCATTCATGTGGAAGGATCCATTCACCAATCCGGGTTTGTGAATATATCGGGGAAAGCGAATTTCTTAGCCCAACCGTTTCCGGGAATATCAGTAGACTTCGATGTGAACAATGTTCAACTTAAACCGTTTAAACCTTTATCCTCCCTACTCAATATGGAAATTCATTCCGGAACGCTGAACGGGCGGGGACATGTCGAATATGCCCCTTGGACAAATATGGTTCAGATTGCCAAGTTGGAAATAGAAAATCCACATATTAACTATGTGGAGAAACATTCTGAAAAGAAAGAACCAAAAGTCGCACAGGATGCCAAATCACAAGACGGGGGTGGTTCAAAGAACTCCCAAGATCCGTTCAAGGTGGCGATTGAATTCGCATCGGTGAAAAATGGCGAATTTGGATATAAGAACCAAACCACGAATCCCCCGTATAGGATTTTTTTTAACCAGGTGGATTTCCTGATAACCGGGGTGGGCGCTCCAAAGATCACACAGTTAGGGGAATTGAAACTTTCTGGAAAATTTATGGGAAAGGGGGAGACCTCAATTGCAGGAGGATTCCGGCCGGAAGTGAAACATCCTGATTTTGATGTGAAGATGAAAATTGAAAAAACAGATATGACAACCTTAAACGATGTCTTTAAAGCCTACGGGGGACTTGATGTAAAAAGCGGAAAATTTGCTTTGATTTCCGAATTGCATACTGATGATGGCCGTGTCCAGGGGTACATTAAGCCATTTTTCGACCGGCCGGTAATTTACGATCTTTCACAGGACAAAACCGACAATATCTTTCAACAGTTATATGAGAGTGTTGTGGGTGGGGTTGTTTCCCTTCTGGAAAATGCTCCTAGGGATGAGGTGGCGACGAAAACCGATATAACCGGGGATATGGAAAATATTAATATTGGGACATGGCAACTGATTTGGAACCTTTTCAGGAATGCGTTTGTTGAGGCCATGACACCCGCCTTCGAAAATTTAAAAATCCTTGGAAAGAACAAATAGGAATGTAAAAACAAGATAAAGAAAACCAGGCAGGGGTATAAGTGTGGCGATGTACGAATCCTCATTCGGGCTGTTCACTGGGCATGGTTCCTCTAATTTTTTAAACACAAAGGAGGCGAAAAATGAAGATCAACCATTATGTGTGGGGAGTATTTTTGATCGCGTTGTTGGCGATAACCGGGTGTAATACTATGGAGGGTGCCGGCGAGGATGTACAAAAAGCAGGTAAAACAATTGAAAAGGCAGCCGATTAAAATCGGTTCCTAAAATGAAAGGCGGAATTTCTTAATCCAACATTGGGAAATTCCGCCTTCTTCTCTCGGAGACTTCTTCCCCCTTCAAAGCCTACCACCCTGAGAAAATCCTGCTTTAGCACTTCCCTTGGATGCCTTTCGGCATCGCGCATTGACCATATGGAAACGAATGAGAATCGCCTCAGTATTTGGTGAAAAGATCTGGATAAAAAAGAGCGAGGAGAAAACCAATTTATACGTTGGTGAAGTGGGGTTTATCTTGATATTAAGTAGTCATAAAGGGATCAAGAAGTGGGTAATCCACCCACATGATATTTAATAATGTTTAGGAAATCCCATCAAAGGAGGTGGATCAGAAAACGAAGAAAAAAGATTTTTGAGGCACTTTGAAAGATTTACATAATTACACAACTTTTCAAGGAGAACAAAATGAACAAGGAACAATTCAAAGGCAATTGGAACCAGTTTAAGGGCGAAGTGAAAAAAAAGTGGGGAAAGTTTACTGACGATGAATTAACTCAAATCGAAGGAGATTACGATAAATTTAAGGGAAGGGCTCAAGAATTATATGGCGATCAAAAAGAAGAAGTAAATAAATGGACAGAGGATTGGCAGGCGAAAAGCAAACCAGTCCGATAACCCTATTCCCACTTATGGTGGAGGTCAGGATCCCCATCATCCCCAGGAGACAGGAGATGATACTCTCCGCTCCTGGGCAAAGGGGCATGGTGAATGTCTTCAGTGGTTTACATGCCTCAAATATTCTTCCGTAACCATGTCCTGTTCCACCATGATTTACCAAGATACACCGACGAAGGAGTTAAATTATGAGCATGACGCAACATATATTGAAAAATAAAATAGTCTCAACCGTGACAGCCGTTCTTCTCATGAGTGCTCCTGCTTGGGGGGGGAACGGAATGATATATCCTGTTCCCGCGGAAGAGGGAGTGCAGAAAGGGTATATCCACAAGGTGTATAATGAGGACCAATTTTATGGTAATTGGAAGCAGCTCAAAGGGGCGCTTAAGGAAAACTGGGGAGAGTTTACGGATGATGATCTGCTGGCAATTGAAGGGCGTACGGACCGTTTCGAAGGAAAACTTCAAGAGCGATATGGAGAGCGAAAAGAAGAAGTCAGGGCATGGGTGGATGAATGGTTGGAAAATCATCCTTATGATGCCCGCGATCAGAAGAATTAGTTATAGGAAGTCAGAAGACCAAATTGATTCCGGCGCGAGAGGGGCTATCCCGTTGCGCCGGAATTTTTTATCCCACCATCAAGAAGGCCACTGTTGCTATTCATCTCAAGCAACTTTTTCCTCAATTCACGTATGCGGTCTATTCCTGCCTATTAACAGGTTTTGACTGTACCTCGATAAATTTATGAGGTCCCCCGTACCTTTCGAATAGCGATGGGGATTTCCTCTGCAGAATAACGGATTTCCGCTGTATCGCCGACTTCAATTCCTTCATCTACCAATGTCATGGAGGTAGTCTCTACACGGATTTTCTTATTTTCGGAGTCCTTGATCATATAACTTTTGTCATCAATGGACATGACTTCGCCTATGATTAATCTGGCATGATCAGAAGGTTGGTCGGTGGAGGAGGGGTTCGGAGTATTAGAATCCACGGGCGGAGAGGGAATTTCCTGCGAGTTCCCGGAAACCGTGGGTTCAACCGGTGGATTATTAACGGGTGCGGTTTCATCCTGACAGCCAACGATAGCCAAAAAAAGTAACGGCATGCACCCCCGAAAAATTATAGCCGACTGTTGTTGGTTCATGTGGTGTCGTCTCATTTGTCGTTCCTCCCTTTCTTGTATTAAAACTCGCATGAATTGAGGAGACCCTTTCGGGTCAGTTTGTTAATTTAAATGTATTTCGAAGCGCTCAAAAATTTGAAAAACTTGTGATTTGCCATAGTATGGTTAATAAGTCTGGACCTGCGAAACTGTTGAAAACCCTGGAAATGTTGTGATTTTCTTGGCGGGGTTGAAGGGGGAAACTTTAAAGCCGGGACTGTGTGCTGGCTTTGAAATCTTCCATACGACGGTAGGAGTGATAAAGGACACTCCTCTGTATTCTTTCGGTTTTTCAGCTCAGGAGAGGGATTTGTGTTTAACGTCAATCACGAGGGGCGTAAAGAATAACCCCGTCTGTGAAAAGTGAGCGGGGCACACTTTTGTATAATCTGAAAAAATCTTGTCTGATCCCTTCTTCAATTGGTTCCATTCTTGTGAAATCACTGTAATGGGAAGAGATATGTAACCTCGATTTTTCAAGAAGGTTTGGCCCTGTTGACTATAGAGGAACTTGAATAATTCAATTGCCGCCTCGTCAGGATGTGTCTGCGGGCTTAGGTTCAGATACCCGTACAGGTAATGTGTAAGAGGATACGCCGGGTTCAACCTGGAACTTTTATCAATGGACAACAGTTCTGAATTTACTCGAAATGGGACTATTCCTACTTGCGGAGTAACCGAGCTGAACTTCGTAAATCCCAGTGCTCCTTTCTCTTCCCCCACGGCGAAAACGACCTGACCGGAACCGGAATGGCGATGAACACGATTATGAAAGTCCTTTCCATGAAGGGCCTCATTTTTGAAAAAGTCATACAAGCTGATTGATGCATCATAACCATGCAGAAATATTGGCCGAGAAGACCAGTCTCCTTCGAGCCCCAGATCATTCCAGGTCTGAATTGGTGAAGCTTCCCGTGAAGGTGTTTGAGAAAAAATGGAATCTAATTCCGTTAGAGTTATTCCCCGTTGTATAAGGGGATTTGAAGGATGAACGATTAGGACGACCGGATCGGCGACAATCCTCAGTTGCGTAGGCTCGTATCCCCACTGGTCTACGAACCTCAGCCTTTCATGGTCGTCCATTCGTTCACTCATGATGGCAATCGATGAGTGTTGAGAGATCTGCCACCATGGAGGCGTATGCGTCGTCTCCACACTTCGTACCTTCACGGTCAACAACTTTTGGAAGACCGAAAATTTTTTTACGATATCCTCAGCAAGAGAGAGTGTTTCACTTTCTCCGATGACATACATCATTCTCGGAGAGAGTAATGGAGTGGGTGTATAAAGAAGACAGTTTTCTTCGTCAGGAATGTCTGTTCGGATTGGAAATGAATGTGACTGAGTGAACGGGCCCATTCTGAAATTGGCCACCATTTCGGAGAGAGCCTGGAACTTTGACCCCGCTCCTGCCTGTTCCTGAAGCAGAAGTAACATTGTGCCCAGAAGGATAATGACGCTTGAAAATCGTTTCATGGAAATGTGCAAGAATATAATAGGAATATCTGGTGAATCAGGACTGTTGGTTGACTTTCGAATGAGTTCTCCCTTAGTTCATTACTGGAACGATGTAGCAATCCATGTATTAGTGCACCTCATGCTCCACACGGTGAATTTTTGACGTAAGGAAACTTTGTAATTGGGCTTCGTCTTCGGTGGATAATGACGTCTGCAAAATCGTGCCCTCCACGCCTTGCCGTTTCAATTCGTTAATCACTTTATCCGGTGTCACTTTTTTTAGGAGAAGGAATAAAGCGGAATGTCCCGGTTGAATAGTGTTTCCTAATTCTTTGATGAAATTATCGTCAATGCCAATGTCCGTTAACCATCCGGTAATACTTCCTGCTGTGGCGCCTGCCAGTCCTCCGGCGGCCCATCCGAGTATGGGATTAAAAAACAGCACGCCAATCAATAGACCCCATAAACCTCCATAGAGCACTCCCCCTACCATCCCGGAGGCCACCAAATTGTAGGTCTGATTGATGGTGACTTTTCCTTCCTGATTTTTCACGACAACGACTGCATCTTCCAAATCAAGAAGGTATTGTTTCTGCATGCTAAAAAGAAGTTTCCGTACTTCTTCCGCTTTTGTCTCATCGGCAAAAGCCACGACGATTAATTCGCTCATGCTTTCTCCTTCTTTTCTGTTGAATTTGTTATTTGCTTGGCCTCACTCTTATCTGTGGTCGGAACTGCTTGTGACATCCCCTGGTGGGACAAGGCTTCGCAGAGGCCTTGTCCCACCAGGGGGAACTTGTCCCTTTTCCAGAGTTAAGAATTACCTCTTATGATAGGTCCGGATCAACCCACAAGCGGCTTTTGACTCGCTTGGCGCCGGCTTCATACGCATTTTCTACCGCGTCCGCAATCTCACCTTTATTCTCAACCCCACCGTAAAGTGTGGCTACTCCGTTTTTTACCCCGACCGAGATATTGTCCGAATTGACAAATGGACTCCTCCAAAGCTCATCCTCAATCTCCTTTTTTAGTTCTCTGTCTTCCATGTCGGCCCATGGACGCTCGTCGGTCTCACGTTGAGAAAGGTTATTGCGAACCTTCCAGGCTCCCGAATCATATGCAATTTCCTGGGCATCGATCATGGCGCTCCGGTCTTCCACTGTGCCGGATAGGGTCACGACTCCATAATCGACGGATATACGTACATTGTCGTCATCAACAAAAGGGCTCATGGCAAGATTTAACTTAATACGTTGACGGAGCTCCGAATCCGTCAAAACGTAGTCATCGTAATCGTATCCGTAATCATAATCGTACCCGTAACGATCATCGAAATATGGATCATATTCAAAATAAGGATCGTACTCGTAATACGGGTTCACCTCGTAATCGTCATAGACGATTTGGCTTTGTGCGAGAGCTGGAGTTCCGGCTACAACCATCAAAAATGCGACTGCTAGAGATGTTCGGTGAAAAACATGTAACAATTTCATCTTGTGGTTCCTCCTTGACGTAACCAAAGTGATATAGGTTAACGATTGAATCCCCTGGACTGATTTCTTGTGGTCGATTCAAAATATTCATCCCGGCCGGGTCCATGGTCATATGGACTTTGTTTTCCGTGGTCCATAGGCTGTTCGCTGTAAAACCTCTCATTTCCACGGGCATGGAGACGTCGATCCTGTTCCATTGACCAAGGCATCTGATCTCTGTAGGAATCACGATTATGTCTTGATGATTCGCTCCTTCTCCCACGATTCTCATAGGGGTAATCCGAATAATAAAAATCGTCAGAATAATATCGCTGAGTGCCTCCGCGTTCCATCCGCCGATTTTCACCCTGATTTCTTACATTGTAGTCCCTGTCCCGGAACGCACCTTTCGATGTGCGATCTCGGGAATGATCAAAATTCTCCATGTTTTGCCGGATATTCCGTTTTTGAACTTTGTCGTAGCTGCCTCTGCTTCCCTGCCAATGATCGCTGGTGTATCCATCCCACCGGTTGCCGGAAAAATTCGGTTCATCCGGATTAAATAATCTTACGCCATCATCCTGTGACCGATTAAAAGACCTTTCCTTATTTCTTGGATTATTTCTATTTTGGAATTTCCAATTTTGATCGGCCTCAGAAAAACCCTGTTTGGCATATTTCAAGATCATGGCCTGGATAGGTTGAATATCCGATTCCGTATACCACCCTCGTCCTGCACTTCGATCCAGCACGTTGACCGCTTTGCGAACGAGGTGACGTGCATACCCGGGCTCCCCATTCTCCAATCCCACAGCCGCTTCATTTAATAAATCCAAAATTGTTGATTGAGGGGATCCACCAGGGATGTTCATGAAAATGTTACGAAATTGTGGTTTACGAAACTCACGGGCGACATCCTGAACCCATTTGGCGGACAATTCCTGTTGCGGGGCAGGTGCGATCCAGGGGGCTGCATGGACTTTTGATATCTCATGGTCACTGCCTCCCCACGGCATTCCCAACATAGATAGTACTCCGGCAACTAAAATTGGTCGTGCATAAAACCGGTTCATCACAAACCCTCCTTTCTTGAGATTTGATATGTAAATTGTGAATGCGATGAGGATTCTCACCGCTGTGTTTTGGTTGGAAAATAACTTTGAATTTTCCGCTGGAAAACCCTCAAAAACCCTGGAAATGGCCATAAAAATGAATCTGATCGTATCAAATTTGACAAATTATTGGGGGTCGCCGGGTAGTAGGTTTCTGCGTCTTGTTTAGGTTGGCGGTCAAGACCCTGGATGGAAGCAAAATTCTCCAGGGTTAATGCCAGTATGTGAGGTTCGAGTATTGCCTTAAAGTGGGGAAATGAAAATTAGGAAAATTCATGTTTTTTTATGCATATGTTCTTATGTGTTCCTAGTATTTGGGGCGGTGGGAAGAGCCCAAGGTCAGGAACCAGGCATCCCTCAGGTGCTCGAGAAGGTTATTGATGACACGCCGGAAGCCTACCGGAAGGAGCTAATTGAAATATATAATGATCGGCAATATGAGCCCTTGTGGGTTTCACCATCTGATCATCTTAATGCCGAGGGACAGGCCTTATATAAAATCTTAAGCGAAGCCGAACAGCTGGGTTTAAATCCCAAGGACTATGCGTATTCCGAACTTCACTGGTTACAACGTACCGATCAGTTATTTTCCGAAGCCCGCCCCTTATTCCGTACCAATGTCCTCGCCAGAATCGAAGTCGTTCTGACGAACAACCTTGTAAAGCTTTTGGATCACGTCACATCGGGACGCTTATCGCCGGAACAAGTCAACGGAAAGTGGTATCTGGAAGATGAGATACAATCATTGACGCAGATAGTCACACAAGTCATTGACAACGGAATCGTTGTCACTCTGGAGGCATTAGCCGGTTGGCATGAAGGGTATGGGCCCTTACTGAAGGCGTTAGGACAATATCTTCAGATCAAGGCCGATGGAGGGTGGCCGATCATACCAGGCGGTCCTCTCCTCGCGAAAGGTACAAGCAGTCCACGCGTGAAAGTATTACGCCGGCGGCTAGCGGCGACGGAAGATATGAACGACGGGCCGATAAGTTCGCTATTTGATCAGAAAGTGATGGAGGGGGTAGAAAAATTTCAATCACGGCATGGACTATCCGTAGACGGGATAGTCGGGCCGAGAACCTTGGAAACCTTGAATACTCCGGTGGATTCCCGTATAGGACAGGTGCTGGTGAATTTGGAGCGGCTCCGTTGGATGCCGCGGACGTTGGGTCCGGATTATGTATTGGTGAACATCCCGGATTTTCAACTCAGGGCCTATCAAGATGGGAAACCACAAGTGGAGATGCCCGTCATTGTGGGGAAGCCAATGAGCCAGACTCCCATCTTCAGTGACATTCTGGAATACCTGGTACTTAATCCATACTGGAACGTGCCAAGAAGCATTGTAATAGATGAAATATTCCCAAAATTCCAGAAAGATCCGGCTTATCTCGAGGAAATCAATTTTGAATTGGTGGACTGGGATGAACAGCCTATGGACATCTCTCAACTAACCTTAGAAAACATTGAAGCCGGAACGATTCGTATTCGACAGAAACCCGGCCCGAATAATGCGCTAGGTCTGGTCAAGTTCATGTTTTCCAATGATCATGCCATTTATCTTCACGATACCCCTGCCGATCATTTGTTCGATGCATCCGAACGCGATTTCAGTCATGGCTGTATCCGCGTTGAACGGCCGACGGATTTAGCTGCATATCTTTTAAACGGAAAGTGGTCCCGGGAGGAAATTCTGCATACCATTGAAAGTTCGGAACACCGTGCGATTCAACTTCCACAAGCGATCCCGGTTTATATTCTGTATCTGACGGCCTGGGTGGCTGAGGACGGGACCCTGCAATTCCGTGAAGATCTTTATGGTCATGACGAGCAATTATGGACAGCGTTGCAGCCAGTCCTATCTACAGCTGGTGGTGGTTCCAATCATTCTATCTAAACCGAATCCTACAGAGTCATTTCATGTTTTTGCGATTCAGCAGTTCCTTGATGGTCGCATGGTGCGGAATTGGATTTTTTGTGATGGTGGGAGGTATTCACCATGCTGTCGCAGCACCCAGTTCACCCTATGATCCGGAACTCATGCCTTTTACTGTTAAAATAAGGGACGAAGTCAATCCGTATCGGGTCTTAGGCATTTATGTCATGCCTTCCCGAACGATTGAGCTTGAATGCGTATTTACCAATCCGGCCAGCTCTTTCACCGTCTCTGCTCCGGAGGGCAACCTTGAACGTCACACTAAGGAGCGATGGAAATGGAAAGCACCCAACCAGAAAGGTTTATATCCCATAACCATCACGGACACGACTACCAATTCCACCATGATTCTTAATGTGTTTGTCATGGTGCCGTTTGCTCATAACAGTGAAAAGTTAAATGGCTATCGGATCGGTCGCTATCAAGAAAAACCCTTGAAAAATAATTCTGTGTACAATCGACCCCAGGGCTTTGTTGAGGTCACCCAGAATAATCGCAATGTTCTTGTCTCGCCGCATTTTACGCTAGGCCAATTTGTCGGCAAACAGCCGAGCGGGTATCCCAAGTACCTGGTCTTAAGGGAGCGACTGATACTCAAATTGGAAATGATTCTGGAAGCGGTCAATCAAGAAGGGATTAAAGCTCACACACTACATATCATGAGCGGCTATCGCACCCCATTTTATAATCATTCGATCGGAAATCGCACAAAATACAGCCAACACCTGTATGGAGGTGCAGCCGATATTTTTGTGGATGTGGATGAAAATAATCAGATGGATGACATAAATCAAGACGGTAAAATCACCATGGCGGATGCCGTTGTACTGGCGGATGTCGTGAAGAAGAAAGCTCGTGAAACCTGGTATCAACCTTTTCTGGGAGGATTAGGCATTTATGGGCCCAAACCTCATCGAGGTCCCTTCGTTCATGTTGATGTTCGGGGATTCAAAGCTCGAGGGACGAATCCTTAAGATCATACTGCATCTTTCGGCTCTCACAAAAGCAAAAGGCATGCCTGCCGGCATCATGTCGAGTGACAATGAGGAGATCTAATCCGGTCCCTTTCTCAGGTTTCAAATGTTAAACATTTAAGAAACATAAGCTTCTGCCCTGTAAACGATATCGGGTCAATTCCAAGCATAGAAGCGGATAGGATCTTTTATCCTGGAACATGAAGGTTGGTCTCTCACTCTTAGTCTGGCTCTATTTTTTATGTCCACAGCGGTCATCGGACTGGTCGGCTGGAAACTTACTCAATTGGTAGACCGGCTGGCTGATCGAACCGGGATTGGCGAGGCGCTTGCGGGCGCCGTTTTCCTGGGGGCCAGTACATCCCTGCCGGGCATAGTCACTTCCGTGACAACCGCATGGGGCGGTCATGCCGAATTTGCGGTGAGTCATGCCCTTGGAGGCATTGCCATACAAACGGCATTTCTTGCCATTGCCGATATGACCTATCGCCATGCCAATCTGGAGCATGCCGCAGCCTCCCCCGCCAATCTCATGAACGGGGTGCTGCTCATGAGCATGCTCTCGCTCATTTTACTCGCCATCGTGGGTCCTGAATTCAGCCTGTGGAATGTGCATCCGGTCACCCCATGTGTCGTCGCCATCTACATTTTTGGTCTTCGGCTGGTGCATCATTCTCATGTTGAGCCACTCTGGAGTCCCAAGTTAACCTCTCACACGAAACCCGATGAACCCGAGGCGGGCAACTGTCATGAAAATCTTCAAAAATTATTGATGGCGTTCACTGCTTCTGCCGTGCTCATTGGAACGGCCGGGTGGATTCTTGCCGGTTCAGCCGTCTCTCTTGTGATTCATACCGGGCTTTCTGAAACGCTTGTAGGGGGAGTCTTCACGACCATGAGTACTTCTATGCCTGAATTGATTACCTCACTTGCCGCGGTGCGTAGAGGCGCGCTGACGCTTGCCGTAGGAGGTATTATCGGAGGCAATACCTTTGATACGCTTTTGGTCGCGTTTTCCGATTTCGCGTATCAAGAAGGTTCGATTTATCATGCTACGACGAATCAGCAAGTCTATCTGATCGCCTTAACTATGCTCATGAACGGTATTTTACTGCTTGGATTGCTGCGTCGGGAGGAACATGGCATCGCTAATATCGGATTCGAAAGTTTGTTGATTTTACTTGTCTATTTGGGAGGAATCACCATTCTTTTCCTTCCCTGAAATTTTTAAAACCTGCTTGACATTTGTCTAGTTGGAAGGAGAGGGGTTGGCCTCGGATCCTTTTGACGGCGATGATTGGGAAGTCTTTTTAGAAGGGTCCACCTTTAATCGATTGTGAACAAATCTGGCTCCGGCTACAAAGGCATGTTCTTCGACGAGGGATCGTTGTTGCCAACTCTGCACAAAACCCATGAGCGTCGCGACGCCATCTTCAACATAGACGGAGATGGAGTGATCGGATAAAAACGGGCTCCACCAGAGTTGGTCTTTGATATCCTGTTGAAGCTCAGGATCGGACTTATCCTGCCACTCAACCGCATATTTCAGTCGGTTGTCGACAGTTGTCGCACCTTTAACACGGGCGGCAAGTAACTCTGCCCGGGATTTCTGAGATCGTGACTTCACCGTACCTCTCAGAGAGATGGCCTGATTGGAAACACTGACCATGATGTTCTTATGGTCGAGCAGGGGATCATGGAGAAAGACCTCCTTGACGCGTGCGGCAATATCTTCATCGGAATATTGTTGATTCAAGCGGACTTTGAGGAAGTTGACGACATTGTAGACGCCAGTGGTATTCCAGGTATTTTCTTCGGCAGTAGTCTTGGCTTGGAGGTTTTCGACGATGCCTGTAAGTGTGACGAGTCCCTCCTTCACGTCAATCGTGATGTCCGCATTGTTTATCCTGGGGTCATAAGACAGCGCATCATAGATGGCGTCCTGAATGGTCTCATCGGATGTTATGTGAAAGCCAGAGCGGCGCATGGGTTCATGGTCAGACCATTCTACTTTCAGGTGTTCCCCATTGACGGATGTGATGCCATGCACCCAGGACAACGAGATAATCCTGGCTTTCTCATCGACACTTCTCACAACACCGGAAATTGTAACCTGGCCATCCCGAACCAATATCTTTACGGATGACGGATTAATCCACACATCATGATGCAGGCGTTGAAGAATTTCCTGTTTAATGGCGTTATCAGAACGATTCTTCACGGTGAGGATCGTCAGGTTATCCTGAATGTCAATGATTCCTTCGACTCCTTTCGCCACCTGTAAGGCCAATTGTTTTTCCTGCCAGGATTGAACCGTGCCGGTTAAGGTCACACAACCGTCTGTGACTCTCACATTCATGTCATACAGTTCCGTCGCGGAATTTTCTAATAAGGCCGATTTCACGTGATCTTCAATATCTTGATCCTCCAGACTACTTGGAGGATTTACAAGTAATTGATTTATGACACTGCGAACTCCCTTGATGGTTCCTGCCAGTGCGGCTGCCCGTTCCTTGGCCAGGAGGTTGTCCACCTCGCCAAGGAGCGTGACAATATCTTTTTCGCTGACAACATCGATCAGATTTTCCTGTACAAATTCGTCTCGGGCCAGCCGGTCTTCGATGGCCAGAATCATTTCAGCCTCCATCATCATAGGCTGTCTTTGTTCTGCACCGCTTCTGGCAATAGGCCAAAAAAGGAAAATGACGGTCAGGAAAATGACAACCACCCTCGAGATTTGTGTCCTTGTAGGGTTGTTGAAACGGAGAGGAGGCATAGTTTGCAATTCCCTATTTTAGCCATACGCCAATATGGGCAATATTGAAATGTGAGGGTATTCATTGTGATTGTTCCCTATTCCGGCCAATGGTTATTCGGAGTTTTGAGGCTGTTTTAATGCCGAATTCAAGTGGAGGTAGGCTCCTTCTGTCAATGTTGCAGCCGCAGCAATGCGATCATCTTTGATATGGGAAAGGGCATTTTCCAATTCCGAAATCCCTTCCTTCACAAAGTCAGAGTCAAACCCTTCCTTTTGTGCGAGAGACGCAGATTTTTTGGCGGCCAATGTATTTTTATGAAATAAATCTTTTCGTCCTTCTTTTCCGTACTCCGCGGCAATTTTAGCGTGATGAACCGCATCTTGGAGGATTCTTGTCCGGTCCTGCAGGAGAGGCAATGTCTCGTCATAGGCGACTTCCAGGTTTGCTAACACGGCATCCATTTCTGTCTTATTCCTCAACCACGGTTGTGGATCGATAACATCAAGATTTTTCGAGATACGTTCCGCGTGTTCCAATTCCTTCGTGAGTTTCATGATGGGGGCATACAAATCCTCTTGTTTCTCTTGGCTGGAAGCCTGTGTTTGCATCTTTTTGAGGTCATTGAGGAGCGCACGGGATTTCTGTAGTTGTTGGTGGACGTCTTTAATGTAGGGTTCGTGATTTTGCTGAACAGCCTTTACCAGTGTCATTGGAAAATCAGGAGTCTGTTCAAAACTCCTGGTCTTCCCGAATGATATATTCAAAAAAGAGAAAAGGCAGAGGGTCGTGCTGATGAGGAAGATGAATGATTTTTGTAAAAAGTTCTGTTGCATGCTTACTCTCCTTTCTCAATACTCATAGAGTGGGTGAAGAAGAAAAATAACCCCCTAGGTAGAAAAAAAATCAGGACCATACTGCACTCTTAAACGATTACGAACCCGTTCGGCTCCGGAATCCCGCGCGACCTCTCTGGCTCGTCTCCATTCCACGATGGAAGGAACGGTTCCCTTGAGGGTTACGGTGCCATTGGACACGGTAACCGCAATATCCAGGTCAAAAAGACCAGGATCCCACCAAAATGCACGTCTGATCTCTTCCCAAATCTCCTCATCCATTTTGCCAGGCGATTGGATTTGGAGGTAATTCACAACATCGATGACGCCCTTTACTCTTGCCGCGGCTCCAACGGTTTGGGAAATTTCGGTAGGAGAATTCAGGTATCCCTCGAGAGACACTTTTCCACTATTAGCTGAAATCTTTATTTCGTAGCTGTTGATGAGGAGGTGCTGATTGAACGCTTCCCGGACCCGTTTTTCCAAATCGCGATCGGCAAGACGCACGGGAGGGCGAACTTTAATGAAACTGCGTACCCGCCAAATGCCCTCCGTATTCCGTGTCGTCTCTTCCGCAGCATATTTAGCCGCCAAGTTATCCACAATCCCGACAAGAAAAGCCGTGCCCTCGACAACACGAACGTCGATGTCAACCTCCTGAAGGCGGGGTTCATATGTGAAGGCTGTTCGTATCGCCTCCGCTGTATGGGTGTCTGATGTGAATACGTCTTTGGGATGACGAAGCATGTTGTCCCGTGCCCACCATTCAACTGTGAGTGGGGCCACATTTACCTCCTTGACTCCACCCACCCAGGCATCTGTATAGGCCCTATTCTTTTCAGCCAGGCTCCCCACTGTACCGGTTAACGTCACATGCCCCTGGTCGACCATGATGCCGATGAGGCTTTCATGGACCCATACGTCGGATTGAAGACGACGGAAAATTTCCGCCTCGATTTCGGAGTCGGGACGAGAAGCCATCGGATTAACGGTGATCCGGCTTCGGAGAGATTGAACACCGTTTACCGATTTGACTACTTCCTCCGTCAATTGCTTTTCCTGCCAACTTTCTACTGTTCCAGTCAGCATAACGCGACCCTGACTAACATGTACGGTGATTTCATAAGAGTCTGATGCCGGATCTGCGGCTAATGCCGCAGATACCTTGCTTCGCAGTTCTTCATCGCCAATCCGGCTGGTAGGGTTCACGGCGATGGTATTGATAAGCGCTTGAACCCCTCGAATGCTGGCCACGATTTTTCCTGCACGCTCCCTGGCCAGGAGCGTCGGGACCTCTCCCGACAGCATGACGACTCCATTATCTGTATGGACATCAATTCCATTTGAGGGGACAGTCTGATCGACCAGGAAACGGCTTTCAATTGCGACGGTAATATCTTTGTCCGTAATGATATTTTGATCCACTTTGGCCAAACCAACGGATGGCAAGGTGACCATGAATATCATCACCCATAAAAAAAGCGATATAAGGGATTGTCGAAAAATGTTTCTCATCTGCCCTTCTGATGGTTTTTGAGTGGTCCCTGAATTGTGATATCTCTTTTTAGGCAAGAACTTCCTTGTTGTTAAAAGCCGGCGTAACGGCACTTGTGAAAAATTAGAATTAATCTCTTGGTCTGACGAAAAAGGCGTAGCCTCTTTGTCTTATATAAACGAAAACGGAGAAAATGGGTCCTATGCAAAACCCTGGATGTCTGGGATGCGAAGGTATTTTAGACTAGGTGCGTCATGCTGGAGAGATTGTCGGAAAGTCATTTATGGGAGTAGACATCAATTCAACGGGACGTCCATCAAAAGCGCATGCTGAGAGAGCATTGACAAAACTACGATACATAAAAAATGCATGACCATCGGCATGTATTCTTTTATCGTTGTTGTGGATTGGACCACGATCTGATCGGCACTGTCGAGATCGAATTTTTGGGTGAGCCTTCGATCACTTTATCGCTGTATACGAGATATATGAATGTCTGACGCTTCTTGTCAAAGAATCGGACCACCTGCAGTTTTTTAAAAATCAGTGATCGACTTTCGTGAAACACTTTCTCTCCTTCTTCAAGCTCATCAATAATGCGAATGGGACCGACCTGGCGGCAGGCAATTGAGGCATCTGAAGTGTCCTCAGCCACACCAACCATGCCTTTCAAGCCCCCTGTCTTCGCTCGACTCAGATGGCAGGTGACTCCTTCAATCTTGGGATCATCAAACGCTTCAATCACAATTTTGTGATCAGGACCCAAAAAATTGAATTTTGTATCCACACTTCCGATTTCCTCCGCATGACTCGAAGAGACGATCAGAGCCGAAAAGAATAGAATGTTCAAGAAAATTGTCAGCATGTAGGCATTCTCCCTTAACCGGTTTTTTACCATGTCCAAGATGAATAATTTGATGGGCTTTACTTTACTCTAGGGTCCTTATGACTCAAAACCGGATAAATGTGGAAACCCTGCATCAAGAACGGCCAGGGCTAGACGCTCAAGAGCCACAAGGGGTTCTTGTTTTTGTTCCGCGGCGGAGCGCCCATTATAGGCCCCCTCCTTGAAGACTATCGATCACCAGCCGGACAATAGAAAAATACAGGATAAGGCTCGTCACATCCGTCGTAGATGTGACCATGGGGCTACTGGCGACAGCAGGGTCTATACCTACTTTGGTCAAGAGGACAGGAAATAATACACCGAGAAGATTGGAGACCACAACGACTGCAATCATTGCTAATCCCACACCTACGCCCACAACTATCCCTCCCCACGCATAACCGATACAACCAGCACCGATTCCCATTGTTAAGCCCAGGGTGCTCCCTACGGCCAGCTCTTTCCAGGCTGTATTCAACCATTGTGAGACTTTCACGTCCTCAATGGCCAGGGCTCGAACCATCAGCATGGCGGCTTGTGCGCCGGTGTTCCCTCCGCTTCCCATTAACATGGGAATAAAGAATGTTAAGACGAGTGTGGAAGCTAGCGTTTCCTCATACACGGCGATGACACTGGAAGCCGTCAGATTGACCAGAATTAAGGCCATCAGCCAGGGAATACGTTTGCGATATAAGATCCATATGCCCGATTCCCGATAACTGGTTTTCAACGGTTCGACTGCCGCTCCTTTTTGAATGTCTTCCGTCGCTTCTTCCTCAGCCACATCCAACACATCATCGGCCGTCACGATTCCAAGTAGAATGCCGTTGGTGTCAACGACAGGAAGGGCAAAAAGATCATATTTTTGCATCATGCGGACGGCTTCCTCACGATCGTCCCAGGCCGAAAGGGAAATAAACGATTGGTCCATGATGCGCTCGACCGTCTCCAGGGGATCGGCTAAGACAAAACGTTGTAACTCCAAAGCATCTACTAATTTCCCATTTTCATCTGTGATATAGATGGTAGAAATTGTCTCGCAATCACTACCCTTCCCACGTATATGGGTCAGAGCTCGTTGGATGGTCCAGGCGGGAAGCACAGACACATAGTCGGGAGTCATTAGTCGACCGACACTTTCATCGGGATACCCTAGGAGCTGTAGTGCTTCCTGCCGGTCTTCAGGCCCTAAAAGTGTGAGTAAGTGGCTGATTGCGTGGGGGGGCAATTCCTCTAATATTCCTGTCCGATCGTCAGGCCTCAGTTTTGCCAACAATTCACCCGCTTCCCTGTCGGTGAGGTCAGTCAATAACGAAGCTTGAATTTCCGGCGTCAGGTATGAAAACAGTTCACCGGAATCAGAACGAGAAAGGAAATTGAAAATGAGGACGCGGGCCGCTTTGGGGATATTTGCCAAAGCCTCAGCTGCTTCGGGAAGCGGAAGGCCGTTCAACCGCTCTCGCAATTCCTCCCACTTTTCTTGTGCAATCAACTCTTTTACCGTAGATATCTCCATGTACGACTCCTTCCAGCCGGTCTAGGAATGACTGACGAGTTTAACGTATTCGACAATTTTTAAAATAAAGGGAAAACATCATTCTTCCAGAACCCCTACGGTCAGTGTCCAGAGATACGAAATGGGATTTTTAGTTTGGTGATTATAGAGAACTATGTAAACACCAGGGTTTGGGGCATCCTGTCACGTATTCGTGATAAGGTTCATCGGTGACAGTTGTTGGAAAGAAGTACTAAGTAAGAAATAAGAAAGCCCGCTTGTAAAATACAAAGGAGGGTAGGATGATCGTCAAGGATATTATATTGTGTCCCCTGTGGCAGAGGTCCTAAGAGGCTATGAATAGTTAGATCAGGCCGTCCTGTCTATGAAACGACGAGAATTAAGCCGTCTGCCTGTAGTCGATCACAACCGAATCGTTGGAATTCTCACAAGCTAGGACAATGATGTAGAAAATACTCTTAGGGGTTGTGACCTCACGAAGACCTGCAATTTTATATTGGTAGTCTTTGTAGTCTGTTGACACGCCAATGCCAGACTTGCAAGCGGCGAAAGCTCTGCTCTTACCGTTAAAAATGGAGGATATGGATCATCGCTCAAAGGAGTCATAAGGAATCTCTTGGGAGAAAATATTATTTTCCAAAGGAGAAGCTTGATACGTGGATTGTTCGTCCTCCAACCGCATCTCATCATAAATGAGGTACCCGTTGACTGCTCGAGCAGATTCGCGAACCCATCCCATGGCCAAGAGAATGATCACCGTCAACCCTGCCAACGTTAGCAACATGCCCGCCATCCTCCTCCGAGCTCCGGACACGGCTCTCGAAACGGTGGCTGGTGGCATTTGCCAAAACACCCACAAGGAGTACAGCCAATGTCCAAATCCAAAGACCACAAGGCTTGAAAGCGCAAAATATTTATACGGTTGCATCTTCCCAACGGAATTAATTTGCTGATCCGTCAACCGATTGAGAAGAGGGATATGCTGCAATTGATAGGGCATCGCCAAAATTATAGCGGCGGTCACGATGACAGTGAGAGACAAGGGGATGAATCCGGTGAAAGAGGGAGGTGGTTGTGACTGCGACCGAACCATCTGCATAACATACAGAGAACCGACCAATATTAATAATCCATACAACAACGCCACGACATCAAAAAGCCACGAACGTTCTCCTAGCATCACGGTATAAAAGGCCTGGGGTTGTCCATATCGCAGATGAAGCAAATATTGATATCCCACCACCGGCATGACCAGCAGAGCTCCATAACCGATTACAAAACAGTAACTTCCTCCTTTTTGGAAAAAGGTTCGATCTGTATCGGTTGTAGATTTCAGATAACGGACGGCACAGATCCCACCGAGGGCAAAACCCGCCCAAGTCAGATTGCCAAACCACCGGTGAAGATCCAAATGTATCATCGTGGGATTAAACACATTCTCCCATGCCGAATGAATGGGATCAGGGGTCAGCATATAGGAAGCGGTGATATCGATCATAAACATGGCACTTAAGGCGCAGCCTGCGGCAAGCCAGATAAAGGCTAAATGCACCTTTTGCCTCCACCCATGCCGCCCCCATTCCCAAAGGTAATACCAGGCATACGCAAAAACCGCTTCTCCCAAAAACAATGCCGCCTCTCCCAAAAACGGCCAAAACATCACGTGAAACAGACGATGCCAGAATTGAGGCCAATAGATGTTCAGAGCAAACACCAGCACGACACCAAAAAATGAAATGGTCGCAGTGGAAAACACCAATGCAAATGCAATCAGCTTGGCCAACCGGTGGAACCATTCTTTTTCCGTTACATAGCTACAGGTCGCTGTCACCGCACCGATTAAGGATGATCCCACAATGAACGTGGCAAATAAGCTATGCGTCAGGGCGGAGCCGGCAATCGCCACACGCCCGACGGACATAGAAGTTTCAAGGGGTTCAAGAGTCATGGGAATGTCTTACCTCTAAACGTGGATTCCGTCTGACTGTTGAGAATTCCATGAATGGTATCCGGCCCTCTCGCCACTTCACGGATGGTTCCCATTGTCAAATAGAGGACCAGCGCGGCCAGACCAAGGGTCATGGCGATGAAATGAATGAACGGCTTGTTCAGTGAGGGCGTTGAGCCACGCATCCAAACGGGAAACACATACAAAAGGTACCAACCTGTTTGAAGAAGTACGATAAGATTCACGATACGCCGATACAAAGGGTATGGCGCCAGAATGACCATCAACAGGACCGTCAACACATAAAATATCTCCGCCCGGTAGGAATGTCCCCGCTCCAGATGCACCGAGCGAAAAATGAGATGACTGCCCAACAGGAGTAGAGCCAGGAGAGTAAATTGCCATATCACCAACAGGACCGTTTGGCCTTCATAGAGGTCCTGCAGGATATCCGGCTGGGCCTTCTGTATGTGTTGCGCGAATACGAAGCCGGAGACCGGCTGAATCATCAGGCTCACAATGCCGATGGCCATGCCTGTTTTTATGAGCGTAAGGTAATAGGCATCATCCTTCTTTTGACCGTATTGTTTCCAAAGACGCCATCCGGCATACGCCGCCATGACGTATCCGGCGATGACCAGATTTCCAAAGAATCGATGGACCATCAAGGGCACCCATGTCGGGTTCCAGAGCCTTGCCCATCCGCTATCGCCTTCAACAGGAGTCATCATATACGAACCGATCCCGTCAAGAATTCCTCCCCATATCAGAATGAAAACGGCGGCTACCGTACCCAACGTGATATGCCAGGTGATACTTTTCGAACGAAGCCGATCCCAAAAGTGATAATAGGGATACAGGCACAACACTTGAATGAAAAACACGATCAAGGCCAGATGCAAAGGATAGCGGAAGTGGTTAAACAGGTAGCTGTTCGTAAGAGGGAAAAGTCCGATAAATAATTCCAGCATAAAGACAGCCAACACGATGCTGGTGGTATACGTCACCAGCGTAAATCGTGTGGCCAGATACGCAAAATCCGTAAAATAGGGACGACTGCGTCCCAATCCTTCCGCGATGGGAGCCAGAACCATGAATCCCACCCCAAGACTCGCGAGGGTAATATGGGCCAAACTGAAAAAGCCGATCCAAAAGCTTGAACTCGTCATCATGTTTACCACATTTCCACAGACGCGTTAATTAACCCGGCCTATTCGGTTTTTGCATCAAGAGACTGGCGGATGGCGCATGATCCGAAAAAGTCCGAAGGAATGCCACCAAGGCCCATCTTTCTTTCTGAGAAAGAAAGGGTTCAAACGCGGGCATCACATTTTCTCCATGAGTGACAATGGTATACAGCACCTCATCCGGTTTCTGTTGCACCGCCGTAGCGTGAAGATTGGGCGGAAGGTCCGGCAGATATCCGGCCACCGGTCCGTCACCCATTCCCTGTTGTCCATGACAATGGGCACAATTAATTGCAAAGAGCCGTGCGCCATCGGTCGAATTTTTTGTCTGTTCCAGCGGAGATGTAATTAGGGAAAATGGCGTCATATTCGGAGAGCTTTCCGGCGGTGAATGCACCCGGGGAGCTTCTTGATATGAAAACGAAGGTTGTTCTTCCATATCTTCCGAGCATCCCCACAGAAACAGTCCAGCCAACATGATCCAACCCAGGAAACGGTACGAGCGGTTTAAACCAAAATTATTCAGCATCATCATCGGCCCTCATGAGTCACTGGCTATGGTCCGTATTTCTACCTCAAAAGCCCCCGCTTCTTGAAGAAGCTGGGAAATGGTGTGCGCCTTAGCGGTGTCGTTCCCAACCTGAATCGATAAACCTACCGATCCCTCATCAATGCGTGGATCATTGCGGAGGCCGGACTGTTGCACGAAGGCAATTTTGATCGCTGTCGCTAAAAAGGTCACGACAATCGCCATCAGCATCATGGTTTCATAGGAGATAATTCCCACCACCGGAATACTCACAATGGGTTTCCCTCCCGTCACTAACGGAAACAGGAGCGCGGTTCCTGCGGCGAAAAATATTCCGACTCCAATGCCGACGATCCCTCCGATAATGGTCAGGCGATGGAGCGGGATGCGAACCGGTTTATTGAGCAAAGAGGTTTCCAGCGGAAGAGGAGAGAGAATTTCCATAAGGAGATCGGGAATGCCCTGGCTTCGTATGTGCTCAAGCACAGGAGGGAGAAAAGTCGCCGGATTGAATAATCCCAGCACCACGTGTCTGTCCGTCGTCTCAGTGTTCTTGGGCATGTTTTTTCCCCAGTTTTTCTTCCCAGATCGAAATCACCGGTACGAATTTCACAGCAAGCGAATACAGCAGGAGAGCCAAGGCCAACGTTCCTACCAGAATGGCGAACTCTATCAGCGAAGGGAAATACTCATCCCACTGAAATGACAGTCTCGGACGGGCAAGGGGAGGGACAATGATCAGCATGCGCTCGATATACATGCCGAGATTGATGATCAGCCCTATCATCATGAGTCCTACCGGCCATTGTCGAAAACGAGGCCATACCAGCGTCACCAGGGGAATGATATAAATACAACTCACCATGAACCAGAAGGGCACGGCATACGCTCCGTAGAGGAGAGAATTCTGCACGGCCATATGATCGGGCACTTGGCCATACCAGACAGTCAACTGCTCAGCAAAATACATATAGGCCAGGAGCAGGGTCGTGACCAGCAACAATTTTCCGAGTTTTTCAAAATGTTCGGTTCGAACATATTCATGCAGACGATACACCCTGCGCAGGGTATACAGCCCAATCACCACCATCCCCAAGCCTGAGTGCACCGCGCCGACCACAAAATAGGGAGCGAAAATAGTCGAATGCCATGCCGGCACAAGAGCCATGCTGAAATCAAATCCGACAATGGAATGCACCGAGATCATGACCATCACGATCAGGGGGGTGATAATACGTATGGCCATTTCCAATGTTCGCCACTGCGCTTGAGATCCATGCCATCCTATCGCCAGCCAGCCATACACGGTTTTTCTCCATCCTTGAATTCGATCCCGGGCCAGCGCAAAATCGGGAATTAAGGGGAGGTAAATATAGATGGTGCTTGCGGTCGCATACGTAAAAATCGCTGTCGCATCCCACATCAGCGGAGATCGAAAGTTCGGCCAGAGTTCCCGTTGATTGGGGTATGGAATCAGGTAATAAAACCGCCACACCCGGCCCAGGTGATAGAAGACGAACAACGTGGTGACGAGAAGGGCCACAACGGTCATGAGCTCAGCCATGCGCGTGACAGGTCGACGCCATTCGGCATTCGTTAACCGCAAGACACCGGAAATAAACGTTCCGGAATGGCTGACGCCGATCCAGAAGACGAACGAAGCAATATAGGATCCCCAGAAAATGGGATGATGCAAATCGGTTTGTCCGATACCGGTTTGAATTTGGTACGTCCACGCTCCCGCGCCCGCTGCGACAAAGCAGGACAACACCCCTACCCAGAGATAATAGGTCCAGGTGGTCGTCTGGAGCGGCGAGAGAAGGTCCCGATTGATCTTGGGCATTTCCTCCCAAACCGTTGGCCGGTCGGTCATTCCGACAGCCTCCGCAAATACGTCACGGCCGGATGCGTCCCCAGAGATTCCATGAGATGAAACCCCCTCCGACTCTTCTTCAAGTGAGACACCCGGCTGTCGGGATCATTCCGATCACCAAAAATCAGGGCGGATGTGGGACAGGATTGCACACAGGCGGGTGTGATTTCTCCGTCTCTGACCCGCCGCCCTTCTTTGTGAGCTGCTTCCTTTCCACTTCGAATTCGTTGCACGCAAAATGTGCATTTTTCCATCACACCGCCGGATCGGACGGACACATCCGGATTCAACTGCTCCGCCAACGGCTCGTCCCAATGAGGATCGAACCAATTAAATTGACGGGCGACATAGGGACAGTTATTCCCGCAGTATCGAACACCGATACAACGATTATAGACCTGGGCATTCAACCCCTCCGGGGTGTGATACGAAGCATAGACGGGACAGACGGGTTCACAGGGAGCATCGTCACAATGCTGGCACATGACCGGAAGGAATTTGGCTTTGACGTTGGGATAGTCTCCTTCCCAATATCGCTCAATGCGAATCCAATTGATCGCTCGCCCTTCGGCGGCTTCCTCCTCCCCGGAAATGCGAATATTGTTTTCGGCATGACACGCCACCACACAGGCTTCACATCCGGAGCACCGGTCCAGATCGACGACCATTTCCCACTTATAGGGTGATGCCGCCGTTTTTGAATACTCTTCCGTTGCTTGAGGATCTTGACTCATTACAAACCTCCCGTTTCCTGTATACGCCCGATGACAGGGTTTTTTCCGGATTCCTCCAACATCGGCAACCGCGATCCGCCTTTGATACGCTCAACACGAACCCGCGTCCCTCCGGTAGCCAGAGATCCTGATTGACCATCAAAACTTGGACCAAGCAAGACCATGGGGTTCACTCCGCGCCCCTTAGCATATCGTCCGTACGCACGGTGCCCCTGGCCCATGGGAATGGCAATCATGTCGGGATGCAGGCCTGGAAACACCATAACGGACGCTTCGATCGACCCATAACCCGATGTGACTCGAACCCGGTCGCCAGGATGTATTCCTAATGCCTTGGCCGTGGTTGGATTGAGTTCAATCCAACTTCCCCACATGCCGGTGGTCAGAGGATCCGGCAATTCTTGAAGCCAGGGACGATTGGCCCCACGCCCATCATGCAACCCCAGGGACGGATAGGGATAACAATACAGAGGGTATTCGGAGGAGTTCCCCAGGAATTCCGGCGGTTTATAGGTAATAGAGGGTATGACCGTGTTCGTCTGACGCATGGGGATGTTGGAAGGCCACAACCCGCCTTCCTGCAAAGTCTCTCTCCAGCGGGTCTCAAATGACTGGGGCGAATCATGCTTCGTGAGGACAGTCTGCCACCGGCTCTTCAACATATCGTGAAGGGTATTCCAGGGGACCCGTTCACGGAGAGGTTCGCCCAATCGATGAGCGGCGTCCAACCACACATCACCGATGGGTCTTGTGTCATAGAGCGCACGTACCACAGGTTGCGATACACTCCAGGCCGGCACGGGGATCGTATCCTGTTGAACAACATCCCCCCACGATTCCAGCGGGTCATGATCCGGCAGAATCAAATCAGCCATTGAGGTCGAGTCATCAAGGAAGGAACTGAAACTTACGATGAACTGCGCATGGTCAAACACCCGCTCAAATTTCAGTGACGGTGGAAGGGTGAACAGAGGATCGGCGCGATACAAATGAAGCAGCGTGCGGGATCCTTGTTCAAATTCACCGGCCAAATCCATGAGCGTCAGCTCACTGGCCAACCCGGGTCGGGCAAGATCCACCGGCGAGATTTGAGGTTCCATCCACTGGAGTCCGCCGCGCCGCCCAATAGCGCCGATCATCACGTTGAGTGCATTAATGAGGATAAGAGTTGTTGTGCCGTTTGTCTGGGCCGCAGCCGGACCCCCACCCAGAATAAGCGGAGCATTCGCTGATGTCAGTTCATGCGCCAGTTGGGTGATCATTTCTTCCGAGACTTCGGTTTTGGTTGAAATATCTTCCAATGAGAAAGCAGAAAAGGTTTGGTGAAAAGATGTCCGGTGAAAAGAAGAAAGTTCTGTCAGGCCATCCCGTAGTAAGACCTGTCCAATGCCTATCGCCAGTAACCCTTCGGTTCCCGGCCTAAGAGGAATCCATTGATCCGCATTCGATGCGGTGAGGGACAGGCGCGGCTCCACCTGAATAAAACGACCTCGAACCAACGGGCGGCCCTGACGGAATTTTCCATAGGCCACACCAAAGGAAACGGGTGAGAGCCAGTGTTCAAGGAATGGCGCACCGAATGACAAGAGGTAATCCGCATTTGCCAGGTCATAATAAGGAAGGTCATGGGTTCCAAAGCTGAGATGGTTGGCTGTTCTGAGAGTCTGTTCCCCCGTGGATTCGTACATCACGAGACGACCGGATAGGGAATCCATCAATGTTGTCAACAGGCTGGCTAATGTGCCCGACACCGGACGGGTAATCATAGCGGACTTTCCGGCATGCGTTCGTAGTTGCTCCACCCATTCTGCCAGGCCTTCTTCCCAGGTAATCGGCCGGAATTGGCCCTGACCTCTTTTACCTTCACGTCGTAGAGGACCTTGAAGGCGGTCGGGATTGTACAGACCCTGAAGAGCGGCTTGTCCCCGGGCACAGAGTTTCCCCTCATTGACCGGATGTTTGGGATTGCCTTCGATTTTTTTTGCGCGTCCTTCCATGACACGAACTATGGTCCCGCATCCTGCTTCGCATTCCTGACATGTGGAGGTATACCAATTCGCGACTCCGGGCACGATATTGTCGTCCGGCAACAGATAGGGCACCAGGTTATGCACCTCTCGCTCACATCCTGGAAGGGATGACCCGGCTGCTGTCAGTCCAAGAATTTTCAATAGGGTCCGGCGATATAGGTTCATGGCCGTGTCCTTTTACTTGTGACAGGTCCAACAATCATGAGAGGCTCCCCGTTGTTCATGGCAGGTCAAACACCAGCCCATTTCATAGGTGGGCGCTCTCGGGGTGCTCGACATTCCGGAAACATTTCCATGGCATGAGGTGCAGGACAGGCCCGCGAACAGATGCATTTCATGCGTGAAGTAGACATGATCCGGAAGACGCTGCAGTCTGACCCATGGGATCGGCCGTTTTTCTTTCCAATAGATCCGCAGCATTTTCATATCCGGTGTCGTTTCAGAAAGGGACTCATGACACGTCTGGCACAAGGCCATGGAGGGCACACCGGCCACTGGAGATTGCGTGGCATACCGATGACAAAATTGACAATGGATATTCAAAGTTCCCGCATGTTGTCGATGACTAAACCGTACAGGTTGCTGATCTTGAACAGGTAGGTCGGCACTTCCGATGGAATACAGTGCACCGACCCCCATGGCCATACTTCCGGCTAACAACGCCAAGATGACTCCCCTTATTCTTCCGGACTTCATTCTTGTACAGGTGTGAGTGGGTTAAGTGACTTATTGCTGATACCCCATCATGCTTTTCGTCTTCGGCCCATTGCCCATACAGGCTTACGGGGCCTTGAAATTCTGAGGGATTTGATCCTGCGTTGAGTAGAATTCCCATATAAGAGATTTCCACTTTTCATCCTTCATGTCCGGCCAATAATTTTTATCAAAGCCTGGTGCCTTTTCTAATTTTTTCGGCTGAATATCCAGTGTCAAATACTCGCGATCCGGTTGGTGGGCAAGCGAGGCCCAGGGCACAGCAAAGAGCTTATCTCCCACACCTAAAAATCCTCCGAAGGATAAAACGGTATACCCGACTTCCCCATTGCTTCCAATAACCAATTCCTCAATCTGCCCGATATCTTCGCCTTGCAGATTCTTGACGGATTTTCCAACCAACTCACTGGCTTTGTAGGAGCCCTGGTTAGGAGTAATGGCTACGGATTGAGAAATGGGCGCCAGGATGAGGATGGAACCGAAAAGCATCATTAGAAAGGGTGGTGGCATATAAGATCTCCATATTGCCGTTGATTCGTGGCCTTCCTACTAAAATTCACTTACGGAAAGAGCTGATTTATTCAATGTAATTCTCTATCTCACTCTCTAAAATAGACAAAATAAGATCGTCCATCAGCACTTTGTCTACCGTCTTACCAAAAACCCTCTCAAAAGGCAGATGGAATCAACAAATTTGAAACTTCAAGGGTTTTTGATAGTGGCGGATACCGTCGAAGTTCGCTAAAAAGCCCCAGGCTGTTTCTGTCAAAAAAAAATGCATGAATGCATGAAGGAGGCGCAGATGATTTTCCTTGTGACAGAGAATCAAAATTTTTTAGAATTGATGACAGGCCGATTGCGAAAGATGGGGAAAAGTGCGATGGGATTTTCACATAGTAAAGATCTGTGGGTGCGTCTCAGGCAAACCTCTCCCGATATCATCATCCTGGACGGTAATTGTCCTAATATTGATCCGATAGAAATTCTCAAGAATCTTAAGGCCACCGGGTTTAAAGGCCAAACCATTGTGCTAGGAGATGAATCTTCTACCCCTTTTGTCCCTGAGGTCTCTCGATTTGGTGCGATTCAAACCGCCGGTCGTCCTCTGGCCGTGAATCGGGTCCTGGGCGCTATCCGAATTGCCCAAGAGCATTTGAATATGGATTTGTGTTATTCCTCGGCAAACAGGCAGGAAGCGTCCTGGGCTTGAGGCCGAAATTTCTACACCGAGGACTTAAGGACGAAAAATTATTCATTGTAGATAATCAGACCTAACCGAAGGGGGGGTTCTTATGCCAAACACCAATGCATCATTTTCTGCCTTTTCCCGGGTAGATCAATTGAAACAGCAACTGGAAAAGTTAGAGAATCTCAGTCAGACGGAGGTTGATGCCAAACAATTGGATAGTTTTGATCGTGAAACTGAAGATATTTTGAAGCGTGTGGATGGAAGAGAAACCAAAATGGCCGCCTATAGTTTTGCCACCATGGCAGAAGCCGAAGCCTTGGTCAATCTTCCTGAGTCCGCTCAAGAACCGACCTCCCGTGACCTTTTACAAAAGTCTCTTCAGCAAAGACGACAGGTGTTGTTGGGAATGGTTAGTGAAATGGAAGGCATGGAGGAAACGGAAGCTGAAGTGTTGACGGGAGAGGATAAGGAAGATCCCCCGCTAATGGGATAATCCAAAAAACCATGTGAAAAAAGATTCTTAATGAATATAGCCTTGAATTCTCCCTGTTTTTACTGAGGGGTTATCCTTCAATTATTTAGCCAGCTTGAGAGAATCCTCTTTCCGGTGCCAATAGAGCGCCACTCTGCCCTGCATCCAGAGTGGCAGAGCCATATCCGCTGCAGCAAAATAATAATACAGCTCCATCAAGTCGCCATCAGGCGGTGCGGGGCCAGAAGGCTTTCAAGCATCAGAGATGCTCGCTCGACGGTCTTGTTCTGAGTAATCTCTCAATTTCTTCTCTCAAGAATTTCTGGAAATGCCCGGTTCGATCAAACCTGGCGCCACTCAGGTGAGAGGGATTGCGTTGAACTCTCACTTCGAGGACAATGATGGGCCCTGGCCTGTTTAAGGGCATACGCATACCATTCCAGTTCTTCAAAAAACTCTCGGGCCTTTTGATGGAAATTTTGATCAGCAGGGGTGCCATCTTCCTGAAAGGCGTCCTGAATATGGGAGAGGGGGAACAGAGATGGAATACTGGACATTCCCAGTTCAGCCAACATGGCCCTGAGGGTCATTGCGGCACGAACTCCGCCGAACGCACCTGCTGAATAACATACAATGGCGGAAGGTTTTCGAAAGTATTCCTCAAGAAAATGGTCTAAGACGTTCGAGAGGGCAGGAGGAATGGTATGATTGTATTCGCCCGACACAATGATATAGCCGTCAGCCGGAATAATCAGATCAGCCACCCGTTGGAGAGGTTGAGGTGCCTGACCAGGTTTGAATTCCTTATACATTTTATTTAACAGCGGGAGAGGGTAAAGAAGAGGGTCGATGAGGGTTGCGGTATGGCCACGGGTATGACAGGTGTTCAGCATAAAACGAGCGGCCTTGATACCCTGCCGGTCGGTTCTCAACGATCCATAGATTATAGCCAAATTCAGTGGCATAGGATTTTACTTTTAGTCAAACTAAGTACATCGAATGATTCCCGGATGTGTATTCCCAAAGTAGGACCTTCATTGTCGGCACTTTAAACGGTGTGTTCCGCCACAGGGTGTAGACAAATCTCAAGTGGGCCTTTACAAAAGGTCTATTGAGCGAAGGAATGAAGTAACCATACTCTGTCATTTGTGTCATCCAATGCCGGGTTCTGGAAAAAGGAATATTGGGAAGAGTCGACCTGCCTACCTCCCAGGTTAAAATGAGAAGCGATTGAGAAGTCGGAATGTGGAGTAGGTCATGATAGCTAATTGGATTGACATTTCAATGCCTTTGTATCCGGGAATGGTTCAAAGACCCGAAGACCCACCTTTTCAGATGGAACCGGTGACGGACAGAAAAAATGGGGATAAGTTTCCTGTCTCCAAAATATCCATGAGTTCTCATGCCGGAACGCACATTGGCGCTCCAGTGAAATGTGGAAATTCTTTCCAAGATAATGAGCAAACAGAGTTTTCAGCAACAATAGGTCTGGCCAAAGTGATTGAGATCCAAGATAGAAATTCTGTAAAAGCGGAAGAATTGAAGAAACACCGGATCTATTCGCATGATCGGATTCTCCTCAAAACACGGAATTCCGCCTCTGACTGGTACTCTGAACACCCCCCTGAAGACACCATCTTTCTTGACCGAACTGCCGCGGCATGGCTTGCTGAACGGCGGGTGAGCACCGTCGGAATTGATGCGCTGTTTATTGGAGGGAAACACAAAAATGGAAATGAGATTGCTCGCATGCTTATTCAAGCCGGTATTGTCATTATTGAAGGACTCGAATTTTCTCGAGTGAAACCGGGTGAGTATATGCTCATCTGTTTACCCTTAAAAATTCCGAACGGAGATGGTGCTCCAGCAAGGGCCATTCTCCAACCGGTCCGGTAATGGTGAGGGAAAATTTTGATAGGTGGTTCATGCCGATGAATAGTTATCCAATCCTGAAGAACGAAAGGATCGCAAGGTTTGTTGATGGTTCCTGTGACGCATACTTAAGTTCGGTGTCCCCACCTCTTTTGCCGAACATGGCTCCCTCCGATGCCTGAAATCCACCAGAAGGAAATCTCAGAATTCGAACGTGAGGCTTCCTCTCCACCTCTGTCATCCGAATTCGAAGCCGGCCATCTATCTCAATTATTTCAGGGACCGATCAATATCCGGTCCATTGCCCTCACGGGGCTGTTTCTCTATGCCTCACTCTTAGTGATGTATGTGGCCAAAGCCATCATGCTTCCTGTGTTTGTGGCTTTATTTCTGAATCTATTATTAGCCCCTCTTGTGCGGGGAGTTGAAAAAATATATATTCCCGCGCCATTTGCGGCCGTGGCGATCCTTCTCGTTTTGATCAGCACCCTCACGTTTGGAATTATTCAGCTGTCTACTCCCGCTTCTCTCTGGCTGAACCGGGCTCCGGAAGCCTTCCAACAAGTCGAACGGAAAATTCTGACTATTAAAAATTCGGTTCTGGAAATGGGGAAGGCAACCCAAGCCCTGGAGCATATGACGAATCTTTCCGAATCTCGGAAAGCGCAAAAAGTCGAAATGAAAACCAATAGTTTGGGAGGCCTATTGGTCGATTGGACCACGGAATTCATTCTGGGACTGGTCTCCACGATGATTTTACTCTATTTTTTCCTTGCTTCCGGGGATTTGTTTTTGGAAAAACTCGTGAAAGTCCTTCCACGATTTTCGGATAAACGACGGGCAGTGGAAATTGTCCGTGGAATAGAAAATAACATCTCCAGTTACCTTGTCACGGTGACCAGTATCAATATAGGTCTCGCGATGGTGACGAGCCTTGCCATGTATCTGCTCGGCATGCCTAACCCAATTTTATGGGGGGCCATGGCGGGGATTCTGAATTTCATCCCTTACGTGGGAAGTATTATCGGTTTAGGGGCAGTGACGCTAGCCGCGGCTATCACATTTGAACATATGAATATGGTGGGCTTGGTGTCCGGAGCGTATTTGTTTTTGACCGCTATGGAAGGAAATTTTATTACACCCCATTTATTGGGAAGAAAATTGACACTGAATCCCGTGGTCATTTTGGTGAGTGTCTTGTTTTGGGGCTGGTTATGGGGTGTCATTGGGGCACTGCTCGCCGTCCCTTTTATCGCGTCGCTTAAAATCATCTGCGATCAAGTTGAGCCACTCAACTCCCTTGGAGAATTTTTAAGTCGTTAAGTTTACAATGTTGAAAGCCATTTATTCTGCCCGAAATAATATGGCGGGATGATAAATGCTCATTATTTCAGAAGAAGGAGTGATTCATGCCGGCTTGGGTACTAAATTGGCTGACTAAACTTCGATCGAGCCTCTGGTTTATCCCTAGTTGTATGACTATTGCTGCGATTTTCCTCTCGTTGGCCGTTCCGTATCTGGACGAGTTTTTTTCTCCCGAGAAAATTGACTCTCTTCGGTGGCTCAGCAATATGGGACCGGAAGGAGCGATGACGTTGCTTTCGACGATTGCCGGATCCATGATCACCATTGCCGGAGTGGTGTTTTCCATATCCATTGTTGCTCTCACCCTTGCTTCGGGACAATTCGGCCCACGGCTGTTAGGCAATTTTATGCGGGATCGAGGGAATCAAATAGTGCTGGGAACGTTTGTGGCGACCTTTCTCTATTGTCTGCTTGTGTTGCGAACGATCCATTTGAATCCCGCACACGAATATACTCCTTATTGGGGAACCTTGGTGGGACTCCTGTTGGCCATGTGCAGCCTGGGGGTATTGATTTATTTCATGCACCATATTGCTGTGTCCATCCAAGCCCCCAATCTGATCGCTGCGGTATATGGGGAATTGGAAGAAGACCTGACCAGACTCTTTCCAGAGCGTTTAGGACTGGCGGATGAAAATGAGGCGAACAAAACCCTTATTCCCTCTATCATGTCCAGGATAGAAAAAGAGGGAATGGAAATAAAGGCCGAAGTTGGGGGTTATCTTCAGGCAATTGAAAATGATGGCCTTATGGATATCGCCCATGAACAGAATTTAGTGATATTTCTTCATTATCGGCCGGGTCATTTTATCACCAAGGGAGCATCGTTAGCCAAAGTACTGGCACTTGGGCCGATGACAGATGTCGTATCTCAACATATCAACAAACAAATGATCTGTGGAACCAATCGAACCCAGGAACAGGATATTGAGTTTTCCGTGCTTCAACTTGTGGAAATGGCCGTGAGGGCACTTTCGCCTGGAATAAATGACCCGTTCACGTGCATAAACTGTATTGATCATCTCAGCGCGATTTTATGCCAGCTCTGTCAACGAGAGTTTCCATCTCCTTTCCGGTACGACCGGGACGGCGTTCTACGGATCATTGCTCCGCCTGTGACTTTTGAAGGCGTGGTGAATGCGGCGTTTCATCAAATCCGACAACACGGAAAGGGAAATGTGGCAGTGATCATCTGTCTGTTGGACGGCTTGGGACGTATGGGAGAAAACGTGGAACGAAATGAGGATCGTGAGGCAGTCCTTCGTCATGTCGAAATGGTCCAAAGAGCGAGCCGGGAATCCCTCCAGCAAGAAATAGATTTAGAGGCAGTGGAGGATCGGTGTCGTCAGGTCATGGCTTTGTTAAATAATAGAGTAAACCGGAGTTTTCTCTTGATGGACAAAATGTCGAATATCCTTCGCTAATTCTGTTTTTACCCCCTGTGCCTGGGATGTTGATATTGGTTCCCCTTTCCATCGCTTTCCAACACTTTTTCGACTTTTCAAGTTGGCCCGAAAAAGTTTTGTACATTGCGGATGAACCCTAGGAAAGTAGTTAATGAACTAAGTGAATATACTCTTAATATTTCAATTAGAGGAAGGGCCTCTCTTTTAAAATATAGGCACAAAAGGAAAAGTATGTTGAAAACTTTATTGGAAATGCGAGGCTATCGATTGCGAGCCATCGATAAAGACCTTGGAAGCGTGGATGATTTTTATTTTGATGACCGGTTGTGGGAAATACGGTATCTCGTGGCGGATACAGGAAATTGGCTCCCCGGAAGGAATGTGCTTATCGGCCCGGAGGCTCTTGAACCGACTAATTGGGAGGATAAGGTCTTTCCGCTAACGCTGACTTCCACAGAAATCGAAGACAGCCCAGGGGTAGAAACCGACCTGCCATTTTCCCTTCAAAAAGAAAAAGAATTACGCCTGTTTTTTAATTGGAGGGAATATTGGGACGATGGTACTTTCATCCAACCTTCCGGTTTCACACCAATGAGTGTCCCCGGCGGGGAAGCCATCGAACCTGTGCCCAAAGATGGAAGGAACTTATCCGGCAAATTAAATGGAAATCCTCATTTGCGGTCCTCTAATGAGGTTCAGGGGTATTACATCGGGGCCAAGGACGGAGAAATCGGCCATGTGGACGATTTCATCGTAGATGATACCTCATGGAAGATCCGATATTTAGTCGTGGATACGCAGAAATGGCTGCCTGGGAAAAAAGTTCTCATATCTCATAAATGGGTCAGTTCTATAGATTGGAATAAACAAACGGTTGCGGTAGACATGACTCGAGCCACGATTGAAAAAAGCCCTGAGTATGACCCCAACCAGCCCATCAATAGAGAATATGAAGTTAAAATGTATGATTTTTACGGAAGGCCACGCGATTGGGAATAAATGGAAGGCTGGGGGGCAAGAACGTATGGTACACACAGCTTCATTATGTCCAAAACACTCAATATTTTCATGGCATCATGAAGAAAGGAAATGCATGAATTTTTATATCAAAAGGATGTTGATGTTTGCATGTTTTGCCGGATCTCTGTTTTTTGTCGTGGGGTGTGAACAAGAAGGGCCTGCTGAACGAGCAGGTGAAAAGGTAGATGAATCAATGGAGAAAGCGGGAGAAAAGATGGAACAGGCCGGAGAAAATATACAGGATTCGGCCAATTAGAAATCTCCTCTGTTAAGACGAGGGAACTATAGTTCTCCATTTTTCCTCATTTGCAAGAAGTTTTGTCCATTGTATGAAATGTCTTGAAAAGTCAACACTGAATCAAGAGATTGCATACTTTTTGGGGGAGAGGGACTATGTAATTCAAATTCAGATTTTTTTCCTATTACCCTGACGGAAAGGAGAAATGATGACCACTGCCAATGCTAAAAAATGTGCTCACCCTGCCTGTTCATGTGAAGCTCCTCCAGGGAAGGAGTTTTGCTCCGAGAATTGCTCATCTTCCCAACCTTCCAAAGGCGGAAAATGTCAGTGCGGACATTCCGGATGTGGGCATTGAGCCTAACAGCACGAATGCTTGAGGAACGAATTACGGGAATCAATCAACAAACCCAAAGGATACCGGTTGATGTGGTGATAATCCTGGGGTTTGCTTTTGGGATCCAGCGGGAAAATCAATTACGAAGGAGGCGGACATGAATACCCCCAAGCACGATATGAAGTGGTTTCTGAATGTAAAATTTATGATGACATTTGCTGTTCTCATGGGGGTTCCGGGATTCGCTTTTGGTAGCGATCTCGCAGGCCATGCCCCTGACCATGGCCGTTCGGCAACAACTCAAAAACAGGAGGGTCATCAGTTAGATAAAGGTCATCGCTTAATTGAGGGAGTAATTGAGGAAGTGAACGAAAATACGATACGGGTTGATGCGGGAGAGGCTGGTGAGATAGCTCCTCGGTATCTGAATTTGAGTAATTCCAAGGGGAAAGGAGATTTCAAAATTGGAGATATGGTTCAGATTGAAGTTAACGCCCAAAACAAGGTAGTAAATTTCCAACTGCTTCACAAAGATGGAGCCAAGCATTAAATTCGCCATAATGGATCTGGAGCTCGAAACGGGGAATGCTCACACCATCAACATGATGGGAGATGAGTCCTTCCCGATGAACAAACCATTCCGCCCTTTTCGAAAGGGAACAAAGGAGAATTACGTATGTTAAGTTGGGCCATTACATTTCTAGTCATTGCTCTTATTGCAGGAGTGGTCGGCTTAACTGGCGTAGCCGGTACAGCGACCAATATTGCCTGGGTGTTATTTGTCGTATTTCTGATAATTTTTGCCTTGAGTTTTATTACGGGAAAACGACCTCCGGCCTAGCAGGAGGATTGAATGGGGAACCAAACCCGTCATTGATCAGAAACGGTTCACCAGAGGGGATGGAGGGTGTGGGGTTGCGACACGATTGAATTTGACTTCAGGAAATTTCTTACAAGAAAAATATCCAAATGCAAGCCAGGGAAAATGTGGATGTAATCATGATCATGATCATTACCCCTGACGAGGCCTTTCGAAGCGCAATGGTTCTCCATTTTCAGGAAAAGGACTATGCCCTTTCTATACCGGAACATAGACAGGATGTGACTTCACTGGTGGAGAAACATGCTCCGGAAGTCATTGTCCTGGATATGTCGATTGCCGATCCCAATGGGCCAACCCTCCTGAAAGATCTGCGTGCCACAGGTTATGGCGGAAAAATTATCGTGATCAGTGGACCCTCCAATCGCTCATTAATGGTCAACATGCATCATCAGAAGGTCGATCAAGTCATGAGGAGAACTCCAACTGATCCTATTGCCCCTTTTATCGATCAACTGGAAAGCATTATCCGAGTGATGTTCCGTGAGGAAATATCCAGAAAACCCTATGAGTATTAGCTCGAACGGTTTTGTCAAAATGGAAAAGATTGGGAGGACCGTTTTAAGGTGAAAAAAGAAATAGGAAAAGGTTCAACGGGCGGTTCACCCATAAATAGTTCAGAACAACCATAAGGGAACGGTAATTAGGTTGATAGGCAATATCCCCGTATTATACTTTCACAACCGATAGCGGGATAAGAAAAGGATTCAGTGATATGACCAGGCCAATTTAGAAAGGGCACATCACCTTTGGTCTAGTCACCATTCCTGTTGTCGTTCATTCAGCGGAAAAACAATTTGACTTGCATTTCCGGTTGTTGGATAGCCGGAATCACGCCAGAGTCCGGTATGAACGTGTGAACGAGGAGACGGGTGAAGAGGTGTAATGCTCCCCTGAAATCAAGCCACCTGTAAGCCTTGTTCCTGGCGATATTGACGAGGACTCCGATACTGCAACGCTTGATGTGGGCGCTCCTCGTTATACCAGCGCATCCAGATATTGATTTTTTGCCGCGCCTGCTCGAAGTTGCCAAATCGGTGTTGCCACACACACTCTTCTTTGAGGCTGCGGAAGAACCGTTCAATCAGCCCGTTTTGTTGCGGTGTGTATGGGGTAATAAATTCCTGAGCTAAACGGTAGTCGCGACAGGCCTGCCGAAAGCGGCGGCTCTGAAAAATCAAGCCATTGTCACTCCGAAGGACCGGAGTGGGGTCAACGGGGCGGAGGGTACCGAAGCGTCCGAGACAGGCAGATTCGATCGCCCGTTCCGCTTCCTGGGCCCGGCCCCGCAACGCGAACTCATAGCCCACAAGCTCGCGATCATGACAATCGATGACGGCCGTCAGGTGCCCCCAGCCGTCCTGTCCACACGGGATGTGGGTCACATCCATGGCCCAGCGATGATTACTCTGAGTCGTCCGACTCCGACGGCACTGTACACGCGGGCGTGGGGTCGCCGTCCGTTGATACACCAACCAGCGCTTTAGACGTAAGACCCGATACACCGCTTTGCGATTATGGGGGAGCCCATGGCGAAATCGTAAGAGCGCCCACAGACGGCGATACCCATAGGTTGGATATTCCTGAATCAGCGGCTCTAGCTTGGTAACGAGTTCCTCCGAGAGCGTCGCACGAGCCCGCTTCCCTTTGGTCGGCCGATGCAGCGCCGATCGGCTTACCTGTAGAAGCCGACAGACGGTTCGTTCCGAGATGTCCGGCATAACTGTTCTCACGCGTCGGACATCTCCCGCGCTAAAGGGTAGGGCTTGATGGCCTCCCGTAACACATCATTCTCCACCACTAACTCCCCAATCTTTTGTTGGAGCTTTTTGATCTGTTCATCTTTCAGGGCCTCCTCATCTTTGGGCCGCCGCCGCAAGCCATTCTCCGCCGCGCGGAGATACTGATCCTGCCAATTCTCCACTTCGGCTACTCGCAGTCCATGTTGCCGGGCGGCTTCCGCCACCGAGGTCTCACCTTTGAGCACCCGCAAGACCAGAGCTGCACGTCGTTTGGCTGTCCATCGTTCAATGGGGTCTTCTGCATGTTGTCCCATTAGGCTTCCTCCTTTAAGAATTGGGTTATGTCTTAAAGGTGGTCTTACTTTCAAGGGGGGCAGTATAGAGGTTCCATGGCAGGACATTGTGAAAGGGTTTGAATATGAAGAGGGTCGGTATGTGCTTTTAAATGATGCCGATTTTGAAAAAGTTGCCATTGAAGTGAATAAATCAGTTGATATCGAAAATTTTGTCAACGGAAAGGATATCGGCTACGAGTATTTTGATAAGCCCTATTATCTTGTTCCCGATAAAAAGGGTGAAAAAGTATATGTGCTGTTACGGGAAGTGCTTCGTCGAAGTGGCAAAATCGGGATTGCCAAAGTCGTTATCCGAACACGCCAGTATTTAGCCGCGCTTATTCCTCAAGGACATGTTCTGGTGCTGGAGCTTCTGCGATTTCATCAAGAAATCCGCAATGTGAAAGAATTGGATGTGCCAGAAGCGAGTGTGAAATCCTACAAAATTTCGGAAAAGGAATTGACATTGGCCCAACAGTTAGTGGAATCCATGACCACAAAGTGGGAACCGCAACGCTACCATGATGATTACCGTGATGCCTTGCTGAAATGGATCGAAAAGAAATCGAAAAGTGCCCAGTCACGAACATCTGTTCCCCCTGTCGCAAAAGAAGAGAAATCAGGTTCAGGGAAAGTCGTTGATATCATGTCCTTATTAAAGAAAAGCGTTCAAAAGTCCCAACCCTCCGGCGGAGGCAAAAAACGCAAATCCGCCTCCCCTCGAAAATCCCGTAAGGCCAGTTAAATACCCTTCACCGTGAATGGCCCGCCTGACTGAGCAGAAGGGTCTTTGTTTCAGTTTTTTCAGGACTCAGACACTCAAGCCTGCTCGCAGGGAGTCACAAACATGGGATTAAAGGAATATCAGGGTAAACGGCAATTCGAGAAAACCCCGGAACCTCGTGGGAAGACCTTCCGGACAAACCGGTCTTCTTTTGTTGTCCATAAGCATGCGGCAAGCCGGTTGCATTACGATTTCAGGCTTGAGCTGGACGGTGTGCTAAAAAGTTGGGCGGTTCCGAAAGGTCCCAGTTTATATCCTTCCCTCAAACGTCTGGCCGTTCAGGTTGAGGATCACCCAGTTGAATATGGATCTTTCGAAGGAACCATCCCCAAAGAAGAATATGGCGGCGGGACGGTCATGGTATGGGATCGCGGCCAATGGGTCCCTCAAGGAAATCCCCAGCATTCCTACAACCGGGGACGATTGAAATTTCTTTTAAAAGGCCAAAAGCTGAAAGGGGGGTGGAGCCTGGTTCGGATGGGAGGGGCAAAATCCAAAGAAGAAAAAAACTGGTTACTGATTAAAGAAAAGGATTCGGAAGCCCTCCGAGGGAAACATTTCGACATTATTGACATGGCCCCCGGGAGTGTTGCCACCGGACGATCATTGGAAGAGATTGCCGGGGCGAATCAGGAAAGAAGCAAGCAGAAACCGGTTTCCCAACGGAAGACGAAAAACAGTTCCACAAAAAGCCGTTCCTCCCGTACTCCTTCACGGAAGAATATCAACTCCGGAACTTCCCGCGTCCCTGATCCGTCAAACCTTCCTTCCGCCGTGTCCTCTTCCCAACCCGCAACCCTTCATCCCCAGTTGGCGACTTTGGTCAAAATTTCTCCCGAAGGGGAGGATTGGCTGCACGAGATCAAGTTCGATGGGTATCGTATTGTCAGCATTGTTAAAAACGGAAAAATTCACCTGTTGACCAGAAACGGAAAGGATTGGACAAAAAAAATTCCCGACATTGCCGAAGCGCTGAAGGCATTGTCGATTCAACAGGGCATCCTTGACGGGGAGGTCGTCGTACTTCGATCGAACGGCACCTCCGATTTTCAGGCTTTGCAACATGTCTTGAAGGGTGAAGCCTCCGACCCTCTGGTCTACTTTGTCTTCGATCTGCCCTATTGCGAAGGGTACAACCTGTGTCGGACCCCGCTCCTCAGGCGAAAAGAACTGTTATGGGAATTAATTAAATCTCTGCCGGAGGGGGCGGCCCTTCACGTCCGTTACAGCGATCATATCCACGGTCATGGAAAACGTGCATTTGAGCAGGCCTGTCGATGGGCTTTGGAAGGAATTATCAGCAAATATGCCATGAGTCCGTATCGCCAGGCGCGTTCAAAGCAATGGGTCAAAGTTAAATGTCATCATCGGCAGGAATTTGTCATCGGCGGGTATACCAACTCTTCGGGATCCAGAAAATTTTTCGGAGCACTGCTATTGGGCTATTATGATAAGCAGGGACACTTACAATATGCGGGCCGGGTGGGCACCGGTTTTACCCACCAACACCTTTCACGTATTTATGCGCTTTTGGCCAAGCGAGCTCAGTCCCATACTCCATTTGCCCGGTTGCCTTCCGACGGGAACATTCGGGACGTGCATTGGGTCCATCCTGAACTTGTCGCCGAGGTAGAATTTTTTGAATGGACACGTGACGGGGTCCTGCGCCATCCTACGTTTGTCGGTCTCCGTGAGGATAAACCAGCAAAAAAAATCATCAAAGAGAGTCCACACTCTATGAACAATAATTATTCCGAAACAAGCAATTCTTCCAGCCGGCGATCCAATGCCTCGCCGGATAACTCAACGGAAAAGCCGGAACTGGCGCTTACGCATCCCGAAAAGATCCTGTATCCTCGGCAGGGCATCACGAAACGGAATCTGGCGGAATTTTATCAACAGATCGCCAAGTGGGTGTTGCCTCATGTGGCCAGCCGGCCGCTGACGCTGGTGCGGTGTCCTCAGGGATCTCAACAAAAATGTTTCTACCAAAAACATGCTTCGGGATCTCTTCCGGATTCCGTACACCGCATTCTGATCTGCGAAAAAGAAACGAAAACCAAGAACACATATCTGGTGATTGACGACGTGAACGGGCTGATCGCATTGGTGCAAATGGGCGTATTGGAAATTCATCCGTGGGGGTGCCGGAAGGATCGGACGGATCGACCTGATCGCCTGGTCCTCGACCTGGACCCCGGTCCCGGGGTGAAATGGGAGCAGCTGGTTGAAGGGGCCCATATGTTAAAAAATCGGCTTTCGGGAGATGGCATAGAAAGTTTTGTGAAAACCTCAGGAGGAAAGGGATTACATGTCGTGGCCCCCCTGACACGTCGTGCCACATGGGACCAGTTAAAGCAGTATACCCGGAGACTGGCGATGGAAATTGCCCAAGCGCATCCCTCGGGATTTGTGGCCACGATGAGCAAAGCCAAACGAAAGGGAAAAATTTTTATTGATTACCTCCGTAACAGCTTCGGGGCCACATCTATTGCCACCTATGGCACTCGAGCTCTTCCCGGAGCGCCTGTGTCTACCCCTGTGAGTTGGGATGAACTCTTTTCCATCTCCGGTTCCCAGGTCTTTACTCTCACCACTCTCCCTCAACGACTCCACAATCTTAGGGCAGATCCCTGGAAGGGATTTTTTGATCTTCGGCAGACACTATCCCGATCTCTTGCCTGATTTTCAACAAACGGGTTCATGCGCTTGCGGGGAAGAGGTCCTTTCCGATGCCGTTTATTTTTTCTTTCGAGCACGAGTCTCAGCGGCCTTCTTGGCGGAGGCGGATTTTGCGGATGCCGACCGTGAGGCCGAGGCTTTTCCGCCTTTTTCCCCGCCTTTTTTAGCCGGTGCTGTATTTATCCCTTTTCCTCGACCGGATCCCCCTGGTTTCTTCCCTCCACCGGTCATTTTGTTCACGGTAGCCCATGCACGTCGTTCCGCTTCGTCTTCCGATACGCCTCGCTTCTCATATCCTTCTTCAATTTTTTCTGCCTGACGCTTTTGTTTTCCGGTGTATTTGGATTTGTCTCCTCTTGGCATGAGGACCTCCTTGTTTTTGACAGAGCCGAAAAGAGTATCATTTTTTCTTCACCTGTATGCTCGAAGCGGAGAGTGGGAGGAAAATCTAAAAGTGTGTTCCGAAAAAATTGGCATGACCCATTATACCGACGGCCTTAGTGGTGAATCGGAATACAAATACATTTATGGCAAATTAAGATTTGTCCCATAGTCACTGGCCACGTTTATCCAGTGAAGTTTTGGGGTTAATCGCAGGTCAACTCGAAAACTTGCAATGTTAACTTCTTGAACTAGGGTCGTTGCATACTCTTTGCTTCCAAGCCCATCCCAAATTTCGAACCGAGACCTTCGGAAATTCAGAGGCACCTGGGGAGGGTTTTAGAGGTTCCCTGAAGATAGTGTCTGAGTTAATCCGGTTGTTTTTCTGGTCACGGGCTAAGGCGATTTTCGTTTTTGCCCACATGAACCCTTCTATGATTTTCCAAGTTCGCAGATGAGCTCCATGGCCTGTTCGACATCCTGATAGGCTTCATAATGAAACCATTGGCAGACGTCGATACTTTTTGCAGGGGTTCGTCAATGGTGCCACAGAACACCGTCACACGAATATCCGGGCGGGGATTTCCGTCAGGAAATCCCCGCCCGGAAGGTTTGCCGACCAGTTTATTGGACGGGTTCAGCCGAGATGACGTGAAATTCTTTCTTCTGTGTCACCAACGCTTCAATTTTATCGCCCTTCTTCAATTCGCCTGAATGTTCGGCGGATTGGTCCAGCCGGAGACGGATTTCTTTGCCGGAAGTATCCTGAACGTAGTACACATTTCCATCGATTTTGGAAATCTCTCCTTGAATGGTTCTTGTGAAATTTCCGGCCTGCGAGGATGATGATTGCGAAGAAGATTGCGCTTGCATGGATTCTCCACCTTTTTGTGCGGAAGCTGCAGTGGAATCCCCATCTTTTTTAACGGAAACCACATCATACGTCTCTTCCCCGTTCGGGATCCTGGCTTGAATTTTGTCACCTTCTTTGGGTTGTTTCCCCTGAAATGCCTTCTCATCAAGGTGAAGACGGATCGTCTCACCTTTATCATTTTTGATCGTGAACACGTCGCCTTCGACTTTTTCCACCGTGCCTTTCACCGTCGCCATCTGGTTCTTTTGCTGACTGGTTCGGTCCGATGGTTGTTGCATCTGATCGCTGGAAGCGTGCAGGGTGGCGACGAAACCCAGGGTAAGCACAAACGTCGGTGCGGCAAATTTCCATACAGGATTCATAACACGACCTCCTTGTGTGTGAGAAAAATGAACTGAAGTGAACTGTCAAGATAAAGCGAAAGGCAAATACGCACAACTGTCAAAAACCCTCATTGACCAAAACGTGCTTAGGATTTTATCGAATGAGGGTGGGTTTCAGCTGTCCGACCCAGTGTATCTGCCGAGTAGGCTTCGCGTTGGCCCATCGGTTCGGGCTCACCCTCCGTCGTGTCTACCCGCGTCTGTCGTTCCATTTCCGAATTAATTTCGGCCCCGACCATGACGATGAATGCAGTCAACCAGAACCACATCAGCAAAATGACCGCCGCGCCGAGTGACCCGTACGTTTGGTTGTAACTACTGTAATCATTCGCATAGATAGCAAAAGCCGACGATCCCACTATCCACATCAGTGTGGCGATTCCGGCACCCCATGACACCCATTGCCATCTCGGGTAATTTCGGCAGGGTGCATACCGGTACAGAATGGCCAATCCCCCCATGACGATCATGGCCAAAAGCGGCCAACGACTGAGGGAGAGGACCGTTTGCATTTTCTGGCCGAACCCCAGCGCGTCCAATACCGCCGGCAGCAGGGTAATGAGAAAGAGAGTCAGGATGACAAAAATAAGACCTCCAACCGTTAATCCTAAGGCCAGCGCGGTAACTTTGATGAAACTCCGTTCTTCTTCTTCATTGTAGGCAATGTTCAAGGACGTGATCATTGCAGACATGCCTTTGGACGCGCTCCAAATTGCAAAGAGCAATCCCCCGATCGCTCCAAAACTTAAAGCCGATTGCCCGCTGGTTGAAATAGTTGTCAGCTGCTCTTGGATTAAGGTTTGGGTGTCTTGCGGGAGGAAGGAACTGAGAGAAGTAATCTGTTGCTGGACATCAGAGGCCTCGGTAAACAGTCCATAGAGCGAGACAATGGCGGCCAGCGCCGGAAAGAGGGCCAGGACGGCATAAAACGCCACTCCTGCGGCGACAATCGAAACGTTATCCTGTGATATTTGATCCTTTACGCGCAGGAGGATGTCCCACCACCCTGCATGGGGGATTTGACTGGGCTGAGCCGCATTCCGGCCTCTTGTGCCGGACTTCTTTTCGGCTGTGTTGTCTCGGGACATGATATAGCCTCTTGTTGTAAAATTTTGGTCCGACAGGAAACCTTTCATTGATGAGAAGAACCGGAGCTGATCTCAGCCAGTCATTCATTGATCCGCACTGATTATCAATACTGTCCAATTGGCGCACCGGCTCGTGCGACCGTTTGTCCGGTTTTCCTCCCCTTTAATTCATGCCTGCCTGTTCTTTGATGGTCTCAGTAGCCACCCGTTGAGCCTCAGCAGCGGCCTCTTTGGCCTTCGGCATGATCTCCTTGGCGGTTGCCTTAGCTTCCTCCAGCAACCGGTCGCGCGTTTCACCCATCCATTGATCTTCCTTTTCAGACCGTGGCAGGGAAAGGCCGATAGCCGTTCCAATGGCTAACGTTATGGCCCCCATGGTCAGAGGGCTTTCCTGCATATACCGGAATAATTCATCCTTCATGCGTTCGCCCCCCTCGCGTGTGCGCTCTCGGATTTCATCTGACCGGTTCGACGCCTTTTCTTTCCAATCTTCCAATGATTCTTGTGCCTGGTTTGGCCATTCCGAAATCTGTTCTCGTGCCTGTTGTCCCGAGGCCTGTGCTCTTGCCTTCATGGCGTCCAGGGATCTTCCCCGACGGGATCGTTGACGGGGAATCCGCCCGGCTTTAATTTCGGGAGCATAATCCGGCCACTCTTCATAGGGATCAAGGGAATAGTCATCGCCATATCGGTCCCTACCAAATCTGCTTTTGGCTGATGAGGAATTGCCGGCCTGCTTCATCATCCATAGGAGACCCACGCCAATAAAGGCGGCAGGTAGGGGATTGTTCAGGACCCGTTCCACCAGGAGAGATTGCCATTGATTTACCTTCACACGGGCATTTTCTTTTGCCGTTTCGACTTTATCTATAGCTGCGGTTTTGACCTGTTCCTTGATGGTATCCGGAGACAGACGTTGTTGAAGTGTATAAACCGTCCCATCCAATTCCGCTCTGGTTACTCGAATTTGTTCGCGAAGCCGGGCAGGATCTTCAATCTTTTTCGATTCTTGCACATTTAATTGAGTACGTTGGTCGTCCACTGTTTGGTCTCCTTTAGACTGTCAATGGTTTTTTGCGGGGCGGGGTCCATGGTTTTCAAATCGCTGATACCTTTTTGAATCAAGGCGTAGCCGATCCCCACAACGGCCAGTCCTACAATCAGCGCCGAAGCCCAGGCGGGGATGATTAATGCCAGGGCGAAAGTGGCCGCACTTAGGAGAACCAGCAATCCTGCATAGGCCAACGCTCCACCTACCGCAATAAATCCCACATCCTTTCCGGCCTGTTTGGCTTTTTGGGAAATTTCAAGTTTTAAAAGCTGCATTTCCTGTTGAATAAGGATTTTTGTTTCGTTCAACAGGTCACGGAAGAGATCACTAAGTGGTCGTTCTTCCTGATATAAACTCATAACATCCTCCTTCTATGTTCTCATTGATGTGAATAAGGATTCCCGGTTACATGGTTGGCGCGGCAGGCGTCGTTGTCGCTGTGGATTCTTCACTCCGGAACGATTCCTGCTGTCCATAGGAAGAGGATTCGTCTATTCTTCGAACTCTGGAACTCTTTAAAAATCTTCCGGCCACAAGCCCCAGCATAAAGGCCCCCCCTAAAAACGCTTCCGGATGGCGGCGGGCAAACATTTCAGTCTCGTTCAGCAATTCTCCGACATCACGGGAATCGAAATATTGCACCATGCGATCCATTTGTTCCGCCGCCCGCTCGGCATAGTGGGCGACGCTTTCTTTATGCTGCTCCCGCAGGTGTTGACTCGTTTGACGCACGGCTTCGACCAGCCCGCTGAGTTCTCCAACTCCCTTTTGTTTCCGGGTCTCCAGCGTGCTCTTGACTTTTCCTTGTGCCTGGTTCGCCAATTCGGAGCCCTGTGCGCGAACCTGCTCTCCTACCTCACTCGCTTTTTCCTGAACCTGTTTCCCGATATCTTTTGCTTTTTCCCTCATGTCATTGGCCATTCCGGTCTCCTCCATTGAAAAGAAAATTCGCTCGAATGATAAATTCCAGCCGGCATTTGTAGCTGTGCTGACTACTTATATACAAAGGGGGAGGAAGTCGTGAACTGTCAACAACCCTTAATTTCCGCGAAATATCGAGGGCACCCATTCCAGGGTATCCCAGGCTAATTAAGAAAACTCAACCGGCTTTTCTTTCCCATGATACCTGCGGGAATCTAGAGGCGCCGCCTAAAAAATTGGAGGGTAGAAACGGCGGAATTCATTCATAACGAAACATGGCTGCCAAGGACGTACGGTCTGGCATCTTTTCCTGGGGGAGAGCATAAACCGTGCCTTTTTTAAGTAACGTCTGCACCACCGCAAAATCCAAGATTTCCTGTGATTCGGCGGACTTTGTCGGATCCGTTTCCACCAGGTTATTTATGACGTCGATGCGCCCCCATTGTTGAATGTTCCGGGCGACAAATAGTGTATCGATTTTTCCCTCGTGGGCTGCTAAAACCACGGTTTTCAGATCATGGGATGCTTTGGTCGTACCCAAAAACTCTTCACACTTGATCTTGGCCTCTTCTATGCCGTGATCGGCATCCGCTTTCACGACCGGCCAGACCTGCCGGTGCAATTCATGAAGGCTTTTTTCATCAGCATTGCCCGTGACCCCTTCTTCTTTTATATGAGGGTAAGTATTGACGTCTTTGTAAATTGGAATCAAATATTCCACGCCCGTAAGATATAACGGTGCCTGCGCATCGTGAATGAACTCGTGAAGACCTTTTGCCACCTGTTGGAAAAATTGGGAAATGCGCGATTTTGCTTCGTCATCTCCACCGCCCTGTCCATGAAACATGGCGGCCTGCTGGTCGCCGGCAATGGGAGCTCTGGTATGCCATTGCAACGATTGCTCGCCGGCTGCCGTTTGATTGGCTTCCTCCATACTGAGGGGAATGTTTGGTATGCACAATTCCTGCAAACCATCCTGTGAACCCTGGAAGAACCGGATATGGTTCTGACTAAGCGCGAGAAGATAAAACGTTCCTCCATACATGAACACGGGCAGAATGGGCTTCAGATAAAACCGTGATTCCACCATCGTGAGTTCGGGAAGACTGAGAGGCAGACGAAAAACACGGTGAAAATCCTTCGCCACGTACATGGCCAGTCCCTCATCCTGATGTCGCCAGAACTGCTCATCCTCGAGGAGTTTCGAGAGAGGTTCCAACCAGGTTCGAGCGTCTGGGCTCCTGATGCCCTGTTCCCTCAATTGCTGTTCAGTCTCTTTGAGAAGGTTTTTCAGGCGTATCGGGTCCTGTCGTGTTTCCGGTCCTGCGGGATGGGTCGGCATGAACAAGGACACGCATGGACTTTCCTTCTGTTCAAGGAGATCCTGGAGATCGTGTGTTGTGATTGGCATGGTCACCCTTTCGATGGCTCAGAAATGCGGCTGCAACTATTTACGGTGTAGGGTAACACGGAAAATTTGAGTAGAAACCTGTTAATTTCCCTGAAGTCTTTTCTCTTCATCACCTGACGTTTAGATTTATGGGGAATGGGGAAATTTCACACTTTACCTGCAGGTGTTGCAGGTGGTGAATGCCACGCAAAAATCAGTTGTTGTCTGCCAGTTGTTCCTTTCTGGCGTTCCGAAGCGCGTCCACCATGCCCGTACAGCGGGCGCTATCGTCAGCCATTCCCAACTCAGGAGAGGGGAAAGAAGGGTCGACTGAAAATTCCGGATTTGAAAATGTGCCGGTGACGTGCAAGGGGCCGCGCGAACTCAGGATGGTAAAATCCTTGGGATAGGGCTCTATGGTCAGATTCATCTTTTCTTGGCGAAGATCGATCGATCCGTGACCTTTGAATTTGGTGTCTTTGGTATCCAATAAGAAGGGGTGGATGGTCACGATACCACTGCGGGCCTGCAAGTCGGTATAGGCGCATTCTATCTTGACACGCGTATCCGTGCTCAGGAATACCGCCGCTGATTCGGTGAAGTCCATACCGGCCAACTCCACGAGTAGGGCATCGATTTTTCCTCCGGTCATCGTTAAGTAAAGACCCCCGTCGGCCGAGGCGAACCAACCCGCCAAGGATTCTCCTTGCATCCAAAGTGTGGCACGTCCTCCAATTTCGCCAAAAGAATCATCCGCCACCTCGAAGCGGGCAAGCAATTGACTTAAATTGATGTGATCAAGATGGGTATGAAGCTTGGCTTTTGCCGGTGATTCATGGGCATTGACCTCAAGTTGCATGGCCACTGTCCCCGTGGCCACGCCAAAATCTAGGCGATCCATCTGCATGTGTCCGTCCTGAAGAACCACATTCAGCACAAAATCATTCAAGGGGAGATCGGGTGCCATGACTCCCTTGGCGCGGTATTCGACATCCGCGTCCAAATTACGAAGTTGAGTGAAGTCGATCGGTTTGTCCGGCAAGAGGGTTTTCCCCTTTTCGGCTGCCTCGGCTTGCGCTTCCTGTTCCGGCGAAGCTGTCTCGTCCGGATCCGGTGGTGCGCCGATGAGGCCGGCCAGGTCATCGAGGTCGAGTGTACGTGACTCCAATCGCGCAAATATCATTGGACGCTCGCCGCCGGTCGTCACACCTAATTTGCCTGCAACGTCACTGTCGCCGATGGTGCCGTCTAGGTTACTCAAGTGAAAACTCTGTTGGCCCTCAGCCTCTTGCTCGCGATGAACTTGTGCGCTTAATCGGTACGGGGGAAGGTGCGGAAGAGGAATGCCGATAGCTTCGCCCAGACGAGCGGGATCAGGGCCTTTCATCCCGACTGTTCCCTTAAATTTCGCTACCGGGAACAACTCACCCACATTGCCTTCAAGCGTCAGAGTCGTTTCTTGTGTCGTAAAAGTCGCATCCACCGGCATTGCACCATAGTCTTGTAATGCCTGGCGTATGGAACCCGTAGTAATGGACACCTCTACAGGGTTTTCTCGATATTCAACTGTGCCTAATACCTGAATTCCGGATGCGACACTATCTGCCATGAGGCGCAAATCCGTCTTTGCCTGTAACGCTGGGTCGTCATAACGCAGACGCACTTCATCGATGCGCAATCGATCGAGTATGGCGTCGGTATTGAGAGGTTGTTTCGCGGTCTGATGGGCCGCGGGAAGACTCAGAGCAAGACGGCCATTGACCTGACCCAATGCTCCGGCCTCGCGGCCCAGGGTCTGCATGGCCTCAGTGAGATCAACTTTCCGGATGTCGGTCTGAAGATGACCTGACCATGACGGTTTGCGGAGGTCCAGTTGTGCGGTGGTTTTGATGGTGCCACCGCCCAGGTCAATGTTCAGGGGCGAGAGGCGAAGAAACCCATTGTCGAAGGTCGTTCGAACCGTCACATCCTTGAGTGTCGCGCCGGGCAGCACCAGGTGTTCCACCTGTAGGCCGAGCACGCCCTGGAGATTGTTCAGCCAGGGTGGGAGAAGCCTCTCCGGCGAATGGCGTTGGGCGGTATCCTGCTCCAAGGTTTCAGGAATTGATGCCACGGCTTGTGCTGTTCCGGTGTCCTTTCCGTTCGCCGGCATCAGCGATGCAATATTCAGTGTAATCGACTGCAGGCTTCCCTTAAAATGCAGTTCGTCAGACGTATCGATGGTGGCTTGTCCGGAAATGTCGCTCTCACCGATGATGGCGGCAAATTTTTGGAGACTCCAGAGGTGTGTCCGTTTGGAGAGTGATCCGTTGATGGCCAAGGTGTCTAAAGCAGGAAGTTCAACAGCGAATAAGGCGGCAAGGGTATCCGGAGACTCACTGCTCATTGAGAAGGCAAGGTCAAGCCACATTAGCGGCCAGACAGGTTCGACCATGGCAGAAAGCGAGGCCGAGGTGTCCGCCAGTTTGAATTCGGCCGACAGATGTTTCCGGGATTGACCGTCAGGAGGGAGATCGGCAAACGTGTTCATTGCAGGAGCAGTTACGGTCATGTCAATGCGTTCGTTTCGATACAGACCTTTGGCTTTGACGATTAACCTCTCCGAGTTATTTTTCTCGATCTGCGCCTGGACGTGCGTATTCAAGGAGGGATCATCATACCGGATATTAAGATTCTCGATTTCGAGGGTGTTCCATTCAACGGAGTGAATAGAATCTTGCCGGCCGGAGGATTCACGTGAATCGTTCTTCTGATCCGATCCACGAATCGTGTGAATATTCATGGCCAATTCCATTCCGAGTGTTCCAGGAAATCCTTCTGTGGCATTCGTCCCGGATTCGGAGAGCACTTCGTCGGGTGCACTAGCAGTCGAATTCATGTTTTCAGCTTGTAGAGACAGGCGACTTCTCGCTGTCTTTCCTTTCACGGAAACCTGTGTCCCGATCGTGAGATGGGTCCCGGCCACATCTCCGGATAATGACTCGATTGTGAGCATGTCCTCTTGCAGGCGCATGGCGAGGTTGACATGGTGAACGGGCATTTCATCTGTGGCAATCACATCTGCACGGTAGGTGAGGCCGGCCTCCCAGTCGGCATGGGCGATCACATCCAGAAGATTCGCTGCCTTGATCGCTAAGGGATCGCTATCTTGTTGTCGAGGCATAAATCCCTGCAGCTGTGCCACATCCAGTCGTGTTGAATAGAGCTCTCCTTCTATGCGAATTGGATCGGCTTCGGATATCACTTGAATCGTCCCCGCAAAATCGCTGTTTGCGACAATCGCTTTCATGGGATCAATCGACCAGATGTCATCCGCCAGGGCAAGCGTCCCGGTCAGGTGATACTGGGGGAGAGCAGGGAGCTCAATGGCAAACACCTCATTCCATCGTGAAAGGTTGCGTCCTTCCAATTGAAAATGCAGATTTGCCGTCTCGGGTGAGAGCAACGCATCAACAGTCCCTTCAATGGCCAGATTAGTTTCGACGGTGTTCACCTTTAATCCTACCTGGATGGGGTTTTCCGATGAGTGTGGCTGTGGGGAATCCGTTCCTGCGGACAGTCCGATCGTCACTGGCTCTCCAGCGACATGTCCTCCGCCTTGAGCAACAAGACGCTCTTGGTCCGTATGTGATTCCCCCCTGGTGGCAAGGATTGAAAGGGAAAGAAAAATATCCTGTTGCGGATCCAGATAGGTGAGGCGCCCGCCATTAACAGTCACTGATTCAATTCGAGGCAGATTGAGAGCCGGATCCCCTCCGCCCGACACTTCAGTGGGTTGGTCACTGTGGGAGGAATTGCCCTTATCTGCTATTGTCCAATTGGTTGCTCCACGATCAGATCGTTCCAAATGGGCCACTGGAGCCGTCGCTTGCAGGTTAGGAATGACCAGGTCACCCTTCAAGAGCGGGAGAATGTCGATCCCCACCTCTAACCGATCAACGGATGCGAAGGAGTGATCTGATGCCCAAGATGGGTTCGCGATTGATAGATTCTCGACCCGTAATTGGGAGATTCGACCGAAGTCCAGGGCAAATGCGCCGATCGTGACCTGTCGACCAGCTAATTCCGTTGCCTTGGATTCAGCGAAATGAAGAAACCATTGAGAGTTCAGCGCGGCAATACCCACCGCCACCAGGATGACAAGAATGAAAACCAGGACAACAATCGACAGAAGAATTCTACGAATCCACATAGGCTGTTTTTCCGCTCACTTTACAGGATTTCACCGGTATTCCTTTCAGAATAGGTTGTGAAGTAAAGTAAGTTTTGAGAGAGCTCAGGACAGCAAAAGCCATGATGGGAATCCCGTGTATTACCGTTTATCAAGATCTATGGCGTCTTATCGCATTTGTGTGTGTGCTGTTCCTCATGGTTAATGCCGCCGGTTGCGGCACTCATCTCGGTGCAGACGCAGAGGTTTCCGACCGGAACGAGCAAATGGCCGCTGAGGTTAAAGTGGCGCTGGCTCAAGAAGCCGGTTTGAACGCCGCTCCTATTGATGTCAAAGTCCACAAGGGTGTGGTGACCTTGGGCGGATTCGTTGAAAAAGAATCCCAGCGGCAGGCGGCAGGGAGAGCCGCCGGCCGTGTGAGAGGGGTTGAATCGGTCATTAATCATCTTCAACTTAAATAACATTGATTTTGGAGAATGTATGGAATTCTTTATAGCAATCACCTATGTCTCCTCACTTCTATGAATAAACTTCTGTGATTGAGAGTGCATGGATGATTGGTCTGCCTTTTCGGTAGAAAGGACGGTATAGGTTTCGTCCCCTTTCTTAAAATTGGCTTTGACCATATCTCCCTCCCTGAAAGATTTGCCTTGAAGTGCGCTCTCCTCCATGTGCAAACGCACCTGCCCCCCATGTCCGTCCTTATTGGTATACGCATTCTTATCGATTTTCTGAATTTCCCCTTCGATCGTCCAGTCCTTATACCTTAGAAAAGCCCATGGAGTTCGATGATCTTTCACCTGCTATAACTGATGTGGAAATATAAAACGGGTGGAAAGGCTGGCACTCTCATATAAAAAATCTCAGAAAAAAGGGGGGATCGTCAGTCGAAGATGCAGAAATCGCCCGGAATTGTCCTACCCCATTAATGTTCGGCCAGAACTTCATCAGTCAGTCTGACTTGCAATACATTGTCAATCCATCAACCGATCCCACAGTGCGGAATGCCCTCGTGGTGGGGGTGCGCCTCGAGGTGAATTTAAATTGGTTTGAGGGCCCCACCACATCCGTTGAGATTCAAAAATGAGTTGGAGGCTTACAGTCATTAAGGCCGGACATTTGGCTATCTTCACTCAAGAATACTCCGCCCCTTACCTCTCCAAACGCCTTATGGAGCTATTGTGGAAAGGGACGGAGATTCGGCTTCCATACTCTAAGCATGTGCCCTGCGGATAATTATTTGCTGTTTTGAGGGACATGGGCAATATCGACGATTTTATCATCGCTATCTACCAATACGGTTACCGGGGTGCCTTTGGAGATGTCTGTCATTTCCTCTTGTAAATAGTCCCAGACAGGTAACGTGAGAGATTCCTTGTCCTTTGTTTGAATAGTCAGTGATTGTTTTTTCGGGTCGTCCTGTACCACTCCTTGAATATGGCGGTACACATTATAGGCGGTGGAACGCGCCCAATCGTCTTCGGCAATCACGTCATTGGTCAACGTTGCACTCGCAATTTTATTTGTTTCATCGATGAGAAATAGTCCATCCGTATCGAATGGAATAGCCGCGACCTCACTTCTGGCCAGCGGGCGTACCGGAAACGATTGTTCCTTGCCCTCTTCGGTTTTAATCACCGCATGCTCCTGTCCGACCTTCAAAGGTTGGGCAAGTCTGCCTTTGATGACTTTGTGGTGACTCTGGCTTTTCTCTTTCGAGAGGTGATAATCGACAACGTGATTCTTGGCGTTTACCACAATGGTGACCTTATCGCCTTGCTTTAGCGTGAATCCTTTTTCTTTCGCTCGTTCAAGGGAAAGATATCTTGGACTAATTTCTCCGGAATCCCCGGAATTGACTTTAGCTTGATCCGCTGCCACTCCTTCGACAACACCGGTGATGACCCGATGCCCGGGAAGCAGTGTAAACTGGTGGTGTTGCTCGCCATCCTTTTTCACTTGTTCCATGTTGGGTTGGGGATTAGATGTATTTGTAGAGTCTTTTGCCCCTCCTGACGCAGCCGTGATCCCCACCAAAAGGTACACACATGACCCGAGAAGCAGAGTGGTTTTCCAGTGTGAAGGAAATTTTATGGAAAGTAACATACGTCCTCCTTTCGGGTAGTAATAGTTTACAAAGCACCGATTGCCGGGCTACCTGCTACGAAATTGAGCGGAAGCCCGATAACAAGCGCCGGATAGATGGCATTCACATTAGAAAACTGAGGTTTTCATTGTCCGGAAGTCACAGGCATGGTACGGTCAACGGCATCTAGAGCCGACCCGCCGGCGATCGAACGCATGGCGCGATCGCGTTCTTTTCTGAGATCGGAGGTTTCCTTTTGAAGGGCATCGCGCTCCTGTAGGTACTTGTCACGTTCTTGCAGGAGACGATCGGTCTCCTGATTTCCTGATCCATCGTGCGTCGAGGCGCTTCTACTTTGACCTTGAATAGATTTCATGCCGGAGACAGAATCCTGGGAGCCTTTGTTGGCCTGGAGAGCCTGGTCGCGTGCCTGTTTGGCAGAGTCACGATCCTGTTGGGCTTGATCCCGGCTTTGTTTTGCTTGATCCCGCTCTTTTTTTAACTGATCACTCCATTGCACGTCCGCGCCCGAACTCGGGTTTGATTGTACTTCTGACACCGAGCCGTGTGCCCCCGATTCCGAAGAAGTAGATCCCATACCCTGGCCGGCCATTGCGGTTCCGGGCAGAAGCATCATGCCTGCTGTCAGCAATAAACTGGAAAATGTGTGAACCGAAAAATTTGACGAGAAATTGTTCATGATCGCAACCTCCTCCTTAAGGTGATGAAATACCTTCCTCCTTGAAAAACTGAATTAGAGAAAGGGGAAACCCTCGTGGTAACCTCTTTATTACTGTTAGACAAAGATGGCTCTGGGCCCCATGTTTTAGGCATCCGGTGTTAATTTCGATCCTAACTTTTCCCTATCAAATATGTGGACAGACAAATTCTCAAAAGAGTGTGGGGATATGTATAGGGATGCCCTTATCCGAATCCCACAATCACCACAGTAAAAGAGGGGGAGTGACATTCCCAATCATGTGGGAAGTCAGACCAAATTTTACTGTGCTAATTTCATGCCGCTCCCGAAACAAATTTTTATAGTTCAGAGGGAGCGAGATTATGAGAAGAAAGGGGATGCCGAATGGTAGGGAGTTTATACAAACTTTAGTTCAATGGCGGATTTGACCCGTGTCAAACGTTGAGTGTGCCCAAGGCCTTCTTTGTTTTCAATTTCCTGAATTTTAGTAGTAAGAGTGCTGTCTTTAATCCTGTCGCGCACTTGGCTTAACATAGTCATGCTGTATCAGATAATACATCTACCTATCAGCATCAATGACCTTACTAAACGGAAGGAGGAGTATCGGGACAATGTATCTAGGCCGGGTATTGGCGTCGTTAGGGAATTTAAGGGCAAATATCGTAAAAATCCTGGTCTTGATTGATAGCGGGAACGGTGGAGTGCCCTCAAAAATGCTCAATTCACTTTCTTACTTCTGTAATTGAAAAAGGGACGAAGCCTTGATTGAATGGATAGCTTCGTTCCCATTTTCAATTGGTGGTTCAGACTACTAAGACGAATCGGCTTACCATGCTAATGACCTCCAACAATTGTAAGACCACCATACACACTCCTAGCACTGTTTGTAACACTTTCATGATTCTTACCCCCTTGTTGAATGCCATGGCTTCACAGAAAAATTAAAAAACTTTCATTACACTAAGAGAATTATGAAGGAGATTCAGAAGACAGCTCACTAGCATAAACCCCTGAATAGCCCAAAGCTTACCCTGAATTTTGAACGCCTTATCCAGCCAGGAGTAAATACTCAAAACTTGTCCTGGCGATCATTACGCGACTGATTCAAGAAGAGGGCGCGGGGCGATCCCAGAAACGAAGCTTTCGGCACGCTTCAAGAAATTGAGTTGATCCCTTCCCCTTATCAAGCGCAATGAAGCCAGCGTCTCGATTCTCCTGCACCCCGGCCTTCTGAAACAGGGGAGTGACGGCTTCGACGTAACCAATAAACTTCATGTGAGCAAAGGCATCAGCCACAAAATCTCTGGCGGCAGGAACCTTGGCCAAGGCCAGCCCTCCTTCCTCGGAAGGTAAAAGTGCCACTGCGTCATACAGCACCGATGGCCCACCATCAATTTTTTGGTCCGCTTCAATCCACGTCCCGTCGCTGGCTTCCACTCCGCCCACGCCGGGGGCCACAATTTCCATGATTGCCCCTTCCGACTTGACGGCGGCTTTGAGTGATTTGAATAATTTTATATCGACTCCGTCGGTGATGAGCACCCCAAGCTTTCGCCCTTTGAATGTATTGGGACTATTGAGAAGAATGCTGAGCGCGGGTGATTGGTCAAGATCCTCCCGTGTTGGTTTTGCAGCATCCGCAGGCTTAGGCATGTCCTTCAGGCGCAGACCCTTGGCAACTTGTTTGGCCAAATCCTGGTGAATATTCAGCAGATGAGAAACCATACGAGTCCGTATTTCAGGATGTTCCACTTTGCTTAATTCAAAGACTAAGGCATTCGCGATGTGGGTTTGTTCCACTTCGGTCTGGCTGATATAAAATTGACGAGCCTGGCTGTAATGATCGGCAAAAGTTTCGGACCGAAGCCGTACTTTTGGCCCTTCCTCATCGGCAGGGTATGAGGTAAATCCCTTCTCCGGGGATTCTCGGGGACCTCCCGCTTCGCCGGGCCAGGAATTTGGTTCATAGTTGGCTCGGCCTTTCGGATTCTGCATGGCCATATGGCCGTCCTGTTGAAAATGGCTGAACGGACACTTGGGGGCGTTGATGGGGATGTGAGTGAAATTCGGACTGCCAAGCCGTTTGAGCTGAGTGTCGAGGTAGGAAAAGTTCCGACCTTGTAATAGCGGATCATTTGAAAAATCCATGCCCGGCACAATATTTTGCGTACAAAAGGTGACCTGTTCGGTCTCAGCAAAGAAATTGTCCACACAGCGATCCAGAACGAGCCGGCCCACGCGTCGAATTGGTAGAATTTCCTCTGGAATGAGTTTGGTCGCATCGAGCACATCAAAATCAAATTGTTGAGCAAAATCATCATCAAAAAGCTGGAGGCCCAGTTCCCATTCCGGATAATCACCCTGCTGAATGGCACTCCATAAATCCCGGCGATGGAAGTCCGGATCGGCTCCGTTAATTTTTACGGCTTCGTTCCACACCACGGATTGCATCCCCAATTTGGGTTTCCAGTGAAATTTTACGAATGTCGATTTTCCCTGACCATTGATAAGCCGGAATGTGTGAACGCCAAACCCTTCCATAAAACGAAAGGAACGGGGGATAGCCCTGTCGGACATGGTCCACATGATCATATGCATACTTTCGGGGGTCAGAGAGATAAAGTCCCAGAAGTTATCATGCGCGGTTTGCGCCTGGGGAAAGCCACGATCCGGTTCCGCTTTGGCTGCGTGAACGAGGTCTGGAAATTTCATGGCGTCCTGAATAAAAAACACGGGCATATTGTTGCCCACGAGATCCCAATTCCCCTCTTTGGTATACAGCTTCACGGCGAATCCTCGGACGTCTCTTGCCAAATCGAAGGAGCCCTTATTTCCGGCTACGGTAGAAAAGCGGACGAACGCCGGAGTTTTATCACGTGGTCGTTGAAAGAGGTCGGCTCTGGTAACATCTGCCAGAGATTCGTAATTTTCAAAATACCCATGAGCCCCGAACCCTCGGGCATGTACAACCCGTTCTGGAATCCGTTCATGGTCAAAATGAAACATCTTCTCCCGAAAGTGAAAGTCTTCCAATGCGCTTGGACCCCGCTCTCCGATTTTCAGCGAGTTTTGGTCATCCGCGACGGGAATACCCTGCTGAGTAGTTAAGACCGGATTGGTCTTTCCGCATGTCTGGTGCACTTCCCCTCCTGTGCCGATCTCGACAGTTTGGTCTGCATATTTTGCGGATTTCCGGGTGGAAGGAGGAGAAGATTTAACGGGTTGCTTTTTGGCCATGCGAATCGCTCCTTATCATGAATGATTTCGTGATAAATGGGTCAGTAAACATATGACGCTAAACTACCCATCATATAGAACCAATTGCCGAGGCCAAACTGTAAGAAACCCTGGTAAGAAATTTCAGGAACTGTTATGAGGTAACAGGAGTTCATGCAAGGTTTCATGGCAGTCACAAATTTTTTGCATTCCGGGATAAGATTTGTTTAAGTAACTTGAGAATGGGAGTTCAGATACACACGCCCAAATATCTACTTTGAAACACTTGTGTTAAACATTACAACCTGTTTCGATAATGGAGGTCGAAAAGCATGATGATGCAAATTGGACAGACGATCACGGATGGCACCTACCCGGCTTTCCACAAAGAACAAATCCGTTCACTGACCTTGTCGGAATATCAGGGAAAGTGGTTGGTGCTGGTGTTTTATCCGGGAGATTTCACGTTTATTTGTCCAACCGAATTGCAAGAACTGGGAGAATTGTATCCGGAATTTCAAAAACTCGGGGCTGAGATTCTAAGCATCAGCACCGATTCGGTCTTTGTGCATAAGGCCTGGCACGATACCTCGCCTGCCATAAAAAATATTCAGTTTCCCATGGTAGCTGATACGACGGGCCGGCTAAGCCGGGAGTTCGGAACCTATTTGGAGGATGAAGGGGTATCGTTACGCGGGAGCTTTCTTATCGATCCGGATGGTGTGCTAAAAGTTGGAGAAATACACGATAATAGCATTGGACGAAATGGTCGGGAATTACTGAGAAAACTTCAAGCGGCAGTCCACGTCAGGGAAGGCAAAGGAGAAGTCTGCCCGGCTAATTGGAAACCTGGAGATAAGACATTAAAACCGGGGTTGGATCTTGTCGGGAAAATTTGAGCACCAGGCTCTGGTCATTCATCAATCTCATCCAAAGACAGGCCGAGTTGACAGTTTATGGAAAAATGCCGCGCCATTAAAAAAGGATAAAGATCCTTCCTGGTGAGCGAGATCGAATTCGACCAGATCTTCGAGCGAATCCGGTAACTACGGTTACCGGATTGGGCTGCCCCCATCGAAAAGAGCTGAATCACATCAACGGTTGGGGTGATGGAGCCTGGGTATATTTCAACGATTCCAACGGCCATTTACTCGAAATCATTACCCGTTCCTGTGGGAGCGGTGGGACAGCTGTGCCTTTTCACATACGTGTGAAATTGAGTTCTATTGATGAATGCCTCCGATGCTATTGGAAATGGACATTTAGGCAAGTCTCCTTCCGGATTAATCCATATCTGCCTCCTGCCTCCCTGTGCTGTAGTAACAGGGTGTGCATCAAAATTTTATGTCCCCTTTCCTATTTATCATTGAAGGCCAAGAATGAAAGTGTAGGAAGTGTAAAGGAGGAGACGAGGGCATAGGCACAATAATGTGAATGGAATATTCCTCATGATCAGGATTCACCAGGAAGAACTAACACTATGAAAGGAAGACGGACATGGCGGATCAATGGGGATTATGTAAAAGGTGTCAATGGTGGCAAATCGAACCATCTGCAAAAATCGAAGATGCTACAATGGGACTGTGTATCGATGAGAACCTACAACCGTATCGATTGTTGGTCTCCGGCAATAGTGGATGCAATCGATTCATGAAAGGCACCCCTGCGAAAGCGGAAGGGTCCTCTTCCCGGCCTCCGACTGCCGAACCCACCCGATAGAGCAACGGTGTCAGGCCAGTTCGTGAGATGGGGTATGTAGAAGACTATTCCCACCTGAGAACGTCGGAGGGGATCCACCAAAGGAAAGAATGGCGAGCAGGCTTTGTCACGGAAGGTACTCATCCATGGGTTCAAGCCTCAGTCCATGTCGGATATTCTCCTGTTGACTTGTCATGTGGGGATTCAGGGGAGCCAATATATGGGCCGCCGGAATGGCTCGTCCCGAACGCTCAGAGGGAGAGGTGATTTGAAGCATCTAGTGGAGTACGGGTTATTGGTCTGGTATTTGGGGTTTTTCGTGTTCATGGCATTGGCTCCCGTTGACCCTCAAAGTTGGGCCTTTGCTAATATCCTCCCGCTTCTCTTTGTCGCTGTGTTAACCATTACATATCGCCGGTGGCCATTTTCAAGCGCTTCCTATGTTCTCCTCACGGTGTTTCTCACGTTACATACGATAGGTTCCCACTATACTTACGCACAAGTGCCGTTCGGCCTCTGGCTGGAAGAGTTCTTTGAATTGCCCCGGAACCATTTTGATCGGATTGTGCACTTTTGTTTCGGCTTGCTCTTCGCCCTGCCGTTGCATGAACTCTTCTCCCGGATTTCCGGTATGGCTGCATGGCTCCGCTCCGGCATGGTCCTGATCACCCTGGTGGGGCTGGGGGGGGTGTGGGAAATTCTCGAATCCTGGGTTACCAGAATCGCCCATCCCGAATTAGGTCTGGCTTATCTGGGTGCCCAGGGAGATATCTGGGATCCACAGAAGGATATGGCCGCGACATTATATGGAGCATTAGCTTCTCTTGTGATCCTGGTAGGTGCACGGAAAATCACGGGGACCCGTTTCGCCATTACCCGGGAAAGGCCGGTGGAACTTCCGCATGCAATTGACCACTGCGACAAGCGTTAATAATCAGAAGCCGTTTAAGGCCCGGACTCTCCTTCACGGGTTAATGGCCTGGTATGTGGTGCTTTGGATATGGCTCGCCATAGAACCGATCGACCGGCATGATTGGTTTCTCGAAAATATTTTAGCAATAGGACTGGTCATTGTCCTTATCGCGACGTATCGATGGTTTCCCTTATCGGACATTTCCTATATTTTCCTCACGGTGTTTATGACCTTCCATGCGATCGGAGCCCATTATACCTATTCAAAAGTCCCGCTGGGATTCTGGATGCAGGATTGGTGGGGATTTGAGCGCAATCATTTTGACCGGATCGCCCATTTTTCATTCGGGTTGCTCCTGGCTTATCCTTTAAGGGAGTTATTCCTACGCCGGGTCAATGTGCGTGGATTCTGGGCTTATTATCTCCCCATTAGCGGAATATTGGCTCTCAGTGGATTCTTCGAAATTATCGAATCGTGGGTGGCTCTTCTCGTTCGTCCGGAATTGGGGGAGGCCTATCTGGGCACTCAGGGTGACGAATGGGATGCCCAAAAAGATATGACGGTGGCGGTCATCGGGGCCTTTATCACAATCATGCTGACCTATGCTCTTACCAAGTTGGCGTCCCAAAAATCTCTACCGACTCCTCCCTAGCATTTTGTCAATTTCCAATGCTTCGACTCTCCACCGCACCTTTTATCCCGATCCACGCTCAAGGAAATGATTTCAGGCGACCAATCCGGCAGGAGTCTTTCCGCCCAGCTCTTACTCATCTAGGCATGTTGGTCTTGGCGATATGTCTGATGGTGATTTCCCCTCGGTTCGCTTCGGGGGAAGGCACCGACACGCCGCTTGCCGGAGAACCCCATCAGGCGGAAATTTTTGGACAGGAAATTCATGTCCCTCCACGGGATCGCCGACATGTGACGGCGATCAATATCGGAATGAATTGGATTCCGGACGGACCCAAGCGGTTAGAACTTCTCCCATTCGGCGCATTGTTTGTCTGGCGCAATTGGGAGGATGAAAACCAGCGGTTTCGGGGGACATTCTCAGGCGTATTCAATGACATCCAGTATCAGCGTGGTCTGTCATCAACCAGCCCATGGTTTGCCGCCATGACATTTGAAAATGTGATCATTCCATTCGGCCGATACGAATATGTCGAAGGACAGGCTATCAAGGATGTAGACCTGCAATGGAATTATCTCTTTGCGGGGATCGGTATCGGGTATCGCACGTCGGTATCTCCTGGATTTCAGGATAATGTGGTTGAAGTTTCCCTGACGTATGAACCCGGTTACCGTTGGTTCGATCGCAGTTCTAAAACGTCCAATAATTTCATTGTGCCCCAGAATACGTATGAAGGCCGAGTCCATGCCCGGCTTCGGATAGATAAATTTGAACGAAATCTTATGGAGTTGCTTCATCACGGATTCGCTTTCGGAGGTGATGCCCTCTATGGACATCGCGCCCATTGGCGTCAGTGGGGAGATCCGGCATTTGAAACCCCGGATAACCATGATGACCGCACATTTATGCTGGCCAGTTTCTATGCCGCTCTCGCAGGAAAGGTCCCCTGGGTACCGACAGAACGGCACAGGTTGATTGTAACGATGTATGGTGGAATCGGGAAGAATCTTGACCGGTTTTCCACCTTCCGGTTGCCTGGGCGTCCCACGGGGTATGAATGGGAAGCGCTCTCCCGTCCTCTCATTCCCGGAGTGGCCTTCAATGAATTGTTTCCGCGGAAATATGCGATTGCAAATTTCACCTACCGGTATGAGGCGTTGTTTTTTTTGTATCCGTATATTCGAGGAACCTGGTCCGCGATCGAACGAGCCCGTTTCACCGGAGATGGTTCTATTCGTAATCAGGTTGATATGCTGCCGGCGGTGGGAGGCGGTATCGTCAGTGGAGCTCCATGGGGTTCACAAATAGAGATCAATTACAGTTATAACTTTGGCATATACCGTGATCGTCATGGGCCGAAGCTGGGAGGGAATAGTGTCGTAGTGTTCTGGTCAAAGCTTCTTTAACACGAAGCGAAATTCTCCCGCATCCGCTTTTTTTTTCTTGAGGATCAGGATGAGGATCTTTCCCTTCTCTTTTTTCTTCCGATACGGTTAGTTCCGTTCTTGAATCGGGACCTGTGGATCAACATGCACTTCTGTTTGAACCACTCCATAGAAGATCGTCGCCAGGGACAGAATCAACAAAAAATAAAAGGCTACACGCGCCGGTCCTAAAATAGGGGTCGTAAAGACTCCAAATCCAATTAACGCAAAAAGTCCCGCAATGATGAGTAATATAAAACCGATGGTGAGCATTGTAACCTCCTTTTTCGATAGGCAAAGAGCCGACCATTTTCAAAAGTAATTATTTTTGCCCCGGGTTCCACTGCCCGCCCATTCGGAGGAGCCAGATGCTTATTCAGCCCTTTTCATGGTTCTTTGAATACCTTCAGCCGTATGGAGGCCGTTCCGTCCGGTGGCTTGCACGTTTTGTTCGCGACAACTGAATCCATCGGTAACGACTAATTCATGGATTGCTGTCACCTACCGAATGTTCGGGTGAAGACTCTGTTCTTTAGCCGTTGTCCTATCGTGCACCATCACCAGTGTTGTAAAATGCCAGGTATACGCCCCATCCCTTTTTGACATGGCAGCGGAAAATTTCTAGGGCAAAACCTCACAGGGATTGATCCGGGTATGGGCTTGCCGCAGAAATGCCATCATTCCGCCAAAGGTCGTATCCGAAATAAACCCGGTCTTGTCTTTTCTTTTCAACGTATTCGCGCGCAAGAGAAATGGCCGCCGCCATCGCCCGCTTAGCGAGAAAAGTATGAGCCTCTTCGATGTTTTCATCCATCCCGTCCATTTCTGTTTTTATCAAAATAGGAGACACACAACCCTTACACAGCCAATTGGATTCATTAAAGACGATCCCTCTCAAAAACTTATCACCACAATTCCCACTCCTTTACCTATTCCCATAAACACTCACCTTCCGTGTGGATGACAGAGTGACGCAGAGAAGAAAGGGATCAAAGTTTTGAACCCTTTCGCAAAACAGAGTGACGGATTTTTCGAGCTTTCCGTTACACGAGTTCCCGTACCCGATCTGACAAGGCCGTCATGGCAATTTTCACCCGGTTCGGTTCGCCTCTTGCCAACGATTCTGCAAATTTGGCGGCTTGGCTCATCGTAATGTTGGCGGGCATCGGAGGTTCAAAAGGATCGACGATGGCCTGTACCAATACCGGTCCCGGCGTTTGGAAAGCCTGGTCGATGATGGAACCACAATCCGCAGGATCGTCGACGGTCAGTCCGGTTCCTCCGCATGCCTGAGCGACGAGGGCAAAGTCGATGGGATGCAGTTCGCACCCATATTCGGGATTTCCCAGAAACACCATCTGTTCCCATTTAATCTGGCCAAGTGTATTATTTTTGATGACGAACACTTTCACGGGCAATTGATATTTGACACAGGTGGCGAACTCAGCCATGAGCATCGAAAAACCCCCATCTCCCACAAATGCGATACATTGGCGATCCGGATAGGCGATTTGGGCGGCAATCGCATAGGGTAAGCCGCAGGCCATGGAGGCCAGAGTGCCGGATACCGTGTGCTTCTGCCCTCGTTTGGCCGGGATTTGCCTGGCCCACCAGGTCGTGATCGTCCCCGAATCACAGGAAACGATGGCGTGGTCAGAAAGACGTTTGCCGAGTTCCCAAGCCACCACCTGGGGTTTCATGGGTTTGTCTTTTCGGGTTCCGCGTTCTTCCATCAATGTCCGCCATTTGGCCATTGCCGTTTGTGCCCGTTCCAAAAATTTCCGGTGTTTATTCCGTTCCAACATCGGCAAGAGCGCTTGGAGGGTTCTCCGGCAGTCGCCAACCAGGCCGACTTCCACCGGGTACCGTAGTCCGATTCGCGCCGGATCAAGATCGATCTGGACGGCTCGGGCCTGGCCGGGTTTGGGATAAAATTCCATATAGGGAAATGAGGTTCCGATGAGAAGCAGGGTATCGCAATCCTCCAGGGCCTCCTGAGAGGGCGCAGTTCCCAATAATCCGATGCCCCCCGTTGTATAGGGACTGTCGTCCGGCACCGACGCTTTTCCCAATAACGGCTTAATAATGGGCGCTCCCAGCATTTCGGCAATTTGTTCCAGTTCATCGGTGGCTTCCAAAGCCCCGGCCCCTGCCATGATGGCAATACGTTTTCCCTCATTCAGGACATTGGCGGCTTGTTGTAAATCTGCTGCATTGGGTAATCGCGCGCCACGGGAAAAGATTTCCATCGAATGGTGAGGAATATTGCGTTTGGAATAGCCTCTGTCTGCTTTTGAATCTTGCAGATCCACGGGAAAATTTATGTGAGCCACCCCGCGATAGCTCAGAGCGGTCCGACAGGCTAAGTCGACCACATTCTCCACATGCGTCGCGCTCATGATTCGAGTGTTGTAGACCACGACATCTTCAAAGACTCTGGTAAGATTCACATCCTGTTGGGCATGGGTATCGATCAAATCGTGAAAATGATGACCGGTAATAGCCAGTACGGGTTGTTTCTCCATTTTGGCGTCATACAAACCATTCAGAAGATGAAGCCCTCCAGGCCCTGAGGTGGCCAGGCACACACCAAGCTTTCCCGTGTATTTAGCATACCCGCATGCCATCCAGGCCGCTGATTCTTCGTGGCGCACCTGTATGAATTTCATCACATCTTTGCGTTGGCGCAGGGCTTCCATAATTCCATTAATGCCGTCTCCGGGAAGACCGAATATGACGTCCACGCCCCAATTTTGAAGCTTCTCTATCAACACGTCTGCGGCGGTTTTTGTCATGCTCTGAGTTCCTCTCTTGTTTTCTCAAGGTGGAAATAACGATTTCCGTCTTTACGAATGATCCGTATATGCCATGGTAGACAGGAGAGCATTCTCGGCCTGTCGGGAATCCAGCCTGGTATGCTGCACCACAATCGGCACATCGGATTCGAACATGCTTGCGAAATCTGTATCCCTGGGTATAGGTTCAGGGTCTTCCAAGTCATTAAAACGGATATGACTCGTTCGACGAGGAGGGATGGTGACATGATAAGGCCCCACCGGCTCCCGGTCTGCATAAAAAATTGTAATAAGCACATGCGCCGGATCGTCGGAAACATTCAGGAGGCATGCGGTTTCATGACTCGTCATCTGCGGCTCCGGTCCATGGCTTTCGGCAGGGATATATCCTTCAGGAATAGCCCATCGTTTAGCCCCCATTGATTGACTCATGATATTATGTCTTCTTCTGCAGAAGTTCTTTCAGCTTTTCCAACATGTCCTTGCCGATGGCGACGTTCCCATTCCCTATCCAATGCAGTTTCAACAAGATAGGAAGGTAAAGACGGATCGATATTATCCGAGGAATGCGACCCTTGAGAATCATTGGTGTTCGACTGTTCATTCATGAATAAATTCCTTTCCTTTTTTTATAAGATGAATGAAAATGGTTCATCACGATCCTGACGGACTCTGAGCATGGATGAGCCGGGGTTTTTTAACCGGCGGACGGCGAAGGCTTTGCCGAAGCGTTGGGCGCCGTTTTCGCTCCACTTCTTTGAGCGGGACCGGTTGGCCTTTATGGGCTGAACGATACAGAGCTTCGATAATGCGGACATCATGGAGACCCTCATCGCCTGCCGGTTCAGGAACCGTATCATTCACAATGCAATCCGAAAACTTTAAAAGTTGTGGGGCAAATTGATCACGTTTGGAAAAGGTGTGCTTTTTCTCTTTCCCATTCACCGTAAGGTAATGAGTAATGGGTTCGACATATTCGTAGGCCGATGTCACCCGCAGTTGCCCCTTGGTGCCCACAATCCGAAACTCGGAAACGTCAGCGGCTCCAAAACTACAGATAAAGGTGGCCAACCGATCATCGGGAAATTGAAGCGTCACCGCGCTCATTTCTTCCACTTCGTCGAATCTGCCGTTACCCTGTCCGGCGGTGTGGGCAAACACCTGAATAGGTTCCGCCTGAAATAGATTCCGGGCGGCATTCAAACAATAAATACCGATATCCCACAGCGTTCCTCCACCGGTCTCTTCCCGTAACCGGATATTATTTTTATCTTTGACCGGGAGGCTAAATGCCGATTGAAAGTACCGGGGTCTGCCGATTTTCCCTGATTGAACCATTTGTATGGCCCGAAGGTTGGCCTCTTCAAAATGAAGCCGATAGGCGACCATTAATTTGACATCATGATGGTCCGCTGTGCGAATCATGGTTTCACATTCCTTGACTGATAAGGCCATGGGTTTTTCGCACAATACATGAACGCCCGCTTTGGCAGCTCTGACGGTATATTCGCAGTGCAAATGATTGGGAAGCGCGATATACACCGCTTCAATTTCTTCCTTTTCCAGACATTCTTCATATTGCTCATAGGCTCATAGGAATAGAGGCCGTTGATGCCGTATTTTCCTCCCAATTCCTTCAATTTTTTGGGATCATCAGAGATTAAAGCTGCCAATACCGAGTTTTTCTTTGCATGTGCAAATGCCGGAAGGACGGCGACTTGAGCGATATAGCCCAGCCCCACTACCGCGTAACGAATTTTCCTGGTGCCAGATGTTCTTTTAGGCGAACGTGCCATCCTGGGATCTCCTTGAAATCGTGTCAAAAGAGTAAAACAGAGCAGTTCCTTCACAGCTTTTAACAATGTTTTTATCGAAAAAGAACTGGAAAGAACCCTGGTTCCAAGAAATATCAGCCAGGATTGACGGTACAGGCCCTGAAGAGATTCCAAAGAGAGGGAGAAGGTTTGGGAGGGGAGACCAAAGTCAAACGGGAAAAAGCCCCGATGGCTTTTTCCCGTTGACAGCGAATGAGGTAATTTTATTTATTTCCGGAAGATGTCTTACTATGGATTCCAACCTCATTGTTCCATTTGGGAGTGCCGTCATCTTTCCGGACCGCCAGAACTTTTCCATTTTCTTTCAGGGTAACTTTGGAGGCGATGACCAGACTTTCCCCATCCCGCATGATTCGTGACCCGGTCACTTCCACTTTATCGCCTTCCTTGATTTCGATTCCCTGCTCCTTGAGATAGTTATCAGGGGCGATGCGCACCCGTTCTGTTCCGGATGGCGTTTTGACATCCACCACTATCAAACTATCGGTAGTGGTCACTCCGGGCTCAAACATATCGTGATCCACATTTTCCACGGTCCCTTCTACCGTTTCGACTGTTGCAGGATTGAAATCCTTACTCTGGACGGTAGAAGCTTGCTCGCGGCGCATAGCTGCGTGGTTTTTTGTTGTTCGTTTTTCGCCAATAGGGGCCTCGGCTACCTGAACCAACATTTTATCATCCTGTTTGGTCAGCTTCACCTCTGCCCAGGGAATCGAATAATTTTCCGACCCGATCCCGAGAGTTCCGCCGAATGTTCCTCCATATGAGAGCACAATGTACGATATGTGCCCTGTAGTTTGATCAATGAGCAGATCTTGGACTGTCCCGAGTTCTTTGCCCGCCTTGTCAATAACCGTATTCCCGATGAGGGTGTTGGCATTGAGAAGAAGTTCCCTGGATGGTTGGCCTGACTCGCTCAAGGCTAAGGACATCCCTCCTCCTATGAGAGCAAAGGCTAATGCCATTCCGAGGGTGCCACTATTTTTGCGTCCGGTGTTCATCATGATTATTTTCCTTTGTAAGAGTTTTTAATAGTCGGTAAACGATGGTGATCGGGATTTGTCCTCATTCGTATTCATGCGTAGACTGTGTGGTCACGAGCCGAAGAAGCGTGCATTGTTTTCTCCCTATTGATTTGAAAAGCCCTCCTGCTGTGCTTAGGCCTCGAGGCTCAGGAAAATTTAACCGTTAAAGCCTCTCGCAGCTATTGAGAGCAATATCTCTCCTGATTAGGGTATGGATTTTCGATGTGATTCCAATTGTTTTTGAAAGGGTTCAGTGATTGGAAAGGATATATAGGAAATTTGTCCGGGGTTCTGATCTCTCAACAAATCATGAACCGTTACCGTTTTCACTGGACTTGTCGTGTCAAAAACATTAAGAAGCATCGCAAGCCCCACTCCCGCCACGCTAATAATTACAGCCAGTCCGACTGATTCTTTGATGGTGATGAGTGGGTTCATGGCTGCTTTCCTGTGGTGAAAATTTCTTGAAAAATTCTTTTTTTTGATTGTAGAGATACCGAAAGAAAATGGGCCTGGATAAAACCCTTGCATCTTCCGGCCTCTTCCCTTAAGAAGTTGTCCCGATTTTAAATAAATCCTTTTTCCCAGGGTTCTTGTTAGATGCTTTTGGTTTTTTTTCGGAAGATAATGAATGGAGAGAGATAAGGAATCAAATTAAAAAAGAGGTGAAAAACATGAACCAACCAAAAATGGATATGTGGCCGGTGGTGCTGGGAATCATTGTGATTCTTCTGATGAATGCCTCTCATCTCCCCATGGGGGTGTCAGGATCAGGTGTCCCAACACCGCCAACTGCAGCTGAAACAATCGCGCAAAAACCACCGGAATTGAATAAGGAACCTCGGAACACACAGCCGATCGTTCCACCGAATGATTCGGAGATGGTGGTGGAGCCGGATATTCCCCCAAATCCGGAGGCGGTGGTGACTCCACCGGTGGTGGACCCGGAGATGGTGGTGGACCCAACCACCCGAGAGCCCATGACCGAAGAAAAACTGGAACGGCTGACCCCGGAGGCATTGGAGAAAAATGCTCCCGAGGAGAAATAACGGCAGATTCCATGAGCAGATTTTTAAATAATTATCCGTTGAATCTGTTTTATATTTTTTTCATGACCACCCTCTGCAAGAGAGATTCAATTTGGCGTCGGGTGGGATAGGAAGATTGGGAGCCATAGCCGGTGACGGCGTGGGTTGAGGCGGCAACCGCATATGCGGCGGCCTGCTCTGGGGGTTGATGTTCCAGCATCGCCACACTAAATGCTCCCGCAAACGCATCACCCGCCCCGGTGGTGTCCACCGCATGGACCTCCGGAGCGGAAATGGCAAACTGGACATCCGTCGTGGCAATCGCGCATCCCCCTGTTCCCAATTTGACACAAACTCCCTTATTTCCGTGTTGTCTAATTCTGGTAGCCGCTTCGAAAGCGTGGTCATGATTTTCAATTGGGATTTTTGTCAATCGCTGAGCCTCTGATTGGTTGGGAGTCAAATAACAGCCGGATTTTAATAATTCCTCATCCAATCTCTCAGACGGTGAAGGATCCAGGACAATGGGCATTCCACATTCCTCAGCTTGTCGAACTGCCTGCTTGACAATGGGCAGGGGGACTTCCAAATTCACGGACAATACGGATCCGGGTGGTGCCGTGTGTATGGCGTATTTGACTAATTCTTCATCCTCTTCGGACCAGGCGGCATTGGCATTCGGTGCCATGATAATCCCTTTCCGTCCGTTTGGTTGAACCATGATGACTGACACTCCTGTGGCTTGGTTTTTTATGCTGCGGATAGTGGATAAATCGACTCCAAGTGTCCGTAAGGGGTGAAGGGCGATTTCCTGAAGTGAATCAGATCCAATTCGAGCAATTAATTGCGCCTCGATGCCCAGATAACGGGCTAGCCAGGCCACATTGGCGGCCTTTCCTCCACCGGCCATAAGAAAATCCTGACCCAACAGTGTTTCCCCCGCTTCCGGCCAACGATCCGCACGGAGTTGAATATCTACATTCACGCTTCCAAGGGATAAGATTCGAGCGCTCATAAGGGAAAATCCTGCTGTGTCGGTGTTCCAAAAACATGGCGTGTTCCACGAACGTTGATGACGAGAGGAAAGTTCGGTCCTGCAGAGACGTCAAGGCACAAGCTCTTTGGGGAAATTTGCACATTGATGTGATGCTGTCGAAACTGAACCTTCATCGCTAACCTCTCAAGGGTTTCCGGAAGACGAGGGTTCACCGTTAACACATTATTTTCACAATCAATTCCACCATAGCAACGTTGCATAAGATCGATGGTTCCTGCCATGGCTCCTAAATGGATGCCTTCGCCCGTCGATCCTCCCTTGATTTCATGAACATCCTGTCCCAGGGCCTCAGCCAGACACTTCCATGAGCCGCTTCGATCGGAACGCGCCTGAATCCATCCGAACACAACGCGACTGAGCGTCGAACCATGAGTGGTGCGTTGTTGATAATAGGCAATATTCTTTTCCAGCAGCTTTAGAGAAAACGGATATCCTAAATTCGCAAGGATTGATTCAAGTTCAGATACAGTCAGGAGATAGCACAACATAAGGACATCGGGCTGTTTGGAAATCTTGTATCGATTAACCGTATCTCCTTCGGCTTCGAGAATTTGATCGATTCGCCGGATATCTCCATACCGGGCCTGATACGCGTTCACATCCAATTCGTGAAGTTTTTCATAACCCGCGAATTGGCTGATGAGATCGTCCTCATGAAAGGGGACGAACATATGGCGGGTAATGTTCTCCCAATGTTCCAGGTCCGAGTGATCAATCGAAACGATTTCCATAAGTTGCTGGCGCGAATAGTCGGGGAGAGTCTGGAGAACCTGTCGGGCGCATTGCAGGGTCCAAACAGCCATGACATTGGTATACGCATTGTCTTGAAGGCCGGGCGTGGGGTTATCCGGATATCCGGTATGAAATTCATCGGGTCCCATGACCCCGCGAATATGATATCGCCCGCTCATGTCATCGAGTGTTGCCAGACTGGACCAGAATCGGGCGATTTGGAGTGTGAGCAGCCCGCCGTGGGACTGAAGAAATTCCAGGTCGGCTGTTGCCTGATAGTATTTCCATATTTGATAGACAATGGCGGCATTCTGATGGCATTGCAGATGGGTATGGTCCTCGATCCAATGCTGGGAATAGGGGTTCCATTGAAATCGGGGAGTTTGCTCGGAGCCGTCACTGCCACTTCTCCAGGGAAATCGCATGCCCTGATATCCATTCTGCTGTGCCTGAGCTTCGGCTTGCTGTTGACGTCGTGACCGATACAGAAGCATGGCGCGGGCAACCCGGGGCACTCGCACAATCAGAAACGGTAAGGCAAATACATCATCCCAGAATATGTGGCCTTGATACATTTCGCCGGTTAGTCCTCTTGCCGGAAGGCTCGCATCGAGGTCTGTCAGATGGGGAGAAGCCGTTTGCAGGAGATGAAAGAGGTGGAGACGGAGCATCAATTGATCTTCCGGACGGTTTTGAATCCGGATGTCGGACATATCCCAGATCCGCTCCCATGCTTTTTGATGGGAGCAGAGCAACTGTTCGAACGATCCGGCTGAAGCCAGGCTGTGGTGCACGGCCTCAAGCGGCTCGGAAATGCCACGGTCGCGTGAATGGTACAGTGCGACGGTTTTGTCAACCTGTAGGGGAGTCTGCTCTTGAATATCAAGAACAAATTCTTGGATGGTCATATCCATTTCTTGAAGATTCCGTTGAAGGAGGAGGTTGCCGCCTGAGACTTGCGTTCGAAGTCCTTGGGCCAGCCGAATGTGAGATTGGAGGGTTTCCGTGACGGCAAAGAGCCATCCCTGCTTATGGAATTCCGAGTCGAGCAATCGAAAATGTTTGGCGTTCATCTCCCGATACCGTTCAACATTCTCATTGCTGATCATGGAATCCAAGGCCGATCTCACTTGCAATCGACCAGCCCAGTTCAGAGGAATAATGGTCCATTGGAGGGCTGCAAGATGGGGATGCTCCATATGCACCAGCCGGATGGATTGGAGAATGGTTTCTCGTCCTTTAGGTTCGGTAAATTGTATGTACCGGCTGAGCATGCCCCGTTGCAGGTCCAATTCCTGACGATAGGTGTTCACCTGAACCTGGTCCATCGAAAACCATTGGCCATTATCCATGGCGTATGTCAGGTACAGCCAATTGGGCCAGTTCACGATCGTTTCATGAGAGACCGTTTCTCCCGCGATGATTCTTTCGCATCGATCATAGGCGCCGGCTATATAGGTGCCAGGATAATGCCCGTCGTGTTGTCTGGCTTCTTCACATGCTCCTCGTGTGGCCCAATACCCGTTACCCAGTGTACAGAGTGCTTCACGGGCTTGTTGGTTTTTGATATCCCAATTGTCAAATATCAGTTTCCACTCATTCATACACGGCCTGCAGGATGAGGAGTCGATTTCGACTTGATATCAGTTCACTATGCCCTGGCATGGGGGACGTCCATCGGTAACACAGCGGTGGTATTCATGATGATGAGCAGCTAGATCATGAGGTGCCGGGATGGCACGGTCCGGTCGAAGAAATCCAGCAGATGCGCGATCACGATTTCCGGTTGATCCCACATGAGGAAGTGTCTCGCATCTTTCACGCGAATCAGTCTCGAATCGTGGATATCGTTGGATAGGTGGCCCATGTGCGAAAGTTGAGATTGACTCCAGATACACGAAAGACGTGTTGAATCTCATGAAAAATGCTGTCCAGGTCCTTTTCAGCCTCTTCTCCCGGTATGGGATGGTTTTTCATAACACACGAAAATGAGAATCTTGAGAGTGTGGATTTCGTTTGCGGGTCACCCCCTTCTGCCCCAAACAATCCAAGTGTGTCCCACCCGGCCTGAATTGACTACTAGCAGAAACCCTGAAGTTTCAACGCATGCCAGGGTTTTTGTTAGTTGTTGGACCTTTTGGGTTTCCTTATCTTCTGCATGACACAGAGTGATCGACCACGGCATGGGAGTGCGTCCTACCACAGAACAGTATGGAGGCCATAAATGGTTATTTCACCAACGACCACAAGAGTCGAGGAACATACCGACGCTGAGACTAATGAGGAAATTTATAACCGCACAAAAAATAACGTTCTGTTGTATGCCTCGGCCGGACCTTCTGCCATCGATCGGCGGTTAAGGGAGCTAGAGGTGGAATGGGATATCGAAAGAGTTCTTGAAGCTAATGCGGCCTCATTTTCCCTCATGGGCCTGGCATTGGGCGCTTTTATTGATCGCCGGTGGTTTATATTTCCCGCCGCCGTAGCCGGTTTTCTCCTGCAACATGCCATACAGGGTTGGTGCCCGCCGGTTCCTCTGTTCCGGCGAATGGGAATACGGACCGCACATGAAATTCAACAGGAACGTCATGCGTTAAAGGCATTGCGGGGGGATTATCGGGACGTGACCGAAATAGCGGGCAACGTCAATGGGGCGGACGCTCCGCAAGTGACTCAAGCATTTGAGGCGGCCGGAAAAAACTCCTCCTTCTGAAGACATGTAGGAGCAATTTCGGCACATTCATCATCCACAACTCATGATCATTAAACAATTTCATGTGGAAAGCCTGGGGCACGCCTCCTATCTTCTCGGTTCGGAAGAAACCGGAGAAGCCTTCGTGGTGGATATCCAGCGGGACGTGGAACCCTATCTCAAAGAATCCCGCACACAGGGGATGACGATTGTGTATGCTCTGGAGACCCATCAGCACAACGACTATGTGACGGGAATTCGTGAATTAGCTGACAGGATTCCTCTCCAATGCTTAGCGGGCCGGCATGCCAAGCTCGGATATGACGCGCGCCCCATGGCCGATGGAGAGCGGTTAACAATGGGAGAAATAGATCTTCAAATTCTGCATACCCCGGGACATACCCCCGAACACATCAGCGTTCTGGTGACAGACCGCTCGCGGGGTAAAGAACCCGTTCTGCTCCTTTCCGGGGGAGCCTTATTGGTTGGGGATGTGGCCAGACCCGATCTTTTGGGTGGAAAGGAAGAAGCGGCTCATCACGCAGAGGTCATGTGCAAAATGCTCCAGGAAAAAATTCTTCCGCTTCCGGACTATGTGCAAGTCTATCCAACGCATGTGAGTGGTTCTCTGTGTGGGGGGAATATCGGGAGCAGATTGTCCACGACGATCGGGTACGAACGCCGGATGAATCCTCTTTTGGCCGACCTGGACAACAAAGACCATTTCGTCAAACATTGCCTGGATTTAAAGCATCTTCCCGGTGTGCCGCCCTATTGGCCCAGGATGCGGAAAATGAATACTGAAGGCCCCCCTCTTCTTGGAACCTTGCGCGAACCGCCTGCACTCACACCGGATCAGTTTGCCAGACAACAGGAAGAAGGGTGCATTGTCGTTGATTGCCGCCAAGCGGAAGGGTTTACGACTCACATACCCGGTGCCCTGAACGTTGGCCTGGGATCGTCGTTTGCGACATGGGCCGGTACGGTCATCCCGGAGGATTCCCGTATTTTACTTGTTTTGGATCATCCGGCAGATCTTTGGGACGTGTGCTGGCAGCTTCTCCGAATCGGGTATCCTACACCCGCAGGTTGGCTGTCAGGCGGGATGTTCGCATGGCGCACGGCAGCCAAACCACTTCATCAGTTAACGCAGTGGTCCGTGTGGGATCTTCAAGCGCATCTAGAGACAGATTCTGACCTGGAGGTATTGGACGTTCGCCAGCCGGGGGAGTGGGCTGGCGGGCACATCAAAAACGCGCGATTTGTGACGGGCAGCGAACTCCCGAAACGTGTTCAGGAAATCAGAACGAATTTCCAGGTCGCGGTCATCTGTGGAAGCGGATACCGCTCGTCGGTTGCGGCAAGCTTCCTTCAACATCATGGCTATCGGAACATCGTGAATGTGTTGGGAGGGATGAGCGCCTGGAAAGAGGCTAACCTTCCGATTGTCAAGGATTGATCCGCCATTCCGGCGGTACAGGGCGCCGCAGATTTCCCCATGAGTGTTCACTTTCAAAAGACTTGGTAGTTAGGAAGACAAGAATCAGATGAAGATTGAAACCATTCCTGAGGGAGCGAATTCCTTCCTTTCCCCTGAGTTTATTTAGAAATTTTTCCTATTTCCGCTTCTGAAATTTTCTCCCTTCCACCCCAATTCCTCCACTGTATGGAGATTCAGTCTCTTGCCCAATATGAATGGGTGCCTCTAGAAGGTGCAGAGATCATGAAGACATTCACCATTAGGGAAGGGTCAGGGCCATTATGGCTGGATGTTAGGTCTCCAAAAGGAGAATTGAGGCGGAACAATTAAACATATAAGAATCTAAGAAAATTAACCAACTTTTTAAGAGTGGGCATCGGCCGATCGTCCGATCTCCCCTTCGTACGATCGGCTCCTACCCCTCACTAGATGGCATTCCCTGTCCCCTAGTGATTTTTGGGGGAATGATCTGTCCTCATATTAATCTCACATACCTTGTTGACGGTTTTCCCTTTCTTCTGCCTTTTTGTCCTCACCCGTATATCCGGGCGAAGTTTCGCCTGGTGGGAGGGTGCTTGGACTACCAAAGCTGGAACTTCTTCGCCGACTCCGCGGGGGCGAGCAGCCTTTTGTTCCTCAGATTCCATAGGTTTTGTATTTTGCCTGGAGGGACTCTTGGATTCTATTGAGGACCCCAGGTGTTGTGTATTTTGCATAGCCGGATCCTTGGAGTGGTCACCCTGTCGGTTCATGTCCGATTGTCCTGCCTACACAGCGACACTCGTAAGACCAAGGAAGGCGGGGAATCCCAGGAAATTTACCCCTGGGCCGTTAAGACCCAGGGGTAACCGCATCCCTTATGGTCGATATCCATCAGGTCGGTAATCATAGTCTTTCCCGCTGGAACGCCGGGATTGATACTGATCGGCTCCCTGCCTCTGAGGATCATACTGCCTTCTTGAGGTGGTGGTGTCGTACCGGTCCGACAACCGCTCCATGGGATCCCGGTAATTTCTTTCACGACTTTGAGAATACATGGACCGTTGATTTCCGCGATTCCGGTACTCACCCTCATCGTAATCCCTCATGTCTGATCGGGACTGACTCCGATAATGGCCACGATCCCGGTTACTTCGGTTATAGGAACTGCGCTGATCAGCCCCTTCATATTGAAAGGCACGATCATGCGGAGGGAATTCGGTCGGGCTGAAACTGTCTCGTCTTGTCCGAAAATCCTCCGCATTTTGATCCTGATAATGACGTTGCCGGTCATACTGTCGTTGATCTGCTCCTTCATATTGAGGGGCATATTTGCCTGGCGGTAATGTGCTTGGGCTGCCGAAAATGGAGACCACTCCCTCTTCACCCGCGACTCCCGGACGGGATCCTCGTTCTGGATAGCGACTGGCTCTTTCCCCTTCATAGTCATAGTCATATTCCGAAGTTTGGCGTTGACCGTACCGTGAGTATCCTTCACGATTGTCGGGAAAAGTCGGTGTATCCTCATAATAACGATCGCGTTTGGCATAGAACCGATCCAATCTTTCATTCCATTTCGCCAGCCGTTCCTGGTTCGTTAAATCCCAATGTTTTTGGACGTGGGCCCCGGCATTTTCCCCCTCTTCCAGAATGGGAAGATTGCCTAATTGATTTTGGGTCACATTCAACTTAAAAGACTTATTGCCGGATCCTTCCAGCGCCTGCCATGGAACGGAAATCAATTGCCCATCTGTTTTTCTCACGATGGCATAAGTCAGATCTCCATTACTGTTCGTCATCACTCGATACACACTCCCGACTTCCTGGCCGTCGGACGATTTAACCGAATAATGGGCATCCTTGTCCGAAATATCCAAGCCGCCTAATTGCCCGGCTGGAAGGATAAAATACTCATCGCCCATTCTTCCGGCATTAAAATAATTATCGTTATTCTGGCCCATCGAACGGACAAAGGTGGCAGTGCCATCTTCATCCACTTTGGCCTTCACAAATTCCCCTTTTTCAAAATTACACTCGCCAAATGTAAATCCGGCCTTGGAAGAACTTGCTTGTGTCCCGGATGAAGTCTGACTTGAACCCTGCCCGCTTGAACTCCCGAACAGACTGCTACTCGAGGTTTTGTCCGTGCTTGATGAATCGTGACTCGAGGAGCCTTGGCTCATCTTGGAACTCATTCCTTGTGGACACAACCGATTGGTTTCGTCATTCATGTGAAATGTGATGCGTTCTCCATTACTTGCACGAAGGGTGATTTGGTCGCCGTTCCTTTTGGAGATTTCTCCCTGGATAATTTGCTCCAAGGAATTTGACCGTCCCGATTCCATTCGATCCGACCGGTCGCGTGACATGCCGGCTTCGGCCAATAACGGTAGTGTCAGCAATGGAATGCCTGCAAGGATAACTGATCTGGCCATTTTGTTCCGCGTGAACATAATGAGGCACCTCCTTTTTACATAGTTAAAAGTTTGTATAGTTGATACTTCCCTCAGGATAAATGATTTATGCACCGGTACAACTAGAGAAAACCCTGGTTTGGGATTTCTTTTTTCAAGGGTTTATGCCAGTTTGGTGGGATAGGATGGCCATGCTATATCGAATCAGAATTGTTTCTTTTATTTATTATCCATGCGGGTCTACTAAGGAGGGTTTTATGACCACTAAAATTCGTCAGGTTCTTTCATCGAGTTCCATTGTCGGGACCACCGTTCAAAATATGGGGAGAGAAGACCTGGGAGAAATTAAAGATCTCATGATCGATCTCTCAGGAGGGCGGATTGCCTATGCGGTGTTATCGTTTGGGGGATTTTTAGGAATGGGAGATAAACTTTTTGCGATTCCCTGGGAGGCATTTCAGGTCGTACAGGAAGAGGACGTTTTATTATTAAACGTGGCAAAGGAAAAATTAGAACAGGCCCCCGGTTTTGACAAAGATAATTGGCCTGATATGGCGGATGTGACCTGGGGGAAAAGTATTCATGCCTATTACGGTTATAACCCTTATTGGGATTAATTCCTGAACAGAATCTTGAAGGAGTTAAACCGCTGCGCAGCAAGAACCCGCCATTCCGGTGGGTTCTTGCTGCGGTACTTCAAGCCTCTTCATGAGGTGTCTCATTCACTATTTAAATCCAACTGAAATTCTATTGGCTGACCCCATTCCTGGTCGAATCCACAAATTCCTCCGTCGTGTGATCTAAAGCCCGGCCTGCCCGGCCTTTTCCTTTATGGTTAAATAACAGGTTGTGTTCCTGAGACGAATGGCTGGGTGAAGGGATAGACAGCTCATAAGGAACAGGTCGTTGATGATCCGAAAGTTGCAATTGAGGATTATAGACACTGTTAAATTTCCACAACATTTTGACGAAATTGGTCTGTCCGCGGAGTAGGTGGCCGGCTGCAATCCGCATGGTGCCTTTTAGCGCACTCCAGCCGAGGTGTTTGTGGTTGAGAATTCGTTGGGTTTTGACCAGCTCTTTATAAAATTCCGGCAATGGCAAGCGGGTGGGAAGCACCGAATGTTGGATGTCGTATAGCCGGTAATCCCGCGTCTGAACTCTCTGAGATTCCTGGTGCCACGTTTCCGTCCCGGGGTAGGGCGTATTGACACTAATATTGACAACCTCCGGGACCTCCAAACACCATTGTCGCACGGTTTCAAATCGATTCTTATCCCAGGTGGGATCGGCAATGATGTTAATGGCCACCGTGATGCCCAGAGAGCGGGCAAATTCCAGGGCTTCAAAACTTTTGCCGAGTGAGATGCGTTTTCGATGTTGAATCAATCCTTCCTGATCTATGGCCTCCAGCCCTATAAACATATATTTCATTCCCAGCTCTTTCCACAGGCGGAAGACTTCTTTATTTCTCAACAGGACATCCCCACGGGTTTCCAGATAATAGGACTTTTTGATACCCCGACGTGCTATGGCTTCACCAATGGCCATGCCATGCTCTGCCTGAATGAAGGCCACATCATCCACCAGAAACACTCCAGGTTCACGAATGCCCGCCAGATCTTCCACGACCACCTCAGGACTGACCGGACGATAACTTCGTCCATAAAATGTCCAGGCACTACAAAATGAACAATCCCAGGGACATCCGCGAGTTAATTCGATGGATGCGCATGGGTCCAGGACGCCAAGAAAATATTTTCTCCGGTGACGAAGTAATTGCCTGGCCGGCCTCACCTCATCCAGAGACTTGACGAATTCAGGAGGTGGTCCCTCGGCTTCTCGTGTGACCACACCGGGAAGCCGGTGTACATTTGAGTGGTCATGTTGGATTGCGTTGAGGAGGGGCCCGATTACCGGTTCGCCTTCCCCTTTGACAATGGCATCGATAGCGCCCTCTGCATGCTTCAGGACCTCCCCGGCGACAAAGGACAGGCTGTGTCCCCCGGCCACGATAACAATATTTGCAAACGAGGCCTTGGTCATCTTTGCAAGATCGATGATCTCGGGAACATTCGGCAAATAATTACAAGAGAACGCAACAACATCGGGGCACCATTCCTTCACCATTCTGAAATAATCCTGATGTGTCTCCACCTGCAAATCGATGAGCCGCACGTCATGACCGGCCGGCCGGGCTGCTCCCGCGACCAGTTCCAATCCCAAAGGCTCCAAACGTAGAAAAATTTTGGTATACATCAACGGACCGGGATGAACGGCGAGAATTTTCAAGATGAACCTCCTTCACATCTACGAAATGACCACGATTTCGATTCTTTTTGCCTGGGTTGCCGAGATCAGCCAGGGTTTTGGAGAGTTTAGGCCATTGGTGCAATCAGTTATGGTGTCGTGAGACAACCTACACACAGGAGGCGGAGGCACCTATGGTCGATACGAGTGTTAAAAAAGTACAATCAGATCATTCTCCCAAGGGTTCAATGGGGCAGAAATATTTAGCCACCGGCGTCGGATTAGCCATGCGATTATGGGAACAATTGCCTGTTGGGCAAACACAGGAATCATCATCCAGGGATTACGAGACTATCGGATATGTGATCCACGGTCGTGCTGAGCTTCAGCTGGAAGGTCAAACAATTTTGCTGAATGCGGGAGATTGTTGGGTGGTTCCTAAAGGCGCGAGTCACAGCTATACCATTCTTGAAACATTTACCGCCGTTGAAGCGACCCACCCTCCAGCCCATGTGCATGGTCGCGATGAAGTCCCCCCTTCTTGACTTGCCTGCTGTTTCTGCGCCAGGAAAAGAGGTTGATCCATTAATGATTGACAACGGGAAGCTGATGTTCGGGAGCATGTGGCACCTTCTGAAAGATTTTTAAGGCCTCAGGCATTTCTTCTTGAAGACGTGTGATTCTCGTTTCATGGCTTGGATGGGTGGAAAGAAATTCAGAGGGGGCTCCCTCACTTCCTTGTTGCATTCGTTGCCACACCCGAACCGCTTCCTGTGGATCATAGCCGGCTCTGGCTGCCAGAATCAGCCCAATAGAATCGGCTTCGGATTCATGCGTTCGACTGTAGGGGAGGAGGATGCCGACTTTTGTTCCCAAACCCAAGGCAGCCATCGTGGCCTGCCCCACAACAGGGCCTGCACCACTTGCCCCAAGGCCCACGGCGGCGGCGGATAGCCCGGCTTGGGCAAGCACCTCCTGACTCATACGCTCCGAACCATGCCGCGCGAGGGCATGGACGACCTCGTGTCCAAGAATGGCCGCCAGTCCGGCATCGGTTTTCGCAACGGGGAAGATTCCCGTATACACGGCAATCTTCCCGCCTGGGAGGGCAAAAGCATTTTTGGTCTGGTCATCTTTGATCACGGTGACTTCCCACTTAAAGGCCTTGGCGTCTTCCGCAAATTTGGATTCTTTTGCCGCTTGGATGATCCTTTCCGCCACGCGTCTCACCGCTTCTTGTTCCTCAGGGGATTGGGATAGCTGGACCTGAGGATCGGAAAGAATTTGTTGAAAGGCCTGTTCACCCATTTCTGTGGCCTGGGATTGCGGAACCATCACAAGTTGGGAGCGATCGGTATACGGAACGGTTTCGCAACCCATCGCCATGCTCATTAGCATAATTAAAGAATAAAAAGGTTTAGCAAGATGAAGAGGGGGCAACACGAGTTGGTTGTGCATAAATTTACTCTCACTTTAATGGCTAAGGAATCAAATCAAAGAAACTATTAAAAATCATGAGGGAACCGGATGGTGGAATGCAAAAGACAAGTGACTCGTTGAGGATGAACAAAATGTCTATCGGGCCAACAATAACTCTCCCTTCTGCGATGCCGTGTTCGCTAAAAAAAGGTAGGGTTGGGAATTCAATGAGGAGAAACGAGAATACAAACGTGGACGAGAATACTTCAGTCCATGTAAAGCGAAGCGGCTTCGATGAGAAGCTTTACGCGGGTCCAGGGTAAGCCGGACTGTAGATGCCGCTTCAGCGCCCAATTAGATTTAGATTAAGGGCTGTTTGCAGATTTTCCAGGGAATAGGGCTTTACCAGAGTGGTGGTCGCTCCGAGGGAGAACGCCTGGTCAATCACATTCCGATCAGAATGCGTCGTCGTGAAAATGATGGGAATAGTTGAGAGATCGTAGGTCGTTCTTAAGGTGTGGATGAATTGAAAGCCATTCATTTCCGGCATTCGATAATCACAAATCACAAGATCAAACCGTGAGGAACGCAATATGCACAGACCTTCGTGACCACCAACTACCTCCCGACACACATATCCTAACGAGTATAATCTGGTTGTTAAAAAATCCCGATGGTCCGGATTGTCCTCCACGATTAAAATTCTCATCTTAAGTAGCCTTTGAGATATGTGGGAGAGGGACCAAAGGTTTCAGGAATAGGCCGGGGAATGTGACGAAGCCCACAATGAGTCAAGGCTTTTCTTTTTATTATCCTCTCCGTCATTCAAGGGGTTGTCTATCCTGACTGACACCTTCCTTCTTCGGTCCTTGTCTCTTCTGCTCACGAGAGAAGTGTATGGTGTCTTTCCTCATTATCACTATTTCATGTAAATGACCATGAACAACACAACGGAAGGAATGTTGATTTTAGTCCTCAGGTGATTGACGGTTGTACACGACATGTTCTTCTCATGAGCCCTTCTGACATCTGGCACTGGCACTCGTGGGGCGGTTGCAGTCGTCCGTCCATTAACCGTGAAGAATCCGGACAAGGAGATTTTGGTGTGACAGCCTGAGTTGTCGCATGGGGCAAACCTTATACATTTGGTTTTTTCTGATTGCCGATTTGTCCATTGGTCGGATTGCGGCGATCATGTTAGTGATAAAGAAGAAGACGGCAATTGAGAATCTGGTATGAAGGTATTCAGGTTTTGATGTTGGAGACTCAACAGGTTTTCAATTGAAAATTACATTCACTTCACCAGGAGGTGTGTTATGAAAAGAATTTTAACGGTGTGTTTAGTAACCGCGTTCATTATGGGCACGACTTCCATGGGAATGGCCGGGCAGGGAATGAAGGCCGGTTCCGCTGAGGAAAATGTCCCTGACAACATTCAACGAAGCACGCCGTCCGCTGAGCCCTCACTTGACGAGGGAAGTGGGCCTGGAAGCCGGTCGGATCAATTAACGGAAATGGAAGATGTGGATCCAAAAAACCCTAATATGTCCAAGAAGCAAGGAAAGGCCGCACAGGCCGCCAAGGACCTGAAGAACAAGGATCCTCACGCTCCAATTTCCAGTCAGAGTTCATCACAGAAAAGTCACTGATGCCCTGAGTGGAATTGCAACGTGTCGCGTGTAATGTAAATGAGTTGGCCGTCAATTTGGCTTACCGGATTGACGGCCAATGCCTTGGTTCACAACCTGACTCATTTCGTGAATGTCGGTGCGATGGCCGTATAGCTGGTGTCAATGGTCGTCCGGATAGGATTACAACGGTTACTGACTTAATCAAGAAGAGGAAAGCATGTTAAGAGATCTGAATAAAATTAAAAACTGCGTGCTCCAGGGTACAGATGGAATTATCGGTACCGTGGCAGACGTTTATGTCAATGATCAGACATGGAAAATACATTATCTTGCTGCTGACACCGGAAATTGGTTGCAAGGCAGGCATGTGTTGATTTCCACACAGAGTTTTGTCCAATCTCAAATGGAAGTTGGATCGTTCAGGGCTTTAGTCAGTAAGGCTCAAGTCGAGAGCGCGCCGGAGTTTGAAATTGAAAAACCAATTTCCTGGGAGAAGGAACGTGAAATCTGCAACTACTATCAATGGAGCACCTACTTTCCAATTGACGAGAGGGAACTCTCGGTGTTCCCCGGCATATTAACCAGCGCGAATGGGCTCAAGGATTTTTCTCTCCAGGCGACGGATGGTGAAATCGGAAAGATTATTAATTTTCTCATTGATGATGCCAATTGGACCGTGCGCTATTTGGTCGTGGATACCTCAAAATGGTTGGCCGGCAGGAAAGTGTTAATCAGTCCGATGTGGCATAAATCCATTAACTGGGCAGAGAGAATGATGGTCGTGGACCTTAATCAGGATCAGATTGAAAAATCTCCGGAGTATGATCCAGCCGCCCCAATTGAACGAGTGTATGAAATAAATCTGTATAAACATTATGGTAAACCACATTACTGGTAGAAAACTCAAGAGAAAACACAGGCCAAGATGATGGAGGTGTTGGAGAGAAACAGCCTGCTAAAAAACGCTAGCCATGGTATTCCATGCGGCGATAAAGGACCGTTATCAGATTAAAGTAATTTCCTCCCGGCGTTCTTCTGAGTGCCCTTACGCGTGATCCGGAAAACGGGGTTTTGTCGCTCCGATTGTTTTTCTTGAAGTGAGGTTCATAAAGACCGTATGTTTGAGCATCTGGTCATTTTTGGAGCGACAGGCGACGTTTCGAAGCGGTATGTATTTCCTGCCTTAGCTCAAGTGTTCGCCAACCGGGGTCTTCCCACAGAACATCGAATCACGGGCGTTGGTCGGCGAGATTGGAACACGCCTCAGCTTCAAGAACATGTGTCCGAATTACTTGCCAACCATCATACTCCACCCCCTCCAAGATCCCGAGAAGGGTTTCTGCAATCTTTGGAGTATGTACGGGTAGAAGATCTTGGCGACACGCGACAGATTCAGTCGATTTTTCATAAGCAGGCAGGATCGACGCTTCTATATTTAGGGCTACCTCCCCAGATGTTTCCTCCCGTTTTGGAGTCCCTCCGACGGGTCAACCTCCCGCCGGGATCCCGTATCATTATCGAAAAACCGTTCGGGTTAAGCTATGCCCAATCAAAGGAATTGAACCGGCTTGTGCACCAAAAATTTCCTGAAGAGTGCATCTATCGCATTGACCACTTTTTAGGAATGCCGATCGTGTGCACCATTTTGGGTCTCCGATTTGCCAATCCCGTATTTACGCCTATCTGGAACCGGCATTCCATCAAAAAGATCGAGGTGATCTGGGATGAGACCTTGACGGTGGAAGGGCGTGCGGACTTCTACGATCGCGCCGGAGCCCTAAAGGATATGATTCAAAATCACCTCCTTCAGTTATTGGCCGTTCTGACTCTTGAACCCTTGAAGACCATGTGGTCCTCTGAGTTTCGGGACAAAAGAGTGGAATTGTTCAAAGCAGTGAGAAAACTGTCAAGGGCTGAGATTCGAACGCAGACCGTACGAGCTCGTTACCGGTCAGGGGAGATGGGTGGTGTGCGGGTTCCCGGTTATGCAAAAAGCCAAGGGGTGGTTCCCGATCGAAACACTGAAACGTTTGCTCAGGTGATCTTATGGGTCGACAATGAACGCTGGCAAGGCGTGCCTTTGGTGTTACGTTCTGGAAAAGCGTTAGGTCGAGATCGAAAAGAAATTCGAGTGCATTTTAAACCTGGGCAGAATGATACGGAATCGCTCGGTTCAGAAGAAGGCGGGAATATCTTGTGCGTGAATCTGGCGAATGAAGAAGTCAATCTTGGGATATTTACTATCCAGGAAGCCGGTGGGGTCACACCTGCACCGATGAGGGTGGACGATCCCATTTCTCCTGAACATCTTTCTCCCTATGAACGGTTGTTTCTCGAAGCCATGTCCGGCCAATCACGACTTTTTGTGCGGGACGATGAGGTCGAAGAGATGTGGCAAATTATTCAACCAATTGCCGATGCCTGGGCAGAAAACGTGGTACCCTTGCAGGTTTACCCGGCCGGGTCCGACGGTCCACCTTTGGAGGATACCGGAGGGGTGACAGAGTCCCGCCATTTCCGGACGACAGCGGAGACTCCTGGAAGCGAGCCATTCCCATCTTTTCATTAGGATCCCAGGTGATCGGGTTTTGATGGTATTGGCGTGACACGTTTTTTAACTAACGGCATGAACCGAAACGTTAAAAAATTCAACGCGCTTAACACCATGGCGATTTCGAAACGATCCCAGGCCACCGCCATTCCGATGGCTCCGGTGTTCCAAATACTTGCCGCGGTTGCGGTTCCGGCCACATTCCCTCTGTCTTTGAGAATGGCGCCACCGCCAATAAAACCGATTCCGGTTAAGATGCCGTAGATGACACGCCCTTCCGCATCGGTGGAACTCAGCACATGGATTCCCGTCAACATATAGGCGCAGGACCCCAGCGCAACAAGGGGAAACGTGCGCAGCCCTGCACCGCGCGATTCTTGTTCGCGATCCCATCCGAGAGGAACGGCCAATAAAAAGGCAATGATCAGATGATAAAAATGGGACCAGATTTGATGCCAATCCACTTCAGCGACCACATCCATCGTGAATCCTTTCCCTTCTCTACTTGGTCGAACCTAAACCGTGAAGACTGTTCATCATGACGGGAAGAGTTTGCATAGAATATATGACCGAGGTTCAATCGAGTCGGACGCATTAGGGTGTATAAATTTCATGGTGCACCTCCGTGATATTGCCTCGCTGAATCCGGGGAATTATCAGCTCCTGGGCAAGGATTTTCAGGCAGGCCGCGAAAGGGATGGCAAGAATTAATCCCAACACTCCGCCAAGTGCCCCCCCAATCAGTACGACCAACAGAATGGTCGCAGCGCTGAGGTCGGTTGATTGGCTTTGGACCCAAGGGGTTAATACCCACCCCTCAAGAAATTGAACGCCAAGATAGACGGCACTGGGCCAGACAAGGAGTTCCATCCAATAATTGTCGGATGAGCCGGACCCCATGGACATATCCAAATATTTCAAAAGAATGGCGACGGGCCACATCAAGGTGGCGGCATAAGGAATTAAACTCAATAATCCTGCGCCAAATCCCAGAAGAATCCAATAAGGCATCCCCACCCAAAACCATCCGATGCCAAACATCACACTCATCATTAACGCAATCAGTAACCGGCCTCTGAAAAACTCTCCAATGGCCCGATCCATTTTGGACAGTAATTTCGGCCAGCGAGCATCCTCCTGAGATTCGACGACACTCCATACCGTGTGTTGAATGGAAGGAAAGCTCCAGGCAAAAAAGAAAAAATAAATGATGACTAAAGAGAACGAGAAGAGGAAGGAGCCCAGCGTGCCGATAATTAGATTTGTGAAATAAAAAACCTGACCGGTTCCTGTTAAGAACGTCTTGAGTGTGGACAAGGGATTATCTCGGATGTTCGCTGAGACCTCCATGAAATTCCGGGATATTTCTTTCACATCTATGCCGTGGCGGTCGGCCAAGAGGGAAAGATAGGTGGGAACCTGTTCAATGAACTGTCGCAATTGTTCCACAAGGTTTGGTCCCACCCAGAGGACAAGCCCGGTCACCAAGGCGCAGATGACCAGCGCCATGAATGTCACGGCGAGCCATCGTGGGAGTTTCCAGGTCTGTTCAACATAACTCAGGGCAGGTTCAGTGAGGTAGGCCAGTCCCAGGCCGATGAAGACCGGGACTAAAATGGCCTGCAGTTGAAAACACAACCACAGCACTACGACTCCCACCGCCAGGAGAAACAGTTCACGAACCGCAACAATTTCCCAGAGATGGATATTTCTGGCAGGTTTCATATCGGGAGAAGATGGAGGTGACAAAGACATACATGGGCTTCCAATAACAGATGAAATGTTCTCGCCATTCTTTATCACCATCTCTAACAAAGTTCAGAATGATCCTACATGGATAAAACTTTGCCGGGGCTTTCATAACTTGTCTATTTGAATGAACATCCTCATGCGACATCATGAGGAATCAGGGAAAATGAGTTGCCGGAATTTTTCCCTTCAGAGATATCCATTTGATGGCATGCCCTCTTTGAAGGAAAAAAAGAAAGTGCCGGAGAGGGCATTCGATATTGTAAAAGTGACGGATGGAGGACAGGATGATCGGGAGATGGGAGGTCAATTGCACTAAAGCAAACAGCCATTCATTCCAGGGAGCCAAAAAACGCCCACCTGTAAAACCTCCGCCTGAACCTGAACGAAAATCTCCGCCCATCGGTCCTCCGAAACGGGACCCGAAACCGGAGCCGATTCACGATCCGCCTATGCCTCCATCGCCGGGAACCGATCCCAACGATGAACCTCTCCCAATTGGTGATCCGCCTGATACGTCGGATCAGCCTATTCGTATGAGACTCACGGTAGCGGGCTTCCCCGTTGGATGGCCCTTGGATTATTCCCGAAACAGGGAGGGGTTCACTGGTATTCACACACGTGATCACATAATCGGTGATCCTCTTCAACCTCGTGAAAGGAGGTCTCTATGACGATATTGAAATGGGCTGCCATTTTCTTTGTCATTGCGCTCATCGCGGGCGGGTTTGGTTTCTCCGGAATTGCGGAAGGAGCGGCCGGAATTGCCCAGGTATTATTTTATATTTTTCTCGTACTCTGCGTGGTTATGGTTCTCATCGGAGTGTTTGTGGCCAAAAAAATTACCTAATGCCCTCTTGGTGGGCAATGATTAGCATGACCGGCTAACAGCTCTGTGTCGCATGCTGGCGGGAGGCGTGAACATGAGAAATTATTCTTCTTGATAAAAAGGATGTTATGACGAATCAAGAAAAAGCCAAATTGATTGAACCGTGGATCAATCCTGCAGAACGGGTCACGGTGGATTTTAACGATGTGACAGGTTTGAATGCTGAAGTGTTCGGATGCACTGAAAACGTGGTCTATTTGCTATTTCAAGAAGCTTTCCCACATATGAAGGAACAAGTCACTATTCCGTTGAAAGCGGTGCAGGTGGAAGAGGATGATGGACATTACACCAGGGATCCCGATGCCCCTCTTCAATGGCGATTGCGCCTACGAGTGAATCAAAATCGTCCGGAAGGAATATGACATCGCTCACATCGCACGCTGAGTGGCCTCAACTCTATTTGATCCATTGAATATGTCGATATAGGAAGCAATTAATCGGGAGGAAGAATTAGACGATGGGCGGACATGATCCCCACAACTTGTCCATTCACAACTTGCCGGGTTTCCGGCTATGGTCAAAGTAAGACCTCCCAATTATTCTATTTCTATTGGAAGAAAGGAGAGAGCGATGAAAGCAATAGCAAGGGAACGAATGAAGTTGGGAACGGCCGTCATGGCGTTGTGCTTGGGCATGCCTGTCATGGCTCAGGCAGCCTCATCCTATGATTACAGGGACCGATCGGATGTTGATCCACGCGGACGGTTCGATTCCCGTTCATATGATGCCGATCGCGATCGGGATAATGACAATCGGCAATTTTATACCGATCAATATGGTGATCTGGATACGATGGAGGATCAGAAAAAAGACAACAGGTATCGGCCTGAGGGGTACGTGACTCAGGAGGGATACCGCTCCACTGCTTCCTCAGGGAATCTTCAGTACCCGAACGACCTTCGGCGAGCCGACCAAACCATTCGGCGAGATATTCTTGCTGAGCTGGGCGAGGGCACCGAAAGAGTTCAAGTCAGCGTAGAAAATGGCGTAGCGACGCTATCAGGCATGGTTTTAAATCGGGAAGCCATGGTGGAAGCGGAGGAGGCGGCCTATGATGGTGGCGCGCGAAAAGTGCGAAACGAATTGCAAATATTTCGATATGATGAACGACCGTGGGGCGAGATGAGTGATAGGAGTTTGGCAAAGGCTGTGAGGAAAGAATTAGCATGGAGTCCATATGTGGATGAGAATCCTATTCGGGTAGATGCCCGGCGAGGAGTGGTGACGCTGCAGGGAACTGTCAAAAATAGATCTCAAATGGCGGCTGCAGTCGAAAATGCTTATGAAGCCGGAGCCCGACGTGTCAATAATCAACTACGGATTGCAAATTAACACAGTAATACGTATGGATGGTATCATTGAGTTGGGGATGGGAAAATTGCCATGGTTCATTTCAGGCATTCCAATGCAAAATAATGTTTGAACAAAAGTGATGAAAGCGACCGGGAACAACATCGGGCTCGGGACATGAATCTGCGCGAATACGTGGGGAAATCCTCGTCTGTCCTGTTTCCGGGGGAAGGTTTTTCTTTGAAAATTAGAAGAAATATCAGGATGACAATGGCACATTCGTCATTCTAAATTCCAACAGAAAGGGAGAAAGTTATGCCAATCTTATTGTGGATTTTAGGAGTTCCTCTGAGTCTCGTACTGATATTATGGTTGTTCGGAGTAATCGCTTTTTAAGAAGCCATTTTTCCGGAGTCAATTTTGGGATAATGAAATTGAATAACCAAGTGTCTTGAGTACACCAATTTAATATATGGTCTGTACTATGTGACGGGCCCGGGTATTTCAGTTTAAGGAATGTCCGGGCCCGTTTCCATTATGCCGCACTCCTAGCTACGATCCTTTTTTCCGTTCACACTGATTCGCGGGTCACCTTAGGCAGCCTGGTGGGCTTTTGCGCGACAAGCTGTAGGAAAAATGAAGCCAAATGTCCATTTGTTCATTTGTCGTTATATGGTAAAGCTGAATTTGATCAGAAAGATTTCGGATGTATTCGGATAACGCAAAACGTGGGGACGACGCCGATGTCAGGGACATTACAACAGGCTGAATATGGAGAAGGGCCTGGAATGCTGGTTTTTTTTAATGTGGTTGTGGGAGTATTGATTACAGCTCTTCTGTGTGCTTCTCAAGTAATCCCTCTTGCCGAAGGCTTCCCCACACATTCCATTCAAGGTCATTGGCTTCAGAAGAACCGTCATGAGAAATCCATTTTTAGGGAGGCCCCAGGGAGGACCTTTATCTCTTCATTGCAACCCTGGGGTGGGGTTCAGAAGGATGATGCCGAAAGATCTTTTTTCGCCATGCGGGATGTCTCTATCCTGCCTTCGAGGTCGGACGACAATCTCCTGTCACCAACCGCAGATAGGAGCAGGTTTGCAGAATCAGAAACGGGCATCAGGCGAGGCGATATTCGTCCGTCCGTTCACTTTATCCGAGTACGAAATCTGAATTGGATCACGACATCATGAAGAATGACATCGCGTTCGTATTCACCACATACGATTTGACGTTAACCGAAGGGAAGACAGAAGACGGGATCGGGTCCTAGGGATGTGGGTTTCTTATCCGGAAAATTCGAAGGCCAAGGGTGCCTGGCTCAACAGGTTGTGATGGGTATTCTTCTTGTTATTGACTCCGATCCTGATTCCCAAGAGTCGTGGGTGCGTCTCGGGGATTCGTGCGGAGTCGAGGTTATGGTTGCAGGAAATCTTTCTGATGGAATCAGTCTTTCTACACAACAATCTGTCGACCTCATTGTTGTCGACTTGTTTCTCCCTCAAAAAAGCGGGTTTTCGTTAATTGCGGAAATCACGTCGAAAGAACACCATCCTCCAATCATTGCAACCTTCTCAGCCGATCAAGCACCAAAGTTTAATATTAAACGGTTTGCTCATTTGCTGGGAGCGTCCTATACCTTTGAAAAACCTCTTAACCCAAGGTTATTTCTTCAGGCCTGTCGGGAATTGGTGACGCATTTCCCGACTAAACCCGGGTAGAGAACACCTTGCTCTCCAGATCGTTTAAGTAGCACGGCTCTCTCCTCTGATCATACGATCTGCGGTGTGGCGCCAAATCCTTTTCCGTACCTTGAGAGGGCAGGTTAGGCCATCTGAAGGCTCCGATTGCCATGATGGCGTTTTCTATCCGAAGAGGAGTTTCTTAGAGCCGGCCAAAACACCTCTTCCTCTCTCAACGCATGAGGAGAGACATGAAAATTCAACGTCACGTCGGGGTTGAGAAGGAATGAGTCGCAAACTTCCGTAATGACCTTCATGCAGGACAGGCAAAGAGGTAAATGCCACATCCGGTAATCAAATCCATACCCCTCCCTGAACATCCCCTGCCATTTCGTATCCTCAAGGCATGGGTAGTAGGGGGGATCGCTTTTTCGATAAAATGGCAATAAGGTTTCCAGATTTTCCCTCACTTGAAGATGAAAAGATTCAGGATTGGAAGCTTGATTTTCAACCAACGATTGGACCTCTTGGGTGGTTAATCCAACTTCTTCTGCCGCCTGGAACCATCCCTTTTGCCGCCATCGGGCAAAGTTTTTATAGATGCGCTGGGTCTGCCCTTCTTCCAAACCGAGAAGGAATCCGACCTCGACCGGCTTCATGCCGTAAAAGTGATAGAACAGACAGATCAAGGCGTCCCGGCTCAGGACGGCTCGATTGAGCAGGCCATCCAGAAAACGGTACAAAACGGGATTAGAGGTTGATGAAGCTTTAGATTCCTGGGGCTTTCCAAAAAAATCCGAGATGAACCCATCCAACAGCAGGGCAGGCCGACAGGGGAGTTGCGAAGGACAGTATTCGATAAACCGTTCAACCAGATCAAACGAAAGTCGCAACAATAATTTTTCATGGGCCGAGTTGTCGGCCCATTGCCCCATGTCTTGCAGAATACGCCGAATAAGGCCCGAAGAACGTTCCAGGAAGTAGGAAAAGTTTGCCGGAATGAATTGTTTGAATTCTTCAGAATTATTAATCACACCGTTGGTTGATGGGGATATCGTTTTCAAGGTCGCCCTCCTTGCTTGGGGGAATGAAAATGAATAAAAAAATAATGGAAACTCCTCATAGCCCTCGAGGGTAATTGTTGTACAAATTTATCGAGATGCCTCCCATTTCCGTACTGTTAAAATCCCTTGATTCCCCCGTTACCGACCCTAGGGGATGTCATGGCTGGACTTTGGAAATTTTAGAGGAAGATACATAGGAATCAGAGAACACTCTCCTAAAAGAGGCCGAAAAACCCTTATTTGTCAACTGAAAGGGCGGGGGAGGTGTGATAGGTTTGAGGCAAAACCAGGAAATCAGGCAGCCACCGGTCTTCTCCATTGTCAGCCTACCAGGCTCAATATAGGTGAAAGGGCTTAGTCCATGTTTTCTTCAAACCAGATGGCAGAAAATATTCGAAATAAAAATTGGATGGAAACCCCACTAGGGGACATGGCCGGATGGCCCTCTCAGCTCAAAACCTCCGTCCAAATTATTCTGGATTCGAGATATCCCATGTTTGTCTGGTGGGGGGAACATCTCATCAATATTTATAACGATGCCTATATCCCGATATTGGGAAACCGCCATCCGCAGGCGTTGGGTGCCTGTGCGTCGGATATTTGGTCTGATATCTGGGATGTGATTGGTCCGCAGGCGGACATCGTTTATCAAGAAGGTCGTTCAACATGGAATGAGGAACTTCCTCTATTCATGCGTAGATATGGATTCTTAGAGGAGACATTTTTTACATTTTCCTACGGCCCGATTAAGAATGAAACAGGAGATATCCTAGGACTCTTTTGTGCCTGTACCGAAGAAACCAGTCAGGTATTAAAAGGACGGAGGCTTCATACGCTCAGACGAATGTCCGAAGTGACGGAAAAAGCCGATTCGATGGGAGAAGTTTGCCGTCTATCGGCTGAAATTCTCAAGGACAGTCCCTTTGATATCCCGTTCAGTCTCATATATTTGTGGGATAAGGACGAACGCTCTCTGTATCTGGCTGCACAATCAGGCTTTCAGCCTGATTCACCCCTGACTCCACTTCGACTCGCGATGGATGGAGACGTGTTCCATCCTCAGCCATGGTGGCCGCTTTCACTTTCGCTCAAGCGGAATGCGACGGTATTCACGATTAACAGGCAGCTGAATCTTCCGGCAGGGCCGTGGCCGGAGCCGCCCGATCAGGGGATGGTGCTGCCTGTGGAGTCCTGGGAGACACAAAGACAATCCGGCTATCTGATTGTGGGGATCAGTTCGAGACTGGCCATTGATGACCGGTATCGTGAGTTTTTGAATCTGCTCGCGAAGGGAATTTCGGGAGCCATCAATCATGCGCAGGTCCGGACCGAAGAGCGAAAACGGATTGAAGCCTTAGCCGAACTGAACCGCGCAAAAACTGAATTTTTCAGCAATGTAAGTCACGAGTTCCGCACGCCTCTCACACTTATTCTCGGTTCTTTGGAAGAGGCGATGCAGACCACCACTTTCACCACGGCTCCGGGTGTGGAGGTGGCCCACCGAAATGCCGTGCGGATGCTGAAGCTGGTGAACACGCTGTTGGATTTTTCCAGCCTGGAAGCAGGCCGTATGCAGGTCGTGTTTGAACCGGTGGATCTCTGTGAGTTGACTATTGACCTGGCATCGTCGTTTGAATCTTCCATGAATAAAGCCGGTTTAGAATTTAACGTGTCCTGTTCCACGCTGTCTCAACCGGTTTATGTGGATCGAAGCTCCTGGGAAAAGATCATACTGAATCTCCTTTCAAATGCCTTGAAATTCACCTTGCAAGGACGGGTGTCCGTGGAGGTATGTCCTCATGCGGAAAGCGTGGATGTCCGTATCGGGGATTCCGGGGTCGGTATGAGTCCGGAAACGCTTTCGCATGTGTTTGACCGATTCTTTAGAGCCAAGGAAGCCTTGGGACGAACATTTGAAGGAACCGGAATCGGTCTGTCCTTAGTGAAAGAGCTGGTAGAAATGCATGGCGGAAAGATTGATGTGGAGAGTGAACCCGGAAGGGGAAGCGTGTTCACCGTAACGATGCCGTTCGGATTTCATCACCTCCCGCCCGAGCAGGTATGCCACACATCGACGCAACCCAAGGACGGACGTTTGGCGAAGTCGTTCATTTTGGAATCCGAGCAGTGGGTCGGAGGCACGGATCATGAACCGGCCGGTCAAAAAAATCTACAGGATGAAGACGTTTCCCTCCAGGAAATTTTTCACTCACGTCCCATCATTTTATTGGTGGAAGACAATCGGGATATGCGGAATTATTTGACGCGTTTACTGTGTGCCGACTATGAGGTGGTGTCCGTCTGTGACGGGCAGGAGGCCTTGGAACGGGTTCACACGGTCCGCCCTCACCTTATTCTGAGTGATATTATGTTGCCCCGCATTGATGGCATCGAGTTACTGAAACGTCTCCGGTCCAATCGGGAATTCCAATTGATCCCATTTATCTTTCTCTCGGCCAGAGCCGGCCAGGAGGCTGAAATTGAGGGGCTTCTGACCGGTGCGGATGACTACCTCGTCAAACCGTTTTCCTCAAAAGACCTTCTGGCCAGAGTAAAAAAAACATTGGGATTGGCCGCCATGCGTCGTACAGCGATCGAATATGAATCACGCTTCGAGCATTTGGCCCATCACCCTGAGATCATGACCTGGATTACGGATGCAGCCGGGGACTGTGTCTTTCTCAGTCAAACCTGGTACGACTTTTCCGGGCAGACAGAGGCAACCGGTCTCGTTGAGGGATGGTTGTCTGCCATTCATCCTCACGACCGCCCATCGATTCAACAGGCGTTTTGCGAAGCGAACCGAAAAAGACAATCTTTTCGACTGGAATACCGTCTTCGGAGTTCGGATGGTGAGTACCACTCTGTTCTGGATTCCGCCTCTCCCCGCTTTGCATCGGATGGTAGATATCTGGGGTATGTCGGTTTGGTGCTGGACCTCTCCTCCCAGAAAGATATCGAAGAACAACATCGGGAAAGTGAAGAGCGATTTCGTGCTCTTGCTAATAGCATTTCCCAATTTGCCTGGATGGCCGACTCGACCGGATGGATCTTTTGGTACAATGCACGCTGGTATGAATATACCGGTACCACGTTTAAGGACATGGAAGGGTGGGGTTGGAGGAAAGTCCACCACCCCGATCATGTCGACCGGGTCGTTGAAAAAGTCCGCCGGTGTTTTCAAACCGGGCATATATGGGAAGACACCTTTCCTCTCAGGGGCAGGGACGGCGAATACCGGTGGTTTCTCTCAAGGGCCGAGCCCATTCGGAATCAGCAGGGGGAGGTGGTGCGATGGATCGGCACCAATACCGACATTACCGAATTAAAAACCACACAGGAGCAACTCCAACAGCTGACGGGTAAATTAGAAAGCCAAATTGCCAAACGCACGGAAGAACTACGTCATAATCAATCGCGCCTGAAGGCCCTCGTCGGCGAATTGATTCTGACGGAACAACGGGAACGGCGCAGGATTGCCGAGGAGCTTCATGATTTTCTGGCGCAACTCCTCGTCGCCTGCCGGTTGCACGTCAATAGGCTTGAGCAGATGAGTGCCGAGGGCCATATGCTTCCGGTTCTTCAAGAAATTGATCGCATTCTCAACCAATCGTTGGGGTATACTCGCTCGCTGGTGGCCCAACTGGTCCCGTCGGTGCTGTATCAATTCGGGTTACTTAAGGCACTGCAGTGGTTGGCGGAGGATATGAAACAATATGGACTCACGGTGGAAGTCAATATGGAGTGCGACCAACTGACGCTCACCGAGAATGAGGCGGTTCTTTTGTTTCAATCCGTTCGTGAACTCATGCTGAACGTAAAGAAGCATGCCGCCGTGGACACCGTCTATCTGGCCGTCAGCCTTTCCTCATCGGATGAGGTCTGTATCGAAATTTTGGATCGTGGCGTTGGCTTCGATCCCAATCTCATCGAAAAACACAGCCATACGGCCAACCAATTCGGATTGTTCAGTATTCGGGAACGTATGTCTTTATTAGGCGGACGAATGGTCATTGACTCGAGTTCCGGTTGCGGGACATGCATCCGCTTGTATGTGGCCCTATCTGAGCGGGAACAGCCGAATTCGGCCCTACCTTCTTCAAAATCCGGACCTTTGATAGCCAAGAGATCCAGTCAGGACTTCAGTCCGGGTATGTCCTCGGGTTATCGAGTCCTTTTGGTCGATGATCATGCCGTGGTTCGACAGGGATTGCGAAGTCTGCTGGATGCCTGGTCCGACGTCCAGGTAGTCGGAGAAGCCGGGGATGGGATAGAGGCCATCCGCCTGACAGAATCTCTGCAACCGGATGTGGTGGTCATGGATATCAATATGCCAAACATGAATGGGATTGATGCCACCAGGCAGATTCGTCAGAACAACCCCAATATTCATGTGATCGGATTATCCGTTCGTCAGGATAAGGAAACCGAGCAAGCCATGCGTGAAGCCGGTGCGGCTGGATATTTGTCCAAGGAAACTGCCGGGCAGGACCTGTATCGCATGATTGCCCATATCGTCCGGCTGCATCAAAACTTCAGCTAACCCTCAACGCAGATTCTGGATTTCGGATATTTATTGTTCAAGCCCGCCAAATTTGTCAACTGACATTCCCGGGGTTTTTCCTCATTGTAACCAGGACCATTCCTGCGCATGTTTCAGTCAATGAGGGCACGCATTTGCTGGTTTACCCTGCCATACTTGTTTTAGTTTTTGGCCTATCCGCCGGTCTTGGAATGGCCGCTGAGGATGTAGAAAATACCGCCGAGGTTACGGAAGAAGAGGTTGAAACGGTTCATGATATCGGGATAGCCGTCGCCATTAAAAACCGGTTATCCCGAGTCGACCGCAAGTCATTTTCTTCCATTGAAGTGTCGGTGAAAAACGGCATAGTCACGCTATCCGGGACAGCCGATAGTCTGTGGGCGCAGCAGCGTGCCACGGAGCTTCCTCAAGCCATTCGTGGCGTTCGAGGAGTGATCGATCGCATTTCAGTGGGACCGCTCGGCACAACCAACGATTCTGCCCTTAAAGAACAACTTGCATACCTCTTCCTCGAAGATCCGGTGGTGGAACGCGATGACATTCATGTTGATGTGGCCAAGGGGGTCGTTTCCTTAAAGGGGCGGGTGCACTCCCGGCAAGAAAAACACACGGCGCTCAATTTAGCCAAAATGGTCAAAGGCATTCGGGAGGTTCGGGACCTTCTGAAGGTGGAGAGTACTCGAGATCGGCCGGATTCGATCCTGAAGGAGGAAATTACCCATCGTCTGGCATTCGATGTCTGGGTGGTCAATCCATCCCTCTTACACGTCCAGGTGGAAAAAGGTCACGCGATTCTGACAGGACAGGTGGGAAGCGTGTACGAAAAAAGTCGAACTGTCGAATTGGCATGGGTCGAAAGTGTCCAGTCCGTGGACGTGAGCGGTATCACCATTAATTGGGTGTCGCCGGATCCGATGATGCGGACTCAGCGTCCCATGTTTACGGACAGGGAAATTTCCAATGCCATTCAAAAAGTGCTGGCGTATGACCGTCGTGTCGCTCCATTCGGAATCAGTGTGACGGTAAAGAGTGGGACGGTAACCCTGAAAGGAAGTGTACCCTTTCTCTCCATCAGGCGTGAGGCTGAGCAAAACGCGAATAATACGGTCGGGGTCCAATCCGTGAATAATCTCATCACCGTCCAGTCCAAAGCGACTCCAAAGGATGCCGATATTCAGGCGCGGTTATTCGCTGAGTTTGCACGAGATCCTGTCTTGGAGCATTTCACTCTTGGGGGATCGGTCAAAAAGGGAGCCGTCCTGCTGACGGGGACCGTCGATTCGATTTATGAACGAAACCATGCAGAAAACGTGGCTTCCCGTATTCGAGGTGTGAAAAGCCTGACCAATCACATCAGCTTTTCAAAACCCGAAATCGAAAAAACGGATTGGGAAATTCAACTGGATTTCGAAAATCAGGTGTGGTGGAGCCCATTCTTATCGGGCCAGGATATTGTGGCGACGGTGGAAGATGGCAAGGCGACGTTGTCCGGATCAGTGCAGCATATGCACCAACGGCTCATTGCCGAACAGCAGGCGTTTGAGGCAGGAGCCTTGATCGTCCTCAACCGATTGCAAGTGGGAACATCTCTGACATCACCTGAATCTTCGACCCCAAGAATCGATGCCCGCGGTTGAAAGTCTGGCCGGTCCAAATCGGAAAAACTAAATCCAAATTCCCTCTAATTCCCATCGTTTCCAGTTTTGTATGAAATCCTCTGTAGTGTGCCAGTGGAAGACATGAATCGCTCCCACATAGTCCGATTAAGTATTTAACCTCAAGGGTAATGGAGAGTAGCGCGAATAGCCGGGACGCGTAAAATCAGAAGAATTTTTTTATACTTTTTTCGCTATTATCATCTAACCTAATGAGGGAGGACATTGTAATGAAATGCACCATTAGCACCCCTGGCCAACAAGTGGTCCTGACGCTTACCGTGGATCTCAGTATTAATACCCCCAATTTGAGTCGAACCGATTTATTATTGGACCGAGTGGTTTCGTCACCGATTTCATTACTCATTTTAGATTTACGGTCCTTGTCATGTGTGAATGCTATTGGGACCTGGACCATCTTCCAGATTGTGTTCAAAGCCAGGGAACAGGGGAAAGGTGTGTTCCTGTATAATGTGCAAACTTCCATACAATCCTATTTAAAAGAGGCAGGAATATTTGACCTGTCCACTTCGATCGATACCCAGGAGGAGCTCGGAAATGTGTTAGAAGGGAATTTTAGGCTTCCGAGGTCATGTGCGAATGAGGAAAACTTGAAGATCGCATTACAAGAAAGACAGATAGCTCCTGCGGGAATAGCATCGTTGTAGAAAAAGTGCCTGGCGTCAAAGTTGTATTTCTGAATGATCAGATGATGACCGGTTTCCGTATTGAACGAGTGTTGCAAAATGATCATCTCATTCATCATCCGGACTTGTGGCGGGGGGATAGGTCGCAGAATTGTAAATCGAAAAAATGATTTTTGTTGACAACAAGTCGTAATGAACACAGATAGAGAATGAGGCCGAATGATCGTTGGCGCACGCTCTTTCTTTGAAACCGTGAGCTAGGGTAAGATCCACCCGCACTCAGATGAAAGCCAGGACTTCTAGTGACTGCAAAAAAATCCTCTCCCAAGTCTCAGGCGAAATCTTCGCCTTCCCCCTCACCGAAAAAATTTCCGACCGTCAAAAAAGCACGGAAGCCTTCAGCTAGCCCAAAGGCACCTTCTTCAGCACAAAAGCCTTCACCAGGTTCCCGGGTGGTGGCCACTCACACCTCATTCAATGCCTTTCCTATCGTCGGGATCGGCGCTTCGGCAGGAGGGGTCGAGGCATTGGGCCGGTTCTTTTCAACGCTTCCTCAGGATAGCGGAATGGGTTTTGTGGTGATCCAGCACCTGGCTCCCGATCGCGAAAGCCTCATGCCGGAATTGCTGGCGCGGAAGACCTCGCTACCGATTCATGTCGCGGTAGATGAAACGTTAGTGGAACCCGATCATATCTATCTCATTCCTCCCAACACGCAATTGAGTATCGATGGTGGGTTTTTGCGAGTGGACCGGCCATCAATAGTTCATGGCCTGCGAACGCCCATTGACACCTTTTTTCAATCCCTGGCCGAAGATCAAGGTCCATTTGCAATCGGGGTGATTCTGTCCGGCGCGGGGTCCGACGGAGCAGTCGGGCTTCGATCCGTAAAGGAGCAGGGCGGGTTAACGATTGCCCAATCGGACGAAACGTCCCAATTTTCCGGAATGCCGACCAGTGCCATTCTAACCGGATTGATCGATCATATCCTACCGGTCGAAGCCATCGCGGAAGCTCTGATTCTCTATGCGAAATATTTATACGATCTACGGGATGGGAAGGGACTGGAAACCCTTCGGGCAGAAGCGCTGAATTACTTGGATGGGATTTGTTCGCATTTGCACCGGAGGACCGGGCACGATTTCCGTGGCTATAAACGGAATACGATGGGTCGGCGGGTTCAGCGGCGCATGCAGATTCTGCACATTGCCTCTCCCGAGAACTATGTAAAACGATTGGGGGAGGACCCGGAGGAAGTCGATGGGCTGTTTAAGGAGCTGTTAATCGGTGTGACGAAATTTTTTAGAGATCCGGAAGCCTTTGCGTTTTTGTCCGACACGATCATCCCCAAGATCGTAAAATCCAAACACAACAATGAAGCGATCCGGGTCTGGATACCGGGTTGTTCGACGGGAGAAGAAGTCTATTCGCTCGCTATCCTCTTTTATGAATACCTCCAGCGGAAACATCTCAGCATTCCTCTTCAAATCTTCGGGACGGATATCGATGAGCGGGCATTGGATATTGCCCGTCGTGGACAATATCCGGAAAGCATTCAGGAAGATGTGCTGCCCGATCGACTGGCCTTGTTCTTTGAACATGTCGGTTCCTGTTATCGGGTCGCCAGGATGATACGTGAGTTATGCATTTTTTCCTTTCATAATCTCGTCGGCAATCCCCTGTTTTCTCGCATGGATGTCATTTCATGCAGGAACCTGTTGATCTATATGGAACCCCATCTTCAGAATCAGATGTTTGCCGTGTTTCATTATTCCCTCAATCCTGAGGGCTACCTGTTTCTCGGCGCGTCGGAACAGGCCGAAGACCAATCCCGATTCTTTCGCCCCGTGAATAAACCGTTTCGGGTGTTTCAACCCAAACAGATCATGGCCCGCACGTTTCCCCAATTTCCGATCCAGGGACCGCGTGGCACCCTGCCTACTCCGAAACCTGCTCTTTTCCCCCAGATTCAGGATCCCTTCATTCACATCTTCGATCACCTGGTCAGAGAAGAGTATGGCCCTCCCGCAGTGTTGATCGATAAAGAGTGCCAGGTGCAATATGTCTCCGGCCGGACCGGGACCTATCTGCAGCTTCCCTCCGGTTCGGTCAACGTGAATTTGATCAATATGGTCATGCCGGATTTGCGTGTGCCATTGCGAAGCGGAATTTTCAAGGCTGTGAAAACCGGCAAGGAAGTGGTCCACCCCAATATTCAATTGGCTGTGCATGATGATATTCAATCTGTGGATATCATTGTCCGTCCGCTTGTTCATGTCAAGCAATCGTCCGATCTGCTGCTTGTGGTCTTCCGTGAGAAAGGGCTAATCCGGAAATCTTCCAACGTCCCGAAGAAATACTCGAAAGGCGAGCACCGGACGATAAAGGAATTGGAGCAGGAAATTGACTCCACCAGAGAGGATTTGCAAACGGCCCTGGAAGAACTGGAGACCTCCAACCAGGACTTAAAATCCTCCAATCAGGAATTGATGTCCGTGAATGAAGAACTGCAATCCGTCAATGAAGAACTGCAAACGTCTACCGAGGAGTTGCAATCGATTAATGAAGAATTAGAAACGGTCAATGCTCAACTGTCCGAAAAAGTGGAGGAATTGGATCACGCCAATAGCGATATGGAAAATCTTTTCCGGACGACGGATATCGCCACATTATTTCTCAATGCCGAATTATGTATTCAGAAATACACTCCGGCGGCCCAAAAAATGTTTCAGTTTTTGGATGCCGATATTGGCCGACCCATTACACAACTGTCCTCATTTTCCGGGGATGAAACGTTATTGACGGATATTCGGGAGGTATTGCGCACCTCACAGCCCAAAGAACACACTCGCCGATTTCCTCATGACCCTCGGACCTTCTTCTCACGAATGACTCCCTACCAATCCAGTGACGGTCAGACCTCGGGAGTTGTGCTGACTTTTGTGGACATTACGGAGCTTCGCCAGGCGGAAGATCAAGTGCTCGGTTTCTCTCAACAACAGAAGGTGATGGTGGAGTTCGCACAGTTGGCGCTTCAGGAAAGAGAGGTGCCCAAGGTCATGGACGAATGTGTCAGACTTCTGAGGCAGACCTTACCGATTGAAATGGCCAAAGTGCTGGAATTGTTGCCGGGAGAACAGTCCCTCCTTCTTCGCGCCGGAGTAGGATGGAAAGAGGGATTGGTCGGCCAGGACGTGGTGAGTGCCGATTACAATTCCCAGGCGGGGTATACCCTGATAAGCCAACAGCCGGTTATCGTCAAGGATCTCTCCCGGGAAAGCCGGTTTTCCGGTCCCTCCTTACTAATTGATCACCAGGTGGTCAGTGGCATGAGTTGCATCATCCGGGATCAGACAGGCAATCCTCATGGAGTGCTCGGTGTGCATTCGACATCAAAGAGGGAGTTCCGGGAGAAAGAGGTGGAGTTTCTCCAAGCCATGGCCAATATTCTGGCCTCGGCCATACAACGGAAAAATATCGACACTCAACTGCAATCTCTGACCGAATCGCTGGAACGCCGCGTGGATGAGCGGACACAGGACCTCCTTCAGCACCAACACCGACTTCGTCAATTGTCGTCAGATCTTATTCTCACGGAGCAACGGGAACGGCGTCGCATTGCCACCGAATTACATGATTATTTGGGCCAGTTGCTGGTTGTCGGGAAGATAAAAATCAGTCAGTTGCGACAAGCCGATCTTTCGAATCAGCAGGCATCCCTTGTCGGGGAAGTGGAAGAATCTCTGGATGAGGCGTTGCAGTACACGCGGGATCTCATCCCTCAAATCAGTCCGCCCATCTTGTATGAATTCGGGTTCATGGCAGCCATCCGATGGTTGGCTGAAAAAATGGTCCGGTATGATTTGCACGTCACGGTGACCTCCCATCTTGATGATCATGCCTTGAACCTTTCCGAATCCGTCTCAATTATCCTATATCAGGTTATCAGGGAATTATTGCTGAATGTCATGAAACATGCCCAAACCCAGGAAGCCTCTATTTTGATCAAACAAGTCTCATCAGAGTTCTTTGAAATTGAAGTGGCGGATCGCGGATGTGGTTTTGATCTGTCCTCGACCCGTGAAACCCATCCCCATTTTGAAAAATTCGGCCTGTTAAACGTGCAAGAACGTGTGGAAGGTCTTGGAGGAAAGTGTGAGGTGCTCTCGAACGTCGGCGAGGGCACTCGAGTACTGCTCAAGGTGCCATTTTCCCTTCAAGACGCTGAGTTGGAGCCTATTCAGTCCACTCTTCCTCACACGGCGGTGCAGGTTCCGATGCCCGGAAAATCGGAGGAGAGCATTCGGGTCGTCCTCGCCGATGACCACCCCATCTTCCGTGAAGGATTGGCCACCATGTTGAATGCCTGTCCCGATATTCAGGTGGTCGGAGAAGCCGAAAATGGCGTACAAGCGGTTGAGCGTGTTCAAACTCTTTATCCTGATGTGGTCGTGATGGATATCAATATGCCGGTGATGAACGGCATCGAAGCCACCCGTCGCATCAAAGCCAATCACCCGTCAATCTATATCATTGGGTTGTCTATGCATGGAGATAACATTGTGATGAAGAACTTTTATGAGGCCGGAGGGAACGAATATGTGACCAAAGGGGATTCCTTTAATTCCTTTGCCGAAGTTATTCGATCCAGTCAAAAAAATCGATGATGACTCCTGAGCCTTTCACACCAGTCATATCGCGCACGGCGAAATGGTAGGAGTAAGAAGAAAACCTCCATCCCCCTTCATGACTCTTCACGATCTCCTTCGACCGCCCAGTTCTACGGTTGTCATGCTGAGCTGAAGGCGAAGCTCGCTAAGCCGGGGTCCGATCAAACCGGACACAGATCCTTCCCGTCTGTCAGGATCGCTCAGACCGCTCAACTGAGGCTTCACGCCTTCGGCCTTCCTCCGCGGTCTGAATTCAAAAATTTGACTATCTTCCATGGCCGAAGCAGGATGTTCAAAAGGCCTGTCCAGTCCTGTGGCTTATTCAGCTCGAGTGCGTAACTTTCCAGAAACTTTCTGCGGATTGGTTTCAGGGCGGGTCGCGGGAATTTCGTTATTGTCCATTCCTTCACGTTGATGCGCAGACTGGTCCTGTCTCTTGCTTCATGGGCAGATGTCATCCCATGAGACTAAGTCCCTCTTTCCCTCATTCAAACCCCCATAGTTCATTCGACATTTTTCAAGGGATCTTCACCTCTAGACCCAGGGTTTTGGGTAGTAGGCGCTTTTCGAGTAGGAAACTACAGTCAGACCATGAACATGATTTCTTACCCTAAGAAAGAAGGAGGCCTTATGCAAACGTTTACCCTGGCTGCGATGAGAAACGAGCATCCCGAAGTGTTCCCTCAATTGGTTCATCACATGCAACAACCGCATTGTTCACGGTGCGGAGGAACGATGGTTGAGGAGACGTATATGGATATTCTCTCCGACTATGAGGATTTTCAGTTTCAGGCTAAGCACTGTATTCAATGTGGTGACGTCATTGACCCGTTTATTTTGCTGAACCGCTTGCGAACACATTCAGGTGGGACTCCGGCCGTGAACTCTTTGTCTCAGCCGCGACATCGTGAAAATGGATTGATCATGACCGGATAAGACCATGGCTATTCATTCTGGGTGGTTTCGACCATTAAATGGTCACAGTAAAGGGCAAATATTATGAACCGCAAACAAGGCAGTTTTTACTGGATGTGTAGCATTTTACTGAGTCTCGTCATGGAGGGACACGGCATCGCTGCAGATATGCCGAAGGAACCCAGTGAGACCCATCTCATCAATGAAGATGTGAATATCATTACGGGCCTTTACACTCGGGAATACTCCTTAAAGGGAGATGGAGTCGTCGATTACAAAACGGCCCGACAAATTATTTTTTATGAAAATAATAAATTTTGGAATACGGTCGTTGAAACGGTTGAATGGCCCTTGTTCTATTGGCTGGATGACAATCGAGATGGCATCTTCGATCAATTTGTCGATCAGCGGGTGGCAGGCAATGGGGCCTATATTATCCCGTATTTGCCGGTTTCGGAGAACTAGTCTATGCCTTATTTGAGAAAGACGGCTTTTATCTTCAGCATTCTGGCGTGGGCGGTTCCTTGCGGATGGGCCTTACCTTTCGCACAGCCGACTGTGGCCGAACAGATGTATTGGCAGAAGCAATCCGTGACCTTTCTGGGAACCACCCTCGACCTGAATGGTGAACCAAAAGGAATCGTGGCTGAACTTGACATCTCGTTTCGGAAACAGGAAGGTCAGGAAGTGCTGAATGTGACATTTGCCAGCGGCCCGGGAAAGTTTTCACCATTGACTCAACTGGCTATTCAATCCGGAATCGTCTCCGCGGCTCGTATGGCAGGTCTTGATCCAAAAACCTGGAATATATTTCTCAAATTTCCGAATCCCGGTGTGACGATTTACGGAGATAGTTTGACCGCGATGGTGAGTGTCGTGGCTCTGGCCATGGCTAATGGTAACTCAATCCTCCTGAACCGCGTGATGACCGGTAAAGTGACCCGTGATGGTCATATCGGGGCGGTGGGAGGGATTCCATTGAAAATTCAGGCCGCCTTTGCGAAACATATCCCAAGAGTGATTATTCCTGACGATCGGTTTCCCGAAGACAATGATTGGGAGACGCCTTTTCTGATGCAGATTTCTCCCGTCAGTACGGTGTTGCAGGCCTATCAAATATTGACGGGAACGACCCTTCCGAGGGTTGGGAAGGCTCCGGGATTAATGGTGGTGCACAATACCAACGAGCAATAAGCAAGAAAACTAGACGGGGTTTTTTTGATGCCAATACTTCCTAACGATGGTGACGAGGCTTTCAGCCGGACCTCCCTTGGTGACAAATGCCGCCGCTCCTGCCTCCCGAAACCATCGGGCCACGTCCGGCGTGTCGTAGACGGATAATCCGATCATGACCGTGTCGGGAAGGAATTCTTTGATTCTTTTGATGGCTTCCAGACCGTCCATCTTGGGCATATGAAGATCCATCACCACGACGTCGGGACGGAGTGACTCACAGAGAGCAAGGGCATGGTTCCCGTCTTCTGCCTCTCCCACCACTTCAAAATCCGTTTGAGCTTTCAAAATATGGCAAAATCCCTCACGGACCATCTTATGATCATCCGCGAGAAGAATGCGAATTTTTTCCGAAGGAGGTCGGGAAGCATGAGTCCTCTTGAAAGTGTGAAGCGGAGTCGGTGTGGCGGCACGTGGTTGGACATCCTCAGTGTTGTGTTCTATTGGAATATGCAGCAGGACTTGAGTTCCCTTCTGCGGGGCTGAATGAAGAACCATTTCTCCGCCGAGGGCCTCTAAGCGCTCCCGGATACTAAAGAGTCCAAAATTGGTTGGGGATTGTTCATTTCTCTCTTGAGGACTTTCACTAAACCCGCAGCCAAAATCCTTCACCTCGATCAGCAGATGGTTACCCTGAAGAGACAGATTCACCATCACCTCATTGACGCCGGAATGTTTGAGCACGTTATATAACAGTTCCCGAACGGATTGAAACACGAGAACGGCCTGATCCTCCGGCAGGTTTGGCGTCTCATCTGCACTGGTCAAGGTGACCGTTAAGCCCTGTTTTCCCATTTCCGTTCCCAACCAGACGAGAGCGGCATGGAGTCCGAATTCATAGAGACAGGTCGGACTGAGTTGGCTGACCAGTGTCCGTGTATAGGTCAAGGATTGGTCCAGGAGGGTATCCGCCTCCTGAATCACCTTGAGGAGGGTTTCTTTATCGGACATCGATTGACCTTGATTTAATTTCAATCGACAGACGACCAGGAGCTGAGCCAGATAATCATGAAGGTCCGTCGCCAACCGGCGTCGTTCCCGTTGTTCGGTGACCGTGAGATCGGAAGCCATGGCGCGTAGCCGTTCCTGGTTGCGCGTGAGTTCCTGAGTACGTTGGATTACCCGTTCTTCCAAGGTGCGATTCAATTCGGCTAATTTGTCACTGGTATCTTTTTGAGCGCTTTTGTCTCGGACCACCTTGGCAAATCCGATCAGCTTGTCGTTGGGGTCGCGTATGGCCGTCACCGCGCCGCTGGCCCAAAATCGTGACCCATCGGCCCGTACCAGCCAATTGTCATCGTCCCCTTTTTCTAAGGCTTCCGCTCTCCGCAATTCGGTTGCCGGACGACCCTTGCGTTGGTCCTCAGCGGTAAAGAGCATAGAAAAATGTTTTTGCAATGCCGCGTCTTCCGTGTAGCCCAAAAGCCGTTCAGCTCCGGAATTCCAATGAGTAATGTTCCCGTCCAAATCAAGCATGATAAAAGCCAGGCCGGTGGCTCCATCAACGAATAATCGGTACTTTCTTTCGCTGTCACGGCGAATTCGCTCATTTTTTTCCCGTTCCATGGCATAGTGCAAAATCCGGGAAAGCAACACGGCATTCATCGAAGATTTAGGGAGATAATCCTGAGCCCCTAATTTGATGGCTTCAAGGGCCAGCGGTTCATCCTCATTCACGGTTAACACCACTAGGGGAATGGCCGAATTTGCCGACCGGATTCGCTTCAACGTTTCAAGACCATGGGTTTCCGGCAGATTTAAATCAAGAAGGATGACATCAAAGGGCGTGCTGTGAAGGATGGTCAGCGCCTCTTTCAGAGTCGATGCGCGGGTGATATGAAAGGGAGACATGCCGGAGGCATCCTTCAGCCGTTCGCGCACTAATTCCGCGTCGGCAGGATTGTCCTCCACGAGCAGGATGGAATACGTCGGGGATGAGGGATCGCTCATGACTCTGACACTTTTGGAGGGAGTTTTACCACGGCGAGCCAGAAATCTTCGAGTGATTGAATCATTTTGATGAATTGCAAAATATCAATGGGTTTGACCAGATACGCATTGGCATGAAGATCGTAACTCCGCAAGACATCGGCTTCGTCATCGGAGGTGGTTAACACCACTACGGGGATGGTGCGAGTGTGCGGATCGGATTTGATTTCCTTCAGAACCTCTCTCCCGTCCTTTTTGGGAAGGTTTAAATCTAACAGAATAAGGTCCGGTCGGGGAACCTGTTGAAAGGGTGCTGTCTGCCGAATGAAGGCCATGGCGTTAACCCCGTCTTGAACCACATGAATGGTATTCTGGAGACGCGCTTGCTGAAAAGCCTCCTGGGTAAGCCGGATATCAGCGGGATTATCCTCTATGAGTAAAATTTCAATAGGATTTTGCATGAACATTCTCCGGTTTATTTAGGTAAGGTAAAAGAAAACTTGGATCCTCTTCCCGCTTCGGATTCGACCCAGATGCGGCCTCCACGCCGTTCTAAGATTTTCTTACATATGGCCAGCCCGATTCCAGTGCCCTGGTACTCTTCCCGCGAGTGCAGTCTTTTGAAGGGAAGAAAGATCCGCTCGAAATATTCCGATTCGACGCCGATCCCGTTATCCTGCACCGAAAAAGTCCACCCGTCGGACCTTTCCTCCGCCGATACATGAATAGCTGGCGGTTTCGGGCCGTGAAATTTAATGGCGTTGGAAATCAGATTTTGGAGCAAATGTTGAAAATGCGACCGATCGGTCTGAATGATCGGCAGAGGATCATGGGTGATCGAAGCCTGTTTGTCCTCAATGACCATGCGGAGATGTTTGAGGATTTCATTGAGCACCTCCTCGGCCTGGACCGGAATAGAATTCAGTTCCTGGGCCTGAATTCTTGAATATTTCAGGAGGTCTTGAATAAGGGTTTGCATGCGATTCGCTCCATCGGTCACGAATCCAATAAATTCCTGACCCTGTTTGTCCAATTGGTCTTTATAGCGTTCCGCCAACAATTGCGTAAAGCCATGAATCGTGCGGAGGGGTTCTTGGAGATCATGAGAGGCTATATAGGCAAATTGTTCGAGATCCTCGTTTGATTGCTTAAGGGAGGCTGCGTGACTGGCCAATGAAAGGTTTTGTATAGCCAGGAGATTTTCCAACTTCTTTTGCCGGGAAATATCCCGCGCGATTTTTGACGCGCCGATCGCGTTTCCCCATCGGTCGATAATGGGAGAAATGGTCAGCGACACCGCTATGTCCTGTCCGTCTTTCCTCCGTCGAATCGTTTCAAAATTTTGAATCGGCTTCCCACTCTGGAGTTGTTCCAGAATATCCTTTTCTTCGGCAATCCGGTCTGGTGGAAAGAGAAATGGCATATATTGCCCGATGCTCTCCTGTGACGAATATCCGAACATCTGTTCGGCTCCGTTGTTCCAACTGGTGACTTGTCCTTTGAGTGTTTGTCCGATGATGGCGTCAGGGGTGGATTCCACGATGGAGGCTAACCGAAGCCGGACCTCCATCCCCTGACGATATTGATAGGTGAGGAGGGCTGTTGCCCAAATCATAAAAAGCGATAAAAGCCGGTTGGTCACGGCATTGCCGGCAATGGTGCTCCCCGAATATACCACGTTCACGCCGGGTGAATAGATCACTCCAATAATGGCAAGGACCGTGCAGATGCCGGCGACGATGAATGGGGATTTTGCATGGGGTAAATAGGAAGTCAGCAGAATGGCACTCACATATAACATCCCAATCGCGACTCCTGTTTTGGTGAAGAGGTCCAACACAAAAATTCCGCCAATGAGAGCGCTAATGGCTACCAGCAGGATGATATCCAATTTTTTTGCGTGATCCCCGGCTTTGAGGCCTTCTTGAACCGGCATCATTGGTTCACCCTTTTCCTTCTCAAACTGAAGAGCAGCATGCGCATTCCCGGTTCTGTGTAAGCAAGAAGAAAGTGGACACCCAACATTACACGAATGATGAGAAGAATGCTGCTCTCCCTCGGCTGCGGTTAAGCAGAACGACGTTGGGAACCTGTCGTGAAAGGCCGTAACTCGGAAAAGTATAGCGGCAACGAATCAGTATTGTCTAAAAGTAAAATCCCAAGATGTGAACCCACTGTATCATCCAGGGTTGTTGCTCAATCAACCCAGGGTTTTTCTCAGGTCTTGCCGACCAAACTATTCTGTATAAATTAAAAAATCAAGGATTAAGAGGCCAATGACATCCTTGGTCTCGGCCTCATGGTTTTGAACCGATCGCCACATGGATTCAACATAAGGAGAGCAAAACCCATGAACACAAGTCTTGAACAGGAAACGGTTCATCCAAAGGGATTGGGGGAGGCGAGAATGTCCCGCTGTTTGTTTAGGGATTGGCCGCGGCGAATAGTGCTCAAGTTGGCTCTGCCCGTTACAGACTTACCCCTGTCCTTGCCGTCCTGCAAGGAACGCATGAGCACTGATATGAAAGCCTATTAAAAACAGGAGGAGGAACCAGATTTATGTCTACGATCGTCTTAGTCATTCTCATTCTTCTGCTGGTCGGCGCCTTGCCGGTCTGGCCGTACAGTTCATCCTGGGGCCCATATCCCAGTGGCGGTCTGGGGTTGGTGCTGGTGATCGTGCTGATTCTGGCTCTGACAGGAAGACTGTAAGCCGAAATTAAAATTCCTTTTCTGTTCATCACGTGAAGAAAGGGGGAAGATTGTATGCCCTTTAAAAACACGACATTCTTGGCCATATTGATCGGATCATTGTTTTTTGGTTCGATGGGGGGAATGCTGTTGGCTTCTTCCAATCCCACTGAATCCGAGTTGCCAGCAACTAAGGCAGTTGGGCCGATTTCTACTTCAGCCCTGCATATTGTGAATGAGGAGGGTAAGGTTCGTGCCATGCTGAGCCTGTGGGATGGTGAACATCCGGCACTTATTATGGGGGACGATCAATGTGACCGTCGAACTTCTCTAGCGGTGTATGGGAAGGAGCGAACGGGGTTAACTCTCTATGGAGAGGATTGTAAGCGGCGGGTGGCATTGGAAGTTCAAAGCGACGATCTCCCTATGTTCGTGTTGCGGGATCATTTGGATACTCCACGGGTTCAGGTCGTGTTAAATAAGGACGGAAGCCCCCTTGTTCGGCTGTTTGATGCGAATGGGAAAACCCTGTGGGAAAAGCCATAGCATGCTGAGAATATCCTAAAGACATTTTTCTCAATCCACTTTTTCTCATGAATTTGGGGCCGTAATATTACGAAAAAGACCATGAAACAAGGAGACCCATGTCCACGGATTCACCATTCATGAACACGACCCGGAGGATGAAGCGCATGTTCATCACGGGAATCATCGTATTGATCGCCAGTGGCCTTTTGGGGATGGGATTTGCTGCGGACCAGGACAAGCCCAAAAGCTGGAAGGCGGTGCCGGGCCCGAAAGAGCTGGTTCCGGACATTGGTCCCCCGGCCGTGGTAAAGGACTGGGAGCGTGCATATCCACAGTATCAACCCGTCGGAAAAGGAGACACCCAAGAGGCTCCTGACGCTATGGCATTTTTCCTAGCGGAAGCGGCTTTAGGGGATAGTCTACAGGAAACATCCTCCGGTGGAATTCAATTCAATGGCTATTCAAATAATCCGTCCGGTGAAGATTCCCCCCTCATAGGGGGAGGGGTCCGGACGCCCCCCGACATCGGAGCTTCAGGTACTTCATCTTCCACTCCTCCGGTTCGAACCGAATCACCGACAGATGAACCCAAAATTCTTCCGGATGTCTCACCTCTTCACACCGATCCCTTGACTCCGGAAAAGGCTCCGGTCAAAGAGAGTGAGCCCTTAGGGCAACCCAACCAGCTACAAAAGACGCCCGAAAACATGCAACGCTTTTGAGCGTTCTCTGGGTGGCGGAAAAACGGCCGATTCGTTGTCGAAAATTATGAAGCCGTGCTCCCTTCCTCAAGAATTCACATAGAACACCAATGGCGAAATCGGTTGTCTCTGTGGAGAGCGTATTGAGGACCTCGTGTATGGAGGGGAAAGCTTTTGGCACTCTTAATCTAATCTAATGTGGGATCGATCCATAAACGAATCCGGACATTTTTCGCTCCAGCTTCGTAGGCGTTTTCTACCGCATCCACAATTTCCCCTCGATTTTCGACTCTTCCGGAGAGGGTGACGATCCCGTTACGAGCTTCAACACGAATGGGCACCGAATTCACAAATGGGCTCCAATAAAGCTCCTCTTCAACCGCATCTTTCAATTCCTGATCGGTCATCTTTTTCCATGGAGGGTCCTGGTTTGTGATCCGGAGATGATTGTTGACATTCGTGGCTCCGGCGTCATAGGCGATTTCGACCACATCCACCAAGGCATCCTGATCTTCAACATATCCTGAAAGTACCGCTTCGCCCTGTCCCACGTGTACCGTGATCTCATCATTCGCATATGGACTGACTTGCAAACGCCGTTGAATGCGATATTTTATCTCTTCGTCTGAAGTCACAGAGGTTTTGTCGACGGATCGCGGATCATTGGGTTCAGGAGTAATGGCTTCGTCAAATCCTACTGCAGGGACAGACAGAATCTGGCCATGGGTATGTTCCATCATGGCTGAGATGAATAATGAACACATCAGACATACGAAAAGGAAAAAACGTTTGTATAGGGAATGCATAGGCACCTCCAAAACGTTTTTGCCACTCTCAGAAGTTGGGCCCGGAAAGCTTCACTCCGATTCATTCTGTAGCTGACCGTGGCTCGGTGCGATCGCAGAGAGCAGAAAAAATTTCCTATCAAAACATATCAAAATGAGATGAAAAGTAACCTGGGCGAAACCCTGGTGTTCAAGCAAAAATCAAGGAGAAGGTGGAAACGAGGGATGGGGAGGAAGTCCCGGGCCACTCTGGCGGAGAAAAATCAAGGAAGTCGTTCCCTGAAGCGCAATCATTGGTTTGCAGTTACAGAATCTTTATTTTTTAATGTCGAGCCGTCGAAATTGTTCCCGAAGCCAGAGTGGGTAATCCACGCTTCACAATGCCAGCTATGTCTTCAATCATTTCCATCAGCGGATTTTTCGGTGATTTCGTGGGTGGCATGAATAAGCTGAACCGCTTTTTCGGGATCACTTTCCGCCGCAAATGTTTCCGCGGCAGTAAGGAGCATCTCGGATTGTACCAATGGACTGTTTGAACCCTGGTTTGTGGGAGATTTGAGGAGTTTGAGGATATGGGCGGCTTTTAATGCCTGATCAAGTTGATCGTCGTCAAGCAACCGATGGATGTCCTGAAGAATTCGTGTATCAATTTCCGTATAGGAGAGTTCCTTCTCTGATTCAGCGGAAGGCGAGGGCTTTGGCGATTGGGAAATCCAGTGAATCGCTTCAGGAGAGAGAGTGAAATGATCGTGGCGAATGGTTTCAATAAGAAACCGCAATACCTTCCACGCATGAATTGTGAGATCTTCAACTCTGTTCATCCCGAGTGTGGATTGAAGAGCCGTTACCTCGTTGCTCATTTCATCGGATATGGTGAATTGGATTTTCATATTTCACATGCCACTTTTATTCACTAGAATCTACCTCAAGATATAGCAGGATAGAGCTTGAAGGCGACTGGGCAAAACCCTGGCTCAGCCAGTTTTTTATTTATCTTGAAATAATTGGTTCAAGGGTTTTTCCCAGTTACGACTTTCTTTATTCCCTCGTATAGTAAGTCTCAAAAAGAGAATGCGCGTCTATTGATGAAAAGAAAATTAGATTGGTTAGGGTGGGGGGAACCTATGCGGCTGAAGCCCAGTAAAGATTATCCGGTCAAAGATTTCAAGCTTAAGGGATTGAGCGGTATATCAGATAACACGTTAGAAATGCATTTTAAGCTCTATGAGGGCTACGTAAAAGCCACCAATTCCCTCACCAGGCAAATCGGAGAGTTTTTGATTGATGGGCAGGTGGACCAGGAGGAAATGCCCGCCTATTCTGAACTCACCCGGCGGCTGGGATTTGAATATAATGGGATGGTTCTCCATGAATTATATTTTGAAAATATGACCTCCCAAGCGTCCAAATTGCCCCAAGGACAGGATTCCCTGCTGAAAACTCTTGAAGGCAGTTTTGGGAGTTTTGAGACCTGGAAAACCGATTTTTCAAGCGTGGGGAAGATGCGGGGGGTCGGCTGGGCTGTATGCAACCTCAATCCGGAAAACGGCAGGCTCTCTAATCATTGGATCAGCCTTCATGAATTCGGCAATATTGCAGGGTTTCGTCCTGTTTTAGTGATGGACGTGTGGGAACATGCGTATTTGCTGGATTTTCAACCGTCGGAACGAGGCGAATATATTGAACATTTTCTTTCCCAAGTTCATTGGGATGTTGTTGCCAAACGCTTAGAGGGTCGATGATGAACAACCCCACATACAGTGGCCCGTGCTTGCCACGTTTTGATTTTCGATGGACTTCTCCAATCCCAAAACCCGATCCTAACCCTAACCCGGACCCTTTCCCTAATCCTGGACCGCTTCCGAACCCTACTCCTGACCCACCGGACCCACCCACTCCTCCTCCAACACGTCCCCCCATTCCAAAAATTCAATTATTTCCTTTTCCTCATTAGGATTGAGATTGTAATGAAGTTTGGCTGGGCTGATCTCCATAGTAAGGCTGGAGATGTCAAAGCTCTTTGGTAAACCATAGAGTTTTGCCAAGGTGGAACCAATGGGGATGTTCATTGTAGACTTAATTGAGTAATTCTTTCATAATGCCATTCTTAGATTTTTCCATTTTAACAATTTATCGTTCATTCTTCTTTTGACATGAGCAAACCTCGGGTACTTCTAGCTGAGGATCACGTCCTGGTTAGTGAGGGGCTGACAAAACTGCTGGAAACGGATTTCACATTGGTGGGGACCGTTGTCGACGGGCATGCATTAGTTCAAGCCGTCAAGAAACATACACCGGACATTGCGATCATTGATATTTCCTTGCCCCTCTTGAATGGGTTGGAAGCTGCCCGACAAATAAAAAAATGTGAACCCCAAACAAAATTAATTTTTCTCACTATGCATTCCGAGGAACATTTTGTCCATGAAGCCTTCAAGGCCGGTGGGGTGGGGTATATTTTAAAACAATCTGCGACGGCAGAATTAGTATTTGCTATTAAGGAAGTGTATCAGGGACGGACCTACGTTTCTCCCTCCATTGCCCAGGGTCTCGTCAGTCAAGCACTGAACCCGTCTTCGATTTCGAAAAAAGCGCCTGAGACGGAGACTCCCGCATTGACTCAACGGCAGATGGAAATTCTTCAATTGGTTGCTGAAGGAAAATCCAATAAGGATATTGCGGTCATATTAAATCTAGCCGTCAAGACCGTGGAATTTCATAAGACGCGAGTCATGCAAGTATTGGGACTCAAAACGGCCTCCGAACTCACGAAATATGCCATTGCCAATGGAATTATTTCAATATAATGGGTCGGGCTTTTTCTCGGCCTCTCAGCGTTTTTCAGAAACTTCCCAGCTACCATAAGCCCCCTTTTAGCGTAGGGCCGAAATCAAAACCCTATTCAAGGGGAGAAATTCCTAACTTGACGGCGAATTTCGTAAGATCGGCCTTGGAATGAAGACCCAGGGCCTGCACTATTTGCATTTTATGGAATGCAACCGTGCTTTGGGATATCGCCAACACGTTGGCGATGTCTTTCGCGGAGAATCCTTGAGCCACAAGCCTTAATACCTCCTGCTGCCTGGGAGTCAATTTTCCGGAAAGTTCGGTGCCCGGCATCCCATCCATTTGGGCAAAAACCGCATTCTGTACCTCCTCCGGAATGAGGGGAGAGAGGTATCTCTGTTTTTCCTGAACTTGTTGAATCGCTGTTAATAATTCGTTCCCTGCGGTTTGCTTCGGGACATACCCTTCTCCGCCGCTACGAAACGCCTCCATAATGAAAGTCGGTTCTAAATGCATAGAAACAAAAATTATTTTTACGGATGGACACATCGTTTTTAACATTCGAGCAGCTTCGTACCCGTTTTGATCCGGCATTGAGATGTCCATGAGGAGAATGTCGGGCTTGGCTTGTCGGATTTGACCGACCAAATCGCTTGCGTTATGGGCTTCCCCGACAATGTCATGATGGGGTTCAAGCAGTTTTTTGCAACTCTCCAAAACAAGAATATGATCGTCAACAAGGAATAATCGTGCTCGCTTTGTTGTATTCATACTGAAAAATCGGGTAAGAGACGTTTCTCCCACTTAGATCTCATTGAGAGTGACGACCCAGAATCTCCTTGTTTAAAGAACGTCCCACTTTAACACGTTTTAATAGCCTTTTCCCCAGACCTTCCTTTCCGTTAAGCGATGTCCTTTACTGTAGCCAGGATTGGTGCATTCGCCAACTGGACAAAACCCTTGGATATAATTGCCTGTATTATTACAGAATTGCTGAATGTGGAGATGCGGAGGTATTGCAGATTATTTGATGGTATTAAATGGTCGGTAAGCAGTCAGTATTCGCGAAATTTTCAGTAATGTCGCCTCAATTGGGACATTCTCAAGGTTCGCCTTTGACGCACAGAGAAGCCAGGCCTTTTTTTAAACCTGGGGAATGAAGCAAACATGGAGGGGAATTCCCTCCATGTTTCGTTTTATAATAATGAAAATGTCTTGAACGTGACGATTGCAGCCTCACAAGGGTCAGGATTACTCCTTTTCAATCTTCACGACCTCTCCTGAATGAGCATCCACATAGACTTCTCTGGTGTTTTCATTTTCGTCAACGATTTTAACTTCAAAAACAGTCTTGCCGTGTTCTTTTTCTAATTCGGCATCCACGGCCTTGCCCTTCACCGTTGTCATGGCTTTTTCCACAGCCTCGATAAGTGTGATTTGAGTGCCCTTCAATAATTCGGCTTTGTCCTCATCAAACAAGGCTAAAGCCGAGCTGACCGGCAGAATACACGTGGCCATCATGAGACTGAGAATTAGACGATTCTTCATAGCGGACTCCTTTGTTGTTAATATGACGATCATTTCCCTATTGCAGAACTTAAACTCGAGTATGCCCTTCCCGAACGTTTGTCGCATTAGACAAAAGGGCGTGATCCAACCTGATGTTGTCTGCCGGAGCCGAGGAAAAGTGTGAAGCCGAAAATCATCAGCCTGGGAATAGACTGGGTATTCATGATGAACTTATGGGCGTTGAGAATGGCAATGCAGTTGTTTCTAAGACTTCAGTGTTCCGACAATCTCACTGCATGGATATATGCCCGTGACAAATGGAAAGTTTATCTAGTGAAGAAGGGCAGATTCCGGTTCATAATTGGACGTAGGTTCATCGGCAATGGTTGTTTGATTGATCAAACTGAAAGGAGGAGGTCATGCAAAGACAGAAATTGGGCAATTCATATGTGTGTGTAGCGACGATCCTGTTTCTGGCGGCATCGGGCGTGATTCCTTATCATATTCATGCCTCTGAGCGTGACCAAAAGGAAATTGCACCTGTGGCGTCTGGGGTAGTGGAAGGCCAGGTAATTGAAGTAGAACAGTTGACTCTTGTGATCGAAAAAGCAAACGGAGAAGTGGTTCGCGTTCCCATGCCGGGAAAAAGCGGGGAATCTTCAGCCGACTTTGAAAAAGGAGATTACATCGAGGTAGCCATTTCTCCGGAAGGCATGACTACTTCTGTCAGAAAGGTTGCTAAAACGGAAAACTGAAAGCCATAATACGAGGAGATCTGAATAATCGGGACGAGGAAATACTGGAGGAATGCTGGAGAAGCCGGCGATGAAATTTCATTCAACTCCGTTGTCAGGAAGAAAGCGAGGTTTTGTTGATGAATGCCGTCTGTGCCCATCCCCCATGTTCATGTCAGAACTCCGAGGGTGAGGAATATTGCTCGGAAGAATGTGCCAATGTGATTACCGCGCCTGTAGGAAAGTGTCGGTGTGGTCATGATAATTGTGAAGGGTATTTGAAATATCGAGATGCCGGGACCTGAAAGTTTTTCAGGTTGGCTAAACTCAGGTGAAAACTAGTCGTTAAGCATCCGGTGCTATTTCCGTAAGAAAGCCTTATCGTCAGTGGCCGGATGTAAGGCATTCACGTTGGAAGTGTTGCAGATTTGAGACAATTGCAATTATGACGCGTTTCTGATCAACTTCCCCGCCGGAGGACCCGTACTTGACCGTTCAGCGCCCTGCACCTACATAGTGCTTCCTTTGATTGGTGCTTTATGCCCTATCTTTTTCGATGGATTCACAGGTAGTGGGAAGACCTTCAATATTCGAGAGTTCAGAAGTACCAATGTGGCCGATCATCAAAACACCGAGTGCTCAACACGACAGCTCTTTTACGTGGTCCGGGCAATCCATGATACCGCCTTACAGCTTTCCCCGAATAGGAATGGATTCCTGTTGGCGCAGCCTAGGGCTGATGGCTATCCTGAAAGAGGGATAAGAGACTACCAAATCACCAACAATCCATAAGGAATTACGAGTATTCTGCGCCTGCCCATATAGGATAGGATGACCCCGTCGCTTTGGTATGATAATGCAAATATTCTATTTGGGAGCAGCGAATGTGGCGGAGGACTAGGAGGGTCTTTGATCCTCTACCGGAGGGGTTGAGGGGAGTTTGTGTTCGACCTGAGGCGAACAGGGCATTTGGAACAATGAAAAGCGCCTCCCCGATTGAGCTGGAGAATGGTTGTCTGCTATTCGTGTATACCACCACCGGCCCTCTGCCTGTTTACCGGACGATGACAAGAGAAGATTAAATTCACCTTCGCGATCGTTTTTGGTTTGATACCATTTGCCTTGCCACCCGCCATTATCGAGTTTCGTCGTCAACAAACGCCCCCCTTGCCATTCATACACGCCGTGGCCTTCCTGATTGAGAGTTAAGCAGTAAACACCGTTTTCATCACGGTATTCCCATGTCCCGGCTAGATCCGATTTCTTCATTGAAGACGGTTGCAGAGTTGGCCCCGGTGCATCCACCTGAGGTTCCGGAGGGGTGGATCGACAACCAAAGAATACAAACTGTAATAAAAGAAAGACCCCTACCATTTTCCATTTGCGCAAGTGGGCTGTTTCTAAATTTTTTATCATGATCCGACTATTTTCTTCACTAGGGTTGTAAGACCATTCCGTTACTCAACATCGCTCTGCCGGTAGCCGCACAATTTTTTTTGGGGCACCTATTCTCCTTAGTGGGATCCAGGGGAAGGCCGCGAGAAAAAAATCACGAGGTGCTCTCATGGCTCCCCGATTCTTGCATAAGAAGCCCAACATCAAGGGGATAAATGTTCAGCCTGACTGGTTCACTATGGTTGGCTCATTGTTTTAATGACTTACTCCATACAGTACATATTTCTTTTCATTCATGCTGCTCAAATTATTACAGGGATATTAAAGGGCCTACATGGACAAAAGCCTTTAGTGAATAGGGGAAATATCCAAAAGAATCGAACTTTACGCAAAGGCAAGGAAGGGGTGAGGCGTGAAATGTAAGAGTGCAGGAGTTGGTCAAGAAAATATTGCACCGACAGAGTCATTCCGGATTTTCCGTTTCGATGAGAGGAGAAGGAGCAGCGGGCGGATAACAGCCCGGTTTCCTGTCAAAGGGGAATGACGGCAAGTCTTTTAGGCCAACACCAGGAGGAAGCACCCCGTTAGGTAGATTGCGCATATTTTACATCAGATGGTTGTATATTCGCCTGATGTTTAAAGATCTGAAGGAAAGTCTTCATCAGCGTTACTTGTGATTTTGTATTAATTTAAGCACAACCCTTCGTCTTCCTTGTTTTTTTGCCCGTACCCTTTACTTGCCGACCGTGTCCCCCTTTTTTGGTCTTCCCCATGGTCTTGGGACGGGTATTTTTCATGAATGATGACTTCCCGAAGCCGATGGTTTTCCTCCACCACTTGAGAAAGTTCCTTGATAAGTTTTCGATTTTGTTCCTGGAGATATAAAATCTCCTGCTCTAATTGTTCGATATTCAAAAAATGAGTCATCAATCCCTCCTTCTCTGTTTGTAAAATTCGAGGCATCTTCGATCTTCGGTGCTTGACCGATCCAAAATTGATCATTCTCCCTGTTTAGGTTCTTTTTGTATCTTATCAGGCGAAGCAATACATGGTGAAATTGTGTGTTAGACACAAGAATTTTCCCTTACATGATATTAATCTTGAACAAACCTCTGACGCGCGAGCTCTGATCCAGGGTTTCTGCCAGTAGGGGAGACAATATTTCCTGGTAGCATACCTTTCAAAAGATGAGCAGATCGTGATTGTATGTGTATGGAGCGAGCCTTCTTGAAAGGGAATGGTTCCCTCATGTGTGAGTTCGGTAGGCTACTGGTCAATGACCTCTCACTCACATCAAGCAGGTGGACGAAGGGAAAAATTCCGCCATCGAGGTCAGGTTCTCTATTTTGGGTCTATCCATTTGTGACAGGCGAGCACAACGTTGAGCATTCCTGCGGATCTGGTATGCTCCGGAGAAGGGAGAGAACGAGCATTGATACATTACCCGCCTATCGAACAGCATGGCGTGATCGGGGATCTGCATACGGTGGCGTTAGTGGGGATGAACGGTTCGATCGATTTCATGTGTTTTCCACGTTTTGATTCCCCCACCATTTTTGCCTCCTTGCTGGATCAACAGCATGGGGGAGAATTTTCGATCTTTGCCCTTCATGGTACCGGCCAACAAAAGCAACTTTACTTGACCGACACCAATATTCTCCTGACGCAATTGTATGCCGAAGAAGGGATGGGCGAAATTTCGGACTTTATGCCTATTGAAGAGGCCGGGCAGATTCATAACGTGATTCGACGCGTAAAAACCGTGCGGGGACAAATGCAATACCGCATGCGTTGCGCCCCAAGGTTCAATTATGCCAGCGCATCTCATTCCATTGAACAGCATCATGCCAAAGAAGTGGTTTTTATTTCCCATGGGCCCGATCAGACTCGCTTACGACTTCGCGCTTCCATTCCTATTCAGGTGAACGATCGGGATGTCATTGCGCAATTCACGCTCAAAGCCGGGGACCATGCCACCTTCATTCTGGAGGATTCCGGCAATAGTGACCAGTCTGTTGCGTCCAATCCGGAGGATGTGTCGGACGTTTTTAAAGCCACAATGAACTTTTGGCAGAACTGGTTGGCCTCCTGCCGGTATGAAGGTCGCTGGCGAGAAACCATACATCGTTCCGCTTTAATGCTGAAATTGTTGACCTTTCGCCCGAACGGAGCGATTGTGGCTTCCCCCACATTTGGGCTTCCGGAAATCATCGGTGGAGAAAGAAATTGGGATTATCGGTACACCTGGATTCGGGATGCCGCTTTTACCGTGTATGCGTTTTTGCGCCTGGGGTTTACCCAAGAGGCCGTTGCTTTTAACGAATGGGTGGAAGATCGCTTTAGCCATTTGAACGGACAGCATCCTCTCCAGGTCATGTATCGGATTGATGGTAGTAAAAATCTACTCGAACAGACCCTGCCAAACTTGACCGGATATAAAGGGTCTTCGCCCGTCAGGATCGGCAATGCCGCCCATGAACAGCTTCAACTCGATGGATTGGGGGCCCTCATGGATTCCATCTACTTATCCAATAAATATGGGAGACTTATCTCTTATGACTTTTGGAAAAGTCTCGCCCAGCTGGTCGATTGGGTCTGTGATAACTGGCAGGTTCCGGACCATGGTGTATGGGAATTTCGCGGGCAATCTCGTGAGTTTTTGTATTCCCGGTTGTTCTGTTGGGTGGCTGTGGACCGGGGAATACGGTTGGCGAAAAAACGATCTTTACCTGGACCGATCAGACGGTGGGAACAGGTTCGTGACGATATTTATCAAGAAGTGATGCGGGACTTCTGGAATCCCGAATTAAAATCCTTCGTTCAATATAAGGGCAGTCAAATTTTGGATGCGTCAAGTCTGGTGATGCCATTAGTCAAATTTGTCAGTCCGACGGATCCCCGGTGGTTGATGACGTTAGAGTCTATCGAATCCCATCTTGTCGAAGATTCGCTTGTCTATCGTTTTCGTGAAAAGAATCAAGTTCTGGATGATCTTTCAACGGAGAATGGAAGTTTTTCGATGTGTACGTTTTGGTATATCGAGTGTTTATCTCGCGCCGGAGATGTCAAAAAGGCCCACTTTCTGTTTGATAAAATGTTGGGCCATGCCAATCATCTCGGATTATTCGGCGAAGGCTTAGGTCCCGGCCTGGCGCATTTGGGTAATTTTCCTCAAGCTTTGACTCATTTGGCCTTAATCAGCGCGGCATATGATCTGAATCGGCGTATGCAATAACCTGTCTCGTTTCCCGCCAGGGCGTCTATTGGGTTGCCTGAAAATGGCCCGGCTCTCACCCCCTAATCTGACATAACGAACGATCCGGACGGGAATTCTTGTTAGCAGCCAGGCAGCAGAAGGGAGTGTTGAATAATACTAATTTCCACGGGCATATTGACCCCCAGGCACGTTGCATATTAGAGGCCTCGGGGCGGTTCAAAAAAGTTCGTCCAGCAAGGCCGCAGTCATTTTTGCGCGCAGAGCGTACTTCCAGTACGTGAGCACGGGAAAATGGCGAGAACGCCGCTGGCGGCTTTTTTCAACAGCCCCCAGAACGCTGTTCGCCTCTGTCCATTTCATGCTAATTGAGCGAGACAATCCGCAGGGAACTCAAGTGTATTTTTAAGGATATTCCAGGGTTCCTTGCAGTGTTCGCGTGAACAGAACACCATTACATTCCAGTAGAGTTTTTTTCATGCTCAATGAATTATATGGTTCAAGTGGTCAATGGAATGAATCGGATGGAAGGTCCGGTGACATCGCAAATCACTAATCACATGCCAGCAAGGAGTTCCTGTTATGAGTAAGATGGCTCAGGAAGTTATTTCTGATGGTCGAAACGAAGGACTATGGCAAATGTTGTTAGAGAAGAAAAATGAGGTTCAAAAACAAATTGATGATCTGATTCTCCAGCGTCGTGAAGAACAGGAGCGGTGGCGAGGGGAACCGGCCATGGATGATCAGGATATGGCTTGCCGCGATAGTTCAGCCGATCAACTCCTTTCCTTACTGGAAATCCGTCACCGGATGAGGGTGACCCTTGACGAAGCATTGACTCGCCTTCGGGAAGGGACCTACGGATTTTGCAATGAGTGTGGAGCGCCGGTCAGTAATGCCCGCCTCAAGGCTTTACCTTTCGCGAAAACCTGTTTTGATTGTCAAAATGTGATTGAGGGACTTGAAAAAGTCGCACGAAGTTAAGGGATTACCCTTTGTCAGGAATCGGGGAGATGCGTGGTAGCCGGATGAAACTGCAGCAGTGTTCAGGGACATCCCTGAATGAAACTTCCTGGAAAATTATTTGGAAGTTTTTGATTTAACGAATTCGTCTCTGGAGGGCCACCCCAAAGGCCGGCCGGGGACGAGGCATCCGCTCCGTTTGGGGAGGCGGATCCAATACTTCCTTCTGGTTCTTTAATATCACCGGATCAATCACATTGCCGCACTGTATGCAGTGTTTGGTGGTAATCCACAATTCTCCTTCGGGGTTGGCTACATCCAAACAATGTCCCTTAATCAGGAGACCTCCACATCGATCACAAGACGATTGATTCATCATGTGGGCAATTTCATTATCGATGGTATGGGCAGCACGAGTGGGTTTTTTTGTCGTCTGTGGCATAACACACCTCTTCTCTGGTTAAGCACATGGGTAGGGGAATGGACTCCCAATGACATAGAATTGGAGATTAGGTTGCATATGTGATGTCACCCTAAAGTGGAATCACCCTCATGACAACTGCATAGATCCCTGGTTTTTGGGTAAAAATTCCGACTATGGAATTCCGCCTGGTGGGGAAATACTGGTTTCCTGAGCGGAGGAAACACCAGCTTGTATTGAGGGGCTTTGGGCGTGCCTTTCCGGTTTGGAAAATCTCATTAAATACAGTATGTTTGGGGCCGTCGATCATTTCCCACTCACCCTTCTATTATGGGCGTTGCAGGTTTTTCCGGCGCTATGTTGATGATACAGGTTCAGGCCTGTCTCTGGTCAGTTATTTCAAATCGGATATCTTCACGAGTTCAGATTCGTTATTAATAGAGGTGGTTGTTGCCTATGTGGCAATTAATCTTATCTGCTCCTCTATTTGATTAGGGGGTTTTACGGAGATGGCTTTTCGACTTGCCCGCTCGGAATCGTTTATTCAAGGCATTAAGCGAATGGTGAATGAACAAATTGACCTGGCGTCGGAGGAACAGGACCGGCGTCCTATTGATCCGATCACTGTGCCACATCAGGTGCGGAAGCGATGTAAAAAAATCAGAGCACTTATTCGTTTGGCGAAGACCGGGATGAAAAACCGAAAAACGTATCAACAGGAAAATAGACGTTTGAGGGATGCGGCCCGCATGATATCCGACATCCGGGACGCTCAAGTCATGATCAACACCTATGATCATCTGATGGCATTTCAAAGACCGGAGATTGACCGGAGGGAATTCGGTCCAATCCGTCGACGGTTATCCTCCCGTTTTGAAAGTCTATTGCACGAGAGGTCTTCCCTCGAGCGGTCGTTTCAAGAAATTCAAATCAGTTTGCTAAAAAGTCGACAACATATGTCTGATGCTCTGCTCAATGACTGCCGTGAACCCGTCATGTATGAAGGATTGAAAGCAACGTATGCTAAAGCTTTTCAGGCGATGTCAGATGTATTTACCCGGCCGACCGATGAGGGGCTTCATGAGTGGCGGAAGCATGTCAAGTATCACTGGTATCATTGCCGTTTGGTCATAGACGTCTGGCAACCTGTCTTCTCGGGACGATCTTCCGAACTTCATCGCTTGGAGGAGTATCTCGGAGAAGATCATGATTTGAGCGTCTTCGAAAGATTGTTGACGGAATCAGGTGAAGTAGCCCGTTCTTCTGACTGTTCGTCTGCCATCCTCATTGGAGTGATTCATCAACGAAAACAGATGTTGCGAACGGCTGTCCGTCCATTAGGATGCCGTCTCTTTGTCGAATCCCCGAAGGATTTCAGCAAGCGAATCTGTGCGTACTGGAAGATATGGACCCAGGAAATACCGGGAGCACAGGAAGTCTAAGCCGGCCCCGCGAAATCAGGGGTATGATCAGTTGTCACACGGCTGTTGTCGGAACACTCACATACATACCACCGTGTCATCCGGGGAGATCATGACCTCTCAGGCATATCTTCGCGATTTTCTGTGAACAGGATTTTTCCGGAGGGGACTTTTCTTGGACTTCTTCCTGAAGATTCAAGTGGATTTGTCCGTTCACAGAAAAGCTACTTCATGATAATTGGTAAGCAGACCCATGAATTCGGTACCAACCGTTGGGTGGGTGTAAGTGGGACATATTGAGTTTCCCGATCTTTCTTTACCCACAAAATTTTCATCATTTAACCAAGGAGACTCCATGAAACAATACGACAGAGATGCCACACCAGGAAAAGTGGTCAGTGTGTTCATCACGGGGATAGTCATTGGAACCGTGGCGACGTTTTTGCTTTGCCCGCAATCCGGGCGTGAATCACGTGGTCAAATTCGTGATTATGTCCGTCGAAAAGGAGAAGATTTGAACAATCTGCAGGATAGAACCGTTGAGACCTATCAAGACATCGTGTCCGGGACTCGTAAGGAGTTGGAAGATATTCAGGAGGGGATTAAAGAGGCAGTACATGCTGGAATGGATGAATTTCGTAAGGAGTTGAAAGACATAAGAAGCAAAGTATAGAGGATGCGGAAGAGGGTCGCGTTCATGGAAAATTGGGAGAATGGTCCTGTTTTGACATTGGATATAGACTTGATTTTCCCCGTGGTCCTGCCACGGGGATATTTATTGTTACTTAGTGTATTAGATTAAAAGTTGTGCCTTGTGTTGCGGTTCTTCCACGTCCATTTCACAAACCAAACAATCGAGAAGCCATCCCATTGGATTTGGCAGCCTGCACCACTTACTGCTTCCTGTCCGCTGCAAATCAGCTCTGCCCAGGTTGGAAACGAAACCCAACATTCCATCTTGAAGACCCGCTGTCCTCCCGTAGGCCGAAAAGGATGACGTGGTTTATCCCCTGGTTCAATGAAACCCCTTATCGGCGCAAAACAGGGAGTCCAAAGAGCGGTGTTGCGGTCAGAAATAGCGCAATTGTCGATATACCCATTTGAGGGCTGCCGGTCCTGATCATCTCAAGTTCACCTGACCTTCAGGGATAATCACCACAAATTCGGCATGGTTATGTCGCCCTGTCTCCTGTAATCGAAGGATGTGTCCGTGGGGGCTGTTTTGAAAGTCTTACACCTTTCTGTTAGGTCCGGTTCCAGTTTGTGATTCCTGAGGTGAAGAGCCAGCCTCGGTGGGGGGAATATTAGAATTCATCGATGGCCACTGGGTGCAGGAGGTCGCGTACCGACACGATCCCGACAATGTCAAGTTGGTTGGTGACGGCCAGATGGCGAGTGCCGGAACGATCCATCACATCCGCCGCTTCAAATATCGGCGCGTCTTGGTCAATGCTGATTACGGGAGCCGTCATAATGGTTTCGACTGTGGTACGATCAGGCGACCGGTGGGTCGAGACCACTTTGCGGACAATGTCGGATTCGGTAACGATGCCCACAATATGTCCGTCTTGTTTAACGAACACACTTCCGATGCCGCGAACCCGCATTAAGGTCGCTGCAAGAGACACGAGGTCTCCGCAATTTACTGATGCGAGATCCTGTTTCATGAGTTTTCCCACTCGAATCATAGGGATGCTCCTTTTGTTATCACATCCATTAATAGGGAGATTTGAATTTCCGCGTCTTACTTGAGAACGATGGTTAGGCTACCAGGGAGAATTTCCCCTTCGGACCCTTTCCATGCAAAATCGGATAGCAGAGGCGTGGGCTTCTGGGAAGATGGAGAAGGGTGCGAATGCCGTAAAGGAGCGGCTGAAGGAGTATCAGTATTCCCAGAGTAATGACCATGAGTTTCATGGTGTGTCTCCTGCTGAATGTGGTGTGTCATGGGTTGTCGCTTCTTCCAATATCATGACAGAGTGCTGTTACCATGGAGTTTCAGAACCGTTAGCAACGGGTAACATTTCATCATGTCCCGGTAAACCGGTGCTATCGGGCATTATGTCATCAAAGGGAAAACCAACAACCCGCGGGAAAACGATTTGGAGAAAAGAGTACGACTCTCATTTGTCTCAAGAGGTTGGGAATGCCATGGGCTTGCATGCTCCACGGGTTGGATATTATGAAATTTTGACCTGAAGGGGTTTTGTACTGTTGGATAAGGCGATTCAAAGCCTGGTTTCGTTTTTGCCACTTTTCATTGATTGGCAAAAAAGGGAACCCATGGCATTACTTGAGCAAATGGGTGATAACCGTATTGGGATAGTACTGGATAGCGATGCATGTTAGACCGTCGTGAAGGGAGTGGAAATATCGTCATGCTTGCGTGAAATTAGTGAGATTTTTGGGTTGTCGTCCATTCCGGGGCATTTTCGGCTCGGGTCGGTGACCATTGAACGGCGACCACCCGGATAATGGCCAATACCACCAATATTCCACCCAAGATCATCCATTGCTCCAGATGGGCTTCCGAAAACCATTTCGAGATAATTTCGGTAAGCATGACCACGAGAATCGTATCAACAATGAACGTGACTTTGACTCGTCCCTCAGAAAAATAGGTGACGGTGGTTTTAAACACCTCGACAATCGCGAGAATAATCAACGTGTCCACGATGAGTTGACGAAAGACCTGTTCAAGGGGTTCTGTGAAAAGGGCTTCCAAATTCAGGAAAATTCTCAGGACGCCACCAGCGAGCCCTACGAGGATGGTAACAATCAATAAACTCAGGACGGCTTTGATGCCTTTCATCCAGAAATGAGTCAGGTCGGCTTCCAACGCTTTGGCCAGCCACGCAGATGACTGTTGAAAAGAGCTATTGAACAAGGAAGCATCGGTGGACGGTATGGTTGATTTCATGGGTTTATAATTCATCCTTTGCAACGGGAGCTAATAAATCACGAACCGACAGCATCCCCAGCACGTGGGACTCGTTGCCTACCACTAAATGTCTCGTATGAGCTGCCTGCATGATCCCGGCAGCCTCAAAAATCGACTCCGATTCATCAATGGAGAGGAGGGGGCTGCTCATAATATCTCCAACCTGGATATACTCTGAAGGGAAGTGAAAGGCCACGACCTTTCTCACGATATCGCTTTCCGTCACAATACCCACTAACTCTTCCCCACGTTTCACCAACAGGCTTCCGATTTTGCGAATTCGCATCAGGTTGGCGGCGACGGATACCGCCTGGGTGATCTCCACACAAGCCAGTTCTCTCGTCATTAACTGTTCAACTCGTACCATGTTCTTCTCCTTTGTTAATATGAAGGCTCATGATGGAATGTACCGGTTTGGTATTAAATCTGCATCGCAAGTATGTGACGCATGTGTAACATTTCGTCTGCTCCCCTCCTTTTGCGGTGGAAGTCTAGGGTAGAATGACTCGGAAAGGCAGGGGGCAGTGATTGTGTTTGATTGGAGGCATATCGGTATGAAACGATCGGCAAGATTGATGGGATTGATGGTGGTGGGCATCTTTCTGGGAGGGTGTCAGACACCCCAGTTTCAAACATTGAAAATTTTCGATAGTCCCAATCGTGTGGTGGCGCTACAGGCTATGCAGGATGCCTATGGTGGAAAAGGCTATGATCATCCAGTGTCTTTCACGAACGAGGAAATGATTCAAATTTTGCAGGGCATCCGGGCGGAAAAAACAGGTCTATACAGTAGTTCGTCCTCTAGGAATTCCTCCGCGCATCCGGTATTCAGCCAATCAGAAATCCAATTCTTTGCTCCCCTCATTGTAAAAGGGTTGAGTCAAGCGACTCCTGAAGAGGTGGTCACCTTCTTTGAAACTGCTGAAATTGAAACGGATGACCTTGAAAAGAATTTCGCCATTACCACCTCGGGAGGATTCTATGTAGCGGGGGGGAATTTTCACGTTGTGGTGAGCAATTTTTCCGTTAAAACCCCCCTCTGGCAGGATGCCCAGAGATCGAGTTATGACGTAGACGCCGTTCGCACCAATTCTCTTGAGCAATTAAAACCTCAGCCTGGTCTGCTGGTCTTTGAGCCGCGGGAGTTTTTGGTGGAGTCTTCCGATGGAGAAATCGGGGGTTTTTTAAAAGGCAAGCCCTGGCAAACTGCCATCCGTTATCGGGAGTTTTTAAGCCATTCCGTCGCTCCACAAACACAATAGGATTAACTGAAACCCGATTAAGGTCTTCCCTCACCTATGGCTTCGCCATAAGTGAGGGAACCCTATTGTCTGATTCTTAGGCGTAGAGAGGGCTTGGGTAGGTGTGCGCCCCCGTCCATTAGGATAGTTCACTGATTTTAGGACGTGGCCCTTGCAAAAGAAAATCCAGTGACCATCAAATATATTTCCTCCGCAATGTCGGTGACATGATCGCCGGCGCGTTCCAACCCCTTCGCGATAAATAAAAGTTGAGTCCCGTCTGCAATGTTCCTGGTTTTCTTGCTCATCGTGCGGAGCAGAAGCTGAAACAGGTAGGCGTAGACTGTGTCCAATTCGGCGTCATCCGCCCAAGCGACATTGGCTAACTGGGCATTTTGGTGGATGTAGGACTCTGTGACCTGGGATAACATGGATGGGCTGTGAATAATGGCTGCTGCGTTTGGCGGTAATTTTCGCGTAATCCACGATCCGTTCCAAATGGATCACAATGCGAGAAGCCGCCAGAATGGCCAGCAGGTCGTCAGCCATCGCCTCGGTAATCGGATAGGGATGCCTGTCATAACAAGGTGACTTGGGGTTTTCATGGAAACCCTTCGTATGGGTCAGTGCAAGAAATGTAATTGGAGCAGATAGAAAATCTTGAATGATTCACCTTTCGACTATCTGAGGATGAGATGACAAGCTCATAATACTCTCGTTTCCAACAGGTTAAATGCTACTGGGGCATACATGACGAGGTCATTTTATACTTCTAGGAGGCTTGCAGGCTGGTCGTAGGAGATCGTGCGCGCCTTCCATTCCATCGATAGATACAATGGAAGAACAGGCCTCTCCCGGATGAGACCGACAGAGGCCTGTTTGTGGGACGAGAGGAGGAGTGCCTTTGCGTCCCGATAAATTTAGAACGAGACGTCCCATTGCAGGCGGACCCGCTGTTCATGTTGGTTTTGACCTGCCGGTTGGGCCAGCGTAAGCCAGGAGCCATCAAGGGTGATCTTGTTTCGATGCCCGGCAAAAAACCAATTGATGGCGGTGGTGTATTCCTGCCGCCGGTCATTGGGTGCGGAAATGTTGGGGTCGACGAAGGCATAGCGGAAGGCCACCTCCAACGGCTTGGGAACCGCCGGAATGAGATAGTGAGGGAAATACCCGATCTGCGAATAACTTCCCATCATGTTGGTCTTATAGCCCGGCGCACCTTCCGGATAGCTGTCATCCTTGACCTCCTTCCAATGGTATTCATGTTGAATAGACAGCCCCCGCCATTTGAAGGCGAATTCCTCCACCATGCCTTGCACCCGATATTGTCCGGCTTTAGCGGAAGAATCAGAGGTGTAGGGCACACCGGCCGAATTGTCTTCGGGTAAGGTACCGCAACCACTGGATGACCATCGGGTACATTTGCCGACGGTGGTATAAGCCCCGAAGGCCACGCTTCCCGTGGGTTGCTCATGAAACTCCACGTCACTTTGTGACCATTTCAGGTCCCGGCCCAAAAAGTTCCATTGGTATCGTCCGAAATACATCATGTTGGCGTCGTCGTTGGCTTCTCCCCGGCCGGATCCGGTAAAGACGCCGGCATAATACCGGGAATCAAAGGCCGTCCCTGGGGCTACATGGCCATACAGCATGGCTCCGACCTGTCGGTCGATGGTAAAGATCTCATTGACGATGGATCGTTCCACGAACTGCTGGTTGCCGGAGGAGTCTCTCCGTTCCCGGTTATAGTCGACTTTCCATTGGCCGAGTTGCAGCGACAGAAATTTAAACTTTTCCAAGCTAATCCGCCAGTCGATTAATCGGGTCGCTCCGGGTGATCCACCGGAGTTGGAAGTGGATTGCAAGTCCAACTCGAAATAGTACTTGATCCAGGGTTGATAGCCATGCCCGCCGATTTTCATTCGAACCCGCCGAAGTTCCAGAGTGCTTTGAGGACCTTCATTAAAGTCTGCGGCAGTTATTGGATCTCCGTTAGTGGGATACGTAAAGCGACCCTGGAACCGCCATTGAATCTGGGTGGCAAATTTGCCATCCTTTGTTTTAAATTCAAACCCCTTATTGCCCCAACCGACTTCAACAGGAAATTTATCGTCAAACGCCTTTTGCTGCTCTACAGCTTTTTTCTCTTCTGCCGCCTCAATCTTGATCCAATCTTCTTTCGTGAGCACCTCTTTTTCGCGCAACACATCGACCAGTGCATCACTTGCCTGGACATCCGGCTGAAGAAACAAGCTTAGGCACGCCATTGTCGTGAACAACCAAAAAACTTTCATGCAAACGACCTCCCCTTAAAAAGTAAGCTCCAATGGTTTGTCATCGAGTGGAAAATTGCATTCATCCTGGAGGGGAGAGTACCCCGAGGTTGTTACGAGAGCGTTAAGTTGAGGTCAAGGAGAGGTAAAAAGGAGTGTTATGAGTCTGCCGGTCTATTGAATGGGATCAACTTCAATGAGCCGGTTTGAGAAAGAATGGGTTCAGCAGAAAGAATCAAGAAGACAAAGGAAGTGAGAAAGCAAAGAAGTGGAAGGGGGAGAGGTGAACGAAGAATTTAAAACGAGACGTCCCATTGCAGGCGGACCCGCTGTTCATGTTGGTTTTGACCTGCCGGCTGGGCCAGCGTAAGCCAGGAGCCATCAAGAGTGATCTTGTTTGCGTGCCCGGCAAAAAACCAATTGATGGCGGTGGTGTATTCCTGCCTCCGGTCATTAGGTGCGGAAATGTTGGGGTCGACGAAGGCATACCGAAAGGCCACTTCCAACGGTTTTGGCACCGCCGGAATGAGATAGTGAGGGAAATATCCGACCTGCGAATAATTCCCCATCATGTTGGTCTTATAGCCCGGCGCACCTTCCGGATAGCTGTCATCCTTGACCTCTTTCCAATGGTATTCATGTTGAATGGAGAGTCCCCGCCATTTGAAGGCGAATTCCTCCACCATGCCTTGCACCCGATATTGTCCTGCTGTCGCAGCAGAATCAGAGGTGTAGGGCACACCGGCCGAATTGTCTTCGGGTAAGGTACCGCAACCACTGGATGACCATCGGGTACATTTGCCGATCGTGGTATAGGCCCCGAAGGCCACGCTTCCCGTGGGGAGCTCATGAAACTCCACGTCACTTTGTGACCATTTCAGGTCCCGTCCAAGGAAGTTCCATTGGTATCGTCCGAAATACATCATGTTGGCGTCGTCGTTGGCTTCTCCCCGGCCGGATCCGGTAAAGACCCCGGCATAATACCGGGAGTCAAAGGCCGTCCCTGGGGCTACATGGCCATACAGCATGGCTCCGACCTGTCGGTCGATGGTAAAGATCTCATTGACGATGGATCGTTCCACGAACTGCTGGTTGCCGGACGAGTCTCTCCGTTCCCGGTTATAATCGACTTTCCATTGGCCGAGTTGCAGGGAAAGGAACGAAAATTTTTCGAGCGAGATCCGCCAATCGAGCAATTGGGGGCTTGCATTGGAACTGCCGGATTCCGAAGTGGACTGCCAATTCATCTCAAAATAATATTTGATCCAGGGTTGAAAGCCATGCCCACCGACTTTCATTCGAACCCGTCGAAGTTGAAAGGTACTCTGTGGGTCGTCATTAAAGTCTGCCGCAGAGATGGGATCGGAGTCTGTGGGATAGGACCAGCGACCCTGGAAGCGCCATTGAATCTGGGTGGCAAATTTGCCATCCTTCGTTGCAAATTCAAATCCTCTTCTTCCATATCCCACGGTAACCGGAAACTCTTGATCCATACGGGTATTGAGTTCTTGCTCTCTTTTTTCCCGCTCGGCCTGAATGCGGACCCAATCTTCCTTGCTAATGATTCCTTTTTCCAGTAACACATTCTCCAGACTGTCTTCATAGAGAGGGTCCACGGCCCAGGCTTGGGTTTGGGCTAAAAGCCCGCAACATACCAATGCCATAAACAGGTGTTTCATTCCTATGGTCTCCAATGAGTCGTGACGGCAGGAGATCAAAATTGAAGTGAGAAATTACAATATTAACAGGCGGGGCACAAGAGATTTATCCTCTGGCACCGGAAATATAGGCTGCGGTGAGTTCATGTGCAGGAGTCTCAAATATGGCCTGCGCGGTGTCATATTCGATGAGTTGGCCAACCCCGTCACATGACCAGAAAAACGCGATGTGGTCCCCAATGCGCCGGGCCTGAGCCAAGTTGTGAGTGACAATAATGACGGTAACATAACCACGCAAGGTGACGATCAGATCTTCAACGATTCCACTGGACAGCGGGTCCAGTGCACTGCAGGGCTCATCAAGCAGAAGAACATCTGGCGCCAACACGAGTGCTCTTGCCAGGCAGAGTCTCTGTTGTTGTCCTCCCGACAAGGCTTGAGCGGGATGGTCGAGCCGGTCTTTGACTTCATCCCAGAGACCAACCTGCTGGAGGACTTTTTCCATGGCGGAGGCCAAGAGCGTGCGATCATACGTTCCGTGTTCACGGAGTGGGAGTTCCAGATTTTTGCGGATCGAAAAAGGAAAGACGGTGGGTTTTTGAAAAATCATTCCCACGGTACGACGCAATTGAAGGACATCGGTCGTTGGGGCGAGGACATCCAGTTCATGCATGTGCAGGTTCCCCGAGACCTGGCATCCTGGTATCAAATCCGTTAAGCGATTGAGGCTCGTGAGAAAACTGGTTTTCCCGCAACCTGAAGGCCCCACTAACGCCGTAATGCATCCCCGATGAATTTCAAGCGTGACATTCCGAAGCGCCTGATGACCCTGATAGGCGATAGAAAGATTTTTCGCGCGAATATGGGGGACAGGATCAGAGCAGGGTTCGGTGGATGGGTAGGGAAGCCATGCCCTCAGTCCCGACCGTTCCTCGGGATCAGGGATTATGCGGGGAGTTGATTGAACGACATCCATCGTGCGGCCATCCGGGAAGAAGAAAAATTAATGATGAACAAGAGACTCACCAAAATGAGAGCGGTGGCATAGGCATGGGGGTTGCCCCCGGCCACATTCATGGCCAGATCGTAAATGTGCACAGCAAGGGATCGTCCTGAGTCCATCAAGGATTCTGGCATCCGGTCCACGTATCCACTGGTAAAAATCAAGGCTGCGGTTTCCGCTATGGCTCGTCCGAGTCCGAGGATGACTCCCACGAGAAGGCCGGGCATGGCCGCAGGGAAGAGAATGGTTCGAATCGTGGTCGGCTTTGAAAGGCCAAGGGCCGCTGCGGATAATCGTTGTTCATTGGAAATGGCGCGAAAACTTTCTTCCACCGTGCGAATCAAAATAGGTAACACCATGCAGGCTAAGGTGAGACCTCCCGACAAAATAGAAAATCCTAATCCGAAGGTTTGGCAGAACAAGGCGTTGCCAAACAGTCCGAAGACAATGGACGGCACGCCTGCCAGCACATCCAGGGAGCCTCGGATCAGTCGGCCCGGGACATGATCATGACGGGTGTATTCGGCAAGAAACAGTGCGGTCCCCAATCCCATAGGTAAGGCCACTCCCATGCATACTCCGAGGATGAACAGCGTGGATATGAGGATGGGGCCGATTCCGCCTTCCCGCCCCGCGTTCTGTGGAGCAGAGAACACGAAGCTGAATGACAGATGGTTCAACCCGTTCCAGAGTAAATCACCCATCAAGCAGAAAAAGGGTACGGCGACCAGGGTGGCCGCTATCCATATGATCGCGGTAGTGCCAGATTCTTGTAGGTATCTATTTTGCCGGGACATGGAAATTCCGATGTCGCAAGCCTTCTGCCAGGCTGACAATCAGGACGACGAGTCCCATGAGTAAAAGACCACTGACGAATAATGCGGCACGGTGATCGGCCAACGCATAGGACATTTCCAGGGCAATGTTTGCTGTCAGGGTTCTGATCGGATCAAACAAATGGGACGGGGTTTGGACGACGTTCCCACAGACCATCAGAACGGCCATGGTTTCTCCTAACGCCCGTGCCAATCCCAGCAGGATGCCGGTGAAGAGTCCAACTTTTGTTGTGGGAATAACCACATGCCAAATCAATGACCCTCGACTGAATCCCAGGGCTGAGGCACTATGAATATAGGCGATGGGCACGTGGGCAATGCTCGCGTGGGCCACTAACATGATGGTGGGTATGATCATGAGCGTCAGGATGAGGATACCGGCCAGCAGGCTTGTTCCTGGAGGATGCCAGCGGCCGATAATCGGGACCAGAACCACGAGACCCCAGAAGCCGAATACGACTGAAGGAATTCCTGCAAGGAGTTCGACCATGCGTCGGTACCCTCGGCTTAGTAGAGGGGGGGCATAAAAGTGACAAAAGATGGCTGATAGAATGCCAAGCGGCGCTGAGAGGAGGATCGCCCCGGCGGTCGCCAAGAGGGTTCCCCAAATCATAGCCGTCAGCCGATACGATTCATCAATAGGGGACCAATCTGGGTCGTGGAAAAAACGCGCAAGCCCGATATCCCGTAGTGCCGGCCAGGATTCATGAATGAGAAATGATACGACCAGTAGCAAGAGTCCACCAGCCATCAACGCGAGGAGGCGCACACTCCACGAGAGCAGGAAATCACCCTTGGAGCGGGAGGAAATATTGTTTAAGGATGAGATCATTGACCTGAGAGGACCGGGCGAAATCAATAAAGGTTTTAATGAGTCCTGCAGGAGGAGATTTTGTTACAAGTGTCAGTGGGCGCGAGAGGGGAAACGTGCCTTCCCGGACCGTCTCAATCGTGGCGGGAATGTGTTGCAACGGTAATAATCGGATCGGAATGCCGTGGGTGGCATCATACTGTGCCGTTCCAATGGAGACATATCCAATCGCATGGGGGTTGCCGGCCACGGTTTTAATGCCTTGTTCATTGTCTCCGATGACCACATGAGGGTGAATGTCCCGATTGGATACTTGGAAATAGTCCAGAAATAATTCCAAGGTGGAACGCCCTTCTGCTTTATTCACGACGGTAATGGGTGCGTCAGGTCCGCCAACCTGGTTCCAATGGGTGACTCCTCCGGTATAGATAGCCCTGATTTGATCATCGGTTAATTCCCGAATAGGATTTGATCGATGCAGGATGATGGTAATACCATCTTGGGCAATGACGGATCCATGCAGATGCTGTTCTTGAGATTTCAGAGCACGAGATGCCATGCCAATGTCCGCGACTCCATTGATGACATCAGCAATGCCGCGGGAAGAACCTCCCGTTTGGACGTCTATTCGGACACCAGGATGACCTGTCTCAAATCGTTTGCCGATTTCCGCTACCAGGGGAGCCATGGTACTGGATCCGGTGATGACAAGCTTGTGTCCTTCAGCCTGCGCAAGCGAGGCATCTAACGAACATATCGTGCAGAGTGCGATGACACCTATGGTTGCAAGAAGGGAGACGGCCATACAAAAGTTTTTCAACAGTGGTTTTTTCAAGAAAACACAGGACGATCTTAATCAAAAGAGATTTTGCAGCATCCAATATTGATGGCTTTACCACTTGTAGAATCTGCAACATTTTCCGGCAGTTTGTAGATCATGGTTTTTCCCTCCCGTGTGGCTTCCACCAGGCCGTTATCCCGCAACACGCTTAAATGATGGGATAATAAGCTTTGTTCCACCTCCAATTGTGCCATCAATTCCCCGACATTTTTTTGTCCGGACATGAGGGATTCAAGAACAGCCAAGCGTGTTGGATCTGATAGCACCTTGAGCTTGCTTGCACAGGAGGGAGAAGTATTTTTGATTTTCATTGCACGGGAAAATTGTTTATTAAATATCTATAGAAATGAATTTGTATTCATATGAACATTATTTAATATAAGCGGTCGTTATGAGTCAAGATCAATTGGCACGGTAGGTCTGGCAAGTCTTGTTTCCCGCCCAAATGCATTCTGAATGACCTGAGTAGAACGGGTCGTAAACTTCCCTCGTTGTGAACAATAGGAGTTCCAGGAAAAAATTAACTCATTTGTAACATGCGTGACATTTGGCTGACATAAGTCATCGGTACAATTTGACCTGAAGGGACGATATGGAAGGACGAGTCGAGTCGCGCCCTTCCTGATGTCAAATGAATTTGGGCGGCACCATGGCCTATCAGACCGGTCAATTATTCAACAAGGAGCAAATATGAAGTTGGAAAGAAGTAAATTTCTTAAGGGTGTGATGCTGTTTGGGTCGCTGTTCATAGGGCTAAGTTCTCCTGCCACGGCAGCAGACGACTTGTTTCCCAATGTGGACCAACAGGTTCCCCGATATTCTGCACAAAGTCGTGTGTCGGGAAAAGTCGAAATCGACGGGTCCAATACCATGAAAACGATTTTGGAAACATGGAAGAACAAGCTGGAGAAAATTCATCCTGATTTGGAAATCAGTCTGAAGACGGACGGATCCAACACGGGTGTTGAATCGTTAATGAGCGGGAGGACGAAGATCGCGGCCATGTCGCGTCCGATGACGAATCAAGAAATCGAGAAATTCACCAAACAGATAGGTTACGCACCCACGGCGATTCCCGTTGCTGTCGATGCGTTTGCTGTCTTTGTTCATAAGGATAACCCACTCGACCACATTACATTACAACAACTGGATGCGTTGTTCTCCTCGGACAGGCGCCGAGGGGCTCCGGAGTCCATCGACACGTGGGGACAGTTGGGCCTTTCCGGGGTATGGGAAAAATCTTCCATTGTTTCTCACATTCGGGATGCGAAATCAGGGACCGGACAGTTTTTCAGGGAATTCGTCTTGTTGGATGGGGAAGACAAAGAGATGAGTGTTGTCCAACCTGGTGCCGCCTCGGTTGTTCATGCCGTCATGAATGATCCCTATGCAGTCGGCTATAGTGGAATCGGCTATCGCACCAATTCCGTTAAACCCTTACATGTGGCTTCCGTTGATGGCGATGCATTTGTCGAACCGACATTTGAATCCGCAAGCAATGGGTCCTATCCCCTTCGTCGAGTGTTATACCTCTATGTGAATGAACCCCCAGATATGGAACATGCTCCTCTCCTCTCCGAAATCATTAAGTTTGCGGTGAGTTTGGAGGGCCAACAAGTGGTTGCTAAATCGGGATTTTTTCCGCTTCCTACCAAGGACCTCATGGCGTTGTCCGCCACCTGGTCCAGACCGATGGCTTCGGTCTCTAACGCGAAGGGACCGAAGGATCTTCATTAGTCCGACCGTGTTCGGGAAAATTACCGGCAGCAAGAATGCCGGACTTCCTCTCATAGGCTTGCATGGCCTCACACCTGGAAGCCGGGAGTCAATTTCTGACAAGGAGGCCGGATGGCAGGCAGCATACAATTCATGACGATCTCGTTTAATAGAATGAGAAGGTCCTTCCTCATTACGGGCAGGTGCTGGTGACATTTTTTTTGTCGACAGGGAACCGAGTGCGAACGCCGGCAGCAACTGCGGCAGGGATTCGGGAATAAAAATGAAATTCGTATTGTTGCAGAATCGGGATTACACGAGGGAGGGATGTGGAGCGGGGCTGACGTCCACGGATACGGCGAGCGTATGCTGTCCGCCCCCAACCATGAAGCCATTAATCGGACTGACATCCCCATAGTCTCTTCCCCAGGCCAAGGTGATGTGTTCATCGTCGGGAATGATATTGTTGGTGGGATCGAAGTCGACCCAACCGAGGCCGGGACTCCATGCGGCTACCCAGGCATGTGAGGCATCCGCGCCCACCAGTTTTTCCTGTCCCTCAGGTGGGTGTGTCAGGAGGTACCCACTAATATAGCGTGCGGGCAACCCAAGACTGCGGAGCGCGGCGATCTCCAAATGGGCAAAGTCCTGACAAACGCCTTTTCGTGAACTCAGGACATCTTTAACCGGGGTAGACACCTCGGTTACACCTCCTTCGTACGTGAATTCCTGAAAGATCCGGCTGGTTAAGTCCATGACCCCGGCCAGGAGCGGACGCCCGAGTGGAAAACACTCACGAACGAAATCATACGTGGCATCGTCAATGGTGATATACGGGGAGTCATACATAAATTGTTGGGCTTCTAAATTAGGGGAATCCAACGGGTTCTGGAGTTCTTGGACAACCTGATCCCAAGGTGGACTTTGATCCAACGACATCGGGTCAGGTTTCATGACATCCACCAACGTTTTGGCTTCGACGATCAACTCGGGATGGGGCGTTTGAATGGTCAAATGGGTTATCGGATTCCCAAAATAGTCTACGCCTTCTGAACGGACCGATGGGGTAGGATCCAACGTCAGGGTGGATCGAAGGCAATGTTGCCGAGGATGGGGCCGGGGGGTGAGACGCAAGACATGATGAGAAATGGCAACCGGCTGAGTGTAGGCAAAGGTGGTCCGGTGTGTAACCTGGTACATCATGGAATGCCCTCAAGCCATTGAGGCCCTGAAATCCGTTGCGCCAATGAATGACTGAAAAAGGTATGAGCCACCACATCGGAGAGTTGGTGTACATGTTGGTCCAGTTGTTTGAGGAGTCGTTCAAGATTGACTCGCACGCCGGTTTTGGTCGTGATTTGAGCAAGTTCCATCATGTCGGCCAGTCGAATATCCGTGCACCCGCGTATGGTAATCCGCTGTGCCGGGTTGATGGAAGCAGAGGCTTCCTCTCGAGGCAACGCGTTGATGTGTGACTCGATCGTCAACAACTGGAAAATAATTGAACGAGGGTTGGTATCATCGGCCAAAAGCAAATCCAAGACTGCAGCGAGTTTGGCTTCAGCCTTGTATCGGGTTCGGTAGGTAATGGAGGCGTCGGCTAATTCCAGAAGCAGATTGAGGGCGCCGGTTGTTTCCGGCGTGCCTCGTGATGCTAAATGACGGATGAGTTTGGATAAGTGTCTCACGCGTTCCAGCCGCCGTCCCATTTCCAGAAAACGCCAGGCATAGCTGCGGGTCATATTTTCCATGACCATGCCGTTGAGCGCTGCCAGATGTTGAATCATCCGGCTCAACAGTCGAATCGCATCGTCGATGCTTTGTCCTTTTGTCTGTGCCCAATCCTTTGGCACGCTGGTGAGTTCCATGAGAATATTCCAGGTGTCGAGGGACAACCGGTGGCGAACCAGTTCTGCGGTGCGTCGCACATTCTGAAGAATGGTTGCCAAGCCGTCCGGCGAATCCGGGTCGAATAAAATCGTTCGAAGTTCTGCCTCCACCGCGCTGGTTCCGCCTTCCACGGCCCGTTTGGCGCGACGGGGCGATAAATGTTTTTGCATCACGAGAAGTGAAACCAAGCGATGCAGGGTCTCAGGATCATCTCCGATTCCCGCCTCTCCGCTCATGCGTGACACCAGGCTTCGTAATAAACGGATCGCACCTTCAGCGCGTTCGGTGTAACGTCCCAGCCAGAAGAGATTGTCAGCGGTCCGGCTGGGTAGATCCCGTCCTCCCCGCCGAAGCTGAAGCGTATGATGGGGAAGCGTGACGGCTGCCGGAATATCAAGAGGACCGTTCGATTGGACCCAGGTGTCTTTACTGAAATCACCGGGTTCATGCCAGTGCGCGCGTGGATCCGATCGAACCGACACGCGAGCGAGTCCACCCGGCATGACGGTATAGCCGTCCTTCGTGGCTGTCAGATAGATGCGGACGGTCATCGGGACCGGTGTGAGCTCATCGTGGGAAGTCCAAAAGGGAGTGGTGGATGGCGAAACGATTTCCCGTCCCACGTATTCATGCCCACGCCGGGCAATGGCTTGAGCCAGAGCTCCACGGTCCTGCTCGTTCAAGTCGGGCCCGAAGGAGGAGAGACGGTCGTGCGTGAGGCCCCGCTTGGGTGTCAGGACACGACGAATTAACAATCGGTTCATATTATCGAGCACGTAGGCGCGCTCGTTGGCCTGTCCGCACCACCAGGTGGCGACACTGGGAATTTTAAGTCCTTCACCAAAAAAGAATTTGGATAATGTCGGCAGAAAGCTTAAAAGGACTTCGCTCTCGATCAATCCGCTTCCGAGCGCATTGGCTAATGTGACGTGTCCGGCTCGAATGGCTTGGAGTAACCCTGGGATACCCGTTGTGGATTCGGTCATCAATTCGAGAGGGTCGCACAAGTCCGAATAAATCCGGCGTAAGACCAGATCAACGGGCTTAAGACCATCGACCGTTTTCAGGAACAGCCGCTCATCGCGTACGGTCATGTCAGACCCTTCGACGATCGGGTAGCCCAGATACCGAGCCAGATAGGCATGCTCAAAATACGCCATATTTTCCGGGCCCGGCGAGAGCACGACCGCCAGGGGATCTTCACGTTGGGAAAACTGGAGAAAACTCTCGCTGAAGGTCTGGAAAAAAGAAGAGAGTCGTTGGACCTGAGTTCGGGCAAACAGGTTGGGTAAAGACCGTGAGACAATAATGCGATTTTCGAGAGCAAAGCCGGCACCGGTGGGTGCTTCGGTGCGATCACGCAAGACCCACCATTTCCCGTCCGGCGCTCTCGCCACATCGAATGCCAGAAAATGTAAATAGGTGCCTCCTGCCACCCGGACGCCATGGCAGGGTTGCAAAAACTGGGGATTCCCGAACACCACAGCAGGGGGTAAGGTTCCGTTTTTCAGTAATTGTTGCGGGCCATACAAATCGCTCAAAATATGGTTGAGGAGACGGGCTCGTTGAATCAGGCCTGCTTCAAGATGTTGCCATTCCTCCTGGCTGATTAACAGTGGGAATAAGTCAAGCTGCCAGGGTCTGTCCCGTTGTCGTTCACTCTGACTGGCAAGATAGGTCATGCCGTCATCTTTCAACATTCGTGCGGCGGTTTCGCGAGCCAGACGGCGTTGGGTAGCGTCCAGGCTCTCGAATTGTTTCAGCAGATCTTGCCAATGCGGACGAATAGAGCCGTCCGATGCCACGAGTTCATCAAAGGTATCCGGTTGAGGCGGGTACATCGTGGTGGGTTGGGAAAGGGAGTCCGCTGGTTCGGGAGAATGGAAGGACGCCATGGAATTTATCAGGGTGTTTTTCGTTGAGGGATGGTCAAAATTACCTTACCGTTTTCTGGATACACTGTCCACTGTATGTGATTATGCCGGCCATCGGAGGTCAAGAGTGCAAGGAAATTCCGGGCGGGAGGTATCTGGTGGTTCGGCATAGGGTCCGGCGGTATGACCAAAGGAATGAAACCTGGCCAACCGGCGGCTTTCGGCTTCATAGGCGTTGACGGGGAAATGTTCAAAATTACGTCCGCCCGGATGGGCCACATGATAGGTACACCCGGCAACCGCCCGCCCGGCCCATTGATCATAAATGTCAAAAGTTAGCGGGGCGTCAATTCCGATCTTCGGATGCAAGCAGTTTGGAGGCTGCCAGGCTCGGTATCGCACGCCGCCGACTGCCTCTCCTTGTCGTCCGGTTGGTATCATGGGCACGCGTTTACCATTGCAGGCGATGATATAACGGTTTTCAGTTAAGCCGGACAATTTGATCTGTAGACGTTCGACCGAGGAATCCACATATCGGACGGTGCCGCCAGGTGCCCCTTGCTCTCCCATGACATGCCAGGGTTCCAGAGCCTGTCGAACTTCCATGACCAGACTGCCATAGTTGATTGAACCGAAGTGAGGAAAACGGAACTCCAGGTGAGGTGCGAACCAGTCGTCTTGCAGTTCGTACCCGGCGCGATTCATTTCCTGGATGACTTCATGGAGATCCTGAGCGAGAAAGTGGGGGAGCATAAAACGATCATGGAGTTGGGTCCCCCATCGAACGAGACTTCCCTGGTCCGGAGTTTTCCAGAAACGCGCAACGAGGGCCAGGAGCAGAACCTGTTGAGCCAGACTCATGCGTTCGTGGGGTGGCATTTCGAAGGCCCGGAATTCTACCAGTCCGAGTCGACCGGTCGGGCCATCCGGGGAATAGAGTTTGTCGATACAAATTTCCGTGCGATGCGTATTCCCCGTGACATCAATGAGCAAATTTCGAAAGATCCGATCGACCAACCATGGCGGGGGTGGCGCCCCGACGTTGGGAGCGGGGACCTGGGCAAATCCCAGTTCCAGTTCGTACAAGGAATCATGACGGGCTTCATCGATGCGGGGAGCCTGACTGGTCGGGCCGATGAAGAGACCGGAAAACATATAGGAGAGGGAAGGATGCCGTTGCCAGTAAGCGATCATGCTGCGCAGGAGATCGGGCCGACGCAGAAAAGGACTGTCAGCAGGAGTGATGCCTCCCATGACGACATGATTGCCTCCCCCGGTTCCCGTGTGCCGTCCATCCAACATGAACTTTTCGGTGCCTAATCGACAGAGCCTCGCTTCTTCATAGATGGCCGTGGTAATCGCGACCATGTCCGCCCAATTTTTCGCGGGGTGGATATTCACCTCGAGCACTCCAGGGTCGGGAGTGATTTTCAAGATGTTGATGCGAGGGTCATATGGGGGCGTGTAGCCTTCCAAGTGAATCGGCTGGTTCAATTCCGCAGCGGTGTCCTTAATGACGGCGACCAGATCAAGATAATCTTCCGCCGATTCCAGGGGCGGCATGAATACGCAGAGGTGCCCGTTTCGAGGTTCCACGGTGAGAGATGCGCGAACCACACCTCCTGCGCCGATCCCGCTCTTTTGTCCCATAATCACTTGAGCCGGTTCATGTTGCCCCTCTTCTCCCTGTAGTTTTTGCAGCCGGTGTTCCTGAAGGGAGGATTCCTGAATCGGATCGGGTAACGGTCCTCGGATGTCGAATGGATCGGTCGGAATAATATAGGGATAGTCTTTGGGATCAATAACCGGTAATGATGGCAGGGGCAATCGAAAACCGATCGGCGAGTCACCCGGGACCAAAAACAGGTGTTGACTGCGTGTGGTCCACGCCGCGGTGACCCAGCGACGTGGTCCGTCCTTGGCATTCCAGCGTTGCAATGGCAGGACATAGCCTGCCGGTTTGCCCAGACCGCGTTCATACACCTTCGCGAGCCGGGCACGAGCCATGGGATCGTCCAGATTATTGGTGGCCGGTTCGAGATTTTCCGGCAGCTTTCGTTCCTGACCGATGAAATGCCAGGGATCTTCATAGACGGGTTGAATGGTTTTGGTGCCCACCTCTACCCGTTTAGCGATTCCCTGAATGAAGTGGTTGGCATCATCGGCGGAAACGTTTGAGGCCTGATTTTCCTCGGCAAAGAACTGGTCTTCCTGCCAGATCGGTTTTCCATCCTGCCGCCAATAGAGGCTAAAGGCCCAGCGGGGCAACGGTTCGCCGGGATACCACTTTCCTTGGCCAAAGTGCAGAAGTCCTCCAGGGGCGAAACGCTCCCGTAAGCGTTTGATGAGATTCGCTGCCAACGGTCGTTTCGTATCACCGACAGCCTCGGTATTCCATTCAGGAGCATCGGGATGATCGATGGAGATAAAGGTGGGTTCTCCTCCGATTGTGAGCCGGACATCGTTGGCTGCCAATTCCTGATCCAGTCGTTGTCCAAATTGATCGATCGCCTGCCATTGTTCCTCTGTGTATGGCTTGGTGACCCGTGGCGTTTCAACAATACGGGTGACAGACATTTCATGAGAGAACGTTGTTTCACAAATCTCCATCGCTCCACTAATCGGCGCAGCAGTCAGGGGGTGAGGTGTGCAGGCCAGCGGGATATGCCCTTCTCCAGCCAACAGGCCGGACGTGGCGTCCAAGCCCACCCACCCGGCCCCCGGCAGATAGGCCTCCACCCATGCGTGGAGGTCAGTAAAGTCCCGATCGGTACCAGACGGACCATCCAACGATTTCACGTCAGCGACAAGTTGAATCAAATAGCCGGAGACGAATCGACTGGCAATACCCAGGTGGCGAAGGATCTGCACGAGGAGCCAACCGGTGTCCCGGCACGATCCACGTCCCAGTTCCAGCGTCTCATCAGGGGTTTGCACGCCGGGTTCCATGCGGACGACATAGTCGATTTGAGACTTCAGTTTCTGATTGAGACTCATTAAGAAAGGTACGGTAGGATCATCGTGTGGCGCGGTGAACTCTCGCAGCCATTCTTCCAGTCGCGGGCCTGGTGGTTCCTTGGCCAAATACGGCAGCAGGTCCTCTTTGACCAGGGGATCATAGTTGAAGGGAAGTGTCTCGGCGTCTGGCTCCAGAAAAAAATCAAAGGGGTTATAGATGACCATGTCGGCCACAAGGTCGATTTCCACATGAAATTCCTGAACCTTTTCCGGATAAATAATTCGTGCCAGATAGTTGCCGTGAGGATCCTGTTGCCAGTTCAGGAAATAACCGGTGGGCTCAATCTTGAGTGCGTAACTCAGAATGGGAGTCCGGCTATGGGGAGCCGGCCGCAACCGGATGACGTGAGGTCCCATCTGAACGCGGCGATCGTAGCGATAATGCGTTTGGTGATTGAGTGCGACGTGGAGTGCCATGAAAAATCAATAGCCCATGGAATATTCTGTGTTGGTGAAAGAAAAGCGGAAAAATAAAATGACCATCACCCCAAGACGGATGAACAAATCTTAGCACTCTCCTTCGTTCTTTGCACCATTCTCTTTCACCTGAACCATTCCCAAAAAGATCCAATCACCATGTCAGGTGAAGCCCTGCATGAGCCCTATTTTTTTTGTTGAAATTGCTATTGTGTCGGTTGCCTATGCTACACTCTACCGCGTAATTTTCGGCAAGATCGTCTTATTGTCCAGACACCACTGATCAAAGGATAGGGCTGTGAAATCGTTATTTGACCGCTATCAAATGAAGCCCGGATTCGATGAAATGTTCGAGTCGGCCGGCGTTCCACGCCGTCATTACCGGCGTCTCGTCGAACGGCTACGGAATTTTTCTTCGAAGGATCTGGAGTTAAAGCGGCGTCAGGCCGATCAGGCGTTTTTGCGGCAGGGGATTACCTTTACCGTCTATGGCGATCTCCAGCAAACGGAGAAGATTTTTCCATTTGATTTGATGCCGCGAATCATCCCGGATCTCGAATGGCGGGTTCTTGAAGAGGGGATTCGCCAGCGGGTCATGGCCCTGAATATGTTTTTAGTGGACTTGTATGGGGAGCAACGGATCCTTAACGATCACGTGGTGCCTCGTGAGCTCATAGAAAGTTCCGTGCATTTCCAGAAAAATTTAGTGGGCTTTTGTCCTCCCAAAGAGGTCTTCATCCATGTCTCGGGAGTTGATTTGATCCGGAACCATGAAGGCCAATACTATGTCCTGGAGGATAATCTCCGGACACCATCAGGCGTGTCGTACGTTCTGGAAAACCGACTGGTCATGAAACAACTGTTTCCCAACTTGTTTGCCGACATGCAAGTCCGGCCTGTCGATCAATATCCGACGCAACTCCTGGAGAATCTCAAGTGGCTGGCTCCCCTGAGTAAAGAGAATCCGACCGTCGTTCTTCTGACTCCCGGTGTGTTTAACTCCGCCTACTTTGAACATTGCTTTTTATCCTTACAAATGGGGATTCAAATGGTGGAAGGCCGGGATCTGGTGGTGGAATCGGATGATAAGGTCTATATGAAGACGACCCAGGGTCTCCAACAGGTGGATGTGATTTATCGCCGGGTGGATGATGCCTTTCTCGATCCTGAAGTGTTTCGCAAGGATTCCGTGTTAGGCGTTCCCGGCCTGGTCCGGGCCTATCGGGCAGGGAATGTGGGCCTGGCCAATGGTATCGGGAACGGGATCGCCGACGATAAAGCGGTCTATACCTTTGTGCCGAAAATGATCGACTACTATTTAAGCGAGAAACCCATTCTGCAAAATGTCCCCACCTATTTGTGCGGCAATCCGGAAGATCGAAAGTACGTTTTGGAACACCTGGGATCGTTGGTTGTGAAAGCTGTGGCGGAATCCGGCGGATATGGGATGTTGATGGGACCCAGCTCGACCAAGGCCGAACAGGAGGAGTTTCGGAAGAAAATAGAGGCGGATCCGAGAAGTTACATTGCCCAGCCGGTGGTGACTCTCTCGCATCATCCGTGTGTCGTGGATGGAGAAGAGAATATGCGATTGGTCGGGCGGCATGTCGATCTTCGGCCCTTCGTGCTCTGGGGGGAGGAGATTTCCTTGTCGTTGGGAGGACTGACTCGTGTCGCTTTAAAGGAAGGCTCCCTTGTCGTGAATTCTTCGCAAGGCGGGGGAAGCAAAGATACCTGGGTGCTCTATGGAGATGAATAGGCCATGTTAAGCCGAACGGCAGAATCGTTTTTCTGGATCGGGCGCTCGGTGGAGCGGGCCGAATATACGGCCAGGTTCGTGGATGTGCATTTTCATTTGCTGACGGAGATTGCGACCCAGGAAGACCAGGCCAATATTTGGACTCGATATTTGGAAGACACCGGTGAATTGGAAGCCTATACCAAAATTTTTGGGGAAGTTCAGACCAGACCGGTTATTGAATTTGTCACGCTCTGCCGGGACAATCCGAATTCGCTGACGAATCTTATTGCGGCCGCCAGAAACAGCGCCCGCGGGATCCAGGATCAGTTATCCAGCGAAGTCTGGCATTTTATGAATGACTTTTATCTCAGCCTCAAGGGAAAGACCGAACTTGATCTGTGGTCGGATACCCACGATTTGCTCAGGTATGTGCGGAATACCTGCTATACGTTGGATGGGGTTGTGGGCAGCACGATGGTCCACGATGAGGGATGGAATTTCTACCGATTGGGACTGAATATTGAGCGGGGAGGACGGACCGCTCGACTCATTGATATTCCTGTCCTCAGTGATCCCACGACGGAACCCAGGAGAATTTCCGAATATCATCAGTGTTTAGCCGCGTTAAAATCGGCCAGCGCCTTCGAGGCCTATCGGAAATTTTACTCCACACAGTTGGTGCCGAAACGAATTGTTGAATTCCTCCTTTTTCATGATAAATTTCCTCGATCGGTCCGGTATACGACAGCGCAAATCAGTAAGGTCGTGGAACGGTTGGCAGGAAGTAGTCGAAGGGCTGAAACCCGTCAGGCGATCAGATTGAGTGGGGCCTTGGCGGCGGATCTGGAATTCGGCAGCTTGCAAGAGGTGTATTCCACAGGCTTGTCGCAATTCCTAACCCAGGTGCTTGAGCATTTCGACCAGCTTTCGAACCTGATCGCCCTGGCATTTTTCCGCACGAGTGGCTATTCCACCGCTTCTCAATCCCAAACTCAATCTCAAACCGTATAAAAGCGGTTTCCCTTGGGGAGAGGACCTCGAATCTCCCTTGAGAATTCCAGATCGTCACTTCTGTTCTAATGTTGTAGTCCGGGTCGAACTGGGGTAAGCTTTCTCCGTTTCCTTGACAAGGCCTTGCCACTCTCATAATTACGCGAAAAGCGAATCATTGGTATTCGTCTTGTTTTCGCAGAATCTCACCATACCATGTCTGATCTATCTGTCCTGTTGGTGATCCCTCCTCTGACTCAACTCAATACGCCATATCCGTCCACGGCCTATTTGACGGGGTTCTTGCGGTCACAAGGGTATCGCACGCACCAGGCTGATGTGGGCATTGAAATGGTGTTGGCCCTATTCTCCCGTGGTGGCTTGAGCCGGGTCTTTGACGAACTCCGGAAGACTTCCGTTGACGAACTGCCTGGTGAAGCGCGGCAAATGCTGAGTCTGGAACGGGCGTATGTCGGGACGATTAATCCGGTGATTAGCTTTTTGCAGGGTCGAAATCCCACCTTGGCTTCGCGCATCTGTCAGGGCACCTTCCTTCCCCAGGGTCCACGCTTTTCCTTGAAGAATGCAGAAAATCAAGATGGGAACCATCGTGCATACAATCAAGCCGATCAGGCTAAGCATCTGGCAACTTTGTATCTTGAAGATCTGGCCGATCTGGTTCAGGCCACCATCACGCCCCACTTTGCGTTGAGTCGCTATGCCGAATCCATTGCCATGCAGGCGAATACCTATGATCGTCTTGAGGAAGCCTTGGCCCAACCCATGAGTCTTACTGACGAGTGGATGGTGGATGCGCTCTGGCGGCATGTGGACCGGCATCAACCCGCTGTCGTCGGGTTTTCGGTGCCGTTTCCAGGCAATCTGTATGGCGCGCTTCGGATGGGTCAACAATTGCGTGGCAGAAGGCCGGAGATCAAAGTCGTGCTTGGGGGAGGGTATCCCAATACGGAGTTGCGCCGGGTGCGGGACCCTCGACTGTTTGAAGTCGTCGATTTCGTGACACTTGACGATGGCGAGCGGCCCTTCCTCTGCCTGTTGGAATACCTGGAAGGAAAACGGAGAGAGCCCGATCTGTGCCGGACCTTTCTTCGTTCAGGTCAGAATGTCGTCTGGCAGAACGGAGCCAGCGAACCGGACGTTTCACAGGTCGAAGTGGGAACCCCGACGTACGACGGATTACCTCTCAATCAGTATATTTCCGTGCTGGATACGTTGAATCCCATGCATCGGCTCTGGTCCGATGGACATTGGAATAAATTAACGGTGGCCCATGGATGTTACTGGAAGCAATGTACGTTCTGCGATGTGGGGCTGGATTACATCGGCCGGTATGAAGTCTCACCGGGCGAAGTGTTGGTGGATCGGATCGAAGCCCTGATCGCCGAAACGGGACGTTGCGGGTTTCACTTCGTGGATGAGGCGGCTCCGCCGGCGGGATTAAAAAATCTGGCGCTATCTCTGCTCGAACGGGAGGTCACCATTTCCTGGTGGGGAAACGTCCGGTTTGAACCGGCGTTTACGCCCGACCTCTGCCGTCTGCTTGCCGCCTCCGGCTGCATTGCCTTGAGCGCCGGTTTGGAAGCGGCGTGCGATCGTCTGCTGGCTTTGGTTAAAAAAGGTATCACTGTCGATCAGACGGTTCGGGTGGTTCAGGCCTGCCGGGACGCGGAGATTCTGGTGCATGCCTATCTCATGTATGGAATTCCCAGTGAGACGATCGGAGAAACCATTGAAAGCCTCGAACGGGTACGCCAATTATTTGCACATGATCTCATTCAATCGGCCTTCTGGCATCGGTTTACCACCACCGCCCACAGTCCGATCGGCTTACATCCTCAAGCCTATGGCATTCACCTCATCGGACCGGCATTTGGAGGGTTTGCGGAAAATGATCTGGTTCATGTGGATGATCTGGCTTCCATGCCGGAATGGATCGGGGAGGGTCTGAGAGCTGCGCTTTGGCATTACAAAGAAGGCCTGGAATTGACCCGGGATGTCCGTGAATGGTTTCCGGAGCGCGTCCCGAAACCAAAGGTTAAACGCACCTGGGTCAAGCAGGTCCTGGAGAGCGAAGAGCGGGAGGATCATTCCAGGTTAGAGCGGAAATTCGTCTGGATCGGCGGGCAGCCGGATGTTGATCGAGGAAATGGCGAACAATACAAAATTATTTTGCCGAATCGAACAACAGATGAAGAAGTGAGGCTGAAGCGAGGCCAAGGGGAATGGTTTCTCAATCTGATCGAGCGTGCCGTGCCGGTGCATCAAGCGGGGGGACATCGGTATCCTATCTATAAAGAAGTTCGGGCGGGCTTTCCGTTTGGCGGACCAAAGGGGTTTGATCGGTGGTGGCAGTCCACTTCTGCCCACAAAGCCAGAGCCGTCGGCCTCCTGTTGGTGTAAGCTGTAAGAAGTCTCTTTGGTCATTCCGGATATCTTCCATCGTGAATCCATCGTTTATATTAGCGTTTTCCAGCTCTTGTTAGACGGGATTCATCTCAAGATGGCTTTCATGTCCATAAGAGTAGGACCGGGATTCATCCTGGGCAGGCATTTTCTTTCAGGCCTCCCGCAGGTTATAAATTATGATCTAAGCTATAAAGTCTTTATAGATTCATTTACCAAAAGGAGTAGGAGCGATGACCACAGCACAGTATCCACGCAGTCCAAAAGAACAAGTCGGCGGGCTTTGCCATCTCGGACGGTTTATTGACAAAGTCCGGATGCGGAATGCCGGGAAGATTCAAGATTACAATTATCTCACCGTTGGCTTCGATAAATATTTGTTAGATAAACTGGAAATCAAAGGCGAGGATTTTGAAAAGCGCGTGCTGCAAGGCGGGACGGACGCAGAGATTGCCGACTGGGTAAAATCTAACGGGAAAAGCCTGAGCGATGCGGAAAAAGCGGAATGGAATGACATGGTGATGACATTCGGCCCGAAAGCTCCGATGGCGCAGAAAGCCTTCGACGAGTATAAAGCCGGTCTGGCGAAAAAACGTGGTGTGTCGGTAGAGTCCCTTTCCCATATCACCACGTGGTTCAGTCTCATCGAACACGACGAAGGCCGGATGTAGCCGAACAACCCCTACAGATTATTATGCGGGCATTAAGGGCCCGATAGGTGTGGAACTCAAAAGATCTACAGCGGGATTTTTGGCGGACCGGAAATATCTTCGAAGGAGAGAATATGGCGGTGACCTTTTCCGTCGTCCTGGACGATCAGTTCCAGAGGCAGCCCTTTCGAAAGATTTGACAGTTTTTCCCATTGCTCGGAATCCCGGGGTTGGACCGCTAAGGTGGCATCCCCGGGGACGAGCTTCCATCCTGATTCAAACAACGGTCTTTCATCTGATCGTTGTTCCCAATTTAACCAGAGGGTCTGCCGGTCCTGTTCGATATATCGGACGGTGCCCCGGATAGCCGTGGGTTGAGAAAAATTAGTGATCCCTTTTATGAAGGTGTCCAGCGGATGAGGTTCAGTTTCGAGCTGTGCCTGAGCGATGCCAGCCGTCAATCCCAATCCCAGGCAGGCGGCAAAGCTTAAGGGAAGGAGACCAGCAAATGGTGAGAAGCGTCGTGTCGTCATGGGTAACCTCACAGGTGAGAGGAAGAATGACATCTCCGACTGATTAATTTAATCATAAGCAGAGACGATTCACAAATGCCGGGCTTTTGTGTTTGATTTTATAGTTTCTTGAAAACCAGGGCCACAAGGCTTGATACTGGTGATGGCCGTGGAGCATAAAACCCGGTGGTGCGCCCTAAGTTCGAATAAATGAACAGGTCCAAAAGGTCTATAATGTGTATAAGCTTCCGATTAACAAATAACAGCTGGTGTCAGTCTATAGGCTTTCTGAATTGCCCAGCCCGGTCAAACTTATTGAGAACGACGAAGAACGGATATAGGTTTGGGATAAGCTCATAAGTTAGTTGCTCTCTACTGAACGCCCAATGATTCATATATTTTTTCAACTTTAAACTGGGAGATTTCAAGGGTCCTTTGCCTTTCCAGGGAAAGGGTTTGGGTGAAGGTGGAGGCTCCTTGAATCGTTCGCGGACTCTGGTGTTTTTGAAATTAAGTTTCTATTCACTTGGAAAAAAGCTCATTGTTTGCTTCATCCCAAGCCTTATCAAAAAATTGATTGAGAATATCGTTTCTCTTAAACCCTATAGAACTAATTGCCGAATTTTTGTCTTCAAGGGAAAGGAGGGAAAATCGAAGTGTTCTATCTTTTTTATACCAGCCTTGTAATAATTCAGTGAGTTTCAAAAATGGAAGGTATGCAACAACTGTTTCGAACTCTTCAATGGAAATACAAAAGCAAGGTGTAATGACGATATGGCTAAATTCCCTTCTGTTGAAAAACGCCTTTGCTCTTTTGTTTATGTATGTATTTAGGTAGAAACAACTTCCTAAAGAATCGCGCGTTATTACTACCGGAAATACCTTCTTAACTAAAGAAATATTTATATTCTCTATAGGTCGGGGATGTTTTTTGTTGAAAATTTTGTCAATGGATTTTGATAATTGGTAGATCCCTTTATGGTTTTGTTCATTTCCAATTAAATGTCTTTCTAATTCCTGTGAAAGCTCTTCTTGGTCCTGACTGTATTTTGCTTTTGCTGTAAAAGTCCTTCCCTTATATTCCATAAGGACCAAACTGTCGCCGCATCTTATTAAGCCATCACAGACCTGATCGTCACCTCCAATAAAATTTGGTAATGGATGAAAGGCATTTCTTTCTGTATTATTCGCCATTTGTATTAACCAGTTAACATAATTTTCAAATGCGTACCCCCAAAAGCGGTGGAACTTTTCTTTCTCACTCTTAGTTTGCAGGGAATTGTGAGTTAGCCAGAAAAGGCCACTTTCAAGTTTTTCTGCCAAAAAACGAGTATCAAGTGAAAAATAGAGATCATCTTCCAATTTATAAATTGGTTTATCTCGTAATTGAGTCATGTCCAAAAGACCCATGTTTCGACCTTCAAGTGAAGTTCTGAATGTTTCGCCATCTGAGGATAATTCGTTCAAAATAGCTTTAAGTGATTCTAGAGGAATAAGGATATTTGAGAAAAAACCCAATTCGAATAAAAGGGTGGTTTCTCGATTTATAAGTTTTTCGTAATCTGCCTCAAGATAGTGACCCAATATGCCAATGCAAACAGCCCTGTAGGTTTTTAAATCGAACCCTTTGGCTTTTTGTAGCACTGCATCGACTGCAACATGATTAGGGTCACCAGGTTGGGGACTAAACTTGGTTAACATGAGGAATGTTCGAGCTGCCTTTTGTGTAAAAGAAGACTGACCAGTGTATTCCATCATGGGAATATGCTGAATTATTCGTTCTAGGTCTTTTTTTTCTGAAAAATCAGGGTTTTTGTATTCAATATGCAGTAAGTCGTTAGCCATTAGGAAGGCAAGACCTAATCCACCCCAATAGCGAGTTTGAAGCGGATTGATTCCATCCTCTTCACATTCAATAATTGCTTCTTTTATTACAAAAAGCAGTTGAAGCCGGTGAAAAACAAATCTGGGGTGATTTGATTCTCTACAAATTCGTAATAGTTGGTCTGCATCGGTCGGGAAAAAGGCGGCATTTATTAATTTTTCGTGTGCAATGGTATTGATTTTGTTTTGCCAGGTTTCCAATAATGCATTGATGACGCTACATGTATAGACGAGTTTTCCCTTATTAAATCTCCGGAGAAAAATTCGAAAATCCAGAATAGAACATGTCTGCCCATAGTACTCTTGATGAGAAATATAGGTGGCCAGTGGAGGTAAATTATTCATAAAAAAATCGCAGGATACTCCCCAACTTGCTGGGGGAAGAACTTCATTTAATAAACGATGGCCGAATTTGTGCAATATGCCCCGGTCCCTATCAGGACAGAAGTCTCCTAATAGCTTGCGATGACTCCCATGTCATGTGAGGCAGGGAACCAGGTCGTCAAATATTTCCAGCCAGCCTTCTTTAATAGAGCCGCATATTTCTCATGCGTGCGTTCCCTTCCCGTACCCCAGCACATCATGTGCATCTCAATCAACTTGGAAAGATGAGGCGGGGTGGTTGGGGAATGGGCCTTCATCAAGGTAGGCCATTTTCATGTGGCTGAGTTAATCCTTCGGTCCCTCCTACCATTTGGCCTAGACATCTTCCTTGAACAGTTTGGCAGTGATTAGTCCAAAGACTTAGACTTTATCGCATTAAGGCAAATCCGGATAGTGGTGGGTTTTCTCAATTTCATTCAAAATTCAGATGGAAAAGGTTAGGAACCGCTCGCTCGGTGAATGGTATTTGGTAATGGGCCTTCTTGGAATCAAGATGCCTCGATATGGTTAAGGGTTGGAGAGGTTGAGAATAATCTTTCTCGCAAGGGATTCATTAATTTCCCGGTGCCGTGGAATAGGCTGTGTCATGGCGGTTTTCGGATTATGGTAGATGTGATGGCATGTTTGGCGCCATGGCGGATCAGAACGCATCCCATATTCTCGATGGCATCGATCAAGTCCTTTCGCTTCATCCGACTTCAATTTCTTCAACTTTCTTGATGCCTGGAAGATCAGCCTTGTTGAATTCTCTGTATAAATCCAAAAGGTGTGCCTTTAGATCTCCAAGGTTTTTCCCTCGGGTCCAATGTTCTGGATAATCATTCAGATAACCGAGATAGTTCCCGTCTGATTCTTTCCAATAGGTGATTTTTTGTTTCATGTAGCGATCTCCGGCTTTTGTCCCAAACATTGGGATACCGCAAGCGATGTATTCATGATGCCAGGGTGGATAATACATTCAAAGGCGGGATAAACCCATCAGTTAAGAGATCTGGCAAGAAATATTACAGCGCCTTGGCCTACTACAGGCCCTTGATAAGGCCAAAGAGCCTATTGAGCTCTATAAGCATCGCAATCGGTAGTCTTGGAAATTTCAAAACCCATTTTAGAGATTAGGTAGCCACCCATCCATAGGCATGGTGGCTGGGGGATTGGCCTTCATCCAGGTAAGCCATTTTGATGTGGCTGAGATAGTCCTTCGGGACGTCTTTCCGTTTGGCTTCGATATCTACCTTAAACAGTTTAGCCGCATTGAGCCCAAAGACTTTCGTTTTGAGATCCTTGGTCAAGGCAGGGTAATGGAACTTTTCCTGAAGTTCTTCAGGAATTTGAAACCGCCGGAAGGCTTCGATCTGCCATTGGGGCGTGCCATACCAAATTGAATCCGTTCCCCAGAGAAGATGATCTTCTCCGAACGCCAAAAGAATCTGTCCGAGCAGGTGGGCGCAGACGACGGGTTCGGTGATGACGAGTTGCCCGAAGGTCGAGCCCAGTTCCATATACACATTGTTGAGCTTCGGTTGCTTCTGTTTTAAACGACAAAATTCGCTGGTCCAGGGAATTTCACCTTTTTTGGCTTCGTCAAGATTGATACGAGATGTGCCTAGAAATCCGGAATGGTAAATCAGGAAATTCAGTTTGGGGAAATCTTTCGCGGCCTGCAGGATGTCGCGTGGATGGTTGTAATCGGGCGCGGGGCCGAGCGGCAGACCTTTGTGCGCGCAAACGTTGGTGATGTTGAGGGCCTGCGCTTTTTCAAGCATGGGGTAGGCGATCTTTTCATCGCTCAGCCACCAGCCATGCTCGAATCCTTTCGGCGGCGAGCCGGTATAACATTTCCAGGCATCGACCTTGAACGTCTCCGCTTGCTGATCCATATAATCAAGATCGACCTTGCCTAACTGGGGCATGACCAGTCCATGGGCGAGCATGCGTTGGGAAGCGGTGAGACGATTAATTTCATCACGGATGTGCGTCATTTCTTTTGGCGGGACGACGGCTTCCCATGGATAGGGTCCAGGCGGGGTGCTGATGAGTCCGATAGAAGTGTCGCTGTCCAGAAAGACTTCTTTGATGTAGTTTTCCAGGCTCAGGTCTTCCATCGTTCCACGATCGCCGGAGAGCTTGGGATTCAGGCCCATCTCCTTTGCCCGCCGTCGCAGGCCCAGGAGTCCCTCTTTCCAGCCCGGCTGGTTGAAGGAGGAACTGACGTAATGCGTTTGCACATCGAAGATGAACGGGATGGTCCCTTTGCGTGCCTGAACCGCTTGGGGTTCCGCCGCTTCAACGTCAAGCACATCGAAGAATTTTCCAAACACCTGATTCATGGCCAAAAAAGCCAGTGCCATTCCACCGGTGGTTTTAAGGAAATCCCGCCGGTTCATGCCGAGGCGGCTGCTCAGCCGTTTGCTGCTTTGGTGGATCAGCCACTCGACCTGGCTTTGTTTGATGGACTGTGGGGGTGGAAGAAATTCTTCGCTGGAGACGACCTGCGTGGGAAGGGGTGAGCCCGAGGTGTATCCTTGCTGAATGTTGAGGGGTTTTCGATGCCTCATATGATCAATTCTGCCTGTTCCATGGCGCCGAAGGCAAACACTGCAGAGGTAAATGGTGGCAGCGGTGCAGAAATTATTTCGATCCGAATTCAAACATCTTAATCAACGGTTTTTCTTCTCGTTCGATCATATCATAGTCGGATGATTTCCCTGGCTGGTATCGAGGGAACAGCTCAATGGTTCGTCGCGAGGAGGATGTTTTCGATTCCTCGGATTGTGGGGTTCGCCAGCCCACGGGAGGAGGGGGAGGTGGTAATCGCCAGTCCCGTTTCTCTTCTTGTGGAATCCTCCATCGGTTGGATTCGAGGAGGTTTTCCGAGAGAGGAGATCGGTACGAGTCTTCATCCGGGAGCGACAGCTGGGTGCCGGATTGTTCAAGGGCAGCCGCGGCGAGCAGTGCCGGAAGGAGGAGAAGCATGCCCATCAACCCTAAGGAGAAAGTGGGTTGTCCCTCAACAAGAAACCGTTCTGCGCTCGTCATGGGTTCGTGCCCACATGCTTTCTCCACTCGACTCCCTCGAACCAGTATTTGTGAGCGGAGTCCAACCAGGTATCTGCGTTATGACTGATAATCCACGCGTTGAGAAAGTGAGTGAAGTCGGGGTCTCCTTTGTTGACCGCAAACCCCATCTTGGTCTCGAGCAACGGTTTCGATAATGGTTCATCCACGGTTTTGGGATGTTCCAGGGCCACAAAGGTCGTAATGGGCTCGTGTTCGACGTAGCCATGGACCTTTCCGCTTGTGAGGGCCTGTATGGCATCCTGACTGGAGGCAAAGGTTTTAATTGTGGCTTTGGGAAATACTCGACGGGCAAGATCTTCCGCCACGGTTCCGGTTACGGCGGTGATGATGACCTCCGGTTGATTCAGGTCCTGGGGGCCACGAAAAGTTTTCGTTAACGGAATATTGGTGACCAGTCCGATCCCGGCAGAATCATAGGGGTCGCTGAAGTTGACTTTCAGGGCACGTTGCGGGGTAATGACCATCCCGGCCGTAATAATATCGATCTTCCGATCCAGGAGAGCCGGCACAATGTTCTGCCATTCGAAGACATGAAACTCTGCTTGGACTCCGAGGTCCTTGGCTAATTGACGGGCGATATCAATTTCAAAGCCCGTTAATTGGTCATTGCTGTCTTTGAGGGTCCAGGGGGGAAATAGTGAGACACCCACTCGTAATCTCTGGCTTTCAATCACATGTTGCAGGGTGCCGGGTTGGCCGTCGGGCGACATGTTCGAAGGGGATTTTTCGGGGAGCTCAGCCCGGGCTGCTGCCAGAATGACCAGGGACCAGCAGAGGACGGCTGCGAAACAATTCAGTAGGGTGAGACAAGATCGTTGGTGTGTGTGCATTATTACCGCCATGGTTGTGGTTCGCGTTTATGAAAGAAGGCACTGTACCATAGGGCTTCTATCCCTGAAAGTAGGTGGATAGCAGTCGAATGGTAACCAAAAAACCGAAGGGGGTCATGATGGCGGGAGGGACATATGAAATTTAGATGCTTCATGAGCTGGATATTTTTGTTGGTAATACTTTGTTTGGTCAATGTCGTATCAGCCGAGCCTGTGTTGCAACCGTGGACCAAAAATCCCTGGTATTGGAGTGATCATGGAGAACCGGTGTTACTGTTGGGGGGGAGTGATGACGACAGTCTGTTTCAATGGCCGGAAAAAGATCTTCTTGCGCAGCTTGATCGATTGGTGGCCGCTGGGGGCAATGTCATCCGGAACACGATGAGCAGCCGACAGGATCGGGGTTTTGAGGTCTTCCCGTTTAAACAGCTGAATGATGGCCAGTATGATTTAGAGCAGTGGAATGACGAGTACTGGGCGCGCTTCGACCGGATGCTGAGAGAAACGGCCAACCGCGACATCATCGTGCAAATCGAGATTTGGGATCCTTTTGACTATATGGGCGACACTTGGCACATGCAGCCGTATAACCCACGCAATAATATTAACTACACGACGGAAAAATCGGAATTGGCAGAACGATATCCCGAACCCCCCTCTCTCAACAAACAACCCTTCTTCTTTACGACGCCAAGGCAGCAAAACAACCAAATAGTCTTGCGCTACCAAGAGCGATTTGTAAATAAATTGTTGGAATATACTCTGCGATACGGGCATGTGCTCTATTGCATGGATAACGAAACTCGAGCCGAGGAAGAATGGAGCCGTTACTGGGCGACATACGTCAAGCGCCGCGCGAAACGGGAAGGCCGAATCATCTTTGTCACGGAGATGTGGGGAGATAAGGATATCACTGCCGAGTCTCATAGGCGGACCTTTGATCATCCGGAGTTGTACGACTTTGTCGAAGTTTCACAGAATAATGCTCGCAGCAACCAAGTGCATTGGGACCAATTTCTCGATGTGCGGAATTACCTGTCCAAGCAACCTCGACCGATAAATTCGATCAAGATCTACGGTGCCACCGGCCACAAATGGAGTGGAACCGACCAAGATGGAATTGAACGGTTCTGGCGGAATCTGTTAGCCGGTGTTGCGTCCATTCGTTTTCATCGCCCTACGGCAGGACTGGGCCTCAATGACAAGGCCGTGGCCAGTATTCGTGGGGCAAGAAAGTTGGAGTCGCAGATACCATTGTGGACCGTGGAACCTGCAAACGATCTGCTCATAGACACCAAGCCGAATCATGCGTTTTTGGCTGCCGATAAGGGCCATGCCTTCACCCTCTACCTGCCCGTTGGCGGTGGAGTGCGAATCGATTTGTCCAGCACAACAGAGCCGTTGGTGGTCCGTTGGATCGAAATTGCCACAGGTGAATGGGGCCCCGAACAACATATTCAAGGCGGCGGGAAGGTGTATCTGACGTCTCCAGGCTCCGGCAATTGGGCGGCGGCAATTACCCCGGAACATCCTGGGACTGACTGAGTAAGCTGATTGAGCAAACGGTGTCCCGAGCGAAGGTCTTCGTTCTATACGATGCAGCACACTTGAAGGACATGATTGCACCTGTTTCGAGGAAGAGGGCCTATATGAAGAGGGCATTAGCAATATTGGGAACGGGCTCCGATGTGGGGAAAAGTCTGGTCACGGCCGGATTGTGTCGATTATTGCATCGGGCCGGAGTCAGAGTGGCGCCGTTTAAAGCACAAAATATGTCGCTGAATTCCTTTGTCACGACGGATGGAGGAGAGATGGGACGGGCTCAAGTGCTTCAGGCTCAGGCCTGTGGGTTGGCTCCGCATGTGGACATGAATCCGATTCTGTTGAAGCCCGAAGCCGACGCTAAATCTCAAGTGATTGTTCAAGGACAAGTGTGGCGAAGTCAGAATGCCCGGGATTATTTCGAGCGAAAATCCCAGTTGGTTGAATTTGTGAAGGGGAGTTTTGACCGGCTGTCCAAGCAGTATGACGTGATGGTGATTGAAGGGGCGGGGAGTGCCGCAGAAATGAATCTGCGGGATCGCGATATTGTGAATTGGCCGATGGTCGAGATGGCCGATGCGGCAGTGGTGTTAGTGGCGGATATCGATCGGGGGGGCGTGTTTGCGCAGGTCATCGGGACGATGGATTTATTAGCGTCGGAAGAACGGCAGCGGGTGATCGGGGTTGTCATTAATAAATTTCGAGGGGATCTGACGTTGTTTAAAGATGGTGTCACCATCATAGAAAAACGCACGGGCGTCCCGGTGTTAGGCGTGTTGCCGTATTTACGGAATCTGGAATTGGATCAAGAGGACAGCGTGGATATTGATCGATTGCGAAAGACGTCTTTTGAAGCAGATACCGTCAATATCGCAGTGGTGTTGCTGCCTCATATGAGTAACTTTACGGATTTCAATCAGGTGGCTGCCGAACCGGATGTGGCGCTTCGCTTTGTGGCGTCACCCCAGGAGCTTCATGGGGCCGATGCGGTTATTCTGCCTGGAAGCAAAACGACGATTGCCGATTTGGACTATCTGCGGAAGGTTGGATTCGAAGAGGCGCTTATGGAGCATGTCGAAGGTGGAAAAGAGATTATGGGTGTCTGTGGGGGATTTCAGATGCTAGGGAAAGAGATCACGGATCCACAACATGTTGAAACGGGTGGTTCGGCGAAAGGATTAGGGTTACTGGAGGTCGAGACTGAATTGCTTGCTCACAAAAAAACCGTGCAAGTTCGTGCCCGCTCCGTACCGGAGTCCTGGGGGCATGAATATCTGGTTGAAGGGTATGAAATTCATATGGGGGACACGAGGACTGTAAATCCCATTCCACCCTGCTTTCGGATTCAGACGGGGCAGGTGCCACGTTCTGTTGAGCAGCCAGAAGCGAGGGTCGATGGAGCGATGAGTCTGGACGGGCGGGTCTGGGGGACCTACATTCATGGGATTTTTGATCAACCTGCATTTCGTCGTCAATGGTTGAATCGGGCGCGGGTTCGCAAGGGCCTCGCGCCACTTGGCTTAGAAATTTCAGAGGAGGTTTCACAGCGAATGTCACAGGCATTGGATCGTTGGGCTGACCATCTAGAGGCCCATCTTGATGTGAATCCCATTTTTTCAGCATTGGGGTTAAACGGTTCTTCTCCAGACCGGCACCATTAATCGAAATGAAGAGGTGTTGATTTTTCCAGAAACCTGTTTTACGCAGATCATATCCGGGTATGGTGTATAATAAATACCGATGAGGTACGATAAAAATTTTTTATGGAAACTTGATGAGCCGGGTTCGGGCAATCATCAATCGGCTTGGTCCAGAAGGCCTGGGAGTTGGTGGGCATTGGCGAAAGAGGTGTGGGCCGCCTCATGCGAGGACGATGTGTTTGGACGGGCGGCACAGCTCGGGTTCTATTTTTTGTTGGCGTTATTTCCCGCCATGTTGGGAGTGACGGCGCTCATTGGCATGTTACCCAGACAGGTGGTCGTGCCCAATGTCATGCCATACGCCCGGGAAGTGCTTCCCGCAGAATCCTTGGTTCTCGTTGAACGCTATGTCGAACAGATGATTCAGGGCAGTGGAGGTGGACTTTTTTCCCTGAGTCTTCTCGGCTCACTGTGGGCGGCTTCCTGGGGAATGATGGCGATTATTAATACTTTAAATGCTGTCTATGGGGTAAAAGAAACCCGACCGATTTGGAAAGCCGGGATGACTGCGGTCCTGCTGACGCTAGGAGCTGCGGTGTTTTTTATTACTTCCTTAATCTTGATTCTGGCCGGTGAAGAGGTAAGTCAATGGGTAACAGCGGTGACGGGCTTGGAGTGGTGGTCAACGCTAGGCTGGCCCCTGTTGCAGTGGCCGATCATTGTGTTTCTTATGCTGATGGCTATTAACCTGGTCTATTATTGGGCGCCGAACAGCGATCATGAATGGCAATGGATGAAGCCGGGCTCCATGCTTGCGGTTTTTCTCTGGATTATTCTATCCCTGGGGCTGAAATTTTATGTGGAGAATTTCATTAATTACAACGCCGTCTATGGACCCATTACGGGGGTGATTATCCTGATGATGTGGCTGTATGTCTGTGGGTTGACTCTTTTGATCGGAGGAGAGCTTAATTTCATCCTCAAACGTCCTGACAGCATGGATGGATCTGTTTTATCTGAAACTTGACCCGTGAATCTATGCATCTTTGCATCCACCACCGCTTGCATCATGATGCGCTGGATGAGGCGTCGTTATTGGCGAGCTGGAATGGAATCCCCTATTCGTGAGCCCGGTGAGTCCAGGAGCTTCGTTTATGGAGTGGGTGGATTGCAAAGGCCGGTTTGGGGGGATCGGTAAAACAGACAACCTTGCGCCGGCCGACAATCACTGAAATGCGATTTCTTGACAAAGCGGCTCCGTCCCTCCTACATTCTCCCAAAACATATGCGGAATGAATGATGGGAAGCAGGTGCAATTCCCGCGCGGTCCCGCCGCTGTAACTGAGGACGAACCCCGCGAAAGCCACTGTCCGAATCTGGTCGTGATATTCGGATGGGAAGGCGCGGATAGTAGGTTACTCACTCAGGAGCCAGAATACCTCATTCGTTCCAAGACCAATGTTCCCTCGTGGGCTGGGGAAGTGGTGAGGATGAAGAATCGGGTGCAATCCTCAAGGTTGTGTAAGCCTTGGGGATTTTTTATTTTGAGCCAATGTGTACGCCATTTGGTCTTCGGAATCGTGGCCGGGTGGACGATTTTTCACTGCGCGTTTTCTGGTGATGTGGTGTTGGCCTTTGAGGGAGAGATGATGAAACGGCGTCAACAGGGAATTTTAACGGGTATGCCCTTCATGGCCAATGTGGCTCCACGCACGTTTGTCGATGATCTTGGCCGAAAGCTCTATCTGGCCAAAGCCCCTCAGCGGATTGTCTCCCTTGCCCCAAGTGTCACGGAAATTCTGTTTGCCATCGGGTTGAATGAGGAAATTGTGGGGGTGACCGAATTCTGCGATTTCCCTCCCGAGGCCTTGACCAAGCCGAAGGTGGGTTATGCCACTCCCAATCTTGAGAGTATTGTGGGTCTGCAACCACAACTGGTCTTGGCGCCTCGATCGTTCCTGCGTGTAGACCTTCTCAATAAATTGGAACAATTGAAGATTCCCACCTTTATTTTTGACCCGCATACGGTTGAAGACATTTTTGCCCACATTCAGTTGTTGGGACGCATGGTAGGCCATTCTGAAGAAGCGAATGCCCAGGCAGCCCTCATGCGGAAGCAATTAAGCAATTTATCAAGTCGATTGGCGGACCTGCCTCGTCCCTCATTGCTGTATGTCTTGAATTCCGAACCATTAATCACAGTAGGCCCCGGTAGTTTTATTCACCGTCTCATTGAACTGGCAGGTGGTAGAAATGCGGCAGATCAGACAAGTGCGCCCTATCCGCGTCTGACAATGGAGGAAGTCTTGCGACAAAATCCGGATATCCTCCTCTTTCCGACCGGTCGGCATGAAGGGATTCCTCAGGTGGAACAGGATGCCTGGCGACGGTGGACGACGCTCTCCGCCGTCCAACACGGCAGGCTGTTTCAAGTGGACAGCGATCTTCTGAATCGTCCAGGCCCACGAATTATTGAAGGGCTGAAGCAATTAGTGAAGATCCTGCATCCGGAGGTCAATCAGGATGACATGTCGAATTGAAACCTCCCAATTGAATCATCACGATCGGGCCACGGAGCCCATCATCTTCTTTTCGCTCCTGAATTGATTACGCAGTCGTGTTTAGCGATTCCAAGGAGAAAGCCCTGTTGGTGAAGCCCATGGAAAAAGTTCCGCCATTCACCCTTTCCCCGTCTTCAAAGGTGTCGAGTGAGTGGGATCAGGCCACTCCGCCCTTGCCATTCGCGATATCATCATTGCCCGCACTGACGATCCGTGGGTGGCTCGTGTCTGTGGGTGTTTCGTGTGTGTTGGCTGTTGTAACACTTCTCGTCTGTCTGGGATTTGGGACCGAGCCGATTCCCTTCTCACGGATCTGGTCCATTCTGGTTGGAGCACTGACGGGAACCGAGTCCATTCGTGTCGGGACAGATCCGACAACGGTCATTCTGCTTCAGGTTCGCTTGCCACGGCTGCTATTGGCATTCTTCGTTGGGGGCAGTCTGGCGATGGTTGGCGTCGCACTCCAGGCCTTGTTGCGAAATCCCCTGGCCGATCCGTTTATCATCGGGATCTCGAGCGGGGCGGCCTTGGGGGCCGCGATTGCGCTGTTGTTTGGCGTAGGGGTTTCTGTCTTGAGTGTGTCGGCTTTGCCGGTATGTGCCTTTGCCGGTGCGTTACTGTCTTTGGTGATCATGTATCGGATTTCATCCGTGGGATTTGGTTTTTCGATCTATACGTTATTGTTGGCGGGGGTTGTGCTGAATGCGATTTTTTCTGCGTTTATCATGTTTCTGACCAGTGTGGCTGATCCCAATCGTGCCTTCGGGATGTATGCCTGGTTGATGGGATCGCTAACCGGGCCTGATTTTCCCACACTCGGTGTACTGGCCTTGTATCTTGGAATGGGTTTGGTGATTTTGGCGACACAAGCGCAGTCGTTAAATCTCCTAACCCTTGGTGAAGAAACGGCCCGTTCGCTAGGGGTGGAAGTTGAGCGAGTCAAAAAACTGGTGTTTGTCGCCGCGGCGCTTCTGACCGGGGCGGTTGTGAGTTTTAGCGGGATTATCGGATTTGTGGGGCTGGTCGTGCCGCATGCCGTTCGCCTGGTCTTGAGTGCCGATCATCGTCTTTTACTCCCGGCTGCGGGTTTTGTGGGAGGCATGTTTTTGATGTTGGCTGATACGGTGGCGCGGACAGCCTTGAGTCCCAGTGAATTTCCTGTCGGTGTGGTGACGGCACTGGTGGGGGGACCGGTGTTTTTATACCTACTCACCACTCGTAACCTGCGGGTGGGGATGTGATGATGGACTCCGGAAATTTACTTCCTGGACCGGCGTATGGCCTTCGAGACGTAACCTTTGGCTATGACGCCCGTTTCCGCGATCACTCGGAGTCGGTCCTGAACGCCGTTACATGCTCGATTGATTCCGGAAAAATCCTTGGCATCCTGGGCCCTAATGGTTCCGGAAAAAGTACGTTACTTAAGCTCCTTGCCCGGGTTTTATGTCCACGGTCCGGGACCATTGAGTTGTTCGGAGATCCCCTCTCCCGTCTGTCCCAAGTTGAGGTGGCCAGACAGGTCGCCTTGGTTCCGCAAGAGACCCTGCAGATTTTCCCTTTTACCCTTGCCGAAATGGTCCTCATGGGACGATTTCCGCATCATCAGGGTTATGGAGGATGGCATTGGGAGGATGCGGACGATTGGCGAATCGCTTACCAGGCCATGGAGGACCTGGATGTCACACATCTGGGGTCCAGGCTGGTGACGGATGTGTCGGGTGGAGAACGTCAGCGGGCGGTGATCGCTCGTGCCCTTACGCAGGAGCCTCAGGTATTGCTATTGGACGAACCGACCGCCTTTTTGGATTTGCACCATCAGTTGGATATTGCCAGAATTCTTCGGCGGTTGAATCGGGAGCGTGGTCTCACGGTCATTCTGGTGTCTCATGATTTAAACCTGGCCAGTCAATATTGTGACCAGCTCATGATGTTACACGGTGGGAAAATCATGGAAGTGGGATCGCCTCGCGACGTCTTGCGTCCTGATTTGTTGGAATCGGTTTATGGCTGCCAGGTTCTGGTTGATCGTCATCCACAATCGGGATTACCCCGGGTGTCGCTGCCGGTGTGAGCGAGTGGACCAAAGCCGTGTGTTGTGTGTGGGTATAGATATTAACCATTTAATAAAGGAGTAGGGTTATTTAGAGGAAAAACGACGGTTGTGACGGGGAAGCTGGTGAAATTCCAGCACGGTGCCGCCACTGTAAGCGGGGAGTAATTCTGCAAGAGTCCATTGTGGACAAGATGTCCATGAGAAGGCGCAGAAGCACGAGGATCCGCAAGTCAGGAGACCCAACAGCTGTTTCTTCCATAAAACCCCTTCGAGCGAAAGGGAGGTGGATCATGTCCACGAAGATTTGTGCGTTGCTGTTTGAACAGTCTGGTAGGGTTTGGATTTTCTCTGCTCTTGTGCTGATCTCCTTCTTTCCTTCCGTCACCACGGCGGCCGATAGTCTGGCTGAAGAGTCGGATTTCTCGCAGGCTACCGCGCAAGCCGCCCATGAGCCTACCGCGCCTGTTTACCAGTTAGATCCGGTGGTGGTGACGGCTACGAAAACACCCGTGCCTCTTACCCAAACCACGAGTGCGGTTGAAGTCATTACAGAAGAAAATATGCAGCGCCGACACAGTCGAACGCTTGTGGATGCGCTCAATTTGAGCCAAGGTCTTGCGACGTTTTCCTCTGGTGGGCCGGGCACGAATAACACGCTCAGGATTCGTGGAGGAAGTTCGGCTCAAACTCTGGTGCTCATTGATGGTGCCATTGTGAACAGTGCGACACTCGGGGAATTTAATTTCGGTACCGTGACCACGGACAATATCGAATCCGTGACAGTCCTGCGGGGGGCGCAGAGCATGCTGTGGGGTTCGGATGCGGTCGGTGGGGTAGTCGACATCCGAACCAAGCGCGGTACCGGTGATCCGGTTGCCAGAATCTTCTCTGAATATGGGTCCTATAATTCTATTCGAGAAGGAGGGAGTTTTGCCGGACAAATGGGACCGGTAGATTTTTCTGCCACATTGACGCGTTGGGATATGACCAAATTTTCTTCGGTGAATTATCGGCGCGGGGCAACTGAACGGGATGCGTTTCGCAATTGGCAGGCGTCTTCGTTGTTAGGAGTGAAGGGGCCGTGGGACGGGCGGTTGGAATTGGCATTCCGCTGGATTAATAACGATATTGACTTGGATAATCCCAGCACCTTTGGCGGTCCCTACGATGTGTTCAAAGCGAAGTCCACCGGGGAACAATTTATCTATAGCGGGAGTTACCATCAACCGATCACTGACTGGTGGGATCAGAAGATTACCCTCTCGCATGCCCAGGAAACGTTAATCACTCAGGCGGGGGATAACCAACGTAGCATTACCACGGGGTTGGAGAGTACACCTGGTGCCTTTAATAATTCCGATATTCGAACCAAAAGCAATCGGATTGAATGGCAGAGTAATTTTCAAATCGGGAAGCCTCTTCTTCTGACCGTTGGCTATCAATTCAGAGAACAACGCGGAGAAAATAAAGGTACGTTTTCTGAAAAAACGCTTTCAAGCAATGCCGGTTTTGCACAGCTCCAATTGAACTTGTTTGACCGGTTTTTTGCCACCGGGGGATTTCGACAGGATTCCTATAATTCGTTCGGCGATGCGACGACCTATCGTGTGACGGGGGGATATCTCATCAAAGAAACCGGTACGAAACTCCGGACCAGTTATGCCACCGGATTTCGAGCTCCAACGATTAATGAACTTTTTTTCCCGAATTTCGGAAATCCGAATCTCAAACCCGAAAAAAGTCAGAGCTTCGATATTGGGATCGATCAAGTGTTTTGGGACAAACGCGTCACCTTGAGTGCAGGATATTTCTGGAACCGCTATCGGCAACTTATTGTCACGGCGTTTGACCCTACAGGCTGTGCACCATTTTCCCCTTTCGGATTTTGTGCGCAGAATCTCGGGTCGGCGAAAAGTCAGGGTTGGGAGGGAAGCGCTAAGCTCGTCCTGGCTGAAGGGCTTCCCTATATGAAGTTGTTGGACCTTCAGGGACAATATACCTATACGATCACAAGAGACCTGGAGTCGGGGGCCAGGCTGCCTCGCTGGCCGGTTCATCAAGGCAGCGTCGTGTTGACATATCAGCCCATCGCGCCTTTGAGTATGACCACAACCTTCCGGTATGTGGGGTCACGATTTAACACGACTGGCGATCAACAGCCACTCCCGGATTTTTATGTCATCAATCTTTCGGCCTCGTATGACATTACGCCCTCCCTGCAAGGGTATGTGCGCGTGGACAATGTTCTGAACCGGCATTACGAAGAAGTGCTGTACTTTGGGACGCCGGTGCGTTCGGTGTTCGGTGGCGTTCGAGTGACGTTTGATCTTCCGATGTCAAAAACTTCTAGTCCTACGGATAACTCATGAGCTTTCCCAGACTCGTCATTGCGGGCACGCATAGTGGAGTCGGCAAAGCGACGGTGACGCTAGCGCTGCTGTCGGCGTTTCGCGCTCAGGGTCGCACGATTCAACCGTTTAAAGTCGGGCCGGATTTTCTGGATCCGGGGCATCATCAGTTGGCCAGTGGCCGGGAATCCCGGAACCTTGATGGGTGGATGCTCGGCGCGCTATTGAACCGGACGATTTTTCAAGAAGCGGCTCACGGTGCCGACCTCTCAATTATTGAGGGTATGATGGGTCTGTTTGATGGAAGTTCCCCGGTCAACGCAACGGGAAGTACTGCCGAAATGGCTCACCAATTGAACGCACCGATCCTTCTGGTCGTGGATGGGAGTGCCATGGCCCGTTCGGCAGCCGCGATCGTCTATGGCTATGCAAAATTCGATTCTTCCTTGCAGGTCGCCGGTGTGATATTTAACCGGCTTAACAGTGAAGGCCATTTCCTATTATTAAAGGAGGCCGTAGAAAAAGAAACCTGTATACCGGTTGTGGGCTATCTCCGCACTGATTCGGACGTGACTATTCCTGATCGGCATTTGGGATTACGGACGGCTTTGGAAGGTTCCAGGACTGAATTGTATGCCAAACTCGGTGAATTGGCTTCCGCAACCATCGATCTGGTTCGCGTTGAACAGTTAGCTCAGACCAGCCCGGAAATGCCCGTCACGAATTCCAGCATGCCGGCTAAGGACTCCAGGCCGGTGAATCGATCTGTAAGAGTCGGAGTGGCTTTTGATCCGGCTTTTTGCTTTTACTATCCGGAGAACCTTCAACTTCTTCAAGCGGCGGGTGGGGAGTTGGTCCGGTTTTCTCCCATGAATGATCCGTCACTTCCCGATGTGGATCTGGTGTATCTGGGAGGAGGCTATCCGGAGATCTACGCGGACGTGTTACAACGGAACATGTCCATGCGTCAGTCTATTCAGGCATTTGCGGCAAGGGGCGGAGTGGTGTATGCAGAATGTGGCGGTCTGATGTATTTGGCAAAAACCCTCAGGGATTTTGATGGAACGGTGTACGACATGGTCGGAGTGATCCCGGCTGAAACGGCCATGAGCCGGACACAGATGACCTTGGGGTATCGTGAGTTGACCGTGACTTGCGGAGGACCTCTTGGAGAACAAGTAGTGCGGATTCGTGGACATGAGTTTCACTATTCGACCCTGCACCCCAAGGGAGATCTGAAATATCTCGGTCATCTTACCGATGCGCAGGGACGGGACCGGGGAGGAGATGGTATTACGGTAGGGACTGTCATCGCCCTGTATACCCATTTGCATTTTTCCAGTCACCCTCATGTTCCTTCGGCTTTGATCGAAGCGGCAAGGGGTGAAACTGCCATGAGAAGAAATAGGCTATGAGCGATCACATGCATCAGGCTCGCATGGAACGTTTGAAGTCCTCTGTGGATCGACGAATTGCCGAGGCACAAGAAGAAAAGGGTCTCTTGATGGTCCACACCGGTGCAGGCAAAGGTAAAACTACTGCGGCATTGGGTATGGCCATCCGATGTCTCGGACATGGCATGAACGTGGCGATTGTGCAATTTATCAAAGGGGCCATTGATACGGCAGAAGAACGAATCCTGAAGAGCTTCGGCAGCCAGGTGGTATTTCTTCGAATGGGTGAAGGGTATACCTGGGAAACCCAGGATCGGGAACGGGATGCACAGGTGGCTCAAAAGGCATGGGCAGAAGTCGAAAAGATTCTTCAAGATCCATCCTTTGGCATGGTCATTCTGGATGAACTGAATATTGCAATCCATCATGAATATGTCTCGCTTGAACAAGTGCTGAAGGCCGTAGCTCAGCGTCCTCCCACACTTCATGTGGTCATTACCGGACGTGGTGCGAAACCGGAGCTTATCGATGCCGCCGACCTGGTTTCGGAAATAAAGATGATTAAGCATCCCTTTCGCAATGGCATCAAGGCTCAAAAAGGGGTCGAATTTTGAAGCAGAGTATATTTCAAAGCGGGGGAGCCTTTTCCGCTGAAGAGCGGGAGGCCGTCTATCGTGCGATATTTGAACGACGAGATGTCCGGGAAAATTTCCTTCCCGATCGCATTCCTGAAAAAACGCTTCGCCGCATTCTGTTGGCTGCTCATCATGCGGGCTCTGTCGGTTATATGCAGCCATGGGATTTTTTGATCATTCAGGATTCGGACACCAAGCATGCTGTGAAAAGCCTTTTTGTGCAAGCCAATGATGCGGCAGCCTTGCAGTATCGGGGAAAGGAATCGGGTCTGTATCGAGGTCTGAAGCTTGAAGGGATTCAAGAAGCCCCTATCAATATCTGCGTGACATGCACTCGTGATCGTGGTGGCCCGTCAGTCCTCGGTCGTGCGACCGTTCCCGAGACGGATTTGTATAGTACGTGCTGCGCGATTCAAAACCTCTGGCTTTCGGCACGAGCCGAAGGTATCGGGGTGGGTTGGGTGTCAATTCTGGATTACGATTCTTTAAAAAAAGTCTTAGACATTCCTCAAACGGTGTGGATCATTGCCTATTTGTGTGTCGGCTATGTGTCCGGTTTTGCTCATCAACCGGATCTTGAAAAAGCAGGATGGCGCAAACGATTGCCACTTGAGCAACTCGTGCATTATGAGAGGTGGGGAAAGCGCAGTCGTGATGAATCCGGCCTTTCCGGTCCTGGCCTCGAGGCCAAATAAGACTTCTGTGTATCCTTGGATTCTGCGGAAAAATAAGTCCGTGAAAACAATGATCTCTCCACTTCAGATTGATCTTCAGCCCCATTGTCTGCTTATCCGGTTTCCTGGGATTTTTAATTGTCTGAGTTGGGCGCCTTGGAATGGTGGGGAGGCATCCGCCTCCGTGGTTGCCAATGTACAAGTGGGTTTTAACCGATCTTTCTCTTCGGCCACGCTGGCGAAGGATTTTGGGGTTCTGTTCAAATCACATTCTCTCATTCCCGAAGAGACCATTGGATTAATGACCGCTGCGAACGTGAGTGCGTTTACCGACTGTTTTCTGAATTCATCGGGTGCCTGGGTGCATGTTCTCGTGACTGTCGGATTATCCAATGCCCGTTCCGTTTTAGACGATGCCGATGTTGAGCTGGGTTATCGAGGCGATTCGGTCGGAACTGTGAATGTGGTAATGGCGACCAATGCTCTTCCGACGATTGCCGGACGTATCCAGGCGGTACATATCGCCTCCTCAGCCAAAGCTGCAGCGTTTCGAGATAAGGGTGTCACCAGTCGCAAGTCGGATCGTCCGGCCGATTTAACCGGTACCGATTGTCTGGTGGTAGGGGCCAGCGGTGAAATTGTAGAAGATCATTGTGGTCTTCACACGGTTCTCGGGGAAATGATGGGCCGTGCCGTTCATACGTCGGTATCAGAAGGAATCGCGGAATACAGGAGGTCTTAAGCCTTGAGGTCGTGTGATTATTAACGATACGATGGTGGCGCCATTTCACTTAGTCCCTGCACGACCGAAGGCCAAAGGAATTATTCAACTTTTTTCTGGAGACTTATACAATGCGGATATCCAAAGTGTATACCCGTACAGGTGATGCGGGGAAAACCCGATTGGCTGGAGGACAGGAAGTCTGGAAAGATTCCGTCCGGGTGGAAGCCTATGGCACGGTGGACGAATTGAACTCCATGCTTGGGTTGGCTCGGGTGTCGAATGGACAGACCGGAACGAATGCTGAAGTGTCTGAGCGTATGGGGAACATCCTGAGGTGGACGCAAAATAAGTTATTCGATCTGGGTGGTATTCTCGCAACAGCTCCGGGAGAATCGTTTCCAAATATGCCAACCGTGACCCCGGAGGATGTTGCCCACTTGGAACATCTTATTGATGAGTGCCAAAAAGATCTGGCGCCCTTGAAAGAATTTATTTTGCCTGGTGGGGGCCAACTCGCTGCGTTACTGCATGTCGCCCGTACAATCTGTCGTCGTGCCGAACGATTGTGTGTCACCCTGTCGAAGGAAGAATCAATTGACAAGGAATTGATCATTTTTCTCAATCGGCTGAGTGACGCGTTATTTGTGTTTGCGCGATGGGTTACGAAAAAACAGGGAGAAGCCGAATTCCTGTGGGAACGGGAACCGGCAACCTCTCGAAAGAGGTAGCATTGGGCTCTTTCCGTTATCGGTGTTCAGAGCGTATGTCGGGATAATTTTATCGTTTGCTGCGAGGAGGAGAAATTTCATGCGATCCGTTCGTCAATCACATCAGCATTCGGGGAGAGATTCGTTCTCTTCGCTGGTACCTGTTTACGGTCCTCGCGCGGCACAGAAAAAGACCCATGTCTCATCAAAGCTAATTTTTGTCCTTGGGGGGGCACGGTCGGGAAAGAGTTCATTTGCCTTACAACAGGGAAAGGCAAAATCTCCACGGGCATTCGTCGCAACCGGAGAGCCATTCGATCAGGAAATGGCCGGTCGAATACAGAAGCATCAGCGGTCGCGGGGCCGTGGTTGGTCCACCATTGAAATTCCTGCCAGGATTTCCGAATGGCTGGTCGAGGAAGGATCAAGCTATCCCAGTATTGTTGTAGATTGTTTAACGTTGTGGCTGAATAATCTCCTGCGAGATAAGGTGCGACCTTCGCAAGTCCCAACACATGTCAGGGCATTCCTTCGGTCGGCTCGCGTCTGTCCTGGTCAGGTTGTTGTGGTCAGTAATGAGTTAGGTCTCGGATTGGTGCCCGGTGATGCGATCAGCCGGTCATTTCGAGATGTGGCGGGCCGGATGAATCAACTGGTTGCGGCTGAAGCTGATGAAGTCTATTTTCTGGTGAGTGGGTTGCCTCTCAGGCTGAAGTAACCGATGAACCATTCTTCTCCGTTCATTCAGGAAACTCTCGCGGCGATTCAACCGGTCTCACAGGCCGGTGTGCGTCGCGCCCAGGTGTTATGGGATCGACTGACGAAACCTCAGGGCAGCCTTGGTCGACTGGAGTCCTTAGGGACCCAGTACGTGGCGATAACCCAGTCGCTTCCCGTAAAAAATCCGGACGCCATGGTCTTCGTTCTTGCTGCAGATCATGGTGTTGCAAGAGAAGGGGTAAGTGCCTATCCCTCATCGGTCACGGCACAAATGGTCAAAAATTTCTTACAAGGTGGGGCAGCGATCAATGTCCTGGCTCGCCAGATTGGAGCCCAGGTTCGCGTGGTGGATATGGGCGTTCAAGAGGACATGGGTACACCTCCCGGTTTGTGGGTGAGAAAGATCGGGTTGGGGACCCGAAATATGTGTGAAGGCCCTGCCATGAGTCGGGAGCAAGCCCTTCAAAGTGTGGAAGATGGTATCCGTCTTGTCCAGGAAGCGTACGCTGACGGGATCCGGTTAATCGGAATCGGAGAAATGGGCATTGGAAATACCACTGTCAGCAGTGCCATTACTGCGGTCATGACGCGTCATCCGGCGGCCGATGTAACGGGGAAAGGCACAGGAGTTAATGCGTCGCAATTGGCGAAAAAGATTCAGGTGATTGAGCGAGGCATCCAACGAAATGCACCAGACGCTCACGATCCTTTGGATGTGCTGGCGAAGGTCGGGGGATTTGAAATCGGCGGATTGGTGGGGATTCTTGTGGGTGGGGCGGCATGTCGCGTACCCGTAGTTCTGGATGGATTTATTACCGGGGCCGCCGCCTTGTTGGCCGTCGCCCTGCAGCCCCATTGTCAGGCCTATATGATTTCTTCCCACGTATCTGCTGAGCCCGGACATCGTTTGGCTATGGATGCGTTAGGATTTCGTCCGCTATTGGATTTGGATCTTCGGCTCGGAGAAGGCACAGGAGCCTGTTTGGCTATCGGATTGCTTCAATCGAGTTTGGCCTGTCTGACGCAAATGGCCACGTTCGAAAGTGCGGGCGTGGATGAGGCCGAACGACCGTTCCCGGAAATGGCATGAGGAGTTTATGGGCTTCGTTTTCTTTGGCTTGGCAACTGCTGACAATTATTCCTCTTCCAGGAGGTTCGGGGTCAAAGATTCCTTCCGCGACGTTCGGTTCCTCCCTTCACTGGTTTCCTCTTGTTGGATTTCTCCTTGGCGCGAGCCTTGTTATGCTCGATCGATTATTGGGGAGCTTCCTTCCTCCCGTGGTTTGGAATATGGTGATTCTAACTCTCTACGTGTTGGTCACGGGAGGTCTCCATCTTGATGGTTGGGCGGATACCGTTGATGCACTTTCCGGGGGAAGGGATCCCGAACATCGGCTCATGATTCTCAGGGATTCCCGCATCGGGGCCCTTGGGGCCACAGGGTTGATGTTAATTCTTGGGCTTCGCTATGCCGGACTTCTTGCCCTGCCAGTAGGATTTCGAGAGGGTATGTTGTTAGGTATGCCGGCTATTGGGCGATGGGCGATGGTGATCGGTTGTTGGGGTGTTGTCTATCCACGATCGGAAGGGTTGGCTGCGCAGTTTATTCGGACGGTGACGTGGCGCGATGTTCTGGTGGCCACAACGGTTGTGGGATTGGGGTTGTGGGGAATGTTCGATGCGGTCACAGCGGTTATACTGATGATAGTCGTGTGCCTTGTGGTTCGATCTGTAGTCTGGTGGATCTCCAAAAAGTTTGGCGGTATCACGGGAGATGTGCTGGGAGCGATGAATGAGGGGATCGAAGTGCTCTTTCTGATCTTAGGTCCGGTCCTCCTCGTGTTTTCAAAGTTTGGGGAATAATTAACAGGGCCATTCATGAACGGGAGGCCGATTTATCATGACACGAACCTATCCTAAACAGTGCGAACGTTGCGGTCGAGCTTTTGAGTGCGGACTTTCCCGATGTTGGTGTAAGGATGTTCCCGTGAGCGATGCCCAATATGACAGTATCGTGAAACGTTATAATGACTGCGTTTGTCCAACTTGTCTTGCAGAATTGACCGGAAACACTTCAGACCCTTCTGTTGCAACATTCCCGGGCTAACGGTGGCGGATGATCTGACGGGGTTCAAATTCCTGGCGGTGTGCGCCCTTGATCTGATGGTAGGAGATCCCCGCTGGTTGCCTCATCCTGTCCGCCTGATGGGATTCATCATTCACGCGTATGAAGGCCTGACGTTAGAGCGAATCTCGAGCCCATGGACCAAAAGAACGGCCGGTCTGGGATTGGCCCTGGGGCTTCCCCTTGGATCTTTTTTGGTGACCCGGGGCATCCTGGAATGGGCTCAACTGGTGCATGAACAATTTGGCATGGTGATATGGGTGGTGCTGGGATCTACCACGCTTGCCGGTCGGGATTTGTGGGATCATGCCATGCGGGTCCATCGGGCATTGAGAATGGGGTCACTCGTATCGGCTCGGGTTGCGGTCGGCCGGTTAGTCGGGCGGGATACTGCGGCCCTTTCAGAAGAAGAGATTATTCGGGCGACGGTGGAATCCGTATCTGAAAATACCTCCGATGGCATCGTGGCACCGCTGATCTATCTCGCGTTGGGAGGACCTGCCTGTGCTATGGCCTATAAAGCGATCAGTACGTTGGACTCGATGGTTGGCTATCGTACCGATCGCTATCGTGACTTTGGCTGGGCATCCGCACGAGCCGATGATCTTGTCAATTGGGTCCCGGCTCGGCTTACAGCGGTGGCAATGAGCATCGCCGCGGCGATTCGATTGGGTACCGGTGTTTCGGCCTGGCAAATTTGTCGGCGGGATGCGCAGCGGCACCCCAGCCCAAATAGTGGGTGGCCCGAAGCGGCCATGGCTGGTGCTCTTGGCGTTCAACTCGGTGGAGGAAATGTGTATGGAGGGGTGCTGGAATTGCGCGCCAGGTTAGGTGATCCAATCACACCGTATTCCATGGCACTCATTCCTATTGCCTTACAAGTCATGGGGACGGCCTATGGGATACTGGTTATGGGGATCATGGGTTGGTTGATGTGGTGACCCAGCCGGTTGTGCATGGAGGGCAGGTCCATCAGATTGCGAAGGCGCTTGGACGATCCGTGGACTCCTTTATTGATTTCAGTGCCAGCATTAATCCGTTGGGTCCACCCGCCTCTGTGTTGAGTGCCATGCAGCAAGCCCTACCTGCCTGCGGGCATTATCCCGATCCTTCTGCTGAAGAGTTGCGCATGCGACTGGCCAAAGAGCATGGAATCTCATCGGACTCGATTGTGTTGGGCAACGGGTCGTCCGAATTGATTCGGATCTTACCTCTGGCTCTATCCCTTCGGCATGGATATGTGGCAGGTCCTACCTTTATGGAATATGAGGCGTCTCTTCATATAGCGGGTGCGCGCTGTACGTATGTCCTGGCCACGTCTGCGGAAAAGTATGCTCCTCCCCTGAAACAGCTTTCGCTTCTCGTGGACGCTATTCGCCATGGTTCTCAGAAGGCCCTGCGCAGGAATGTGAAATCACATACGGCCGTGTTTTTTTGTAATCCGAATAGTCCGACGGGAAGAGTCGTTTCGGCCCGATCCCTTCGTATGCTCTATCGGAAAATTGAAGAAGCCGGGTTTTGGATGGTGGTTGACGAGGCCTTTATCGATTTTTGCCCCTCCCATTCCCTCATCAAAGAAATTCCGAACGCCAGACGATTGCTTATTCTCAGAAGTTTTACGAAATTTTATGGTATGCCAGGAATTCGTCTTGGGTATTTGGTTGGGGCACCGGAGACGGTCGCCACGATCCGTCGGCTGCTCCCTCCGTGGTCGGTCAGCCATTTTGCACAAGAGGCCGGTGCCGTGGCATTGGATGACGTCAAGTACCGACTGCGAAGTGTGAAGTTTATGCAACAGGAACGACAACGATTTATGACGCGATTACATGGAGTCTCTGGACTGCGGATCATTCCGGCATCCGCGAATTTTGTGATGGTGGAGTTACCTTCGAAATGTGTGACAGCCAATCTTGTTGCACGATTGACACGACAGGGGATCCTCGTTCGGGATTGTCAGACATTTTCCGGAATGACTCAGCCGGCACTTCGCCTTGCCATTCGCTACCCACGTGATAATAATAGGGTGATCCATGCCTTAAAAGAGGCGTTACGGGACAGCTGAAATCAAGAACCGGAAGACTGACGTTTGCCGGATAGGCCTAATTATTTAGTCAGGGGGGATGTTACAGGGAAAAGTTAAGCGGAGGAGGCAGGTAGGAATCATGTGTGCTATAACACCAATAGGAAAACGGTCGCCACATGACCGGATGTCTCTGGATCGGACATGGGACATTCTCCGGAGATGAGAAGTTTTTCAAATTACCACAATGGATAACAGGCATGTCGACTCAATTTAAAAAGATCATCGGATATCTTCTTATTGTTTTCCTGGTCATAGGATTTTTTGCGCTGTACCGCTATGTCCAGCCGACAGGGTATCACCTTCCAGATGACCCGCTTGCATTGGAAGCGTTGGAGTTGGTCAAAAAGCACCGATCCCGGCAAGGCTATACCCTGGACGAAGCGGTTCAGCTAATGGTGGATGATTTGAAAACCAAAGGCATTCCGTTTCATGAAGGAGATTGGCAGGTGGCGGCACAGGGCGAGGATAAATATATGGTACGTAAAATTGTGCGAGAGAAGGGTTCCGTGGAGTGGATCGAGCGGGAATATGCCTGGAGAGTGGATAGCAAAGAAAAGTCGATTCGAGTGATCTCGTTAGCCGCCCAACAATTGATGCCGTTTGAGAATTTGCCGCCACTTCCCCATGGCGATCAAATTTCATCCCTTCCGGGCATGATGCTGAAATTACCTGTTCTGAGCCAGTTCGAAGAAGAGTCTGCTAGGGGCGGCCTCCTTATTTAAACGGCTCACTGGATCTACCTAAATGTCTCGAAGTTCACGCGATCTGCGTTGTGGTGATTAGGCAGTGAAAGTTGTTGGTAGGAAGGGCATTTTTAAAATTCCAGATTTTTTAGTATTCTACAATTGCCTATTCTCAGATGTTGGTGGGGCGACGTGGATGATGCCATCAACCACCTGTACTTCATAGCACGGCACGTTCCAGCTCGGGCTCGGGTTCTTTTGGCAAACCCCGGTTTTGATATCAAACTTCCATCCGTGCCAGGGGCATTCGACGAAGTCTCCGTCTACGAATCCCTCGCCCAGTGGCCCTCCGGCATGGGGACAGGTATTATCAAGGGCATAGATCACACCTTCGACATTAAATAAGGCAATACCCTGATCCTGGAGCTCAATGCTTTGACAGGTGCCTGGAGGGAGATCTTGAATCTTGGCAACTGGATGGAAGTTTAAGGACATGGTCATCTCTAATCGGCCAAAATCCTTAATATATCAACTTCTTCCTGGCGCAACAAGAGCCCTATGGTCTCTCTTGATTCTCTGGATTCGTCGGTGATATAGGAACAGAGTTTCCTCCAACCCGGCGAGGTCTCTAGAGTACGTTTGTATGGAAATGACTCTCCTACTCAATGCTACCTATGAGCCATTGCGAGTTGTGCACTGGCAAAAAGCCATCAATTTGTTATGGCAAGGAAAAGTCGAAGTCCTTGAATTTTATGATCGGGATATTCGAGGGGTGTCCATTTCCTTTAAATTGCCTTCCGTGATGCGTCTTCTCAACATGGTCAAGCTTCGTTCGAATCATCATGCGGTCAAATTTTCTCGTATTAATATATTTACCCGTGACCGGTACACCTGCCAATATTGCTATGCACGGTTTCGCACCGAAGAATTGACGTTTGATCATGTGGTGCCTATTGCCAAAGGTGGGAAGAAAACCTGGGAAAACATTGTGACGGCATGTTGGCGATGTAATAACCGGAAAAGCGGGCGTGTTCCCCATGAGGCAGGCATGAAATTACTAAAGGAGCCCGTCAAGCCTAAATGGACCCCCCGGCTGACACTCATGATCGGCATCCGCCACGCTCCGGAAAGTTGGCGGGATTATTTATACTGGAATGTGGAATTGGATGCGGATTCCTAGGTCCTCCTGCGCTCCTGGTTCCTGATGGTTGTCAGCGGGGCCATCTTCTTTTCGTTCCCGGTGACAAACTACCTAAAGCGGAACTACATGCTCTCACAAGAAGCGAACCCGAGCCTTTGTCGCACTCGAACAGGAATGGTGCGCGATGAGACGGGGCATCACTACTCTGTCTCTTTTTTCCCGATTCCCTGAAAATGCTCAATAATGACCCGAATAGGCAGAACGCTCAGGATTTATCTGCCAATCCGGGTCGAATAATTGAGGGATCACGCGCTTGCGCTACGATACTTCGATGAGAGGAATCGGCGCTCGCTCAGCTTGTTTCCGTAGGCCACAATTGATACACCAGTAAACCAGAAGAGACATTCCTGATTCCATGTCGACTTCCCGATCGAGCAACATCGTTCCTTGGCATTTTTCACAGCGATACATAGATGAATCTCCTGTGGTTCTACCGGTCAGGCTTCAGGAGTCGTCAGAATCAAGAGGGAAGAAAGCGTACAGGCGTTTGGCCGAGAAAATGAATGAGGACCAAAAAAATAAATAAAGCCTTGAGCACTGATTCTTCAGACGCGCTGACTCGGAGTGTGAATAAAAAATTGCATGGTCCCGAATGAAGGAATCCTAAAAAAGAGGGGCAATCTACCATAGGCAAAAAGGTAAAAGCTATGGAATTCAAGTGGGCAAATGAGAATAGGTGAGGGCATGCTCGAGGTTTTGACTTAGAGAGGAAATGGAGTGAAGATTTGAGCATCATTTGGCGGTTGATGCGGAGGAGTCTGTCAAGGGAGCATAGCCTGATTCTCACGAAAGTGTTTTTGATGATGATTCAAAACCGACACTGGTACGGGAGGTGGTGAGCGTGGATCTTTTGCCGGATTTTCAGCCCCCTGTCCCCGCAGAGCCTGAATGGGTTTCCTGGACTGATGAACAGTTGTTGAATCTCCGGTTGTCCGATTTGAAGATCCGCATTTCCGGAACTGAATTGGGTCAATGCATCCGTCAGTTATACCGCGAATTGAAAGATCACGGGTTAGTGTTTCGCCCCCATGTCTGGTTGTCCGACGATTGGTATTCGCCTGATGGCACGCCGGGTCTTGCCGTGCCGTTCTATATGGGGCATCCGCGGTTAGCGAAGCTGGAGCTTAATCAAATGTTGGAAGTGGAGGGCGGGACCCCGGAATGGTGTATGCGGATTCTTCGACACGAAACGGGCCATGCGATTGAGAATGCCTACCGCTTACGGCGGCGGCGTAGCCGGCAACAAATGTTCGGGCATACTTCGGTTCCGTATCCCGATTGTTATTTGCCCAAGCCCTATAGTAAAAGTTTTGTGTTGCATCTTGATATGTGGTATGCCCAGAGTCATCCCGACGAGGATTTTGCCGAAACCTTTGCCGTCTGGCTCACCCCGAACTCACATTGGCGTGAGCGTTATGCCGGATGGCCGGCACTTAAAAAATTGGAATATATGGACGGGCTTATGAAGGAGTTGGCGGGGGTTGCGCCAATTGTGACGACCCGGGAACAGGTGGACCCTATTCAGCGACTGCACAAAACGCTCCGGGAACATTATCAGGACAAGCGGGAACGGTATGGGCTGGACTACCCAAACTTTTATGACCGGGACCTGCGGCGTCTGTTTTCGGGGGATCCGGACCAATCGGCAAATCCGTCCGCGGAGAATTTTATCAGGAAATTCAGAAAAGAAGTTCGCCGGAAAGTCGCTGCATGGACGGGAGAATATCAATATACCATTGATCAAGTTTTACAAGATATGATGGCACATTGCCGTGAACGAAATTTGCGGTTAGCTGTTCCTGAAGAGCAGGCAAAAGTGGATTTTACGATTTTATTGACGGTGCAAACGATGAACTATTTGCATGGTGGACGACATCGGGTGGTGTTATGAGGAAGCTTCGCGTCATGGCCCTTATGCATCAGGATCTCGTGCCCCCCGACGATGTGGAGCATGCCGATTTGGCTGAGGTTGAATGGAAAACCGAATTTGATGTGGTCTCCACTCTACGGGATCTTGGCCATGAGGTTATGGCCGTCGGTGTCAGAGATGATTTAAGCGTTATTGATAAGCTGGTAACGGATTGGAAGCCGCACATTGCTTTCAATCTGCTGGAAGAATTCAATGGCAATCCGGAGTTCGATCAAAATGTCGTGTCCTATTTGGAGCTCCTGGGTGTTCCTTATACCGGGTGTAATCCCAAGGGGCTCGTGCTCACTCGCGATAAAGGCTGGTCAAAAAAAATTATGGCCTACCATGGCATCCGATGCCCGGAGTTTGTGGTTTATCCATTGGGGCGAGTCATCAAGTGGGCAGACGAGTTTCCCTTTCCGGTCATTGTCAAATCCATTAGTGAAGAAGCTTCCCTCGGCATTTCTCAAGCATCTATCGTCCATGACGAAGACAAACTCAAAGAACGGGTTGAATTTGTGCATCAGAGTGTGGGGACAAGCGTCATTGTCGAGCGGTACATTGAAGGACGGGAACTCTATGTGGGGGTGTTAGGTAATCGACGATTGCAAGCCCTGCCGGTTTGGGAGCTGCACTTGAAAAATCTTCCTCCTGATGCTTTGCCAATTGCCACGGCCCGGGTGAAATGGAGCACGAAATATCAAAAAAAATATGGAATTCAATCGGGTGAGGTCGAGGGGTTACATCCTAAACTGGTGCGGCATATTCAACAAACGGCTAAACGGGTTTTTCATATTTTGGGATTAAACGGCTATGCCCGAATGGATTTTCGGTTGGATCCCCAGGAACACCTGTATATATTGGAAGCCAATCCCAATGCTCAACTGGCGTATGGTGAAGATCTCGCCGAGTCGGCTGAACGAGCCGGTATTTCCTATGAAGCGCTGATTCAACGAATTCTGAATATCGGCCTGAGCTGGAAGCCTGAAAGCCAGCGATAGCGGGATTCTGAAAAACCTGTCAGGAGCAAAGTCGAAAGGTCTGTCGGGGAGGATTATTTTGCCCATTGTCTCTTGCTCTTAGAAATAGGCCGCAGAATAATTTCCTTGAGTGCCTGTTTTATTTCTTAGAAAAGCGGAAATTTCTAAGATTATTGTAAAATTTCAAGAAGGGATTCGTTTTTTGTAAGCGTAGAGCATGGTCATGAGTTCTTTAATCCTGCCTGCCAAGTGGCAAGGGCCAATAATGGAAAGTAGTGCGAGTACAAATGGTATTTCAAATAGAAAACGTTAGGAAATCCTGTTCCTGTCATGAGTTCCTCGTCCCACTCTCCTTGCTGATTCTGATGGGTGAGCAGCCAGTCGATTCCACGATGAACGGGTTTTGAGGTTCGATCGTCAGCCGCTTCAAGTGCAAGTAAGGCCCAGGCTGTTTGTGAAGGTGTGCTTGATGCTGGAACAAATTCCTGCTTTTCATAGCTGGCACAGCTTTCCCCCCAACCGCCATCCTGGTTTTGGATTGAGCGCACCCAGGTGGCAGCACGCTGGATTGCGGCGTTTGCAGTCGGGGAGCCACTTGCGCGAAGGCCACGCACGGCGAGGAATGTCCCATAGGTATAATTTACGCCCCAGCGTCCATCCCAACTCCCGTTGGGTTGTTGATGGCCCAAAAGAAATTGGACGGCACGCGCGATTGCCGGGTGTTGGTATGTGTAATCACGCCGACAGAGTGCCTCCAACACCCGCCCCGTTATATCAGGGCAGCTGGGATCAAGCATGGCATTGTGGTCTGCGAATGGGACCTTATTCAGGAGGGCCCAATTATTATCGACATCAAAGGCAGCCCAACCCCCGTCTGAGGATTGCATTCCTAATAACCAGTTGATGGCACGACCTTCGGCGCGGGTCTGCCGGTCGGGATCAGAGGCCTTGGCATGCTGTAGGGCCAACAAGACCATGGCGGTATCGTCGATGTCCGGGTAGAGTTCATTCGCAAATTGGAAAGGCCATCCTCCAGGCTGCAAATCCGGTCGCTTGACTGACCAGTCTCCTTTGCGGCGAATCTCTTTGCTCAATAACCAGTCGGCTGCCCGCTGCATGGCTTGCGGTTCACCGACACCGAGTTCTCCTAATGCAAACATTGAGATAGCGGTATCCCATACAGGGGACAAGCTTGGCTGAAACTGCAGAGCATCTTCTTTCTCAAGAATGAGTCCTTCAAGCTGGCCAAGTGTGTCAATGAAGTCCGGGTGGTCCCGCTCATAGCCCAGAGCATCCATCGCCATAAGGGCGTACATCATTCCCGGAAAAATCGCTCCCAATCCATCCGTGAATCGCATGTGATCGAGCATCCACTTCTCTGCTTCGCGTATGGCCTTGGCGCGAACATCCTTAAAGCCCCGCTTTTCCCAGAGTTTCAATATCTTGTCCACCTGATGAAACATGAGAGAAAAGGGGTCTTTTCTCGGGAACCTCAGTTTTCGATTGGGCACCATTAGTTCGTCAACGGTCCAATCCCCCGGCACTTTGCGTTGTATTCCGGACGCTTGAAGAATGGAGAGGGGGACGACGATGGCCCGACTCCACGATGAAATTTCATACAAGACATTACCAGGGATGAGGACGAGTTCAGGTGGAACACTCGGAGTGTACTTTCTCGGGAAGAGACCAAACATGCTCAGGTTATTTTTCGTGTAGCTATTGGTGGCTTGAAGGCCTCCGAGGGCAAGAATGCGTTCACGCGCACGCTGCATAAGTGGTTCGTCGGGATCATTGCCACCAACTCGAAGCGCCACGTACGCTCGGGTCGTGGCGTTTACTTCGGCTGGTCCTTCGGTATAAATGTTCCACCCACCATCTGAAAGTTGCCGGTCAAGGATGGTGCGTATGGCCTCCTTGATTTTGGTCTGAATTCTGGGCTCCCACACACCGTTCTCTGGTGGATAAAGCCAGAGTAAAAGCAATACGTAGTCGGATTCCAATGTTGTGTCGGCCGTTAAATCTCCCTGCCAAAACCCCTGCGGATTTTGTTTTGCTAGCAGTGCACGCGCAGAGGTTTGGGTGGGTTGGTACGCTTGTCGTTCGAGTTCCTCCACATGGGACTTAAAGGAAGCCAATTCCGCGAAGGCGTCATTAGGCGGGGTGGGTATGGTGGTTGCGGACGTTTCTCTCATGGATTCTCCTGATTGTGTGTGAGATTGGATCTCCAAAACAACTGTGGCTCGTTGCTCGCGCGTGGGTGGCGCTAATCCTAGGGCCTCGCTGAACCAGAGCCCTTCGACAGCCAGCCGCCCCAGGAGGGAACGAGTCGGATCAATGGTATTGGCGAGAAAAATACTCTGCCAATTTTGGTACCGCGCTCGAATGGGCTCGAGTAGATGGGGATTGATGGAAAAAGCCGCCATGAGAATGGAGGCAATTTCTTCTCCCCGAAGTGACCGATTATGGATGGGGTTGTCGATAATCTCCTGGCTAAGAGCCATGCCGGGATGCTCCTCATGAATGGAGCTAGTGAGAAATTCTCCAACCTGTTTGCGATCCAAATCCTGTATGAGTAACTCTATAAGCCCCGCGAGTAACTGTTCCTTTCCCTCAAAATGATAGAGTAAGCCACCTTTACTGATTCCGGCTTCTCGAGCGACGTGCTCAAGCGTCAATGCACTGACGCCGTTTCGTCCCAGCAGGTCTATGGCGGTCTCAAGAATCAAATGCCGGGTTGAAGTTAACATTGTTTTCTACTGTACCGTCTGGCTGGTTTAGTTTCAATTGAAAATTTCTGATTTTACACGCTGGTATGCAGGGAGGACGATCCTGGCTGGATTAAAGTCCGGGCAGGAAAAATTTTATGGAAAGGGCATTCACAATGCCAACCAGCCCCCTTACTGAGGTCAATAAAAGAATAGGAAACTAGAAATGATCTTGGTCCACAAAATAACTGCCTCGAATAGCTGGGACTTTATATCATTTGACAGAGACTCAGAGAAGGGAGCTTAGCGGGAAGTTAATTGAAGGCCAGGAAACGGTCGCACCCGTCGATGATGTTTGAGAGAATAACCAAGCCGCAAAAGGTCACTTCTTTGCCATACCCGTCCGTTGAGATGTGGTGTTGTTGGCATCCATAGGCGCACACAAATAGTTTCAGTCCGTTCTTTGCCAACTCCGAAAATCTCGGGTCTTCTAGGTTTTTGACTCCCTCATCAATAAAATACAAATAGGTATCCACCTTGTTCGCTAAAGCGGTTTTGGAGAGGTGGTAGACTGTCTCTGCATTGGGATGTTCGGGTGAGGTTGAGAGCAGGAGGCCTAATTTTTTGTTGGCAAGAGCAGGATTGGCTATATTGGTGGTAGATTCCATGGGAGAAACTCTCTGAATAATAAGGTTTTACGACTGTTTATAGGTGGAATGAGCGTGGCTGTCAAGGGAGTATTCAGGAGGGATCTTTTGCTTGACGTCGTTTTTCCTCTGTCTTTATAATTTACTGATTTTCAAGAGAAATTTTCATCTATGATTATTTTTTATGATGGCAAATTTTACGCATTTTAATGAGTCCGGCCGGGCTCGAATGGTGGATGTAACGGACAAGTCTCCCACCGAGCGTGTGGCGGTGGCAGAGGCGAAAGTGTTTGTCTTGCCGGAAACCCTTGAAAAAATTCATGCAGGTCGGATTGCGAAGGGTGATGTGCTGGCCGTGGCTCAAGTGGCCGGCGTGATGGGGGCCAAACGGACCCCGGATCTGATCCCGATGTGCCATCCCCTACTTCTCACGGGAGTGGATGTTGATTTCAAAGAACACTCCCAGCCTAATTCTGATGGACGGTGTGTCATTACGATTGTCGCAACGGTGAAAACTACCGGAAATACCGGAGTGGAAATGGAGGCCATGACAGCTGTTTCCGTGGCAGCTCTGACGATTTACGATATGTGTAAGGCGGTAGATAAAGGCATGGAGTTTGGAGAGATCGCCCTGGTTTCAAAATCCGGAGGAAAGTCAGGAGCGTATGTCCGTGTGCAAAAAAGCGGGTAGGAAAGATGATGACCATTCTTCGAGTTTGGTCATGGGAGTTGTAAATTGTGAAGATTAAATTATTCGGGATGTTAAAGACCATGATTCCTGGAGGCAAGGATTTAGAAGTGGACTTTTCCGAAGGTGAACAGGTCAAGGATCTGGTTCATACCATACAGAGGGAGTATCCTCAGGTTGGTGAATTGCTCGAAAAGAAAAAAGTGCTGGTGTCGGTGAATCAAGAAATTGCTCATTGGGACACGGTGCTGGACACGGCTGATGAGGTCGCATTATTGCCTCCCTTTGCGGGAGGATCAGGCGAATTATGAGCTCAGGAGAAAGGGCAATCCGATGGCTGTTGAATTAGAAGAGAGTATGCTGGTTCGGGTGCAACTGGAAAATTTTTCAATTGATGAAGAATTGCATCGAGTGCGGTCTCGGTCCCGTCGAATCGGGGGTATTGCCATGTTTTTGGGTACGGCCCGTGATCGCTCCAAGGGGCGAGACGTAAGCTCCATGAGTTTTGATCACTACGAGGGGATGGCCCAGAAAAAACTCAAAGAAATCCGAGAACAGGCACTTCGTGATTTTGCCATTATTGAGGCATTGGTCCTGCATCGCTATGGTCCCATTGAAATTGGTGAAAATATTGTGCTGATCATCGTTGGGGCTGAACATCGTGCCGATGCGTTTAAGGCCTGCCAGTGGTGTATTGATGAACTCAAAAAAATTACTCCAATCTGGAAAATGGAAACGACGCCTGAAGGCGAAGTGTGGGTGGAGGAACATCCATAATGGATGGGGGGGGAGCCGTGACTCTGCCGGATGCGGTCAAAGATGTCTGGGGACGTCCCTTACGATCCTTGCGGGTGTCAGTGACCGATCGATGTAATTTACGGTGTCAGTACTGTATGCCTGAGGAAAATTATGTGTGGCTTCCTCGGGAAAATCTGTTGACGTTTGAAGAAATCGCCTTCCTGACGAATGTGTTTTCCGATCGGGGAATCGATCGAGTACGTATTACCGGCGGCGAGCCTCTATTACGCAATAATGTGGCGGAACTCATCAAAATGCTTCGTCAAAACTCTCGCATTTATGATATTGCGATGACCACCAATGGAGTGTTGTTGAGCGAACAGGCGCAGGCTCTTTTCGATGCCGGGCTCCATCGGGTCACGGTGAGTCTGGATACGTTGAAACCCGAGCGGTTTAAAGCACTGACTCGACGCGATACCCTGGACAGAGTGTTGGAAGGCATTACTTCAGTGGGACGGGTCGGGTTCACAGGGTTGAAGCTGGATACGGTCGCTATCAAGGGGTACAACGAGGATGAAGTCATTCCTTTGATTGAATACGGCAAGCAGGTCAACGGAGAAGTGCGTTTTATTGAATATATGGATGTCGGTGGAGCCAATGACTGGTCGGCGGAAAAGGTTCTTTCCCGGAAAGAGATCTTGAAAATAGTCGGTGAGTATTATGGTTCGGTTGAGCCGGTGGAGGAGGTTAGTTCGGCTCCTGCGCAGCGATTCCGGCTATCAGATGGCACTCTATTTGGTATTATTTCTTCCACTACCGTGCCTTTCTGTTCGACATGTGATCGGAGTCGGTTGACAGCTGACGGGATGTGGTATTTGTGCTTGTATGCCAAAACCGGTCTTGACCTTCGCAAGCTCCTTCGAATGGAACGATCACGAGAGGATATTCTCTCCATCATCCAGTCTGTCTGGGAAACCCGAAAAGATCGGGGGGCGGAAGAACGCAAAGAGCTTGAACAGGTCAGTGGTCGTGGCCGGTACATTGACATTGAGCGATTGCGCCAAGATCCACATTTGGAAATGCATGCGAGGGGTGGCTGATCCTCCGCGTCTTCTTCTTATTCCGTGTCCTTCGGTGTTGATTGGCGTTATGAAGTGGCTGTGTAGCCAAGTGCCTTCCTCGACTGATTCTTGCCGGTTCACCCTCCCTATGTTAATGTCGTGTCGTGATCGAAGACTGTGTCGGAGTTCATGATTCCTTGTTGTGTTCTTTCCCTGCCTTTCTTGCATTTTCTTTATCTCAGCCAGATCTGTAACTAGGTTCGCGTGCGATGCTTTCATGAAAGAAGCTGAAGGATAGACTAATTTATGGGATGGTTTAAACGGAATAAAAACACGGATCCCGAAGGTACGTCCATTAAAATCGTGGAAGGGATGTGGGTTAAATGCGCAGTGTGTCGCGCCATTATTTTTAAACGCGAGGTTGAGCGAAACTTAAAAGTCTGCCCGAAATGCCAATACCATTTTCCGCTATCGGTTGGTGAGCGATTGGAATTGATCGTGGACCCCGGTTCCTTCGAGGAATGGGATGGAAATTTAGTCCCAGGGGATCCCCTTCAATTTGTGGACACATTGCCGTACCGCAAGCGCATTCACAAGGCTCAAGAAAAAACGGGAAAAAATGAAGCCATTTTGACCGGGCGATGTCAAATTGGAGGGAAATCTGTTGCGCTGGGAATTTTTGACTTTTCATTTATGGGTGGGAGCATGGGATCGGTGGTCGGCGAGAAAATCTGTCGGGCAATCGACCACGCGCTGACGGGGCCTATGCCATTTTTGTTGGTCACGACTTCCGGTGGGGCACGAATGCAAGAGGGGACTTTGTCACTCATGCAAATGGCCAAAACGGCGTCAGCCTTGGCGAAATTACAAGAGGCTCGAATTCCCTTTGTTGTCCTGTTAACGGATCCGACCTTTGGAGGGGTCACTGCCAGTGTCGCGATGTTAGGGGATATCATTCTAGCGGAACCGAAGGCGCTGATTGGGTTTGCAGGCCCACGGGTCATAGAACAAACGATCAAGGAGCATTTGCCTGAAGGCTTTCAACGTGCTGAGTTTTTGTTGGAACATGGCATGGTTGATCATATCGTGGAACGAAAAACTCTCAAGCCGACCCTGGAAACGTTGCTTGCGCATTGCGTCACAGAAGTCTCTTCCCCTTCGGGGTAATCGCCCAAAGGTCAGGCTCTCCTTGTGCCCAGGTGGATCTCAATAGCCTTGACGATGGGCTATCCCGTTCATGGTGAAAGCCATACGTTGTAGTTATTATTGATACGAAATCTCCTTCCCTTTATTGTCTCCCGCCCGGTTTCGATTCCTGTGGCTAGCTATCCAGAAACGCTTGACTATCTTTTCTCCTTGCACCGGTTTGGTATCAAGCTTGGCCTGGAAGCCATTACCGATATTCTTGCACGGTTGGGGAATCCTCAGCGCCGATATCCTACCCTTCATATTGCCGGCACGAACGGGAAGGGTTCTTCCTCAGCCATGCTGGCCAGGATCCTTCAGGCGAGCGGGTACCGGGTTGGTCTGTATACTTCTCCGCATTTGATTGACTTCCGAGAGCGCATACGTGTTCAGGGAACAGACATTTCGGAAGAATCGGTCTGTGCCCTGACCGAGCAGATCCGGCGAACCGCCAATCCCCTCACAACACTCACCTTTTTTGAATTTACGACCGCGCTGGCTTTTCTCCATTTTCAAAACCAACAAGTGGACATTGCGGTGGTAGAAGTCGGGATGGGCGGACAGTTTGATGCGACCAATGTGTTGAGCCCCATGGGTGCTTTGATAACGGGGATTAGTTTCGATCATGAGGCCTATTTGGGAGACTCTCTACAGAAGATTGCGAGGGAGAAAGCCGGCATCATTACACAAAAGGCTCCGGTGGTTTTGGGACCCATGCCGGAAGAGATTCTCCAGATTTTTGAAACCCAGGCCAGGAAGTGGCAGGCACCCTGCTTTCGGATGGGGCAGGAGTTTTCCCTTCTGGAAACCAGCGCAACGACTTTTACCTACCAAGGGCCGCGATGGACTATTCCAGGCCTACAGACGAATTTGCCCGGCCGGCATCAGATGGTGAATGCGACGAATATTCTGGCGGTATTGGAGATGGCCGTCGATGCCACATTCCCTATTTCACCGTTGGCCATCCGGACCGGTTTGCAGGACGTGAGATGGAGAGGTCGGTTAGAAATCGTGCAACGAAATCCACTTCTGCTTCTGGATGGCGCGCATAATCTTGCGGGTGCTCAGGTGTTATTTGACTTTCTTCACTCACAAATTCATGATGGCGCGGGACGAAAACTCATTTTGGTGGTTGGGATGATGCGCGATAAGAATCTTCAGGGATTTTTGCGTGTTTTGATTCCCCTTGTTGACCACCTGATTCTCACCCAGCCACGGATGGAAAGGGCTGCGTCGGTAGAGGAGCTTAAGCAGGCCGTCGATCGCGATGACCTGGTGCCGTGTCTACTTGCAGATTCATGGGAGGCTGTTTGCAGGGCCAAAGACATCGCGAAACCCGCAGACGTGATCTGTGTGACCGGGTCGTTATTTCTGGTTGGGGAGGTACTCAATCGGCTCACTCAGCCGGGTTTCCGAACGTGACCTGTGCGAGTCAGGGAGATGACCGGCGTGTTTTCTGGCGCCGATCTCATGGATTGTTCCTCGGTATATTCATCTTTATCACGATACTGGCAGTGGTAGAAACCGTGTTCGGGCAATCGGATGTCTCCGTTGTGGAATCCGAGGAAGTCCCTGCAGCATCCTCAGCTGAGAAGGGCCCTGCCGAACCAACCTCACAGGGAGTCCCCGTCGCCATTAATGCCGACCGAATTGAATATGATAATGATCGGGAAGAATATCATGCTACCGGGGCTGTGGATATCACACGCGGACCCATTCATCTCAATGCGGATGAAGCCACCCTTCAAAAGCTCACGGGGCGTCTCACGGCGCGCGGGCATGTGCATTTACGAGATGAGAAGACCGATATCTGGTCGGAAGAGCTTGAGCTCAATCTCAATACCGAAGCGGGTGTGATCACGAACGGCAATATTTTTCTCAAGGAGCAGAATTCCTTTGTAACGGGGCGACGGCTTCAGCGGTTTTCCGAAACCCATTATCGGGTCAAGGAGGGATCCTTCACCAATTGCGATGCGAAGAATGGCGAGATTCCTGCCTGGCGATTTAACTTTCATGATTTGGATGTGGAATATGAAGACAGTTTGTTTGGCAAAGGCGTATGGTTCAATGTGAACGATGTGCCGGTCATCCCGCTTCCCACCTTTCGGTACCCGCTGGGCGCTTCTCGAAAAAGCGGATTCTTATTTCCTACGACCGGGTACAATACGCAATTCGGTTACCAGTATCGGCAGGGGTATTTTTGGGCCATCAATCCCAGCAATGATTTAACCATTTCCCCCCAAATCTTAACGGAGCGTGGAGGAGGGGTGGATCTGGAATATCGCTATATGTGGAGTCGGCTCACAAAGGGAGAATGGTTGGTACGTTCCCTCTATGATACCCAGCAAAATCGTGGGCGAGCCGAAGTTCGTGGGGCTCATGTTCAGCAATTCAATCCTGATTTGTCCTTACGAATGCGCGCCAATTTTTCAAGTGATCGAACGGTCTTGCAAAATTTTAGCAGTTCCGGGACTCAACGGGCTTTACCAAGTCAAGAGTCGCATCTCACTATTTTGCAACGGCTTGATCATGGGGCGCTGTATCTTTCTGGTCAATATATTCAGCCGTTAAGCACAGGCGGGAGTACGACCTTTCAGCGGTTACCCGAAATCGGGCATCGCTTCGTGAATCCCAGTGTCTTGGGCAGTCCCATTTCGCTGACGGCGGAAACGACCGCGGTGCAATTTCACAGGCAGACGGGATTCGATGTCGGTCGTATCGATGTGATGCCGGGACTGTCAATGGAAGGGCTCCATCTGGGGCATGCCTTGGGATTCCGTCCCCAGGTGAAATTTCGTGAAGTAGGCTATACGCGGGGGCTCACGGAGAAATCAGCCCAACATCGTGAAACCTTTTGGGCTGGCGCTGAATTGTTCTCGAATGTCTCGAAACGGTTTTCCCTCGGAGATGGGAATTGGATCCGGCATTCTATACAACCGAATGTGATTTATGAGTATGTGCCACAGACGAAACAATCGGAATTAGTTCAGATCGATGCGGTGGATGATTTGATTCAAAAGAGTCTGGTGACCTATTCCTTGAGAAATCGTCTGAGCCAAATTGGTGGGGGGACTTCCAATGCCTGGTTGGATCTGTTCTTTGCCCAGAGTTATCATGTGGCCAATCCGCCCCCCTTCGCCTCCCGGTTTTCAGATATCTGGACACGGGGGGATTTTCATTCACCGGTCAATTCCTCCGCCTTCATCTCGGCATTCAATCTGAGGGTCGATGCCTTCTACAATCCGAACAGAAAATATTTTTCTCAGATGAATACCGACGTCCTCATCCAAAGCCGACAGACGTGGTATATGACCGTTGGTCAGCGGTACACCAAAGAGGGGACGAGAGTCCGCCGGGGAGATATTTGGAACCCCGTGTCGTTTAATGAGGTGTTGGCTCCGGACGAGGAAATTCTCTATCTGACGACTGGAGGTGGAGTGCGGTTGCCGTATGGTGTGACGTTGGGCACCAAGTGGTATCATGACTTACGGACGGGACAGACTGCTGAATGGGATGTGGTCGGGCTGTACCAAAATCCTTGCCGATGTTTTTCCCTCGGGCTCACGTATACAAAGCTTCCTGACCGCTCACAATTTGAATTTCTCATCAGTCTGACCGGATTGTGGGGAACCCAAGGGCATGGGACGCAATTAATGAAGTTGATTTTGGGCCCCATCATGGCGGGAGAACGTGGAATTCCTTGGGACTATCGGTAACCGACATGCGGATTATACCTATGCGAATGTGCACGGTCCCGGTGATGGTTCTATGGGGCTTAGCCGTCTGGCCGCTTCATGTCTGGGCGCAAGAAGTTGTCACTGATCAGGTCACCATCACGTCGGCAAGGGGACAGCTGTTTGGCATCACCTCCGGCGAGGGAATTGCCAGGAAGGTGTTAGCGTCCGGGGAAGACGTGCTGGTCATTGAAAGCAAAGGTGTGACGGGATATGTTCAGACAACCACACGGTTACTTGGATTTTCAGGTCGGTTACAACGGTGGGTGGACATGAGTCTTTCCTCGGCGGAGGAAGTGATCACTGCCACGGTCACTCCCAAAATGATTATTGTTCAAGGGCGACAGGCGACCTACGGTTTTCAAAGTGATGTGGGTCGTTGGAAACGAGAACCTTGGGGAGCCGGAGAGGTCTTGGTGAAGAGTATCGTGAATGACTATGTGGCTGTGCTCATTACCAATCGACGGGCTTTGGGATTTTCTGCGTTGACCGGAGGGTTTTTTTTCCAAGATCTTCCATCCGGCAATGCGATTGACCAGACGGAAGCCAATGCGAATATTGTGGTCATCCACCTGTCAGGACTGATGTTGGTGTTCCGATCCGGCTTGGCGATTTGGACGGTGTTGCCCTGATTAATTGGAGGCAGGACTACTGGCCAATTCCTGGTGTTTGGTCACGCCAGGGTAATCCACCCCAATAGGGCTGTTCGAGCAATAATGGCTCCACCAGTCAATGACTTCCTGAAGAAAAGGATCTTCCGGCCCCGTCGCAAAGAGGTGACCATAGAGATAGCCGGTTTGGGTATCAAAGAGAATGAATATCGGCATGGGGGCGGGTTGGGGATGATGTGGCGTGTCCATGGGTCGTCGGAATCGTACGTCAGAGGTTCCTTCCGTTTTTCTCTAGGTATTCTTGTCGGAACGTGTTGGATATTTCTTAAATATACCCTTGGATCAAAGGGCGTTGATCGTTCATGGGTAATTCTCAGGGTCTCTTCGAGGGTTTACAAGGCGAGGGAAAGGGACTCGACAACGATTGGGGCAAATTAGAAGACAACCCTTGACCTTCCCCGTCAAATGGGGTAGCTATGTTCCTTTACCGCACAACCGGGTCAACGGTATGGGCGTTTATCTGGGCTGAGAGGGAGGCTAATCATGGATGCGTTCGATTCTGCTGGATCAGCTATCGCGAAGCAGGTTGCCAGGATCCTGCTGGTTGAAGATGAAGTCGATGTGCGGGAGTCCATCAAGTTGCAGCTTGAGGATGAGGGGCATCAGGTTGTGGACACGGAATCCGGCGGCGACGCCCTGGTTCTGGCCGAGTCCTCCCAGTTCGATATTGTCCTGACCGATGTGATGATCCCCGACATCAACGGAATTGAGCTGGTTCAGCGCATTACGCAACTTCCCAATCATCCGGTCATGATCGTCATGACGGGATATGGATCGGTGGAGATGGCGGTGAAAGCGATTAAGGCCGGTGCCTTTGATTTTCTCTCTAAACCCTTTTCCATGGATGTGCTGAGTGCCACGCTTGCCAGTGCCTTACGCGTCAAGTGTCTTCAGGACGAGAATGTCGAATTGAAAAAAACCGTCAAGGGCCAATTTAGTTTAGGGAAACTCATTAGCTCCAGTCAGGTGATGCAAGAAGTGTTTCAGCTGATCGATTGCGTGGCGGATACTGATAGTACCGTGCTGATTTTAGGAGAAAGTGGAACCGGCAAAGAATTAATTGCCCAAACCATTCACTGTCATAGCACGCGGCGCCAGGGAAGCCTGATTCCTGTCAATTGCGGAGCGATTCCCGAGGCGTTATTAGAAAGTGAATTGTTCGGTCATGAGAAAGGTGCCTTTACCGGAGCGGTCGCATCACGAGTCGGACGATTTGAGTTGGCGACCGGAGGCACAATTTTTCTTGATGAAATCGGGGATCTGAGTCCTCCGCTCCAAGTCAAACTTCTTCGTGTCCTACAGGAGCGAACGTTTGAACGGGTAGGGGGTACTCGAACGTATAAATCGGATGCTCGTGTCATTGCCGCCACGAATCAAGACCTAGAAACCCTGGTGGCTGCGAAACAATTCCGGGAAGATTTGTTTTATCGGTTAAACGTGGTGCCGGTTCTTGTCCCTCCTCTCCGGCATCGGGTCGAAGATATCCCGCTTTTGCTCCAGCATTTCATCACGATGTTCAATGATCGCCGGAAAGCGGAACTCACCGGAGTGGCTGATGATGCGATGAGTCTCTTATGTGAATATCCCTGGCCGGGAAATGTTCGTGAACTCGGAAATATCGTTGAGCGGATTGCGATCTTGAAACGGCGGGGGTTGATCGTCCCGGAAGATTTGCCGGAAAAAATCCGGCGATTACCCTCCTCTCATCTCCCCACCATGCCCGCGGCCATTCCCGTGGCCGGGATGGATCTCTCGAGAACGGTTGAGGAGTTTGAAAACCGGTTGATTCTTGAAGCGCTCGAGCGAACGAATTGGGTCAAAAGTAAAGCGGCTCGTCTCCTGCAAATCAATCGCACCACCCTCATTGAAAAGTTAAAAAAGAAATCCCTGGCCGAAGTGGTCGCACAACGTGCGACACCATCGGAAGATCTGGCCGACGTGTAACAATCGAGGACGTCCCGCCTTTCCTACCCTGTTTTCGCCTTCCCATTTCGAACAAGCCTGAGGTTCTGACCATTCCGTCAACTCCTTGACGGCGGCAATATTGTCCGTTCGTCTTCGTCCTTGCAAAACTTCCTGGTTTATCAACGAAAACCCTGTTGTCGAATTTTTGCCATCGGCAGGAATGACTCCGGTCTAATTTTTGCTGAAGAGGTCTATCAGGTTGGAGCAGAAACCAAAAGTGAGGAAATTTACTTGGATTGCCCTGTTGTGTGTTTTCTGGCCCAGCGCAGTTTTGGGAGGCCCGTGTTCTGATTTTTCCTGGTACGTTTCCCGCGACATGGTTATGCCGGAGATTCTTCGACAGGGACAGGATGCCTTACGCGCGGGACAACTCTTGGAAGCCAGAGATATGTTTGCCACCTATTTAAAAGAGCAGGAGCATGGGCAGTTTGCAGAAGGGACCCGTTGGGTCCTGGCCTCTCTTCCTGATCCTCTGGATGAACCGGGGAGAGAAAAATTTCGACGCATCGAGCGTCTCCAAGCGATGAAAATGAGTGATCCGAAGAGTGTGTATGTCCCATGGGCCGTCTGTGCCATGGGTAATGTGTATTGGGAGGCCGGATGGTTTTCAGAAGCCAGCGGAATATTCGAAGATTTTCTCCGGTCCTATCCCGATCATCCGTTAGCGGGAGGAGTCATGGTCGAAGCCGGGCTAGGGTATCTGAGCAATAAGCAATATTTGGAGGCCGCGCTGATTCTCAGACGAGTGGTAGAAGAACCCAAGTGGAGTGGCCATCGCCTAAAGGCTGCATTAGGGTTGGCGGATGCCACGGCCATGGCGAAGGCTTGGAAGCAAGCGTACTACTGGTACCGGGTGGTCGAAGCTGAAAAGCCTGAACTCATTCGCCGGTCTGGGAATTCAGCGTATCAGTATGGATTAACGGAACTTGCCGTTGGAAATCCCGCCATGGCGATATCCAGATTTTTGTTGACGGTGAATCTTCATCCGCATGAGGAACCAGCCGGGATGGCCTTGAACCAAATATCAGAAAAATTACGGAAAGACGGGCATGAATATCTGGCCTTGTATTTTGCCGATCAAGCCCGACAACGTTTTCCCGATCAGGAACCCGGTCGACGTGGACAGGCCGCGCTGACCAGATGGGTCGTGGCGTTTGTCACCCAGGAGCACGTCAAGGAGGACTGGGTCAAGGTGTATCATCGGTTTGATGATTTGGAAATCTATCTCTCGCTCTCATGGGATTATGTTCTAGAAACGGCCGGTATGCTCAGTCATGCCCTGGAAAGGGATGTGGCTGATGAGAGCCTGCTGTGGATGGGGCAAGCCTATCAGGCGCTGGGGGAATACGCTGATGCGGTTCAAACCTATACCCGCCTCATTGTCGTAACCTCGTCCGATGAGAAGCGTCAGACAGGACAGGATCGACTCGCCCGCTTGTTACAGCATCAGATGCGTTCCTTCTATGATTCGAAAGCCTGGGTGCCGTTACTCAAGTTTCACGCCGACTATCAAGACGCGTTTCAGCTGGTGCCCTTGGAACGGGAGCGTCTCTTCATGGTGGCGCAGGCCTATCAGCAAGTGAAACTTCCGGCAGAAGCCTGGCATTGGTATGGCCAACTCTTAAAGGAGTACCCCGACAGTCCGCTTCGGGAAGACATTCGTCTTCAGCAGGTGGTGGTTGCTCAAGAGCAGGACAACACATCTTGGGTGCGAGAGGCGGGAGCGTCCTATCTCCGGGAGTTTCCCAATGGCCAGAGACGAGGGCAGGTGGAGACCATTCTTGCCTTGGAAGCCCTCACGGACAAACGTTATGCAGAAGCGATACACGGTTTCTCGGCGGCTCTCCAGCATGTGGACGGTGAAGTAGAGCAACGCTATGTGCTTCGGAATCGGGCACGCGCCTATCGAGCGCTCGGGCAGATGGAGTCCGTGGTGCAAGACCTCCGACAGGTGGTGGCTATTCAACCCACGCAGGTTTCCGATGTCCTCCGTTTGGGGGATGCCATGTTTGATCATGGGGACTATGTCGAAGCTCAGCATCTGTACGATCAAGCCCTGGCCTTTGATGCGCCGTCGGCCTTGCACACCTGGGCCAAATATCGGCTAGCGGCTTCGCTTGAATACATGGGGCAGTCTGATGAAGCGGCCGCATTGCTCGCTGAAATCCGTCAATTACAAACCCGTTCTCCGGAATTGGAACATACGATTCGTTCAGCCGCCACGGCGGTGTTGGATGAAATGTCCGCGAAAGAAACGCCACCAACCAGGATACCCGATGCCCCAATTCAATCCTAAACCAATGATCGCTTTGAGTTCCGAGAGGAATAAGGAATTGAACTGGCCGACACTCGACGCTACCACGGAGCCGACGATCTCCAGTGAAACCCTCAGTCTGGCGCTAGAGGCCAAATATGCGGAAACGCAACGATTGCATCATCATCTGCATCGTTTGGTGAAAAGTCTTCCGTTACCCGCCTTGCTCTATAACCGCAAAGGGCGGATTGTGACAGCCAATCACGAGGCCCATGTGCTCATGGGAGGAATCGATTGGAAAAAGATGAACTGGCACGTTCAGGATCTCTGGACAAGCCTGGGATGGCCATCGGTTCCATTTTCGGACTGGAGGTGGAAGTCAGGCCGGGTGTCCTGTTGGGATTGTCCGTTAGGAGGTATGGATCAACCGTCCAGTCTGACGGTTCGTTATCTCAAATACGAAGGGGATACGCACAGTGGACGGACGGAACAGATTGAACGGTTGGCGACCATAGGAGAACAGGTTGGGCGGCTGGCGCATGATATTCGGAATCCATTGGCGAGTATTGAATGGTTTGCCACGCTTTTGGGGCGGGACAGTCCGTCCGGCAAGGGACGTCGGGAACTGGCGGATCAATTACTTCATGCCATTCGTTCATTGGAGGGACTGGTTTCGAATCTCTTAACATCCACCACGCCATTGAAGGGAAGCCGGCAGTGCGTGAACCTCCTGGAACTGTTGGATGATGTGGAGCTCCTGGCCACGTTTCCCCTCAGAATCAAACGGCTGACCATTCACCGGCAGCGAGAAACCTCGCTTCTCGAGATCTTGGGTCATGAGCAGTTATTAAAACAGGCACTCTTGAATCTGCTCTTGAATGCGATTCAGGCTTCTCCGCCTGATGGTCATATTGAGATTCAGTGTCGGCGAATTTCTCGGCCGGCTCCGGGAGGGGTCGCCTCCGCCGGGGTCACTGGCGTGGCAGTGAATATTCGAGATGAAGGATGTGGCATGTCCGAAGAAGAACTCACCAGGGTCTTTCAGCCATTTTATTCAAAACGTCAGGGAGGGACAGGCCTGGGACTCCCGATCGTAAAAGACATTATGCAGGTGCATCAAGGCATGATTGAGATAGAAAGTCAGACCGGCAAAGGAACGACGGTCAAACTATTTTTTCCCCAATAAAGGAGATTGGCATGATCGATACCGAGGGTGGAGTGGGCCGGGGTATTCTGGTCGTTGAAGATGATGAACAGTTGCAATCGGCCCTGACTTACGCGTTGAGTCAGCATGGGTATGCCGTCACGGTTGCCAGAGATGGCTATGAGGGATTGGAGCGGATGGAACGCGAGGCCCCATGGCTGGTGTTGACTGATCTGAATTTGCCCGGCAAAGGAGGGATGGATTTTTTACGAGAAGTCCGAAGCCAGGGCTACCATATGCCGGTGGTGGTTATGACCGCCTATGGTGGAGTGGATGCAGCCGTCGAGGCGCTCAAATATGGAGCAACCGATTTTCTTCAAAAGCCATTTCCCCTTGATCGCCTTGAAAAATTAATAGACCAGTTAAAAGATGCGCAGCCGGTGTCGGGGCTGGAGGTTCTGAGGGAACAGGAACGATGCCGCCGTGAAGAGCCGCGTGAAGGATTCCTGACCAGAGATCCGAAAGTGTTGAACACCATCAGCATGTTGGAGATGGTGGCGGCCAGCCCGGCGACCATTTTGATTCAAGGCGAAAGCGGGACGGGAAAGGAAGTCCTGGCCCGGCATGTCCATCGTCATAGTCCCAGGGCCTCTCAACCCTTTGTGGCAATCAATTGTGCCGCTCTGCCGGAAGGACTCTTGGAAAGTGAATTGTTTGGCTATGAAAAGGGTGCCTTTACCGGCGCGCTCGCGAGACGATGCGGCAAGTTTGAATTAGCTCACCAGGGAACGTTGTTGTTGGATGAAATCGGGGAAATGAGTTTGGGATTACAGGCCAAATTACTCAGGGTTCTTCAAGAACGTGAAGTGGATCGCCTTGGCTCCAGACAGCCGGTGCAGGTGGATGTGCGGGTCATTGCCACGACGAACCGGAATCTGGCGCAGGAAGTTCAGGCCGGACGGTTTCGTGAGGATGTGTATTACCGGCTGAGTGTCATGCCGTTTACTATCCCCCCCTTGCGTGATCGCCCGGAGGACGTTCAATTATTGGCAGAATATTTTGCCAACCGGTCATTGCGGCGAAACCGGCGCACGCTGTGCGAGATCTCTGAAGAGGCGATGTCCTATTTGAAACGGCGCCCGTGGCGGGGAAACGTACGCGAACTGGAAAATGTGATTGAACGGGGCGTGTTGTTAGCCGGCAATGGGCCATTACTGATTGAGCATTTTCAGTTTGAGGAACCCGTGTTGGCGGCCAATCATGCCAGTGCGCCAAGTGGGACTATCTGGGAAATGGAACGGGAACTTATTTTGAGAACTCTGGAGCGCCATGATGGGAATCGGACCCACGCGGCTAGGACCTTGGGAATCAGTATTCGTACCTTACGGAATAAATTACGGGAATATCGACAGTTAAACGGGGGGCTTTCCCTGGGTATTTAAGAGAAGGCAATGGGAAGAACATCTGAATGCCTCGCTTCTGCCGGGTGTGAGGAACGGCAGAAGGAGGGCGGAAAAATATGCCGGTGCGGGCAAAAGTTTCCTTGAGGCAATTAACGACGTACGGTGAGAGAGTTGGTGAGTGAGGGAGAAAGCGTGAGGGTCTCTTTTTTTTCGCCTTACGGTTCATTCCTTACCGGGAATTTCTGGCATTGGTGTTGCTCCCCTGCGTGAGGACGTGAGGGTGTTCGCGTACCGGCAGGAGGGGGATACAGGTGCAGACACAGGAGAACATGAAAGCGGGAAAGGAGAGAAGGCCATGATGATTTCCCCGTGGGATGAAGGCACGCGACTCTTTGAGCGGTCACTGGATGTCCGGAGCGGCATCCAGGAAACGATTGCCTCCAACATGGCCAACGAAGAAACGCCGGGCTATAAGTCCAGGATCCTGCCCTTCCAAGAAACCTTCAATGCGGTTCTTCGAGGGGATGGTCCATTGGAGTCAGTCGTCACCAATCCGAAACATGTGCGCACGGCCTCAGACGATTCCCGGATATTTCAGCACACCATAAAACAGGATGCCGGAGCCGGGTTAGACGAGAATACCGTGAATTTAGAAAAAGAAATGACCCTGATGGCGGAAAATACCTTGATGTATATGGCGGTCAGTCAATTCTTAAAAGGGCGCTTCGATGGGTGGAATGCGGCCATTGATGGAGGTAGTGGCGGTAGGTAAACGCCTTTGACCTCATGGTTCCCATTACACTGATCCCAGGAAAGCCGGGAGAACGAGTGAAGCGGAAAGTTGGTGAAGATGAGAAGGATGGGAAGATCTGAGTTGGGTGTGGGAAAAAGGAGGGTACGATGAATATTGATCGAGTGTTTTCGGTCGTGGGGTCTGCCTTGGATGCACAACGGCAGCGGCTGAATATTATTGCCAGCAATTTGGCCAATGCGGAATCCACCCGGACGCCGGAAGGGGGACCATACATCAGACGTGATGTCGTGTTTCAAGCCTCACCGGCAGGGCCGCAGTTTTCCAATGTATTTGCCAATGCCTTTGGCGATCAGTCCGGACCATCCGGCGTTCGGGTGACGGATGTGATTCAAGACGAGCGACCGTTAAGGACCGTGTACGATCCCAGTCATCCCGATGCGGATGAACAGGGGTATGTACACCTTCCGAATGTGAATCCGATCGAGGAGATGGTCAATCTCATGTCGGCGACCCGGGCCTACGAGGCCAATCTAGCCGTGATGGAAACCGGCAAGACTATGACGCTTCGTGCATTAGAAATGAGCCGCTAAGGCTCTTCAATACTGAAGGAAGGAAAACGGCAAAATGGACTATCTTCCGATAAAAAGCATTGAGGGTGTTTCGGAACCGTTTGGGGTCACCCCGCTCAAAGGCCCAGCCGGTCAGGACCAGGGATTCGGCGATCTCTTGAAAAAGGCGGTGGAGTCCGTCAATACCATGCAGCATGAGGCCGGGCGTTTAGAAGATGCCGTCGCTCGTGGAGAGAACGTCAACATTCATCAAGCGGTCATTGCCGGTGAAAAAGCCGGCTTATCGTTCAAACTCTTGATGCAGGTCAGAAATAAGGTGATTGATGCGTATCAGGAAGTTATGCGGATGCAAGTGTAAGACATGGTGGCGTTGACACACGCTGATGCCGACCATGGCGGAGGCCCGAATGAGAGAGAGCCGGCACCGGTCACATCACGCACGACTCATCGGTGTAAATGATGCCCACATTTCTTCAATCGTGAGCGTTGAGCAAAACCCGTTAACCCTATGGACAGTCTTCTCAGTAATTTTCAAGCCTTAACCTTAACGCAGCGGATCGGCGTGGTCGTCGTCCTGGCCTTAGCCCTGGCGACCATTCCGATGTTGATGATGGTCGGAAGGGCCCCTGAATTGGTGATCCTGTTCTCTCAGCTCAATCCCGACGATACGCGTGCGATTATCCAGGAACTTGGTAAGCAGGGCGCCGTCTATGAGGTGGGTGAAGGCGGGAATACGATTAAAGTTCCCGCCGAACGGGTGCATGAATTGCGACTCCAGCTGGCCTCGTTGGGACTTCCTGAATCGGCTGGAGTGGGATTTGAAATATTCGATCGAACCGGGTTGGGCGTGACGCCTTTTACGCAACAAATGAATTACCGGCGCGCGCTTCAAGGAGAACTGGCCCGGACCATCGGACAATTATCCCAGGTTGAGCGGGTACGCGTGCATCTGGTGATGCCAGAGAAGCGTCTGTTCGCGACTGAACAAAAACCAGCCCAGGCTGCCGTCGTGTTGACGCTCAAGCGTGGGGCTCCTCTTGGTGGCACGCAGGTTCAGGGGATCGTGCATTTAGTGGCCAGTAGCGTCGAAGGATTAGAGCCCGGCCAGGTGACGGTCGTGGACAATCACGGTCAGGTGCTCAGTCAAAACTCTGCGGATAGTGACGCCCAACTGACAGCTTCGCAAATTGAAACTCAACGACGGGTAGAACGGGATCTGGAGCAACGGGTGCAGACCATGTTGGACCAGGTCCTGGGCCGGGACAAGTCTGTGATTCGGGTCACCGCGCCGTTGGAGTTTCGGCAAGTCGAAATCACCGAAGAAAGCTTTGACCCCAATAGCCAGGTGGTACGAAGCGAAAACCGGAGTCAGGAGAAGGTGCTGGAATCCGGTTCGACCCACGGGGGACCGGGTGTTCCTGGTGTGAGGAGCAATGTGCCCAGCGAGCTCAAGGCAGGAAACGGAACAGAGCAAAAAGAAGCCAAACGAAAAAATGAAACATTGAATTATGAAGTCAATCGTAAAGTGAGCAAAATCATTGAACCGACCGGCGCCATAAAGCGGTTAAGCGTGGCGGTCTTAGTGGATGGGACCTATGAAGCGGCTCAGGACGCTGAGGGGCAGGGGACTGGGAGTACTTCCGAAAAGAAATATGTGCCACGGCCTGAACAGGAAATCCAGAATCTGGTCCAAATTGTGAAAAAAGCGGTCGGATTCTCGGAAGAACGTGGCGATCAAATTGAAGTCATCAATGTGCCATTTGAATCTCCCGCCATCCTTGAGGGTGAGGAGAGTATGACGGCAGGTGTGCAATCGTTCCTGGCCACCTGGGGTGGATTTCTGAAGCCCGTTCTCTTTTTCTTCCTGGGAGTGATGGTGTTGTGGTTTGTGGTTCGACCGATGGCGCTGAATCTCACGAAGCCCACCGCGGCAGCGGTGGTCCTGCCACAGAAAGGATTGCCGGCTACGGTGACCGAGTATGAAGCGGAAATTTCCGAAACTCCCCAGGAGCAAGCCATTAAGCTGGCAGCAGATAATCCGGCTTCCGCGGCGCAAGTGATTCGAACCTGGATTAAAGAAGAACAAGGAGAAAAGGTGTAATCCGTGAATAGCCAGTTGTCCGGATATGAAAAGGCGGCAATTTTGTTGCTTGCCATTGGGGAGAGTGCCGCGGTGGAAGTCTTAAAAGTGCTCGACCAAAAAGACATCCGGCAAATCGGCGCGTATTTGGGGGCGTTGGTCAATGTCGGGCAGGACGAACATCGATTGGTATTAAAAGAATTCCGGGAATTGGCGGGAACATCCGGTCTGTCGGTGGAAGGCAAAACCTATCTCTCAAAAATCCTCAATGCGGCCCTGGGAAAAGATAAAGCCCGTCGTATTCTGAGTTCCCTGAACACGTCGGAGAATGCCGGATTTGAAACCTTAAAATCCCTTGATGCGGCATCAATTGCGAATTTACTGGCCATTGAACATCCACAAACAGGCGCATTGATTCTGGCCAATTTAGAATCCGATCATGCGGCTCAAATTTTGTCATTGCTCCCCGCAAATAAACGGGATGCCATTGTCTACCGGTTAGCCACCACAGAAGAAGTCTCGCCCAATATGTTGGACGAATTGAATGCTGTGCTTCAGGAGGAATTGCGTCTGGGTTCTTCTAAAAATGCGGTGGCCGTGGGCGGGACCGGGCTGGTGGCCGAAATCCTGAATTCTGTGAAACGCAATGTGGAAGGGGAAATCCTGACCTCCCTGGAAAGCAAAAATCCGGAGATCGCAGAAGAAATCCGTGGGAAGATGTTTGTGTTCGAAGACCTGGAAAATGTCGATGATCGCGGAATGCAGGAATTGTTGCGTGAAGTCAGCAAAGAAGAATTACTGCTGGCTCTGAAGCCGATCGATGGTCCACTCCGGGATAAATTCTTTAAGAATATGTCCAGTCGAGCGGCGGAATCTCTCAAGGAAGATATGGAGACTCGAGGACCGGTCAAGCTGAGTGATGTGGAAACCGCTCAGCAGAACATTATTAAAACCGTTCAGCGTCTGGCCGGTGAAGGCCGCGTAGCTTTGGGAGGAAAGGGTGAGGAGCAAATGGTCTAAGGTGCGCCCGCTTATGGAACAGGATGACACAGTCAAACGTTTTCAGATGGTGGAATTAGTCCACAAAAGTGCGAAGCAGCGCGCCGAGGAGGCCCAACCTCATGATTGCAGGGAACTCCAACAAGACGCGTTTGAGCGGGGACGCCAGGCCGGGATCGCCGAGGGGCGTGCCCAGTGTCAAGCCCAAGTGGAGGAGGAGGTCAAAAAGGCGCTTCGATTAGCCAATCAGATTGGTCGGGCTCGGGTGATTGCGTTAGAAGAACATGAACGGGATATTGTGGAAGTCGCGCTGGCGATTAGCAAAAAAATCCTGTTACGGGAATGTGAGATCGATAAAGAACTCGTGGTTCGACAAGTGCGTCAGGTGCTTGGACTGCTTCCCGACAAAACGTTAGTGACGCTGAAAGTCCATCCACAAGACTTCAAAATCTTAGAGCCCCTTCAACACACATTACGACCGGAGTGGGCCGATGGCGATCATCTGGCACTTGAAGTCTTTGATGACGTGGATCCTGGTGGATGCCTGGTTGAGCAGGCAGGCCTCCTGTTCGATGCCAGGCTGACTCAACAACTGGCACTGGTGGCCAGCGAATTCGGATTGGAAGCACCCCCGTCATGAGCCTCGCCACGATTCAACAGCGTTTGGACGACATAGCTCCTGTGACGATTACCGGGCGCGTCGTCAAAGCCGTGGGGCTGACGCTGGAAGGCACCGGCTTGGGGGCGTCGGTCGGCCAGCGATGCCATATCTTCAGCAAACGAGGGCAGTCGATGGTGGAGGGAGAAGTCATCGGGTTTCGGGAGCAACGGGTGGTGGTCATGCCGTTCGGAGCTGTACGCGGCATCGCCGCCGGAAATCTCATTCGCTACGATCCGACCTCTCCACGATTATTGGTCGGGCCTCAAATGTTGGGACGAGTCGTGGATGGACTCGGGCAGCCGTTGGATGAAAAAGGGCCGCTGTCCCGTAGCCGCCGCTATGCCCTCTATGCGCCCGCTCCGGCGCCCATGCTCCGGGAGCGCATTACCACCCCCATGGATTTGGGCGTACGAGCCATCAATGCCCTGCTGACCTGCGGGGTCGGCCAAAAACTCGGGATTTTTGCCGGAAGCGGAGTGGGAAAAAGTGTCTTGATGGGAACGATGTGCCGGCACACGTCTGCGGATGTGAACGTGATCGCGCTGGTGGGTGAGCGAGGGCGGGAAGTCAGGGAATTTTTGGAACGGGATTTGGGACGGGAAGGTCTCCGCCGTTCGGTGGTGGTGGTAGCTACCTCCGATCAATCGCCGTTAGTGCGGGTTCGGGCGGCGTTTGTGGCCACCGCCATTGCCGAGTTTTTTCGGGATCAGGGCAATCAGGTCCTGCTCCTGGTTGATTCCCTAACCCGGTTGGCACATGCACAACGGGAGGTGGGACTGGCTGCCGGTGAACCCCCTACGACCAAAGGGTATCCGCCATCTGTCTTTACGCTCTTTCCTCAGGTCTTAGAGCGGGTGGGGCCGGTGGGTACCGGATCCATTACCGGTCTGTATACCGTGCTTGTTGATGGTGACGACTTAAACGATCCCATTGCCGATTCCTTCCGGTCCATTTTAGACGGACACATTGTGTTGACAAGGCGGTTGGCGATGCAAGGACACTTTCCCGCGATCGATGTTCTGCAAAGCGTGAGTCGGGTGATGTCGGATATCGCGTCCAACGCCCATCAGGATGCTGCCAGGTTTCTGGTGCAGATGATGGCCGAATACCGGAATGCGGAAGATCTCATCAATTTAGGGGCGTACCAATTAGGCACAAATCCTCGACTCGACGCGGCGATTCACATGAAAGGACCGATCGATGCCTTTCTCAGGCAAACACGCGAGGAAGGGGTGGGAATACCGGAAAGCTGTCAGGGGCTCGAATCGTTGGCAGAACAGTGCCGGCGTCTTCTTGAGAGAAAGGGGAAAACCGTATGAATTGGACGACATTACTCCGATTTCGAAAACAAGTGGAAGACCTCGCCCGCGAAGAAGTGGTCTTGGCGGAATGGGAAAAAAGTCAGATCGTCTCGAAACGGGATGACCTCATGGTTGAAATGGAAGTGGTGGCCTCTGAATTAGACCAGCGGATACGAGGGGGTATCGACACGATGATTGCTGAGCAACGCTATCAGTGGTTGGATCAAATCAGTACGGCCATCGAACACCAGAGCCAACAGATTCAGATTGCGGAAGCCAAGCTGGTTGATTTACGGGCCACATTAAAAAAGGCCCATCATGCCAGACGTGTGGTGGAGTTGGTGATCGCCAAGAAGGAGGAAGAGGTCATGCAGAAAGTCGCCACGCAGGAACAACAGATGCAGGAAGATGTGACGGCTCATGCTTATGCCACTTCTCAACTTGAAGAAATGATCCAATAGGGAATGGAAATATGTCAAAAAAAATGTCTGTTCGGTCTATGCATGATCCTGACCATCACCCCAACAATGGAGCCTTCAGCATGGCTCGGGGTGGGATCCCGCCGAGGATCGAAAGGAGTGAGGGGAGGTCAGGAGAAACGAGGCATCTGTTGGTTTCACCCTATATGTCTCACACCTCCTGTTTCCCGTTTCACGCTTCACAGACCCAAGAACGCGGCTGGCGGCAATGTTCAACACTCCTGAGTAGAACAATGTTGCCTAGTCGATCACTCATTGTGTGGTGGGTGTTGGCCATGATCTTGTGGGCCACCACGGTCGGGTCCGTTCAAGAAACCCCGGAGGTGGGAACAACGGATTCATTTGAAAATCAAACAGTTGAAAACGGGTTGAATGAGGAAGCGCCCGGTGCAGAAACCACATTATTGGAACAACTGCAAGCGCGTCTCAAGGAGGTGGAAGAGAGGGAACGTGGTTTGCAACAACGTGAAGAACGGCTCATGGCACTTCAGCAGGATTTAGAGGCGCTGGCTGCACGACAAACCAAAGAGGGGAAACGGTTAGAGGGGGAGGCCTCTTCGCTTGCAGAAGAACAACGTCGATATGTGGAACAGGATCCGGCGTTAATTCATTTAATTAAAATTTATGAATCCATGGATCCCGAAGAAGCGGCCTTGCGAATCGCAGAAATGCGGGAAGGCTTAGCCCTGGATATTTTGGCCGCGATCAAAGACAAAAAAGCCGCCGGCGTGTTAGCAGGCGTCGAACCGGTCAAAGCGGCCAGATTGTCAGAAGGTCTCAGGCGATATCGAGACATTAAATTGAACCAACGCAAGAACCCCAAGATGCAGAATTAAACGATGATCAATGCCGTCCCATTTCTTTTTGGACCCCTGGAAAGTCCCCCACACGTAACCGGTCAGGTTGGTGGAGCCGGGCTGGATCAAGCGGGGACCACGGTGGATCCTTCCAGAAATTTGTTTGCAAAAATTTTTCGTAACCAGACGACAGCGGCCTCTTTTTTGAACAATGTATCCAAGACAATGTCAGGGGAGGACGGAGGACGAGGGTCGAACCAGGATTGGCTTTTCGGCACCCAGGCCCTTTCTGGTGACACCCTTCCGTCCCTGTACCTGGCGAGTCTCTTGGAGAACAAGGGGCAAGGGATACCCGAAGAAGGTGCTGTAGTGGGAAATTCTTCGATTCCCTTGATAGCAGAAGGCGTGAATGGAAACAGCGCAGGGGGCCAGATTGAAAGCCAAGCGGCGTTGTTCGGATTCTTGCCTGGGAATGGATCCCAGGATGGGTCGGTGGTCAATGGGAATGTGGCGCCCCTGGCATTCCTCCAAGGAAAACCCGGAGGAGAGATAAGACAACCTGCGGTATTGGGCATTCAGACAGGCTTGCCCCTCTTGGCGGGCGCCCCTTTAAGTCAGACGGCATCGGTGGGGAGCACGCTCCCCGATCAGAGTGCGGCCCCTCTCGTTACCAAGGTCGATTCAGAACGGGTTCTCCAAAATGCCATCGCAGCGGTTGCTGGGAAGTCTGTCGCAGAATCTGACGCGAATCAGCTGAATACAGTGGACCGCGTCTTGAGTCCGGTTCAAGAAACCGGGCCTCGTCTGCTGAAAAATCCTCCCTCACCGATAGGGCCTCCGCAGGAGTCACTCAAGCCTGCGAACGCTCCAGTCAATCAGGCGTTCCCGGTTACAGAACCTTTTGAAGAAACGCCCGCCGATATTGTGGATGCGGCTCAATTGAGTCAGAACCGATTGAATTATGTGAGCAGGGTTTCGTCCGTTCTGAGTGAATCGCCAGCGAACGGGAAGGAGTCCTCGATCGGGATTCCCCTGGACCTTCTTGCTGATGCCAATGTGTCGTTGACAGGTGATCGTTCAAGAGACGTCCTTGAGGTAACAGGAAAAGCCGAGGGAGTCGATCCCAATGCCGGGCAGGGGCTCAATCATGGCATGGGCAATCCGACACATTCTCAGCCTGGCTTTCAGCAGGCCTCGTCTGCTTCTTCGCCTGGACAGGCTGTTCGGATGGCGGAAGAGCGTGTACCGGATCTTCCCGGTCCGGCGCTTCAACGCCTCCAAATGGAGGTGCAAATTTCCGAAACCAATCGGGTGCAGATTGATGTGGGCGTGCAGCACCGGCAGGTCTATGCCAATTTGTTAATGGATCAAGCTACTTTGAAAAATCTGGCGGTCCAATTTGTTCCACAATTGGAAGAGCAACTGACCCAGGGCGAGATGGAGTTGCAGGAATTTTCCGCGGAAGTCCGCGATCACCAGAATGGGCAGGAATCAGACACATGTTCGGATGGGGCGGGAACGCAGACGAGCCAAGGGAGTACGACGTTCCTCCATCAGACACCAGGATCGCTCTCCTATAGGGCCGGGCGGGTTGAGGAACAGGGATTCCATTTGGTGGCATGAAGAAGATGGAATGATGTACTCGTGTAAACAAGATCGAATAACAAAGGAGCCCTGAACCATGGATGCCATTACGCCGACACAACCAGGAACGAATGCCACGGCGACAGGCGGTGCCAATGTGCAAGCGGCGGTTTCGGCACTTGGATCGGATGTCTTTCTTCGCTTGTTAGTCACCCAGTTGCAAAGTCAGGATCCCACCAACCCGGTCCAGAATGAGGATTTTGTGGCGCAGTTAGCGCAGTTCACCACGTTGGAGCAGGCCACGAGTACTAATAAACTCTTGGAAAAATTGATCGGCCAGGATACCCAACGGACACAATTAGATCTGGTGAATTTGATTGGACGGACGGTGGTTGCGCAGGGTGATACCGTCAGTATTGCCGGGGATGAACAGCCCACGCTTGGCTATGCCTTAAGCGGAGAGGCCAGGTCGGTCACCATCAAGGTGTTGGACTCGAACCAGCAGGTGGTCCGGACATTGGAGTCCACAGATGTTCAAAAGGCCGGGGCCAATCAGATTCAATGGGATGGGTTGAATGATTCGGGGGACCGGGTTCCGGAAGGCGTCTACCAGTTCATTGTGAAAGCCCAAGACGTGAATAAACAGCCTGTCCCGAATTTCACGTTCGCTCGTGAACGCGTCATGACGATTGCTTTTGGGGCGGAGAGTCCGGTCGTCCTGCAAAGTGGAAAAAGCTTACACACGGAGGACATTCTTTCAATTCTTTGAAGTGGACGGTTGTAGGGAAAACATCATCAGATTGGTCAATCGAGAAACAAGGAGTACACGCCAATGGGAATTACCTCAGCATTTTTTGCCGCGACAAGTGGTATTAACGCGACCAGCCGAGCGCTCAGTGAGATTGGAAACAATATCGCCAATGCGCAGACGATCGGCTATAAGAGCCGGTCGGTCTCATTTGGCGATCTCTTCGGAGCCACGATCGGCGGTGGAGGGACGAGCACGGCCTTAGTGGAAGGTCGTGGCGTGCGGGTATTGGGGATCGATCCGAGCTTTACGCAAGGATCGCTTCAGACAACGTCCAATGCCTTGGACCTGGCCATTGATGGTGACGGATTTTTCCGGGTGAGTGATGCAACCGGAAATATTTTCTACTCCCGTGCGGGCCAGTTTGATATCGATTCACAAGGAAACCTGGTCAATCCGGCTGGTCTGCGATTGCAAGGTGATCAAGCGGATGATACGGGACTTCTAACCGGGAGTATTGGCAATTTAACGTTAACTACCAGCACCCAACCAGGGGTCCAAACATTGGATGTCGCGATGTCTGGGCGTCTGGCTGCCGATGCTTCAGTCAATACCTACACCACCGCACAGGTGCTCGATCCCATAACCAATAAGGGGTTATTCCCAGGTAATACCTCTGTCCGGGTCTTTGACTCATTAGGGATCGGACATGATTTGCAAATATACTTTGCCCAAACGGCGGATAATGTATGGAAGTATAGTGTATTGGCTCAAGGCGGAACGAATGGAGTTGATACGACTACCCTTGTTCCCTCCACCAACTACGATAGCAATACGAATAATGCTTTGGTGGCAGAAGGAACTTTAACCTATACAGCGGACGGTTTTTTAGATTCTGAAAGCGCTGTCACATATTTTAATACAGCAGGAGACGGGATTGATTTTGATAAAGCTACACCGGCCCAACCCATAACGTTTGATTTTGGGACGAGCATTACGGAAGGAGGCGCCGGCACTGATGGATTGTTACAGCAAGGCACCTCTTTGAATCAGAATGCCTTAGTGCTGGACACCTTATCCCAAGATGGGTATGGCCCGGGATCACTTGCGGGAACTTCTATTGGTGAGGATGGGGTGATCACGGGCCGATTTGATAATGGGACCACCCGGACATTGGGACAGGTTCGACTCACCCGGTTTATTAATCCTGATGGCTTGCAACCGATTGGACGAAATTTGTTTATTCAATCCGGTGATTCCGGAACCCCCTTGGACGGGGTGCCCGGCACGGGGGCATTTGGCAAGGTATCGGCAAGCACGCTTGAAGCCTCCAATGTGGATTTGGGTGAAGAGTTAGTGAATATGATTACCATGCAGCGTGGTTTCCAGGCGAATTCACGAATCATCACCACGACCAACGATCTACTTGGAGAACTGGTGAATCTGGCCCGTTAGATTTTGACCGAGTATGTGACTGATCAAGCCCCCAGGCAGGTGTTCCTGCCTGGGGGCTTTTTTTTGTTCCTAAGTGGAATGTTGAACAATCATGTCTCTTTAACCCTTAGGGATAGGGTGTGAAGCGGAAAGATCCGTTTCTTTCTCACGGCTCCTCGCGTGTCACGTGTTCATCATCAACAGAAGATGGATGCCCGATGAACAATGTCGGTCATGACGGAAAAGGGATTGGCTTCCGTTTCACTCCTCATGTCTTAACTCCCAACCTTTACACCTTATCCCTCAGGTTCCCATAGACGACCCTGTCAAAGGTTCCCGCGAATTGCCAGGAAAATGACGAAATGGCAGGTCTCGTGTTGTTGCAGGGCATAAGAGATTAAGGCACGACTGTAGAAGAAACATATGCATATTCAGTGCATTACAGGCTTAGTATCAACGTGTATACGTAGAAAAGTGGAGTGGCACAAAGGTTGCTGACTTGGGAAGGGGAACGTGAGTGTCCAAAAACTTCTTAGAGTGTGAGGTTGATGTATGGCTGAAGAGGATGACAAAGGGGAAGCCCCAGTTAAAGCCGGGTCCGGAAAAAAAATGCTGTTGATTGTTATCGCGGGCGTTCTTCTTCTTGGTGGAGGAGGAGGCGCAGCCTGGTATTTCATGAGTGGCCAAGAGGAGAAGCCGGCCGAGCATGACGAGCATGCCAAAGCCGAGACAGGTCATGAAGAGCCGGGTCCGGTGATGGAGCTAGAACCCTTTCTTCTGAATTTAGCGGATCGGGAGGAGCTGCGATTTTTAAAAGTGAGCATCAAACTCGAGTTAGACCGGCCTGAAGAAAAAACGGATTATCAACACAAAATCCCGGCCATTCGCGACGCGTTGCTGGTGTTACTGAGCAGTAAAGAATCGCAATTACTCAGAACCGTGAACGGGAAGCGCCGTGTGCGAGAAGAAATCATGACGCGGGTGAATGGCGTCATGAGTAAAGGAAAAGTCGCCAATGTATATTTTACTGATTTTATTATTCAGTAGGGTCTGAGGAGAAAGACGTAAGAGGTCTGGAGTCAGGAATTAGAATGAGGAGAGAAGAGACAGCAAGGCTGTTTCTTTGTGCCACGTCCCAACATGGAAAAAATTCTTAGTCAGGATGAAGTTGATGCCCTTCTTCGGGGCGTGTCTGACGGCGGGGTGGAGACGGAACCTGAAGACCCGGTAGATGCCGGACTACAGGACGGACCGGTTCCGTATGATTTGGGGAATCAGGAATGGGTCGTTCGCGGGCGAATGCCGACCCTGGATGTGATCCACCAGCAATTTTCGCGTGGGTTCCGCCTCTCTTTGAGCGATGTGCTTCGTAAAACCGCCGAGGTGACGGTCACGAATCAAACAGTGATGAAGTTCGGGGAGTTCACCAAACGTCTTCCCATCCCGGCCTATCTCCAGATTATCTCCATGGAGCCTCTTCGCGGCTTGGCGATGATCGCCACGGATGCGGCGACGGTGTATTTGCTGGTTGATCATTTTTTCGGGGGAACCGGCCAGACCCATGTAAAACCGGAAGGGCAGGATTTTACCATCATTGAGCAGCGCGTGATGAAGAAGGTCATGCTGATGGGATTGGGGAATCTCCAAAAAGCCTGGGACCCTGTCCAAAAACTCCTCATCAATGCGGTTCGGGTAGAAATGAATCCTCAGTTGGCCGCCATTGTATTGCCGGCGGATATCGTCATTGTGGTCACCTTGGGCATCGAATTAGGCAATTCGGTGGGGGATCTCCACCTCTGTCTTCCCTATGCGATGTTGGAGCCGATTCGAGAACGTCTGCAGGTGAGTTTCCAGGGAGACTCATTTGAAACGGATCATGGCTGGTTGAAACGTTTCTCAGCCAGGCTGAAGGAGGCCTATGTCACCCTGTCCGTGTGTTTGGGAGAAACGGAAATCTCGGTGGAGGAATTGATGCAATTTTCACCGGGCGATGTGATCGGGTTGAATCAAGGGACCACCCAGCTACTCACGGCCACGGTGGAAGGAGTGCCAAAGTTTCTTGGTTCTCCGGGAACGACTAAGGGCATGCAATCATTTCAGATCAAGGACATCATTCTGACGAGGGAGTAAGGGCCGGTGAACGCGATGAGGTGCCGGCCGGTCACTGACTGTGGACAAACCCGGAGATGAACGATGAGTGAAGACGACAACATCGACATGGACACGTTTGATGCTGAGAAGGAAATGATGGAGGCGTTAGCGCAGGAAGCCGCTGCGAAGGAACAGAATGCTGCGGCGAAAAAACAGGAGGTGGCGGCGAGTACCAACAGTCACACGCCACAATTGAATACGTCTCACGATCAGAACTTAAATCGAATCCTAGATATTCCGTTGATGCTCTCTGCGCAATTGGGCAATACCCGCATGTTGATTAAAGACTTATTGCAGTTAGGGCCGGGTTCCATCGTTGAATTGGATAAACTCGCCGGTGAACCGTTGGAAGTGTTGGTGAATGAACGGTTAGTCGCGCGTGGTGAGGTGGTGATGGTGAATGAGAAGTTCGGTATCCGTCTCACGGACGTGATTAGCCCGACCGAACGTGTGAATAAACTTCGATAAGGACGAAAGGGTGAAGGGTAAAGAGAGAAGGGAAAAGGTAGAAGTAAATAGATAAAAAGTAGAGAACAAGGAAAAGAAAACTTTTGCTGGTTTTCCTTACTTCTCACTTTTTCCTTCGTACTTTCAACTAGAACATTATGGATCTTACCCATGAAGCGCTCAAAATGGCGGGCACCCTGGCCCTGGTGGTCCTGGTCCTTCTTGGAGGATTAGCCTGGGTTCGGCGCACGTTCGGGGAATTGCCGGGAAAGAGCGGCGATCCTGTGATGCGCATTTTAGGCGGGCTCCGGGTCGGGACGGGAAAGCACATCATGCTCGTGGAGGTGGCCGGAGAAGTGTTGGTGTTGGGGACGACGGCCCGAGAGATGACGTTACTGACGACCGTTGCGGATGCCGACCGGATTAATCGGCTCAGATCCATTGGGAATCCGCTCGTCGGGCCGCTGGGCACCTGGTTGGGACAGTGGACCCGGCAGGCATTTGAGAAGTCCGGACAAGGATCGGTGACCTCTGAACCGTCCATCCGAATGGCCAAACGCGTCGCACGGGTGAAGGGAGAAGAGAGATCGTGAACAACCCCATTTGCGGGTTTCGTGGAGGACGTGACTGTTGGCGACTGTTAGGCATGAGTCTGATCATGGGGCTGCCGACTCCGGCTTTTGCCCAGGCCACCAAGGATCCGGCGATCAGTTTGCAGGTATCCGGTCTGGACGGGACCGAACCATGGACCTTCGGGCTTCGCATCCTCTTTCTCCTGACGGCCTTAACTCTTGCGCCAGCCCTGTTGATGTTGGTGACGGCATTTACGCGCGTCGTGATTGTTCTGGGTCTTCTTCGGCAGGCGTTGGGGACCATGCATGCACCACCGAATCAGGTGATGATTGGATTGGCCCTGTTTTTGACGCTGTTTATTATGATGCCGGTGTGGGAACAGATTCGGGTTGAGGCCCTTAATCCGCTATTGGAACAGCAGGTGACACAGGAAGTGGCGCTTGATCGGGCCAAGATACCGTTAAGAACGTTCATGCTGAAACAAGTACGGGAAAAGGATTTAACCTTGTTTGTGGAGATGGCAAAAGTTCCTCACCCTCAGACGCCCGATGATGTTCCGTTCCATGTCCTGGTGCCGGCGTTTGTCACGAGTGAATTGCGCACGGCGTTTCAAATCGGGTTTCTCATCTATGTGCCTTTTCTTGTGATCGATATGATTGTCGCCAGTATTTTAATGTCCATGGGTATGATGATGCTGCCACCAATCATGATTTCGTTGCCGTTTAAATTGGTGTTGTTTGTGTTGGCTGATGGATGGTTTTTAGTCGTGGGAGCGCTGATGAATAGTTTTCAATAATGTGAGGATGAAGGCTTAGGGCGTGGGGGGGTAAGAAGTAAGGAGTGTATCAAATGCCGGGGTACAACAATCTGTTTTGTCTTCTGTCTTCTTACTCCTCACTTTTCACGTCTTACCTTTTACATTTCATGGCAAGACTGAAAGGGGTAAGGAGATGACAACCGAAAGTGTCCTGAGCATCGGTCAGGAGGCGATTCAAACAATCCTGCTTGTGGCGGGCCCAATGTTGGGTCTTAGCTTACTAGTCGGACTCTGCGTGAGTGCCTTCCAAGCCATGACACAAATTAATGAAATGACCCTCACCTTTTTGCCAAAGGTGGCCACCATGTTTGTGGTGCTCTTGGTGACATTCCCCTGGATGGTGGAAATCCTTGTGGGATTCATGACGGGGGTATGGGCCAGGATACCCGAGTTTGCTCAATAATCGAGGGAGTCGATCTGCGGCATGTATCAGAAAGATGTCCGGTAACCGGTGTTGCAATGGGATATGGCGATTCAGCAAGTGTGGCAATTCGTCGTCGTACTCGTGCGCACGGCCGTTATCTTGTCGGCGTTACCGTTGCTGGGGGGACAGTCGGTTCCGAGTCGCATCAAAATCGGCATGGCGGTGATCATCGCCATCCTGTTGATGCCCATCGTGACGTTTACTCTTCCTCCCAATTGGTTACAACCTGGAAATCTGGTAATCGCCTTGGGTGCCGAATTGCTCGTCGGTCTGGTCTTAGGTTTGGCCCTGCGATTAATCATGACGGCGGTGGAACTGGCGGGAAGTGTGATGGGCTTTCAAGTGGGGTTTGCCATGGCCGGAGTGTTGGACCCTGTCACGCAAGTGGAAACCCCGGTGTTCGGGCAATTACTGACCATTCTGGCAACCCTTCTGTACTTTCAAGTCGATGGGCATCATTTGGTGTTGTTGGCCTTGGGCAGTAGTTTTCTGTTGATCCCCCCTTTTGGCGCTCATCTGAGCGCCCCCCTACTGAGCGATGTGACTGAAGTGATTCAACGCACCTATGACACGGGAATGAAACTGGCCTTCCCCGTGATGGGGGCCACATTTTTGGTGCATTTCATCATGGGGATCCTTGGCCGCCTGGTTCCCCAGATGAATGTGATGCTCACCAGTTTTCCCATTACGATTGCGGTCGGTTTGTTGGTGCTAGGCCTGGGTTTGCCCTTCATTGCCTTGGTTTTTCAAGACTCCATTGTCGGGATGGAAACGGTCCTGTGGGACTTATTACAGGAATTAGGGCATGGCTGAGAATAAAGACGGGGCGGATAAATCAGAGCAACCGAGTCCGAAACGTTTGGCGGAGGCTCGTCGCAAGGGCCAGGTGCCGATGACCCGGGAATTGCCCTCGTTGTTTGTCTTGTTGGGTGGGGTTGGGCTGCTTTCTCTGTGGGCGCCTCACGCGTTCGTCCGATTTTTTGATCATTACCGACAGTGGTTGGCGCAAGCCGGAACTCTTCAGTTAGATGCTCAGTCCACACATGTCCTGTTGTTAAATATTGCCTATCAGGCGTTTGTTCCCCTGATTCCGTTCGGTCTCCTGGTTGGGGTATTCGCCTTTCTCGCCATTATCCTGCAAACGGGACCGCTTTGGATTGAAGAGGCTTTACAACCCAAGCCGTCCAAATTGAATCCCTCCAATGGGTTGAAGCGCATTTTTTCCTGGAAAGGAGTGGTCGATCTTTTAAAGTCCTTGCTCAAATTAGCAGGCGTGAGTGGAATTGCCTATCTGATTCTGTCTCATAACCTGCTCGCGATTGTTCAACTTCCCCTTCTTGAGTTAACGGAGGCGGTTGGGGGTGTGTGGGGTCTCCTGGAGAACATTATGTGGTCGGTCGGAGGGTCCCTGCTCCTGTTGGCGATCATCGATTTCGTCTATCAGCGGTGGCAGCATACCGAAGATCACAAGATGACCAAACAGGAAGTCAAAGACGAGTCCAAGGATGTGGAAGGTGATCCGCAGATTCGATCCCGCCGGCTCAGTTTACAACGGGAACGTGCCCGACAACGAATGTTGCAGGCGGTGCCTAAAGCCGACGTGGTGATTACCAACCCGACTCACGTGGCTGTGGCGCTCAGGTATGAAACAGGAAAAATGGACGCTCCGGTGGTGGTGGCGAAGGGCGCAGGATTTATGGCGGACAAGATTAAGCAAATTGCGCGTCATGCGGGAGTGCCCGTTATTGAAAACCGCAGTTTGGCTCGAGGTCTGTATAAGGCCGTGAAAATCGGTCAAGAAGTGCCCAGTGCGTTGTATCAAGCGGCCGCTGAGGTGTTGGCCTACGTGTATAGCCTGAAGAAAATGCATGAGGGAACGTGAAAGCGTGGAGTGTGAGGCGTAAGAAGCAAGGCGCGAGGCTTAGAGAATAAGGAGGTGTCGGGAGCTTCTTTCTTCTGTCTCCTTGCTCCTTACTCCTTACCCTCTTCCCATTACGCCTCGCGAGGTTGAGGAGAGTCATGTGGAAATACATTACAACCATATGAATCAGCGGTAACCGATTAAGGCACGCATGGCATTTGATGCTCAAAAATTACGAGACGAACTGACTCCCGCGCATTATGGGGATGTCCTCTTGCCGATCGGGGTGGTGGGGATGCTCCTCCTCATGCTCTTACCCCTTCCCTCATTTCTGTTGGACCTCTTTTTATCCTTTAGCATTACGCTGGCTGTTTTGATTTTACTTGTGACCATGCATGCCGGGCGTCCCGCAGAATTTTCCGTCTTCCCCTCGGTGGTGTTACTCACCACGTTGTTCCGGCTTGCCTTGAACATTGCTTCGACGAGGGCCATTCTCATGCATGGGAACGAAGGCCCCGCCGCCGCCGGGCAGGTCATTGCCGTGTTTGGGGAGTTTGTGGTTGGGGGGAATTATGCGGTGGGCATTGTGGTTTTCTCCATTCTGGTCATTATCAATTTTGTCGTGATCACCAAGGGCGCCACCCGTATTGCGGAAGTCGCCGCGCGATTTACCCTGGATGCGATGCCCGGTCGGCAAATGAGTATCGATGCGGATTTGAATGCGGGGATCATTGACGAAGGCGAAGCGCGGAAACGCCGAGAGGCCATTTCACAGGAAGCCGATTTTTACGGATCGATGGACGGTGCCAGTAAGTTTGTTCGTGGCGATGCGATTGCGGCGTTACTCATTATCTTCATCAACGTCATTGGTGGGTTGGGCATCGGCGTGCTGGAGCATGGGATGTCCATCATTGACGCTGCTAAACGCTTCACCCTGCTGACGGTCGGGGACGCCATTGTGGCTCAAATTCCTGCCCTGATTATGTCGACGGCGGCCGGTATCATCGTGACGAGGGTTTCGACCAAAACCAGCCTTGGACGTGATTTAACCGATCAAATTTTTTTCAATCCCCATCTTGTGGCGGCCGTGGCCGGCATGTTGTTCTTTTTAGGATTTCTTCCCGGGCTGCCGCATGTGGCCTTTTTGTTGTTGGGATCGATGACCGCCGGTCTCGCCTATGTATTGTGGAATCAGAAGCAAGAAGCCGCTCGCCTGAAAAATCTTCCCAAGAAAAAAGATCCGGCGATCTCCTCCGGCACGGAATCGGTGGATTCCGTGACCCCTCCGGACCTTATGGAATTGCATGTCGGTTATGGCCTTGTGCCGTTTGTTGATCAAGCTCAGGGAGGGGAGTTGTTAGAACGGATTCGGGCTATCCGGCGCCAAACGGCCCTTGATATGGGATTTGTCGTGCCCGCCGTGCATATCCGGGATAATCTTCAACTCAAACCGCATGAGTACAATATTCTGTTGAAGGGGATTCAGGTGGCCAAGGGAGAATTGGTGCCTCGGCATTTATTGGCCATCAATCCCGGTCATGCCAAAAAGGGTCTGCAAGGAAAGCCGGGGAAAGATCCGTGTTTCGGATTGCCGGCGGTCTGGATTGCTCCGACAGAAAAAGAGCGTGCTCAAATGGATGGCTATACGGTCGTCGATGGTCCGGCCATTATTGCCACGCATATGACCGAATTTATTAAAACGAATGGGCATGAATTGCTGGGTCGGCAAGAGGTCCAGAATTTGCTGGATAACCTCGCTAAGACGTATCCCAAGGTGGTGGATGACTTGATTCCGACTCAAATATCGTTAGGAGCGGTGGTGAGAATTCTCAAAAATCTCTTGCGGGAACGAGTGTCGATCCGCGATTTACGGACCATTTTAGAGACTGTTGCGGATTACACCACTCAGAGTAAGGATCCTGACACCCTGACCGAATATGCTCGGCAAAATTTATCCAGAACAATTTCGTCACAATACGCCAATCCCGACGGATTGCTGCAGGTGATTAGCCTGGATCCGATGCTGGATCGCCGCCTGATGGAGGCGATGCGTCCGGGTGGTAATGGAGAGCAAGGCGGGTTGCCTCCCAGTTTATTGAATCAGGTGATTCTGTCGGTCCGTCAGGCCATTGAGCGAGTCGTGAGCCAAGGATATCAACCTGTGCTGTTATGTTCCCAGTCGATTCGATCCCAACTGTATCGCTTAGTCTCGCCGGGCGTGCATGCGCTGGCGGTACTTTCTCCGAACGAGTTGGACCCTAAAACCCAAATTCAAGCTATTGAAGTTGTGAGGATGCCACATGAAGCTGAAACGGTTTGAAGCCCTTTCATTACAAGAAGCTCTCCAAGCGGTCAAAGCCGAACTGGGACCTGAGGCGGTCATCGTCTCGTCGCGTCGTATTCAAAAAGGGGGAGGCTTGTTCGGTCTGCTTAGTCAGTCCGTCATTGAGGTCACCGCGGCGGTGGATCGTTCGGCTCAGGCGGAGGAAGGTCCTGCCGCACGTGTTGATCGATCCCTTCAGTCCCTCATGGCCAAACGTTTTGTGCCTGAGGTGCCGGTTCGTCAACCGGGACAACCCAAAACGGATGCCAATTTTTCAGAAGCTCTTCAGGTGGCGACCGTGCTCGATCCGGTGACTCAGAACCTCCAGGAGATGCGCCAGGAAATTCAACGGTTGCGGGAAGAACAACACGATCCTGAACGGGTGTTAGGGCCCTTGCGACAAGAATTAGAAGGCTTGCGGATTGTGGTGGGGGAAGTCTTGGGAAGTCAGATGGACAAACGTGTTGAAGGGTTACCTGGAGACGTGATGGATGTCTATCAGTCCTTGGTGAGTCAGGGCGTGAATCCTCAGACTGCGCATCATCTGGTTCGTGCGGTAGTGGAAACGCTCGGGACAGCCGGTGTGGGAAATCGTGAAGCCATGAAAAGTCTGTTGTGGGAACGTATGGAGGAGACCGTAGCCGTCTCGGGTCCATCGGTGTCCAAGCATTATGGCCAAAAAGTGATGATGATGGTTGGGCCGACCGGGGTGGGAAAAACGACGACCATTGCCAAGCTGGCAGGGTTGGCCCGTCAACAGGATGAGCATCGGCGAACCGTGTTGATTACCTTGGATACGTATCGTGTGGCAGCGGTAGAGCAACTTCGGGTGTTTGCAAAAATTTTAAAAATTCCTTTGGAGGTGGCCGTGTCCCACAAGGATTTTATGGAATGCATGGGACGACATCAGCATGCGGATTTGCTGTTGATTGACACGGCGGGTCGAAGCCCCAAGGACCAAGCCGGGTATGATGAATTGCTGGCGATCACCCGAGGACAATTACACGTCGAAACGCATCTGGTGTTAGCCGCTCCAATGGCCGAGTCGGTGCAGATGGACACCATTCGCCGCTATCAATCGGTTCCTATCCATAAGCTCATCATCACGAAACTGGATGAGGTATCGCTGGGCGGCGGTCTGTATAACGTCTTGTCACAGACGGGACTGCCGGTTTCCTATCTCTCTGCCGGACAGCGTGTGCCTGAAGATTTAGAAATCGCCACCCGGACACGCCTCGTTGAATTGGCTTGGGGCCACTCACCAGGCCAGGTCCTTCAAGAACGTGTGCCGTTAACGGGGGTGGCGCACTAATGGCCGGGTCATTATCCACACCGGTCCTAGTGCCTGACGTCCCGGCGCAACGACGACTGGATCAAGCCAGTGGATTGCGTGCCGCCATGACCACCAACCCACAGGATCCTTCACGGATTCAGGTGATTGCGGTCAGTTCCGGAAAAGGCGGGGTAGGAAAAAGTAATGTCGTCGCGAATTTAGCGGTGGCTGCGGCTCGGCAGGGACGGAAGGTCTTGATCATGGATGCGGATCTCGCCTTAGGAAACGTCGACATCCTCCTCGGCCTCACCCCGCAATATACGATTGAGGACGTGCTCTCCGGGCAGCGAGGCTTGCAAGACGTCCTCGTGACCGGGCCCGAAGGTATTCGCCTGTTGCCGGCGACCTCCGGAGGTCAGGCATTTACTCAGTTGACGCATGACCAGCAACTTCATTTGCAATCGGCGTTTCTTCAGTTGGCGTCTCCGCCGGATTTGCTGCTCATTGATTGTGCGGCAGGGATTTCGGCCAATGTGCTGTACTTTAGTTTAGTGGCCCACGAAACACTGGTGGTGGTATCGCCCGACCCGACGTCTCTGACGGATGCATATGCCCTGGTCAAAATCCTCTCGACCCGCTATCACTTACGGACATTCCGCATGCTGGTCAACAAAGTGAAACATACCCAGGAAGGCAAAGATGTGTTTCGGAAGTTGAGTTTGGTGACCGATCGATTTTTAAATATTTCGCTCGATTACCTCGGCTGTGTTCCCGCAGACGACTATGTGACGATGGCCGTGGCTCAACAACGCGCGGTGTGCGATGTCTATCCGCGCGCCCCGGCGAGTCGAGCCTTTTCTTCGTTGGTGAAGACCCTCAATGATTGGAGAGGAGATTGTTCCTGGCAGGGGGGCTTTCAACTGTTTGGTCCTGCTGCCTTGGGAGCCACTCGAACTGTGACGGAAGGATAATGTATGAAACGTGGCGCGGTAACAACGGTTTCAGAGAGTTCGGTTTCGGAGAAACCGGCATCGTCCAATCCGACGAAACTTTCCCTTTCCACGCAGGAACGGGAGACGTTGGTTCAGGAATTTTTGCCGGTGATTAAATACATGGCGATGCGAATGGCCATGCGGGCGTCGAGTGGGCTCAATGTGGAAGATCTCATGAGTGCCGGGATGGTCGGGCTTCTGGATGCCCTGACGAAGTTTGATCCCTCACGAGAAATAAAATTTCGTACCTATGCCGAGTTTCGTATTCGTGGAGCGATGCTCGATGAAATCCGGGCGATGGACTGGGTCCCGCGGTCGCTTCGGGAGCGTATCGGGAAAATTCAGCATGCGGCCAATGAATGGACGAAACGCAAAGGGCGGCCACCGACGGAGGATGAGCTCGCAGAATCCTTAGGCATGGAGGCTCAAGAGGTGGACGAGACTCTTCTGCAAGCCAAAGGGGCCGTCGTGTTAAGTCTCGATGATTTGGGCTCCAATGATGAAGACTCCCATCCCATCTTGGATGCGCTGGCTGATCGAGACCAACCCTCGCCGTTGGAGACTTTGGTGTCGGAGGATGCTCGCCAGGCGTTGGTCGATGCCATTGAACGATTGCCGGAACGTCAACGGCTGGTGTTGACCCTTTATTATTTTGAAGAGCTGACCATGAAAGAAATTGGAGTCGTATTGCACGTCACGGAATCCCGCATTTGTCAGTTACATGCCCAAGCCATGATTCGTCTGAAGGCCCTTCTCCATACCCGGCTCGGTCCGTAGACATGCTTGAGGGAGTAAGGCGTGAGGAGTAGGGCTTAAGCAGTGAGAACTTTTCCGTCATACCTGACATGGTTTATCGAGTAACTACCTTCACGTTTCCCTTGTTACTCAATTCCGGAATATCTCTGTGGGTTCAATGAAGCAGATGACGACGGAAAAAGTCCTCGATATGAAAACGCCTCCCGGCGATCCTCTTTATACCATTCTCATTGTGGATGATGAAAAAGTTATGCGGATGGTTGCCAAGAAGCGTTTGGCCAAACTGCCGTGTCGGTTATTGGAGGCCGATAGTGGGGAAGAAGCTCTGTCCATCCTGAATCAGGAACCGGTGGATCTCATCCTTTCGGATTGGGTGATGCCCGGTCTTGATGGTCCCGGACTTTGTGAAGCGATTAAACAGGATGAACGCTATCGCACGATTCATTTTATCCTGATGACGGCATTGGACCACCCGACACAAATTGCCGAAGGGCTTAGCCGGGGAGCCGATGATTTCCTATCCAAAACCGCGTCCGATCATGAAATTGTCGCCAGAGTGTGCGCGGGCCTTCGAGCCCGACAGTTGATGTTGTATGTGGAAAAGTCTAATCGATTGTTATCACAGAAGCAGGCCGAATTAGACTCTGAACTCCGCTCGGCTTCCACCTTTGTGCGAGGTCTCCTACCCCGGACCGGTGAAGTGATTCCTGGAGTGCGGGTGGAGTGGGAATTTTTGCCGTCTTCCCATTTGGGAGGAGATTTCTTTCAGATCGCCAGATGGGGGGACGACCATCTCGGTCTCATGGTGTTGGATATGTCGGGGCATGGGATCGGGCCGGCGTTGCGGGCCGTGTCGTTATCTCTGCTTTTCAAGGGAGAACATATGCAGCAATTGTTTCCCTCTTACGATCCGGGCGAGATTCTGACGAGTCTGAACCAACAATATCCCATGAGCGATGACGGGGATTATTTCACGATCTGGGTTGGGGTGTGGCAATGCTCCACGCGCCTTCTTCGATATGCGAGTGCGGGACATCCCGGTTCAATTATTGTGAAAACCGACCGGTCGTCGATGGTGTTGGGCGAAAGATCCTGGCCTATTGGCTTTTCGCGTAACGAGGCGTATGCAACTGATTCCATCTCCGTGAATCCCGGTGACCGGATGTATCTCTATAGTGATGGGATTTATGAGGTGATGAATCCTCAGGAAGAGATCTGGGGGAGAAAAAGGCTTCAGAAGGCACTGGAGGAGGTCGCCGGACACCCGATGCAGTCGGGATTGTCCCGTATTATCGAGCAGAGCCGGACATGGAATGCCAAAGGCGGGTTTGAGGATGACGTGGCGTTACTCGGAGTGGAATTTTAGCGGTGGGGGGTAAAGCGTCAGGAGTCAGAAGATAAAAGCAAGATACTCCTTTCGCCCTACGCTTCACCTCTCACGACCACCCTGACACCTCACGATTGGCTGTTGGCGAAATGGCATATATGACAAACACATCCACCCGAATTTTATTGGTGGACGACGATGAGTTAAATCTGGATGTTCTTGTCGAATGTCTCAAAGATGAACCCTATGAACTCGTTCAGGCCCATAATGGTGAAGAGGCCTTAGCGTATTTACGAAATGATGGACAAGATTTCCATGCCATGGTGTTAGATCGAATGATGCCTGGTATGAATGGTCTTGATCTTTTGGCGCATTTGAAAGCTGATGAGCGCCTTCAATGGCTTCCGGTTGTGATGCAAACCGCAGCCGGATCTCCACAAGAAATAGGCGAAGGGATTGAAGCGGGGGTCTTTTTTTATCTCATCAAGCCCTTTGACCAGCGGCTCTTATTGCGGATTGTGAATGTCGCGGTTGAGGAAGGATTGAAATGGAAACGGATATGCCGAAATCTTCACCAACAGTCTCAGATTGTTGAATTATTGCAGCAAGGTCGCTTTCATGTTCGTACCATGGAAGAGGCATATGATCTGGCATTCCTATTGGGGCGAGCGTGTCCCAATTCAGAAAAAGTTGTGTTCGGGTTAAATGAACTGTTGGCGAATGGCGTGGAGCATGGAAATTTGGGAATCGGGTTCGATGAAAAAACAGCACTCCAGGCAAGTGGAACGTGGGAGAAAGAAATTCAACATCGGGCGGGGTTACCTGAGTATGTCCATAAGGTGGTCGACGTGTTGTTTGAACGGTGCCTGGATTGCATACGGGTGACCATAACCGATCAGGGTTCCGGGTTCGACTGGCGGAAGTATGAACAGATTGACCCGGATCGAATTTTGGAAAGTCACGGGAGGGGTATTGCGATGGCCAAAGCCTTAAGTTTCTCACGGGTCGAGTATCGAGGAAAAGGCAATCAGGTTGTGTGTGTCATCAAGAATGACTTGTCGATGGGTGGAGAAGTGGGCTCGCGTTCATCTGGAATCCCTATGGCCGCTTACAAATCAGATCGAGTGTGAGGAGTCATTCGTGAGAAAAAAAACAATTTCCGGTTCCGACACTTTCCCCCTTGGTTCTTTGCTCTTTACCTCAGGTTATGGGCATTACGAAAAAAAATGTGTTCTTCTCAAGTAAGGTCCATTGGCCTCCGAAAGGTCTCGTTGTCTCCTGTTTATTCCTTGTTTGGCGGATGGGTCCTACCTGAGAATGGAAGCGCCAGACCAGGCAGGAAGGGTTGTTGGAATGTCCACGGTTTTTCCCCCACGTAAAATGAGAGGGTAACATGGAAGAATGCCAAGTCACGTCAATGATTCCTGAGGAGGCGATTCTCAGGCCGCAAGGCGACCTCACCATTTTTGAAGCAGCACAATTTCACGCCGATTTAGTGTCCTTACATCAACAAAAAGGGCCTCTTGCGATTGATCTAGGCGGGGTGGACCGTATGGATTCCTCCTGTGTGCAGCTGATGGTCGCAGCGACCCGCTCCGGGCGGGTGACCGTGCAGGGGTATTCCAATCGTATTCGTGACAAGTTTGAGCAAATTGGATTTGCACAGTTTCTCCCGACCCCGGAGTCGTAACGCAGAATCATTAAATAATGCGGTCGATATTCATCGAGATCCAAGAATGAGGTGATGTGTGAATGGTGATTGGATGGTATGGATGGGTGTAGTGGTGGCCGGAAGCGGGATTGGATATGTCTTGGGCGCCAGGAGCAGGCAGATGCGCATTCACCGGCTGGAACAGCAACTGCAGGAAAGTATTCAGGCTCAGCGCCGTTGGTTGGAGAACTGGAAGGCCTTTTGCCAGTGTCTGGCACCGGTGTTTCCGGTATTTGTGGGACAGATCAAGGCAGTGATTCAAGAAACCGGACAAGCGGCCGACGGATTGATTCAGCGGTTTCAGGCCATTTCACGAAATGCTAGAGAGCAGGTGGAGGAAACCGAAGCGTTGTTACATATGGCAGATGGGCATGGGGGGAAGGATGACTTCACCGTCGATCGGATCCTTCATGACACACAAAAAACCATCGAAATGTTTGTCAAACAAGTCACACAGACGACCACGGTGACGCTCGCCACGGTGAGCGTGATGGAGCAGGCATTAGAAACCACCTCTCGAATTTCAGAGGTGGTGGAGGAAGTCGAATTCATTGCCGATCAAACCCGACTCTTAGCGCTCAACGCGGCGATTGAAGCCGCTCGGGCGGGAGAGCATGGCCGAGGGTTTGCCGTGGTGGCGGACGAAGTAACGAAGTTGGCCAATCGTTCTGCGCAGGCCTCTGAGCAAATTCGTACTCTCGCGACGACGGTGAAAGGCACAACCGAATCGGCCATGTCGGAACTCCAGGTGTTGGCGTCATTAGACTTATCAGAAACGGTAGAAGCTCAGAACCAGGTTCTGGAGATGATCAAGATCATGGGTCAAAAAAATGAGACCTTAAAAAAGAGCGTTGGTCACAATTCGGGGCGAACCAAAGAACTGGGCAAGGATATCGGCCAAATTGTGATGTCCATGCAATTTCAAGATATCACCCGTCAAAAATTAGAGCATGTTTATCAGCCATTGGAGCGAATCCATGCGCCGCTTCAAGCGGTGGCCGACGATACTGACGGTATAGACATGATGCCGAAGGTGCTCGAAGCAATCCGGAATCTCGAACACACCTACACCATGGAGTCTGAACGACTCACGATGCAGGCTGCGCGTTCGGGTCAAGGGACGGTGATGGTCGGAACCGGCTCGGATGAAGGGGATAACATCACGTTATTCTGAAGACGTGAGGGGTGAAGGTGTATTTTTTCTCCTGACGTCTCACCGTTTCTGCTTTACGAAAAACTGGGTGGAGGTCGCAAGTTCAATGCTGATCGTACAGCGTCAACAGAGAAATTCACAGAACCAAAGTGAGGTAAAGTTATGGGCAAGACAGTTTTAGTCGTGGACGATTCCGTCTCGATGCGTCAAATGGTGAGCTTTACGCTGACCGGTGCCGGCTACGAGGTGATCGAGGCTGGAGACGGAAAAGAAGCCGTGGATAAGCTGAATGGAGGGGCGAAGCCCAATTTGGTGATTACGGATTTGAATATGCCGAACATGGATGGGATTTCGCTGATTAAGGCGGTACGGGGCATGACTGTCCATAAGTTCACCCCGATTCTCATGTTAACTACCGAGTCATCTGATGACAAAAAGAAAGAAGGGCAAAGTGCCGGAGCGACGGGGTGGGTCGTGAAACCATTTAATCCTGAACAAATGTTAGCCACGATTAAGAAAGTACTGCCCGGCTGACCAAGTGAAACGTAAAAAGGAAAAAGTGAAAAGAGAAGATTGGAGTGAAGGGTGAAAAATCTTCAAAAAACAAATCTTCCCATTTTTTTACTACTAATTTCTTCCTGGTTGCGTGAATAAACCGCATAAAAATTTGCCGGTATGACAGAAGGTGATGGATGTAGTGTTGAAGGGATACAAAATAACTAGCCGCTTCCCCAAATCTGAATTATATGGATTAACCAGCCAAACCCGCAGGGCTGCGATAAGTATTCCGAGTAACATTGCCGAAGGAGCTAGCCGGCGAACGAAAAAAGAATTCATGCAATTCCTTTATATTGCAAAGGGCTCATTAAGGGAATTGGATACCCAATTAGAATTGGCAAAGGGCCTGGGATTTTGTTCTCTGGAGTCCTGGGAAGCCTTGGATGGGGAGATGGTGGATTTTGACAAGATGATCAGTGGGCTCATTCCTCATCAAAAAGGAAAATAAGAAAATGATGTTTCCCCGATCACAAGACCGCATGTTTCCCCATTTCCCTTCTTCCTACTTTCTTACTTTTCACTTTTCACTTTTGACATTTCATGAGGCAACCCATGGCAGTTGATTTCTCACGGTTTCAAGAGTCATTTTTTACTGAATCCGCAGAACATGTAGAAACCATCGAGTCCGGTTTATTGGGTTTAGAGCAACGTCCGAACGACCTGGACTTACTGAATCGAATTTTTCGTGGCGCCCATTCGATTAAAGGCAATGCGGGAATGTTTCATTTTACGGCCATTGCCGAGTTGACTCACAAAATGGAAAACATTCTGGATGACCTCCGGAATGAGAAAATGCCGGTGACCCCTCACGTCATCGATGTATTGTTACGGGCGTTGGACGGTTTGAAAAGTCTCTTGGATGCGGCGCAAGGGGGTGAGGCGGCAGATGAGACGGCCATTCACGTCTTAGAAGGTGAACTGGAGGCCTGTCAGAAAGGAGCGACCGCTCCTGCACGTGAGGGGTCTTTAGCTGAAACCGGTCCCCAGGGTTCTCCACCTCAAGCCGCCACGTGGCGAAGGGTCCAGATTGATTGGAGTGCCTTACCGGAATTATTTCAACGAGGCATGGATCCCGCCCAGATTTTCAAGGAACTGCATGAGTTGGGCATGGTGAAAGTGCTGCATGTGCGAACCGATGGTCTTCCGGCTTTGGACGCACTTGATCCAGAACGATGTTATCTCAGTTGGAGGGTGGAATTGGAAACGGATGCCCCTATCGACCAGATTGAGGAGGTGTTTGCGTTTGTCCGGGATGGGAGCGAATTAGCCATCCTCGATTGCGCACCGAAAAAACCGGAACCCTATAAACGGGTGGGTGACATTCTGGTGGAAGAAGGGGTGGTGACTCCGGAGCAAGTCGCCGAAAGCCTGGCCAAGCAAAAGCCTCTTGGCGAAATTCTGGTGGAAGAGAAAAAGGCATCTCCCCAACAAGTTGATAAGGCGCTTCAGAAGCAGCAGCAATTGAAAAAAAATGAAGTGGCCTCTATTCGGGTCGATACGGAAAAAATCGATAAATTGATCAATCTGGTGGGAGAATTGGTGATTACCCAATCGATGATTACGGACCTGAGTGAGAAGTTTACCCTCGCACAGCTTCCGGTTCTCCAGGAACGGATTACCCAATTGGAACGCAATACCCGGGAGATCCAGGAACGGGTCATGTCCATTCGGATGATGCCGATCGGCAGTGCATTCCACCGGTTCCCACGGTTAGTTCGGGATCTCGCAGGGAAAAGTGGTAAGCAGATTCAATTGGTCATGTCCGGAGAGGAAACCGAATTGGATAAAACGCTGATTGAGGCGATTGGCGATCCGCTCACCCATCTGGTTCGCAATTCGGCCGATCATGGGTTGGAGTTACCTGAAGACCGGGTGGCTCAAGGCAAATCGGGACGAGGCACCATTCGTCTCCATGCGTATCACGATGGCGGCAATATTTGTATTGCCGTGGAGGATGACGGGCGAGGATTGAACCGGGAAAAGATCATTAAAAAAGCCGTCGAAAAGGGGATCATTGCCGATGGCAGCAATATGTCGGATGAAGCCGTATATCAACTGATTTTCCGTCCTGGATTTTCCACGGCGGAGACCATCACGGATGTGTCAGGTCGAGGGGTGGGGATGGATGTGGTGAAGCGTAATATCGAAGGTCTTGGCGGGTCAGTGGACATTCAGAGCACGATAGGCAAAGGCTCCCGTCTCACACTGAAATTGCCGCTCACGCTGGCCATTATTGACGGAATGACTGTCCGGGTCGGTCAGGATAACTACATTATCCCGCTTATTGCGGTCACCGAATCCATTCGCCCTAAACCCAATGAGTTGCAACGGATCGTGGGAAGAGGCGAGGTGGTCAATCTTCGTGGAGAATGGGTGCCGGTGGTCAAGCTCTATGAGGCGTTTACCCTCACGCCCGACTTTACCGATCCTTCGCAGGCTTTGTTGGTGATCGTGGAAACCGATGGTCGGCGATTGGCCGTACTCGTGGATGAACTGACAGGACAACAACAAGTGGTCATTAAGAGTTTGGAGCAAAATTATCGCAAGGTCGAGGCTATTTCCGGAGCTACCATTCTGGGGGACGGGCAAGTTGCCTTGATCTTGGATGTACCGGGATTGGCCAAATTGGCACGGGTTGGCCACATTGCAGCGGCGTGAAACCGTGAGGTGAAGCAGACGTGAGGTGTGAAGAAAAAATAGCTTTCCCCCTCACGCCTTACGCTTCATGCTTAACGAGGGAAAAGGATGACAAGTATTGAGCCATAAAGATGATGTTCATAACAAAGGAGCCTAATGATGACCACCGCAACGGCTGAACCGACAGAACAACGCTCGATTCGAACGACATATGCCAGCGACGACCAACAATATCTGACCTTCAATCTGGCGGATGAATATTATGGAGTGGATATTCTGAAAGTGCAGGAGATTAAGGGATACACCACGGTGACCAGGATCCCCAATACTCCGGATTTTCTCAAAGGGGTGCTTAACCTTCGTGGCACAATTGTGCCCATTGTGGATCTTCGCATGAAATTCGGCATGGGGGTGACCGAACCCACGTCGTTCACCGTGGTGGTTGTGGTCAATGTCCGGAATCGTGTGATGGGTTTTCTGGTCGATGCGGTGTCCGATGTGTTGGATATGAATGCCAAGGATATTCAGGCCCCTCCGGACATGGGCACCTCGGTCGATGTCACATTTATTGCCGGCATTGGTAATGCCCAGGATCGCTTAGTGACCCTCTTGGACATTGATCGGGTTCTGACGGAGGAGGAAGTACACGTTGTGGAAAAAATTCAAGACGTGGAAGAAAAAGCTGAAGTCCATGTCTGATCGGAAAGGAAAGGGACCATGGATGGTCCGGCACACCGGTGGCGAACAACAATTTTAAAGACTTCAGGGAGGATTTTATGAACAGGATGGTGAACACAATTTTCAGTTTGGGAATTACAACCAAGTTGGTGCTGTTGTTCGCCATCTTTGGAATAGTGCCAATGGCCGCTGTGGGGTACTTAGGGTCTTCGGCTACCGGGGAAATGGAGACAGCTGCCGGTCTGCGTGTGCAAGCCATGGCGGAGACGATCGGGGATAAAATCGACCGGAATTTGTTCGAACGGTATGGAGATCCTCAATCCTTCGGACTGAACAGGATCGTGGGTGAACGCTACCATTGGTATAGCAAGGAGAATAATGCCATTGCGAGTGCGATGAACCAATACGTTGCGACATCCGGCATTTATTATTTGACGATATTGGTAGATCCGGTTGGAGATGTCATGGCCGTGAACTCCAAGGATGCGAAAGGGAATCCGATCGACACCACGGCAATTTATTCCAAAAAATATACGGACGCCCCGTGGTTTAAGGCGATGGAAGCCAAAGAATTTACCACCAAACAACCCTTTACCGCTCCCGGCAATGATACGGCGACCGGGACCTTCATTGAAGACGTCCATGTCGATGAAGATGTGAAATCGGTGTATTCGGGAGATGACGGGTTAACCTTGGGTTTTTCTGCCCCGGTGTATGTGGATGGCGATCTGATCGGGTATTGGAGCAATCGTGTCAAGTTTTCTTTGGTAGAAGAAATCGTGCAAACCGCGTATCAAGAGCTTAAAGAGGCCGGATGGGCAGGATCGGAAATTTCACTGCTCGGCGATAAAGGACAGGTTCTTGTGGATTATGATCCTTCCAATCAAGGCACAGAGGACATGACTCATGATTTTGAAAAAACGTTGTTTAAACTCAATCTCGTCGAAACCGGGGTAGAAAGCGCAAAATTCGCCGTTGCCGGAAAAACAGGCTATCAATTGGCCCTCCATGACGGGAAAAATATCTGGCAAATGGGTGGATATACCCATCTGAAAGGCGCATTGGGCTATCCCGGGATGAATTGGTCGGTCCTGGTTAGAGTTCCTAAAGCCGAAGCTACGGCTGCGGCCATTGCCTTCAATCGAAATTTAACCATGACCGCCATTATTTGTCTGGTTCTGATTTTGGTTGTCGGATTGTGGGTTGGGCGTCGTGGGGCTAAGAGTCTGGTTCACATCAGCGAGGTGGCCCAACGGGCGGCTGACGGAGATTTGAGTCGGCGCGTCACCGTGACATCCAATGATGAATTAGGAAGCATGGGTAAGGCCATGAATGCCATGTTGGATAATTTGGTGAAAGTGGTGTCTGAAGTCCGCCAAGCGGCGGAACATGTCTCCACCGCGTCAGGTGAAATCACCCAGGGCAATGAAGACCTTTCGCAACGCACCTCGGCTCAGGCGGGCGCATTGCAGGAGACCAGCGCGTCGATGGAGCAGATGACGTCCACCATCAAGCAAAATGCGGATAATGCCAAGCAGGCCAATCAATTAGCCGTCGCTGCCCGGGAGGTGGCGGAGAAGGGTGGGGCGGTAACGGACAAGGCCGTGGTGGCTATGGATGAGATTAATAAGAGCAGCAAGAAGATCGCGGATATTATCAACGTGATCGACGAAATCGCCTTCCAAACGAATCTCCTGGCTTTAAATGCCGCTGTGGAAGCAGCACGGGCAGGCGAGCAGGGCCGGGGTTTTGCGGTGGTGGCCTCGGAAGTACGGAATCTGGCACAACGTTCGGCGTCGGCTGCCAAGGAGATCAAGGCCCTGATCAATGAATCGGTGCAAAAGGTAGGTGACGGCAGTGAGTTAGTGAATCGCTCGGGCCAGACGCTGGGCGAGATAGTGAACTCGGTCAAACGGGTGACGGATATTATTTCCGAAATCAGTGCGGCGTCCCAGGAGCAGGCGGCTGGGATCGATCAGGTGAATAAGGCGGTGATGCAGATGGATCAGGGCACGCAGCAGAATGCGGCCTTGGTGGAAGAAGCCACGTCGGCTTCCCAGTCTATGAAGCAGCAGGCAACAGAACTGTTGAATCAAGTCGCGTTTTTTAAGTTAGAAGAGACAGGTCACCGGCAGTATGCAGGGGGACAACGCGGGTCTGGAGCCACGCCTGCGTTAGCAAGCGGCAAAAAGTCTTCCGCTGTGATCCAGCCATTACAATCGGTGAAGGCTGTCTCTCCTCCAAAATCAACGACTAAGTCTCAACCGGTTAGCGTGGGCAGCTCGAATGGCCATGATCGCCGTCAACGTGAGAACGATTTTTTTGAAGAGTTCTAGTAAACCAGTCTGATTATTTAACAAGGAAATTAGGAGGTTGCATGGGGAAAGTCTGGAATTCAATAGGCATTGGTCCAAAAGTGGTGATGACTATTATGTTGGTCTTCTCGGGGTTGCTGGCTGCGGGAGCATATTTGCTCGGTCAGCAGTTGCATTCGGATCTTGAACGGGTCTTATCCGATCAGGCGTATATTGTTCAAAAACAAATAGAGGTCACTCGTGCCTATGTGACCAAAGAGTTTGTGGTGAAAGCCAAGGCGGCTGGAATGAATACCGGCGTGGATCATAGTGCACCCGATACGATTCCCTTTCCGGCCACATTTGCTCGTGAAACCTCCGAGCTCTTAGCTGAGGAAGGGGTCTTTAATGCCAGGATCGTGAGTCTCACGCCTCTGAATCCCAAAAATGCTCCGCAAGATGCCTTTGAGAAAGAAGCCCTTGTTGCCCTCGCGAGCGGCCAAAAAGAATTTACCAAAAACGATACCGTGAATGGGAAAATGATGTTCCGCCGTGCGACCCCGGATTTGGCGACCGCTCAAGCCTGTATCGGCTGTCATGAGGGCAAAAAAATCGGGGATATGTTAGGAGCGGTATCAGTACAGATTCCCATGGATGGTCCCGCGGCACAATTACAAGGGAATCTCAGCAATATGTATATGGGGATTCTGGCCGTGGGTGTCTTGATGATGGGGCTGTTGTACCTGATGATTGCGAAGTTGGTGGTCCAGCCGATGAAGAGCCTGGAGTCTATGGCCGTGCGAGCTAGGGAAGGAGATCTCACCGGTCGAGCCAGCGTGAATAGTCAGGACGAAATCGGCCGAACCAGTGAGTCGTTTAATATGATGTTTGACCGGGTGAGTGAAGTGATTGCGTCCGTAAAAACAGCAGTGTCCGGTATTACGACCGGAACTTCTGAGATTAATGCTGGTACCTCGGATCTCGCCGGGCGTACCTCGGCACAAGCCGGAGCCTTGGAAGAAACCAGTGCGTCCATGGAAGAGATGACCTCTACCATTAAACAGAATGCGGATAACGCCAAGCAGGCGAACCAATTGGCGGTGGCCGCCCGGGAAGTGGCGGAGAAGGGGGGAGCGGTAACGGACAAAGCTGTAGAGGCCATGGATGAGATTAATAAGAGCAGCAAAAAGATCGCAGATATTATTAATGTGATCGACGAAATCGCCTTCCAAACGAATCTCCTGGCTTTAAATGCCGCCGTGGAAGCGGCACGGGCGGGCGAGCAGGGACGAGGCTTTGCTGTAGTGGCCTCGGAAGTGAGAAATCTGGCGCAACGTTCGGCTACGGCCGCCAAAGAGATTAAGACGCTGATTAACGAATCGGTGCAAAAAGTCGGGGGTGGCAGTGAGTTGGTCAATCGCTCGGGCCAGACGCTGGCAGAGATTGTGAACTCGGTTAAACGGGTAACGGATATTATTTCGGAAATCAGCGCGGCGTCCCAGGAGCAGGCGGCGGGGATCGATCAGGTGAATAAGGCGGTAATGCAGATGGACCAAGGCACACAACAAAATGCGGCCTTGGTGGAACAGGCGACCTCAGCGTCCCAGTCCATGGCGCAACAAGCTGAGGATCTGTTGCGGCAGGTCGAGTTTTTCAAGGTCCAGACTGAGTCCGGGTCTCAACGTTCGGAGATCATGGCGAAAACCCGATCAGCTGTTCACGCTCAATCGACCGGCGGAACGGGGTCTCAATATTCTCGTGTGGTCTCGTCTATTACCGGTACAGCTCAGGGAAAGCATTCTCCTAATAAAAGAGAGGTTGCTGTGGGCGTTGGGAGTTCGGCGTCAAACGGGCATAAAAAGTCCGTGGACGATTTTTTTGAAGAATTCTAAGGAACTGTAAAGGGTGAGACGGAAGGCGAAGAAATTTTCTTCGTCTTCCGTCTTACAACGAATTTTCCGTCCGCATATTACTATCTTGTCGCTGACGAAGGGTTTCCTTCCTCTCTCCTGATCCTTCCCTTCTTTATTTTAATTCTGTCATTTTCTCTTCTTTGGCGTGTGAGTCTGGCTTCCACAAATGGGGCCTCTTCACTTTTCATTTCTCCGACTTGATGCCCTCTCAAGGAGTGGCAGAGTTACTTTCATATTGACTGTTCCTGGTTATGTCGGCTACTCTAGCGTGCCGAAGAAGAAGGTTTGAATTGTTCACGTCATGTTTTTCAACACTCACAGGAGGAGGGCTGTTATGAGAAGATGGGCTGCATTCGCAATGATGTTTGTCGTCTTCATGTTCGGGCTCGCCTTGATGGTGCCGGTGGGCCAAGCCGCAGACGCGGCCAAGGAATTGGCGGCGAAGTACATCCTGGCAACGGCTAAGGCTGCCAGAACGGTGTACGTCAAAGGTGTGGTGGCCGATGCGAGCAAAGGTGGCATGAAACCTGATGAAGATTGGGTGAAGGATGACCACGGCATAATGCTTCCAGCTCAATTCGTGAAAGAACTTGGAAAGGAATTGAAAGAATTTGATTTGTCCTTGGTGGGAACCGATCCCTTGTATGCGTCCAATGCACCCAAGAGCGCAAAAGAAAAAGAAATGTTAGCGGAATTAGCCAAAGGAAAAGAAAAAGTGATCGTAACGGAAGATGGCGGGGCGACCGTTGGCATGTCCGCCGATTATGCGATCGCGGACAGTTGTGCCGATTGCCATAACAAACACCCTAAGACGACCAAAAAGGATTGGAAGAAGGGTGACTTTATGGGAGCCATTGTTGTCAGACTGAAATAATTTCATTTTAAGACTAATTGTCTTGAGAAAAGGCGGGGAGGGTTTCACAACCTTCCTCGCCTTTTTTTATTCCCCCTGGGTTTCCTTTTTTGAAAAAGTATCTCCGGACCTTAAATTCGGTCATAGGTGTACCGATAAGATGAGGTGGAAAAGAAAAAGGAAGTAGTAAGGCTGAAGGATAAGGGGTAAAACGAATCGTCAATCCTTTCTTTCACGCCTCATGGGGTCATATTTTTCTTACGTTCCTTACTGATTGTTTCCACTTCATTGAGCTCCTAGAACGGAAATCCTACAGCAGAAAATATGGCCATTGAAAGTCTTTTATGGAAGTTGGTTCCGGTCGGAGTGACCAGGGCCTATGGTCTATTGCTATTTGGAATCCGTGCCACCAAGCGACATGATGTGACCGAACACAGGAATTTGATGATGGTTGCCTGCGGTCAGGTAGGTCTTTGACTGGTAGCGTATGTCACCAAGCAATGGCTTGTCGGGCGTGATCGGTTTGGCTGAACCTTCGAGCAATATTGGTCTTTGTTTATGCCGGTTCTCTTTTTGTGTTCCGGCTTCACGATTGTCACCATAGAATTGGGACACATGAATGTGGTGGTTGGACTCCGGAAGCTTCGATATGAAACGTGAGTTGGAGCGATGGTGGGAGGAGTCTCTCATCGTTGTCGCTTAGGGCATAGGAAAAGTGATGGGGTAAGGATTGAGAGGTCAGTCAAAAGGCGAAGTTCTGATTGTTCACTTTTTATTTCTGACCGTTCATTCCTTTCTCTTCGCTACCCTCTCCCTCACTGGAGGCTTTGGTGTTATTGCCCATAAAGGACAAGATGATGACCGCAATGTTGACTGACAAAGAATTTGAACTGTTTAAGCATCTGATTTATCAGCAGGTTGGTATCAAACTTGATGAGCCAAAAAAAACCCTCTTGGTGTCTCGTTTGGGAAAACGGCTTCGTGATCTTCACCTTTCCTCCTATCAAGCTTACTACGACTGCGTAAGCGGCAAAGGCGGGGAAGAGGAGTTGATCAAATTGCTGGATCTGGTGTCGACAAATAAGACTGAGTTTTATCGGGAGCCGGTGCATTTTGATTTTCTTCGAGACCAGGTTCTTCCAGAGGTGCAATCGTCCAAGACCTTGAGGATTTGGTCTTCTGCGTCATCTTCCGGGGAGGAACCCTATACGATTGCCATGACTTTGTCTGATGCGATTACCGATATCAACCGATGGGACATCAAAATTCTTGCCTCGGATATTTCTACGCGTGTGTTGGCAAAGGCCTCTTCGGCTATCTATGAGGAGGAGCGGGTCAGTCAACTTCCCAATGATCTGGTGAAACGACATTTTCTCCAAGGGAAAGGTCCGCAAGCGGGAAAACTGCAGGTGCGCCCTCAGGTCGCACGTCTTGTGGCCTTTCGACGGATAAACTTAATGGACCCGACCTTTCCCATACGCAGTCAACTGGATGTGATTTTTTGCCGGAATGTCATGATTTATTTCGATCGTCCCACCCAAGCCAAGCTCATGGAGAAGTTTTTCCGGTACCTTCGGCCTGGGGGGTATTTATTTATCGGACATTCAGAAAGTTTGCAATGGATCGACCATCAATTTACGTATCTGCGCCCAACCATTTATCAAAAACCGGTCGGCGTGAATAGTAGGGGGTGAGGGGAGTGAGAAGTGGAGACGAAAACCATCATCCCGTTTCTCCTGCTCCTGACGGTTTGCTCCTTAAGATAGGGAAATTATGTCAGCGACAGGATTGATGGAATTTGGACATATTCGCCGCATGCAGGATACCCGCTTTCCTTATGAAGTGGCCGTCATTCTCCCTGGTGAATATTTTGTGAGCCGGGAGCCCAAAGTCGTCTATACGGTCTTGGGTTCCTGTATCTCAGTGTGTTTGAGAGATCCATTGGCCGGCGTGGGAGGGATGAATCATTTCATGTTAGCGGCTCCTTCCAATACAGAAGGACACGATAATTGGGCGGATTCGGGACGATACGGCAGTTTTGCCATGGAAATGCTGATGAACGATATTTTTAAACGAGGCGGGAAAAAGGAGCGACTCGAAGCCAAGGTTTTTGGTGGTGGGAAAATTTATGATGGCACCATTGATATTGGGGCCCAAAATGCCGCTTGGGCTCTCGCCTTTTTGAAACAGGAGGGGCTGTCGCCTATCAAGGCGGATATCGGAGATGTCTGTCCTCGGAAGGTATATTATTTTACCGATTCGGGGAAAGTGCTCATGAAAAAACTTGACCGTATCGTGGCCAGTGAGATTGCGAAGGAGGAGGGGCAGTATCGGAAGAAGCTTCAACATGCTCCGGTGCAATCGGACGTCACGCTATTTTGAGGAAAAAGTAAGACGTTACGGGTAAAGTCTCAGTCGGGAATGCGATAAGGGGAAAAGCGTAAGGCGTGAAGAGGAAAGACACCCTTCGTCAAATCCGCAGGGGTTTTGCGGGTATTAATTCAAAAATGGCTAAGATGGCTTCCTGAGGAGACCTGTCGGGCATGACGAAGGATGTGCAAGGAAAAGGGCTTTGCACAGTAAGGAGTCCAGACAGGGGATAAGAGAGCTTAGGGACCAAAAGGCTGCGGGTGGTTTTTTCTAACTTCTGACTTTTCACTCCTTCAGTAGGGAATAATTTTGTCACAGAGGGGAACCGTATGAATGAGAAAAAAATACGCGTGTTGATTGTAGATGACTCGGCGTTAATTCGAAATGTCATGACGGAAATTTTAGCGCAGGATCCTGAAATTGAGGTGGTTGGAACGGCTCCTGACCCCTACGCCGCCAGGGATAAGATGAAGGTTCTGAATCCTGATGTGCTGACATTAGATGTGGAAATGCCAAAAATGGATGGCCTCACCTTTTTGCAGAAAATTATGGCCGCGCGGCCGATGCCGGTGGTGATGGTGAGTTCGTTAACTGAACAAGGAGCCGCGACGACGCTACAGGCTTTGGAAGCCGGTGCTGTGGATTTTGTGACGAAGCCCACAGTGGATATTCAGCACGGGCTCTCGGACTTAGCTCATCAAATTATCAGCAAAGTGAAGATCGCCGCCCTCGCCAGCGTGAAAAAACGAACTCCACCTGCTGACTGTACTGAACGGATTAAAGCCCTGGCTGCCCAATCCGCGATGATTAAAACCACTGACACGATTATAACCATTGGTGCGTCAACGGGTGGGACCGAAGCACTTCGGGAATTATTGGAAGTGCTGCCACCGAATACTCCACCCATCATTATGACGCAGCATATGCCGGAGCAATTTACGAAATCGTTTGCGAACCGGCTGAATGACCTATGCCAGATTCACGTGAAAGAAGCTCAGGAAGGTGACAGCGTTCTGCCCGGACAGGCCTTGCTGGCGCCGGGTAATTATCATATGGAACTTCGCCGAAGCGGTGCCCGTTATTATGTCTCTCTCAATCAAGCGCCACCGGTCAACCGATTTCGTCCTTCAGTAGATGTCATGTTTCGATCAGTCGCGCGGTTTGCCGGGGGGAATAGTCTCGGGGTGATTCTGACCGGAATGGGGAATGACGGAGCGGCCGGTATGTTGGAAATGAAACAGGCCGGAGCCTTTAATTTTGCCCAGGATGAAGCATCCTGTGTCGTGTTTGGGATGCCAAAAGAGGCCATCAAGGCTGGAGGAGTCGACAAAATTCTTCCTCTACACGACATCCCTGCGGCCATGCTGGCTCATTTGAAAATGCTGGCTCCGCATTAGGTGGAGCCTCCCGGGTAGGTAAGGTCACGAGACATGGACACAATTGCCTTTTTAATGGTCCTTGCGATTCTCCTGTCATCGTGAGGCTGAATTTTTTTCATTGTACAATTCGCCATGGGGAGGTCGTTGAGGTTTTCCCTATAACTTGTGAGCCCTCATCCTATTCCTCTTTTTTGGACTTGGTTGAATTTCCATAGAGGCCAAGCTGCCTCTGTGTTGCACCTTTCCTGCAGGTCTGGGAGATGTGCATTCCGGTGTATGGGCTTTAATCGAGGAGCGTACCTTGAACGTGCGAATTCATTCGTTTCCTTATTAGCCGAATTACCAGTAGAAGCATAGTGGTCCCAGAAATAACCTTTGAAGATGTTGCGTATATCCGGACCCTGGTCCGGGCGAAGGCAGCCATGGTTTTAGAGCAGGAGAAAGTCTATTTAGTGCAATCACGGCTTGAGCCGTTTGCCAGACAGGAAGGCTTTAAATCAATAGCAGATCTGGTTTCTCATCTCCGACGGACTTCCTATGGCCCATTACACAAGCGGGTTGTGGAGGCCATGACCATCAACGAAACAAGTTTTTTTCGGGACCTCATTCTATTTCAAGCACTAAAAGACCGGCTCCTGCCCGAAGTGATTCAAACAAATAGGGATGCCAAGCGTGTACATATTTGGTGCGGGGCCAGTTCCAGCGGACAGGAACCCTATTCAATTCTCTTGACGATTTTGCACCATTTTCCGGAACTGACGTCCTGGCATATTCGTTTGATTGCCACTGAGTTTTCCCAGGAAATGGTCAGACGTGGTCAGGAAGGGCGATATGGACCCTTCGAAGTCAAACGGGGTCTTTCTCAGCCTATGCTGAATACTTATTTTTCACGGCAAGGGATGGAGTGGCAGATTCGTGATGATGTGCGGGACAGGATCGAGTTTCATGAGATGAACTTGGCTGGTCTGTGGCTGGTTTTTCCGCCAATGGATCTGGTGTTCATGCGGAATGTCATGATGTATTTCGATATGGAGACCCGGAAAGATATTCTTCGACGTATTCGAGGCATTCTCGCCCCTCATGGGTATTTGATTCTCGGAGCTACGGAAACGACGTTGGCCGTGGATGATCATTTTGAGCGTGTTCCGGTGAATGGCACATCAGTGTACCGAGTAAAGAAGCATTAGTGGAGGGTATGGTTTTTTTTATGGTTGGATCGGTTCAGATTGCGCCAGTTGATAGGCGTAACCTTTCAATACGTTAAATTGTTATCCCTCGATAGAAACAGGCAGTCGCATTCGACTGCCCCAGCACGAACGGATCTCCTACTCATGACCGCTTTACTCTGTGTGGTTCTGAGAATAAATTGTGGAGGGGTTAGAGAAAACTATGGCGGCATGATGCCAATCAAGCGCCAATCGCAGTTTCCTTCACTGTTATGGACGGCGGTTTCAAGTTCCAAGTGCAACGGGTGATTGATGACGCAATTGCGTAAACACTTCCAGGGGCGTCGCCCAGTCAAGGCATTTTCTCGGTCGAGTGTTCAACCGATGCGCAATGGCATTGAACTCACGCTGGGTGTAGCCCGACAGATCCGTCCCTTTCGGCAGATACTGTCGCAACAGCCCATTGGTGTTTTCGTTGGTACCGCGTTGCCAGGGACTATGCGGATCGGCAAAGTACACGCGGATGGCGAGGCGTTGCGCCAGGCGCTCGTGTTCAGCCATCTCCTTCCCCCGATCATAGGTCAAGGTTTTGCGCAGGGCGGTCGGCACATGCTTGAGCTTGCGGGTAAATCCCTCTCGGACACTCAGCGCATCAGTCCCGTCGAGCCGGGCCAGGATCACCAAGCGTGTTGTCCGCTCCACAAGAGTTCCGACTGCCGAGCGATTGGAAGACCCCTTGATCAGGTCACCTTCCCAGTGGCCGGGCACGGAGCGGGTGGCGACGTCTGCCGGGCGCTCGGCAATGAGGGGCATGTTGGGAATCTGGCCTCGCCGATCTTTCCCGCGTGCCCGAGGCCGGCGGGCCTTGCGGGCCTGCCGCAACGCAGCCAACAGTTCGCTCCGCAGAGTGCCACGCGGCAACACGTACAAGGCGACATAGATGGTTTCAGCCGAGAGGCGTTTGCGCATGTCCGCAGGATACTCGCGCCGGAGGCGTCCGGCAATCTGTTCGGGCGAGCAGCCGTGGAGCAGGTGGGTTCGGACATATCGCCACAGCCAGGGATCCAGGAGTTTGCGCGGACGCCGCGACTGTCGAGCCCGAGTCGCGGCCAGTGTGTGAGCGGTGCAGGCCCGATAGGGATGGCTCGTCGTCGTATTACGCGCAGCCTCGCGACTGATCGTGCTGGGTGCCCGCCCCAATACCGTGGCCATCGTCCGAAACGAATGGCCTTGAGCCAGTCCCAAGCTCAGGGTCTCACGTTCTTCGCCATTCATGTGTGTGTAGAATGTCTTGTTCATGGCAACACCTTAGCCCACCTGGGCCTGAAGTGTTGCACTTGGAGTTAGAACCTAAGGAGTTAATCCATCTGACGCTAAAGTGATTATGCAGGAGTGTTTAATTCTTTGCGAATCCTCACCGATAAAGTGAGTTGGATGATCACAGGATTGTCAAGGAGGGTTCTTGGCATACACCATGGAGGAGTATATGAATGTTACACAGGAAAAGAGTGGAAATGTCGTGGTCGTGCATCTGTCGGGACGGTTTGATTTTGGCGCAAGAAAAACTTTTAAAGACAGCTTAGGAGAGGCAATGAAAGAAGAGTTGCCGATTGTCTTAAATTTTGGAGAGGTATCGTTTGTGGATAGTTCCGCATTGGGTATTTTGGTCATTGCCCATCAAACTCTTAAAAGTAAGAAAATCCCCCTTAGTCTCGTGAATCCCCAACCGTATGTTCGCCAGGTTTTAGATTTAGCCAATGTTGCCAAAATGATCCCCATTTATCAGACAATTGGTGAAGTTCCTCAAATGGCGGTTGTGTCCTCGGAGGTATAATCCTCATTTTCCTTTTTCTGGCCTGAATTATCTCCCTCACCAATTGAACCTTGATAAAGATCATGAAACGAAAGGGATGAGCGTGAGTGGTAAAGGTAAGGGCAAGGCGTGAACCCAATGACAACGGTTTTCCGCCATCCCCGCCGGTGGGTAGCGGGAATCCATCGTGAAAAGCGAAGATGGATTCTTGATAAACAATGTCGGGAATGCCGGCGTCTGTCGGAAGACGTAGGGGTGAGGCGGGCGATTCGGCTGACCTTTCATGCTTCAACCATTCCAGGAATTGCCTTTCTTGGGGAGCGTCCTCATCTATGACGACTCGAAAACGTCTTGTCTGTTCAGAGATATGTGCAGGTATGTATTTGGTTCGAATTCTCGATTCCTGGTGGAAGTCGCCGTTCTTTCGTCACCGCCGACTGCTTTCTTCCCGCGATGTGCAGCAATTGCTCCAGTCCGGCATTCATGAAGTCGAAATTGATACTGCCAAGGGGCTTGATGTCCCGACCGATGCCGAGTCCTTTCCGCTCCAGGACACCCTTGAGTGTCATTCGGATTCAAAGACGCCTTTCGATCAGCATGAATCATCCGGTCGTGAGTCATTGTCATGCTCTCTAGAAAGAAGGGATGGACTGGAAGATGACCATCAAGAACGGTTAATACGGTTGCGCGGGGATACGATTGCGGCCTTGGAAGACATGTTCGAAGGCGTCAAAACCGGTCAGGCCATTCCCCATGTCGCCATGCAGGAGACGGCCAGGGCCTTTGTGGAAAAAGCCTTAGCCCACCCTACCGTGCTCGCCGAGATTATGCTTATTGAGCATCTTGAACAGTTTGATCCCACCCTTTATTCGCATGTTGTTGATACAGCCTTGTTGTCGATTCTCGTTGGCCTCCAACTCAAGTGGGAGGTGAAGCAACTTGAAGAGATCGCCGTTGCGGCGTTATTACATGATGTCGGCTATATGCGGCTGCCTCTCAACCTGGTTCAGTCACGATGGGGGAGCATTGGGATTGATTATTCGTTGTTACAGCAACATGTCGATATGGGAGTGGCGCTGATTAATAAACATTCGGAATTTTCACAGGACATCGTTTATATGGTGCAGGAGCATCATGCCTATCTAGATGGCTCAGGGTATTCCACCATTTTAGGGGGGAAGCCGGTCTCCGATTCTGGAATTTTATTGGGACTCACCGATTATGTTGATGAGTTGCTCGCTGTGGGGAATGCCGGTGGATCATTTCCTGTGGCCTTAGCGATTCGGCGAGTCTACCAAGAAGCACAAAAGGGGAAGTTCCCGACGCGGTTTGTCGAAGCCATGATTCGTGTGTTGGGAGTGTATCCTGTCGGCACGGTTGTTCAACTTTCCACGGGTGAGGATGCCGTGGTGGTGAAGCAGAATCCTGAGATGAGCGTGAGACCGCAAGTGAAAATTTTCAGGACATGCACGGGCGAGATTCTCAAGAACCCCGAGGTGAGAAATTTAGGGACTCATTCAGAATTAAAGTATGAAGTGAGGATTACGAAAGTGCTTGATTCTGCAGATCCTTCTATTAACCTTCGCGAAATTTTCTCCTAACTCATGTGGTGTAATCCCCTCTTGTTCCAGACCCTTTGGGATGGTTTGATGGTCGGAGTCTGTCTGGTTGATCGGGATGGTCAACTCACCCATATGAATTTAGCCGGCTCCCGGCTGTTAGGGTGGGGAGCCGCTTGTCCCACGAATGTTTCGTGTCATGACCTTTTGGAATGTCTGGTCCCCTGTGATGAAGACGGCACGACCGTCTGCCCGTTTTCAGGCTTACTGCTTGAAAAGACGATGGTTTGGGTTCCGCGGACTCGTTTGCGAAGGCGGCAGGGGACATGGTGTTGGGTGGAATTGAAAGGCCTTGTGGTGGATGACGCGGAGGCTTCAGGATTCCTGTTGATGTTTCGAGATCTCAGTTCAGAAATGAAATTGACCGAAGAAACCCGCCGATTAGCGTCCATTCCAAAGGAAAATCCATTTCCGGTGATTGAAGTCGACTCGGCAGGTCAACTTCTGTATGCCAATCCCGCCATGGTTCGCCTGATGGAGGAAGCCCATATTGGTCAGGACGGTTTTTCCACGGCCCTGCCGGATCGGTTTTTAGAGTTGGCTAAGCGTTGTTTGTCCCAAAAACATCTGGAGATGCATTACGAAGTGAGTGTTGGGGAGAGACAGTATTCGTGGACATTCGCTCCCCATGCCGATTTGGGTTTACTTCGTGGGTATGGCATGGATATCACGGAACCCAAGCGAGCCGCAGAGGAATTGTCCGCCTTTGCGGATACCTTGGAAGCGAAAAATCATGAATTGGATCGGGCATTAATGAAGGCTGAATCTGCTACCCGAGCCAAGGCAGCGTTCCTGGCTGTGATGAGTCATGAAATTCGCACTCCCTTAAACGGAGTGATTGGTATGGCGGAGGTCTTGCTTGCGTCCTCTCTCAATCACGAGCAACAGGAATGTGTCAACATTATCCGTATGTCCGGTGAGGGGTTGCTGACCATCATTAACGATATTTTAGACTTTTCAAAGCTTGAGTCTGGTCAATTGGCCCTGGAAAACATTGGGTTCAATTTGACGTCCTTATTTGAAGAGGTCGTTGATTTGTTTTCGGAGCGGGCTCATCGAAAGGGTCTGGATTTGGCTGCCTATGTCGACCCTGATGTGCCCTCCCAGCTGTTTGGCGATCCTCATCGTTTACGACAAATTCTTTGTAATTATCTTTCCAATGCTCTCAAGTTTACGATGGAGGGATCGGTCCTTCTGCGTGGTTCGCTGGTTCCTCCATTGAGTGCCGAGTGTGATGATTCCCTGGGTGGGGTTGATCAACCTTCCGGTGATCCCGACGTACAGACTCGGTTGTGGATTCACTTATCTGTACAAGACACTGGCCTTGGCATGTCAGAAGAGGTGCAGGAAAAAATTTTTCACGTTTTCACCCAGGCCGATAGTTCCATGAGTCGAAAATTTGGAGGGTCCGGTTTGGGGTTAGCGATTTGCAAGCAATTAGCGGAGCTGATGCACGGGACCGTCGGGGTGAAGAGTCAACCAAATCAGGGATCAACATTTTGGGTTGACATCCCCTGTCGGGCATCATGGACACCTCATTTTTCTAGTACGGAGGGCATATCGGTTGCGGGGAAGGAGGTCTGGGTGATCGGTTCCCAGGAATCGTCAGGGTGGGTGATGGCGCAACTTCTTCATGAAGTGGGTGTCAAGGTCGTGCAGATCGACAGCATTCAACAAGCGATCACCTTGCACGAAAGTGTCCACGAATCGGATTGTTCCGTCGTGGGGGTTATTCTGAGTGATCGTCTGGAGAAAGAGGCGGTTCTGAAATGGTTTGAACGATTGCGATCCTCTTCGCTGTTTCAGGACGTTAAAGTTTTGGGTATGAAGCCATTTTGGCATCGCAAGGATGATGAAGAAACCAGTGTGAAGTTTGACGAGATGATCACGCTTCCCTTGCACCGTAAGCAATTTTTTTACTGCGTATTCGGCCAAACGGACCATCCGGGATCGTCAGATTTACCGAGAGTGACTGAGCCACATCCCGTTGAAATAGTGCAGAGACCGATTGAGGTTCCCGAGCAGCCCCTGCTCAATAAGCAGGCCGGACCTTCGGTGCTGGTTGTGGAAGATAATCCGGTGAATCAACGGGTCGCAGCTGGCATGTTAGGAAAACTCGGATGTCAGGTGATCATCGTGGACACGGGAGTTCATGCTTTGACTTTGTTGAAAGAATTAGTGGTGGATTGCATTATAATGGACTGGGAACTTCCCGACATGGATGGGTTGGTCATTACCCAGCGGATTCGGGAATTGGAGCATGCTGGAGCATTGGTTTATACAGCTGCGTATTGGCATCGCCATCATGGGTCGGGTTCGCCTCCGGTACTCCATATTCCGATTGTTGGGATGACGGCTCATGTGCTTTCTGAGCATGGGCAACAATGCCTGGAGAACGGTATGGATGATTGTCTTTTTAAGCCGGTTCATTTACGAGATTTTGAGCGAATACTCCGGCGATGGGTAGGGTTTCCTCCCAATAGCTTGGATTCGTCCTCATCTAAGACACAGGCTGCCGAACGGGCAGGGATTCATTCGGTTGCCACCAAACAGTCCGGAACTGCTCACCAGGAGAGAACCTCTCCTCAGTACCCGGCAAGCAGAGAAGGTTATAACGTCTCTGCCGCGTTGCAAGTCCTGGAGGGGGATGAAGAATTGCTGTATTCCTTGTTCCACATTTTCAATGCCACAGCCCCTGACCTACTTAAAGGGATGCATCAAACCATTCATATGCAGAATCGTCAAGAGCTTCAAAGGCTTGCTCATCAGATGAAAGGGGCGCTAAGTGCGTTGCACGCCATGCATGAAGAGAAAGAAGCGGAACAACTCGAACTCACGGCAGTCACGGCAGGATTTTCGCATCTGAATTCGACGGTGATCAGACTAGATCGGATGGTCAAACGGTTGATCTGTAAATTCGAACGCCTGATTGCCCTTCAAGGAGAAAAGTCTGGGCGTTCCTCTGAACCCATTTCTCTCGGGAAAGGAGGTACACAGAATGACCATGGCACAAAGGCTGAAATAAATGGGTGAGGTGAACACAACTTCCAACTATCCGGGAAGAAGTCTCAAGTTTCCACACGATCAGTCCGATACCACAAACATTACAGACCAAACTCTAATGAGGGTGCCACAATGAAAGATTTGCTGACCTTAAGTGAAGTCTCGACATTTTTGAAAGTTCCAAAATCGACCATCTACAAGCTAGCGAGAGAACGTCGGCTCCCAGGGCATAAAGTTGGAAAACACTGGCGTTTCGTTCGGGAAGAAATTGAAGCCTGGGTTCAAAATGCCGGTGGAGATTCGGTGATGGTTGGTGCTGGGTCTCAACAGGGGGTTCGGGACCGCTTTAGTTTGAATTAACTTCTCGCTGAAGGCCTTTGACTCTCTCGCGGGAGGAAAGGCCGGGAGCCACAGAAATGACCTGCTCAAATTCTGGGGGCAAGATGCCCCGGAATGAGCAAGGCCATTTTTTGATAGGCATTGAAACTCTCAACTCATTCAATCTTGGCTCTCTCCTCTTCTCACTAAAATTCATTCTCTCCTTCCCATCATTTCTGTCTAATTGTACTTGTCTCTATGTCGTCAGTTGTGTTGAGTATTTTCTGAATCCCGGCATCACGGATTTTTAAAAAGCGTAAGGTCAAACCAACCTTGGGGGAAGATTTACATTCTTTTAAATTATGAACAGGGACCGACCTGTGAATTTCCAGAGACGGCTAAAGAACACAGAGAAGTTAACCGAATTTCGAATATGCCACGTTATGATCATCACAATATGCACGTGTACCGTTAAAGAAAAATTTTCATTGGTTGGAAAACCCGAAATTGCCTGGGATTCTATGCCCCAAGGCGTAAGGAGCGCATCATGATTGATACCGGGATGAAAGTGTTGGTGGTAGACGATATGTCTACCATGCGTCGAATTGTTAAAAACGTGTTGCGTCAAATCGGTTTTACGGACATCGTGGAAGCTGAAAACGGGCAGGACGCCTTGACGAAATTGAAGGCCGGCGGCTTTGGGTTGGTAGTGTCGGATTGGAATATGCCCGTGATGCAGGGTATTGAGCTTTTGCGGGCGGTTCGTGCCGATGCAGAATTGAAAGCGCTCCCGTTTTTGATGGTCACGGCTGAAGCACAAAAGGAAAATTTAATCGAGGCAGTCCAAGCAGGGGTCAGCAACTATGTCGTCAAGCCGTTTACCGCAGAGGTCTTACAAGGAAAATTGGAAAAAATATTTGGCAATGCTCAGCCGACAAAAACGTCATAACTGGGAAGGACATCCTCCGAATATAACGATATAAAGGAGAATCTTATGCTCGTGGATCGGATGATTGAGGCCGATGTGCCAGGCGATGAAGAAATATCCGACGAGGGCCTGGATGAGAAGCGTTCGATAAAAGCGGAAATGGAGGAGTTAGCCAAGTATGTTGAAGTGATTACCCAAACAATCCGGGAAATGGAATCTCCGGTGACTTCCACTTCGGATCAACTGCCTCAAGCCACATCACATTTACATGATCTTGCCAAGATGACGGAAGACGGAACGCATAAGGTTCTCAGTTTGACAGAAGAACTGGAACGAAACCGGGAGGCGGTTCAACATCATTTGGAACAATTACGGGCTAATGTGGCCGGGAGGGCGGTTAAAGATCTTGATGCAATTTTAGCTTTGGTGAAGTCGGATGAAGGACGACTGTTAAATATTCATGTGGCACTGTCTTTCCAGGATCTCGTGGCCCAACGCGTAGCAAAGCTCGTGACAATTTTAAATGAAATTCAACATAAATTGTTAAAGTTGGTGGTCATTTTTGGAATTCAGCAAACGAAAGGTGGAGCCGGTTCATCGAGTGAAGGACGGGGGTATGAAATGCTGCGCCAGTTGGAATCATCCAAAACAACAGCCCTGCAACAAGATCTGGTAGATAGCATCATGTCCGAATACGGAATGTCCTAATGTTTATGCACGAATGCTCAGCGTAACGTCTCAGGGTGTTCGATGGCTTGAAAAAAGTCTAGGAACTGAGAACAGGTGATCGATGAATGACGAAATGAAAGAAATCCTCAACGACTTTTTGGCGGAAAGTTCTGAAATGCTGGAAGCCCTGGACCAACATTTCGTAAAGTTGGAAACGGAGCCTTCCAACACCGAACTGCTTAACGAGATTTTCCGGTGTATGCACAGTATGAAAGGTTCCGCCGGCTTTTTGGGGTTTACCCATTTGGTGGAAGTGGCGCATCAAGCTGAGAGTTTGTTGAACAAGTTGCGACAGGGTGAGATGACGGTTTCTCCCTTCATAATCGATATCATTTTGGAAGCTGTGGATGCCGTGAAAATGCTCCAAACCGATATTCGGGAGACCGGAGGAGATTCCCATGTCGAGACCCAGGGCATTGTAAATAAATTGGCGTTAACAATGGATTGCGCCGACGATCTGATGCTGTCTGTCTCTCCTTCCAAAAAGGCAGGGATGGACACGATCCCTTACGCTTCTTCTCCACCTCCGGCAGAGATGACGGCGTCTTCTTTGCCTGAGGCCCCTGATACTTCTTCCTTGTCTTCTCCTTATGAGCATCCGCTCCTTGAGGGACCGGTAGGGGGTGAAGGGGTACCGGAGCCTGAGGCCGTTACTGAGGGTCCCGTTGGATTGTCGGATGTATTACATAAAATGAAAGAAGCCACGACCCGAACCGTCCAGGCCGCTAGTGCTCCGGGTTCCAAGCTATCGGGCGGTAAAGAAGAAGATCAGACCGTTCGAGTTGAAACCAAACGCTTAGACCATGTCATGAATCTGGTGGGAGAATTGGTGTTGAATCGCAACCGTCTCATGAAACTGGGGAATGGCCTGGAAGAGCAAGATGAGATCAATCCCGCTCTCCGGGAATTAAATATGACGTTGGCGCAACTCAATCTGGTGACCTCTGATTTGCAATTGGCGGTGATGAAAACACGTATGGTTCCCATTCGCAAGGTGTTTTCACGATTCCCCAGGTTGGTCCGGGATTTGGCCGGTAAGCTAGGGAAGCAAGTGCGATTGGAATTAGTGGGAGAAGATACCGAAGTCGATAAGTCCGTGGCCGACGAATTAAGTGATCCATTGGTCCATTTGGTGAGAAATTCGATGGACCATGGCTTGGAATCGGCAGCCGATCGGAAACAACACGGCAAAAGCCCTGAAGGGTATGTGCGATTGTCGGCCCAGCAGGAAGGTAACAGTATTGTGATTCGGATTGAGGATAATGGTCGCGGATTACAAGTTGAGAAAATTGCTGCAAAAGCCCTCGAAAAAGGTCTGGTGGCTCAATCCGAACTGGATTCTATGAGTCCTCGGGAAATCATGAATTTAATTTTTCTTCCAGGGTTTAGTACGGCGGACCAGGTGAGCGATGTGTCAGGTCGTGGCGTGGGCATGGATGTGGTGCGAACCAATATTAGCCGAATGAATGGCAGTTTGGAGTTAGATTCCGATCCGGGTCAAGGGAGTCGCGTGACGATCAAGCTTCCGCTGACCGTGGCTATTATTCAAGCGCTCATGGTAGAGGTGGAATGTGCCACATTTGCTATCCCGCTGGCTTCCGTGGTCGAGGCCGTCAAAGTCACCAAAGATGAAATTAAGTGTATCAATCGACAGGCGGTGTTGAACCTCCGTGAACGCATTCTACCGCTGTTGGATCTGGGAGAAACCTTTCATATTCCTAGGGACCGGACTGAAGAGGAATGCTATGTGGTAGTCGTAAAGATCGGTGAGCAACAGTTTGGAGTTGTGGTGAATCGATTGCGGGCACAAGAGGAGGTTGTGATTAAATCGTTGGGGGAATTTTTGGCAAACGTGAAGTGCGTGGCGGGAGCAACCATAACCGGGGATGGCAAAGTGGTGTTGATTCTGGATATGGCCGATTTAGTGCGGGAAGTGCAGGCGTCAACGTATACCGGTATGCGCTAACCGGTCAAGCGTGAGTTTGATCTGAGTGGTCAGAGAATATTTGAGACGAACGGGCAACGACTCAAAGATGAAGGTTAGACGAATGATCCCTCCTGTGCTGAATGGAAGTCTGAGGAGACCGTAATGGCAAAATGGATGGCTGAAATTGACCAACGGACCGGACTAGCCGGTGCCAATAAGATGGAACTATTAATGTTTCATTTTGGGACTCATGAGACCTACGGAATAAATGTGTTTAAGATTCGTGAAGTCATGAAGCTCCCACCTGTAGTGAAAATTCCCGACTCCGATCCTCGAATTCTGGGTCTGGTGAATCTTCGTGGAGAAAATATTGCTTTAGTGGATTTGAAGCAGGCGATTGGACTTGGATCGTTGGATCCTGTTGGTGCGAAGTTAATCATTGCGGAGTATAACGATAACAAGCAAGGATTTTTGGTCGCGGGCGTTGATCGGATCATTCGTATGTCGTGGGAACGTATTCAAATACCTCCACCGATGGTCCAGTCGAGCCGGAAAGGGGCAGTCACGGCTATTACCAAATTGGAGGATGGCCGAATGGTGTTAATTCTGGATGTGGAAAAGGTCTTGGCCGAGCTGCATCCACGAAGTGAGGAAGAGGTTTTCGTTGGCATTGAACTGCACGAGGAATTAGCCGGGAAACGTGTCCTAGTTGCCGATGACTCGCTGGTGGCCAGAAAGCAAATTACCAAAACGTTGGAACGATTGGGCATGAAGTACGAAGAAACACAAACAGGAAGAGAGGCGCTCACCCGGTTACGACGGTATGCGGAATTGAGTGACAAAACGGAGCGAACCATTTTTGATTTTGTAGTGGGTGTGATTACCGACATCGAAATGCCGGAAATGGATGGGTTTTCCCTGACGAAGGCTATCCGTGAAGATCCCCGATTGCAGGGCCTCCCGATTTTGATGCATTCCTCTTTGTCCGGCCAGTGCAATGTGGATAAAGGCAAGGCTTTGGGTGTAACAGATTACGTGACCAAATTTCATCCAACGGACCTTCGTGACAAATTGGTTGAACATCTAGGGAAGTCCTAGGGATTTGTGGTGCGGTTTTAAAGGGCAAACGTATCGTTGGAGGGGAAGAAAAGATTTTACGGCCATATGACGAGACACATGAAACGTGTATTAAAAGGATACCAATGATGAAGGCGACGTGGAATGTAGGCATTACAACAAAATTAGTCTGGATTCTCGTGTTTTTTTCGTTGATTCCTCTGAGTGTACAGGTCTATTCATTGTTTCAGACTGCAGAGGTTTTGAAAGAGGAGGTTGGAGTCCAATACCAAGAGCTGGCAGAAGTGATTGTTGAAAAAATTCACCTCTATCTCGCTGAGCGCGCTGCGGATGCCCAAATTCTGAGTCGGAGTACGTTCTCTAGTCTTCCAGAGCAATTGGAACAAGCTGTGAGTCCCTCATACGAATTAGTGCAGGCCTTAAATACGTATGTTCAGGTAACCGGGATGTACTCTCTGGTTCAAGTGGTGGATCTGGATGGTAATTTGATCGCTGTGAATGATCATGATGCTGAAGGCCTGCCTCTTCAGACGGAGAAATTATATGGAAAAAATTATCAATCGACTCCGTGGTTTCTGGCCCTCCGAGGGGCCGAAGAGAGGGACAGTCCTACAGAGCCTTCTTCAAGAAGCAATGTGAGCCGGGAGGTCTTTGTCGAAAGCGTCATGCTAGATCTGGATGTGCAGGCACTCTTTCCCCGAGAAAGTGGTTTGACGATTGGGCTCTCTGTTCCTCTCTATGCTCAGGGCCGAGTGGTTGGGTATGGGAGCCATCGTATGAAGTTTTCAAAGATTGAAACTTTTTTTCAAGAGGCATATCAGGATTTAAAAAAAGCCGGGTTTTCCCATGCAGAACTTATCCTGCAGGATGACCAGGGTATGACGTTGCTGGAATATGCTCCGGCTGTCTATGGAACCGAAGAAGTAACTCATGATTTCGACAATGTGGTATTTAAGTCCAATCTGGCTCAGTTGGGACTTGATGCCGCACAATCCGCTGTTCAGGGCCAATCCGGAAACGCCAGGAATTTCCATCCCGGAAAACAGACGAATCAAGTCATTGGCTTTAGTCCGATGTCCGGGAGGGGCCGATCCTTGGGACTTCATTGGTCGGTGTTGGTGCAAGTTCCAGAGGATGAAGCGTTCAGTCATGTCAGGAGTCTGACGAACAAAACCCTGTTGGAGATGCTGGTGGGGCTTCTTGTGGTGGTCCCCATTGGGATTCTTATGGGAAGAAAAGTTGTGAGCCGATTGAAACCTGTGTGGGAAGTGGCGGCGAAAGCCTCGAAGGGGGATTTGACTCACCGGGTTCCTGTGAAGACTCAAGACGAACTCGGACAAATGGGCTTGGCTCTGAATAACTTGTTGGATGAATTAAGCCGGATGCTTTTGCAAACCAGGAACGTCGCTCACTCCCTGTCTCAAGCGTCGGTCCAGTTGTCATCGGTTGGCCATCAGGTCGTTCAGGCCAGCCAATCACAAGTTCACCAAGCCACTCAGGTGGCTGCGGCCGTTGAAGAAATGTCTGCCACTGCCGATGATATGGCCCGTCACACGCAGGCTTTGGCTTCGACGGCCACAGGAGTCAATGATTCAGCAGTCAGGGGTGGAGATGTTGTGGTCTCTTCTATTCATGGGATGGAATCGGTTTCAAGCCGGATACAGGAATCTGCCGGCCGTATTCAGAAATTAGGACAACGGTCCAAAGATATTGGCGACATTATTGGAGTCATTGAAGATATTGCGGAACAGACGAATCTGTTGGCGCTCAATGCGGCCATTGAAGCTGCCAGGGCAGGCGACCAGGGACGAGGGTTTGCTGTGGTCGCAGATGAGGTTCGGAAACTCGCCGAGCGAACGGGGAAGGCAACAAAGGAAATTGCGACGGTCATCGAATCGGTACAGGCTGGGACTCACGAAGCGGTTCGTTCGATGGAAGCGGGAACGGAGGAGGCGCATTCCGGAATGGCGCTGGCCAGAGAAGCCGGAAATCGATTGACGGAGATTGTGCAAGGGGTTCAACGGGTGGTGGATATGATTCAACATTTTGCCGAATCCACGAAACAACAGTCTGCGGTCTCAGGGCAAATCTCTTCGAGTATTCAACAGGTGGCGCAACTCAGCCAGGATAATGAAAGCCACATTCAGGGCGTGGCGACGGCCACTAAGCAGTTTGCGGCATTGGCGGAGGACCTGCAAACATCTCTGAGTCGTTTTACGCTAAAAAGGTAATGCCATCATTTTATTGATGTGTCCCTCGTGAAAGAAGTGTATGCGGCGTTTAAGAATCGGTCCTAAATTCGTATTAATTCTGGGGACGCTAGCCGTCGGATTGATTGTCTGTAGCCTAGGGGTGATATACCAACAAGAGCTTGGCCGGTTGCAGATGATTTTGGAAGAACAAGGAAAGATTATTCAAGCACAATTTGAGGTCACGAGAGCCTATATTGCCAAAAATTATGTGGGAAAATTAAAACAATCGTCCATGGGCTCCAATCTGCATGTATCTCGGGATCATGAGCAAGATCCCGATGCCATTCCTTTTCCCGCCACTGCCATTCAGGAAATCGGCCAGGAATTGGGGGTGGTGGGTGTGTATCAGGCACGGCTCGTCAGCGATCAGCCGATGAATCCCGCCAATGCACCGAAAGATACCTTTGAACAAAAGGCTCTTGAGCGAATTAAAAATGGAGAGAAAAGTGTCAGTGAAATTGAGACGATCAATGGGGTTCCCACCTTTCGACGAGCGAGCGCAGATGTGGCTACCGTCGAAGCTTGTGTAAGTTGTCATGGCGGAAAAAAATTGGGAGATGTGCTTGGCGTGTTGTCCCTTTCAATTCCGATAACGCAGGCTAAAGAGGCGATGGTCAGTTCGGTGCTCCATTCAGGGATGTGGATGGCCGGGATCATCGTCATTTTCCTGAGTGCGGTGTACTGCCTGGTGTATAGGCTTGTCCTGCAACCTCTTCATGCCTTAATGGGCATCTCTCGTGACATTGCACGGGGCGAAGGTGATCTGACGAAACAAGTGTCAGTTGAAAAGGGGTCTGATGAAATTGTGGAACTCAGTCACGATCTCAATTCGTTTATTGAAAAGATGCGGGTGGCGGTGGCGTCTGTCAAGCATGTGACAAGCCGTCTTGTGGGTTCCACCGTGCAGCTTTCCACAACGGCGGATGAAGTTGTTCAGGCTGCTGAAGGGCAAAATGCTCGAGTGATTCAGTCAGTTTCCACGGTGGAGGAAGTGACAAGAACTGCGAGAGAAGTCGCGCAAAGTTCCACGGAAGCTGCACGGATTGCTCAGGAAACAGCCAAAGCCGCGCGAGGCGGACAGGAAGAGATGAACCAAACCGTGATGGGCATGCAACAGATTTCTCAGGCGGTGGTGCAGGCCGCTAATATTATCACCACGCTCGGGCGGTCTTCGGACCAAATTGGAGAAATCGTTAGCGTGATTGAGGATATTGCGGATCAGACCAATTTGTTGGCACTCAATGCGGCCATTGAGGCTGCGCGGGCGGGTGAACAAGGGCGGGGGTTCGCTGTGGTTGCCGATGAAGTGCGAAAATTAGCAGAACGGACAACCAAGGCAACTAAAGAAATTGGAGATATGATCCGGCAGATTCAGAAAGATACGCGAAGTGCTGTTTCGTCCATGGATCAAGGTACAAGCCAGGTCGGCCATGGGGTGGCGTTAGCCAATAAAACCGGAGAGGCATTGGCAAACATTCATTCTATGATCAATGCCACGGTGGGAATGATCCAACAAATTGCCAATGCGACAGAAGAGCAATCGTCGGCAACGCGACAAATTGCCAGTGATTTAGAATTTATGACCCAAACCACCTGTCAGACCACCAGTGGAGTCTTTCAGTCGGCCAAAGCTTGTCATGACTTGCGACTGTTGGCCGGGGATCTTCAGAGGTTGGTCGGATCAATGAAAGTGTAACTCAAGGATCCTCATGCCCGATGGATGATCAAACAGTCCTAATGGGTCGAAGGGGGATTCTGGTTGATCGAATCGTTGAACCCCGGTGATTGGTCGGTTGAGTTGTAAGGAGGTAATTTCTTCTTGGCGACAACCTGTTCGAGCATGCTGATGGAGTCTTTGAGTAAATCCGCCGCGCAGGCCAAAGTGACATGTAATTGTTTCCAGGCCTCATCCCAGCGGCCTTCAAGTTGAAGGTCCTGGAAACGTCGATGTTGGTCTTGCAGAATGGCTTTTTTTGCATCAAGGAGTAACCGATCGGCTTGTGAGCTGGCTAGTCTGTCCATGTAATGAATCCTTTATTTCGAAACATGCTAATGAAGTAATAATGGTGTTTACCCTATCAGAGCAGTTCTTGAAGCCTCAAGGCTTGGACAATAGACGTTGGTGGAAAATGTGTAGAATTACATGAGGTTGTTGTGGGTTCTTACCTGCCTCTAAGGGAATCTAATGGCTGTTGATGGAAAACAATGGAAAACAATAATGCTCAAGTAGGAATTTTCGTGGTGGACGATTGAATATGGTTGAACTGTCGGGAATTGCATGTACCGAACAGGAACTATTCGTAGGGAGGAACGTGATGCCACGGGAAGCGGGGTCATTCATGTGGCTGGTTGCATGGATGGGCCAGGGAATTGAGGGGATTGGAGAAATAAAAGGCCCTGGCGATGTTGGTTAGGCATCGGCTCTCACAGGGTCGGGACGGAATATGAGAAAGGCTCTTGACGCACTGGAGGGATACAAGTCATGCAGAATACTTTGACGAAGGTATTACCTCATGATGATTTTGAGGAAGACAGTGGAGAGGTTCTCCAAATGGTGAGTTTTCAGTTGGGGGACGAAGTCTTTGCCATTGATATCTTGGTGGTTCAGGAAATTATTCGTATGCTGGATATTACCCAGGTTCCGAATGCCCCTCATTATGTGGAAGGGGTGGTAAATCTGCGTGGAAAAGTCATCCCCATTATCAATCTTCGGGCTCGCTTTGGTCTGCCAGGGACTGATCCCACCAAGGATACTCGAATTGTTGTCGTAGAAATCGCACATATGATTTTGGGATTTATCGTTGATTCCGTCGAAGAAGTTTTACGCCTGTCTGAAGAATGTATTGAACCCCCACCCCCCACTAGTCGAGGAGGAGCTGAAGAATGTCATAAAGGGGTAGGGCGGGTGAATGGGTGCCTGGTGTTGTTGCTGGACCTTGAACGGTTATTTAGTAATCGGTCCTTTGTATAAGGAAGAGTGTTTTATCATGGATATTTTATCGGTATTGGGCATCCTCCTTTCGCTGGGCGCCATTGTAGGCGGGCAACATTTGGAGGGCGGGCATTTAAGCTCCATTCTCCAAGGGACGGCCTTTTTGATTGTGATGGGAGGCACGTTAGGCGCGGTGATGCTGCAATTCCCTCTTCCAATTTTCCTGAAAGCTCTTTCCAGTGCAAGCATGGTGTTTGGAAATGTAAGTGTGGATATGAAGGGCATTATTGCCAAGGTTGTGGAGTTATCCAATATCAGCAGAAAACAGGGACTCTTGGCCCTGGAAGGACACATTAAAACGTTGACGGATCCGTTAATGGCCAAAGGGGTGCAGCTGGTGGTCGATGGGACGGAGCCGCACAAAATTAAAGAAATCCTGGAAGTGGAAGTTGAAATTTTTGAAGAAGAATTTGGCACGACGAGCAAGGTCTATGAGGCGTTTGGCGGATATGCGCCGTGTGTGGGGATTATTGGCGCCGTACTTGGTCTGATTCATGTGATGGAAAACTTGGCCGATCCTTCCGCATTGGGTGGCGGGATCGCGGTCGCATTTGTGGCCACAGTCTATGGGGTGGGAGCGGCCAACCTCTTGTTTCTTCCTATGGGTAATAAAATCAAGTTAAAGGCTAAGACCTTGATCATCGCAAAAATTATGGTGATTGAAGGCCTTGTGTCCGTGGCCCAAGGGGAGAATCCACGAATGATTGAGGAGAAGTTGAGTGGTTTTCTTTCCTCGGCGGAAAAAAATAAAAAATAAAATACTGACGGCCGGACTGTTGAGTGAGGGAGCGTGTGAAGAAAAAACACGAGGGGCATGAAAATCACGAACGATGGCTGGTCTCGTATGCGGATTTTATAACCTTGTTGTTTGCCTTTTTTGTTGTGATGTATTCGGTGTCGTCTGTCAATGAAGGGAAGTTCAAGGTTCTCAGTGAATCTCTGGTGAGCTCCTTTAACAACAAAAAGACGGTCGGGGAACTTTCAATTGTGAATCTTCCCATAAACAAAAATATCCCCATTCAGGTAAAAGCGAAAACTTCTTCAGCGGAAAATGCCCGGGCCTTTCTAAACGTGGCCAATGCCATTACTGCAGCGAACATTCCTCAAGGGGTACAAATCACCACGACGGAACGTGGGTTGAATATTCGGATCAAAGACGATGCCTTGTTTCAAAGTGGAAGTGCCAGGCTGAATCCACAAATCATAGAATTTATCGATCTCATTGCCGCTCTCGTCAAAGAGTTGCCCAATCGTATTTCCGTTGAAGGGCATACGGACAATCAGCCGATTCGATCATCTCTGTATCCCTCGAATTGGGATCTTTCTACTGCGAGGGCCAATACCTTGGTCCGATATTTGATCGACCAGCATCATCTTGCTGATTACCGGTTGTCTTCAACCGGCTATGCAGGGACCCGTCCAGTTGAGTTAAATGATACACCACAGGGACAAGCCTCTAACCGTCGAGTAGAACTCATTGTGCTGAGGGATATCCGTTCCGATACTGAATCCTCACACCCCTACCTTCCCTAGTAATTATTCCACGATTCGACAACAATTTTAGACTATCGGTTGATCCGATTTCTGCCTTTCGCTAGGCAGGATCAGGCCTATGAGGAAAGTAATGCCGGTAGGTGTCGTGTGCTGCCCGGGACTACAACTCTGGCAGTTTTAGGCAAGGACGGCTCAATAGGCAACAATTGCCATTTCGAACTCACTGGTGCCGGGTTTATGGAATGAAAGGTCCCCCTTCGTAGAAAAACTTTCCACTTCAGTCTCTCTTTCCATCAAAATCCGACGCCGTCTCTTATTGGCACATGCGTTGCAGAATTTCTCAGGTATTCACGTCAAGGAGGGAGCAATGAACCGAGGCATCTATCCGCCCTTAGCCGGGGCGATTACACTTGAACACCGCATGGAAGTCCTTTCTCATAATATTGGGAATGTGAATACGACAGGGTTTAAGAAAGACAAACCGGTCTTCGCAACCATTCTGGGACAAACCTCAGGGCCTTCGGTGGCCGGAATAGATTTGTTTCCTTTGATGGATGCGCTTCCGCCGGATCGATCGCAAGGCACTTTGTATCAGACCGGGGAACCGTTAGATATAGGGCTGGAGGGCGATGGGTTTTTGGTCGCCCAAACATCAGATGGATTGCGGTATTACCGTGGCGGAAAATTGTATCGGAATCCGAACGGAAACTTAGTCACCCATACCGGTGATCCACTTATGGGAAAGAAAGGGCTCGTTACCCTTCCTCCTGGGGAGGTCGTGATTGGCGCTGATGGGACACTTTCCGTCAATAATCAGGTCGTAGACAAGTTACGGTTGGAAAAGATTTCCGATGGGCAAGAAACAGCCAAGGTGGGCAATTTGTTCTGGACCGTTCCAGCTCAGAGTGTCCCGGATAAGCAGACGACGGTTCATCAGGGTATGTTGGAACAATCCAACGTCAATCCGGCCCTGGATATGGTTGAGTTGATCAAAGTGACCAGAGAATACGAACAAATGCAAAAAGCGATTAAAGCCATGGATGAACTAGCCGCCCAAGCCATACAAGCGGGCCGGGTTCAAGGGTAATCCAAAACAGGGATGAGAAATGTCCCAGGACCCTATTGCTGTATTAACAGTTTCTCGGGGCAAGCGAATACGGATAAAAAGGGGGAGCGACCACAATGATTCGAGCGATGCATACCGCATCAACTGGCATGTTTGCCCAACAACTTAATATTGACACGATTGCGAACAATCTCGCCAATGTGAATACGACAGGGTTTAAACGAAGTCGCGCAGAGTTTGCGGATCTCCTTTATCAAATTTCCCGTTTGCCTGGAGCGAGTGCTTCGAATGTTGGGGTCTTTCCTGTGGGGATGCAGGTCGGATTAGGTGTGAGGCCGGTAACCGTGGCGAAGGAATATGTGCAAGGAAGCCTCAAGCAAACCACGAATCCGTTGGATTTGGCGATAGAAGGGGTGGGATTTTTTCAAGTCACACGCCCGGATGGGACCACGATGTATACGCGGGCTGGATCCTTTAAACAAGACAGTACGGGTAATGTGGTTTCAGGTGACGGCGATCAGCTCATCCCGAGCATTACCATTCCGTCAGGAGCACTCCAAGTCGATATTGGGCAGGATGGAACGGTGTCCGCGTTGCTGCCCGGGGTGTCCCAAGCCACCCAGGTTGGACAAATCCAATTGGTCCGATTTGATAATCCGTCTGGTTTGATTGCGCAAGGCAATAATTTATTTTCAGAGAGCTCGTCTTCGGGTCCTGCACAGCAGGGGACACCGGGCTTTTCAACCGGATTTGGAAATATACAGCAAGGATTTCTTGAAATATCTAATGTGAATATTGCCGATGAAATGGTCAATATGATCATTGCCCAACGGGCCTATGAACTGAATGCGAAGGCCATTCAGGCATCGGACGATATGATGCAGGTTGTTAACGGACTCAGACGTTAGAGGATAAGATTTTGAAGATCATCCTAATATTTCTGGGATTGTTCCTGTGCGGGAATGGGTGGGGGACACTTGGAGGAATGTCCTGGGCGGAAGGGCCAGTCTCATCATCACCTGTCCGTCCGGATACTCAGTCGTTGGATGGAAGAGATTTCGAACGGGTGATCCTGGCGGAACTGAAGCGCCGTTATGGACGTTCGCAGCATCAGGTGTCGTTTCGGGTATTGTTCCCCAAACAAGGGGTTGAGGTTCCCGAAGGAAAAATCCAACTTGAGGTTGGAGACTGGTCAGGGGGCGGGAGGACAGGACGACGTGCCTTTCGAGTTGGCATTTTTGTGAATCAGCAATTTCTCCGAACGGTGAATGTTGTGGGGGAGGTGAAGGCCCAAGTCGAAGTGGCGACACCCATACGCTGGTTGAAACCCAAAGAGGTGGTGACCGGCGAGGACCTGTCTGTGATGCTGGTGGATGCCCCTTCACTGACTCATGATTTTATTCTTGATCTTGACGAAGTGATAGGGAAACAGGTCCTACGTCCATTGCCACCAAGACAACCGATTCGAAAAAACATGTTGGACTATCCGCCGATGATTCATAAAGGCGATCGGGTGATGATTGAGGTCAGGGGTGATGGTCTGCTGGTTCAGACCGTGGGAATTGCCAAAGCGGCTGGTAAAAAAGGAGAAACTATTCCCGTTAAAAATCAGAAATCGGGCCGGGAGGTGTTGGGTACCGTTTTGGCATCGGGACTCGTGGAGGTTGGATTTTGAGCAATGACGTGTTGAGGGCGAAGTCCTGGGCGTGGGGAGTCCTGCTCCTGGCGATCGTGTTTAGCGGGGTCGGATGCGCCAAGGAAAAGACGATGAGACAGGTCGAAACTGAGTCGAATCTTCTTGAAAAGAGTCCGCCATCCTCCATGGGGTCACTCTGGGATCCGGGGAACGGACGAGCGTACATGTTTGAAGATAGGCGGGCGGGTCGAATCGGGGACATTGTCGTAGTGCAAATTGTCGAACAACACAAGGGTTCCAAAAAAGCCAACACGAAAGCAGACCGGGATTCCAGCCTGTCAGCTGGAGTAAGTGGGGGACTCTTCGGGATTAACACCCTCAGCCAGAAGTTTGCAGAATATTTCAATATTGATGCTGGGACTTCCCATGAATTTGAGGGTGACGGATCGACGAGCCGGGAAGATACCTTGACGGGCACCATTGCCGCCAATGTCATTGAAGTCTTTCCCAACGGTGACCTCCGGATTCGGGGGAAACGGGAGGTCACGGTTAATAGTGAAAAGCAAACCATGACCATTAAGGGCATTGTCCGCCGGATCGATCTGGATACGCAGAACATGGTGTTGTCATCCAAAGTCGCCGATGCAGAAATTTCCTATACCGGATTAGGAGTGGTGGACGATGTTCAGAGGCCGGGATGGGCCACCAGGATTTTTGACTGGTTGACGCCGTTTTAAGTCATTCGGGGATGAGCTTATATTTTATTTTGATCTAATGGGGGAATGTGGTGAATCGTCCATTATCTTTTAGAAATGGCAGAAAACCTTCAAGGAAATCCAGACGAGCATGGGTTTCCGGATGGGGTGTCGTCTTGGTTTTGATCGGCGGATGCCTCATGGTCAGTGCCAGTGCGGTCATCCTACCGGGAGAAATTCAGGCGGCCCGCATCAAAGATATCGCCTCCATTGAAGGCGTGCGTGAAAACCAGTTAGTCGGGTATGGCTTGATTGTTGGTCTGGACCGGACCGGAGATTCGGTCGTCGGCGGTCAATTTACGGCACAAGCCATTATTTCCATGTTGAATACCATGGGGCTCAAACTCAATATTGATCCCATTCAATTATTAACTAAAAATACCGCGTCTGTGATGGTGACCGCCAAATTGCCGCCGTTCGCGAGACCCGGCATGAAATTGGATGTGCAGGTCTCCTCCATGGCCAATGCCAAAAGTCTGCGAGGGGGAACGTTGTTGTTGACGCCGCTGAAAGCAGCCAATCAACAGGTGTATGCTGTCGCCCAAGGGCCACTCTCCACATCGGGATTTGAAGCTGGTGCTGGAGGGACTACAGTGAAGAAAAATCAACAATCCGGGGGGATTATTCCTGGTGGAGCGATTGTCGAACGAGCGGTGGATGTGGACATGCAAGCGTGGGAGAAATTTTCTTTGACCATGCATCAGGCTGATTTCATCACGGCATTGCGGGTGTCTGAAGCCATTAATGCTCATCTTGGGGATGGTGTGGCCTCGGCTGTCAATTCCGGACAGATTCACGTGGGGATTCCCGAACGGTTCCAGGGCAAGATAGTCCAAATGATTGCTGCGGTTGAAGGGCTGGATGTGAATGTGGACGTCCTGGCCAAGGTTGTGGTGAACGAACGAACGGGAACAATTGTCATGGGTGAACATGTCCGGTTGGCGAGGATGGCCATTTCCCATGGCGATCTCACGATCAAGGTGGGAACGCAGTTTAATGTCTCCCAACCAGAGACTGCCTTTCTTGGGCGGGGAGCACAGGGTGCCGGGAGAACTGTCGTGACTCCGGATGTCCAAACCGATGTGCAAGAAGAGGATGGTCGAGTCATTCAAGTAGACAGTTCCGTGACGCTTGGGGATTTGGTCAAGGCATTGAATTCATTAGGTGTTACTCCTCTAGATTTGGTCGCCGTACTAACGGCGGCAAAGGCTGCAGGTGCCCTTCAGGCCGACTTGGAGTTGATCTAGGTCAGGATCTGAAGAGAGCATGTTGTTAATGACTGTCTGGCGGAAAGGATGTGGTCTATGATTGCTGACATGTTCCCTATGGATATGACGGGTCTCTCACACTCCGTCACCACTGGGAATATAGATCGGGTGGAAGATTCCGTTCGTCGGGGAGAATTACTGCGTGCGAGTCAGGAATTCGAATCCTATTTTTTGTCCTATCTGATGAAGGTGATGCGAGAGACGGTCCCCAAAGGCGAGTTCACACCCAATCCCATGGGGGAAATGTATTATTCCTTTTATGACGAAGAAATTGGCAAACGTGCCGCTCAGGCGGGAGGGTTTGGCCTTTCTGCGTATGTGTTGGACACGGTCGCCAGGAATGAAGACCTCACACGTTTTCCCACCTCAGGTCCCTCTTTTTTGAAATCTTGAGAGGTTCTGTAAAGTTTAACGGCGTTGCTTCCGATACATACAGAGAAGGAGGCATGAAGCCATGACCATACGGGGCCTTGATCCCAGTGGAGAGCTGGGGAAACTATTTTTTCACGTCCAAGCTAAAAACATTCAGACGCAGGAGGCCAGCCCACCAAGTGCCACCCAGCGTCCTTCGTCTGCTGACCCTGTTGATCTTTCTGTTTTGGCCCAGGAAATACGCGACTATTCCACTCGAGTGGCGCAGGTTCCTGAGCTGAGAGAGGAGAAAATCAGGCGTATTAAGGAGGTATTGGAGGCGGGGGCACAATTGGCAACCTCCAGTCAGGTGGCCGATGCCTTGACCCGAGAGACGATTCTTAACGAGCTGGGCTCAAAATAAACACCTGTCCTTTATAAGAGAAATGGCTGACCGATGATTCATCCCCAATCGGCAACATGGGAACGGTTGTTGGAAATGTTGGCTGAAGCCCAATCGGTGTTTCAGCGGTATGGTGTATTGCTGTTTCAAGAAGCGCACAGCCTTCGGATCATGGATCGCCCTAAGTTGGTCGAGGTAAACAGTCAGAAGGAACAGGCGTTGGAGAGGATGTGTCAGTTGGAGCAGCAGGTAGAGCGTGAACTTCATTGGTTGGCAGGGTCCGCCGCACACGAGTCGATTTGGAGTTGGTTGAAAGCTGTTCCGGACCCACGGGCACAATTGGCGCAAGGAATGTTGACGGACCTTCTTCGGCTGGCACGTTTGATCCAGGAACAAGGGAAAAGGAATGATGCCCTGATTCGCCCGATCCTTCATAGGGTCCGTGAGGCAGTTCAGGTTATGTATGCAGGGTTAGGTACCGGTCCGGTATATCAGGGATCCGGAATATTACATTTTCCTTCGGTTCCTAGCTCGGTCCATCTCCAGGGATAGGAGTCTTATGGCGGGCATCAGTGACATCTTTAATATCGCGCGTTCCGGAATCCGTGCTAACCAACAAGGGCTCGCGACCACATCCCATAACATCGCCAACATTAATACCAAAGGCTATTCCAGGCAGGAAGTCGTCCTTGAGACTGCGCGGCCGGCTGAAGGGACGATTGGGACCGGAGTCCGGGTTGCCGCCATTCGTCAGTCCGTCGATGATTTCCTGGAAAACCAGTTGACCTCCGTCAATGAGGATCTTGGATCTATAACCGCCAGAAATAATTACTTGGTTCAAGCGGATGGTATTTTTACCGAAACGGATAATTCCGGACTATCGTTTAGTCTGACGGAGTTTTTCAATGCGGTTCGGGATTTGGCGACGAATCCAGAAAGTACCATTCAGCGGACGGTCCTGCTGGCTAAGGGGCAATCCCTCACGGACCAGTTTGTGACGGTGTCTCAAGGATTAAATCAAATCCGCTTAGATGCTGATGGGGAGATTGCCAGACATGTCGACACTATTAATGGATTGGCAACAAGGATTGCCTCTCTGAATGATGTCATTTTTAAAACCCAATCCAGTGGACGTGACGCGCTGGATTTACTGGATCAACGAAGGGTCCTCATTAATGATTTGGCGGGTTTGGTCAATATTGAGCAGGTGCCTCTGAACGATGGCATCGGCATTAATGTCGGAGGCCAACTCTTGGTAGCGGGTAATCACGCCAATGCGCTGTCGACCGAAGCGGACCCGGACAATCCTCCAATGCATGATGTGACATTTGTGCGCAGTGACGGGAGTGAGTTGTCAATCTCCCACAATATTCATGGAGGACAAATCGGCGGATTACTCGCCCAGCGTGATGGGGATATGGTGAAATTTCAGGACCAAGTGGATCGATTGGCCGCCGTTTTGATTAATGAATTTAATCAACAACATCAGGCCGGGTATGGCTTAGATGGCACCACGAATAATAATTTCTTCTCCACCTTAAGTCCTCAAGCTCCTCTGGCCCATGACCGGAATACGGGAAGTGCCACCGGGAGTTCAGTCACGATTGCAGATCCCACTCTGGCGACCTTTCAGGGTTATGAGGTGCAGTTTTCCGGGGCCTCTGCCTATTCTGTGGTCAATACGGCGATCGGTGCGACCGTGACATCTGGTGCGTATACCTCCGGATCGCCACTGAGTTTTGATGGCTTAGATGTCGTGATTAACGGTACGCCGGCTGCCGGGGATGTGTTTTATGTCAATGCTCAAAAAGGCGCGGCTCAGCAATTTGGTGTGGCCCTCTCGGATACGGATAAGATCGCCGCCGCTTCTACGGTGGCAGGAATTCCCGGAAATAACACCAATGCATTAAATCTGGTGGCTATTCATACGAATCGTCACGTGGACCTTGGGAATGTGACACTCAATGATTACCACACTATTACGATTGGAGATGTCGGGAGTGCCACCCAGCAATCGACACAGGCGCTACATAGTAAACAGCTTGAAATTGATCAATTGACGGCATTGCGAGAAAGTGTCTCCGGGGTTTCATTGGATGAGGAATTGACCAATCTCCTAAGTTTCCAGCGCTCATTCGAAGCCTCAGCCCGGATGATTACGGTAGCGGATGAATTGATGCAGACGATGCTGGCGATGGGTCGCTAACCTTCTTGATGAGACAACCACCTGAGGGTAAGTCATCATTGATGACCGGTCGAAATCTGTCGGATAAGGACGAACAATCGTATGCGTGTGACTGATCGTCAACAGGTTGATGCGCTGCTAAGGGCGATTCAAGGTATTCAGCGAAACATCGGGGATCGCCAGGAACAAATTTCTTCCGGAAAGCGGGTGAATCGCCCATCTGATGATCCTGCCGCATCCGAACGGATTAATCAGTTTCGAAATGTTCTACGGACCACTGAACATCGTTTGAACACTGTCAATGAAGCCATGGGACGGCTCAATTTATCCGATAGCGTCCTGGAGCAGGCTGGGAATACCGTCCAGCGGGCGAAAGAACTGGCGTTGAATATGGCGAGCGACACGAATACGTCCGTGGAGCGACGGAATGCGGCTCAGGAAGTTCAGCAACTGATCCTGGGCTTGGCCGGCATTGCCAATACTCAACTTAATGGACGATTTGTGTTCGCCGGCAGTCAAACAAAAACCGAACCGTTTGTCCCGGTTTCGGCCACGGGATCAGCCAGTATCACCAATGGGGGAGGTGCCAGTGTTGGCGTATCTGTGGCGTCCGCACCGGCATTACAACCGGATGCATATCAAATCCAATTTACCTCCTCGACACAATTTGATGTGCTGAATCTGACAACGAATCAGACCGTATCCTCAGGCAATACGTACGCATCCGGAGGGACATTCTCGTTTGATGGGTTGGATGTCATCATTACGGATGGTGGTGGGCCCCCTGCCACCGGCGATCAATTTTTTGTACGAGTCGGCTATTCTTATCAAGGCGATGGTGCGGGGGTGGAGGTGGAAGTCGGTGATGGTCGGACCGTGGAAAGCAATGTCCCTGGGGACCAAATCTTTTCGGGTCCGACGGTGGATCTGTTTCAAAATCTTCAGGATTTTCATCAGGCCTTGGTGACCAATGATGTGCCGGGTATTCAAGCGGCCATCGGTCAGTTTGATCCGGCTCTCTCCCAAGTAAACGATGCCAGGGCTACGATCGGTGCCAGAGTCAATCGATTGGATACCATCAAAGATGGTTTAGACCTGTTGAGTGTGAATACGCAAACCCTCCGGTCCAATTTTGAGGATGCCGATATCGCCCAAGTGGCTTCTGATTTGGCTACACTACAAAACACGCTTGAAGCGTCGATGAGCACACTGGCGCGTCAATTTCAGACGAATTTATTAGATTTCATTAAGTAGGCCGTGAAGGTCTCTTATTTTATTGGACTAAATAGCGTCACTCCCGTGATTGAATAGGTACGAAATCTTTATGCGAATTCTTGTTGTTGATGATGATCCCCTCACATTGCATATGGTGGTGTATCGATTGCGGCAATGGGGACATGATGTCATTTCCTGTACTGACGGGGATTCTGCATGGAAGGTGTTAGGACGAGGATCTGTGCCGAATGTGGCGATTGTGGATTGGATCATGCCGGGGCTCAATGGCCCTGAATTGTGTCAAAAAATCCGTGGGAGAACCGACTGTCCCTATGTGTATATTGTCATGTTGACGGGGCGGAATAATCCTGAGGATCTCATTGCCGGATTGGACGCTGGTGCAGATGATTATCTCACAAAGCCTTTTCATTTAGGGGAATTGGATGCACGGTTACGAGCAGGGAAACGAATTGTCGATTTGCAAAATGAATTGATTTCGGCTCGAGAAACCCTTCGGATTCAGGCGATGCAAGATCCCTTAACACAAATCCTGAATCATGGCGCCATTGTGGATTCGTTGTTGCGGGAAATTGATCGGGCCCATCGGGAACAGCAACCCTTGAGTCTCATTCTGGCTGATTTGGATGGATTTAAGAATGTGAATGATTCCTATGGGCATGTTGCGGGCGATCAGGTGCTGGTTGAGGTCGCAAGACGGATGCGTTTTTGTTTGCGTTCCTATGATGCCATTGGCCGATATGGCGGAGAAGAATTTCTCATGGTGTTGCCCAATAGTGATGCGGCCCAGGCCGTGCGGCTCGCTGAACGGATTCGAGTGGCGATTTCCCAGAAACCCTTTCGTGTTCACAATACTGATCTAACGGTGACGGTCAGTCAGGGGGTTACGACGTGGACCGATCCCTGTCCAATTCCCATTGAGCATTTAATACAATCTGCAGATGGTGTCCTCTATTTAGTCAAAAATAGCGGTCGAAATGGAGTGGAGTTTGCGCAATTTCATGGGCATGCGGATGAGACCTTTTCGCGCCTCACGAGTTCCCCAACTTCAATGAAGCAATAATTATGGCTTCCATTCTTGTGATTAATGATGATCCGGTCCAACTCCACCTCCTTGCGAGTTGGCTTGAGAAGGATTACTTTGTGGTCAATCGTTTCGTCTGTTCTGAAGAGGCCTGGCGGTGGCTCCAAGAAGGTAATGTGCCAGATGTCATTGTGCTTGATCTTCATATGCCGGGAATTAGCGGATGGCGTTTTTGCGAATTATTGCATTCGTTCTTTGGGTCGACACAGGCGGTGCCCCCTGTCCTTGCCGTTTCGGCCACGTATACCGGAATCGATGCTCAAGACATTTTAAAGGATCTTGGGGCCTCCGCCTTTCTTGCCCTCCCGACGGATCCGCAACGCTTTCGTCAACAGGTCTGCCAGCTGGTAGAAAGTCCTCCAAGTCCCCAGCGTCCACAGATCTGGATGGTTTCGGCTGACAATTCAGCCATTCAAGGGATTCATCACCTCTTCGTTGAACGGGGGTGGCGTGTGGTGGAATGGGAAGCGGGAAAGCAGGTTCAGGTAGCGGTGAATCTTGTCGTCCCGGATATTATCCTCATTGACGATCCTCTGCCGGATACGACAAGCGAGGAGTTCGGGATTTGGTGCAAAGGTCAATTTCCACAGGCCATGTGTATTGTCCTTGGACATGAATCTATGGCAGGAAGATCTCTTCCTGAGGCGATCCATGTCGATGCGTATCTACCAAAAGCGTGCGATCCGTTCAATATCATTTCATTGGGTGAAAAATGGCGCTGGGAACGCGCATTCTCTCGAGTGGAGCATTTACTGGATATCCGCACTGATGATTTACGCGAATCTGAAGCTCAATTCAGGGAGCTGTTTGAAACGCTTCCGGATATATTGGTGATATATGATCATCGAGGAATAATTTCCCACGTCAATTCCCTCGGAGCACAACAATTAGGGTATCGCCCGCCTGTCTTGATGGGGAAAGCCTTTTCGTTAATCAAACCTGAGTCAGCAGACGCGGAATCCAGTTCTACGGCGTCAAGCCCTGCCCGCGGGGGTCGGAGATGGGAGGAGACATTCCTTCGGCAAAAAAACGGTAGCAATCTTCCAGTAGAGATGCTGGAACGAATGGTTCAGTTTCAAGGCCAACGTCAAACTCTTTTCATTGCCCGCGATTTGACGGCACGAAAGCACATGGAGGAAGAGAAATCTGCCCTTGAACATCAGTTGCGGCAGGTTCAAAAAATGGAAGCTATCGGTCGACTGGCCTCAGGGGTTGCACACGATATGAATAATACGTTAACGGCAATTATGGCCCATGCAAGTTTGTTGAAGATACAGGATAAAGCTGGGACCCCCTTGTGGACAGCGGGTGATGTCATCGAGAAAGCCGTTCGTCGGGGGAAGGAATTGACTTCCCAGCTCCTGGGGTATGCCAGGCAGGGCAAGCATCATCATGTAACTGTGGATACCCATGAAGTGATTCAGGAAGTGATGAGCCTGCTCGGAAGAACGATCCATAAAATGATCACATTTCGAGCGGATCTGTCGGCTACGAGGTCTCATGTGGTAGGGGATCCTAACCAGCTCTATCAGATTCTCATGAATCTAGGCGTCAATGCCTGTGATGCAATGGGTGAACGTGGGGAATTGCTCGTGCAGACTTCGAATGAAACGGTAACACCGGATTATGCCTCACGTGTCCCGGGATTGTGCGCAGGTAAATATGTGTTGATTCGGGTTACGGATACCGGGACGGGGATGTCACTAGAGACTCAACGACATATTTTTGAGCCATTTTTTACCACGAAAGAGCAAGGGCAGGGAACTGGAATGGGATTGGCGATGGTGTATGGTATCGTCAAAAATCATCACGGATATATCGGAGTGACGAGTTCTCCTGGGTGTGGAACGACCATGGCTGTCTATCTTCCGGATGCACCGTGTGCGACTTTCAAGACCAGATCGAATCAGAGGACGGAGCCTTCTCACGGGACCGGACATATTTTAGTGGTGGATGATGAGAAGGATGTGGGAGAAGCCGCTCAGGCCATACTGGAATATCTCGGCTATCAGGTGACGGTTGTGTTGAATGGGAAGGGGGCCGTGGACATTTGTCAGGACTTGACGATTCCTGTGGATGTTGTGCTGTTGGATATGGTGATGCCTGTAATGTCGGGGGCGGCATGTTTTGAAGAATTGCGAAGGATTCGACCAGATCTCAAGGTCATTCTCTGTACGGGCTATGACCGGAACCATGCTGTACAAGATTTATTCAATCAAGGTGTCATTGGGTTTATTCAAAAACCATATGATATTGACGAATTGGCTCATGCCTGTCAGGTTGTCCTGAAATATGACAATCGGGTCGAAACCTGTGGTACGGGGAAGACCCGCTAAGCATAGATTTTGTTGAGAGGGAACTCGTGGGGAGGCTCACTTCAGCATCAAGACAAAAACATTGACCTATGTGGAGAACATCCCAACATGAAAATTCAGACTAGTCGGTTCGGTATGCTGGAAGTGTCTGATGACACGCTTTTAACGTTCCCATTTGGCCTCGTAGGGTTCCCAGCTTTCCGACGGTATGTGGTGCTTGACCCGCCAGAGGATGCCGATTATCGGTGGTTCCAATCCGTGGATGAACCAAGCTTAGCTTTTGTGATTATGGACGTGCATCTTTTGCAGCCGGATTTTCGCACCAACCTATCCGAAGAAGGACTGGCGGAACTCGCTATGACTCCGACCGATTCAATTTCCATCATGGCCGTCGTCACGATCCCCTCTGATCAGCCTGATCAGGCCACTGCGAATCTTCGTGCCCCTCTTGTCGTGAATGAACGAACCAGACACGGGAAACAACTGATTCTCCATGAATCAATCCCCTTGCGCTATCCATTATTTCAAGATTCTACCCAGTACCAATCTTATTCCGGGGTGGCGAGAGAGGCCGCATCGGTGTAATGAATGTACGCACACCACCGGACCACAGGGCCAACGGGTTTAATGCGTTTATGATGTCAGGACGTTTCTTCTTCACGTGATTTTTACCTCAAAGCCAAGGAAGGCACCATGCTCATACTCACCAGAAAAATTGATGAAGCCATTCGTGTAGGAGATGACATTCGCATTGTTCTCGTCCAAATTAAAGGCGGGCAAGTGCGACTCGGGATTGAATGTCCGTCGCATGTCCGTGTACTTCGTGAAGAATTATATGAAGCCGTCCGTCAAGAAAATCTGAATGCCGTATCCTCGGATCCGAAGCATTTGGCTCACCTCCCCAGACCGAAAAAGCCGCCGGTTAAACCTACCGAATAAACCTAATTAGATCAGGCTTGTGTTCTTCGTCATGTGTGGCGATTCCTCATTGGGTCAATCCAGTTCATTCTGAACTCCGCCTAAACATATGCACCCTGCCATTGTGGCAGGGACCGGCAAAACCGGTGCTTCAGTGGGCTCGGTTAAGAGGGTGGGTCATCGCTGGGAATACCATCCCCAACCGAGACCGTGGTTGTTGGGATAACCATCTGCGGGCGCCCGATGAGCGAATCTATTCTCATCGCCTGCAACGCATTTGCTCTGTGGCTGCGCCAAGACTTCATTTGCGGCCTTCCTTCAGGCCGGACCATTTCCTCTGAAACGTTTGCGTATCCTCTGGGCAGTAGTGCTATCCGTCTTACCCCAGGGAGATCTTCAGGGATTTCATCACCCAAGGAGGGGAACTCCCTTACAGTGTCGGAGATCGTGCTAACCCACCGGAAGCCAGTACGGGGATGGATTCTCCATGGGCCTTGTTTGAAAGAGGATTGAGGATCATCGTCGCACGAATAGGTCGTATTCGGTTTTATTCCATAGCGGCATAAAGGCCATGTCTCAATGTGGTCTCACCGGTTTCTTCAGTCCTGCGATCAATCAGCGTTTCCCTTGCTAGGCAAAAAATTCCGAGTTTGTCAGCAATGAATTCCTAGTAGGTAAAAGTTTTTCGCATGACCTGGAATTTGCCAGCATTGGGAGCTGGATCCCGTCTGTTGTAACTTGAACTGCATGGCATAAAACTTGAACTTCTTAACATCGTATAAAGAAGTCGTGAAGCTCTTCACGGTCTGTGAGGCATGTTCTGAAACCGGTCATCGAGGCAGAGGGATAATCGCAAAAAATAATGGAAAATTCTCAAAAATTTTGTGAATTGTTCTTTCAGGCGCTTCGTATACGCCTGGTGGAAGAACGGATCATCGAATTATATCCTGGCGATGCTATTCAAAGTCCGGTGCATTTATCGATTGGACAGGAGGCTGTTGCTGTAGGGGCATGTCGGGATTTAAAAAAAACAGATCTGGTCTTTTGTACCTATCGTAGCCATGCTTTTTATCTGGCTAAAGGGGGAAGTTTGGGGGAAATGTTTGCCGAACTATATGGAAAAGTTACCGGGTGTGCGCGAGGAAAGGCCGGTTCGATGCATTTAGCGGCACCCGAGGTAGGGTTGATGGGTGCCTCGGCTGTGGTGGCCAGTACAATCCCTCATGCCGTGGGAGCGGCCCTGGCGGCGAAACGGTTGGGGCATGATCAGGTGGTGGTTGGTGTGTTTGGAGACGGAGCCACGGAAGAAGGCGTCTATCACGAATCATTGAACTTCGCGGTTCTTCATCGCTTACCCGTGATATTTCTGTGTGAGAATAACGGATTAGCCGTGCATTCATCACAAAAATCCAGACAGGGGTACGATATTCTTGACCATGCACGATCATATGGTCTTCCGGTGTACCACATTGCCGAGGGATATGATTTTGTGAAGGTGGCGGACATGATGTCAGACATTATTCAACGTGTTCGGTTAACCCGAGAACCGGTATTTGTGGAGATTCGGACCTATCGGTACAAAGAGCATGTCGGGCCTGGCGAAGACTTCATGTGTGGCTATCGCCAACCTGAAGAGTGGTTGGTTTGGAAACGACAGGATCCTCTCGAACAGTATGGGAACCTAGTCGAAACGTTTCGCCCAGCCATCCTGAAAGAAATAGACGAAGCGGTACATTTTGCCATGAGCAGTCCATTTCCCTCAGCTGAGGAATTACTTCGCGATGTTGTGTAATGCGGCGGTCACATCGCGTGTGAATGGCCAGGCGGCGTCGGGTCTTCGTGCGGAGGCGGGCACGGAGATCATGAGCTATCGGGACGCGTTGCATTGGACCATGCATGACGCCTTGCAGCGGCATGATTCCGTTCTTATCCTGGGACAGGGGGTGGATGACCACAAAGGGATATTTGGTTCCACCACCGGATTGAGTCAAGAGTTTGGTGCGGATCGAGTGATGGATACGCCGCTTGCCGAAGAAGGCATGACAGGGGTAGCCATTGGGGCCGCGTTAAATGGGCTGTATCCGATTCAGACCCATATTCGCGCCGACTTTTCTTTGTTAGCCATGAATCAAATAATTAATTTAGCGGCCAAATACAAATATATGTTCGGTGGCCGGTTTGACGTGCCCATGTTGATTCGCATGATCGTGGGGCGAAGTTGGGGGCAAGGTGCGCAACATTCACAAAGCCTCCAATCTCTTTTTGCGCATATCCCCGGGTTGCAGGTTGTGATGCCCTCGAGTTCGCAATCGATTCTGGACACCTATCCGGCGGTGATTGACCGCTATCGGGGTCCCGTCATCTCATTCGAGCACCGGTTGATGTACGACCTGCAATTTTATGTGACTCCTCTAGCCACGCGGCAGGAGATCGATCCCTTCGGGTCCCGGTTAGTGCGACCAGGTGAGGAGGTCACCATTGTGGCCACCTCCATCATGGTGTTGGAAGCCATGAGAGCAGCAGAACACTTGGCCCTGGTGTCCGATATTCAATGCGAGGTGATTGATTTGCATTGCGTGTCCAGCCCCGACTGGGATTTGGTCATGCACAGTGTTGAAAAAACGGGACGGCTGGTGGTGGCGGATACGAGTTGGCGGGAATATGGTGTATGCGCGGAGGTGTGTCGTGTGGTCGCTGAAAGAAATCCCGGATGTTTGAAGGCACCGGTGGTGACCTTGGGAATGCAGCCCGCTCCCTGTCCTACGGCCAAGTGTTTGGAAGATCTCTTTTATCCCGATTTGCGCCAATTAGTGGATGCGTTGGCTGTCCTCGTCACCGGGAAGAAGAGCCATGGGTTGCCTTTGCCCGATACCCAATCGATGGCAGATGTGTATAAACGGTTCAAAGGCCCTTTTTAAGCAGGATTGTCGGACCACCTCATCAAAGGAATGCGAAGATGAAAGTGCTCATTACGGGGATTTCAGGAATGGTAGGCAGTCACTTAGCGGAGTATATCCTTGCGGATCACCCGGACGTGGATCTGCATGGATTAATTCGTTGGCGAACCCCTCTTGATCATCTTGTGGCCATCAAGGATCGCATTGCCCTGCATTATGGTGATCTTCGGGACTTGAATTCGCTCATTGTCGTGATCAAAAAAATCCAACCTGATTGGATCTTTCATTTGGCGGCACAATCCTTTGTCACGACAAGTTTTGACGCGCCGGTCGACACGCTGTCCACCAATGTGCTCGGGACGACCAATTTGCTCGATGCGCTCCGTATTACCGGAGTCGATGCTAAGGTGCATGTCTGCAGTTCCTCTGAAGTGTACGGACAGGTGTTGGCGCATGAAGTGCCTATCACGGAGTCCAATCCCTTTCGTCCGGCCAGCCCGTATGCGGTGTCCAAAGTCGGGGAAGACATGATTGCCTTTCAATATTTTTTGTCCTACGGCATTCGAACCGTCCGTACCAGGATGTTTACCCATACCGGCCCACGGCGAGGGGATGTCTTTGCGGAAAGTGCCTATGCCAAGCAAATAGTCGAGGTGGAGTATGGGCTTCGGAAAAATCCGATCCGGGTCGGAAATTTGGACAGTATTCGGACATTTGCAGATGTTCGCGATGCCGTCAGGGCTTACTGGGTGCTGATGGAAAATTGTCCAGCCGGGGAGGTTTATAATATCGGAGGTAACCGTACGATGACACTTCGGGACATGCTCGAGATTCTCAAAGGCATGGCAGCCTGTCGCATCGAGCATGTGGTGGATCCCACATTGTTGCGACCCTCGGATGTCACCCTGCAGATTCCCGATACGTCAAAGTTTAAAGCGGCGACGGGGTGGGAACCACGCATCCCCTTTGAAGAAACCCTACAAGGAATTCTGGATTTTTATCGAAGGCGTTACCACAAGAGGAGCAAAGCTGCGTGATTATCTCTCGGACCCCCTATCGGTTGTCGTTTTTCGGAGGAGGCACGGACTATCCTCAATGGTATCTTCGGGAAGAGGGCGCTGTTCTTTCCACCACAATTGACAAGTATTGCTATGTGAGTTGTCGATACCTTCCTCCATTTTTCAATATTAAACACCGGATTGTCTGGTCGCATATTGAAACGGTATCGACTATTGGAGAGATTCTGCATCCCGCCGTTCGGGAAGGCCTGCGGTTTTTAGGTTTTGATGATTCTCAGGGGGTGGAAATTCAGCATCAGGGTGATCTGCCGGCCCGCTCAGGCATTGGATCCAGCTCTTCATTTTCGGTTGGTCTGGTGAAAGCTCTCACCGGGTTGAAAGGGGAGATGTTGGGGAAAATGGATCTGGCCCGCCAAGCGTTCACTTTAGAGCAAGATATCTTAAAAGAAACGGTTGGTTCCCAGGATCAAGTTGCCGCCGCCTTCGGCGGATTTAATGTTATTCGTTTTCTACGAGACGGTCAGATTCAAGTCGAACCGCTCACCTTATCATTGGGGCGATTGGCTGAACTGGAGCAAAATCTCGTTCTACTGTATACCGGCACCAGTCGCTTAGGTTCAGACATTGCAAAAAGTGTCACCAAGAACTTTTCTCTCAGGTCTGCCGAACTGAAAACCATGCGTGTAATGGTGGACAGAGGGTTGGGTATTTTGAGTGGAACGAGTTCGTTGGAGGAGTTCGGGAAATTGCTTCATGAAAGCTGGATGCTTAAGCGGGAACTTTCCCACGACATTTCCAATTCCACAATTGATGAAATTTATAAAAATGCCCTGGGCAATGGGGCGATTGGTGGAAAGCTTTCCGGGGCAGGGGGCAGTGGGTTTATGTTGTTTTATGTTCCGATTTCCAAGCAGGCACATTTTCTTTCAGCGATGCATCCCTATATTTGTGTACCGTTTTCTTTCTCACAATCAGGAAGCAGCATAATTTACTACGACGGACCTGATAGACGGGTATCCGGGGGATATCCTTCCGAGGGAGAAGGGGTTCATAAGGAAATGGAAAGAAGACGGCTTCCTTCTCTCAAGACCCCTAAAAAGGCAAAGGAAAAAGTTCTTGTTGGACACCGATCCTGAGAGGCATGACCACATGCCGTCACGAACTTCCGTTCCGCCACAAATGGGTATGACCAGGGAGGTATTCGGGTGTCCGTGGTTTCGGGTCCATGAAGAAGCATGGGAGGACTTTTCTGACTTGGACCGTCAACCGTTTTATCGTATTGAAAGCTCAAATGGTGTCTTAGTGTTAGCCCTGACCAAAAATGAAGAAATTATTCTGGTGCGTCAATTTCGACAGGTGTTGCGCAGGAACACCATTGAATTTCCTGCTGGGAGTATTGAGGACGGTGAATCTCCCGAAGAGGCCGCGGCGCGGGAATTACTTGAAGAAACGCGATATCGAGCCGGAACGCTTCGTTTGTTAGGGAGCGGACATATCATGATGAATCGGTACAGTGCGAGAGATTTTTTATTCATGGCTCAAGATTGCGAAATGCTTTCCCAAACTCCCGAAGTTCCGGACCAAGACGTACTTCTGGTTTCACCCCAGGAGTTTAAAGCCCTCGTGACATCTGGAGATTTTGAGCATATTCCTGCGTTATCCCTTTTCAGCCTTGTTGAGTGGCAATTCGGTTCGCGTTTGGTGGTATGACATGAATGTTCAGGCCCTTGAATACAAAGCCGCAGAGCTGAGACTCCATATTCTCAGGACCGCGTTAAAAGCCGGGAAAGGCCATGTTCCCCCAGCATTTTCATGGGTGGAAATTGGTGTGGCGTTGTTTTATGGGGGACACTTGAACCTTCGGTCCCATGATCCAAAATGGGAAAACCGGGATCGATTCATTCTGAGTAAAGGGCATGGATGTTTGACCTTATATGCGATGTTGGCCGATTTGGGGTTCTTCCCCAAAACCGAGTTAGACAATTTTTGCGGTCCGGGAAGTCTCCTGGCCGGTCACCCCGATACCCAAATTCCGGGAGTGGAGGGGGTTTCGGGGTCACTTGGGCATGGGTTAGGCCTGAGTGCGGGATTGGCCTTGGGAGCTAAACTTCATTCATACCCTTGGAAGGTTGTTACGGTAATGGGGGATGGGGAATGTCAGGAGGGATCCGTATGGGAAGCCGCGATGTTTGCGAGCCATCACCAACTCCATAACCTGGTAGCGATCATTGATCGGAATGGGTTAGGTGCGACCAACTATACCGAAAAAAATGTGGCCCTAGAGCCCTTAGTCAGCAAATGGAAGGCTTTTGGATGGGAGGTGGTGTCCATCAATGGGCATTCCTTTGAAGAATTAGACAAGGTCTTGGGCTGCTTTCGTCAAAGGCAATCCCTGAAACCTCTGATGATTTTGGCTCAAACGGTGAAGGGAAAAGGGTTGTCATTTATGGAGGCCTCGGTCGATTGGCATCACCGGATTCCGAAGGGTGAAGAAGTGGAAGAGGCCATTCGGCAGCTAATGGGTGCAATTTCCTCATCGGGATCGGTGTTAACCATGGAGATGGCTCATGGTGCATGATTTTCGTGATGCGGTCTTTGACAGTGTTTTACAGATTGTGGCCAAAAATCCCCGGACAATTGTCCTCACCAATGATATGGGAGCCATGGGATTAAGCCGGATTCAAGAATTGTATCCTCAGCAAGTTTTGAATGTGGGAATTAGTGAGCAAAATATGATGAGTGTGGCGGCCGGAATGGCACTTTCCGGGTATGTGGTTTTTGTCTATGGAATTGCCTCTCATATTACGACGCGGTGTTATGAACAATTGAAATTGGATGTGTGTGCCTTAAAGGTTCCGGTCATCCTTCTGGGAATGGGGCCCGGCCTGTCTTACGGGATGGATGGACCAACACATCATGCGACACATGACTGTGCTCTCCTCCAGACACTATCAGGCATGACCATTTATCTGCCTGCAGATGGCGTAGCCATCAAGGCCATGGTAGAGCAGGCCTACCAAAGTAGAACGCCCGCCTATATTCGGATCGATAAGGACCCCTATGAACCGATCTATGCCCCCAATGAACATGATTTCAGTCTAGGACTCGAAACGATTCAACAGGGGGAATCCCTCTGTGTGGTGACCAACGGAATCATGCTTGGCAGGGTGCGAGAAGCGGCAAGAGAATTGCGGGAGGAAGGTATCGAAGTCGCTCTTGTGGATTTATATCGAATGAATCCTTGCAACGAGTCCAGACTCTGGGAAGCGTGTCGAAACGCTCAAGCCATTGTGACGGTAGAAGAACATGGTCGGACCGGAGGGATTGGAAGTTTGGTTGGGAGGCTGTTGAGTGAGCGGGGCCACGCTATTCCTTTTTGCGGGCTTTCGTTGGGTGATGAAATGTTGTTTGGCTCCGCGAGTCGAACCTGGGCCTTTGGGCAATATGGCCTGGAAAAGGAAAGCCTGAAAAACACGTTTCGGCATATGGCCCTGTTACCCACGACGGTCTGATTTTTCTTCTATCGATTGAGGTAAGGATATTCATAGTGAAGACGAGTTCCTCTATCTATTTCGGAAAACGAATTCTGGTTTCTGGAGGCACGGGAATGATTGGGATTCCACTTGTTCGAGCCTTGTTGGAACTGGGGGCTCAGGTGACCGTGGTATCCTTGGAGCAGGAAAGTTATGCGAGAGCCGTATTAGGCCCTTCAGTTGCCTTCTTTAGGGGCGATCTGACTTGTTATGACACATGCGAAAAAGCTGTGGAAGGACAGGATTATGTCTTTAATTTGGTTGGGATCAAAGGGTCCGTCGGTATAGGGGTGAAAAGAGCAGCCAGTTATTTTGTGCCCATGCTTCGATACCAATCCAATCTATTGGAAGCCGCATTTCGAGGAGGAGTCTCCCGGTATCTTTTTGTGAGCAGTATTTGCGCCTATCCACCAGCGACACTTCATGTGGAGGACAACGTCTGGAATGGTCTTCCAAAACAAAATGACCGGTACGCCGGAATTGCGAAAAGAATCGGCGAACTTGAAGCCGAAACCTACCTGCACGAGTATAATTGGGAGGCCGTCCGGGTGGTCCGGCCCTCAAATGTGTATGGTCCGCTTGATGACTTTAATCCAGTTACGGGACAGGTGATTCCGGCTCTCATTCGGAGGGTGTTGGATGGAGAGTCTCCGGTTCGTATTTGGGGAGATGGATCTGCCATACGGGATTTTATTTTTGTCGAGGATGTGGTTGAGGGGCTTTTGCTTGGAATGGAGCATGCTCCGCCATGTTTTCCAATTAATTTGGGGAGTGGCGTTCCGACCACTATCAGACAATTAGCTGAAATCATTGTGGCTGAAAGTCGGGTCTCCACTGAAATTGAATGGGATCCCTCAAAGCCGGCCGGAGACCCTGTCCGATTGTTATCGATGGAACGGGCAGAAGCCACCATTGGATTCCGTCCCAAAATTTCTCTCAGAGAAGGGATTCGTCAAACTATTCACTGGTATAGCAAAAATCGGGAACTCGCCCATGAGCGGAAAAACCTTCTTAGCGCCTAAAAACAGGAAGCGGAAAACCGAAGGACTTTCAAAGCCTCGCTTTGTACCCGGGTTGGGAGATCTGGTTGATCGTTTAACCGTAGATCAACTGAAGGAAGCCTTTCATGAATCGATCAGGACAGCGGTCAGAACTGAAATCGCTGATTTGGAACATGATATTGATGGATGGGCTGATCGACATCAGATCAAATTGTCAGGGCGGAACGTCCGCATCATCATTGTGCTTGCCCAAATCAATTATGAAATCTGGATGTGTAAAGAAGGCATGATGACCGAACCCAAACGATACGATCAGTGGTTGAAACGGGCTCATCAATTAAATGGCATCAGAAATCAGATGAAAAATCTTCTTTTAGCCGAGGTGCAATCGGGAACCAGAGTGTGCCGGGCGAGTAATGTCTCGGTGGATGATTTAAAAGATTGGGATATACAGCTGTAACCATAGGCTTGCGCGATGCTCCTTAAAAAATTAGGCCAATCTGACATAGAAATTTCCGCTATCGGTCAAGGGACCGGGATTCATCATTCCCTGACAAACCGGGAGGCACATCGGCAACTTGAATTCACGATCCGGGCCGGGATTGATATGGGATTAACCTTTATTGATACGGCGCCTGTGTATGGTCATGGAGAGTCTGAAGCGGTCATTGGTAAGGCATTAAAGGGGATTCGGCATCGTGCGGTGTTGGCGACAAAAGTCTCTCCTGAGAACTTATCTTCAAAAGGCATTAAATATTCTGTCCAGGAGAGTCTCAGGCGTTTGCAAACAGACCGGATTGACCTTCTCCAAATCCACTGGCCCAATCCCCAAATCCCGATCTCGGATACCCTGGTGGGTCTGGAGAAAACGGTACAGGAGGGGTTGGTCCGATATGTGGGAATCTGCAATTTTTCATTCAATGACACTTTCGAGATACATCAACAGCTAACTCCAAAGCTCCTGGCTTCTGTTCAGGTCGAATATAACTTGTTCGATCGAAGTATTGAACGGGAATTCCTCCAATACGGGGAACAAGTTGGAATCAGCATTATCGCCTATAGTCCTCTTCATTGTGGACGTTTTGTAGCGAATCGGAAGCAGTATGCTGTTCTTCAGGAGATAGCGAATAAATACCATAAAACTCCAGCTCAAATTGTGTTGCGGTGGTTAATTGGGCATCCCCCAGTTGTGGTGATTCCGAATACCACGAATTGTCAACGAATGACGGAAAACGCGGAAAGTATAAATTTTAATCTAACAGACGAAGATGCCCGGTATCTTGAAGGACAATGTACCGGACATTTTCTAGAGATTCCTCCTAGATCCATACAAGTCGCTGATGACTCGGGACGTTCAGTCTATCGAACCCTCGAAGACGCTCTTAAAAATGCCATGAATTGTGTACCCAGTCCGCAAGAATTAGCCCAACAAATTACGGCAGGGGATTTTTTGAAACCCGTGCGTCTTCGCCCGGCTAGTTCTTCCCATGACCGGTTTGAGCTCTTGGAAGGCCGAATCCGATATTGGGCATGGGTCATTGCACACGGTTTCGAAAAGCCCCTACCCGCGCTGGTGGAAGATTTCTCCTGATAGCCTTGTGAGGGATTTATGATTGCCACTCTTCCACTCAAGCAGAATCACAAGCATCATGGGAGGCTTCAGCAAGAGGATTTTGAAGCCCTATTTGGGGAAGCGCCTGGAACGCTCTTTCAGGAATGTCAGGAATTGGTAGGACGGCATGATTTGCGTTATGACGTCTTGCAGGGGGCTTCCCGTGACCAAGTTTTGCTTCGAGTGTTGAAAACCCTTGACCAGGAGCTGGAAGTCGCAGGGACGCATCGTAAGCAGCGTTGGGAAGATGGATGGGCAGAGAATCTGATGGATTTTCAACGCACAGGATATGATTTAGCTGCATTAATCCCAAAGTTTGTGCGACCCCAGGAAATCATCCGTTTAAAGGGTGAGTATGTCCGGCCGGTTTCTTCTCAATTCGAAACCGGTTTTGTCGAAATTCTGCGCCACTGGATGTTTAAAAAATGGTTTCATGACGTTGACCATATTTACGAGTTTGGTTGTGGAACCGGCCATAATTTAGTCGATGCAGCTTTCATGTTTCCAGGCCGTCCCTTGTATGGGTTGGATTGGTCCCAATCCTCTCAAGCGATTCTTCTCCTGTTGAGAAAAGAGCATGGATTTAATGTCGTTGGTCGGGAATTTAACATGATGGAGCCTGATGAATCGTTTGACCTGTATCCTCGGAGCGGGGTGTTTACCGTTGGCGCCATGGAGCAATTGGGCTGTCAGTACCATGCTTTTGTGGACTATCTCCTTAAGCAACGTCCTTCTATTTGCATACACGTGGAAACATTGTATGAGCTCTACGATCAGAACGTCCTGTTTGATTACGTCGCAGCCAAGTATCTGGAGAAAAGAAAGTATTTGCAAGGATTACTCGGAACCTTGAAGGCTTTCGAGTACGAAGGCCGGCTGGAAATTCTTGGAACGATCCGAACTTTTGGCTCACTATACCATGATGGCTATTCTATTGTGATCTGGAAGCCGGTAGAGGAGAAGATGTGATGGTGAACGCGGAGCAGTTACAGATTAAAACTTATGCGAATTCGAGCGAGCAAGCGGCTCGCCAACAGATGGGGGATTTGCTCTTTCAAAATCCGATTCCCCAGGACCAATTGCTTTCGAATCTTGGACTATTTCTAGAATCCAAACATTTGGCTCGCCTGTTATTCATGGACTTCTTGTACCGTCAGATCATTGCTGTTCAAGGTGTCGTCATGGAGTTTGGAGTACGGTGGGGGCAAAATCTTGCCTTGTTTTCCGCATTGCGAGGGATCTATGAACCCTTTAACCGGCATCGAAAAATTGTCGGATTTGATACGTTTTCGGGGTTCCCTTCTATCCATGAAAAGGATGGGAAGTCCAATATGATGGTGAATGGACAATTGGCCGTCTCTCCTCACTATGCAGAAAGCCTTCAAGAGTTACTCAGTCTTCATGAAACACTTAATCCGATAAACCATATTAAAAAACATGAATTGTGCATCGGAGATGTGGTGGAGGAGTTGCCTCGATATCTGGCCAGATGCCCGGAAACCATCGTGGCTATGGCCTATTTTGATTTAGATTTGTACGAACCGACGGTCAAGTGTCTTGAGCTCCTTCGTCCCCGAATGACCAAGGGGACTATTCTGGGGTTTGATGAATTGAATGATCCTGATTCCCCGGGAGAGACCCTCGCCCTGATGGAAGTCTTTGGATTGAATCATTTAAAAATTCAGCGGTTTCCCTTTGCCTCACGAGTGTCGTATGTGGTGTTCGAGTAAGGGGGCGATCAACCACTAAGGAGAGAGTCCGTGCCTCAAACAATAGCTGAACAATTAAGCAAAGGCATGATTGCCGGTTCCATTATGCAGTTCTTTTATGGGAAAAATATTGTCGTTACCGGGGGAAGCGGGTTGATCGGAAGGCAAATTGTGAGACGGTTGGTAGAGGCTGGGGCCTCGGTTCGAAGTGTGTCCCTTGATGAGATTCAGGTTGAAAATAAGGTGGAGTATGTGAAGGGCGATTTGTGCGATTTTGAATTTTGCCAACGTATCGTGAAAGATATGGATTGTGTTTTTCATGTGGCGGGAATCAAAGGTTCCATTGAGGTCACGAAATCCAAGCCGGCAAGTTTTTTCGTCCCGTTGTTGATGATGAATACCAATATGTTGGAGGCCTGTCGACTAAATAAGGTTCATCGAGTGGTTTATACCTCATCTATTGGAGCCTACCCGAGTGCGGAAATTTTCAAGGAACAGGAAGAAGATGAGGAAGGGCCACCAATGGATATGTTCCCTGGCTGGGCCAAACGAATGGCTGAATTGCAAGTTCGTGCCTATCAAATACAGTACAGTTTGACGCACTACGCCGTGGTGCGTCCCTGCAATGTGTATGGACCAGGAGATAATTTCGATCCTGCCAATGCCATGGTAATTCCCACCCTTATCCGACGCATATTTTCAAAAGAAGATCCGGTAGTGATTTGGGGAGATGGCACCGCAATTCGGGATTTTGCATATAGTGGGGATGTCGCTGATGGAGTGATTCTTGCTTTGTACCATGGCACGGGTGGGCGTTACGTCAATTTAGGCAGTGGTATCGGCTATACCATTAGAGAATTAGTAGAAGCTCTTCAATCGGTTGTGCCGTTCCGGGCCCAATACGATCACACGAAACCCACCGGATTTCCCCGGCGTGTGATGGATATTTCTTTGGCAAAACATCTTCTCGGGTACGACCCACAAGTGAGTCTTCAGGAAGGGTTACAGCACACATGGAATTGGTATCTGGAGCATCATGATGAATATCTTCAACGGCAAAACTATTTCGCCGCCTCCTAATTTACAGATCTCTTCCTGCCGCTTGGAAGGAGTGAGATTAGTGACTCCACCGACAATTTTTGAAGATTTTCGGGGAACCTATGTTGAAACGTTTAACGAGGACCTGTACCGGCAAGCTGGAATTGATATGCCATTTGTGCAGGATGATATCTCCGTGTCTGGCAGGTATGTGTTGCGAGGCATTCATGGAGACCAAGAGACCTGGAAGCTGGTGTCATGCTTATGGGGGAAGTTTTATTTGGTCGTCGTCAATTGGGATCCCGCCTCTCCACAATATCAACAGTGGGAATCGTTTACGCTATCAGATCGCAATCGATGCCAAGTCTTGATCCCACCCAAGTTTGGAAACGCCCATCTGGTGCTGTCTGAGCACGCGATCTTTCACTATAAGCAAACGACCAATTACAACCGGGAAGGGCAATTTACCGTACCGTGGAATGACCCCACTTTGGGAATCTGGTGGCCGGTCAAACAGCCGATTGTTTCCCAACGGGATGAAGGAGTGAGTCATGTTTAAGGGTAGCAAAGTATTAGTGACAGGGGCGGGAGGATTTCTGGGAACCAATATGGCTAAGCGTTTAGTGGAAGAGGGGAGCTATGTACGTGGGACATTGCATACCCGTGGCCCGCAATTCGAACACCAGAAACTGGAATATGTCAAAGCCGATTTGACGATCATGGAAGAGTGTCGACGGGTCGTAGAGGGCATGGATTATGTTTTCATGTGTGCAGCGAATACCTCAGGAGCGGCGGTCATGGCTACCCAGCCATTAGCACACGTGACGCCGAATGTGGTGATGAACGCCCAGATGCTGGAAGCTTCCTACCAGGCAAAGATAAAGAAGTTTCTCTTTATTAGCAGTAGTGCCGCCTATCCACCCAGTGGGGAGCGGCCGATCTCCGAGGAGGAAATGTTTGCGGGGGATCCATATGAGGCGTATTTCAGTGTGGGGTGGATGAAACGCTACGGGGAGGTGCTGTGCCGTATTTATTCCGAAAAAATTAAGGATCCGATGAGCACGGTGGTCGTGAGGCCATCTAATGTCTATGGGCCATATGACAAATTTGATTTTGAACGTTCCCATGTGACAGCGGCGCTTATACGTAAAGTTGTTGAGCGTCAGAATCCTGTGGAGGTGTGGGGAACAGGGGAGGATGTCCGAGACTTAATTTATGTGGATGACTTCGTCGATGCAGTGATGTTAGCGATGATCCGGTTTGACCGGTTTGAACCTGTGAATATTGGCTATGGGAAAGGGTGTCGAGTACGTGATGTCTTGAATACCCTTCTAGAGGTTGATGACTTTCGGAAAGCCCGGGTGATTGTAAACCCCGCGAAACCTTCCATGATTCCAATCCGTTTGATTGATGTGGAAAAAGCCAAAGTCCTTCTCAATTTTACGGCTCAGACCGACCTTGTTATGGGATTAAGGAAGACCATCGAATGGTATCGGGAAACCCACGGGGCAAAAGAACTACTAAGAACTGCCCACGCGGTTTAGAGCAAGCGGTCCTTGTTACGCCAGATATGAGGTGGCAAGAAAAAATTTTTTTCCGGAAAACCATTTTTCAGGGTGAAACTCTAGATGCAAAGTAAGCTATTCGGGGAGACAGGAGTCAACGTTGCCTCGATCGGTCAGGGTACGACAGGGATGGGGACGAAGAATCTCTATCCCAAGGAATATATTCAGGAAAGAATTAAAGCACTAAGATTGGGAATCGACTTAGGGATGACTTTTGTGGATACAGCCAGTTTGTATGGAAATGGGTTTTCAGAAGAAGTTGTTGGATTTGCTCTAAAGGGGATTCGGAAAAAATGTTTTCTTGCTACTAAATTTTATCCACATGAAAAAATGGGTTCGAAAGACATCGGTTTGGCCCTGGAAAACAGCCTGAAAAACCTTCAAACCCCGTGGGTAGACCTTTATCAAATTCACTGGCCGAATCCTCGCGTGCATTTAGAAAGGATTTTTGAGGTTTTGGAAAAATATCAGAAGCGTGGAGTAATCAGATTTTTTGGGGTTTGTAATTTTTCCCCGCAAGAAGTCTGTGCTCTTGAGAAATCCATACCACAAATTCCCTTGTCCTCAAATGAAATAGAATTTAACTTACAAGCCAAAAGAATGGGAGATGAATTTTTGGGGTTGAGTTCATTTAAAGGAGCCATCCTGGCTTATAGTCCCTTAAATAAGGGGAGAATTGTTGGGAATGCATCTCAAGCGGACCTTATTAGAGGCTTAGCAGAAAGATATCGAGCCACTCCTTCTCAGATAGTTTTGGCATGGATTCTCTCATTTAAGAGAGTTTTTCCAATTGTAAAGGCAGCCACTCAGGAACATGTTAAAGAAAATGCTGGGGCAATGGCTCTTGCTTTGTCTAATGAGGATATTCAACGGGTGAATGATTCTTGGGAAGAGCATATCTATGAGGCAAAACCTGAGAGCATTAAACTTCGAGGGACTCAACAGAGAAAACCTTATCTCACTTTAGAGGAAGCGATAGACAATCCTCTCGACTTGGTTCCAAGTCCCGTAGCGTTGGCTGAATCAATTGTCCAGTATGGCCTAAAAATGCCCATTCAGGTCGTTCCTCTTTGTGGAAATAACGATTCCTATGAATATGAAGTCGATCCCTACGATCCCTTTGATCAAATTAAAAAGTATTGGGCCTGGAAGATTGCTTTTCCCGGAAAATTAATTCCGGTTTGTATTTCGAGGGCAATACCCTGGAGCCATTGAAAATAAAAGTGAATAGGAAATTTTGATGATAACTGTGTCGAGGTAAATATTTCCTGTTAACTCCAAAAATCCTATGAAGGGAGCATGGCGGGTGGTTTGGGATTGTCCTTGCCTTTGTATAAAAAAATCGCTTCTAAAAATTACACTTTTAACGAGAACACCTCATGTACACATTTCCTGAAAGTCCCTTGGCACGTAAATGGCTTGATGACCTTTCGGGTTTGGAAATCGGGGCTTCTACCCACAATCCCTATGGATTGAAAACCCGAAATGTTGGATTAGGTGGAGAGGGGTATGCTCAAGAACAATTGTCCTTGACCGGGGAGGTTGCTCCGATTGATATCTGTGCTGAGGCCAGTGCGATACCCCTTCCCAGTGAATCAGAAGATTTCATCTTAGCGTCCCACGTCATAGAGCATTGTCCGGATGTCATCAAGACTTTACTGGAGTGGTATCGAATTGTGAAACCGGATGGGTACCTTTTTTTGGTCGTCCCACATCGGGATGCGGCCCCTTCTGACCGAGGAAAGCCTCTTACCGAATGGGAGCATGTGGTTCAAGATTATATGAGACACGCTACATTAGACTCGGAGCCGGAGGGAAAAAGTTTCCTGTACTGTCATTATCATGTCTTTTCCCCCTCTTCGATGAAAAACTTAATTTCTAGAATTTTTGGTTGTCGTCTTGCGCTGGTGGAAGAACAAGATCCGGATGATAAGGTAGGGAACGGGTTTTCATTAGTATATCGAAAGACCAAGTCAATTCAAAAAGCATTTCCATGGGAATTTCAAGGAGGAGGGTATTCCATAAATGTTTCAAGGCCGGCAGATTTTTATCAAAACCAAAAGGAAGACAAAATGATTCCTTTCACGAAACCGGGCCAGTCAACTCCTTCTTGTAGGCAACAGGCAGAAACTCCGGCAGTGGATCAGGGGCGCTCTCAAGAAAAAATGGGTAAATCCAAAGGTAAGCTCATTTCTGTTGTTGTAGCCGCGTATAACTCAGAACGGTTTATGCGGGGATTATTGGAAAATTTAGAAGCACAGACCATTGCGGATCAGATGGAAATTATTATTGTAGAAACCGGGTCAGAAACGCAGGAAATCGATATTATCCGAGATTTTCAACAACGTTTTGCGAATATCATTTATGTCAGAACATCTGAACGAATTAGTGCTGTTGCGGCAACGAATCAAGGCGTTCGCATGGCTAAGGGGAGTTACATTACTCTACTGCCCACAGATGACCGGTTGCGTTGTGATGCCTTGGAAGTGATGGCCCGTGAACTTGAAGACCATCCGGAATCAGGAATGGTATATGCCGATGTGTTTATGACCCAGTTTGAGAACCAGACTTTTCATCGTTTTATTCGAGGAGGCTATTCCATTCGTTTCGATTTTAGTCCTGATATGATGTTGAGTGGCTATCCTATGGGACCTTTGTTCATGTGGAGGAAAAAGGTTCACGAAGAGGTTGGGTTATTCGACGAAAAATTTCTTTGTGCTGCCGATTATGACTTCCATTGCCGTGTCGCACGACATTATCGCATGCGCCATATTTCGGAATTTCTTGGCTTGTATTTACAAAATCCGAAAGGGGTAGTTAATTCCAATCCCCAAATTAGCCAGGCTGAATTTCGAGCTATTATTCAGGCAAATCGGCCCTATTTTCCGGCACCTATTCAAAAACCCCTGACAATTCTTCAATACGAGAAACCCGTATTTCCCCGAAAGTATGTCAATATTGGCATGGTGACCTTTAATCGGCTGGAATTTACCAAGGCAGCTATCGCCGCGCTTTTCCAGCACACCTGTTTCCCCCATGTCATCACGGTTGTGGATAACGGAAGTACAGACGGCACCCCAGAGTATTTGCAAGCCCTTTATCAGCAGGGATTTATTACCAATCTGATTTTGTTGTCAAACAATGTTGGAATTGCCAAGGCTTCAAATTTGGCATGGAGTCATGAGCCTGATGCAGAGTATTACCTCAAGCTGGACAATGACATTGTTATCCAAAAGCCCGGCTGGTTATCCAGGATGGTCGAGGTCATCGACCGTATCCCTGAATTGGGCGCTATTGCCTATAACTTTGAACCAGAGAGCTATCCCGTCCGTGAGATTCGAGGCTTGTCTGTTCGGCCCAAAATTGGAAATTTAAACGGGGCTTGTACTCTTATCCCCAAAAGAACTCATCAAACATTGGGATTTTGGTGTGAGGATTACGGGTTGTACGGGGAAGAGGATGCGGATTATGGGCTGAGAATCCATTTGCATGGTTTGCAGAATGCCTATATGGAGGATGAAAAAGTGGGATTGCATCTACCTGCTGGAAGGGCAGCTCACATCGACGAACAGACGTTTAAGGCCACTGATGGAATTGAAGAAGAGACCCACGCCGAGTACCGGGCCTTCAAAGATGAATGGAGGCGAAAAAATGTTCAGGACATTGCGATAACAAATTGGCAGGATTACCAGACAGGTGTGAAATCGCTGTTTTGTTCGTCTCCCTTCGTGAAGGGATTCCATAAAGATCGAGATCAACCTGAAGGATCTGACGTACTCACTCGCCGACGGATTCAGACTGACGAAATACCGAAGGAAGTGATGCTTGAAAGGCCACGAGATTCTTCTCCAAAGCGCTGGCGAACCGTTTCTGTCATTGCCTCTGATTATATCTGCGGTCGTATTCGACTCCTTCAACCACTCCTGGCTGGTGAAGGGATATGGGGAAAAGGCTTCATTGTTGCTGATGCCAACATCTATTTAAATGACACCATATTTCCCCCGATGGGGTTGGGGCAGGTTTGGGCTATTCAGCGTAATTGTAGACTGTCAGAAGAAACTTTAAAGGAAGCGCAAAGCCAAGGCACTCGAATTGTTTACGACTGTGACGATTTGCTCTGGAAAATTCCTCTCGATAATCCGAATCATGGATACTTTACTCCTGAATATCTTCAAAGAATGTTCGGTCTTATGTATACGGCGGATTGTGTGACGGTGTCTACGGAACCTATTCAAGCCGATTTGAAGCAACGAGGAATCGAATCGACTGTTCTTCTGAATTGCTTGTTGCGTCAGGAATGGGAGGATTTCAAACCTCGACGTCGAGCGGGTTCCCGTCCTCGAGTTGGGTGGGCAGGGCAAGCGAACGTGCACAAAGGTGATACCGCCATTTTTGAGACGATTGTGGAGGCTCTCAAGGACGAGGTGGAGTGGGTGTTTTTGGGAGACGCCCCAACGATGGTCAATAGCCCAGGGGTGATCAGCGAAACATTTTCCATGGTAGACGTGGCGCAGTATCCGAAAAAATTGGCGAGTCTCAATCTTGATCTTGCATTGGCGCCATTGGTGCCAAACCCATTCAATGAAGCCAAAAGTGATATCAGAATTTTACAGTACGGAATATTGGGCTATCCGGTTATTGGCACGGATATTTTTCCCCATCAACATGCCCCCATCCTCCGTTTGCCGCATGAACCACAAGTCTGGATCAAGGCGATTCGCGAACGAATTCATGATTTGGGTGCCTTAGAAAGGGAAGGAGATCATCTCCGAACCTGGGTATTAAAGCATCGTCTTATGGAACATGTGCTTCCTCAGTATAAACAGGCCTGGTTGGGCCGTGACGTCAAATCCTCAAACAGGGTGCCTCAGTCGACATTACAGAGTTCACCAGAGCCCTCTTATTCCCCGAGGAACCATGCAAAGTATTCCTTTGATTGTTCAATCATTATTCCTGTTTGGAATAAAGTGGCATTGACCCGGCAGTGCTTGACTCATTTGTCGGAGATCACGGATGGCTGTTCGTATGAAGTCATTGTCGTCGATAATGCATCCACCGATGAGACTCCAGCATTTCTGTCTTCTTTAAGTGGGGATATTCAGGTCATCACGAATCCAGCCAATTATGGGTTTGCCAAAGGCTGCAACCAAGGGGCCGCTTCTGCCAAGGGGCGTTTCCTGGTCTTTTTAAATAACGATACGATTCCGAAGCCAGGATGGTTGCGGGCTTTATTGAATGAAGTGGAGAGCCATCAGGATGTTGCCATTGTCGGGAGCAAGCTGCTTTATCCGAATAATACTATTCAACATGCCGGCGTGGTTTTCGCAAAACATTGTTTGACGCCCTACCATATATTTCGTGGTGCTCCAGGGGACCTGCGCGCGGCCAATGTTCGTCAAGAGTTTCAGGTTGTCACTGCGGCTTGTATGCTCATTCGCCGTGAGGAATTTAATGCGGTGGGGCAATTTGACGAGATTTATCAGAACGGGTTCGAGGATGTAGACCTATGCCTCAAAGTGGGCAAACGGGGTAAGAAAGTCATCTATCAACCGGAAAGTGTGCTCTATCATTTGGAACATCAAACTCCCGGAAGGAAGGATCATGCGGCCGAACGGCACAATGGTATTGTACTCATGGAACGGTGGGCTTCCTCCATTGTGGTCGATGAGGATTTCCATACGGTTCCGGCAGGCTATGCCAACCGGTATTCCTTGCGTGACGGGAGGCTTCAGCCGTCGCTCGAGGCCCTTCAGGGCGATAGGGAAATAACGCAGTGGCAACGAGTTCAACGGGTGCAGGAATTCCTATTACGCCAGCGGCATGCTCCAGGCCAGGGTTTGAATAGCCAGGACGACGGTGAATTACAGGCTCTCCTTTCCGAGTATCGAGATTGGCCGGATGATGGTGAAGTGCTTAGATGGGCGGCCAAGCTTTGCCAATCGTTGCAGCTATTGGATGGTGAGCGGGCATTTTTGAAACGGATACTGAGTGGGGGAGAAGATCGAGCGGCACGGGAACGACTTGCTAAGCTGGCTCTCAACGGGAAGGATCTGTCTGAGGCGACTGAGCAAATCCAGGCGCTCCTTCAATCTGATCCCAACAATGGGTCGGGTCACTGGTTGCAGGGAATTCTGTTGATGCAATCCCAGCAATGTGGTGAGGCGGCCCTGTCATTTCGTCGCGCTCTGCAATGTGGCGCAGATTCTCGAAAAACCCGTATCGGTTTGGGAATGGCGTGTATGGGAATGGGAGATTTGGAAGAAGCCTGGAAGATTTTTGAACAGGTGATGATCGATCATCCCGATGATGTTGAAGCCATGAATGGGTTGATTCAGGCCGGAACATCCCTGGAACGATGGAAAGGCTTGGGGGAACGGCTTGCACGGTATGTCGAACGAAACCCCGCAGACTGCGATATGCGCTTTGCTCTGGCCGGGGTGGAATTTCGTGCGAGTCGACTCGATGTGGCCAAGCAACAATTTGAGATGTTAAGCCTCTTAAAGCCTGACTATGAGGGATTACGAGATTTAGAGGTTCTCCTGCAGACGGCACCTCTTGACCGTCATGCCCTCGTAACTTAAATAGAAGAACTTTTTGCCTAGTCAAGTTAGCCTATGTCCCGAGCCCTCTTAATACAATTAGCTCGGCTGGGTGATCTGGTCCAATCTCTTCCTGCTTTGACCGCTCTGCAAACTGCCTATCCTGAGCGACCTCTTGATCTCCTTTGCCCTTCGCCCCTGGTGGCGCTTGGAGAACTTTTCCCTTGTGTGGACAGGGTTTTCCCTTGGAATGGTGAACAATGGCATGAATTCGCCACGACCAAGATGACGGATTGTGATCAACAACTTGCCCGAGCCACTCGCTATTTGGCTGACTGTGCCTATCCCCCATATGCATTGGCCTATAATTTGAATAACCATCCTCGCGGGATACTTGCTGCCCATGTATTGAGTGGTCTGGTCGTTGGTCCTGGCGAGTATGGACCATTGAATCAGACGCTTCCGGCATGGGCGGGATATTTACGTCGAATTGCTCGAGATCGAGGGAGCAACCGGGTGCATTTAGCGGATGCATTTTGCGGGTTGTGTCAGGTTTCTCCGCCATTGGATGTTCCCTACTTACAGGCCCAAGAGGTGTCATTGCCCTTTGAGTTGGAACTGCCGGTGAATGGAGAGCCTTCTACTCTTATTGGAATTGTTCTTGGTGCGGGAGATGCCGACCGGCGAGTTCCCCTTTCTGTGTGGCAAGACCTGATTGCCGCATGCGCTGAGCATATTCCTCAGTGCTACCTGCTTTTGGTCGGTGGTGCGGGAGAACGGGAAGCGGCATTGGCCTTGGAGCATCGCCTTCCCGCTAAATATCTCAACCGGGTCGTGAATGGGTGTGGCCGGACCTCGTTGCCCCAGCTTGTGGCTCTTCTTAATCGGTGTCAGTGGGTGGTCGGATCGGATACGGGACCATTGCATCTCGGAGCGATGTGTGGGGCTCGTGCGATCGGCTGGTATTTCTCCCAGGCCAGAGTCCATGAAACGGGCCCCTATGGGATTGGTCATTATGTGTGGCAACGCACGGGAGCGAAACTTCGGGAGAGCCTGGATGTCCGTGACGTAAGCGCTGCTGGATCATCCTCTGCCTATTGGCCTGTGATGGAAACCGTCAATTTAATGCAGGAAGGCACGGTGAATCCCACAACAGATGGGTGGGATCTCTGGACCAGCAATAGAGATGAGTGGGGGGCGTTTTATACCAGGGATGGTATACCTGACGAGGCTGTCCTCCGGCGAAAAGATACGTGGGAGGCCCTGTCTCAGCTGGCGAATCAAGGTATTCGGATGGAAGTCTCGAAGTAGTCGGGAAGGCTCCCGGGAGGTTTAAGGCAGGGGGCGGTGTTTCCAGGGCAATCAACCAGGAACAGATAAATGGACGTGTTGAAACAAAATATCGGTATTCTTCGCGACCAGGATCCGATACTTGCCGCTCAGATCCTCCAGGTACCAGGAGGAACCCTGTCGATCCAACCAGCTAAATCTGGAATGCCCACCGCGCTTGTCGACTCCCGATATCTCCATAGTGCGTATGATCCGGTTCGCGAGGCGAAGCGATGGGCTGAAGAACGCGTGAAAGAGTGTCAAGCAGAGGAAACTCTTGTCCTCCTTGGCGTGGGACTGCTCTATCATGTGCAAGCCTTGCGTCAGATGTTGCCCCATGACCAGGTCATAATGGTCGTCGTGCCGGATCTTTCGGAATTTGCGGATTGTGTCTCGGTCCGGGCGCTGGAAGGGTGGGGTGAAGGGGTGATATGGCTGACGGGTTCCATGGCTGATATGGCTGTCCAAGTGACACAGGAAGCCAAGCGGGTGCGGGTTCTGAGTTACGAACCTGCGGCCACGGTTCATCGTGAGACCTATGAACACTTTCGTCTGCAGCTTCGTGAGCATCTCGCTCAACATTTAAGCGGGGCGCTTCACATCATGGTGGTCGGACCTATTTATGGCGGGTCGTTGCCGATCGCCCGATATGTGGTCAATGCCTTGGAAGGTCTTGGACATCGTGTAAGTTGGGTGGATCATAGTCCTCATTATGCGGGATATCAGAATTTGGAAACGATCCGTGATCACCGGTTGCGGCTCACCGTCCAGCAACGGATGAGTGAAATGCTGGCGGTGATAAGCCTTGCTCATGTGGCAGAAGATCCCCCGGATCTCGTGTTAGCTTTGTCCCAGGCGCCATTGACCATGGCCGTTTTAGAGCAAATGCGTCGAAAGAAGGTGTTAACGGCCATGTGGTTTGTGGAAAATTTTCGGCATTTAACCTATTGGCAGCAGATGGTAACGGGGTATGACTTTTGGTTTGTGATGCAACAAGCGGCATGCTTGGACGCTTTCAGAAAAGCCGGCGCCAAACACGTCTCGTATCTTCCCTTAGCTGCTGATCCGGCCATTCATCAACCTGTGGCCTTCACGGCAAAAGAGGGACAGGAGTTTGGTGCCGACGTCTCGTTTTTAGGAGCAGGGTATAGAAATCGGCGACATATCCTCCCATCCCTGGTAGGTCATGAGTGGACATTTAAATTGTGGGGGAATGAATGGGACAACCCGGGAGCGTTAGCGCCGGTTCTTCAGAGAGGGGGCGCACGGATTGATACCTCCACCAGTGTAAAAATTTTCAATGCTACCTCGGTCAATATTAATTTGCATTCGTATACGGGAGATGGATTCGATCCGGAGGGAGATGGAGTGAATCCCAGGACATTTGAATTAGCCAGTTGCGGGGCGTTTCAAGTGGTTGATACTCGAACCTTGCTCCCGGCCCTCTTTGATGAATCGATGATGGCGGTAATCAACAATCCGGATCAGCTCCTCCCAACCGTCCAAACCTATCTCCACGAACCAGCCAGGCGAGCGGCCATGGCTGAATTGTCCCGGAAGCGGGTATTAGAGGCGCATACATACGGCCATCGAATGAAGACCTTCTTAGGCGCCGTGGGCATGGCGAGTCCTGACCGGTTAGGATCTATCCTTCAGGGAGACCGTCATGCTGAATCCTTAGTGGCGCGAAGTGGGCAGACCCCGGAATTAATTCCAATGCTGAAGCAGTTTCCTCAAACTGATCGTGTGGAGTTAGTGGATGTGGCGAAAAGTATTCGGAACAAAGGGCCTGAAGCCCGGTTGAACCGTGAAGAACTACTGATTTTGATGATGGATGAATACCGCCAGGAAAAACGGGATTTTCTCTGAACCTGTGATGGGATAATTTTCCGCTACCGCCAATTATTGATGAATAAACAAGTCCTCATTATTAATATTACCCGGATGGGTGATTTAATTCAGATGGTGCCCCTTCTTTCACGGTTGGAGGAAGAATGGCCTGGTGTGGCCATTGATCTGATTGTTGATAAAGAATTTGCCCATGTCGCCAACCTTATTCCTGGCATTCGACAGGTGTTGATGTTTGACTTTCAGCTGCTGATGGATGAAAGCCGGGTGCGAGCGCGAGACGTGGTTTCCCTCTACCGGGAACTTGCCGGCTGGGTTCAACCGTTACTTCAGGTTGGGTACGATCGTGTTGTGAACCTGACCTTTAATCGCCGCAGTGCGTTTCTGATGAAATATTTCGGGTGTGTGGATGAGCGAGGAATGACCACGACCCAGGATGGGAGTTTCGTGGTGAAAAATCCTTGGATGAAATATTTCGTGGATTTCCATGTGTATCGACAATTGAATCGGTTCAATATCGTGGATCTTTTTTCGCTTGGTGGGAGCGGGCCGGGTTCGTTTTACCCTCTTCGCTTATCTGTGCCTCAGCACATGAAAGAATGGGCACGGACCTATGTGAGACAAGCAGGGACAGCCGATGAGTGGATTGGCATTCAAGTCGGCGCCAGTGATCCGATGAAAGCCTGGCGACCGGAATACTTTGGACAAATGATGGCGTACCTCAGCCAAAAACGGCCAGTCGGATTTGTGTTAATTGGCACGAAGAAAGAAGAAGCGGATGTTCAGGAGGCCATTCGGTGTTACCGGCAGGCGGGAGGATTGGGAAACATATGTGAAGCCGTTGGCCAAACGACTATACCGCAACTGGTGGCTTTGCTGGACCATTGTGTCTTGATGGTGACCAATGACACGGGGCCCATGCACATGGCTGTGGGAGTGAATACGCCGGTCCTGAACGTGTCGGTGGGCCATGTGAATTTTTGGGAAACCGGACCGTTTGGACCAGGGCATTGGGTGGTTCAGCCCGAGATCATGTGTGGCCCATGCGGATTCGATAAGGTCTGCCCTCACCATGCCTGTAAAGACCAGATCATTCCTCAAGAAGTGGCCGAGCTCTGCTTACATCTCTTGGGTAATCATCCCTTCCCATCGTTTTCGTCCAAGATTCGAGTATATGAAGGCGGCGTCAATGAAGATCAGTTAGGGACATTTATGGTAAGAGCGGGAACCGAAGAGCCACGGGTCTCCTGGTATGCCGAGTATTGGCGGCAATACTGGTATAAATCCTTTACCGGGAACCCTAGCCTGGTCCCTTTTTCCTCAACGCCACCACCGGATTTTTCAGACTGCGAGCAGGTATGGCGTCGTTTGGCTCCCCAGCTCGATCAGTTGTGTATTCAAGCCGACACCGTATTGGATCTGTGTCGTCAAAGGCCTATCCCGGTTGACAGGTTAAAGGCGCGCCAGTACCAGTTAAAAGTTGACACACTCACGATGCAACAGGTCGCCAGGCCGTCATTGGCCTTTGGCCCTTTAGCGATGGCCTTTTTTCGAGATACCTTTAGCTTGGAGTCCTTGACCCTTAGCGGCATGGCCGAGGAACATGCTCGAGCGTATCACGTATTTCGCACTCGAGGGGAAGAAAATTATCGGCGGTTAGAAGGAATGTTTTCTCATGATCCAAGGGGGATTCTGTATGCACGTACAATTGGATGAAGAAATCTGGGAAGTGGGTGATCGTGTTCAGCTAGGGGAGGTTCTGGCTAATTTGAGTGACCGCGCTCAGGCCAAAGGGTGTTTGGTGACGGAATTAATGGTTGGTAATCGGAAGATGACGGATCGGGAGTTAGTGCCTCCCACCCTGGCTCAAGTGGCGAGCTCGTTTGGATCGATAGCAGCCGTGAGCAAACATGTGGAATCCATCGTGCAGTACTCTGAAAAAACGGGTCAAAAATTCGGAGTACAGCTACGCGATCAAGGACAGAAGTTTGTTAATGCTTTCCGACAAGGGGATGGAAAATATTACCAGTTAGACCAATGGTTTGGTCAAATAGCCGATTACCTTGAATGGCTACAGATTCATGAATCTATGGGGCTTAAAAAGCCTGAGGGTATCCATGACCTATCGTTCTGGGTCAAAGAATTACTGAATGCTCGAGAAAACGAAGATGGGGTTCGAATCGCAGACATGTTGGAGTATGAAGTGATTCCTTGCCTTACTCGAAATATTACCCCTCTCCTGTAACGCCAAGCTTTCTCATCCTTCCGTTCCCTGTATCTTCCTATGGAGTACCACTGCAGGATATGGTAGGAAGTTGCCTCTGGTTTTCCGGTCAGGTTACTTCGTGAATATTCAATGGGTTTCTTATAGGGAACGCAAGTAATTGGCTAGCCTCTCCTCAAGTTTTCCTCATGGTGGTCGATACATACCGGTAGACGTGGAAATTGGTTCAATTTACAACTTTCGAGGAGGCCAATCGGCTCAACTCATTTATTGTCTTCCTCAAGGGACGGATCCTTTGAGGTGCAGCCATCAAGGAGGAAAGTATGGCACTTGTCGTTAACAACAACATCGCATCACTCAACGCTCAAAGGAATTTGGGCGTGTCCAGTTCCCAATTGGAAGGGTCGGTTGCCCGTCTTTCTTCGGGTTTGCGAATAACCCGTGCGGCAGATGATGCCGCAGGTTTAGGAATTTCCGAAACCTTGCGGGCTCAGATTCGTAGTATTAATCAAGCGGTCAGAAATTCCAACGACGGCATCAGTTTACTGCAAATTGCTGACGGTGGTGCGGAAGGCATCGGCAATCTGTTGGGCCGCCTTCGGGAACTAGCCGAGCAATCAGCCAGTGGAATCCTTGGCTCGAATGAACGATCCTTCCTTGATCAGGAGTTTGTGGCCCTTCGCTCTGAAATCGATCGAATCTCCTCTGTGACAGAGTTTAACGGAGTGAAACTGTTAAGTGGAACCGATAATGACTCCTTGAGTATCCAAATTGGTTTCCGGAGTTCAGCGAATGATACGCTTTCCTTGTCACTCAATGACTTGAACACAAATACCTTAAACCTTGCCTCGACCAATGTGTCGACTTCCGGCAATGCCTTAGACGCATTGTCTAACATTGATAGCGCCATTAGTGCCGTGGCGTCTGCTCGTGCAAATATCGGGTCTTTGCAAAACAGGATTGATGCTGCTGTCGGCAATCTGCAAGTTGCCGGTGAAAATATCACCGCTGCCGAATCACGGATTCGTGATGCTGATATTGCCTTTGAGTCAGCGAAGTTCGTCAGGAACCAAATATTAGTTCAGGCCGGTACCTCAATATTGGCTCAAGCCAATACGTTGCCTCAGCAAGCCCTCGCCTTGCTGCAGTAATCCGTTAAAAGGAGAAACCGGGGCTTAGGCCCGGTTTCTCCTTTAAGAAAGTTGGGGTTAACCCATTATGATTTCAACACTATCTGACAGCACCTCTTTCATAAATATCTCAGTTGGAAATGAGATTCGCGTGCGGGATGGACAGAAGCCTATCACGGGAGATATTCATCGCAAATCAGAGACAAAACAGCCAGTTTATGCCTCAGACCCTACTGAGGATTCAACGGCCAATGAAACATTGACGGCGGAGCAAGTCCAAGCAACGGTGGCTCGCATTCAAGAAACGGTGAAGCAGGTTGATCCCCGGATTGAGATCTCCTTGGAAAAGGATATCAATCAGGTGATCTTTCGAGTCGTGGATAAAGAATCAGGTGACCTTATCCGACAAATACCTTCAGAACAGATGGTAGATCTTGCGCGGTTATTTTCCGGACAGTCAGGTTTGTTTGTAGAAGAGAACATTTAGTCTACGTTTCAATTCACTTGCAGTTCATGAACCCAGAGTCCCTGCCCCTGAGAGAACGCGTATTCGTGAAACAATGGGAGACCATTAAGCGTTTCGTCATGTTATAGAGAATGACGAAAGGAATATCGGATGGCTATTAGTTTTGGTGGGCTTGGAAATGGCGTTGATTTTGGACCGGTTGTCGATGCGCTCGTTCAGGCGGAACGGCTTCCCATTGATGGTCTGACCCAGAAAAAGCTTCAGGCCCAAAAAAAACAAACCGAATTGGGTTTGTTGGGGGCTAAATTACTCAGCTTTCAAGGTCTTGCGAGCAATCTCCGCAATCGAGTCAGTTTTAATAAAAATCAAGTTAATGTTACCTCACCTAGTGCCCAAACCCCTTTATTGGCAACTGTTTCTTCGTCTGCGGCCCCAGGCACCTATCAGGTAACTGTGAATCAGTTGGCTTCCGCACATCAAATTATTTCTAAGGCTTCCACGGCAGTTTCCCAAACTGATGCGGATATTGTTGGTGGCGAATCCGGGACGTTTCAATTTCAAGTGGGCACCGGCTCGATTCAAACGGTGAATTTAGATGCCACGGGTACCTTGGATGATTTACGAGCCGCGATAAATGATCTGGGAGCCGGAGTGAGTGCTTCAATTCTGAATACCGGGAGTGAAGCTTCACCCCAATTTCGTCTCGTGTTGTCAGCGAATGAGACTGGACTCGACCAGGCCATCACAATTGTGGCTGACGATACAACATTAGATGCAGCGACGACTGGAGTGGATACGTTTCAAGCCGCCCAGGATTCCGAAGTCGTATTGGGGGTAACGGATGCCGGAGCCGGGACCACGGCCATTACGATCAACCGTTCGACCAATACACTCACCGATGTCGTTGCAGGCCTTACTCTCAATCTTCAAGCGGTGGATGCCACGAATCCTGTCACGATCTCGGTGAGTCAGGATAATGGAGCTGTCAAAGAAGCAATCTCAGATTTTGTGAGTGGTTACAATGAGATTGTGACATTCGTGAATGAGCGAACCTTTTATAATACTGAAACGAAAGAAAGAGGGATTTTTGTTGGAGAGAGTTTAGCTCGAACCGTTCTTGATCGGATCAGGGAATCCGTTTTTTCCCAAATCAGCGGATTGACGACATACTCAGGCGCTTCACAAATTGGGTTTGAGACACAAACTGCCGATGGGACGATTAAGCTGAACGAAACAACATTAGATTCGGCCTTGAGTACCAACTTTTCCGCTGTACGTGATCTATTTGTCAAGAATACCACCACCGGTACCAGTGGAATTGCGAATTTGGCCGTGAATGCAATTGATGGATTAGATGATATCGACACGGGCTCTCTCACGCGTCGCCAAAATGCCTTAACGAAACAAGTGAATGATTTTACGAATCAAATTTCTTTAAAGGAAGAAGCCTTGGCCCGTTTTGAGGAGCAACAACGTTTAAAGTTTGCCAATTTAGATGGATTGTTGGCCTCGTTGCAAAGTCAATTGAAACAGTTGCAGAACGCATTCCCGTTGACTAATGGCTAAAGAGAGGAAAACGTATGATGGTTGGTGCTCATGCTTATGCAAACACGCAAATCCAAACTGCGTCTAATGTTCAAGTGATTGTGTTGCTATATGATGGGGCCATTTCTTCTATGAAACTCGCACAAGAGGGAATGTCCACCTTGAATTATCAGGATAAGGCCCGATTTCTCGATCGTGCCCTTCGTGTGATCGGGGAATTGTCGGCTTCCCTCAATATGGAGGAAGGCGGGGGGATCGCAAAAGACCTACGCCGTATGTATGAGTACATGCAATTTGAATTGACACAAGCCAACCTGAAAAACGAACCCCGCCGCTTAGAAGGACCTATCCGTTGTCTGTCTCTTTTGCGAGAGGCCTGGGTGGATTTGGCCGTTCAGGGAACCAAGCCCCAGGCAGTTGGGATATAACCCCCGGGGTTTTATGTCTGAAGGTAATTATCCGGTAGAGCAGCTTACTCAGAGTGCCTTAGAGGCCGCTCGACATGGTCAATGGGATCAGGTCATTGTGCTTTATGGTCAGCGATTGTCCCAAGGACCACAACAATCCCTTTCTTTACCTACTATCCAAGCTCTCATGGAATCTGATCAATGGCTCATTGCCAGAGTTAAAGAAGTGCAAGGGGCAATCAACCAACAACTGAATGATATTCAAGATCAACGCCGGAAATTAGGGGTTCTTAAACGACAGTGGGGAGAAGATCCGACAACCCCGGCTCGACATCTTCTGACCATCTGACTGTGGAGGGGAATGTTGAAAGGTTTTTCATGCGCTGCACCATGGGAATCCCGCCAAAGATATCAAACTCTAAAATTATTCCTGACATGACGGAATTTCCCTGTCACAATTTTGACGAAGAGAGTCAAGGTACTCCTAATCGATAAAGAAAGAATTCCTCATGTTTCCTTCTGCCCTACATTTCTCTGGAAAAACAGCCGAAAAGAAAGATACGCTGTCCAGGTATGACAATTGCGAGATTGCATCCCTCAAGGACGAGATATTCATTTTTAGAAGATGCCCCGGGTGGTTGTTTAGCCCTCTATTTAAGGGGACGACAGGATGACTCAACAATCGGCATCATCTGCAAACTCGTTGTCAGTATTGACGGATAATTCTGGACAAAACGGGAAATTATTACATTCGCTCTCCAATAAATTACTGCCTATTGTGGTGTTTTCCCAGTTAGCGCTACGTCGGTGCGAAGATGAACAGCTGAAGCGACAATTGGAAAAAATTCATGGGGCTGCCGAACAAGCCAGGGATATTCTTTTGGAAATTCGCAGCCTTCACGCCGCGAGGAATCCCTAATATGAAAGCTGTGTTTTAAGAGTCCTTAGTGTTCGTATTCCTTTTGATTATGTGTGATGACAGGGCGATTCTTATAAAGGTGGCTTATGGATATCGTGGCTTCTGAGGATCGACGTCAAGATTGCCGTGTAGATGTGCCTGTGTGTCTGTGGGTTGAGATTCCTCTAGCCTTTTCTTATGAAATGATTGATCTTGATGGGGCAGAATTCAGCCAGTGGCAATGGGATGAGCTGGCGGTCTCCCCGGATTTAGTGAAAGCGATGGTGGATGAGAAGGACCTTACCATCCGTGATCCTTTACTCTTACAGATGGTCACGCGTATTGACTGGATGTTGACATCCATTCTCCGGACATTGGGAAAAGATAAAAATCTCAAGGGGGCCATTCCAGAATTAACGACAGTGAGCCTATGCGGTTCCGGAATTAAGTTTTATTCTGAAGACTCATATCCCCTTGATTCTTTTCTCGTTCTACGCCTCATTTTGCGGCCATTTATACCGATTCAGGCCGTTGGGAAAATTGTTAGGGTAGATGCTAAATCAAAAGGCAAGGAACAAGGATTTGAGATCGCGGTGGAATTCACCAAAATTTCTTCTGATGATCGCGAAGCGATTATTCGACACACACTTCGGTCTCAAGCCACCATTCAACGGCTTCGGCTCAAGCAACCTGTCGATTCCGTCCTTGACTAGGGCTCCAGTAATTTTCTGGTGTCTGGTGTCCTGGCTCGTGCTAATGTCAGGATGTCAGAGACCACCGGAGATTCCCCTTTCTCCGGCTTCATCAACTTCATCTCCCATTCCCTCTCTACACCCGCGTGTTCTCAGTCGACCGTATAGCGTTGCTATCCTTCCTTTGGAAAATATGAGCCGGTATTCCCATCTAAATTGGCTGGGTCGCGGACTTCAAGAAATGCTGGTCAGCGATTTGGCGCAATGGCCACAACTTGAGGTGGTATCGCGAGATGCACTGGGTTCGGTCTTACGGGAGCAATGGCTTCAACAAAAAGGATTTTCATCAGTTGAGAATCCAGTCGGTCTTGGACAGTTGAAAGGAGTACGGTATCTCATTCAAGGGAGAATTTACTTGCAGCAGGACACTCTTTCCGTGGATCTGCAGATTGTCGACGTAGAAACTGGGGTGGTCGTGGCCTCAGTCAACGCTCAGGGGGTAGAGTCGGATATTCCCGGTTTGGAGCAAGACCTTGTGACTCACCTCATTGGTGTGTTTGACCCTTCTTTCGATGGAGTTAGCCGATCGATGGTGGATCAAAGTTCGGAGGACTCGCAGCCGCACTTTAGGGGGGACCCTGGAGTTGACAAGAAAGGGCGACCGGTGAGTTTCTTCGAACAAAATCCTTCATCTATGGTGTCTCATGTTGATGCATTTCTATCATTGGAAAAGCTCACGTATCAGCGAAGAGAAGCGTATCGGTTAGCAGAAACGATTTGGGATGAGGGATGTGTTGTTGAAATGGGGCAGCCCCTGTATCAGGTTTGGCACTTTTCGATTGATCCTACGAGGTCTGTGCCGGTCATGGCTATTCCTCTTTCATTGTTTTTCTCTCCACACCGGATTTCCAATATTTTCGAGCAAGTGCAGGAGTCAGGAGCCGATTCGGGGGGGAACGTAGATTCTGATGGATTTAGAACCACTTTAGATGATGGATCAGGAGCCCAGTCATTATTTATTGAACATTTCCAAAAGCCCCGGCGCGTATTTATCCGTGCTCTTAATGAAAAGCAGGATGTGCTGGCGATTTTTTCCGATTGGGGGTGGCGGACCGAACGTAAATTTTCAATGCGAGGGACTCAAGGGGTATCCCTGCCTATGTGGCCGAACCCGTTTGTTACCGGGCTCGTCAAATTCCCGGTTGATTGGGTCGAGCGGGAAGGGCAACATGTGACATTTGATAGCGTGGTGGTTCCTGTGCCGGACGAGCACGCTCTTGTTGTGCTGGAGCCCATCGGAGAGTTCAAAGAAGAGAAAAACCAAATGTCGCCCCTGGTTGATACGGAAGACATTCTTCTTCAGGGGTTAGAAACTCTGATCAAATCCAATTGGGCTCCTGCGATAACGGAAGGGCTGCCAATGAGGGGGTATCTCCCAGGTAATAAACGGACGGCGGTGGGTGTCGTCCATGTGCAAAAAGGGAAAATTCGTGACATCCAATTTCAGCATTGGCCTGAGGATCCCTTTTTTCTGAAAAGCTTACAAGATCTTCAATTAAAGTTATTGGGGGCCTGCCCGGAGTGTCAGGATTTCGCTCAGGCTGTCCCCCATCTCTCCGATCCGGTTAAAACATTTCGCTTACAGCTCACTCTGGTGAAAGACATTTATGCCCTCCATCTTGGCAGTCGCTCTCATTAACCTGGCACGCGATTTTCTCATTCCAATGGATCTATATGTGGGGCAACTGTCCCTGTTATAGGCATTTAAACCGGTTGAATTAAAGTTGGCCAGTGTCGGTGCAGGGTTTCCTCGGCAGCTTTGGCAAGGATCTCATCGATGGAATGATCCTGGCTGAATACTCGCAGGGTGATCATCCGGGCCGGGAGATACTGGAGATATTTTTGAAGGCTGTCTTTTTCGACCGTGCCTTTTGCGGGGTTCCAGACAAATATTTGAAAGTTCCCCATATTGAGCAAATTAATGGGGCGAGGGTCCTTATGAGCAAAGTCTACTCGAATATCCTGGTGACGATATTTAGTAGGTAACAGTCGACGCATCCGGCTCAGAAAGACCTGAGGTTGAAAGGATGATGATGCCGGCTGAATGATGGGGAGCAGCGTGCTGAATGCGGTTTTCCACTTCACGTGTCTTCCGATGATTTGATTCCACTCCATTCCCAGTTGTCGTTTATGCATGGAACGAGCGTGCTTCCATGAACGCACCGTTTCGATGACGTGCCAATCGGTTAAATGTAGGTAATGAGGTAAGGATTGGAGAGGATTTTTTTTGCACAGGATCTCCATGGTGGGTTGAAAAATTTCCTGGAGATGAATGTCGATCGCCCGTGTGGTGCGATGATAGTAAACGTTGGCGTAGAGATAGAGTCGTGCGTGTAAAAACATTTGTAACGCAGGTAGTCCTGATTGGTGGATTGTGAGTCCCTGTGATGAAAAGAAGGTGTAATGAAGTAGTCGTTCAATATCTACAGGGCCAATGGCTACTCCGCACATGTAGGAATCCCTGAGGACGTAGTCGCAATTGTCCGGGGTATAAATTCCGCCGAGAAGGGGTTGTAAGGCGATCACCCACGGCGGCAGACGCTTTATCGATTTGTGAGGATCCTTGAGAATAAGGAAGGCGATATGTTCCGGATCTAATTGCTCTCCTGGAGCAAATGGCCCGGATGGACTCCGACAGATCTTTTTGATTATTGGCCCCAAATGGTCACGAATAATGTGTTGGCCGACCACTTCATGCGTCAGGTTAAATTGATGCAGGAAATGATGGTCGAAAAAATGGCAGAACGGGCCATGTCCGATATCATGGAGCAGGGCCGTTATACGAATGAATTCTTCCAGAAAATGACACGATGGTACCTCGGAGACCGTTTGGCAAAGCGACGGATAGAGACGAGCCATAAATCGACCTGCCAGGTGCATGGTCCCGAGGGAGTGCTGGAAGCGGGTATGCTCGGCGCCCGGATAGACCCAATGCGCACTTTGAAGTTGGAGAATATACCGAAGACGTTGAACCCAGGGAGAATCAATCAAATCCTTTTCGGTCTGTTCCGTAAAATGTGGTTCTTGATAGGGAACGGTGATGGAAATGTAGCCGTGAATAGGGTCGGCAAGAAGCGAGACGCCATCAAACGGGGATGAGAGTGGTTCTGCCACGGGCATGGGCTAAGCGTCTTTCCCTGACCTCAAGCTTTTGCCTGTTGGAGTGTGCCGAATTGTCAGAAAATGCATGGCATAAAAAGTATTCACGGTGAGGATTTGCTGGAGCGCCATGTTTGGTATTTTGCTAGGAATTCTTGAGCCCCCGGTATCGGGTGATGGCCCATCGCATGACGGGGTAGGCGATCAACGATCCGACAATCGCCAGGGCACAGGCCCCAACGAGAAAAGGAATGAGGTAGGGGGAAAGCATGTCAAATATATTGTCCACCCTCATTTGACCCCACTCAATCGTGACTGATGAGGATGCGCCCATCAACAGCATTCCGGTATAGAGACTGGCGGCTAAGATTGGAATAAGTGTCCAGGGATTGTTGATCAAGGACCCCAGAAAAAGCGCTAAAAAATTTAGCCGGAAGGCCCAGGCACAGAATACCACGCTGGCGGTGTGGAACAAATAATGTGGTGCGAAGGCGATAAACACACCTAGAGCAAATGCCAAGGCGGTGCGGTGAGGAGTTTCCCGAAGATGTAAGACCTGAGTCAATTGTTGGCGGACAGCTTCAAGCGTTACCATGGACAGCTTCCTGGCATTCTCTTACTCCGAAAAATGCATATAACTTTGAGATACCAATTTTTGAGTTCTGCCGTCTTGATGCGCTATTTGAACTCCTGAACGACGAGGAGTAATGACACCAATGGCAGTGGCAGGAATCCCTAGTTGTTTGATTGCCAATTCCAGGCGGTGTTGTTTTTTGGGAGACACGGTAAACAGTAATTCATATTCTTCTCCTCCATGGAGGGCCCAGGATAGAGGATCTACCCTCATCTTGAAAGCATATGCGATGAGATGAGGTGATATGGGAAGGTTGGCCTCCTGAATGAGGGCACCCACTCGGCTTTGTTGGCACAAATGTTTGATATCTCCTGAGAGGCCATCAGATAGGTCCAAGGCCGCCGAAGCCAAACGGCGGGAAGACAACAACCGTCCTAATGCAATTCGAGGGGTGGGCTGGAGATGGCGCCCAACTAAAAACTTCATGGGTTGCCGCAATTTTGAAATCTTTCCGCGTGAGGGGTGATGGGTCAGATAGTCCAATCCTGCAGCTGAGTTCCCTAACGATCCACTGACATAGATGATATCTCCTTCCCGAGCCCCAACCCGTGTTAACGCCTGACCGGGTTTAACCTGTCCAAGTATGGTGATTGCCAGAAACAAAGAGGAACGTGATGCTGAAGTATCCCCACCCACAAGTTGAACCCCATGGGCTTTGCAAGGAACGGAAAGCCCACGATACAGGTCCTTCCAGTCTCCATATCTCACATGAGAGGGAAGGGCTACGGCCACCAGGATATATGTGGGAATGGCTCCCATTGCGGCGATGTCGCTGAGATTGGCTACGGCTGCCTTGTAGCCAAGGTCAAAAAATGAAGAGGTATTTTTGGAGAAATGAATGTTTTCAACGAGGAGGTCGGTGGATATGACGAGATGTGCCGAGGAGGGGTGGGCCAGAACCGCCGCATCGTCGCCCATGCCAATGTGGGTATGTGGACCGGGTAGGGAAAATCCGCCAGTCAGAGCGCGGATAAGTTGGAATTCCCCTATTGTTGACACGAGCGCCTGGCGGCGGGAAGGGGGCATGATAAAAAGTCAGCGTGTCTTGGTAATGGATTGTCGTAACGGGCGACGGGTGACCGGGGCCGCAACTTTTTTTCGATGGCCGGAAGAACTGTGTCCATGAGTCATTGAGGAGTTCAAGTCGTGCCGATTTTTGGTGCGAAGGGCGACTTTGAGAACTTCCGACATATTCTCCACATAAATAAACTCAAGGCCCCGTAGTAGATGTTTGGGAATATCATCGAGGTCTTTCTGATTTCTTTTAGGGATAACAATGGTTTTGATATGGGCCCGTTTAGCGGCTAGAACTTTTTCTTTTAACCCGCCAATGGCCAGTATTCTGCCGCGAAGTGTGACTTCCCCTGTCATCGCCAAGTCTCGTTTGACAGGTTGATTGCTGAGACAGGATGCAAGGGCCGTCGCCATCGTAATGCCTGCGGAGGGTCCGTCTTTGGGGATGGCCCCGGCCGGAACGTGCACGTGAATGTCCTGTTTAGCGAAAATGTCAGGATTGATTCCCAATGACTTGGCCTGGGAGCGAATATAGGTAAGTGCGGCATGAGCAGATTCCTTCATGACGTCGCCGAGATGACCTGTTAAGGTCAAAAGGCCTTTTCCCTTGATGGCCGAAGCCTCGATGTACAAGACATCCCCACCGGTTTCTGTCCATGCGAGTCCTGTTGAGACGCCGACTTCATCTTTTTCCTGTTCCTGATCCGGCACATATTTAGGAACACCGAGGTAGTGATGAAGGTTTCGGGGAGTGACCTGATAGCGTTTGATTTTTCCTTCGGCAATGCGTTTCGCCACTTTTCGCATGACATTGGCGAGTTCACGCTCCAGATTACGAACTCCGGCCTCCTTGGTATATTGAGAAATAATGCGCGCCAGACACGGATCGGTGAGGAGTAAGTGTTCTGGCGTGATTCCGTGTTCTTCTAACTGACGCGGGATCAGGTAGCGTTGAGCAATGCCAAGTTTTTCTTCCTCCGAATACCCTGGGATTTCAATGATTTCCATTCGGTCCCGTAGTGCCGAAAGAATGGGATCCGTCAAATTTGCGGTCGTAATGAACATGACTTCACTCAGGTCAACGGGGACTCCGAGATAGTGATCGACAAACGCATGATTTTGTTCCGGATCAAGCACCTCCAGCAAGGCAGCCGAGGGATCCCCGCGGAAATCGGTCCCGATCTTATCGACTTCATCTAACATGAACACGGGGTTATTGGTCCCTGCCTGTTTGATTCCCTGGACAATCCGTCCCGGTAATGCTCCGACATAGGTTCGGCGATGCCCTCGAATTTCGGCTTCGTCTCGTGTTCCTCCTAAACTCATGCGAACGAATTCCCGTCCCATGGCACGAGCAATCGATTTCCCTAAAGAAGTTTTGCCGACTCCAGGAGGGCCAACAAAACACAAGATGGGTCCTTTCATTTTGGCTTTGAGTTTGCGCACGGCGAGATATTCCAGAATTCGTTCCTTGACACGTTCCAGGTCATAGTGATCCTCCTGCAGTACCTGGTTTGCCTGGGGGATGTCGAGGTTATCCTCAGAATGACGGCTCCAAGGTAATTCCACCATCCATTCCAAGTACGTTCGGATCGTTCCGGCCTCGGCCGTATCCTGGTGCGTTTTTTCCAGACGTTTCAGTTGTTTCTCCGCTTCTTTCAGGACCTTGTCCGGCATGCCGGCTTCTTGAATTTTTCGACGAAATTCGGACACTTCCTCAGATCGGTCATCGAGTTCTCCCAACTCCTTCTGGATCGCTTTGAGTTGTTCGCGAAGGAAGTATTCTCGTTGCGTCTTATCCATTTCCCCCTTAGCTTCAGCTTGGATTTTCTGTTGCATGGACAACACGTCCTGCTCATTACCCAGGATTTCATTCACTCGCCTGAGACGGAGAAGAGGATCATCAATTTCGAGGACTCCCTGAGTGGTCTCAATGTTGAGCCCAAGATTGGAAGCGATAATGTCTGCCAGACGTCCAGGATCGTCAAGGTTTTCAATGACGGTCAGCACATCCGGCATCAACACTTTTCCTAATCCGACAATTTTTTCCAAGGACTCCCGGGTGGAGCGAACGATGGCTTCTTTCTCCAAGGAAGGAAGCGCTGTGGGTGATTCGGTCAATGTTTTGATGCGGACGGAGAAAAATGGATTGGTTTGGGTGAATTCTTGAACCCGGGCTTTTGTAAGGCCCTGGACGAGTATTTTGATGCGGGCATCCGGAAGTTTCAGCATCCGCATGATGACGCCGACTGTGCCTAAGTGATAGAGGTCTTGGGTCTCCGGCACTTCTACGTCTTGATTTTTTTGGGTGGTTAAAAAGATTAAGCGGTTGGAGGAGAGAGCGGCTTCAATGGCCTTAATGGACACGTCGCGCCCAACAAAGAGGGGGAGCACCATATAGGGAAAGACAACAATGTCCCGTACTGGGAGGAGGGGTAATTCCTCTGGGATCTGTTCAATAGACGGTGTGGGAATCTCCGGATAGTCTTCAGTCATCAGTTTCTTTTCTAACGATGAACGAAAGGGTTCATCAAAGATTTGGCCAAATTGGTGAACAGTGTTTCTCTCAATCTCTTCATCGGTAAGGGGACTGTCCCAGACAGAGCAGGGATATCTTCGGACCCATGGTGAACGTTACGATGGTCCCGGCTGGTACAGCCAATGCCGAAGATTGTCTGGGGTTAGGAATGGGTCGCTGAATGAAATTCCATTATTCGTTGTTTTGGCAAACCGACATGATTTTTTATTGATTTTGATACTAGGAGAAGGTGAAAAATGTTGTCAAGGTTTATGCTTGTTCCCTTCTTGGGATGTCTCTTGAAATAGCGCATGCGTCAGATGTTGCCTTTACAAGGAATCCTATCAAGAATATAATCGGGCACTTTGATCCCAACATGATGATTGTCTCCTCATTTCTCAGGCTTCCCCCCATTATCACCAGCATCTCTAAGGTTTAACCGTTGGGGACCAAATTGAAGGGGCAATTCCGCTGTCCCGCTGACCATACAAATTTTCTGTGATACACCCTTCTCGTTTCTTCCATCGTTTTAGAGATGCCCCATGGATCTAGTGTTGCCTGGGTCACTGGGTCTTGGGCAAAAGATGAAGCGTTTGGGAATTTCTTTCTATCCATCAGTCAGCCTTTTTCTCCTTGTCGGTCTTCTCGTGTTAGGAACACTTTCGTTTGAGAGGCCGGTGTTGGCCCAATCTTCCCAAGCCCACATTGAGGCCATTGAAATTGAAGGAAACCAGCATATCGAAGACCTGGCTATTTTAGGGAAATTATCCATCAAACCAGGAGATTCATTTACCCAAGAGTCCATTCGAGAACAAATTCAGCTCATATATGGGATGGGGTTTTTTGAAGAAGTCGAAGTCTCAACCGAAGTCAGGGCCAATGGAGTCCTGGTGGTCTTTCGTGTGAAGGAAAAGCCGTTTACGATCGAAGTGGTGTTTGATGGAAATGAAGAGTTGTCAGACGACAAGCTTAACGAGAAAAATACCATAAAAAACCAGGTGTTTTTGGATAAAGAACAGGTAAAGATTTCTGTAGAAAACTTTCGATCGTTGTATCACGACAAGGGCTTTTACCATGCTCAAATTATTCCTATCACGGATATGGTCGAGAACAATCAAGTGCGATTGACCTTTTATATCGAAGAGGGGAGTCAGGCCCATATTCGTACGATCGTATTTGAAGGCCGTAATGTCATTCAGAAGAAGGAATTGACGTCCTTTATGGCCAATCGAGAATATTCCTGGCCCTGGTCAATTTTTTCGGATGCCGGCATCCTTCATCGTGATGAGCTTCCGAATGATGTCGAACGGATTAAAGAAGTGTATCTCAATAAAGGCTATTTAGATGTCCAAGTCGGGATGCCTCGAATGGATTTGGATGAGAAGAAAGAATGGTTTACTTTGGTCTTCCCGATTGTCGAAGGAGAGCCCTATGTGGTGAGTCAAATCGAGTATACCGGAAATACGCTCTTCTCTGATGCGGAATTGCGGGAAGGATTGATTATTGAACCTGGTGAAGTGTTTCAGCGTGCAAAAATCCGTGATGAGATTACCCGGTTGACGGATTTGTATGGCAGTCGTGGTTATGCGTTTGCCGAGGCCAATCCTTCGGTAGAGCCTGATCCGCCTACGCGGAGCACTCGTATTGGTTTTTCCATTGAGGAAGGGGACATGGTCAGGATTCAAGATATCCGCATTACCGGGAATAATAAGACGCGGGATAATGTGATTCGGCGTGAATTGCGGGTGGATGAACGGGATATGATCGATTCCCCGGCAATAAAGCGAAGTTTCGAACGTCTGAATAATTTGAATTTTTTTGAAACTGTGGAGATTCTTCCCAAACAGATTGCTCCAGGTGAAGTCGATTTAGAGGTCAAAGTCAAGGAAAAACCTACTGGCTCCTTCAGCATTGGCGGGGGGTTCAGTACCTTGGACCAATTTACGTTGATTGCGGATATTACGGAGGGAAATTTATTCGGGCGAGGATATTTAGCCAGGATTCGAGGGCAGGTAGGAGGACGGCGTACTCTGGGAACTATTACCTTTCGAAATCCGGCTATTTTTGATACCTTAACCTCCGGCCAGGCAGATTTGTTCAGCTCGCGAACCAATTATCTGACCTACCTTGAAAAAAAACAAGGGGCGAATCTGACGTTTGGTCGGGGTTTTTCTGAATTCCTGACCGGCACCTTTACCCTTGTAGCTGAGAAGATCAAGATTGATGATGTGGAATCTGATGCCAACGATCTCATTAAAGATCAGGAAGGCACGCAGTCCACGACCGGGTTCCGTGCCTCTTTATTCAGGGATTCGCGTGATTATTATTTAGACCCCCGGCGAGGTACTCGAGTCGGCGTCATCGCGAGTTTTGGAACGGATGCCTTTGGGGGAACAAATAATTTTTATAGTGCGTCGTTTGATGCCATGAAATTTACTCCCTTGCCATTTTGGGATTTTCGGCATTCCATTCGGGGACGGATTGGATACGGAGACGGATTTAATGGTTCGGATTTCCCCATTCCGGAGTTTTTCTATGTGGGAGGCATAAACACCGTGCGGGGATTTAAATATGGTCGTGCCGGGCCGGTGACCGATAGTAACGACCCCGAGGGTGGCAATAAACAAATCATTATTAATAATGATTTGATTTTTCCAGTGTTGCCGGATGCCAAGTTGAACGGGGTCATTTTTTTCGATTATGGAAGAGGATTTTCACAGGGAGATAAATTAGATTTTGATCTCCGAATGGCTGCAGGCATGGAGGTGAGATGGGTATCCCCCTTTGGGCCTCTTCGGGCGGCGTATGGCCGTCCTATAGATGGGCCAAAGGATGATAGAAAGTGGGTATTTGAATTTTCCGTGGGATCGGTCTTTTAGATGGGATTTGCAACAAGACCATGCGTGATGGCGAGGGGGAGGCGAGAACATAGAATGAGGAAGACGGGTATTGGGGGTATTGGCGGGTGGATGACCTTGGGAGGTCTGGTCCTGAGTTTTGCCTGGGGCTGCACGGCTTTAGGGCCAAACAATCCATCGGATCTCCCGGTCGGCGTCGTTGATCCTCAGCGGATATTGGCTGAAACGGTCAAGGGAAAACGGCTGTCGGATGCGTTGAATGCCTTTATGAAGGATCGGCAGACACTTGTGGAATTAGAGCAAAAGGAATTACGTAAGTTGGAAAGTGAATTGATGGCCCAAAGTACGGTGTTGAGTCAGGAGGCCAGAGATCGGAAGGAAGAACAGTTCAGGGAAAAAATGGCCGGATATCAACAAAAAGTAGCTGATTTAAATAGAGAAGTTCAAGAAAAACAACGGGAATTGCAAAACGAATTCCGTCTCCAGGTGCAAAAGGTGGTAACGGAAGTTGCCGGGCAACGCGGTCTGGGCTTGGTCTTAGAATATGGTGTGAATTCAGGCACGTTGTTTTATCAACCCGGCCTGGATATTTCTACTGAGGTTATTCAGGCGCTGGATCGGGAGAGCGGAGAGATTCGTATACCCTAGTCAAAGGGTGGTTCATGCTCAAAAGGACCAATGGTGTCAGAGTAACATAGAGAGAAAGGGGTTATGTATGGCTGAGAGCGAGTTAGATATTCTCCAGATACAGGCATTACTTCCGCACAGGTATCCCTTCTTGTTAGTGGATCGGATTCTTGAATTTCAAGATGGGACGCGGATTGTGGGCATTAAAAACGTTACGGCCAATGAACAGTTTTTTCAAGGGCATTTCCCCGGGTACCCCATTATGCCTGGTGTGTTACTTCTAGAAGTGATGGCACAAGTGGGCGGGGTATTGGCCAGAAAAACGGCGATGGGGACAGGGCGCCCCACCGTTTTTCTCACCGGAATTGAAAAAGCCAAGTTTCGTCGACCGGTCGTTCCCGGCGATCAATTGCGGGTTGAGGTCGAGGTGATCCGGAGAAAAGATCCATTTTGGAAAATGGCCGGGAAGATCTTGGTCGAGTCCTCCTTAGTCTGCGAAGCCGAAATGACCGCCATGGTCAAAGTCGAAGGAAGTGGGGCCTAGCTGCAGGCAACAGGGTTGTTGCGCGAGGTCTGGCTTTGAATTCATTTTCAACGCAATAAAGTGAGATTTTGATGAATATTCATCCCACAGCAATTGTCCATCCCAAAGCCACAATAGGTGAAGATGTCGTCATCGGGCCCTATTGCGTCGTGGGTGAACATGTCACGATTGGAGATCAAACCGAATTAGTGGCTCATGTGTGTATAGAGGGGCATACGGACATCGGCCGGTGTTGCCGGTTTTTTCCGTTTGTGTCGATTGGAACCCCTCCGCAGCATTTGCAATATAAAGATGAGCCCACCCGAGTCTGTATCGGGGATCATAATATTGTTCGTGAGAATGTGACGATTAATCGAGGGACAGCTTTTGGAAGCGGAGTGACCAGAATCGGGCACCATAATTTTTTCATGGCCTATACCCATGTGGCTCATGATTGCGAGCTGGGTAATTATATTGTGATGGCGAATGCGGCAAACTTAGCCGGCCATGTCTCAGTGGGAAATTCTGTCGTGATCGGAGGCTTAGTCGGTGTGCACCAATATGTACGGATTGGTGAATATGCGATGGTGGGAGGGTGTTCCGCCCTAGGACGGGATGTCCCGCCGTTTGTTCGTGCAGCAGGAGGCTATCGTGCACAAATGTTTGGGCTGAATACGATCGCCTTGCGACGCCATGGGTTTTCCGGAGCACGCATGAATACCTTAAAGGCCGCATTTGAACTCTTATTCCGACAGGGACATCGTCTGCAAGAAGCCATTAAACTTGCTCGTAACGAGTACGGGGAAAGCACAGACGTCATGACGTTACTCACCTTTTTAGAAAGTACCAGTCGTGGGATCTGCCAAGTGTCCTCTCGGGAGTTGGATGATGAAGAGGAGTAAGGCTGCGGATGACTTGGTGCGCAGGGTATGATTTCTCCTGAACAAGATGAGCGGATTGGACTGATTGCGGGTAACGGGCGTTTTCCGATTATTTTTGCGGATAATGTCCGGCGGTTAGGGTTTTCGGTTTCCGCCATTGCGCATGTGGGTGAGACCCTTCCGGAACTTGAATCCCATGTTGATCGCATTTATTGGCTCAAGGTCGGGCAGTTTAGTAAGGCTTTGGCGGCATTAAAGGGTGATGGTATCCGCCAGGCCGTCATGTTGGGTGGCATCCACAAAACGCATGTCTTTACGGCACTTCGGCCGGACCTCAGGGCCTTGGCGATTTTTAGCCGTTTGAAACACTGGAAGGACGATGCCATCCTCAGAGCGGTGGCCGGAGAATTAGAGCGGGAAGGGATTCAGATTCGTGAGTCCACGTTTGGGCTTGAAGGTATTCTTGCGAGGGAGGGCAATCTCGCCTACAGGAAACCAACGAGCAAAGAGTGGGACGATATTCAATTTGGTTGGGATACCCTGGAAACCCTGGGAAAGTTAGATATTGGACAATGTGTCGTGGTGAAAAATCGGGTGATTGTCGCCGTTGAAGCCGTTGAGGGGACGGATGGGGCCATTACTCGTGGAGGGACACTTGGTGGCAAGGGAACCGTGGTGGTCAAACGCACGAAACCGCACCAGGATCTTCGATTTGATTTGCCGGCTGTTGGTCCTCAAACCATTCAATCCATGGTCGCGGTTAAGGCTTCAGTTCTCGCGATTGAAGCCGGGCGGACCGTTGTTCTTGATCGTGAAGAGATGTGTGCGAACGCCAGATCAGCGGGTATCGCGATCGTGGGAATCGCTCCCGCAGGCCTTGTACAGCATGCCGCGTCTTCTGATGCTCCACCACGGTAAGGGGATCGGTTCCCCATCGTGGTGTTTCGTGTGGTGTCATTGGAACCGCTGTCTCTCTTTTCCTATTCAGCGACGACCGATCCCTATATGACACAATCCTTACGAGTTGGGGTGATTGGTGTTGGTCATTTGGGCCGACATCATGCTCGCATTTATGGAACCCTGCCTTCCGTGACCTTAGTGGGGGTCTCTGATACCGATACCTCACGCGGGCATCTGGTGGCGGATGAATGTGGAGTAGCATATTTCCAGGATTTGGACGAGCTGCTGTCATTGGTCGATGCGGTGAGTGTGGCGGTCCCGACCTCGGCGCATGGTGTTGTGGTCACGACCTGTTTGCAACGCGGGTGCCATGTTCTCGTGGAAAAGCCCATTGCCAGCCATGTGTGGGAAGGTGAGCAATTAGTCGAACTGGCGAAAGTCCGGGGTGCCGTACTGCAGGTTGGACATATTGAACGGTTCAATCCGATCGTAGAAGTGATGCGTCCTCTCGTGAGCCAGCCCGGCTTTATTGAATGTCACCGTCTAAGTCCTTTTCAGCCTCGAGGGACCGATGTCGATGTGGTACGGGATCTCATGATTCATGATTTGGATCTGTTGTTATCCTTAGGTTTGGGCCCTATCCTGCAGGTGGAAGCGAGAGGAATGCCGGTGTTTACCGATCTGCCAGATATTGCCAATGTGCGAATTCTCTTTGAAAGCGGGTGTTTGGCGAATTTGACTGCAAGCCGCATCTCGACTGGACGACTGCGAAAGATCAGAGTATATCAACGGGATCGCTATCTCTCGGTTGATTTTGGTGGAAAAGAGGCGGTGATGAACACCAGGAGGAGTTTGGAAGGTGGAACTTTTGAAGTTGAAACGCAACATATCAAGGGTGATGAAGGCGATGCCCTGACTCGTGAATTGGGCTGCTTCATTCAATCGATTCTGGGGAATCCTTCCGCCCGAGGTGTCTCAGGAGAAGAAGGGGTGGAAGCCCTGCGAGTCGCAACCCAAGTGGTCTCGCTCATTCAACAACATACCGGGCACTCGCCACGGTAATCCGCGTCAGTGCGGGCTATTTCCCATGAGCGGTCTGTTAGAGTCCCGATGCCAAAAATTTTCTTAGTGACCGGTGAAACATCTGGCGATATTCACGGAGCGCACTTAGCTCTGGCACTACGGGAACTGAATCCCGCTGTGGAATTAATCGGTGTGGGGGGCAGTCGGATGTTGGCAGCCGGGGTCTCACTTCTTCCGAATGTCAAACGGGTCGATGCCATGGGCGTTCCGGGGATCCGGCAGCTCATACAGGGGTGGAAGACCCTACGAACGCTAACCGGTTACCTCCAACGTGAACGGTTTGATGTCATTATCCTCATCGACAGCCCGGGATTGAATCTTCGCCTGGCCAAGGCCATCGCACAACGGTCATGCAAAATGATCTATTACATTGCCCCTCAGGTGTGGGCATGGGGAAGCCGTCGTTTAACACTCATTCGAAGAGTGATCAGCCATGTGTTAGCAATTCTTCCATTCGAAGAGGCCTATTTCCAAAAAGCCGGCATTCCCTGCACGTATGTTGGCCATCCATTATTGGATGAGCTCAAGCCTGCCTACGATATGGTGCATGAGCGTCAGGAATTAGGATTGAAAAGAGAGGATCTGGTGATCGGTCTGCTGCCTGGGAGTCGTGTCCGGGAAGTCCGGGAGGTATTGCCGGCCTTCTTGAGTTCCGTTGAACAGATTCGGACCCAATACCCTCGAGTTCAGGTCCTTCTTGCCCAAGCGCATTCACTGTCCGATTCGATGGTGAATGAGCTCCTTGGACATTTCAGGCAACAGGTCAAGGTGGTCAAAGGTCTATCCAACGAGGTGATGGCGGCCTCAAATCTTTTATTGGTGACCTCTGGGACGGCGACGTTGCAAGCGGCCCTGATTGGAACACCAATGGTCGTGGTCTATCGAACATCTCCCTTGACCTATCATATTGCCAAACGTCTGGTTAAAATTCCTTATATTAGTCTCGTGAATATTTTAGCCGGTCAAGAAATTGTTCCAGAACTGATTCAGGATCGTATGACCCCGGACTGTATTGCGCACGAAGCCTTAGATATCTTGCAAGACGTTCGTCGCCAACACAACATGACCCAGGCTTTCCAGGCCATTCGGACTGCTCTGGGTGGGGCGGGAGCGTCGAAACGGGCTGCAGCCTATATCCTTGCTGAGGCGACCGTATGAAGACCTTCTGGCGAATTGTGTCGTATCTGAGGGAGTACCGCCTGCGGTTGCTTGGCGCGTTTTTCTGTTCGGCCGGGGTGGCAGGATTATCGGCGGTCTATGCGTGGCTTGTCCAGCCGGTTCTGGATGGAATTTTTATTGAACGCAATCAGGAGATGTTGCTCATCCTTCCGTTGGCTGTCCTGGGTGTCGCGATTTTAAAAGCCTCCTTTGCCTATGGACAGGGTTATCTCATGAGTTATGTGGGCCACTGGCTGGTGTCCGATATTCGCCAACAATTGTTTATTCATATCGTGCGCCTGCCTATTCGATTTCACGATGCGAATACGTCAGGACGATTGATGGCCAGGGTGATTAGCGATGTCAACGAAATGGCGAATGCCATTCCCAGTGTATTGAAGGATATCTTTCAACAGGGGCTCACGTTTGTGGCGATGCTATCCGTGGTCTTTTATCAAAATTGGAAACTCGCGACGATTGTGTTGGTCGTATTACCCTTCTCCTCATTGGTGTTGGTCCGGGTCGGCCGACGGATTCGTAAACTTTCAAAGCGTGGCCAGGAATCCATTGGAAAAATGGCTTCCGTCTTAAAGGAGGCGTTTTCCGGTATCAAGATCGTGAAGGCCTACGGACAGGAAGAAAAGGAGGCTGACCGATTCTCGTTGACGAATCAAGCCTTTCGAACAGCAAAAGTGAAGTCGTCTCAAACCTCAGCGATGGCCTCACCACTTCTTGAAGTCATTGGAGTCTGCGGTGTGGCCTTTATTATCTGGTATGGGGGAGGATTAGTCATTGCCGGAGAGATGAAGCCGGGAGAGTTCTTTTCCTTTCTGGCTGCCATGTTCATGGCGTATGCCCCCCTCCGGAAAATGTCCGGAGCCAATGAGTCGGTTCAGCGTGCGCTTGCGGGGGCTCAGCGGGTGTTTCAAGTTCTCGACCTGGAAAGTGAATTAGCGAAAGACGAAGGCAAGAAAATTCTTCCACCCATGGCGAAAAATTTGGAATTTTCCGGTGTCACCTTCAAGTATGAGGGCTCTGAAGAGGCGGCCTTGCACGAGATCAATTTCACGATCAACGTGGGGGAGGTGGTGGCCTTCGTCGGGGCCAGTGGTAGTGGAAAAACCACTCTCGTGAGTTTGGTCCCACGTTTTTATCGCCCGACGGAAGGAGCCGTGAAGATTGATGGTGAGGATATTCGCCTGGTTGATCGATCATCTCTGAGACGGCAGATTGGCATTGTGTCTCAAGAAACCGTGTTATTTGATGATACGATCAGAAATAATATCGCCTATGGCCGCCTGGATGCGAGTGAGGAGGCTGTCATTGAGGCGGCTCGCGCCGCCTTTGCCTGGGAATTTATTGAGCGGCTTCCTCAGGGACTGGACACACTGGTTGGGGAGAATGGACTACGATTATCGGGTGGACAACGTCAACGCCTCGCGATTGCCAGGGCAATTTTGCGGGATCCCCCGATTCTGATTCTGGACGAGGCGACGTCCGCCCTGGATTCGGAATCTGAAAAGCTGGTGCAGAAAGCTCTGGCAAATCTGGTAAAAGCCCGAACGACCTTGATCATTGCCCACCGATTATCCACGGTTCAACATGCCGATCGGATCGTGGTGATGAATCGCGGAAAAATTGAAGAAATCGGCACTCATGCCACCTTGCTTCAGCAGGGAGGCCTCTATACTCGATTGTATCAAACGCAATTTTTACTGACGCAACCCGAACCGTTACCGACGACCTCCTAAATTGAAGAGCGCCGTTCCTATGTTGAATTGGATCAAACTGTCCGTCGCTCCGCCATTGGCCGCACGCATGATTCGCCTTTTGGGACATACGATGCGTATATCCACCGTCGGTGGGGAAGCCGTGGATGAGTTGTATCGCCAAGGCCGACAGATCATTATTGCCTTTTGGCATGGCCGTCAGTTGATGATGCCGTTGGCCTACCGTGGGCAACAAGCCTCAATTTTGATTAGCCAGCATCGGGATGGAGAAATCATCGCGCGAATCATGGGGAATTTTGGATTTCAGTCCATTCGCGGCTCGAGCACGCGCGGGGGACTGCGAGCGACCAGGCAATTGTTGAAGGCCGGGCGGAATGGCGGTGACCTGGTTGTGACGCCCGATGGTCCGAAGGGACCAGCCTGTACGGTACAATCGGGAGTGATTTACCTGGCCAAAGCGACGGGATTGCCCATAATCCCTCTCACCTTTGCCTGCTCAAAAAAAAAGTCTTTACGAGTTGGGATCGTTTTCAGATTCCCTATCCCGGTGGGGTAGGGTTGTTTGTATGGGGTCCACCCATCTGGGTAGACCAGGATCTTTCCAACGAGCAGCTGTCCGGTCCAGCCTTGGAGCTGGAAGGTTCGTTGAACCGGCTCACGGCTCAAGCGGAATTGGCTGTTCAGGATTCCGACCCGGTTGAATCATTTCTCCGCCGAATGTCTTCCCAGAATCTGATCGATATGAATGAGACCTTCGACGCGTGACCGACTCATGTATTATGTGATGTACAATGTGCTGCTGGTATTGGCCTTTCCTATTGTCATCGGACTTCTGCTGACAAAAAAACGCAGTCAACGCGGCCTTTGGTGCCGGCTTGGGGCGGTTCCGGTCGAATTGCGGAATCTGCAAAAACCGGTCATCTGGATTCATGCCGTCTCTTTGGGCGAGGTGGCGACGATCGTTCCGCTGCTCCAGGCGATGAAGCAGCGGTATCCTCAGTGGCCATTGGTCGTGTCCACGGTGACGGAGACCGGTCGGGAAGTCGTGATCAAGCGTTTGGATGGTGTGGCTGTCCATTGTTATGCTCCCGTTGATGTTTGGTGGGCGGTTGACCGGTATATCCGCATACTTCAGCCCCGGCTCTTTATTTTGGTCGAATCAGAATTCTGGCCCAATCTGCTTAAAAATCTTCAACGGCATCGGGTGCCCATCTGTCTTGTGAACGGGAGAATTTCTTCACGATCCTTTGCCAGATATCGCTGGGTTCGAGGCATGATGAAGCAGGTGTTGAGCTGTCTCGATCTTGCCTTGATGCAATCGGAACACGATGCTGAGCGCATCGGCCGGTTAGGGGCCGAGCCAAATGCCATTCATGTCACCGGGAATATGAAGTTTGATCAGGGGCTTGAGCAAGGACAGTCTTCCGATGCCCATGTCTCTTTCAGGGCACTCTTTGCGTGCCAAGCTGCTGAGCTGCTCATTGTGGCTGGGAGCACACACCCACAGGAAGAAGAGTGTTTGTTGGATGCGTACCGGCAGGTGATTGCCCAACACCCTCAGGCGGTACTGGTGATGGCTCCACGACATATCGAGCGTGTGGCGAAGCTTGAACAGGTTATTCAACAGTATGGATTCCCTTGTGTCCGTCGCAGCCGGTTGGTGCAGGGTGTCGGAGATCAGGCTTTTCAGAAGGGCCCTCGCGTCATCGTGTTAGACACCAGGGGGGAGTTGGCCTTTGTCTACCGGGAGGCCTGGGTCACTTTTGTGGGGGGTACACTGGTTCCGGTTGGCGGACATAATTTGTTGGAACCTGCACAATGGGGTCGCCCCGTGCTATTTGGTCCCCATGTCGATCATTGCCGGGACATTGCCGGACGACTTCTGGGAGCAGGAGGTGGCATACAAATTCAGAATCAGGAGGATTTGGCCTCTCAATTGCTTCGTCTGATCGCGCATCCTTCAGCAGTCGAGGAGATGGGCCAAAGGGCGTTGGAGATGGTCCGGGCCCATCGGGGCGTTGTCACCAGGAATCTGCAATGGATTAATCAATTGTTGGACAAGGACAATTCGGCCTTTTTCTCTTTGTCGGCGAAGGGGTCTTCTTCCGGCAAATCTCAAGAAGTGCTCCGATAAGCTTCCATTAGAGCCCTGAATAAGGGGAGAATATGATCTCCGCCATGTGTCCTTCGTGAACACGACGTCTCCTTCGCTTGGTGTGACCCCGGAACGGCTCTGGCGTTGGTTGGACCGGCGTTGCCCATGGATTCTCCGGTGGTGTGCTGTGCCCTATGGGGCAGTCGGCCATTTGCGGAGGACGGCCTATCAACGTGGCTGGTTTCCTCAACATCGATTGCCAAAACCGGTGATCAGTGTGGGTAATATAACCGTGGGGGGAACCGGGAAGACTCCATTGGTGATGTGGTTGGCCGCAGGACTGCATGCGCGGGGCAAGCGGGTTGCGATTTTAAGCCGAGGGTATGGAAGACAACGTTCGGTGGTAAATAGGCTGGTCTCTGATGGCGTCTCGCTGAAGGGAGATTGGCGATCGGTAGGGGATGAGGCCATGTTAATGGCCGAAAAGTGCCCATGGGCGATTGTGGCTGTGGGAACCGATCGTTATCGTCTGGGACAGTGGGTGTTGGAGCAGGCCCCATGCGATTGCTTTCTTCTTGATGATGGCTTTCAGCATCTTTCTCTCTATCGCGATCTGGACGTGCTCGTATTTGATGCAACCGATGTTGAGGGCTTAAGCGGAGTCGTGCCCGCCGGCCGAATGCGTGAACCGCTGTCCGCTGCAAAATGGGCCACGACGATCGTCTTCAGTCGAACGGAACGAGTTGTATCGGTCGCATCACTTCAGAATCGAATCGAACAGAGCGTGGGAACGTCCATTGTTCCCTTGCGTCTGGAAACCGAACCCGGAATGTTCACGCATATTGCGACAGGGAAATCCCAACAGGCCAAGGCCTTTAAGGGTGCATCCTGTTTGCTCTTTAGCGGGATAGGCAATCCCGCCTCCTTTCGGACGAGTGTGGTTTCTTGTGGGTTGACGGTAGGTGAGGAGGTTCGGTACCCCGATCATTTTGCCTATTCAGAAAAAGATGTGGAAGCCATTCGTTTGAAGATGCAACGTTTAGGGGTTGCTCTCGCGATCACAACAGAAAAGGATGCTCTGAAAATTAGAGAGCATCTGAGACCTGATGATCCTCTATGGGCGCTGGAAGTGCAAGTCCGGATGACTCAAGGGGAAGACCAGTTGCGTGAACAGCTTCATACCATTTGTCCATAGGACTCAGATATGGTTGATCAGATAGCGTCAAGCGGATCGATTCATGTGAGAGGGCATAGCCTTTATCGATGAACATTCTCGTGCGCGTTCCCAACTGGATCGGCGATGCCGTGATGTGCCTACCGGCTCTCATGGATTTACGGAATCATCATCCGCATGCCAAGGTCACGGTGTTGGCCAGGCCGATTATCGGAGAATTGTTGGAAGGACATCCGGGCGTGGATGAGGTCATGATGTATGTCCATCAAGGGGAACATCAGGGCCTTTTGGGGCTCTGGCACCTCATTCAACTTGTGAAAAGAAAGAAATTTGATCGTGCGGTGTTATTCCAAAATGCCTTTGAAGCGGCCCTCATTGCCTGGGTGGCTGGCATCCCATCCCGCATCGGATATGCGACGGACGGACGGCGTTGGCTTCTGTCAGAGCATGTGCTCAGGCCGGATCGGGCTACCCTGCATCATACGGCGTATTATCGGGAACTGGTAAAGGCCATCACCCACTCTCCCGGAAAAGACGGGACCCCTCAACTTTTTCTTTCTCCTGAGGTGAAGCATGCATGTGCCAGACAGTTTCCTGAGATATTTCTTCCATCGGACGGTCTGGTTATTGGGATCAATCCCGGTTCGGTGTATGGATCGGCCAAGCGATGGATACCGGAACGTTTCGCGGAGGTGGGTGATCGGCTGGTTGAGCGGCTGACAGAAGAATTTCCGGGTGCTCCGTTTGTCCGCTGTGTCCTGATTGGAGGCAAAGGGGAAGAAGCGCTTGCGCAGGACATTGCCAGACGGATGCGGTATGAGCCGATTACCCTGTCAGGAAGAACCACCATACGGGAATTAATGGGAGTGTTGACACGCTGCTCCGTCTTGGTTACCAACGACACGGGACCCATGCATGTGGCCCAGGCTCTCGGGGTACCGGTCGCGGCGATTTTTGGGTCAACGGATCCCTCCACGACAAGTCCTCATGGACAATTCAGTGGCGTGGTGACGGCATCGGTCCGTTGTGCACCCTGTTTATTGCGCGCCTGCCCGATTGATCATCGTTGTATGACCCAAGTGTCCGTTGAGCAGGTTGTGGACGTCGCGCTGTCTCAAATCAGGACATCATCGGGCTACCCGAACGAGGGGCGGATCAGAGGGCATGTTGGATGAGAAATGAGTCCGCCGCACGGGGTACGGCCGTGTTTTTGGATCGGGATGGCACCTTGAACCACGATACGGGGTATGTCACTTCTCCAGAACAGTTGGTGTTGTTCCCCGGAGTCCCTGAAGCCATCGCCCGATTAAACCACTTAGGGGTTATGGTGCTTCTGGTCACCAATCAATCGGCTATTGGTCGGGGGATGATGACCATCGAAGGGTTGGAGTCGATCCATGAGAGGCTGGCGGAATTAATTCGTCCCTATGGAGCCCGGATTGATGGTATTTTCTTCTGCCCACATCATCCTCAAGACGGGTGTGGATGTCGAAAGCCCAAAGCGGGATTAATTCATCAAGCGGTCGCTCGATTTGCTCTCGATGTATCGCAGTGTTATCTGGTCGGGGACAAACGCAGTGATTTAGAGGCGGCTCGCATTGCCTCGGTACCCGGTGTCCTGGTCATGACGAGTTCGTATAGTGCGGATGTGGTGAGGGCGAGAGACATGGGACAGGTGCCGATTGACTATGTCGCGGACAGCTTTGTTCATGCCGTGGACTGGATAGAAGAGCAGATAATGAACCGAGACAACCGAATCAGGCAAAACCAATAAAGCCGCTAATTCATTCATGCGCGTTATTGGGATACTGTATGTTGTCAATGGGCTAAAGGTTTTTCGCGGGTACGTATGGACATCACTCCTCAGCGCATCCTGGTTATCAAATTAAGTTCGCTGGGCGATATTGTTCATGCCCTTCCAGCCGTGGCTGCGTTGCGTCAGCGGTTCCCGCACGCCCGACTGACCTGGATGGTTAAAGAGATCTGGGCGCCGATTCTGGAAGGGAATCCTGATATTGATGACGTCTTGTCTGTGAATGTGTCTTGGCAAAATTGGCCGCATATCTTTCGTACACTCCGAAGAGGACAGTTTGATCTGGTTGTGGATTTTCAAGGGCTGTTCCGTTCAGGAATCTTTGGCGTGATGACTGGAGCTCGAACCCGTGTAGGTTTTGCGCGGGCCAGGGAAGGGGCGACCTGGTTGTATACACACCGGGTACCTTTGCCGGAGACGAAGCCTTCCCCCTGGCGTTTGTTGGAGGTTCATGCCGTTGACCGGAATGTCGCGATCATCACATTTCTGGGCGGACGCTCATCTACTCCGGTGTTCCATCTGCCTCAATCCTCTACCGATCGTCTCACCATTGAAACGATGCTTCAGGATGCACACGTCCTGGACCATGAACACCTGATTGCTCTGGCACCTTGGACACGGTCTGCCATGAAGTCCTGGCCGTTTAAACGGTTTGTGGATCTGGCCATCGAATTGGTGCAGTGGCCCGATGTGCGTGTTGTGCTTTTGGGAGGGCCTTCAGACATCTCGGCTGCCGGGGAATTCGACTGTCTCGTGCCACAGGGTCTCATCAACCTGGTCGGACGACTGTCTCTTTCCCAATTACCCTCACTTTTGCGAAGAATGCATCTGCTCATTGGAAACGATTCGGCCCTCATTCACCTTGCAGCGGGAGTGGGCATTCCGGTGGTCGCCATCTTTGGCCCTACGCATCCCAAAGCCACAGGTCCCTATCCCTTGGGAAAGCATGTTATCGTACGCACGGAATTGCCCTGCAGTCCCTGTGGAGCACGAACATGCAGAAATCCCACCTATCTGGAATGCATGGAATCGATCTCGCTCGAGAATCTCATTCGTGAGATCAAAGGCATCGTCGGGGGCTTCTCCCATCGAAGGGATGATCGCATGCCGGCAACCCAATCCTCGGCGAAACCGTAAATCTGTGAGGAGGTCGAAGGAAAATACCGTATGACGGAACAACGCACGAGAGAAAAAGTTTCCGCTGTGGTGATTGCCTATAATGATGCACCGAATATGCGGAAATGTTTAGAGAGTCTTCATTGGGCGGATGAACTGGTGGTGATCGACTCTCATAGCACGGATGGGACAACTGATATTTGCCGTGAATTTACCTCCAAGATTTTTCACTATCCCTTCCAGGGGTTTGGGGTTCTTCGGAATCACGCCCTGACCCATGCCGCGCATGACTGGATCTTGAGCCTGGATACGGATGAACGGGTGACGCCAACGGTGCAGGAAGAAATCGAACGGTTGCTTCGGGAGGGGCCTTCGGCACAGGCGTATAAGATTCCCAGAAGGAATTTTTTCCTTGGGCGGTGGATCAAACATTGTGGATGGTACCCTGATTACCGGCAACCCCAGTTTTTTCATAAGGGACATATGCGCTATCGAGAGGAGCTGGTCCATGAGGGCTATGAGCTGAAGGGGAAACTTGGATATCTTCATGCCAGTCTGGAGCAGATTCCCTTTCGGGATATCGATCACTACTTTCGCAAAATGGATCGGTATTCCAGCTTGCGGGCGGAGGATATGCATCGTGCAGGCCGGACATTCCGCCCCCATCAGTTGGTGCTTCGTCCCTTATTTACCTTTCTGAAAATGTATGTGTTTCGGGGAGGGATGTTGGACCGAAAACCGGGGCTGATTTTATCCATGTTGTATGCCTATTACACCTTTGTGAAATACGCCAAATTGTGGGAAATGCAAAAAAGTTGATCCGATGGACCTCCTCTGCGATCCCCTTGATCCTCCAATGGCGATGCCGCTGGTAAATCCAACTCTTTCTCGTCATCAGAGACCCATGCGCATTCTTCACACGGAATCTTCTTCAGGGATGGGAGGGCAGGAATACCGTGTGTTGGAGGAAGCGCAAGGCATGGAGAAGCGTGGCCATACGGTCGTCGTCGCTGCCCCTCATGGGAGTCAATTGGCCGCCCTGGCAAAACAGCGAGGGCTCCAGGTCAAAACAACCACGTCTGGCAAGCGAGGGTGGATCACGTTAATACCTTCCTATTTGCGAATTTTGAAACACTATGAGATTGATGTGGTCAATACGCACGGGTCTCTTGATAGTTGGACGGCATCGATTGCCGGACGGATCTCGTCCCGACGGCCCATCATTGTCCGGACCCGCCATAAAAGCACGCCAGTCTCACGGACGTGGCGGCATCGACTCCTCTATGGGAAATTGCCGCATGTCGTCACCACCACCGGTGAGGCGGTCAGACAGGGATTGATGACAGGAAACCGGCTGAGCCCTTCCCGGGTCATTTCGATTCCCACAGGAGTTGATTTGGAGCGGTTCCATCCTCAACCCCCGAATGCGTCCTTGCGACAAAGCTTGGGGCTTGGAAGTCAAGGTCCTCTGATCGGAGCCGTCACCTTTCTGCGCCCGGAAAAGGGCATGGCAGTCTTGATCGAGGCGGTCCGATGGCTCACGCAACGTTTTTCCACCGTCGAGTGCATCATTATCGGAGATGGCGGAGAACAGCCGGCATTGTTGGGTCGCATTCGAGAGCTTGGCTTGGAGCACTGTGTGCACCTCATCGGGTTTCGGCAGGATGTGCCGGCTCTGCTGGCGATACTTGATGTGGTAGTCATTCCTTCTTTTGAAGAAGGAATTCCTCAATCTCTCACTCAAGCCTTAGCCATGGAACGTCCTGTGGTCGCTTCTGCGGTGGGAGGGGTGCCCGAAGTGGTGCAGGATGGCCTGAGCGGACTGTTGGTCCCTCCACGAGACCCAAAGATCTTAGCCGAGAAAATTGCCTGTCTTCTGTCTGATCCCATTGCCGCGACCCGAATGGGGAAGATCGGGCGACAGGTCATTCACGAACGATTTTCCATGGAACACATGCTGACCCAAACGGAGTTGGTGTATCGGCAATTGATGCAAGTACACTCCCTCGTTGTTGCGAAGAGGTCTTGAACGGGTGTGGAGCGCGTCGGCGACTTAGCCGGGTTGAGCTGCAAAGGATTCGAGAACATGGTTTGTCTGACAGGAGATGTTCACCAACGCTCGTATCGGGGAACCGATACGCCATTTTCCTCTCAAACAGAAGTCGCGTTAGCCGCGAAGTATTGTGATATTGCCGGGAAATACGGAGTAAAAGTCACGCTGTTTTTTACCGGAAAAGCCTGTCAGGAAGAGCCGGACACGGTGAAAATCCTATCGGGTCTGCCCCATTGTGAAATTGGTGGCCATACCTTTGCGGCCTTTCGAGATCCGTTATCTCGAATATTCAAGAAAGTGTATGGAACGCCATGGGGAACCACTGCGCACCAACTTCGTGATATTCAGAGGACCATTGCCAGCATTCAACAGGTGACGGGTCAACGAATTCAGACCTGGCGAAACCATAGTTATATACGAACCGCTGATACGGATCGCTTATTAGCATCCTGTGGAATCCATGTGGTGTCCGATGAGGTGTCCGATTTGAAAATATCCGCCGAATGGGTGCATCCCGGCTATCGTTCGGTTCCGATGAATGTTCTTCCGGATCACGAACATGTCTTACATGGAAAATATCAACATGGGAAAACCAAGCCGGAGCGTCTTACCCGACGAATGCCTATCACGGAATGGGCCGATCAGGTGAAAGCGAGTATACGGAGTATATGCGAGCAAGGAGGAACCGCGACGGTCCTTGCCCATCCGATGTGCATGGACGTTGCCGATGGCATGGTGGTGTTTGAGGAGCTTTGTCGATATATCCAGCCGTATGGGACGGTTTGGCTCTCAGAAGTGCAGTGAAGGAAACGGGGTGGGAAAATGAAATGCGGATTGAGGAGAGGTAGGGTGGATACCTGATGGGCAGGGATCGACCAATGGGCGATGATGCAAAACCCGGGAATCCGTGCAGGAATAGACTGTCCTTATTACCCCTGTTGGTTATCGATAACGGATCATTCATCTTATGAAGAACCAGAATAGCTCTGTCCAAAAAAGTGGCACTTCGGTCAAGCGGGAAACGGTCTCTTGTGCCGTGGTGGCATTCAACGAAGAGAAAAATCTTCAGCCGTGTCTGGAAAGTGCAACGTGGATGGATGAAATCGTCGTGGTGGATTCATTCAGTACGGATCGTACCATGGATATTGCCCGAACGTTTACGGACAAGATTTTTCAACGCCCCTGGCAAGGGTTTGGGGATCAGAAAAATTATGCGATGGATCAAGCGACCACGGATTGGGTGTTTATTTTGGATTCCGACGAGCGAATTCCTGCCGAACTTCAGGCTGAGATCGAAGCGGTGCTGTCTGCCGGTTCGAAGGATGGACCTGTGGCCTATTATGTCCCCCGTCATAATTATTATTTTGGCTCTCTGGTATTGAACGCCGGGTGTTATCCCGATTATCAATTGCGTCTGTTCCGCCGGGGAATCGGCCATTTGGATGACGCCGAGCCACACAATAAATTCATCTTTTCGGGAGAATCCGCTTATCTCTCGTGTCCATTGGTACACCTTACCAGGCCCACCCTTCACAATTATTTTGAAAAATTTCCAAACTTTACGACGTTGGCCGCGCAAGACCGGGCTAGAACCAAACGACATGTGCGTGGCACAGACCTCCTGTTTCGTCCGATCTTTACGTTTTCGAAATATTATTTTGCTCGAAAGGCTTATCGCGATGGCATGGCGGGGTTTTTAGTCAGCGCTCTGTCCAGTATGTATACCTTTGTGAAATATGCCAAGCTCTGGCATATGAGACAGCTCGAAGCCCAGGGATGTTCTCAGTTAATAAAATAGCGAGCGGCGGCCCGGCCGCCAGAATGACAAAAAATGGCGCTAAGACATTGTCCGATGATTCACAACAGTTCAGACACCTGATGCGCGTCGGGTTTGATGCCGGGCCCATGCGTTCCGCCTATAGCGGGATTGGACAGTATGTCCGATGTCTCTTCCCTGCCATGTTTTCCTTTTCCCAGGATATTGAATGGGAGGCCTATGCCTCATTGGGTGGTTCTTCCCAACCCCTTCCGCTTCAATTCCCGTCGCATGTCTCCGTGAAATGCTCCAAGTCCTCGTGGGGATTTGGCCGAATGGAGAACGATCAACCCCCGCTCGATATCTTTCATGGGACCAACTTCAAGGCTCCAGATTATGGCCAACGTCACACCATACTCACGATTCATGATGTCTGGCTGGCACGTCATCCGGAATATTCGAAGAAACTTCTTGGCCAAGCGCTTTCCTCCTGGAAGTTAGGTTTGCGCGCCAGGCAGGTCTCTCGCGTGGTGGCGGTCTCCAAATTTTCTTCCCGGGAAATTCAAGAGGTGCTTCATCTCCCGTCCGACCGTATTACGGTGATCCACCACGGGCCGTCTCCCGCCATGTTACCTGATCGGGATGATCAGAAGTTTCAGGAGGTCCGGACTCGATTGCACATTCCTGCCCGTCCCTTTGTGCTATTTGTGGGAGGAGCTGAGCCCCGGAAAAATCATACCGCAGTGTTTAAGGCATTTGCCCGATCACCACGACTTGCCTCATCCTTCTCTCTTGTGGCCATCGGTGAGGTAGAATCACGGGGCGCCAACCTGATGGTAACGGCCAGGGATTTGGGGATCGGTGATTACGTATGTTGCCCTGGTTATGTGTCCAGCGAAGATTTACCTCTGCTGTATTCCAATGCGGAGGTCTTTGTGTTTCCGTCCTTGTATGAGGGGTTCGGCATTCCACTTCTTGATGCCATGGCATGTGGTGCCCCGATTATTACCGGGACGGGAAGTGCTCTGCCGGAAGTGGCAGGGGATGCTGCTCTCTATGTCGATCCTCAGGATTCGGAACAATTAGGGATGGAAATAGAACGGCTGGTGAGTGATCGGGACTTACAAACGCAATTACGCAACAAGGGGTTCGAGCGGGTCAAGCAATTTACGTGGGAGCGGGCGGCACAGGAAACGCTGAATCTCTATAGGAACGTGCATGGCTAACCAAAGGTGCTTGATGAAAATGGCAATGGCTGGGATAACGTCCTGGCCGACTTGGATGGTATTGCTAGCGGCAAGTGTCACGGTTGGGCTTCCTCGCGTTCCGTATTATCAGCAGGGACTCCCGTATATCTACGACCTCGGGGGAATGGCCTTGGTGATTTGGTTTATTGGGCTCGGGTTTCTCATTCTTGGACTCTATTTCGTCGTCATGGGATGTGTGAGTGCCGGTTGGTTCCTGAGCAGGAGGCTCTCTGCCGTACTCTTTGGAGGCATGTCGTTGATTCTTGCCGGCGGCTGTCACTGGTTCTATCTGCTGTTGTTGGAGATGTCAGTCAGAGTGACATGAGACCGGGATTTCCTCAAATGCCCTCGAACAAGCCTTCACTCCTCGGGGATACACGGCAAGGACAGGTCCGGCTGTGTTGGAGGAACCTTGGGGAGGCGCTCTTTTTTTGTTTGACGATGACGCTTTTGGCAAAATGGTCGACCAATTTGCCGGGGTGGGGGGATGTCATTGCCTCAGAAAACGGGCCGGTTGAGATGATGAGTGCGGGCGTATGGTTTGTCGCCATGGTGTGGTGCCTGACTGCGGGCCTCAGTCATTCTCGCCATCGCATTGAGTGGTTGGGGCTCACGGCTCTCTGCCTTCTCTTTGGGCTGCGGGAGTTGGATGCGCATGTCTGGGCGACCGGATGGAATTTTGATAAGTTTGCGAATTATTGGAACCCGAACTTTCCGCTTTCGGAACGACTGTTGGTGATTGGGGGTATGATTATTCCCGTCATGGCTATTGGAATAGTCCTCTGGTTTCGAATACGGACACGACTGGCGGTAGCCTGGAATAGTCGTGCTCCCTGGATTGGCCAATTGACCCTGGGAGGCATGCTGCTGATTTTCTGTGTGGTGGTGGATAAAGTGCATGGCTATTATCTTCCACTTCTTGGGTTGGAAGACGCACAGCTATTCTTCATGGGGCTGGAAGAATTTGGAGAATATGTATTGGGGATTTATACCGTGTCGGTTTTATGGCCTTACTGGCAAGCAACCCTTCCGTTCCATCAGACGGATTCCTGAAATGAAGCCCCCTCGGAGTGTAACCCGAACGATTCCCCTGTAAAATTATCTTTTCAGGATCATCTCGAAGTCACGATTCACGTGAAACGCCTTCTTCTTATTAAACTTCGGTATATCGGGGATGTCGTGTTATCCACCCCTCTTCTTCCCATTCTGCACAAGCGATTTCCCGATGCGTCACTCACCTTTCTGGTGAATCCCGGAACGGAGAGTGTGTTGTTCGGGAATCCCTATCTGGAGAAAATTATGGTGTTGCCTCGTGAAGGATGGGGACAACAATTTAAGTGTTACCAATCGCTGCGTCAGGCTCGTTTCGATGGAGTCGTGGATTTAACGGACGGGGATCGCTCCGCCTTTCTGACCTGTTGGACCGGTGCCGGCGTCAGGCTGGGGTTTAATCGGGAGAATCGGTGGCGGGGAAAGCTGTATACACATGTACTGCCATCAGCCTATGGTTCCATGCACATGGTGGACTATCATGCCCAAGCCCTGCCCGCCTTAGGTATCAGGGATCCCGTGGGCAATCCGGAATGGTATCTGCAACCCGAAGACCATGAGCAAGGCGATCACCTGATGGCCTCGCTCCAGATCGGGCAGGCGCCATTGGTGCTCCTTCATCCTCCAGCGCGATATGCCAATAAAGCCTGGCCTTTTGAGCGATTTGCCGCCCTGGCCGATTGGCTGGCCGATCATGGAGCGGTCGTGGCCTTAATCGGACACCAGTCAGAGATGCTGATAGGACACCGGATTGTCAATCTGACCAGGTCCAAACCGCGTAATGTGATGGGACAAACCGGGTTGCGTCAACTGGCGGCAGTGATGAAGCGAAGCGCCTTATTTATCGGGAACGATGGCGGCCCGATGCATATGGCGGCAGCCGTCGGTTGTCCTGTTCTGGGATTATTCGGTCCCTCTGATCCTTATGTGTGGGGTCCGAGGGGAGAAAAAGTTTCCGTGATTTACAAAGGCCTGGACTGCGAAAAAAGTTGTCATGACGGGTGTTCCCGGGGAGAAGAAGGCTGTATGCGGCAAATATCAGTCGAGGAAGTCTGCCGGGCCGCGCGTCTGTTCCTGGATTGAGTGTTCCTGGACTCAGGCGCAAGAGGATTTTATGACGGGAGTTTTTGAATATTTCAAATATGGTGCTTTTTCCATGGGCATATGAGCCACAGAAACCAACCTGAGGACAATGAGGGTGTGTTCAAAAAGGCTTGTCCAGCAAGGCCGCAGCTGCTTGGGCGAGCGGAGCGTACGGAGGAGTACGTGAGCACGGCCAAGCGGCGAGAACGCCGCTGGCAGCCTTTTTCAACATTCCCTTACGGGAAGGCGGGTAGGGGTGCATAGATGAGGGAATGACCAACCAGTTCCTCCAGCCATTGTTCCGTGGCCTGATGAGGAAGAGGTCGTTGGTTGAGGCGAATCTCCAGACGAAAGTCACCATTCGTCCCCACCAGACCCACGATGGCCGCCACGTCCTCACCTTCAGGAAGGAGATAGTCGGTCTGGAATTCTGCCAGGCTGCCATACACCCGCCCTTGCGGCTCCAGGAGATGAAGCAACTCAGGCATATCGGACAGGGTGCAGTGAATACTACAGCGATACATGAACCGGGGATTGGGTGCGATGCCAGTGAAATCCAAGAGGGCGGGTTCGGGAAATCCCGTGAGATACACACGCACATGCGCAGATTTGCCCTGGTAGGTCGCAGCCAGTTGGCTGGCCGGAACCAAGAACTCAAAGGGATCCGGCGAGTTGAGTTCGAATTGGCAGGGGCCAAATGCATCCGGCCATGAGCAAAAGAGCGGAGTATCGGTTCGATCTGTCTGCAGCAGCACTCGTGCGCCTTTTTGCGTCACCTCAATCGGAAGATCCAGGATCTGAACGGCCGTCCGAAAGGCGTTTTCCCGGTCCGTGAGCCAAAATCGGTCCCGCGGTTTGGCAAGTGTTTCCCCAGGTGTGATCACTTCGGTGGTATGAACCCGGACCCGTATGAATCCATGGGTATGTCGAAATCCCAGCCACAGCCAGGCCTCCGGCAGGAGTGTCGTCAACGGCTGGGTTATACGCCAGGGATGCGCGATCGAACAGTACGTGTTCACCGATTGATGCGTTTGAAAGACGGAGTGATAGTGGCCTGCCAATAAAAAAAAGTCGCCCTGCCAGTTGTCGAGGAGATGTAATAAAGTGACATCCTCGGTGGGCCAGAGCGCGAGGGCCTGGATGCGCTGGGGATGGTCCACCTCCCATTCTTCGATATAGCCGATCATCTCCTTGTCCTCATGGATGGAGGTCAGGCCTAACTGCCTCAATTTTCCCGCCACCGATAAAATGTCCTCGAAGGAGAGCGTTGATTGGGTTTCCCAACGATGTTCACGCATGGGTCTTATTCAGCAAAGCGAAACGCGCGGCAAGTGGATCTTTCGGTTCCAACGATATCGGGTAGAGGTGGCCAGAGGAAGGGGTGAGGTTAAGGAACGAAGGCAGATCCGAAAAATTTGACGAAAAATATGGCGGAGAGGGCGGGATTTGAACCCGCGGTAGGCTTTTGACCTACGACGGTTTAGCAAACCGTTGCCTTCGGCCACTCGGCCACCTCTCCGCGCAAGTGTATGTCAATTGATTGTGACTACTTATAGAGTAACAGCATGGGTAACTTCAAGAGCAGATTGCGGCCGGGTTACGGATGAACCGCTTGTTGGGAAATCTAATCCCAAAACCATGTGCCAATGATCCCCCTCAAATACATGTACCTATCCATCAGGGTGGTGATCCTACCATGCTCAAACGGTTCTTGGATATATTTTCCACAAGCTTTTTGTCGGATGATATGAGGCGCAGAGATAGGCCATCGGGTCGCGGATTTCCCCAAATAAACCTTCGGGCAATGGAATGTGTTGGGGACCTATGTGATGACGCCGGGATAGCAGCATCGCGTGGTCTTAGCCAATCAAGTGGGGGGCACGGTCGTGGCGGATGCCATCAAGTTTCAAGCCGCGGGGTGGGAGACGCCGCGCACGGCCACGTGGGGTCTGTCGGTGCCGGCCACCGGTACCTATAACGTCTATGCCCGGTGGGCGGCCGATGCAGCAACGCCACCAACGCCTCCTATACCGTGCACTATGCGGGCGGCACCACGGCAGTGCCGATGAACCAGACGCAAAACGGCGGGCAGTGGAATCTCCTCGGTACCTTTACCTTGAATCCCGCGTTGAACCCCATGGTGGAATTGTCCGATCAGGCCAATGGCCGGGTGGTGGCCGATGCCGTCATGGTGGTGCCCAGTGGCGTCAGTACCGATCATGTGACCTACACCGTTTAGCATGCTGGCGGTCCGTAATCTCACCCAGATTTCTCGTGGTTGAATAGAAAGCACCTATCTCACCGGCGTATTCTGTTCTTTTTATTTCTTGGCAACGGATGGTAGTGAAGTTTAGAGTCTTATGGTTTTTTACGAGCGTGGAACAGACAAGCTGCATCCACGGGGAGTCATTATGTGGAAGCTAATTTCGCCAGTTCGGTATCGACGAAAGTGAGGATTTTTTCAGCATCCTCGACCAGGCCGTCCGTGATGTTGAGACCGAGAGCGAGATCTTCTTCATCCAAGGTATCGGCCAATCCGTTATTTTGTAATAAGCTGACATCCCAAAATAATATTCCGGCAGTGGCCTGTTTCCCGTCGATGGTGGCGACCACGTTGATGTTATCGCCATGCTCAGTCGGGGTACTGATAAAGGTCGGTTCGGTACCACCTTGCTTCGCTCGTCGAATAAGGTCCAGGAATGTTTTTAATCGTTGTAGACTGGCAGGGTCTGTTCCCATCAATATCTTTCCCCCTCGCGCGAAGGTTTCATTGCTGTACCTCCAATCTCCATGCAATCTCCCTCATCCCTAATTTGACGGGAAGACCTGCGAGGAGTAGAGCCTATGAGCAGCCAAAAATCGAAATTAGGCCGTGCCCTGTTGTCCAGGAGTCGAAGGATCTTGCTGGTTTCGTTTCTGGGCTCGGGTGGCAATGTTTTCCATAAGTCCCGTCAGTTTTTGATATTGCGGGTGATCGGGAGAGAGCGGTTTGCCATCTTCATCGCACATCAGTTCCTGCATCCCTTCGAGCATTGCGGCCATTTCAGGAAAAAGTTCGTCATCCGATTTTTTTCGTCCCATGGTGTCCTTCCTTTACTAGCGATTCGAAACGGATTGGTACGTTCATCCTTTACTTTAAGATTTACTGTCCTGTTTGAGAATGCTTTCGATCACCGTTTTGAGGTTCTCGGCGGTTAAGTTCGCCACGCGAATGTTTCCATCCAAGAGCACGGTTGGCGTATGGGTGACCTTGATTCGTTCCCCCCACGTCCGGCCTTTCGCTAGTGTTTTGAAAGGCTTTCCACTGGCGAGTCCTGCTTCAAATTCCGTCGGATCGAGCCCAATCTCTTTCAGAAGGAGGGAACGCATGGTCTTATCGAAGACTTGAATGTCTTTTTCGTGAATGGACTGAAAGAGGAGTTGTTTCATTTCCGGCCCTTTGCCCATGGTGACGGCCTGATTGTACATTTCAAAGGCGGTCGGAAGTTTGCCGGGTATGACGGGAAATCCCACCATTCTAATCTCTAACTTGTCGCCGAATTCCTTTTTCAGTTTCGTTCCGACAACCCGTTCGAACATGTGGCAATGTGAGCAGTAAAAGTCAGCGAATTCAAACAGAATGACCTTGCCGGCTTCATGTTGAGAAGGCTCCCCCTCCATCAGTTCGTATTCGCCCTGTATCTTGCTCAAGGCCACATTGGCCCATCCGAGCAGGCTGATCAGGAGTATTCCTCCAATAATGCGGGAAATTTGCGTCTGTCCTGATTTCATGCTTGATCCTTTCTTGATTTCGATCTTATTTCGGGACTTTTTTTCTCGAATCCTCGGAGCCTGTTAGGGTAACATGATTCGTTCTTGGAGACACGTTCACGTTGACCCATCATATCAGACTGAACCTAGGGTCCTTCAAGGTTTCTGGAAAAGGGGCTGTTGGAAAAAGCCGCCAGCGGCGTTCTTGCCATTTTTCCGTGCTCACGTACTGGAAGTTCGCTTTGGGCGTAAAAATGAATGCGGCCTTCCCTTCGACATGACTTGTATGGTGTCTCAGGGCAGGGCTGGACGAATTTGTTGAACCGTCCAGGCCTCTGATATGCCACGGGCCTGTGGGTCAATCTGCCCTTGGAGCTTAGTAGTATTCAACACTCCTGGGAAGTGAAATCGCCTCGGGGAGGTCCGGGATGGTGAGGGATTATTCGGGGTAGGAGAATTTTTTTTGGTTATGGAGAGAATGGTGGCGGCGGTATCGGCATTGTTCAATTGAGGAGGGCACTGAAGTGAATGTGGTGAATATCAAAGACTACGGCCAGTTTTCGAAGGAAAAGATGAAGAAGCAGAATGTGTTTCAATCATCCAGATTTTTTTGTGATGTGTATGGTTTCGAGCCCGGGCAGGAGCAAAAAGGCCATGTGCATGCCGACCAGGACAAAGTCTATGTGGTCTTAGAAGGGGAGGGCACGTTTCGGGTCGGGAGTGAAAGCCAGGTCCTGGGAGAAGGGCAGGGGACGATGGCTCCGGCCGGGGAAGAGCATGGCGTGGTGAATCATACGACCAACCGGCTACGGGTGCTGGTCTTTATGGCTCCCAATCCCGGCTAGAGACTAAAATCTTGAAATTGGTGGGGCGGTGGATATTCTGGAAGGAAAAAGGGCCTGAAGGAATGTTCTCACTCAGGCCCTTGAATGTACGACCAAGAATGCTTAGTTGGCTGGATCCATGGAATTAAAGATCGAAGGATTCTCTTCTCCGGTGACGGAAAGAATGCCAACTGCCCCTTTGGCGACCCGGAAAATGCTGTGATCCAGTAACAGGTACGCCCCGGGCACATTCACTTTGAATTCCACAATGACCGAACCGGCTGAAGGAATCAATGTGGTTTGCACGTTCTTATTGATGGTTCCACCAATGGCCCCTTCCACATAGACTTTGTCAAAAATCTCCCCAATGATGTGGAACGAGGAGGTGCTATTCGGTCCGATGTTGCCGACATACAGCCTGATGGTGTCTCCTGCCTTGGCTTCAAGCTGCCCATCCCCGATCAAGGCTCCGGCTCTTCCGTTCAGCACCACGTGGTCAGGGTGTTCCGCTAAGCCTTTCTCCATGGAGAGTTCCATGATGCCCTTTTCTGCGCTGGGCATCGTGAAGAACTCGCTTTGAAACACCGCAAATTCCTTATCTACTGGAGGCAGACCTTCAGCCGGATCCACCAGAATCAACCCGTACATGCCGTTGGCAATATGAGCCGGGATATTCGGGACAGGGGAGGCGCAATGATAAATGTATAGTCCCGGGTTTAAGGCTTTAAAGGCAAACATCCCTTCCTTCCCGGGAATAGCCAGGTTGGAGCCTGCCCCTCCGCCTGGACCATTCACCGCATGCAGATCCATGTTATGCGGAAAAACGCTCTCCGGATGATTCTTAAGGTGGACTTCCACGGTATCGCCCTCGCGGACGCGGATCATGGGGCCTGGGACGGTGCCATTAAAACTCCAAAATTTGTATTGAACGCCATCGGCTAACGTCCCGACATATTCTTTTGCCTCTACATTAACCACAACATGCGCGGCTTCCTTACGGGTAACTGGAATAGGAACTTTTGGGAGTGTCGTCAGTTGAGCCTGGATGGTCGGCATGCTCATGGCGGGTTCTGGTGAAACGCTTCCCATAGCTAAAACACCCAACATGGTGGCCAGAGAGATGAAACCTGTTGAACGACTCGAGTGTTTGAACGCTAAATGAGTCACGGATGACTTCCTCCTTCTAATGAATTGAGAAAATGTAAAAAGCCCCCCTGGTCCTTTTCATGTGTATTCGTTTTTATCTTAGAGGAATACCGGAGGAAAACAATGATATAGATCATTAAATGCGAAAAGATTTTCGCGGGGTGTCCCCGGAGGTTGGCTCATAGCTGGGAATGGCAAGCCGTATTTTTAGGAGAAACTAGGAAAAGGCATGAGGAGCCATCTGCTGAAGTCTGGTGAGATCTTGAATGACCAACTTTTTTCCTGTCCCACTAATCACATGATCTTTCTTGAATCGGCTTAGAATGCGACTCGTGGTTTCTTTCGTCAGGCCGGCCATGTCGGCTACATCCTGATGGGTCAGTCGTACGGCAAGGCGAATGCCGGTTGCCTCTTGAATGCCTGATCGCTGCGCCAGGTTGACGAGAATGGAGGCGACCCGCTGTTCGGCGCGGTCCAAGGCAAAGGCCTTGGCATTGTCTTGGGATTCGCGGAGGCGGAGACTTAAGTAATTGATGATATTGACCGCTGCACCCGGATTTCTTTGGATCACATCCAGCATCACTTTTCGGTGAATTTTGACAATAGTGCCTTCTCCCATGGATTGGGCGCACCCAGGATGACCTTCTCCTGAAAAGGCGGATGCCTCACAACAAAACAAATCTCCGGGCATGAGAACCTTGAGCGTAACTTCGCGTCCTTCCGGTGAGGATTTTACGCATTTTACATTTCCCTGTTTGACAATGTGAAACCAGTCGGCTGGATCACCTTCCCGAAAGATAAACTGTCCTTTTGTGATGGGAACTTCGATCGCGTGGTTCGCCAGTTCCCTTCGATCGGACTCGGAAAGGCAGGCAAAGAGGGGAATTAAGTCAAAATTTGATGGTGGAGGCATCGGTCGGCATACCTAAACCAATTGTTTAACTTTATCGACAATGGCCCTTGCGCTGATTCCGTAATAACCGAGTAATTGATCAGGCTTTCCGCTATGTGGGATTTGGCCAATGCCCATTTTCGTGAGCCGTATTCCTTCACCCGCCATCGCACTGAGTAGGGCATCAAGAGTGTGATCGTGACATTTGAAGATGGCCAGGACGGTACCAGACACCTATAAATCAGTCAATTCCGGTCTGTGTGTTGATCGAGGCTCAGTGTCGGATGTAGGGTAGGATGGCTGTACTGTTCTAAGGATACCCAACATATGTTCAATTGATGCTGGAGGTGAACGATCATGAATGGGAGTAATGCCACAACTCAGGTGACTGTCATCATATGTTCAATTTTCTTGATGGGAGCGATGATGGTGGGATGTTCTTCCACACCCGAACCTCAATCCGACCCGTCAAAAAAGGACATTCAGCAGGATTCTGATCGGTTCTTCAAAAAGATGGGCCAGGAAGAAGGCCAACAAGCTCCCGCACGTTAAGAGAGAGCTTGGAGAAGTGTAGGGGTTCGTTTTAATTGTGACTATCTGTTGCCCTTGTCCTTGCGCAAAAGGAGCAAGTATCCCATTTGAGGCCTGAAGCGGCGATGTAAGGAGTGAGCAGGAAGTCTATTCGGTGGAGCCCGCCTGCCGTATCAGTTGGATTTTTTTTGGTATTTGATCAAGAATCGTCGATCGGACCTGGTATAAACCTGGCAAACTTGCGCCCTTGGCGAAGACCAGTCCGCGTTCCCTCTTTCCCAAAATTAATTGTCCGATTTCCTGTCCCTTGCGGTTCATGCCGGAAATAGTGGCGTTGGGTGAGGCCATCCCATGGTCTGTTGAGGCGAAAGAGGAATCGGGGTGGAATATTTCTGCTGGTATGTCTACGATCCGGCTGACAAAAAGTTTCACAACTTCCTGGTCTATTTCTGCTGAAGGATTGTCCTCCAAGACCCACTCATCGTGTTGATTAATGAGTACATAATGATCCTCTGGCGTGTGGACGGTCAGCATCGCGATATCGGCGACCTCCATGCCAAAGAGACGCTTGTCTTGAAAATGAAACATTCCTTGCGTGATGGGTTTCAGGATGCCCGGTGGGATCTCATAGAGTGGACCGGAGGCGGACGTGATGGCATAGGCCTTTTCCGGATCAGCAAATTGATAGAGCTCCAGATGATGCGTGCGTGCGCCTTCTACCACTTGTATCGTCGCCTGAATGCGCGCCGGTTGGCCTAGAATCCTTTTCTTTTCTTCCTCGGTGTCAATGAATCCAGTGGCTGCCAGGCCTCCTAAATCCATGAGGAGTGTGCCCACGGCGGTTTTGTCTGCCGGCCCCTTCACGGGACTTTGGAACATCCAATTCGGCGTCAAGCTATGGGCTCCTGCCACTCGTGTCATGACCATGGTAGTTGATCCGAGCTGAATGTGAAGCTCCAGGACTCGATCCCGTTCGAAAAACAAGAGGTCTTTAAGCCGAAAGTTCGTGAGGGACTTTTGGGCGAAAGTCATCACATCCAAAGTTGTCAGCACGACCTGATTGTCAGGCTTCGTTTGGACGTATAAGGACGGAGCAAAGGGCCCGGCATCCCCTAGAGCCATTTCCTGCGTCTCGGTCGGAGTGGTCAGGGTGAGGGTCAGATAAGGGGGCTCTAATCCGTATTCTGACAAATTGCTTGGACCATCCTCGATATGTCGCTTGATTTTTCCAATCGTCAAGGCTCGCAGGATCCGACGAATTTCACGCGAATCTGCGGGAGATCGCATGGGTTCGGTCATCATCCATCGCCATTGATCATCACGTTTGAGACGGATGGTGTCCGTGGGGGTAGCCCAGGTGATCTGCGTGATAGCCCGGTCATCAAACGGCAGGATCTGTCGTTCCTGGGTCTCCTGTTTTTCCAGTTGCCGAGATTGTGGAATATCAACGAGGAGGATATAGCCTCCCAAACCTAGAACGACCAGAGCCAGGATGAGCGTCACTCGAACGGGATTTATCATGTTACAGACTTCGCCGCCTTTTCCAAACAGATAGACCGATAAATAAGGTGAGGAGTGGAATGAACAGGACCTGAAAAAATACGAGCGCTTGTTCCTGTGAGGGATTCGGTATGAATGGATGAAAGGCCGGATCTTTTGGTGTCAGAGAAACTAAGGCATCCTCCTGAGCAAGCCAGGCAATGGCTTTTAAGAAAAAATCCGTGTTTCCAGGATAGGTCAGATACCCATTGGTCGCAAACGCGGCATTGCCCACGATGAGGACGGCAGATTGATCTGTTGGGGACTCGTCGACCGGTTTGCGGATCAGGAGGCCCGCGACGGTAAAAGGGCCTTTGGGGTCTTGCCCCGCAGTGAATTCCGGTTGAGGACTGTTCAGGTCCGTTTCTTCCCAACTTTCCGGAGAGGTTTGTGCTAAGGCGACATACTCCCAGGCCTTTCCTTTTGCCGTGTCGAAGGTCACTGAGCGGGATACCGGAAACAGGATAGGAGTGGTGAAGTCTTCGGTGATGTCATGTGTGGTAAAGGTTCGAACGAGCAAGGCGGTGGGACTGCCACGTCCCAAGCGGTCTTGTTCATCAGCCAGGATGCCGGTTCCCACATGAATGCCCCACGGCGTGAAGAGGGGATCTAAAGACGTGCCGCTGCCTGGATCATCCATGACCAGTAGCCGTCCTCCTTTTTCCAGAAATTGTCTTATCCGTTGTTGGTCATCAGAGGATACGGCTTCAGTGGAGGAGGCCACGATGAGGACTGCCGCTTCGTGAGAAGCCGTGTCTTGCCAATCCACTGTCCCGACCTCATAGCCTTGCTTGGTCAGGGCATCGCCGGCACGAGATAATCCTGACGATTCGGTATCGGATAGACTTTTTTCGCCATGGCCCGTGACAAAGGCAATGCGCTTTTTCTTGTCCTGTGTGACGCGGAGCAGCGCATTGGTCATGTCGGCTTCAGAAGACCGTTGGAGATAGACCTTTTGGGGACCACTTTCCACGACGACGGTATCGATTCGAGTCACTTGATACTCTTTCGCCTTGTCGGGTTGGCGTTCGGGATCGATGAATGTCAGCGTGATGAGAGGACTCTCCTTCGCATAGGTCGTCAATAGGTCCTGGTAGCCGCCATAACCCGGACTCCCTTCATGGGTGAAAACCGTCATTTTCACTTCTCTTGGAAGAGTCCGAAGGACTTGATAGGTCTGTCGGCTTAAGGTGAAATTTTGTGTCTCTGAGAAGTCCCATTCCGGCGCATGCTTGGCTGCGAGGAAATTGAGTAAGGTCACGACGACGCCGGCAAGCAGGATCGAAAACAGGCTGTGTGCGCCGAGTCGGGTAGACCGGGTTCGAGCTAATGCGGTGAGGCTCCGAAAATGGAAGGCAAAATAGCCCAGGAGGCAGAGTGTTCCCAGGCCGAGCAGGATTGAGGAGAAGCTCTCTCCAGCAGGATAGACCAAGGGGAGGCCCAGTCCTACCAGGGCTATTATCGTTCCGGCTATTCCGAGAATTGAAGGCACACGCGTTACTTCCATCGGTAGGCGTCGACGGCTTGGTGAGCGGCAAACCACATAAAAGCTATGCCGGAGACGTAATAAAGGATATCTTTGAGATTGAAGAGCCCACGAATCAATCGTTCATAATGTTCGCTAAAAGAGAGATAGGACAGAATGTGTCCGATCGTGGTGTCCCCAACAATGCCTCCTAACGCCCCGAGCATCCAGAGACCTAAGATGCAGCCAAAGCTTAAAAAAGCCGCAATAATTTGATTTTCGGTCAATGCCGAGGCAAACAAACCAATGGATATCAGAAGGGCTCCTTGAAGGAACAGGGCGACATACCCAAGGTATATTGGTCGCCAATCAAAGGTTGCATAGGCCGAAAGCGTGATCGGGATGAGGCTTGTTAATGATAACAGGCCGCTATAGACGATAATCACGCTCATGAATTTTCCAGACACGATTTCATTGACCCCAATGGGAGATGTGAGCAGGAGTTCGAAGGTGCGGAGTTTACGTTCTTCGGCGAAGAGACGCATGGTGAGTAATGGGAGAATAATCATGAGGATGAGGTTAATGCTTCGAAAAAGTGGCCTGAACAACATATCATTAAGATTGAGTTGTGCGTAGGTGTTTTGTATTTGCATCAGGCGGATAGCCTGGTTACTTGCATTGGCCGCCGCGGAATAGGCCAACAGGCCCACAATAGCCAAAAAAATGGCCGCAATGACATAGACCACAGGAGACACAAACGCACTTCGTAATTCTTTGGCAACAATCGTATGAACGGGGGTCATAATGAGAGTAATCCGGGTATAGAGGGCGGTTAGTGTGGCCCATCAGGCGTGCTGATGCCGGGTCCGCTGGGCGTGTTGGTTTGTGTGAGTACCTTAAACGCATCCTCAAGAGTGAGAGTTTGGGTTTTTAATTCCAGAAGGCCCACATTTCTGGAGACGACTAATTGAGTCAATTCCTCCCGGATATCCCGCCCCATCTGCGTATCCAGAAGATAGGTGTGAGCCGTGACTCCTTGAGAGACTCGGATGACTCCGGGAATATGGTGAAGTGCCTCCAACAGGTCCGGATCGAATTGCTTCACGGTTAGACTGAGCGTTTCCGACTCACGGAGTTTGGCCCCTAACTGTTCCGGGGTGTCCACCGCTACAATTCGGCCACGGTGAATGATAATGACCCGCTGACAAATAGCGGTTGCCTCGGCCAGTAGATGTGTACTGAGAATGATGGTGTGGGAGCCCGCCAGGCTTTTAATGAGTTCCCGGATCTCAATAATTTGATTGGGGTCTAGACCTGTGGTTGGCTCGTCCAAAATCAACACGGGAGGATTGTGCAAAAGAGCTTGTGCCAGGCCAACCCGTTGTCGATATCCACGGGATAAATGACCAATGACGCGTCCCCGAACATCGGCCAGGCCCGTTTGGGTGATGATGGTATCCATCCGTTCGATCAACTGGTCCTCAGAAAGTCGTTTAATTCTTCCCACAAAGGTTAAATATTCAGTGACGGTCAGTTCCAGATAAAGTGGAGGAGTTTCGGGGAGATACCCGATATGTTTTTTGACCTCCCAGGGTGTTTCCAGGCAATCAAATCCTGCAATGCGGACGGTCCCCATGGTTGGGGGCATGAACCCTGTCAGAATACGCATTGTCGTGGTTTTTCCTGCGCCATTTGGCCCGAGAAATGCCACGATTTCCCCCTTGTTGATGGAGAAAGAGACGTCATCCAACGCGGTTGCGTTCCCGTAGCGTTTGGTCACATGTTGAACGTCAATCATACGGATGCCCAGCAAGTTGTGTCGTGAAATGGTGAGAAAAGTGACTTTAAAATGCAATGGCTCGACAGGAGTCCGATCATACCTATGTGAAAAAAAATCCGTCAAGTTCAAACATGAGGGCAGTGCCGACTGAGATTGACTCTTTTGATGAAAGTTGTATGATAGTTAAACGTTTAGGGATTTTTGAGCTATTCGAGCAAGAGAACTTCTACCCTGCCTTGGGAGAGTGGAGTAACGGCCACCATTGAGGAAGTTGTTTCAGGGAAAATATGCGATCCTTGGACTGTTGGTTGCTATTCTGAGCGGGTGCAGTTCCTGGCATCATGTGTCCATCTTCAGCCATGGCGCCGAGCCGGTCGAGGAGTCTCCCGATTCATCTCCTGCTTCGGTGGTGAGTGTCCCTCCCGTTTCTGTACCAGAACCGGAACCCTCTCTTCCAATCGTTTCTCAACCTCCAATATCAGAAATACCGCCGGCTACAGATGACATCAGTGCACAATCTGCCGATCACTCCCTTCTCCCCTCGACTTTGGAAGATGTTTTTTTTGACTACGACCAATATTATATACGGAGTGAGGCGGTTCCTATCCTGATGCAGAACGCTGAAGTACTCCTGAATCGCCACGCTACTCGTACTGTCCTGATCGAAGGGCATTGTGATGAGCGAGGAACCGAGGAATATAATCTCATTTTGGGTGAGCGTCGCGCGATGGCGGTGAAGAATTACCTGGTGGATTTAGGAGTGAGCGCTTCCTCAATCCGAGTCCTTAGCTTAGGAAAAAATGAACCCTTTTGTCTTCAACCCACTCGTGCATGTTTTCAACAGAATAGACGGGCCCACTTTGTGTTGAAGTAATACGGTTAAATCTTCCCCAATAGGTGTTTAGGATTACGTCTTTATAACTCATATGAATCCGGTTAATCATAGCCGTCCCTCCTTTTAGGTTATTGAAGGGGTCAAAATCGCGGGATATTTTGGGAGAAAATTTGCAAGTCTCTCAACAATATTTTTGCCCTTTTCCTCAAGATGAGGAGGATGTCTATGCGGTTTTGGTCCTTAATTGTCTGGTTCTTACTGGTGCTTCCCCCGTCGGCTTTATCGGAGGTTTGGGATTTTTCCTGTACCGAGGCTGTCTCTCTGTTAAGAGCCGCTCAGGAACAGGTCGTCCGGAAGCATGACCAATTGCAAGAAGCTAAATTTAGTCTCCGGCATGCTCCCAAGGAATTTGATGGATGCAGGCGGAGCCGTCGTGGATTTCAGGGGGGAGAGATTCATTGTGTGACCCATCAATCTCCCCAAGGGAATTTATTGAGAGATATCCTTGTTGCGCAACGAAGCCTTGATGTCTCTATCCAGGATTTCAAAAAACACCAAAAAGGACTGGTCCTTTCCTGCTCGGAGCCTTCTCCCTAATCCGATATTCTTTTTTCGTACCTCGTATTCCATCCCGCGCGGTAGTTATCCCCTCTCAGGGCGGTGCTTCATCGATCCTGCTGCCAAGGGTTGGCCCCCGTTAAAATCCAGGATAGTCAATGGTTCATACCCCCACCCCAAGGTGGGTGCCTTTTATCATCGCTTCGCGCACCCATCCCGTAGAGAGATCATGGTTGTTTTGGTCATCATGCTCGAAGCGAATGATGCCGGCTCTAGGCCAATCCACCTTTTGATAACGAAGAAGAAAAAAATGGATAAATTCGTATAATCATCGATCTGTGCCGCGAAATGAATAGGCGGAGCTTTCCCTATGATCATCATCGATAGGAGGAAAGGACCATTTGGTGCTCAGTCTTAAAAAGATTTTGGCCTCATTTTTTTCTCCTCTCTCTCTGTGCATAGAGGTGATGGCTTGCGGGCTTCTCTTGTTGTGTTTTTCCCGAAAGCAATACCTTGGGAAAATCCTGGTTTCCCTGGGATTCATTCTGCTTGTCATCAGCGGTTATGAAGGTGTCTCGGGGCGTATCATACGTACGTTGGAATCACAATATCCCCCCATTAATCTTTCCCAAGTACTGACTTCTGGGGGTACCGAAAATACCCAAGAATCCGTGAAATGGATTGTGGTCCTGGCCAGCGGCACTACCGGAGATGCCACGTTACCGTATCAGCTTCGAGTGTCTCATCATTCCCGCGTTCGATTAATGGAGGGCATTCGGCTTCATCGCCTGCTGCCCGGAAGTAAAATCATTCTGACAGGGGGGACGGGGTTTGAGGGGTCCCCTGAAGCGACCACAATGAGTCGAGTCGCCGAGGAATTAGGCGTCAGTCGGGCAGATATGGTTCTGGAGGTTGAATCCCGTGACACCAAGGATCATCCTCTTTATGTTCGTGATATCATCCATGATGAGCCTTTTATCCTGGTGACAAGTGCTTTCCACATGCCACGTGCGGTCAAATTATTTGAGAAACAGGGTCTATTTCCAATTCCGGCCTCCACAGGTCAATGGATTCCTCCCATGCAGTTTTGGTCTTTAGTGAACTTTTTCCCGAGTTCCTCTGGAGTGCGCCTTGCCGAATTGGCCTATCATGAATATATGGGGTTATTGGAGGCCTGGGTTCAAGGCCAGATTTAAAGAAGCAGAAGCGAGGCGCTGAATCTTGGCCGTTTAAGATGAATCAATAATCAATTGAGAGAGTTAATGTCCCTGCGCTAATTCGGGGGTATGAATAGCCTAATTTCTTAGCTCAGGCTGTCCGATAGAGATACAGTAGAATGTAATCTGGGTGGTTGGTTCACAATATGGCTGGGATTTTTTGGAGATTAGCAAAGTAATGAATTGGCAAAGACGGGCGGGAGGGGCCCTCATTATGTGTCTAAGTGCCTTCTTTCTGGGGGGGTGTAGTATGTGGGAATCGTATTATCATCCGAACCATGGCTCCACTCGTGCGGATCGTATTTGCCATCCCTATGGGAACTGCCTACAAGGGGAATGGGTTTCCACTGATGGAAGAGTTACGGATCCAATTGAAACTCATTCAGCCTGTGTTGCGCTGGTTTCTGCGGAACAGGGAAATGATTGGAAGAGAGATTCGGTTACCGAGGGATTGGAAATAAGTGAGTGTATGGAACAACAAGGATTTATCCTCAAGCCGTGACAGAACGAGAAAACTTTATGAAGTCATTTTAAGCAAATGACCTCCCACTGCTCATCTGTACACCACCACCCTCCTGGCTCCTCCACCTTGAATGAGGCTTAAGACCGTTGAGGTTCAGCCTATGCAAGCTTATCTCTCCTGGCCATTTGTATCGGTCGCGGTTATGCAAATTGTGGCCTGAAGGGCTTCCTCCGGCTTAAGGCTGAACGAAATTTTTTCTCGAATGGTTCCCCCTCCTCCGGGATTGGTCGCCCTGATATCTTTATATTTGAGTAATCCTTTTCCTATATCTTGGTAAATGGTAGTCTTGGCAAGATTCGTTAGTGCTTGGCCGTTGGCTTTTGTTGTGGGCTCAATATACGAAATGCTGACAACAGGATTTGATGCCGTAACGGTGATTTCGGCAGACGTGGGACAATTCGAGGCATCTCTTATTTTAGAAGACGAAACCTGCGGAGATAGGGATTGAGACTCCTCTGAAGAAACGACTGCGTTAATTGGCTCTGGGTTTGTATCGGCTTGAGGTACGTTTTCGCCGGGGGATGGGAGTTCTGAGGGAAGGCAAGAGGGTCGTAGCCAACATAATACGGTGTCCAATCTTTGCTGAGATTGGGGGGATGAACAGGAAAGAAGACTGGAACAAAGAGCGAAGATCATGAGGAATCGAAAATAAGAACTCACAAGTAAGCCGTGTCTGAGCAGGTTTGGCAAAACTGGATTCCGAAAATAATAAAAAACGGACGATTGATTGTTAAATTTGGCTGCCTACGGATTTTATCCCTCCTGTGGTCTTAACGGAAGATCTGCCTTAAACTTAAGCGTGTCTGCAGGATTGTCTATGAAATGTGACATAGAAAGGTAGAAATGAACAGGTGAAAAAAAACCACGGAATCGCTTCTTTATCCAAATTGAAAGGGGCAAAAACAGTACGGCCTCTCGAAAAAAAAGATTCTCCACGGTCGTTAAATAGACCAGAGAAAGTTTTCAAAGAACTGAGATTATTTGCAACGGATGTGGATGGGGTTCTGACCGATGCCGGCATGTATTATGGGGAATCGGGCGAAGAATTGAAAAAATTTCACACGCGTGATGGTATGGGGATTAAACTCTTGCAGGCCCAAGGGATGATCACGGCTATCATTACCATGGAAAACACCAAAATTGTCGCTCGCCGTGGAAAAAAATTAGGCATTCCCGAAGTCTTTCAAGGTGCCAAGGATAAGGTGGCAATTCTCCGCCATTTGTCTGAAAAGTACGGGATTCCTTTTGCACAAATGGCCTACATTGGGGATGATGTGAATGACGTGGAGGCCTTGAAAACTGTGGGATACGCCGCGGCTCCCGCGGATTGTGTAGAGCAAGTCCGTCAGGTTGTGCATTATGTCTGCAAAAAAAATGGAGGTGAGGGAGCCGTTCGAGAAGTTATCGATAGAATTTTGGCGGCAAAAAGCCCTCAGTAGCCCTGCTGGTATTGAGTGGATTTTTGAATGGCACATTCCGACAATCTTTCTTATGAGATTTTAACCGGTAGTCATTTGAGTATGGTCTTCCATTCGGTCCCTTTGACCGTTTGAAACACTTGGAGGAGAAGGATCGAACATGAACCCTCATGTCTATGGAGTGATTTTAGCCGGGGGGAGTGGTACCCGGTTTTGGCCGTTGAGCCGGGAACGATTTCCTAAACAATTGTTGAGAATTTTGGGAGAAGGCACCCTCCTGCAGCAGACGTTTGAGCGTCTATTACAGAATATCCCCGCGAATCGGATGGCAATTGTCACCAATGCCGTTCAAGCGGAATCCATCAAACTCCAACTCAATCAGTGGAAAGATGACATTGCTGGAAATGTCATTCTTGAGCCGGAAGGAAGAAATACCGCACCGGCGATCGCTCTCGCGGCCCTGCAATTGATGCATCAAGATCCTGAAGCCGTGATGGTGGTGGTGCCGGCCGATCATGTCGTGAAGGCCTCCAGAAAATTTATGCGAGCCGTACAATTTGCGAGTGAATTGGCAATGGGTGGGCATCTTGTGACGTTTGGGATTCAGCCGACTCGTCCTGAAACAGGGTATGGCTATATTCAACCTTTGAAGCGAATGAGGGTCGGAGCCAAGGGCCCCTTCATCGGGTATTCGGTGGCCCGTTTTGTTGAAAAGCCGAACCTCACAACTGCCAAACGATATTTTCGATCGGGAAATTATTTTTGGAATAGCGGTATTTTTGTCTGGAAAGCTTCCCAGATATTATCCGAATTAGCCGTCCATCAACCGGCGTTATCCAAATTGTTGACTGGTTTACAAGGCAAGATGGGACGTGAGGATTTTTCCTCCCACCTTCGTAAGGTGTATGCCAAAGTCGAATCGCTTTCTATTGACAACGCGGTGATGGAACATTCTTCTCGAAGCGTGGTGATACCGATAGACTTTGGTTGGTCGGATGTGGGGAGTTGGAGCAGCTTGGAGGAAGTGGTGCCTTTGGATAAAGATGGAAATGTCCGGAATGGGAATATTATAGATCTGGGAAGCCGCGATTCGGTACTGTTTGCGGATCGAAGGGTCGTGGCCACGATTGGCCTCAACAATATGGTGGTGGTGGATACGCCTGATGCCACCCTGGTCTGTCCGAAAGATCGTGCGCAAGATGTCAAAGCCATTGTCAATCTGTTGAAGCGACAGGGCGCCCCTGAACATTTAGAGCATCGAACTGTGCATCGTCCTTGGGGTTCCTATACCGTCATGGAAGAGGGAAAAGGATATAAAGTTAAACGGATTGAAGTCGCCCCTGGAAAACGGCTTTCCCTTCAACTCCATCATCAACGCAGTGAGCATTGGGTGGTCATTGCAGGGACGGCCCGGGTGACGCGTGGCGAAGAAGTTTACGACTTGCAGGCGGGAATGAGTACGGGGATAGCCAGGGAAACTCCGCATCGTCTGGAAAATCCCGGCCAGATCCCTTTAGAGATTATTGAAATTCAAAATGGGCCCTACCTTGGAGAAGATGATATCGTTCGACTTCAGGACGATTTTGGTCGGTTACGACCCATTGGGTAGGATTCGGAAGGAAAGAGAGCCGGATGGGAATTTTTCGAGAATATGATATTCGCGGGATTGTTGCACACGATTTAGGTCCTGATGTGGTTGAACGCATCGGCCGTGCCTATGCGACCCTGGCGAGAGCACGCGGTGTCCACAATGTCGCGGTGGGCCGGGATGGCCGTTTAACTTCACCAGCACTTCGGGATCATCTTGTTGCCGGCCTGACCAGTTCAGGAGTCAATGTACTTGATCTTGGTCTATGTGCGACCCCCTTACTGTATTTTTCTTTGTTTTCCTGTGATGTTGACGGGGGCATCATGATTACCGGCAGTCACAATGCAGCTGAGTATAACGGGTTTAAGATGTGTATAGGCCGGGAAGCACTGTACGGGGCTGATATTCAAGAATTACAGGTAATTTATGAGAGCGGCGAGTTCACATCCGGGTCAGGAAGGGTTTTAACGCAAACCATCATTCCCGAATATCTCAAGTTTTTACAAGAACATTTTTCTTTGTTGAAAGCCCAGGGACTTCGGGTTGTGATTGATTGCGGAAATGGGGCGGCGTCTCTGTTTGCCAAAGAAGCTTTGGAACAATTGGGATGCGATGTGACCGGATTATATTGCGATCTAGATGGTCATTTTCCCAACCATCATCCGGACCCCACTGTGCTGGATAATCTCAAGGACTTGATTAAGAAGGTCAAAGAAACCGGAGCTGATGTAGGAATCGGGTACGATGGTGATGCTGACCGAATTGGCGTCATTGATGAACAGGGCCAGATTATGTGGGGTGACCGGTTATTACTCCTTTTTGCCCGCGATGTGCTGGATGATCATCCTGGATGTTCCATTATTTCAGAGGTGAAAGCCTCTCAGGGGTTGTATGACGATATTCAAAAACGGGGTGGACGGGGTATTATGTGGAAAACAGGACATTCCATCATCAAAGCCAAAATGAAAGAAGAAAAGGCTTTGCTTGCCGGGGAGATGTCGGGACACCTGTTTTTTGCCGATCGGTACTATGGATATGACGATGCCATTTATGCTTCTTGTCGGCTTATCGAAATTCTTGTGAAGCGGAAAAAGCCCTTGTCGGCGCTGTTGGCCGATATTCCTCAAACCGTGGTGACTCCTGAAATTCGAGTAGATTGTCCGGATGATCAAAAATTTTCATTAGTCGAAATCGTGAAAAACCGTTTGCAGCATGCGGCTGACACGCAGAATCCGAAGACATCAGTTTTGCCCATTCGTGACATCATCACCATTGATGGCATTCGTGTCCGTTTTGACGAAGGGTGGGGTCTGATCCGGGCCTCGAATACTCAACCAGCATTAGTCCTTCGCTTTGAAGCCTCTTCCCACACTCATCTCACTCAAATTCAGGCCTATCTGGAAGGACAGCTTTCTGAAGCCACGGTAGACCTCACCACCTAAGCTCTCCCCGGGTTATTTTACTTTTTTTAGTCGTGCCTGTAGACATTCTCAACCGCTTCTGGTGAAGGCATCGTCGATCAGATCAAGGACTCTGTGATATCCATCAGCATGAAGGCTCGGCTTTTAATATGCCAGCCGGATTCATCCCTAAGAATATTCTTTCCCGACCGAACGCGAATTTCTCTCGAACGTGCGTTGCTCCTTTATGCGGAAAAGCATATAATGAAAATCCTCTAGAATAGTCTATGGATTAGGATTGATGACTCCGCGTTTTTCCTTATCGACACATACCTTTCGTGAGCAAGCGCCTATTCCGGGAACCTCCGGCGAATTTTCCCGCATCATCATGCAAATTGCTTTGGGTGGGAAACTCATTGCCCAGGATCTTCGAAAAGCTGGATTGAGTCAATTCCTGGGTTCTACGGGGTTAATTAATGTTCAAGGCGAAGAGGTCCAAAAGTTGGACGAACGAGCCAATCAGATATTTTTGGATGTGTTTGAGCACATGGAACTGGTGAGTACGCTGGTTTCAGAGGAAATGGAAAAGCCCTACCTCATCAAAGAAGCCGATGGTCAAGGAAGGTATGCGGTCTTTTTGGATCCTTTGGATGGCTCATCTAACATTGATGTCAACGCGTCTTTAGGGTCCATTTTTTCCATTCATCGACTTTCCATTGAGGGTTTCCCCACTTCTGAAGATGCCTTGCGAAAAAAAGGGTGCGATCAGGTTGCGGCCGGATATATCTTGTATGGATCGAGTGTGCTTTTAGTGTATACCTGCGGCCATGGTGTCCACCAATTCACGTTGGACCAGGAGGCCGGTGAGTTTTTCCTCTCAGCCAAGAATATTCAAATCCCCAAGCAGGGGAAAATATATAGTGTGAATGAAGGTAATTACCAAAAATGGTCTACCGGCACTCAGCAATTTCTTCACTATCTTCACGAAGTCGATGTTCAGACAGGCAGACCATACACCAGTCGTTATTCCGGGTGTTTTGTGGCTGATGTGCATCGAGTGTTGTGCAAGGGTGGTCTCTATATGTATCCGGGAGAGCAGAAGAATCCTGAGGGAAAATTGAGGCTCATGTATGAAGCCGCACCCTTATCATTTTTGGTTGAACAAGCCGGTGGTATGGGAAGTACGGGTGTTGAACCCGTCAACCAACTAATCCCGAAAGCCCTTCACCAGAGAGTCCCTTTATATATTGGCAGTCAGGATGATGTGACCAAAGCTGAAGCGTTCCTGCGGCCTGAGTCACCGATCTAGGGAAGGAGAATCTCCTATGGTGTTGCGAATGATCTTTCTAGGCGTTGGGGTGGTCTTAGGTATGGCCTTGGCATGGGGAGCAACCGACGGCCAAATAGGTGTTCTGCTCATGGGCGGGGGAATCGGGGCCGGGGTTGGTGCAATTATTCTGGCTGTGGAACACCGATTGAAGGCCGCGCCTTTACCCTTCGTTGTGTGTGGAGGGGGAGGATTAGTTGTTGGTCTCCTTGTGGCGGGTTTGATTGCCTCGGTGACGGGATTAGTCGCACGCTCTCCTAATACTGTCTTTAACATTTTGGCCAGCTTAGTGATCTTTTTGGGGATACCCTATTGGGGATTAATCATGGGAATACGATTTGCCACAGAAGGATGGGCCCCATCAGCGATTCCAACAGGTGATACGGAGTCGGTTCGCATCAAAAAACTGCTTGATACCAGCGTCATCATTGATGGCCGGATTGCAGATTTGTGCGAAACGGGCTTTATTGAGGGAACCCTTGTCGTTCCACATTTTATTCTCCAGGAGTTACAGCATATTTCGGATTCCTCTGATGGGTTAAAGCGGGCACGTGGGAGACGGGGGTTGGATATTTTGAATGTCCTTCAAAAAGTCAGCAATATTAAGGTAGACCTGGTAGAAGATGATTTTCCTCATGTGAAAGAGGTGGATACAAAGCTCATTGAACTTGCGAAGCAAATGGATGCAAAGGTGCTGACCAATGATTTTAACCTCAATAAGGTTGCCGGGATCCAAGGTGTCAGGGTGCTGAATATTAATGACTTGTGTAATGCGCTGAAACCGGTGGTTCTTCCCGGTGAGACGATCCGGGTTTTTGTTTTGAAAGAAGGGAAAGAGGCCGGGCAAGGTGTGGCCTATTTGGATGATGGCACCATGGTGGTGGTTGACCATGCCAAGCGATGGATCGGCAAAAATGCGGATGTGATTGTGACGAGTGTTCTGCAAACGAGTGCCGGCCGAATGATTTTTACCCGCCTGAAAGAAGAAACTGAACACGAGGAGTTAAGCTTCTCGCGTGTTTAATTCTGTGGTGGCGGTGGTTCCTGCCGCGGGCCTTGGTACCCGTATGGGAGGAAATACCCCCAAGCAATATCTTACTCTTGGGAATCTGCCTCTTTTAGTGTACTCACTCCAGGTTTTTCAACAACTCGAGGAGATCTGCGAAGTCATTCTCTCCGTTCCGGCATCGGATCGGGAGTATTGCTGGCGTGAAATCGTGAAACCTTTTGGTCTGGAGAAAGTCGCCAAAGTGGTGGCGGGAGGAGCGCGGCGACAGGATTCTGTCAGAAACGGACTTGCGGCCATTTCCGATCGACCTGACGGGGTGTTGGTTCATGATGGTGTTCGGCCATTTATTGACCAAGGCATGGTCAGGAATGTGATCGATTGTGCCGGAAAAACAGGTGCGGCGGTAGTGGCAATGCCGATCCATGATACGGTGAAGCGGGTTGATGCATCTAAGATCATTCAAGAGACGCTGAAGAGGGAAGAACTCTGGCAGATCCAGACACCGCAGGTTTTCCGATATGACTGGCTGGTTGAGGCACACCAACAGGCGCAACAACACCAGTGGGACGTCACCGATGATGCGGCCCTCATCGAACGGATGGGTTACCCCGTTTCCGTTGTGGAGGGAAGTTGTTTTAATATAAAGGTGACCAAGCCGGATGATCTGGTGTTTGGGAAAGCGATTTTGGAAACGATCGGAAGCCGAAGGTGAAATTTCAGGCTTGCCTTTATTCAGATGGATTTTTTTTCGCTCGGCTTTAATGTGATATGAGAATTGGTCAAGGTTATGACATTCATCCCCTCCGGGAAGGCCGTCCCCTGGTTCTGGGTGGCGTGGTCATCCCACATTCTCAAGGGTTGGATGGCCATTCCGATGCTGATGCCTTGACCCATGCTGTTTGCGACGCCATTCTAGGAGCCATGGGAGAAGGAGATCTCGGAACACGGTACCCAAGCAGTAATCCAGAATACAAAAATCTCTCGAGTTTGGTTATGCTACGAAGTGTCGCTCAAACCCTTCGTGATAAAGGATTTTACTTGGTGAATCTGGATACGGTCATTCTAGCCCAGGCCCCGAAATTAGCCCCGTATATGGCCTCGATGCAAGAAAGTCTTGCGCAAGTGCTGCAGGTTTCCCCTTCTCAGGTAAATGTCAAAGTCAAAAGTGGTGAGGGAATTGGAATGATTGGGCGGGCAGAAGGCATTGCGACAATGGCCGTTTGTCTCATTGAATGCACCACGCCCTTATGAAATGATGCCGTCTCCTTTTCCTTGGGGTATATCCGTATGGTGGGCGTATGCGATGGGTTAAACGAATTACTGAAGATCTACATGCGGTTTTTGAGCGCGATCCGGCGGCAACCAGTCGCTGGGAAGTCCTGCTGGCCTATTCAGGTTTTCATGCGTTATTAGCTCATCGGGTGGCTCACTGGTTATGGGGGAAACATATTCCGATTGTTCCCCGGTTAATTTCGCAACTGGCTCGGTGGCTGACCGGTATAGAAATTCATCCAGGCGCTCAGATTGGACGAGGGTTTTTCATCGACCATGGGATGGGGGTCGTGATTGGCGAAACTGCTGTTCTGGGCGACTTTGTCACTCTCTTTCAAGGCGTGACGCTGGGCGGAACCGGCAAAGAACGTGGTAAACGCCATCCAACATTGGGAAACCATGTGGTCGTTGGAGCTGGAGCAAAAGTGCTGGGGAATATCACGATCGGAGATTTTGTCAAAATTGGAGCCAATTCGGTGGTTCTTCGGTCAGTGCCTTCGAATTCAACGGTCATTGGGATACCCGGCAGGATTATTAAAACCATTGGAGATCGGGTGCCTGAAGCAACCATGGATCATGCCAATATTCCGGATCCGATCGCTGAACGGTTTGATGCGATGGAACAAGAACTCATCGCCCTACGAAAACAGGTGGAACAATCTGAAAAGCGATTGTAACGGATATAAGCGAATGCTCCATATTGTTTTAGGCGAAGAGGTCTTCTACACTATGGAAAAAGGGCTGGCCCCTGGGAATATTTTGTTGAAAGGGAGGGATTTTTGTGAAGGGATCCAACGTTATCTCACCACGAGTTAAAGAAATATTACGGAATTATGATGGTAATGTTCCTGGAGTTCTTGCAAATATTGCCAGGTTGTTGATGACGGGGCGGTTGGCCGGGACCGGTCGTCTGGTTATTCTGCCGGTGGACCAGGGATTTGAGCATGGTCCTGCCAGAAGTTTTGCCGTCAATTCTGCAGGGTATGACCCTCACTATCATTTCCAGCTGGGGATTGATGCCGGATGTAATGCTTACGCAGCTCCTCTGGGATTCCTCGAGGCGGGGGCGGCAGAATATGCCGGTCAAATTCCACTCATACTGAAATTGAACAATAACGATTCACTGTTTGAAAGTAAGGATCCCAATTCCGCAATTACCGGGAGTGTCCACGATGCACTACGCTTAGGGTGCTGTGCAGTGGGATATACGATTTATCCCGGGTCTGCCCATAGCCAGGAAATGTATAGTCATCTGCGGGAAATTGCCCAAGAGGCCAAGTCCCACGGGTTGGCGGTAGTGGTATGGTCGTATCCACGTGGGGCAGGACTCAGCAAAGAAGGGGAAACCGGAATCGATGTCGTCGCCTACGCCGCACAAATTGCAGCCCAACTCGGGGCTCACATTATCAAAGTGAAGGTGCCTTCAAATCATATTGAGCAGGCGGCGGCAAAAAAAGTTTACGAGGCTGAAAAGATTCCTATTAGCACGCCAGCGGAGCGTATCCGCCATGTCGTGCAGAGTACCTTTCAGGGGCGACGCATTGTCATCTTTTCGGGCGGGGCCAAAGGGGAGGATCAGAAAATTTTCGATGAAGCCAGAGGAATACGGGACGGTGGAGGGTTTGGATCCATTATTGGGAGGAATTCCTTTCAACGGCCCAGACCGCAGGCCCTTGAATTTCTCTCAACCGTCATGAAGATCTATGCCGGAGAACTTTCATAAAACTTCCAGCAGTCAAGTTAAGAAAGCTCTACCCCAATTAATCAGGTCCGGGAAGGTCGTGGAATCAGGGGTATAATCCCCGGCATTGGTGGGCTTGAGCTACTTCCTCAATTCCTGCGATCAATGCAGCAGTTCTCATTGTCAGTTTTTTCTCCTCCGCATGATAGAGTATGCGGTGAAAAGCCGCGGTGATGATATTCCTGAGTCGGCTGTGGATATCTGATTCCTGCCACGAAAAACGTTGGGCGTCCTGTACCCATTCAAAGTATGAGACGATGACTCCGCCGGCATTGGCGAGAATATCCGGGACCACAAAAATTCCTCGTTCCTGCAAAATGGCATCCGCTTCGAGAGTTGTTGGGCCGTTAGCTGCCTCGATCAGGTACTGACATTGAAGGCGCGATGCGTTATTGACGGTGATTTGTTCAGATACGGCAGCTGGGATGAGCACATGGCAGGGCAACAAAAGTAGGTCTTCGTTAAAAATCGGTTCTCCAAATTGTTTGAGAGAAGGAATCGACGCTTTCTCGGTCTCCAGGTGAGAGAGAATACCTGGGATATCCAGACCTTTTTGGTTATACAGCCCGCCCAGCTGATCGCTGACTGCCAGTATTTTTACACCCTCCTGATGAAGAATTCGCGCAGTATGGGATCCCACGTTCCCAAACCCTTGAATGACCACGGTCGTATCTGAAGTGGGCAGACCAAAATGACGTAAGACTTCCAACGTGACATCCACCACACCACGGCCGGTTGCTTCTTCCCTGCCCAGAGTGCCTCCAATTGAAAGGGGTTTGCCCGTGACCACCCCACGGACGGTAAATCCCACCTGCTGACTGAAGGTATCCATCACCCATCCCATGACTTGCTGATTGGTGCCGATATCGGGGGCGGGGATATCTTTGTCCGGTCCCAATAACGGAAAAATTTCTGCGATGTAGCGTCGGGTGATGCCTTCCAACTCAGCTGGTGAAAGAAGTGAGGGGTTGACGGCGACTCCCCCTTTGGCTCCACCAAACGGCAACCCCGCTAACGCTGTTTTCCAGGTCATCCACATGGCCAAGGCCGCGACTTCCCCAAGGCTGACATCGGGATGATAGCGTATGCCGCCTTTTGTGGGGCCGCGGGCTACATCATGATGCACTCGATAGCCACGGAAGACTTGAACCTTTCCGTTATCCATCCGGACAGGGATGCTGACGCAGAGAGACCGTTGAGGGGCTTTGAGTCGCTCAAGTAATCCTGAATCCAGATTCATATGATGGGCGGCCTGATCAAATTGCGCCACCGCCAAGCGAAATGTTGGATGATTAAACTCTGGAGCAAAATCAGTGTTCATACAAGGTTTCCAGTGAGATGGAAATTTGAAGTCCTTTTTCTTAAGTATATCAGGAATCTCAGCATAAGTAGTTTCTTTCACTGGAAAAAATTTATGCCTTCCGAAAGATAAATATTCAGCTACCAATGGGAGTAAATCAAAAAAAATCCTAAAAGGCTTGGGCGGTCCGTGACATTATGCGGGCATGGCAGGCGGTGCAGATGGGCCATTCGGCAGGATTCATGGTAGGTTTTTTTAAATTCTCATGAGGGTTTAGTACAACACCTGAAGGAGATAAAGCCCTTGGGGAGGAGCGGTTTCTCCTGCAGCCCGTCGGTCTTTAGCCTGAAGAATATCTTGAATGGAATCCGGTGATCTTTTGTGTCGTCCGACTTCGGTCAGGGTGCCAATTATTGCCCGAACCATTTGCTTCAGGAATCGATTGGCCTGAATCTGAATGGTCAGGGACATGAGATCCGAGCTGAGGGAGACTTGGGACACGACGCACATGGGATCGGAGGTACTGGCACGTGGGCCTTGAAACGAGGTGAAGTCATGAGAACCTATCAAGCCAGACATGGCCTGCCGGATGGCCGGGATATCCAGGTCATAGGGTAGGTGCCAGACACGATTCCGATCGATAGCCGGGCGGGCGGGATGTCTGGAGATTCGATATTCGTACAATTTTTCCTTTGCACTATAGCGAGCATGAAACGATGCAGGCACCTCTTCACTCGACAGGACAGAAATGTCGTGCGGAAGGGCGCTATTAATTGCGAGTCCCCATTTATGAATTGGAATGGGTTTGTCGGACTGAAAGCTAACGACTTGTCCACGGGCATGGACGCCAGCGTCGGTTCGTCCTGCGGCGATGACAGAAGTGTGTTGTTGGGTGATGCGTGTGAGCGCTGTTTCTAGTGCGGCTTGTATGGTTGGCTGATTGGGTTGTCGTTGCCATCCAACGTAAGCCGTGCCGTCATATTCGATTGTTAGTTTAATAGTGGCCATGATTCGATGGGGAAGGAGGATGACGAAACGGACTTCGGCGTCAGGAAGGCTATGGGCGTGGAAATCATGAGATTACAGTGTGCCGATCGTTATGGGAGCGTGAGGCCGGAGGAAGCCAATTGAAGAAGGCGGAGACAATCCCGGCTATCGGGATGCGGTTTGTAAGGGGGTAATGTAGGATTGAAGTCCCTTAAATATGCCCTCGGCCACTCGCTTTTGATAGGTAGAACTTTGTAACAGCTTTTCTTCCGTTGGGTTGGAGATAAAGGCAATCTCGGCCAAGATGGCAGGCATGGTGGTCATTCGTAGCACAAAAAATGGAGCTGTTTTGATCCCATGATCCTTAATTTTATAAAAGGTATCCAAAAATTTCACCAGGGAATTTTTGGTTGTCCATGCTAACTCACGGGAATCGTCAATTTTTTTATCGTTAAGCTTGTCGGCAAGGATAAATTGCCAGGGTGCGGCATTTTTTTCAAGAGGGGTGCCATTTTCCCGTGCAGCGACAGCAAGTGCTCGTGGGTCACTGGCTTCACCAAAATGATAGATTTCTAAACCTTTCACGGCAGTCTGGGAATGGGAGTTAATGTGAATCGAGACGAAAAGATCCGCCTTGTGCGTATTGGCGAATGTTGCCCGGTCTTCCAATTCGATGAAGACATCCGTTTCTCGAGTCATGAAGACTTTCATGGAACTTTCCTTGGCGAGCAGGTCTCGCAAATGATTCGCAACTTGTAAGACCACATCCTTTTCTCTTGTGCCCTTGCGTCCCAAAGCCCCGGGGTCTTTCCCTCCGTGTCCCGGATCAATGACGATCACCAGATCTTTTTTTCTGACAGGTGGTGGCGGAGTTGGCGGAGGAACCACTGGAGACCCTGGTGTGCTCCTGTCTGGCGCACGGGCGAGAGCCGACGTCTCGGTTATGGGGTACAAGTCAAGAACGATGCGAGCAGGATTTTTGAGGACATACCACTTATAGCGTTTCCACCCGTCAATGGGTATGCTGAGAAGAATGGATCCGGAAGAAGTGGTGGAAAGGTCCAATTGTAAAGGAAGTGAGTCTGCTGTTGATTTGTTAACGGCAGGATTGGCAAATTGGGTGTTGGGAAGTTCCAATTGAAATGTTGTGGCCGTTTGATGCTCTTGGGGCGCTGGATGAACAGAGCGAGTGAGGTCTAATACAACACGGGTATAGTTTTTATGGCGATGAGCACGAATATTGCGGATGGAGGTTGACGGTGGTGATTGTGCAATAAGATGAATCAGTGGTTGGGCTTCCTCCCCGGCGAATGGTCGAGTTTCTGTTGCTCCCCCAGTCAGGGGAAGAGATCCCAACAGGAACAACATGCCGATGCAGGAATAAAGGACTATCATTCGAGTGGAAGGCATAGATAGTGAACCGTTCCTTTCTTTTTTCGCAGAAGATCGCCTTCTTGTCAAGGGAAGGAGCGCTTTCGAAGCAGGTCCTGTTGCGGGTAGACTCAATCACGAGGGGTAGATCATGCATCGCATCATGAAGGAACCACAGTGGCACCAAAACATTTGATTATCGATGGATATAATGTGTTGGGCGCAATGGGGCTCCCGCCTCATCGGGTCGTTGAACAGGGGGAGCATCGCCGGGAGGAGTTTATTGTGCGGGTAGGCCTGTATGGGCACAAACTCCACAATCTGATCACCTTAGTTTTTGATGCCTGGCAACAATCGGGAGCGAGCCGGCAGGTTATCCACCGGAATGGGGTGACCGTCATTTATACGGGCCAGGGTGAAAAGGCGGACGGGGTGATTCAGGATTTTATCCGGAGCCATGGGAAAGGGGCCGCAGTCGTCTCTTCGGATCTTGAAGTGATAGCTGTTGCAAAAGCGTTTGGGGCGTTTTCGATCAGGTCTCAAGAATTTATCACACGCCTGGCTTCTTCCGGGATTCAAGGAGAAGCGGTGGGTCGGTCCCGAGGGGGACGCTCTCAAAAGGATAGTGATGAGGAGCCGGTCCGATCCAAAGAGAAAAAGGGCAATCCCCGGAAACTTCCCAAGAAGTTGCGTCAACGCAATCGGATCATGAAGAAATTTTAAAGAGCCGACAGGCATTATTGGTTGTCAGTTCGGCTATACGAGCCAATCCTGTTTCAGAGTCACCATATTTAATTTTCGCAATCTGTTCTGCCACGTAGGTGACATAGGACGATTCGTTACGTTTTCCTCGAAACGGCACGGGAGTCAGATAGGGGGCATCGGTTTCAATGAGCAACCGGTCATCGGGGACTGTGCGAATCACTTCATGTAACTGAGAGGCATTGCGAAAGGTAATGATTCCTGAAAATGAGAGATGAAAGCCCAGGTCCAAAGCACGTTTGGCAAATGCCAGATCCTCCGAAAAACAATGGAAGACGCCGCCCACCTTTTCGGCATGTGCTTCTTGCAGGATTGCCATCGTATCCTCTTGCGCTTCACGTGTATGAATCACCAGTGGAAGGGTGAGTGATTGCGCCAGTTCAATTTGTTCACGAAATCGTTGCCGTTGGGTTTCTCGAGGAGAGTGATCGTAATGATAATCAAGCCCGATTTCGCCGAAGGCGACTACCTTTGGGTGTTGGGCCAGTTGTCTGAATTCCACATACCAGGTGGGCTCAATGCGTTTGACTTCATGGGGATGGACTCCGATTGTGGCATACACATCGGGTCGGCTTGTGGCTAATTGCACGGCTGCATGACTTGTAGAAAGATCGCATCCAATAGTGACAAACTTTTCTACACCGGCTTCCTGGGCACGTTGAAATATAGCGTCTCGATCTGGATCATAACGGGGATCGTCCAAATGAACATGGGTATCGATCAGCATGAAGAAGGCCTTTCTTGTTAAAAACTGTACCTTATCATACCCGTCCAATTTCTTGCAGGATGTTGTGTCCGCTGAGGACAAGTCCGGAATAGGTACGGGACAACGATGAATTTCGATGAATTATGGTTTGCGTCCATTAATGGGTGGGCCGGTCAGTTTGCGGGATTGGATTGGTTCATGCTTCAGGTGTCGCAGGAAAGCAATCTGGTGATTCCTGGCATCTTGCTCGTGGGGTATTGGGTGTGGATGAAATGGGGCGAAGCCAGACTCGCGATTCCCTGTTTAGGGCTCCTGATCGGCTTGAGTGATTTCCTCGGCGGCCAGATGAAAGTCTTGATTGGTCGTCCGCGGCCTTGCCAGGTTCTCGAGCACATTCATGAATTAGTCGGGTGTGGGGGGGCCTTTAGTATGCCGTCCAATCACGCGTTGAATTCCAGCACGGCTATTAGCTTTCTTGTCATGCTTTATCCGGGGCTAGGGTGGGTATTGTGGCCACTCCTTAGCCTGATTGGATTGTCCCGTGTGTTTCTTGGTGCGCATTATGTGACAGACGTGTTGGTCGGGGTTGGCCTTGGGGCCCTGTTAGGAGGCGGGGTGGGATTTTTACTCAAGACGCGGGTGTTGCGAAGGAAACCCCTTGCGGGTTAATGATGGTGCAGATGAGGAGGGATGGGTTCTGCGCCGGTTGAACCGTTCGTCAGGTAACTGAGATTGCAATGCAGGTCCTCTTGCTCCTGGCATTCGGTTTCCAATTGAATGGTTAAGTGATGAATGCCGAATTTCGATGACAGTATTGATTGAATGGGCTGGAGTAGTTGATCTTTATCCGGAACCGCCTCGGTGTCAACCAACACGTGACACGTCAACATCACAATGCGGGGTTCAACCGACCAGATATGCAGATCATGAACTTTTCTGACACCAGGAACGTTTTCAATGGTAGCCACAATATCTGATGTTTTGAGGTGAGGGGGGGTCGATTCCAATAAAATATCCAGCGACTCACGAAAGAGTGGCCAACTGCCTTTCACGATAATGATGACGATGAGGAGACTGATCAGAGGATCTAAAATGGTGAAACCGGTCAGGGCGATACCCAACCCGGCGATGATAACGCCAAGAGACATCCAGGCATCCATCACCATATGCAGAAAGGCCCCGCGAATATTCAGGTCATCTTCGGCTCCACGACGCAATAACAGGGCGACGGCAAGATTGGCGATCAAACTGATACACGCGATTATCATCACCCAAAAGCCAGGCACGTCAACCGGTGAAAACATCCGGTCGAGAGCAAACACTCCAATAATTCCCCCTGTGAAAATTAACAGAAGGCTATTCAGAAACGCCGCAATGGTTCCGGCGCGGTGGTAGCCAAACGTCCGATGTTCCGTGGCGGGTTGGGTGGCCAGAATATGTGCATACAAGGCTAATAAGAGAGAGCCTTGATCGATCAAATTGTGCCCGGCATCGCTCATTAGCCCAAGACTATTGATCGCATAGCCCCCGATGAATTCAGCGAGAATGATGATGCCATTGAGGACGAGGCCCAGCTTAAGTCGATACGTGAGAGGGGAGGCGTTCAACTCTGAGGATGTCATGGGATCTACTCTCGCATGAATCTCAAGTCTGGACAATGGGAGGAGGCAAGCCTTCCTTCGTTTTACCACAAACGGAATTGAGTGATCCCGGCACTTGCGAGGTTGAGAATGGTGAAGGGGGGGAAGTCCCCCTCCCTTTTATGCGGCGGGTGCGATTTTACACGTCGAAAGAGTCCGTTTTGACCGCCTGTTTGGTGGCATCCACAGCGGAGTTGACTCGAGTGGCCGCCTGTTTCATGGTTTTTCTGGCCTCTTCAGACCAGGCATGCACGGCCTCTTTTGTTTGAGAAGCCATATCTGAAAATTCGTCCTGTGCGGTCTTCGCACCTCGTGCCAATCGATCACGCACGTGAGTCCCTGATTCAGGCGTCAGGAGTATGGCGCTACCGGCGCCCAATAGAAATCCTGCAATGAAGACAAATGTATTAACCCAACATGAGTCGCCTTGCGTCGTATGCTCATCCATCGTGAAATTCCTCCTTGGTAATGCTTTGTTTGATTGTTATGACCGGTCCTCATGATTCTTCGCTGAGGCCATTGCCATGATGGCTCCTCCCAGGAGAACTCCAGAGGCAAAGATAAGACTGTAGGATAAGCCCGTTCGGAGTTCAGGCCATGTGTCCAGAACCCGTTTCCATAGTGGGACATCTTCGGAAAAATGGACGTGTCCCTCCCAGCCCAATCCTCCCTCCGGCGTGGACTGATTAGCGTATGATTCTTGGTCCGAAGCGTGTGCCGTGTTCAATTTGCTCATAGTCATGAGACGGGCTCCAATAGGGCAAAAGGAAAATGTTGAAAAAGCATTCCTAAGGGTAATCCTACCATGCTCAGGTCATTTTGTGGAGTGACAATTTCCTGGGTTAAGAGATTACGAAACGAGTGTGCCGCGAATTCCGGAGGGAGCCGCATCGAGGTTTGTCCCCATATGGGTTCGCCGAGCGGACTGATGGTCTGGTCGGGGATGAGAGTCGTTAACAGTCGTGGGAATATGACCAAGCACATATGTGAGTGATGTTGTCTTATGAATCCGCACACATGATGGGCCTGTTCCCCCTTGAATTCCAGGGGTAGATACGATCCATCCAGAAACAGATGGGGGTGCCTCTTCCGGATATGAAGCGCGGTAGTGGTTAAATACATTTTGATCAGGCCGCTTTCCGCATCCTGTAATAACGTCTGGACAAGGTCGAGAGGAGCAGTCGTCTGTTGCAAGTGTTGTAATTCGGAGAGCCGTTGTTGTCTGAAGAGGTAATCCACGGGTTGTCGGTTGTCTGGGTCGACCAGACTGAAATCCCAAAGCTCCGTGCCTTGATAAAAATCGGGGACACCTGGAGCAAGGATTTTAATAAGGACCTGACTCAGAGAATTATAGATGCCATATTTGGAAATGCGTTGTTGAAAGGGGATAAAATCTTGAAGAAAGGCATTTGAAGGCCTGAGAGAAAGAATGCGGGAAAGAAATTCCCCGACGGCGTTTTCCCAGGCTTCATCGGGGTTTAACCAGCTGGTGCTCACTTTCGCTTCCCGTAAGGCTTTAACCATATACCCCTGCATGCGCCCCAAGAATTGAGGTTGAGCCGGTTCCGAGAGGCCACCCAATGGCCAGGTGCCGAGCAGCGTCTGGTAAATCAAATATTCTTCATTCAAGCTCGGTGCCCGTTGATCATTGATTGTTTGCTTGGCTTTTTTGTTCAGCCGATTCCAGGTTTTCAGATGCTGCCGCCATTCTTTGGGAATTTCCGACAACACATTGATTCGGGCCCGGACATCCTCGCTGCGTTTCGTGTCATGGGTGGACGTGGAGGAGAGGCTTGCCGGCCATTGGGTGGCCCGATCCTGCATGTATTGGTGAAATGTTGAAAGCGGGATCCCAAAGTGTTGTGGCTCGCCGCCGACTTCATTGAGAGATGTGAGGCGGTTGAAACAATAGAAGGCGGTATCTTCAACGCCTTTCGCGGTGACCGGGCTGGTCGTTTGCTGGAATTTCATGACAAAAGGGCGAATCACCTCCCAATCAAGATCCGGTGAATTCTGGGGAATTCTCAAGAGGAGATCGCGGATAAAATCGAAGACCAGGTTGCTGATGGCGGGATTGCGTCGTTTAGCTCGGGCCACTGCTAGCCGAATATACGCGCGATCACGATCCAGGACGCCTTCGAGAGGATCGGGTCCAATATATGTTCGGTACACCGGGAAACAGGCAATGATTTCGCGGATCGCATGGATCAGACTATTGAGCGTAAAGTCCCGTGAGCGCCGGTTTCGCTCGGAGAGTACATTCAGCTGATGCCCCAAGGCATTGATTTCTCCTGACATGGAACTGGTCATGATGAGGTTTTTGCAGTCGTAGATCAGATCGTCATAGTGGAGCGACTGTTTGATAAATCGGCTGTAGACCTGTTCGATCTGTCGTTGGTGGGTTTCCTGGATGAATAATTGATTGACGAGGGCAAGGTAGTCGTATCCAGTTGTGCCATGGCACAGCCAATCGGAAGTGAGACGTTCCTCTGTACCCAGGATTTTTTCAACGAGGAGATAGAGTGAGCGGCCTTGGGTGTCGGCCTGAACCTCCAAGTGTTCAGCCGCCCATTGTTGCCATTGGGCCAGAAAGGCTCTTGGATTATAAAGCCCGTCGACATGATCAATTCGCAGTCCATTCACAGCACCGGATGTTAATAATTCAAATATTTTTTGATGGGCCGATTGGAAGACTTCCGGTTGCTCCATGCGAATGGCCGCCAATTGGTTGATGTCAAAAAACCGGCGATAATTTATTTCTTCAGCGGCGACCCGCCAATACGCCAGGCGATAGGCTTGGTGACTCACCAGGCGGTCGAGGACATCGAAGGTGCGGGGAGAGTTCTTCATGCCATTAAGTAACCGAATGTTCTCCAGTAGAAAATCGCGAATAGTTGAATTGTCGGCAATCACCGTGGAGAGGCGGCGGCGGATCACCTCTTTCTCCCGGTATCGTTCGGCAACCCGCTCGGCTTCCGTCTCGGTTCTGGCCGGTAAATGGGAAAGAGCGGTGATAATGCTTTGGTATTCATGCAAGTGCGGATCAGAATTTTCCAGGCTTTGGTTGAGGGTGTCTTGCCTGAAGGTCAGAATGGTACTCCATGTGCAGGGATCAATAGGGAGACGATTTTCATAGTAGGTGAGGAAAAATTGCCCGTCGTCATAATGGAGGATGATTTCCTGGTTTTCGAGAACAATGCCGTATTGATCCCCGAGAATGGGAAGAAGCACCTTGTTTTCTAATTCCGGCTTCACCGGTGTCCAGTCAATATCGAAAAATGTGGCGTAATGTGAGGAAGGACCATTTTCCAAGACATCCTGCCACCAAAGATTCGTTGATCCGGCTATCCCCATATGATTCGGGACGACGTCCAGTATCTGACCCATGCCATGTTCGTGGAGTGCTTGAATAAATACCTGATAATCGGCTTCCGTCCCGATCTCCGGATTTAATTCCGTGGGATCGACCACGTCGTATCCATGAGTGCTCCCTGGAGTGGCTTTCAGGTAGGGAGAGGCGTAACAGTCCGTAATGCCGAGTTGAGACAGATACGGGAGAATGCGAGAGGCGTCCTGGAATGTAAACGACGCGTTAAATTGCAGGCGATAGGTCGAGAGCGGAATGTGCAGAGGCAGAGGAGTCATGCTCCCTCCTTTATGTTAAAGAGGAGGGTGAGGAATGGATGGCCCGTCCGCCATACGATTGCCCACGAGGGAAGAGAGTGAGGCCGAGCTTCCCGGCTGTGGATCGTCGACTGTCTCGTCCGTGTTTGTCCCCTAGTGTGGTTCCGGACGAGATAATGTTAAATCGGTCAATGATACAACGATAAAGATGGCAATTGGATCCAATGAGTGTCCCATCAAGAATAATCGATTCTTCAATGGTACAGCCTTCTCCAATTCTGACATTGCGTCCAATAATAGAACGTTTCACCTTACTGTCTACGACGAGGCTGCCTTGGCCGACCATGGCATCATCCATGTGGGATCGGACTAGACTGGCAACAGGTTCAACCGACGCATCGGTCAGAATAGGCCATTTGACATTTCGTAAGTCAAGGATCGGCGACTCCCCCAAAATATCCATGTTCGCTTGCCAATAGGCCTCCAGGGTTCCCACATCGCGCCAGTACCCCCATTCTTCGTAAGGATGAATGCCGGGAACCACATTGTCCATAAAGTCATAAGCGAGGACCCGGTGAGATTTGATGAGAGACGGAATGATGTTCCGGCCAAAATCGTGCGTGCCAGCTTGACTGGCATCTTGTTCCAGAATTTTTACAAGAATGTCGGCGTTAAAAATATAATTTCCCATAGAACTAAACGCCATGGCGGGATTTTCAGGCATGGGTTTGGGAGAGGCCGGCTTTTCCTCAAATCCGATAATTTGATGGTCGGCATTGACTTCGACAATTCCGAACCCCTTTGCCGCCTGAATCGGAACGGGAAGCGACGCGACGGTCACATCCGCTTCCTGGTCAAGATGAAATTGGATCATCTGCCTCACATCCATCCGGTAAATATGATCGGCTCCGAAGACGGCCACCAATCCTGGCGCAAAGTCCTGGATGAGGTTAATATTCTGATAGACGGCATCTGCTGTCCCTTCATACCATTTGCCGCGTCCCTTCATCTGGGGAGGAACGACCGTAATAAAGTTTTGACGGTTGGTGCCACCAAAACGCCAGGCCCTTCTCAGGTGTTCAATCAAGGATTGTGAACGGTATTGCACCAGCACATACATGGACTGGATGCCGGAATTAATAAAATTGCTGAGAACAAAATCGACAATACGATAGGTGCCGGCAAACGGCACGGACGGCTTACTTCGTTGTTCCGTTAACGGCATGAGCCGTTCGCCTTTGCCACCGGCCATGATCATGGCCAGGATTTTTTGGGGCGTCCGTTCGATGATTTTTTTGCGGCGAGGTCCGGAAGGGCTTTTCATACAGATTTAGGTGTTGGACGGAGGATTGGTGAACTCGGCGACGGATCGTTCCAGTGTCGCGATCGTTTTTTGTTGCTTGGCGATCAGGCGGATTTTTTTGATATAGAGGGGCAATGCAGCAAGTACGGTCAGGCCGACACCTAATGCCAAAGCTGTGAGCAACAACAGAGCCCGCGACCCTTGAAAGGTCCAGGCGAAAAAGTTCAGAATAATGGGTTCGGAGTTTTGTATCGAAAAAGCAACCGCAAAGAACAACAGAAGCAGCAAGGCCAACAGTGCAGAATACATAGTCCCTTTTGTTATGTTAGGATATTGTTAATTAACACAGAAAGGATTCATTGGCAATGCCAACCCTCTCAAATCGTTTTCAACGTCTGGTTTCCGCCACTGAATGGGATCCGTTTTCCGTGTTGGGTCCCCATCGTGGGGAATCGACAGATTCTTCTGGTGTCTGTATCAGGGCCTTCTTGCCTGAGGCTGCTGAGGTGGTGGTGCTACCTGGAGGAAATGGAAACACCCCCATTCCCATGAAGCTCGTCCATCCCGATGGAGTCTTTGAAGCACGGTGGAAAGGGGATCCATTGGGTCCGGATTATCAATTTCGCATCGTCGATCGACAGGGTAAAGCCAGCCAACGCCATGACCCCTATGCGTTTCTTCCGCGCATTTCAGATTTTGATTTGCATTTGTTCGGTGAGGGCAAGCTTTATAGAGCCTATGAACAGCTTGGGGGGCAAGTGTGCATCCATCAGGGTGTTCAAGGGGTCAATTTTGCTGTGTGGGCACCCAATGCCAAGCGGGTGAGCGTGGTAGGAGACTTCAATGAATGGGATGGGCGTCGGCATCCGATGAGAAGCCGCGGAGGTGGTGGAATTTGGGAGTTGTTCATACCGGATATGAATGAGGGCGCGGTGTATAAATTCGAAATTCTACCGCAAAATGGGGATGCGCCGTTTCTGAAAGCGGACCCGTATGCTTCCTCATCTGAATTACGACCGAAAACGGCCTCTGTCGTCCGTGATCTTTCGGGCTATGAATGGCGGGATGGGGAGTGGATAGCAGCCAGGCAAAATCGTGATCCCCTCGCTCAACCCTGGTCCATCTATGAGGTGCATTTGGGATCGTGGAGACGTGTTCCGGAGGAAGGGTCTCGATGGTTGACCTACCAGGAATTAGCGGAAACCCTCATTCCCTATGTGAAGGACATGGGGTTTACCCACATTGAGCTGATGCCGGTGACCGAACATCCCTTTGACGGGTCATGGGGGTATCAGGCCACCGGATATTTTGCACCCACAAGCCGGTTTGGCACTCCTGCGCAGTTTATGGCGTTTGTGGATGCCTGTCATCAGGCAGGAATCGGGGTCCTGATGGATTGGGCTCCTGCGCACTTTCCGGAAGATCCCCATGGCTTGGCCTGGTTTGACGGGACAAATTTGTATGACCATTCGGACCCGCGGCTCGGATTCCATCCGGAATGGAATAGCCGAATTTTTAATTACGGTCGGACCGAAGTTAAAAACTTTCTGATCAATAGCGCACTCAGCTGGTTTGACCGGTATCATATTGATGGCCTTCGGGTAGATGCTGTCGCATCGATGCTCTATCTCGATTATGCGCGAAAATCCGGTGAATGGATTCCAAATAAATTCGGGGGCAGAGAGAATCTTGAAGCAGTGGAATTTTTAAAAGAGCTCAATACCGTGGCTCATCAGGAACATCCCGGCATTGTGATGATTGCCGAAGAATCCACGGCATGGCCTGGGGTCTCCAAGCCGACTTATGTCGGAGGGTTGGGATTTACCTTTAAATGGAATATGGGGTGGATGCACGATACCCTGGATTATTTCAGCCTGGATCCTATTTATCGGAGATATCATCAACATAACGTGACCTTCGGATTAGTCTATGCATTCACCGAAAACTTCGTCCTCCCGCTTTCTCATGATGAAGTGGTCCATGGCAAGAAATCGCTCCTGGATAAAATGCCGGGGGACGAATGGCAACGATTTGCGAATTTGCGCGCCTTGTATGGACACATGTGGGGTCATCCTGGGAAGAAAATGTTATTCATGGGCTGCGAGATCGGCCAATGGTGGGAATGGAACCACGATGATAGCCTTCAATGGCATCTACTTGAGTATGATCGGCATCAGGGTCTCCAGCGGTATGTCGCTGATCTCAATCGATTATATGCCTCACAACCCGCGCTCCATCAAGTTGACTATGATTGGACGGGGTTTCAGTGGATCGATCTTCATGACAGTGATCATTCGACGCTCACGTATTTCAGGCGCGCCAAAGATCCTTCCGATATTGTGGTCTGTGCCCTGAACCTCACCCCTGTCCCTCGAGAAGCCTATCGAATGGGCGTGCCGACCGCCGGATATTATCGAGAGCTTTTGAACAGTGACTCTGAGGCGTACGGTGGAAGCAATATGGGGAATGCTGGAGGAGTACAGGCCGAAGACATGCCTTGGCATGGCCAGCCGTTTTCTGTGGTTATTACCCTTCCGCCTTTAGCTGCAGTCTTTTTTAAGCCTGCGTAGATTCCCAAGATCTCCGTGAAATGTCTATGCTTCCTCGTCCCTTTCGATCAGGTTGAGAGGGTGACCAGGCAAGGACGGTTATCACCCCGGAAAGAGAAGGAGCGATCTTCACCCTTATGCCCGGCCTTAATGGTCTTGGCCTGAACTTAGTCAGATTTCAGAAAAATCCAGGCGGGATAGGGTGGCAGCTTGAGAGAGACCTGCTCCACATTCTGAACTGGTAGATTGGAGGGAGCCAGGAGTTCTTCACGATCGCCAGCGACGAAGGTTCCACTATCCAGGCGGGATTCCCAATTCCCTTTTGGAAGCTTCACTAACGCTAAAGAGGCCTTGTGGTGAAACCCCAGGAGGATCAGTGCTTCGGGGCCCTGTTTGGCCCGGCGATGAATAATCAGCAATTGACTTTTCGCATGTGACCCGATCTGGATTCTGTGGCCTTTCGCTCCGGTGCCTAATGCGGGAATAGATTTGCGCAGATGAATCAACGCCTGGCACCACCGCGCGTGAGCGTGTTGTTGGGGATTGGTCTCAAGATTAGGATGAATGGTGGAACGAACGAAGGTCTCTTGAGCATAGGGATCAGGAATGTCCGTCCATCCGAACGCCGCGAATTCCCTGGTTCTCCCCTGTCGGACGGCTTCAATTAACGCAGGATCCCCGTGGTCGATGAAATACAAAAAAGGTGCGGTTTCGCCGTATTCTTCCCCCATAAATAAGAGAGGAAGATACGGGGAGAGAAGCACGGTGGCATTGGCGACTTTGAGGGCTTCAAAGCTCACCAAGCTACTGAGTCGGTCCCCCTGTGCCCGATTGCCGATTTGATCATGATTTTGGGCGCATACCACAAGTTGTGTGGGTGAGCAGGGCTTGAAGGAATTGCCATGTTTCCGTCGCCGATGTGGAGAATATTGTCCTGAATAGACGACGCCTTCCCGTATGGCCTTCATCAGGTCTTTGAGTTGTCCAAAGTCTTCATAGTAGCCCTTACGCTCTTTGGTGAGCAGGGCATGCAGGGCATGATGAAAGTCATCGCTCCATTGCCCGTCCAGCCCATATCCCCCTCGTGAAGGAGGCGAAATGATGCGGACATCATTCAGATCGCTTTCCGCAATGACCTGCACCTGGCGCTCGAGTCGTTCTCCCTCCACATGGACGGCTTCCCCAATGTCCTGAAGAAGATGTTTGGCGCTGAAGTCGAAGATGCCGTGAATCGCATCCAAGCGTAACGCATCAATGTGGTATTCATGAATCCAATAGACCGCATTGCTGATCATAAAATGTCTGACAGCATCACTATCGGGTCCATCGTAGTTGAGGGCGCTCCCCCATGGGGTTTTATAGGTGTCAGTAAAATATGGGCCAAAATCACCAAGGTAATTGCCTTCCGGACCCAGGTGGTTATAGACCACGTCCATGATGACCGCAAGACCGGCTGCGTGGCAGGCATTGACCAACCGCTTGAGGCCATCGGGGCCACCATAGTTGTGTTGCGGAGCAAAGAGGAAGGTTCCATCGTATCCCCAGTTTCTGGACCCAGGGCATTGCGCCACCGGCAAGAGTTCAATAGCCGTGATGCCAATCTGGTCGCGCAAATAGGGCAGACGGCTGATGATGGCATCAAAGGTCCCGTCCTGTGTAAAGGTGCCGGTATGGAGCTCGTAGATGATGTATTGGTCAAGGGGCAGGCCACGCCAAGCTGTATCCGTCCAGGAAAATGCCAGAGGATTGATAATTTCCGAGGGGCCGTGAACGCCGTCCGGTTGTGATCGGGAAGCCGGATCAGGGCGTTCCATGTTGTGATTTAATACATATTGATAGCGGGTGCCTGGAGAAAGGTCCTGCACGGTGCCTTTCCAATATCCAAAGGATTCCTGGCTGAGGGGAGTCGGTATTCCGGTACTTCCCATGATTTTGACGGCCACCGACTGGGCCTTGGGGGCCCACACCCGAAACTCGACAGAAGAGGGTTCGATACACGATGCGCCCAGTTCTAATTGCCATCCTAGGGCTTTTAGTTTTTCCAAACGTATTTCCTCCCTGCTGGTTTTTTTCGATCAGATTGTTTGCTGGTGGGCAATGGGATAAAGGGAAGCTTAACAAAAAGACAGAGAGCTGTATATGGAATGCCAGAAGCATCTGATTAGGTTTGCCCCGTTTTGAGATATGCTGTATTATCGTCCCCCGCTATTCCCGATATCCGGAAACCCACATCCAGGAGAGCAGAATAATATGAGAATTTGGCCTGGTAGATCATATCCGCTTGGTGCCACATGGGATGGGCAGGGAGTCAATTTTGCGCTGTTTTCCGAAAATGCAACCGGTGTGGATCTTTGTCTGTTTGACAATGAACTTCAGGACCAGGAAACCCACCGGATCACCATTGAGGAACGAACGGATCAAGTCTGGCATGTGTATTTACCTGAGGTGCGTCCCGGCCAACTCTATGGATACCGGGTGCATGGGCCATATGATCCTGAGGCGGGGCACCGGTTTAACCCTGCCAAGCTTCTCATCGATCCGTATGCGAAATCCTTGACGGGTGTCGTGCGATGGTCCGATTCCATGTTTGGCTACCGGCTTGGCGATCCGGCAGGTGACCTTTCATTCGATGATCGGAACAATGCGGCAAACATTCCTAAAGGGGTGGTCGTCGACCAGGCCTTTAGCTGGGGAGGAGACCAACGTCTGAATATTCCCTGGGAGCAGACGGTTATCTATGAAGTCCACGTCAAGGGAATGACGATGCGACATCCGGACGTTCCTGAATCATTGCGGGGAACCTATGCAGGCTTGGCGTCTCCGGCGATTCTTGAATATTTGCAATCGCTCGGGATTACTGCAGTGGAATTGTTGCCGGTTCACCATTTTGTGAATGATCTGTATCTGAAAGAAAAGGGCCTCACGAATTATTGGGGGTATAACTCCATTGGGTATTTTGCCCCGGACATCCGGTATTCGGCCTTCCCCGGTGGAGGGGAAAAGGTCGATGAGTTCAAATCCATGGTCAGGAAACTTCATAGTGCCGGCATCGAAGTCATCCTTGATGTGGTCTATAACCATACCGGAGAAGGAAATCACTTCGGGCCGACGTTATCGTTCCGGGGGATTGATAACGCCTCCTATTATCGGGTGTCTCCGGACAATCCACGTTATTACATGGATTACACCGGTTGTGGAAATACGTTGAACGTCCGACATCCACGGACCTTACAGTTGATCATGGACAGTTTGCGGTATTGGGTGAATGATATGCATGTGGATGGTTTCCGGTTTGATCTGGCATCCGCGCTCGCACGGGAATTACATGATGTGGATCGACTCAGCGCCTTTTTTGACATTATTCACCAGGATCCCGTGTTGTCGCAGGTGAAGCTGATTGCCGAACCATGGGATCTGGGGGAAGGCGGCTATCAAGTGGGAAATTTTCCTCCTGGGTGGGCGGAGTGGAATGGGAAATACCGCGATTCCATCCGCCGGTATTGGAAGGGAGATGGTGGGTTGCTTGGGGAAATCGCCAATCGTTGGTCCGGGAGCAGCGATCTTTACGGAGAAAGCGGGCGACAACCCTATGCCAGTATAAATTTTGTGACCGCGCATGATGGATTTACCCTCCAGGATTTGGTGTCCTATGACCACAAGCATAATGAAGACAATCAGGAGGGGAATCGGGATGGAACCGATGACAATGATAGTTGGAATTGTGGTGTGGAAGGCCCGACGGATGATCCCGTGATTCAGGAATTGCGTGATCGGCAGGTCCGGAATTTTTTCGCGACCTTATTGTTATCCCAGGGAGTACCGATGATCTGTGGCGGGGATGAATTAGGTCGTACGCAACAGGGGAACAATAACGCCTATTGCCAGGATAACGAGTTGAGTTGGGTGAATTGGAACCTGACGCGATCCCAACTCGGATTGCTGGAGTTTGTGAAGCTGCTCATTGCCATTAAAAAAACCCATCCGGTGTTTCAACGGCGAAGGTTTTTTCAAGGGCGCCGGGTAGAAGATTCGGAAGTGAAGGATGTGGCCTGGTTCGGATCGCATGGAAAAGAAATGTCGCATGAAGATTGGCAGATGGGGCATCGAACCTTGGGAATACGGTTGGCAGGGGATGCCATCGTAGAAAAAGATAGTCAAGGACGACCGATTGTGGATGAGACGTTTTTAGTATTGATAAATGCCCATCATGAGGATGTGGAATTCATCCTTCCTGCTCACACAAAGTCGGTACGGTGGGAGTTAGAGTTTGACACCGCTGTGCCGGTTGACAAGAAAAATTCCAAGCATACGAAATTGTTGAAAGGGGGACAACCCTATCATTTAGTTTCTCGGGGACTTGCCTTGTTCCGAACCCCGAAATCCTGACAAATTCATCATTGCCACCAGCCATTGGGCCCGATGGAATAACGCTTGGGCATAGTAATGAAACAACCACTATGCCCCGGTATAAGTCAAAACTCCCAAGCGGTTAGGCAGACATAGGCCTTCATGGGTAACCCGCACTTCCGGTATCAGTCAACTAGACGACAATTTTTTTTGTACGCTCCACCATGCCGGTGACAGCTTCTTTGGCATCTTCTGCAAATTCTCCGGCCCGTTCGCTGGCGTCTTCCATCATATTCTTTAACTGACGACGGGTTCGGGATCCCGACTGAGGAGCCATCAACAGACCAAGTCCGGTTCCGAGAACCACTCCGACCATTAATGAAAGCCCAGCGAGCAAAACATATCGAGTGTCGTTATCCATGTGCGATATCCTCCATTGATGAAGTCAGTGAATAATAGTGTTCAACAATCAAGATTCCAATTGTCTCCTAAGGTGACGGAGGCTGCTGCAAAAGTATCTCACGCTCGGCTTGAAGCCAATCTTCCCAATCACTGCCATGTTGGCCTCCGCGCCGGTGATGAATTTCATAGGCGCGTTGGGCAATACGTTCCCGCAATTCTTCGGATAGGGCCATAGAGGGACCGGGATAGGAGACTTGAGGCTCCTTGTCAATTGCCTGAGGCAACGCCTGGCGTCTTATCGCAGCTGAGCCTCCAGATTTGCTGCTGGTTTTTTTTGCCGTCTTGCCTGCAGGGGACGGTTTTTTTGTGGTAGACGTTTTTTTCTTAGGTTTCTCGTCTGGCTTTTTAGGGGGCATGTTTCCTTTCTCAGCTCCTATGCTTGTCGAACTTTTGAGAGACCCCACTTCCGTCTCATTTATAATTTGATTGTACCGGAATTTTGGCTCTTCGTCCAAGCGGTTTGGGCGTGTTTAGCTTTTTTCGAGGCGATCGCCGTGTTGTGAAAGGACGAAAAGGATTTTTTCCTGGGAGTGGGTGGACACGTTCCCATGGAAAGAATCAAGGGTGTATTGAACGCGGCAAATTTTGATTTTTCAGACCTGTATTTTCAAGAGTTAACATCGAGTTTTGTAGGAGACACAAGATTGATCTTCCCTTACAATTACAATGAAAAAGCCTTAAGCGATGCAAGAGACCAGTTTAATGGGAGAGATACTCTGTCACAGGGCAATGATTGGAAGAATGTTCTGATCTGAGGTGACGAACACAAACAAGGCGGTAGATGAGTGGTTCGTCAACAAGACGCTCTCATGAGCCGGATGCAACCAACCTGACTATAAGTGATGGTTAATAGCGATTTCCGCAACAACTGCCATCAAGAAGAGTATCTTTTTTTGAAGGACACCGATGGATAACTATGAATCTGCCACGAAGCCGATTTGGCAATTAGGTCGGCAGTATGGCATCGAACCGGTTTACTTTGATGGTTTAGGTGTTGAGCGACAGGTTACGGTGCCTCATCTTCAACAAGTCCTGGCAAGCATGGGGGTGAAGACCTCATCGAAGAAGGAAATACTTGACTCGCTTGCGCATGCGGCCTCCCGAACCTGGACACGGATCATTGATTCAGTTGTGGTGCGCTATCCTTCTGATGCCCCGTTCATGTTGGCTCTGTCCCTTCCTCTTGGGGCCATCAGTTTGGAGAAGGTTTCCCTTGTCATCCAGGTGACGGATGAGAAGGGGGGCAGCCGGCGCCTATCTCTGCCCGGGTCCAGGGGCAAGGTGACGTCTGAGAAGACGATCCGGGGTGTGAGGTATGTCCAGGTTCATGTTCCTCTTTCGGGAAAATTTTCACTCGGATATTTCCGTCTTTCGGTCCGTGTGAAGCTGCATGCAGAGCGCACAGTGGAGGGACAGGCCCTGCTCATAGTGGCACCCAGAAAATGTTATCTCCCCCCTTCACCCAAACGGGCTTGGGGGATTTCGCTCCAACTCTATGGGTTACGGTCACCCAGGAACTGGGGAATTGGGGATTTTCGAGATTTGGAAGAGGTCATGAAGGTGGCGGGGACTCGTTGGGGAGTGGCCACCATCGGGATCAATCCTCTTCATATCCCGGCGGTGGGATTAACGAGCCCCTATTCTCCGTCCAGCCGGCTTTTCTGGAGCCCCGTGTACTTGAACCTGGAGGGGGTAGTTGAGTGGCGGACTTCGGCAGGTCTTCGTCGGAAGGCCAAGAGCGCAACATTCCAGCGTCGTCTCCGACAGTTTCGGGCGAGTCCACTGGTCGATTATGAAGCCGTAGGGAAACTGAAATGGACAGTTCTCGAAGAACTATTCCGAGTGTTTCGACGACATCATCTCCAGCCTAAGCACCTTACGGCACGTGGAAGAGCATTTGCCAGATTTGTGTCCGAATTCCATCCCCAGCTGACCATGTTTTGTACATTTCAGGTCTTGGCGGAACGCCTGGGAACGGTAGCTTGGCGTACCTGGCCGAACGCCTTTCGGCATCCCCAGTCACCTGATGTGGAAGTGTTTCAACGATCACATGCCACTCGGATCCAATTTTTTCAATATGTTCAATGGTTGTGTGAGTTGCAATTACAGAACCTTGATCGTGTTGCGAAGAAACATTCGTTGTCCTTCCGGCTGTATCACGATCTACCGGTTGGTATTCATCCCGATGGAGCCGATTCCTGGGTCTTTCAAGATCAGCTTGCCTCAGACATTACCGTTGGCGCGCCGCCGGACTCCTTTAATCTCAATGGACAAAGTTGGGGACTGGTTGTTCCCAATCCCGTTCGATTGCGGGAAGATGGCTATCGCTTTCTTCGAGAAACCTTACGCCAAAATATGCGACATGGAGGTGTCCTCAGGATCGACCATGCCTTGGGGCTGTTTCGGATGTTCTGGGTTCCCCAAGGGGGAACAGGAAAGGACGGCGTGTATGTCAAAACCTACGTGGATGAAATTTTGGCGGTCCTGGCCCTAGAAAGTGTGCGACAAAAAGTGATGGTGGTTGGAGAAGACCTTGGCGCGGTCACTCCTGTCATTCGAGAAAAATTAGATGCCGCCGGGCTTTTATCCTATCGTCTGTTATTTTTTGAACGAGAAAATGGGGGAGAGATGACCCCGCCACATGCCTATCCTGAGCAGGCGCTTGTGGCTGCAACGACACATGACCTTCCTACCCTCAAAGGTTTTTGGACTGGACGAGATATCATCATTAAGCAAGAAGGGGGTGTCTATCTCAGAAAAAAAGATTGCAAGCAAAACCGGCAGCAGCGGGCGGAAGATCGGAAGCAATTATGGGAGGCCTTACATCGGGAGGGCCTCTGTTCTGCCGGGGCAATTCCCCCTGACCTTTCGGACGATATGCTTCAAGCCATGTACCGGTATTTAGCCAGGACACCCTCGCGCCTGCTTATCGTGCAGCTTGAAGATTTGTTGGCGGAGCTTGATACGCCTAATCTGCCTGGAGCACCGGAATCAGTCTATCCTTCCTGGCGAGTGCGGATTGGTCGGGAATTGACTGCTTGGCTCACCGATCCGGCCATCCTGGGATTTGCCAAAGCGATGCAGCGTGAGCGACGGAGAGGCGGAAGTAGGGACCAGATAGGCAGGGAATAGGTTTCACGAACGCTTCGATAGAAGGATGGACAGCCAGGCGGTATCCCATGAGTCAAATACGGTGACTTGCCGGATTGTCAGTTGCGTGCTGTGTAGGAGGATACTATGATCAACGATTGGCATGGTCCACTGCCCAATCGGGTCTGATGGGGAAAGCAGGGCGTTTCGTCTAAGTTAGGTCGATACGGAAGAGAGGACGATCCTTCATATGCAAGAGAAAAAGTTGACGATGGCGGGGTGGGTAGATGGCTTAACCGACGCGGTTACTGCGAGCCTGGCTCAAATTGTTGCCTATTTGCCAACCCTGATTTTGGCGATCATGCTGTTGGGTCTTGGTTATGTGCTAGCCAGGCTGGTTTCGGTCGTGGTGACCCGCTTGTTGCAATTGATGGGGTTTGACCGTTTGCTGAGTCGAACCGCCGTGCAAACCTTATTGGAGCGATCAGGAACCAAGAAGAAAAGTTCTGAAATTTTGGGGTTGATTGGTTTTTGGATTATTTTTCTGGTTTTTCTCATTCAAGCGTCCGACACCCTCAGTTTGACGATGGTCTCGGATGCCTTGACGAGTATTGCCTATTATATTCCCAAAGTCGGGATTGCGGTGTTGGTGCTGGTTCTGGGTTTAATTGCCGCGAATTTTGTTCGTGAGTTGATTACCATGACGTGTAGTTCGGCAGGAATTACCCACGGGACGATGGTGGCCCAAGCCGTCTATGTGGCGGTCGTGTTGTTGATTGTGGTGACGGCCATTGACGCACTCGGGATTAATACGGAATTGCTGAACAATACCATTGTCATCCTCTTAGCAGGATTGATCGGGGGTGCGGCATTGTCGTTTGGGTTGGGATCACGAACCGCTGTGGCTAATCTCATTGCCGCTCATTATTTAGGGTCAATGGTTCGAGTGGGCATGACCGTGAAAATTGGCGAGAACCAAGGAACCGTGGTTGCGGTCACACCCATCTCGGTCGTGTTAGAAACCCGTGAGGGCCGGGTCATCGTTCCTGCGACCCAGGTTACCGAATCAACAGCCGTCATTACCCATCCCGAGCATTAGCATATGGAACTCGAACATCGGCTGACTCTGGGGTATTTGCAGGCCCATCCCGTGGAAGCGGCTCGTCATTTGGAATCGCTGGATCCTCATGAAGCGGCTTCGCTCCTGGAGGCTTTACCTGGGGAAGAAATCGCTGGTGTCTTAGAGCATTGCTTGCCGGTGTCCACGGCCAAAATTATCGAAGAGCTTTCTAAAGATCTTGGAGCGGGTGTCTTAGGCGCCATGAATGCCACATCAGCAATCGGGGTTCTTCGGCAATTTGAGGAACCTGTTCGCCAGGACGTGTTGGACCGGTTGGATAATCCAATGGGGGCTACCCTTCGCCGTGCCTTACGGTATTCACCCAACACAGCCGGAAGTTTAGCGGATCCTCAGGTGTTTACCCTCCCACCTGATATTGCCGTCGAAGAGGCCATCGACCGTATTCGTACCTATGGCCAGAAAGCCATGTACTATGTCTACGTCATCGATCGCGATAGTAAATTGGAAGGTGTCCTTACATTGAGGCAGCTGCTGATTGATCGGTCTGATCATTTAGTGGGAACATTGATGGAGACCCAAATCATCACCTTATCAGCAGAAGCCAATCTGGAAGAAATTCTCAAACATTCTGAGTGGAGCCGATTTCATACCTTGCCCGTGGTTGATCGATGGGGAACATTTTTTGGAGCCTTGCGCTATCGGATGTTACGCAGGATTGAGAAAGATGTCGGAGGCAAGGCCCCGTTGGGATCGGTGAGTGATTCGCTCATGCAACTTTGGGAAGTCTATTCGTTAACCGGCATTCGCTTAATGACCGATGTGGCGGAAACGCTACAAGAACGGAACAAAATAGGGTGAGGGATCTGACCACGCAGAGGAGTATGAAAGTTCGAGCAAGGGGGCATCTCCTCAACGAGGCATTTTTTCAGAACCATCATGAGGAAGCCGCACGCATTCTGGAAGGGTATCCTGTGGAGGATATTCTGCGAGTCTTGCAAGGAACCAGTCCGAAAAATGCGGCGAATCTTCTGGCCTGTGTTACTCCTCCCGTGGCTGCGGATACGTTGGCGATCATGCCCACCGATTTGCTGAAACAGGTTGTGCCGCATCTCTCGCCGTCATTAGCTGCATCCCTGTTTCAACGGTTGGACGACGATCTGCAACGGGCGATTCTTTTCAGAGTTCCTGAACGGTATGCCCAGGAAATCCGGTCCTATATGACCTACCCGGAGGAATCCGTCGGGCGTATTATGGATCCCAAATTTTTTGTGTTGCAGGAAGAAAGTACTGTTCGGGAAGCCATGGTACAGGTGCGGATCAGGGCGCAGAAAGATGTCCATGATGTCTATGTCATTGATCGAACCCAAAAGCTCGTGGGCAGGATTTCCGTCCGTGACTTGTTGCTGGTGGATCCGGAAGAAAAATTGCAGTCGGTTATGGTTCAGGATCTTCCCACCATTCATCCTTTGGAGTCGCGTGAAGAGATTGTCGAACTCTTTGGGGAACGGCATTTTTTTACGATTCCGGTTGTGGATCTGGACGAACGGCTCTTAGGCGTGGTCCGGAACGAAGCCATTATTAAGGCCAGTCAGGAAGATGCGAGTGCAGACCTGCTGACGATGGTGGGAGCCAATAAGGATGAGCGTGCGCTTTCCCCCGTGTGGTTTTCGGTCCGAAAACGATTGCCGTGGTTACAACTGAATCTGTTAACGGCATTCTTGGCTGCATTCGTCGTGGGAATGTTTGAAGGCACCATTGCGAAATTTACCGCTCTGGCTGTCTTACTCCCGATTGTCGCCGGGCAGTCAGGCAATACCGGGGCCCAATCCCTCGCCGTGGTCATTCGCGGGTTGGCTCTGCGGGATATTCGACCATCCCAATGGCTCAGGGTTAGTGGGAAAGAAGTCTATGTCGCATTTTTAAACGGCCTGGCTGTTTCTGCCACGGCCTGTCTCGCCGTGGGATTATGGAGCCGGTCGTTGGGATTGGTCTTCATCATCGGCTTGTCCATGATTATTTCGATGGTCATTGCAGGGTTATCCGGTGCGATCATTCCCATCGCCTTGAAGGCACTCAAACAGGATCCGGCTCAATCCTCCTCCATTGTGTTAACCACGGTGACCGATGTGGTCGGGTTTTTCAGTTTCTTGGGGCTTGCCACCTTACTTTCAAGTTTATTGGAAACCTGATCATTGATCGGTTTGTGGACAGGATCCTCTTCATGTCCGCTCCATCCCGCTCCCATACCCCTCGCGGACCACTTTTCCTTCCAAGAAAATTTCTGATTGCCTACTAATTGATGGTAGGGTAGTATCGTTTTTGCTCTCATTTTTATCTTATGTCGTTGAGGAAAGGAGGCGCTATGGGATCACAGAAGACGTCTAAAACGGATCGGGTGGGGACATTGGATCAGGATATTACCCGGATACGTGAACAGTTAGAAATCTTGAAAAAATTTCTGATAGATGAGCCTTCCACGGTCGCTTTAAACGAATTTGATTCCACTACAGAAGACATTCTCGCCGATGCGTTAGGCAGTTCCTCTCCGCTCTTAGATACCTATGATTATGCCCAACTTGGAGAGGCAGCGGGGTTGATGAATCTTTCTGAAGAGGCACCGGAAGGCACCACCCACCAATCACAGCGGGAAACGATCCGGCAACGGCAGCGAGTGCTGGAAAGCGCGATTGCGGATCTTGAAGCCCGGCGAGCCTCCCTGTCGCAGGTTTCCAAAAAACGGAAAGCGTCCGGGCCGAGCGTTTCCGACTATATGGCAAAAACCGTGCGATCCGTATCGCTTGATGCCACCTTGCAGGAAGCCGGGCAGTGCCTTCAAAAATGGAAAATTGGGTCGGTGTTAATTCAAAGCGGAGATGAGTATTTGGGGTATATTACCGAAACCGAATTGACTCGAGAGGTTGTTGCATCCGGAACAGACCCTGTGACCACCACGGTGAAGACCTGCATGCGCGAACCGTTAGTCACGGTTGAGACCAGTGATCCAATTGTCGAAGCCGTGCGTCTGATGAAAGAAAAAGGTACCAGACACCTTGCGGTCACAGAAAGTAGCAGGATCGTCGGTGTGGTCTCCGTTTCAGATATAATCCGGTATTATTCTGGAGTTATGTAAACATTAGTCTTCTGAGAGATTATCACTCGTCTTCTAGCCTCGGGCTATCAGGCTCTCTTCCTCGGGGACACACCCGGGTTTTTTCGTGGTCGTGTTTCTCGAGGAAGGTTCCACATTTTTCCACCAAATATTTGATCCGCCATTGAATGAAGCTTTCGGAGGGAGCGGACGTAAGCTGAGAAAAATCTGCCTGATGGACCTCTGGGACATTCGTGTTGTTAGTCAATCGCATATTGGGAGTGTTGAATAATAAAGATTTTCAAGGGCAAAATTGCCCAGGATTAGATTACTCATCAAAGGCTCCGGGTCGGTTCAAAAAAGTCCGTCCAGCAAGGCCGCAGCCGTTTTTACGCGCGGAGCGTACGCTTAGTCCGTGAGCACGGAAAAATGGCGACCTGCCTGCGCGAAGCCGCTCCGGCGAAGGCAGGGAACGCCGTTGGCGGCTTTTTTCAACAGGCCCATATTTTATTCCGAAATCGCAGACCATACATCAAGAACCGATCATGGGGATAACAATGGGTATTAAGCAATGCACGGACTCGCGTCACTTTCCCGGTCTTTCGGCAATCTTGAGTTCCGTCCTGGCGATGTGGATCGGGTGTGGCGGTGTGGTTGCTCTGAGTATCGGAATGAGCAGAAGTGCCGGATGGGCAGGTGAGTCCTCAGGGTCCTCCCTGGAACGAACGGAGGAAAAGACATTCAAGCAAGGAGGATTTGCGGACGTGGCTCAGGCCGTGACCCCGGCTGTTGTCAATATCACGGCAACCGTTGATATTGTCGAATCCCGGGGAGGAGGCGTTCCACTTCCGTTTAGGGGTTTTGGTGAGGGCCAACCGCCACCGGGTATTCCCAAACGTCAAAAGGGTTCAGGGTCAGGGGTCATCCTGTCTTCCGACGGATATATTATGACCAATAACCATGTGATTGCCCAAAGCCGTGATCTCCTTGTCACTCTTCCCGATGCACGTGAATTTCCTGCCAAGGTTATTGGGGCGGATCCCGAAACTGATTTGGCGGTTATCAAAATTCAGGCAGACAAACTTCCTGTGATTCCCTGGGGAAATTCCGCCTCCTTAGCCGTTGGCCAATATGTCTTGGCCATTGGCAACCCGTTTGGTCTGAATTCAACGGTGACGCTAGGTATCGTCAGCGCTCTTGATCGAGGAGGCATGGGGTTAGCCCGCTTTGAAGATTTCATTCAGACCGATGCGGCAATTAATCCAGGAAATTCAGGTGGGGCATTGGTGAACACCCGAGGAGAATTAGTCGGCATCAATACGGCAATAGCCTCTCAAAGCGGAGGGTATCAAGGTGTCGGATTCGCTGTGCCCTCTTCATTGGCAAGGCCTGTGTTAGAGGAATTGATCAAACATGGCAAGATTATCAGGGGATATTTAGGGCTGGGAGTACAGGAAATGACGACGGAACTGGCTCCGTGGTTTGGCCTGAAAAGCGGAGAAGGGGCCCTAGTGACCGATGTCGTTCCTGGTGGGCCGGCCGATAAAGCCGGCATACACCGGGGAGAGGTGATTCTTGAGTACCAAGGGAAAACCGTGAAAGATGGACAAATGTTGTTGGAACAAGTGACGCGTGCTCCCATCGGAGAACAGATTGAATTGGGGATGGTCGAAAATGGAAAAGAACATAAGGTAAGAGCGGTCATTCGTGAGCAACCACCGATCCCTCAGGCGGGGCGTACTCGAACGCCTCGCGTGGAACATCCTCTTGCCGGGGTGGAAGTGGCCGATGTCGATGAGGCGGCCATTCAGGAATATGGGCTGAATCCTGTCACCAAAGGCGCAGTGGTCGCATTCCTTGAAGAAGGATGTGCCGCTGAATTAGCGGGGATCATAGAAGGCGATGTCATTATTGAATTGAATAAGCATCCCGTGGAATCCGTCAGGGAGTATTCCTCATGGTTTAAACGGCTTAAGAAGGAACAAGCGGTGCTGGTTGTACTTGTCCGTTCCTCACGGCATTTGTATGTGGTGGTGAAATCTTCCTGAAAGAGTCAGGTTGAGAAGAGTTTCCGGTAATTCACGGATTTATCAGAGGAGCTTTTGTCTGGCATTTAAATTTTTTGAGCAATGCTTCCTTGTTTTGTCCCAAGGGGCCGGGGATGTTTGAAAGTTCTTGATTGACAATAAGAGCACTAGATTAAAATGGAGCGATCAGATCCGTAAATTCGAAATCAATGAAAAACAAAATGGTATATTCGTTGAAGTAGGTTGACCCTTGGAACCAGGGCGTGGAGCGAACAAATTGTCCCGTCGCCGTTTCGTAAATATCCAGGCGGAAGCGGGTATATCCTGACAATTTTTGAGAACTGTATATTGCCATCTCGGGTAATGCAATTGGGAGGAGCGTGCTCTGTATTGGAGGTATCCCGAACAAGGAGGATCGTTGCTCGACTCCTAGACTTTGAACAAGGATGTGGATCCGATACTTGGCTTTAGTGGGATCCAAGGCAATTTTCAACCCTCTTTCTCCCAACCAACCACTAATCGCACCCTTGATGAACCTTTTTTGGTCCTTCAGTTCCGAAGAGTCAAGGCTTACCGTGTCTCCATAGGTTAAGGGGTGAGGAATGGTTTTCTCTCCGGGTAGGCTGCGGTCCACAGCCTGAGCCATGAGGAATTGTTGAACGGCAGTTGGCGATTCGGGCTCCGGTATTGCATTCATAGCGCCGCAGCCGGTCAGCATTTCCATTAACAGGAGAACCTGTAGAATACCTAATATGGACCTATTCCCCTGACCTGCTTCGGTTAACCACACCATTTTCACCTCTATTTTTTGATGAGACCGGGAAAATACCTGGGTCCTTGTGAAGGCGAATTCGCGTTCAATCATTCCTCGTCAGTCTAGGGGACAGATCCTGAGTAATCAATCGTTGAGCCGGGTTCCTTTGTCGGTGCAGATGGAATGGAAGGATTCGGAGATGCCGCAATGGCAGGGTTCATCTCCTTATGTTTGGTGACCCGAAGCACTGTGGGGTCGTGAACAAAAGGTTCGTATTGCGGCACGTCTAATGTCACCAGATCACGTTCCTCAATGAGGAGGTCGATTTCAGTCACCTGTTTTTGAAAAGTGGCTAAAATGCTGCCGTCTTGAGTCGTAATGGTGACCAGTAATCGATCCTTTTGGCGTTGTTTGTGTGTCACCGATCCCTCAAGTGGATGCAGGGCGTCTTTCAAAAAAGCCGGAAGATAGGAATCCAAATACCGTGAGGCTAACATGGGGCTACTTAAGCCAAGGCCTAATCCTAGGAAAAATACCGTTGCGGGTATGACCCATGGTCTCATGGTTTCTGTTCCGTGGTTGGAGGTTCGTCTTTTGGTTTTTCCGGTTCTGTTGGATAAGAGGTCTGCTGTGTGGTTGGAGGTTCGTCTTTCAGGGGTTCCTGCTGCGCTGGAGAAGGTTTCTGCTGTCCACGAATAAACGTTTCCAGGCGACTGAGGGCATCAGCGGTCATGTCGCGGGCCCCCTTGGTCGCTTGTTCTGATTTTTCGGTGAGGTCTTCAATTTGTCGACGGAGATCGCGCATTCCCCCGCCGGTTCGTTTAAATGCCATGATCGAAATCACTAATGCGACGATAGCGATCAGTAGCGCCAATCCTTCCATGATGTCCTCCTGTTCTGGGCAAGCCGTCCATTTGAAATGTGAAAAGGCGTTGAGGCCATGTGAGCACCAGTTTGCAGATTGAGGCACCTATGCTGAAATGACCGTCCTCTTGTCCTTCCGGATTCCAGTGTGTCTGCCCTCCTTTCATTATTGTGACACTTCATTCATTGGGAATCTAGCGTGAACGTGTTTTTGTCTGTACACGGGCAACTTGATCGGTAGATGTTGACGCTTCTCATGGATGTGTCCAAGGGCTGTTTGCTCAAATCGGGAAAATGGCTGACTCCGGCCTCCGGATGGCATGAGAGCAGAGGCGCCTTTCTGTTGATTAGCGATGGCGTTGCCGCCGGTATTTGATTTCTTAGTGAAGAAGTGAGTCAGGATTCCCTTTTGTGTTGATGTGCCCGTTGTTCTTATCGAACGGAACGCATTGAGCCTGCGAACATATGGACAGACCCATCAAAGGATCGTGTGAAAATTAATCAAAATTAATAGTCAGTTAATCCTCAGCTTATTCTGAATGGATAGGATGCGTATACGAAATAGCTCAGTGTCGGCTTTCTAACTATCAAGGAGGAATGTCAATGGGTACTAACAATCATGGTTCTCGTGGATGGCAGTTTCAATGGCCGTTGTGTTTTACCAGAATGAATACCCGGAAGGCGGGACTGGCCGGTATCGGTTTCCTGGCTGGCATCCTCCTGCTCGGGTCATGGAATATGCCGTTTCATTCTCAAGCAGCAATTTCCCAAGCGGCAGATCCTCCATCCGTGGGATCTCCCCCAAACATGGATAAAGGAGGATTTGCTGACATTGCCCAGGCGGTGACCCCCGCAGTGGTCAATATTACAGTTCGAAAAGAAGCGCCAATCCCCATGTCGGGGATGCCGTCTGATCCGATGAGAGAGTTTTTCGGTCTGCCAGGAATGCCGGAGATGCCAGGCATGCCGAAAAGGCCGGATGGGCCTCCTGCTCCGGAAGGTCAGGGAGCCGGTTCCGGTGTCATTATCTCTAGTGATGGATATGTGTTGACGAACGACCATGTGGTCGATGGGGCTAAGGAAATCATGGTGACCCTTCCGGATAATCGGGAATTCACCGGAAAAGTGATCGGCCTTGATCCCCAGACTGATTTAGCCGTCATTAAAATTGACGGGAAGGATCTTCCGTATGTTCCATGGGGAAATTCGGGCGAACTTCGAGTCGGAGAATATGTCCTGGCGGTCGGCAATCCTTTTGGACTGAATTCCACCGTCACGCTGGGGATTGTCAGCGCATTAGGTCGAGGAGGCATGGGCATCACTCAGTATGAAGATTTTATTCAGACCGATGCGGCGATCAATCCGGGGAATTCCGGTGGCGCGTTGGTGAATACGCGAGGGCAACTAGTCGGAATCAACACCGCAATCTTTTCCCAATCCGGAGGGTACCAAGGCGTGGGATTTGCGGTTCCCACCAACCTTGCCAAACCGGTGTATGACAGTCTGGTCAGTACCGGAAAAGTTGTGCGAGGATTTTTGGGCGTCGGTATACAAGCCGTCACGACGGATCTCGCAGACTCGTTTAAATTGGATCAATCCAAAGGTGCGCTGGTCACGAATGTTGTAGCTGGAAGTCCTGCGGACAAGGCAGGCCTCAAGCGGGGTGATGTGATTGTCGAATATCAGGGCAAACCCGTATTGGATCCGCGTAGTCTTCAGCATCATGTCATCAGGACCACTATCGGAACGGAAGTGAAGATGGTGGTGATCCGGGATGGTCAGAAACATACACTGAAGGCGGAGATTCGTGAACAAGACAAGCCTGTCCAAGTGGCCCAGGCAGGCCAGATGGGCACGACGGAAGGACCGCTCGCCGGGGTGGCTGTTCAGAATCTCAACCCTGGTATGGCCGAGCAATTAGGCGTGGAAGAAAATGTGAACGGGGTGGTGGTCATGGATGTCGCTCCGGGAAGTTATGCAGCACGGGCAGGACTGGCTCAGGGTGATGTGATCAGTGAAATCAACCGCAAACCGGTTCGCTCGGAGGAAGATTTCATGAAGGTAACTTCCAGTTTGAAGGACAACTCATCCGCCTTGGTCTTTATTCATAGGGGTCAAGGATCCTTGTATCTGACTGTAAAAGTTTAATAGACCGAAAAAAGCGGTAAGACGTCGCGGGATACCATACTTCCTGAATCAAAAATGAGAGGTGTGGTATCCCGTTTTGGTTCAGGATTGGTTACCTCATGAGCTGAGATGGGTTATTCAATTGAACGTGAAGCAGGCGAGGGTTAGGAGCCTCGTACAATGATGGACGAACCGTGCGAATGAAATGATGAGATGCACATCGTCCTCATGCTGGGAGACGGATACCTGATCCTCAAATTCTTTAAACTCTCCTCATGATCGGCTGGGCTAGGAACCTGGCGATTTAGGAGGTTATCGCCTTGTTCCGGAAAGAGATTTGTCATAACGGCAGAAAGGTGAGGACTGAGGCATCTCTTATATGAAGGACTTGCCGGGAACGCGCCGGTGTGTTCATCGTTGACCCTCAGGCATTGAGGGGAGAGTGCCGAGTCTTTGGGTGAGGAGTAAATTCTCAGAAGCATCGACCGGGCAGTCGATGATTGAAATCGTATTGGAGCTCAATGCCTTTCGCAGCACGGGTGCCAGTTCCTCTGCCGATGCGATGCGATACCCTTTCGCACCAAAGCTTTCCGCGTATTTCACGATATCCATATTGTGAAATTCCACGTATGTCGATCTGCCGAATTGCTGCATTTGTTTCCAGCGAATCAGGCCGAGACCGCCATCGTTGAACATGAGCACCACAAAGGGGGTAGCCATGCGTACGGCGGTCTCCAATTCCTGCGAGTTCATCAGAAACCCTCCGTCACCGGTGACCGCCACGACACGGCATTCCGGGTGTGCCAGTTTGGCCGCCACCGCGCCGGGCAGGGCAATGCCCATGGCGGCGAACCCGTTCGAGATGATGCAAGTGTTGGGAAGAAAGCATGGGAAGAGGCGCCCCAGCCAGACTTTGTGCGCGCCAACATCCGAGATCACGATATCATCGTGGGCCAGCGACGCACGCAGATCCGCGAGGATTCTTTGCGGCTTAAGAGGAAATGACGTGTCCTGACCGCCTTGTGCCAATTCCTCGTGAAGCATTTGGCGAAATCGTGAGGCCCGCGTCGCGGCGGGCGGGTGGCCTGGATCCGTCAGCGCTTCAAGTGACGAAGTGATCGTACCCACTACCCCGACCTCGACGATGTATGACGCGTCAACCTCGGCGGGCGACATGTCCACGTGCACAATTTTCTTGTCGCGGTTGGGGTTCCAGGCATGGGGCGCATATTCCACGATGTCATATCCAATCGCGATCACGACGTCGGCTTCCAGGAATTCGCAGTTCACATAGTCCATGGTCTCCAGTCCAATGGCACCGAGCGAGAGCGGGTGGGTATCGGGAATGGTGCCTTTGGCCATAAAGGTTGTGGCAACGGGAATGTTCAGCTTTTCAGCAAAGCGCATCAGCGCTTCGGAGGCATGTCCGCGAATGACGCCATTGCCCGCGAGCACGATCGGATGTCTGGCCTCCCCAATGATACGTCGGGCCTTGTCGAGTTGTTCGGGTGCGGCCCCCCCGGGGTGAACCCATTGCACGAGCAGGGGTTGGCCCTCGGTTTCCATAGAGGCGATGTCTTCGGGAATTTCGATGTGTGTGGCGCCGGGTTTTTCGGACTGAGCCAGCTTAAAGGCCTTCCGAAAGACTTCAGGAATGATGTCGGGTATGGGCAGGGTGGCATTCCACTTAGTCACCGGACGAAACAGGGAAACGATGTCAAGGTGCTGGTGGGATTCCTTATGCAGCCGGTCCTGGTCAGCCTGGCCCGTCAGGGCGACGACGGGCGCACGATCCATGGTGGCATCGGCCACGCCGCTGATAAGATTCGTGGCGCCCGGCCCCAGAGTGGAAAGACACACGCCGGCTTTGCCGGTCAACCGGCCGTACACGTCGGCCATGAACGCTGCGCCCTGCTCATGGCGGGTCATGACGAAGCAGATGGAAGAACCGATCAGCGCATCGAGGAGATCCATATTCTCCTCGCCCGGCACACCGAAGATATATTTCACGCCTTCGTTCTCCAGGCATTGTACGATGAGTTTGGCGGCTTTCATGCGTGCTTTCCGGATTCAATATCCTTGAAAAATTTGATTAACGCTGCCAGAGAATGTGCGCCTCTTCCAGGGGAATCGCAACCCCGTCGCAGTGCGGAATCACGCGGGCCGTATAATCCATTGCCGGGCGTGCCGCAGACACTGCCGCGCGGTAAACATGTCCGCCGACCGAACCGGCCAGTTGCCGGATGTTCTTCATCTCCTGCCGGTGTGGACCATCGCCGTTGAAACCGTCGGCATACAGTTCGACTCGCGCGGCATCCGGATCCAGATCGTCGAGATAGACCTGAACTTCAAAAATATGTTCTTCCCCGTGAGTCTCCACCTTCACGTCGCCGAAGCGTAGCGCCGACCATTCATGTTCCAATGCCTGACGCCAATTCAGTACCTGTGGGCCGGCCGCGCCGTTTTCGGCGGCGCGTGCCCGATAGGCAGCTGCCGCCGGGAGGTACCGTTGCTCGGTGTATTCGCGCACCGTGCGGTTTGCGGAGAAACGCGGGGTCAACCGCGCCATGCTTTCCCGCATCCGGTTGATCCATGATTGAGGAATGCCATTCTCGTCTCTGGTGTAAAATTCCGGGATCACCTTCAGTTCGAGCAAATCATATAGGGCGTCGGCTTCGACCGCATCCCAGGCCGGATTGTCGCCGTGTTCTTGTCCATCACCTAAAGCCCATCCCACTTCCGGCGTGTAGGCTTCCGCCCACCACCCGTCCAACACCGAGAGATTGAGTCCTCCATTGACCAACACCTTCATGCCGCTGGTTCCGCTTGCCTCCCAGGGACGGCGCGGCGTGTTAATCCATACATCCACTCCCTGCACCAGCCGCTCCGTTAACAGCATGTCATAGTCGCTCAGAAAGATGATGTGGGGGCGGACCTCCGGCTGGCGGATGAACGTGATCCATTCATGGATCAAGGCCTGTCCTGCCCGGTCCTCAGGATGGGCTTTGCCGGCCATGATGAGCTGGACGGGGCGTTCCGGATTGGTCAGCAGGCCGAGCAATCGTTGCGGATTGTGCAGGAGCAGGTTGGGTCTCTTGTAGGTCGCGAAGCGTCGCGCAAAGCCCAATGTCAACGAGTTGGGGTCAAAGAGATACTTCGCCGCATCAATGGCTTCAGGTGATTCGCCGGAAGCGGCCAGTTGTCTGGACAATCGCTCACGGGCATATGTCACAAGAGCCTGGCTGGCAGCGATGCGAAATTGCCAAAGGGTGGCGTCAGAGACCTGGCGCATGTCCTGCTCCAGCGTGTCCGTCGTCCCCAGCCACCGCTCCTTTCCACAGATTTTCGTCCACAGATCATCAGCCGGGGCTGAGTCCCACGTCGGCATGTGGACTCCGTTCGTCACATGTCCGACCGGTACTTCGTCTTCCGGCCAATGCGGAAAGAGCGGCGCAAAGAGATGCCGACTCACTTTTCCATGCAAACGACTGACGCCATTCACCGCGCCGCTCCCTCGAATAGCCAAATAGGCCATGTTGAATGATTCAGATGTGTCGTGCGGATTCTGACGGCCCAAGGCCAGCAAATCATGAATCGGAATTCCGAGCTTTTCTTTGGCATACCCACCGAGATATTGTTCAATGAGTGTCGGGCTGAATCGGTCGAAGCCCGCGGCCACCGCAGTATGGGTGGTGAACAGGTTTCCCGCCCGGGTCACCGTCAGGGCCACGTCGAAGGGCTGACCGGTCTCTTGCATAAAACTGCGGGCGCGTTCCAAGACTGCAAACGCCGCATGGCCTTCATTCAGATGACAGACTTCCGGTTGGATGCCGAGCGCCCTCAACAGGCGCCATCCGCCGATTCCGAGCAGCAATTCCTGCTGGAGGCGCAGCTCCGGGCCACCCCCATACAGCTCACTGGCAATTCCGCGATGAGCAGGAAAGTTTGCCGCATCATTGCTGTCCAGAAGGTAGAGCTTCACCCGGCCGATCTGGACCTGCCAGGCGCGCAGCCAGATCGAGTAAGCGGGTAAGGCAATTTCCAACCGCAACCATTCTCCATTTGATTGCCTCAAGGGGGTGATCGGCAATTGTCCGGGATCGTTATAGGGGAAGAGGGCCTGTTGCGTCCCGCTCTGATCGATCACCTGGCGAAAATATCCTTGCTGGTAGAGGAGTCCCACGCCGATCACCGGCACGCCCAGATCGCTGGCGGCTTTGAGTTGATCGCCGGCGACATTGCCGAGTCCACCCGAATAGATGGGCAAGGCTTCGCTCAACATAAATTCCATGCTGAAATAGGCGGCGCAGGTCAGAGCCGTCTGCGAGTGATGCTGCTGAAACCAGGCGGGGGACTCTACTGCCTCCTGCCTGGTCTGTACCAGGCTATCAATGTTTTTTCGAAAACCGGGATTCGCCAGCACCTGTTTGATCCGGTCGTGCGAGACGGTCTGCAGGACAACCCAGGGATTGTGGGTGATGTCCCATAATGCGGGATCAAGCTGCCGCCAGACATCATCGGTCGCATGATTCCATGAAGAGCGCATATCCAGGGCCAGCTCGGTGAGGGAATTGAAACCCTCGATTTCCTTGGGGAGAAAATTATCGAGGGGGTTGCTGCCGTGGATTGGTTGGCTCATGATTTCTCCTTCAGCGGCGGCTCGTAGGGAATGGCCGGCTGCCCGGGAGAAGTCGCCAATGCACTCTCAAGGATCGGGGAGTCGGCTGGTTTGCCTGCGAGGGAACGTACTTTTGCATGACTAACCACGCAGCTATGATGTTCGCATGTGGGGATGTTCCAATAATGTGCTACACCCATTCATGGAGGACTTTTCCTGAAGCGGCGGTAGCGACGAATGAGCGCGTTGGTTGAGCTGTCATGCTTGAGCTGCGGCTCACCAGGGTTTTCCAGTTCTGCAAGCGTCCGTTTTGCCAGCACCTTGCCCAGTTCAACGCCCCATTGGTCGAATGAATCGATATCCCAGATCGTCCCCTGCGTGAAGACGCTGTGCTCGTAGAGCGCGATCAATGCCCCGAGCGTTTCCGGCGTCAGACGCTCGGCGAGAATTGTATTGGTCGGGCGATTGCCGTCAAACACACGGTGCGGCACCAGCCAGCTTGGTATGCCGTCGGCTTTGACTTCCTCGGCGGTCTTACCGAAGGCCAACGCCTCAGTCTGTGCAAACAGATTCGCCATCAGCATGTCATGCTGATGGCCGACCGGATTCAAGGTTTGGGAAAAACCGATACAATCGCAGGGGATTAATTTTGTTCCCTGGTGGATCAGCTGGTAGAAGGAGTGTTGGCCGTTGGTGCCGGGTTCGCCCCAATAAATGGGGGCCGTCTGATACCCGACGCCTGCGCCCCTGAGCGTGACGTGCTTGCCATTGCTTTCCATCGTCAACTGCTGGAGATAGGCCGGGAAGCGCTTGAGGTAGTGATCGTAGGGTAAGACAGCGACCGTCTCTGCCTTGAAGAAATTGTTATACCAGATGGTGAGAAGCCCCATGAGCACGGGCAGATTGCGGTCAAATGGAGCCGTGCGGAAATGTTCATCCATCGCATGAAAACCGGCGAGCATCGCCCGAAAGTGATCGGGGCCGACGGCGAGCATGGTCGAGAGGCCGATGGCGGAATCCATCGAATATCTCCCGCCGACCCAGTCCCAGAACTCGAACATGTTTGCCGTGTCGATCCCAAACTTTGACACCTCTTCGGCATTGGTTGACACGGCCACAAAGTGCTTGCGCACGGCTTGCTCGTGTCCGATCCGGCGCACACTCCACGCACGCGCGGTATGGGCGTTCGTCAACGTTTCCAGCGTCGTAAACGTCTTCGAACAGATGATGAAGAGGGTCTCCTCCGGGTCGAGGTTGCGCGTGGTTTCGGCAAAGTCGGTGCCGTCTACGTTCGAGATGAAGTGGAATGTCATGTCGCGCTGGCTGTAATGACGCAGCGCTTCATAGGCCATCACCGGGCCGAGGTCAGAACCGCCGATGCCGATATTGACCACGTGGCGTATCCGCTTGCCGGTGTGTCCCCGCCAGAGGCCGTTGCGAACCTGGTGTGAGAATTCCGTCATGCGGTCGAGAACCCCATGTACTTCAGAGACGATGTTGACACCATTGATGAGAATTCGTTTGGTTTCAGGCACGCGCAGAGCCGTGTGCAGGACGGCGCGTCTTTCTGTCACATTGATCTCCTCACCACAGAACATGGCAGCGATGCGCTCACGCAGACCGCAGTCTTCGGCAAGTTGAAGGAGAAGGCCTAGCGTTTCATCGGTGATGCGATTTTTCGAATAGTCAAGGTAAATGCCGGCGGCTTCGGCGGTCAGGCGCTCGCCCCGGCGGGGATCGTCGGCGAAGAGCTGGCGCAAATGCAGAGTGCGGATCGTCTTATAGTGCGCGGCCAGCGCTTTCCATATGGGCCGCTTGGTCAACACCGGTCGGGTCGTGTGAGTGGTCGGTTTCACGCGGCTCATGCTGACGCGACCTTTGTCATCATGGAAATTTTGGCGGAAATCTGGTTCATCAGATCATCCCAGGACTTGGCAAAGGCTGCCGTCCCTTCGCGCTGAAGGTCTCGGGCCAGTGCCTCATTTTCATCTTCCGACAGGATCATTCATTGGTCCCAATGTCATAGACGTCGAGCGTACCAGGAATCAAAGGCCCTGAAAAGGGATTGTTCACCAGATAAGGAGTAGATACTGCACCTTTTTTAAGTTTGGGCATATGGCTTATGAGGGGCATAGGGTGTGCCAAGAAGAATTGTGTAGCCCTCTGACGGTTCATCCCAGAGGGATCATGATTCAAAACAGGAATGGCAACGGGGTTCATTTCCATGTTCCCGGCGGGGAATCCTGACTTATCGGAAGGGAGAGTACATGAATGGATTCCCATGGATAAACCCAGATTGTCTACATTTGGGACCAACGCTTTAATTTGGAATGTGACAATATTCCACAGTTTCTGAATTTCCTTTCGATAACCCCTGCCATAATCTTCCCCTCATGGCGTCTCCTTTTCCGTATGGCCGGTATCGACCATGCCCATCAAGGCGGGGAGATCATATTTGACCAGGTCGCCGATGCGCTCAACCGTAAGGTCAGCCGAAGGGTAGGCCGTGAGGTTTTTCTGATCCAGCGCGTAATGGCCCTGGCGGGGAAAGATCGTGGTCAGACGATCGCCCCAGACCTGTTTCATGGCTCCAAGAATGCGAAGCTTGTCGTCTATCATGATGTAATGTCGAGCTGGATAACGTCGCTCAACATCCGCGAGCATGTGTTCCTTGTGCACGTAAATTAGTACCCGACCCTCGACAGCGTCCCACAATCCCGAGCGTTGGATCTTGCGGGGCTGAAAGACCACATCACCATCCGAGAGGATAACCGTCCGGCCCCAATGGTCAAGATGAGCGAGAAGGTCGAGCGCACCAGGATAGAGGCGTTCGGCAAACGGATAGTCAACAAGAAAGGAAGACATCATCAGCAACCGCGGGTCATTCATGGTTTCGACACGGTACCGTTGTAAAGCTCCCAGATAGTCCGCATATCCGAGATCTTTTCTCAACGCCTCAAAAATGTCCCAGTATCGATCCCGGTTTTTCTCGCCAAACTCTTGCGCAAGGTGATGGCTGAGGTCAGTGCCGATGTGGTCGTTATCCAATAGGGTATTATCTACATCTAATAGAAAGACCACTTCTTCCTGGACGGTCATGTTCTTATCTTCTCCGGCATGGATTATGCCAATCTCCGTCTGTTTCGATGAGCGCATCTGCCTCTTACAATTTCTTCCTTCGTCGACAAGATCGTACAATTCCCCTGCGGCGTCTGTCCAACCTACAGAGCAGGGATGACACAGAGCGAGATGTGTCGATGTATCGCCAGTCATTCCATTTGGAGATGCTGGCGCCCTTCGGGAAACGTGTATGTGGCGGTTTCCTGCTCAGAGGCTTGTCGTCGAGAGACCCTGGTCGCGAAGCCGGTGTGGAGACGACCTTATAGAATGGGCAGACTCAGTGTGCCCCGAGTTTGACCTTCCCCCGGAACGCCTGGTGCGCGCAAGCTTGATAGGCAATGAGCAGAATGAATCCGAACAAAAACCACCAGAGGCCGGCTTGCAGGCCATAGACGCCGGCCGTGGCGTTGGTTACGGTCAAGCTATTGGCCGGATCGTTTGTCGCAATCAGGATGTTCGGATATGACCCCCAGGCAGTGCTGCCCAGCATTGTCAGAATCAAGAGACTCGTTGCGGAAAATGCTCCTGCATCCCAATTGCGCCGTCGTATCAGGAGAGCCGATAACAGCGTCGCTATACTTAGGACAGGGAAAATGTATCCGATGGGATGGGCGGCATAGTTGAGGAAGAATAAGGGTTGGACAAAAGGAACGGAGGTCAGGGCCAACCCGACCAGAATAATGCCGGCCGATCCGGTCAGCCAGGCCGCACGTCGTGCCCGGTTCCGCAACTGGCCCTCCGTTTTCATGGCCAGGAAATTGGCGCCGTGCATGGCGAGGATCGCTGCGCTTGTGGCTCCGATGAGGACGGTAAACCAATCCAGTATGCCCGGCTCCGGTCCGGTCATGAAATTTGTCCAGAGGGCTACGAAGAAATAGCCTTCGGGATTCAAGGGCACGCCGCGAATGAGGTTGCCCAAGGCCACGCCGAACACGACAGCCAGTAAGAGGCTCGCTCCGGCAAACGCCACATCCCAAAATTGCCGCCACAGTGCGTGATCCACGTGCGAACGAAGTTCGAGTGCGAGACCACGGGCAATCAGCAGCCACAAGACCAGATGTAAGGCCAGATAAAAACCGCTGAACCCTGCCGAATAGGCCTTGGGAAAGGCAAAGAATAGCAGACCACCTGCAGCGATCAGCCACACTTCGTTGCCGTTCCAGATGGGGCCGATGGCGGCCAACGCCGCACGCCGGTCCGTTTCATTTTTTGCGACAAAGGCATAGACGATGCCCAGGCCGAAGTCGAAGCCGTCAAGGACAACAAAGACAGCCAGCATCAATGTGACGGCAATATACCAGAAGGTTTCCATCGTACCGGTTCCTATGGGTTTGCAGACTCAGGGAATGAGCTTGCCGGGCCATGCCGTATGATTTCAGCCATTAGGAAAAGGAAAAGCAGTCCCAACATAAGATAGATGCCGAGATACCCGAGTAACGTAAACAGTGCGTTGCCCGAATGGACCAGCGGTGAGACCCCATCAGCCGTGCGGAGCAGGCCATATACCAGCCAGGGTTGGCGGCCGAGTTCGGCGGTCATCCAGCCGGCCGTTGTAGCCAGATAGGGAAACGGGGCAGCAAGCATGAGCAGCCAGAGCAGCCAGTTTGCGGTAAACAATCGCCCCTGCCATAGCCAAAAAAGCGACAGACCCATGATCGATACAAGTATGGTTCCGAGCCCGGCCATCACATGATAGGCATAGTAGAGCAGCGCGACGTTGTCGGGCCACTCTGCACGTGGAAATGCCTCGAGCCCTTTCACTGTGGCGTAGAGTTCGTCAAAGAGCACAAGACTCAAGACATCCGGCACGACGAGCGGATTGTCGATCGTCATGGTTTCGAGGTTCGGTTGGCCGATAAGCACCATACCCGCGCCACGCTCGGTCTTGAAGAGCCCTTCGAATGCGGCACCCTTGACCGGTTGGTGTTCAAACACCTGTCTGGCATTTTCGTGGCCGGTCGGGAAGATCATCAGCGCCGTAGCGATGGCGCCTGCCACCACGCCGGTGCGGAGGAACGTCTTCGCATATTTCACGTGCAGACCGGATAGGAGATAGAACGAACCGACCGCGGCCACCACGAATGAGGCGGTCACGACCGCGGCCGTCATGTTGTGGGCGAATTGCCAGACTAGCCAAGGATTCGTGAGCAGACCGGAAAGACTGTCGACGAACAACCGTCCGTCCGGAGCCACCGTATAGGCAACCGGATGTTGCATCCAGGCATTCGTCGCCAGAATGAAATAGCCGGAAAGCCAGGATCCGAGAAACAGCATCAGCGATGCGGCCCATTGCACCCGCTGGCTGAATCGCCCCTCGTCGAACAGCAGGATACCGAGAAACGAGGATTCCAGAAAAAACGCAAACAGGCCTTCCATGGCCAGCGTCTGACCAATCACCCCGCCGGCGAAGTTCGAAAATTTCGCCCAATTGGTGCCGAATTGGAATTCCAAGGGAATACCGGTCACGACACCAAAAGCAAAACTCAAGGCAAAGATCTTTGTCCAGAATCGGGCAACCTGATTGTAGTGGTCGTCGCCGGAAACGAGCGCACGGCTTCGCAGGTAAAGGAGCAGTAAAGCCAGCCCTATCGTCAATTGCGGAAAGAGATAATGAAACGTGACGGTGAAAGCAAATTGCAGGCGGTCGTAGAGTAGCGCGCTGGCCATAGAAATCCTTCGAACTGAACAGTGACGCCCCTGAACGAGAATCGTGCGACTAAAGAACTTCTGCTAGCAAGCGAGTTTCTCCTTCAACCGTGTTGCCGTCGTGACCCAGTCCACTCCATACACACACAGTTTGCCAAGTAATGAGAAGTCTCTCCGGATTAAGATCCTGACGTCGTCTTATCTGGAAAATTTACTCACATGAATCCACATTGAGCCTTTCAAAGAATGCTCCTCTGATTTATACGGGTGAAGATATCTGTTCATCATGGTGAGTGGAAAATGTGTTTGTTGGTTGGAAAGGGTTCATACGACAACCTTCCAATATGAAATATATAAAAACCAGTATTCGTTGACGATTCATCAACGTTGTTCTAGAGTGCTATCCTATTTGTGAAATTTTATTAAAGGCATTTAAGGCGGCCACCTTGTAACATTCCGCAAGAGTTGGATAATTGAAGATACGGTCAAGAAAATAGTCCAGACCTCCCCCTAATTCCAGGACCGCTTGCCCGATATGGATGAGCTCCGTGGCACCAGTGCCAATCACATGGACGCCGAGGAGCTTTCGGGTCTCACGATGAAACAGCATTTTGAGCAAACCACTGTCATCTCCCATAATTTGCCCGCGAGCGATTTCCTTATAGCGGGCAACGCCGGTTTCATAAGGGATTTTTTTTTCGGTCAGCTCATGTTCATGCGCACCGATCATGGAAATCTCAGGAATGGCATAGATGCCGAAGGGAAAGTGTGTATCCATGGGACCGGCGCTGACCCCGAAGGCATGGCAGGCAGCCCGTCGACCTTGCGCGGCGGAGGTAGAGGCGAGACTGGGAAACCCAATCACGTCTCCGGCGGCGAAGATATGGGGAACCTGCGTTCGAAAAGATTGATCGACCGCAATGCGTCCACGATTATCCGCCGTCAGGCCCGCACCAGCTAGATTTAATCGGTCGGTTGCGCCGATTCTCCCTGCGGAATACAGGACCATGTCGGACACAAGGCGCTTCCCTGACTCCAGTTGTATCACAGCTTGTTTGGGAGGACCTTCAGAGATGGTCAATTTTTCCACGGTTTCTCCCAATCGGAAGGTCACATCCCTGTTTCTCATTTGATGAATGAGTTCCTCAACGATTTCGTTGTCCAGGAATTCCAGCAAGCGCTCCCGTTTGTCCACCACGGTCACATCGATTTCGAGTGCGGCAAACATTGACGCATACTCCATCCCGATTACGCCCCCGCCGACCACCACTAATCTTTTGGGCAAGGATGTCAGGTGGACCATCTCGTCACTGGTGACAATGATTTCACCATCCACGCCGGTACCAGGTGGGGGGGCGGCAACGGTTCCGACGGCAAGCAGGATATTCTCAGCCGTGACGGTTTTCGTCTCGTGTTCTGTGTGAATAACAAGGGTATGGGCGTCGGTGAAGGAGGCTTCGCCGGAAATGAGTTCGATGTCATTCCTCCAGAGCTGGTCCTCCACGATGTCGACTTCGCGGTTTCGGACGAGTTGCACCCGAGAGAATAATTGTTCGGCTGTGGGACGGTGCCGTTCCCGGTTTCTCGTCTGTTGGACAAACGGATGGTTGGTGGCCATGAAGGATAACACGGCCTCGCGCAGAGTTTTGCTGGGAATGGTCCCGAGTTCTATGCACACGCCGCCCGCGCATTGCCGACGTTCAACCACTCCCACCCGCTTCCTGAATTTGGCGGCTTGAATCGCCGCTCGTTGGCCTGCCGGGCCGCTGCCGATGCATAACAGATCAAATTCGAATTGATTGCTCATCTGAATCCAAAATATATCACAATAGATTTGATGCCATGTGCCAAGATAAATTCCGGATGTTCTTAAGCATCCCCGATGTAAACACAGAATGGGGAAGAGTCTCAAGCATTTTCACTCTGCCATTCTGTTGTCGGTGATAGGCTTTAAGGCTTAGCCGCCATTGGTATTCATACCTGCGCCATGTAGGCGTTAACTCATGGTGCCTAAAGGTAAGCTCTTGAACTTGCCATATCTTTGCCTTCGGATATCGCAAACCTTCCATGTGGAGATTCCATGGTTCCAGGTGCCGGGCCCACCCTTGAAGATCAAGCACATCCTGAAGGACGGGGGATTCGTGCTGGGAGTTTCTGTAAATAATTTATCCGGTTTTTGATGCCATCCAGGTTGATGGTCAATTCTCCAATGTGTCCTATCACGTCACTGAGTATGGATTGTATAAGCCGAACATCTGCGAGTGCCGACCGGTTCCCATTCCCGTGTTGTCGACGCCAATACCACCAGGAGTACTTTTGTCACCTTGCCGCATAAGCCATTCCAGTTGACCAGGGGTGAGCATGGATCAAGGAGTGGGTGGTTTGGTCAAATCATTATTCACCGCGTTATTGTCCGCGTTGACATCGATTCCCCCGGCGGGTGGAGGTTTGTCAAGATCAACATATTGGAACGTATCGAAGGGCTGGATCTGTTCATCGGCGGGCAATTGGTTGCGGTTCCAGCCCCCGCCCAGCGCACGTATGAGGGCCACGGAAGACTTCAGCAGGTTGGCTTTAATGACCACAGCGTCGATACGCGCCGCTAGGGTGTTGACCTCGGCGTAAATGAGTTCAAGGCTGGAGGCCAGTCCGCCAAAGTAGAGGCTGGAGGTCAGGTCTTGCGTTTTGAGAAAGGCCCCGACGGCCGCGTCTTGCCGTTTGGCCGCAGTGGTAAGCTGGTTGGTCAGGCTCAAATTGTTCTCGACTTCCCGAAAGGCGTTGAGCACTGTCGAACGGTATCGGTCTTCCGTCTCACGATAGACCGACCAGCTTTGCTGTAATTGGGCGCGGCGAAATCCACCCTGGAAGAGCGGTAGCTCAATGGCGGACCCATAGGACCAGAAACTATTGGCAAGCTTGATCAGATCGAAGCCGGAATCTTCGAACCCTCCGCCGGCCAGGAACGTTACATTAGGATAAAAGGCGGCGCGAGCGATCCCGATGGCGCGGTTGGCCTGGGCCATCCGGCGCTCCATCCGGGCGATATCGGGTCGACGTTCCAGCAAGGTGGAGGGAATGGTTTTCGGAATCGTGAAACTTTCCACACGAAGGTCGTCGACGGGGTCGATCGTGAAGCTGGCCGGCGCCCTATTCAGAAGGATGGCGATTGCCTGCTCCGTCACCTGGCGTTGGCCTCGAACCTCGGCTTCTTTTGTTTGAGTGCTGAATAGCAAGGATTCGACACGGGCAATGTCAAGTTGTGACGCGATCCCGACGGTGAACTGGTTCACGATCAGTTCCAGCGAGCCCTTATAGAGGTCGATTGATTTGGTGTAAATCGCAAGTTGCGCGTCGAGACCGCGTAGGGTGAAATAGTTTGCCGCAATTTCCCCCTGTAAACTGAGGCGCGCAAGCCCATATTCAGCGGCACGTTCTTCGGCCCGGTACATCTCTACACGCGTGGCGTTCCGGATCGCCGACCAGAAATCGGGTTCCCAGGATGCAATCCCTCCAAGAGAGACCGTCGATGCGGTGTCCGAAATATCGGGATCGCGAAACAGATGATTTTCGGATTGCCTATTGCGGGAGGTGCCGAATCCCAGGCCCAATTGAGGGATGCGACGTGACCGGGCTTTCATCATCATATCGCGAGCCTGGACGAACCGCTCAGCCGCCGCCTGCAAATCAGGATTTGCCGCCATGGCCTGCTCTTCAAGCGTATTCAATACCGGATCGTTATACAGCGTCCACCAGTCCTGTCGTAATTCATCATCCGATGGGTTGGCTTCGACGAAGGGACTGGCACCATGCCATGAAACGGGGACGATGAATTCAGCCGGTTGGTAGTCCGGCGCAAGATCAACGTGAGGCAAGCATGCCGATAAATAAAGCGCAATCAGTAACACGGTGCTGCGCCATACCCAAGGTAATAACCTCCATGACATTTCTAGCCGTGTTTGCAAGGTTTTTTTTCCCATGTGTCGAAGACCGTCATTGTGATGATTGGTCTTTTGTCATCGGTGCTTCTGTTTGGGCCTTTGACGCGGGTGTGTCCGTTTGGTCTTTTGACGCAAGTGAATCGGTGTTGAGGCGGTCATACCCAGATGCCGGCGTGACGATGCGCACTTGTTCGTTTTCGAGCAACGCCGCGCTGGGATTATTCACAATGCGGTCGGTGGTGGAAATCCCCTCCGTGACTTCGACCGTGGCGTCGAGAATTTTACCCACGGTGATTGACTTGAAATGAATGCGATCGTCATCCGTCAATACGGCGACTTCTGTACCATTTTCCTGGAACACCATCGCGCTGGTTGGAATCGTGAGGAAATCAGAATCAACGGGTGTCGTGAGACTTACCTTGGCGTATGAGCCAGGCCAGAGGGCTCTATCCTCGTTGTCCAGCACAAATTCGGTAACCGCGGTCCGTGTGCTCACATTGAATCCACCCGCGACAGTCAGGAATTTTGCGGTAAAACGACGACTGGGCAATTGCGGCACAGTTACCTCGGCCGTCAGGCCTGGCTTGAGGAATGCTCCGAATGACTCCGGCACAGAGATAAAGAGGCGTACCTTGCTGACGTCGGCGACAGTAAACAGGTTGCTGATCGCACTGGGAGAACTGATCGTGCCTTCTTTGTTGACATAGTCCCCGACATTGATATTACGATCAATCACCACACCATCAAAGGGCGCCACGATCGTTTTGAACCGAATCAGCGCCTCGAAATTTCTGACATTCTGCTCTGCGGCATTGACCCTTGCCGCTTGGGCGTTCGCCTCTGCCACTTTTACTGAAATCGACTGCTCGGAGACGGAATGATTATGGCGGAGCGCCAGATAACGTTTTGCGGTTAATTTGGCGAGACCATATAGGGCACGCTCAGACTCCAGGTCTGCCTTGGCCTGCCGATATTGAGCGTCAAGAGCCGGCGCATTGATTTCGGCCAGGACATCGCCTTTTTTCACCTTCGCTCCGTAATCCGTGTACCACATTTTCACATAGCCCGAGACCTGGGCGTAGATCGGCGCCTCAAACCAACCCTGAATATTTCCTGGGAGGGTAATGGTCTGTGTTGGCGGTAACGGTTTGGGAATGATGATGGATACGATTGGGACGGCGTCTGCAAGGGTTTCCTCGCGCAGGGCAGCGGCGCCGCTGTTGTGCGCATAGATTCGATAGCCCATATATAGAAGACCCAGCAGGATGGCGAGGATCACAAGGCCTTTTCCACGCAGGTTCTTCATATTATTCACTGGCCTTTTGGCCAGACCCTCGCCGGTTGTAGATGATGGCATACACGCAGGGCACAAAAAACAGGGTGAATACGGTCGCGACCATCAGACCGCCGATGACAGCCCGACCCAACGGCGCATTGGGGGAATTACCCATCGACATCGGCAGCATGCCGATGATCATGGCCGATGCCGTCATGAGCACCGGACGGATGCGGGCTTTTCCGGCTTCGACAGCAGCCATGATCGCGTCTCCATGCATTTCGAGCCGTTCACGGGCGTAAGATACGATAAGAATCGAATTGGCGGTTGCGGTGCCCATCGTCATGATGGCCCCCGTCAGCGCCGGCACGGAAATATTCGTGTGTGTCAGGAACAATGCCCAGGCAATACCCGCCAGCGCCCCAGGCAATGCTGTAATAATGATAAAGGGATCCAGCCAAGATTGAAAGTTGACGACGATCAGGAGATATACCAGCACGACGGCAAAGATGAGACCGACAATCAACTCGACATATGCCTCGTACATGGTTTCCGCCTGCCCATGAATTTCAAGCGCAGCACTACGTGGCAACTCGTCCTCCAGATCCTTGGCAGCCTTCTCGACATCCGCCAGAACACCTCCGAGGTCGCGCCCTTCGGCGGACACATAGATATTGAAGAGCGGCATAATGTTCGCGTGCGAAATCAGGCCAGGCGTACCGATCATTGAATGTGTGGTTACATTGCCGAGTAGCTGAATGTTATCTTGCGACGAGTCGAGATTGTTCTGATCGACAGGGACCGTCATGAGATTTTTAATACTCGTGAGCTGAGGTTGCGGGGTATAAATGTTGATCTGATAGGAAATGCCGGTTTTGTGATTAAGCCAATATTGCTGGTCGATTTGTTGACTACCAGAGGTGGACAATAGCAGATTGTCGGCAATTTCCCCCTCGCTCAGGTTGGTGCCGAGGCCGAACGTGCGTTGGCCCTCAACAAAAAGGGTTGGTGTCCGCATCGTCTGCTGTATCGTCACGTCGCTGGCGCCGGGGATTTTGCGTAGTTCTCCTGCCAATTTCCGTGCAAACTCGTAGTTGGCATACATCTCCATCCCATTAATTTGCACATCGATCGGCGCCGGCGAGCCAAAGTTGAGAATTTTGGCGGTCAGATCAGCCGGCTGAAACGTGAATTCGGTGCCTGGATACCGCTCCCGAAGACCTTTGCGGAGAATACGCCGATAGTCCCAAACCGGTGACTTTTCATTTTTCAGGTCGATCGTCAGGTCGCAATCCTGGGACCCGATCGTCGGTGTCGGTATAAAAGCGAGGTTATGCGGTCCGACCGGCAGGCCGCAATTGCTGACGACCCCTTCAACCTGCCCGGGAAGCATCTGCGCGATGTCTTTCGAAACGAGAGAGCTGAGACGGCTTGAGACCTCAATACGCGTGCCGAGGGGCGCCCTCATATGCATCTGCATCGTCCCCGACTTGACCTCGGGGAAGAAGTCTCGTCCGTTGAAATAGAATAGGCTGAGGGAGACAAGTGCGAGCGAGAGAGAGATGACGACGAAGGTGCGGCGATGGGCGATGGCTTGTTCGAGGCGGGCATTGTAACGCTCACGGAACCGGTCGAAACCGCGTTCGAAGCCTTGCTGGAACCGGACGAAAAAACTCCTGGCTTTTTTTTGTTCAATAGCTCCATCCTCTTCAGGGGGTTGCGATGCGTGGTGATCCGCGAGGATATATTTCGCCATGGTTGGCACAAGCGTCCGGGAAAGGATGAAAGATGAAAGCATCGCAAAAACGATCGCCTTTGCCATTGGTGCAAATAGCCAGCCGGATACGCCGCTGAGCTCGAAGAGCGGGAGCCAGACGATGGCGATGCTTAACGTGGCGACCAACGTGGGGACGATAATCTGATTGGCGGCGTCGACGATCGCCTCATCGAGGGGTTTGCCCATGGCGACGTGGGTGTCGATATTCTCAATCATGACCGTCGCGTCGTCGACGAGTATGCCGACGGCCAGCGCCAATCCGCCCAACGTCATGAGATTGAGTGACTCTCCGGATAAGTTTAAGCCGATGAGTGCGGAGAGGATGGAGAGCGGGATTGAGGTGGCAATAATAACCGTTGGCCGCCATGAACCAAGTAACAACAGAACGATAAGGGCAACCAGGGTGGAAGCCGTGGCCATTTCTTTCACCACGTCCGCAATCGATTCCTTCACGAAGAGCGAGGCGTCGTTGAGAATTTTCACCTCTACACCCTTGGGCACAATCTTTTCAATTCGCGGGATCGCCTTCTTGACCCCATCAACAACTTCCAAGGTCGAAGCCTCCCCGCTCTTCATGACGACGAGGGTGACGGCTTGTTTGCCTTCCACCAGCACGGCATTCGTTTGTGGCGGGCCGGCGAGGGTCACATTGGCGACATCACGCATATAAATGAAGGCGTTTCCGTCTCGCTTGATCGGAATATTGTTAAAGTCCTCGACCTGCAACGGCATCGCGTTTGTCTGGACCATCCAATCAGTGGCCTTAATCTTTTGGTCGCCTGCGGGCAACACTTTATTCTGCCTATCGAAGGCATGGAAAATATCTGCTGGAGTGAGGCCACGGGCGAGTAGTTTTTGCTGATCGAGCGAAACCAGAAGTTGTTTCGGTTGTCCTCCGTATGGATGCGGCAGGATCGCTCCGGGAATCGTCACGAGAAGAGGCCGGATTTGGGTAAAGGCAAGGTTATAGAGTTCAGCGGGCGTTAGCGTGTCGGAGGTGACCTGCAGCATGGCCACCGGCACTGAGGATGCCTCGAGACGCATGATCATCGGCGGTGAAATATCGGGCGGCAGGGCTTTGACAACTGTCTGAGAAATCGCCGCAACTTCGGCTTCCGCCCCGGCAAGGTTGACTCCCTCCTGAAGAAAGATATTAATGATGCTGATACCGAAATAGGATTTGCTATCAATCTTCTTGATGCCTTCGACAGTCGAGGTCAAGGCGCGTTCGAAATAAAACGTAATACGTCCGGATACATCGCTCGGAAGCAAACCTGCGTAGGACCAAACCACGGAGATGACGGGAATTTTTATATTCGGAAAAACATCGGTTGGGGTTTGGAGCACCGACTTCGTCCCGAATATCACGATGAGAATGGCAAGGACAACGAAGGTTAAAGGCCTTCGCAAAGCAATGAGGACAAGCTGATTCATGCGCAATCTCTGCTAAAGACGGGTTGAGGTTTTTGTCATTGAGACACTGACTACCTCATGAATCGTATAAGATACATCCCCTGACTCAGGCATATTTTCTGGCGAACAGCAGAACAATTACCAAATTGATTACCGAATAGCAAAACAATCCCCAAACTGAATTCTCTCGATAGCCGGGTCAGTAAGAGCAGCAGGTGGGCACCTGTATCGGTTCCATCTGTTCAACTGGAATGTTTTGTACAGCAAAGTTTGGCAAATGTTGGGTGCATTCTTAGCAAGGGGTGCATCACGCGGAATCTTCTAATTCCACAACCCCCCAAATTGGGCAATCGCACCAAAAATTCCTGCTCAAACCTGTGCCTTTGACCCCGTGTCAACAAGGGGTGACCGCTTGGAGTTAAAAATATTGGCCATGAGTCGGATTATTTCCAATCCCTGGCGTTTAGCCTCTAGATTAATCCGTTGAATATGAGAAGAAGAACGGACAGCGATGATTCTATTCCAAGATCCTTGCTGAAATCGGTTGATAAATTGGATGACAGCATTAAAAGAATACATCGTCCTCAGGAATGATGAGAGGGGCGTTTTTGAATTGATTTATGAGCGGGATCTGCATAACCATGGTCTCCGATTGTCGAACGCTTCACCCGTCCGTGCAAAAAATCATCAAACCTAGATAGCTTCCAATGCGCGAACAATCCGAACCCGGGAACTGAGATCAAGGAAGGAGGGTCAGACGGGTGTCTTGAAAATCATGGTGAGATCAACCTTCTTGAGAGAGCCTTTGATTGATATTTTCTATGAATTTGTAGGGCGTATAGGCTCCAATGAGTATCTGGATGAGCAGGATTCCACCTGTTTGCAGAGTTGAGAATTGAAATTGCGCTCGATTCCCCGATATTTATCTGTTTAGATTAAACCGGCTCAGTTTTGAATATTACTGCGCAGTGAAGCATTCTTCAAGGAACGGACGGTTTGGTCAAATCATTATTCACTCCGTTATTGACCACATTCACATCGATGCCACCGGCGGGCGGCGGTTTGTCGAGATCGACATATTGGAACGTATCGAATGGTTGGATCTCTTCGTCCGAAGGCAATTGGTTGCGGTTCCAGCCTCCCCCGAGCGCGCGCACGAGCGCAACCGAAGCTCTTAGCAGTTCGGCCTTGATAGCCACCAAGTCGATACGCGCCTCGAGTGTGGCGACCTGCGCATAGATGAGTTCAAGGCTGGAGGCCAACCCGCCGCGATAAAGCTCCGTAGTCAGATTTTGCGTCTTGAGCGTGGCTCCGACTGCGGCGCTTTGCCGATTGGCCGCCAGGGTCAGCCGGTTGGTCAGGCTCAAATTGTTTTCGACTTCCCGAAAGGCGTTCAGCACGGTTGCACGGTAGCGATCTTCCGTTTCGCGATAGGCCGACCAGGCCTGCTGCAATTGGGCGCGGCGATATCCACCCTGGAAGAGCGGCAGCGAAACAGTGGACCCGTAGGACCAAAAACTACTGGCGAGCTTGATCAGACTGAAACCGGTATCTTCGAACCCGCCGCCGGCCGAGAACCGCACATCGGGGAAAAAAGCCGCGCGGGCGATTCCGATGACGCGATTCGCCTGTGCCATCCGCCGCTCCATACCGGCAATGTCGGGCCGCCGCTCCAGCAAGGTGGAAGGGATGGTTCTGGGAATAGCGAAATTTTCTACTCGAAGGTCATCTACCGGTTCGATCGTGAAGCTGCTCGGCGTCATGTTGACGAGAATGGCGATCGCCTGTTCCGTCACTTGGCGTTGGCCTTGAATCCGGGCTAATTTCGTCTCCGTACTGAACAGCAGGGATTCGACGCGGGCGACGTCCAGCGCGGATGCGATCGCGCCGGCGAACTGAGCATTGACGAGGTTGAGCACGTTTCTATAGAGATCGATCGATTGCGTATAGATCGCCGTCTGCGCGTCGAATCCGCGGAGTGTAAAATAGTTCGCCCCAATTTCCGCCTGCAGGCTGAGTCGCGCCAGGCCATAGTCCGCAGCTCGCTCCTCGGCCCGGTAAAGTTCGGCCCGCGTGGCATTGCGAAGTGCGGACCAAAAATCGGGCTCCCAGGACGCGAGACCCCCGGTGGAAACGGACACTTCCCGGTTGTCTTCGCCGAGGCCGCGAAACAGACTATTGTCGGATTGCCTATTGTTCGAGGCACCGAACCCCAGACCGGCGTGAGGAATGTACTGCGATCGGGCCCGCATCATCATATCGCGAGCCTGAACGAATCGTTCTGCGGCGGCCTGCAGGTCCGGATTGGCTGCCATGGCCTGTTCTTCAAGACTATTCAGAATTGGATCGTTAAAAAGTTTCCACCAATCCGGGCGTAATTCATCATCCGACGGCTTCGCCTCGACGAAGGGACTTGCCCCTTTCCAGGAGGCCGGGACGACGTATTGCGGCGGTTCATAGCTGGGCGCCAAATCGACGGCCGGGAACCAATTGCAAGCCGGTAAATTGAGTGTCAACAGAAACAAGCTGCAGCGCCACGCACGGGACAGAAAGATACGCCATCCATTCAGTCTCAGAGGGAAACGGTCGCTCATTATGGATATCGCGACTCTCATGGTGAAGTGTGTTCCTTTGATGTCGGAGACTCGTTCGGCGCCGGCGCGCCTGTTGGCAGCGGTCCGCCGGTTGGCGCGGGCGCGTCGGTCGGCGCGGGTGCGTAGGTATTAGTGAGGTCATAACCGGGTGCCGGCGTCACGATGCGCACCGTATCTCCTTCCAGCAACGCGGCGCTCGGATTGTTCACGATGCGATCGGTTGTGGAAACCCCCTCTGCCACTTCGACGGCGTTATCGAGGAGTTTGCTCACGGTAATGGGGTTGAAGTGCACACGGTTGTCCTCCGCCACCACAGCCACTTGCGTGCCGTGCTCCTGAAATACCAACGCGGTGGATGGAATCGTGAACACTTTCCGGTCAACCGGCGCCGTGAGGTGTACCTGGGCGTACGAGCCCGGCCAGAGAGCCCTGTCCTCGTTTTCGATTGTGAAGACGGTAATCGCGGTACGTGTGCTGACGTCGAATCCACGTGCGACGGTCAGGAATTTGGCGGTGAAATGACGATCGGGCAATTGTGGAACTGTCACGTCGGCCGTAAGTCCTGGCTGGAGGAAGGGCCCGAACGACTCCGGCACGGAGACAAAGAGGCGCAGCAGACTCACGTCGGCCACGGTAAAGAGATTGCTGACCGAGCCGGGGGAACTGATTGTCCCTTCCTTATTGACGTAGTCGCCGACATTGATGTTGCGGACGGTTACCACTCCGTCATAGGGTGCGACAATGGTTTTGAACCGAATGAGGGCCTCGAAGTTCCTGACGTTCTGCTCCGCTGCTCTGACCTTTGCCAATTCGGCTTTCGCTTCGGCCACCTTCACAGAAATCGACTGCTCGGAGACCGCATGGTTTTTGCGCAGTGCCAGCCAGCGCTTGGCTGTGATTTCGGCGAGGGAATAGATGGCGCGCACCGACTCCAGATCGGCTTTGGCTTGGTGATATTGGGCGTCGAGAGCGGGCGCGTTGATTTCGGCGAGGATATCGCCTTTTTTCACCAGCGCGCCGTAGTCCTTGTACCACATCTTCACATAGCCGGAGACCTGCGCATAGATCGGAGCCTGAAACCAAGCCTCAACAGTGCCGGGGAGCGTAATGGTCTCGGTCGGCGGTACCGGCTTTGCACGGATGACCGCCACGGTGGGGACGGCGTTTTCGTGCGTCTGCTGGCGTAGCAAAGAGGCGTCGCTTTTGCTCTCATAAACCCGATAGCTGAGGTAGAAGATACACAGGAGGGCCCCTGAAATCATTACGAGCCTTCCACGCAGGATCTTACTCATTGTATGCATGGTCCTTCTGGCGAGCCGCTCGCCTGTTATAGATCATCGCGTAAACGCAGGGCACAAACAGTAGGGTAAAGACGGTGGCAACGAGCAAGCCGCCGATGACGGCGCGTCCCAGAGGCGCATTCGTGGAATACCCTGTCGCCATGGGGACCATCCCGAAAATCATGGCCGAGGCCGTCATGAGCACGGGTCGAAAGCGGGTTACTCCGGCTTCCATCGCGGCCTGCAAAGCATCGCCATGCTCCTTGAGCCTGTCGCGTGCATAGGACACGACAAGGATTGAATTGGCGGTTGCTGTGCCCATGGTCATAATGGCGCCCGTCAGGGCGGGCTCCGAAAGCCGCGTGTGGGTCAGGAACAATGCCCACGCAATGCCCGCCAGCGCGCCGGGGAGGGCTGTAATAATGATGAAAGGATCCAGCCAGGATTGGAAGTTGACGACAATCAGCAGATAGATCAGCACGACCGCAGCGAGGAGTCCGAAGATCAGCTCGAAATATGCATCGTGCATCAGTGATGCCTGCCCGTGGATTTCAAGCTCAGCGGTCCGTGGCTTCTCATTCTCCATGCTTTTGGCGACCTTTTGGACATCCTCCAACACGCCGCCGAGGTCCCGTCCTTCGGCGGATATATAGATGTTGAACAGCGGCATAATGTTCCCGTGTGTGATCACGCCCGGCGTACCCGTTGCAGTAATGTCGGCCAAATTGCCGAGGAGCTGCACTTCCTGCCCCTCCGGATCTTTCGAGTCGTTCGCGGACTCGACCGGGATAGTCTTGAGACTGTTGACACTGTTGATTTGTGGCTGTGGCGTATAGACATTAATCAGGTACGACATGCCGGTACTGGGATCGAGCCAATAGATCTGGTCGGTTTGTTGGCTCCCGGCGGTCGTCATGAGCAGGTTGTCGGCCATTTCCTTGAGGGACCTGTTGACCCCGAGTCCAAACGTGCGATTGCCTTCGACCATGAGGGTCGGCGTGCGCATCGTCTGCTGGATCACCACGTCTGCGGCACCAGGAATCTCGCGAAATTTGCCCACCAATTTACGGGCGAACTCATAGTTGGGGTACATGTCCGGGCCGTTGATTTGCACATCGATCGGCGCAGGCGCCCCAAAATTGAGAATTTTTGCAGTCAGATCGGACGGTTGGAAGGTGAATTCGGTTCCGGGATACCGATCCCGCAAGCCCTTGCGGAGAATTCGCCGATAGTCCCAGACCGGGGATTTTTCATCATTCAAGAGGATCGTCAAGTCACAATCCTGGGAGCCGATCGTTGGCGTTGGAATGAAGGCGAGATTATGCGGTCCGACCGGCAGGCCGCAATTACTGACGATGTTTTCAACTTTACCGGGCAACAACTCCTGGATGCTGTTGGAGACCAGAGTGGCAATGCGTCCTGACACCTCAATGCGCGTTCCGAGCGGCGCCCGCATATGCATCGTCATGACGCTCGACCTGATCTCGGGAAAATAATCCCGCCCGAGGAAGAAAAAGAGGGACATGGAAGCCACGGCGATGGCCAGAGAGGTCGCGACGAAGGCCTGCCGGTTGGCGATCACCTGTTCGAGTAGCGCACTATAGCGGCCGCGGAACCGGTTGAAGCCGCGTTCGAACCCGTTTTGAAAGCGGACGAAGAGGTTCGCCGATGATTCTGTGCCGGACTCCCCGTGGGGTTCATGCGGCTGCGACATGGTGATCCTTCAGCATATATTTCGCCATGGTCGGCACCAGTGTGCGTGATAAGACGAAGGAGGCGAGCATCGCGATGATGACCGCCTCCGCCATGGGTTTGAACAAGTAGCCGGCGACGCCGCCAAGCTCGAAGAGCGGGAGCCAGACGATGGCGATGCAGAGGGTGGCGACGAGGGTCGGGACGACGATCTCGTTTGCGGCGTCGATGATGGCCTGTTCGAGGGGTTTACCCATTTCGATATGGCGATCGATATTCTCGATCATCACGGTCGCATCGTCGACCAGAATGCCGACGGCCAGCGCCAATCCCCCCAAGGTCATGACGTTGATCGTCTCTTCGAGCAGATGCAGACCAATGATGGCGGTCAGAATAGACAACGGGATGGAGGTCCAGACAATGACCGTGGCCCGCCATGAACCAAGCAGCAACAGGACGATGATGCCGACCAGCCCACCGGCCATGAGCATTTCATGCAAGACATCCGAAATCGAATCTTTCACGAAAGTCGAGGCATCGTCGATGAGCTTGATCTCTACCCCCTCCGGAGAAACCTGCTCGGCGCGGGGGATCATCTTCTTGATCCCATCGACGACGTCAAGGGTCGAGGCTTCGGTACTCTTCATCGCGACGAGGATGACGGTCTGTTTGCCCTTCACCAGTACCGCGTTTTGTTGCACACGCCCCATGAGGCGCACCGTGGCCACGTCGCGCAGGTAGACGAATGCGTTGCCTTCACGCTTGATGGGGAAATCGGCGAAATCCTCAATCTTCAACGGTGAGGCGTTTGTCAGGACGATCCAGTCGGTTTCCTTGATCTTGATGTCGCCGGAAGGTAGCACGAGGTATTGCTGCATGAGTGCTTTGTGAATGTCCGCCGGAGTGAGTTGACGGGCGAGCAATTTCTGCTGATCGAGGTTGACCATGACCTGCATATCCTGGCCGCCGTATGGGTGTGGCAGGACGATCCCCGGTACCGTCACCAGCAGGGGGCGGATTCGCATGTAGACGAGATTATACAGCTCTGCCGGAGTCATGTGATCGGAACTGATTTGGAGCATGGCCACCGGTATAGAGGATGGTGCGAGACGCATGACCATGGGCGGCGAAATATCGGGTGGGAGCGCATTGACGACGTTCTGTGCAATACCCACGATATCCGCTTCAGCCCTGCCCACGTCGACGCCATCCTGAAGGAAAATATTTGTGATGCTGCTGCCGAAGTACGAGTGGCTATGGATATACTTGATGCCTTCCACCGTCGATGTCAGGAAGCGTTCGAACAAATACGTGATGCGCCCTTCTACCTGCTGTGGCAGCATGCCGGAATAGATCCAGACCACAGAGGTGACGGGGATCGTGATATCCGGAAAGATGTCGGTCGGCATGTGGCGCACCGTCATCACCCCCAAGAGCACAATGAGGATGGTCATAACCACGAAAGTGTACGGGCGTCGCAAGGCAATGAGGACGATCTGATTCATGCACAAAGCCTCCCAAAAACAGGTTGAGTTTCTGTCATGTTAAACATCATTGAGCTAAACGACCTTTCTGGTTTCTGTGATCCGGGTATCATCCACTGATCAAAATATTCCCTCTAGCGCAAAGCAAAATCCCTACCAAATTGAATTGCCTCGATAGCACAGGTCAGTCACGGCAGCATGCGCGCACGTTTTCGTCGCCATCAGCTCTACATCGAAATTTTTGAACAGCACTGGTTGAAGAATGCGGAGTGGTTTTTGCACTGAGCGCAATGTGCGGAATCTCACATAGTAGAACGCTCCCCATAGGGGATTAGAGTAAACAACACAGAGATTTCTTTAAAAAATTTAAGGTGAACAGGTTTTCTTTATTCCATTCTCTGGATCCGACAGTGGGTATTGATTTTGCTATTACTCAAAGTTAGTTCAATCAGCTATTGAGAAAGTCGAAAGGTATGCTAACGAGCTGAGATGTTCTGTTGGTGCCTAACCGTTGGAGGGTAATAGGGCGATTAGATTTATTGGAATTGCATACTTCATGGACGCATGACGTCAGAATGGCGGCTGATAGAGCATTGAAGTTGATAGTGGATGGGCAACTAGCCGGTGTCAGAGATGGGCCCAAGATACATGGAGGGGCCATATAGGCATGGAAACGCACACGCAAAAATCATCCCTCCAGATCTCTCTGATTGAGAATTAATTCAGCCTCATTTATTCATTCTATGGTAAGACCCCTGATGAGAGGGTTAGAAAGTGGAGAATTATGATGAGAAGTCGGAAACTTGGTATAGCGATAGTCCTGCTAGGGAGCATCTTCGGTGTCGTAGCAACTGGAGCGACTGTTCAGGCTGAAACTCTGACGATTGGGGCTGCTCCAAGCTTGAGGTCGGCATTACAGGAAATTGTGCCGATGTTTGAGAAAGAATATGGTGCGGCCGTAAAGGTCGTGTACGGTCCGTCGCAAACAATGCGCAAACAAATTGAACAGGGCGCGGCGATTGATGTGTTCCTTCCTGCGGCGGTAGAGGAAGTTGAAAAACTCCAACACAAGGGGCTGACCCTCAACGGAGGGCCTCGAATTTATGCACAGACCAGTCTCGTACTTGTTATGTCGGCGACCTCACGCGTCATGCCGGTCGCCTTTCACGAGGCTCAGCCTAATGGAGCCACCCGCATGGTCTTGGGAAATCCAAAAACTTCGTCGTTGGGGGAAATCACGGTCCGGGCACTCACTAAACTGGATCCTGCGTATAAGAGTCGGTTCAAGCTTCTCCAAGCCGAGCACGCTGGGGATATCATGAACTTGATTCACACGGGGAGGGCAGATCTGGGCATCGTCTATCGGGTAGATGCGATCAACAATCCTGACGTGCGCATTATTGATGAAACTCCGGGCAGCACGCCTATACCGGTCCGCTTGGGGGAAGCGGTGGTGTGGACCTGTCGGAAGGCATCCTTGAATGTGGCAAAGGAATTTTTTGATTACATCCTGAGTCCTCGCGTACAAAAGCTCCTACTCAAATATGGCTTTGATCATAGTTTTGATTCCGTGTCATCGAATGGGTGACGTCCGGGGCCAGAACTCATGCTAGAAATTTTCGGAGCTGGCTAAGGTGAATCCGACGTGCCACGCGTGCTGAAGGCAGACTCGTCACGCTTACAGACTGACGGGATTATGCCAACCTCCGTCTGTTTCGATGAGCGCGTTAGCTTCTTTTGGCCCCCAGCTACCGCGCTTGTAGGGACGCACCGGGTGGTGCGTCCTCAGGACTGAGTCGACCACCGCCCAAGCGGCCTCAACCGCGTCCTCACGGGTAAAGAGTGCGCCGTTGCCCGCCATGGCGTCAGCTAACAGCCGCTCGTAGGGTCCTTCCTTCCCCGATTGCTCTTCGAGCAGATACAGCTCTTGCTGGTCGCCAATGAACTCCTTTCCTGCGCGTTTGACGCGCGCGGCGAGTGCGACGGCGGAGTTTGGGGAGAGCCGAAACCGGAGATAATTGGCTCGTCCGACCGTCGGCTGTGAATCGTCGAACAGGCGTTGCGGTGGCGGCTTTAATTCCACCAGAACCTCCGCCGCTGTAGTCGCCAGGCATTTTCCCGATCGTAGATACCACGGCACTCCCTGCCAGCGCCACGAGTCGATGAATAACCGCAGGGCGCAAAAGGTCTCCACGTCCGAGTCCTTCGACACGCCGCGCTCTTTCCGGTAGCCCGCATACTGGCCGCGTACGACATCGTTCGGCCGTAGGGGTCGCATAGCCTGGAACACTTTCGCTTTTTCGTTGTGGACGGCACCATAGCCCTGATAGGCCGGAGGTTCCATGGCCAGCAGCGAGACGATCTGAAAGAGGTGGTTCTGGACGACGTCGCGTAGACAGCCGGCGGTTTCGTAAAAGGCACCACGATCTTCCACGCCGAATTCTTCGGACATTGTGATCTGGATGCTGGCGACACAGTTGCGGTTCCAGATCGGTTCCAGAAAAGAATTGGCGAAGCGAAAATAGAGGATATTCATGATTTCTTCTTTCCCAAGGAAGTGGTCGATACGGAAAATCGAGTCCTCCGGGAATGCAGATCGTGCGATGCGGTTGAGGCTGCGCGCCGAGGCCAGGTCGCGCCCGAACGGCTTTTCAACGATGATCCGCGCCTGATCGGCCAGACCTGCAGCACTGAGTCCTTTGATTACGGTCCCAAATAAGGCTGGTGGAATGGCGAGGTAATGCGCCGGGCGTCGGGCACTGCCTAGTGCCTGTTTGAGCGCGATGAATGTCGCCGGGTCATTGTAATCGCCGCCCACGTACTGCATGTGAGAAAGCAGGTGATTGAGGGCGGCACGGTCATCGATCTTTCCGGCCTGCTTGATGCTATCCCTCGCGTGTTTACGTAATTGCGCCAGACTCCAGTGTGGGGCCGCGACCCCGATCAGTGGCACCGTCAGTGCCTTATGTTTCCCCATCGCGTAGAGCGCAGGAAAAATCTTTTTATGCGCCAGATCGCCCGATATTCCAAAGAACACGAGGGCGTCGGACCGTGCCTCATTGCCTTTGGTCCTGCTCATCTCAGCTTCCTCTTTCCTTCTTTCTTCTCATCATGCCCGCCGAATTGCTTCCGCATGGCGGAGAGGAGTCGATTGGCATAGTCGGCCTCACCCCTGGATTCAAATCGCCCGAAGAGCGCTGCGTTGATTACCGGCGTCGGTACGCCCTCGTCAATCGCAGCCAGCGCCGTCCAGCGCCCTTCCCCGGAATCTGATACTCGCCCTGAAAACCCGGTCAGCTCCGAATCCTTAACCAGCGCGGCCGCCGTCAAATCGAGCAGCCATGACGCCACCACACTGCCTCGACGCCATACCTCGGCGACCTGGCCCACGTCGATCTGGTACTGATAGGCCTCCGGATCACGCAGCGGAGTCGTTTCGGCGTCTTGCTCCCGGTGGCGCAGTCCGACGTCGGCGTGTTTGAGGATGTTGAGGCCTTCAGCATAGGCCGCCATGATGCCATACTCAATTCCGTTGTGGACCATTTTCACGAAGTGTCCTGCACCGGTCGGGCCGCAGTGCAAATAGCCCTGTTCGGCGGGAATGGAGGCGCCGCTCCTCCCCTGGGTTCGTGGTGCTGCCTTGATTCCCGGCGCGATGGTCTTGAAGATCGGTTCCAAGTGCTTGACGACATCCTTCTCTCCGCCGATCATCAGGCAATAGCCTCGCTCAAGCCCGAATACCCCGCCGCTGGTGCCGCAATCGACATAGTGCATCCCCTTCATCTTGAGCTTCTTCCCTCGTTCCAGATCGTCACGGTAGTAACTATTCCCGCCGTCAATGATGATGTCTCCGGCTTCCATGAGCGAGGCCAGTTGCTCGATGGTCTCGCCGGTCACGCCAGCCGGCACCATTACCCAAACCGCCCGTGGCTTGATCAGCTTCGCAATGAATTGGTTGAGCGAGGCGGCGCCCTGGACACGACGGCCCGCAAGCTTCTTTACGGCAGCGGGGTTTCTATCGTAGACCACACACGTATGGCCATCTTTCGTCAGGCGCCGGACCAGGTTCGCGCCCATTCGTCCAAGACCGATCATGCCAAGTTGCATCGTGTCTCTCCTTCGTGAAATGGGTATCCGTGTTTTTCCACTTTCAGCGTGGCGTTTCCAGGAGAGCCAGAGCCCGCCTGCATACGTTGGCGACGGTGAAGCCATACTCTCGCATCACAATCTCGCCGGGGGCCGATGCGCCAAAATGATCCACGCCGAGCACATCACCATGGTGACCGACATAGCGAGACCAACCCTGTGTCACTCCGGCTTCGACTGCAAGTCTCACACTGATTGCCGTCGGCAACACCGTGTTGCGGTATTCCTGTGACTGGGCTTCGAACAGTTCCCAGCTCGGCATCGAGACGATGCGCGCCTGGAATTTTTGTTCCAGCAGTTTCTGTCGTGCTTCCACGATCAGAGAGACTTCAGACCCGCTGGCGATCAGAATCAGGTCAGGGTGCCCATTCGGGGCATCAGCCAGGATGTATCCGCCCCGCTGCAGGCCATCCGCAGAGGAAAATAGTGTGCGGTCGAGCGTCGGCACAGATTGCCGCGTCAGGATTAAGGCCACAGGCCGGTCACGCGTTTCGATTGCTACGCGCCAAGCCGCTGCCGTTTCGTTGGCGTCACCGGGACGGATCACGATCAGGTTGGGAATCGCTCGAAGACTGGCGACCTGCTCAACGGATTGATGGGTTGGGCCGTCTTCACCCAATGCGAGACTGTCATGCGTGAACACATACACCACTTGGATCCCCATCAGCGCGGCCAGGCGAATCGGCGGTCGCATGTAATCGGAAAAGGTCAGAAATGTCGCCCCGAATGGAATGGTGCCGCCGTGCGTGGCCAGGCCGTTCAAGATCGCACCCATCGCATGCTCGCGTACCCCGAACTGGAGATTACGCCCGGCATAACTCCATCCGCCGCCAGCCGATCCTTGCAGATCACCGATAGCCACGGAGGAATTACCAAAGTTGCCGGCTTCGCTCAGTTCCGTGAAGGTGGACGGATTCAAGTCAGCCGAGCCCCCGATCAGGCCAGGGAGTGCCTTGCTGATTGCGTCCATGATTTTTCCCGAGGCGACGCGGGTGGCCAGGCCTTTGCTATCGACGGGGAATTGCGGGATGTGCGCGTCCCAGCCTGGTGGTAATTCGCCCTTGATGAGTGAGCGAAGTTCACGGGCAAGGTCCGGATATTCTTTTTCATATGCCGCAAACGTCGCATGCCATTCCGATTCCGTTTGGCGACCACGGTCAATGGCCTGGCGACAATGCTGCTTAACTTCCTCCGGCACAAGAAATGGCGGGTCAATAGGCCAGCCGAGGTTCTGTTTCGTCAGTTTCACTTCCTCCTCGCCGAGCGGGGAGCCATGTGCGGCAAAGGTTCCCTGTTTGTGGGGAGAACCATAGCCAATATGAGTCCGCACAAGGATCAGTGAGGGCCTGTCTGTGTCCTGACGCGCGGCATGGATGGCGCGATCGATGTCGTTCACGTCGTTGCCGTCGTCGATCGTTTGTGTGTGCCAACCATACGCCGCAAATCGTTGGGCGCGGTCTTCGGTAAACGTGAGCTGGGTGGAGGCGGCGAGCGTGACCCGATTATCGTCGTACAGATAGATCAGCTTGCCGAGCTTTAAATGACCCGCAAGGGAGGCGGTTTCGGCCGCCACGCCTTCCATCAGGTCACCGTCGCTAACCACCCCGTAGGTGTAATGATGGATGATTTCGAATCCGGGTCGATTGTAACGGCCGGCAAGATAGGCTTCGGCGATAGCCATGCCCACTCCATTGCCGAATCCCTGACCGAGCGGGCCTGTGGTGGTTTCAACGCCGGGGGTTATCCCCCGCTCGGGATGACCAGGCGTGAGGCTGCCCCATTGGCGAAACTGTTTGATCTGATCGAGCGGCAAATCATAGCCGGTGAGATAGAGCAAGCTGTACAACAGCATCGATCCGTGACCGGCCGACAGAACGAACCGGTCTCGATTGAACCAGTGAGGATTGGAGGGGTTATGTTGAAGAAATCGTGTCCATAGGACATAGGCCATCGGGGCCGCGCCCATCGGGAGTCCCGGGTGACCACTATTGGCCTTTTGCACCGCATCCACCGACAAAAAACGAATCGTATTGATCGACAATTGCTCCAATTGCGCCGGACTCAGAGTTGTTGCTTTTGTTGTATTCATCGTACATTTTCCTTGCAGGCTTCTTTTGGTGGCCCCACCTCAATGGATTCAAGGCCATCCAATAATGTGAGAGATTATTTTGAGTTCTTTTTCTTCAGTGTCTTCTTTATCGATCGCTACCGGATACCTCGACTTTGAAGTAATCCCAGGACATCTCTATAAAATCCTGACAAGTGGATTCCACCTTGCGGTACTTCCATGACAAGGGGAAATGCGTCAGGCGACCCCCGACAACTCAGCCGTTTTAATCCTTCCACTCGTTAGGATGTCCTGCTCATGTTTAAAGTCCTCGTCCTTCAAGCCTTGTCCTATTTAACCGATGATCAAACGGAAGATCAAATTCGTAACCGGTCGCGCCGTGAATGCTCTGTCTTTCATTTTTGGAAAATGTTCATATTCCCTTCCAGGAGTCGGTGGCTCTTCTTAAAGGTTTCCTGGCATTCTTCTGCAGGGACCGCAATCCCACCCGCCCTGGAAGCAGGCTATGTGAAGGGTAGAATGGATTTACTTAACGTGACGATATAAACCACACACTCCAACTCTGGATTTTTAAGCCTATTTCTAGCCAGGTTGACGGGTTTTAATGTATAGGTTCGAACACGTCCTCATCACATTTTTTCTGACTCAGAGCTCAGAGGCTCTTGCCTTCGTATTCGCTAATAGATGATGGGTGGTCGTTTCTCATTGGTGACCAGCATGAATCTTTGCCGTTGAAGAGGTCGCTGGAGATCTCATTATGTCACCAATCCTGCTCCGTCTAATAGGGGAGCATTCTGACATGAACGGCATTGATAACCTTTTTGATGCGGGACACTGATTCCGCAGCTATTCTGGCTGCGGCTTTTTGGGGCTCTGTTTTAACCATGCCGGATAGGGTTACGACTCCATCTTTCGCATGAATGTGCAAGGTATTCGTTTGTTGGCTGAGTAAATTCACACCCCGCAACTTGTTCCAGACCGCTTTCGGGAGATGATGAATTTTTGAGCGGGAGGGAGGGACGGTGATGCGGTTGGGAAGCTCAACAACCCCATGGGCCGTGCCGCCTATATCAGAAGCATGCCCGTTCGGTTCCTCTGTCTTGGTGTTCCCGTAAAGCGTCACATGCCCTTGACGCAATTCGATATTGAGTATCTCCGAATTCATTTTTCCATCCATTCACAGGCCCTCCTCGACAGTATATTTGACACGTTCATCGTGTCACGTTTGATCGATGACCCGTTCTGTGGACGAAGACGCAGTTGCGGCCTTCTCTCCGGCAAAACCCATCGGTCCTGAGAAGCACACTAACGCATCCAAATAAGATTTTAAAATAAACACCCCTTTCACCATGATGACCCTCCTTGCTGTTATGGCCTCTGAGGGAATTCTTGAGATGCTTGTCCTAATCGTAAAAGGCTCAGGTTAATGCCCCATTTCCTCCTTGTATCATGAAAGAATCTTGTATCATGAAAGAATCTCAAAGACGATGGTTGTCTCTTTATTCACCCTGGAGCCTGACAGCCCGACTCCCCTTTGGTCAGAGAAGACCGGTTGTAAGCTTGGTGCGTCAGGCTCCGCCTCCGTATCAGCCCGTACAGTTGCCTGGGCCATTGAAGCCCGTATCGACAAGGCTGGGCGCGTTCGCGGGAGGCATGAACCGGGAGGAGGTCCTGATGGAACTGACACCGTGCTGTGTAGGCATTGATGTGGCGAAAGCCAAACTGGATGTGGCGCTCTCGCCCACCGAGCCGATTGTGACCGTCGACAATACGGAGGCCGGCCTGCAGCCCCTGCTCAGGCAGCTGCATCGCGTGCGGCCTACTCGGATCGTGGTGGAGGCCACGGGCGGATATGAACAGCTCGTGGTGCGCCTGTTGGTGGACGCGGGGTTGCCGATCATTGTGGTCAATCCGCGGCAGGTGCGCGCCTTTGCCAAAGCGACGGGGCAGTTGGCCAAGACCGATGCGATTGACGCCCGCCTGCTGGCTCTCTTTGCGGCTCGCGTGCAACCCGCCCTGCGGACCCAGCCCGATCAAGCCACGGCGGCGTTGGCCGCCTTGCTGGCCCGTCGGCGACAACTGGTGGCGATGATCACCGATGAGAAACATCGCCGGCACCTGGCCACACCACCCATTCGCCAGAGCATTCAGAAGCATCTCGGTTGGTTGGAGCGCCAATTGGCTACCCTGGATACCGAGTTCACCACGACGATCCGGCAAAGTCCCGTCTGGCAGGAGCACGAAGACCTTCTGCAGAGTGTGCCCGGCGTGGGCCCTGTGCTGAGTCGGACCCTGCTGGCCGATCTGCCGGAGTTGGGGACCTTGTCCCGTCGGCAAATTGCGGCCCTCGTAGGAATCGCGCCTTTTAATCAGGACAGTGGCACCCGGCGCGGGCATCGAACGTGTTGGGGCGGACGGGCCCCTGTGCGCACCGCACTGTATATGGCGACACTCGTGGCCACCAAATGCAATCCGGTGATTGCGGTCTTCTATTACCGGCTCCTCATGGCGGGCAAACGGAAAAAAGTGGCGTTGGTCGCCTGCATGCGAAAGTTGCTGACAATTCTGAATGCAATGGTCCAGCATAAGACGAAGTGGTTAGAGATACGTAGTTAGGCGAGTTGACATTGAAGACAGTTGCTTACAACTCATATTCGGATGTATGCATATTTGAAAAACCTCCAGGTTTTCCGCCAACTTTCGGGCAAAAATTAGGAAAAACAATCTAAATATACACCTTAGCTGGAAGGAACTTGACTGTGTCAGGCGCGGTTGAAAAAAGCCTTAGAAGGGGTTGAGGTTCTCATTCTGTCTGTTATGAAAGAAATCTAATCCGCGACTGTTCCTGTACTTTTGTTGGGTATTTCTAACGTCATGGCCGTGCCACCGCTGTTAGTTCTGTTGGCGTTCACGACTCCGAGGATAAGGGTGAGCGTATTTACTGTCATACCGGCATGAGTTCTATTCATCGTCGTACCCTTCTGCTATAGAAATGAGGCGATAAGGAGTGGGAACTCCTTCTTCCTTGTTGATTTCTCATGTTTAAATGAATGTCGCATAAGGCATGCCCCAAAAAATGCACTTTAAGAACGGAGCGAAATGCCTCAAGGGCAGCATTTCAATCTTGTGTGATGCAAACTGGATTGATTGAAACCGGTTATTTGAGGCCTGATCGTGGAAAAGAAAAATGCGATGAGTGGTGCAGGGAAGGCTCGCTTCTTTTTAATGGTGATTCCAGCTTGGCGGGCATGCCTACAGAGGGGATTGGGCGAGAGAGGTTAGATGGGTGATAAAAAAACTAGTTGAACCAGAAAATACATATGGCCTCAGTCAACATGCCATTACCGACGACTGCGGGGAATTTTTGTGAGGCCTGAGAGACCATTACTGTGGCGATTGAGGCTATAGAAATAATTTGTCCTTAACGGATCGGTCTTTCACCGTGCACGGAAGTTCTCGAAGGGCATCCATGTTCATGAGAACTATCCCATCAAGCATCGGCGTTCTTGAGGTGAACCGGAGAGGAAAAGTGGGAGGCTTATCACCCGAAACCAGGCTGAATACCCGGAGGTAGGGTAGTGGAAGATCCCTCATCACATCTTTCCGGTGAATGGGTCAGGTGTTGTCATGTGTCTCATCTTAACCTATCGCAACTTTGGCTTGAGGAAAACGATAGAGCATGCGGACGGGTGGAGTCAGGGAGACGAGACCAACCAGGAGAGGTCCGAATCTCCCGAGGAACATACTGCATAGAATAATGACTTTTCCAAAATCCGTTAAGATCGCCGAAAGGCTGAGCACGCCTCCGTTTCCGACGGAAAACCCAACTGTTCCCAATGCGGAGGCCACTTCAAACATCAGAGCCAAAAAAGGCTTGTTTTCAATAAAGGCGAGAAAAAAGGTTAACGTGGTGACGGCTCCAATGGCCAGGAACATGATTGCCAGAGCTTGCAAGACGAGATGGGGAGGCATCCGCCGGTAGTGAAACTCCACATCCAGTCGTTTTCGGAAGACGGCCCAGACTGATAGACACACAATGCCGAAGGTGGTAGTTTTAATTCCTCCAGCCGTTCCTCCTGGTGATCCTCCGATGATCATTAGCAAAATCAACATATACAACGTGCTGGGTCGGAGGAGGCTCAGGTCCAGCGCATTGAATCCTGCTGTACGGGCGGCTCCCGAGTGAAAGGCGGCGACCATGGCTCCCGCTGCAGGAGTTTGCGAGCCAAGCGTGGCCGGACTATGCATTTCCAACAGATAAAATCCTATCGTTCCAATCACCCATAAACTTACCGAAACGAGTAAGGCCAGCCTCGTATGGGTTTGAATTCGATAGCGTTCTTTTCGGTAATAGCTCAGCAGGTCGCGGAAGACAATAAACCCGATGCCGCCCAGAATGAAAAGGAGGCCAATGGAAACATTGACCAGGACATCGTCACGATAGGGGATCAGATTTTGAGAAAACGTCGAAAATCCTGCATTGTTAAAGGCGGAAACGGCGTGAAAAATGCCATGCCAGCAGGCTTCTAAAAAGGGCATTTCCTGGGAAAACCGCGCGGCGAGTATGGATGCGCCCACGCCTTCAAAAGTAAAGGTGATGATCAAAATGGTTTTGACAAAACGAATAGATCCCGCTAAATCCAATGAACTGAGCGCCTCAGCCACCATCATGCGGTTTCGCAATCCGATGCGTTGTCCCATGGCGATGAGAAGAACGGTCGCCAGCATGGCATACCCTAATCCGCCCAATTGGATGAGTGTCAGAATAACGATTTGTCCGAATAAGGTGAAATCTTTTTCCGTGTCCGCCACAATCAGGCCGGTCACCGTTACGGCGGAAGTTGCCGTAAAGAGGGCGTTGAGAAAACTTAATGACTTACCAGGGGTGGTGGCCCATGGGGTCTTCAGTAGGAACGTTCCGATAGTGATCAAGGCAATGCCGCCTAGTGTGACGAGTTGGCCGGCTGACAGTTGGCCGTGGGGAAAAAATCGACCAATCGTGGTGGTTGGGTACCACGAGCATGGACGAGTAGGAAGTGGTAATGAAGGCAGCATGAAGGCTAAGGAACGAATTCTTTTACCTTCTCACATAAGCAGGTCCGAAAAACCATCGAAATTCAATGTCGCTCAGCGGAGTCAATCGGGTGAGAAGTCTCATTCACAAATCTTCTTCTAGGCAGTTTACATTCCGGGGGGAAAACAAAGGAAGCAGAAAAATTGTCTGGCACTTGGCTGGCAATCTTGTCTGAGGAGATGTTTTCTGTCAAGACCGCCGGCATCAGGCGGCTTGAGTGGATATTCCTTGTTCAAGGAGTTGGACCAGTTCCCCGTGATGATAAGGCTTGGCGAGGATTGCAAAGGCCCCTGCATTCATGCCTTGGTGCTGGAGCTGATCTGACCAACTCGCTGTGATGAGTATAAACGGGATTTTTCGATTCATGGGGTCCTGCCGAAGGACGTGAAGCAGTTGCAGCCCATTCATTTCCGGCATCAGATAGTCGGACAGGATCAGACGAATGGTTGGGTGCTGCTGAATAAGAGACAAGGCTTCTCTACCGTTTGCCGCTTCCAGGCAGGTATACCCATTCATTTCCAGCCTACGTTTCAGTAGCCATCGGAGGTCGGATTGATCCTCCACCAGGATTATGGTTTGGTTCTTGGGCAGGATCTGAGGGGAGACCGATGAGTTCGATGCCTCAAAATCCCTCCAAGGTGAGATTGTCATGTGCATGACAGCAGAGAAATGCAAGGAACATTCCATGAATAATCCTCGGAGTCGGCTTCGGGGGGGCTAAGAGATATTCCTAATTACTGGGAATTTAAAGGTATATTTAGAAATGGCAAAAACGGAACCGAGAAGCGAATGTGACTGGCTTCAAAAGGAAAGAAACGTTGTCTCATAAGGAGACAAACTGTCTCTTCTGTTGCTGGGATTTTTCTCCTGAGATGGCCTAAGCGCGAGGGGTTGGGTTTTTCTGTTTCTTCTTATCCTTGCAGATGAGTCGCGGGGATCGATCTGAAGGCGGCAAATAGGGGTTGTGTGCCTAAAATCGTCGGTTATGTGGGAGAAGGAGGTGTTCGTTGAACATTGCGCCCATGAAGGCTCCGTGGAAGTTCAGGCCCCTGCCAATAATTGGCAGGGGCTGTTTTTTCAATGTGGGGTAAGAAAACCTGCGGATCGTTCCCTGTTACATGAAATAGTCAAAGTCGCTTTCACGACGAGTCCGGCGGCGGAGTGCGAAAATAGCCGCCGGTTCGTCGTGAGGATCCAATCGAATGGTGTAGTCACCTCCCACGACTTGATGACGGTAATCTTGAATGAGTTCATGCAGTTGATAGGTGTCCTGTTCACCAATGCCGCATGCTTCAATCGGAATTCGCAGACGAGCCTCATGGATGGTATAGGGATCCATATTAATCGCGAACAGAAGAATGTCCGTCTTGTCGGCATTCATTTTCCCATAAAAAAGAATGTGGTCGTTGTCGGATTGGTAAAATTGCAGATTGGTGAAGGTGTGCAGGGCAGGGTGATCCCGTCGGATCTGGTTGATGCGGGTGATATAGTCACGGATGTTTCCCGGACGATCCCAATCCCAGTGCCGGATTTCATATTTTTCCGAATCCTGATATTCCTCGGTTCCGGGAATCGCCTTATTTTCGCACAGTTCATAGCTATTGTAGATCCCATAGGTCGGAGAGAGTGTGGCGGCCAGAACGAGCCGGAATTTAAAGGCCGGCCGACCTCCCTGTTGGAGAATTTCCGGCAGGATGTCGGGTGTATTGGCGAAAAAGTTCGGCCGGAAATACTCTTGCATTTGGGTCCGGGTTAATTCGGTCAAGTATTCGGTCATTTCTCCTTTGGAATTTCGCCACGTAAAATACGTGTAGGACTGGGTATAGCCGGCTTTCGCCAGGACCCGCATCATTTTAGGTCGGGTGAAGGCTTCTGCCAGAAACAGGACATCCGGATGCTCCAATTGAATTTCCCGAATGAGCCATTCCCAAAAGATCACGGGTTTGGTGTGGGGATTATCCACTCGAAAAATTTTGACTCCATGCTCAATCCAAAAGAGGAGGACCCGCTTCATTTCCTGCCAGATGTCCTGCCAGGCTTCGGTATAAAAATCAAATCCATAAATGTCTTCATATTTTTTGGGAGGGTTCTCGGCGTATTTGATCGTCCCGTCCGGGCGTTGCTTGAACCAGTCCGGATGTTGTGTCACGTAGGGATGATCCGGGGTGGCATTGATGGCGAAATCTATGGCGACTTCCATTCCGTGGTTTCTGACGGCTTGTTGAAAATGGTCAAAATCGTTCATCGTGCCGAGAGCCGGCTCGACGGCATCATGTCCTCCATGCCGACTTCCGATGGCCCAGGGACTGCCCGGATCGCCCGGCTTCGCCTTCAAACTGTTGTTGCGGCCCTTGCGGTTGGTCTCTCCGATGGGATGAATAGGGGTGAGATAGAGGACATCGAATCCCATATCCCGGATGGCCGGAAGGCGTAGCTCACAATCTTTAAATGTCCCCCCTTTTCCCGGCACGGTTCCTTCTGACCGGGGAAAGATTTCATACCAGGCGCCATACCGGGCACGCTCACGGTCGGCAATCACTTCCAATTCTTTCTCATAGGTGGACCAGGCAGCCCGCTGTTCGTGTCGGTCGACGAGTGTGGCCACAATCGGATCCAGGGCGATGGCGATCCGGGCTTCCTGGTCGGAAGACGACTTCCATTTTTCCAACCAGAGTTTGAGCTCGGACTTATCGGGACCTTTTGCCCTGGTCATCGCCTCTTTGACTTGCGCTTCTCCCTCTAATAGTTCACTGGAAAGGTCCGGAAGGACCCCATGTTTCTTGGTCAGTTCAATTCTCCAGGTTTCAAAACTCCTGACATAGGCTCCCACGGAATACAGATATCGGGTATTTTCTGAAAGGAGGAATGATCCAGCCCACCGGTCATTATCGACATGATGCATGGGGGTTTCCGACCATTCCTTCTGCCCCAGCAATTTGTAACGAAGGACGGCCCCGATGGTGTCGTGTCCTTCCTTGAACACGTCGGCTGTGACGTCCAGGTTTTCCCCGACGATCCGTTTGACCGGATAGCGTCCCCCATCCAGTTCAGGCTCGACATGTTCAATGATCAGGGTTTGTAACGTTTTGGGAATAGTAGACATGACGCACTCCTTCGTGTGTGGCTCTTCGGATATTCCTGTAGATGACGATTGGCAATTGTTCCCCGTCAAGGAGGGCTGATTTGTATGGACGATCGCGATGAGTCAGTAGGTCTTCCGGTTCAAAGGGTGGTTTGCGAAACATCAGTCCACTTCTAAAATTTGGAGAATGCCATCCAGGGGGATACGCACCCAATTGGGCCGGTTATTGAGTTCATAGCCGAGTTCATAGATCGCTTTTTGCAGTAAATATCCATTCAGCAAAATTTGGATGTCCTCCGCTGACGGGGGCAGAATGTCACGGACTTCTTTGACGGACAAGTACGCCTTGAGGTAGCTGATGCTAACCCAAAGTTGCCAATAGCGGGCCCAGGGTTCGAGTAAGGAAAAGTCTTCCGGTCGAACTCCATGGATCAGTCCGATAAAGGAGGCATGCGCCGCGTAATGAAAGGATCGCAACATGCCCGCGACGTCGCGCAGGGGGGATTCCTTGAGTCGTCTGACATTTAACGGCCTGGCCGGTTCGCCCTCAAAATCAATAATGATGAAATCTTTTCCGGTAAAGAGCACCTGTCCGAGATGGTAGTCGCCATGGCACCGGATGCGGGTGCAGGTGAGTTTACGGTCCCGTATGGTTAAGAGGCGTTTACGTAATCGGCCTTCTCCTTCCAACACGTGTTTCGCGATGGATTGCACGGGTTCCTGGAGCCCTTTGACCTGAGCGCGAAGAAGGGGAAAGTTCATGTTGACCGTTCCCAGCATACTCTGATACAAGCCCCGCCGGTAAAAATCGGTAAATGGTTCGGGTTTAAACTCCGGATCTTCGGAATCGGAAGCGAGCGCGGCGTGCAGTTCTCCTGTTCGAAGGCCCAACAACCGGGCTTCTTCCAGATATGGGCCAATCCATTCACGGGCGCCGGTCGGGATCTCCTCGTCGACCAGAGCCATCAGCGATTTTTGAGGGATTGATGAGGTGGTAATGGCTGTGGGATGCGTGAGCGCTTCTTCCAGATATCGACTCAGTTCATCCAACGTGTATTTCCAGGCGTCTCCTTCGTTTTGAATAAATTTCTGTAAGATACCAAATGTCAGGAGGTCGCCATTGTGTCGTTGATATTCGATGGATCCTGCCAGTGGCGCGATGTGCAGGAACCCTTTATTGGTTAAAAACCGTCCGATTTCAAAGTCAGGATTCACCCCGACTTCGGCCCTGCGGTAGAGTTTTAAAATGAAGTCATGTCCAAACAAGACCGAGGAGTTGCTTTGTTCACCCTTTAACAGGGTTGGTTCAAGGGTCGGGACCTCTTTCTGAAGCTGCCGTCGAAAGATTTTCATGGCCTGGGTGACCAAGTCGCCCGTCGGACCAGTAAACCGCCGGTTTCGGGAAATACTGTCCGCCAGCATTTTTTGAAATTCCGGATCCCACATCGCATCGATGAGAAGCCCTTCCTGCTCACCGTCTTTCATTTTGACTCGGACGCGTGCAATGGCTGCGGGAGAATCCACCAGGGGGGCCATGCGATCGGCCGGGAGATACTGCAGGGGTAAGAGGTACATTTCCGGCTCTCCCTCGGTGTATTCCACGCGGATGAGCGCGAGGACGGCCAAGGGATCTTCCTGCGGAAGAGGGATCGTTTCCGTGATTTCCACGAATTGCATGATGCGGGCTTTGCCGCCAAACCACCGTCGGCTTTGCAGGTATTGCGGTAATATATTTTCCAGTTTGGCTTTTTCTCGTTTTTGGATAAGGTTATCCCAATCTTTGGAGATCGTGATGGTGGGCAACCCTTGTTCCGCCTTCCCCGCAGACTCGGGTTTTCCCGATTCAACCGGTTCCAGGACAAACCAGTAATAGGCATGACCGGTCAGGGTTAACAAATAGGGCAAATCGCCAATAGCTGGAAATTTACTCCGTCCGAACAGGGTCATGGGACGTCGTCCTTTGAACTCAGCCAGATCGAGTTCGACCCATTGGGCATGCCGGGATAAGTTCACGGCCACCAGAATGGTTTCGTCCTGATATCGCCGGAGGAAGACCAGGACTTTCCGATTGGACGGATGAAGAAATTCAATGGAGCCTCGCCCAAAGACCTTATAGCGTTTACGCAAGGAAACGATGCGTTTCATCCACCAGAGGGGAGACTGTGCGTTATTTTGTTGGAGTTCGACGTTGACGGCTTCGTAATGATATTCAGGGTCAATGATAATGGGCAGATAGAGTTTCTGCGGATTGCCATAGGAAAATCCGGCATTGCGGTCGGCACTCCATTGCATGGGAGTCCGGACTCCGTTCCGGTCGCCTAAATAAAAATTATCCCCCATCCCGATCTCTTCCCCGTAATAGATGACCGGTGTGCCCGGCATCGAAAATAACAGGCTGTACATCAGTTCAATCTTTTTCCGGTCATTCCCAAGGAGCGGAGTTAATCGCCGCCGGATTCCCAGATTGATCCTGGCCTGCTTATCATGGGCAAAGACGCGGTACATGTAATCCCGTTCTTCATCCGTCACCATTTCAAGAGTAAGTTCATCGTGATTACGTAAAAAAAGTCCCCATTGGCAGGCTTCCGGGATCGCGGGAGTCTGATCCAAAATATCGATAATCGGAAACCGATCTTCCATTTGCATTGACATGAACAGGCGGGGCATCAAGGGAAAATGAAAGTTCATGTGACATTCATCGCCCTCCCCAAAATAGGCCGCGGCGTCTTCCGGCCATTGATTGGCTTCCGCGAGAAAAAACCGGTTTTTGAATTTTTTATCGACGTGCGTTCTCAGCGTTTTGAGAAACGCATGTGTTTCCGGAAGGTTTTCGCAATTGGTCCCTTCCCGCTCGAAAAGATAGGGCACGGCATCCAGTCGTAAGCCGTCCACGCCCAGTTCCAGCCAGAAATCCAGGACCTCAAAGATCGCCTTTTGCACCGCAGGGTTGTCGTAATTCAGGTCCGGCTGATGAGAAAAAAAACGATGCCAGAAATACGCCTTGGCTACGGGGTCCCAGGTCCAATTCGAATGTTCGGTATCTTTAAAAATAATGCGGGTGTCGGAATACAGATCGGGGGTCTCACTCCACACGTACCAATTCCGCCATTTACTGCCGGGAGGAGCTTTCCGCGCACGCTGAAACCAGGGGTGTTGATCCGAGGTGTGATTTACCACTAATTCCGTAATCACCCGTAATCCACGGCGATGGGCCTCCCGGACAAACGCCTGAAAGTCTCGTCTGGTTCCATAATGTGGATGAATATTGGTGTAGTCGGAAATGTCATAGCCATCGTCCCGGAGAGGAGATGAACAAAAGGGCAGCAGCCAGATCGCGGTCACACCCAGATCCTGGAGATAATCGAGTTTTTGGGTAAGCCCTTTGAAATCGCCTATGCCATCGGCGTTACTATCGCAAAATGCCCGAACATGGAGTTCATAAATAATGGCATCTTTGTACCAGAGTGGATCATTCTCGAGTGTGTCGACAATCATGGATTGGGCCTTTCCTGATTACTGACTAGAATGTTCGTTTCCCGGCTGTACACAGGGAGTGAGGTCTCGATATGGGTTTTGAAATCGGCAAGGTCAGGCTGGATGACGGTTCAGCAAAGATGCTGAAATATAAAGACGAATGACATGTTTTTACCATAGGAACGGGTGGAAAGGCCAATTTCGGTGTTAATGGGAGGAGTGTGTTTCCTGTATCACTAAACGCGGAGTAAAGGAGAATTCAGCAAGAAATTTTCGAAGGATCGCTTGTTCCAGACGGGAAGGATATTGAGTCGGACAGGGCACCCGGAGTAATAAGTTGATGCGGCCTGGTTCCGGCAACTGAATGGTGACCCGGGGTTCAACCGAGGGGGCGTCCAACCACAATTTGCCTTCGAGTTTTTTGAGGTAGGTCCTGGCGTCATCGATAAACGGGGCGGCCTCTTCTTCGCCGGCCTGCAGCAGGAGGCGTTCGGCGGTTTTCCAGTCATCGTCGGTACTCAGCGGAACGGTCACAATATGGAGGCGGTATTTTTTTGTATAGGTTTCATTGGTTAAGGGGTGATCGAAAATAAAGCTGTTGGGAATGACCATGGCCCGGCCGGTATATTGGTGAGAGGTCTGGCCCGGTCCGATTTCCAAAACCGTGGTGGTCAGGGCGTTGTGGTCAACCACGTTTCCCCGAATGCCCCCGATTTCGATGCGATCACCCAACGAATAGGCTTTGGTTAGCACCCGGAGCCCTGATCCGCTCAAGCAGTCAATGATTTCCTTGGTGGCCAGGACAAAGGCGACGGCGACGGCAAACACGGAGACGGCAAAAGTCTGGAGTTGCGGCGCCCAAATGAAAATCATCCCGAGAATAAACAGGAAGAGCAGGCCATTTCTGAGGTTGACCGCCCACCGTCTTCGTGTTTCCACGGAAAGCTCGGTTGACCGGAAGAGACTGTGGTGGATCCCCATCCTGACGATGAGAATGATTAAGAAGAGAAAGAACGTACTCAGGCCGTACCGGATGACCATGTCCCCGGTCGTACCTACAATTTCTTCCACGTGTGGCTCCTCATGACTGATAGGTGAAGTGGACGCGTTGAGATCAATAGGAAAACCATGAGAGTCTCAGCCATCATTCCGAATCTGAACGATTGGGGAAACGACGTATGCCCAAGAATTGGCAGATGAACGAGAAGCAGGTGAATCACAATCTCACGGGTCAGGCTGAAGGCGAATGAACAAGAGCGGTCAGTGGGCAGATCATGTCCAGAAATAACAACCAACCTTTTCAAATCATACTGTATTTGTTCTCCTAATCAAAGGGGTTGGCAGGATTCACGGAGCTGGAGGACCATTTCTCCTTTCGCGGCCCTGGAAGAAAAGGCCCCCGGTCGTCAGAGGAAGCTCCTCGAGGTGGCTGTGGACTGAAAGAAGAGGTGAAGGATCTCTGTCTGACATCGAAGATTTCTGTTTTTCTTCTTGGGCCAGCGAGAGGGCTTGCTGGGCATCCGTTTGTGCCAACATGATTAATCGGGTGGCCATAGAATAATCTCGAGCCCAGAACATTTTTCTGGATTGTTCATGAAATTCTTCTTCTCCGATCGTCAGCTCACTTTCCGCTAAACTGTAGAGATCAGGTGCGAAGGTCAAGGCTCCTTCCCTTCTGGCATGTTCCACCGCTTGACGGGCTTTCTGTAATTCGTGAATCGGCGGATCCTGACAGCCGGTCATGAGGACACTCAAGCCTAACAAAACCACATACATTCCCGGAGGGAAACGCCTCTGAGTCCTGGCAACGAACTTCCGTATGGGGAATTTCTCTTCTCGCAAAATGGGACCTTGCTCTTAAACGTTTCCTGGTGTAGGCCGGGAGTGATTTTCTTTGGAACCACTGCCTGATAAAGCAAATCCTACGCCAATACCGAATGCCGAATGGGTGTTGGTAGATTCCGGATTTTTCAACTATTTTTCATGAAAGGGTCCCGGTGGGCGGGACAGTTTGGCTCATGGTTGGACCCTTTGTCCCGGTCTGGTTTTGGAAGAAAAATGACCTAGAGGGTGTGGTGGTGATCCTTCCGGGAATGACCGGCGAGGCGTTGTTTCGGTGGACCCGAGCTAGGCGGCTCCGATAGAACTTTTGATCATTCCTCTACCTTGGAGAATTTTGATTAGATTTCCGCAGTTCCTTTTGCCAGAATGTCTTTCTTATTTGCAGATACCCGACCTATCCAGGAATTGTTGGTATTAAGGGGCATGCACATATGACGGAATCCATTTTTCAGAAAAAGGTGCTTATGTCGCTCCTCCTCATAGGCATCTTCTCCCATGGCGCAACAGGGGGAGAACTGCCGGTACAGGATCATCGACTCGCCCCGTGCCCCGACAGTCCCAATTGCGTATCCACTCATAGTGATTCGGAAAACCATGCGATCGCACCGTTTCGTTATAACAAAACGATGGCTGAGGCCAAAGCGGTATTGAAACAGATCATCGGTGAAATGAGTCGTACTGAGTTGGTTCAAGAAGAGGAGGGCTATCTTCATTACGAAGTCAGAAGTTTCCTGTTTCGCTTTGTGGATGATGTCGAGCTGCTGTTTGATGTGGATACGAAGACCATTCATTTCCGGTCGGCATCCCGGGTGGGCTATTCCGATTTTGGAGTGAATCGGAGTCGGATGGAAGAAGTTCGAAGAATGGTGGAGGGTAAGCTCTAAGTCTTGGCTTATGCAGGCGAGATCGGAGGTGGAACAGGACATAGTTTGAAAAAGACAGCAAAATCATCTTTTCTTGAGGTTCTTCACGACCGGGTTTTCCTTATCTGCTTCCCAATCCTCTCTTCGATTCAGTGGAGCTAAATATCCAGGCTCCCCCATCCCCTCAGGTGTCTATGGTTGAGTCCCTTGAAACCTAAGAACGGCAGCTACAGGTCCGCGAGCCCGTTCATGCTTCGAGAGCCTCAGCACGAACGGAGTGTCGAAGTGGTCACCCGTTGGGTGAGAGTCCGTTCGCCCTGAGCGCCGCCCCTTCTGCGGCAGTCGAAGGTTTCAAAGATAGCCAACTGCCGTTTTAGGTTCAATCCATCCTATGAGAGGTGTGCTGGCAAACCATGAGCAATGAGCGAGTCAAGGATACAAAATACCGTCTTTTCAGGGTGAACTTGGGGAGGGAATGGGAACAAGATCATTCTATATAATTTTTTCTAATTCATACATTCATTTTCCTAATAAGGGGGAATCGCGCATGAGTACGTATTTACGTCATGTATATCGTTTTCTTATAAGGCCGTGGATCGCACCGACCTTCCGTCTCTATCTTGTGCCCGCAACCGAGGCAGAAAGGAATTTCCGTGCAAGCCGGAAGCCGCATTCCTTCCAGGCCATGCGGGGTCTGTGTGTCGTCATGCTCATGGGCGGGTTATTCACGGGATGTGTTACCGATGCCACAACTGATTTAACCAAAGCGCCGTTTGATGCGTCCACCGAGCTGACTGACGCCTCGACGGATTCGATTACCAGACTGACCGATGGAACCAGTCAAGCGACAACCGATCTCACCGAGCCCACCAGAGAGTTTCTTTCCAGCACGACACCCGGAGCGTGGTTCAATGCAGATGGCATGCTCAATCCTGACCATAAAAAAATCGCATTTGTGGTCGTCAACTTTGACAATTTGCAAGAGGATATCGCCAGAGGATCTGGAGAATATCTGGTCTCACTTTCTAAGTTAATGGGCGTCCCCCCGGATTCTCGCGACAGTTTCTTGCAATCCGCGCAACGCCAACATGCCTATATTTTTGATGAGAACCAATCCCGGCCGGAATCGTTTCGACGCCTGATCAAGACGTTACGCGTGACGTCACCTTACTCGTAGGGGAGGGAAGGTCTTGTCTAGAGAACCTAGAAAGGTTGAGCGTGTATCCGCATGGTCTTGAATTAGGCGGTATCGTTTTCGTCTGATTCTCGTTTTCATTTCGCACAAAGGGGTAGGACATACCATTCGACGTTCATTATCCGGCACACTCCGCCCCTCTGAAGTCCGCTCTCTGTTATAAAAATTCCTAATGGTACATCCGCTTTGGTTCGACGCCTGCCGGCTGGCTCCAAGGAGGGACGTTCTTCTCAGCCAGCGGGCCTTGTTTTGAGCCCTTCGAAAACTCAGGACAAGCCTGGCGAGTTGGTCCGCTCTCTGCAGAGTTAGCGTCCCTCCTCTTCAATGAGGCCAGACGGGGCGTCAATGGTTTTGGCCACTGTTGCCGAAACAAAAGTAGCTCGGTTGCCGAGCCGAAACCCGGTATCTAAAAAAATGCCATCCATCTTCGCTGTGCAGAACCTACCTCACAAGAACCCACAGAGAACAGTGAACCATTCTGAAAGAGCAGGAATGTTAAATGAGGTCTGGGAATAGATGTGAATGGAAGGCCTGCCCCCATTCCTACTTGACAGAACCTGATAATGGGTGCCCCCAAGCCTTGTTGCTATCGGGTTTCATTGCTAACTGAGGATAACTTTGAAGTTGTCTGCGAAGGTTGAGGGACACCGCTGAAAGGGGAGAGAAGGGTGTGGGAGAGTCTTATGTGAATTCTTGACTATCTTCTGTTCTTCGAAAATTCTGTCTGCAGTCACCCTCCATGATCATACGCCGGGCTGCCTCCTTTGGCTTCCATCGCAAGGACCAACCGACTTTGTGGGGCTTGCACAATAGGACAAGATCGATGCTTTCTTGCGTATTGTTTTCGCATAATCGGGCAGACCTTAACTGAAGGCAAACACATCCATTTGAACCGATTTCATAGGTTTGGCTTGGCCATGGACCATTTGTCGAACCTTTTCCGTCGTCTCGCGACTAAAGATCGGCTCACCACAATGCGTACAAACGGTGGCCGGAACGTTTTCAACTCTGATGGGTCGTCCCTCAATTTCAAATACTTCGTGAACACGTTCTTCGCGAGCGTCCGTTTTTCCGCACACGTGACACCGAAACATGTTTACCTCCGTTTCATAAAACTATACCACTCTTCTGGATCAGGTTCATAGATGGTAATGATCTTTAAGAAGTCGGACTCCACGTAGGAAACTTGAATGTGCAAGGGCCGTCTCGATTGTGTGTAACCCAGGAGCAGACAACTTGGGGCATACTTGTCATCAGGGTAATCTTCAATACGTTGTGCGTCGTGTCCAGCTTCTCGAATCTCCAAATCGCTGATGTTTCGCTCAACAGCTCGTTTGAAAGCATGTTGGCTAAACTCAAACTGGCCGTTGCCCAATTGGTGCCGAATATTCTCCAAGGTTTTCATAAAAAGGAGGAAAAGAGAAGGAGCGAGCCTATTATCTGACTACAAATGGGCCATAGATGGATAGCATTATACACTGTGGGTCCGTTGAAAAAAGCCGCCAGCGGCGTTCCCTGCCTTCGCCGGAGCGGCTTCGCGCAGGCAGGTCGCCATTTTTCCGTGCTCACGTACTGAACGTACGCTCCGCGCGTAAAAAAGGCTGCGGCCTTCCCTTCGACATGATTCAGGATAGACTCCGCGTGTTAGTCCCCCTTTCCTCCGTGGGCTCCCTTGGCTTGGTGGCATGGCCGAGCAGTGCAACCGGCACTGGAAATTAGGTGGGCAGTGTGTGAGCCCTTGGACCAGACTCAGGACAAGCTCCGCGAGTTTGCCTCGGTACGCGTTAATTTTGCTCCGACGCCTGCCGGCTGGCCCCAAGGAGGGACGCTCTTATCGGCTGGCGGACCCTGTTTGAGCCTGGCGAGTTGGTCCGCTTTTCTTAAGTTTGGCGTCCCTCCCCCTCAATCAGGCCAGACGGGGCGTCAATGGTTTTGGCCACTTTTGCCGAAACAAAAGTGGCTCGTCGCGCCGGGGCGAACCCCCGGCATCTAACAGACAAGTGCCACAAAAATCCACAGAGAACAGTGAACCAATCTAAAACAATTAGGAATGTGGGAAGGGGTCTGAGAGTATGTGTGAAGGCAATGTCTGCCCCCAAGCATGAACGTTCCATCTGTATCCGACGCCTGCCGGCTGGCCCCAAGGAGGGACGCTCTTCGCATCTAGCGGGCCTTGTGTGAGCCGTGCGAGTTGGTCCGCTCTTCAAAATGTTCGCGTCCCTCCTCTTCAATCAGGCCAGACGGGGCGTCAATGGTTTTGGGTCCTTTTGCCGAAACAAAAGGACCTCGTCGTACGGGGGCGAAACCCAGGCCTCTAAAAATCAAGTCCCACAAGAACCCGCAGAGAACAGTGAATCATTCTGAACAATCAGGACTGTGGGAAGGGGTCCGGGAGTATGGGTGAAAGCAAAAACTGCTCCTCGCTTTGTTTTGGCAGGATCAATCTGATCCGAGACGAATCCCGGCACTGTGTTCCTACTTGACGTAGATGACTCCAGGTAAGTCCTTCAGGTCCGCGTCGCCCGTAACCACTTGCGCGTCCTGATCTTTCGCGGTGGCGTAGATGATGGCATCGGCCATGGCCAAGCCGTGCATTAAGCTTAAATCCGCCGCCAAATAGGCGATAGATTCCGTGAGCTGAACAACATGGCTCGCACTGAGTTGTCCCGAAAGCAATAATGCCGTCTCTTCTCCCTTTTCCCGTTTGATTTTTTTGTACACTTCATAGAGGACGATGGTTGGGATAATGCGGTCATGCCGGGAGGTAAAATAGGTCGCATAACGTTCGGCGAGTGGGCCTTCGGTGAAGAACTCAATCCATCCGCTGGAATCCATCAGGATTTTCACAGCCGGTCCTGCTTTTCACGAAGGCCTGTCTTGGACATTCCCTTGAGTGATCCCTTGAGATTTTTGAGTGGTACTTCCGGCACCAGGGTAATGACTCCTCCTTTTTCTACCACCTGTAAACGTTGTTGAGGACTCAGGTGAAGCTTTTCCCGTACTTCCTTGGGAATCACAATTTGGAATTTTGGTGAAATCGTGGTTGTGGCCATCCAATTGCCTCCTTACGAAGTTATGATCGATCATGCTATCGTCATACCGCCAGTCAGTCAAGGGTTGATTCTGGCCCTGGAGGGCCGAACCCCCGCATCTCAATAGAAATTTTAAAGCACTAAGGCCGTTGATTAGTGAACTGGCTTTAGCGGCGAGCGTAAAGGCAGGAAACGCCGTTGGCCTGTCTGCCGTAGCCTTGGCGAAGGCTGGCGGCTTTTTCCAACAAACGCACGATCCATGACGAATATCTTCTTTGACTTCACGATCACTCAGCTACTCCTCGTGGGAGTACTGTTTATCTGGACAGGGTTTGTACGCAGCGGGCTTGGATTCGGTGGTGCTGCGCTTGGACTACCACTCATGCTGTTTCTCTATGACCAACCACTATTTTGGTTGCCGGTCATCGGATCGCATCTCCTGTTTTTTTCGGCTCTGACCTTACGTACCGGTATTCACGATGTCGATTGGCCCTATTTGCGGCACGCCACGCTTTTTGTCATCCCCACGACCTTGATTGGTGTGTTCGGCCTGATTACGTTGCCGACTGAGTGGCTGCTCATCTTTATTTATTCCATCTCACTTGCGTATGGATTGATGTGGCTATTGAATCTTTCCATCAATAGCAAGAAGAGCTGGAGCGACAGGCTGTTGCTTGCGCTTGGTGGGTATGTGGCGGGAACGTCACTGACCGGTGGACCACTGATGGTCGCGGTCACCATGAAAAATGTCGCGACCAATCAACTACGTAACACGTTGTACGTTCTCTGGTTTACCATCGTCATGATTAAAATGAGTACCTTTGTGATACTCGGAGTCGAGCTGCATCTGCTCACCGCCCTCGTACTCCTCCCCATCGCAGCCATCGGCCATGTGATCGGACTCAAATTTCATGATGCGATTTTGAAAAACGATCAGTGGTTCAAGCAGGTTATTGGAGGAATGCTCGTCCTCATCAGCGGATTGGGATTACTGAACAATCTGGCCTAAGACAGCCTGCTCATGGGTGACCCCATGACCATTATCTAGGGGTTCAATAAAGTGGGGCGACCAAATTCGCGATGCCTGGCCTGAGGCATGCCGAAGGGCTCAAACTTTTCCCCCAGAAGAACCCGCAGAGAACAGTGAATCATTCGGAACAAGTAGGAAGGTTGGAAGGGGGCTGGGAGTATGTGTGAATGCAAGGCCGGACCTCAAGCATGAACCTTTCGTCTGTAGTCCGACGCCTGCCGGCTGGCCCCAAGGAGGAACGCTCTTCTCCGCTAGCGGACCCTGTTTGAGCCCTTCGACAAAGCTCAGGGCAGGCTCTGGGAGTTGGTCCGCCTTCTTCAGAGTTGGCGCCCCTCCTCTTCAATGATTTCAGACCGGGCGTCAATGGTTTTGGTCACTTTTGCCGAAACAAAAGGCCTGTCCTGAGCGAGGTCGAAGGAGGCTCGGCCGCCGGGCCGAACCTCGGCATCTAACCGACAAGTGCAACAAGATCCCGCAGAGAACAGTGAACCATTCTGATGAATGAGGAATGTGGGAAGATGGTTGGAAGTAGGTAAGGAGGCAATGCCAACCCCGGTCAATGGCCCGGCCCTGTTCCTATGCGACGGCTTGTGGCTGATAGAGATATTTCTGGAATCCGGAAAAGAACTTGCCGATTTCTTCCGGCTTGCCGAGGTCGGTGACGGCATCCGCAATCGAATCGTGATATTTTAATCGCAGCAATGGTGTCAGCTTGGCCTGATCGAGTTCTTCCACCCCGACTTTCACGTATTGGGACAGGACAAAATCAAGAAAGACCTGCTGTTTGCTGTTGAAGTGTGTGCTGATTTCTACCTTAGCCTTTTCTGCCCGCTCTTGCCGCGTGAGAGGGGGGAGGGCATAGGCCACGTGGGCGAGCACGTCGAAGAGATCGCTATTCTCGGCATCAATGATCCTCTGCATCTCGGCCATCTGTTCAGGGCCAAAGCCTTTTTCGGCCAGGCCTTGTAAGAGTTTGGCGCGTGTGTCGGGAAGGCTCCAGAGAGCGCGGAGTTCGGCTTCATTCTTGAAAAACTCTGGGAGCTTGCCAAACAACATTTCCAGAAACTGTTGGGCCGACATGGGCGTGCCGTCGGGATGCCAAAAGGTCGTGACCATCATGTGCTGAATGGTGCGGGCCTTTCCGTCGGCAAGCTTCACTTTGATTCGTTGTTTTTTTACATAATCGCGGGAATTCTCATGCGATTCCTCGTCCGAAGGAAGTGGGCGAGAAACCGGCTTGCTCTCCCTCTTCGGTTTCGGTTCGATGGGTTCCCCATCCCACTCGGGATCGTTGAAATGATGGTGCGCCTTCACGAAATCATAGATCGTAAAGTAGTCCTTCCCGTCATACAGCCGCGTCCCTCGTCCGATGATCTGCTTGAATTCAATCATGGAGTTGATCGGACGCATCAGGATGATGTTCCGGATGTTGCGGGCGTCCACTCCGGTTGAGAGCTTTTGCGAAGTCGTTAATATTGTGGGGATGGTCTTCTCGTTGTCCTGAAAATCCCGTAAATGCTGTTCACCCAGCGCGCCGTCGTTGGCCGTCACCCGCTGGCAATAGTTCGGGTCGGTGCCGGTCTTTATCTGGTTAACGAGGTCACGCACGGCCAGCGCATGGTCCTGCGTAGCGCAGAAGACCAGGGTCTTTTCCCGCTGGTCGATTTGTGCCATGAATATGTCGACACGTTTCTTTTCCCGTTCCTTGATTTCGATGATCTTATTGAAGTCAGCTTCCTCGTACCGTTTTCCCGCCTCGATCTCTCCCTCTATGAGTTGATCATCGGGCGTATAGACATATTCGTCTAGCGTGGTCGATATCTGCTTCACCTTGAACGGCGTCAGGAAACCGTCGTTAATGCCTTCCTTGAGCGAATAGATATAGACCGGCTCCCCGAAATAGCGGTAGGTGTCCACGTTGTCCTTGCGCTTGGGCGTAGCGGTGAGACCGAGTTGGACGGCGGGGGCAAAATATTCGAGAATGCCCCGCCAGTTGCTTTCATCGTTGGCACCGCCACGGTGACATTCGTCGATGACGATGAAGTCGAAGAAGTCCGGCGGGTAAGCCCCGAAATAGGGCGAGGGATGGCCGTCCTTTGGTGGGCCGCTCATAAAGGTCTGAAAGATCGTGAAGAAGAGACTCCCGTTTGTCGGCACTCGCCCCTTCTGTCGAATGCTATCCGGCTCAATGCGCACCAGTGCATCCTCGGGAAACGCGGAGAAGGCGTTGTACGCCTGGTTGGCGAGAATATTGCGGTCGGCCAGGAACAACATGCGTGGGCGGCGTGATGGCTCCCGGCTCAGGTTCCATCGGCTGTAGAAGAGCTTCCAGGCAATCTGAAAGGCGATGAAGGTCTTGCCCGTGCCGGTAGCGAGTGTGAGCAGGATACGTGGCTTTTTCGCGGCAATGGCTTGCATCACCCGCTCGATGGCGATGTCTTGATAGTAACGTGGTAGAAAATAACCGCCCTTGTCCTCGAACGGGACAGCGGCGAAACGGTCACGCCAGACGTTCTGCTCTGAAAATGTCAGATTCCAGAGTTCGTCCGGGCTGGGATACGAGGCCACTTCGCCTTCTTTTCCCGTCTGCATGTCGATGCCATAAAGACCTTGGCCGTTCGTGGTATAGGTAAACCGGATGGCCAGTTTTTCCGCATAGGCTTTCGCTTGGCCCACCCCTTCAGTCAATTCCTCATCCCACGCCTTGGCCTCAATTACGGCCAGTTTGGTATTGCGAAAGACCAGCACGTAATCGGCAATCAACGGCTTGGCTCTCCGCCCGTGCCCTTCGATTCGGCCTAGCGTAATGGGATACTCGCGAAGGACTCGGCTGCCCTCGACCACCCCCCAGCCCGCCGCCTTTAGCGCGGGATCAATGTGCTCGGCTCTGGTTTCGGCTTCGTTCATAGCATGGTTTGAGTTATGTACGAAGTAGCTTCTGATTGCCAACTTTCCATACCAAAAAATCCATTAAACGAACTATGTGGCAGTTTGACAATTGCACGTCACGAATTTTGAGCCGACTTAAAATCGGAGCGACCTGAATAGAACCTGCCCAATTGATATAAGTGTTACGCACATATTGTAGGAATTCCACATACCAGGCTATTCGGTTTTGTTTATCGACTGTTGCGGCCGGGGCCTTCTTTGAAAAGAAGTTCAGCACATGCCTATCGTAAATCGGGCTGGTCTCATCATGCATGGCGACGAGTTTTGAAGTAAACGAAAAGGGTATTACAAAATCACCTTTCTTGCGTTTGATACGGCTGAGCTCCCAAAGGATCGAAGCAAAATCTGGCTGACCATTTGCGATGAATTTGCCACTGAATAAAATCGTAAAAAATCGAATTTTGAACTCCTCGGTGAGTCCCCCGATGTTGAGTCCATAATAATTGGTGAAAAGCAAGCGGAAGCGGTCCTGAGCCAAAGGGGTGGGATCCAGCAACAATTTCTTCAACTCTAAATAGGGGCAGAAGTCCGAGTGAAAGATCAATCTCTCAGCCTGATCGAGCGCATCGATATGTTGTTGTTGTAGAAGCATAAAGGGAGTTTCAGCTTGGTTCATGGGTGGTTTCTACAGTTGCCCGGTGAAGGCATGGTGGAGTAGCGACTTTTTTAACGCCTCCAGCGCGCCGAGCTTTTGCTGGTAGATGGATTCGAGGCGTTGGGTTTCAGCACGGAGTGATTCTAGATTGTCCGCAATGTGGCGTTGCTCGGTTAAAGGCGGCCTATTGAACTCGAAATCCTTTATTTGCTGTCCGCTGATATGTGGAACGCCGATTCCCGTCTGAACGCCAAGAATGTGACGGATAAAGGCTGCACTTCCGATAAGATACATCAAAAATCGGTTATCGAGGCTAGCCCCGCCGCGCAGTCGAGCCGTTCGTTGAACGAGCAAACACGGGAGGTCATCAGCGGAAATGGTCGCGTGCTTCAAGCCGGTCTTCACCCAGGGACGATCCATTGCCAGCACGACATCGCCTTTCTGAAGCTGATATCGCTCGTAAGTCCGGATGTCGTTGGCAGGCCACTTCTTCACGTCATCCCAACGAAGGCTTCCTTGGATAATGTTGTCTCCGCGAAGGAGGCGAATGCCTTTATCGTGCTCCGTGTATTGGGCACTCTTGAATGCGAATCCGGCGAGTAGATCAATTTCCGCTCCTAATGTCGTCGCCTTCCACCCGCCTTCGTGGTGGGTGAAGATGGAGTGGAGATGGCTGTCGAAGAGGGCGCGGGCGTTTTGGAGGTTCTTTTCGGCGTTGGCTTTGGCGGTGGCGATGCCCTCAAACGCTTCATCGAGGATGCCAACGATCCGCCGCTGTTCGGGGAGCGGTGCATAAGCGATGGGTAAGGCTTCGATCTCTGCTTTGTTGATTGATGCGAAAACTGCCCCTTCTTTTCCAGCGATTTTTGTTTGCAAATGCAGTAGTTGGTAAAATAAGAAATCGCGATTGAGTTCATCCCTGCTGCGTATGGCAGCTAATCCTCTTCCAATGCAGATTGTATCAGTGGCGAAGTTCACTGGCCCAACAGGAGCACGTACAGACATGAGGATGTCGCCCTCTCGGGCAATCTTGGTGGTCTGAGTGGTCCAGATCTTTGGATCTTCAATGAATTTCTCTCCAAAATCTTTTTTCCCTTGGTAAAAAGGCATTCCCCTGCCGTCGGTATTGTAGAATTTCCCTTCCGGCGATTGGCCTGCGACGACTTCGCACAAATCACGAATTTGTTTATGTTGCCACCTGTTCTTCATCGCGGCATTTCCTCTTCCGTTCGTGGTGAGCTTGTCGAACCATGAACGGAAATTTCCAACCCTTCGACCGGCTCAGGGTGTACGGAGGGAGGGGACAATGCCCGAGCAGATTGTGCCAGGCGCGAGACCTCTGCCCAATCTCCTTTCATCATGGCTTCTTTCTTTTTTCGGCTCCAGCCTTTAATTTGTTTTTCGGAGGCTAGAGCTTCTTCACGGGTTGGGAAGTCTTGCGAAAAAGCCAAGTGGAGGGGACGCCGGTTGAAGGTGTAGCAACTGGGGATTGCACCTGCATGGTGTTCCTGGATTCGTTTGTCGAGATTGTCTGTATGGCCGGTATAGTAGCTGCCGTCGGCGCAGTGAAGAATGTACATCCAGAATGGCATTAATTGCTCCCTTGGAAATCACCCTTCGACAAGCTCAGGGCGAACGGGGTTGGGGCAATTGCACTCACAATAGGCCTCTTATCGTTTGCCATACTTTGGCACTCTCGTCGTCCAGCGCGGCGATTTCGTCCATGATCTCTTGGGGGCTGCGGTGTGTGACCTCCTCGCCGCCGTTTGGGTTCTTCACGGAGCGATCGAACCCTTCGACACGTTTGGGGCGAACGGGGTTGGGGCAATTGCACTCACTATAGGTCTCTTATGGTTTGCCATGCTTTGGCACTCTCGGCATCCAACATGGCGATTTCGTCCCTGATGTCCTTCGGGCTGCGGTGTGTGACCTCCTCGCCGCCGTTTGGGTTCTTCACGGAGCGATCGAACCCTTCGACACGTTTGGGGCGAATGGGGTTGGGGCAATTGCACTCACAGTAGGCCTCTTATGGTTTGCCATACTTTGGCACTTTCGGCATCCAACGCGGCGATTTCGTTCATGATGTCCTGTGGACTGCGGTGCGTGACTTCTTCCCCGCCGTACAGGTTTTTCACGGAGAGATCGAACCCTTCGACTTCGCTCAGGGCGAACGGGGTTGGGGCAATTGCACTCACAGTAGGCCTCTTATCGTTTGCCATACTTTGGCGCTTTCGGCATCCAGCGCGGCGATTTCGTTCATGATGTCCTGTGGACTGCGGTGCGTGATTTCTTCGGCACCATTCGGGTTCTTCACGGAGAGGTCGAATGTCGTCGGATCAATGTCTTTGGCGTCCAGGCTCCAGCTTTTTGGCGAGTCGGTGAAGGTCTTTTGCAGCTTCACGAACTCTTTGAGGTCATCATCGTTGAGCGGGTTGGTCTTCCCCATGTTGCGGCCAGGGTCGAGCTGGTAGTACCAGATTTTTCGGGCCTGCCCTGAGCCGTGTCGAAGGGTCGGTGCGCCCTTCTCGAAAAAGAGCACTACGGTTTTGACGCCCGCGCCCAGGAAGGTGCCGCCGGGCATATCGAGCACGGTGTGGAGGTTGCAGGATTCCAGCAGGAGCTTACGCAGGCTGGTTGAGGCGTTGTCGGTATTGGAGAGGAAGGTGTTTTTAATAACTACACCGCCGCGTCCGCCGGCCTTGAGCATTTTGATGAAGTGTTGGAGGAAGAGGAAGGCGGTCTCGCCGGTGCGGATGGGGAAGTTCCCCTGCACTTCCTTTCGCTCCTTGCCGCCGAAGGGCGGATTGGCCAGCACCACATCGTAGCGGTCTTTTTCCTGAATGTCGGCCAGGTTTTCGGTGAGCGTGTTGGTATGGATGATGTTCGGCGCTTCGATGCCATGCAGGATCATGTTCATGATGGCCATGACGTAGGCCAGGGATTTCTTTTCCTTCCCGTAGAAGGTGCGGGTCTGGAGTGTGGTGAGGTCTTTGGTGGTGAGGTTGCTTTTGGACTTGAGATATTCGAACGATTCGCAGAGGAAACCTGCCGAGCCGCAGGCCCCATCGTAGATCCGCTCGCCCAGCTTTGGCTTGACCACTTGCACCATGGCCCGAATGAGCGGGCGCGGGGTGTAATATTCGCCGCCGTTGCGCCCGGCGTTGCCCATGTTTTTGATCTTGGCTTCGTAGAGATGACTGAGTTCGTGTTTTTCCGTCTGTGAGCGGAATCGCAGTTCGTCGATGTGGTCGATGATCTCGCGCAGGTTGTAGCCGCTTTGGATTTTGTTTTTGATCTCGCCGAAGATTTCGCCGATCTTGTATTCGATGGTGTTCGGCCCGCTGGCCTTTTGCTTAAAGCCGTGCAGGTAGGGGAAAAGTTTGAGATTGACGAAGTCGCGGAGGTCGTCGCCGGTCTGGGCTTGGTTGTGATCGAGCTTGCCGTCCTTGCCCTTGGGGGCGGCCCAACTGTCCCAGCGGTAATCTTTGTCGAGGATGAAGCTGTATTTCTTTCCCTCCAGTTTGGCCTCCATGGCCTTATCCTGTTCCAGGCCATCCAGATATTTCAGGAACAGCAGCCAGGAGGTTTGCTCGGTGTAGTCCAGCTCTGTGGTGCAACCGGCCTCTTTCCACAACACGTCGTCGATATTTTTAAACGCTTGTTCAAACATGGGGTCCTATTTGTTCTGAATGGTTATGGTCCTGGTTGTCTGGGCTATGCCTCCCGTACCCAGATTGAGTGGGAAGGCATTCGATGTTTTGCTGGCCTGGGTTTTCGGATGGGGGCATAAACCTGTTTGGGGGTGATTCAGGTAATGGCCAAAGGGTTGGGCATGATGGACCAGGGTGACTATCTGAAAATGTACCTCAAGGGTTGAATGATGTACAGAAGAAATTTTGGGGTTCAACGGAAAAATGAGGCGTGAACGGCTGAGATGTTGCCCTTGAGATTTCGAGGGTGAGGTGTCGGGGTGACGGGGTTTCGCCCCCGTACGACGAGCCACTTTTGTTTCGGCAAAAGTAGCCAAAACCATTGACGCCCCGTCTGGTCTCATTGGGAGGGGAGGGACGCCAACCCTGAGAAGAGCGGACCAACTCGCCTGGCTCAGACAAGGTCCGCAACGGATAAGAGCGTCCCTCCCTGGGGCCAGCCGGCAGGCGTCGGAGCATAGGTGAAGAAAGGTTGCAAGACCTTTATGCAAGAGGGATGAGCAGAGGAAGGATGGAGCGAGGGAGAGGTGGCGGGGTTTCGCTTCCGGACGACGAGGTTCCTTCGACCCGACTCAGGACAGGCCTTTTGTTTCCGCAAAAGTAGCCAAACAAGGGTCGCGCTCTTCGAGAGGCACTATGCAAAACGACGCCCCGTCTGGCCTTCATGAAGAGAAAGGACGCTAATCCAGAGAATAGCGGGCCAACTCGCCGGGCCTGCCCTGAGCCGTGTCGAAGGGTTCACACACGGTCCGCTTTACAAATAAAAACGTTGTTCGGGGGGCCGACCTGAAGGTGGGGGGTGGGGATATCCGAAGAAAGAAACGGTTGCTTAGCCTAAGGCAGCTTTTATTTTTTGAGGATTCTGGCGTAAGTCCAAGACCCTTTGCACAATCACTGTATTGGATTCTTGCATTGTGTAATAAATGGCATATGGAAATCTTTTGGCTAATAAGCGGTGATAGCCAAAAACTTTTTGATGGATTCCGGCATACAATGCTAAAGAGTCGATGTCAGCGAATAGAGCATCGAAGAAATACTCGCCCACCCCCTCCACTTGATTGTCATAGAACTGCCGGCCTGCGTGCAGGTCTTCCAAAGCAGAAGCCAGAATCTTGATTTTCATTCAAATCGTTTCTGTAGTTCCTTCTTTGCTTCCTTCCAGTCAAGAACCTGTTCCTGTCCAGATTGGACTCTCTGTTCTGTCTCTTTTAATGCAGATTCATGCCAAGCGGGAGATTGGAGGGATTGTTCTTCGCTGGATAAGTCTTCCCAAATAGCTTCCATGACACGAAGTTTTTCTTCGCGGGACAGCTGTTTTATTTCCATGATGTCTTTCATCGTTATCTCCCCCATGCTTTCTGCCGTTATCGGTCTTTTCTAAGTAGATTTTACCTATTGTACTTGAAGATGCCTTCAGTATCTATGAGAAATCAGTGAGAAAGGTAGTGAGAACGTTCTTCTTTAGAGAGACAATGGGCCTTCTTTCGCTTCCTACTATCGTGTGAAGGGGGAATGTTTTTCGGGTATGAGAAGGGAAGAGTTGGTGTAATCCTGTACTGGTTGGTTTGGCACAGATCCTTCGCTGGCGCTCAGGCTGACATCGTGAGGAGAAGAATGGTCGATAAACCCTGTCGAGGGTAATCTGAATATTTGGGAGATGCCGGAGTTTCGTCTCGGCAGCCGAGCCACTTTTGTTTCGGCAAAAGTGGCCAAAACCATTTTGACCGTGGCATGACCCTTCGGGTTCCCTTCGCAGTGCAACCGTCACCGGCGGCGGACAAACTCGCTGCGCTCAAACACTGCCCGCCTTTTTCCGGTGTCGGTTGCACTGCTCGGCCATGCCACCAGGCCAGGGGAGGCTAAGGGGGAGGGGTGAATCAACTCGCAGGGTTCAAACACGGTCCGCTAGATTCTAAGAGCGTCTCTCCTTGGGTCCAGACGGCAGGCGTCGGACCATTAATAGGCGATTCTTTTGGCTAACCTGCACGTGGGGATAGAGAAGTGGGGAGAAATTTTGGATGACGGGGAGGGGGGATTGAGGTTAGCGGAGGCCGTATTCCTTAAGTTTGCGTTGGAGGGTTTTCCGGTGGATGCCCAGGAGTTCCGATGTGCGGTTTTCGTCGCCTTGTTGCGCATCGAGGACTTTAAGGATGTGTTCCCGTTCGAGCTGTCCGAGTGTTTTCCAGTCTGGATGGGATGGCGATTGGTCGGGTAGGGCGGGGGGCGCGACGAGCGCTAACGGGAGGTCGTGAGACATGATAAGGGAATGTGGAGTCATGACCACGGCTCGTTCGATGGTATGTTCGAGTTCACGCACATTTCCCGGCCACGAATAGTTGGTGAGCAGGGCTAACGCCTGCGGGTGCACTCCGGTGATGACCTTGTTGTTGAGCTGGGTATATTTGGTGAGAAAATAGTCGATGAGTGTGGGGATGTCTTCGACCCGTTCTCTCAGCGAGGGCAGATGCAGCGTGACGACGTTGAGCCGATAATACAGGTCTTCCCGAAACTTGCCGGATTCCACCAGTTTTTTGAGGTGTTTGTTGGTGGCGGCAATGATGCGGACATCGACTTTGATCGATTCCATGCCGCCCACACGGCGAATTTCATGCTCTTGCAGGACCCGGAGAAGTTTGCTCTGCAGGTTCGGGGAGATATCGCCGATTTCATCCAGGAAACAGGTGCCTCGATTGGCCGATTCCAGGAGTCCTTTTTTGAGGGTGATGGCTCCCGTGAAGGCCCCGCGTTCGTGACCGAATAATTCACTTTCCAGAAGATTTTCCGTGAGGGTGCCGCAATCCACGGCGATGAACGGCCCGTCGCTCCGGAGACTGTTGGCATGGATGGCTCTGGCAATGAGTTCCTTTCCTGTTCCCGTTTCACCATGGATGAGGACGGTGGATTCCGTCGGTGCGACGCGAGCGATGAGTTTGTACACGGCCACCATCGGCGGACTGTTGCCTTGTATCTGGTTGATGCCGTTTCCTTTTGGCAGAAGTGGCTGAATCGATACGCGTGCCTGCTCCAGGGTGTGTTTATGGTCACAGGCCCGTCGGACGACCGAACGAATTTCTTCCAATGCGAAAGGCTTGGAGAGGTAATCGAAGGCTCCGGCTTTGATCCCTTCCACTGCGGTCGACAACGACCCATAGGCGGTGAGGAGAATAACCTGGGTAAGGGGGCTGCGTTTCCGTGTTTCAGCCAGGAGGGCCAGCCCGTCCATGTGTGGCATTTGAATATCCGATAACACCACATCCGGCGTTTGATCGACGAAGGTGTGTAAGGCGGCTTGACTGCTCGTCGCGGTGTATACCTGATAGCCTTCTTTTTCCATGATTTCCCGAAGCAGGATCAGTGTATCCGGTTCATCATCGACAATGAGAATAGTGGCTTTATGCATGATCCAAGTTCCTCCAGGCCGGCAGCCGAATGAGAAAACGGGTGCCATGGCCCTCTTCGCTGTGCACGGTGATGTGGCCCTTGTGCAATTGAATAATTTCGGTGGTGATGGCCAGCCCGAGGCCCGTTCCTGACCCCACGCTTTTGGTGGTAAAGAAGGGGTCAAAGATTTTTTCTATGTGTTCCCGCGGAATCCCTGGTCCTGAATCGTGAATATCAATGATGACCTCCGGTCCCGCTTGAGGGGTATCTTCGGCGTTTCGGGCCTGAATGGTCAATTGTCCGCCGTCGGGCATGGCATCGATGGCGTTATCGATGAGGTTGTTGATGGCCTCCTGAAGATGAAAGGCATCTCCCTGGACCGACCACAGATCGGGTGCAAAGTACGTGAGGCCTTGAATGCCGTGCTCTTGGAGAAGCGGGCGAAATAATAACAACGACTGGTCGATCAGGGTCGGAACCGAGACCTGTTCGACGGAGATGGTGGGTGTTCGCGTAAAGGTGAGTAAGTCCTGGATGCTGTGGGTGAGGCGATCGGTTTGTTTGAGCATGGTTCGGACTCGTTCCAGGACTTCCTGGGGAAGATGCGGATCTTCCTGGAGCAGTTGCAGGTGTCCGAAGATGGCCGTTAAGGGTGTGCCGATCTTGTGGGCGATGGTGGCGACCAGTTGGCCCAAGACCGCCAACCGTTGTTGCCGGAGAATGTCACGTTGCGCAATGGAGAGTCGCTCGTTGACGGCGGCTAACTCTTCATTCCGTTGCCGGAGTTCTGCCGTTGCATCCTCCACTCTGGTCTGTAGGGCATCCCGGGCCTGAGCTAACGCCTGATTCAATGACGCATTTTCCCTCATGACCTCTTGGATCTGTTGTGCCATGGAATTGAATTGGCGGGCTAATTCGCCTATTTCGTCTGTTTTTTCGATCGGGAGCAGGGTGGCCCATTGGCCCTTTTCGACCTCAGCCAGCCCGGTTTTTAGTCGCCCGAGGGGACGGATGACATGTCGATAGAGAAAGAAGTTTAACGCCGCCACGATGCCGAATCCCATGATGAGGCTGATGATGAGCGACCAATTGAGAAAAAAACTCGTGATGGTGGTGAGTTGCCCCGTCCAGTATTCGGCGTAGATGACCCCGGTGGTTTTTCCCTGTATGGCAAGAGGCGTGGAGAGTTTGAGCCGATCATCTCCCGGTTGATTGTGAAAGCGGCCTTGGGGTTCTTCGAATTGGAAGGTGTGGGTGACCATCAACGGGATTTCACTTGAAGCGTCCTTGGTGTCTCCCACTTGCGTCAGCAGGATAGGCGGCTCATCGAGTTTGGCACCTTTCCCGTACACACGGAGGAAGATGAGATCCGGGTTCCGGCTCATCAAATCTTTTAAATATTTTTCCCGCAATACCGCATTGTGAAAATGCTTTTCTGATTGAAAGCGCGCACCGATTTGGCGCAGGAGGACAAGAGATTTCGAGTGAATGACATCTTTGGCCAATTCCGCCACATAATATTGATGCAAGAGTTCCGTGACCAGAATGGCCCCGCCCACAATGAGGATGATGATGAGGGAAGCCTTGGCTTGGAGCTTCCAGGGATGTTGCCAGGAAATCATTGTGTGAAGTTTCAACGGATGGTTATCATCTTGTGGTAAGAATTCCAGGGATGTCAAAGTCGGCAGACCCGATGAAGTATGGTGAATGCGTCAGGTACGTGTCCATATCTTGAGTCCCCTTGATGCCCTGAGAAAAACGAAAGATCTTTTGGAGGTGTGTGACTGTTCGACCTGGGCCAGATTCTTCGCCTCCGGCTCAGAATGACAAGGTGGTGCGGGCTTGCCGGTTCACCTTGTCAAGGTTCATGCCGGATGAGTGCCTTGCAGGTTGCCGCATGACACAGCCCGTCACTCTTTTCCGTCTCATTATCTGATTCCTTGCCCGTATTGATTACGATTTTTTGGTTGGACAATAGGACGAGTTGAGGGACGATTACGGGTTTCTTGTTCGCTGGTAGTGTTGGCAGGACCGGACAAAGGCCCGCAAGAGCCGTTGCGTGGTTTGGCTGCGGAGTTGTCGTTCCGGATGCCACTGAATGGTAAAAATATGAGGATATTTGGGATGTTCCATCGCCTCAATGAGTCCGTCGCTGGCGATGGCGGCAGGAATGAAATCGGGAGCCAGTGTCCGGACGCCCTGGTGATGTTCTGTAGCCACCACCTTGCGACCCTTGCCGAGGATTTTCGCTAATCGAGTGCCCTGAATGACTTTGACCGGATGCAGCCCGTTTTTCTTGCCTTCATGATCCACATTGTAGCCCTTCTTGGGCGGATGAATATGTTGATGAAGAGTTCCGCCTTCCAGGACATTGATTAACTGCATGCCATAGCAGATTCCTAAAATGGGTAACCGACGGGTTTTCCCGGCCTTGTATAACCAGGCTTCAAATTTGGACCGGTTTTGAAACGCAACTTTTGTGCGTTTTTTAGGGCGCTCTCCATACCAGGTGGGATCCAGATCGTCTCCTCCGACAATGACCAACCCGTCGATGCCTTCCAGGTAGCGGTTGCGAAGGGTTTCCCTGTGGTTAATCGGGAGCAGCACGGGATGTCCGCCGGCTTCGGTAACGGCAGCCGCATAGCGGTGATCACACAACAAGTCGTAGTTGGCGAAGTCCTTGCGTTTAGACACCGCTTCACAGGTGATCCCGATTAACGGGGCGGGATAGCGTTTACTCATCGATGGATGCTCGTTTCCGGCCCAGCCACACCCGTTCGGTGCTGGGAAAGGGCACTTCGAGTTCTGCGGCAAAATCCTGCAAAGTATTGCCACTGAGCAAATGACTTAATCCTGAGCGATAGCGTTTGGCGAAACGGCGTTGCCAGGTTTGCGGGTGCTCGCGAATGGCCAGGGCCACCGCATCATGGATGAGCCGGGCTCCGTTATACCGGCGTTTGAGCAAGCGCAGGACCTCGTAAATTTCTTCAGGAATATCCATGGCGTCGAATTCCTCCCGGTGTTCCCACAAGAACTGGTCTAAATAGTCCGGGGCCGGCATCCATTCGCGTTTCCAGGGAAGCCTGGCTTTCATGCCTTTCGTGGCGGCTTCTGTCCGGGCGAGGAGGTAATCGGCATGGCTCATCCGATTGGCCGCGGCCTCTCCCCGCAGCCATCGCAGGCAGACCGCTTTCACCAGGCATAAATTGGCCACGACAAATTCCGGAATGTTGGAATCGAAGACCCGAATTTCCAGAGTGGGAGGTTTGGTTTTCCGGCCTTTGCTATAGACCAGTTCCCGGGTATCGACCGATGTGAGATCGCCTCGTTTTGTGGGGGTGAAGTAGGTGGCATTTCCCCGAAGAAACCGGTTGGAGGCTTTGCCCGTAACTTTTTTGTCCCAAATGGGAGAATTGGCTCCGGTCGCGATGAGCAACGGGAGCTGGTCGTGGAGATGCCAGCTGAGCGCGGTGGCTTCTTGTTTGGTGAGTTTACGATTGGCGACAGAGATGTGGAGGTGGGTGCCGGCAAATCGGTTCGTCCAGCCTCCCACAAATAACGGCACCCGATAGTCCTGTTCGTCTTCTCGACTGCGATACAGGCCTCGCAGATATTTTCGCAAACCGGCTTTGAGTAAAAACAAGCTTTCCCGGATGGTCGTGAATGGTCGGCTATTATATTCACTGCCGATGGAGGCATCCCGGGTAAATCGTTCGCCGGACTCCGAAAGACCAGGCCGGGGTTTTGACAGGCGCCTGCCGATCTTGTGATCGGTGACATTGATACTGTATGCCTCAATTTCGACGCCAATGACGATTCGTTGATGAAACGGAGTGTGTGTTAGGCCTGCCATGGCAAGATCGTATGTCCTTATCTGTTGTGATGGTCGAAGAACGGGACTGGTTTTGTGCCTGGTGTCTTATCGGATTCGTGCCACCTTCCCTTGGCAAAGCCATCCGTCAGAGAAGGAGACTTTCCTGCGAATGGGAAGGGGTTGTGCTTGGTGAATGTACAGCAGACCACTGCAGAGGATCACGCTCAAAATTTCGGGAATAACTTGTAATGTGGAAACACGTTCAATAGGTACCGGAATCTTGGAAGGTCAATGGGACAGACAACTAGGAGCTAATTGTATCCCTCTGGGCAGGAAGAGTCTAGAAGGGGAAATTGTTTCTCGATTTTTTCAGATTGTTCCTGGGGCCCGAGGCCCCAGGGTTTGAAGGAGGTCCGGGAGTACGTGTGCAACAAAATTTAGGCAGGGGACAAACACACCTGCTGCATTGGCGAGGCCCTTTCCCAATTGGTCATTCTGAATCCGTGGAAAGGATCTGCGACAAGATTGCATAGGCCACAACTGACTGAGAGCCTCCGGTGAACTTGGGTTGAGCCTCTTCGATTGCCCTGAAGGCAGGCTTGTCGAACCCCTCTAGATGACAAGGTCGCTCAGATCGACATAGCCTCCCACGGCGTGTTCGCTTCGTTCATGGTTAAATACCTTGAACATCGTCTGACCACTCGCGTACAAAAAGTGGGGGAATTAGGCGCCCATGACGGCCGCTTTTCCTCTTTTGACATAATCGTCAACTGTTTCTTTGGTATTATCTAGCCAGTCTTCGGCTTGATCCAAGGTATCGGAAGCTAGATCATGTAGGTCTTCTCTGGTTCGTTTTCCGGACTGTGGAGCCCACAACAGCCCTGCTGCGATTCCCAATGTGATTCCGGACACAAAGGCCATAGTCCCGATTGCACATCCTGAAGACATTCTTTTCATTGCGACCTCCCTGGTTTTATACGTCTGCTGAAATTGGTGAATGTTGGCCGTCCCTTTTGGTTTACTTTCTCTCTCTCTCAACCTTTTCAGAAGCAACTGATGTGCCAGTGATGGTTGTGTCTGTTTATTATAAACGATGGCCTGATTGTGAGCATTACCTGGATTTCCAGTTTGGTTATGCATTCAGGATGGAACAATTTGTCTTTGTGTGAGACGGTTTGTTTTGGTAAAGGATAGAGTTGCTGGGTTTGGGGTAAGAGAATTTGCCGGGACATGCACTGCCCTCGCTTGAGGGCTATGGACTCTACCAATTCCGGGAAGGCGTCATATGTTTGATATGGCCTGTGGGCCGGGTTACTTGTTCATGGGGGCAGGAGGGCTTGTGTATGTCAGATGACATGTTGAGTGCAGACATATCCGCTTTCATTCAGATTCACCATGCGACGGTGTACCGGGGCACTCAGCCTGTCCTCCATGATCTGTCTCTGGTGATTGCTCAGGGCGGTTCGACGGTCATCCTGGGTCCAAATGGTTCAGGCAAATCGACATTTATGAAGCTGTTATCGAGGGAACTGTATCCGGTCGTCGGGCCGGATCGCTATGTCCGGCTGTTGGGGAAGGACCACTGGAATGTGTGGGACCTACGTTCACAGATCGGGCTAATTTCGGCAGAAATGCAACAGGCGTATCCCTGTCATACAACCGGGCTGGATATTATCCTTTCGGGGTTTTTCTCTAGTTTGGATGTGTATGAACATCAAACCATTAGTCTCCGACATCGCACCAGAAGTTCTGAGATGTTGAGCGTGCTCGGGATTGCCCATCTTCGGGATCGCCCTTTCGGGGAGATGTCGACAGGAGAACAACGGCGAGCTTTGTTGGGTCGGGCTTTGGTTCACGAGCCTCAGATTCTTGTGTTGGACGAGCCAACCACCGGGCTGGATGTGCAGGCATGTTTTCAATACCTTCAGATCATTCGGAATTTCATACGCCAAGGAGGCACGGTGATTTTGGTGACGCACCATGTCCATGAAATTCCTCCGGAGATTGAGCGGGTTGTGTTGTTGAAACAGGGCCGGATCATGAAAGATGGTCCTAAGGGGGATGTTCTGAATGATCAGAGCTTGTCTGCCCTTTTTGAGACTCCGGTTCATCTTTTTCATGATCAGGGATGGTTTCAGATTGTTCCGGTCTTACCCGGATAAAATCGGGTCATGAAGACCTTTTAAGTGGGCTGAGGATGACATTGTCCTCCGGGACGTGTTCTATTCCCTAGCAGGGTGTTGAAAAAGTCCGCCAGCGGCGTTCTCGCCCCTTGGCCGTCCTCACGTACTTCTCTGTACGCTCCGCCCGTCCAAGCGGCTGCGGCCTTGCTGGACGGGCCTTTTTGAACATCCTGCTTCGCTCATAGAAGATCGTAAAATTTTGGATCTCGATAAGCTCTCAGAAGAATTTTGAATTTTTCAACAGCCTGCTAAAGGATCCTTGTTTATCCGGCATGGCCTGGACACGAAGTTTTCCATTTTTTTGAATCATATGTTAAGGAAAGAAAACGGATATGGTTGACGGGTTTCTCCTCTTTACGGTCTTGGATGTATGGCGGATGGTGTTGCCGCTAGGATTGACGCTTCTGTTGCTGATGACGGACTTACTGTGCCGATGGCAGAGCGATTCCCCCCATAAAGGCCTGCGCGACGTTCTCAGCCCCCTGGTCCTTCGCTTAACGCTCGGTTTATTGGTGCTGTCCGGGATTGTCGGTCTTCTTGTGCCCGCCATCCTTGGATATCCGCTGCCGGAATCGCATATTGCCGGGGGACCGTGGAGCTATGAAGAAATACTGGGTTTTGTGTTGGGGGGAATCTGTCTTTGGAAAAGCCGGCCGCAGGAATGTCCTGGAGGAATTTCAGGCCTTGTCTGGCTGGCTTGTGCAAGCATGCTCTTTTTTGGAGCAGGTGTCGTATGGATTGGGCGATGGGATGCGATGGCTCATGAGGGGTATGTGGGCGGTGGGTGGTTTCTCCTTGGATTGTCGACCGTGGATTGGACTCGGGTCATTCCGAAAAGCCTGCACCTCCTTTTTGCCAGCTTGGCGGCAGGAGGTTTGGTGGTGACGTTGCTTGGTCTGCTCGGATGGTCCGGTGCGTCGAATGGTTCCGCCTCAACCGTTCTATCCCGCTTTCTTCCTTCTGATGAGCGCGTTCGTTACGGGGTTGGATGGATGTTAACGGGGCTGGTCCCGCAAGTGCTTATCGGACCCTGGTTGTTTCTCGTCTTGGGTGAGGTGCCGAGGGGAGGTCTGATTGATGGGGCGGGTTTGCCCTCTGTCTTCTTCTTTGTGGGGGTAACGACGGCGTTGCTGGCCATGGTCTTGTTGAATGCGTCATTTATGGTGCCGCAGGTCAAAGGGCTTGTTTGGGGAGGACTCATTTGTACGGTGATCACACTGGTGCTGATGGGGATGATCCGGTATGTGATGTTTTTGGGCACCCTGCAGGCACAGGGAATTCCCATTGGGATTGGAAATCTGACACTGTTTCATCTCCTGACCGTTCTGGTTCTGACAGGTCTTGTTGGAGCGATCCTCGTTCGTTGGTGCGTATGGCCCATTGCGGTTCTTCAATCAGGGCCGAACCGTGCTGGAGACTAGACAAATCTTGGTGAGCAATTTAAGGTATGGACATGCATATTTCAGAAGTGTTGCGGACGTATAATCCTGCCATTAGTTTTGAATTTTTCCCTCCAAAAACGGAACGGGGGTTTCAAGAACTGTTTGAAGCGATTTCGGCCCTCATGCCGTTAAAGCCTGCCTATGTCAGTGTGACCTATGGTGCCGGCGGATCTACCCGTGAACGCACGCATGATTTAGTGGTAAAGCTCCAACGGGAGACCGATTTGACCATTGTGTCGCATTTAACCTGCGTGGGGTCAAGGCGTGATGAAATTCATCATATTCTCTCGAAATATCAGGAGAGCGGTATTCATAACATTATGGCTTTGAGGGGAGATCCTCCTAAGGGAAGCACGGATGTCCAGATTCCGGAAGACGGCTTTCAGTTCGCGTCTGACCTTGTGCGGTTTATTAAGCAGCAGTTTCCTGAAATGGGCGTGGGCGTGGCAGGATTTCCCGAGGGGCATCCCGGTACGCCCAACCGGTTACAGGAAATGGACAATTTGAAGCGAAAAGTCGATGCGGGAGCTGATTATATCTGCACCCAATTATTTTTTGATAATCGGGACTTTTTCGATTTTTGTGAACGTTGTGAAGTTGTGGGCATTAAAGTGCCTATTATTGCCGGCATTATGCCGATAGTTTCCCGAAAGGGCATGGCTCGCATGTCTGAGTTGGCGCTTGGCGCCCGTATTCCTGCCAAACTGTTACGGGCTATGGAGCGAGCTGAGAATGATGCTTATGCAGAAGGGGTTGGCATTCATTGGGCGACCGAACAGGTGGTGGATCTTGTGGATCATAAAGTAAAGGGGATTCATTTTTATACCTTGAATAAATCAAAAGCGACCTTGAAAATCTATGAGTCTCTCGGTATTCAAAGTTCGGAAAGTTTGCAGCAACCGGTTGAATAAGTCCTGCCTCAGTAATCTTGAATTTTCCTCCATTCATCAATGATGGGCATTCGGCTTCTCAGTTCTTGTGGCCTGGTCCACTGTTTCCATCATCCTGTGTTTTGTGGTGGCGGTGAGTTATGTAATTGGGTGGGCCAGGGGATTGGGGATTTTACCCTTTCCCCTTGTGGTGTATGTTGGGTAAGATAACCTGGGTTCTAAAGGAGGATACTCATGACGAAGAATGCAGGGTTTCAAGTAACCGTTGATTTGGATGGCCGCCAGTGTATGGTGATTGGTGGTGATGAGGAAGCCGTGGAGAAGGTGCATCGCTTGTTGGATGCCGGAGCAAAAATTACCGTGGTCAATCCCACCCTTCATGTTGATTTGCGGAAGTTGACCGCCTCAGGAAAAATTATCCACCGGGGACGGACATTTCGATCGGGGGATGCCCAAGGGGTTGTGCTGATTATGAATGTGTTGAAGGATGATTTGGACTTGGCCAAGTCCTTATTTGAGCTGGCGAAAACCGAACGCTTCCTGGTGTGGTCGATGGATTTGCCTGAATACTCCACGATCATGATGCCTGCGCTGGTCAAACGCGGGAATCTTCGAATAGCGATTAGTACGAGTGGGACCGCTCCGGCTCTGGCCAAGGTGCTTCGTCACAATCTTGAATTGCTGTTTGATGAAGAATTCGACCAGTTTCTGGATTGGCTCGGGGCCCTACGCGAAGAACTCAAGAGCACGGAAATGAGCGATCTGCGGCGTCGGGAACGCTTGGCGGAAGCGGTCAATGGGTTTCAATTGTCCGGGGAATTGCAGTATCCCAATAGTTGGAAGTTGTCCAGTGAAGAGCAGGTAGAACCCGTTGGAAAGGAAGGTGGGTAATGGTGCTGTTGGAATTTAGCATGTCACCTCTTGGTAAGGGTGAAAGTGTCGGAAAATATGTGTCCCGGTCACTGGACCTGATTGATAAAAGCGGGGTGGAGTATCGTCTCAATCCCATGGGAACAGTGTTGGAAGGGGAGTGGGATGACGTGTTTCGAGTCGTGAAGCAATGCTATACCAGAATGAAAAAGGATTGTCCGAGGATTTCTTGTGTGATTAAGGTTGATTACCGGCGTGGCCACAAAGGCCGGTTGGCCGGCAAGGTGGCCAGCGTGGAGAAACATTTGAAGCGTAAGCTGAAAACCGCATGATCCTGAAATGCTTTGAACGAGCCAGGCTGGCCGTGTTGTGAAGGCATCGGTGTGTTGAGGCGTTATTCCAATATTTTTTTGGCTGACTGGGTTGAGGTGTGTGAAGGAGAGGAGTCAAGTATGGGGGGAAGGTAAATCCGGTTCGCTTTTCCTCCGATCCCGCACAACACTTCATAGGGAATCGTATTCAACCATCCGGCATGATCTTCGGCTGTTATTTCCCGTGTTCCCTGTTTTCCCAGTAACACGACCTCGTCTCCAACCGTTGGATGGGGAATGTCCGTAACATCCACCATCATCATATCCATGCAAATTTTTCCAATGATGGGGGCTTGTTCTCCCTTGATGAGGACATGTCCGACTCCCGTGAGGTGTCTGGGAAATCCATGGGTATAACCTACCGGCAGGACGGCGATTTGAGATGGTCTCCGTGTGCGGAATAGGGCGTTATATCCCACAATTTCCCCAGGCTGTAGAGACCGGAGGTGGGCCAGATATGTGGTGGCTTGCATCACCGGTTCAAGAGTGAGGGATTGGGGAGAACTCTCCTGCCGGGGTGCGTATCCATATAACATTAATCCAGGCCTGACCATTCCCAAGTGGGCGGTTGGATGAAACAGGATTCCTGCGCTATTGGCCATATGAAGAATAGGTGGTTGGACGCCCAATTCCTTTGCCTGGTCGATAAAGGCCAGGAATTTTTGGATTTGAACATTGGTTAAGGTGTGATCCTGATTGTCGGCATCAGCAAAATGGCTTAACAGGCCCTCTATTTCAATGAGAGGGGTCGAGAGCGATAGCCTGCTTAGAAGGGAGAGGGCTTCCTCATTCTCGAAGCCGAGCCGGTGTAATCCGGTGTCGATTTTGAGATGAATGGGAAATGGGGTGGCGCGAGGAAAAAGTAACTCGATAAGTTGTTGAACGATTTCTGCACGAGACATCACCGGAGTAAGCTGATGGCGAATAATTTCGCTTAGATGTTGAGGGAGGATGGGCCCCATGATCAGGATGGGGCAGTGAATGTGGTGCTCTCGCAGAGTTATCCCTTCCATGACGGATGCCACACCAAATCCAAAAATTCCAAGGTGTTCCAGGGTTTGAGCCACAGGAATCGCCCCATGGCCATAGGCGTCAGCTTTAATGACAGCCAGAATTTTTGTAGACGGAGCGACCCATTGCCGGATTTGTTGGAAATTCCTGCTTAGGGCATCAAGACTGATCGAAACGGTAATCGGAGACGAGACGTGTCGGAGGTCGGAAGGGGAAGGTGGCCTGATCGGTATCACAAATATTCCTTAAATCGCGAGTATTTCCTCCTCCTTTTTCTTGGTGAGGTCATCGACGGTCTGAATAAATTTATCTGTGAGCTTTTGGATTTCAGCCTCTAGCCGGTGCTGGGTATCTTCTGTCAGTGAGCCTTCTTTGTGAAGGTGTTTGAGTTCGTCATTGCCTTCCCGACGAAATCCACGAATCTGTACCTTGGTCTCTTCCCCGTATTTTTTGCTGAGTTTGACCAAATCTTTCCGTCGTTCTTCACTCAGTGGGGGAATGGGGAGCCGGATGAGTTTGCCATCATTGGATGGAGTGAGGCCAAGTTCTGAACTAATGATGGCACGTTCAATTTCTCTGATTTGGGAGGTATCCCAGGGCTGAATGGTGATCAGTCGGCTTTCAGGAATCGCGAGGTTGGCGACTTGCTTGAGTGGAGTGGGCGTCCCGTAATAATCAACGGTGATATGGTCGAGTAATCCCAAGGAGGCGCGACCGGTTCGAAGGGACATGAATTCTCTCTTGAGGTGCTCAATGGCTCCCTCCATTCGCTGTGTGGTTTTAAGAATGGTTGGATCGTTCATGATCATTCCCCACGTTAAGTGACAAGCGCATTTTTGGAAACAATAGTGCCGACAGGTTCCCCTTCAATGATTTTTCTGATATTTCCTGATGAGGTCAGATCGAATACAATGATAGGCAGATCGTTATCCATACAGAGTGTAATGGCTGTGGCATCCATGACTTTCAAGCTTTTATTGAGCACCGATAAAAATGGTAATTCCGTGAAGCGTTTGGCCGAGGGTGTCGTCATAGGGTCCGCATCGTAGATGCCATCAACCTTCGTGCCCTTCATGATAACATCCGCCCCAATTTCCATGGCTCGGAGCGCGGCAGCGGTGTCGGTGGTAAAGTAGGGATTCCCGGTACCGGCGGCAAAAATCACTACGCGCTTTTTTTCCAAATGCCGAATAGCTCGACGACGAATGTAACTTTCGGCTAACTGCCGCATTTCAATTGCCGATAAGACACGGGTGGGGATGTCTTTGCTCTCTAAAGCATTTTGTAAAGCCAGAGCATTCAATAAAGTGGCGAGCATGCCCATGTAATCGGCCGAGGCTCGTTCCATGCCAGAGGCACTGGCAGCAAGACCTCTGAAAATGTTCCCACCTCCAATCACAATGGCGATTTCGACCTTCAGGGTCAGTACGTCGGCAATTTCGGCGGCGAGATTATGTAAAATGGAAGGTTGGATACCGTAAGTTTGCTCTCCGGCGAGCATTTCTCCACTAATTTTCAAGAGGACCCGACGATATTTGAGGGGCATTAGTCCTGGCCGAGCTGGTAGCGCGTAAAGCGACTGATCGTGAGGTTTTCCCCTAACTTCGCGATTTTTTGCGAAAGGAGATCTTGAACGCTGATGCTGGGATCCTTAATAAAGGCTTGTTCCAAGAGGCACTGCTCTTGATAATATTTTTCGAGTTTTCCCTTGATGATTTTTTCCCAGGTCCCTTCGGGTTTTCCGGACTCTTTCATCTGTGCGAGATAAATATTCCTTTCCCGTTCGATCAAGTCCACCGGAATGTCTTCACGTTTAATATACATAGGATGGGAGGCAGCGATTTGTAAGGCCACTTCCTTAACGAAAGCTTGAAATTCTTCATTGCGTGCGACAAAGTCTGTTTCGCAATTGACCTCAATCAGGACTCCAATCTTTGATCCTGAATGTATATACGAGGAAATAATACCCTCTTTGGTTTCTCGGCCTGCTTTCTTTTGTGCAGCGGCCAACCCTTTTTGACGTAACAGATCGATGGCTTTTTCGACATCATTTCCTGTGTCTTGAAGGGCTTTTTGGCAATCAAGGATTCCTGCCCCTGTTTTGCCTCGCAACTCCTTCACCAAGGCACTCAAACTAGACATGTGCATGCTCTCCTACTGACAGTAATATTAATTTCAATTTAAGTAGATGAACCCAGGATCCTTAAACAGGTTGGGTATTCTTGTTTGGCACAACCGATGGATGACCTTGTTCGGTGTTGTCGGGAAGAAACCCCTCGCCATTCGCCACTGACTCCTGGCGCTTCCGGCGAAGTTCCGTACCTTCTATGCAGGCATCGGCAATTTGTCCGGTAAACAATTTGAGGGATCGAATGGCATCGTCATTACCGGGTATAGGAAAGTCCACGCCTTCAGGGTCACAGTTGGTGTCGACTAAAGCAATAACCGGAATGCCAAGGCGATTAGCTTCCTTGACCGTAATATGCTGGATCCTGGTGTCCAATATGTAAATGCATCCGGGAATATCGTTCATGCCTTTGATGCCGCTCAAATATTTTTCCAGTTTGGCTTGCTCTTTTTTCATGCGAACGATCTCTTTCTTTTTGAGTCGTTCGTATGTGCCATCGGTTTCCGCCGCTTCAAGTTTTTTGAGTTGGTTGATGCTGCGACGGAGTGTCTGGAAATTCGTTAACATGCCACCCAACCATCGCTGGTTAACAAAAAACATTCCACAACGATTGGCTTCTTCCTCCACAATACCCATGGCTTGCCGCTTGGTCCCCACAAATAAGACGGATTCCCCTGCAGCCACTGTATCACGGGTAAATTCGTAGGCTTTTTGAAAGCATTGGAGAGAAATTTGGAGATCAATAATATAAATGCCGTTTTTTTCCCCAAAGATATAGCGTTTCATCTTCGGGTTCCAGCGATTCGTTTGATGCCCGAAGTGAACCCCAGCTTCTAATAACGATTTAATCGTGACCATAACGGACCTTCCCACCCCCTTTCAGAGATATACGGATTAACACAAAACCGTGGATTTTTTAAAGAAACACGAAACAGTAATTTGGCTCAAATGGGACCGGCAGGAGACAATAGATATGGATTGTCTTATCAGGCAGGCTGTTCCAAGTGAAGAGACATTCATGCAATTAAGTGATGTTCAATATTTTTCCATTAAACCAATCGAGATTAGCATAGGTGAAAATTATAATTCAACCCCGACTATCTTTTATGGGTACGCAACGCGCCCTTAGCTTTGGAGAGGGATCGTAGAATAAACTGAAAGTATTCTGATGAAAATCTTATTTGAATCAATGCTATTTTTGACTCTGTGAGCCTTCATGGCTATAGTCAGTCCCGCATTCAGAAATTTTTTATGATGAAGGAGCGCGAAGGATGGTTGAAGTACCTCTGAAATTATATGTGCAAGCGCTTCTGAAAGGAGCGAAGGAGGCTGCTCGCCCCATGGCGTGCCTGTCTTCCTGTGTGAAAAATCAGGCCTTACAGGCGATGGCCGAGAGTTTAGTCGATCATACTCAGGAAATTTTAGAGGCCAATGCAAAAGATCTGGCTGGCATTTCTAAGGAAACCGATCAACAAGCCCATCGTGAGGCGTCAGAACGGATTCGAATTTCAGAAGACACGATTCGCCTTATGCACCAAGGGTTGTTAGATTTGCAAGCTCTTCCTGATCCAATCGGAGAGGCGAGTCATGCCTGGCTGACTCCAGATGGAATGCAGGTTCATACTGTCCGTTCTCCCCTGGGTATTGTCGCGGTGGTGTCGGATATGGGGCCTTTGGTGACCGCTGAATCGTTAGGGATGTGCATGAAGACCAATAATGTCTGTGTCTTTCGTGGGGGAACCGAGTGGTTTCATACTAATAGTGCGATTGTTCACTATCTCCAGGCGGCGGTGGCGGCCAAGGGTGTTCCGAAAGGGGGACTGACATTTCTCGACCGGAGTTCCCCGGAGGCGGCCTTGGAAATGGTGCGATATCCTCAGTACGTCCAAGCCGTGATTACACGAGGGAGTGCGGGTTTGCGAAATGGGATCTTGGAGCATTCGAGAGTTCCTGTCATTGGATTTGAGGGAGGCCTGTGTCATGTTTATGTCGATCAGGATGTCGATATCCCTTTAGCTCAAACCATTGCGGTGAATGCCAAACTGCAATCGCCATCTGCCGCGAATGCCATGGATACTCTCTTGGTTCATCAGGGCGTTTCCCGGCATTTATTGCCAGGGTTAACACGAAGACTTCTTCAGGAGTATCGGGTGACCTTGCGTGGCTGTCCTAAAACGGTTTCCATGATGGGTATTTTGGAAATGACCGGACATTTAGGGATTAAAGCGGCGGAGGAAGCGGATTGGGGGAGAAAATATCAATCCTTAACTCTGAATATTAAAGTAGTGAAGGATAGTCAAGAAGCTATTGATCATATTGGGGCCTATGCCCCAGGGCATACCGATACTATTGTCACTCGGGATTATCAGTTAGCCATGCGCTTTGTTCGAGAAGTCGATTCGAGCGCCGTTATGGTGAATGCTTCCACCCGTCTTCATGGCGGACCTCAGTTTGGTCTTGGTCCGGATATCGGGAGCAATAGCACTCGCATGCATGGGCGAGGTCCTCTTATTCTCTCGAAGCTCACGATTGAAAAATATATGGTATTGGGAACCGGACAACTTCAACAGCCACATCCAGTTCCTCAGACCTACCAGGATGCGATGATGTTATCTGCCAAGTTCTAGCTTTTGAGATGAAGCATGCATGGCCGGGCCCTTTGTGTCGGCTGTGCATATACCCAGGTCTCCGTTACCCACTCCTGTTATCGGTCTTTCTTCTATCCCTGTGTTTCTTTTGTTTCCCATCATTTCCTGTATTCATTTTTTAGAGGAACTATCTTAATCTGGTTTATTATGGGGTATAAAAGGGAAGAAATTTCTGATTACCATGCGGAGCTTTTCCCGTATTTGCTGTCATGGGGATTGCGAGAGTTTCGTGATGAGGCGTCATACTATGACTGGCAACGAGAGACTCTTTCCAAAGAGGAATTGTGCGACTTTCAACGATTAATCGAGCATCGATGCGGGGGTGAAGACGTAAAGGGCGACATTGATTTTTATGATGAATTGGCGCGTCGGGATCTTATCCCTGTTCTGTATTCTCAACGGTTTCATTATTTTTTGACGATTGGAACCTCTGTGTGTGCCAGGATTACTCCAGCCAACCAGGTATTGGACTTTGGTTGTGGGGTTGGCATTTTGACACTGTTTTTTGCCCAACAGCATCCTGGGATTGAATTTGTAGGGATCGATCGGTCGTCTCGATCGATTGAAATGGCTTGTTTCGAGGCAGAAAAGCGACGCATCAGGAATGTTCGCTTCGAAGTCTCCCAGTTGCCGTTACAGCAGATTTCGGGAACCTACGACCTTATTCTTTCAACGCATGCGTTGTTTCAGGCGGAATGGGAGCCAGGGCTACCAAGCCAAACCTGGAAAACGTTTCAACGTGCCTGTGACCTTCAACGACAGGAGCAGCTGGAAGTTCTGACGGGGGTACAGGGACGTTTGGATGTCTTGTTGCGGACTTTAATGCCAATGGGACGAATGATCCTTTTTGAGAAAACATGGAATCTTGGTCGACGGATTTTGTTTCAACGAGCGTTAGATGCCAGAGGCCTGTTTCCCGTGTCTTCTCCGGTTTTCTGCCGATATCGGTCGGTTGATGAAGAGGTGATCGATGGACCTCTGTATGAGGTTGCCCGACTCTCACATGGTGTGGAACCTTTTGAGTGGAATGAGGAACCGTATCGGGCACCAGGCGAAACACTTTATCGTTGTGTCGGGATTGCCGCCGAGCGAATGGGGCAGGTGCTGGTTAAGGATAAAGTGAGTACCACCATTACTGGTGTTCATTCCAATATGGGATCCTGGAGGTTTCGTTTCGGGCTATGGAAGGAGATCGTTGCTTGGGGCTTGTGTGAACATTCTTCTGGTTTGACAGGATTGGTTATTGGGGGTGAGGCAGATCGGGATTTACTGTATCAATTAGTTGCAACTGTTTCGTACATAACCGAATCCGATTTTCAACAATTGGTTCATGACTTTTGGGGAAACATGATTCACGCTCCTGAGGATCCCTCCTTGCCTTGTTATGAGAATCACCATTCCTCTGCTCAAATCATCTACGAGGGCCTTCCTTCCAAATGCATTCTACAGGAGACGACGTGCCAGGATGATGGGGGAAGAGAAATGCATATCGAGTTAGGGACCACAACCCATTTGACGTATTTGTATTGCGCCAATACTTTCGATCAACGCCAGCTCGTTCTTATTGATGAAGGACGGGCTCAGGTTTTATATGAATATTATCGAGAGTCTCTCCAGCGCCCACACGGTCTACCTGCCTGAGTTCCTTCAACCTGAGTCGTTAGTCAGGTTCTTTATTGCGTTTCAATAACCTGAAGTGTGCGCTGTTGTGTTTTGGCATAGCAGGCGACTGCTTCATATGTCTCCTGCTGAACGTCAGAGGGGAGGGATGCCCAATCAGAGGGGAGGCCAACAGTGAGTATGTGTCCATTGTCCCTTATGCCCTTAATCCTCCCTATGTATAGATAATCCAGTAGGACTTCTCCATTGACTTCTCCTGAACAGGCTTGAGCCGTGGAAGTGGTGCTGGGATTTCGATTCCCATACTCAATCGAAATGGTCATTGACCAGAAAAGAAGGCATGACAAGAAAAAAAGGACAAATCGCATATGACTAGATCTCCATACTGCGAGGAGTCTGTCTGACCTACCCCTACCGGTAAATACCTCAAAGGTAGGACCCTGGAATTAACGGGATGTCATGGGAGCAGGGTCTTGGGAAGGAGATTGGACTGGAGTTCATTGTCAAAGCCAAGAGCCGACATCAAAGTGATTGGGCACCCGTTTTCTTAAGATGCCTTGGGAATTTTCCGACAAAGAAAGCGAGGCTATGAAATGCATCCGGCAAGGGTTTTATATTTCATGGCTTGATCCGTTCTTGTCATAGCCGACAATGGTGGAGGTCACGAAACACGGTGAAGAGAGAGTGGGCTCATTCAAGGTGAAGAAGGAATGTCCGGGTATCAAGAGGGAAGGATGTCTTAGGTAGATGGATGGTGGAAGCTTCTTGTTTTGGGTATTGCTCGCAACCTGCCTGATGCATTGGTTGACGGTCTTTTTGCTTCTTCGTCGGGTACGTTCGACTGAGAACCCCCTGGTGTGGAACCTCTTAAGTGCGGCAGTCGGGCTCCTGGCCATTCAAAAAACCTATGGGGTATCTCTTCCATTTCTTGAAATCAATCCTCCTCCATTGAATTTTGTGAGTACATGGCTTGGTTTTGTTATCGCGGGATTATTGTTAGGCGGAATCGTACGTTTGTCTCCATTCCTGTATCTTCTTCAACGCAATAAGGAGTTATTGGCCGTCATTGAAGAACGAAATGTTATTATTCTGCATTTTCATGAACGAATAGCCCGCGCCTTGCATAAAATTCAAATGGCTATGGAAGTAGGGCGTCCCACCACCTTCATTATTGAGCAAGTGGCGGAAATGTCAGAAATGCTCCAGGCGTTTTTGGACAATCTCAAGGCAGGAGTCCTGCTCGGAAACAAATTTGAGGTGGCACTGAAGACCCTTATTGAGGATTTGAGTCGAGAAGCCTCATTCCCGATATTGGTCTATGTTGATCCTTCTTGTGAGGATCATCTGTCACGGGAGCAGGGTGCCCAACTGTTACATATTGTACGAGAAGCCGTTCGGAATAGCGTACAATATTCGCATGCCAAAAGAGGGCAAGTGTCTGCAAAGACCACGCCTACAGACACGGTTATTGAGGTCTCGGATAATGGAAAGGGCTTTGAAGTTGATCTTGTCGGAGCTCAGGGACATGGATTGGGAAATATGGTCAATCGAGCAAAGAAGATTGGGGCTCGTCTGAAAATCCACAGTCAACCGTCTAAGGGAACTTCGGTAGTCATTGAAGTGCCATTGAATGAAGCGTCGTCTGATAGAAGTCATTCCGCTTCAATCGTAGATGCCTCATTGAATGCAAGCAAAAACGTTCATGTCGGGTGACGTTTGTGTCCGATGCCTCAGAAGGGGGAGAACCTTCTGGCGTCTTCTGGGATCCGGGAGGCAATGGGGAAGAAGGAACTTGGTGGCGGTGGAGGGATTTGAACCCCCGGCCCGCGGCTTATGAGAACGTTTTGAAATAACACGGCAGTCAACATGGGTCCACACGCTACTATGCGAATACCGCATGGATCAAGGCGATTGTGGGCCCTTGTTGTTTGTAGTGGTCGGTGATAGATTCCTCTCAACCGTGACAAAAACCGGGATTTGACCACACAACCGTGACCGAAACCGGATGCCATATGTTCTAGTTTTTCAGGGAGGCAACGGGCTAGCTGATCCCTAGTTCGGCGGCGCAATCCTGAACGCCGTGCCTCCCCTCCCTATCACCATCAGGATTCCCGATCAGGAGGGGAAAATGTCCAGAACAGTTAAAACCAATCCATTCAAACAAGAAAGGGATTATTGGGTTGAAAGTTGGAAGGCGGCCAAAAAGAATCCCATTCCTACGAATCCTGAACTACTTGGTCTTATAGTAGAAGCACTCCTGGTTAGGCTTGGCTCTTTCCATAGGGATACGGCCCGAGAATCCCGAAATTTAATTTTCCAAATGGCTGCTGGAGAAAAATATCAGGACCTCCGAGCGGATTTATTCAATAAATTTCCAGAACTACACGAGCATCACAAAATGGGCACCATGCTCCAGCTCGGAGGATTGGCCATTAATAAAGTTGGCAAACAAACTCATTCGGCAATCAATGTCAAAATCCAACGCATTCTTCTCAAAGAATACTTCGATGAAAACAGATTCCCCTTAGAGGTGAATTATTTATCTATCCAAACCGAATGGCTCAAAAAACATGAGAAGGAGATTTTTATTCTTTTAGGTCTTCTGCCGTGTGGATGTAATTATGCAGAGTCCTTCGAAGAGCTGACTCAAGATGCCACAACCAAAACGGCCAAACCCAAATCCAAACACGAAGGGGAATGGCTTAATCGAATATTAGCCACCCTGCATCACACGACTCCTGGAAATATAAAAAAGACTTTAAATAATGCTCGAAGGGAGGAACGTGCCATAGAAGAACATTGGATGAAACAATATGAGCTGAAGGATTTTTTAAATACCGCAACCCCTGCAGAAAGACAAAATTATCTCGCAAAATTGGGCTTTTCTTACCCCTAAGTTTCTTCTTCAATATCTCTTCCCAAAAATCTCCTTCTTGTGTTCGGGTACTTCTAAAGCAAACAACGGTACCCAAAATCCATTTTAATCCATCTGACCGAGCTCTACACTAGGCAACAGATTACAGCAGTTTTCTAATGAAGTAATGGGAAGCAGGTGCTTTTATAGGCTTCGCAAAACCAGACATTAACGATGCTATCAAAGGAGGACGCCAAATGGATGTGAAGGTGGATGAGGCAGCACGAGAGCTTGGACTTAGTCGTTTTACGATTTACCGACTACCAAAAGGGACACCAGGCTTATACCGGTATGGAAGAGCATTAAGAGTCAACCTGAAAGAGTTTAGAGAGTGGGGCCGTGGACAGGCATTGGGCGAAACCGAGACGAATAGTTCGGAGGTCGAGGCAAAATAATATGCCTTCGCCTAAGCGTTGGTTTCACTTGAATCGTGACATCAACGATGACCCGGAATTCGATGAACTTTGTAGGCAATTTGGCGTGGCCGGAATCAGGGTTTTCTTAGAAGTTATGGGGACCATTGATAAGACGGAAAATGAATGGAGAGTTGGGGAAGCGATCGAATCTGAATGGAAAGTCTCAGAGAGAATTGAGCGGCACTTGGCTAAGAAATGCAGAACAAAATTGAATATAACACACAAGATTCTTCAATGGATGTTCCAACAAAGTTGGATCATTGTTGCAACACTTCCCGATAAATCTTCCATCATTACCGCTCCTAACTATCGAAAATATAATAAAAACTGGGTCCAGAAGTGGGAACTTTCTGAGTCCCCTCCTTTCCTTGCCTTTCCTTGCCTTTCTAAAGAAGAGAAAAAAAAAGAAGAAGGGGTTGTGAATAGTGTGAATAGCGGGGACTTAGACAACGAAAAGCTAGAAACTCTTAACGTTTTTTTCATTACACCGGAGCTGCGGGAATGGAATGAGAGAGAAGGTTTAGAACTTGATCTCGATGCCGAATTGATTCGGTTTAAGGAGTACCATGTCGGCCATTCACTGCGAAAACTTATTGGTGACATAAATCAGCTCTTCATGGGTTGGTGTTTAACTTCGAAAGATTCACGAATGGGAAAGCTTTATAAAAAAATTCGGTCCATGCCCCGCTACAGGTTTGACTGAGAAACGAAAAACGAGAGGCTCCTATGACGCACGAATCACGACGAGAATATATTCAACTGCAATCTGTCGCGAATCAGGGCCGGTATAAAGTGTGGGTGAAAGATGGGGAACCTTTCATCCCAGGCCGTAAGGGTCAAGTAGAGCCTTACAGTCGCGATGGGCTCACATTAGCCGCATTCACCGACCGGCCACGTATTTTAAGGGCGATGGCACGCCTCCCCTTTGTCACCTCCCATCAAATCGGTCAGGAGGAAGGGTCTGTCCTGTTTCCTGTCGCTCAATTTCCTGAGATGGCAAAATTTTTGGGGTTGCGAAAGAAACGTCCAGCCCCAGCGAAGCACGTCCAGGCTAAAGGGCTCTCAGCCTTGGAGCGGTGGCACCATCTGGCACAGAGCAAAAACCCAATCAAAAAAACGACGAAGGCGAGGCAAGACACCCTGCGGCATGGGTCAATGGGACACGCGCAAATTTACCCTTGAATTGTAGATCTAAACTGATCAGATGCGAATAAAAATCAAAAAAAAGAGCAATTTTTCCTTGGAAGATGCGAAGAAACAGTTAGAGGCACTCGAGGCCGATTTAATCACGAAACAAAGACTTCTGAAGCAGAAGAAGGCGGAGGCTATCGCATTGTTAGGGGCAATTCCCACGTACGTTCACAGCGAGCATCTATTGAAACTTGATTCTGAATTAGCGGACCTTCAGCGAATCCTGAACGAAGCACGGAAGGATATTGAGAATTTCAGCAAGATGTCCACTTTAAAATGAGGAGGAAAAAATGTCTAAACCATCTCCCGCACCAAAAACAGTGGAAGAGGTCCAGAATGAAATCAGTCGGCTGAAAACAGACGTTCTTCGGAAATCCCAACAGGCCCAGGCGTTGATGGAGAAATACCCCGGTGGGGTCAGTATGGAAAAAATGCTCAGTGCCCAACGGGAAGCTGCCGAGGCCAAGCAACACCTTGCCGAAGCCCAAGAAGAGCTGTTGAGGTTACAACAGATCGATGATCCCGCGTTCGTACAGGCCAAAGAAGACTTAAAAACCCTTCCTGAGACTTATGCCAAAAAGGTTGTCGAACTTCATCAGCTAGAGCAAGCCGCCGTGGACTGGCTGAACCCTCTGCACGAAATATTCTTGACGCTGCGAGGCATCCAAGATGAGATCAACGAGCTTGCAGCTCGGCACGAAAAGGCGCATGTCGCCCTCGGCATTCCCCGAGAACAATATTTGGTTGGAGACGTGGGGATGCTCTTCCGGTCGGCCTTCACCTTCACGGACTTTTTGAATCGGTTCGTGAGCGTCGTGCTTAATGGCCATATGCGCCCCCAAAAATCCATCGCTTTCTATGAACATCGCTAGATGGACACCCGAACATGACAGCCGGAAATCAGGCAATGGCATCTGAAAAAACAGGAAAAAAACAGGATAAAAGCCAATGGCCCAAAGGCGTATCCGGCAATCCTGACGGACGCCCGAAAGGAGCCAAGAACAAAACCACGCTCATGGCTCAAGCGCTTTTGGATGGAGAGGCCGAAGCTATAACCCGGAAATGTGTTGAACTGGCCAAAAACGGACGCCCCGTCGCCCTCAAGCTCTGCCTTGAACGCATCCTTCCCCCTGTTAAGGAACGGACCATCCAATTGGATCTGCAGGGCCTCAGGAATCTGGCCGAGGTCATTCAGGCCATGGGTCAAATTTTTGAACAAGTGGCAGACGGCCGCATTGGTCCTCAGGAAGGGAGTACGCTCATGGGAATGTTGGCCACCACACAGAAAGCCTTCGAAACGGTGCAACTAGAACAACGGATTGCCGCGCTGGAGGCGGTGTTAAAAACACGGAGGGCATCATGAACCATAAAACCGTCCAGGGGCAGTACCGGCACCTCTCCCCAACCGAGCGGCTTGCCCTCGTGCTGGAATCGTTGGGCCGGAAAGATGACGGAGAACTGGGCGCCTTAATCCGATCGTGCCCCGTGCATGAGTACCGCCTACAGGATCAAGACTTCTGGGATCTTCACAATAAATCCCGAATGATCGCGCATCTCTTCGCGGTGGACTGGTTTCGCATAAGACAAGAGGTTGAGACGGCGAGACTGGCGCAATCGGCCTTTTACCTGGTTGGAAGTAAATTTGAGCAAGGCTTTGGCCTCGCACTGGAGGCCCAGGGCGCAGTTCCACCGTCAACCCATCAGGTTTGGCAGCAATATGAGAACATATTGCAACCCTACGATGAGCGGATAGAAAACGCGAAGGAAGCGGAGCGGCTTTGGAGTAGTCGGCTGAAGGGCCTTCATGCTGGCCTCCTTCGCTTTTGCCAGAGGGCCCAATTGGAACCCCATCAACTCTTGGCCTGGACGCCCCCGCTCCAGGATGAGGTGAAAGAATTTATAGAGGGGTTAGCCCCTGACATTGAAGCCGATGAAGAGATGTCCAAGACGATCTTTGAGAGCTTTTTGCTGGCCTGGCCTAGATTGAGGGACCGGTCTCACTAATTTTCAAGGAGGAGAGTATTGCCATGGGAGTCGCAAAAAACATCGGCGTGGATATCGTCTTTGGTTCGCGGGATGAAGGCGTAAATACTGGCATCGCGTCCGTCCAGGCCAAACTCAACAAGTTCTCTGGGAAACTCTCCTCCATCGGACAAAAGCTGTCGATTGGCGTGAGTGCGCCGCTGACGGCATTGGGTGGGGTAGCCCTGAAGATGTCCACGGACTTTAACGCCTCGATGGCCAATGTGGCGACGCTCATTCCCGACAATATTTCGCGCATCGAACAGCTCAAAGCTGAAGTACAAGACATGTCGATTGAGGTCGGCAAAAGCACGGAGGATTTGGCCGGCGGGTTGTTCCAAGTGGTCTCGGCCTTTGGGGATTCGGCGGATGCAGCGGAAATTCTCCGCATTAATGCCAGGGGTGCGGCGGCCGGACTGGCTACCACCACCGATGCCATCAATCTGACCAGCGCGGTAACAAAAGCCTACGGAGATACCAGCGCGGAGGCCGTGCAGCGCGTGACGGATCTGGCCTTTCAAACCAACAAACTCGGGCAAACCACCTTTCCGGAAATGGCGGCAGCGATGGGGCGGGCGGTGCCGTTGGCGAAAGCCTTAGGGGTCTCACAAGAAGAGCTATTTGGCGCAACGGCGACGCTGACCGGTGTCACAGGGAACACGGCGGAAGTCATGACGCAATTACGGGCCACGTATCAGGCTTTCCTTAAACCGACAAAAGAGATGGCCGATGCCATGTCTCCTGTAGCGGAGCAGCTTATCAAGCAAGGACAGATTACCGGACCACTCGCACAAGAGTTCCTGGCGTTAAATTCTCGCATCGCCGAAGCCTCGATTAAATACGGCGAACTGACACGGGCTGGAAAAGGCAACTCCGCAGAAGCGAAGGGTCTGCAAAAAACACTGAAAGGGTTACACGAAAGCCTCCAAGAAACAGTGGGCGGATTAGGAAGCGGAATTGTGCAGTCCCAAGGATTCCAAAGCACCCTGAATCAAATGGCTGAGGCGGCAGGGGGTAACTCGGCAGTCCTTGGCAAGATGTTCGGGTCGGTGGAGGCGATCAATGCCGTGCTGGCTTTAACGGGGTCACAGGCGGAAAACCTGACCACTAAAACGCAAGCCATGTCAGAGGTGACGGGGGTCGCGAATCAAGCGTTTAAGGATCAAACGGAAGGGATCAACAAGTCCGGCTTCACGATGCAGCAGCTCTCGCAAAAAACGCAGGTGATTACGCAACGAATCGGAGACGGATTGGCGCCAGCATTTAACGCCTTGTTGGACCTGGCAACGCCGGTTGTGGATTTTGCCCTGGAGCTGGTGACGGCGTTCACGAATGCCGATCCGGTGACGCAGAAGATTGTTGCGGCGGTAGTAGGGTTGGCGGCTGCAGCCGGACCAGTGGCGCTGGCTTTAAGTGGGATTGTCTCAGTGGTCTCTACGCTGACGCCGCTCATTGTGGCGCTGACCGGTCCGGTGGGCTTGGCGGTGGCGGCCTTAGCCGGAGTAATAGCAGTGGTCGCGAACTGGGAGACCGTCAAGACGGAAGTGGTGCGGCTGGCCAATGCGCTAGTGGACGGAGTGAAGACAGCCCTTATGGGTCGATTTAACGCCATCGTGAATTCCGTCAAAAACTCAGTGGGAAGCGTCACGGGATTTTTTGCGGATATGTACGAGAAAGTAGTGGGGCATTCCTATGTGCCAGATATGGTGACACGCATTCAGCAGGAATTCTCCTCACTCGATACGGTCATGGTGGCGCCAGCCGAGAAGGCGACAAGTAGCGTTACAGATGCCTTTGACCGAATGAGCGAGTCAGTCTCGGGATTAAATGCCGGTGCGGGCAGCTCGCCCTTTGGGGAAATGAGTCGGCAAGCGGAAGAGTCGGTCAGTTTCATGGATACGTTGTTTCGTGGGTTCAGCTTCAATCTCCAGACAGTCTTTGAGGATATTCGGAGTTCGGCTGGCTATGTGTGGGGAGCCCTGCAAACGCAATTTACGGCCTCATTGGCGGGCATGATCCAAGGTACGGCCACATTTGCGGAATTCACAAAAAACCTCTACAGCACAGTCCTTCAAGCTGGGCTCAATCTGATCTTTACGCTCGCAACGCAGTGGGCGCTGGCGGAACTCCTCAAGGTTAATGCCAGTAAGACGGCGCTGGCGGAAACGACGGCCGTCGATCAGGCGCGGCTGGCGATGACCACCCAAACCGAAGCGTCGCGCGTGGCGGTGATTACGGCTGCCAATGCGGCTATCGCGCAATCGGCTCTGGTCTCTGTTGTAGCGATCACCACGGTCGCAAATGCGTCGCTTTCTGTCCTTGAATTTACATTGCAGGCCATCGTGGGGTTTATGCTTGCGGTTGCGGCAGTTGTGTCCGCAGCGCCACTTGTCGGGCCCCCGCTTGCCGCGCAAATCTCTGCAGCTGCAGGCGCGGCAGAAGGCGTTGGATCGGCGGCTATCGCATCCGCTGCGGCTGGTATCCAAGCTTCGGCAGGGGCAGCCATCGTGACTCTTGGAAAATTGTCATTTGGTGGAATTCCTGTGCTAGGGAACGGCGGCATCGTGTCTACGCCGACGTTGGCGATGATCGGGGAGAAACATCAAAAGGAAGCGGTCATTCCGTTAGATCGATTGGACAGCTACCTGAGTGGCGGATCGCAAACGCTCATCTTGGAAGTGGATGGCCGGCGGATGATGGAACGACTGATTCCCCATATGCCGAAAGTGGTCCGGATGAAATTAGGAGCGTCGCTGTAGAAAAGACTCCCGCACATGCTGATACGCAACAACAAAAGAGGCCAGGTGATACTTGACCGTCAGCCGTCTTGGACATGTCGGTATTGCCATCATGCATTGGTCTTCGGGGAAAGTGAAGATGGAATGGAGCCTACCTGTTCCCCAAGCATCAGAATCGGATGGCTCTGTCAGTGGTGTGGCAGTGTCGCGTATGGGCCAATGCAGACCAATAGGTATTCAACTGAGGTGGAACTTTCAGGAGAATGGCGATGAGGCGCATTAACAATCTTGCTAAAAGGTCGTGGTGGTTACCCCGATCACCACGCCCTGATCGTTGAAGGTGATGATATGGGAAGCGCCCTTGCTTGTTCCGGCTCCCGTATTAATCGTGGTTTGAAAATAGGTCCAGAGTTCTTGGGTGCCTTCGGTAGATTGGCTGGTGGTTTTTGTCATGGGGTTGCCCAGGATCTCCTGAACCTCTTCTTGGGTGGAGACATTAATTTTGACCTTCTGAAGAGCATCAAGGGAAATTGACTGACCAAGAGACTGCCCAGAGGTATTCATTTTGGTTTCGGTTTGTGATTGCACGTGAGAGTTAAACCCCAGATTACTCTGATAGGTTCCCCTGGTGATGCTTTGTACGATGCCATTTTCAGAAAAAAAGAGGGTGAGGCCCTGGCTCTCAGATTTAATGGCATCATCTGAAGCCATAGCAAACAACCCGAAAACAGGAACATAGAGAAGAGGATGAGTTGAGGCTGTCGCATGCGTGTAATTCCAGATTTCTTGGGTTCGCCCATCCACTGTCGTGCTAATGACATTAGTTGGTGACCCCAAGAGGGCTTTCACTTCCTCTTTGGTAGTCACACCCAATCGGATTTGGGAGGTCAGAGTTTCGTCTTTAACAGAAGGATTTCCGTATGAGGCACATGCAGGTAACAGACTCACCAACCCGATAAGAATAAAAAAACGAAGCGAGGGGGACATGGTGCTTTCCTTTCACGGAGAGTTGCCTGGCATAAGGTCCATGATGGTTATGGTCCAGTCCTTGATAGCATTCACTTTAAAGTAATACTCCCCGGCCTTAGGGAAATAACTGTCACCCTTTCCTCCATCTGGAGCATTGATGACGATTCCCTCAAGGCTTCCCTCTTTTGTGTGGAGCGAGGCTATAATCAACCCGGACGATTCCCACCGAATTTCCCATTCACCCTTCACGGTGAACGGCCGGGTGTTTTTGGTTCCTGTTCCCGAAAACGTGACCAATTCCCTCTCCTGAAAAGGCAGGAGTTCTGCTGCAGAAACGAAAATCGGAAGCCACAGGAGCATCCATCCCACAATGGATACCACATATTGTTTCCTTTTCTTTGGCATCACTTTTGGGATCAGGGGCACGTTAATTTCTCCCCCCCCGGCAACTGCCCCTTCTTTTCCAATTCGGTCACATGCTCTTGAAGCAAGTCCTTCACATAATCGGTAAGGCTTTTCCCCTGAAGGGCAGCGACAGCCTTTAATTTCCGGGCCACCTCTTTAGGGGTTCCCCGCAAATACAACACGGTGGTGTCTGATTCGTCGATAGGTCCTTTCGGCATGGCTCAGAAGCCTACCGCAACAAGTATTAGCAAGCAACAGCTAATTGCACCAATTGATAGCAAATGATATCTTATATGCATTGAAATCACTATCTATCAAAAGAAAGGAGTCCCCCTATGAAAACGAAACAAGCTACCGCCATGCCTTTGCCTCAACTTGAAGCCCATCCGGCTCTGTCCATTGTTCATGGACAACCGTTGATCGACATGGAAGAACTGTTACAAGAGCAGGGTTTTGCGCTGAAAGCGGCGGCTTTTTTGAACGAGGTCCAGTTGAGTCAGGAATTCTGGGACACACGGAAAGATCCCATTGAGGATCAAGTTAATTTGGGGTTGGCCCTTTCGGCCGTTCGGTTGCATCTCCAACAAATCACCGCTCAAGCTCAAAAGCTGGAATTGAGGGAAGGGAGGTAGCCCATGGCACGGAAAGGCCGGCAGGATCGAGGGTTGATGCAACGCACGGATAAACAGGGCAAATCTGCGTGGTATGTGCGACTGTATCATGATGGCAAGGAGCGGCGGTTTGGCTCGTTTCCGACCAAAACCAAAGCCCGAGAGTTTTATGAAAAAGCCAAGACCGAACAAAAAGAAGAGCGGTTCTTTCCGGAACTGCACCAGGTCCGCGGCCAGGTGATGGCCCATGAGGTGATTACCGGGTATTGGGAGCAGAACCGAATGAAACGATCCGCCAGAGATCAGGAATTTTTCGCGACCTGGTGGAAAGTCCGGTTGAAGGGGATGCGGGTGTCGGCCATCACGCGCCCCTTGTTGAGCACCATTCGCCAAGAATTGCTGGAAGGGGAACGCAGCCCGCAACGAGTGAATCGTTATTTGGCGTGGCTCCGGGCCTGTTTAAACCATGCCATCATGGATGGCCACCTGAAAACCAACCCAGTGAAAAAGATGATGTTCAAGGAACCGCCTGGACGAATGCGCCTAGTGACACCAGAAGAAGAGTCGAAGCTGTTGGAGGAGGTTGGTCCCACCTATGCGCCGTGGGTCCGCTTGGCCATTCTCACAGGTATGCGCCAGGGCGAACAATTCAGTCTGCAATGGAAGGACGTAGACTTGGAAAAGGGATTCCTGACTCTACCCCAAACCAAAGCGGGCGGGGTGCAATATGTCTATTTGAATGAAGAGGCCAAGGCCATCCTCCGAGAGTTTGATTCCTGGCAACGGTCGAAATGGGTCTTTCCGTGTCCGAAGCCCGTCTCTCGTGATGAGCAGAATCAAAAAGCAGATACCCATGTTGATCCCCGCAAATTCTATAGCCGGACCTACCTGCCGGCCATGAAGCGGGTGATGGAGAAAACGGGCATGGAGTGGACGAGCTGGCACGATCTCCGGCATTGCTATGCGTCCCGGTTGGCCATGAGCGGAGTCAGTTTAGGGGTGATTGCTGCCCTGCTGCGCCATAGTGGAACCGCCATGGTCAAACGGTATGCCCACCTCTCGCCGTCCCATTTAAGCGTAGCGGTCGAACAAGTGGCGGGATTTGGCAAATCCCTTAATCTGGAACCACGGCAAACCGATAAGGCTAAGGAAGTACAAACCGGAAGAGAGACTCTCCAAGAACCGGCTTTTGATGCGGGAACCGTGACTACAACCGGAAACGGAGAGGGGACTGAAAGGGTGGAAACTGTGTAAGTGGTTGAAACATTTGGTGGCGGTGGAGGGATTTGAACCCCCGGCCCGCGGCTTATGAGTCCGCTGCTCTACCACCTGAGCTACACCGCCGTATTTCACCCGGAACGAAAAGATCTATACCATAGCTGGAGAACTTGGGACAATTCTTTTTCTGAAAATGATCCAGTTTTAGGTGAATTTCCTAGCTCTAGTGCCCTGGATTCCTTTAGAGCCGCCTTTACTTGATCCTTGTAGGACCTAGGGATCGTGGAGATACTTTTAAAACTCTTATTTATTTACCTCGGAAGGTTTTTATGACTTCAACGGCCGCTCAAAACATCAAGCAATCCGTTCTGGTCGGGCGACAAGCTATTTTTGATCGTCAAAAAGGAGTTTTTGGGTATGAACTCCTGTATCGAGATGGTCAAGCCAATAGTGCGCAAGTAGTTGACGGGGATGAGGCCACCGCCAGGGTCATGGTGAATACGTTTTTAGAGATGGGAATTGACCAAATAGCTGGAACGAGTCAGGCGTTCATCAACCTGACAGCGAATTTCTTTTTAAGCCAAAATTATGAAGTCCTGCCAAAGCACAATGTGGTTCTTGAGGTGTTGGAGTCCATTGAGCCTACGCCCATCGTCATCCAATCGCTTGTCAGGGCTAGGCAACTTGGCTACAAAATTGCGTTAGATGACTTTATCGTTCGGGATTCTCATCGAGCATTACTAGAGGTTGCTGACTTTGTAAAAGTGGATATATTGGCATTAACGATTGAACAGCTTCTTGAGCAAATTGATGTGTTGAAGCAATACCCGGTTCATTTGCTTGCAGAAAAAGTCGAAGATCAAGAAGTGTATACGCTGTGTTATGAAAAAGGATTTGAATATTTTCAAGGGTACTTTTTCTGTAAACCGCAAATCATGGAGGGAGTCAAGCTTTCCGGTAATCGCATGGCGATCGTGCTTTTATTAGCCAAATTGCAAGATCCTGATATTCAAATAAAAGATCTTGAGGAATTAGTCGAAAATGACCTGTCACTAAGCCTGAAGCTTCTTCGTTTTGTGAACTCTGCGTCTGTGGGCCTTCCTCGAGTGGTTAATTCAATTGGGCAGGCCGTGGGGATGGTAGGGACCGAACGTATGCGGCAATGGGCCTCCTTACTGGTGCTGGCTCATACTGGTGGAAAGCCAAGCGAGCTGATGCGCATTGCCCTCATCCGGGGACGAATGTGTCAAGGTTTGAGCCGGTTGCAAGGAGAGTCTACCAGCCAAGGCTTTACCGTTGGCCTATTTTCTGTGTTGGATGCCTACTTTGATTGTGAGATGAAGCAACTTCTCGCAGACCTTCCCCTTGCTTCGGAAATTCTGCTTGCTCTGACCGAAGGGCAGGGGTGTTTAGGGGAAATTTTAAAATGCGTGATGTCTTACGAACGAGGGGAGTGGAATCAAATTGAGAACAGTCGTTTTGAACCCCATGTGGTGCGACAAGAGTATTTTCTCAGTGCTGAATGGGCCAACGAGGTCATGAAGACGACTCTTGCCGGGAATGAAAATAGCAGAGAAGGATGAGGTGGAAGGTTGGAAAACCAGGATTATCCCCTTCGTTTGTCGTCTGGTTCTCCTACGAAATAATTCAGCACACCTAAACCCTTCTCGCTAAGCTCAATAGGCTTATCATCGGATTCAGGGGCCAGTTGGTCGTCAGGGAGTTGGGGGTAAATTTTGATCCGTAGGCTTTCCTCCAACCCTTCATCTGAAAAATCCATATCATTAAGCAGAGCGTGTAATCGTTGGAAAGCTAAAATAGAACGAGCATGGGATTTCCATGTTCCCGAGAATTCCGTGTCATTTATTTTGGTAATGCTTGTCCAGAACTTTGATTCTTCAGGCTCTGACATGCTTCCGTCGACGAATGCTCGTAATTTATCAAGTAACGCCTCCTCTGTTTTTTCCAAACCATCGTATTCAACCATTGACCTTTCGATGGGGCGTTGGGATAAGAGGGCAAGTGTTTCTTGCCAGAGGTTAATTGGTTGTAACGACTCATTCGGTGAGGAGAGTTTTTCCTGGTATTTTTGTAATTCAGTCAGAAAGTGTTGAAGGGCCTTAACCTTCCTGGCAACTAGGCTCCCTAAAGGAATTCCCCAGACATGAGCAATCTCGTGATCCTTTAACGGGGAATTTCCGGAAGCAATGAATTCATTTTGAGCGAACTTCAATCGACGTCTGAAGATCCCACGTCGTCGCAATAAGGCCTGATATTCCAGGAGTAGTCGCTGAATTTGATACTCCTTCGTGGAGAGTTCCTGATTATCCCATGCACGCTGTAATTTCCGGAGTTCCTGTCGAAGTAGAATCGAGGGTGCTTGGGTTTTAGTATCATGCAAGGCATTTTGGGTCAATCCAAATTCTGAAACAAGTAACCGCTCTGCGATCTGAATGGATTTATCAATGTTTTTTAATGCTTGAGTCAGGAATTCAATGTGCATTCCTGGGCGTTCTCGTTTTTGCCGGTAGTAATCTTTGTACTGGTTTGCCCGGGATGTGATATTTCTTTCGGCTTCAAGAGAAAGCGGGTTTCCTTTTGGCTGATTGCCTGCCAGGAAGCGGGAATCGGGTTGATCGCTGACCATATAGGCGATGGCCTCAGAACTTAGGTTCATGTACTGCAACAAAAGAAGCTGCAACATGGTGCGGCCTTGAGTTGGTAGCGCCTGAATGGCTGATTCAATGTGTTCAAAACGCAGTGTTGTAGACATAATTATTTATGAGCTCAAGGACAAGATTTTGTATTTCAACCTTTAGTTTTATGGAGTGCCATTATCAAGAGATTCGAGGCATGTGGCTGCATATTCTCTTAGTTGCTGTACTGTTCCATTGGCATAGAGTTCTCGGGGAATTTCAATTTTGACTAATTGCGATGGATCGACCCCCCGTTCTGCGGCCCAATCTTCGTCAATATATAAGGTTACCGCGCCATCTTTGTCCCGGCGCACAAAAAGGATATCTTTTTCCCCTTCCATCTCTGACACTCCCGAATGAAAATTACACTTTGATTTTCTTGATAACACACCTCTTTGAGGCCTGTCAAAATGGTCGAGTGCCTTGGTGTGGGTTAATCAGATGTTCTGAAACCCAAGGTATTTTATTAGAAATTTGTTGCTGGAGGTAGGAGAATCGGTAAGGCCTGGGGTGCCGCTGTTGTAACTGATGAAATCATCCGTACGCACTGTCGGGCAGGAGCACAATCAAGTGTCAGCCCTATCTAGGATTGAGGAAAGTTTTAATTTATCGGGAAAATTTGAATTATAAACACATACAGATACCCTTCAATTGAAGGGTATCTGTTAAAGGGCTCATTTTGGAATGAAGTCTGGGGGCTGCTCTAAAGTGCGTTACGAGAATGATTGAGAGAGATTACCCTCCGAGAGTTTCAACAGCTTCTTTGAGACTTTTCATAATACAGGTAAAAATTGGAATATCACGTTTGACATACCGGCTGCCTTCGGTAGAGCGTAATTCCATGACGAGGTCTAGAAAGTCCTGTGGGGAATCGGTTTCAAAGGCGACCACAAATTCCTGGTCATCCAATCCAAATGAATAAGTGGTATTGAGTTTGACTGAGGGATACTTATGGCCAATAGCGATATGTTCATCCATCATGCCTTGGCGGGCGGCTTTGGTGAGCAGGTACCACTCTCTGGTTTTTTCAAATGGATAAACAAATATATATTTCGCACGGCCAGGGGAAATTTTCAATCTTCGACTCTCTTGGCCCTCATGCACGTGATGATCGACGTATATGGATCGTTTGGTCATGGAAAGATAAGAGTACGGCGTGGTAAGGTACCGTCCCAAGCCTGTAGCCAAGAGCTTTGAACTCATTTCTTGAAACATTTCGAGATCATAGCTAATTCGCCACAACATAAAGTCGCAATCACCTCGTATGCCTGTTGTGGTGTAAGGCACGACAATGACCTTGCCGCTATATTCTTCCGCTGCGCGGATAAATTCTTGCTTGCCGAGGTCTCGCTCTTCTTTGGGAAGACGTCTCCACAAAGGATCGACTTTATAGAAAGCAAAATTGACAAATTGTTGTTTGGCAGCCTCTTCGGCACCAGCCATAATCATACCTCCCCTAGAAAGAAAACCCGTGTTTTTTTAATCACTTAAAAAAATAGGTCTTAACATCGCTACTGCAATATTGTCAATGAGCAGCTGGCGTGATGGCTGTTAAGATCCACTCGGAATAGGAGGAGTAGGGAATAGGACTTTAATCTTGAGGAGGGGAGAAACTTTTTAGGTCATAGCCGATGAATCAAATCTTGTTATTTCAACTATTTACCCAACGCGTAGGGTCTATGCTGGGGTTGGTAAGATGTGCCGGTTTTTGGTTTCTTTTGGAAGCGGGGCTGGTCATCTTAGTTTCTTCTCCGGTGTGGGGTATTGTTCTGCATCCCTCTGAATCTCAAATTCTTGAAGCCATCAAAAATGGTCAGGAGGGAGCCCGAAGCCGAACTCCACCCAATATGCTGTATTGGCATTTCGGTATATCTTCTGAAGATGCTCCTCATGCCCATGGATTTCTTATGACGAAATTAAATGGAATTGCGGTGATGTCCAGTCATTTTGCTCTTCGAGGAGAAGGCCTCGCATCCCAGGATATTCAGCGAATCCTGGATGAAAAATCCCTTCAAGTCGTGGTGTTGATTTTTGGGGATACACCAAGCTTTGCCAAAGACAGCTATCTTTTGCTTAAACAGGGAGATCGGTTGATCAAGCCTGATCGCATTCGGTTTGATGCCAGAGCGACGCTGCTCAGCCCAAGCCAAGGACCTCCCATGTATCGTGCAAAGATTGTGGCGTCCTTTAACTACGACGTTTTTGATGCCTTGGCTCAAACCACCGTCAAAGTTTTCCCAGGAACCGGAGGCGAGGTGACTTTTGATCTAGATTTTGCTTCCATTCCATAAGGGGCGTGGATGGGTAAACGACTGTTTGATGCAATTGGTCTGGGTCTCATGAACATGAAGCCCCTTCATGCTGACATCATTGCCGTGGGTTCAGAATTGCTTCTGGGCGGACGCCTCGATAGTAATTCGGTATTTGTCGCACATCTTCTCGCTGAGTGTGGCATTGAGGTTCGGAAAAAAATCTCCGTTGGTGACCAAAAAGGGGATATTCAAGAAGCCCTTCGTGGCTCGCTGAAGCGCGCTCATGTGATTGTCTTGACGGGTGGACTCGGTTCAACGCTCGATGATTGTACCCGTGAGGCTGTTGCCGCCACGCTTCAATGTCCACTGCTCAAACGAAAAAAAGCTTATGACAATCTCCAGGCTTGCTATCGACGCTTTGGACGACCGGTCACACCGCTAGTGGCCAGGCAGGCTTTTCTTCCTTCCCGAGCCACGATGTTGGCGAATACCGTCGGCACGGCGCCCGGTTTTTTGATTCGTAGCGGGCAATCAGTCATTATCGCATTACCAGGTTTTCCTCGTGAGGCCAAAGTCATGATGGTTTCTCAGGTTCAGCCGATACTCCGGAAGTTATTTAACAGCAACAGGCACTATTGGCAGCATACCTTTCAAACATTTGGATTGCCCGAAACCGATGTTCAAAGACAATTGAATCCTGTTTTGAATGATTATGGAAGCATTCAGTTCGGTATTTTGGCTTCGCCCAGGGGAGTGATGGTGACAGTGAGTTGTTGGGTGTTCGGCCGCCGACCTTCTTCGGTGAAGGAGATGTCCCCCTTCTTCCCGGAATGGGATCACCTGATCCTTCAGATCCGTGAATGTTTAGGTCCGTGGCTCTTTGCGGAAGGTGAACGTACCATGGAAGAAGTCGTCGGGGATGCCTTACGAGGTCGTTCCTGGACGCTGGCACTTGCCGAATCCTGTACCGGAGGATTAGTGGCTCATCGCTTGACGGGTGTGCCCGGCAGTTCGCGTTATGTGGACCGGGGAGTCGTGTCTTATAGTAATGAAGCGAAACGAGAACTGGTGGGAGTTCCTGCCTCGACGCTTCGTCGGTATGGGGCCGTAAGCTCACAGGTAGCCATGGCCATGGCCAAAGGAATTCGCATGCGGAGTCGAGTCGATGTGGGAGTTGGAGTCACAGGAATTGCGGGTCCTGGAGGAGGGACTCTGAAGAAGCCCGTGGGGCTGGTGTATGGAGCGATTGATGGTCCGGAAGGGCCTCAGTGTCAATGTTGGAGATTTCACGGGGATCGAGCGGAAATTACATTGAAGACCTCTCAGGCTGTTTTGGATTTGATCCGACGATACGCCAATGAAGCTGCATTCTAATCAGAAGAGTCTGCGAGTCTTTTTGGCTGTTGAACTTTCCTTGGATTTGCGTCGGAAAGTGACCGAACTTCAACGTCAGCTGCGAGAAAGCTTACCAGTGGTCAATTGGGTTCGCCCTGAGTCGATACACCTCACACTGAAATTTCTTGGCTATGTGGACGCTTCCATGGTGGAACCGGTTTTGACTGCCATTGAGCCTATCCGGACAAGTCAGCCTCCTCTCACCTTAGAGCTTCAGGGGCTGGGGGTTTTTCCGCATCTTCGACGTCCACGGATACTGTGGATCGGATGTACCGGGGACATTCCTGCCTTGCTCAATCTTGTTTCACGAATCGAAGGTGCGTTGGAACCGTTGGGCTTTCCTCCCGAGGACAAGCCCTATTTCCCTCATTTGACCCTGGCCAGGATCAAACATGACCAATCTCAAGTTGGTGGCGTCCTGATTCATACCGGCATACTGGAGCAACCTCAGAACCTTGGGAAACTCCATGTTGACCGGATCACACTGTTTCGCAGTGAGGTGAGTCAATCCGGTGCGGAATATACGGCTTTGAGGACGGTGCCATTCAATGAGCCTGGATCACATATTTCAATCTAAGTTAGGCATTTACCTGTTAAAGAGTGTGGGGTAAGATAGCCGCCACTTTGCATGCTCTGGAATATTGAACAAAAGGATACCCAATGGCAGAACGCGTAGCTCCTCAAAAAGAGACCCAAAAAGACGGAAAAAAACGAGCGCTGGATTTGGCTCTCACCCAAATTGAAAAGCAATTTGGCAAAGGGGCCATTATGAAGCTAGGGACTGAAGACGTTCCTCGTGATATTCCGGCCATTTCGACGGGGTCTCTCGGGCTTGATATGGCCTTGGGGATCGGAGGATTGCCGCGAGGTCGAATCATTGAGGTGTTCGGACCGGAATCGTCTGGAAAAACCACGTTGTGCCTGCATGCCATTGCCGAAGCGCAGAAAGCCGGCGGGGCGGCAGCCTTTATCGATGCCGAGCATGCGTTGGATATCTCTTATGCTAAAAAGCTTGGGGTCCACACCGATGATCTGCTGGTGGCCCAGCCGGATACTGGCGAACAGGCCTTGGAAATTGCCGAAACGCTGGTCCGAAGCGGGGCGTTGGATATCATTGTCGTTGATTCGGTTGCAGCCCTGGTCCCTCGTGCCGAAATCGAAGGGGAAATGGGAGATTCTCATATGGGGCTTCAGGCGAGATTAATGTCCCAGGCCTTGCGAAAATTAACCGGGGCCATTTCCAAGTCTCAAGCTTCGGTGGTATTTATCAATCAGATTCGCATGAAAATTGGGGTGATGTTTGGAAATCCCGAGACCACGACCGGCGGCAACGCGTTGAAATTTTATTCTTCAGTGCGGTTGGATATTCGCCGAATTGAATCGATTAAAGAGGGCCAGGAAGTGATGGGGAGTCGGGTACGGGTGAAAGTGGTCAAAAATAAAATGGCGCCACCCTTCAAACAAGCCGAATTTGATGTCATGTTCGCCGAAGGTATTTCCAAAGTCGGGGAATTAGTGGATTTAGGCGTTGAGCGTCGAATCGTAGATAAAGCCGGAGCGTGGTATTCGTATAAGGAGGAACGGCTCGGTCAGGGCCGGGAGGCGGTTAAAACCTTTCTGAAAAGTAATCCGGATATTGCCCAGGACATCGACACGCAATTACGAAACAGCTATGGCCTCTCCGGGGAGCCTCAAAAACAAGAGGAATCATCCCCGCCTGTCAGTTCAAACTCAAAAAAATCAGCAGGAGATCGTGATTGATCTGGCCGGGAGGCAAAATCATCTTGAGTGAAAATCATTGATATGATTGCAACATCACTTGAACTTCGGCAGGCCTTTGTAAGGTACTTCTCGAGCTGTGGGCATACGGTGGTGCCCAGCGGGCCACTCATTCCGCAAGCAGATCCTACGCTCCTGTTTACCAACGCGGGTATGAATCAATTTAAAGGTGTGTTCTTGGGTGAGGAATCCCGACCCTATAGCCGGGCCGTCTCCATTCAAAAATGTCTGCGGGCGGGGGGAAAACATAATGATTTGGAAAATGTGGGTTTTACCCGCCGCCATCATACGTTTTTTGAAATGCTGGGTAATTTTTCCTTTGGAGATTATTTTAAAGAGGAAGCGATTGCGTTTGGGTGGGAATTTCTCACTCAGATTGCCGGACTGCCGGCTGATCGATTGTGGGTGACGGTGTTTCGTGAGGATCAGGAAGCCTATGATCTATGGCATACACGAATGGGTATTTCAGAGAGTCGCCTTGTTCGTCTGGGTGAGAAGGACAATTTTTGGCAAATGGGAGAGACGGGTCCCTGTGGTCCTTGCAGCGAAATCCTCATTGATCAGGGTGAGGAATTCGGATGTGGCCGGTCGACCTGTGCCGTTGGGTGTGACTGCGATCGATACCTCGAGATTTGGAATTTGGTGTTTATGCAATTTGATCGGGATCCTGTTGGCACGCTCAACCCTCTACCCAGGCCCAGTATTGATACCGGAATGGGGTTAGAGCGGTTGGCAGCGGTGACCCAGGGAGTCGCGTCAAATTATGATAGCGATGTGTTCAGCCCTATTTTGGAACAAATAGGGAAGAGCACCGGACAGGTGTATGGTGGCTCCCCAACGGCGGACCGGTCGATGCGGGTGATTGCGGACCACCTGCGGGCGATGACCTTTTTAATCACTGAAGGGGTGTTGCCATCGAATGAGGGGCGTGGCTATGTCCTGCGACGGATTATGCGTCGAGCCTCACGGCATGGTCGATTATTGGGGGTGGAGCGAGAATTTTTATATGACCTCGTATCCTCCGTGGTTGATCACATGGATTCGGTCTATCCAGATCTTCGTTCGATGAAAGATACGGTTTCTGAGATTGTCCAGGGGGAGGAAACACGCTTTATTGGAACCTTAGAACAGGCCTTGCCTCTCCTTAATCAAATCCTGGAGGAAGCCAAGCAAAGGGGGAGCCAAATCTTAGAAGGAGAAGCGGTTTTCAAGTTGTATGATACCTACGGGTTTCCCCTTGATTTGGTGGAAGATGCCGCACGAGAAGAAGGGTTGGCCGTCGATCATGTCGGTTATCAGCAAGCGCTAGAGGCGCAACGTGATCGAGCCAGAAAAACTGCGAGGTTTAGCCAGGCGGATTCTCGAAGCGACCTGGTGAATGCTCTCGGGCAGTTCCCTTTGACTAAATTTGTGGGTTATGCCAGTCAGGAAGATAGAGGGAAGCTACTCGCCTTGGTGAAGGACGAGCATGTCATCAAGGAAGCCAAGCAAGGGGAGACGGTGGAGTGTGTCCTGGATACCACGCCTTTTTATCCCGAAGGGGGTGGACAAGTCGGGGATCAAGGAACCTTGGTGGGCCCGTCGGCAAGAATTCTCGTTCAAGATACCACAAAGCTGGCAAAGGGGTGGTTTCTCCACAAGGGCCAGGTCATCGAAGGATCTGTCCACGTTGGCGATGTTCTCACCGCCACGGTACAGGGTCATTTAAGGCAGAGTGCGGCACGAAATCATACGGCGACCCATCTTCTTCATGCTGCATTGCGGGAAATTTTAGGTCCTCATGTGAAGCAGCATGGATCTTTGGTGGCCCCCAATCGATTGCGGTTTGATTTTTCACATTTCAAAGGATTGACCCCCAGAAATATTGAAGAAATCGAAGGACTGGTGAATGAACAAATCCGTCAGAACCTGTCTGTTAAGGTTGAAGAAATGGGAATTCAGGATGCTCTGAGTCGAGGAGCTCTGGCTTTTTTTGGTGATAAGTATGGTGAACAGGTACGGGTCGTAGAAATGGGTTCGTTTAGTCAGGAGTTGTGCGGGGGAACCCATTGTGCTCGAACCGGAGATGTCGGTCTGTTTCGTATCGTGTCCGAAGGCGGTATTGCGGCAGGTGTCCGGCGTATTGAGGCACTCACGGGCGAGGGGGCTGTGGCTCAAACTCAGCATCAGGAGGCCGAATGGAGAGAATTGGCCGCTGTGTTGAAAGCCGGTCCCAATGAAGTCGTTGAAAAAGTCAGGAAACTTGTTGGAACCCTCCGTGATACCGAACGCGAATTAGAGCGTGCGAAACAAAAATTGCTTGATCAGCAAGGTGCTGGTCAGGAAGCGTTGATTCGGGACATAGGCGGGATGCCGATCCTTATCCAGCGGATCGATGGGTTGACCATCCAAGAATTGCGAACCTTCTCTGATAAGCTCCGTCACAAAGTGCCTTCCGGTCTTTTGGTTTTGGGGTCGGTCAAGGAAGGAAAAGTTTCGTTATTGGTTATTGTGGCCAAGGAACAGGCTCACAAAATCCCTGCAGGAAAAGTCGCTCAACATGTGGCTCAACTTGTTGGGGGGTCTGGAGGCGGCCGACCAGATATGGCTCAGGCTGGTGGGAATCAACCAGAACAGTTAGATGAGGCCTTGCGGAGCGTATATGACTATGTTGCCTCACACATAGGTACATTGAAGGAGGAGTAGACTCCCTCCGCATGATGATGTGGCTGCATTGTCCCCCCACATGGACCGACGGGGAGCAGTAGGAAAGGGGACGTCGTGACGTGATCTTTGTTCGCCGGACCGTAGTATGTCTTTTAACGGTGGTAGTTCTGGTCATGGGTGGTTTTGTGTGGATGAATCAACCCATGGGTGGATCAACCCAACCGGTTCTTGTCGAAATCCCACCGGGTACTCCTTTTACGCAGGTTTCCCATATTCTCGATCAACATCACCTTATCGGATCAGAATGGTTTTTTACTCTTTTAGGGCGTGTGCAGCGGGTCGATCGAAATATCATTCCAGGCGAATATGAACTGGATGCGGGAATGCAACCCACCGAATTACTGCACAAACTTGTGAAAGGGGAAGTCTATCAATATGCCATCACCATCCCCGAAGGCTATACCGTTGCACAAATTGCGGACATCCTGGATCAAAAACGTCTTGCCCTCAAGCAGGATATTTTTCGATTAAGCCATGACCCGGTATTTATTCAGAGCCTGAATATCCAGGCCCCTACATTAGAGGGTTATCTTTTTCCTGATACCTACCATTTTTCTCGCTTTACTCCGCCAGAATCCATTATTCGAACATTTGTTCATCGGTTTCACGATGTGATGATTCCAGAACTCAAAGAGCGGGCAATGGTCATGGGTATGACTCTTCAGGAGGTGTTGACCCTAGCCTCCGTGGTGGAAAAGGAAACGGGGCTGGCAGCCGAACGGCCCTTGGTTTCCGGAGTATTTCATAATCGTCTCCGGCTGGGCATTCCCTTGCAGAGCGATCCCACCGTCATCTACGCCCTCGAATCGTTTGATGGAAATATTCGGAAAGCCGATCTGTCGGTAGATAGTCCATACAACACCTACAAGGTACGCGGGCTTCCTCCTGGACCCATTGCTAATCCGGGTTTGGCGGCAATTCATGCTGCGCTCTATCCTACGACAACCGATTTTGTCTATTTTGTGGCACGGAACGATGGGAGTCATCAATTTTCTGTGACATTAGCGGATCATAATAAGGCGGTAGACCTTTATCAACGACGATCGATTAGTAAACGTGCTTCGTAGGTGAGTGATTGTGTAATATCCGTTATGGGTGTTTATGAAGCATTAAGCCGACTGGGATTAAAGCTGCCTGCGGCACCTTGTCCGGTCGGGTCATATGTTCCGGCTCGTCAGGCGGGAGACTTAATCTTTGTGAGTGGGGTGCTGCCTTTTCGTGACGGGATAATTGTGCAACCTGGAAAACTCGGGCGAGAGCTGACCGTAGAGGAAGGAGCTGCCGCTGCTCAATTAGCCATGCTAAACGGGTTAGCCATTCTACAAGAGATGATGGGAGATTTCGCGTGTCTCAATCAGGTGGTTCGTTTGACGGGGCATGTAGCGTCCGTGGAAGGTTTTGTGGATCAGCCTGCCGTGATAAACGGGGCTTCTGATTTGTTGGTCAAGTTGTTTGGAGATGCCGGTCGTCATGCCCGATTGGCTCTTGGGGCTTTCGAATTACCTCTTCATGCTCCAATTGAGCTTGAATTGATCGTTCAAGTATCTCCCCCTTAAGCCGGTTCTTACTCCGTAATTATCCCTTCATGTGCAAAACAACTCCTGTTTTTCGTAAGGATTCACTTCTCTTGATCCTCTAGCCGCTTTGTTTGGGATTCCAGGCGTTGTTGCTATGGCTCGATATCTGAATTTGTTTCAGCGATGCTACTTTCATTTCGGTTTGTTCAAATCGGAAGATCCCCATTAGAAGTGTCCGGAGATCTTTTACATATGTGGTGTGGGACTTTTTTCTCACCCATTTGGTCCTAAAGGGGCATTGGGGAAGCGGAGAGTTTTCCTGAAAATCTATAATACGAAATGGCTGTGAATGTTCATCTTTCTGTCTGTGCAGTTCTTCTAAATTGACGCATGAAAAGATCGCTTGATATAGTCATGCTGGACCCCCGCTCTGACTTGGTTCCATCCCCTGTGTTGGTAGCCACGAAGTTGGGTTGGCTCCTCTTTCCAGTTCGATTTAATGAAGAAGTCCATTGTTCATACCTAATTCATTTTTTGAATCAATAAGCAAGGTTTGTTACCTATGAAACGAGTTCGAAGTCTCATGAGCGTTACCTTAGGTTTTTTTCTTTTTTCATCAGTGGCCCATGCTGAAATGTTTCCTTCCGATGGACCTCCGGGCACGACAGTGACAATTAGTGGGGAAGGGTTTGGTGAATTCCAAAATACGCAGGCTAATCGAGTGGAATTTCAGGGTGTCTCGGCGCTCATTCAATCCTGGGAACCTGATTTCATTCTGGTCAAGGTGCCTTTGCAGGCTCGTTCCGGCCCTGTGATGGTTATCAACGGATCGGCCAAAAGAGAAGCCGGAATTTTTTCCGTTACCAATGTCCGTATTGCGAGCTTGAATCCTTCGCAAGCCGAAGCGGGTTCCTTGCTCACGATTGTTGGTGAACATTTCGGCAATACGGCTGGGTCTCGTGATCCCAATACCATGTTCGGGGTCAATCAAGTGATGATCAATGGGATTCGTGCGGAGGTGCGACGGTGGCGGCCTACCAAAATTGAAGTTCTCATTCCGGCTAATGCCAAGTCCGGTGATGTGGAAGTGCGCTTGGCGTCAAGCGACCCACTACCGGATGGATCGTGTTGTGCTCCTGTTGAGTATGCGGTCAGTAATGCCGTCCCTCTGACGATAATTCCTTCTATTGCCTTTGATCCCACTGAGGGCCCAATCGGGAGTAAAGTCGTACTGTCGGGTCAGGGGTTTGGAGAAAGCCGCCCTGAAGATGGACGAATATTTTTTGGAGGAAAGCCCGCGATCATTGCGCAGTGGTCCGATCGAACCATCGTGGCCCATGTGCCGTTAAATGCCAAATCAGGTTCCCTGATGCTCCATCGAGAAGGAAATGAGCGTGAGATTGGAACATTTACCGTATTGACTAGTCAGATATCAGGAATGATTCCCCCTCAAGGACCAATTGGGACACTCGTGACGATTAAGGGAAAAAATTTCGGTGTGTATTCAGAAGCCGGCGGCACGGCATATGCCTTTGATTTTCTTTCCGGGGGTAACGGGGTGGAGATCGGGGGAGTGCCGGCTGTCATTCACCGTTGGCTTGATGAACAAATCGATGTATGGGTGCCCTTCAGCGCAAAAAGCGGGCCGGTGATTGTGAAACGTGGAGGAGCTACTCCTAAAATTGATGGCACCTGTTGTGAACGACAAGAGATTGTGACACTAAAGGCCGGAGATTTTACTGTTGTTCAGCCGGAAATTCACTCCTATTCCCCTAAAGAAGCCGGCTTGGACGAAGTCGTGACTATTACTGGTAAGGGATTTGGTGAATTTCTGAAAATCTCCGAAGCCACTCGTTTATCTCTCAATCAGGATGCCCATGACTGGCAAAACTACCGATTAGGGCAGGATGTGTCTCGCAGTGAGGTGCTGGTGAATGGCATTGCAACTCATGTCGAATCATGGACCGATACGGAGATTAGGATCCGTGTCCCTCGCCGTCCGGCCTTTGGTTTTGGAAATCCAGAAGGTTTTGAGGCTGATCTCACTAAAGGGGAACTGATTTTGAAGCGTGGGTCATGGGATATGCTCGATACCGGCGAATGCTGTACGCCAAAGAAGTATATTACTATCGTGGGGGGGCCATTTACGATTTTACAGAGAGGCCTTCCTGACAAAGATTATTGGAATGAAAAAGGGCGGGCACAGTAATGAATTCTGGCATAATTGGGAAACATGATCTAATGAAAAATCTCCCTGCCTGGAATCGAATGGTGAAAGGTCTGTGTGTGTTGGGAGTCCTTGCTGGCATAGGCTTAGTGGTGAACCCTCAGTCAACCTTTTCTCAAACCACTCCGTCTGCTCTCACACTTCAGACCAGTCCTACCAAGGTGACCTTTCTTGGTGTGCATTTTCTGGATGCCAGGAAGGGATGGATCGTGGGAGCCGGAGGAACGATTCTTCACACCGACGACGGTGGAGCTACCTGGAATGCGAGCCCTCGACGCACCAATGCGTTATTGACTGCGGTGACCTTTGCGGATGCAAAGCACGGATGGGTTCTTGGACAAAACGGAACGATATTGCATACTGTAGATGGGGGGAAAAAGTGGATTCCGCAGGAGAGTGGGACAAATGGAACGCTCTATGCGGCTGATTTTCTTACACCTGAACATGGATGGGTAGTCGGTTCCCGTGGCGTCATTTTACACACGGTAGACGGGGGAGAGAGCTGGGCTGATCAAGTCAGTGGGACGACAGCAGATCTCTTTGGTGTCCATTTTCTAAATGAAAAACGAGGTTGGGCCGTTGGTGCCCTTGGTGTCATCTTGGCGACGACTGACGGGGGAAAGAGTTGGGGGCTCCAGACCACCAATAATCCCGCCACATTTTTTGATATTGTGTTTACGGATAATGTGGCTGGATGGGTTGTTGGGACGCAGGGAACTATGTTCCAAACGCTGAATGGAGGCGAAGTATGGGTTGATCACACTCGACCCTGTGGAAGTCCATGCATTAAACCCGCCGATTTGGTGAATGTTAGTTTTATAAACCCACTGGTTGGTCGAATTGTTGGTGAGCGGGGGACCATTTTAGAGACGCATAACGCCGGCTTTACATGGCAGGAAATCGAACCCCTAAACTCTGAAACCCTATACGCTCAATCATTCCTTGAACTTTCTAATGGGTTTGCTGTGGGAGACCACGGGACGATCATACATTTGAATTCTTCGCCATCTCATCCCTAGTGCTGGGCGCTTCCGTTGTATTCTTCACAGATAGTTAAGTCTGGCCTGTATAATGGTTAATGAAGCCAGACTGGCGGTTTCTGCTCGCAAAATTCCCTGTCCCAACGTGGCAAAAACCACATTCAGATTTTTGGCTTTCTCTCGTTCCTCCTTCGTCCAACCTCCTTCTGGGCCGATGAACACCGTAATTCCGTTTGGATCGTCAGACGGTAAGGCTATGGTCGATAAGGAAGCCTTCTCCTGCCGCTCGGCCAACATGATTTGCATTCCTTTATTTTTCTGCCCTAGAAAATCCTGAAAGGTCTGGATGGGAAATATCTTGGGGATGCTCCATCGCTCACTTTGCTGTGCCGCTTCCAAGGCAATGCGATCCCATCGTTCCTGATAATTCGTTGCGTGTGCTGGAGACACGCGTGGAATGACTCTTTCGGTAATCAGTGGTACAAGCGCATGGACTCCAAGTTCAGTGGCTTTTTGAATGACCCAGGCCATTTTCTCTCCTTTTAAAATTGCTTGCGCCAAGGTGATGGGGGTAGTGGAGGAGAGCGGGGATTCTTGAATACTCAGAACCGTCGAGTGAATAGCCTGTTTGGTTATCTGAAAAATAGTTGTATGGTATCGACGATTTCGCTCATCATTAAGAATCAGCGGATCTCCCGGTCTCATTCGTAAACTTTTTGAAAGGTGGCTGAATAAGGGGTCGGGGATCGTGACCCTTTCATCCTCAACCTGGGTTGAATGGATGAAAAAGACGGGCATCTGTTTTCGTGGGGATGGAGAGGAAGTAAAAGAGGCAGGTTAATCAAACATGTTTTTAACTTTATCGAACAGGCCTTCTCCTTGCGTGTCCGTAGATATTCCGCACTCCTCCGCATAGGCGGAAAGGAGTTCGTGTTGTTTTGGAGTCAGTTTTGTAGGAATTTGAATTTTAATCCGAATCAGTTGATCGCCACGAGATTGGGACTTAAGACCAGGAGCGCCCAACCCTTTGAGGCGGAGAATTTGATCGTGTTGGGTCCCTCCAGGGATTTTCACCATGGTGGTTCCACTTAATGTAGGCACTTCGACTTTTCCTCCAAGCGTCGCTGTTACAAAATCCAAGCGAAGGTCATAGAGTATCTCTTGGCCTTTCCGTTGAAAGTGCGGATGAGGCCGTACGTTGAGTGCCACATACAAATCTCCGGGAGGTCCGCCATTCATGCCATGTTCGCCTTCATGGGAAAGTCGAAGTCTCATGCCGGTTTCGACTCCAGCTGGAATGGTGACTGCTAAGAGCCGTTCCTTGTGAACGCGTCTTTGTCCTCTACATGTCTTGCACGGGTCAGCAATGACTTGACCTGATCCTTGGCATTGCCCACAGGTTCGATTAATGGTGAAAAACCCTTGTTGTAACCGTATTTGTCCGGCTCCACGGCATGCGGAACAGGTTTTGACGGCTTGATCGGATTTCGCGCCGGTTCCATTGCAGGTTTCACAGACTTCCCAACGAGGAATTTTGAGTTTGGCTTCCTTACCGTTTATGGCCTCTTCAAAGGAAATTTCTAAGTTATATTGAAGATCATTGCCCTGTTCGGCTCGATTTTGCCCTCTGCCTCCCCCGAAAAAGTCTTCAAAGATATCCCCAAACATATCTCCGAAGCCGCCACCTCCAAACCCGAAACCATCGGCTCCTCCTCCCTGGCCAGCCGCTGCATGACCAAACATGTCATATTTTTTCCGGCGATCTGAATCGCTGAGAACCTCATAGGCTTCCCCGGCCTCCTTAAACTTTTCCTCAGCCGCTTTTTTCTGAACTGGGTCTGAATGCAAGTCCGGGTGATGTTGCCTGGCAAGTTTTCTAAAGCCTTTTTTAATGTCTTCTTCCGAGGCATTGCGGTCCACCCCGAGAATTTCATAATAATCTCGTTTTTGGGTCTGTGCCATCAGCGTTGTCCAAAGGTGGAATAATGTATGCCTATGTGCATTAATCTGTTCAAAATTTTTTAATTTTTGCCTTTATCAACTTCTTCAAATTCTGCATCTACAACTTTTTCCTCACTGCCGGCGCTTTCACCGCCAGTGGTTCCTGGGCCGCCATCTGGTCCAGAGCCGCTAGCAGAGGCATCCGTAGAAGCCTTTTTGTACATTTCCTCTGCTAATTTATGAGAGGAGGTGGTGAGGTTTTGCATGGCGGTTTTAATTGCTTCGAGGTCCGTTCCCTCCATAGCTTTACGAAGTGCGTCAACCGCCCCGGTGATGTTGGATTTCTCCGTTTCCTCAATCTTGTCTCCATGCTCGCTCAAATTCTTTTCGGTACTATAAATAAGGGTATCGGCTTGATTCTTGACTTCGACTAATTCCCGCTTCTTTTTGTCTTCTTCGGTATGACTTTGAGCTTCCTTAACCAGACGCTCAACTTCTTCCTTGCTTAATCCGCTAGATGCTGTGATCTTGATTGATTGTTCTTTTTGCGTGGCCATATCTTTGGCTGAGACATGCACAATGCCGTTTGCGTCGATATCAAATGTGACTTCAACTTGCGGAACACCTCTTGGTGCCATCGGAAGGCCCACTAAATCGAACTGTCCCAATAGTTTATTGTCATTGGCCATTTCCCGCTCGCCTTGGAAGACTCTGATGGTCACGGCAGTTTGGTTGTCGGCGGCGGTTGAAAAAATTTGACTCTTTTTGGTGGGGATGGTGGTGTTGCGTTCGATGAGTTTCGTGAAGATTCCCCCTAATGTTTCGATGCCGAGTGAAAGCGGGGTGACATCTAATAACAAGACATCCTTTACATCTCCTTTGAGGACTCCACCCTGAATGGCCGCACCGATTGCCACGACTTCGTCAGGGTTCACGCCACGGTGGGGTTCTTTGCCGAAAAATTGCTTAACTCGTTCAATCACTTTTGGCATCCGAGTCATTCCACCTACTAAGACGATTTCATTGATGTCGCTGGTGGTCATATCAGCATCGGCAAGAGCTTTTTTGCAAGGTTCGATTGTTCGCTCAATTAAATCATTCACCAATTGCTCGTATTTTGACCTGGTGAGTTTAAGTACCAAATGTTTTGGTCCACTGGCATCGGCGGTGATGAAGGGTAAGTTTATTTCGGTTTCTTGTGAGGAGGAAAGCTCGATTTTTGCCCGTTCGGCTGCTTCTTTCAGTCGTTGTAGGGCCATTCGATCATTCCGTAAATCGATTCCTTGATCTTTTTTGAATTCTTCAACCAACCAATCCATGACCCGAAGATCAAAGTCGTCTCCGCCCAAAAAGGTATCACCATTTGTGGATTTGACTTCAAAGACTCCTTCTCCGATTTCTAGAATGGAAACGTCAAAGGTTCCACCACCGAGATCGTAAACCGCGATACGTTCATCTTTTTTCTTGTCGAGTCCATAGGCGAGTGACGCTGCAGTCGGCTCATTAATGATGCGTAAGACATTTAAGCCCGCGATCTTTCCTGCATCTTTCGTCGCCTGGCGTTGGCTATCATCAAAATAGGCTGGGACAGTAATGACAGCGTCTGTCACCTTTTCCCCTAAATAATCTTCAGCCGTTTGCTTCATTTTTTGAAGGATCATGGCAGAAACTTCTGCTGGACTGTAGCTTTTCCCTCGAATGATGACGTGGGCATCCCCGTTAGCACCTTCGGCTGTCTTATAGGAAAGCCGGTTTGCGGCATTTTTGACCTCGGAAGAAGAATGCTTTCTCCCCATCAGACGTTTCACCGAATAAATAGTGTTTTCCGGGTTGGTTATGGCTTGCCGTTTGGCAATCTGTCCGACCAATCGTTCGTCTTTGTCGGTCAAAGCCACAACCGAAGGGGTGGTCCGCCCGCCTTCTGAATTGGCAATGACCGTTGGGTCTCCACCACTCATCACCGCCACGCAAGAATTTGTTGTTCCTAAGTCAATCCCAATAATTTTGCTCATACGTGTATTCCTCCCTCTTAACCAGATTCTTTAGTCGAACCAGGTTCTGTCAGTTCTGATTTTTCTTTTGCCACGCTTACCATAGCCGGACGTAAAATGCGATCGTGCAATAAATATCCTTTTTGAAATTCCTCGATGACAGTGTTCGGCTCCACATTTTCAGATTCTACCTGGGTCACTGCTTGATGAATAGCAGGATCAAAAGAGTGTCCTGTGGTGCTTACTTGTCGAACGCCAACTTTGCCCACGGTTTCCAGAAATTGTTTATGGGTAAGTTCTACCCCCTCCAATAATGGGCCACTCGTTCCCGCATCTTTCGCACATTGAATGGCTCGCTCAAGGTTATCAATAATAGGAAGTAAATTTTTCAATAATGATTCATTGCCAAATCGAATAGAATCGCTCTGATCCCGCTGGGCTCGGCGTTTGTAGTTTTCAAATTCTGCGGCCAGGCGTAAATATTTATCTTGGAAAATTTGAAGTTCTTCTTCTGGCGTTCCGCCATTTTCAGAAGTACTTTCTGATGTGTCCTCGGTCGAATGTGCTTGAGGACTGACTCCTTCTGTAGTCACTTCTCCAGTTGTTTCCTCTGTTGAGGACATGGTTTTACCTTTTCCCGAATGTTGCGTCATAAATGACCAGTAAGAAGAGAGAGACATTTCAAATTGCTTATGGCAAGTTAGATAGTCACTTCATCTGGCAAGTCAACCCATCCTCTTAAATTTCTTATGATTTTTGGTTAAGCTAAAGTATTTAAAAATCTGGAGAGGAGTTATCCACAGGAAGGGGTCATGCGATCATAGAGGAGCTTTAAGCCTTCTAATGTAAGGTTGGGTCTAACCTCCTGAATGGTGTGCGAAATTGGAACAATTGTTTGAGCCAAACCGCCTGTCGCGATGACAAGTGGGGATTCTCCGATTTCCTGTTGAATTCTCCTCACGATTTCATCAACCAATCCAGCATATCCATACATGATTCCTGACTGCATACTGGATGTCGTGTCTTTGCCAATCACGGATGCGGGGATAATCAGGTCAACTTTTGGAAGCTTGGCTGTTTTGGTGTGTAGGGTATCTGCTGCGCTTTTTAAGCCAGGGGCAATGGTTCCACCTAGGTACTCGCCTTGTTGGGTGACGATACAAAATGTGGTCGCGGTCCCAAAATCCACAATAATGAGATATCGTCTATAGCGGGCAAATGCTGCAGCCGCATTGACGAGACGGTCTGTCCCGATTTCCTCTGGATTACTGTATCGGAGGATGAGCCCATGAGGACATGCGCTGGTGACGATTATAGGTTGTTGTCCGAATAATGATTGGGCCAACATGTCGAAAATATGTGTGAGAGGGGGGACCACACTAGAGACAATACAGCCTGAGATGTCTCCTGGCAGGATTTTATGAAATTGAAGGAGGGAGCGAAGGACAATGCTATATTCATCAGGAGTCTTGGAATGATCGGTGGATAAGCGCCAGTGTGAGATCAGTATGCTGTCTTGAAAAACGCCACAGACAATCTGTGAGTTTCCAATGTCGATGGCTAGCAGCATAAAAAAGGGTCACTCCTTTTGAGCCATCCTTAAGAGATGGGTCATTGTTGTGTTGTTGTGCGAAGATGAAGGATTTCGCCCGAATGAATATCCCGAATCCTAGCTGATTGATCGTTTGAGTCGGAAGGGGAGGGAATGACTCGGAGTTGGCCGTTTTCTCCTATGGAATGAGCCAGCCCTTGAAGTTGGCTTCCATCAGGAAACTGAACCTGAATCGTTTGTCCAATGGTGACGCACCAATGTGTGTATTCCACAAGATAAGACAGAGGCCCGTTGGACATCAGGTTTTCCCAGTTTTTTTCCAAGGATGTTACCACCTTCATGATGAGCTCTTCTCTGTCCACAGCGCAATGACAATGGATCTGCAGAGAAGTCGCACTAGTTTGAAGTTCTATAGGAAATTCCGATTGAGAGAGGTTAACGTTAATCCCAAATCCGATTACCACGCATGAATGGTGTCTTGGATTCCGAAAGGAATCACATAAAACGCCACCCAATTTACGTCCTCCAATTAATAAGTCATTGGGCCACTTTAGATCGATACGAATTGATGCCTGTTGTTCGAGTGCCTGGGCAATGGCCACCCCGGCCATGAGAGGCACCCATCCTAAATATTGAATGGGTGTCTCATGAACAAAAAAAAGAGATCCGTAAATATTGGATTTGCCCGGGGAAAACCAAGACCGATCTAATCGACCTCGTCCCGCGGTTTGTCTGTCGGCCAGTATGACGGTTCCAGAAAGTGCTTGGTTCTTGGCTTTTTCCATGGCAAACGCATTGGTTGAGGCTAATTCGTCAAAAATATAAAGGGTCTCGCCAAATTTTTTTGAGGGGAGAAGGGCAGCTAGTTTTGTGGAGGATACCACTGATTAGGCAGGGGGTTAGAAAAATTCAGGCTCGTGGTTGGCGCTTTTGAAGACGGCTTTTTGTTCGGAGAGGAACGATCTCCATGGAGAGGTCCATGGATGGGGCGGAATGTGTGAGTGCCCCAATCGAGATGAAATCCGGTCCGGCTTCTGCCATATCTCGAACATTGTCCAAAGTCATGCCCCCTGACACTTCTACCAAGGCCTGCTTTTGGATGATGTCTATGGCCTGCCTGACATGATCGGGGGTCATGTTATCCAATAAAAGGACATCGGCTTTTCCCTTCAAGGCCTGTCGGACCTGAGCAATTGTTTCGACTTCCACGCAAATTCGAAGGCCATGCGGGGCATGTTGCCTGGCCAGCAGGCAAGTCTGGGTGATGTTCAACCGTTGGGATGCCATCACCGTCAAATGATTATCTTTAATGAGAATGCCATCCTGAAGTGAGAAGCGATGATTTTTGCCCCCGCCAAGGCGAACGGCCCATTTTTCTAAGGCCCGGAGTCCCGGTGTTGTTTTTCGGGTGTCCACTAAAGCGACCGGATAATCACGGACAGCCTCGCAGAACTGATGGGTGAGCGTGCTGATCCCCGAAAGCCGTTGGAGGAAATTCAGGGCGATTCGTTCGCCTTGAAGGAGCGACTGCGCCTTCCCTTTCATGCTCAGGATGGTGGTTGAAGGGCGCACCATGGTTCCATCGCCAGCATGAGTGGTAAGTTCAAGGGTTGAATCGACTGCTTGAAACACCTCCCTGGCAACGGCCACGCCTGCCACGATCATGTGGCTCTTCGCGATGATGTTGGCCCGAGCTAATAGAGTTGGTGGAATGAGAAGGGTTGAGGTCAGGTCTCCGTAGGCAAGGTCTTCTTCCAGCGCAGCGCTGATGATGCGCCGCATGGCAAAAAGAGGAGGAGGCGAGGCGAGATAAGGTGCACCCATCAGGTCGTCATGGAAGCCAATTGTTGTTCGGTCATATTCAGAATTCCCAACTCATCGATCAGCTTGGTACGGCGGTCTTCGGATTCCTGAATGACGGAGGGCTCCGCTTTCTCCCTGAACTCAGGAGAGGATAACCGACTGCCAAGGCGCTGCACTTCCTTCTCTTTTTCTCCAATTTGTTTCTGAATTTTTTTAACCACTTCATGGAGGTCAATCTCATTGGGAACGGGGATGCCAATAGTACTGAAATGACCAGAAGGCAATTGTAATGTACGGAGAGATGGGATGGCCTGGTCTGTGATGACCGATGAGCGCAGAATTGACTCGATATAGGGCACAAGAAAGGCCAGAATGGCCGTGTCATTGTCCTGGGTGCTCACTCCATAGATCGAAGGGGTTTGAGCGGAGGAAATATTCAGGAAGGCTCGCCCGGTTCTCGCCGTGTTGACAAACGCTTGGAGAAGTAAAAAAGCCTGCTCGGCTTCAGCATTGACCCATTCCGGCTTTTCAATGGGAAAGGGTTGCGTCATGATTGATGGCCCTTCGTGCGGGAAGGATTGCCATATTTCTTCGGTAATAAATGGCATCACGGGGTGTAACAGCCGTTGGATGATTTCAAAAGATTCCAAGAGTGTCTGGCGGGTGGCAGGCGCATCAGGATGGTTTTCCTGTTGGAGGCAGGGTTTGGCGAGTTCGATGAACCAATCACAATATTCATGCCAGATGAATTGATAGAGAGCAGAGGCGGCTTGGTCAAAGCGATAGTCTTCAAAGGCTTTGCTCACTTCACGGATCGTATGGTTCAGTCGGCTGAGAATCCATCGATCTGGAAAAGGTCGGAACTCGGCTGCGTTTGATGTCCGTGGTCCATCCGCATAGAGATGAATAAAACGTGCGGCATTCCAGAGTTTTGTGACAAAATTTCGATACCCTTCAATACGTTCCTCGGCCAGTTTAATGTCCCGGCCAGGAGAGGCCATTGAAGCCAGGGTAAACCGCAGGGCATCCGTTCCATATTGTCGCATTTTGGTTAGGGGATCAATCACATTGCCTTTGGATTTGCTCATCTTTTGACCCTCGGCGTCTCGAACCAGGGCATGAATGTACACATCACGGAATGGAACCTGCCCCGTAAATTTCAGGCCCATCATGATCATTCGGGCAACCCAAAAGAAGAGAATGTCCAGTCCGGTGACTAGGGTTGCGGTCGGGTAAAATGATTTAAAGTCTTCTGTGTTTTCTGGCCACCCGAGGGTAGAAAATGGCCAAAGGGACGATGAAAACCAGGTGTCCAATACATCAGGGTCTTGAAAAAGGTTGGTCCCGCCGCATGTTGGACAGGATTGTGGTGGAGTTCTCGAGACGATGGGTTGTGCATCGGGGGTGATAAAGCAGCTCATTGTGAGCTGTTCGGAAGAAATGCTTTTATCGTCAGGGACTTCGCCAGCCTGGCTAGTTTTGAGAAACTTGTCCTGGTTGCAGGTTCGACAGTACCAGGCGGGGATTTGGTGTCCCCACCAGATTTGGCGAGAAATGCACCAATCTTTGATCTGGCGCATCCAGCCCAAATAATTGTTTTTCCAGCCATCGGGAATAATTCGAATGTGTCCGGTTTCAACCGCTTGGATGGCAGGAGTTGCCAAAGGTTGGATTTTGACGAACCATTGCGGTGAAAGATAGGGTTCGACAACGGTTTTGCATCGATAACATTTCCCGATGGCCATGGCGTGATCTTCAACCTTGAAGAGAAGTTCGTCCTTCTCCAGGGCTTCTATCACCATGGCGCGGGCTTCCTGGACTGACTTGAGGTTGAGGACGGTTCGAAGTCTCGGGTCTGCTTGAGCTTCTTGAAGTCCTGAGGGGCTCATTCGAGCCTGAAAATCGAGTATGGCCAGGCGTGGAAGATCGTGTCGTTCGCCTGCTTCAAAGTCATTAAAGTCATGCGCAGGGGTAATTTTGACGGCTCCGGTTCCAAATTCCCGGTCCACTAATATCGGATCAGCTAAAATGGGAATGGTTCGTGTCGTCAAAGGGACCCGAACTTTTTTGCCGATGTACTGTTGAAAGCGAGGATCCTCAGGGTGGACAGCCACAGCGGTATCTCCCAGAACAGTCTCTGGTCTGGTCGTGGCCACCATGAGGAATTGTGTTGGATCGTCAGCGAGGAAATACTGAATGTGATAAAGCTTTCCTTTGATGGGTTCGTGCTCGACTTCAATGTCAGACAGGGCGGTCAGGCAGCGCGGGCACCAATTTATTAAACGTTCCCCTCGGTAAATAAGACCTTCCTCGTACAGACGAACAAACACCTCTCGAACCGCCCGGGAAAGTCCTTCGTCCATGGTAAACCGGAGACGAGACCAATCGCAGGAGGCTCCTAACTGTTTTAATTGTTCGATAATGGTATCTCCCGATTGGTGTCTCCACTTCCAGACCCGGTCGATGAAGGCCGAGCGCCCGAGGTGTTCTCGTGACTGACCTTCCTGCGCGAGTTGCCGCTCGACTACATTTTGGGTCGCAATCCCCGCATGGTCTGTCCCGGGAACCCAAAGAGTCTTTAGTCCCTGCATGCGTCGCCATCGAACGATAATGTCCTGGATGGTCGTATTAAGGGCATGGCCGATGTGGAGTGATCCGGTGACATTGGGCGGAGGAATGACCAGGCAAAATGATTGAGATTGGTTGCGGAGGTCAGGCTGGAAGAGCTGGTGCTCCATCCAATAGGACCCCCACCGCTGCTCGACTTCATTAGGATTGTAGGTTTTTTCTAACTGTGAAGATGACATACTATCTATCGTTGATAGGGTGTTTCGGAATTGGCAAAAAAGTCTCCGATGTTATCACGGGCCCTGTAGGCCTGCAATACGACCTCTTGTTCCTCCTACGATGCCTGTGGTAAAAAGAGCTTCCGTTAAATTTTTAACATTTCCAATTCACTCAGGAGAATCACCCATGCCACGTGGTCGGCAAAAAGATCGTGATTTGCGAAGGAAACATCGAAAAAATCAACAGCGGGTAAAAGGTTTAGAAGTGGCCAGGCGCGAAAAGGGCAAAAAGAAATAAGAACCTGATTTTTTGAGGCCGAAGCCTTCATTCCAAAGAGCTTCATTTCTCTTCTTGAATTTCCTTCCTTATGATTTTCGTTTGATCCAACAAACCCGCAAGGCCATATCTGGGCGGAGGACAGGTCATCGGTCCCTATGCCCTTGATCCTCCTTCCACCCCATTTATTGTATGAATTCCTCCCCCATAAAAGTCATTTTTTTTGATGCCGTAGGGACCCTATTCGATGTGAAGGGATCGGTAGGGGAGATCTATTTAGCGTATGCAAAAAAATACGGGGTCCCGGACACCGAACACACCCAACATGCATTGAATGCAGCTTTCAAGCAAACCATAAAAGACATGCCTCTTCCGATTTTCTCGGTGGAGCGGCCCGAAAAACTCAAACAGTGCGAGCGGTTGTGGTGGTTTGATGTTGTGCATGCCGTTTTTTATCGGGTAGGAATGTTCGAAGGATTTGACGATTTTTTTGAGGAGGTATTCGAGGCGTTTGGGAAGCCTACCCATTGGGAGCTATTTCCTGAAACATGCGAAATATTAGCTGAATTGAAGAGGAAAGGCTTTGAACTCGGAATTATTTCCAATTTTGATAGTCGGTTTTTTCAGGTTTCGCGTGGGCTTGGTCTCAGCACGTTTTTTGATTCTGTGACCATTTCCAGTTTGGTCGGGTCCGCCAAGCCAGCCCAAAATATTTTTGCTCATGCACTTGATGAGCATATGGTGATCCCTCAAGAAGCACTTCATGTGGGAGATCATCCTATTGAGGATTTCGAAGGGGCTCGACAGGCCGGTCTTCATGCCGTCTTGATTGACCGTTCAACAAATAGCCCCCCTCATCCACAGACCCTTTCAAATTTAATTCAACTGTCTTCGTACGACCTCTTGCATCCCTAAAAACCCAACCTGCATTCAATTTTTTTCACAACCCTCCCGAGTGCCAATTGAAGGCCAGATGTCCCGTACCTTTACCTAACCCACGGGTAAGTAAAAGGGTGAATCCTGAAAGGCCAAATGGCGGCTAGTGGTCAGGCACCAAGATCGTAAGGGAATCCTTCACGATACTAAGGAGCCCACAGAAAATCAAAATGGGAATACTTGACCATTTTGGCCATTCAGGTTACGGTTCACAATCAAAGTAGACCCCTCAAGGCTGGTGCGGCCTTTTTGACATGATGAACTCTTTCCAGGTGTGGATCCTTAAGTTAGTACTCCTTCGTCAATAATACGAAGCCCGTGGAATTTTTTGCCATCAGTGGATTGTTAAATGGATTAGCCGCTAGCGGGTTGGCGTCCTTTGTCTACTTCCGCGCTCCAAAGGATCCCAGGCATTGGACGTTTGGTTTATTTGGCATTGCCACTGCCTTATGGAGTTTTGGGTATTTTGCCTGGCAAGTCACGGATTCTGAGTTTTTTGCGCTTCTTAATCTTCGTATATTAATGGCAGGGGCTATCTTTATTCCCATTACATTTCTGCATCATGTTTTGTATTTACTTGGGAAGGAGAATATTTATAGCACTACGATAAAATGGAATTACTTTATAGGTGGAGTTTTCCTTCTTGCCGATTTTACACCTTTCTTTATTCAAGGTGTCCGACAAATTTCTGTTTTTCCGTTTTGGGGTGTGCCTGGCCTGATCTTTCATTTTTGTTTGATTTGGTGGGTCGGACTTGTAATCTTTGCCCATCTTCTTCTTATTCAAGCCTATGCAAAGGAAAGGGGATTGCGTCGAAGGCAATTTTTGTATCTCCTCATAGGCTCAGCAATCGGATACATAGGTGGAGCTACTAATTATCCCCTGTGGTATGGTATTGAAATATTACCCTATGGAACCATTGGCTTTGCGGTCTATATTTCAATCGTAGCCTATACCTTGTTGCGATTCCACTGGTTGGAATTTTCGGTCTATGTTGAAAAAGGATTGTCCTATTTTGCTATTTTATTGTTTGTCTCACAGCCTGTGTATCCGATGCTGCTACTGGCGCAGAAATCCCTCCTGGGTGCCATTAATGTCAGGTTTTCCGTGGTCCAACTTGTGCTCCATCTCATGACGGTTGTGGGAGTTTATCAGATGAAAGTGGGAACGAAGGGTGCGGTCGCGAGAACCATACTCAAAGGCCGGGAATTGAGGACTCAGGCTCTCTCCAGATTTTCGTCAAAAGTCGCTAACATGCATAATATTCAGGATTTGGGTCAGGCCATTCTAGAAACGGTCGGGAGAAGTGCTGGAGCATCGAAGGCCGCAATCTTTGTTTTGCAAGTTGAAGAAAATCGGTATAGGGCAGTTTCAAGCTTCGGGTTTTCTCCGGATCATCCTGTTATCCAGAATGGATGGGCTATCTCCGATAATCTTCCACAATTATTATTATTTACGCAGGCAAAAGTCTCCATTGGGGATTTGAAAGGTTTAGACTCAAATGAAGGCGAGAGGCGTATAGCCGAAATATTAGAAGATGCCGGATTAGAGTTGTTCTATCCGATCTTTGGGAATAACCAATTATTAGGTGTTTTGGCACTTGGCCCTACGTCGAGTGAAGCTATTCGGATGATGGGTGGAAAAACATTTTGGAATACGATTATTCAGGAATCTGCCTTAGCTTTAGAAAATGCCATTTTGCGGGAAGAAATTCACCGTTCTCAAAATTTGCTTTGCCAAGTGGATCGCCTACGGTCCCTTGAAGCCATGGCCAATGGATTGACTCAGGAACTTCATAGTCCATTAGTCTCAATTAAAGCTTTTGTTCAAGTGGCTGAGTTGCGACGTCATGACGGGGAATTTATGGATAGGCTCCATCGTATAGTGGGAGAAGATCTTGCGAAGATCGAAGCCTTAACAAAAGAGATCAGAGAATATGTTAAGCCCTTATCGGGATCATTGAATGCAAAGGCCCATATCCACGATATCATTGATTCCTGTCTTTTGTTTGTAGCGAGCAATCCTTCTTATCATAAGACGATGATTGAGAAAGTATTTAGTCCAGATGTTCCGATGGTCTCTGTAGATCGCCAGGGGCTCATGCAGGCCATTTTCAATGGGCTGTTATTTCTCCTAAAGGACCCCTCGCATTTGTCTGGAACTTTGCGAATTGAAACAGAAGCTGGTCGACAGGTTTTAGGGCAAAATTGGCTTCAAGTTTCGGTGTGGTGGAAAGCAGAAAAAACGTCAATGGATTCTGAGCTGGTTTCAATAGAGGAGTGGGACTTTGATAATTGCATTACTGATGAACCTGACCCTTCCGCCACGCAAGGGTTAATCCTTGCCCATCAAATTATTCAACGTCATTCTGGACGTCTTCAGCTTTTGACCAATGAGCGTGGCATTCTTGGATTTCAAATCCAACTACCCCTCAGTCTTCCCTATGCCAATGAGTATTCCTTGACTTCTTTTGGTAACCCCGCCATTCCTCTCAGGCAGGTGAAGGTAACCCCAGACGCTGGGCATCCTTTTTCGTAGGAAAAATTGCTAGAATCCTGGAGGTTGGGTGCTGACTCCCTCTGAGTCAGGTCGGAAGTTGAATTGCGTCATTCTTCCTCTATGAATAACTTCTCTCAAAATGAGCGTTCCGTTTTTGACCATGTGCCACTGGTTGTCTATCAGTGCACTCAACAGGGGATTGATCGGAATTTTGAGTTTGTGAGTCCGTACGTTTATTCATTGCTAAGCCTAACTCCTGAGCAACTCACCCAAGATTCCAAAGCGTTTTTTTGTCGGATTCATCCGGAAGATCGGAATATGTTTTTGAGAGCTTGGGAGAAACACACCCATTTGCCTGTAACCATTCGGTTAGAATATCGGATGCTCGGTGAAGGAAATCGAGTGGTTTGGGTTCAAGAAAATAGTGTGATGTCTCAGGGGAGCATCGAAAATGAAATGATCTGCCATGGGGCGTTAATCGAGATCCCTGATCACCAACATATCAAAGAGGAATTGCAGCGCTGGGACCGAGAGCTTCAATCCTTGACCGGTAATCTTCCCGATATTATTGGACGCTTTGATCGCAAGAACCGTGTTATGTATTTAAATCGGTGGTGGGATAGCGTTGACCCAATTCCCCCAGAAAAGTATTTGGGGAAAGAACTCATTGAGTTGGGGGTCTCTCAAAAGGTCGCAGGTGTGTTTGAAGAGAAAATTCAATCGGTTTGTAAAAAGGGTATATCAGAATCCCTGGAGATTTCCCATCCTACTGGAAAAGGACTGAAAAACTTTGAAATACGATTTTGCCCGGAGCCAACCGTCGGAGGACAAATTTTAACCGTCTTGTTGATCTGTCGTGATGTGACAGACGTTCGAATGGCTGAGTTGGCCTTTAGAGACAGTGATGAAAAATTTCGCCAACTGGCCGAAACGGTGGATAGTGTGTTTTGGATCTGGGATGTAGACCTACAGCAAATAGTCTACGTGAGTCCTGCTTACAAACGGCTTTGGGGCAGGGATCCTCAAAAACTCATGAATAATCCCTTTGATTGGTTGAGCATCGTTTTCCAGGAAGATCAGGCCAAGGTGGAAAATTTGTTTTTCAAGAGAATTGATGCGAAAGGCCTTGATATTGAATATCGAATCGTCACTGGTCACCATGAGCTACGTTGGATCCATAACCGTACCTTTCCGGTGAAGGATTCATCAGGGAGGATTCATCGGATCATTGGGATAGCTCAGGATGTGACGGAAAGAAAGAAATGGGAGGAAGAGCGGTTGAGGGGGGCAAAGCTCGAATCACTTGGGCTCTTGGCCGGAGGACTTGCCCATGACTTCAATAATCTGCTCACAGCTATTTTAGGCCAACTGTCATTGGCGAAATATACACTGGACTCATCCAACCCGCTATTTAATCGGATTTCTGAGGCCGAACATGCTTCTTTGAGAGCACAAGACATTGCGAGGCAACTCCTGACTTTTTCTAAGGGCGGGGCCCCGGTAAAAAAGACTGTTTCCTTGAAAGAGATCTTGCATGAGAATGTCCGGTTGGTGCTCGCAGGCTCTAATGTCCGTCCAATCTTTAACATTTCCGATGATTTGTGGCCGGTCACTATCGATGCAGGCCAAATTTGCCAGGTGATTCATAATCTTGTGATCAATGCGAGGCAGGCGATGGAGGAGGGAGGGGAATGTATCATTCAAGCTCACAATGTTCCAGGAGATGGGGTTGAACTATCGGGTTTGGGAGCCATGACTCTGCCTGCTCAGGATTGGATTGAAATCCGCTTCATTGACAATGGGATTGGGATTGCAAAGGACAATCTAGAAAAAATATTTGATCCCTATTTTACGACCAAGTCCACAGGGTCAGGGTTAGGGCTTGCGACGTCCTACTCCATTGTGAGGAATCATGGCGGATTGTTGGCTGTGAAGTCCGCACTCGGTGAAGGTAGTACTTTTTCTTTATTTTTACCCGCTAACCCCATTCAAGAAATGTCTCCAGGATTGCCGGAGCGGAGCGTGAAAATAGGACAAGGCAAAATTCTGATCATGGATGATGAAATCCAAATTCGAAACGTTCTTGGTGAGATGGTGGAAACTTGTGGTTACAGCTACCAAGCAGCCAAAGACGGAGACGAAGCCTTGAAGAATTTTTGTGAGGCAAGAGAAATTGGTTCCCCATTTTCAGCCGTCATCCTTGATTTAACCATACCTGGTGGGCTAGGAGGAAAAGAAGTCATCAGCCGGCTCTTAACTATAGATCCCCAGGTCAAAGCTATTGTGGTGAGTGGTTATTCGAATGACCCTGTCCTTGCCAATTATCAGGAATATGGTTTCAAGGGTAGAGTCGCAAAGCCTTTTAACCTTGTAGATCTCAGTGTCGTACTTCATTCCGTTTTAGAGAAGACGACATCATAAGCTTTGGCCAAGGTGGGGTGTCTTGGCATTGGCATAATTGTTTGTGAAAAAGGGGGAATCCTTATTGGTGATGAATTCCCCCTTTTTCTATGGCCACTGTTCCTTAAAATGCCATGCTCCCCGGCTATGTGAAGGGGGGGGGATGGTCTTTCATTACTGGTTAATTCTTTGTGATTACCAAAAATAAGTTGACCCCTTCAGGTTCTTGTTCAATACGGATTTGATTCTCTGTAAACCCGCATTCCTGCGCAAGCATACGAAGGTGGTTTTTGCTTCGATGAAATAAATCCCATTTGAAAAGCTCCATATAGCCGCGACTGGGATTCTCAGTGGTGAAATTTCCAATCACCATTTTTCCATTGGGTTTGAGAAGAGTAAAGAACCTTTTTAAGGTTCGCTTAAAGATATTGTCATTGAAATAATCAAATAAACCGGCCGACCAAATCAGGTGGTAGGTTTTGTTCGGTAAAAAACGAAACACATTTTTGTGCGTAAAGTGAATATGAGAAAGAAAGTCACGGCAAAGGTCCTTGGCATAATTGATGGCATTTGCGTCCTGATCAACGCAATCAATCTCGAGTTTGGAGGACCCAAGAACCTTGAGAGCTTCATACATATCGCGCCCAGGGCCCGAGGCTAAGTTGAGAATATGGCTGGTTGAAGGGGTTTCCATTTTTGTTTTCCATAATTGGTCAAGGAAAAATGATAATCGGTTTCTGACTGCCTTAGGTGCTTTTTGGGTATGAAAAAACTCGTCCCACTTGGATAATTGCGGGTTCGAAGATGTGGAGTAATTGTATATTTTTTCAATGATTTGATAATCGCCTGCATATCCTAGCGGTTTATGGTACGCCCAGCCCTGAATGGTGGCGGGGGAAAGGGCTTCTCCAAAAGCCGCTCGAATCAACCCTAATTGATCAGCGGAAAAGATCTTGTGTATATTTTCTCGGGAAAACTGTTGAAGGAGTGTATTTAGCAAAGGATAGTCTGTTAGGTTTGGTCCTCCTTTTTTTGAGAATCCGGAAATGAGTTCAGCCGTGCTTTGGGTAAGTTTTTGAATCTCTGTGGCTCCACTTGGATACAATCGGGAAAGTGGGATGGTGTGTGGGAGCATAAGAAACCTCCTGTTTGTTGTTTGAGAGAAATATAATGTTGAACATTGAACATATCCCTAAACGTCAAAGACGGTAGAGACTGGAATGCACGGAATGAAAACGGGGAAAAAATGTGAACGGAAGAATATCTTAATGTTCCCCTGAGAGGGGGCAGGGGAGGGGCAGTTTCTGGTCCGGAATTCGTCCGCATAGTTGGACAAAGACCCGGGATTCCTGAAGGTTGACCGCTAGGAGAGATTTAGAAAAATCATTGGACCTAGTCTATTCCTTCAGTTTTTCAATTAGAAGGAACATGTGGATGGGGGGACACATGAAAAGGAACATAACGGTCCTGCTTAATGTGCGCGACATTACCCGATCTTAGAGACCCCTGTCTAGAAAAATTAATCTGACGGTTTCATGGAATATCATGTGGTGGATGATATTTTATTGCCTGTTGGAATAATGTGATGTTTTGGTTTAATTTTTAATTCTTGCGTAGTAATGGAAAATGTATTGCGAATGTGGTGACGCCCTGGCCTGTTTTGGCAAGGATCAATACTGGAAAAATTCTGGTTGATGGCGAAAATCAAAAAACATCAGAGTGAAAAAAAATCTAGGCTCCAAGCTAAGGTTATTCGGGGCATTCCAAAATCTAAAAAAACACAATTCCAGAAACGCCTCCTGACATGGTACGGGAAATTCGGGCGGGATCTTCCATGGAGGAGAACCACCGATCCGTATAAGATTCTGGTTTCTGAGGTCATGTTGCAACAGACACAGGTGGATCGGGTTATACCTAAATTCCATGAGTTTCTTGGGAAATATCCCACCCTGCAGGATCTAGCGGTAGCTCACCCGGATGATATTCGCAGGACGTGGTATCCCCTCGGGTACAATATTCGACCATACCGTCTTCATGGCATTGCCTGTGAGACGATTGAGCGCTATGGCGGAGCCATTCCGAGCAAGGCGGAAGAGCTCCTTTCTCTGAAGGGCATTGGTCGGTATACCGCAGGGGCCATCAGATCATTTGCCTTTAATAAAGATGCGCCTATTTTAGACACTAACGTGATGCGGGTATTGCACCGGATATTTATTGGGAAAGGGGAGGCCAAGAAACAGAAAACCGAGTTATGGGTTCTCTCTGAAACACTCATTCCCAGAGGCAAAGGGTATGATTTTAATCAGGCGTTAATGGATTTTGGGGCCATGGTGTGTACGGCCAGAAAACCCATGTGTTTACTGTGTCCAATGAAGAATATTTGCCTCACCGTTTCTTTGGATGAAAGGTAGGAATCTGCAGGAGTCGTCGACTATTGTTGTGGCTGCCGCCATTATCTGGCGGAAAGATAGGATTCTATTGGCAAGGAGAATGCCGGAATCCCATCTAGGGGGGCTTTGGGAATTTCCAGGAGGAAAGAAGGAATTGGGAGAGACTCTGGAAGATTGCTTGCGTAGGGAGGTAAGAGAGGAGTTAGGGGTGGGCATTAGTGAGCCCCTTCCGTTCCATGCTCTCCATTATCAGTATCCAGAAAAAGTGGTGGAGTTGAATTTCTATACCTGTTCCATCATCCAGGGCATTCCTCGAGCGTTAGAGTGCGCTGAGATCGCCTGGGTTTACAAGCATGAATTAAATTCCTATGCTTTTCCTCCTGCAGATATTCCTGTTGTACACAAAATCCTTCAATCGGGGTATTTAGGCGAATGAGTTTTCCTGGTTTTCCAGAAGGCTTCATGGGGCATGGAGATTATCCCTGATTTCTGGGCCATTCAGGCTACTATGCCTAAGCGAGCAAAATTGTTAGGGATTGGAATTTGGCTGTTATCCGACGCCCGCTCCTCACGCTTCCCTGATGTTTTTCCTAATTCGGGGTACGAAGAAAGCACCCATAAGGGAAATAAGGTTTGACCCTCTCCATTGGTACCTTGGTTTTCTCAGATGCCAGGCCTCAATAGGCAATTTTTAAGCTTTCCCCCTTAAGCGGACAGTTCGTAAGTAGGGTAATTGGCTGATTTGAGCCCTCTCAAAAAACTTGACCGGGCCATGTTGGAAATGCAATGCCTTCTGCAGCCCGGCTTGAGATGCCTGTTCGGCAAACTCCTGGGGGGTGAGATTCCCCAGTGATCAATGCGACCGGTGTGAGTTGCCGTCCGTTCGCCACTCTCCAATCTTCTTTTGGGCATCTTGTAGGGGCATGAACCCATTGGCATAAAAACTTTGACTCGAACGCATCCGTTGAAACTCTCAATCACCGTATTCTCCGAGGGTTTCCCTGGCCGAATGAAATCGAATGTGACCCCATGCGTCTAGGCCCAGCTATTCAATGCCTTCGGCGTGAATTCAGTCCCATTTTCCACCCCAATCATTTTCTGATATCCACTCCGTTTTCCCACACGTTCTAAGGCGGGGACAACCATTGTGCCCGTCTGGGTGGGCCTGAACTAATGAACTGTGCTGTTTTCAGTTGCCTTATATGGGAGGGAGCCTAACCGCGATGCCACGCGATGGGTTTTTGTCTTCCTACCCGTATGAGCAGTTGAAATTATTTTAGGCGAGAGAGATGACGAACTCCCTTCCGGATTTACGAGGTACCCTTTGCCTCGAAAAGGGACCCTTTCCGCAGATATCCAAAGCGGAGAGGGGCATGAGCACGGGGACAAATGCGGTGCCCCGGGGCGATTGACCCTTGCCCAAACTGCGTCGATTATAAGGCGTTCAGGGATAGCCCAGCCTGCAATTCACCGAGAACGTCAGCAAAAACCCCTGACCCAATTTTTGGCAGCGCGGGGGCTTCAGCATTTTTTCGCAAAGTCACCGATATCATGGGCTTTTCCAGGGGGAAGGCCGAGAAGCTTGTACCTTGATACCTCCGCCTCGCTCCCGGCTGCCATTCATCCCCATACAAAGCAAGGGACTTTTTGGCAGTTTTAGTTAAACTGTCGTTTGAAATCAATCTGGAAAATTTCGGACTGAACCCATGTGCGAGATGGGGGCCATTTGGAGTAATTGGGATATACGGGATGGGGAAAATGACGGGATTTGTAATCCCAATTTGCCAGTACCAAATGACGTTTCGATATTTATCTGGCCCAGATGCAGTCCTCCGAGGGAGGCAATCTCTGGATGTAGGATTATGATTTATTCTATTGAGCCGAGGTGTCTTGAAGGCGTCGGATTTCTTCAGCTTGTTGGTCTACGATTTTTTGAAGGTCTCGCAACTGAGAGTTCAGCGATTCTATGGTCATGGGTGCTTCAGTATTTTTGCGAGGGGTTGCCTTTACCCCAGGTTGGGTTAGTTGATTCTCTTTGCTGATTGGGTTTAAAGAATCGAGACTTTGATAGTTGATAGCAATCCCATGAGACGTCGAGGGAATTGACATGAAGTTTTGGACCTCTTCTGCCCTTATGATAGATTCCTGATGGGAAAAGACCAAAGAGGCTGGTCGGAGTTTTTGAGAGGTATTTTGCGTTTTTGGAGATACCCCAGGGTAGGGTTTAAATTTTTCCAAAGTCAACAGAAGAGAGGATGGAGGAAAAACGGCAAGCATTCCCTGGATTGGAAAATGCTGCTCAGTAGTCGGTGGACACTTAAAATGGATAACTTCCTCTGGTGTGACCTGAGAAAATGCCATGGATATGTGTGATGCTAAAAAATCTATTTGAGATGGAGAGAATGCGGGAACGGGGTGGTGCTTTGTTAGCAGTAATTGTTGGAGTATGCCTTCCTCTTGGCTGATGGTCATGCCATTTAAAATCTTGGCAACAAGAGATTCAGAAAGAAATGCTGGATGCTCTGGAGCCTGCTTCAGAGCGTGAGATGTTTTTAGGGAAATAACGCACTCAGGCCCTTCATAGAGGACCGTTGCTACTTCAGGAGTCCAAGAGCACTGCAAATTGAAGATTCCCAGGGTAGCGATAATCAACCATTGTTTAGTGAATCCTAGCGGCTTGAAATGACCTAAAAGCGGTGTGAATGAATGTGGCAGTGCTTGGATCACTTCGCCAGGTATTCAGGGAACAAAAGCCAGAATTTTCGTGACGGAAATGGAGAACAAAGGCAGATGGTAATGATTAGCCTTGTCGAATACCACAGGCACGGGCAATTCCCTCCTGATATCGTGACCACAAGTTTAATGCCTCTTCAAGTAACGAGAGTACCTTGATCTGATCACCGCTTTCATCGGTATGATGCGTCACCATGTCATACACCGTTTTCCGAGATCCTGCGGAAAACATATGCTGAGCACGAATATAATCCATAAATGCCGGTGATAAGCCTTGGTGCTGACTTAAATAATGTTTCCGGACGATATCTTCAATCTCATCCTGGTTTTGCGCTGGCTTGGGATATAGCACTTCTTCCGGATCGTTGGCCGTTCCTTTTATAAAAATTGAGAGAACTGCCGCTCCCACCGACCACTCTTCTTCCTGGCATATTTGATTTAACCATTCTCGATATCCACGGCTTGATGCCAACAGTTCCACATCCCGAAAACCAGCCCTATCAAATCCCAATCCATTCATCATGTGAAGAAATAGTTCTTGGTGAGGCTGTCCAAGGGAGAACCCCCCGGTTTCCTCTTCATAGATAATTGTGGCAAGCAGCCGGCGTGCCTCCCATGGAGGATTTTTCCCAAGAACCTGAGCGAGTAGTACGGAAAAATCGCGAACATAGACGACGTATTCCTGATGAAAATAAATATTCAATTTTTCTTTGGTAATGGTGCTACCTTCCAGAAAGGGAGTGGCCCAATGATGTTTTCGGCGCAGGACATCAAATATTCGGTCACGAAATTGTTCTGGTGAAAGTTTTCTCATACAGAGGGGTTATCCCTTATAACGGTCTATTTGCTTGAAATGAAAAGGTGGGCTTTTAAGTAAATACGGGATTATGATAGACATCCTACTTGCCTATGTATTTATTTCACATTATCACATATCAAAGGAGTCAGTAACAATGCAACCAATTAACCTGGCCGATCCAGATGCCATTTTAGAATTTTTAGCGAATGTGACTTTACGGGGCGAAGGGGTCACAGCCGAAAATTTAATGGAATATGTGATGGATGAGGGATTTACCGAGCCCACGTACTTAAGTGCCAAAGGCGAAGATCCTCTAGCATTTTACCAGGGACAGCCCAATGCCTGGGGGATTTATCAAATCCGCGAATGGAAACGGGTTTTAATTATTTCTGGGGGAGCAGGAAAGGAAAGACGAGCCCAAATTACCGAAACTCCTTAAGCATATCTAAACTTTGAGTAAGGTGTAGGTTTAGTGAGGAATGGACTAACTTTTTCTGATGATTAGCGTTTCACTCCTACTTTTGTTGGAACAGAACATGTCTCAATACCAGCCTCCTATTAATTTCCCTTCTTCAAAGTAGAGATATCTATGCTTAATCGTGCTTGAATCCAGCCAGTCTTCATAGATCCATTCTTCTCGTCGTATCCCTTTTTCCGTATAGCTGACATTCATTTGGTAAGGGGAGCCCCAGGCATCCATCACTTGCTCGCGACTCATCCCAGCCATGACAGATTTATCTTGTAGGTGCTGCTCAAAGGTTGGGTCAAGTAATCGTGGTACAACGCCCCATCCGACCATCCACAGCCCAAAAGCTATCAAAAAACCATATATTGTGAGCCGAACCGGGCGTCGACAGATCCATGGGGTAATTTGAGATTCGTTGCTTGTCGGCTGGGAGAGCTGTTCCGTCTCCGAATGGGAAATGTTTCTCTCTGCAGGTAGTGACGGTGAGGACATTTTTAGATTTTCGTGTGTTATCATAATTAAGGTAATTTACTCATTAATCTAACAGTGGATTTCCAGGCGGGTCAAGGTAGAATTGTATGTTTCTTGAAGTTGAACAGAACCCGAATTTTGAGGGTTCATATTTCATGAGGTTTAAGGAGTTGGGACCTCCGCGGCGGGTGTCCCATGTAAAATCCTATGATCGGATTTCCCAGGGAGAATGGTGTGAGGTGACGGGATGGTGTGATGATCCTGATCAACCACTGTGTCCTGCTTATGCGCAAAGGGTAGAAGATTCAGGTGCAGGTTCAGCCTTTATTGTTTTTGGAGGAAACTGGGGTATTCGACTAAAACTCGCAAACGATGCCAATGAGTGGAATATTGAGGACGCCAATCAATGGGGCGAGGGCTATTTATCATTAGGAGAAGAACGGGATCTTAGATTTGAGTAAGGTCGACGAAGGGTTAAACTCTAAACAAAACTTGGGCAGAAGATCAATCCTCATAGTGGGGTTGAGGAACGGATTTGATCGGTGTCGATGGAGCAGGAAGACGTTTCTGGAATTCGGGTGAAAAGGGGTTGAGGATGGGTTCATGAGTTAATCGTTGCTGAGTTCTGACGAGTTGCAGGCTTTGAGTCGTGATTTCCAGCCGGTCAATCGGGATGTCGAGAGAGAGGATATTGGGAATTCCATTAATGGCGAACATTTGGTAGGCCAGCGACCAGGTGAGCTTTTCTTTTCCTTGTTCTTTGACAATGAAATCGGCTTCCGGTGAAGGAGACCCCTTAAACAGGAGGACCCAGAGATTGGATCGGAAGGCTGGCGCTGACGGTTCCGTCGGAGGAACAAATTCAGGGACAAGGGAAGGAATGTCTTGTAAGGGAACCGCAGGGGAAAATTCCACTTCGCATCGCTGAACATACAAGGTCGGAATGTTCTTCCCTTCATTTAAATCGGGAATATAGGAGAAGGAATAGCGAACTTGGATGCCATTCCGGACATAGGTGTAAACATCTTCGCCATTTCCTGGTGAAACCAAATTTTTGAAATATTTTTCCCAATCGGGGAACGTGTAGTAGCTGAAAACACGGAGGGCGGCTTTTCGGGATCGAACCGCCATCGGAGTTCCTAGTGTTTGGCGTAGCTCTTCTTGTGTTAAACCTAAATAGCCGTCTTCAAAATAGGGTTTGGCTGAACCAGGGGTAGGCCACAAGATTCCCCCTATGCTACAAAGTATTGTACCTAATGCGGCAAAGGCCACCCATAAATGCGGCCTTTTACAAAGTGGGAAGGAAAATGTCATAAAAAGAGAGTGAATTTCGTAATCCTATTTCTTGAAATTCCTAGAAGTCAAGAATGGGGGGATGAGAAATGGCTGATAGGCCTTGAGTAGTTGACCGTGAGTTGGGATGTTTTTTGAATGATGAGGGGGTAAGAATGAGCACATTAGAAGCGGCTTTAGAATCTCGAATCCTTGTGCTGGATGGGGCCATGGGGACCATGATTCAGGCCCATAATCTGAGTGAAGGGGATTTTCGTGGGACGCGTTTCGTGGACCATGCCTGTGATGTCAAAGGCAATAATGATCTGCTAAGCCTGACGCAACCAAAAATTATTGAAGATATCCATGTGCAATATCTTCAGGTTGGCGCCGATATCATTGAGACGAATACCTTTAATTCCAATGCTATTTCTCTAGCCGATTATCAGATGGAGGCTTTGGCCTATGATTTAAATCTGGCAGGGGCACAATTGGCCAAGCGTGCGGTGGATCGGGTACAGGCAGAGAACCCTGGTCGGACGTGTTGGGTCGCCGGGGCCTTAGGCCCCACCAATCGAACTGCATCGATGTCGCCTGATGTAAATAATCCGGCATTTCGAGCGGTCACCTTCGATGACTTAGCCGCAGCGTATTATGATCAGGTTCGGGGATTGGTGGAAGGTGGCGTCGACCTTCTTTTGGTCGAAACCATTTTTGATACGTTAAATGCGAAGGCCGCTTTTTATGCTATTGCCCAGTACAGCGAAGAAGTACACCGCCAATTCCCTGTTATGGCGTCAGTCACGATTACGGATCTCAGTGGTCGGACGTTATCGGGGCAACTGATCGAGGCGTTTTGGAATTCCATTTCTCATGCCAATCTTTTGAGTGTGGGGATTAATTGCGCGCTAGGGGCCAAACAAATGCGCCCCTATATTGAAGAGCTATCCAAAGTGGCGCCTGTCTATATCAGTTGTTATCCCAATGCGGGATTGCCTAATGCCTTCGGCGGGTTCGATGAGACGCCAGAGCGAATGGGCGGAGATCTTCGCGATTTTGCCAGCCAAGGGTGGGTCAATATTGTGGGTGGGTGCTGCGGGAGTACGCCCGAGCATATTCGAGCGATCGCGGGAGGGGTCAAAGATTATGCTCCGCACAAAAAAACCCATGTTCCTCGTCTCACCCGGTTGAGCGGATTTGAACCATTAACTATTCGACCAGAAGGGAATTTTGTCAATATTGGTGAACGGACTAATGTGACGGGTTCACCGAAATTTGCCAAATTGATTCTCAACGGGAAACTTGAGGAAGCCTTGGCTGTGGCCCGCCAGCAAGTCGAAGGAGGTGCGCAAATCATCGATGTGAATATGGATGAAGGGCTCCTGGATTCCCAAAAAGCCATGGTAGAATTTTTAAATCTCATCGGATCCGAGCCGGATATTGCTCGTGTTCCCATTATGATTGATAGCTCAAAGTGGTCGGTCATTGAGGCGGGACTCAAGTGTATTCAAGGCAAGGGTGTCGTCAATTCCATTAGTCTCAAGGAAGGCGAGGACCAATTCCTGGAGCAGGCGCGGAAGATTCGTCGCTTTGGTGCCGCCGTGGTGGTTATGGCATTCGACGAAACAGGTCAAGCAGATACGCTTGACCGAAAAGTGGAGATCTGTACGAGGGCCTATCGTCTCCTGACTGAGAAGCTGAACTTTCCGCCGGAGGACATTATTTTTGATCCCAACATTTTGACGGTCGCAACTGGCATGGAAGAACACAATGCCTATGCCGTGAATTACATTGAGGCCACGAGGCAAATCAAAGCCACGTTACCTTTCTGCAAAGTCAGTGGTGGAGTCAGCAATATTTCCTTCTCCTTCCGAGGAAATAATACGGTTCGCGAAGCCATACATTCCGCGTTTCTCTACCATGCCATCAAGGCGGGGATGGACATGGGAATTGTGAATGCCGGTCAATTGGGAGTTTATGAAGAAATTCCCAAAGATCTTCTCAAGTTAGTAGAAGATGTTTTGTTGAATCGTCGACCGGAAGCTACAGAGGAATTGGTTACCTTCGCGGAGACGGTCAAACAGCAGGGCAAAGCAACTGTGATTGATGATGTGTGGCGCCAGGGCACGGTAGAAGAACGTCTCTCGCATGCGTTGGTGAAGGGACTTGTCGAATTCATTGATGCCGATGTTGAGGAAGCCCGTCAGAAATACCCTAAGCCTCTGGATGTCATTGAGGGGCCTTTAATGGATGGGATGAATGTGATCGGGGAGTTGTTTGGCGCGGGGAAAATGTTTTTGCCTCAGGTGGTCAAAAGCGCGCGAGTCATGAAAAAAGCTGTGGCGTATTTGTTGCCGTTTATGGATGCGGAAAAAGTTGAAGGTGAGAGTCGAAGCCAGGGTAAAATCCTGCTCGCGACCGTGAAGGGCGACGTGCATGACATTGGAAAAAACATCGTTGGTGTCGTGCTGGCCTGCAATAACTATGAAGTTCTTGATCTGGGTGTGATGGTTTCCTGTGACAAAATATTGCAAACCGCTCGCCAAGAAAAAGTGGATCTGATTGGCCTGAGTGGACTGATTACTCCTTCCCTGGATGAAATGGTTCATAATGCACGAGAAATGACTCGAGAAGGCTTCTCTATCCCTCTGCTAATTGGGGGAGCCACCACGAGTAAGGCCCATACAGCGGTGAAGATTGCGCCTGGGTATACCAGCCCAGTCGTGCATGTATTAGATGCGTCTTTAGCGGTTAATGTCGTACGTAAGTTAATGAGCCCGGATGATAAAAACGCTTTTGTGCAGGATGTGCAGGCGAAACAACAGAAAACGCGGGAAGCCTATCTAGCCAAGACAACGGCCAAAAAATTTGTATCATTGGAGGAAGCGAGAAAGCAGCCTTTCGACATTCATTGGGAGACGGCGTCCATTGCCAAGCCTAGTGTTCTTGGTTGCAAAGTTCTTGAGGATGTGGCGCTTGAAACGCTTGTTCCCCTAATTGACTGGTCCCCCTTTTTCCACGCATGGCAACTGCGCGGGAAATTTCCGAAAATTTTTGAAGACTCCGTGGTTGGGCCAAAGGCCAAAGAACTCTTTGACGATGCTCAAAAGCTCTTGCAAGAAATCATTGATCGAAAATTGCTTACGGCCAAAGGTGTCTATGGATTGTTTCCAGCCAATAGTCAGGGCGATGACATTATCATCTACAAAGATGAGGCGCGTTCGGAGCGTGTGTCAGTCTTTCATACTTTGCGTCAGCAAATAGAAAAGCCTCAAGGGGATTTTTATTATGCATTGGCTGATTTTGTGGCCCCGCAATCCAGCGGAAAGGCGGACTATATCGGTGGTTTTGCGGTCACGGCCGGCCTTGGAATCGAAGCCCTCTGTCAGCGGTTTGAACAGGATCATGATGACTATAACGCTATCATGGCTAAGTCTTTGGCTGATCGATTGGCTGAGGCCTTTGCCGAATGGCTCCACCGTGAAGTGCGGCAGGAATGGGGGTTCGGCCAAGACGAGCAATTGACCAACGAGGAGCTCATTCAAGAAAAGTATCGTGGAATTCGCCCTGCGCCGGGGTATCCGGCCTGTCCTGACCATACTGAGAAACAGCATTTGTTTGAGTTATTGCAGGTTGAGAAAACCGTAGGTATTCAGCTGACCGAATCCTTTGCCATGTATCCGGCTGCGTCAGTCAGTGGTTTCTATTTTGCGCATCCCCAAGCCAAATACTTTTCCGTTGGAAAAGTGCAGCAGGATCAAATCCAAGATTATGCCAAGCGGAAAGGGATGGATGTCTCGGTGGTGGAACGCTGGCTTTCCCCAAACTTGTCCTATGACCCTTCATGAGGATTTAGAGAATTTTGATTTTCAATTTTTGAAGGTGGGATCCCTCTATTAAACTTTTGGGAGAGGGACAGGAGGCGTGTTTTGAAGTTGGTCTGAAATCTATGAGTGCTAATCCGGATCAGAATATCGTTGGCCACTTTCACCCGACCAACGGCTGATCCCAATTTCTTGAGATTCCCATAAGGCCTGAATTTCTTGAGCTGCCAAATCTGCTTCTTTTGTCCGCTCTTCACCTTCTGGTAATGCCTGAATTTCTTTTAAGAGAGCCTGGCTTGGCTCGGGACCGCGCCCTCGCGGGGAGTTTTTGAGTAACACATTGATTGGCATAGTTACCTCATGTTGTATCGTAATGTTTCATGGATAGCGCCTCGTCCCGTGGACTGTCAAGTCTGACAAAAGAAAGGACTTGTCTGGCTAGAATGGCCGGTTGTGAATGTCCCATTTACGTAAGACTTTCTTTGTTCCTTGGGACAGCGTACTTTCAATGAAACCCATGAAAATCATTGTCCAAGGCTGGTAGCGTTTTAGCCAAGGCTTCCTTATTATCGCAATAGCGGGGAAAATTCTGGCAACTTCGCTCTACCGTCTATGTCCTGATAAGCATGCTTAGATTAGACCAGGATCGGTTGGAGGTTGTCGGGGCATTCAAGCATAGAAGATTCAATGGGGTGGCTAATGGTCTGAAGGGCTTTCACGATCCATTGATATCGTTCTTCAGCCCAACTATCAAACGCAGAAGAATTTTCAAAAACCAAGTCCCAGGCGGGAACCGAATCCAATAGCAACAATTGGTGGGGAGCGTTTTGTCCTGGAAAATACACCACCAAGATTGCCGATTTCCCCATGAGACTGATATCCGTAAACATATGAATCATTGCTTGGGCAGGAAGCTCAACTGCGCGGGAGGCGGCTTCAACGATTGGTCCATAAATACGATGGAGGAGTTGTTGTGTCGCTTCATATGGCGATTTGCTTTGATGGAGGTGGGGATTTGGCGCCTCACCTAGCAGATTCGTCACTAGATATTGGAGGGCTTCCCATGAGGGCATCGTTCCAGAATTGACTAGCGAATCCATTAAGTACGACATCCAGTTGCGACATTCAGGCATGATTGTATTGCTCATGGTCATTTCCTCACAGCCATCTTAGGGATCCTAAGAAATTTTAGAATTGTTAATGAAGAGTACGCTACCAGACAAGGAAGGAATTCCAAGGGCAGATGAGTGATTTTAATATGAAGATATTATTCGGTCAAATATTAATTTCTTTCAATACCCTTTGACCGTGCGATTGGCCTTGACCATGGTTTTTTCAAGGACTTAGAATGGTGAATCTATTTAATGAAAAAACTAATAAAAATCAATGAGTTATTTTATGATAAGAAATAGGGATGAATTAGGCTGTTCATGATCTCGGTTTGATTGACTTAAACGCGAATAAATAATTTTACCTAGGGTGTCAAAATGAGGATAAATTATGATAAAGGTGGGTTGATTCGCCCCTCTAAGATTCAATTACCAAGAACCACTGATTCAAAAGAGTCAGCCAGCAAGGCCAAGATTCTGTTGGTCTTTCCCCCAGACTGGTACCCCTCAGAACCCTATCTGAGCCTTCCGACCTTAACGGCTTTTCTTCGATCTGCAGGCCATGACGTAGTCCAAAAAGATGTCAATTTAGAAATGTACGACTGGTATTTTAGCCGAGACTTCCTCCGTCGCATTCTTAAAAAAGTTCCCCAGCAACTTGATCGTCTCAAAAAGATTAGGAAGAGTCGTGAGTTAACGGATGAGGAGGTGGACCTTCAGTTAGCTCTCTGCAATTGTACCCGAGGCTACATTAGCGATTTAGCTGAAAGAGCCGAGAAAGCAAAGGAAATTGTTCGAAGCCAAGAGTTTTACGAGAGTGACAAGCTGGAATGGGTGATGAACACATTCAGGGAAGTGACGGCCACGATATCCTTGTTGTATGCCCCGGCAAGAATCTGCATGCCTCCGATGGAAACCGATTTATCCTATAAACTGTTTATGTCGTCTGAAGTGCTTGAGGCTGTTGAAGATACTCAAGTCAATATCTATCGGGATGTGTTTGAGGAAATTCTGAAGCCAGCCATTCTGGCCGAAAAGCCTGATGTCATTGGGATTTCAATTGTTCTTCGACAGCAATTGTTTTCCTCGATGACATTTTGTGCACTCATTAAGGAGCAATTCCCCGATATTCATGTGACCATCGGAGGGAATACCGTCACCCGCCTGAGAGAAGTGCTTCCAGATATCCCAAATCTCTTCGCATTATTTGATAGCGCGATTGTCTATGAAGGTGAAACTGCCCTGTTGCGATTAGTGGAAGCCATCGCCTCGGATGGGGATTTATCACATGTTCCTAATTTACTGTTCAGAGATGCAGAGGGGATTCATGTGAATTCCGAATCCTACGCCGAAAATATGGGCGAGTTACCTCCTCCAGATTTCGACGGATTGCCGCTAGAGAAATACTTTGTACCTGAGCCGATTCTTCCCTATTTAGCCACTCGCGGATGTTACTGGGGGCGGTGTGAGTTCTGTGATCATGGTGAGGGCTATACAGCTGGGTATCGGACCAAAAGGGATTGGCAGATTATTGAAGAACTCACCTATTTGAAAAATAAGTATCAGGCCCGAAATTTTCATTTTACAGATGAGTCATATCCCCCTGCCTTATTTCGAAAGCTCACCAAGAAATTGATTGAGTCGAATTTGGATATTGCCTGGACCACACATATCCGTTTCGAAAAGAGTCTTCTTGAGGACCAAGTTTGGGCGGATGCCAGGACATCGGGATGTAAATTCCTCCATATGGGCTATGAATCTGGAAGTGAGCGCGTGCTTCAACTCATGGATAAGGCGACCACGACGGAGGTGATCCAGCGAAGCTTGGAGTTGTCCTCCAAACACGGGGTTTGGAATCATGTCATGGGATTTTTTGGATTCCCAGGGGAAACTTACCAAGAGGCCAAATTCTCTATTCAATTTTTAGAAGATAATCGGGAACACGTCCATTCGATCGGATTTGGGACCTTTGATTTGAGCAAACATACCCCCGTCGCCAAGAATCCTGAAAAATTTGGCATCACCTATTATAAAAACCCGGAATGGGATTTGGCCTTGGATTACTATTTTACGGTAAAAGAAGGGTTGAGTATTGAGGATGCCGAACGGGTATTCGAGGAATTTGAGCAAAATCATTATGCTGGGTGGGATTTGAAAATTTTCGTGCGGGAGTATGTGTTTTTATACGTGGCCCACTTCGGAACCAATAAATTACCTTCGCTGCAATTTCGGCTCGACTCGCACGATTCCTCAACGAAATTAGCCTCTGTCTAACGTCAGGAGCGTTGACCCTATGACTGATACCTTAATTGAAATCGAGCGTGGTGGTTCGACCGATAAATCCAGGCGGACATTTAAAACGATGTTGCTCTTTCCTCCGGAATGGGTTCCCACCGCTCCATACCTTGCTCTACCCAGTCTGACTGCCGTACTCCGCTCCTATGGCCATGAGGTGGTACAGAAAGATGTCAACATTGAAATGTACGACTGGTTTTTCAGTGATACCTTTTTAATCTGGGTAAAGCTTCGAATGGATCAGCAGCGGCGAGGTTTGAACGAACGGAAAGCCCGCAATGAATTGACCGATTTGGAACGAGACCGACTGGCGTGTTTGGCATCGCAAGATGCAATAGATGTAATGGAATTGGCTGAACGAGCGATAGAAGCCAAAGCCATTGTGCGAGGCGAGTCATTTTATGATGCAGGAAAACTGGAATGGGCCTTACAAACATTTCGCGATGTTATGCAGTTTATTTCTGCCGCCTATTTCCCCGCTTCCCTCGTATTCTATCCCATGGAAAGTAATCTGGGGTATCGCTCGGGAGTTTCCACTGAAGTATTGGCATGCCTGGATGACGATCTTGTTAACGTGTATCGGGATGTGTGCCGTCAGTTAGTGCTTCCTGCTATTCAGAGAGAACAACCGGAAGTGATAGGTGTTTCCGTCGGTACCCAAATGCAACTCCTGGCGGGTATGACCTTTTGTAAAATGATTAAAGAGGAATTTCCTGACATTCATGTGACCGTGGGTGGCAACGTGATTACCCGGTTAAAAGATGATCTCCCAAAACGGAAGCAATTTTTCACGCAAGTCTTTGATTCGGCCATTTTGTATGAAGGCGAACATGCCTTGGTTTGGTTGCTGGAAGCGCTGGCGGGTGAACGAGACTGGGGCAAGGTCCCTAACTTGATGTGGCATCAAGAAGGGGAGGTTCGTGTGAATGATGAAATATATACCGAAAAGACGACGGCTTTGCCTCTTCCGGATTTTGAGGGGTTACCGTTGGATGCCTATTTTGTCCCAGTTCGAATTTTACCTTACTTGGCCACCCGAGGGTGTTACTGGGGACGATGTACCTTTTGTGATCATGGGCAGGGATATTTCGATCAGTACCGTGGAAAGCCCGCGCATGATGTAGTCCGAGAAATCAAAGCCTTGAAGGAGAAATACCAGGCAGAGCACTTTTTATTTTCAGATGAATCCTATCCTCCCGCGTTATTAAAAAAGGTTTCCCAATTGTTGATTGAGGAGCAGGTGGGGATAAAATGGACGACCTTAATCCGGTTTGAAGAATCATTGCAGGATCCCGAAATATGGAAGCAAGCTGTTCGAGCTGGCTGTTGTACCCTGTATTATGGGATGGAATCGGCAAATGAGCGTGTACTAGAGCTTATGGATAAGCATGCGAAAAAGGCGGTGATTGAAAATAATTTACGCGAAGCCGCCAAAGCCGGAATTTGGAATCATGTGATGGCTTTCTATGGTTTTCCGGGCGAAACACGGGATGAAGCCGAGGAGACACGGGAATTTCTCCTGGAAAATAAACGGTATATTCATTCGGTGGAATTGTTTTATTTTGTGGCCTACCGACATACACCTATGGTTCGGAATCCTGATAAATTTGGTATCACCATTCATAAGCAGGAAGAGTATGATATGCCTCTCGATTACTACTACACGCTGAAAGAACCAGGTGGGATTACTTGTTTGGAGGCGATGCAATTGGCAGAGGAGTTTTATCAGAAGGATTTTGAGCCATGGGCTGTTAGAGTTAATGCCCGGGAACATGTATTCCTCTATATTTCTAAATTTGGTACGAATTACCTGCCCCAGATCTATGCGATGAAAGCCGGGCAGGATGAACCACGAACTGATGGGGTGCAAGGTTTGATTACCTGGCCTGTGTCTAATGCGCCTTCCGAGAAAAATTCAAAAGGTGAGCCAGGAATGTCCCGTGTGGTCAGTCATGCTGCTCCGTGATCATCCTGTTGTCGAGAGGGACGGCTATTCAGCAGATGATTGGATAGAATTTGATAGGCTGCATGAACTTCCTTAGTTTTGGCCTCTCCCTTTTTGTACATTTCCATATACTTCGCTGGATTATTGGTGAGGCCTGCGTAACGTGATGGATACCAGACTCGCCTGGCTTCGTCATATCGTTGCTGTAAGGCCTCAGGCGAAAATGGCTCCGTTAGATTTAGGAGCAGCAGTGCCTGTTCGACGGTCATCGAGTTTGGGTCGCTTGAGGAAATCATGCATTTTTCATCAGAAGGTTTTATGCTGCTCAGCAGCCTGATTGATATGCTCAAGTGTTTCAAAAGAGCAGTGATACTGTCAATTGGATTTCAGATTTAACCACAGCCGGTCTTTTTCTTAGAAAATTTTGACGATGCTGCGTGAACTTCCCATATTAGAAGCTCCAAAGTTATTTGGCAGCCAGGATTACCGGGATGTGTTGAAGCGGGAAATGGATGCAGGGAAAATTCCGTTGAGCTTAGGGAAAGAATGTCCGGTCAAATGTGCATTTTGTTATGAATTAGACCATTCCTACCGAGAGACGCTGGACCCACCCAAAACCTCCCAGGAAGACTGGGAGTTTATGTTGAATTATATTAACTCCAAGCCAACAGATCCTCTTCAGTTCTGGTGCCTGGGCGGTAATGAATACATGGAATGGACCGATTTATTTCTTCATCCAAAAGCCATGGAATGGATCGAAGATTTTTTGAAATTTACCGATAAAAGCATTCAATTTTTCACAGTTGGTTTTGTCCATGTTCCCAAGATTCATCGGTTGGTCGAGCAATATCCCGGGAGAATAAATTTTGAGTTATCCGTCATTACCCTTGGGGAGTATCGACAAAAACTGATGCCGCATGCTCCATCTGTTAAACATCTGATGAAGGTTTTGGATGGCCCTGCAGTTTCCTCTGCAAATTTTTATGCCTTTGATGAAAACACGATGTCTGCAGATGCGAAAACGATTTCCCGAATCAATTCTAGGTGTGTACTGTGGATGGGATGTTTGACGCCGGTGGGCGGAATTCAAGAGGCAACAAGTCGGGTGATGAGGCAAGGTCGAAAATATCTTGCTGTTGAGGCGGAAAAGATATACGATGCCGGCCTTCCAAATTTTACGACCATTCATACTGAAGCCTATGTGACGGCTTTTTTGAACCGAAAGCGAATTCTTAGTCTATTTGACTCTTTGGAATTAGAAAAACGGGATTCGGTGGTCATGGCGGGAAGTGTGTATCGGATATTGTCTATGTTCAGGAAAAATCGAGCAAGGTTTCTCCATGTTCCGAATGCCACCCTTGGAGGAGATTCTGATTGCACGGTTCTGTTGACGTTGAATGACATTGCCAAACGGCTGACAAAAGAAAAATATATTTATGTCCCTCAATGTATTGTAGAGTCCGGAAGAGGTCCGAATCGCGATATTGCCGGGGTTCATGTTGACGACTTTGTAGGTAAGACCGGAGTGAAGGTCAGGATTTTGCCAAAAATTAGCACGAAGTTTGCCAATAATCGATTGTATCGAAATGGGTCCCTACAAAACTATGTGGAGGACTATGTTCGCAATCCCTTGGCACGTTCTTATGAAGCGATCCCGATTATAGCGTAAGTTGTTGGAATATTTCATAAAAGGAATTGATGGGAAGGTAGGTGATCAAGACCTACCGAACCAATCAAGAGTTTGGAGGTTATGCTGGTGAAAACCGTAAGAGGCCTGATCTTTTTTTTGTTGTTAGTGGGGGCTATAGGATGTTCCGGAAATTTGGAAAGCCAAGAGACATTCAGTCAACAAAAAAAAGAAAACGATTCGTTAATGTGTGAAAAGATAACTGATGGGAGAATGGGGGGGAGAGGAGTTCCTGGCTGGCAAAGAGCTTATGAGGAATGCATGGTTACGGGAGGTCAGTAAAATTTCCCTATATCTTATTATGATGTAATGCCCTGTATGGTTTTGTGGTTTTGAGATTCGCCTAACATGTAATTAATCCCACCTGAAATGTTTTCAAGTTAATTATGGATTCTTCTAAAAACTGGCTTCAATTTTATCAGGTTGATGTGTTTACAAGTGAGCCTTTTGGCGGCAATCCTTTGGCAGTGTTTCCGTCCGCAGGAGAGCTTAGCGAGCGGGAGTTTCAACAAATTGCGCGTGAAATGAATTTGTCTGAAACGGTGTTTGTCCTCCCGGCCACCGATCCCAAGGCTGCCGCCAAGGTGAGAATCTTTACCCCTCTTCAAGAAATTCCGTTTGCGGGCCATCCCATTTTGGGAACATTTTATGTTCTTGGGACACTGAAGCATCTTGCCTTGCAGGAGCCCGTGACGAAAATTTTTTATGAATGCACTCTAGGCCTGTATGCGCTTGACCTTATTGTCCTGAAGGGCCATATTGAGCAGGTCATTATGTCCCAACCCTCTCCGCAATTTATAGATGTCATCACACAGGCGGAAGCTATTTATGATATTGCTAAGGCGTTGGGAATTCACAGATCGCTCATTGCCGATAACCTTTTTCCTGTTGAATTGGTATCGACAGGATTGCCGGTACTAATTGTGCCCATTCGAAGCCTGACAGCTGCAAAATCCATGGAGGTTGATCATTCTGAAGTTTTGGAGATTTGTGCTCGATTTGGGGCTAATGGAATTATGATCTTTACAACCATGACAGTGGAGGAAAGCGCCACTGTTCACACGAGAATGTTTGCCGATCCCATTGGTATTTCGGAGGACCCTGCAACAGGCAGCGCAAGTGGTGCCCTTGGTGCCTATTTAGTCAAGAATGGAGTCGTAGAAGTTGGTCCGACCACTGAAGTGGTTATGGAGCAAGGGTATGAAATTGACCGGCCGTCCCGTATTTTGGTGCAGATTTTCTCTGATGATGATGTGATTAAAGAAATTAAAGTAGGAGGCCAGGTGGTGATGGTGGCGGAAGGAAAGATGGTCTACTAGTGGATCGTAACAATTGATTCGGGAGTAATTCGTCCTGACGCATCGACGTACTTCCACTTCACTGGCTTAGGCTGCTTGTTGTACCGTCTGATGTATCGCATGAGCTTTCTTTTGAGATCGGCTACGGACGTGAACACGCCACGGGCGATCACGTCACGCTCAATCTTGGCGAACCACAACTCGACCTGGTTGAGCCAGGACGAGTAGGTCGGGGTAAAGTGCAAATGAACATTCGGATGCTCTGCCAGGAACTCTTCGACGCGTGCGGTCTTATGCGCCGAGAGATTGTCGGCGATGACATGAATCTCCTTGCCGGCGGATTGATTGGTCACAATGTCGGTCAGAAAGGCGACGAACTCAGCCGAGGTGTGGCGCTCAGCCGTCTTGCCCAACACTTCGCCCGTCTTCGTATTGAACGCCGCATACAGCGACAGCGTGCCGTGGCGGAAGTACTCAAAGCCGTGACGCTCGGCGCGACCCGGTGACAGCGGCAGCACCGGATCCTTGCGATCGAGCGCCTGGATCGCCGTTTTCTCGTCTACGCAAAACACTGCCGCGTGTTGCGGCGGGTTCAGGTACAGACCGATCACATCGGCGGCCTTGGTCTCGAAATCCGGATCGTTCGAAGCAAGGTACCCCTGCAGACGATGTGGCTTGAGGCCATGCTTGGCCCAGATCCGGGCAATCGTCATGTGCGAGAGGGCGCAGCCCATCTCGGCCGCCAACTTGCGCGAGGACCAGTGCGTCGAGCCGTCGACTGGCTTGCGCTTGGTCGTCCATGCCAGCACGCGGGCTTCGAGACGCTCGGTGACCTTGTATCGTCGGCGCCCAGCATAGCGGGCGAACAGTCCAGCCAACCGATCGGCCTTGAACCGCTGGCACCAGCGACTGATGTAGCTGTCGCTGCAATCCAACTTGGTGCGAATCTCGGCCCAGGTGAGGCCCTCGGCCACCAACAGGATCAAGCGGGCGTGCCGCGCCCTGTCGGCCCGAACGTTCCTCGCACTGCTTTGCCGTTGTAATTCCATGCGTTCGCTCTTAGTCAGTTTCACGATGCCACCTCCAAAGGTGCCATAATACTACCATTTCATGCGTTACAGTCCACTAGTCTATAAATTTATTCCTCACCTGCTCTGCGTTCGTGATGGAAGGTTTTCTGAATGGGAATGGAAGGGTAATTTTTCTGAAGATGCCTATTTGGTGAGTTCTCCAGCTATGTGCCCCATTTCAGGTAGAATAAGTTTCTCCATAGCTAGGCGGACAGCCCCCTGAGACCCTGGAATAGAAAAAACCACCAGTTTCCCGTAGGTGCCCGCGGTGGCCCGACTCAACATGGCAGACGATCCAATATCCTGATAGCTCAAATACCGAAAAAGCTCCCCAAATCCATTAAGTCGTTTTTCCAATAAATCCTCAACGGCTTCAAATGTGGAGTCTCGCCGGGAAATACCTGTCCCGCCATTGATAATGATGACCTGAAGCGCCTCCTTACCGCTGGCTTGGAGGAGGAGGGCTTTGATATCGGCCGGTTCATCTTTAATGATTCGGTACTCTGAGATGGAGTGTCCCTGCTCCTTTAAAAGATGGCAGATTAGTTTTCCACTGGTATCGGTATCTGGCGTTCGGGTATCACTACATGTGAGCACCATGCAGACCAAAGAGGATGCCTTCTGTGCTTTGTGTGTGAGATGAGACGGTTGAGAATGGTCGGTATGTGATCCATGCCCTTCATGATGTTGATGTTCATCCATACTTAATAATAGGCAAAAGCTGGCAATTAAGACCAAACGGAATCCGGCTTGAGCTGGGCAGCAGGCTCTCCTTTTTTGATGTGCTCATCCAAGATTACCGCCACATCGGAGTCTTTGACCTGAGAGTACCAGGTTCCTGTTGGATAGACGACAACGTTAGGGCCACTTTCGCAGGGCCCGAGGCAAGTTGTCCCAGTGACTAATACCTCGCCAGGTTGAACGCCACGTTCAATCAAGCCCATATTGAGTGCCATTAATAAATTTTGAGCACCCGCAGCTCCACAAGAAGGCTTGGGATGTCCAGGAGGACGGGAATTCGTGCATACCAGAATATGATACTTCGGTTTTGGCATAGATACTCCTTCTCAACGAATAGGTAAAAGAGAGAAAAATTCAATCGAAAAATTGAACGAAAGGCTCATTGAGAGCGAAACAGATTCCACATGTCCACGCATTCATCCGGTAACTTCCAATGCTTAACTCCCGCAAGAATCCAATCTAAATAATGATCTTTGGCTTTAAACTTTCCAATGCTTTGGGCGACGTGCGTGCTTACGAACTCTTTTTCTCCTTCCTGAGTGAACACATGGACCTCAACATGACGAAATGCTCCTTCTGGAAGATCGCCCTCGAACTTGTCCATTTCTTGGACATCCTCCTGGGTGAGCTCAAAAACCCCTCCCCACACTCGCTCGCCAGCAGAAGGGGCAATGGTGGCTAATCCACAGCGCCATTGGTTGGACCACCGCCCAAATTTGATGGTGTGGTCTGGCAGGTATGCCATAAATAAAAATTGTGCTTCAGGAGCACGTCGTTTGAGCTGTGTGGGATTCAAATTGTCCGCATAAATGAAAAATCGCATGGGTTAAGTCCTGTCTGTTTATGGGAAAGGTAGTATTACCATACTGCCTTCGAGAACTGTCAAGGACTGATTCTCTGTATCCTAAAGGTAGGAGCTTATTTTTGTAAGGTTAGGAAGGATCGAGGAAAGGTTATGCCCTGGCCCCAAACTCCAAGTCAAGGGATGGGGAATGGGACTTAGATCAAGACTAAAAACCAAAGAACATCAAGGTAGAGCTAAAGTGGGCTCTGGAACCTACGTCCTTGGCGAGAGATGTAATTGTTTGTTGGAATGGTCCAGACGAACAAGAAAACGATCAAAGAAACTGAGTCCGAGTAGGCCATCGATCCCGTCTGGAAGGTTCGGTATGGTATGTATGACCACTTGGACATCATCTCTGCCTGTATTTCCCACACGAATTCTTCGTGCGACGCCTAGCTCGGCTTGAACCCTTCCCCCGACAGTAAGGAGGTTAATTGGCGAATTGGCCGTATCTGAACGAATTCCCGCATCAAATGCAAAATCTTCTGAAATGGTTGTAAATGTTGCCCCCGTATCAACTATGAGTCTGGCTTCATGGAAATCATTCACCTCCACGTTAGCTATCCAAACACCTCCTAAATGTTCAAGGGAAATGACAGAATCCTCGGCTACAGCTGTAATTTGGTCTGATTTAGGAGGAAGCGAGCGAGAGGGAAGAAGAGATTGGTCTAAAGGTAATCGACTGAGAATAGCCTGCCCACCCACCACTGTACCGATCGCTATTACCATAAAGGTGATAAAAAGTCTGTTGTCAGTCCCCAATGCGCAAATTCCTCGATCAAGGAGTAGATTTAAACGATTATATCCTCAGGATGGGCCCCTGTAGGCTTTTCGGTTGCGACCGAGCAAGCCTTGAAGACTGAGTTGAACATTAGAAATGATATTAGTTTTTCTTGGTGGGGTGTCTGTGAATTTTATTGATTTTATTACCGTTGGCAGGATTTTCATCAAAGCTAAGCGATGCAAGGCAATGCTGTAGTTGTTGTATGCTCAGAAATTCTTTATTGCAATTTAGTTGCAATTAATGTTGACACACCTAAAGGCCTTTGGTATTTTTGGCCGCAAGGCTTTTCTTGGCAAAAAAATTGATGATCCGAAAACCGCCCTCTCTTATCTCTCGATGTAATATCAGCTTGGCTCTAGCGCTTGCTTTGGTATTGTTGAGTTCAATACCGTTTGTTCAGGCCTTAGAAATCCATCATGTCTTTGCTGAGGTGGATTATGATGGGCATCAACATTCTGATGATGATTTGTGCCAATGGGTACAGCACCATACTTCCAATTCTCTAGTTTGGGATGCCTCGGGTTTATCTCATTGGTCTGTTGTTGCCGGCTTCCTTTCCTTTGATCGAAAAGAGACGTATGCGTCTCTGACCTTTCCTCTCGGCAACCCTCGCGGTCCTCCAGTTTCCTCTTTCTCCTAATTTTCTTTTTTTACAACTGTCTTTCACCCTCGAGTCAGCCTTGCGCAGCCTTCCAAAGCGGAAGGGTGCTTGTGAATGACGCAAGGGGAGACATGCGGCTAATCGCTTGTTAGATGCTGGAGGTTTCTGGATGTTTATTGGGAATGTTAAATGGGTGGTATGGGGTGGGCTTGTTCTCTGGATTCTCGGATTGGGGACGTTTGTGGGTGTTAGCCCTGTTCAAGCTATGGAAAAAGACCATAACAAAAAAATCTGGATTGTATCCGGTTTAGTGCAATATGAGGATCTTCGCCGAGTCCCTCAGGCAACAGTAGAATTGCGGGATCAAGAAGGCACGCTCATTGAGACTCAAGTGACGAATGAAGGGGGTGAGTTTATTTTGGCTCCTCCGGAGTCTGGTGTTTATTCTATTCGAGCCATTCAATCAGACTTATCGAGCGAATCAACGATTCTTAAGATTGAAAACGATCCACTTCTTGAGGTCAAATTAACCCTGGCACATCGTCAGGAGCTTACTCTTGAGGTTGTGGCTTCTTTGCCTCCTATTCAGCGTCGGCTCTCCGGAGAATCCTATTCGGTGAGTCGCAAGGATATAGAGGAATTACCCAGAGGTAATAATATTGCTCTGAATGATCTGCTTTTAACACTTCCTAGTGCGGTAGACGGGGGACTGAAGCAAGTTCACATTCGTCAGGACCACGCTAATTTCCAATTCCGGATAGATGGGGTCCCCGTTCCGGATACCGTTTCTTCTGTCTTTATGGATGTTATTTCTCCACGTACCTGGGAGCGTGCAGATATAATTTTGGGGGGGCCGGAAGCACAATTCGGGAATAAAACCGCTGCGGTCATCGACGTAACGACGAAAAGCGGGACACAACCCGACTCTGGCTCAGTGCAATTCTTTGGTGGCTCCAACGAAACACTGAATCCTGCTTTTGAATATGGGGGAACGGTTGGCTCGGAATTTCGATATTACCTCATGAATAGCTTTATCTCGACAAACAGAGGAATTAATCCGCCCACTTTAGGAAAAACCGCATTTCACGATCAAAGTAACCAAAATCAATCCTTGTTTCGTGGAGATTGGCAGATTGATAATCAGAACAGTGTCACGTTGTTGTTCCTGAATTCGATCGCCAAATTTCAGATTCCCACTCAACCTGGCTTAGCGGTCAATCCTACTTTAGTTGGACTAATCCAAGGAGAGAATCCAGGTTTTGAGCCGGTTACTTCTCAAAATATAGATGAATTCCAAAAGGAAAATAATCAATATTCCCAGCTCGTCTGGCGCAAGGATTGGAGTCATGATCAGTTTTTCAGTCTGGCCGGATTTTTTCAGCATTCCCGAGCCACGTTCACGACCGACCCTTTCAATGCCTTATCCTATACACAAGATACTGACGAACCTTTTTCGGCCGGAGATCAGGACCGATGGGCCTATACTGGAGGGATACGGTTTGATTACAGTCATCGATTAAATCCCGATCATTTGATTAAAACGGGATTCCAGATTCAAAGGACCCAGGCTGTCAATAAAACCCGGCTGTCGGCTTTTTTGAGGGATGGAGCAGGCGATCCGGTGGGGGGAGTCATTTCTCGCAATGCCGATAACCGCACCATTGGATGGCGCGAGGAATTCTGGATTCAAGACCAATGGACGCCCTGGGCTCAATGGACCTTTAATCTTGGTGTTCGGTTCGATCAAATTCAGGCGTTAACCAATGATGGGCAAGTGAGCCCGAGGATAGGAGCCACCTACGCCATGACTCCAAATCATGTCTTTCATGCCTTCTACGGGAGAATGTTTACTCCGCCAAATTTAGAAAGTGTGCCTTTTCTTCAATTGAACACGGTGGGAACTACGGCGCAGCCGGAGAATTTGAAGAATACCACGGTGAAGCCTGAACGGGCTCATTATTTTGAGGTTGGTTCTGCCCATGCCTTGGGGGATTCATTGTCAATAGAATTGACCGGTTATTATAAATTGAGTAAAAATTTATCTGATGCCGGACAATTTGGTACAACCCCGCTTCTTAATTATTTTGCGTTTAAACGCGGTTGGCAGCGGGGAATTGACCTGGCTGTGAAAACCAAGTTTTTAGATAATCTGTATGGGCGCGGTAATGTCGCATGGGGCCAGTGTCGAGGGAAAAAACTTCAATCAGGTTTTATGTTATTAGAGCAGGATGAAATTAATGATATCAATTCCAGCAGTGGAGTATATTGTGATCATATGCAACTAGTCACCAGTTCGGCTGTCCTAACTTATCGTCCGTTCACGAAAACAACCATCACTGGGCAAATGTTATTTGGGTCCGGGATGCGGACAACAGACGAGGGAGGAAAGACTAATGGCACCCATAGCCCGTCATATACCACCTATAATCTTTCCATTGAACATCTACTTCCTCTTTGGGATAAGTACAAACTGTTGCTTGGGTTTGATGTCATTAATCTGCTCGACCAACGGGTGTTTTTAAATGATGGAGAGGGGAGTATTGGGCTTGGTGTGGCACATGCTAATATGCCCCGATCATTTTTCTTTCGTGGACAATTTTTCTTTGGTGCGTAATTCTATGAGCGTTTTCCGTAACCTTGGTTTCTGCATGTCCATGCTCTGGCTTCTGAGTGGTCCGTCGCTTTCCTATACGGCCGAATCTGATTCTGCGACGCATCAATCTGACCATGAGGAAGACGTACGGGTGGAAACCCTCGACACCGTCCATGTCCATGGGCTACGACTCAATAAAGATCAGCAAGCTGGGCCGGTTCCTCAGCTGACGCCCTGGCCGACGGTTCCGTCCACCTTAGATGGGCAGGTCCTAGATGATTGGCTTAAAGCTCGAATTTTGGTTAGTAAATCTTCCGAGGTGACGGTCGTGATCATTCAACCTGCCACGCATCGAGAACTCACTCAATCCTCATTGGCAGCTCTCAAGCAATGGACGTTTTTACCTCAAATGAATGGAGATGAACCAATCGATGGTGAAGTCTCACTCCGTATTCACTTTCGTACTCAGTAAATCATTTCTGATCCGTATAGGCACTAAACGGGGGGCAGAATAGTTTTCTCAAGATGTTTTGGCCTTGCTATCCAATGGGGTTATAGAACCCCGAGCAGGGCTTTTGTCTTCCTTCCGCAACTATCCTTCCATCTTGGTGTTCTGGATAGACATTTTTTGCGCAAAAGCATAGGATATTCCCTTGACTTTGTGGATGGTTGGTGGCTTCCATTCGATTGAGGGAGGGGATCATTGATTCTCTTTGGCGTTCTTCCTCGTGCTTTCACGCATGGTTCCTTTAGCTCTGCTGTTCGTCCTGCCTTTCTTTTCTGTTCCATTCCCGGTGATTGATGCTTCCTGATCAGCAAAGAATCCTAAAAAGGTTTCTGATGGTGACTGCATTGCTCCTGTCCCTTAGCGTTTTTGTGTTTTTGGGGCTTTATTTTGAAGCCGTCGAGGATGAAAAAGACCGACTGACTCATCTGACCAGCATCTACGTTCATTACTTGGAAGCCATGAATCAATTGACTCCTGGGTGGGACGAAGGAGAAATGCCTCAAGAGTTCTTCGCAAATCGCATTCAACAGGAATTTGATTCTCTGAGGGATCAACATCACTTTGGGCAAACAGGAGAGATACTTCTAGTTCGCCGGCATGAAAATGGAGGGCAGAGTTCTTCTCAATTTCAACTGGATTTATCCGTCGATAGCCGGACGCAAATTTTGCCTGATAGTCGTGGTAATAGCGTCCTACTAGCTTATCAACCCCTAGCAGGTCTTCCTTTGGGAGTAATAGCAAAAATCAATATTCAGGAAATCCAATTTCCCTATTTTTGGGGTGGAGGAGCCATTGGATTACTGGAAGTAGGGATTATGATAGTAGTCGGATTTATCCTGGTTCAAGGTAAAAATGCCAGGAGGCAGCACTCGCCTAAAGATCGACAAAAAATCCGAGGTGTCGTAGCGAGTGAGGGCGAGGGAATTGTGACATTCAAGGAAAATGGGAAGATCGAAACATTTAATGAAGCAGCGGAAGCAATGTTTTCCTGGCAAGCCTCCGAGGTAATAGGTAGGCCGTTTAGAAATCTGGTTATTTCCCCGGAACAAGACGTGTGGGACCTATTTGTCTTGTCTTATCGGCAATCGAGAGTAAAACATATTGGTGGTTTGCTGAAAGAATTCAAGGCTCAAAAAAAAGATGGAACGGTTTTCCCTCTGTCGTTGACCTTGACCGAGTCGGCGCTAGCGGGCCAGCGCCTCTTCACAGCGTTATTACGGGATGAGACGGAACAAAAACTAGCTGAACGCCGTTTGGCGGCACAATATGCGATCGCCCGGGTGTTGGCCGATTGCACGACCATTCAAGAAGCCACTCCGGAAATTCTCCAGGCGGTCTGTAATAGCTTAGGATGGCAAGTGGGGGTACTCTGGCAAGTGAAGCCTGGGACAAAAATCCTGTTTTGTGTGGAAGTGTGGCGAACCTCCCATGAACGGTTTTCTGAATTTGTTACTGTGACGCAAAGTATGTCCTTCTCGAAGGGAATTGGCCTGCCTGGACGGATCTGGGAGACAGGTAACCCGATATGGATTCCTGATGCGGTCAAGGACTCCAATTTTCCTCGTGCACCAATGGCCGCTCAGGTAGGGTTACATGCGGCGTTTGCCTTTCCTATCAGGCTAGGTGAGACAATTCTTGGAGTAATGGAGTTTTTTAGCCGGGAAATCCAGGAGCCGGATGAAGCCTTGTTGCACCAAATGGTGTCTGTCGGAAGCCAGATTGGGCAGTTTATGCAACGAAAAGAGACAGAGATGGCTCTCCGGGAAAGTGAAGAACGAACACGGCTCATTCTGGATACAGCCCTTGATGCGGTGGTCACCCTCGATGAACATGGCTATGTTATCGGGTGGAACTCACAGGCGGAACGCATGTTTGGATGGTCCAGGGAGGAAATCATTGGGCAACAAGTCCTAACTACTATAATCCCACCGCAATACCGGGATGCCTATCCACAGGGAATTCAACACTATCTCCCTTCAGAGGTCAGCGCAATTTTAAATAAACGGATTGAATTGTCCGGATTACATCGCGATGGCCATGAGTTTCCTCTGGAATTGGCGATTACGGCTGTTCAATCACAAGGGAAAACAATTGTTAGTGGGTTTCTCCGCGATTTAACCGAGCGACGGCAGACAGAAGAAGCCCTGTTGAAAAGTGAAGAGCAACGTCGCCAAGCCCAAAAAATGGAGGCGGTAGGGACCTTGGCCGGTGGGATTGCACATGATTTTAATAATATCTTGTCGGCCATAATTGGCTATACGGAACTGGCCATGACTCAAATTGGGGTGGGAAGTCCGGTGTTGCCACGTTTACAAGAAGTCTTACGAGCAAGTTATCGCGCCAAAAATCTTGTTCGGCAAATCTTAACTTTCAGCCGGCGAGATGAATCTGGGAGAAAAGTGATTCATTTACAGCCGATTGTGCAGGAAGCGTTGAACCTCCTTCGTGCTTCTCTTCCGTCTACGATTTCCCTACATGCCCAACTCCAACCAAGCTCTGCGCCTGTTTTGGCTGATGCAACTCAGATCCATCAAGTGGTCATGAATTTGGGGGCTAATGCAGAATATGCGATGCGGCCGATGGGCGGAAGGTTGACGGTCACATTAGATGAAGTAGCGGTTGATGAAACGACGGCTTCTCTTGTTCAAGGGCTGCATGCGGGGCCTTATATCCGCCTGATTGTTGCTGATTCCGGACAAGGGATGTCACCGAGTGTTACCAAACGAATTTTTGATCCGTTTTTTACCACCAAGGATGTTGGGGAAGGCACAGGGATGGGGTTGGCCGTCATTCATGGGGTCGTGACGAGTCATGGAGGTGTGATTCGAGTTGATAGTCAGAAAGGCCAGGGCACGACCTTTACCATTTATTTCCCTTGTTCCTCTCTCCCAGTCGAAGTTCGGCAGGTTCCGTCAAAGTCTTCTTCTTATTGTAGGAAGGGAACAGTGATGTTTGTGGATGATGAGGTGTCTATTGCCAAATGGGCCAAAGATATGTTGGAGAGTATGGGCTACATGGTTGTCGTATTTACCAATGGTCCTGAAGCATTGCAGGCATTTAAAGAGAATCCTGATCAATTTGATGTACTTGTGACGGATCAAACCATGCCAGGCATGACGGGAGAATTGCTGGCTCGTCAAGTAATGAGCATACGTCCAGGTTTCCCTGTTATTTTGTGTTCAGGGTTTAGTTACACAATGAATAAAGAAAAAGCCTTGTCGATGGGTCTCCGAGCCTATTTACCCAAGCCGGTGTTAATGGGGGATATGGCGCAAGCGCTTCAAGTTGCGTTGACTCCATCTCTCCCTTATTGAGTCAAGGGATTCAATTTTTGATTTAATTTTCTCCCACGTCATCACCAACTATATTTCTTTTTTTCCTCTCTTTTGCTCTTATTTTAAAGTCCTTTATCTATTAGGCCTTTTGGGGCATTCATTTCAAATTCGTCGTGTTGTTTGACAGTTTCTGTGGCTGTTTTTTTGACTATCAGAAGCTTCGCTTTAGATGGTGGTGGACTTACCTGTGCCATCTCCGAAAGCGTCGAAGTGTTTGTCAAAAGTGGAATGGACGGCTAGTTTAACGTCTTACTCGTAAGGACTAAGTGGGAGAAGAGAGTCAAGGAAAGCAAGGAAAATGGATGAAAATGGGGCGCCGTGTGTGTTCGGTTTACCTTTTGCATATTGCATATAAGGTTGGGTGAAGGTAGTCCTACAATAGAGAGAACGTAGTTTAAGAAGGAGATTACGAAATGGGTGAATTTTTATTCAAAGAGCATGGGGCTGCAGCGATGGAATATGCTTTACTTCTCAGTTTGATCGGTATGATCGTTATCGGATCTCTTCAGGCGTTAGGCTCCAATGTGTTTGATGGTCTTTCGGCTCTAGACCATGTTTTTGTATCGACCCAATTCAAGGATAACCTATTGCATCATCCATAGGTAGAAAGTTCCTACCATTTCCTAGCGCTCTGCCCTTTAAGGTTCTACCTTCCATGTGCTTTTCTTTCCTTCCATTCGAAAAAATCTGATTTAATTCTCCGTTAATTCGGGTAAAAGGTTTATGAATTTTTCGGAGCTAGTAATGGGCTTTTTCTCCTCAAATCTTTAGTACATGGGATCAAATAGTCCACTTAAAATATGACTATCATCTTTAAATCTTAAGTCTCGGAGGTGCATTGCCGAAAAAATGAGAAAAAGAAGGGAGTTAAGATATGTTTGTACGATTTCTTGGGATCCTTATGGTGTGTGCGACATGGGGCTGTGAATCGCTTTCAATGACTCATCAGTCTGCGGATGTCTTGACCCCAGGGCCACCTCCGGCCACATTGACCTCTCTTTCGACAGGGGAAACTGAAGGTTCCTCGTCACTTGCCCAACGCATGAGCATTCCTCAAGGCCCGAAGACGGGAATATCTCAGGAAAAGGCCCCAATAGATCCTTTTCCCACTGTGTACTTTCCGTTCGATAGTTGGGAGATTTCATCAGAAGTTCAAGATCGTCTGGATGCCACGGCTAGTTGGATGAACCGCTTTCCGAATTATGAACTCATAATTGAGGGTCATACGGATGTACGTGGAACAGAAAGTTATAATATGATTCTGGGGGTAAGACGAGCAAAAGCCGTCAAAGAATATCTGGCCAATTTAGGAATTTCACGCAAACGTCTTGATGTGGTTTCCTTTGGGAATACCTTGGTTTTGTGTGAAGTCGATGACGAACATCAATGCCATCAATTTAACCGACGTGCTGACTTGCTGCTGGAGTAAAGCTCTTTTTACTGGTAAATGCCATCCCTCTAGTCGAAATGCGTGAGTTTGACTTTTTGTAAAGTCCCCATCTGATAGGTCTTCCAGTCTTTCTTCCGGAATTTCCCGGATCCAAATCAATTCTTGAGAACTCAATTCGTCAATGTTCTATGTATGTGTTGGGTGGCATCGAGAGTCCTTCTTGGTGAAGAGATGTCTTGAGCCGGCTTTCTCGGGTTTTCTCTTCGTAATTGACAATCATTTGCCGATATGTTATTTGCAATAAACTTGCAATAAGGAATTGCAAAATCAGGTTGATATCTCTTGTTGAAATTAGAACCTAGCATCAAAAAAGATCTGCGAGCTACAGGGCGACGCATGACCCGTACTCGCCAAGCCGTCCTAGCGTTACTGCAAAGGACTCGCCAGCCAATCAGTGCCACGGAAATTTTTGAGCAATTGCACCAGGAAAAGGTGGCGATTGATCTAGTGACCGTGTACCGAACCGTGCATGTGCTGAAAGAGTTAGGTCTGGTTCTCCAATTGGACCTTCACCAGGAAGGTCTCGCAAGATATGAACTGAAAGAGGGGCGAGAGCATCACCATCATATTCGTTGCCAGATCTGTGGTCAGATCGAGGATTTGTTGTTATGCCCGTTAAAAAAAGTCACAAAATTGATTGAACAACGGACGCAATTTATCGTGGATGATCATACATTGGAATTCACGGGACTGTGTCCACAATGCCAATAAGATGATCAAAACTCTTGGACCGAGGCTTTCAAAAGCCGGCTCTATCGCTTCTCTGGTTTGTGCTGTGCACTGTGCGGTGACGCCTTTGGCATTGCTTGCCCTTCCCGTCATAGCTGCACATTCCTGGGATGGTCTTGATGGAATATTAGGAGCCTTTTGGGCCGATACTACTGAATGGATGTTTTTGGGGGTGATAGCCTTGTTGGCAGGCTTTGGATTGTTGGCGACCTATCCTAGGCATCGAGATAGCCGTCCTGCTCTTTTGACTGCTTGCGGACTTGTAGTGTTAATGACCGCTCATCTCCTGATTGAATCAGGCGGGTGGGTAGAGATCGTTCTTGATGTGACTGGAGCCTCTATGATCGCACTGGCCGGTTTTTGGAATCGAAGGTTATGCCACCATTTAGGCTGCCATACTCATGAGCACACCCATGAAACCAGCGGTTCTACAATTCAACCTCTTCCTGATTTATCCTCCAATTCTTAAGCTTCCCTTCAGCTTGTTTGCCGTAGGCTCCATCTGAAGGAAATTTTCTTTGTTAATTCCCCGGAATCACCGTATTTCCTTTTTATACCGAGCCGAGGCCTCCTGTGGGGGTATGTAAGGGTTAAAATGAAACGCTGGTTTATAAAATGGGGACAGGTGTCATGGATTAGTAAAAAGAGTCATGAGAAGACTCTCGATATTCGTCATAGACCATTAAATTGGTTATGAAGTCAAAATCTTACTTTTAGCCGACTTATCTAAGGTTTCCCCCAAATCATCAAGAAGTTGTTCTGTCTCTTCCCATCCGATGCAGGCATCTGTAATTGATATTCCCCACTCCAAGGGTTTCCCTGCCTCCCATTTTTGATTGCCCGGCTTCAGATTACTCTCAATTAACAAGCCCATGATGGCGAGTTGGCCCTTGGTGAATTGCTCGATAACTGATTGAGCCACGGGAACCTGCCGCATATGGTCTTTTTCTGAATTGCCATGAGAGCAGTCAACCATTACCGGACGACGAATCTCTTCATTCGTTAAGCAACGCACGGCCTCAGAGATATCTTCCGGATTATAATTGACCCGTCCACCGCCACCACGAAGAACAAGGTGTCGGTCCGGATTGCCATTTGTTTTGATTACTGAGGTGAGGCCGTCGGCGTTCACTCCAATGAAACTTTGAGGATGTCGGGCTGCAATCATGGCATTGAGAGCGACTTGGAGCCCGCCATCCGTTCCATTTTTGAGGCCAACGGGCATGGATAGGCCACTGGCCATTTCTCTATGGGTTTGGCTTTCGGTGGTTCGTGCGCCAATCGCCGCCCAACTAATTAAGTCAGAAATATATTGGGGGGTGACAGGATCCAGAAATTCTGTGGCGCATGGCAAACCCAGGTTATTGATCCGGAGTAGAATAGAACGGGCCAGTTCAAATCCTCCCCCAATTTCGCAGGAACCATCTAAATGAGGGTCGTTGATAAGTCCCTTCCAACCCACCGTTGTGCGGGGCTTTTCAAAATAGGTTCGAAGGACAATCAGTGCATGCTCCTGAATGCGATCAGCGACCAGTTTGAGGCGTTCAGCATAGAGAATGGCCGCTTCCGGGTCGTGTATCGAACACGGGCCAATTATGACTAACAGGCGATGTGAGTCTCGTCCATGAAGAATATCTCGAATGGCTTGCCGAGATTGAAGAACCATCTGTCCGGTTTTTTCGGGCAAGGGGAGTGTACTCTGCATCTGTTTTGGGGTCGGAAGTGGAGAAATATCGATAATGTTTCGGTTATTAATTGGTTCGGCCATGCGACACGTCCTGGGTAAAATGAGAGAATATCTGGAATTGCAGAATTAAATAAGGTAACCAAATTATAGGGGAATTAACAACATTGTAATAAGAAACCCTATATCCAGGCAACCTGTCATTGGCAATCTGTAATACGCCACTAATGAACAGGGTTGATAAGAGTGGCTAATAATACCGTGCAAAGAGGGAGAGATGTGAGGCAGGTGGAAGAATTCCCTGGCAATTAAATGGAAAGTAATCGAGAACGGGATTCTGAGAGGGTAATGAGGGAGGTCAAGGCGTCAAAGCGCGTCAAGCTGTGGTGTTGATCAAATTGGCTTGTTGAGAAGTATACCACTGCATGACATCTTGGTTGGCGGGATCTTGAGTGGAGGTAAATGAAAATTTGGTGCCAATGGCTAAATCCGTCGTGGGGTCAACCCATTCAATAGTTCCGGAAAATTTGGAAAAATGGCTGAATTCTGGTAAACGACAACTAATGTGGAGATGTGATGAGGAGACGAGTGGCCATGCGGAAGGGGCGACACGAAACTGGCAACCCGTCGGGGAAAGATTGCTGAGCTGAACAGGTAGCACAGCTAGGATTTTCCCCTTGTCACTGAGGGGGCGAACGGCTCCAGTCATATTGACCGTCAGACGAGGAAATGCGCGAGGATGTTGACGTGAAACGTTTGGTGGGGCAGCTAATCGAATCGTCGGGGGCTGTGTGAGGATTTCTTGGATGACTGTTTCAAATTCATAAATGTCCTCATCGATACATGAACGACCTTTACAGGGAATCCCGCATCTTAGGCTGCTAAGTGCCGGATCTTTTGGGAGTGCACAGAGGAGGGAGTGATCGGCTCCCAGTCCTAATAAATAGGTTTGGATTAACAATTTCTCAGGTGTGGAGGGAAAGGTCAACCAAATTGAGTTTGAACCTATGGCAAACTGCGGAGATGATGAATTCATGATTCCCTTTTCGGTTGTGTGAGGCCATGTTACAAGGCCAAATTCAGACCGGCAAGATGAGGAGTAGAGAACAGAAAAGGACTGATCTTAATATACAAGAACACGGTAAAAACTCTAGAATGTTTTCTGATGGCTATGGCCAATGCGTGGACCGAGCATTCCATCCGCTTGGAAGGAGCGTAAGGGAATGACTCTGCCCTTAAGCGGCAATGAAATTACAATGTGGTTGGCAGGCGGATTTCTTCTGGGTGAGTATGAAGTTCTTGAATGAGTGAATCCGCTAACTTTTCAGCAGAAATGACATAGTTCTGTGAGTCAATGGCTTTTTGAAAATGTGCGATTTTGTCCTGTCGAACATCCGGAACTTGAGACATTTTTTCGAGATAAAAAGAAACCTCTCGACTAGGAGTGGAAGGGGATGTTCTGTCATCTTTGGCAGAGTTTGGAGCTAAAGCAGAAATCTCCTGGCTAACATCCGGAAATGACAAGGCCGTTTTCTTAGGAGGACACGATGGGGCATCTCCTGGTGGTGTTGGTGGAATGGAGGAAAGTTGACTCATTGGTTGTCAAAGGGTATCCCAGGGTGAGGTGAAATCTTAAATAAATATGAATAGAAGAATCAAATGGCATTGTCGTCCCTTCCGTTTTGGCCGTGTAATTCTTTCGATGAAATCCCTCGTCACCTTATGAGCGGTTCCCAGATAGGATTGAGATGATCATGGAACATGTTGTGGGCGCACGTATTCATCAATTACGGACCATTGATCCAGGAGAAATCCGGTTGGTCCAGTTAGCACTTCCTGAGGAGGTTGAGATAGCCGGAAAACTATATGCCATCCGAGATACCATGCGCCCAGGAACGGCCTTTCTCGCAAAACCCTGGGGAGACCGGACGGGCAAATATCGAAGACGGATGTATACCCGGTCAAATGCTTCCTTCAACGAGCCACGCTTGTTGGAGACGTTCATCAATTATACCCATCGCGACCAGTCTGATACCTCCAGTTGGTGGCAATCGGAAATGGCCACCGACTGGTTTGAAAAGGGAAAAACTATAGAAGTTCGTCTCCAAATGGATGAAGAGCGGGGGGGGCTGTTGGTGTATGAAAATACCAAAGTATGTAAGGCTACGAATCTTCGCTTGGAAGACGATGGGATCTGGGAGGGAATGCGAATGGTCTGTGTGGCCTTCGGCACGGGCATTACGCCATTCTTATCGTATGCCCGATATTTAAAAGCCAAAAATTTTGGTCGAAAGGGAGGGAGAGTTGGAGCCCACCTGACGCTGGTGGCTAGTGTGCGTCATGAGGGGCAGTTAATGCTTCATGAGGAGATGGTCGCCCTTGAGAAACAATTCCCCGAACATTTTCGATATCAACCAGTGCTAACTCGATCCTGGCCGACTGCCTGGGAGTATCCGAAAGGTCGAATCCAGCGAGTGGTACACTCCGAGTCAGGAGACGAGCAAATCGACATTTCACCATTTCAAGCTATTGTGCCGAATATAGCCCAATCGCATCTACGCATATGTGGGACCGTCACGGCCTGCCGACAGCTCACTCTTGGACTTGAACAAGGCGGGATGGTTCCGCTGACGCTGCGCACGGAGTCCTGGTAGAAGAAATTTATGCTGAAAGGCAGAGGAATTTGGTGTAGATGATTCCCTATTCCCCTGCGGGCCGTGTAATGGAATCTGGAATCGTGACATTTGGACGGCGTAATAACCGGATCACGGGGCGACCAAGGAAGGTGTAATGTCCACAGATCAGACAGTGCAAGCTGAGTGTGACAAGAAGTTCCTGCTCCAACTGTTCTAAGTGTACGGTTCGCGACCCACAACGAGAACAACGAGGATACTTGTCGGGGGAGGCCTTTTTGGTCACGGTCTTTTTGGGAGAGGTCTTGCGTGACTTGCCGATTGGTTGGTCCGGCTGTGCTGACTTTTTCATGAATGAATCCTTGGTCAAGGTAATAGAAGAACTCATCTGGTTATAACCAATTCCTGTGCCAAAATTTCAAAGGAAAAAGTGACAGAAAAGTCGAAAAACGGCCTAGAAATAGGAGGAAGGAAGCCGACACTGGGTAAAATTTTCCCGAGGAACAGGGTCAAAAATGCTGTGCTGGAGAGTCGTTGTCCAGCTAAAGTTTATTGACTGGAAGTGGGAGTTGAGGGATGAGCGAGGATGGCCTCAGAACGAAGGCGGAGATTGGCTGCTTCCGATGGTCGATTCGCTGCTTGCAACATTCGAGCATATCGTTGAAGGATAGCCGCCACGTCTGGATGGTTTGGGCCATTCGCGGTTTCCTTTAATTTGAGGGCCCGTTCATATTGCGCAGCGGATTTGTCATATTCTTTCCGATCCTCGTAATAGGTGGCCAAACTATACAGACTACTTAAAAGCAGGGGATTTCCCGGTCCTAACCCTTCAGCATGTTTAACCGTGGCCAATAACTGGTTTTCTAACGCAGGGGTGGTTGCCTTTCCGGTTGTTGCCGGAAGCGAAGACCGAGAAGAAGGCGAGGGCGTTTTTGAATGGGAGGTACATGCGCTGAGTAGTCCGATTAAAAGCATGATGGTCCACATCATCCTAAAAATAGATCGTATATTCCGGTTCATAGAACTACACCCTAACCATGGCATCTGCAAGAAAGCCCCGAATAGAAAGTCAGAAGTGATTCTATGAACTCTGAGCCTGTTCTCGCAAGTGAACTCCCCGGTTTATGATTTATCAAATACCAATTCATTGTGCTTTTTAATGGAGAAGAATACACGATGACGGTCCTCTGGTGTTCGATTTCGTCTCATGGCTTTGGGCATGCCGCGCAATTAATGCCAATCTTGAATGAATTAGGTGGGGCGGTGGATGACCTGCATGTGATTCTGCGCACCCAGGTACCTGCCGATTTCTTTCAACGTCATCTCCGCGTGAGTTGGGAGTTGCAGGATGTCCAACAAGACGTTGGATGTGTCCAGCGAGGGCCCTTGGATATTGATGTGGAAGAAACATGGAAGGCCTACGCCAAATTTCACACACAGTGGGAGTCCAAGGTTGAGGAGGAAGCCCAGGCCATCCGATTGTCCAAGGCGCGTCTGGTAATTTCCAATATTTCGCCTCTTGCCATAGCCGGCGCAGCTCAAGTGAAGTGCCCGGTAGTGGGAATTGCCTCGCTATCCTGGGATCGGGTGTTAGAGCCATTTGCCCAGGCCGATTCCGGTATTCATGGTTCGATTCTCAAAACCATTCGTACCAGCTATGGGTTGGCAGACTCTCTCATCCGCCTTCATCCGGGTATCGAGATGCCGGCCTTTGGTTCGACGGTTGATGTAGGACCTTCGGCACCCTTGAGAAAACCGAATGGCTATGATCTGCGAAAAGCCTTGGGGGTGGAAGAGCATGAATTGATAGTCCTCATTGCCTTTGGGGGTGTGCCGCTCAACCGTCTTCCCCTTGAGCAGATGTCCGCAATGGCCGGGTTCCACTTTTTAGTAAGCGAACTCCCATCTTTTTCTTCTTATGCCTCGGTGCATCGTGTCGAAGATCTTGCGATGCCATTTGGGGAAATCAGTCAACAGGCGGATATCATAATGACCAAGCCGGGGTATGGTACCGTGATCGCTGCGGTCCAGGATAAGACGGCATTGGTCTACGTCCGTCGACATAATTTCATTGACGAACAGAGTTTGGTGGATTATATCCATCGACACGGGCGAGGAATGGAGTTATCCCGTGATGACTTTGAATCGGGCAATTGGGAACCGACTCTTCGTGCTGTGCTTAAAGTAGCGGTTCCGTCTGAGGCACATCCGTCACCGGGCACGGGTGACGTTGTTCGTCAGTTAAAAACATATTTGTCGTACTGAAGGGAAACGGGCCGGGGATCTTTTCAAGCACTATCCGGGATCAGAGAGGGATAGGGAGAGACTGTAAGGGCCTCAATGGTATTGAAAACACGTGATGCATTCAATTCTCGTTCTTTCCAAAATACTCCGATCACTTCCACAGAAAGATCCAGTGAAATTGACGGTGAGCCTTGCGTGCGATCGTGTTGACCAAAGACGACAATAGATTGTTCCCCCTCGGCCAGACGAAAGACAAAGCGTATGGCTAATTCTGAGTCATCAAGGTGCATTTCCGGTTGAGTGATTACTCCACGAACCGCCACGAGTTGTTGATGATAGGAATCTGGTTGACTCAGTAGCATGGTAATGGAGACGGGTTCGGGTGATGTGGTAAAAGTGGAGGAGGGGAGGCGAGACGAAAGGTGCCCAAAAAGCCTGGGCGTGGGTGGTGCCGAGGCAACTCCCTCATGGAAAGCTTCCAAGGGAAATTCCAGCTGATGCGTAATGTCCGTCCCAACGAACAGGAGAGCATTCCATGCTGCAATCAACAGAATTTTTGAAGAAATGGTCATAAAGGAAACGCTGTTTTTTAGAAATAATATGCAGGGACAAATGAACGTGGATATTCGCCAAAGCTGCGCAAATAACCAGGTGAAGATTTTTCTTTTGTAAGGAACAAGTCAATGCCAGTCGTCGATTATTATGCGGTTCTCGGTGTTGTTCTTCAAGCATCGCAAGATGAGATAAAAAAAGCCTATCGCGCATTGGCCCTTCAATATCATCCTGACCGCAATCGAGGAAATCGTCAGGCTGAACAAAAAATTCGTGAAGTCAATGCAGCCTATGAAATCTTAGGTGATCCGGATGCCAGAAAAACGTATGATCGAATGCGGTTGGGTTATGTCGAGCCGATGGTGCACCGACGGGATAGGGATCCGGATCCCGAGCCGGAAGAATCCATTTCTCCGTCAGTGGTCCTGCAACGAATGGAAGAAACCCTTCGAGAGGAATCCCGCAAACAGCTGTTTATGGTCTTAATACGCAATACACAAAGAATCAAAGAAGAATTAGGCATTATTCGGGAACGGGTCATTCGTGCCCAGGGATATGATACCTTTCTGGAGAAAATCGTCATGCAGCGAGGCCAGGAAGTGTTAGATGAACTCGTGTCCGTGGAGCTCAAACAGCGCCGAGAGCGACTCGTAGATGTAGCCGTGGAGATGGTGTGCTCGGCCGTTCCAGGTTCGTTTCGAGGCGAAGAGCAAATGGATCAGGTACGACGAAGTTTAGGACAGGCGTATCAGGAAGGATGGATCCAAGGATACGAACAAGCTTGTGAACTTCTCTACGAGCGCCGGTAATCAGGACGGATACATTGAGAAAAACACAAATGGAAGTGGATAAAGGAAATGATCAACAATGAGGAGGAAAGCCCTGCTCAGAACCGATGCCAGCAAATGGGACGCCCCATTTGCCGGATTATCGCCGTTTCGCAACCCTCAGCGATCAAAGGGAGAAGAGGGTTGCTGGAAGGAATTGCCTTTTGAGGCGTGATGCCTTGATGTGGACAATGCCTGAGCCTCCTTCGACAAGGTCACCTGGTCCTGGATGGGAGAGGGGGCACCTCGTTCCCGATGGCTTTTGGCTTTGCCACTTTCCTCATTGGAGCTCACGGCGGTCACCTGTTTTCGTGAATGATCCCCCGATGATGCGGGTTGCAGAAATTGAATAGCTCCTACTTCCGGTATTGTCATGGTCAGTACTCCTTTGCTCTTCTGAATGAGTTCAAGACTCCCATTACAATCTCTGTATCGGTATGTGCCCATAATGCTTGCGGCGCGGGAATGGGTGGATTTAATGAAATGACATAGAATGTGAACTATTTGCCAAAAAGGGCAAGGAACTCATTGGGATGCTCCCCACACCAATAACGAGTGAATGGGCTATTGAAGAGCAACAGGCATGTCAAAACAATAGTGTAGCCGGACTACCTTTGAAGTCGAACGATACCAAGAAAAGATCAGGTTAATTGATCGTGTGCCTCCCTCTCATGAAATCCACGAGCCTCTCACTACCTCCCGATTATTGTGTATATAGGGAAAATGGGTGTTTGCATTTAGCAGGAATCTTTCAAAAGCAATTGATCTATCCCCCTTCCTTTCCTGGCAGATTCGCTAAAAGACTTGGGGGATTAGAGGTCCTTGAAATGCGGAGTGCGCTTTTCTAAAAAGGCCGCCAGCCCTTCTTGTTTATCTTCGGATTCGCAAAGTTCTCCAAACAAGGTTGCTTCTACCAGCAATCCCTCACGAAGTTTCAAATCCGATCCCCTTTGAATGGCCTGAAGGGCTGCTCGAACAGCACTTTGACTTTTTGAGGCAATCCGACTGGCGAGTCCGATAGCCTGAGGCATCAAATCTTTATCAGAGAAAACCTCAGATATCAGTCCACATGTTTTGCCATCCTCTGCCGAGAGAGAATCCCCGGTCAGAATCATTTCAGTAGCCTTCGATTGGCCGATGAGACGAAGCAGGCGTTGGGTCCCGCCGAACCCAGGGATCAGACCAAGATTAACCTCCGGTAGCCCGAGTTGAATTCCTTCAGCAGCTAATCGGATATGACAACACAATGCCAATTCCAAGCCTCCGCCGAGGCAGATGCCATTGATGGCTGCGATAATGGGTTTCGGCGAAGCCCCAATTTTATTTAGAATTCTTTGGCCGGTGAGAGCCAGTTTTTTGCCTTTTTTCCTGGATCCGATTTCTGCCAACATCCGGATATCGGCTCCTGCAATGAAAAACCGTCCTGTTCCGGTGATGATGATGACCTTGACTCGATCATGATTGGCCAGATCGTCCAGGGTTGATTCGAGTTCACTAATCCCTTGGGGTGAAAGCACATTTGCGGGAGGATGGTTGATCGTCACCGTCGCGACATGATCTGCCAGCTGTTCGGTGTACCATATGCGAGGAAGTGCGCTCATGGTCTTGTCTCCTCTGGAGAGTCGTGCATCCTTGGCCTGCATGCCTTAGCCGAATCCGTGATGCATTGGGCTTCACTTTGATAATATAAAATTATCCTAGCATAATGATATAATATTATGAGTTCAATATCCTTACTAGCGGACTGTAAAAAGGAAATTTTTAAAAGAACATTGGCTGAAAAACCTATTGAGTATCCTGCGAGAATTCTAGAGTTAGATGTAAAACTGGTTTCCCCCAGAATTCACGGTAAGGAGGTCCGGACATGTCACAACTTTTCAAAGGCATGGAGCGAATAGAAGAAGCGCGCCAGGAAATGGCCGGAGAGAGTTTTATGGCTGGCCTGTTTATGGGAAATCCGGACTTCAATCTGCTGTTTCCGCCGGAAGAGCCAGACGAGGAAAAGCAAATCGGCGAAGAATATTGCCAGAAAATTGAAGATTTTCTGAAGCAGCATGTGGATCCGGACGACATCGAACGAACCGCTAAAATCCCGGAGCATGTGCTCAAGGGCCTGCTGGACCTTGGGGCATTCGGGATGAAAATACCCAAAGAATATGGCGGGTTGGGATTCTCGTATACGAACTACGGGCGGGTGCTGATGCTGATGGCCAGCTGGAGCAATATCCTGGCCCTTACAGTTGCGGTGCCACAGTCCATCGGGATCGCCATGCCGATTCTTCTATTCGGAAACGAGGATCAAAAAAAGGCATTTCTCCCCCGAGTCGCGAGAAAGGAAATCTCGGCTTTTGCGCTCACGGAACCCGACACCGGATCGGATGCGGCCAATATTCTAACGAATGCCGTCCTCAATACCTTGGGCACACATTTTGTGGTCAACGGCGAAAAACTCTGGTGCACGAATGGCTCCCTCGCCAGCCTGATAACACTGGTGGCCCGCGTGCCGGCAAAACGGATATTCCTGGACGGAAAGACCAAATGGGTCCCCGTGCCCGAAGGAAAGGGGGCAGAGGCTTCCATACACACGGCGTTCATCCTGGACATGGCCAGCCCGGGTGTGAAGATTCAACAGCGATGTCAATTTGAAGGGTGCCGGGGTATAGAAAACGCCCATATGACATTCACCGACGTGCAAATTCCAGTGGAAAATCTCATTGGAGAAATCGGGAAAGGCCTGAAATACGCGTTGACCATCCTGAACGTCGGGCGGGCCATTAGCATTCCGGCTTTGTGTTTAGGAATGGCCAAGCAGGCCTGGCAACCCACGTTGGATCGGGCAAATTCACGTGTCACTTTTCAGCAGCCGCTAAGCCGGCGGCAAACCCAAATGAGGCGCGTAGGACAGATGGCTGCGGATCTTTTTGCCATGGAGGCCCTGTCCTGGCTGGTGTGGCGTATGGCCGATCAACATGCGTATGACATTCGTATTGAAGCCGCCATTGCCAAAATCGCGTGTTCGGAAAAGGCGATTAGTTTTCTCAAAGGTGCGCAAACAATCTTTGGAGGGATGGGTTACGAAAAGGCTGATTCTAAGGGGGTTCGGGGAGAGCCGGCCTTCGGGATTGAACAATTGGTTCGGGATATCGAAATGTACCGTATCGGTGAGGGAGCCACGGATATTCTGCGACCCTTTGTGGCCCGTGAGGCCCTGAACCCGCATTTGGAGCAAGCCAGGAATTATCTGGACGCAAAAGGAAAAGCCCTGGAACGCATCCGGGAAGGGGTGCAGGTCGCGCAATGGTATCTTCCCCGATACCTTGACCTGTGGAAACGGAAACCACTTCCTTCCCGTTCAGAGACAGATCATCCCAAAGTCCGCAAGCACCTCACGTATGTCGAACGGGCGAGCCGCCGTCTGGCCAGAGCCATCTTCTACATTCTGGCGATTCACCAGGAAGGGATTCGTGATGATCAGGGCAGGCAAAATAGGATTGAGTCAGTCGGGGAAGATTTGTTGATCATGGCGACCACGGCGTTATGGGCTGAACGGCAGTATAGGCGGGAGGGAGATCCCCGAGTCTGGGACTTGTCGGATGAAGTATTTCATACCGCTCGTGAGCGGATTGACCGGATGATTCCGGAAATTATTCATAATGATGATCCCGTCGCCGCATCGGTCGGAAAACGGGCGTTCCTGGGGCAATACCGGTTCCTAAATCACGGCATCATTCAACGGGGACTCACCGATTACCTGTCTCCAGAGCCGGGGGCCGTTCGGCCAGAGAAGGATGCTTATCACGAGCAACATTCAGAGAAAACCGTTCTCACTCCCAATGCCTGATCGCCTGATAGGTGACCTGCGGGCACGAGTGCTTCGTAATCACGGGGGGAATGGACTGATCAGGTTTCTTCCAGATGTTTCTTTAAGTAGATCTTAACGGTAGCCGGGGCCCTTTTGTAATGGCAAAAGGACCCAAAACCATTTCCACCCAGATCGATCACATTCAATCGTGCTGACGCAGTAACCGAGGGCGGCCCAGCTCGCCAGGCCTGCCCTGATTTTTGTCGAAGGGCTCTGACAAGGTCCGCCATTTGATTTGAGCGGCAGCCCGTCGGCCGATCTGCAGGCGGTATAGAGGTTGGCCACGTTTTTCATGAGCCTCAAAAACATTTGCTAATCCGCATATGGACCCAGATAACTTCCTTGTGGCCTCCTTCCTCAAGCATTCGCCAGAATTCCAAGCGAAAGTTTCTTGACATTTTTCCTCCCTTGTTCAAGAATCCCCTACATTGCGATCGGCTGCTTTGTGTGCCGTTGGAATTCCTCGGGAATTCCCGAGTGAATAAGAGTGCCCAGGCACTGAATGAACAATTCCTACACAAGAAAAACAACGTCACCGCTTTACGAATGTGTGATGCCACATGCCGAGCAAGCCGGTATGGCTCAAGGCTGGAATCGTCAAATAGACGAACGGCCAGATGTTCCACCCTTCCTTTGCCACGCACCTGCTCGAAAGCGGCTCTGATATTCGAACCGTCACGGATTTGTTGAGGCAATGCGACGTCAAAACAACGATGGACTATACCCATGCCCTCAATCGCGGAGGCAGGGGCGTTCGTAGCCCGGCAGATGGTTTCATCATCCCGCCCCATGCGGAAAGCCGGATAGACTGACCGGACTTGCAGTAGTTGTCTTTGGCAACTGCGTGTGGGATGGTTCTAAGGCATAGGAAAAATGAAGGAATGCCAGTCAAACGGATTGGGGCTTAGTTGGATAGACTGCATCAGCCAGGGAGCTATACAGACCAATATACTCACTAGTTATAGGGTAGGAACCGGTTGAGTGATGAACAGATGACTTACGTACCGGAAAAGCCGCCTGCACGGCTATACAAGTACCAGCCCTTCTCGGAGCGGACGCTCACCGCTTTGAAGAGTAGAACGCTTTATTTTGCGCGTCCATCCTCGTTTAACGATCCGTATGACTTTTCTGTGCCGGTTCGTGTAGCCGACATTTCAATGGATGACTGTATTCAGCTGCTGAAGGGAAAGATTGGCGGATCATGGGATGGGGTGCACGGCGATCGACGGTACGTTGACGAAGACGGGAAGCCTACGGAATTCCTCAGGCAGACCGTTAAGAATTCTGGCATTGACGCATTTAGAGCGAAGCTTCGCGAAAGCTATCTTAATCGGGGGGTCACCTGCTTTAGCGAGGCACCTGACGATACCTTGCTCTGGTCTCACTACGGGGGTGGCCACCGAGGGATTTCTCTTGAGTTCGACACCAGCCGTCCCGTTTTGTCGCGGCTACATAAAGTCCGCTATACCGACGAAATTCCGATGTTCAACGTCGTGGATGAGTTATTGAACGACTCTCCGCTTTTCATGTGCATGCTCCTTACAAAAGCGGCCTGCTGGTCGTATGAACGTGAGTGGCGCGCCATACATATCGAAGCCGAAAAGGAGTATTGCTACGGGGTAGACGCGCTAACAGGCGTATACTTAGGAGCTCGCCTCACAGACGCAGAGGTAGATTTGATCGGACACGTTCTTCACGGATTTCCGACCAAACTCTACAAGATGCGAAGAGGAAATGGTTCGCTCAGACTTGAAGCAATCGAAGTTCAGTATACCCCATACAAGGCGCCTGGGTCTGCCCTATAACGGGGCGTTGCACCTGTCAGCGCGCTTCGCGCGCCGCAGGTGAACGCCAACGCGTTCAGCCGACCGCAGGCGGCAGACGGGGTGCTGACAAAGGTGAAGCGGGATGTGCAGGCTCGATGTGGGATGAAGGGAAATTGCTGCTCTGTCGGCTGAACAGCGTCCGCGTCAGTCCGCACGTCCCAGCCGCCAGCGGCGGCCGAACACGTGGCTCGAACCGACGGGCCTCCTGCCCGCCACTCAGCCGGGGACTCTGTTCTGTTGTAAGTAACATGTTAGGACATGGGTAAAAAGTATAAAGGTAAAACTTGTGTTTATTGCCAGGAAAGGCCATCGATAAGGCAAGGTGACCATGTTTTTTCACGAGAGCTATTTCTTGAGTCAGAAAGGGCGAATCTCATAAAAGTTCCTGCTTGTGATGAATGCAACAACGATAAATCAAAATATGAACACTATTTGACATCACTACTTCCTTTTGGAGGGCTTCATACTGATGCTAAAGAACACTTGAGCACATTGGTTCCTCCTAGACTTGAAAGAAACCAAAAGCTCAAGAAAGAGCTGGGGGCTGGAATGGGGTATGTGACGAGAGCTGATGAAAATGGAAATGAAAGCCGTGTCCTAACAGTTCCATTTGATGGTGATATTTATACGGGATTATTCGAATATATTGTAAAAGCCTTATCCTGGTTCCACTGGGGAGCCTACATTGAAAATATTAGTATCGTTTTAACTACTGCGTTAACCAAATTTGGGGAAGAAATGTTTCAACAACACCTGTTTTCCCTTAAGTCTAAAAATACAATAGATGAGACCTTGGGCAATGACACAGTAAAGTATTTTGGAATGCAGGTTGTAGATAATGAACAAATAACAGTCTGGAAGTTTGAAGTATTTAATGGGTTGGTTGTTTCAAACAGTAAGGATGAAGGGTTTCATAAATCTACGTGTATAGGGGCTATTTCGGGGCCACCGCAAGTGGTTAACCCGTTTAGAGAATTGTTTGAAGAATAACAACATTACAAGGCGAATCAAGTTCGCTCACTGCGTTCGCCCGACGCTCGTACCTCGCGCGGCTTATTTGCGGCGTTAGGCGCCATGACATCCATCGCCCAGCCTTCAGTTCAGTCACTCCTTATTGAGATGTGGTTCGGCGCACAGAGGCTGTCTACTGGCACCGCCTTTGTCTGCCAGTCGAGGAATGGGCCGGTCTTGTTGACCAACTGGCACAACGTGTCAGGCCGACATCCACAAACAAAAAAGCCCTTGTCTGCAACCGCGGCAGTCCCTGACGGTATTCGAATCGTTCACAACCGTGCTAGGCAGCCCGGCCACTGGCTAATCAAGACAGAGCCGCTATATGCGAACGGCAGTCCACGCTGGGTCGAGCACCCGACTCTCGGTGACAACGCGGATTTCGTGGCCCTGCCACTTACCGATCTCCTCGATGTGGAGCTGTACCCTTACGACTTGCTTGGTGGACCGGCCATCGCAATCCAGGCCGCTGAGCCTATCAGCGTGGTCGGTTTCCCATTCGGATTGCAGGCTGGAGGATCACTCGCCGTTTGGGCTACAGGTTTCGTCGCATCGGAACCTCAAATCGATTTCAACAACCTGCCGCTTTTTCTAGTTGATTGCCGCACGAGGCCGGGGCAGTCGGGCAGCGCCGTGATATCACATCGAAATGGTGGTACGGTTGCAATGGAAGACGGCAGCGTTGCGATCTTCACAGGGCCAGTGACCAAGTTCCGAGGAATCTACAGTGGTCGCATCAATGATCAGTCTGACCTTGGCCTTGTTTGGAAAGCAAGTGCAATCGCGCAATTGGTGGTATCAATTTGACGGCCTGGCACCAGATGTCGCCTAACCATTCCATCCAGCCGATAGCCACCGGCAAGGCGGAGTCCGCGGCGCGTGTCAAACGTTATACGGTCCCACGAACCTAGACTTCATGACGATCAATGACGTAGACGTGGTCTTCCCCGATATTGAGGCCTCCCATCCGGACCTTCAAGAGTCTCTGCATTCCCCACGAGACGTGCGACGGTCCTTCGCCCGTTTCGTTACGCTCGCTCAAACTCACCGCTGCGATGCGACGCGATGAGGTTCTTGCTTGCTGTGGCGAACAGACAATCAGTAGGAACGGCGCCCCTATGCAGGCGAAGGAGTTCGATCTCATTTTTCGGAACATATTTGAAAGACCAGCGAGTTGAGAGAATCTGGCATGCTGACACCAAACAACTAGTTGCAGCGGACGGGCCACTCGCTACGCTCCTGCTTCCCGCCGCCGCTGAATCCTGGGTTCTAATTTATCCAGTCGACACGGACACATACCTACCAACACATTCACAATGAAGTGACACGGCCGATCCGAAAAGGGATTTCACGCTGGCTCACTGCCCAATTGACTTGGTTTCTTCCAGGTGTTTCTTCAGATATTCCATAAACGGGGTGCCGCCGGTGCCTACCGAGGTGGGATTAGTGGATTGTTTCTCGCTTTGCTGATGAATATAGGTTGCGGCATAATCCAGATGTGTGGCCCGGAATCGTGCCAGAAGTTGGACACATTCGTGATACCCCTGCCATAAGTCGGGCTTGTTGGATTTGTGATCCATAATATATCCGGGCAGCAAGGGACGACCGGCATGGTCCTGCTGATGTTCCAACCTTTCGAGAAAGGCGCGGTGGGCAGGCGGCATGTACTGGCGCATCTCGGCGAGATACACGGTTAAGGGATCTTCCGCGTGTGTAATGCCCAGTGCGGCATCCAGCGCGGGTATAATCGTACTTTGGGCACCGGTTTCTCCTCGGAAATATTGCGGTTCCTCTCGGTAATCTTCCACACCCTCATATACGAGCCCATTGGGAAGGGCCGGATTGTTTTTCCAGCCGTGAATAAACGGTCTCACGCGGTGATAATACATATAGGGATCACACCGCTCGGGCATGCGATCCAGCGTTCCGCACATGCCGTCCATCGTTGAAGCCAAAGTCATGAGTTCCTTGGTCACTTCATCGGCATGATCCCGTTCCGCGGCTTCCTGCGCGCGAAGAATGGCGGCCATGGCTGGTCCCGCTTTCGCTTCAATGTCGACGTGGACGGCCACAAACCACTCTTCGTCCAATCCTCCAAGAAAGTTTTGCAACAGGACAATATTATCGAGTTGGATCGGGTGGTCCGGGTCGAGACGACGCCAGTTGTCCAACGCATAGGAAGCATACGAAAGAGCGGGGGGCCGGCCTAACCGGCGTGACACCTCACACCAGGGCACGGCCAGGTTGGCCGGGAGACGGTCGAAGGGGTGGTCAGGATTTTCCCAAATGTAGCCATGCGCCGCAAAAGAAAGAATGCGATTGGCATATCGGTAGGTGTCGACGGTCCAGTCGTCCTTCTTCCCGGGGATAAGGTTCTGCATCGTGTTGATGGTGTTCCGGAGTTGGCGGGCAGCCAGCAGCTTAGGTAGTTGTCCGCCGAGCCATTCCAGATCAGGGCAGAGTGAGCAGGAAGAAAGAGGGTCGGGGACCGGCAAAAATCCGCGCTCCTCTGAAGTTTCAAAATGTGATAACGAATGTCGTTGACGTGGTGCAGGTTGCATGATTCTTGTTTTTCGTTCAACCGGAAATGGGTGCCTCAACTTCAAGGGACTGTTGGTGGCGGGTAATGGCCTCCACCAGCGATGGAATGCCTTCTCCGGTCGTGGCGGTCGCCAGCAACACCTCTGGCACCCATTCCCGCAACGACTGAAGGGTTTCGTGGGCGCCAGCATGATCGGCCTTATTGACCACGACGATATGGGCCACTTCCAGGATTCCGGCTTTCATGGCTTGGACGTCATCGCCAAGACCGGGAGCGACGACGTCTACCACTGTTTGGGCTATCCGGGCAATTTCACCTTCCTCTTGTCCCATCCCGATGGTTTCAACCAACACGACATCATACCCGGCAGCGTCGAGCACGTGAATGGCGTCCCGTGTTGCCATGGACAGGCCACCCCGGTGTCCTCTCGTGCCCATGCTCCGGATGTAGACACGCTCATCCAACGAATGGTGCTGCATGCGAATGCGATCTCCCAGAATGGCGCCGCCGGTTAACGAGCTGCTGATATCCACGGCCAGCACGCCGACCTTTTTCCCTTGTGACCGGTACGCCGTAATCAATTGGTCGATCACGGTACTTTTTCCCGCGCCGGGATACCCGGTGATCCCGATGATGGGTGCATGGCCGGAGAAAGGCTCGACCCCCTCCAGGAGCGCTTTTCTTTCAGGCCCATTTGTTTCCAGTAATGAAATGGCACGGGAAATTGCCCGCATGTTTCCCGTTCGGACTTCCTTGAGTAAGGAAGGAATCGTGGGACATTCAGGAACGGTCAATGGGTTCGAACCAGACATCGGTCACCTTATAAGTGGGGGTGTCGGAGAATTGTGGACGAATCGGGAGTCCAATGTGAACTTCTTCCAGTGGCACGCCTTTGAGCCGGGAGAGAAAGAGCGTATTCACCTGATCAAATTCCACCAGCACCAACAGAAAGGGGGTTTCTTTGAGAAAACTCTCCCCGCCGTAATAGCAGACCGTAAAGGTATGCACGCGTCCGGTTGGCGGAAGCGCTTCCCACGTCGTGGGCGCCCCGCATTCCATGCAATGTGCCCGTGGTGTCGCATACATATACCGGCACCCCGTACATCGCGAGCCCAGCAACCGGCCTTCACTCAAACCCACAAAGAAGGGGGAATCCTGGGCATAACTATGACGGTAATCGATTTCGTAGTGGTCCTGGATGATCAACGGGGCGCCTTCCGGTCCATTCGTCTCCTGGCGTTTCTCCACGGGTTTGCCGGTTGTTTCGGAGTGTTTCATGGTGTGGTTACGTCCTCTCCAAGATCGACACGGTGATATAGGTCCCGGTGCCCGCATGACTATGGATGAGTCCGCGTCGGGGATCGCGAAGTTGTAATGCCGGACTGTCTAAATGCTTCTCGATCGTGCCTTGTAGTTGCCAAAATGCAAAGACGGCCTGCATCAGACCTGTAGCTCCAACCGGATGGCCGCAGGCCAACAGTCCCCCTGATGGATTCACAGGAAATCGCCCTTGATCCGGTAACGGCAAGCCATACTCAATCCCCGGCATGAACGGGATACCCTTTTCAATAAACCTGCCGCCTTCCCCATATTTACATAACCCCAGGTCTTCATAGGTTTGAATTTCAGAGGAGGTATAGGCATCGTGAAGTTCGACAAAACTTAATTCTTCCAGTGGATTCCGGATGCCGGCCATTTCGTAGGCCAGCTTTGCCGCCATGCGCCCTCCACGAAAGGAATGCACACCGGGGTATTTGAGCCGGGCATAATCGGATTCCTGCTCGTGCGGAAGGAGTGGCACTTTTCCATGCGGCCGGTCAGCCATGCGCATGGCATCTGACCCTGACCCTATGCCGGTGATGTGCACCGGGCGGTCACAGACCTGTTCCGCAATGGTTTCGTCAGCCAGAATGCAGACGGCTGCTCCATCGGACATGGTGCAGATATCTTCCATGGTCAATGGGGTGGCCACCATGGGCGATTCCCGAACCTGTTTGACGGTGAGACGTTTCGCCTTTTGTGCATAGGGATTGTACAGGGCATTCAGATGATTTTTGACGGAGACCATGGCCATCTGTTCAACCGTTGTGCCAAATTCATGCATATGGCGATTGACCATCATGGCATAGTACCCGCTGTAAAACCCGCCGACCGGAAAGTCGAAATTCGTATCGGAAGCCAACGCAATAAATTCGTTGCCTTTCCAGGTGTTGACCCGGGACATGGTTTCAAATCCATACGCCACACAGCAGTTCATCCGTCCAGAGGCGATCGCTTCCCAGGCCGATTGAAAGCACAGGCCTCCCGTGGCGCCGCCCCCTTCCACCCGTTTTGATGGTTTGGGGCAGAGTCCCAGGTAATCGTGCGCCATGCTGGCAGCTTTGAGCTGTCGGGTGAAATGATCTGAAAAATAGGAGCCGACCCCGCCATCAATCATGTCTTTCGATAAGTCGGGCACGTCCTGGAGGGCGGCATCATAGGCTTCTTTGACCATCAGACGAAAATCTTTCTCCGGATGGGCTTTGGCGAATTTGGTGATCCCGCCACTGATCATATAGACCGGTCTCATCGGGGCAGTCCTTTCACGAATTCCACAATGCGTGACATCGAGGTGCCGGGAGGGAACAGGGCCCGCACACCGGTTTCCATCAGAGGACCGACATCATCAGAAGGGATAATGCCTCCACCGAAGACGGCAATATCCTCGGCATGATGCGTTTTCAGTAATTCCAGGACCCGTGGAAACAGAGAGGTATGGGCACCGGAATGAATGCTGAGGCCTATCGCGTTCACGTCTTCTTGAATGGCGATATTGACGACTTGCTCGGGGGTTTGATGTAACCCGGTATAAATGACTTCGACGCCGGAGTCTCGTAGGGCCCGTGCCACCAGTTTCACGCCGCGGTCGTGGCCATCCAAACCAACCTTTCCGATCAGAACTCGAATGGGTGTCGTCGCTGTGGTCATGCTGTTCTCGCTTCCTCTGCAGGTTTCAGGAAATATTTGCCTTCCGGGTCTTTGTGGACGTACCCCATCTCAATCCGAGGGTCATGTTCGAAAATCAGGAGCCATCCTTCTTCGTAGGCTTGGTCAAGAATCCATCGTTTGGTTTCCAGCGTCTGTAACGGAAAGAGGTCGTAGCCCATAATGTAGGGGAGGGGCAGGTGAGAGACCGTGGGAATACAATCCCCTAAAAAGAAGGCCGTGTGTCCTTCGGATTCAATCTTGACGCTTTGGTGGTATTTGGTATGGCCGGGGGTGACCACCATCGAGATACCGGGCAGCCACTCGGTCGTGCCTGTGACAAACTCACACTGGTGATGTTCCAGAATAGGAATAAAATTTTCCTGACGGTAACTGGCCTTGGTCCGTTCATTCGCCTTGATGGCATCCTCAAATTCTCCGCGTTGCACCAGATAGCGGGCCATCGGAAACGTCGGGATCGTCTGGCCTTTTTCATTACACCGCGTGTTGCCTCCGGCATGATCGAAATGGAGATGGGTATTGATCACCATATCAATGTCCTTCGGGGCAAGGCAGAAGTGGTGTAAGGCATCATGAAGGGAGGAGGATTGATCCACGGCAAACATTCGGTGAAATTTTTTGTCCTGTTTTGAGCCCAGTCCCGTATCGACGAGGATGTTCTTCCCATGTGCCTGGATCAGCAGACAGGTCAAGCTGAGCGGGATGCGGTGGTGATCGTCGGCCGGACAACATTTCTCCCAGAGCACCCTGGGGACCACCCCGAACATCGCTCCGCCGTCAAGCCGGAACCGGCCGTCTGTCACAGGATAAATGTTAAATTGTCCAAGTTTCACAGGATTGGTCCCTTCTGTTTTGAGGAAAGGGTTTTCCGGCTGCAGGACCATTGGTGAAAACTGTATGCCGGTTTGCTGTGTTACCTCCTTGCGAATCGGGTCCTAAAGGCCAACATGGCTTGTGATCCTCAGGCTGCGACAACAGTTCATAACACCACAGGTTCACGATAAGTTCCAAAGACTCCCTTTAAGGCTCCACACATTTCTCCCAATGTGGCCTTGGCTTTGACCGCGTGCATCAGGTGTGGCAACAGATTTTCGCCGGATTGCGCAAACCATTGAATTTCATGAAGCGCTTCAGTCACTTTCTTGGGGTCCCGTTTGGCGCGAAACGAACGTAATCGTTCCCGCTGATACTGTTCGACTTCCTTCCCGATTCGCAGGGTGGGAATGGCGTACTGCTCCGACTCAACATACTCATTGACGCCGACGATGATGCGTTCTTTCCGGTCGATTTCTTCCTGGTAGTGCTGGGACGCCTCCAGAATTTCTCGTTGCGGGAACCCCCGTTCGATGGCGGCCAACATGCCACCCATGGCATCCAGCTTGCGAAAGTATTCGCGGGCACCTTCTTCCATTCGGTTGGTGAGGTGTTCAATAAAGTAGGAACCGGCCAGAGGATCAACCGTGTTGGTGACCCCGCTCTCATGAGCAATAATCTGTTGGGTCCGTAACGCCAGCGTCACGGCCTCCTGAGTGGGCAGAGACAGCGTCTCATCCATCGAATTGGTATGGAGCGATTGCGTGCCCCCGAGCACAGCTGCCAGAGCCTGAAGGGTTGTGCGCACCACATTGTTCATGGGTTGCTGGGCCATGAGGGAACAGCCTGCTGTCTGGGCATGGCAGCGGAGCTGAAGCGAGCGTGGATTGTTGGGGTGGTATCGGTCTTTCATTTCCTGCGCCCACAAGCGTCGTGCAGCACGAAACTTGGCAATTTCCTCAAAAAAGTCGTTATGCGAATTAAAGAAAAATGACAGTTGCGGGGCAAAGGCGTCGATCGGCAAGCCTGCCTGGACGGCGGCTTCGACATAGGTCAGCCCGTCATACAGGGTAAAGGCCAGTTCCTGCACGGCGGTGGATCCTGCTTCCCGGATGTGATACCCGCTGATGCTGATGGGATGCCATTTCGGCACGTGCTCACTGCAGTAGCCGATGGTGTCCGTGATCAACCGCATGTGGGGAGCAGGCGGGAACAACCACTCTTTTTGTGCGATATATTCTTTGAGAATATCGTTTTGAAGCGTGCCATTGAGCCGATTCAGCGGGATGCCTTGCCGTTCAGCCAGGGTGAGATACATGGCGAATATCACGGCGGCCGGGCCATTGATCGTCATGGAGACCGATACCCGATCCAAAGGGATTCCGTCGAAGAGTGTAGCCATATCTTCCAGTGACGAGACCGCAACTCCACAATAGCCCACCTCGCCAAGGGCCTGGGGATCATCGGAATCCAACCCCATGAGGGTCGGCATATCAAACGCGACGCTAAGACCGGTTTGTCCCTGACCCAGAAGGTATTTGAAACGGGCGTTGGTGTCATGAGCCGTCCCGAATCCTGCGAATTGCCGCATCGTCCATAGCCGACTGCGGTACATCGTCGGATGAATCCCACGTGTGTAAGGAAAGTCTCCAGGAAGCCCGAGGTCACGTTCAGGATCCCAATCTTTGAGGTCTTCCTGCGTATACCGATCGGCAATCGGCAGTCCGGACAAGGAGGTACACGGCGTCTTCCTGTCCTGAGGATGGTGAGAGGCCGGACGTGCTTCAGCCGAACCCTTCTGATGGACTACCGGTGAATCGTGAGCAATCTTCATGGCGTCATATCCTGACAAGGGAATCAAGGTTGATAGGTGTAGAATCCTTTTCCTGACTTTCGACCCAACCAACCCGCCTCAACATATTTTCGAAGAAGCGGACATGGGCGAAACTTTTGATCGCCAAATTCCTGAAATAAAATTTCGCAAATGTTGAGCACGGTATCCAAACCGATCCGATCGGCTAACGCCAGCGGCCCTACGGGATGGTTGGTGCCATGAGTCATGGCCTTGTCGATCATGTCCGCAGTGGCAATGCCTTCGGCGAACGCAAAAATGGCTTCATTGACCATCGGCATGAGTAGGCGATTGACAATGAAACCTGGAGAATCTTTGGATTCCACCACAACTTTTCCCATGCGGTCTGCAAGTCCGGCGAGAAGAGAGATGGTCTCATCGCTGGTTCGCAACCCTCGAACGAGTTCCACCAATTTCATGACCGGGACCGGATTCATAAAATGCATGCCGGCTACCTGAGCGTCCCGCCCCGACATGGCCCCTAATTTTGTGATGGAAATCGAGGACGTATTACTGGCAAGCACCACTTCCGGCTTGCAGATGGCTCCAAGCTGTCGGAACAGCTCGCATTTCATTTCAGAATTTTCGGGTGCGGCTTCCAGGATCAGGTGACGATCAGTCATGTCCCCGAGGGATTGGGTGGTCCGGATTCGTTTCAAGGCCGCTTCGCCCTCCGAAGCCGGGATGATGCCATCCTGAATTTGTTTCTCGAATCCCTTGTGAATGCGTTCAAGTGCCGCTTCCAGGGATCCGGTGTGGATATCGTAGAGGAGGACCTCACAGCCTGCGAGCGCAGATACAAACGCAATGCCCGCACCCATTTGGCCGGCTCCTACGACACCAATGGTTTGTATGGCCTGTGATGGCATGTTCGCTTCTTCTCCAGTCAAAACAGAAACGTGATCGCTAATACTATGCGCTAGGTCATGCGTTCGATCACCACAGCCAGGGCTTCGCCTCCACCAATACAGAGACTGGCAAGCCCCAAACGGCCACCTCTGGCTTCCAGTGCGTAAAGCAGGGTGGTCATAATCCGTGAGCCGGTAGCTCCGATTGGATGGCCAAGCGCCACGGCGCCTCCGTTCACATTGACTTTTGCCGGGTCCAGGTTGAGTTCTCGGTTAATTGCAAGAGACACCGAGCTAAAGGCTTCATTGATTTCAAAGAGGTCGATCTGGTCGATCGACAGGTTTGTCTGCTTTAAAACTTTTTGGATGGCGTGAACCGGGGCGATGGTAAACCACTCCGGTGCTAATGCGGCGCCGGCATAGCCCACAATTTTTGCAAGAGGCCTGATGCAATGACGCGCAGCCTCTTGTTCTTCCATGAGGACGAGAGCTGCCGCACCGTCATTGCAAGATGGAGAATTGCCGACTGTCAACACGCCGTCTTCTTTGAACGCCGGCTTCAAGCTGGCAAGTTTTTCAAGATTCACGCGATTCGGTTCCTCATCGTCGGTGACGAGAAGGGGATCGCCTTTTTTTTGAGGCACTTCGACGGAAACGATTTCCTGTTTGAATGCGCCGTTCGCGATGGCCATGCGGGCCCGGCGGTAGCTTTCAATCGTAAAGTCATCAAGGGCCTGCCGGCTCAGTTGATACTTGGACGCGCAGAGTTCCCCACCCTGACCCATATGGAAATCGTTATAGACGTCCCAGAGTCCATCCTTAATCAGGCTATCGACCAGTTCCCCATGGCCAAGCCGGTAGCCTTGTCTGGCCCTGGTCAGGAGGTAGGGGGCGCCGGTCATGCTTTCCATGCCTCCGGCAACCAGAATGCGGGCTTCCCCTAATTTGATGGCTTGAGTGGCCATAATGATGGCCATGAGACTGGATCCGCAGACCTTGTTGATGGTGGTTGCGCCCACCGAGTCGGGCAGGCCGGCTCCAAGCGCGGCCTGCCGAGCGGGTGCCTGTCCGAGACCGGCCGCCAGCACGCAACCCATATAGACCTCGTCCACTAATGCCCCTGACAGGTGAACACGATGTAAGCTTTCCCCAATGGCCAGGCTTCCGAGTTTCGTCGCGGGAACCGGGCTGAAGACCCCCTGAAAGCTTCCCATGGGAGTGCGGACCGCACTCACAATAACCACATGTCTAACATCCTTCATGAGGTGACCTCCCAGGATGGTCGTTCCAGGACAGATTTCACCATGAGCATAAATTGATCGGCCGTGGCTCCATCGATGACCCGATGATCAAAGGCAAGGCTCAAGTAGGCCATGGGGCGAATTTCAACGGACTCGTTCACGACCACTGCTCGCCGCTGAACAGCGCCAACTCCAAGAATGGCGATTTGCGGTTGGTTGATGATCGGAGTGCTGAAGAGGCTGCCAGTCCCTCCATGATTGGTGATGGTGAAGGTTCCTCCTTGGACTTCCTCGGGCTGGAGTTGTTTGCTTCGTGCCCGTTGAGACAGATCAGCGACTTCTTTACCCAATTGCCGAAGATCTTTTTGATCGGCGTGTTTGACAACGGGAACCAATAATCCTTCTTCTACGGCGACAGCTATACCGATATGCACGGCATGCTTGAGGATCAGACCTTTGGCAGACCAGGAGGAATTGAGAATTGGAAAGGCGTTGATTCCCTGCGTGACCGCTTTGATCACAAAAGGCAGATAGGTCAGATGTAACTCCTGTCTGGTGGGTTCGACTGTTGTGAAGTCGGCTTCAAAGAACGTCACCACGTGGGCTGCGGTCTGTCGACTCTTGACCATGCGTTCCGCAATCGTTCGTCGCATTGAACTCAGGGGAATCACCTCTTCATCAAGGGAAGGGGACACTGATGCGGGTTGTCCCTTTAGGGAATCGCCGGACTCTTTTCCGGGCAGTCCTTGCTTGTCCAGGTACTCCAGGATGTCCTTTTTGGTAATCCGTCCATTCATGCCGGTTCCGGTGATGCGGCTGAGGTCCACCTGGTGCTTCGCGGCAAGGTCTCGAACAGCCGGTGAAAGGAGTTCAGGGGATCCTGAGATCGTTGACTGGCCGTGACCGGACGATACCGGTGATTGAATTGTGCTTGTCGGGGAATCACCGTTTCCGGATTCGGAATGGTAATCGAGTCGCGCGAGAAGGGTGCCCACCGGGACCGTTTCCCCTTCCTGAATCAAAATCTCGGTTAAGGCTCCGGTCGCCGGTGAAGGAATATCCAATGCGACCTTATCGGTTTCCACCTCTAACAGGGATTCATCTTTTTTCACCTGTGCCCCCAGCGGAACGAGCCATTTCACGATGGTGCCTTCGGCAATGCTTTCACCTAACTGCGGCATGACGATGTCGGTGGCCATGAATTGCTCCCCTGTGTAATCAATAGGCCGCCAATTGGCGGGCGGCGGTGATGACGTCATGAGCTTTCGGAAGAAAAAAGTCCTCCAGCGGGGGACTATAGGGCACGGGAATATCGGGGGCTGCGATCCGCATAATCGGCGCATCAAGCGCGTTGAAGCATTCTTCAGCCAGAATCGCGGCAATCTCTCCACCGATCCCTCCGGTCTTTGTATCTTCGTGGAGAATAATCACTTTGCCCGTTTTTCGAACAGAGTCTTTGACCGTGTCGGTATCAAGAGGGCTCAGGGTGCGAAGATCCACGACTTCCATGTCGATCCCCTCCTGATCCAAGGCCTCTGCTGCCTCTAATGCCACGTGGACCATGGCTCCATAGGTGATGACGGATATCTCGCTTCCTGTCCGTTTGATGTCCGCTTCTCCGATCGGGACGATATAATCTTCAGCCGGAAGCATCTCCTTCACGCGCCGATACAAAAATTTATGCTCAAAATAAATGACGGGGTTATGATCACGGATAGCGGCTTTCAACAATCCTTTGGCGTCATAGGCGGTTGAGGGCGCCACCAGTTTCAACCCGGGGGTATGAAAGAACCAGGCTTCCGGGCACACGGAATGGAACGGCCCTCCATGAGTCCCTCCCCCGAAGGGTGCGCGAATGACCAGAGGCACCTCTGCTCCCCAGCGATAATGATTCTTGGCGGCCATCTCGGTAATTTGATCGAACGCACAGGAAATGAAATCGGCAAATTGCATTTCCACCACGGGTCTCATGCCCATTATCGCCGCTCCGATCGCGGCGCCGACAATTCCCGATTCCGCCAGAGGGGTGTCCAGCACTCTCCATTCACCATACTTATCTTGAAACCCTTCGGTGACACGAAATGCCCCGCCGTAAGGGCCGATATCCTCTCCCATCAGGAAGACCCGTTCATCCTGGCTCATTTCTTCATCAAGGGCTTGCGAGATGGCTTCCAGATAGGTCACTTCATGTGTGATGGCGGATGTGGTCATATCAGTACCTCCACGGGATTGGCCGCAAAGACCCCTTCCAAAGCTTCCGGACCTTCCGGAAGCGGGCTTTGTTCCGCGAACTCCAAAGCGGATTCAATTTCCTTTTCAACCCTCATATGAATTTCCTGGAATTCGGGTTGACCGGCATACCCTAATTCCTTCAGCCGGCGTTCCGCCTTCAGAATGGGGTCTTTCTTCTTCCACTCCTCCAGGAGTTCCCGAGGCACATATTTGGCGGAATCATGCTCTGAATGCCCGTGCATACGCATGGTTTTGCATTCGATAAAGGTGGGACCCCCTCCGTTCCTGGCACGTTGAAAGGCCCGTTGTGCGGTCAGGTAAACGGAGGCGACATCGTTACCGTCCACAATTTCACCGGGGATGGCATAGGCTTTTGCCCGCTCGACGACATCTTTGATGGCCATCTGATGGTGAAGAGGGGTGGAGTAGGCGTATTGGTTGTTATTGCAAAAGAACACCACCGGCAGCCGGCGAACGGACGCGAAGTTCAACGCTTCATGAAAATCTCCGCGACTGGTCCCTCCATCTCCAGTATTCGCGGCGACAATACGGGATTCACCACGGAGCTTAAACGCCAGAGCCACTCCGGTCGCGACGGGAAGATTGTCAGCCAGATGACTGACAAAGGCGATGATGCCACGTTTCAGGTCGCCCATATGCACGTTGCCGTCTTTCCCTTTGGTGGGTCCGGTGCGCTTTCCAAGATATTGCGCTAAGACCTCACCCGGCGTAATGCCTCTGACTAAAAACGCTCCCATATCCCGATGGAAAGGGGCGATAATGTCATCGGCCTGCAGGGCGGAAGCATAGCCCACCGAAATCGCCTCCATTCCATGGCTGGTGTACGCACCACCGACGATGCGACCTTGCCGGTACAGCGTGGTCACTCGTTCCTCCAACGCTCTGGTGAGTTTAAGGAAATAATAGAGGTGGAGAAATTCAGATTGTGAAATCTCCATAACACTCTCCTTCTGTCTAGACATGAATAATTATCCTCTTGTTGGTCATTGGGTGTGGTATGGGTGATACGTCATGTCCACTACTCATTCAATGACGACCTCCTCAAGCCGTCTGATGTTTTGGAGTTGAGCCGCGTTGCACAGAGCGGAATTGGACGTCGCGATAGCGTGCCAATGCCGGGCTCAACCTCGCCTTTAACTCCAAACGTTTGGGCTTCCCCGTTGTCGTATAGGGTACTTCCTGGCCGAACATGATGACCTTGGGACACTTGGCAAAGGGCAACGTCTTGCGACACCAGGTGACCATCTCATCTTCCGAAGGTTGCGGCATATGTTCTTTGACCACGAGGTATCCGGCAATTTCTTCTCCGTAGAAACGGTTTTCGAATGAAACGGCCATACCGAATTTGACGGAAGGGTGTCCTCTGAGTACTTCATCAATTTCCAGGGGTGATATATTCACACCCCCACGGATGATTAATTCCTTCAGACGCCCGGATATGAAAAAATACGGGCGATCAGCCTGATCACGAATGAAAAACCCCTCATCTCCCGACCGGAACCATCCCCACCGGAAACTTTCCTCATTCGCATCCGGTCGTTTCAAGTAACCTGAACACACCGTTTGTCCGCGGATACAAATTTCCCCCTTTTCCATCTCGCCCGCCGGTTGTCCATGGGGATTGAGAATCGCCATGTCGTTGTGAGGAATGGCGAGGCCAATGGATGGATAGTCATAGTCGGTAAGCCAATGCCTGTGTTCCTGTTCGGAAAGATTAACGGGGAGAAAACTGGCATAGCACGTGGTTTCAGATAGTCCGTACCCATGACGAACCGGAGCATGATATTGATGCTCAAACCGTGACACTGTGTCCTTTAAGAGAGGGCCGGCACCGCAAATCAATCCACGAAAATGGTCAAGCCGGTATTGCCGGTTATCCCGGCTTCCTTCCAGCAGGAACTCCAGAATAGTAGGGACCACACTCACGCAGGTAACCCCTTCATCCTGGATTCGGTTCCAGAACGCGGACTGACGAAAACGCCGGTTCAGCACGGATCTGCCCTGTCCGTAAAATGGGGTGATGAGCGTGACAACAATTCCGTTTACATGATGGATCGGCAGCACACACATGAGGCAATGACCTTTTTCCAATCCGTGCCATTTTGCAATGCCGTGGGCATCGACGAGAAGATTTTCGATCGTGAGTACAACTCCTTTCGGTGGTCCCGTCGTTCCAGAGGTGTAAACAATCAATGCGTCATCCTGGAGAGCAGATTGATCGAGAGATCCGTGGCTGTGTGATTGAGCTGGGCGAGGTTGACCCAACATGTCCATGAGCGGTGAGGTTCCATTCCCGAGAGAGACGAGATGCTGAAGAAAGGGCAGTCGATTCCGGATATCCTGGAGGGCTTCGTATTCGGTTCCCCAACAAAAAACCACACAGGCCTCTGAATGTTCCAGAATATAGAAGCGACGGTCTTCAGATTCATTGAGATCAATCGGCACCACCACGGCTCCCAGGACCCATGCGGCATAATACATCACCACGGTAAAGTCATGATTAAACAGCAGGGTGGCAATGCGATCACCCCGTTGGATCCCCAGTTGCTCACGCAGAAAGGTTACGGTTCGATTGACGGCGTTTCCGAATTCCTCATAGGTATAGCTTCGATCCATTCCGGAATCGTCGTAATACGTCAAGTACAATTCTTTCATGAGTGCCGGATCGGCCACCCGCTGCTGAAAAAATTGCGTAAACGAAGAGTAAGGGAATCCGAGGAACGGGTTTCCGTTCCGATGGGCCTCCTGAATATTGTTATTCATGGAAATCGTTTCAATCATCCGTTTTACCCTCTAAGGAAAGGACTCATTCCCCTGTAAGCATGAGGCCTCGCCAGCGATAGCCGTTAGCATCCTAGAGTTCCTTTATCGCGCATCCCCGAGTGTGACATGCCTGTTCCTGGAATGCGCCCCGTTGTGGTTGGGGTTTTTCATCGTGCGTTGATGCTCGAGACCCAACCAGAACCCCTCTAAAAAGTTCAGAACCTGTCGGACGCCGTCGTGAAAATCCTGTCGCTCTTGAATGGAGAGTGTCCCCTGAGCAGAGCCATGTCCTTCCATGGCTGCAACGGCATGCACCATGGCTTCCTCATGGGTGGATTCAAGTTCACGATGGAAGGTGAAATACCTCATATCAAGACCAGGAAATCGCTGACGACGCAAAGACTGTAAGCCGGGAATTAGGTGATCCCACATGGTAATGGCCATGTTTTCCAGGCCAAAGGAAGCTCCCAGGGCTTGTTCATGAAGGCCGCTGCCGTACAATTCTTCCAGCCCTTCGATATAGGCCCGGGTAGAAGGCATCATCGGTGTAGTCAGGGCTTGATGAAGATCGATGTCGATGGAACGCAGGAAATGCCGATAGAGTAACTCATGTCTGTTTTCAGAATTTCCTTCCCCTAATTCTGAATACAAAACCCGTGTCAATTCTTCTGCGACGGATTCGTCCTCGGTGTTGACCAGTTGTGCGACAAGAATTTTTGGAAAGAATCGGGCAAAGTTATAAAACTCCACCGCAAACGCATAGAGTTCTTCATCGGATGCGTCTCCATTCTTAAACCAACTCAGATAAGAGTTATTGATGGCACCATGGTGAAGTACGAATTCCCGCATCTCCCGATAAAATCCTGACATGGTGGCCTCCTTAGTCTGAACATATAAGTAAGTCCCATTTTCAAGTAATTGCTATGTATGATTGCCAGTCAAGAATTTAATGATAAAATATTATTATCATAATAAAACTTTTATAGATAACAAGCAATGATTGTATAAAAGGATGAAATTTTAGGTGTCATTTAAATTATTCTTTAACAAAAGATTGCTAATGATTATTTTTTAATGGTAAATTAAAATTAAATTTTATGGCGCAGGTTGATAACGGACCGAAGAAGCTGGAAAACATGATAGGCCTGCAGGAGCCGTTTCGAATTCCTGATAGGGAAGGAGAATCCAATGGGTGACACGGTTGGAATTGATCACATTACCCTTTGTGTGAATGATCTTCATGCTGCCGAACATCTGTTCAACAACATTCTCGGTTTCCGAACGATCTGGTCTGCCGATGATGTAGGGTCCGATAGATCAAGCATGGATACCATCGTGGTTCAACGGAACAATATTCGCGTGGCCCTCATGCAAGGACGGGATAAAACCGGTAAATCACAGATTACGGAGTTTGTTGAACGGTTTGGGCCGGGTATACAGCATGTCGCATTGGAAGTAGACGATATCGAAACCGTGTGCCAGGAATGGGAAGCCCATGGCGTGAAGTTCAGCGGACCCGTAAAGGAAGGTCGGGATGGATTCGGTCCGCTCCGTCAGCGTTTCACTTATCCACTGTTTCCCGGCAGTGGAATTTTCTTCGAACTGACTCAGCGGAGACAAGGAAAGGAAGAGTCAAAGACTTTTGTGAAGAGCACAGTCGAGTCCTTATATCAGGATATTGAACGGGATCAAACGCAGGGCGTGGAACAGACTATTATTGATTTTGGACATATTCCCTAAGCAGCCATGGCCAGGGCGGAACCATGCTGACAGAAAGGACCCCATGTACTTAACACGGAAAGGTCAATCACCCCGGCAAGCGCACGTCAATATTCCATCAGGTCTGTATGAAGAGGAACATGGACGTAAGGGATTTGCCGGTCCGGCTTCCCATTTGTATCGCTCGCATCCTCCCACCAACTGGATTCGCATCGATGGGCCTTGTCGGCCTCGCGCCTTCCAGTGCAGCGACCTGACCCCTCCAGATTTTTTTTCCAGGGAAAGCCGACCGGTGGAAATATTACAAAGTCCGGATGTCCAGGTGTCAATCTCCCGTCGGAAAGAAACGATGCCGTATTACTTTCGCAATGCGGATGGCGATGAAGTGCATTTTGTACATAAAGGGAGAGGCCTGCTGGAAACCGATTACGGCGTGCTGACGTATGAACCCGGAGACTATCTGGTCATTCCCAAAGGAACGACCTACCGGATGGTGGTAGAAGAAGGACCCGGTGTCATGTTGATCATCGAAACTTCTGAGCCTGTCATGCTGCCCGAACGGGGGTTGTTGGGACAGCATGCCCTATTCGATCCCGAGGTCCTTGTGGTCCCCGAACTTTCAGCGCCCGTCACCACAAAGGGTCAACATGAATGGGAGCTTCGCATTAAACGTGATGGAACGTATACCAAGGTGTTTTATCCTTTTTCTCCATTGGATGTTGTCGGGTGGAAGGGAGAGGTTTGGCCGACGAAACTCAACGTTCGGGATTTTCGGCCGGTGACCAGTCCCCGCTATCACTTGCCTCCGAGCGTGCACGCGACCTTCCAGGCGGGAAGGGTGTGGATTTCGACGTTTGCCCCCAGACCGCTGGAAAGTGAGCCGGGTGCATTGAAAATTCCCTTTTATCATCGGAATACGGATTTTGATGAAGTGCTGTTTTATCACGAGGGGAATTTCTTCAGCCGGTCGGGCATTCATCCCGGAACCCTGACCTTACATCCTCAGGGCATACATCATGGACCTCATCCAGGGGCGGTTGAGGCCAGTAAAACACAAACACAGACGAATGAAATTGCGGTGATGGTGGAGTCACGGCAGCCCTTCTGCGTGATGCTTGAGGCTGAGGCTGTTGAATTAAAAAACTATTCCATGAGTTGGAGCACACCATGAAACTTGTCACCTTCCAGGTTCACACACCAATAGGAAAATTTGCGCGGGTCGGAGCATTCCACCATGAGTCCATCGTAGATCTGAACATGGCATACACGCGGATGCTGGCGGATCAAGGGGAGGCGCAACCCTACAGGCTGGCCACATCGGAAGTCCCGTCCTCTATGCTGGAGCTCCTTCAGGGGGAAGTGTCGGCGATGAATAGAGCCCGGGAGGCCTTTCATTATATCAGTGACAACGATCATATGGTCCATGGCCCTGATGGTGAAACGATTGTCTATAACAGGGAAGAGGTCTCGCTGCTTGCGCCGATCCCTCATCCCCCTCTTCTTCGTGATTTTATTGCCTTTGAGGCGCACATCGCGGCGACTTCCAAAAAGCGAGGTCAACCGATACCCCCGGAGTGGTACAAGGCGCCGGTCTATTATAAAGGCAATCCACAGACCATCATCGGGCCCGAAGATGTTCTGGTGTGGCCGTTACAGACACAAAAACTTGATTATGAGCTGGAATTGGCCTGTGTCATTGGTCGAAAGGGGAGAGATATTCCGGCGGATAAGGCGTGGGACTATATTGCCGGCTATACCATCATGAATGATTTTAGTGCCCGGGATATTCAATTCCAGGAAATGGCCTGTCGCCTCGGACCTGCGAAGGGGAAGGATTTTGCCACGGCGTTGGGACCCTGCCTGGTGACGCCGGATGAGATTCCAGACCTGAAGCAGCTGGGCATGGTGGCTCGTGTCAACGGAGAAGTCTGGTCGAAAGGGACGTTTGGAACCATTTACTGGTCGTTCGCTCAAATGATTGAACATGTGTCCAGGGGAGAAACGGTCTATCCGGGCGAAGTGTTCGGCTCTGGAACCGTGGGTGGGGGATGTGGATTGGAGATGGATCGGTTTTTACAGCCGGATGATGTAGTGGAGCTGGAAATTCAGCCTATTGGAACATTGAAAACGAAGATTACCAAGGAGCATTGAGCATGAATCTGGTGCTTGAGAAACACAAACGCATATCGGAATTGGTCGATTATCAGCGAAGGCTCTACGCGGATTCAACCGTCGAAGAACGGCTTCAATCGATTGTCGGAGAGTCCCCAACTTCTTCATTGTCGAAACGCGAGGTCATTCGGATACTTCGCGATTCAATGGCGGTTCTGTTCGATACGCATGTATCAGTCGTGTCGGGCCACCATACCGCGACCTATTTAGGCTTTGAGGCCATCGCACGTGACGCGGATCTGCTTTCCCTTATCACTGCGGATATGGGGCACTGGGTTCTAGGTCTGAGCCAACACCATCGAATCGACGGACTTCTCGTGCCGGCCTCGGATGCACGTTTGTTGGCAGAGGGTATCGCGACAATCATCAGCCCTCAGTTGGCGATGAGAGTGGTGTCTGCGCCTTTCAATCACGATACAGGAAAGATTGGGGTGGAAATTCCCGAAGGCTCGATACATAAAGGGGATAATTTTGTGGTGATCAATGACGTTACTGCGCGAGGGAGTTGCGTCAACAAACTCCAAACCATTGTGAGCGAACATGGCGGTCATGTCGTTGGGATGATGGTGTTTGCCCGTCGGGATAGCGGGCAATTCCCTTTGATGGACGACTTGATGTCTCGTTATCCATTTTACTACGGGACGAATGTGACAATGCCTCAATGGGAAATTCAGGACTGCCCGAATTGTCGAGCCGGAGAGGAATTCTTTTCCTGGAAGGAGATGCCGTCCGATCTCAGGGCGAGAGGGGATGATGCTTGCTGACCGCCTGGCCGAGTATGCGGAGTTGTTAACCTTTCAGGACCTTCCTCCGGACGTGATCCATGAGGTGAAGCGACGGGTTTTGGATAGTCTGGCCTGTGCCTATGGTGCCACCACCGCACCTCCATGCAGGATTGCCAGACGCCTGGCGACCCGGGTGATGGTCAAAGACGGCGCCACAGTATGGGGAACCCGTCATCAAACCAGTCCGGATCTGGCGGCCTTTGCGAATGGCACGGCGGTACGGTATCTCGACTGCAACGATACCTACCTCTCCAAGGAGCCCGCTCATCCGTCAGACAATATTCCGGCCTGTCTGGCCGTTGCCGAAAGTCTTCATGTTCATGGCCGGCAATTCATTCAATCCATCGTGCTGGCCTATGAGATTCAGTGCCGTCTTTGTGACGCAGCGGCGCTTCGCCCTCGAGGATGGGATCACGTCACCTACGGAGCGTTTTCTACCTCGGTTGCCACAGCCAGGCTGCTTAAGCTCCCCAAAAAACAGATCGTACATGCGCTCAATCTGGCGGGTATTACAGCTGGAGCGCTGCGTCAGACCAGAGTGGGGGAAGTTTCCCTGTGGAAAGCCTGTGCGTTTGCCAATGCAAGCAGGAACGGAATCTTCGCAGGATTTGCGGCTCGTGAGGGTATGACCGGACCGGAGGCCATGTTTGAAGGGGAAAAGGGGTTTATGAAGGTGATTTCCGGGCCTTTCTCTTTACCCGAAATGGGAGGACGTCACGGCTCTTCCTATAAAATTCTTGACACCTACATCAAGCCCCATCCGGTGGAATACCATGCTCAGTCGGCGGTGGAGGCCGCATTCGCCATTCGGGAACAACTGATTGCTGCGTGTGGGGAATACCCTGCCCACCGAATCAAAGCAATTATTATCGGCAGTGGTGATGTGGCGATCGAAATTATTGGACGGGATCAGGAAAAGTGGCATCCAAAAACCCGTGAGACTGCTGATCATAGTCTCCCCTTTTGCGTGGCAGTCGCCCTAACGGATGGGGAAATATCTCCTCGTTCTTTTTCCCCGCATCGCCTAAACGATACCGTTCTGTTGAATCTGATGCAGAAAATCCGTGTTGAAGAGGTCAAAGAGTTTTCCGAGCGTTATCCGGATGCCATGGCCAACAGAATTGATGTCACCCTGATGGACGGCAGGACGTTCACGGCACAGATTGACCATCCCAAAGGTCATCCACGACGCCCGCTCACCGATCGCGAACTGGAATTGAAGTTTCAGAAGTTGTCTTCACGGAAAATCGGCCGGAAAGATATGACGAACGTTATCCAAACCGTGTGGGAACTGGACCGTCTGAAAGACGTGAATGTCCTGGTGTCGGCATTACCAGTTGTGGATTGACGATGAGTGGGAAACCCATAACCTCCCAGAGTCGGGCGCGCCGCTTTCGAGCGGAGCTTCAACGGGACACGCTGGCGGTGCCGGGTGTATTTAATGCGTTTTCGGCTCGATTGGTTGAAGATGCCGGTTTTCCGGCAGCATACCTGTCAGGAGCGGGTCTGGCGGCTTCCCGGGCACTACCCGATATCGGGCTGTTAACGATGACGGAGGTGGTGACAGAAACCCGGTACGTGACTCAGAGGGTTCAAATTCCGGTCATTGTCGATGCCGATACGGGCTTTGGAGAGAGGCACCAGGTGTATCGCACGGTTCAGGAATTAGAATCAGCCGGGGCGGTGGGAATCCAATTGGAAGACCAGGTGTTAGCAAAACGTTGCGGCCATTTGCCCGGAAAAACCCTGATTTCCTGTGAGGGCATGTGTCAAAAAATTCAGTCGGCAGTTGAAGCCAAACAGGACCGGGATCTTGTCATCATTGCGAGGACGGATGCCCGGTCTGTGGAAGGTCTGGATGGGGCCATTGAGAGGGCTCAAGCTTACAGGGCAGCCGGCGCTGATGCGATTTTCCCCGAGGCCCTGCAGTCAGCGGAAGAATTTCAAGCGGCAGCCAAAGCTTTGAAATATTCCGGGGGCATTCTGGTCGCCAATATGACTGAATGGGGACAAACCCCCTATATGACCGTCAAGGAATTCTCCGGAATGGGATATCACATCGTACTGTTCCCCATGACCGTATTTCGTGTAATGGCGAAGGCAGGCCGGGCAGCTCTTCTGGAATTACAAAAACAGGGGACCCAACAAGCTTTCCTCGATAGCATGCAAACCAGGCAGGCCTTGTACGAGGTGTTGGATTATCAAAAGTATGAACGTGTGCCAAAGGAATGAAAGAAGGCGCGTTGAACCCTCCCAACCCTGAGCATGCATCTGACGGCCTCTTTGGACCGCCTCAGGGCACAAAATTTTCAACAGGCCTGTAAAAGAAAGGCAGGTGTGTCATGGAAACGGCCGTTCATAATCCCGGGCTGGACGGGGTGGTGGTGGGGGAATCAGCCATCTGCCAAATAGACGAGACGCGGGGAAGTTTACGATATCGAGGATATGCCATTGAAGAGCTGGCTGAGCAGGCGACGTTTGAAGAAGTGGCATATTTATTACTGCATGGAGATCTGCCGCCATCCCGCGATCTTCAGGAGTGGCAGGCCGAGTTGGCTCATGCCGGATCCTTACCCCCGGTCGTGTGGCAATTTCTCCAAACGGTTCCAGCTTCTGCGAATGTCATGGATGTGCTGCGAACCGGGGTGTCGTTTCTCGGGATGATCGATCCTGAAGCTCAGGATATCTCCCATGAGGCGAACCTCCGAAAGGCCGTCCGGTTACTCGCACAAATGCCTCTACTTCTTGCCTGGGCCGTTCGAACACGATTCGATCATCCTCTTTTTCAGGCTCCGGCCACAAAGTCGTTTGCCCAAAGCCTCTTGTATCTATTGACAGGGAATCTCCGTGAGGATCATGCAAAAGAACTGGAGGTTTCTCTTAATCTCTATGCCGAGCATGAATTGAACGCCTCGACGTTCGCTGGTCGGGTCACGGCCTCAACCCTGGCTGATCTTTATGGGGCTGTCACGGCGGCTATTGCTACACTCAAAGGCCCCCTTCATGGCGGAGCGAATGAAGCTGTGGCGGAGATGTTCCACGCCATTCGGGACCCGGAAAACGCGCAAGGGTGGGTCCATTCCAAATTGTCCGGAAAGGAACGGGTCATGGGGTTTGGCCATCGAGTCTTAAAACACGAGGATCCGCGTTCGGCTATCATCAAACGACGGGCGAAAGCGTTGAGTCAACATGCGGATGGGACGCGGTGGTACGAGATTGCGGAAATCATTGAACAGACGATGAAGGAAGAAAAGGGGCTTCTCCCGAATCTGGATTTTTATACGGCGGTGGTTTACCTGTTCATCGGAATTCCCAAAGAAGCCTTCACGCCCATTTTTGTCGCAAGCCGGCTGAGTGGATGGTGTGCCCATATCATCGAACAACAGGATCACAATCGTCTGATCCGGCCACGAGCCTCCTACATCGGCCCTCCTGCGCGGGAATTTCTCTTTATCGGGGACCGATAAGAGACAAGAACCGCCCCTTTCCTCTGCTGTCATCAACGGCAAAGCGAAGAAACTGTGCTGAGACGTGTGGCCTCAGGCATCCTTTTTTGTAAGGGACTTAGGTCTCAAGAGGATTCGAATTTCGGGCTAGAGCCCTTCTGCCGCCTTCCGCGCAGCCGGTGTGAGGCTGGAAGAAATAATTTAGTCCTTGTCTTCACCGTATGTCCGAAGAAATCGACCGAGTTGTGCTTTGAATTGGCGTTCTCCTTGATATTCAAAGACAAAGCGGGTTTCAAAGAGAGGGCTCGGATTCAGATCCCGTAAATGGTCCGGTTTCCAGGAAATATTCAACTGGTCAATGACGGTGATAGAGACCGAACCACTGTTCATGCCCAAATTCCTGGTGGCATAGGATCGGGAAAAGATGAGAATTTCGTTATCGAATAACGCGGCATTGATCTCTTCTTTGACGCCACGGGCTCGGAATTCTGCAACCAATCGCTGATAGATGAGGGTCGTGGCTAGTTGCTCGCGAAATCCGAAAAATGCGGTAATCCCCGCCTGTCGTTGATCGTTTAATACCCGAAGGCAGTCTTCGATTTGAGCGGCATCGGTCATCTGCTCTCTGTTGAAGATAAACACCCGACGAATTTTGACTCCCCGCTGAACCGCTGCCTGATTTGCCAATAAATAACTGGGAAAGAGGGGACCATCCCGTTTCCATATCTGCCATCGTTCCATCATCGAATCAATGGTGGACTCCACGGTATTCAGCAATTGAATGGCTTCATTCTGAGCAATGGTGCCCTCATAGGAAAGCATTTGGGATTCAAGCTGGCGGAGTTCCTGGCCTATGGCCTCCACTTTTTGGGGAATGTATCTCGGTCGTTCCGGCACATGCATCATTACATCGACGGCTGATAGAGCCATGGCCCAATGGCTCTTTTCTTCGGGGGCGGCCCGGTCTTTCTGGGCGACGATTAAGAGTTCGACGGGATTTTTTTTGAGAAGATTGGCTATCCGGATGCAAACCGTGGCATTCGGTACTTTTTTGCCACGGCGAAACCAGTTGGCCTCAGGTTGACTCACTTTGAGTTTTTTTGCCAGGGCGTAATCATTCGTGATGCCATAGGTTTTTTTGATCTGCTCGATAAACTTTGGAAAGTCCATGCTCGGCTCCAAAAAAAATCAATCCAACTGAATCAGTGGAATGAAAAAAAGATCATTTTCACTGCCGGATGAGGCGCATGCAATCCGGTTTTGCTACATCTAGGTGATTCTAGACGAATTCATCCGGAATTAAAATGCAGGTATCTTTCCGGTAGAAAGGTCAAGCCGGCCTGAAGTTGGCCCCCGGCAATCTGGTGATTTTGTGATGTGGGGGGAAGTATTTATTAGTCAGGGCGAGTGACCCACGCAATATCACAGAATAAGAGGAATTGGGGCGGTTAGGGTAAATGAGGTGAAGAACATCACTTTGTTGTTTCTCAGTGTGTGTTTGGTGCGGCAATTTTCCTTGAATTTTTGCAGGCGGTTTTTCGGCTTGGTAATGTGTAATGTAGCTCTCTAGAGAGTCACCTCAATCGGCAGGAATCCAAAATAATGCAAGAATTTAACGCCCAGGTCAGTCGAGTCAAGGATCTGACCCACGACGTCCGCGAGTTGGAACTTAGCCTTCTCGCCCCGGATACAATCGATTTCAAGGCGGGACAGTGGATCTCTCTGAACGTCTGGCATCCGGGATTGAAGCAGTACGTACCCCGGCAGTATTCGATTGCCTCGCCACCCAGTCAGTGTCACAAGGTCAACCTTGTCTTTAACCGGATTCCCGATGGCCTCGGCTCAAACTATTTGTTTAGTTTTCATGAAGGGGATCCCGTAACATTTCAAGGGCCCAATGGATCGTTTTACCTTCAAGAGAAACCCGGACGAGACCTTGTCTTTGTGGCCACCGGAACCGGGATTGCACCATTCCGTTCAATGCTCTCTACCTTCTTGGAGCAACCTGAAGCTGGAACCTTGACGTTATATTGGGGCTTGCGGAGCCAGCGGGATATTTACTATCAACATGAATTGGAAGCCCTTGCACGGCGGCATCCGAATTTCAGTTTTATCATAATCCTGTCCAGGCCAGAAAACGGTTGGAAAGGTCCCATTGGACGCGTGACAACATTAGTGGAGAACCACATTGCCTCAGTGAGCAATGTGACTTTTTATCTGTGCGGAAATGGCGGCATGATACGAGACACGACGGCCATTGTGAGAAAAAAAGGCCTCTGTCCCATTCGCACTGAACAATACTATGATAAAGCCAGGGCCGGAACAGACGATTGAATCTGTCCCGGCTCTACGGATAAAACGTGTGATGCCAATGATTGTCGAGCCAAACAACACGTGGAGCTTTTCAGTAAACTGCCCCGCCATTTCAGTGAGCGAATCCATGTGGTTTGTTTTGCTGACGGATCCTCCCCAATACACACGAACTTCGTTGAGATTTGGATAGGCCACTTAACTCCTGAGGATAGCCCTCGTACTTTGGAAGTTTGTTCTGATGTAACTCTGAGGGCGTAGTTTGTTAAGTCACAAGGGGTACACAACTTTGACTTGTTCTTTTCTCTCATGAAGTATGTCAAAAAAACGACTCGCGACCCCTTGAGTTTTGCCCACATTAGCGGATGTGTATTAAGATCAAGGCTGGGAACTTAGGGATTTATTTTCCGAGTGCCGGCGGCTTCAGATGTAGTCCGTAGAGATTGGGAGAAAAGGCGAAAGCTAACCGCAATTCAATTCGAAAACTCATACCCCAGTGCCCAGATGAACGCATCATCCGATTTCTTTTTCCCCGGCTCCGGGTCACTGTTATACCGGTATTCGAACGCCACCTTCAAAAACAAATTCCCATACACTTCTATGCGAGCTCCTTGCTCCGCTGTCAACCGCAGAGCGGTACTTCCCCCTACTCCCAGATCGCGAAATCCTTTTTGACGGTGATACACTCGTAATCGATCTGAAATCAGATCATAACTCCAATCCACTCCCCACGCAGCGGTAGCGGTTTTGGTCGTCCCGGTCTCTTGAAATTTTTCGTAAACAAATGCCGGACCGATGGACCCACTTAAACTATGGCTTGGGGTATCGAAAAATTGATACCCGAGACCCAGGCCGGTCGTACTCCGGAGATCCAATCCCTGAAACTTATCATATTCGAGGAATTCGTAACTGTTGGCAAACAACCTTTTGGTGAAAAAATAATCATAACCTAGTGTGCCTCTGGCATTCTTGGCTGTGTTATCTCCATCCGCCTGGGCAAAGGCATACTTGCCGCTCAAGAGGCCACGGTGTCGTTCTGTCCAAACCGTATTGTCGGTTGAGGCGTTCACAGCCGTGGTGTCCGTATTCCCCTTCGTGCGGTTACCTCCCAGGTCGAAGTTTCCTTTATAGCGAAGCTCTGGAATATTGATGGTCTTCACACGCGCCGGCGATATGCCTTCACTTCCTCCTAACGCGGTCACAATCGTACGGGAGGTTTTGAGAAAACCATCTCCATCGGAATCTTTCTCCTCCTCAAAAACTTGAATGGAAAGCGGTGTTCGGGACTGGAGTTGTTCCACTTCATCCCACTGAACCGATATATCTCCCGCATAAGCAGTTTTGATAGTAAGGGTCTTTTCTTCCATCGAGACAATGGTTCCGACCAGATGTATGCCATTTTTGAGAGTGATTTCATCTAACTCTTCGCTCTCTTCACCCGCCACGGACTCCTCTTTTGAGCTTTTGATAGCCTTTACGGAAGTGAGGGTGATCATCAGGGGAGCCGAGTCCTGGTCTCTCAACACCTGGATTGTCCCGGACTCAGCCGATTGGATTCGGCCTTCATAGATCTCGCCGGTATCCAGAACCACCGTGACCGGCTCTTCAGTCGCCAACCCCGTCACCTCTTTCCAACGAAGCGGAATAGGATTGTGCATACTGGCCGACGCTCTCACCCGGAGGACACCATTCGTCATGCCAAATATCTTGCCGTTGAGAATGGTGCCATCTTTGAGCGAAATCTGACCTGAGACTGCGGCATACAGAGGACCGCCCCCACTAATCAGCGTAATACTAAGAAGGACGATGAAGAGTTTCAATCTCAATGCAACGATTCTCCTTGGTAGAGAAAATAACCTTGTGCGTGATCAATCGGATTCATCATCACAAATCACGGACAATCAACAATCATTCCTATTAAATGTGATTTCGGACAACTTTACGAAACACGGTGTAGAAATTGGGTCTGCAACTGAAAGATTTGGCGTGAGCGGAAATTGAGATGGAGCCCACTAACAGTGCACGGTACCCGAAAAGTTTGGGATTATAGCCACAGATTCACCACAAAGCTACCCTAATGTAGTGCCAGACTGAAAAAATGTGTAACTTTCGAAAAAGGGACCTTTCACTTTTATTCAAATGGAAAAAAGGAAAAACTCTACTGACGATGGGCAGGGATAAAAGAAGGGGAGGTCGCCTGATGTATTTTGGAGAAAAATAAAATGTGCATGGTATGTCTTCCCGTTCCTGGTATGATTTTTTCGGTTGTTTTCAGTAATTCTTATCGCCACAGGTGAGAGTAGGTTGCTTTGGATGATTTCATTTAACTCCATTAACCTGCATCCGATAACACCATATACGTGACTTTGAAATGGTTCTGATGGAGTTTACAATGCTTCAATGCTTGAAAGGACAGATCGGGCAATGAAACCGGGCACAAATAAATTTTTGATGAAGAATTATGGCATCATGGCTCTTTTTATCATGTGGACCATGCCGCTTATGTCCGGATGCGCTGTGGCGTTGTTCGGTGCTGGTGCGGGGGCCGGTGTTGCAGGCGCGACCTATGTGATGGGTAAGCTGGAGGATGAAGTCCACGCTCCCGTTTCAAAAGTCCAGCGGGCTACGGTGGGCGCTCTGAAATCATTGCAACTTCCTATCGACAAAGAGCGGGGGGATAAATTGGCGGCGGAGTTGGAGTCAGAAACGGCCGATCAAAAGAAGGTATGGATCTCAATCACTTCGCTCACTTCCTCCCGATCAAAAATCGTGATTCGGGTGGGCCTTCTGGGAGATGAAGCCCGCTCCCGACAGATCTTACAAGCCATTCATACGCGGTTGTGATTTTCTCAAACTCACCTCCGTTGCCTTTGCCATTGGATGATTCCCAGCTCTGGGTATTCTTTTAAATCATTTAAAAAAGGTTCAGATGGATTTTCCCTTCATCATGAAGAAGGCTTGAACGTGGAGGATCTCAGTTAATCCCTGGATGCATTCCGTGGAGTGAGGACGAAGTGACTCAATATTCAAGCGATCCATTAAAAAAAAAGGCTGGGAATTCCCGGCCTATTTCATTTGGGCCCGTCAAATTGTAATCTCTTCCCTTTATTTACGGAATTTTGTAGGGTTAGGTTGAACCTGGAAATTTAAAAACGCCCATTATGTGCGGTCGCTTCACACGCAAAGAGAATTTCCAGCATTTGGCGGAACAGTTGGGTCTAAAGGTCCTTCCGCCATTGAGCCCACGCTACAACATTGCTCCATCGCAGTTGGTGGCCTGTGTGCGCACAAATCTTGAATCAGAACAACGAGAATGTACGGAATTGAAGTGGGGACTGGTGCCCTCCTGGGCTAAGGACCCCAGCATCGGAAATAAGTTGATTAATGCCCGCGGAGAGACTGTGGCGGAGAAGCCGGCTTTCCGCAAAGCATTTAAACAACAACGCTGCCTGGTCTTGGCCGATGGCTTTTATGAATGGAAACAGGACGGGAAAACAAAGCAACCCTATTACGTTCGCTTTAAAGATCAACGGCTGTTTGCGTTCGCGGGCTTGTGGGAACGGTGGAAGGAAAACGAGGCCGACGCTCTGGAAACCTGCACACTGATTACGACTGCTTCCAATGCAATCATGGAATCTATCCATCATCGCATGCCGGTCATTTTAACCTCTAAAGATTATGCCGATTGGCTCGATCCATCTTTGCAAGCTATAGAGCGAATCAACGCGTTGCTCCGACCGTATCCACCCGAGGAGATGGAAGCCTATCCCGTCAGTCAGCTCGTGAATAATCCACGACATGATCGGCCTGAATGTGTGGTCCCTATTTAATGAAAGGGAAAGCTTGGCTGGCATGCTGCGAGAATTGGAGGATGCGCCGGTTGGTGGACTGATATTCAGAGGGAAATCTGATCTGATTCCTCATTAGTCGTGAATTGATCCGTGAAGTTGCCACCTGGAAGTTCATGGGGAGATTGTTCTGCCATCGAGAGTAAGTCAAATTTGAAGCCACCTGAAAAATAACGATTCCCGATTATGATGGAAATCTATTTCATGATTTGTGTTGTGTAGTACCCTCCAAGGCTAGTAATTCTCATTTTAGTAAGAGGAAGGACCAATCTCATTTTGGATTAGGGCCTGTTCTGCTTCCTTCGTCTTCGGGAAGGGCCCACCATGGCCAGTCTGTTTCCATTGTCCCCCATCTCACAATTTCTTTCATTTTCCGGGTCTCCAGCTCATTGCCTGTGGGCCGCTACTTACCATGGCCGTTCCCTTTGAAACATCGTTTTTTATGGAGAAAACCAGGCAAACAAGGGTTTCTGCCAGTTGGTCGGCGCATCCTGCCGTGGTACTTGTACTCACACAAAGAATTGCACCCCCGGTCAGGATTAACCACTTAAGCTCAATGGAGGTTTTATGAAAATGTATACCCTGAAGACTGTTTTGTCTTTCCCCCTATTTATGGTGTTTTTGCTGGGAATAGGGGGGACATGTGCGTTTGCTCAAGAATCTGAAACTTCAAAAGACTCGGCAGCATTTTCAGATGTTGGGCCTTCCCTTAAAGAACTGGGTGAGGCGCAACGGGACATTGATCGCTATGAAGAAGCTCAAGACAATTTTAATGAAAATGTTGATCAATTCATCAATGACCGAATGCGCTACAACGAAGCCAGAGCTAAATTTGATCGAGCCAGATCAATTTATGAGCAGGAAGAACACCTGTTTAATAAAACCTATGAAAAATTCAGCAGAGATCGTGACCGGTATTTGGAAGCACGCGATAAATTTGTGGGTGCACGAGAGAGATTCCAAGAAGCCCGGGGTAATTTCTTTGGTAGTTCGATCAACGCAGCAAGCAAGTCCAATGCAGAAGGCATGGAAAGCACACCGGGTCGATAGGAGCTTAATCTTGCTCGTCCAGGCACAGGAGAGAACGCGAGAGTACTCGTTTTAACAAACATTCAATGCAACTTTACTTATGAATTTCATTTTCTTTCACAAATGTAAATTGCCAAAAAAGGAGAAATATTTATGAAATACACAAAGGATTTGAGAATGGTCGCCTGTCTGTTTTTCGTTCTGTTGATGGTGGGCTGCGCGGGCGGACCTCAATCAGAAAGCTTCGGAGAACATATTGACGATAGTGTCATCACGACAAAGGTCAAATCCGCTCTCTTAAGTGATCCGGAAGTTTCCGGCATGGATATTAATGTGACGACCTTCAAAGGTCGTGTACAATTAAACGGTCTCGTGAATGGTGCTCAGCAAATCGAACAGGCTGCGCAATTGGCACGGCAAGTCGGTGGGGTCAGGGCAGTTGAAAATAACTTGTCCATTAAGTAAGTAAAGAAATCCTGTCATATTCATTTCAACTTGAGAGAGAGGTTTTCTAATACGAGGTAGGATAGAGATGCACATAGTTGCGGGTATTGGATTCATGTTATTGATGATCACGATGGGCTGCGCGAGCACCCCTCTCCACGAGAGCACGGGAGAATACCTTGATGACAGTATCATCACGACAAAGGTGAAGACCGCTCTTCTCCGATGTCCCCTGGTGTCAGGGACCGATGTTCATGTCGAAACATTTAAAAATCGGGTGCAGTTGAGTGGGTTCGTGGATGAACTGAGGCAGGCTGAACAAGCGATATTTTTATCGAGAGAGGTTGAGGGCGTTGGGGTGGTTGAGAACCGACTAAGTATAAAATAAGGAAATTTACGGAAACCCTCACCGACGATACAGAATGAATTTACGTTAATTGGGAATTGTTGGTAGAGATGAACTATTATTGGCCATATTCTGATCAATGATCCTGTCTAGTGGAACCTATCCACCGGCACTGGCGTGAAGTGCTTAATGCCAAATCCAGTGAAAAGCGGGTAGGTTTTCTGGAGGTGAGATTATTTCCAGATAATATGTGGCAAATATGAAGAACAATATCCCAAAAATAGATAAAATTATACGTTCAAAAAATGGTGATTTATGATTTCTCCGGTAAGACGGCCTCTGGGTTCTTGGTGTAGAGCCGTTCCTTCGTGCCAGGAGGAATTTTTCTTCATCTTTACTGAAAGGGAAGTCGTCATACCTCATTATGCCTCCTTACAATTTCATAATAAATTCTTCCAGGATTGACTTTTTTAAACCAAATACAACTATAGAAGTTTGGTATGGTATTCAGCTCCATCTATTTTTCAGGAACTCCCATAAAATTTAAAGAAAACCCACGCAAACACCATACCCAAATACTTTGAGGATCGGTTCGTCTTTTTTTAAAAACAACGGTCAGTCAATTGACGAACATGCGGCTCAGGGGAAAGTTCATAGTTTCTTGGGGTTTTCCCCTTGGGTCATAGAAATTTTCCACCCTGGATTAGGACGTTCTCTGTTTACTACCCCATTCCAGAAAGTCCCGCGCTTTGCACGGGGAGTTTCACTCCTTGGAACTGCAGTTTGACTTCCTCCCATCTGAGCGAAATCGCAACCCGCGCACTGTTCAATTTCACTATTTTGCAAATAACGTAGGTAGAAATCTTTGAAGAGACCTACGGCTGAAACCAGGGTCATTGAAATGGACAAATTGGAGAGGAGAATATTCCTCATAAGAAGATTATCCTGGGTGCCACGGTCAATAAATTTTTGAGGCACCAGACTTGAATATGGTAGTATGAGCTGATGCGTTGTTGGATTCTCCCCGGGGTACTGGTCGCGAGTGGCTTCTTGTCAGGCCTTGAGGCTTGGGGACTGGAATTTACTGCAGATCAAATCCTGAAGTTCGGGCGGCAGACCCAAAAGGCCAACCTTTACTATCGGGATGACCGGTGGCGGTTGGAGCATCAGTCGATGGGTCCGGTCAATGTCACCATTGTGCGTAAAGACAAGCAGCTCATGTGGCTGCTGCTCTCCCGCGTGAGACACTTCAAGACGCTCCCCTACGATCCTGCTCAGGAGCCAAAATTGAGCAAGCATCTGGAGGGAGAGGTCTCTCGCGAAGAGATCGGCACGGAGACGCGCGAGGGCCATCCGACGATCTTATACGAGGTCACGGTGAAGCAGGGCGATGAGACCGATGTCTACTACCAATGGTTCGCCACCGACATTCAGTTTCCGATGCAGTTGACCAGGAAGGACGGAAGCTGGAGTGTCGAGTATCGACATGTGAAGCTGCGGCCCGTAACCGATTATTTATTTCAACTGCCAGTCAATTTCCAGCCGCTGGAAGAGTTTGACCCGCCGAAGAAAAAAGAATCCTAAGAGCCTGCGATGTCGTCACCTATCCGTTCGAAGGCAGGGTGGCCCCTGCTGGCTACAACATCTCCTAACAAATAAAATAACTTCTCTGTCTGAACATAGACCCTTCGCCATTGGGGCTCAGGGTGGCAATGTGGTGTGGGGTTTTCCTGAACCAGGATGTGGTCGGCCCATGCTTAAATGGTGAAAGCTATGTTTGGACAGCTTGGGTGTTAACCGATCACTCGCATCTGCTGCACCGTCAGTGTGGTGGCGGTGAAGTCTTCCTCCACCAATCCCTCCAGAAGAAGCGGCCGATCGTTCGTGAGTAACGGTCCGTATCGTTGGAATATTTCGGGGAACAGCGTGGCATCGTAAAGTGCCGTGGTATCTTCTAGCGTAATAAATTCCATGGGTTTGCCATGTTTCGTCGAGGCGGCTTTTTCCGTGATCAGCCAGCCAACCATCATGATCCGACGGCCGATATGCATAGCCATCTCTGTTGCTGGAGTGATTTGCAAGCTTTGCAAATGTCTCGCGTAGAGCGTCAACGGATGACAACGGAGAGGGAAGCCGAAGAGGTCAATCTCATGCTGGATCAGCCGTTCTGTGTCATATTCATTCGGAATCGGGAGCAGACGAACGGATGGCAACAGCGGGGTGGCATGTTGTGCAACTGATCTGGGTGAGGAGATGCCACAGGTTGGATGCTCGGCGTAGACCCGCCAGAGCAGGCCGGGGCGGGTGACCTCACCGGCAATGGCATCGAAGCAACCTGCCAGAACCAATAACCGCGTCTGCGCCGGTTCGGGGTTGAGCCTGCTCAAAAAATCATGAAACGATTGAAACAGGCCGTGGCGAGATCGTTCTTCGAGAAGCCGATCAATGAATCCCTGTACGATGCCTTTGATTTGCATGAAGCCCATCCGGATGGTCGTTCCTTCTCCCTCATATGCCCATGCACTGGCATTGATGTCCGGGGAGAGCACGGTCAATCCCATCCGGCGGGCTTCTGACAGATAGGCGAAGGTTGAATAAAACCCACCCTGGTTGCTGATGACGGCGGCCATGAATTCCCCAGGATAATGGGCGCGGAGATAGGCCGACTTAAATGACACCTGCGCATAACTGGCCGAATGCGGTTTACAAAAACTATAGCCGGTAAAACTCATCGTCATTGCCCATGCTCGCTCGATCGTTCGCGCATCCACACCGCGCGCGCGCGCGCCGTCGACAAATTGGCGTTGATAATCGCGAAGCCGGCGTTGCTTATGTTTTTTACTCAGGATTTTCCTGAGTTGATCGCCATCTTCCACGGAAAACCCCGCCAGACCCATGGCCACTTTGGTGACGTCTTCCTGATACACCATGATGCCGTGGGTTTCCACGAGCACGTCTTCCACTAACGGATGCAAGGGGCGATAGGCGCCGCCATGTGCCCGCCGGACAAATTCTTGAATGAACCGGTTTGCGGCGGGACGAATCAATGATGAGACGATGACAAGATACTCAAAGACGTCGGCGCGTGCCCGCTGATCCGCCGGCATCCCCGTCCAGAGTTTTTTGAGAAGCAGTCGGGTGGCAGGCGATTCGATGTAAAAACATCCCATTGTTTCACCCCGTTGAATGAGCTGTTGCGTTTTGGGGTCGGTTAATGGGTCCCAGGTGGCATAGTCGATGTGTCGGCCGGTGTGTTCTGCAATTGCCGCAAGGGCATCCCGAATGACGGCTAAGGATCGATTGCCCAGGAGATCGATTTTGACCAGGCCGGCATCTTCCGTTTGGTCCTTTTCCCATTGAATGACCGGAATACCCTTTGCGGCCACTTCCACCGGCACATAGCGGCGGAGGTCATCAGGGACAATCACAATACCCCCGCAGTGCAGGGACAGGTGACGGAACCGTCCCTGAAGTTGAAGAGCGAGTCTGACAATTTCCAGCCATGGCTCGCGCAAATCGGTGAACGCCGAGGCCTCATCAAGATGTGAGGGTGGTATTTTGCCATTGTGTGATCTCGAAGACGGCGAAGATGGAAGAGAGCGAGGCTTCCCATTTTCTCGAATATTGGAAAGGCGGGGAGTCTGCCGGATCGCAGATTGGCTACATGGGGAGATAGAGGATTCTTGAGCCGGAAGATCGGTGAGCGGGAGACGGGTCAACAGTCGACTCACCTGCTGAATTTCCGCCGGAGGCATGCCATAGACTTTGGCGACTTCCCGCACGGCTGCCCGAAGCGCCAGTGTATTCTGATTGGCCACCATGCCGGCCTGCCGGCTGCCATAGCGCGCAAAGACAAAATCCACAATGCGGTCGCGCTCATCCCAGGGAAAATCCACGTCGATATCAGGCGGATCGTGACGCCCGGGATTTAAAAAGCGTTCAAAGAACAGATTATGCCGGATGGGATCCACATGGGTAATCCCCAGGCAATAGGACACGATGGATGCCGCCGCCGATCCCCGGCCACAGGTGCGAGGCGCCTGGCGGACAATCTCGTCAACCACCAGAAAATAATGGGCGTAGCCTTTATCCCGGATGACGCTCAGCTCGCGTTCGATACGATCAGTCACGACCGCTGTCAGTGAGCCGTACCGCCATCGGGCCCCGTCGTAGGTCTTCTCGCGGAGCAGAGTGAAGGCATGTGGGTCGGAGAGCTGGCGAAAACTCGGAAAAATCGTCTCTTTGAACGACCACTCGGTCTGGCACTGCTGCGTGATTTTCCAGGTGTTGGCCATCGCGTGAGGCACATGGGGAAACTGTGATGCCAGTGTCGCAGGTGGCATCAACCAATGATGGGGTGCACAGCATGCCTCCGGCGGTAATTGAGAGAGGGTGGTATTTAAGGCGATCGCGCGGAGAATTTGATGGAAGGGGAATTCCTGGGGGGTCACGAAATGCACCCGGTTGGTCGCGACGGGAGGAAGGTGTGTGCGGCGGCTAAAGGCCAGGGCCTGGTGCATGAGTGCGCCAGGCGAGAGCTCTACGTACAGATCGTTAGGTGATTGACGTTTCCAGGCCGTCAGCGCGGCAGGGTCATCAGAGAGAATGATCAGTCCTTGGCGATGCTCCTGAACCGCGGCGATGCAGTCAAAGTCGTTATCGCAATGGCGTTGGGAGAGCAGGCGGCAGAGATTGGTATAGCCAAAAGAATCTTTGACCAGGAGCACGGCGCGGTGCCGGTTGTGGGTCAGTTCGGATCCCAGGATCGGGCGTAAGCCATGGGCCTGTGCAACTTCGATAAAGCGAATGGCACCGTACAGGCCGTTCGTATCGGTCAGGGCAAGTGTCTCGGCTCCCTGTCCCTTTGCCGTCTGGCACAAGGTTTCCAGTGAGGACATTCCCTGCATCGGGGAGTACTCCGAATGAACGTGTAAATGGACAAAGGCTGACATGAAATAATGCGGCAATAATGATAAATTGCGTACCCATTTTTAGTTAAAGTATCGCTTTACTTTATATGCATGTTTATAACCTGTTGATTGAAGTAATGCCTTATTTTTTATGCCTGTGCATAACTCAATTATTAAAGTTTTTGATTAATTTTTATCATTTTAAAATGCAAAACACCCATTATTCATTGCTTATTTTGCATATTAAGTAATGGCAAAAAAATGAGGGTGATCATGCCACAGAGGTGGGAGCATCGCTTGAGAATTTTTCAAAACTCACCTATTTAATCTAAACGAGAGGCCAGGTGTGAGCGTCCCCATTGAATAACTTTCATGCCGAACCGGGTATGCAAACGATCAAGGGCTAATGCCAATCGATGGGGACGGGGGAGTGCCTGATGTTCTTCCTGGTCATGTAATGGGAAGAGCGATAGTTGTTCGGGTGGAGGACGAAAGCTATTACTTCGAATGGTCAGTGAGCGCACGCGGACGCGTCGTTGGAAGCACCGACGGAATAAGGTCTGAGCTGATGGAAACATATCAACCTCCCAATGTGTGGGTGTGGATAAGACAGATGAATGGTGAACCGTGAGCTGATCACTAGAGAGCAGCGTCAGTCTGAGGCGATGACACAGGCGCTGTCGCCGACGTAGATCATGGCAGAGAGAATCCAGAAGACATGACAGGCCTCCAAGGAGCCGGTCGTGGTCAATCGTATCCGGCTCAAAGAGATAAGAATGGGTCAGCGATAACGAGGCCTCAGGAGCAACGACCGGCAAAAAATCAATCCCGCGTGCCCACTGGTAGAGCCGATGGCCCCATCGCCCGCAGACGGTTTCCAAGGCTTCCAAGCTCACGTCGCCCACGTCGCCGATGGTCTGTAGATTCAAATCGGTCAAGCGTGCGTGGAGTGCGGACCCTCCAGGACCTTGTAGCCCGGGAAGTATTGAGACCGGTAAAGGCGATAAAAAGTCCTGTTCGGAGCCTGCCCGGACATCACATAATTGGGGCGGCGTGAGGATGGAGCTGGCCATTTGCGCGACAAGCTTATTGGTCCCGATACCGGCGACGGCTTGTAGCCCAAGTCGCGATGTCACATCGCGCTCTAAACGCATCGTGGTGTCACAGGTTGCGCCAAAGAGCCGAGTGGTGCCGGTCAAATCTAAATAAAAATGCCCAGGCCTAAACGACTCCCAAATAGGTGCGATCGGTATCATGCACGACACGAGGGCATGATGGGCTTGGGCAACACGAGTAGGGTTGGGAGGCACGAGTCGAAGCGAGGGACAGCGTCGTCTGGCCCGATCGGCCGGAAGTCCGGGTATGACTCCGGCGTCTTCAGCTTCGGGAGAAACTTCACGGATGATGGCACGGGACGCATGGGCGGAAGCCACGGCGACAGGTCTGGTGCGTAAGGAAGGGGCGTCGAGGCGTGCCAGGGCCACTTCGAATCGAGGAATACATAAACAGACAATTTGACGGTCCATCATTTTTCATCTAGCCACAATGCCGAATGACCCCGATCACCACTCCTTCAATCACAAATTCATCCTGCGGAGTCACCAGAATCGGAGTCATGGTTGCGTTCGCCGGATGCAGTTCTATTTGCCCTTCTTTGTTGTAATATTTCTTAATCGTCGCCTCCTGATTCACCAGCGCGACCACGGTTTGTCCATTTCGCGCCATTCGTTGCTTGTGTACAATCACCAGGTCACCCGGCAGGATGCCTTCATCCCGCATCGATTCACCTTTCACTCGTAATGCGAAATTGTCTCCCGTTCGCAGCATGGAAGGTGGAACCTCCACCAGCTCAGTTTGGAGAATGGGCTCAATCGGGTTGCCGGCTGCGACGATGCCGGCCATGGGAATCTGTGTCGGAGAATCCAGTTGAGAGAGGATGGCTTCGACCACTCCAGGAATCCGACGCATTCCGCATTCATAGCGGGTAATGGTCATACGAGTGGTGCGGAGGCGTTCAGCTAGTTGGGTTTGGGTTAATCCCAGGCGTTGCCGGATCTGTTTGAAGGCTTCAGGTGTCATGTAACCAATGGTTACATTGTGACATGAGAGGTGTCAAGAGAGGTGGTTGCCACCGACCCACTACTCATGACTACATCGAGTGCAAATATTGTAAGTATTTGATTGTTAATTATTTTTTAATAAATCACTCATGCTGAATAGGGCGGATCTCTTATGCCATTTATGGACAGTTTCCTGGAATGTCACTCTTAGGACAGCTCATCGTGGGAAGACAGGTCAGCACTGTTTCCTGTTCACGAACCAAGAAGTGATCAGAATCCACCCTGGAAAAAGGCGCACATATTCATGCCGGCGCATTTTGCATGGTCGCACATCGCTATGGAGGAATGTTGTTGCCGGGATGGCTCAACGTATTCGATGATCACAAGAAAGAAGAGGAGAATTTGATGTTTGAATGGCTGACAAGTCCTGAAGCATGGATCGCATTAGGCACGTTAACCGCGTTAGAAATTGTCCTGGGGATCGATAACATTATCTTCATCTCCATCCTTGTCGGACGTCTTCCCGAGAGTCAGCGGGTGTTTGCCAGAAGAGCAGGGCTTGGCCTCGCCATGGTGGCACGCCTGGGGTTGCTGTTTTCGATTTCCTGGGTCATGGGACTAACGGAACCTTTAGTGACGGTGTTCACTAAGGCGATTTCAGGGCGCGATATCATTCTGGTCGGCGGTGGATTGTTTCTCATGGCGAAAGCCACGCATGAAATCCATAACAGCCTGGAGGGTATAGAAGAAGAGAACGGTCACGCGATTGTGGCTGCCAGTTTGGGAATGGTTCTCGTTCAGATTGCGGTTTTGGATATTGTGTTTTCACTGGATTCAGTCATTACGGCGGTCGGTCTGGTTGATCAGGTTTCTCTTATGGCGATCGCCATCATCCTGGCCGTACTCGTGATGCTGATGGCCGCAAAAGCGATTGGAGATTTTGTCGATGAACATCCGACCATCAAAGTTCTTGCCCTCTCATTTCTCATTCTCGTGGGTGTGACCCTGATGGTGGAGGGGTTCGATGTGCATGTCCCGAAGGGCTATATTTATTTTGCGATGGCCTTTTCCATCACGGTGGAAATGCTCAATATTCGCATGCGGAAAAAACGGGCCCCGGTCAAACTGTATAAGACGATTTCCGAATAGCCGGAAATACGCGGACGCCACAGGACGCGTGTGAGGTCCTTCGCGGAAGAGGTGAGAGGAGATAATTTTGGCCACCCGTCTGTGTGGGGGGAAGTCCCAGATGATGTGGTGCAAGATGCGCTAATGCGGATATTGGTGTTCGCGGCAGATCAATTGAATGTCTTGCACACTTAACGGTTCTCGTGTCAAGCCGCAGACATACCCGTTCTTCTCATGATCTTCATTGAAACGACAGGTGTGGCAGGCACCAAAGGCTTTTCGTCCATTGATCTGCTGCATTCCTCTCAGGATTGAGCGCAATGCAGAAGTTAGTTCAGCGATTTTTATTGAATCCGTCCTCGCCAGTGCCGGTTCCAGGCTTCTGGTGAGAAGGGCCTTTTTTATGAGATTGCTCCCTTTGGTGGTCGGCGCAAGGCGTACGATTCGTTTGTCCTCATTATCCGCCTGCTTCCGCAGGAATCCCTTCTGCTCTAAGACCTTGAGCGATTGTGAGACGGTTCCCTTCGTGAGACCCAGATACTCCGCCACGGCTTGCGGCGTATTTGAATAGCGATTGCATTGCGTCAGATACGTCAGCGCTTCCATCTGCACGGGTTGTAATCCGTAACGCAGGCCAAACGCCCGTGCCTCCATCCGTTGCAGGTTGCACAATCGTTCTAAGACATCATTGGCTTCTTGTGCGCTCATAGGTCAATTGTATCGTCTCGATACAGATTTGACAAATACGGATATCGCTGCTAAATTCCATTTAGTTTCGACTCAATACTAATTTCAATCTTTCAAAAGGAGGCAGTGTATGAAGAAAGCCGTGTTTTATCATGCAGGGTGCCCGGTCTGTGTTTCTGCGGAAACCATGGTGACTCAGGCCATCGATCGTCAGCAATACGATCTGGAAATCGTCCATTTTGCACAAACACCCGGTCGGGTGGTTGAGGCTGAAACGGCAGGTGTGAAGTCTGTTCCTGCCCTGGTGTTAGAGGGGCAAGTATTTCACGTGAATTTTGGTGCATCCATGGAGGATGTGAAAGCCAGTATTTAAGGCGAAAGACTTTATTCTCGGGAGTAAGACGGGTTGCTAGGGGTAGCCTGAACGCCGACTCCCGGTTATCAACGGAAGGAGTAAATCGTATGCGTGCATGGGTGAGGAATGTGTGTCTCGGGCTCGCTCTAGGGTTGTCCATGAGTGGGGCGGCCTGTTCAACGGTTGAACCCCCGGCGGGAAAGGGGAGTGCATTGTTGTACGACCGGTTAGGGGGAAAGCCGGCTATCACGGTGGTCATCGATGAATTTGTGGGCAATGTTGCTAACGATGCCCGTATTAATGGTCGCTTTGCTACAACCGATATTCCGAAACTGAAGGGACATCTGGTGGATCAAGTCTGTGGAGCAACTGGTGGGCCCTGCACCTATACCGGCAGGGACATGAAGACGACGCATGCGGGAATGCGCATTACCAATGCCGACTTTACGGCTATGGTTGAGGACCTGGTCGCGGCACTCAATACATTCAAGGTTCCGCCAACGGAACAGGATGAGTTACTTGGGCTGCTCGGTTCCATGAAATCTGATATTGTCGAAATTCCATAATCCTACCTCGGATAATTGGTTCTGTGATAGTCTTGGGGGGATGGGCCTCATCCTCCCAAGTACCCTGGTTCTTCCTTGATAGAGCATACCGGCGGGGCATTGTTTCAGAGTCAGCCATTCCTGAGAATGGCTGCGTGACCGTCCCGGGAGATCACTATTCAAAAAAGGAGAGTGAGAAGTGACAAACGTTTTGCCATCCGAAATGGGAGTCATTCAGTCGTTGTGGCGCTATCCAGTCAAGTCGATGAGAGGAGAGGCCTTGTCCCTTGCTCAGGTTACTGATCACGGACTTGTCGGAGATCGTGCCTATGCCATCCTGGATCGTACCGATGGCAAAGTGGCCACAGCCAAAAATCCCAAAAAATGGCCCAATATGTTTGCCTTTCAGGCAACATTTCTGGAGCCGTCGGGAGATAAAGAATCCGGATCTCGCATCCGTATCACGCTGCCTGACGGCACAATGGTTACCAGTGAGCAACAGGATCTGCCCCAGGTCCTTTCCAAAGCTCTGAACCGTGAGATCACTCTGGCGCTCATCGAGAGTGGGAAGGTGACCGGCGTCCAATCACCCATGCCTGAAAACTGGATTGCGCAGTCTGAGGAATACTGGCCCGACATGGATGGTCGCGAGAAACGGGACACCGTGACGGATTTCTCTCTTCCGACCGGCACGTTTTTTGATGCCGCGATGGTACACCTTTTGACCACGGGCACGCTTAATCAGCTTCGTGAGGCGTATCCGGGAGGCCGTTTTGAGGTGCCGCGGTTTCGCCCGAACGTTGTTGTGGATACTGGAGCCGATGAGCAAGGCTTTATCGAACAGGGGTGGATTGGTCAGACGGTAGGCATTGGGAAGAACGTGCGGTTGAAGATTACCGGCTCATGCGGTCGGTGTGTCATGACGACGTTAGCGCAAGGAGAACTTCCAAAGGACCCAGGGATTTTACGCACGGCGGTCCAACACAATCTTGGCAATGTCGGGGTCTATGCTTCAGTCATACAGGGCGGCACAATTCGAATCGGGGATGGTATACGATTGGAGAAATGAATGATTGTGAAGTTGTGTCTGCATGAAAGAGCATCAATGCCCTTGGATTTGTGTTAGGTGTATCAGGAGCCGGACATTTCCCGTTTGACTCTGCAACGGTTGACGAAGTCAGAGCTTATTGAGGGGTGACCGCGAAGGTTTTTGAGCTGGCCATGTCAACGGGTTCAAGTGTATCTCCTGTGTTGGTATTTGTCTTTTTTTCTCTCATTTAACCCGCTTGTTGGTATCCGTGGTTTTTGAGTTTTTCAGCATGCATCCGTAAGATGCGTGTGGTAATGACGTTTCTCCTTATCACCGATCCTAAGAAAAAGCTTCTTTCCATCATTGCGTTCTTTCTCCTGCTGTATGTGATGGTGGCACTGACCGGCCTGCGATCGCACCTATCGCCTGATGTCATTCAGTCATTATTTTTTGCGTATCCGGTTTGGGGTCTTGTGCTGTTTTGTCTGGCCTTTAGCTTCGGCAATCTCTTGTATGTGCCAGGATGGATCTTTTTAGTCGGGGCCGTCTTTGCGTTGGGTAAAGAATGGGGTGGGGTTGCGACCTTGATGGCCGCGATGTGTTCTTCGACGATCAGTTTTCTCCTGATTCGTGCGGTGGGTGGAACGGCGCTTCGCAGCTTTAATCATCGATGGGCCGACACGATTTTTGCACATCTGGATGAACGTCCAATTCTATCGGTGGCGTTCTTGCGCCTGCTGTTTCAGACCTTGCCCGCTCTAAATTATGCCCTGGCCCTTGCGGACATTCGCTTTCGCGATTATCTGGTTGGAACTGCTGTAGGGTTGCCCCTTCCTATTTTTCTGTATTGTTATTTTTTTGAACTGATTTTTCAGCATCTTCTGAATAGGTAAGCGAACATAGACATGTGTGGAATGTAGGTAAAGAGGGGAAAATGGTTACACAAAGGCTTGTAATGGGCTTCCTCACATGGGGTAGACGCATGGATATCGCAATTATTATGTTGGTCATTAAGGAAGCTATCCACGGACCATTGTCCCACCCTGCACTTTTCTGTCACATCTGATCCACAAAGATGATTACTGAATTTATCGTGACGGAGGGTGAAACCCGCAAGCGCCTTGATCAATTTTTGGTCAACCGTGAGCGGGACATATCCCGTTCACGGTTACAACGCTTGATTGAGTTGGGACGAATCCGTGTCAATGACAGGATGGTCAAGCCGAGTCACACCATTAAACCAGGGGATCACATTACGATGGATGTTCCCCAACCGGGACCGCTTCTGGTTGACGGGAAGACTATGACATTGGAAATCCTTTACGAGGATGAAGTCCTCCTGGTGTTGAACAAGCCTGCGGGTGTGGTGGTGCATCCCGCGGCAGGGAACTGGGAGGGCACCGTGATCAATGCACTGTTGGCCCATATTCCCAATCATGCTGATGCAGAAATATTCAATGGGAAAAGGGCGCTACCACGGCTGGTTCATCGACTGGATAAGGACACCTCCGGAGTGATGGTGGTCGCCAAAACCGATCATGCCCATCGTACTCTGGCGACACAGTTTGAAAAACACTCGATCACCCGGATCTATAAGGCACTTGTCGGGGGGGTACCCCGGCAGCAGCAAGGGGTGATCGAGTTGCCCATCGGTCGGGATCGGGGAGAACCGAAAAAGGTTTCATCCAACACCGCACAGCCACAACGAGCGGTCACGGAGTATCAGGTGGAACAGGCGTTTGGTGACCTGGCTTCACAGGTCGTGTTGTTTCCACGCACAGGGCGGACACATCAGCTTCGAGTGCATCTGGCGTCCTTAGGGTGCCCCATTTTGGGGGATGAGACGTATGGCGGTCAGAGAGTATGCCCGATTACGGAGATCGACATTCCACGGGTGATGCTCCATGCAGGAACACTAGGATTCCAACATCCGGTATCCGGAATGTTTCAGGAATATTCCGTAGGCTTTCCGTTGGACATGCAAGGGATCTGTCAGGCGTTGCTCAACAAATAATAGTGAATGGTGATGTCTTTGTTCATCTCCTGAATATTTCATTAATCCTCGTCAAGTTGTTTCTCATCCGACCGTTAGAATCGAGAGAGAGTCCTGAAGAGAGTTTCACCTGACTTGAGCCGCCATGGGTGGGGACCGGTTGGGCTCCTAGGGATTACCGTAATCAATACATATCGAGAAAGAATGAATCAGAATGTGGCGTAAGATCCTCGTACTGTTGGTGGTAGTGATGCTCGGGTATGTGTCCATTGTGGGGCTGTTGAAAAAAGCCGCCAGCGGCGTTCTCGCCATTTTCCCGTGCTCACGTACTGGAAGTACGCTCTGCGCGCAAAAATGACTGCGGCCTTGCTGGACGAACTTTTTTGAACCGCCCCGAGGCCTCTGATATGCAACGTGCCTTTGGGTCAATATGCCCTTGGAAATTAGTATTATTCAACACTCCCATTCTGTCCAGCCAAGGGGCCTGTCTTGAGAATGCGACGCTCTGGTATTCCCACGTGATGATGTCGAGTCAGCCGTTTTTTGTGAAACTGGAACCGGGCAGGATCATGTTCGTCGAGCTTTGGATGTGGTCGATGCTTCCTATGCCGTGTTGCGTTCCGATTCGGATCAACAAGCCTATCCACGAGTCGTCATCACCACCAGCCTTTGGATTCCCTTCATTGTTTCTGAACATTTTCATACCGAAGGTGATGCTGCGGCGGGTCGTTTTCACTGCTCACTATCTGGGGTTGTTTGGCTTGGCCCTATCATAGGCGATTCGGTTGAGATTGCCGCATAAATCCTGTGTGGGTATAGACAGGCATTTCCCATTCACTGAAGTTTTAAAAAGCAGGGGCTTTCGCAATTTTAATGAAAATAGGGATCACGCCTGGCGGACAGATTTGGCTTTCTGTTGGATTGTAAGAATAATGAATTCAGCGGGTTTGATTGGAGCGAAGCCTATCATGATGTTGACGCTCCCGGCATTCTGGTCAGCGGATGAAATGGTATCCCGTCCGCATTTGACAAAATAGGCCTCCTGGGCTTTTTGTCCTTGGAAGGCCCCCTTTCGGAAGAGTGTTTGGAGAAATACGTCAATTGCTTGCCGAATATGAGCCCACAGGGGTTCGTCGTTCGGTTCATCTACTACCCACCCTAATCCCTGTTGTATGCTTGATTCCAGAAACAAGGTCAGACGCCGGACGGAAAGATACTGCCACTCTCTGTTGGATGACAGGGTTCGTGCACCCCACGCGACAACCTGTGACGGGGACGTTTCCCGGATTGGATTGATCCCCAATTGAGTGAGTTGTCCCATTTCCGGTTGCGTCAGTGTCTGCTCGATACCCTGAACGCCATGAAGGATGGCCTCCGTTCCTGCCGGGGCTTTCCATACTCCTCGTTGTTGATCGGTCCTTGCCCATACCCCAGCCATGGCTCCGCTGGCGGGGATGTGCAGAGGTGCCTTCTTAAGTGACTGGGGGACTTGGACATGCGGAACGTACATGACCACATTTGGATGGTGAATTACTGATTGCTGATTTAACCAGGTTGTCAGAGCCATGGCCGTTTTTCGGGGGGCATCCCGTTGAGGGACATCCAGGACATACATCGCACGGTGTTTGGCAACAAGAGCAATAGCTGCTTGCATGACTTTGCTCGCATGGGTATCACGGAGCTGTTCGGTTTGAGGAATGAATAAAATATTGAAATCCCCTACGCGGTTGAGAAGAGAAAGGCCTTGCAGATAGGGAGACACGCCTTTGATCTGTCCTGTTCCAATGCGTACCACACAAATGGCTTTTCCTTCATTGTCAAAAAATTGTTTGATGCAAAGGGAGGAAATGGCCTCTGTTTCAAGTCCCCCATATTCTTTCTCAAATGCTTCCCATGTCCGGACCTGTTGTGGAGACGTCATCGACCCCTTGGAAAATGAGCCGATGATGGCCGCGGTTGAGGTGGAGGCCGACTCGATCACGGGATGGACGAACGACGGTTTGTGGATAGATGCGCCAGGAGTCGAGTGAATTTTTTTCATAGGAAATTGTTTTATCTCCTTCTGTGAAGCTTAGCCTCAGGAGGAATAGCCTAATACGGCCTTCATTAACTTGCTAGGGTTTCCGCACTGGTCTCTCCTCGACGGAACGGATTTTCCAGAAAAAAGGCTGTAATCGTCAGACATTCCATCCCGAACAGCAAATAGCCGGCATAACCGAGGATCGGCATTTCCCCCATCGGGAGTGCGTGGACGTAGGGAATCGAATATTCCCAATGGACCAGGCTGAGGGCATTCCACATTTCCCAAAAGCCTCCACAGACCAGGGCTGCCAGAGCGGAAAGAACCACGGGACTCCAGTTTCCTTTGGCTAATGGGGACAGAAGGGTTGGAACCTTCCGTATTATTTGTATGCCTAACATGATCAGGAGCGGACTCACCCAGAGAAGAGAATATAGCAGCGTGGGCCAAATCCCAATCATCACAAGCCCGAAACAACCAAGGCTGAACATCAGCCATCCGGTGTGCGATTCATTGACTGAAGAGATGGCCAGCCATTTTTCAAATGGTGCTCTTATCCAAGAAATGGAAGACAGGTATTCATAGGTTCCCAGAACGGCGGGTAGAACCGTCGAAAATGAAAGAGTGAACCAGGAATAGGTCAGAAGCGGTTGAGTTGGTACCAGACCGACATAGTGCCAGTTCTGTACATACTGATTAAGATATTCAAACGTCCACCAGAAGCCTGCACTGAGGAGAAAGAGTTTGAAAAGATAAGCGGGCTGATGGGTGATCATGCACCTGCCGGTTCGAGAAAAGCATAAGGCGTTGATGACCGCGATGTAGCCAAGCCAGAGCAGGGGGAACGTATAGGGCTGCCATTCCTGGAACCAGGAAAAACGCGTCCACGCGAGGATTGAAGCGAAAGTCGTCCATCCTACGGCCATCCAACCCCACCAGGGAAATTCTTTGGCAGAGGCGGATTTGCATGGGCTGTGGGACCGGGTTTTCCCGTATCGCCAAAGAAACGGGGCAACCGTTGCGGAGATGAACAGGGCCAGGAGTCCGAAGATCGGCCAGGAAAGAGAGGCGTCTCCTGATTTTAGGGGAATGGGTAATAGAGTCAGATCGTGGGGAAGCGCTTGGCCGGATAAGACAATCCCCAGAGGAGGCAGCCCAAGAAGCAAAAAAATAAAAATGCTGCCGTTGATTAACCTTGTGGAAGACATGGGAATGAAAAAAAACCAATATCCAAGTGTAGAGATTGGAGGCACACATGAAGCCTTGGTTCAGCTTAAACCAGACGGGCCTCCTGAGCCAACGGTAAAAAATCTGGGTCAAGATGGAATAGTCTTGGTGAGACCAGGCTGAATTCTCTTACCGTCTTTCCAGCCCGCACTTCCAGCATGTGGTGAATTCTTTTTGATGCAGTTCTCCGCATCCGGAGCAGGTCCATTTCGTTGCTTCGAGAGGTTTAGCGCACTCCCAGTCATTGAGTAAGGTCCGGGCGCGGTCAAGGTCCTCGTCTTTCAGCACCCACAATTCGGGGAAGACTTCAACAAATGGCACTTCCCCTCCCAACATCGCTGAGCGTTGATTCTTGATCGTGGACGGTATCTGGGCCTGATCCAACAGTTCTTTTCGGGATTCCACGTCGATGAGGCTTTGCGAGACATACAGTTTTTTCATGGTTTACCTATACGATGGTGAAAGTGAGGCAATGCACAAGCGAGGATACCGCATTGCCCATATCTTCATGTTGGCCTTATTCAGAGGGTCGCAAAAAGCACCTCCTCACATATCAATGGGACTATCAGTAACATACCATGTTCCTGTGGAATCTCGGAGGGTCCGGAAATACATTTTTCTGGAGACAAGACTCCCAAGTATGTTGGGAGTTTCATTCCTGTTTCAGGATGCCTGGCATTAATTGTGGCTGTAGCAGATACGAAGGATGGTAAAGGGGATCGTCAGATTCATATTCTGACCACCAAGCATCCCCCTTTGTCCCGTGGAACGACGGGAAGTATTCATCGATCTTAAACCCTCACACGATCGGATGCACCGGGTCTTGGCGAGGACCAAAGGCTGCCTTCCTCGCTTGTTCGATTTCTATACTCTAGGTGCGAATGGCGACGATGCCATAATTAAATCCGGCCCTTGGGCGGTGGGGATTGCCTTCGCCTAGTGTGGCTACCTCAGGGTAAAACGTCCTCTGAAATTGCAAAAGGGAAAATGGTTTTCTTCTGGTTTAAGAGGTACAACCCAAATGGGCCAAATAAGTCAGGAGGTTTGTTGAGCCATAGGGAATTAAGTGCCCGAGAGAATTCAAGCAGAAGGTCGTCCATGGGGCATGGGTGTCAATATTACTTTATAAGCAAGTCGCAGCAAATCCCGTCCCTACCTTTGCTCTGGATACGTGTATGGGCTTGGAGATTTTACAACTCAATCCCATATTCTTTGATTTTATATTGGAGCGACCTCACGCTAATCCCAAGGAGTTTCGCAGCCTGTTCACGATGATGAGTGACTTCCACGAGGGTTCGGCGGATGACTTCCCGTTCAATGTCTTCGAGAGGGGTTCCGAGGGAGATCACCATCCTGCTTCCGGGATTGACACTCGTTCGAATTTCATCTGGAAGATGATCGGGCTGAATAGTGTGCTCCTTCACCGTCACGACCAGGCGTTCAATGACATTCCGGAGTTGACGAATATTACCCGGCCAGGGGTATTGAACGAGAAATCTCAGGGAAGCGAGAGATAGGGTTTTGAGTGGAATCAGGTGCTTCTGGGCAAATTCCTTGAGAAAATAGTCGAGAAGGACCGGGATATCCTCACGACGCTCTCGCAAGGGCGGCAGATGAATCGGCACCACATTAATGCGATAGAAAAGATCTTCACGAAACAGTCCGGTTTCGACCAACTGGGGCAAATTGCGGTTGGTGGCGGCAATAATCCTGGTATTGACGGTGATCAGGGTTTTCCCTCCAAGCCGCCGAAATTCACCGGTTTCTAAGACCCGAAGAAAATCCACTTGGGCTTTTAAGGGAAGTTCGCCTAACTCATCAAGAAAGAGGGTTCCCTCATCAGCCATCTCAAATCGACCGGGTTTGGTTCCAACCGCTCCCGAAAATGCCCCTTTTTCATATCCAAATAATTCGCTTTCGAAAAGAGACTCTGGAAGGGCACCACAATTCATCGTGATAAACGGGCCATTGGACCGCTGGCTTTGGTGATGAATGGCACGTGCCACCAATTCTTTGCCTGTTCCGCTCTCCCCACCGATTAAAATCGTGACGTCATTTTTGGCAACCATTCCAATAACATGGTGTATTCGACGCATCGCTTCACTTTCGCCGATCATTTCCTCGATGCGATTTCGTGTCTCGAGTTGGTGACGCAAATTCTGATTTTCGGCTGCAAGCCTGTGGCGATCCAAGGCCTTTTCGACCACAATGGAGAATCGTTCACGGTCAATGGGCTTGGTGAGAAAATCGTAAGCTCCCAACCGCATGGCTTCCACAGCCGTTTCAATAGAACCATAGGCGGTGATGACGATGATTTCCGTGGCAGGCCAAAGAGCTTTTATTCGGGGAACGAGAGCCATGCCCCCGATACCTGGCATTCTTACATCCGTGATGAGAAGGTCACTGGGCGCCTCTTTCATCAAGGCCAGAGCGGATTCAGCCGAGTCGGCGCCCTGGGCGAGGTACCCTGCTTTCTCCAATATCGTTACTAACGCATTACGAATATTGATCTCGTCATCGACAACCAGAATACGAGTTTCTTGTTTCACGCACCCTCCACGGGGATGGCCTGGGCATTTACACACACGGGTAAACTCAATGTGACCGAGGTGCCATCGCCGGGAAGTGCGGTCACGTCAATGCGGCCCCCATGATTTTGTATTATTCGATGCGCGACGGCGAGGCCAAGGCCGGTCCCGGTTTCTTTTGTCGTGTAAAAAGGGTCGAAGATGTGGACAAGCGATTGTGGATCAATCCCTTGTCCGGTATCGTGAACGGCAATCTCCACCCAGCGCCGCTCTTGTCGTTCGCGTTCCTGGACGATAATACGGCAGACTCCGCCTGACGCCATGGCCTGAAACGCATTGATCACGATATTAATCAGAGCCTGTGCGATCTGCGTTTCGTCACCCTGAACATCCGGAAGGTTCGTCGGGACCGAAACCTGAAGCTGCTGGTTCCTCTCCTCGGCCTCATGTTGTAATAACTGTGTGACATGCGACACGAGGGACTGAATATTGACTTCCTGAAATTGAGAAGGCCGTGATTGTGCATATCGCATAATATTATCCAAAATAGCCGACAGCCGGCTTAATTCGGTGTTCAGTACTTTAAAATAGTCATTGGCCCGACAGGACAAGTCGGTTGTCTCGCGGAGTTCTTCTTCAAGTAAATGAAGATTGAGATCCAGGGCGCTGAGAGGATTGCGAAGTTCATGCGCGACCCCGGCTGACAACGTATGCAGTGCAGCCAGTCGTTGGGCTTCGTTTACCTGTTTTTCGAGAGCTAGCCACTCCGTGACATCGTGCAGTTGAAAAATTATTCCTGCCGGTTTGCCATTATCTCCCGTCAAATCAACACTGCTAATCCGAATTGTTCGCACCTCTCTATTTTGGGAATCGAAGGTAATTTCCTTGGAATGCATGGATCCCCCATGATGCAGGATTTGGGCAAGGAGTACTTGAATGGGATGCCCTTCCCCAAACACCACCCCGTAATGCTTGCCCAATAGAGAAATCGCAGGGCGCTCAAGAATGGCTTCAGCGGTTGGATTGGCAGCGGTTATTACCCCATCTTCACTGACCGTCAATACACCAGTCGGGATACTTTCCAATATGTGCCGGGCTAGCCCTTTGACCTCTTCCAGGTTTTGTTTGGCGTTGGCGTAATGCAGATAGGTGACGACAGCGGAAATACCAACCCCACCGACGATGAAGAGTAGAAGGGTGATGGCGATCAAATCACGCCGGGATTGTCCGACTGCGGCATTTAATTCCGAGGATACGGTCTTGCCTTCCGTGAGGCCAACCACCACCATACTTTGATGCTCTAGACTGAAGATCAAGAGCACTCCAACCACTACGCCCACAATAATAAGGATGGGCACGATTTGACGAATGAGCAGATTGTGAAAAAGTGGTGTTTCAGGGCGAGGCCGGAACATGCTTAGCTCCAGTTTGTATGAAATCCTCTCGGAAACTATCGGAAATACTGCCTATTTCTCTCCTATTACCTTAGGCGAAGAAAGGGGGATGGTGCAATGTCCCTTCATTTGTTTTAACAACTGTTCATCAAAAGACGGCGTTCCAACTCTATCGGTGGACATGCCCTGTTATCCGGAAAACATCGGTCATGCCGGGGAACCTTTTGTGCACACCTCTCTTCTTAAAATGATGTCAGTGCGGCCATGACGCCTTCCATGGGAACCCATCCCTTCTGTCTATTCCGTATACGATTGGCAGAAATGTCCTCATTCCAGCTTTTTACATCGAGAGGATACTGAGATGAGGGCATTTTAGGATTACGTGTCGAGAGGATTATGGCCACAGCTCTAGGGGGGAACCTTTGGAAATACACTGATGATGTTTCATCCCTAACCCATACAAGTCTTGTGCAAGGGTAGGGGGATTCAGAATAGATCGATGCGTTGTCCGGACATGCCTCTCCAGGCTTTTTTGTTCGTAATTGAAAATTCAAGGCCATGCCCGGAAACCCATATGAAGCATTTCCATATCTAGAATTCCAGCGTTGGGGCGATAGGGTGGTAAGAATGGTTGGCCCGGCCTTATTAAGAAATTCTGTATGAACGTGATCAGGTGTCGGAGGCGGTTGAGGCCCAATCCCTTTACCTGTTTCCATGCGTCGTCTGGTTGTGCTCATGACCCCTTTTGGAAAGATAAGATTAGAGCAATGGACGTGCCAAGTGGCATATGAGGGGTCGATCGTCGCTTATTGAAGAAGAGCTGAGCTTTCCCTCATGTTTTATGGGTTGAATGGATTTTAGTTGTCTTTCAATAAAGGTATTCACGCAAAAATTGCATGGGGAAGACCGCCTTGCGAGCCATAAATTCAGAAAAGTCTTTAATCTATAGTGAATTTTGATAAATAGGCATAAACATAAATGTGCAAAATTTGCATCATCGTTTAGGAAATTCTTCAGGAAAATAGAGTCTACATGGATCAAGGGTTCACTTGTTTTTACCTGGGTATATGGAATGTGCACCACGTCTGTCCTGGCTATTTTGATAGAAATGCAATGCGCGGGAAGTGGTTGATTCATACTGACGAAAGCCTTGTTGGAATCAGGGATCAATCTGAAAGCCCAATGCAACCCTGGACTGTCGATCAGGCCGAAGATGGGGCGCAGGTCAGCTCAATGAATCATCTGGACCTATGACCTGCAAGGTTTGCAGACGTGATACTGAATTGCTTTGTTTCCTTGTAATTCCTTAAACGGCTTCGAGCGATCTTTAGGGCTTTTTGCAGGTGTTACGCAGAACGTTGGAGCAAGAACAGAATGAATTCTCAAGGTATAGCTTTTGCACAGAAATGGATCTGTGCATGAAAGCCACAACACCATAAAAGAATTTGAGGGTACGGTTAAACAGATACGTCTCAGAATGGGGATCTTCCTCTCAGGCGATCAGTATTTTGCTTCTTTCATTGCCCGGCCTTCCCAATCCCCAATAATTTTACGCACGGGTCACACATTCAAGGAAACCAGAACTCCGTTATCCCCACCAAGCCTGCTCACGAGGAAATCCGGTGTTTTCTCCTCTAAGCATGTGTCTCTTTATGCGATGGCCATGAAACGTTTATATGACCAGGATTTGATATTCCTGTTCTCTCAATCAGGCGAGGCCAATTGCCTTGACACCTCCTCTTGCCCGTTTGGCAAATGAAAGGGACACCGTAAGCAAGGCATGACGATATTCCTGTTCCTGGCTCTGTTGTTGGCCTATGCGTGTGGGATGCTTCTCCCGCTGTGTTTCCCACATCGACCGCATGTTCAGAATGTGATGGCGCATGGATCAGCTGCCGTGGCTGGCTGCCTGGGAATAGTCCTTGGTCTGATCGGGCTCTTGGCCCCTGAACCCCTGGTTTGGTTCCTGCCGTCTTCTATTCCTCTTCTGACGTTTTCTCTCCGGCTGGATTCCCTGAGTGCTTTTTTTGTCTTGACGATTTCCCTTGTGGGATTGGCGGTATCCGTATTTGCCAGTGGCTACGTCCGGGAATTTTACGGACGAATTCCTGTCAGTCTTCTCGGCTTCCTTTATAACGGATTTCTCCTCTCCATGTTGTTGGTGGTCACGGCGGATAATGCTTTCTTTTTTTTAATCGTTTGGGAATTGATGTCCCTCCTCTCATATTTTCTCGTGGTATCGGAGCATGAAAAACCGGATGTCCGTTTTGCGGGATTATTTTATTTAATTATGACCCATGTGGGCACGGCATTTATTCTGGTGACGTTTCTTATGTTTTACCAGGAGACGGGTTCGTTTGCCTTTGAGGCCTTTCGAAGCGCCGACCAATCCCTGCCGGAAGGGTTGCGGACCCTGGTTTTTTGGACAGCGCTCATTGGTTTTGGAACTAAAGCGGGCATTGTGCCACTTCATGTCTGGTTGCCCTATGCCCATCCGGCCGCACCGTCTCATGTCTCCGCCTTGATGTCGGGTGTCATGATTAAAACGGCGATTTATGGTCTCCTTCGCGTGTATTTTGATTTTCTTGGAGGACCGTTTCCCTGGTGGTGGGGATTTGTGGTCTTGTTGGTCGGCACGGTGTCGGCGCTTCTCGGAGTGATGTATGCGTTGATGGAACATGACCTGAAAAGTCTTCTCGCCTTCCACAGCGTTGAAAATATCGGCATTATTTTAATGGGAATAGGAACCGGCATGGTGTTCTATGCCTATGATATGCCCCATCTGGCGGCGTTGGGAATTATCGCAGGGCTCTACCACACTCTCAATCACGCAGTGTTTAAAGCCTTGCTCTTTATGGGGGCGGGTTCACTCCTGTATGCCACCCACACCCGGAACATGGAAGAATATGGAGGACTCCTTCGACGGATGCCCTGGACCGGCCTGTTTTTCCTAATTGGGGCCATTTCCATTTCCGCCCTCCCACCGACGAATGGCTTTGTCAGTGAATGGCTGGTGTTTCAGGGGCTCTTTTTAAGTTTGGAACTCCCCTCTCTGTTTTTGAAATTGATGCTTCCCATTGCTGCGGCCCTGCTTGCGCTTACCGGTGCGTTGGCTCTGGCCTGTTTTGTCAAGGCGTTTGGTATTTCATTCCTGGCTCTTCCGCGAAGCTCCCACGCACGAAAAGCTCTAGAGGTTCCTGTCCCTATGCGCGTCGGGATGGGATTCCTGGCCAGCCTTTGTCTGGTTTTAGGATTGGGCCCCGCAGTCGTGGTGCCCCTCCTTGATCGGGTGAGTGAACCTTTTGTGGGGATATCAATTGCCGGGAGAGTGTTTGAAATGGGTGGATGGACACTCGCACCGGTAAGCGGAGAGTTTTCAAGTCTCTCCACTCCAGTTCTGGCGATTGTCCTGGCCGGTCTCACCGGGTTGGGATGGGGACTTGCCTATGTTCTGGGGGGGAAGGGGAAAACGCGATTCTATAAAACATGGGGGTGTGGGTTGAATGTGACCGCACGAATGGAATACACCGCGACCGGTTTCGTCCAGCCCATTAAGCGGGTGTTTAGCACCATTTATCAACCCACGGTCAAGCTTGAAACAGAATTCCTGGAAGAATCGCATTATTTTGCCAAGCGGAGACACTTCGAATTTTCTATCGAACCCATTTTTCTCAAGTATTTGTATCATCCGATCCTGGGATTTTTTTCAACCCTGGCCGCTCGTTCTCGTGTGATCCAAGGCGGGAATTTGTCTTTGTATCTGGCCTACATTTTTGTGACCTTGGTGTTTTTATTGATGGTAATGGGGTAGAGCGTACTCATGAGCGCAATCGATTTCCTTCTGATTAATCTGCAAATGGTTCTGGTCCTAGGGCTTTCTCCCTTGATTGTGGGAGTCATCCGACGAGTAAAAGCCCACCTGCAATGTCGACATGGGGCGAGCGTGTTCCAGCCCTATGCGGATCTTGCCAAACTCTTTCGCAAAGAACCGGTTATCTCTACGACCGCCTCGTGGATCTTCCCAGCCACGCCGTACATTCTGTTTTCCTCAACCTTGGCTGCCAGTCTGCTTGTCCCCACCATTATCGCGCCAATGCCGCTCAATTTTGCAGGCAATATTATTGCCCTGGTCTATCTTCTGGCCTTAGGGACCTTTTTCCTGATGCTGGCGGGCCTGGATGCGGGATCCGCCTTTGGTGGAATGGGCAGCAGTCGTGAAGCGATCGTCGCCTCGCTGACCGAACCGGCCTTGATTTTGTCCTTGTTTGCCGTGGCTCTCACGGCGGGCTCGGCCAATATCAGCGCCATCGTGTATAAGACAGCGATCTTGCAGGGTATTGTGCTGGATCCTCCGCCTCACTTAATGGCCTTGGTGGCACTGTTTATCATTACGCTGGCCGAAACCGGTCGTGTGCCTGTGGATAATCCGGCGACGCATTTGGAATTGACCATGATTCATGAAGCGATGATTTTGGAATACTCCGGGCGATATCTGGCCCTGGTTGAGTGGGCAGCCGGAATGAAACTCATGATTTTTTTGACCTTGCTGGCCAACATTTTTGCACCTTGGGGCATTGCCACGACCTTGTCCCCGTCAGCTCTGGGATTGGGGTTGTTGGTCTTTGTGGGGAAAGTTGTGGGGTTGGCCGTCGTGGTTGGTGTGTTTGAATGTATGTTTGCCAAGTTGCGGTTGTTTCGCGTGACGGAATTACTTGGGGCAGCCTTTATTCTGTCATTATTAGCCCTGGTGTTTTTTTATATCCTGCGGGTGTGACATGCCAACTCTCCCGATCAATCTCGGTTCATATCTGGTCAATCTGTGCTCGGCCCTTCTGTTGCTGACGTGTTTTGCCATTGTCGCACAACGACGCCTGATGGCCTGCGTGGACTTGTTCGCGTTGCAGTCCGTGTTTTTGGCAGTGACGGCCACGTTGGTGGCGTATTTGACCGGCATTCACCATATTTACCTGGCGGCAGTACTCACCATCGCGATTAAAGCCGTTATCCTGCCACGAATTTTAAAGAAGATCGTGAGGCAGTTAAATGTTCAGCGCGAGGTCAGCATGTATGTGAACATTCCAACAGGTTTGTTGATCTGTGGAGGATTAGTGATTCTCGCATTTTTTATTACTCAACCGATTGTTCATCTCGGATTCCTTCTGACTCAAGATTCCCTGGCGATTGCCCTGGCCATCGTGCTGATCGGATTTTTTATCATGGTTTCCAGGTTAAAAGCCGTTACGCAGGTGATCGGATTTCTCGTGATTGAAAACGGACTTTTTCTCGCAGCCACTGCCGCAGCCTATGGGATGCCGTTGATCGTGGAATTGGGAATCTTTTTCGATGTGCTGGTCGCCGGTTTGATCGTCGGTATTTATACCCATCAAATTCAGGAGGCCTTCGGCAGTGTAGATACCAGCCGACTGAAGGCCCTCAAAGAGTAAGCCTCATGATTTGGCCGATTATCCTTCTCATTGCTACCCCGTTCTTGATTGGTGTCAGCGGGCTTGTCGTACGTCATCGGCAGACATTGGATGTCCTGCATTGCGTGCAAGCCGGCATCATGGTGGTTTCGTCACTGTTATTGGTCGATGAGGTGTCCGTGAGCGGACCGGTTTCTTTTTTCTACTTCCTTCATGTCGATGCCATCAGCGCATGGTTTGATTTGGTGATCGGGATTGTGGCAGGGACGGGAACCTTATATGCCGTCGGGTATGTGGGGGAGCAGTATGACCGTGGGCATGTGTCCCTTAAACGGTTTCGTCAATTTTTTATGTTATTCGATCTGTATTTGGGGGTCATGCTGCTGGCCGTCAATGTTGAAAATCTTGGGATAATGTGGATTGCCATTGAAGGAGCGACCTTGTCGGCTGCTTTGCTGATCGGATTTGAGCGGAGCAAGGGAGCCCTTGAGGCGGGATGGAAATTTGTGATTCTCAGTTCAGTCGGTATTGCTTTGGCTCTTTTTGGGACGATCCTCGTGTATTACTCCTCGGAGCAACTGCTTGGGATTACCGAAGAGGCGCTGCACTGGGCGAAACTGCATGAGGTCGGGGACCAACTCGATCCTTCCGTGATGAAAATTGCCTTTCTGTTTATTTTGGTTGGGTACGGGACCAAAGCGGGTCTCGTCCCGATGCATACCTGGTTACCCGATGCGCATGGAGAAGCCCCCACTCCGGTGAGTGCGATGCTTTCCGCCAATATGTTGACCATGGCGATCTACGCGATTCTCCGGTTTAAGATCCTGACCGATCAATCGGTGGGGACAGAGTTCACCGGACCCTTGCTTTTGGGATTTGGATTTTTCTCCGTCGCGCTCTCCTCGATTGTCCTGTTACTTCAAGAGGATTTTAAACGACTGTTAGCCTTTTCCAGTATCGAGCATATCGGGATCGCTTTAATTGGCTTTGGTCTCGGCGGCTTGGGAGTATTTGGAGGATTATGGCATCTGCTCAATCATGCCTTGGCTAAATCCGCTGCCTTCTATGGCGCTGGCCTTGTACTGATTACCCATGAACATAAGTTTATCGCTCGTGTCCCCGGCCTGTTACGTGAGAATCCGGCTGCGGGAGTAGCCTTGTTCGTCGCAGGGCTTGTTCTTGCCGGCATGCCTCCCTTCGGACTGTTCGTGAGTGAACTCACAATCGCCGCGAACGCCATGGCCATGGCACCTGCGATTTCGTATGGATTTCTCGTCGTATTGACTGTGGCATTTGCGACGTTGTTGTTTCAAATTTTGCGAATGGTCTTAGGCGTGCCTCTGGGAACGCAAATATCCACCGTGGGGCCACGGTGCCGGGCCTTTTCAACTGCGGCGATTGCGGTAAACCTGGGCGCCCTGATTTTCTTGGGCCTCCATGTCCCCGATGGTCTTCATAATCTCATTGGGGCGATTCTGCCATTTTTTCATGCGGAAGGAGAGTATTTCTAAATGCCGGACCAGAATCATGTTTCGTTGATGATCCTGGCTGCACCGGTTGTTGCCGCAACACTCAGTCTCTTCATCAAAAATATTCGTATGCTTCACGGCTTGAACGTCATGACTATGGTAATTCTGGTGGTGGCCGATCTGGTTCTCTGGGCAACCGTGGTTCGTGAGGAATCCTTTACGGCACTCGGAAATGTGGTGGTTATTGACAGCCTCTCGATTTTCATTCTCTCAATCGTCGTAGGTATTGGTTTTTCCTGTTCGATTTATCTGTGGTCGTATTTTGATGATGAGGCTATTCAAGAGTTGGTCCAGCCTCGTCGCCTCTGGACCTTTTTTCCCCTGTATCACGTATTTTTATTTGCCATGATTGTGGCCACCCTGGCAAACAGTCTCGGTGTGCAATGGGTTGCCATAGAGGCGACGACGCTGGCGACCGTGTTCCTCATTACATTTTTTAAAAGTCGGGAAAGCTTGGAGGCCGGATGGAAATATCTTATCCTCTGCTCTGTCGGCATTGCCCTCGCTTTATTCGGAACGGTCCTGACGTATTATTCGTCTATTCGTGTGCTTGGAGAAGAAAACGCTGCGTTGAACCTGACCAGCCTATTGCCGGTGGCTGCTCAAATGGATGGACACGTGCTGAAGTTGGCTTTCATCTTTATTCTGGTCGGGTACGGCACAAAGATTGGTCTTGTCCCGATGCATACCTGGTTACCTGAGGCCTATAGCGAAGCGCCGGCCCCGGTCACCGCCATGCTGGCCGGAGTGCTTGAAACCGTTGCGGTGTATGCCGTCCTCCGGAGTAAATCCATTGTGGATCAGGCCGTCTCCCCGGGGTTTACAGGGAACCTCTTGATCTTGATCGGATTGGTCTCGTTTGGGACGGCAGCTTTATTTATCCTGATTCAACGTGACTACAAACGCCTTTTTGCGTACTCCAGCATCGAGCATATGGGCCTGGCCATGTTGGGGTTTGGTATTGGCGGACCATTAGGGACCTTCGGGGGGCTTTGGCATCTCCTCAATCATGCCTTGGCCAAATCGCTGGGATTTTTTGCCGTCGGCAATATTTTTCGCCGGTATCGAACCCGACAGATTCATGAGGTTCAGGGCATGGCCAAAGTCCAACCCATTACCGCGATCGCATTTCTTGTCGGGGGCTTGGCTCTGGTGGGAATGCCTCCGTTTTCACTTTTTAATAGTGAACTGTTAATGATCACCTCGCTGGCTCAAATGACCTTTCAATTTGATTCGTTTCATCTGGGACGGTTTCTGACCATTACGGTATCACATGAAATTCGAAGCCTTGGAATCATCATGGTGATCGTCCTGCTATCGGTGGCGTTATTTGGAGGATTTATCTACCGGCTGACCGGCATGGTATGGGGCACACCACCTGCAGGAATCAGACAAGGAGAAGCCTGGCACATCGGGCAACTCCCACTTGCCTTATCGGTCTTCGCGTTGGTGTGGATGGGGTTTTATCTTCCCGCCCAGATTGAAACTCTCTTACAACGGGCCACCGACGTGGTGATAGGAAGGTAATCAAACATGGAACCGGTATTGAATCCAGTTGAACATTTGCAACGCATATTTGGTCCGGCGATTAACCGTGTTTCCACCAACCACGGGATTCCTGTGGTCCATGTGCACACCAATCAGATTTCAGCGATTACCAGATATATTCATACCAACGAGGCACTCAGAGGGACCCTTTCTTTACTATGGGCTGTCGATCACCGTCCTCGTGACGTGCGCTACGAACTCTGGTACTTGTTTACGCTCGGTGAATCCAAGGACTGGCTTATTGTCTCCACGGATCTCCTGGGGGAAGAACGGCTCTTTGAGTCCATCACGCCCAAAATTCATGCGGCCAACTGGTATGAGCGCGAAATCCGGGATATGTTCGGTCTGATCGCCCAAGGGCATCCGGACCTTCGGCGCTTAGTCCGGCACAATCATTGGCCTAAGGGTGTTCACCCGTTACACAAAAATTTTCCATGGAATTCGGTCTTGCAATGGCGCCAACCTCCCGGATCGGTCGATGGTCATTTTATTCATGGGGAAGGCGTGTTCGAAGTGCCGGTGGGTCCCATTCATGCCGGAATCATTGAACCCGGGCACTTCCGGTTTACTGTGGCCGGAGAACCTATTATGCACCTCGATCTCCAACATTTTTGGAAACATCGTGGTGTGGAAAAGTTGTTTGAACAACAGACGCTATCCGGTGGAGTGGCATTGGCTGAGCGAATATCAGGGGACACCACTCTTGGCCATAGCCTCGCTTATTGCCAGGCCGTAGAAATGTTATGGGAGATTCACGTCCCCCGTCGGGCCAGATATCTCAGAAGCGTGTTTCTGGAATTGGAGCGCCTCCACAATCACATTGGTGATGTAGGAGGTATTTGCAATGACACGGCCTATGCGCTAGCCCATGCTCACTGCAGTCGGTTGAAAGAACGGGTGATGCAACTGAATGATCGACTGACAGGTTCGAGATTTCTTCGAGGGGTGAATTGCGTGGGAGGGGTAGACATTGACCTTTCGACGGATCAGTTTTCCGAGCTGGTTGCCGAACTGGAACACATTGAAAAAGATTTTTCCGAACTGGAGCAGATTATCGCCGTCAATGCCTCGTTGATCGATCGGTTTGAGAGCACGGGGATTCTCAAAAAGCAGACCGCTTGGGATCATGGGGTCGTCGGAGTGGTTGGTCGGGCTTCGGGCATTGATCGGGATCTCCGAAGAGATCGGCCCTTTGCAGCCTATGATGAGCTTTCGGTACGTGTAGCCGGTTCTTCACATGGGGATGTGCGAGCCAGGGTTCAGGTCCGGGTGAGTGAGATTCATGAATCCATTCGACTCATTCGCGAGATTCAACGCATGCTTCCTGATGGTCCGCTGAAGGGGGATCGTCAGGTGGTTCCTGACTCCGGAGCGTGGGCGCTCTCTGCGGTCGAAGGGTGGCGTGGTGAAATTTTGTATTTCCTGATGGTTGGCGAACATGAACAAATTCATCGCTGTAAGGTCCGGGACCCCTCGTTTGTCAATTGGCCGGCCATTCAAATGGCGGTCATCGGAAATATTATTCCCGATTTTCCTCTCGTTAATAAAAGCTTCAGTCTTTCTTATGCCGGGAATGACTTGTAATACATTACAAGGGGTGCAACGTGAAGGGTCGGGGGAGGGGTGGTAAACAGGTAACACAACCAGCGGGATGACAGGGAAGAGCGACAGGGAGCCCTATTTCCCACTTGACGTCTTCGGGGTGTATGACCCGCAAAAATGAGGAGAGACCATGTTTAAGATTCTCAAAAAAAGTTTCAAAACAGGAATAGTGACCGGCCAATATCCCCCTGCTCCTGCCTGGCAGAAATTTTCTGTTGCGCCAACAGCGCAAAAGAAGGCCGAACTGTTTCGAAAGTCGCTAACCATTCGTGAAGTGGATACCGGTTCGTGTAATGCCTGTGAAATGGAAATGAATGCCTTAGCCAATCCTGTCTATGACATCGAACGCCTTGGAATTCATATTGCCGCGTCGCCTCGTCACGCGGATGCCTTGGTGGTGACTGGTCCGGTTACGGTGAACATGGAAGGTCCGCTGAAAGATGTGTTTAAAACCACGCCCAATCCAAAATTAGTCATTGCCTTAGGTGATTGTGCCATCAATTGTGGAATCTTTAAAGGAAGCTATGCGGTGACTGGTCCGGTCGATCAACATATTCCGGTTGATGTTCGCATCCCCGGATGTCCTCCGCGCCCGGCCGAAATTATTGAGGCCTTGACGGAGCTTCGGAAAGGCGTCACGACCTTTACCAGGTGGTTCAAAAAACTTTCCGGAAAACGGGCAACTGATTCTTGAGTCGTTTTGTCTGTGACCGGAAAGCGACTTTTAATAATGGACTGGTAATGGCCGGATGCCGGATTTTAGAAATCTCTAGCGATTGGGAGATTATCATGAAATTATTATTACCCTTCTTTGCCATGATTCTTAAGGTAGGTCCGGCCTAGGCCTATGAAGAAATCCAGGTTCTCAATGGGGGTGCGATATCCGGAAAGGTGATTATTAAAGGAGAGAAGCCGAGAGCGATGGCCTTTAATTTGGTTACGATTCTTGATCTCCGAAACGGTATTGGTGGCTCATCAGACTACTTTTGAATTTGACGTTGGTCTGCATTGTTGATTGCCGCGCCGAATAATTGCCTTCATTAGCTGTGTTGGTATGCGGTATGAAGTATGAGGGTGATCAATGAGTGGGTTCTCCTTTATTGATATGTGGCGAAGAAATCTCATTAGGACTCTGAGTAGAAAAATAATTGCACGCCGATGGTGATGACCAGGAGAGCCCAGAGGATTTTGAATGCAAATTGGACGCGGGAGGTGGTCTGCAACGGGGCATGAGATCGTGGTATGAACTCGCCGGCAAACCAGGCTAGACCACCCGCCAAGGCCAATGTGCCCATGATGTTATGGTGAGTCTGAATTTCGTGGCCACCTGGATGGAGGCCATGCATGTGGCGAAACAACATAAGGCCACCGACCAGTGCAAAACCCGGCAGAAGTGATCGCCAGAACACGTGAGAAAATTTTCCAGCCCGAAGGAACCCTTCCACCAGGCCGACAGACAGGGCCAGGATGCCGAATATTTTGTGTTGCAGCATTTCAGGATCTTTGCCGGATAAGGTTTCGGCTAATGTCCACGAGCCAATGGGCCATGCCAAATGATCGCTCCAGATCAACAGGAAGATTCCTGATCCAATCAGTGAACCCGGCAAGAGCCAACGAACCCACATTAAGGCTTGCCAACCCATCACTGTTTGCCATTCACTGAGACCCATCAGAATGACACCGACTCCAACGAACGCATGGTTGAATTCGCTGTAGGCAATCCCTTCGGGGGAGCCTTCCCATTGTCCGACCTGTGGAGCAGCGTCCGGATGGTGGACGGTGTGCTTGTGGTGAGTGTCTTCCTCCGAAATGTTGTGTGGTTCGGCCCAGGCGGAAGGTAGTCCAGGGTGCAGCTTGTGGTTTATTGGTTCCCATAGGCCTTGAATGAGTAGTAACCCGAAAAAAATCCGATAGAGCCAGGTAAACAGGATAGTAGGAGGCATGATGCTCACGTGTTCCTCACTGAAGATTTTCCTTTGGTTATGGTTTTTCCAATGTAGGACGGTTGGAGAATAATGTTTTGCTGAAACTGGAAAATAGAATTCGGGCATTTCGCTAAATAGGACTGGTCATATCGTTTATTCAGAGTATGGACGGTTACCGTCCCTGGTGTGCGATCGTTTGAACCGGTGAAGCAGCATTCTACTGTGGCGCCCTTCGATCCATCCTCTCTGCATGGGAGAAAGTGACCAATTCTTTCCCTTCTAGGCTTTGCTGAACCAGCTGGGGAATGTCGAGGGCTTGCTCGACTTTGAGTATATGGGGTAGCTGGCATCGTGTTTGTGGATGTTTTGGGACAAAGAGGGTGCAGCAGTCCTGGTCAGGTTCGATGGAGGTCTCGAATGATCCCAGTGCTTGAGCCTGTTGCGTGATTTCCAGTTTATCCATCCCGATAAGCGGTCGAAGAATGGGAAGAGACGTCGCTTCGTTAATGACGGAAATATTTTCCGGGGTTTGGGACGCCACCTGACCCAGGCTGTCCCCGGTCGTGAGGGCCCATGCCTCTTCCTGCTCGGCAATTCGTGTGGCGATGCGGAGCATCAAGCGACGGTAAAGCACGACGCGAACGGGTGGCGGCGTGTTGATGACGATTTGGCTTTGAATATCACCAAAGGGAATGAGATGAAGACGGGAAGAAAGTTGGTACTTCGTGAGCAACGCGACCTGATCGCGGACTTTTTCCTCAGAAACCCGTGAAAGATATGGCCGACCGTGAAAATGCACAAAGACGGCTTTACAGCCACGTTTCATCATGCGATAGGCTGCCACTGGAGAATCGATACCACCGGAAATGAGACAGATGACTTTTCCCCCGGTCCCCGTCGGTAGTCCCCCGGGTCCCGCGTCCCTTTGACAGGAGTAGTAGGCGTAGGGCGGGACTAATTCGATAAAAATCGTCATGTCGGGGTGTGAAAGATTGACTCGCTTGCCGGTATGGTCGGCGATGGTGGCCCCGATTTCTCGTTCCACGTCCATGGAGGTTTTGACGAATCGCTTGTCTGCCCGTTTGGCACTGACTCGAAAGGTAGCATAAGGATGAGTGGGCAGGTGGGCAACGATCGCATCTTTGAGAACCGTAAGATCGGATTGGTCGTAAGCCAATGGCACGGCTCTGGTCAAAGAAAAATTGACGATACCGAATACGCGCTTGATCTGTTCCTGCAAGCGCGGCCACGCCGCCTCATCCTCGAAGCTCACCCGTATTCGTCCCTGGAGTGCTTCGACATGCACATGTGCCAGGGGTTTCAGGGCCCCTCGTAGATGGTGGACTAACCGGTATTCGAAATGTTTCCGGTTGCCTCCCTTGAGGGCGAGTTCATGATAATGCACTAAGACATGAAGCATTAGTGGAGTGATTCTAGATATCGCTCGGCGTCAATGGCCGCCATGCATCCCGATCCGGCTGCCGTAATGGCCTGGCGATAATGTGAATCCTGCACATCACCTGATGCAAAAACGCCGGGGATGTTGGTGGTAGACCGATTTGGCTGAGTGCGGATATAGCCTTGCTCGTCCATATCGATGAGTCCGGTAAACAGGCTGGTGTTCGGTGTATGGCCGATGGCCACGAAGACGCCAGATACCGGAATCTCTTCAACCTGGTTGGTTTGTACGTTGCGGACCCGGATTCCTTTCACGACCTCATCACCCAGGACCTCTTCAAGAGCACTATTCCATTGAAAGGCGATCTTTTCATTGTTGATGGCCCGGTCCTGCATGATTTTTGATGCGCGCAATTTATCGCGACGATGAACGAGGGTGACTTTTGAAGCGAATTTTGTCAGAAATGTCGCTTCTTCTACGGCGCTATCACCGCCGCCGATGACCGCAATCTCCTTGCCACGAAAAAAGAACCCGTCGCAGGTGGCACATGTCGAAACACCATGACCCATGAGGCGGCTTTCGGAGGGCAGGCCCAGTAAATTGGCCGAGGCTCCGGTCGCAATTATCAGGGTTCGGGTTTCCAGAGTGGCTTCGTCATCAACCGTGATCTGAAAGGGGCGCATCTGGAGATCTACCTTGGTGACATGCCCCTGGCGAAATTGCGTCCCGAACCGTTCGGCTTGGGCCCGCATGTCTTGAATGAGTTGAGGTCCCATGATGCCTTTGGGAAATCCGGGGAAATTTTCCACATCGGTGGTGATGGTTAATTGTCCGCCAGGTTGCGAACCATCAATAAGCAAGGGGGAAAGATTGGCTCGAGCGGTATAAACGGCGGCGGTTAATCCAGCCGGGCCCGATCCCAGAATAATGACGTCATGCACCATGCGTGGACTCCTTACAGTTAGACATGTAGGTGAACGGTCTATGGGGTATTGAGGCTGCGGCGGGCCGTTCGTGACCTCGCCTCACTGACATATGTCCTATACAATGACTGGACCGCATGGCGCAACTGTGTACGTGACCATGTTCCATCCAATACGGCGTCGGCATAGTCGAGTTTGTGGCGAAGGGGCATTTGTTGTCTGATTCGCCGGAGGGCTTGGGCCTTGGTCAGGCCATCACGACGGCAGGCGCGGGTGAGTTGAGTAGCCCGGTCGGCGGTAACCACGATGACATGATCCATACGCCTGTGTGCACCGGCTTCCAATAATAACGCAGCATCATAAATGATAACCGCATGGGGATCTTCGTGTCGCATGCTTTTAACCTGTTTGGCCTGTTCTCGGGCGACACGGGGATGAATGATCGCTTGCAAAACGTGTAATTTCTTAGGGGATTTAAACACGATATCGGCGAGAGCTTGGCGATTGATGGTGCGGTCTTCGGCAAGCACTTGTGTTCCGAATTTCTTGACGATATCCCTCCAAGCCGGTTTCCCAGGTTGGACAACGGCTCTGGCCAGTTCGTCGGCGTCAATAATCCTGGCTCCAAGTGATTGAAATATCCTGGCGACGGTCGTTTTTCCTGATGCCAATCCTCCAGTTAACCCGACGACGACCATAGCCAACCATAGCATAGGGGGTTGGGAGCGACAATAAATGAGGAAAAATTTTGGCACCAGCTTGACCCTGCCAAACCCCTTGGGTTATTGACTCGATGAGAGTCCTTTTCTTTGGGTGAGCCGTTCGACGGCCAAGAGCGTGACAGGGGAGAATGAACACCGTGAGAGTTCAACACATGCCGACCACCATTCCACCAGTTTTCTTTTTATGTGCCCTGATTCTGTGTGTCCTGCCTGGATTGGCGTCTGCCAATACTGAGGAACTTGCGCCCTCTGAGGCTGTTGTCTCGTCGGTATGGCAGGTTGCCTTGGATGGATCAGGGCATTTCACCTCGATTCAAGAAGCGATTGATCAGGCTGCATCAGGTGATACGATTTTGATTAAACGGGGAGCCTATGCCGAGGATGTTACTGTACATAGCAAAGAGGGTTTGTCGATTATCGGTGAAGGCATGGACCTGGTAGTTTTGACCGGGAAAAAGCGTGTCGGGACTCTTCATATTGGTAAGTGGCCGTATGGGGCAACGAATGTGACGATTCAAGATCTGTCCGTGATTCAACATGGAGGATTGGGAGTCGGGATTTTTAATGGCAGTGGCGTGCGATTAACACGGATTCGTGTCAATGGAATGGTGTTTAGTCAACAGGTGCAGGATGTTCATTTGGAAGATTGTGTGATTGGTGACAGTGAGACAACAGGTGTGGCATTTGCGGATTCTACAGGCACCCTATCCGGCAATCTGATTTACCATAATGACCATGGCGTGGCTATCGGAGGCAACTCTGATGTGACCCTCAGACAGAATGTGATAACCCGAAGTCTTTATGAAGCCGTGTTGATGACTGACCAGTCCAAAGCCCGGTTGATTCAAAATACCCTGGCTCAAAACGGAGGCGGGGCCGCTTTTCATGACGATGCCCAAGCCGATGTGCAGGGAAATATTATTAGTCAGAGCGCAGTAGGTTTTTTATTTTTTCCGGGGAGTCACACCACGTTGGCCTTTAACGCCTTGTCAGGCAACCAGGGGGATTATGTCATGACCGGGACTCCACCCACCCCGGCTCCGGAACGCGCAGGGAAAACTGATGTACAATTTGCTCCTGGTTTTGTCAGTCCTGAAAACGGGGATTTTCGTCTTCAGTCCGATTCTTCCATGATCCAGGTTGGTGCCTTCCCATATTTAGGGGCTCTGCCTCCGGTTTCTTCCAACCCATAAATTCCTTTTCAGCTCCGTCTGTCCAAGTGTCTGCGGCCTTTTTCTTCGAGAAGTCTCAGTGCACGACCGGACGAGTCTTTTTCAACACTCCATGAATTTTCTCCGGTTGGTTTTTGTCACCCATGCGTGAATGAGAATATGGAATTTTTAAAGCCTTCAAGAGTCTTCTTTGTGGTGGGACATCGTTGGCGCAGAAATCCATAACCTGCCCCTCTCTCGCCTCGCACCAACGCTATGCCACGCAGACCCAGGGGTTCTGCACATCCCGGAACTACGGTATTTTGGATTAGGGTTTTTGCTTGGGACGGAGAATCAATTGAGCATGCTCCGCATCCAGCGTCACGAGAAAGTGTTTAAGGAAGGACATGCCGAGCAGACCCTCGATGTGTTCCGGAATATCCGGGAGATCGTGTAGGGCTACGGCGACATTAGTGGCCCGTGCGGTTCCGACCGTGATGGAAGAGAGATAATTCATGTTGACTTGGACTGACCCTCCTGCGGTATTGACGGTCAAGAGTTCATTGTCGGTTGTTCCCAGGATTCCGAGATCGATGGCGACCTGAGTCGAGAGGACGGTCATGGAGGCACCGGTATCCACAATGAGTTGGGCCAATCGTTCTTGATTCAGCATGACAGGAACGACAAATGACCCTCCACTTTTGGTGAGGGGTATGGTGATTTCCTGATTAGCAGGTCTGTCCTGCTCTTCCTCATTCAACGAAGACACCTGAGTAGAAATCTGGGTGTCAGGAGGTGCCGGGTCAGGAGTGGACTTGGGGGTTGCTTGAAGTGTTGCAGTCGTGGATGACCCTTGATTGCTGAGAGAAGGGCTTTGTGATGGCAATAGCGTGCAGTTAAATAGTTGGGCTGGATTGTCTGTTAAAACGCGTGTTCCGGAGTTATCAAAACAGTCATATGTCGCTGAATGCCCCGGAGACACCAATAGGGCAGTGTATACCATCAATCCTGGTACCCACCAAAAGGTGGTGTGGTGAGGACTCCTAAGAAACGAAACACGGCGACATTCATACATAATGGGAAAAGAATACCAAGATGCGGGGGGAAAACGCTATGAAGGAGATTATCCGCTGGTATCGGGTGTTAAGGGAATGGTGGCCTGCACATGCGAGCCGGTTTCCAACACCTGGGTGGATAAGACCACGGTTTCTGGTTCGATCTTGTTCACCTGTACCCGCCCTTCCAACATCTCTCCCTGTTTGACGATATAGATAGCCTGCCCATTGGTGAGGAAGGCCTGACTTTCACCCCCTTTGGTTAAATACCCCAGGAACCGGAATTGGTTAAGTTGTTCCCGGGCCCGTTGTCCTGCAAGATCGGCCATAGAGGGACCTGGGGGTGGGGGTGGGGGTTGGGGCGGAGCTGGGGAAAGCGCTGTTTCGGGAAGGCGAGAAGTGGGACCTTTGTCTATTTTTTGTTGGTGGGCGACCTGGGACATGCCTAGAGGTGCAAAGATGTTGCGGGGGAGAGAGAATTTTGCGGTTTGGCGGGGATTAGAAAATGCCGGATCTAACTCCAGATCTTTAATCGGGGGAAGCGGCACTCCTGACGTAGCCGAGGAAGGCAGGGGATCTGTTGGCGTAGAATCCCACATTTGGAAAATCGTCACCATTCCCCAGGCCAATAATAAGCCTCCTAACACCAGCCATTTTCGTTGATTCGTCATTAGGCTTTTGTTTTTTTAACCGGTTCAGGGAATTCTTTCAGAAAGGTGGAGACCTTCAGCTTAAAGATAACCCCTTTCTGTTTTTTAGATGTTTCAACGGACAGTTTTTCGATAAAGAGATAGGGCCAGCGTTGCTCCAGTTCGAAAATAAATTTTCGAATAGCCTCATATGGGCCTGCGGCTTCAAACGCAAACGTGCCTTTTGTGGCCAGTTTATGGGCGAGGGGTTTGAAGTCGTATCCCATGCCAGGAATTTGTACGTGATTTTGTTTCGCCAAATCGGCAATGTCTAAACTTAAATCTGTGAATTCACCGGAATCCGGAAGAGCATTCCACATGGTGGATAGAATGGTTTGGGTCTGCCGGGCTGTCTGCATGGTTGCCTGTGTATGCAAGGACGCTTGATTCAGGGCCGTGATGTGTTGAAAACGGTCCTGGGCCGGGTAAAAGAGGAAGGCAAACATCCCGACCGATGACAATCCGGCAAGGACCGTCACGATGAACAGCGGACCTAAATATTTTGAAATCCGGATCGTCGTCTTTGATCCTTGTATGATCTGGAAAGAATTCATCATTGCCTGGGAACCCCTGTCAGGTGAGAAGTTGGGTGTCGGGCATCATAGGTGACGGTGAGCGAAAATACGCTATGTGAGCCACCTTGCTCCTCTTTGGCCGTTTTTGTGGAATGCTGCGATAGCAACACATTCTGAAAGGCTGCGTGCTTCTCTAACTGGTGAATGAGTCGATTGAGGTCGGGCAATGATGCTGCCGATCCTTGCAGAAGGATTGTGTCGGTTTTTTCATCGAGAGACACCGAGTTCAGGGTGATATCCGAAGGAATCGCGGTTTCCAGATCCGTCAATAATTGTGTCCAGGAAAATCCCACCCGTTCACGAACCTGTTTCACAAAAGTGACTTTTGAGGGAATGCTTCGAATGGCCTGGTGCGAAAGGTCAAGCCCGGCCGCCCTGGCTTGGGTGACCAATTGTTGGTTGGCCGTCTCGACACCGGCGGCTTGCTCTTCCAGGACATCAATCTGTTCGTGTAAGGAGTTTCCTTCCCACCAGAATGAAGCTGTAAGGGCAAGTGCACCGGCGGTGAGAAGGGTGAGTCCGAGTTGGGACAATTGAAGAAGAGGAATACCGGGTGCAGATAAATTCCTATGTACACGTGGGATCATCATGCCACCATCAGACTGGCATAGCCTGGCAATGCCGCTTCTTCCTGGTGGCTCACCGCCAGGTGTGTGTTTAATAGATGAAAATGTGAGGCCGGGGATAGTGAGGTCATTCGAATTTGAGGCTCATGTCCTCCACTGGCCTTAAGGGTCTGTTGAATGTGGTCGAGAGGTGGCAGAAGGCTCTGTCCGAAGGTCAGATCAGTAGTCATGAACAGATTAATCGGGGAAGATGCCGTGGCAGCAGATATGGGAAACATCTCGAAATAATATTGCAGTGTGGCCAGGATTTCCTTTTCCACCTTCATGGCGGTGTAGGAAGGGTAGGGAGTATTTCCTGTGGCGCAATCGTGATGTGCGTCAGAAGAGGGATCTCCTGACGATGTCGGACGATGATCTCCGGTCTCCCTGTGCTTCTTCGACTCAGGCTCCAGTGAAGGGTCTTGATGTTCAGGGGTCTCCGTTTTGATGGCAAGAGCTTTCGTGCGAATGAAGCGTGGGCTGCCATCCTGAAAGGCCAAAAATGTAAATCCCCAATGACTGATGAAGAGGAACATGAATGTTGGGGAATGAAAGGACAGAGAAGAGTTTTCAGCCGTGAGTCGGTCCTGGATGTTGGGGCGGTACAGATCAAAGACGTCGAGCCCCGACATTCCAACAGAAGTTGGGATGAGATCTGCCTCTAAGCACAGGTTCTCATATTGTTCAATAATTTCATGGCGAATGGCCGTTCCTAACACTCTGACATGTTCCGTGGTATCCGGGGAAAGGGAATCCCTGACCGACGTGGGCACATAGAGACCATAGGCCAGCCGTGATTGGGAGGTATCCAGTTTGAGGTCCTGTTGAAAACGCCAATTCACCAGTGCCGTCTGCTCCGGTTTTTTTGTGGGAAAGGATGCAAAATCAAAAATGCTCGTCCGGGCGCAAATGTCCGGGAGACTGAGTGCAATGGAAATTGGACGACGATAGGGCTTGGCCAGCGCCTTGAGTTGAGTAAGAAACTCATCGGAATTTGCAATATTGAGTTTGGTCGAAGAGAGCCTAAGGACTCCCGGGGAAAGCGGGAGTCTGGCGATGTGTCTGAGCGAACTTTTACGCCATTGCTTTTTGATTTCCACCAGGCATAGCTCTTCATCAGAAAGAGAGAGCGCGACGGTGGGGGCCGAGATGGGGAAAAAATGCATTAGATTTCCTCGATCGGAGTGACCCGATTAATTTCTTTGAGCGTCGTTTCTCCCCGGTAGACTTTTTCAAGGGCTGCTTGCCGAAGTGAGGTCATTCCCTGAGCCATCGCGGCCGTGCGAATTTCTGAAATAGATTTCTCGTTTAAAATCATTTCCTTGATGGAGTCGGTCATATCCAAAAATTCTGTAATGGCTTTTCGACCTCGGAAACCTAAACCGTGGCATTCATTGCATCCTTTACCTTCGAAAAAGGTCAGGTGTTTCACGTCTTCATATTCAATGCCGGATTCCTGGCACTGCTCAGGATGTATCTGGACGGGGATCCGGCAGGTTGGGCAAATGGACCGCACCAGGCGTTGGGCGAGAATACAACTCAAGGAAGCCACAAAGTTATACGACTCAATGCCCATATTTACAAACCGGCTAATGACGTCAAAAGCATTATTCGCATGCACGGTAGAAAAGACTAAATGCCCGGTGAGTGCCGATTGAATGGCAATTTGTGCCGTCTCTAAATCCCGAATTTCTCCGACCATGATTTTATCAGGATCGTGCCGTAAAATGGATCGAAGCCCTCTGGCAAAGGTGAGTCCCTTTTTTTCATTGACGGGAATTTGTACGATTCCCTTTAATTGATATTCCACCGGATCTTCAATGGTAATAATCTTATCTTCGTCGGAGTGCACCTCATTGATCGCGGCATACAGGGTCGTCGTTTTTCCGCTTCCTGTGGGTCCGGTCACCAGCACCATGCCATAGGGGCGGGTGATGGCTCGCCGGAATCGGCGAAGGTCTTCTCCGGTATATCCAAGGGCTTCCAGGCGCAGCCCCTGGACCCCTGCGGATATATGTTGTTTATCCAGAATTCTGATGACCACCGATTCTCCGTACACACTTGGCAATATGGAGACCCGGAAATCAATGGTTCGGTGATTCAGCAGCAGTTTGAACCGACCATCTTGCGGCGTACGACGTTCCGCAATATCGAGTTCAGACATGATTTTGAGCCTGGAAATGAGAGAGGGGTGAATGCCGGTATCAAAAGGATCCATGGCTAAATAGAGGACGCCATCAATCCTGAACTTGACCTCCACCGTGCGTTCCGTGGGCTCAATATGAATGTCACTCGCCTGCTTTTGCAGGGCGGTTAAGATAATCGTATTGACCAGTTTGACTACCGGGCTGAGGTCCTTGGTGATCCGTTCAACGGAGAGGATTTCTTCGCCTTTCTCGTCTTCTTTAATCAGTACTGGATCCAATTCCGCTTTGATGCGTGTGAGCACTTGGCTATTGCCTTCACTATTGCCCAAGGCTTCAACTATAGCCGAGTGAGATGTCACCACTAATCGCAACTCAAATCCCAATTGGTGTTCCAATTCATCGATCATTCGCAAGTCATGTGGTTTTGCGAGAGCGATGGTCAGAGTCTGGCCTTCTTGTTCAATGGGCACAAATTCATACCGATGCATGAGTTCGACCGGAATGGACTCCATGAGCGGTGAGGGGATACGAAATTCCTTGAGCGTATTCCATGGTAAACCATATTGATCAGCCAGGACCTGGCCGATCACCTCTTCCGTGTGGGTGCCTCGTTCTAACAAAATGGTGGGAATAGTCTGATTGGTTGATCGGGCCGTTTCGATCAACGTCTCTTTTTCCCGTTCCAGGATGAGTCCCTTTTCGACCAGGAGGTCCTCGAATGGCATGCGTTTAACTGGTGTGGTCATGGTTCTTCTCTCGTCGAGGTCACTGGGTCGTTACACCGCTCCTGCCATTTGGAAAATAGGAAGATAGAGGGCAATGACCACCCCTCCTAAAATAACGCCAATCAAAATGATGAACATAGGTTCGATCCATGTCATCAGTCGGGATAATTGAAAATCCAATTCTCCTTCATGAAATTCGGCGACCTCAAAAAGCATGGCTTCCAGTGAACCGGTCGTTTCACCGACTTCAACCATTTCCAGGGTGAGGCGAGGGAGAAAGTTCTCTTTTTTTAATGCGGCGGAGAGGCTGGTACCTTCCCGAACATGGACAATGACTGATTGGAGCGCTTTGGCAAAGACTTTATTGGGCATGGATTTCGCTGTGACTTGCAGGGCGGATAACAACGGGATTCCGCCTCCAAGAATGGTTGACAGCGTTCTGGCTAACCGAATCACTTGATTTTTTAAAAACAAGGGCCCAAGTATCGGAGCATGGAGAAATAACCAATGTATTTGCCATTGACCTTGAGGGGTGTTTTTCCACCAATAGATCACCATTCCCCCAATCCCCATGAAAATCAGCAGTCCGATCATCCATTGAGTGGCGGAATGGGTCAGATCAATTAAGAGCTGGGTGGCCCAGGGCAATTCCACGCGACTTTCTTGATAGACTTCCGCAAATGACGGAAGCACAAAAAATAACAGACCCATGGTCACCAGGAGACCAAACCCCAATAAAAATATGGGGTAAATGGTCGCTTTCACGACTTTTTCCCGAACTCCGATCAGCATTTTTAAATACGCAATATATCGGCTTAGGACTTCAGGGAGGTTGCCCGCCTGCTCCCCGGCTCGTAAGGAAGCCTGATAGAGTTCCGGAAAGTAGGTTGGATGATGGGTCATGGCTTCGGAAATGGCCGATCCTCCTCGAATATGCTCTCGGACGGATTGCAGAGCTTGTTGAAACCCCCCCTGGGTGTTTCGTTCTGCCAGAAGATCAAAACACCGCAACATGGGCAATCCGGCTTTGAGCAGGGCTAAAAATTCCTGATTAAAAATCAGGAAATCTCTAAGCGCTAAAGGACGTTGCCGTTTTTTTCGTGAAACGATCTGCCTGGCGCCAGAGCCTGCCAGGTCAAGAACAAGCAGTCCTTGAGCCTCGAGTTGAGAGCGAAGGCTTTGAGATGTTTCGCCGTCCCCATCGGTTTCAATAATCGTTCCATCCGGACGAGCGGCTTTGTAATGAAACCGGGGCACTAGGGTGACTCAGGTAAATGAGGATTGCCAAGCGAGAGTATATGTTTGGGCTCAGCAGGGGCACTTTCCACACGATTGTCCTGTATGGGAAGCCTTTCATGTTGTACCGGTTCAGCCAAGGCCTCTGGGATGGCAGGAGAATTCGCTGGCTCACTTGGATGACTCGAAGTGTTTACCGCATTCGGCTGAGATGCCATCGGGGAGGTGACCTGAATTTTGAAACCGGTCATAATCACGTCAGAATCAAGGTCATTCCATTCATGTAATTGGGCAATGGAGACATGATACATTTGGGATAATTTCCAGAGGGAGTCGCCATTTTGAATGACGATCCGTCCTTGGGAATCCGGCGCGCGTCTATCCCCGGAAGAGGATGGTGGTTTGGGGGTTGAGAGTTTCGTTTGCAGGGGTTGTCCCTTACCTGAGGACCTGTGGAGTTCCTGTTTAATCAGCGTGATATCAGTGGAAAGCTGTTTCATGCTCGACATAATTTGCTGAAATGATTGGTTGAGGATTTGAATATCTGACACGAGCTGCGTGGTATCCGGCATGCTGGCAACCTGGCCCTCAAGTTCCATGTTGTGCTTTCGCAGTCGATCTCGCTCGGCCTGAGTGTCCAGAAGTTCTCCACGGATATGTTGCAGCTCAAGCCCTTGATCCTGTTCGCGATGCTGAATGGATTGCGTATGGCCTCTCAGCGATTGCAGTTCACCCGCTTGTTTGGCCATGAGAATTTTTAATGCCCCTATTTCAGCCCGTAAATTTTCATTTTCTATCCTGGCTTCTTGAAGGAGAACCTCTTGGTGAGAAGTCTGGGAGACATACTCTATCGATGAATCGACCGCGACCGGTTTGGTCGGTTTTTGAGCACAGCCGCTTAAAATCAGGATAAATGTTCCGCTAAGAATCATGTGCGTCCAATGATTACATTTCATTTCCTACCTACCATTCTGTATAGGGAGTGCCGTCCAGCGCCTGGCCGTCACTCCCACTTTTAACATCAAATATTCCAGCAGGAGAGTCCTCGCCCTCCTCCTGTTCTTCATAAATTTCGGTCCATGTGGTCGAGGAGTGGGTGAAAGGATCCACGGGGATGGCTCGAAGATACTTCTCTTCCACCAGGTCCTCTAAGGTCGCCGGATATTCCTTTCTGTCCGCATAAAATTGATCAATGACCGCTCGCATGGTGAATAAATTTTGCTTCAGAGCCGCTTCCTTGGCTTTTATTGCCGTGTGTTGAAACGTGGGAATGGCGATGGAAACCAGAATTCCCACGATTGCCACAACAATCATGAGCTCGAGTAAAGTGTAGCCCTTTTTGCCAATAACTACAAAGTGGGTCATTACCATTCACGATAGGGGGTCCCATCAATTGCCTTTTTTTCGCTGGTGGTATAAATGTCAAAGACATCTTCCCCGCACCACCGGGATTCGTCTGGTTCATCCTGGAAACACCGGAGCCCCCATTCTGTGGTCTCTGTTATTGGATCAAAGGGGATTTTCCGGAGGTACCGTTTAATTTCCGATTGCTCGCCGAGTTGGGCTTTTTCACCTGTTAATTTAACCTTCAAGAGAGTTTCCAACGTCTTAGGGTAGCCGGTCACTCCCGTGGACTCCTGGCAAGTCGTCACGTTTTCCACGCAGAGTTTCCCTGTACGGACGGTGCCATCTCTCGCCCAATCCTGTTGAAACGCATCAATGGCGGTTCGTACCGTTCGTAATGTGTGGCGAAGCTCCAACTCTTGCGACCGTTTAATGCTGACTTTCGCAATGGGTAGGGCGACGGAGGCTAATATGAACATAATGACCAACGTGACCAGGAGTTCGATTAAGGTTACCCCACCTTGAGCCGGCGAGGATTTATTCCACCAACGCTCTGCCATGTTCCACCATGACCGGGATAGATTGGCCATTGGCTCCCAAGAACGTTGATTGTTGAATGTGAATGCTTGAGGTCCCCGGCCCCATGGCTTCAAAAGCCACCGTGGCAAGTGAGCCGCTTCCTTGGACGGCTGTTCCCTCCTGGCCCATCTGAAGGACCAGTTGTCCCAAATGTGGCACGGCTGAAACGGTCATACTTGGAACCATCTGCTGAGATGTCCATACTGTTCCTTCATTGGCCTGCATAAAGGAGAGAACCGCTGGATCATAGGTCAGCGTCAGAGAGGTTTTTCCGACCGATGAGAAGTTTTCCCCTTGGATGGTGAAGGATATTTGCTCTCCGACTTTAACTGACGCCGCGGTCGGCAGGACTTGTAGGCGAGGCCTATCGGTCACAGACTGCGATGCATCCGCCGAGCCTGGTTGCACGGATGTTGACATGGGTGTCTTTCCCTCGATTAATGAGGAATCTTTGGGGAACGCTGCCGATTCCGAAGAATCGGTCGTGTCTGTGAGCAAGTCCTGGGTGTTTAAAAGAGACACCGCAGGGTTGGGTTGTGAAAACAGCGGCTTGGTGGTGTACTGATTGGCCGTGCCGGACCAGAGAGTCTGTTTCGCTAATTGCTGGGGTTGGACGTTTCGGACAATATGAGGGGTAATCACCAAAATGACCTCGGTCGTAATTTTTTCCTTATTGGTGTTACTGAGGAGGTCACCAAGGACTGGAACATCATCGACTCCGGGCACGCTATCCCGCGTCTTTGAGTCGTCCTCTGAAAGGAGTCCACCGAGCACGACGGTCTCACCATCCCGCATATTGAGTGCGGTGTCCGCGGTACGGGTTCCAAACTTGAATTGGGTAATTAAGGGAGATGTTTGAAGTATTTCCCTGGCTCCTAGGCGTGTGACTTCTATCTGCAATCGCAGGGAAATGCTGTTGTTCAAGTGGATGGTCGGCTCGACGGTGAGTTTGATGCCCGTATCCTTAAACTCAATGGAGGTCACGGTTGAAGTCGTGGGGACGGCACCTGTGGACGCCTGTCCGGGTAAGACATTGGTGGTTGAGAGAAGAATGGGCTGCTTATCTCCGACGTTGATGGAGGCTTTTTGATTATTGAGCACTCTAAGCTTAGGAGAGGCAAGGGTTTTGGCTTGAGATTCCTGTTTGAAAAAATTCAGTAATACACTGCTGGGAAACCGAAACAGGTAGGAGCTTTCACCAATGCTCGTGAGTTCTTGGAATGTCCATGATGTTGCAAGCGTATTAAAGGCTCCCTTTATAGGTCTGGTCGGATCCGTTGAATCGAAATTTGGCGGAAAAATTCCAAAACCGGCTTCTTTGGCAAACTGTAAACCCAGATTTTGTTTGTTGGTGCGGTTGACTTCCAAGACTTCCACTTCAAAAAGAACTTCCGAGTCGCTACGATCATTGGCCAGGATAATCTGCTCCGCCAGAGTGACCTTGGCCGGTTCGTCCCGGATGACCACAGTGTTCAACGGCTCGTTCACATAGACGCGCTTGGTTTCCAGAATCGTCCGAAGAAGATTCGCGATATCTTTGGCTTTGGCATTGGAGAGATAAAATGTGCGGATTTGCAGGTCATCATATTGCTCCCGTTTTTGTTTGGTATCCGGGATGACCAGGAGCCGGTCAGGGCCTACCCGCTTGGCAAATAGTTGATTGGTGGTCAAGATAAGATTCAGGGCTTCATCAAACGGCGTGTCTTTGGTGAAGATCGTCACGAGGTCATCCCGCACATCCTTATCGAATAAAATATCGATATTGGCGGTTCTCGCTAAAATTTCAAAGACTTGTTTGAGTCGGGTATTCTGAAACCGAAGCGTTACCGGTTCCGCTGAGCCACCGATGGCTTGAGCAGTTTTCAGCAGTTGAACCACTCTGGTGATGCCTTCAACAGCTTCCGACAGGGAGGGGTCCAATTCCACGGCTGATTCATAGAGCGCCATGGCTTCGTCGTATCGGCCAAGACCTTCCATGTTGTTGGCATCCAAAAAGGTTTGATGAGCAGACTTTAAGCGCCAGACATCGTTGAGGGCCGTATGGTGTTCTTTATTTTGTGGATCCAGCCCCACAGCTATTTGAAATTCCTGAAGGGCCTCGCCCATTTTCCGCTCTTTCAACATTTGTCTTCCACGGGAGAAATGTTGATTCGCCGCACGTATTTTCACCGCTTTGAATTTTTCATCAATTTCTTTGTTAAAGGGGTCTTTTCTTAGGGCGTCCCGATAAGCCGATATGGCCCCATCATAATCGCCCTTTTGTTCAAGTTCATCCCCAAGTTGTGTTTCACGAAGAGTGCAGGACATCAAAAGCATCATCAAGACCATGGCCAACACGCAAAACGGATTCAGTCTAAGCATTGGAACCTTCGCTATATTTAATGAGAATGACGGGGGGGTAAGACAGAAGAAATCAAAAATCCTCTTGAACATATCATATCTGTCAAGTTCGAGCTAGAGATCCCTGCTCGTTTCTTTAAGCTACGCTAGTTTCTGTATCGGATATCCCTTCGTCAATATTGAGCCTGGAAAATTTTGTCAGAAAATACAACGGGGTGGTTGGTTAGGCCTTAACGAGCCGGGGAATGTTTACGCTCCTGGGGTGATTACAGCTCCTTGAAGTACCTGAAGGATGTATGGATAGGAGCATTATCACACATAATCGTCATGGAAGCTCTAGTGGTTTTATACTACTGAAAAGTCGGGGGTTCCTCTGGTGGGGTTTCTGTTAATGGAGCTTCAACCGGGGAAGTTGTCGAAGGAGTATCCCCAAGGGAAGTTTCCCCGGAAAGAGGTGTGTTCGCTGGGGGAGCACAGTTGGTCGGCGCATTAGGATTGAGCGGGTTGACTTGGCAGTTGGTGCTTCCCTTGGCTTCGAAACGGATGGCTTGGTACGTCTTGGCACCCTTGAAGATATCCTGGTTGTATGGGGTCTCGGTGCTGGTACTTCTGACTCCATGAATCTCCTGGCCAATTTTTATAAGCGCAAACTTGTTTCCGGTCATGGGATCGGCGTAGGCCTTTCGGAGATACCGTTTGGGTGACTTCTTCGTTAATTCTTCAAGCGTTCGTGGCCATTGGTTGGGTCGTGTGGCTTTTTGAATTTCCCAGTCCGCCACAAATCGCTCAATGGCTTTCGCAATACTGGTCCCACGAAATTGTAGCTCAGCCTCTCGATCCCGTTGCATAATGACCGACCACTGTTGAGTGACTTCCAAGCTTGCAATGGACATGACGACAACCAGCATCATGACGAAAAGGTAGGTTACCCCATTCTGGTTGGTGAGAGAGGCCATCCGGCTTTCCGAATATTCCTTGAATGATTTTCTCATTGAGTGATGCTGTCTGCTTGTGGGGGTACAGGCATCAGTTTCGTGACCACTGTGCCATGGGGTTGAGTGAGTGTTACTTGCGGATAGTCAGCCGTCTTCGTCCTTTCTCTGTTATGAGCACCCAACCAAAAATTAAAAATGCGGCGCCAAAAGTATCGGCAACTAGATCCAAAATGTCAGCCTGACGCTGAGGGACAAACCATTGATGGATCTCATCGGAAATCCCGAATGCGATGACGCAGATGATCGCGAGGCCCATATTCCCCGCGTTCGGGGTTGTATATTTCAATGCGCGATAGAGCAAAATCCCGAGTACGCCATATTCGCAGGCATGTAAAAATTTATCATTAATATTGAATATAAAGGAAGGGAGGTGGAGTTGTTGGGCAGGATTGGATTGAGAGGAGAGATACACAATAGCGAGCGCATAGAGGACCACTGGTCCCCAATACTTCAATATCACGAATGGTTTTGATATGGTTTGGGTCGGAGAAATCTGACACGTCCTTTTTTAATGGTGGCTTAATTGTTGGATGATAATCGGTTTGGCCGGGTAATGAAATACCGTATGTCTTCGATTTGCACGACGGGCAAGATCATCCCGTCCCCTTTCTGATCATGAGAAAAACTATAGATGAGTGATTCATCGGCAACCAGAGTACCAAAAAAAAGGACGCCGATGGCAATTTGCCCACCCTTTTGTTGCTGACTCTGAATTTGCTTGGCCGATTCAAGAGAGGGGATGGCCACTAGATAGTCGGGCAATCCCATGGGCTTAAAGCGAACAATACCCCATGATGTGGATGTGAGTTCTGGGCCAAGGGCCACCAAAAATCCCTGGTATTCTGGCATATATCTACGGAGAAAGCCTGACCACAAGAAGGCAATGGGTTGTTGAAGGATGTCCTTGTGAATGAGACGGGTCTCGTCTCGTGCGCGATTCAGTTGGAACAGGCGCTCGCTTTGCTCCGTGTGATCCAGGCTCTGTAAGGTGTGCCAATCCGGTGGGTGCCCTTCAAGTTCCTGAAGAAATTGTTCCTGTTCTTTTGGAAGCAGGAGGGGCCGTATATTCTTAGGGATCAGTTGGTGCAAGGACTGGCTTTCCAGTTGGATAAGGGGTTGGATTCCTTTGGCCGTGGGAGGTTGTCCGCTGACCTGATCCGGAAACTGGAGCCCTATCCATAAGTTGAATAACGCGAGAGAATACAATAAGGCGGTTGGGCTCCGTTCCATGTGTTTGCGTTCTCGAAGACTGGTGCTGGGTGAAAGAAAGCTCAGAGTTTTGTAATGAGTGCTTTCAGCTCACGTCATGGTAAAAAAAGATAAACACACCCCATCGGCTATATAGGCCATTTTTCTTCCCGCCAGGCCATATCCCAAAACATCCATTCGTATTGCGAACTGATGAGAAAGGCCTCCTCCATCCTGGCTTTTTCTGCCCTGCCTGCGGTCTTAGCGCATCGATCGACGACTTCGCGCAGCCATCGGGTGACTTCCGCAAATTCGGGTGACCCATATAGTTGCAACCATTCATAATACGGATGTGAGGGTTTGGGTGTTGCCTTTTTCAAAAGGTGGTGTCCGACTTCACAATAGACCCATGCACAGGGGAGGGCCACCACCGTAATTTCCCCGAGTGTCCCGGTTTGAGCCACGCTTCTCATATGCCGGCAATAGGCGTAATTCGTTGGAGAAAGGGGTGTGGAGCGCATGTCCTTGGGGGAAAGAGCCCATTGTTTTCCATACGATTCATGAAGCCCTCGTTCGACGGTTATCGTGTCTTCAACGAGTTTGGCAAAGTGAAGGGCCGTATCTCCATCCGTCGCTTTGGCCGACCCTAGAGCAAAGACTCTGGCCAATTCTTCTAAATACCTTGCATCCTGTAGGATGTAATATTGAAATTTTTTTGCCGGTAACGTGCCTTTGCCCAATGCCACGACGAAGGGATGTTGAAACTGGGCTGCCCAAATAGGCGCTGCACGATTTCGTAATTGTTCTGAGAACGTCATGAAAGTCCGTGATGAATTTTTTTCGATATGTGTGGTGCCACTAGTTTTGTAAAACGGAGCGAGCGACTTGAAACGCTCTATCCATATCCGGCATATGGCCGAGATCAGGAGTGACCTGGAGATAGCGGATCACATTATTCGCATCGACAACCATGACCGCTCGAGCCAGGACATGGGGCCCCTCCAACAGGAGTCCATGGGAAGAACCAAATTCTCCGCCTCGAAAATCGGACAGAAATTCAACATTGGTAATGCCCGCTTCTTTCGCAAACCGTTCTTGAGCGAAAGGGGTATCGACACTAATGGTTATCAGTTGCACCTGTTGATCAAGGCCCTGGTTTTTTTCACTCAGATAATGCGTTTGCTGTTCGCATACTTTCGTGTCCAGGGAAGGCACAATATTGATGATGCGGACTTTCCCTTGGGATTCATGAATGTTGACGAGTGATAAATCACCCTTGGCCAATGGGACCGCACGAAGAGTCTCTCCGGCTTTCACTTCAATGCCACTCAGCGGCAAGGGGGTGCCTCGAAATAGAATGGTTGAACCCTCTCCTGTTCTGGCGGTTTCCTTATCAACTGGAATGTTTTTATAGGAAAAATCGTGTTCTGATTGACCATTAAGGGTCGAACAACCCGTCAATGCAGAAGCCGTTAAGATGAGAATGAACGAAATAATCGAAGTTTTTGGCATAGTGATGCTCCTTCTATCCGGATCGGTGATCCGAGCTTGAGGTGCCGTGGTGTGTACAAAATATCATTTTCTTTCAAGTGTAGGCTGAGTAGTCAGTTGGATAATGGTTCCTTCAGGATTTTCGTTCTAAAAATGAGAGGATGTATTGATTCACGATAGTGGGTGCTTCCCATTGTGCAAGGTGCCCGGCCTCAGGGATGACATGCCATTCAACATGCGGTAATTGGTCTTTTACCCGTTCACCGACTTCGAGTGGAAACACCCGATCATGCTCCCCCCACAAGAGCAGGACCTGATGAGAAATCTTTTGAAGCCTATTTCCATATTGTCCCTCCCAAGTCTTGATATTGTCCATTAAAGAATAGAGGGGGGCAAGAAAATCGCCCCGTTGGCGATTGTGAAATGAACGGTCAACGATAGTAGGGGAGATGAGGGCTGAATTATAAATGATTTCTTTGAGGATATGCTCCGTGGTCCTTTTGCCTGCCATCCAATTTCCCAATTTTGCGAGCCAGAGTGGGGGGCGGTGATAGAGAAAGCTTTGGTAATGGGGGGAAGCGATACTGTTTTCAACCTGGGCCGGAAATCCCGAGATAAGCACAAGTCGTTCCACGCGTTCCGGATAGTCAAGGGCCATGGCCATCGCCAACCCGGCTCCCATGGAATTCCCAACTAGGGTGGCACGTGGAATATTGAGGGTATCCATGAATTCCCGAAAAAACTCCAAGAGGTATTTTGGTGTGTACGCGGCTTCCGGCTTATCAGAGAGCCCAGAGCCGAGTAAATCCAGGATGATGACCCGATGCGTATGGGCCAGAACAGAATATTGATGTTCCCACTGCCACATCGACCCGCCAAATCCATGGATAAGGATAAGCGGTGGACCTTGTCCGACGTCAAGATAGGCAATGCGATGGTTGTTGACTCTGGTGATCTGATAGGGCACACGTTGGATCAGTTCGATTCCGGAAGGAAGTGCCCTGAGAGAGGAACAACCCAAGATCGTCAAGCATCCAAGCGAGACCATGAAAAGGAGGAATGATCGAAAGTGAGAACAGCCCTGCATTATTATTCCAGATGAATCAACGTTTCATCAGGATTCACTTCATCTCCTTCTTTCACGTAGATGGTGATGACGGACCCGGCAATAGGCGATTGGACGCGATTCTCCATTTTCATGGCTTCCACCACCAACAGGGAATCACCGACGTTGACACTTGAACCCTCGGTTACGAGGACCTTGACCACCCGGCCAGGCATGGGTGTGGTCACGTCTCCAGGTTGTGATGGCTTGGGACGTTTTTCCCTCTTTGATGTCTGGGATGGTGGAGGGTCAGGTGAGCCGGCTAAGACTTCTTGAATCGGTTCGAGATACACTTCTTCAAGTTTGTCATTCACCTTAATATAATAGGGTTTCACGCCGTCAACCGTCTGCCCGGATCCCGATACGCGAATGTGATAGGCTTCGCCGTGAACCGTCACGTTAAATTCTACCGGGGCTAAATGAAGATCGTGAGCCACAGCCGGTCCACTCTCCGATGAGTCATGCAGGGGTTCGGGTTTTAGCTCCCCTCGCTCCCGTTCATCAAAAAATTGCAACGCCACTGAGGGGAGGAGTGCATAGGAGACAATGTCTTCTTCAGCCATCTCTCGCCCGACGAGTTCCTGTTTTGCATCGTCCAGTTCAGGGTCCAGGTTGTCAGCGGGACGACCGGACACGGGGACGTCGCCTTCCAAGGCTTTTTGCCGAATCTTGGAGTTGAGGGTGCCAGGTGGTTTCCCATACAGCCCCTGAAAATAATTTTTGGTTTCATTGGTAATCACTTTATAGCGTTCGCCGGTTAAAATATTCAGCGTCGCTTGCGTTCCGACAATTTGGCTGGTGGGGGTGACGAGAGGAGGATATCCCATGTCTTTCCGCACGCGCGGGATTTCTTCCAGCACTTCTTTGATTTTCCCCAGCGCATTTTGCTCGGCCAATTGGGCTGCCAAATTCGAGAGCATTCCGCCAGGCACTTGGGAGAGAAGAATGTCCGTGTCGACACCGGTAAAGTCGCTTTCAAATTGGCGATAGCGTTTTCGGGCCTTGCGTAATTTATCCGCCGCCGGAGCAATTTGCTCAAGATTCAATTTCGTGTCATACGGTGTGTTCCGCAGGGCGGCAATAAAGGATTCGGTTGGAGGATGGGAGGTACCCCCGGAAAGGGGAGATAAGGCGGTATCCAAAATATCCAACCCGCCCATAATCGCCATCAGGGAAGACATGGAAGCCATTCCGGAGGTGTAATGTGTGTGCAGGTGAATCGGGACTCGAACCGTGGCCTTTAATCGTGAAATCAGTTCATAGGCTTCAAAGGGAGGAAGGAGTCCGGCCATATCTTTGATGCAAATGGTGTCTGTCCCAAGATCTTCGAGTTGTTTGGCTTGTTCCACAAAATGATTCAGACTGTGGACCGGACTGACGGTATAACAAATGGTGGCTTCGATATGCTTGCCACAAGCTTTCACCACTTCCATGGCCGGCCTGATATTTCTGATGTCATTCAGCGCATCAAAGATCCTAAAGACATCAATGCCGTTTTGAGCCGACAATTCGATGAATTTTTCAAGGACGTCGTCAGCATAGTGTCGATATCCCACAAGGTTTTGCCCACGCAATAGCATTTGAAGACGGGTTTTCGGCATGGCCTCCCGGAAGGCTCGCAGGCGCTCCCAGGGGTCTTCCTTCAAAAACCGGAGGCATGAATCGAAGGTGGCACCACCCCACACTTCTAGGGACCAAAATCCGACTTCGTCTAATTCGGATGCCACGGATAAGAGATCCTCTGTGCGCATGCGGGTCGCCAAAAGAGATTGGTGTCCATCTCGTAGAGCCACATCGGTTAAAAAGACCTGGCGCTTCGGAGATGCTTCGATATCCAGAGCGGGAGCGGCATCCAATTTTGTCCGAGTAGGGACGGGACGACTGGGTTTCCTGCTTTTATCAGAGTGTGCGGTTTTTCGTGACATAAAACGACCTTTCACATGTGCAACGGGATCACAACGTTATCATGACGGTTGTTATAATCCTTCAAATGCGGCGATGGCTGCGGACAGGGCAATAACCAGATCCTCCGGTTCTTCTGCTTCCTCGTATTCAAAGAGTTCTGGATGGCGTTCAAGATAGGAGGTATCAAATCGCCCGGCTCGAAAATCCGGTTCTTCCATGAGCTTTGTCATAAATGGAATAGTGGTTTTGACACCCCTCAGGACAAATTCTTCGAGTGAGCGATGAGTTCGGCGAACCGTTTCGTCCCAGGTTCGGCCATGAACCGTCAACTTGGCTAACAGGGCATCATAATACGGAGGGACGGTATAATCCTTGTACACCGCTCCGTCAATGCGGACACCAACACCGCCAGGGGATAAATAGGCCGTGATTTTTCCCGAAGAGGGTCGAAATCCGTTTTGGGGATCTTCGGCATTCACCCGACATTGAATGGCATAGCCCTGGAGATTGACCTCATGCTGCCCGAAGACCAGAGGACGCCCTGCGGCAATCCATAGTTGGGATTGCACAATATCAACGGTGGTGATCTGTTCCGTGACGGTATGTTCCACTTGAATGCGGGGGTTCATTTCCATGAAATAGTATCGTCCATCTGGATCTAACAGAAACTCCACGGTCCCGGCATTATAGAACTGGGCGGCGCGAGCCATGGCGATGGCGGCTTCTCCCATTTCTGCCCGTAGTCGAGGGGTTAACACAAGTGACGGGGCGATTTCTATCAATTTTTGATGGCGCCGCTGAATGGAACAATCCCGTTCTCCCAGATGAATCACATAGCCGTTTTTGTCTGCCAGTAATTGAAATTCAATATGGTGGGGTCGTTCCACATATTTTTCAAGAAATAATTCCCCGTTTCCAAAGGCTGCCAGAGCTTCACGGGCTCCCGCTTCCATGGCATCTTGTAATTCATCGTCCGAGCGTACGACGCGGAGGCCTCGCCCTCCACCCCCGGCGCTGGCTTTGACCATAACCGGGTATCCCGCCTTATGGGAGAAGGTCAGGGCCTCTTCGAGTGTACTCACACTGCCATCTGTCCCTGGAACAACAGGGACGCCAATTTTAATGGCAAGTGCTCGAGCCTGGACCTTATCGCCCAATAGTTCAAGTGAATGGGGAGATGGGCCAATAAAGAGAATGCCGGCTTCTTCGCAGAGACGCGCAAAATCGGCATTTTCTGCTAAAAAGCCATATCCTGGGTGAATGGCATCGGCTCGAATGCGCTTCGCCAATCCTACAATTTGTCGAGCATCAAGGTAGCCTTGTACAGGGCCTGGACCGACTAAGTACGCTTCATTGGCTTTTTTGACGTAAATGGCGGTGGCGTCACTTTCTGAATAAATCGCCGCCGTGGCAATGCCGAATTCTCGACATGCCCGGATGACCCGCATTGCAATTTCTCCTCGATTGGCAACTAAAACTTTTTTTAACATTCGATTCTAGTGTCGTGTCGTAATAAATTGAAATAAATGACTGCGGCAGATAATGCTCCGGTCTTTTTCACGAGGCTGAGATGGTATCAGAAGATGGACAACCGAATCAGGGTTTCCCGTCAATTATTGACCGGTAAGAAGTGGATAAAATTTACCTTTTCGCATCAGGTTTTGGCCTTCCCGTGAGAGGGCGAATTGTTCAAAGGCCAGGGCCTGAGGTGAAGGACGGGCATTCGTGATGAGCATCACGGGTCGTTGGAGTGGATAGCGATTATCCAGTACCGTTTGTACTTCCGGCTCCACACGATTAATAAACAGAAGATTGATCGCGACTCCATCTTCTTTCGCCCGGAGAGCCGGAGTCATGGATACAAACGTGATGGCCTCCAGATTTCCACTTACCGCTTTAATGGCCTCGTCCTCGGTTCCCGCTCGAAAGGCGGAACGCGGAATCCCATCTGAAATGCCTAATGCCTTTTCGAAACCTTGTCGAATATTTTCATTCGTGGTTCGATTGATTAGCACGATTTTGGTTTGAGGGGCTTCCTCATAGACTTGAGACCAATACCGGATTTTTCCAGAAAAGACATCCGCAACTTGCTGGGTGGTCATTTCTTTTACCGGATTTGAGAAATTGGTTAAGACAGCGATGCCGTCTCTGGCAATTGCCGTAGATCTGAGAGAAGAAACTTCTTCCCCCGTGATGCCAATGTCTGCTTCGTTGAGTTCGATAGTTCGGATTGGCTTGGCATTGGGATGCCAAAAAATATCGACGGAAACAGAGGGATGGCGGGACTCAAATTCCGCAGCAAGAATTTCCAGAAGATATCGCTCTGGTCCATTTCCAACGATGAGAATGGTCCCTGAAATCGGGGATGAAGCCGAAAGGGGAGGCTCTGAGGTAGGAGATTCCTTTGAATGAACAGGAGCCAGTGGAAGAATGAGTCCCCAGAGAAAACCTATCCCGACCACAAAAGAAACCTTGCCCACAATATTGTTAATGAGCCGGGTGGCCGCCATATTTCTTAGGATCCTTAGCAAGAACAACCGTTGCGCAAGTGGTCGAAACTATAGAATAAGTTATCACCAAGAATGAAAAGCGGGCACATCTTTCCGGTTTATGGAAATAAATGTCAAGGGGAGAGGAATGTGGAAGTTGGAAAATCTTGGGCGGTCACCATTCAAAAGGCCGCCCAAGCTTCATCCTATTCTCCTCCGGAGGGTTGGGAGTTGGCCTCGGTCGGGGCCGCGCGCTGGCCCATAATTGGGGGGAGTTTTGAAAACTTATCCATTCGTTCATTCAACATATTATAGGCTTTGCCTTCAGCGAATCCTGGTTTATGTGTACCCACAATTTTCGACGCAAACGAGGACATAATTCGTCGGCTTTGAGTTGTGTTGCATTTTGGGCAAAGGGTTTCTTCCGGTTTTACGCTCAGGGCTTGCATGGCCTCATAACGATGATCGCACCCTTCGCAGACATATTCATACAATGGCATAAATAACTCCTTTGAAATTATACGAGGATGAACATGAATGGTACCTCCGTCAGAATTTCAGTATATCGAAGATTGTATTGACGTGGCCAATAGATAAATGAATTGTTTTTGGAAATGTCCAGAAAAGATTGACGGCAAGTTTATGATTTCACTATAATTTTTCGTTGGTCTTATTACAGACAATTTTTGGAGGAATGAGTCATGTCGGTGTTAATTCGGAAATTTAAATTGCCTACTGGAATGGTCAAGGAGGAGCGCATTGACGATCCAGATCGCATTGAGCGGTATATGCAGTTTTTTGATAAAGAGCAGCAAGCCAAGCTCGATGCCGGCCAAAAGGTTTTTTTAGACAAAGATGAATGGCAGTTTGTTGATAATTGAATTCCTGCAGGGCAGGCTCCCTCTCCGGTATATTCCGGCCGGGTTGTTCCCACGTCAATCTTTGATCGTGTCTGTGGGGCAGGCCCGGCTCACCACTCAGTGAAGGAGCACCACGACTATGGGGTATTGGATCCATTTGAAACGATCACTTGATGAAGCGATGATCCATCGGGATCGTTGCCCGGAGGTGCCTTCAGGCCCGCATCGGTCGGACTTTTGGGAGGGTGGGTGGACCGAATATCCGGATAAGGATACGGCTCTGGAGTATTTGGAAAATACTGATGCCTCCCTCCAACTCAAATGTCCCTTATGTAAACCGTAACTCTGTTTGCGGATAATCGGTTCATCAGTCCGTGAACAGGATTCTTCCTTAATTTTTAAGAATTTTTTGGTATGGCTGAGAAATTTGCGAATGCCCGGTGGGTCAAGGAGGGATTTTTAGACAATCGGATTGTCGGATCCGTTATTGGGCAAATTACCTTTGCCGGGCTTGAGACCGTGGATGTGTATTTAGTTGGTGATTTTGTTGGAGAGATTGCCGGAAAGGTGATTGGTTTTCGCAACCCTCGCTTTTTAGATGATCCTCAGGCAGGAGAATCGTTATATGATTTTTCCGTCCCTCAATTAGGAAAAGTCAGTCTCATGTCGTTTGATCCGCATCCTCTTCTTGAACCCCATCCCTACTTTGAATGGTTTTCCGCTCATCAACAACATTATCGTATTGAGCTGCAGCCGGATGAGGCGTGGCTCCTGTCTGAAGTTGAACGAGATGCTGTGGAAGACCAGGCTCAGCGGATCCGGCAAGAGCTCACACCTCTCCTGCCATGACCAGATGCGAGTTGAGGTTGTGGCCTTGTTGTACCCCAAGGCCAGGAATCAAATTTTCATGGAAATTGGTGGTCTCAGGAAAATGATCTGTGCATATTGACCAGTCACGCCACCCTTGGTTGGTATTGATTGACTCACTCTTTCTCCATTCGTAGAATGCCCGCCATGAATGATCGATTTTTAAAAGCCTGCTTGCGTCAGCCCGTAGACCGAACCCCTGTTTGGTTTATGCGACAAGCGGGACGATACATGGAAGAGTACCAGGCTATCCGGCGCAAGCATTCTATTTTGGAGGTATGCAAAACGCCTGCGTTAGCTGCCGAGGTCACGCTTCAACCTATCAATCGCTTTGATCTGGATGCGGCGATCATTTTTGCGGATATTTTGTTGCCTCTCCAGCCCATGGGATTAAACCTGGAATTTGTTGAGGGGAAGGGTCCGGTCATTGATAATCCGATACGAGGCGAGATGGGCATTGTGGATCTGCGTCCGGTCGATGGAGAGGCGTTTGCCTATGCCGGAGAAGCCATTCGCCAGGCACTTCAGGCTCTCGATAATCGAGTTCCGTTACTGGGATTTGCCGGAGCGCCGTTTACACTAGCCAGTTATGCTATTGAAGGCGGCAGCTCGCGTGACTATGCCCGAACCAAACACTTAATGTTTTCGCAGCCGACCGTGTGGCATCAATTGATGTCCAAACTGTCCGTGGTTGTCGTGGAGTATTTACGAGTCCAAAGTCGAGCAGGCGCACAAGCCATCCAACTCTTTGACAGTTGGGTCGGTTGTTTAAGTCCTGGCGATTATGAAGAATACGTCCTTCCTCATGTGCAAAATATTTTCTCCGCCTTACGGGTTGAGGGGATTCCTCTCATCTATTTTGGAACGGGGACGACCGGACTTCTTTCGCTAATGCGAAAGGCGGGAAGCGATGTGATGGGTGTCGACTGGCGAGTTCGTTTGGATGAAGCATGGGGCACTATCGGGTTTGATGTGAGCATTCAAGGCAATCTGGATCCCCTGGTTCTCTTTGCGCCAGAAAAAGAAATCGAGCGTCGGGTGAAGGATATTATGCAGCAAGCCGGCGGCAGACCTGGTCACATTTTTAATTTGGGTCACGGAATTCTTCCTAATACCCCTTTACACAGCGTTGAATTTGCCATTGAATGCGTTCGCCGGTATTCAACGGCTTCCTCACGTGAATGATGTAGCGATACTTTTCCCCTGTCAGCTTTCTCCCGTCCCTCCATGAAAACCTGTTTATTTCAATGTTTTAGCCACGTACATGCATTTCCTGTCTGATTGCTCGGGACTTCATGAGGAAGAATCCATATCAAGTCGTCGTTGTCGGAGGAGGGATATCCGGACTGGCTACGGCATATGCTCTCACGGAGGAGGGTGAGAAAACACAGACACCCGTTCAATGCACGGTCGTTGAACGAGAGCCTCGGTGGGGTGGAAAAATTCTGACGCATGTGACAGACAACTATCTGATCGAAGGTGGACCTGACTCGTTCCTGACTTCCAAGCCCTGGGCTCTGGAATTATGCCGCACGTTAGGACTTCAGGATCAGTTGATTTCCACCAACCCTCAACACAATCAGACATTTTCATTTTGCCGGGGAGCATTGCGAGAACTGCCACAAGGCTTACTGGCCTTTCGGCCCCGACGGGTTGATACGCTTGTTTCCAGCGGGCTCCTATCCTGGGGTGGGATGCTTCGCATGGCTGCCGAACGGTTTTGGCCAAAGCAGAATCCTTGGCCGGCAGACGAATCTTTGGGAGCGTTTTTTCGTCGACGATTTGGCACCGAAGCCTTTGAATACTTAATCGAACCATTGGTGGCAGGCATCTATGCCGGGGATGCCGATGAACTCAGTATTGAGTCGACCTTTCCTCGATTTCGCGAATTAGAGCGCGAACATGGCAGTGTCATTAAGGGAATGCGACAGGCTCTGGCTAGCGCGCCACCAGCCCCGCGTTCCTCCGGCGCAGCCACCACCATGTTTATGTCGCTTCGTGGTGGATTAAGTGAGCTCATTCAGGCCGTGGTGGAGGCATTGCGCAAACGCGGAGTAGGGTTGATGGCAGGGGTCGGGTGTCTGGAAATTCAATCTCCGACTCCCGAGTCGGGGAAATTTCAGGTCATGTTGGAAAATGGAACTCGGCTTCCAGCGGATGCGGTCGTGTTGGCCACTCCGGCATATCAGACCGCTCGCTTACTTCGGGCATTTCGACCCGAAACAGCGAGTCTGTTAGATGGGATTCCCTATGCTTCGACCGCGACGATTTCTATGGGCTATCCCGCTGAATCCATTGCTTCACAGATACGAGGATTCGGATTTGTGGTGCCTCGAAAAGAACAACGCCCGTTGCTGGCCGCTACCTGGACTTCGTTGAAGTGGCCCGATCGGAGCCGGGCTGGAGAAACTCTGATCCGGTGTTATATCGGAGGTCGAGGGCGAGAGGCGATTGTGGAGCAGGATGATAGTTCCCTTGTGAAGTGTATTCGGGGGGAATTACTCTCTATGGTCGGAATCACGGCTGCCCCGACCTATACAGAAGTCCATCGATGGAGGCAGGGAATGCCTCAATATGTGCTCGGACATCGGGACCGGTTGGCTAAGGTTCAGGAGCAGTTGGCCCATTCGCCAGGCCTTTATCTAACGGGAGCAGGCTTGTATGGCATCGGTATCCCTGATTGTATCCGGGAAGGCACGAAGGTTGGAAAGCAACTCCTACAGGATTATGCCGCGAACCGTGCAATGAAAAATTCTGGAAGCACAGAATCCGGTGGAAGGGGCCAGATCGGATAACGTGGAAGAGCACATGGAAGCGATTGTTCGGGCTCATGCCTGTGTCAGTGGAAAAGTTCAAGGAGTCGGGTTTCGAGCATTTGTGCAAATGCAGGCTAATAAAATGGTATTACATGGGTGGGTGCGAAACCGTGCTGAAGGAGGAGTCGAATTAGAAGTTGAAGGGCCTGAAGCATCTGTTCACACCTTTCTTGAAGCCATTCACAAAGGACCTCCTCTCTCACAAGTTCTCCAGGTAACGGTTGACTGGAAAGACCCAAACAGGCAAACTGAAGGGTTTCATGTCCTTCGTACTTCTCTGTAAGGGATGGGGGCCTTGCGGATCGGGGAATTCCGATCTCAAACACGGAACTATTAATCGTCGTTGTCACGGTTGAGTCGTGATTTCATGAACTATAAAGCACATATTCGTGAGGTTCCGGATTTTCCTAAGCCGGGTATCCTTTTCTATGATATTACGCCCTTATTAAATAATCCTGTTTGTTTTCGTTCCATCATCGATGAGTGCATTTGTCATTATCAGGATGCCGGTATTACCAGAGTGGTGGGAATTGAATCGCGAGGATTTATTTTGGGGAGCCCATTGGCCTATCACCTGAATGCCGGCTTTGTTCCTGTCCGGAAGCCCGGCAAATTGCCGGCCGATGTGTTTGAAGTCAATTATAATTTAGAATATGGCTCGACGGCTTTGGCGATCCATCGTGATGCGATTCAAAAGGGAGAGCGAGTGCTTGTGGTTGATGATCTCCTTGCCACTGGAGGGACGGCCGGGGCGACCGTCCACCTGATTCGGCAATTGGGTGGCGAGATTGCCGGCGTGGTTTTTTTAGTTGAATTACTGAAGCTCGATGGCCGAAACAAATTGAACGGGTGTGACATTCACTCCCTGATTACCTATGAGTGAGTACATGGACTATCGTATTGCCGCATGATGCAACGGGGAAGGTGTCTGCAATACATCCTCCTGTCGTGTGAGAGAATGGTTAACTTTGGAAGGAAGAAAGGAATGTAGTATGGCCGAAAGACCAGTCAAGAAAGAAACGAAAACAACGGCCTCCGCCGGAACAAAAAAAGGTCCGGCAAAAGGCCCATCAAAAGCCACTTCCCCAACTCCCGCATCGCGGAAGCCGGCGAAAGCTCAAACAGAAGATCGTCATGTCGCGTTAAAGGAAATTCTTCTGGCGAAACGAGAAGCGCTGATTCAAGAAATCAAACAACAGCTTGGACAATCAGTGACAGAAGAACAACAACGCCGGCTGGAAGCCGCCATGGATAGCGGGGACCAGGCGCTGGTGGATTTGGATCGCGAAATGGGGATTTCGCTTCAGGAAATGCGAAACCGTGAACGACAATTGATTGATGACGCCTTGGATAGTTTGGATGAAGGTACCTATGGCGTGTGCGCGGAATGTGGCGGAGAGATCAATGAAAAGCGTTTGCAAGCGCTTCCGTTTGCCCGTTTATGCGTCGAGTGTAAATCTAAACGTGAACTGATGGAAAAGATTGAACGATCCGAACAGCGGCAATAATTATCAGGTTTGCCGCTTCTGTTCTTTCACCGTGTCTCGCGGGGATTGGCATACACCCATCCAATTTGGCATTGGCTTTTTTCGCCTTCAACTGTCCTCCCACCAACACTGAAGCCTGTGACTGATCATTCCTGTACAAAAAAATCCAGATTCATTTGATAGGCGGGAGAAAAAGGGTGCAAGGACGGCCTTCGTAAGCTCATGTCAAAGATTGTTGTTCTGGCAAGTGGCGGGTTGGATTCGACGGTGACCGCCGCCATTGCCAAATCAGAAGGATATGAGCTGTATTTCTTGACTGTCGATTATGGGCAACGCCATCGAACGGAAATCGAATGTGCGCAAAAAATTTCTGAATATTTTGAGGTCAAAGAACACAAAATTATCCAATTGGACTTGCGAACCTTTGGTGGATCCGCGCTAACCGATCAGATTCCCGTCCCCACCAATCGAACCGGACGGGATCGTGAACAGCAAATACCCGTCACCTATGTTCCGGCCAGGAATACAATTTTCCTGAGTCTGGCGCTGGCCTATGCCGAGGTGTTAGATGCCTCCAGCATATTTTTTGGGGCCAATATTCGTGACTATTCCGGCTACCCCGACTGCCGTCCGGAATTTATTCAGGCGTTCAAGGAAGTGGCTCGTCTTGGCACCCGAATGGGATTGGAAGGCCAACAGGTCGACATTCTCGCCCCGCTACTCTTTTTGACCAAGCGTGAGATAATCCAAAAAGGACATGCCTTAGGGGTGCCTTTTCAATGGACCAATAGTTGTTATAATCCAGGTCTACAAAACCAACCGTGCGGCCACTGTGATAGTTGCGTGATTCGTCAAGAGGGATTTAAGGAAGCACAACTTCCTGATCCGCTACTCGCCGGATGAATGTGGGACCGTGGCCTCGTCTGATTGCGAACGAGTCTGGTATAAAGGAACGTGGACATGAACAAGCATCCTAGGCGAACAATTCTCAGAAATGTGGCGGGCGTTCTTTGTTGGTTTGTTGTTGGATGTTCTGAGAATGGGACGAATGCCCGGGAATCCTCCCCGCCTGCAACCATCGCCGAGGCATCGGTAGAGAAAGACCTGCCAGAAGAATTCAAAGACGGCGAGACAAAATTCAATACATTTTGTTCTCCTTGCCATGGAGTGCAGGCCGTGGGGACGGCTCAAGGACCCCCCTTGGTCCATAAAATTTATGAGCCCAGTCACCATGCAGATTTCGCGTTTCAGCGGGCTGCGGCTCAAGGGGTCAAAGCCCACCATTGGAAGTTCGGGAACATGCCGAAGATTGAGGGAGTGACCACCGAGGATGTCACGCAGATTATTGGCTATGTCCGGTGGCTTCAGCGCCAGGCTGGAATTTTCTAAGGCATCCCGGTTTGTCCTCTAGTGGAACCATCCTTCCTGGAATACTGATTCCCCTTTTCTCAGGCTGTCCAAGCTTTTTTGTGAACAAGAACCGTTCACGGCATACTTCGTTCCAGTTCATTGACCAGCCCCTGGATCCGTGTAAATCCCGCCTGCCAGAATGTCGTAGAGTTAATATCTACCTGTAGGGGTTTGAGCAGGTCTTGAGGACTGGACGACCCGCCTCCTGACAGCAATTGTAAGTATCGTGGGACGAACGAGGGCCCTTCTGTTTGGTAGCGTTGAAACAACGAGAGGACTAATAGGCTGCCAAAGCTGTAGGCGTAGCAATAAAACGGACTGGCAAAGATATGAGGTATGGCTAACCATTCCCATTGAAACTCCTTGTCCACGGGTAGGCGAGGCCCGAATTGCTCACGAAGAAGGGTCAGGTAGGTTTGAGCGAGAGCATCAATGGTCGCGCCTTGTTGAATCATGTGATGGGCTTGCCGTTCAAATTGAACAAAGTAGGCCTGTCGCATAATGGTGGCATACGCATCGTCGAGTTGATCGACAAGAAGTCCCGCCCTGACCTTAGGGTCCGTTTCCTGTTGGAGAAGTAAATCGGAGAGCAGGTGCTCGCCAAACACAGAGGCCGTTTCCGCCAGAGGGAGCGACGAATGAAACGTGAAGATGGAATGCTCGCTTGCCATCATCGCGTGGACGGCATGACCCAGTTCATGCGCTAAGGTCGAGACATCACGGGGCTCTCCGGTGAAATTTACCAGGACATAAGGAGTCTGCGTGGGGAGCACGCTATAGCAAAAAGCTCCGCCCATTTTGCCGGGCCGAATCGCGGCATCAAGGTGATTCTCTTCAAGAACCCGCTTCGCCCGTTGGGCCAATTCCGGGGAAAAGGCTTGATACGCTTCCATCACCAACTCTTTCGCCCTGGCAAAAGAATATTTGGATTTCTTCGCCGCGAAGGGAGCATACAGATCGTAACGTTGAAACTGTTTTATCTTCAGTAGCCGTGCCTTTAACCGAAAATATTCCTGGAAAATGACGGCATTCTTTCGGCAGGTTTTGAGCAGGGCATCAACGGCTTTTTCGGGGACATCATTCGTGACATTGCGCACGGCCATAGGCGATGCGTAATGCCGCAAGGTGAGGCCTTCATTTCCCCAATCCTGAACCAGGCTCTTATACATTTCTCCAAGGACATCCCGGTGTTCACCATAAACCTTGAATAGCGCGTGGTAGGCTCCTCGACGAACCGAAGCCAGGGGATGCCGGACATATCCCATGAGTTGTTCGCGGGTCAGACGGGTCGTCCGGCCTTTCATTTTCATGGGAAATGTCAAACTATTCGTGGTGACGCCATACAATGTTTCGAGAGCCTGGCGACCGGTCGTACTTTTAATGGTTAAAATCCGTTCTTCAGGCTCACTCAAGGTATGGGGTGTGAAACGAGTCAGGGTCTCCAGATGGTACCGAAACCGCTCGGCTTTTGCGGTCAGCCGGGCAGCGTTGGTGGGATCGAGGCTTTGCCACCAGAGGTCAAGAAAGACCAGTCGATTAGAACAGTCTGTCAGTCTGTTTCGTACCTGGGTGTCAAATGCTCGGGCTTCTTGATTTTTGGTATTTTCTGAAAACCATAAAAACGAAAAGGCCCGCAACGTCGTCATGTGTTCAGTGACGGTTTCGTATTGCTCCCAGATTTTCTTGAAACGAGTAGCAGAAATATCCGGTGATAAATGCGGTCGTACGGCCTCGAGTTCGGAAATGAGGGAGTCAAGCTTTTTGGTGATCCGCTTGAAGTCTTTGGTCGGATGGCGCAAGAGACCTTGAAGGTCCCAGGATGGAAGAGTCTTCGACATGTGTGCTCCTTTTTGATGATCATATTTCTGTAGGGCATGAGGGTTCTTTGGTAAAAACCAAATGTCCCGAGAAAGCCAGACGGTTTCAAAATTTACGGCGCGGACTTATCCTCAAATTTTTCTAATTGGTCTGGGCGGCCCCCAAATCCTGTTTGAATCTTCTTTTCATTCTTTGCCCTAATTTTGGTGCAATATTCTCCAATCATTAAATAGATTCTGTGCTTGTGGAATAGTGCCTGAGTGCGCACTCAGCAGCGAACTTATTCCTACTACTATAGAGTTTACTCATTCCATCCATTGTTTGTCCCTGACTCATCCCTAATCGCGTAGTCATTACCCTCCAATCTCCGATTCCGTCCTTAACAGGGAAAATACAGGTAATTAGGGCTTGATGAAAAAAGCCTAATGAGTTGATTCGAGCGGGCTTTTGCTTGTACAACCAAGGGCGACGTGCACAGATATGGCCGTTCTCCCCCAAAAAGCTTGCACCAGGGGTCCTCATGTATCGGAAACCAAATGTGAATCAGTTGGCCTCTGAAGATTTCGTGCTGCCTTTTGGCGGCAAACTCCGCAGCGATAATCGCTGGGTGATTTTGGCGAAACAGATTCCTTGGGCTGACGTGGAGATCGCCTACGAACCCCAGTTTTCCCAAGAGGACCTGGGCTCGCCTGCCAAGTCGTTACGCATGGCCCTTGGAGCCCTCATTCTGAAAGAACGCCTGGGTGTCACGGATCGAGAACTGGTGGAACAGATTGCGGAGAACCCTTATCTGCAATATTTTTTGGGCCTCATGGCGTATCAAGAGACGAGGCACCGTTTCATCATTCTCTGCTGACCAACTTCCGCAAGCGGTTCACCCACGACAGCTTAGGAGCAATCAACGAGGCCATTGCCCGGCTGATTTCATGAACTGCCCGGGGCGATATCTTGACTTTTTCCCCTTTGGATTTATTAAAAAATCAAGACGAAAATTTATGCCGTACAGTCACTTGCTTCGCCCTAAGGCCTTGACGGCTCAACGGCAGACTTGCAATCGAACCCGTTCGCGGATTCGCGCCCGGATCAACATGTGTTCGATTGTTCGGTCACCAGGTCACCGCGATGGGATTAAACTGATTAGCACGATTAACCTCGCGCGACCCAGGACAACGATCGGGCTGAAGAATTTGACGGACAACTTCCAACGGCTTCTGATTCTCACAATGCCTCGAACGGTTTATGAGGTGTAAGAGAGCGGAACAGAGGTGAGCACAGGCCGACAAGTGCGCCTCAGATTCCCGCTTGCCCTGTCGCCAACCCCACTTGAACAACGTCTCTGCGAGCAACCGAGACGATTGCGGCCAACGTCAGGGTTTTTAGAAATTCCCTTAAGATAAAAAACGGAATTTAGTGAAATCCAGTGACAGAATTGTTGCGCAAATCATCTGTTTGTAATAAATCTATTCGAAAAACGATTAGAGTGCCTCAATGCCGTGGATTCTACTGTTGGACATTCTGTGTAGGAATAATCAACCATAGGAGGGGGAATTGTATGATTGCATGGGAATATTGCTGCCACAAGGTGCGGTCAGGCGATTCTGTTGAAATTGAAGCGGCCCTTCTTCTTCTAGGAAACAAAGGTTGGGAGGCGGTATGTATGATTCCAAATGGGCCTTATCTCTTATTAAAACGTCCTCAAAAGTCGGATGGTAAATCTGAGGTCCTAGCTTCAACCTTTGGGAACGATCCCTTTTAAGATTATCAGTGCCATATTTTACTGTGAATAGTCGATATTTTCCTCGAGAGCCTGGCCGTATGGTCAAAAAACTCATGCGGCCTTTCGGTAGAATTGCTTTCAGCAAACCACCTAGTCATTCTCGAGAGCGTATCAAGTTAATTGGTGAATTTAGAATTCAGTGCGTCGTTTGGTTGCTGCGGAGGGGGTGGGAATTCGAAGTCGTGCGGGTCTGGCTAGCCCCGCACTCCCACTAGGGGGCCAGCCCCCCTCGTGCCTTCGCGAGGCTCCGGTCACCCCTTGAAGGGGAAATATTCCACTTACCACAGTCTTTTCTTGGCGAATGCCCTTCCTGACCCGGTTTTGAGGTAGCGTTCGAACGCAAGGGCTTTTGAGTCTTCAGAGAAAGCCATAAAGGTTATGAGCTTCCAAGGCTTGAACTTCGACGTATGGACAGATCCGCCACCGTTGTGAATGGCCAGTCGTATTTTTAAATCGGAAGTGATACCGATGTAACTCTGCTTAGGATGTGATTCGCTTTTGATGAGATAGACATATTTCATAGAGAAGAGGAACGAGGTAAGTCCGCCTTCGTCACTATATCCTGCTTGCTATTGAAGTACCCAATTCTAAAGTGAAAGTAAGCTGAGTATCGATCGTTGGCTGCAAAACTTCGGCGGACAGCCTTCGCCCTCTTTACTTCGGTAGTTTACTTGGTGAAATCTTGGCTCTCTTCTGTGCTGGCTTGCCAGCCGTAGCTCTTGCGAAGGCTGGCGGAGGGGGTGGGATTCGAACCCACGGTGGCTTTCACCACGCCGGTTTTCAAGACCGGAGGATTAAACCGCTTTCCTACCCCTCCTTGTGATGGCTCATTCTATAGGACCGTTGTGCCGTGAACCAACGAAAGTTTGATACCGCTTGAAATGTTTCGGATTGTGAGTGCCAATTTCTTTAAAGTATCTCTTAATTTCCCTTTGCCTGTATAGATAGACACGGTTGTGACCCATCGTTGGATGATATCCGAGGTTTATCATAATGTGGTGAACAGCATCCAGCATAGGTTTGGAATAGTTCCTGAAACATAAACACGCATAGTCATATTTGGTCCCAGCCATGAGATGGCTCCCCCGGTAAATTGAGCCGTCGGTATCCATTAACCCCCTTAAGCAGGCTTTTACAAAATCAGGATGGTCAAGAATCCAGAGTGGGAGCGTGATTTGGTGCGCGACCTTATTGCCACGGACGAGTCCTTTCTGACAGAGAAACTCAACGAGTTCTATGCTGGAAACAACAATGTTACACGCATTCCCTCGAGTTTTTTGTGAGGGGATGAGTCCGAACAAACGGAGGATGACATCTACCACGAAGCCTGCATAGGCTGCATCGGTGATCGCATTAAGGGTGATGGTAATCTGATAGGGTCCTACGCCGCCGTCTCCCAACATTATTCCTAGAAACTCAGCCAAAAGAGGTGAGGGTTCTGGTTTCGCAAAGGCCCTACGGTATTTAAATCCAGTCGGCAAGCCTGATTGCTTCAGCTTCTTGCAGGAGGCAAGGCCGCCACGACGTCTGCCATCGGCAGTGCCCGGATTCCCATAGCGTTCGAACCTTCGCCTTGCCCCTACTTGGCCGGCTTTCCTGGTGCTCCAATAATCCGGAAGAATCTCCAATATCCTTGGAGAAGGGATCCCTGAAATTTTCTGTAATGAGGTTACGGCTTCCTGACTTATGCGGTACTTCTCCCGTTTCCAGTCTTGAATGGTCCTCGGATGCACTCCGCAATTTAAGGCTAGGATTTCTATTTGTGTGTTCATAGCCTTTTTAACCGTTGTGAGATATCGTTTTTGCTCCCCTTGTGCAAATACCAGCCTCGGCATTTCTCGGTCCTTACTGTTTGAGAGCGATCCGATCCAGTCCGTGCATGTATGGACGCAAGACTTCAGGGATATGCACGGTCCCATCGGCTTGCTGATAGTTTTCCAAAATGGCGACCACCGTTCGTCCAATGGCCAGGCCTGATCCGTTTAACGTGTGGAGGAATTGAGGTTTATCCTTTTTAGAGCGGAATCGGATATTGGCTCGACGGGCTTGAAACGCGTCAAAATTACTACAGGACGAAATCTCCCGATACCGTTGTTGCGAAGGAAGCCAGACCTCAAGATCATAGGTCTTCGCGGCGGAAAATCCCAGGTCACCGGAGCATAATGCGACGACACGATAGGGAAGTCCCAATTTTTGAAGAATGGATTCCGCGGCTTGGGTCAGGCGTTCCAGCTGGTCATAGGAGTCCTCCGGACGAACAAAGTTGACCAGTTCCACTTTTTGGAATTGGTGCATGCGAATCAGGCCTTGGGTGTCCTTACCATAGGATCCCGCCTCCCGTCGAAAACAGGAGGTATAGGCCACAAGGCGTAAGGGGAGTTGCTCTGCATCCAGGATTTCTTCTCGAAACAGATTGGTGACGGGAACTTCCGCCGTGGGAATGAGAAAGAAATCTTCTCCAGGTAGATGAAAGAGATCTTCGGCAAACTTTGGCAACTGGCCGGTTCCGGTCATCGTGGGCCGGTTGACGAGCATGGGCGGAAGCACTTCCGTATAGCCGTGTTCCTGGATGTGGCAATCAAGCATGAAATTGGCCAGCGCTCTTTCCAATAAGGCCCCCAGGCCCATCGACACGCAAAATCTGGCTCCGGCAATTTTTGTTGCCCGTTTGAAATCGAGTATGCCGAGGGCTTCTCCCAGGTCTTGATGGGATTTGGCCGGAAAGGAAAATTCCGGTGGAATTCCCCATTTTCGCACTTCAGCGTTCTCGTGTTCATCCTTCCCCGGCGGAACTGATTCGTGAGGAATATTGGGGATCCTGAGGGCCTGGTCTTGTAATCGTTCTTCGGTGGTGCGCAATTCCACGTCCATAGTCTGAATACGGTCGCGAATTTCTCGAAGAGCGGTTGTGGCGTCCTCGCACGGTTGTTTGTTACGCTTCAGTTCGGCAATCTGATCCGATCCTTTTTTGAGCTGGTGGCGAAGCTCTTCGGTTTGGGTGATGAGAACACGTCGTTGGGCCGCTAAGGTCTGGACGGTTTCCCAGGGAATATCGCCAGCCCGGGCACCGAGTTGGGCGCGGAGAGAGTCGAGTTGGTCGCTAAGGATTCGGATATCGTGCATGGTGGCCTGGCAGGGAGACCGAATCTATCATGAGTCCCCATCTCAGTCAATGAATGCAAACCAAAAATCCCTTGTCATTTCGGTCGCAGCCTAGCATCCATGCCGTATCTCTTTCCTCTTGAAGACGTGTTCGTCGTCGTGGTGAGTTTGATCATTGCGGGATTGCTATTCTTTCGCTGGTATATTGTCCAGGATCGTAAAAAATGATTCATCCGGCTCTCAAAATTAACGACGTAGATTGTGTGTCATCTCCATCTAAATTGATCAGCCATTCTTTCAACCTCATGTGGACAAGGTGTCTGGTGCATTTGTGTTTTGCAGGAGCCCTCTTTATAATTCAACCCCTTTTTTTAATGTGAGGAATGATGTTACCGACACTGCTAACCCCGCGTTCAGATAATCGACGGGCGGATGAACTCCGGCCTGTCAAAATTACTCGCCCATTTACCAAATATGCCGAAGGGTCGGTGCTCATCGAAATGGGAGAGACCAAGGTGGTGTGTACGGCCTCGGTGGAAGAAAAAGTTCCGCCTTTTTTACGGGACAAAGGACAAGGCTGGATTACCGCTGAGTACGGGATGTTGCCCCGTTCCACCCATGACCGGATGTCCCGTGAAGCCAGCAAAGGCAAGCAGGGCGGGCGAACCTTAGAAATTCAACGGCTGGTGGGGCGCTCGCTTCGAGCCGTCACGGATATGCATCAAATGGGAGAACGCTCCATTTGGATTGATTGTGATGTGATTCAGGCGGATGGAGGAACACGGACCGCCTCTATCACGGGCGCCTATATTGCTCTGGCTGATGCCTTTTCGACCCTGAAAGAAAAAGGTCTGATCAAACAATGTCCGCTTCTGGATTATTTGGCGGCCATCAGTATTGGAAAGATGGCCGGGGAAATCCGTTTAGACCTGGCCTACGACGAAGACTCTCAAGCGGACGTGGATATGAATTTGGTCATGACCGGGAATGGGCGGATAGTCGAGGTGCAGGGAACCGCCGAACAATCTCCATTTTCCAAAAAAGATCTGGATGATTTTTTGGCGATGGGATGGGAAGGGATTCAACGCTTGATTACCTTACAGAAGGAGCTTATCGGCTCTATTGCCTAAGTCGGATAAGGGTGATGGTCATTGACTCATTAGTCCTGGCGACCGGGAACCGACATAAAGTTGAGGAAATTCAATTTATTCTCAATGATGTGGGCATTCCCATGCTCACCCTGAATGAATTTCCTGATTTTCCCGCTGTTGAAGAAGATGGGCTTACCTGTCAGGCCAATGCCGTGAAAAAGGCCGTGGCCACAGCCAAATTTACCGGACACTGGGCTTTGGCGGACGATACCGGGCTGGAAGTGGATGCGTTACAGGGACGTCCAGGGGTCTATGCGGCCCGATACGCCGGCGAGCATGCAACTTACAAGGATAACTGTCAAAAACTGTTGCAGGAATTACACGGGGTGCCTTCAGACCAGCGAACCGCCCGTTTTATCACCGTGGTGGCGCTGGCAAACCCGGATGGTGAGACGGAAACCGTTGAAGGCGTGTTAGAGGGAATTATTACCCAGGAGTTTCATGGAACGGGTGGATTCGGGTATGATCCGGTATTCTATGTTCATCAATTAGGAAAAACACTAGCCGAGATGACCTTTGCAGAAAAAAATCGAATAAGCCATCGCGCTCAAGCGGTGACCAATGCCAAGAGTCTTCTCACCACACATCGCCATTTAGCACAAGAGTCGGGGCGTAGCGCAGCCCGGTAGCGCGCCTGCTTTGGGAGCAGGATGTCGGAGGTTCAAATCCTCTCGCCCCGACCAATAAAAACAATACCTTACGCATTCGCTTTATCCTTAATGATTTCCTCGTTTCCGGTTCCTGTGCCGGTTCCATTGGGAATCGACTGATTTTCCTCGGTAGGTTGCCCTTCTTTCCGAGTGGACTTCCCATAGCCAGATACTCCCTCCACGGCGTCTCTCAGGTGGGTCGTGGAGAGATGGGCATAGCCTTGATCAAGTTGGTCCCGCTATGTCAAAGCAGGGCGGCGATTGTGCTTTCATTCTGGCTATTCATGGCCAATCTCGAAGCGAACGTATGGCCCAGGGTGTGCCAGGTCACTGGTTCCAACTTGGCCTTCTCCGCGGCTGGACAAAAGATCCTCCCATAGAAGCTGTAAGTATCCATATGGCTCCCCAGGGTCTTACTCGGGAAGACCCACGTGGAGTATTCCCAGGCGGGGAACCCTCGCAACAATTCCTGGGCTTCTGCGTTCAAGGGGACAAATTGAACCTTACCCGATTTCGTTTTAGACAGGGTCAAAAATCCTTGCTCCTAATTGACATTGGCCCATCGAAGGGAAAACAGTTCGGTTTTCCGCAACTCCGTCAACATGGCCAATCTAGCCCATTGAGCGTAAGGCTGCCCCAGGGCCTTCAGCAACGCCGCTTCTTCCTTTATCCTCAAAAATCGTGTTCGCCCCTGAGAGACTTTTGGCATATCAAATTTGGCGAACGGATTCTTTTCCAGCTTGCCGGTCCGAATGGCCACATTCAGGACATGACGCAAGAATTTCAAGTAGTGTTTGATTGTTTCAGGGACATGCCCCTTGGCCGTCAATTCCTCTTTGGCCACATCGAGATCCGATGGGGTGATTTGTGGCAACCGTTTTCTCGCCAATCGACTTTTCCACCATTCCCCATATCGGCGTTCTTCATATTGAGTTTTGGCACTCTTGTCCGAAACCGCCAATTTAGTCATATATTGATCAATCCATTCGATGGCCAGGGAAGTTCCCTGTTGGTGATAGCGTTCCGGAAAGAACTGGCCGCCCCTCTGCTCGTTTTTCGCCTTCTCGTAGAACTCACGGGCCTTGGTTTTCGTGGCGAAGGAGTCAAACCGACATTCTTTGCTATTGTGCATCAATCGGACTTACTAGAAGGCTTTTCCCTGGGCATTAGTGTGTTGATAAAGCCCTCGGTCTGTTCTACCTTTCCGTGCCATCGCTTAGCCTCCGTTCTTAATTTGCGATTGATTCAGTTCCCGTTCCAACAGCGCCCGAATAAACCCGCTGGCCGTGTAGCCTAGGCTTCCCAAGCATCGAGCTTGGCTTTCAGGCCGGTCGAAGCTGAGTGAGTACCCGTTCCATCTTCATCTGCCTCTACTCCTTTCGTGTCTTTCCTGGGCAGGCTCATAGCTATTATATGATAGTAAACTTAGTCAACTGATGTTTGCCGCTATCACAAGAACTTGTTAGCGTTCCGGCCATGGCCCGACCACCGGCAGAAGGCACAGGAGCTTGGAACTTTCGGGATATTCCCCGTGGATTCATGCAACGGGTGAAGATGGCAACGGCGTATGAAGGAAAGACCGTCAAAAAGTGGTTGATGGATCTGGCTAAAACCCGGTTAGCGGAGATGGAAAAGAAGGGGATCTTGCCGAAGGGGAAGGGGTAATCCTATACGCCTTCTTTGGAGGGGTAATTGACTATTAAGCTGGAAAGCGTACAGTAGCATCACCTCCTTGGCCGGAAGGGCTTGAGGAAGTTTTTTTGTTTAAGAAAGAGATGTGAGCCGACCGCTTTTCTCATTGTATTTAGCTCTTGGAACAGGGAACCATGAAGATAGGGCTCCTAGGTGTTATGAGCGTGGGTGTTGCCTTCCTTCTTATTACCACCGAACCTGTCTATGCTGATGTGTGGATAGCAGGAAGCAAACAGATTGCTAAGATTGCTCCAGATGGACAAACAATACTAGCGTCGGCTGGTTCGGTGTTTGGCAGGCGTTTTAGCTGCAGCCTTCGTGGATTGTATGATGTGATAGGCGTTGATCAGAAAGATGGAAGCGTCTGGGTCAGTGATTGTAATAATAACCGTGTTTTTAAGCTCGGCTCCGAGGGAGATCCTCTATTTGAGGTCGATCTGTTGAGTCCGATCGGAATAGGCATCGATCCCAACGATGGTTCCATATGGACTTCCCTATTACTCAACGAAGTTGATTTTCCGCGTGCCGTTATCAAGTTAGATCCACGAACAGGTGAGGAGCTTGTTAGAGTAACAGGATTTTCACGTTTTGTTTCGTCAATAGCTATTGGGTCGAAGGGGCATATTTGGATTGCCGATCGGTTCAATAATGAAGTGGTAGTTCTAGCAGGCACTGATGAAGAACTCAGCGGATACGATACAACTGGTATGTCTGGAATTCATCACCAGAGACTCGGCGGATTTAACGAACCATTACAAATCGATGTAAGTCCAGAAAATGATGCGCAAGGACCTGGAAACGTTTGGGTCGCTGGCGGAATTTCGGGGATCGTAAAGCTAGCACCTGATGGAGCTGAACTAGTTAGAAAGAGACCCCCGGACTTTCATGAGGTGAAAGGTGTGTCTGTCAATTCACGTGATGGGAGTGTATGGATTAGTGATTTTAACAGCGATCGAATAGCCAGGCTATCTTCTACAGGAGTTGAACTTATCAATTTATCATATGAGGGTAATCAACCGCTTGCGATCGCCGTAGATATGACAGATGAAGTAGCGTGGCTTGTTGTGGGTGTGGAGGGTGACTCACTATTAAAACTTGATGCAAAAGGGTTGGAAGGAGTCAGGATAGGGGGATTTGGAGCCATTGGAGGCATAGCAACAATACCTCCAAGTCGCCTTCCCGCCGTTTATGCGGGTCCCAACCAGGTGATCATCCTTCCCAGTGCAGCTTCCCTCAATGGAACGGTGTTTGACGATGGCCTGCCAAATCCTCCCGGTAGCCTCACCACCATTTGGTCAAAGGTGAGTGGCCCAGGCACCGTGACCTTTGGTAATGCCAACGCAGTGGATACGACCGCCAGCTTCAGTCTCCCTGGCACGTATGTCCTGCAACTCACGGCTGATGATGGGGATTTGACCGCTAGTGCCTCCGTCACCATCCTAGTTTTGCCGGTGGAAGGGGATACGCATTTAGATGCCGTTTTTGCAGGAGGGGATAGGTGTTTCGGAGATGGGCAAGGAAATTTCCAATGTAAGCCCATTGCCTTTTCCACCAACGGTTCATCGGATGTGGAATTGGGTGATGTGAATGGGGATGGGTATCAGGATGCAGTCTTCACGGGACTGCGCAGTCATGTATGCCTAGGTGATGGGAAGGGAAACTTTACCTGTAGTGAGATAGATAATGGGTTTGATGGAGATAGGGTAGCCCTGGGTTTAGTCAATAATGATCAATTTCTTGATGCTATTTTTACTTATTATTATGAATCCTCCTACCCTCAGGTATGCTTAGGGGATGGAACGGGCGAATTTTCCTGTAGTCGCATGGACCCGAATCAGAGCAACTTAGCTGAAGGTCCAATAGCCCTCGGGGACATCAACGGCGACAATCATCTCGATGCGCTCTTTTCTATTGTATACATGGAAGATGCCCCAATGCTTTGTTTGGGCGACGGCAATGGGGGCTTTTCCTGTAATAACATGGGAGTTGTAGAACCTCCTGTTCACGATTTCTTTGGTGAAGTTGCCCTAGGGTTGGTCAACGAGGACCAGTACCTTGATTTAGTATCCACCATCATCAGCAATGGTGAACCAGGCAATCAGGTCTGTCTCGGTGATGGCTCGGGCAAGTTTACCTGCAGCAATGTGAGCGCCGAGGTAATCAGGAGTTCCGACGTGGCGCTTGGGTTAGTGAATGGCGACCAATACCTTGATGCCGTCTTTGCCAATGACGAACAACCCAATCAGGTCTGTCTGGGAGACGGAACGGGCAAGTTTACCTGCAGTAATGTGAGCGCCGAAGTGATCAGGAGTTCAGACGTGGCCGTTGGGTTGGTCAACGATGATTCTCACCTTGATGCAGTGTTCGCCAGTGGTGATGGCGTTCGTATCTGTTTAGGGGATGGAAGTGGCAAATTTTCGTGCATGGCTATTCCGAACGTAAGTGGTACTCATAGCGTGGCCCTCGGCTTCCTGAACGCCCCTATCAATTCACCCCCAACCGTCAATGCCGGAATACCTCAAACTATTACGCTGCCAAGCACCGCTTCTCTTGATGGCATGGTAAATGATGATGGACTCCCCAACCCGCCAGCCTCCGTGACCATCAATTGGTCAAAGGTGAGTGGCCCAGGCACCGTGACCTTTGGTAATGCCAACGCAGTGGATACGACCGCCAGCTTCAGTCTCCCTGGCACGTATGTCCTGAAGTTGATCGCCAATGATGGGGCTTTAACCGCTAGTGCCAACGTAACGATCACAGCCAATTCTCCTTCTCCACCTCCACCACCACCTCCTCCTGTCAATCAAGCTCCAAGGGTGGATGCAGGGCCAGCACAAATAATAATTCTCCCAAACAAAGCTACGCTTGATGGGACGGTATCGGATGACGGCCTCCCGAATCCACCAGGTGTGGTTACTGTTCGATGGACCAAGATAAGTGGTTCAGGTGTAGTCATTTTCACCGATCCCAATGCCGTCGATACTATCGCCACCTTTAGCAGCGTGGGGACCTATGTGTTGCGGCTGACCGCCACGGACGGGGCACTTTCCACCAGTGCGGATGTCATCATCACAGTCAATAATCAGGGTGTCAGAAGAGAGAGCCGTGATATTAATGGCGATGGAAAAGCTGACATTGTGTGGCGCAATAGTAATGGTGCCACGGCCATCTGGTTCATGAACGGAACAGCGATTGCCTCCGCTGGCTTCCCCGGTGGAGTGCCGTTAACGTGGCAGATCGCAGGGGTGGGCGATGTGAATGGTGATGGCAAGGCTGATGTCATTTGGCGCCATAGGACCAGTGGCACCGTGGCTATTTGGCTGATGAACGGGGTGACCATTACCTCTGTGGGCTTTCCCGGCAGTGCACCACCGGCGTGGGACATTCAGGCTGTCGGGGATGTCAACGGTGATGGCAACGCCGACATCGTGTGGCGCAATACCAGTTCAGGTGCAGTATCGGTGTGGTTCATGAATGGGGCGACCATCACGTCGGCGGGGTTTCCCCCCGGGGTCTCGTTGGCCTGGCAGGTGGCGGGGGTAGGCGACGTGAATGGTGATGGTAAGGCTGATGTCATTTGGCGTAAGGGCAGCAGTGGGACCGTGGCGATATGGCTCATGAATGGGTTGACGATCACCTCGGTGGGCTTTCCGGGCACCACCTCCGTGGCTTGGAAGATTGAGGGGGTGGGCGATACCAATGGTGATGGGAAGGCCGACCTGATTTGGAAGAATGACACGAGCGGCGTGGTGGTCATCTGGTTGATGGATGGAGCCACCCGCGCCTCCTCTGGCGTCGTGGGTGGCCTCGCCTCGTCTTGGAAGATTGCGCAGGTCGGGGATGTCGATGGGAACGGCACGGCCGATCTTGTCTGGCGCCACAGCCTGCTCAGTGCCGTAGAGGTGTGGATCATGAACGGCGTGACCCTCACCACTATGGGCTCCCTTGGGGCCACCTCCACCGACTGGGAGATTCAATAGGCAGCAGGCCTTATCTCTTTTCAATAGGGTTCACATGAGCCTGACTCTTCACTGGGTTGGGCTTTCGTGTTTTAGGGGTCTTTTGTTATGAACGGTTGAGGGAGTGAGAAAAATGTGGGGGATTCCTTTGAAGGAAGGTTGGTTTAATTCGACGAAAGGCTTACCATCCTAAATATAGACAATGAGAGCAGAGAGTGGTTTAGGGAAGAGCCTTTACATCGCATTTGAGGTTTTGTGAGCGAACTTTTATGGTGTGTTGCCCGTAAACTCCTTATACTTGGCTATAGACAGCTTGCCCTATTTCAAGATCAATAACAAAAGAATAGATATTCGTAGTCTCTAGGCCAGAGTCACTTGAAACTGCCGAAATTACCCCCGACCCTGCATGAATGACTTGAAAATTATTACTCATGCCTACCTTGATAGTTTCTCCTCCATCCCAAGCTATTTCTAACCCTCCCCACTTTTCTGTTATCCATTCATCCATTATTTTCTCTCTCCTTGAATCATGCATGTTTTTTCCATCATATCTGGGAGTTTCCCCCTCCACGCAACTCGCCGAAAACAAAGGATAGTCGGAAGCAAGAACGGGTGATGAAAAAAGAAGAAGAGCCATTAGAAAAAGATAAGGAAATTTCATTCTATTCCATCTTACCCAAAATGTGGCGAATTTACGTCTTCTCAACCACAACCTCACGGTTTTCCTCTAAAAGTATCGCGCATAGCTTCTTGGATCTTTTTCTGCCCTTCTAAGGAGATGTTTGAACTAAGCAAGAAATTTACACACTCGCCAAAGACTTCAAGCAGAAAACGCCACCCCCCGAAACTCGCCCCGCTTCCCCGAACGCCACACCTTCACTGCCACCCTTCACCGATACCGATAACGCTGTCATCGAACAAATTATGGAAGTCATTCTTCGCCATGGTATCACTGCGGACCATGCCAAGGTGCTCCTAGGCCAGACCATCCAATTATTGGAATGGGGCAAGCAGGCCATGCATGAGGTGCCTGAGGCGAATGCTTAATTAGGTAAAAGTTGTTTATTTAATTCCTGCGATTTTGTATTCTTTTCTCGTACTTGGTTTGTTATCTATTTAAATACACCCTAAGACACCGGAAAATTTAAGTCAGCCAGGGATAATTTATGTCCATTCCCTTCAGAGAGCAATGGGGCCTTCGCCTCTTTCTATTTTTTGTTCTCATGCTGGTCATGTTTAAGGGGCTGGCAAATGCCGCGGACTTACAAGTCAAGGTTATTCATATCGCCGATGGCGATACCATCACCGTGTTGAATTACGCCAAGGAGCAAATCAAGATCCGGCTGAATGGCATCGATTGCCCGAAAAAAGACAAGCCTATGGCAAAAAGGCCAAGGAAATTACCAAGGATCTTATTGCATTCCAGATGGTCACCATTGAAACATTTGGCAAAGACCGGTATGGGCGGACGATTGGCGAAGTCATTCTAGAGGATGGCCGGAATTTGAATCGGTAACTGGTTAAGGAGGGAGGGTGTTGGTGGCATCGGAAGTATGCGCCAGGAAATTTGGTCCTCATGAAATTAGAAGCTGATGCTAAAGAGGCGAAATTGGGATTATGGAATGACCCCGATCTGATACCTCCTTGGGATTTTCGGGGTGGTGGGAACAAAGCGACTTTGGAACTTGCGCCATCTCCCGTCCCTTTTAACCCAGACTTGGATATTCGGGGAAATAAGCGGAGCAAGAAATATCACCGGCCCGATTGTCCTAGTTATGACCAAATTTCTCCTCGCAATTGAGTTCCGTTTGATTCAGCACAAGAGGCAGTAGAAGCCGGCTTTGAGCTAGCGGGGAATTGTCAATAGCCGCCGTTTCACCTTTTAATTTTTGAAAAGAAATTATGGCTCCCTTAAACATTTTCCCTCCGATTAGTCTTTGGTGAATAATCCTCGGATATGACCCTCCATTGTGTATCACGCCTCTCGAAGAAGCCAACATCCCTCCGTCCGAAGGATAGGCACCAAAAGCTCAATCTGATTGACTCAGCGATAAGGGGAACGTCCCCCGTTCCTTGAAACGTGGTGGGTTGGAAGAAGGCCGGGAGCAATCCCGGCCTTCTTCGTTTTATGCCCATCTTTTTTGCTTGCTTTTTAAGCGGTGAAGAGTAAAGTAGCGACAAGGTTTGGACTGGGAGTATGCAGAGGAGTTTTTTTATGAGTGAAGTGGTGCGATGTAGATTAAACTTTGCTCACACTATTTTATCTAGGGACATCCTAGCCCTAATACTGCCGTGTGGCTGAACAGTAGGCTTGGAATCGCTGTCACGTATTTTTGAATTTTATAAAAGTTGAATTTAAAAAGAAGTCCTATTTATCTATAGATTCAAGTGAACAACTATCAATACTCAACTCTCTTGAGCATTTTGAAAATTTGTTTCCACTTCATTGATTTTGAATACGACTCGTGTGTGTAACAAGGGTTCGGTTAAAAAGACTCACTACGATAACATTCTGGCTTCGTTTACCAATTAGTAAGAGGAGCACTGACCGTTAAATTTGCATTTGAACCAATTTTTATTTTTTAAAAGGGGTTCTTATGATAGCCTTCTTGGTTATTCTTCTTTCCATCGGTGTTACCTATCAAAACATAGAAGCCTCTGTTTTTGATTTCGTGAATGGGCCTGTGTCTAAAGGTGCAAATTCCATTTCTCAAACGGTTGATGGTGTCACAGTGACTGCCAAGGCTTATGTTGCTCAGTTCTCGGGGACAAATTCAAGGATAATAGGGCCGTTTCCAACGGGGCAGCGTGTTTTTGATGTCAAGCTTCAACCACAAATAAACCCTGCAAGTTGCTGCTTTGATACGGGTTTATTCCTGCTCACTCAAACCATTGATGGAATTTCTATTGATGCAGATGACTTTGGCAGTGCCGTTTATTCTCCCGGTTTTGATAATTTAAATTATGGTCCGGGAAACGTTCCCGAAACAGAATTTGCAGTTTTTGAATTTAGTCAGCCAGTAGATATTAACAAGATAATAGTCGATGACACGGTTAACCTCAGTCGCAGTATCTGGGTTGCCGGTGGAATGACGCCTCCTAATTTAAGCGGGGATCTTTTAAATGCATTTACTGGATACCAGATCTTAAATTCTGCGGATGATTCCTCTGATGGGATTTTTGTTCATAATATTTCTTCATTGGACTTGATTCGTTATCTAGTGGTTGGAGCTTATTTGCCCAGTTCACTTGGGAACCTGGGGCCATTTAAGAGCACAATTTCCCATGTAGGGTTTTATATCACTGGTCTGGATGTCACGCTTTTTTCAGAGGGTTCGATGCTTCCTGAAAATCTCATAATCCTTACCCACGGTTGGCAACCAGGAGGAACCTTCAATCCCAATGGATCCTATCTTCCAGAAGTTAGCCAGGCGTTGGATCAACGGCTCACATCCGAGGGCATTCAAGACAAAACTAAAATTTTACAATTTAACTGGCCGGAAGCATTTATTGAACCTTTATTTCCACTAGAAGTTTTATATGGGGACATTATTGATGTTGCATTCTACACAGGTCCACAAGTTCCCTTTGCTACCTGGATTGCCATTAAAGACTATCAAAATTCATACAAAGCAACATTCGATGCGGGGAATCGACTTGCTCTTCAAGTTTTAACTTTCATACGGAATGCCAGAAATTTAGAACCAAATTATGATCCCAAAATCCACTTTATTGGTCATTCCTTAGGAACCATGGTGAATAGCTATGCGATCCAAAGGATATTTGCAGAAGGAAATCGAGATGCATCTTTGAAGGTGGGAATTGAGCAAATGACCATTTTGGATGATCCTCTTGATGTAAATAAATATTATTTTTACGAAAATGTTCCATTTTTAAGTGTTGGGTATGTGGAGAATTTTTATGCTTCAAAATCAATAAATGAGGCTCCCAAGGCACCTCAATTTGGGGATGCTATACCCGGAACATTTCCTTGCCTATCAGACTCTCAGGGAGTGGTACAGTGTGAAGGGCAGCAGGCAACATCTCCTGCAACCAATCATAATGAGGTACATTCCCAATTTTATTCCAATCGTATTTTGTCACAGGATTGGGATTCCCCAGTTTTGGCAAATTGGAATCCACCAATCGCTTGGGACCCTCCTTCGGCAAAATTGCACACTAAAGAAGTAATTATTTATAGAAGTTTTAAAGACGAAGCCGTCATGTTTGGTCCGCCAGTGTTTGAAGGAGAAGCTGAAGAGATTGCTCCAGGGGCATTTGTTTTGAGAACCAATTCACCGGCAAGTTTTGGATTCCCATTATCCATTTCAAACGATCTGCTGTTTATTCGATTCAAATTAGATGCCAGAAATAATAATCTTGGAATCTTGAATCTTAAATTTAAAGATGAACTTATATGGAGTTCCTCAGATTTGGAAAATATCGGATCCACAAAAAATTTCATTGCTATACCCATCCCATTTTTTTCCGAAGTCGAAGGCGTTTTAAAGTGGGAATTAAATAGTCTTTCTTCAAATCCTGTCGAGGTAGAAGTGTTCGACATAGAATTTGGGCGGTTAATCGGATCAGCCACAGTTGGAGGTGGGACTGATGTGAATGGGGATGGCAAAGCGGATCTTGTCTGGCGTAACAACAGTAATGGGGCAACTGCGATATGGCTGATGAATGGAACAGCGATTGCCTCTACCGGGTTCCCAGGTGGTGTGCCGCTTGAATGGGAGATTGCGGGAGTGGGCGATATAAGTGGGGATGGTAAGGCGGAAATCATCTGGCGCAATGGCACCAGTGGCACAGTGGCCGTGTGGGTGATGAATGGGCTCACGATCACCTCGGTCGGTTTCCCAGGTAGCGCGTCCACAGATTGGAAGATTGAACAGATTGGGGATGTGGACGGCAATGGGACAGCGGACCTCGTCTGGCGCAACCGCAATAGTGGGGTGGTAGCGGTGTGGTTCATGAATGGAGCAACGATTGCGTCCTCTGGTTTTCTGGGCGGTGTCCCGGCGGATTGGCGGGTTTCTGGCATTGGCGATGTGGATGGGGATAGCAAGGCGGACGTCATTTGGCGCAACGACATCAGTGGCACAGTGGCCGTGTGGATGATGGACGGGCCCTCGATCATGTCGGTGGGGTTCCCCGGCAGTGCGTCAATTGATTGGACCATTGTGGGACTGGGCGATGTTAATGGAAATGGGACGGCCGATATCGTCTGGCACAACACAAATAGCGGAACTGTTGTGATATGGCTTATGAATGGAACGAAGAGGACCTCCTCAGGTTTTTTGGCAGGCAAGGATTCGGAATGGGAGATAGTTCAGGTCGGAGATGTGGATGGTGACGGGAAGGCGGATGCCATCTGGCGCAACGGCAGTACCGGAAAGTTGGAGGTGTGGCTGATGAATGGGGTAAGCATCTCCTCCACGGGTTCTCCAGGAGGCACCTCCCCCGACTGGGAGGTTCAGGGAGGGGACGTTTCAAATCCCACGGACATGGCTTCTATTTCCCCCAGCCATTCCAACTATCACTGGAGTGTATTCAGGAAGCGCAATGGCGACGGACACCGATAATTCTGATTCAGATATCAATACCAGTTTTATGACTGATTTTCAGGTGACCATTCTAACGCAAAGCGGAATAGTTTGTTCAGGAATTATAAGGCTCAGGAATCGGAGTCCTTGGATTTTTTTAGCACTCAATAACCAGGGGACAGCCATTTTTGTCTCTAGGTGTAATAGGATCAGGAATGGTTATTACCCATCCCCATGAAAAGGAGGCATGTCAATTCAATCAAGGGTATGCCGGAGGTCGTGAAATCGAATATGACACAATCCTGCGCCTTTCACTGCCTTATAGATAAAAATGTGCCCCAAACCGACCTCCCCTTTGCTCAAGCGGATGGACGCCTAATTGTCGACCGCCTTTTCCCCTCGGGTATCAACCCTTGGACTCTGCTCACCCCCTCATGAAGAATCCCAATCGACCGCCAGCGCCATTATGGCCACCATCGAAGTGGCCCGCCGGAAGGAGGAGGATGCCTCTCTCGTGATCTTTTACACGGGGCATGAGGCCATGGGCGCTAAAGATTTGTGATTGCAGACTTGTTGATGAAAATTATGAAACCCATGATGCAAATAGCCGTGGTGTGGTTTTAACTCAGTGGGGGGAGGTATGGGGGACGGTAGTGCAGCCCACTGCCGAAAACGCATGCTTCGTCCTTCATGCAAGAGGCATGACGAAAGGCGGTTACGCGAGGATCAAAGCGCACCTGGAAGGTCAGTCGGTACAATGGGTTCGCGTCCCGCATCAGGTTGGCCCAAACGCTCAAAGAAGAAATTCGGCTCCTGGAAACTGAGCATTAGCTGGTAATTGGCAGGATTGGCTCGCTCCTTTAAATCGTAATTTTTACATTCGAGGAAATAAACGCAGCAAAAAATATCATCGGCCGGATTGCCCGAGTTACGACCAAATTGCTTCCCATAATCGCGTTCCCTTTGCTTCAGCACAGATTGCGGAAAATTCGGGGTACGTGTTGGCGGGGAATTGTCCACACTAAAGCACACGCAACGCATTTCAGGTTTACATTGTTGAACAATTTTCATAGGGTGAGGAGATTAAGCGGCACCATAGGCTCTGCGACGAGTAAAGGTCTGTTTTCGACCCAAAGCGGTCATTGTCCTCGCTGGCCGAGCCGTTCCTCTGCGAAAAAATAAAAAAATAGCGGACTCTGTTACATGGATACCTTTCACTTCTTCCTCAAGCTCTTAACGACTTTGTCTTCTAAAGGAGGATATACTGACCAAGCTTGCAGAATTTGTGCTTTATTAAGGAGTTGAGATGTTTCTAAGTGATGAGAATTATGAAGGAATCGTGGTTAAGATGATTGGGCATGGCTTGGATATACTGCATCCGAGAGAGCTAGGCTGACCAATATATTCATTAGTTAGAGAGCTATAGGAAAATGCTAACTGACTCCGAAAGTTATATCAAGAGCATCCCGCATAAAAGGGGCTATAATCACTGGCGTAATAGGCTTACTGATGCGGAGTATCAAGCGATTTATGACGAACTTAATTCGCGGATTTCTGGATCAGAAATCGAGACCTCTAGTTGGATACCAGGGAGGGATTGGTCCGGAACCGTATTCCAACCTATCTACGAAAAGGCCTGCCAGTATAATGAGGACGCGGCAGCGAAGTTCTTCGGCCTCATACTTTGGCATGTCGTTATGGACCACGAAGAGGTGTGGTCGTTCGGAAGATACAGATTGGGGGATATTCCGATCGAGGGGCTTACATATTTTCGAATAGATAGGCCAGATAAATGAACAAACAATTCTCTCTAACAAGCGGTTGGAGCCGACGCGTTTAATGTTGGCCAGCAATGTTTCACCGTGGTAGCGCAGGCTCAAGCGAAACCTTAGGCCTGGAGATCGACTTACCCGAATTGAGGAGGACTGATGGCTTACCACGACTTCGGACCGATGCGGATATCCCCGAAGTTCACGACGGTGGACTGGAAAGCCCTAGACCTCGCCAGGAAGGACGCTTGGCCACGTGTCGCCGAAATAGTTAGAGACAGACTGGACGGCCGGTTCCTTAGCTTCGCCCGCCTCTGCCTTGAGTCACCCTCAAAGGCAAGCGTTTGTAGGCGAAACAGATTTGTTTGCCCTATACAACATCCCAATATTACGTGTTCTTGCCCGTCTTCCCCTAAATACAGATCGAGGCTTCGACCATCGACTTTGATGGTGAGGGAAGAAAATTCTGGGCTGACAGCTGAGTGAGCTTTACACTATTTGGTAAAGGTTTGCCATTTATGTAAGGGTGACGACGGCAAGGAGGGTTGGATTATCGGGGGAGGCGAGGGTCCTCCAGTCGACCGTTTCGATGGGAAGATTGCGAAGTTGTCGGCAAGCATCAAGGACAAAGCCTTTCTCAATACATGTGGATTGGTTTTCCCCCTTGATGCTGGGAGGTGTAATTCTTCTCTCTCCAAATGAGATAAATGGAAGGGACTCCCAAAAGGGCTGTAAGAGTCCCGATGACCCCTAGTGTCCAATCCATGATTGGTTCCTCCATGTCAGTCTCTCGTCCTCTTGCTGCTCTTGGTTCTTGTTAGAGCAACCTTAATGCCAGATAAGATTTCGCCTCGGACTGCCTCCCGCCATGCTGCCAACGGGTTGTTTTCAATGAAGATGGGACTGACGCTTACTGTATGACAAAGGAAAAGTTTGAGTCCATGTACGAGGCGGACTGGTGATGTGGCGTAATTTTATAAAATAAAAAGAAAAAGGACAGGACCAAGTAAAACAGAAATATAAGCCTTATTGCCAGCCCTAAATACGTTTTTAGGATTCGCACAAGGTCAGAGGCTGGCCATACAAACATCATTTCCTCTGTTGGCAGCTCTTTCAATGTCTTATTTATGGAAGATTTAGAAAAAAATTAGTATCGATTGAGATACAAGATGTATCTTTTCGGATAGTTTATGTCCCAAGATTCATTCCCCTTCATAAATTCAAAGGCTTAGAAAAAATATGTGAAAACAACATTTTTCGAGGAAAACGTTTATTGGCCTTCGATGGTACTTTCTTTGCTTTAAGCAAAAGTCACCAGGCCGAACTTGTAAGAGAATTTTCTTATCCTTTAATCGGGGCATTACCAACTGGAAAAAATCTTCTCGATTTAAGAATGTCAGTTTTCCCAAGGTGGTTATTCATGAATAATCATTCTTTCCTTTTCAGACCGGTTCTGAATAATCCGCATCGGGCCATCTCCCTCGGCCTTGGTTTACTTCTCGTTTTTAATTCAGGATGCGCATCAATGTATAACCCGCTTGCGCCATCATTCTCCGGAGAGGAGCATCGAACATTAAAAGGGTGTAAGACACCAGATTCTTACAACGAAGGAATTGAATGCGCCCATGATGTCCGGGAGGCATATTTGAAAGCTGCTGTGGAAACCGCTCTTCTTTCGGATCGACTCGCAACTCTACTTATTCCTGCCTCTGCCGCGGCATTAGGACTTGGAATTAGTGGCGGCAGCACCAATGCGATTTTAGGATTGTCTCTCGGAACCGCCACGGGTGTCGGTTTGGGAAGCTGGTTTTCAAGCCAACCTCGGCGGGAAGCCTTTGGCTTGGGGGCGGAGGCCATCAGTTGTGTCATCAAGGTTTCGACGGCCCTGAATGTACCGGCTCAGGATGTTAATTTTATAGAAACCGGCCGCGCAGAACTGGATAAAAAATTAAATGACCTTGAACAAAAAATTAGTGATGTGACTACTGCGGCCAGTAATGATCCCACTGGGCGGGCATCAAAGGAAATTGAGCCTGCTATTCTGGCTGCAAAAGATGTCAAAGAAGAAGCTCAATCGGTCTCCCAAACAGCAGGCATTCTAATAAAGGATTTAAATCAAGCCGGACAAACGGTTTGGAATGCGGTAATGGAGATCCATGCCCAAATTGTTGCCAAACAGGTAAGCCAAGCCAGAGACATTCAGGACCTTTCGGAACATCTGCAATCAACAGTATATGGAACGCATATGGACATTTTAGGAATAGCCGTGCGTCCAGAAAAAGTAACAGACGCTGAGAAAGCCCTTCGCTTACAGCCCCAAGCAGCTAGTCCTCAAATAAAAAAATTAATTCCGGAACTTCAACAGGTCGCGAGTGCTGTGACCGTAGCGGCTCAGGCCCTCGCCAGGCGGCTGCAGCCTCTTAATATTACAGACTTGAATGAGCAGTTTACAGCGTGCCTGGACCCCATTAAAGCGGTTGAAGTGCGCCAACAGCTTCGCATCAGCCCTTCTTCCCTCGTCCGTCTTGCCCCGGAAGGTTTGGAGCGCCGGCTGGTGCGAGGGGGGCAGCCTCCTTATCAAGCGGTCCCGCTGTGGCCATCGGGAACTCCGCTTCAGATTGAAGGTCCTCCGGAGAGCGGTCCGGCAACGATAGATATTTCAGCAGGAAAAGAAATTGAAAAGGGAACTTATTTCCTTTCCATTCAGGATGCTAGCGGTACCGAAAAAGTCCTCAGGATTGAGGTTAATAGAGGCGCCAGCCAACCTGAAACGAAAGTCGATAATAATGGACAGGCGGCACTTACCCCAGATCGTGTTCAGTTGGATAAATGGTTAAAAAGTATTCAAGATCGATTAAATTCCGCTCTAGGAAGTTCCAAATGGGTAAATACTGCGCCGAATGCAGAATGGGAAACTGAAAGAGAGCCACATGCCGATATTCTGTCAATGAGATTTGTAACTCCGCAAGACGCAACAAACGCAAGTATAAATAACGACATAATCAAAAAAATCAACACACTTCATGGTAATGCTGTGTCGGAAATAAAAATCACTACTGAAGATACCCGCCTCCTTGTGACCATACCGCATTCACAATTAGAGGAGCTCGCAAATGCCGCAAAGGCAAACGAATGGCCCGCGTCTTAGGGTCGCTGAAAGATTACGGCGGCGCGCCAAGATGCTTTTTTTGAGGCAAAATATACTGGGCGTCGCTGTCGGTGCAGGTTATCGGGAAAAAAAGTGTCAGTTTGATTGCAGTGAATTGTGCGGAAAACGTCTACATTGGACAAAATATGCCGTGGTTGTGTTTGTGCGGCATAAGAAAATTCCGAAAAAGAAAAGTGATCGGCTTCCGGGGACGATTACAATACCAATCGGAAACAAGAAACACCGACGCTATTTCCCCTTTCGGGTTGATGTTGTGGCGGTGGGCAAACCACGGCTTCCGCATGTGCCCCTTCAAGTTCAAGCTGGAGGGGAATTGGATTTGCCAGGATCTGGGCAGTGTGAAGAAGGGCATCGTTTTTTGATAGGCCAAGAAGCCATAAGAGCTCCGATTGTGGCGGGTTTATTGCCAGATTTCTGGTACAACACGGGAACGGTTGGTTGCATAGCGAAGGATTCGCAGGGAAATACCTATCTGATCACAGCCGCTCATACGCTTATTTCCGTTTACCAAGAGAATGCTTTAGGACTTTTACCCACAGAGAATAAACTCGTTCTGGGATTCAAAGGCTCTCGGATTGACTGTCAAATTCCTTCCAACGGTCTCCCGTGCCTGCCGCCCAATATTCGCACGGTGAAAGGCCTTACTATTGATGCCATGGCGCTTCCTTTATGCGCATCCATTGTAAATGGACAGCAACAACAAAATTACAAAATTCCGGATGCTCTGAAGCTTCAAACATTTTTATTTGCCAGAGCTTACCTCTTGGCTGAACGAAACGGGAAAAAAGTTATTCTTCCGGGAACGGTTGAGGCAATTAAAATTGCGGAGGAAAGTAATTTATTTGGCGTCCGTCTGTTTCATCCGCAATTAATTTTTATGAGATTTGACGCCAATGAGACCAGTGAAGAGGGGGATAGCGGGGCTCCCTTGCTTGTGAATCGGGATAATCAGACTTACCTCCTCGGCTTTCACGTCTGTGAGGCAGAACGACCGGAAGGAGGAGTGGATTTCAGGACCCTTTCTTTTTCGATTGCAGCATATGCCGTGTTTAATCATTTAAAGGTCTATCCTTAATGATGACTAAATTAACAAGCGACCAAATACTCGCATCCCTTTTCAAAAGAGGAGCCCAAATGGGCCCAACGAAAGTAGAGCCTTGAATCATGCCTATCGAAAAAAAAATTACTGGAACAATTGATCTTAATACATTGCTTGCGTTTGGATTTGGTGTTGGATTTCTCGCAATTATGCTTGGTTTTGCAGTTGCCTTTCCAAATCCGACACCGTTTCAAATTCGAGTTTTCATGACTGCGTTGGCAACTTCCGCTGCCGGCGTGGGCGCGGTACTCCCCGGCTACCTTCATGTTGAATACAAGAATGTGTTCAGGGCTGGCGGTGCCTTGGGGCTATTCGCTGTTGTTTGGTTCTTCCAGCCCGTTATCGAAAAAAATGCTGTCACATTTGAAACTCCAGAACAATCGCCGGACCCTGTAATCGCAACTTTTTTCGATGCCCTGGATCGTGGTGAAATCATGCAGGTCTACGATCAAATTGATCCAGTCCTGCGTGAGAGTTGGGGAATCACTGCGCAGAGATGGGAAGAACTTTACAACGCGAATCTTCGGGATCTGGGCCCGATGGTAAGGCGAGAATTGATGGGGGTTAACGCGCTTATATCGCCTTCGGGCTTTCCTCTTGGCTTGTATCGATATCAAAACTATCTAACGAAGTATAAAAACATAAAAGGATGCAGGGCAGAAAGTCTCATGGTACGAGCGACTCAGGATAAACTATGGCGGGTCTCCTCATATCAGATATCACCGGTCACCGTTGACTGCCCACCAAAGTTTCTTGAATAATGGACCCCTAATTAGGGTCACTTCACTCTCCAATATCAGATGGCTGGATGTTGTGGGACTTTCGAAATCGCTTTGTTAATCACAGAACAGCCATTTACCGCTCTACGCGCTCTTCCGCACGACAGGTCACATTTGCATCAATAGTACAATTCCAGCCGAAAAAGCGATCACCCTCACAGTCGCATGAGCCTCTCATACTACCAGCTTGGACGTTACGATACTGATCTGGATCATCAAAAAAATCTTTGCAACCATCTGTCAGAATATCCCTTTCGACCATCTGCTTGGCGGCCTGACAAGCCATAGAACGAGAAGGGTATGATAACTCGGTATAGCCGGAAAATTCCAAAGTGTGGCTAACGGACTTCCATCTCGTACTCTGGTCATCTCCCCCGCCATGTTCTAGGCATGCAGCCAAATTGATCGCGCGTTGGGGTCCTGGGAGATGAGTCCAATCTCCCGGCCCTAACCGAGCAAGATCTGCTTGAACTTTAGGCACGTCATCGATATCGATTAACCCTTCCTTAACAAGAGTGACTATGCCAAAGCAATCTGCCTCTTGTTCTCTCGAGAGTGGATGTCCACTGCCGAGTAAATGTCCCAGTGCATGGTGTCCACATTCGTGTCCGTACCAGAACAATCGTGTCTCTGGTGCCATCCACATCAGGACATTTCGATTATAAAGGATAATTGGGCTGCCGTTAGGTGCGAGATTTGCGGCGGCAACGTCTTGCAGAGCATCGTAATTACTTGAAAACACCGGCCTACCGTATGCATCAACGCAGCCGTCAAAAGTTATTTGCGCGCGCGTGTTTGATGGCGAAAGACAAGACAGAACTGCTAATACGACCACCAGGTACAATCGAAACCAGTATGAGCAAAGTTGTCTCATAGCAGCGTGAATACCTTAAATTATCACATAAAAAAAGTAAAGGGCGGTAGCCTGGTCACTCATTCCATTCCTAAGTAAATAATAATATGTATGAATTTACGACTTTTCTACCGTATGCGGCGAGGAATAAAAAAAACTCAGGTCCCGGTCGCTCCATTCGAAAAGTTCTAAAATCGTCCTGGAGCCCCAGGCCGTCTTTAGTAAACAGGTGGTGGCCAGGAAGCAAGCAGGTCGTCCACCCGAGTTGAATCTGGAAAGGGCGTCCACCATTTGCGCGCATTTGCAGGCCGGTCTCTTTATTCAGTCCGCCCTGCAGGCCGAACAAGTCCTGCGCCGTACCTATTACAAGTGGATTGAGCAAGGGGAGCGGGATTTAGAGGCTGGGAAAAACTCAATTTTTTCAGAATTTTTTCACATGATAAAAAAGGCCGAAGTCGAAGTGGAAACTCGGAATATCCTGGCCGTTCAGGCCGGAGAATCCGGCTGGCAGGAAGCCGCATGGTGGCTTGAACGCCGGTTGCCAGCCCGGTGGGGCAATCGGATGCGGTTGTGGCTTGAAGAAGCGCAGGACTTTGCCCGGAAGCTACTGAGCGTGCTGGTCGAGGAATTTCCTGATTGGGCGGTGGTGGAGCCCATTGTTTCAGAAATGAGCAAGATTGAGGGAAAACAGCGTGAGCTCGTAGCTTTAAGATAGCTAAGCTTGTTCGACCTGGTTTTTACGGTTGATCGATTGCCGATGCTTTTTACCCGTTAAGCTATCTCTCCCTTTCCGAGGGATGGCACTAGCACGAAGATCTTATTGAATCAGAATCAAGGGAAACGGGAAACGCGCCCGTTGACGGAGCACTCCTTTGAACGGAGAAGGCAGGGGTTACACCTGGCCTTTTTCATTTTTGACTGTCCTCTTCTCAATTCCCTTTATTCACTGGTTCTTGTTAGATAGTCCTTTGAGGTTGTTGGTAGGTCCAGCAACCTCGTTCCAACGTGGGCAACCCCTATGCCTCTACATCGCGCAATCCGTACTCCGCATCTTCACGACAGGTTTTTTGCTTCTGCCGGCCACGGGCTCTGCTTTCATGCTCCCAACATACGTCTTTGACTTTGATGCCACTCTCCCCTTGTTTCAAGATCGCAATAATTTGTGTTTCGCGGAATCGAGCCCTTTTTAAGAGGCCCTCCTGGGTGAATGAGGCAAGATAGCTCTACTTTTGATCTGTCCTGGGGAGCCTACACTTTGATCATCAGTATTTGCCCCGCACGAGAGCCAATGTCTTTGACTCCGATGCCACGGTCATCTTTACCTATGGGCCGTTGTCGGGTGGTTCGTTGCAGACCGCCACATACGCTCACCATTTAGAAAAGCCCTATCATGATGTGGATTTGAAAAGGACGACTCGGGGGAAGGCGGTTGAGGGGATTGTGCGTTGGCTTGGTGGGGATGAGGAGTTAAGTGATTATGATGAATATGTTGCCAAGCCGCCGCTGGAGTGCATCCTCAATGTGGCGGGATCACGGGAGAGCCACGCCCCAGGTATACAGGATGCCGTGTTTCAACTCATGGTAGATGTACTCATTCAGGTGAACTCTGCCTGTAAACAATTCTATTCAATAGGAGATTCACAAAGTCCGATAAAGAAATAATATTCGAGATACAGCTAGCACTCTGAGAAGCCATGCCCCCAGCTATGATTCTTCGCCTCACCCTGCACATTGTCTTCGTTCTGTTTATACAAATCGGCTTGAGCCATGCCGCCACCTTTCAAGCCAAGGTCATCCACGTCGCCGATGGGGATACCATCACCGTTCTAAATAACAGCAACCGGCAAATCAAGATACGCCTCAATGGCATCGACTGCCCCGAGAAAGCCCAAGCCTATGGGAACAGGCGAAACAGTTCACCAAAGACCTAGTCCATGGCGAAACGGTCACGATCAACTCCCACGGTCAGGACAAATATGTCCGCACAATTGGAGATGTGGTCCTAGAAGATGGCCGGACCCTGAATCAGGAATTAGTGAAGGCAGGCTATGCGTGGTGGTATCGGAAGTATGCGCCGGGCAATATAGTCCTTGAGAAGTTAGAAACAGAGGCCCGAGACGCGAAGCTTGGTTTGTGGCAGGACCCAACTCCCGTTCCTCCCTGGACCTTCCGGAAGTTAAAAAGAGGTGAGTCCCTCCGTGTTGAAGAAATTCCTGCTTTTAGTGGACCCTCAGAACGTGGGCCGCCAAGCTTTGGGGAATCACTCAACCAACTGCAAACCCCTCTCCGCTTACCCATTCTCGGCAACCGCCGGAGCCATATTTACCACCGCCCAGATTGTCCAAGCTACAGTCAGATTGCCTCTCGTAACCAGGTCCCCTTTTCCAACGCAGCAGAAGCCGAAGCAGCCGGGTATCGTCAGGCGAGGAATTGTCCGCACTAAACTACACCCACAGCATTTCCAGTTTACATTGTTGAACAAATTTCATAGTGTGAGGGAATTAAGCGACACCACAGGCTTTGGGACACGTGAAGGTCTGCTTTCGACCCATTGCGGACATTCTTACGGTTTTAAATAAGAGAAATTGTGAGGGCGTATGAAAATAGACATTCATGTACACACAAAAAAGACTAAGCAGGGTGATGCTACTACTCGGGAGATTGATGCGAAAAGGTTTCATGAGATAATTTCATCGACTGAAGTAAAGATAGTAGGAATCACAAATCATAACGTCTTTGATTTTACTCAGTATGAAGAATTCGTCGGAGAGGTAGGCGAAGATTTTCAAATATGGCCTGGTGTTGAGCTTGATATACTTGAAGATGGACGTAGAGGACATTTAATACTGATAGTTTCCCCCGAACATGCAAAGATTCTAGAAGATACCATAGTAAAAATTACTGAAGACTCTGATCCAGATAGTTTTAATATTTCGATCGACGATGTTATTTCTTATTTCGACAAGCTGAAACCACTTTACATAGCGCACTATAAGAATAAAAAACCAGATTTGTTAGACAAAGATGTTGAGCGCATTTTTGCAAAAACCACTAACAAAAATAGAGTACTTAAAGAAGCAACAAATGCCGTGTCTGCTGGAATATTCATTAGTCATGGGCACGCTTCTATTTATGGCTCTGATGTCCAAAATTGGGAAAAATATCAATCATTTCACTCAAAGAACCTTCCCGACCTGAGATTGCCAGTCGAAAGTTTTGAGCAATTTTGTTTGTTGCTCGATAAGGATCAAATGGCAATAGATACTCTTTTAGACAAGAAGCAGCCAGAGAAAATACGAATAAAACCTTTTAAAGATGATGCTTGGCTGGAACTGATCGTTTACGACGATATAAATATATTTTTTGGAGCAAAAGGAACGGGTAAATCAGAAATACTCACTGCAATAGGAAGCTATTATGCAAACAAAGGTATCGGATGCCGAAAATTTGAAGCTGGTACTGTTCGATTAGAAGACACTTATGATTTGAGTGGGAAAAAAATACAAGTAGACCTGAAAGACCATAACATTGATTATTGTAACAAGGAGATCGAAATAATTAAAAATGCCCATGAAGTAAGCATAACTAGTTTGCCTAGGTACAGACAGTTTTATTCAGAAAGTCTTAAAAATCAAAAAACAAAGCGAATAAAAATCAAAGATTTCGTCACTGTTAATACCCAGAAGTTCGAGCGGGAATTCGAGAATGTACTAAATACGAATATAAAAGTAAAAGAATTCAAAAGCTACATCGATAAAAGCCCAATTATTAAAGAGGTTTTGAGTGAAGATAAAATCGATACTCTTGCTTCAATTTTGAAAGAAGCTATTGAGGGGCTGGAAGAAAAAAGCTTTGAAAAATTTTTAGAGGGAAAGGCAGCCTTTCTTTTCAATGGGATTATCGAAAAATTCAAGAAAGAGGTTTCCAGAAAAACAGGTACTCCTACTAAACCAAGCGGAATAGGATTTCACGAATATGCCGCAAATAGAATGAAAATCGAAATTGCTGCAACTACGATATTGGAAAATATAGGTAAAAAATCGAGGTAGCCGAAGAATATGTCGGGAATCTAGATGATAAAGGCGATCTATATTGCAAAACAGAGATCGTCATTCAGAATGGTTCAATACAAGCAGGTAAGTTCAAGCCCATTCGCCCAGTCAAAAAAAATACACAAAAAAGGTTTTCCACAATAATAGAAAAAATAAAAAACTCTGTGTATTCCGATGATCTGTTTAATAAAATTGCCGAACTTAATGAAGAAGAGGATATTGATTCTGTACCAACTATTCTTGAGCTTTTGGTTTTCCACAAATATTTCACTATAAATGGGGAACCATATGATCCATCGACGGGCGAGGCCTCAATGATATTGCTTCATAGAGAACTTAGCGAGGATAAGGACGTATATATTTTAGATGAGCCAGAAAAAAGCCTGGGAAATGAATACATTAACAACGTGATTGTACCTTTAATTAAGGAAAAGGCGAAGATTGGCAAAAAGATATTCATAGCCACACATGATGCCAATATTGCTGTTAGAACTTTGCCCTACAATTCAGTTTATCGGCATCATGATCGACGGGGATATAGCACATATGTAGGCAATCCATTTTCCAATGGCCTTGTAGAAATCAAGGAAAGGCTACAAATAAAGGACTGGAAAGAGGTAAGCATGAGAACGCTGGAGGGCGGAAGAGATGCTTTTGGGGAAAGAGGTAAGATTTATGGTAACCCATGAGGCAGAAATTACTGAAAAGGACAATGAGCATTATCTAGTCTTAAAACTACCAGACAATTGTCTCTATATTCCTATTACTCAAGACTTACCAAAGGATGTCCAAAAAGTATTTAATCAGCTAATCATTGCCCTAAAAAAAGGAATATTTGCTTTTTCGATCGCAGAAATGGAAGGTGGGGATATTTTTTATCATATTGCCAAGGAATACATTTCTCAACTGAATTCTGAGTTAAAGGATGTATTTAAGGAGATGGAGGATCATGGGTGGCTGGATTCTGAAAGTACTGATTAATTAAAGTCCGCTTTTGGCCGATGGCGGACAATTCGGATGTGCTTAGAAATGTACCGCATACCCCATTCTGTTCCCCCCAGACTTCAGGCCTATACCCATTGACCACGCCCTTCCCCTTCCTCTGAGGCATTGCCCTTTTCGCTCTCCCAGACTGTACTATGAGCATCCCCGAGTACTCAGCCAAGTAGGGACAGCTTCATGAAATTCGCCTGTGCGTTGAGTGCCCTTTGCGTTGTGCTCACTTTCGGCGGTGCCGCCTTGGCCGAATCCTATTCGCCCTCATGTGAGATCGCCGTAGAAAAGATCGATACAGCCCGGAAAGCCCTCGTCCCGTTTCGTCGTCCCATAGAAATGGCGAGAGCCCATGAATATGGTGCGAATGGCAAAGCGGCGGCCTGTATTGGCAGTGGCCCCGATGGTGTAGATAAACCCTTCCGTTGTCATCCCAATGGCAGGCTCCATCCCAGACCAAGGACGATCAGGCGGCAGTCAACCTCTACCACCGGGCACGGTCAACGCCTGGTGATATTTGCATTAAATGAATGAATGCAAGAGTTTGTCAGATTTTAGGGCATCCACATGGAGACACCCCTATCAAAATTTTCCACCCATTGGACAGGTGGAAATTTTCGGGGGTGTACCAGGGGGCTGGTTTGGGAAGAAATCAGAAAAATGATTTTGGGTCGCCCAATTTGAAAACCAAACAGCTCTATTGTTTTTGGTAAACAATTGGGATTCCTCTTCCCCTTGAATCAACTATGAGAATTTCTCTCAGTGCCATTTTAATTGCTATTCAAAAAATCCAGAAAAAAAATGGACGTGGAAGGGGTCTTCAGTTTCTTTTTAAGTCACCAAGACTTCCTTCTTTTGAAGGATTGACTTTTAAGCACTACTTGATACAGTGCGACGATCTCTGAATATTTTAAACCGTGGAATACTGCTACCCGGGGAAGTAAAATTTTCTTTAACAATAGGGAAATGGCCAAAAATGTCACACCTCTAGTTATTCAATCTAAGAAAGGTTGGCTATGATTTGCCTTATCCAAAGAAGATTGTACAGGAAACCTCCATGCTTGGTAGGAAACTTCAAGTATGATTCAACCCTACCTCCATCTTCTTGTCTTACATTCCCTTTTCCTTGCCTTACCTCCTACTTCTCTGACCAATAAGATACCTTCTATTTCTCCTCTTTCTGGTTAAGAAAAGCCTGGCATCTCGAAAATTTGAAATTGCAGTATAAGAGTATGATCTATGGATGTGCGCTAAAAAGATAAGGTTTAGGAGGATTAAACTTGATCCTGTTTAAAGCTTATTTCCCGAAAAGAAAAAACTGGATTGGAAAAATATCTCAACTGGTAAATAAAACTGCTTTTTTGAAAATCAGAAAGGGGATCTAATGCCATGCCGCAACAAATGGTATACCGCTCAAATTGCGTGTTGGTCCTTGAAGGTCAGAAATTGATCATTTTAGGGTTCGCTGTGTACCTTTTCTTGAGTTTCGGCTTTTCTGATGCTCTGGCAGGAACATTTATCGCTTTTGGACCACAAAATTATAGTCGTGGCCAAGGTGAACCTGTCATGGTTCCGGCTAATTTTACAGTGTCCAATCCGAATACCTCTTATACGCTTCAGATAATCAACGGCGGAATAAATGATACTGCGGGGGAACCTGTCTCCAGTTCTATCTTTACTTTGAATGGTACTGAAATTATTGGTCCGCAGGAATTTAATCAGAACGTCTCTTTAATTGAAAAACCGATTGCGGTCCTACTTCAAAATAATTTAAATGTTGAGGTGCGGGGCAAGCCTGGAGGGACTGTAACCGTGCAGGTGCTTGGGGAGGATGATGATCCACCAGCCATTCAGGCGCAGGTGACACCCTCTTCCAATATCGGTGGTTGGCATAATTCAGATGTCACCGTTAGTTTTATCTGTCAGGATGCCATAAGCGGAATTGCCTCTTGTCCGGCGCCTATTTTTGTGACGGCTGACGGGCAGGGGCAAGTGATTAGCGGCACAGCAACGGATTTGGCTAGCAACACGGCTTCCACCAGCGTCACTATTAATCTAGATAAAACGGCCCCGGCCGTGACAATCACCCAACCCACCAATCAAGCCACTGTGACCCAACTGCATCTTACGGTAGAGGGCACGGTCAGTGATGCCCTTTCCGGGATTGAACAAGTCACTTGTGATGGAATTCCTGCGCTAGTCAATGGGTCTACTTTTTCCTGTCAAATTTCTTTTGATGGGCTGAATCTCTTCCCCCAGATTACCGCTATGGCTACAGATCAGGCGGGCAACACCGGACAGAGCAGTATCCAAGTGGCCTTAGATTCCAATGGCAGTGATAAGGTTGTCGCCCAGGTGAATTCAGATGGAGCTTTACTTACATTACCCAATGTGGCCACCCTTTTGATTCCACCAGGTTCGATAGGGGGAGCCACCGTAGAACTTTCCACTCCCGAACTTCCCGTGCTAGCCGAGGTGATGGCCGAAACTTATCCTGAAAACGCCACCCTTTTAAGCAGTCCCCCCCTCCTTATTAAATCCTCTGTTCCCTTTACTGAAACCATTCGCTTGGAATATGCCATCCCAGATTTAATGACGGCGGTTCCTGCTGGAAATTATCCTGCCCTTGCCGCTCTGATCCAAGAGGGTGAGGAAGGAGAAGAAAAAAATACTCTGAGTTCGTTAGGAGGAGAAGTGTGTGGAGAAAAGCGTAATGCCCTCTGTGTAACATTACTTCCTTCAAATTTTCTTCCGATTAATCCTTTTGACCCTGAAGATCCCATCATCATTGTAGTCCCTATCACCTTGCCGGGTACCACGCCTATCAATCCCCCTTTCTGGACCTGGACAAATGACACTAAACAAGTTTTTGATGCTAATGACGGTCACTTTCCACTCCAGGGCACCTTCACTTTTGAGGCTCCGCCTGGCCGAGAGATTCGCTTGGCGAATCCATTAGGTGTTGAAGATCTCATTGTGGTTTCTCATATGCAGGAAGCACGAGCAGCGACGAACAATTCTCAACATCAAGGCGTTGATTTGAGAGCTAACGAGAAATTTGTATTTGCTCCACTATCTGGTCGGGTTGCCCAACCTTTTGGATTGGGAAAGTGTACCGGCTATCGAATGTGGATTGAGCATTTTGATTCTTTTCGATCCGGGTATCTTCATTTGACCCCCTTTTCGATTTTTAACCCACCGTCCCTAGGAATTAGTGTCGATACAGGAGATCTCATTGCTTTAAGTGGTGATACCTATAATTGCACAAAAAATGGAATGGTTAAACCTACTGTGGATCCACATCTTCATTTTAATTTTTGGTATGGAAATCGTGCCATTGATCCCATGCCTTTATTGCCGGGGGGAAATCTCGGGCAATTTCAGACTCGACCTGCTCAAACTACTCCTCCAGCAGCAGAAGCACCCACTATTTTAGAATTATGGCTGGTGCCTCGGAATGTGTCCCTACAACGTCTCCCTGATTCCCAGAGGAAGTTAGTGAAACCCTACTATAAAGAAACGGTGCGGGCAGGGACGGTAAATTTTTCCAAAACTGTTGATTTAGAGGCACAACTAACCCAACTAGGAATTTCCTTAGAAGATCTTAACTTTATTGGGTTTGACCTGGAACTAAAAGTATGTTCGTTCCGGTTAGGCGGATGTTGGACGGTGGACAAGTGGCAAGTTGATCTCTTTCCTTGTACTGATCTATATCCCAATTTTGAGGGTAGAGTAGGTGTAGTTGGACTTACCGGAGAGTCCAAAGAGACACCGCCTGGAGGGCAGTCCTCCCCTCTTCATTTTAATATTACAAATGCATATGGGAATGCTCAGGCATCTGCAAGCAAGGGAGAATTAAGGGTTTCTGCATCCTATAATGATCCATTCAATCACTTGTTTAAGTCTAATGGCTCCGCTGCAAGAGCCATATACACGGAAACTATTTTAATTACTGCTCCCGATATGACAGGGCAAAAGGGAATAATAGAAATTACTAAGCATTCCAACGTTTCAAAAACCATGGAATGTATCCCCAGCGATTCCCCATATTATCCTGGAGCTAACGGAAGTGGGCGCCTTGAATATAACAGTTCTGCTGCGTCTGGTTTCAGATATTGCATACAAAATAGCCAATATACTGACTATATTTTTTCGGGAAATGATACTTCGTCCCCAACTAAAGGGGAATATGTATTCACTTATGGGACGCCTTTTCCCTTAACTTTTTCGGCTCAAGTAAGTGGATATGCGTCACATTTTAAACCCGGGGTCATTACTGGTTCCATTACACACTCCTTTTCTTTTCAGGAGTCGGATATAGTAGTACTGAATTCCCCGCCGGGTGGGTACAAAGTGAGGTTCTGTCGGATGCCCAGTAGTCCCTAAAAAAAAATGAAAGGGGTTTATTTTGCCAAAGAAAAACAGTGCCCAAATTTATCATTCTTCCTAGTGGATCGTAACAATTGATTCGGGAGTAATTCGTCCTGACGCATCGACGTACTTCCACTTCACTGGCTTAGGCTGCTTGTTGTACCGTCTGATGTATCGCATGAGCTTTCTTTTAAGATCGGCTACGGACGTGAACACGCCACGGGCGATCACGTCACGCTCAATCTTGGCGAACCACAACTCGACCTGGTTGAGCCAGGACGAGTAGGTCGGGGTAAAGTGCAAATGAACATTCGGATGCTCTGCCAGGAACTCTTCGACGCGTGCGGTCTTATGCGCCGAGAGATTGTCGGCGATGACATGAATCTCCTTGCCGGCGGATTGATTGGTCACAATGTCGGTCAGAAAGGCGACGAACTCAGCCGAGGTGTGGCGCTCAGCCGTCTTGCCCAACACTTCGCCCGTCTTCGTATTGAACGCCGCATACAGCGACAGCGTGCCGTGGCGGAAGTACTCAAAGCCGTGACGCTCGGCGCGACCCGGTGACAGCGGCAGCACCGGATCCTTGCGATCGAGCGCCTGGATCGCCGTTTTCTCGTCTACGCAAAACACTGCCGCGTGTTGCGGCGGGTTCAGGTACAGACCGATCACATCGGCGGCCTTGGTCTCGAAATCCGGATCGTTCGAAGCAAGGTACCCCTGCAGACGATGTGGCTTGAGGCCATGCTTGGCCCAGATCCGGGCAATCGTCATGTGCGAGAGGGCGCAGCCCATCTCGGCCGCCAACTTGCGCGAGGACCAGTGCGTCGAGCCGTCGACTGGCTTGCGCTTGGTCGTCCATGCCAGCACGCGGGCTTCGAGACGCTCGGTGACCTTGTATCGTCGGCGCCCAGCATAGCGGGCGAACAGTCCAGCCAACCGATCGGCCTTGAACCGCTGGCACCAGCGACTGATGTAGCTGTCGCTGCAATCCAACTTGGTGCGAATCTCGGCCCAGGTGAGGCCCTCGGCCACCAACAGGATCAAGCGGGCGTGCCGCGCCCTGTCGGCCCGAACGTTCCTCGCACTGCTTTGCCGTTGTAATTCCATGCGTTCGCTCTTAGTCAGTTTCACGATGGCACCTCCAAAGGTGCCATAATACTACCATTTCATGCGTTACAGTCCACTAGATAGGCTAGGAAATTGTGGACAAGTGCAGCTAAAGAAAGTAAATGTCCGCACAAACTAAAATCAACAACTGGAAAAGATTTTTTTTCGCTGTTTCAGCTTGAAAAGCTATTTCTTCTTACCAGAAGAGGAAAGAAGGCTGTAAACGAAGAAGGCAGCAGTGGACCCCATGTCTTGGACAGAACATCTCGGATGCTAAGTGAAATCTTCTGCGGTATATTCCTCTTCAACGAAAGGAGCAGAAGATGGCCCGACGATCACGACGCAATCATTCTCCCGCGTTGAAGGCTAAAGTGGCCTTGGCCGCCGTCAGGGGTGATCGCACCCTGGCTGAATGAGCCGAACAGTTTGACGTACATCCCAATCAGATCCAAGACTGGAAACAAAAGCTGGTCACCAGGGCTGAAAATGTATTTGGGACAGGCCTAGCAGAAGTCGCCAACCATGAACAGGTGCAGCAGAAACTCCACGCCAAGATCGGACAACTGACGATGGAGAAGGATTGTTTAGCCAACGCGCTCGGACACAGCCGATGAGCGAGCGCAAAGCGATAATTAAGGCCCGGCCAGAGATCTCGATCACTCGTCAGTGTCAACTGCTAGCGGTGCCCCGCTCGAGTGCGTATACGCGGCCCCAGCATGTCGCAGAGGTAGACATCGAGCTGATGAGACAGATCGACGAGCTCTATCTGAAATGGCCGTTCTATGGCAGTCGGCGCTTGCGTGATGCGCTTCAGTGTCAAGGATATCGGGTGAATCGGAAGCGTGTGCAACGCCTGATGCAGCAGATGGGGCTCCGTGCCGTATATCCGAAGCCACGCACCAGTCAACCCGGGAAGGGGCACAAGATCTATCCCTATCGGCTGAGAGACCTGAGCATCACGCGGCCGAACCAGGTCTGGGCGAGCGACATCTGTTATATTCCGATGGCCAAGGGGTTCATGTATCTGACGGTTATTATGGACTGGTACTCACGGCGAGTGCTGGCGTGGCGAGTTTCGAATACGTTAGAGACCGAGGCCTGCCTTGCCGCTTTGGACGAAGCTCTAATCCGCTATGGGGTGCCGGAGATTTTCAATACGGACCAGGGCGCTCAATATACCAGCGAGGCGTTCACGATGGTGTTGAAGACACACGGCATTACCATCAGTATGGATGGGAAAGGGCGATGGGTCGACAATGTCTTTGTCGAACGCCTGTGGCGCAGCGTGAAATACGAGGATGTGTATCTACGAGCCTATGAAACCCCAGCGGCTCTACGTATTGGCCTGACTCACTATTTTCGGTTCTACAATACGGAACGCCGCCACCAGGCACTGAACCGACGGACCCCCGATGCCGTCTATGCTGGGGCTCCAGAGGTCGAGAAGGCAGCATAATGACAGACAGAAATTTCACTTAGCGAGCTGTCTGGAAATTGGGGACCACTTCTGTTCTCAGTGGCCATCATCCCGAACGCGCTATTCAAACGGGCATAGGGCCCGTGACGGTACGTGTGCCCAACGTTCGCAGTCGCCAAGGGCGACCCGGTGTCGATTCATTTAGCCTTGGTGCCGCCGTATGTGCGCAAGACGGCCAGTCTGGAAGCGGCCATCCCATGGCTGTATCTGAAAGGCATCTCGACGGGGGAGATGCAGGTGGCGCTCGAAGCCTTAGTGGGGCCAGAGGCCACGGGGCTTTCTGCTAGTACGGTGGCTCCGCTCAAGCAGGTCTGGCGGGAGGAATATGACATCTGGCGGCACCGGCGCCTGGATGCTGACCAGTGGGTCTACCTCGGGGTGGATGGCATCTATAGTGGCTTACGGGCCGAGACGCACCAGTTGTGTGCGTTGGTCGTCATTGGCATGAATGCCCAGGGGGAAAAACATCTCTTGGCAATCGAAGACGGGATGCGGGAATCCACCCAGAGTTGGCGGGAAGTCCTGTCGACTCTGCAAGCGCGAGGGCTGACCGCTCCGGCCTTGGCCATTGGTGATGGGGCCATGGGCTTCTGGGGGGCCTTGGAAGAAATTTATCCAACCACGCAGCAGCAAAGTTGTTGGTGCCATAAAACGAGGAATGTCTTGAATGCCTTGCCGAAAAGTGTGCAGCCGAAGGCGAAACAGGCCTTACATGAGATCTGGCAGGCCCCAACCAAAGCCACCGCGGAGGACGCGTTCGATGTCTTCGTCAACACGTATGAAGTGAAGTATCCGAAGGCCACCGCCTGTTTGCAGAAAGATCGGGAAGCGTTGCTGACTTTCTATGCTTTTCCAGCTGAGCAGTGGCCGAGTCTGCGCACGACGAATCCGATTGAATCGACCTTTGGGACGATTCGGCATCGAACCATCCGGACGAAGGGCTGTCTGACACGGGATGGCATGCTCCACATGATGTTCAAGCTCGGCCAGTGTGCCGAGAAAACGTGGCGCCGTGTGCGAGGATTCAAGCAGTTGTCGAAGGTCATCGAAGGGATTCAATTTATTGATGGTATAGACCCGAACACCATGAACTCGGCCGCCGCGTAATCACCGGCTCAGACACCAGATTTGACAATAGCTCCCAGAATTCCTTGATTTTTCTTAAATGGGGGTTTTGATTAAACAATGATGTTCACTAGCCAAAACAGACCATGATCCAACATTGAACTTTTCAGCTAACTCTTTCAAAATGGCTTTTTGTAAATACTATGTGAACTGTTTTGGAACGGAGTAATGCTTCAATGCGAAGGTCTAAGATATTTCATCCATTTAGTTTTCTTAATATTTTATCTGGAAGGCATTCAACCGGGGGTACAGGATAAGCGTAGGAGCTTCCTGTTTTTTCTTCTTTGGGTGTGTGGTGGTAGAATCCTTGGATTGTGGGGACGGGCTAGTAGATCATGTCATATTCCCCTCCTGTCGAATTTCTGGATGCGGAAGGGGAGGCACGATGGCCAGGAAACCACCCCAGAAATAGAGGTCAGCTAGCCCGTTGCCTCCCTTGTTTTGGTGTATCTAATTAACAAACATTTTCAATGAAAAATCTCCCTTCTGTGATGGCAATTGGAGAGGCAGTTAGACCGTACCAATCTAGGCAATACGAAACAACAATAAACGACTAAACGCCTTGTCAGTATTGACGTTTCTTTGGTACGGTCTAGAACCGTGTTGACTGGCGTTGCAATGTACAATCACCTTTGGGAGCAGGATGTCGGAGGTTCAAATCCTCTCGCCCCGACCAATAAAAATAACCACTTACGCAAACTCCTTCTCCTCGTTCACTCCTGCGGTCACGGTTTTTGTCTCGGTTCCGTTTTCCATTCCTTCGGAATTAGGCTGAGAGTCAACCTTAGTCACCCCCTTCTTTTCTTTCACCGTTCCATACCTCCCGACCCCTTCAATAGCCTCCTTCAGGTGGGTAGAGGACAGGTGGGCATAACGCTGCACCAAAGCTGTCCCGGTGTGTCGAAGCAAGGCTGCGATCGTGCGGTCACTTTTTACATTCATAATTAATTGACTGGCAAAGGTATGCAGGGCGAATAGGCTACTTAAACGGGAGTGTGCCTATTTTGGGGATTAAAAAATTGATGGAGATGAGGATTCCACGATATTCAGGCCTGAACGGAGAAATGCCGACGAATACGGTTAAGAATTGGTCAAGTGATATGGGAAAATTAGATCTTCATCGGCGGGTTATCGAATATTTTCCCCACCTAGGTCACAATATTCTCACGTTTTATATTTTCATTCGGATGTTTCAATGGACCATTATCTTTTTCAGCGACTCTCCTCGGGAGGTGTTTTTCAATATCGATCCTGAGATATATATGGGAATTCTCCACCTTGTCTCTTTAATGGTAGGCCTTTTCTTAATATTTAAAGTGTGCTGGAGTCCGCTGCTAGCTCAACTGTACCAACTATTTCTTGTGGCTCATCCCATTTTTTTGCCGTCGATAATGTCTGCGCTGATAGCGGCCGTCCTTATCCATGGTCTTTGGATTTTCTACTTTAGTTTCTCCCCAATGGTGAGAGACTTGTATGGCTCCAATGTGGGGTCGTTGATTGTTAAATCTCGCACCACTTGAGAAAAATGCGCCCTTTCCCAATTTAGTTTTATGGAGGGTCTTCGATTTAGACCCCTGTATGTATTCCCCTTTCCCAGATGACTGGCCGGACTTACACCATCGCCTTAGTGGACGGTTCTGATGGGTATACAAAAATTGGACCTCCAGATGGTGCCGGAGATTGGCCTGGCAGTCCGGGGGGAGACGGAAGTGGATCTGGAGAAAAAAGTGGAAAATATATGAATTGGAAATTTCGAAAAGTTAACTGTCCTGCTTGCTCTAAACCCTTTAATAAAAATTTCCTGTTTTATAGGACCGCGGGTTGGCCTATATGTAATGTGCTTTGTCCATGCGGGAAAAGAATATTCTTACCCTTATCGATATTCTTGTTATCTCTCTTCGTTTGGTTTATCAGTTTCTCTTTGATTGCACATTGGGGAATGAAGTTCTTTTTAATTTTTTTCCCCAAACCTTTAAAAATCGTTATCGGTATTATCGTAATGGTTATGGCTCTTATCGGAAGCGGGTTTTTCGGTTCTCAAGTAATTCTGCGGTGGATTGCTAAACAAAAAGACTAAACACCCCTTGGTGGACACGATGGATGTACTATTTATAATAGATATACTTTCAGGTATTGGATTAGTGATCTTCTCGATATGGGGAAGTTGGTACTTATATTGGGATGTGAGGCGCCGTTGGTTGATTCCGGAGGAACAAGGGAATGCCCGCGTTCTTCTCTTTGGGTTGGTATGCGTGGTTATTGCTGGAATTATTGTGTTTTTAAGTTTATTGGTGGATTTTGAAATTTTGCCAGATTTTCGGTTATGGTCCTTGGGATGGATTGAGTAAAGGGCAAGTCTGTTGTTGGCTGTTGTTTCCGCAATTTTCCTTTCACCCGGTATGCCATCTCATTAAGGTGACCAACCACAAAGGCCGGTCACCATCTTTACCTAGATGCCCTGAACCGTCGCACACAGGTCGCCCAGGCGGATACGTCCATCACCAGCTATTCATACGATGCAGGAAACCGGATGATCCAGATCGTCGCCTCGCTCACCGGTACCATTACCCGCAAGTATGAGGACCTGAACCGCCTCACCGCAGAAACCACCCCACAAGGCAGTGTCAGTTATACCTACTCTAGAACAATCGTCCAATTTTGCCCTTCAAAAGCGAGGGTCGTGAGTCCAACTAAAAACCTCGAACTCACTGTTTTTCGAGGATGTACCTTAAAGGTTTAGCAATCCTTTCCTATTTGTCTCTGCCCAGCTCTACAAAAGGGTCAATCAGCGGCGGTTTCTTTATGTGAAAATCGGCGGGGCGTTAAAATTTAATCTGACCCAAGTAGAACGATGGGTTCAGGATCAAACCGTCATGCCCATGGCTAGGAGGTAGTTAGGAAGAAACGGAATTGGGGGCAGGATGGTGACTGATCGCTTCAGGAACGGAGGAATAGATCGAAATGAGTTCCGTCAAATGAAGAGATTCCATCGTATTGCGGACCATGGGGGACGGGGCCACGATACTGAGGCGCACCTGATTGATATGCAAAGCGTGGTACCAGGTAAAAAGGTTGCCCACTCCTCCAAGGTCCATGGTGGCCACGTTGGAAAGATTGAGGATGACGTGGCGGCAGGTTCCTTGGTGGGCCTCCTCAATGAATTTTTCAAGCCTCAGGGTTTGAAGGGCATCCAGGTGTCCAGAAAGAGTCAATACTCTCGTGGTAGGGTGGTTGGAACTATCGAAGTCCTGCATAAGAGGTTTATCGGCAACAATGAGGGGAGAGTGAAGCGTTTTTGTGGGAAAGACAAATCATGGATGGAAGGAGCGGGCATATTTGGTTCCGCAAAACGGGACGATTGCATTAAACAACAAACCATGGGTGTGTGGTGGTAGAATCCCCGGATTGTGAGGCTAGGCTAGTAGATCGTGTCATCATCCCCTCCTGTCGAATTTCTGAATGCGGAAGGGGAGGCACGAGGCCAGGTAACCACCGCCGACCTAGGATCAGCTAGCCCGTTGCCTCTCTTGTTTTGGTGTATCTAATAAACAAACATCTTCAATGAAAAATCTCCCTTTGGGATGGCAATTGGAGAGGCCGTTAGACCGTACCACTTTAGGCAATACGAAACGGCAATAAACGACTAAACGCCCTGTCAATATTGACGTTTCTGTGGTACGGTTTAGGTTGTCGGAGGTTCAAATCCTCTCGCCCCGACCAAATACTCCATTAAGACGCCCTCTCCTGATGTCACGCCAAAATTTTTAACAGCAAACTTTGCCCTATCGCTCAGTTGGATAGACCAGTCTGAACAAAGCAAGCATTGTGTCTGTATGATTCCTCCAACTTTATCTTGTCTGTTGAGGACGAGAGAGATCGCTCGCTCGCAGTGGTCTAGCCAATTGAGGTAAGATGATATTGTCCTGACTTGACCAGCCGTGATTTCATCACCTGCTGGATCTTGAGGGTACAATCCATACACAAAAACGCTCACCAGTCATGTCTACTTTTTCTACTCATACCGTTCGGTCTTCCATTTTCGCTAAGTATCAACCGATCATCGATCTCACCACCAATCGTATTGTTGGCTGTGAAGCCCTTGCCCGGTGGCGAGCGGATGGTGGACGTGAGATCAGTATAGAACCCGTCATTGACGAGTTTGAATCGCAGGAAGACTTAGCCTTAGAGTTAACCACCTGTATGTTTGCCTGTCTTAAAGCGGATTTAGGCACCCTTCTGCTCGAACATCCCACGTTTTCAGTGAGCGTGAATCTGCCCCCCATTGTGATGGGGAAAAACAAGATCTTGCCGGTGCTGGAACAATTAGGGTTGATACCCCATCTCCCACAGCTCACCGGGGAAATCACTGAACGGCAAGCACTCAATGAGAAAGGCCGGGATGCCATCCGCCTGGCTCGCCAATTGGGTGCCAGAGTGGCCATTGATGACTTCGGCACTGGGCATTCAGGACTGCAACAACTTATTGACTTGGAAGTGGATACCCTTAAAATTGACCAATCCTTTATTCAGCAGTTGGGAACCAATGTTTCGGCGGAACGCCTGGTGCGTGGGATTGCAGCCTTGGCCACTATTATCGAGGTGGATATCGTTGCCGAGGGCATTGAGACCCCGGAACAAGCGGAATTCCTTCGGGCTATCGGGATTGAAAAGGGGCAAGGGTGGTTGTGGGCGAAAGCCCTTGACGCCAATGAATTGTATGCGTGGTTGGACTAGCGCTGCCAAGGGTCCGGATTGTTTTTTTTGAAGTTCTTCCCGCTGCCTTTTGACAGTAAGCCGACAGGACCCTCCTCATTTCATCCTGGTTAAACAATATATTTGCCTAGCAAACAGGTGTGGTGAAAAGCTGTCGTGGGGCAGGAATGGACCGAAGCGGTGTGTGACTTTACCGTGCTTTTGGCCTGGTCTATACTCAGCAACTGTCAATCAGAGTTAGTTGATCGGTCAAGGGAAAGGGGTTTGTTATGGTCCAGACAGGTCTTTCTGCATGGAGACTTCTTGTCTTTCTACTCGCTCTTTTAAACGTAGGGCTTTTTTCGCCATTCGAATTGGCCTTTGCAGGTGGAGCTGAAGGCAATCCTGTGAAGGTGACGGATGTCATCCACGGAGATCCCGCTGCGAAGTTCTTACACAAAGGTACTCTTCCATCGGTCGATGATGTTCCTGCCGGGCCGAAGGGCGAGGCCATTCGGTACGGATTTGAACTTATTGTCCACACGCAGCAGCATTTAAAAGAGTATGTTGGAAACAGTCTGACCTGTCAGAATTGCCACCTTGGTGCCGGGCGAACTCCCCATGCCGCCCCATTCGTAGGTCTGTATTCCCTATATCCCATCTATCGAACGAAGAATGACAAGGTCACGACCCTGGAAATGCGTATTAATTCCTGCTTCCGACGAAGCATGAATGGCAAGCCTCTTCCGTATGACAGCAAGGAGATGACGGCACTGGTTAGTTACATGGCCTGGCTGTCTGAGGGGATTCCAGTTGGAATTGAAATTCCAGAACGCGGGTTCCCACGCATTGAGCCAACCCGCCCGCCGGATCCAACACAAGGAACGAAGCTGTTTACGGCGAAGTGTGCGGTGTGTCATGGGCTTCATAGCGAAGACACCCCTGTCGCTCCTCATTTATGGGGTCCCCATTCTTTTAACAATGGGGCTGGTATGGCACGGATGTCCACGCTAGCTGCATTCATCAGACACAACATGCCGCGAGACCAGGGAGATACGCTCACGAAGGATGAGGCCTATGATCTAGCCGCATTTATTTTGAGCCAGCCTCGTCCGGATTTTCCCGATCGAATTCATGACTATCCGAAAGGGCATGACCCGGACAAGGCACCACTGTTCTGATTCAGAATCAATAGGGCCTGGCCCCTTCAGGTGAGTAACAACCTGATCGCTTGCCAACGATTTTTACAAGCCAATCAAACGACCTGCCTCTTGCCCTCGAAGGGCATTCCCCCCTGACAGCATTAAAATGTTAATGTCGTTGAAACGTAGAAATACGTCGAATTCTTGTTATTGGGTTTTCCCGGTTGTTGCAGATTTTCAATAAAACTTCCTTTCAATAGATACGCCAAGCCCGTTTCGAATACCACGTTTTCCGTCGCGATCCAATGAGCTCGTGCCTCGAAGTGTTGTCCCAGAAATTTTCCAGCCTTGCCTGAGCGATCTTGTAGGCCCGTCCCGACCCATTGGTCCTTGGCTTGGGCAAGCCAGAAAATACGATGCGCCACAAAGAATGAAAAATCCTTACGGGGTGTCAGGTAGAGACGATAACCGGGCGAGTTGATATTCGAACGTCGAAAGGGGCCCCAAATACCAGCCGGATTTAATTCGAAGTTCACACCTCCAAAGAGGGTATCGAATCGTTGATCCTTATTGTCGTTGGGATTGCGGTCACCGCTGGCATAATCATATTGGACCAAAAAGCGGGGAGTCCAGGGGATGTCGAAGGTATAGCCGACCTCAACATGCTGGAAATGTGCAAAATGATCAAGCGTCTGAGCGCTCCCGGGTGCTTCCGCCAGATTCCCGAATTGCCAGATTGATTCAATTTCGTAATCCATCTGTCCTACGGCATTCGGCTTAAAAATGCGTAACCCCGGTGTCTGGAAATGACGTCTTCGGCTGTCGGTATTGGGGGGGCGATCTGTTTCATTGAGAAAATACACATATAAATCGGTTTGGAGCCAGGAGATCTGTCGCTGTCCAAGAAAAAATCCCCAAAACATCGTTCCGTGTTCTTCAGTATCGCCTTTATTCTCATACTGGAATACCGGTTCGACGACAAAGCTTCGGAGATGTAATTTCTCCTCTCCCAGGGCCAAATGCAGTCCGGTGAATGAAACCGGGACATTCCGGAAGTTTCCTCTTCTGATCAATCGTCGGTTACCGAAATCCATGGTGAACCGCCCGACCGTGAGTTCGGCCGGGACTCCGAGTCCGAACAGATTCGACGAGCCCAAGCCCCCATAGAGTTGGAGGATGTCTGTTTGATCTTCAGTCCCACTCGGAATTGTAGACCCGTTGTCGGTTAGGAAGGCGCGGGCGTCGATAAATTCCGTAAAGAAACGGATCGGATCATATCGGATTCCCAATCGTACGAGGGTATGAAGGGGAAGCTGCTGATCGCTGCCAACTTGATTGAGTCGAAACGGCTCATTATAGGTTTCGTACCGCGTGCGATGTTCAACCCCCAGATGCAACCATCGAGGTCCGTCAATCGTGTTTTCGATGGTGAAAGGGCTTTTTCGCAGCACGCGTATAGATCCATCAGGTCGCATGATCGCGCGCTGCTCGGTGGTTCCTTGATCTAAAATTTCCCGGTTTAACCCCGGAGACGTCTCAACGAGTTGATCTGACTGGTTGGCGGGCGTTGTGTCAGAGAGGGATCCAATCAGAGGGCCCCCTTCAGTTTCTCCGACTGCAGTGCCTTGAGTGAAAGATAGGAGCACTGCGATCCCGGAGCCGATCAACACCGTCGTTCCGGCTTTTCGTACTACCTCAAACACGCCGACATCACTTTCCTGGCCTGATAGGGTCGATGGAAGGTAATGGGGCCACTTTCCTTGCGATATGTCACCATGTCATCTATTCTCGACATGGTTGTATGTTGAAGCCATTGTTCATCACGCAACTCGTCTGGAGGGTCCTCTCTCCTCACAAAGATGAGTCGGAATCAATGTCCGAAGGATATCTGAGTCTATTTTTGGTGTGGTGCCAAGTCAATAAGGCCATGTCAGAATGATGATGATAGGGTTGTGGAGACGGAAACATGTCTCTGTCCCGGCCCATGGCCTCAATGGCTCTGGAGCGAAAGAACACCCTTTCATTGGGTTGGGTAAATCCTTATGATGCTCACCTATTGAGGCGGTGGATCTCATGCGTGGGGCAATCCGCAGGTCCCGCATGCGTATGGGCTAATCAGGAAAAGGAGGCGTGGCGATGGGACTGAAATCGTGGTGGGACAAGTGGCTCCGGCCTATTCACCTCACGGGTTTTATGGTGTTGGCGATGGCACTTGATGGAACGGCACTCGCCAAAACACAGCCGGTCAGAGATTTTACGGTGGTTGTTCAGGAAAAGACCATTGAACTGTTACGCCACCCCAAAAAAGAAGTGACCGTCTGGGCATTTGGCTTGGAAGGTCAGGAAGCCACGGTTCCGGGGCCGGTCATTCGAGTACCAATGGGGACCAGGGTGCGAGTCCATTTTAAAAATACGCATGTGTTGCCTCATAGCATGCACTTTCATGGGGTACACCCCTTCAATATGGATGGGAACGGTATCCGGGAATTGGGCAAGGAACAGTTACAGATGCCCGGAGAGAGCTACACCTATGAATGGACTCCGGCCGCACCAGGCTATTATCTCTACCACTGCCATTTCGATACGGCCAATCATATGGACCACGGAATGTATGGTTTTTTCATTGTAGATGATCCTGCCTGGCCTAAGGTGGACCGGGAGATCCTGACGATTTGGGACGAGTGGGACATAGATGGCGATGGACGGTACGACACGCATACGATCAATTCCAAATCCACGCCGGACGAAGAACCCTTGACCGCCAAGGTTGGAGAGACGGTTCGTCTCGTCATGGCCAATGTCGGTGCGGAGGTCCATGCGCCCCACATGCACGGTGTCAAATGGACCGTCCTTGACCCGGACGATCTGACTCCTATTGACAAGGATTACAATGGGGTCATCAGCCTGGCTTCCGCTCAGATAAAAGTGGTCGAATTCGTCCCATCAAATTTGGGCACGTGGCTCTTCCATTGCCATGTGTTGCCCCATGTGGCGGATGATGGACTTTATCATCGAGGAATGCTCACCCGGCTCAACGTCCTGAAAGGACCATCGTAAACCGTTCAGCCGAAAATTCGGTTTGCCATCGTCAGTTAAATTGAGTTTCGGCTTATGTATGACATTCGGATCCTGTCCCTCATGTATGGCCAGGAAAATCTCCAGATGAATAATCTCTCTATGGTCGTGAGAGTGGCCGGACCCTAATTTTTCATCTAATTATTTTCAAATATCGGCGGTGAGGCCTCCATATCGGTTTTTCTCCAGTTGAAAAAGAAAAATGCCGTATAAACAGTTTGCGTCACCGATCCTATCTGCGGCTCGGTTGAGAGCACAAAACGTCCGGATGCTCTTTCGAAAATATCAAAATAAAAGCGCACATAGCCCTGGCTTTGCACACGTTTATAGAAAGCCAATTCGGGTGTGGCTATGGGAAATATCGTTGCCTGAGTGGCCGGCAGCCCCAACAACCTCGCGTTTTGGGTCGTTCCTATAGACTCAACGATTAAATGCACACGATACGTCGCATCCTCTTGCTCTTCCCGAATGATCACTCCCTGTTTTCCTAGCCAACCGGCAACGACATGCCTCATATGCTGATTGATGATATCTCCGTTTAAACTCTGGTCCACCCTCAGATCTGAAGCGGTCAGGAGTATAGATGCTCCTTTGAGAATGCCCACATCATAATTCTTCAGGCCTTTGTTGATTGCTGAACTGAATAACAATTGCTCGGTGGGTGTCAGGGGATCCGTCGCCTTCTTTGAGGGTATGGCGCAGCCGGACAGACTTAGGATCAGCCAATAAATCATGATGGCTCGCACGGTATTTAATCTGGTCATCTTCCCTTACTTCCTCATTTTAGAGTGATGGTCTAACGAAAGTTTTTCCTCAAAGGAAAACATTTTCACGTGTTAGAGTTTCGATGGTCCTTGATGGGTGGGATAACATACCCGATAAAACACTATTATCCTAAAAAAGCAGTTAGATCATGAACGTCAGCACAACCTTTATTGTCTATGCATGCTTTGGATAAACCGGTCTCCGCTATATGGCACCGCAGTCCGCGAGCAATTCTTGAATCGTTTTGTCCACCCCCTTACCAGGTAAATCGTCGACCCAGCACGGCTGCTCAGAGCCGGCAATACATTGCTGCATGTATGCCCAATGTGCGACCTGGGTTGACCGAGTTCCCGATGCCATTTGCATAAGGAATGTCCATGAGCCACGCTGTTTGACGAGTTCGCCGGTGCCCGTCGTAATGGTTGGGCTTTTCGGGCTGGGAGGCCCCGGCAGGCCATTGAAGGAGATTTCCACTCGTCCGCCCGGTTGACCCGGTGGACTCGGTGGTCCCGGTGTCACCGAGCCGATCATGTATTGACAGAGAGCAGGCTGGCCTTCGAATTTGACAACCACAGGTCCGAAGAAAAATCCGTCATCGAATTTCTCGATATGCCAGACCGTCTGGTCATCGATTGGCACAGTTGTATTGGGATTGCTGGGATCATCCGTGTCCCACGTGTAGGCCTTGAGATACTCAGATGGCACGTACCAGTAGGTGCCGCCGTTTGCTCCCAGCCAGGCCCACTGAGAAGTTTGTGGCTCCGATTTAGGACTCTTGGCCGCGACTTCAGGAGATAATCCCGTGGTGATCATGATCAAATAGGTCACCATGGCAACAAGGAATTTCGCTGGTAACATTTCGCCCCCCAGTCTTTTTCCGAGATACGTTTTCATTTGTGCGTGATTGGATAACGTCCCTCCTCTACCTCCAGACTATGTTCGCGGAATCATTCAGGCTTTCTGAATAAATGACAGCGAATTAGTTGCCACAGAGGGTGTGATTAATTTCGCATTGGGTCATAATGCCGGCGCCTGTCTGTTCGGCATTGAGGTTCACGATCGCCGCATTTGTCTGTGCGTTGATATTATCGCACCCGCAAATTTGACTGGCACAGCAACTACATTCGGCTAGCGCCTCGACCAACGTGATCTCTGTCAATCCATTCATATTCTGGATGCCGCTGCAGGCCTCTCCCAATAACTGCGCTTCAGTTTGATGGTCCGGCGGGGGGCCGTCCTGTCCGATCCCCACGGTGGTGCATAATGTTGCATCGCAGGAATAGCCCAACTGAATGTCGGGATCATTGGGATTATTGGCGTTGCTTGACCCATAATAACCGCAGACACTTTGACAGAGCGCCCCATCGAGATCAATTTTGTAGTCTGTTTCCGGGTTAAACAGAGGGCAACCACTATCGCCTGGTGAATCAGGTATGCAGGGGAGGTCGGTGAGTATTATAGGGCCACCGGCGGGGTTATACGCTGCCGACCAGACATTGTTGCCTCGACCATGCCGCTTTTTGGTACGGGAGGAAGTGGTGACGGGAGGCGGGTCGTTGGCATTGCAGCTTTGGTCTCCTTGACCAATTTGGAACGGTCCATCATAGACCGGGCATTTGCACTCCACGAGGTTACGGCCGGCCGCATCTTTTTCTCCCGTGCGGTAGCAAGGCGCTGTCATGCAACCCGCATAGACACCTTGATCCCTTCTATCTGTACACTCCGTTGAAGTGTCTTCTCCCATGCTGACGTAATCGCGTTTGTACCGTTCTGAATACACGGAGATCAGGTCGGCGCCGGGAACCAGTAAATTGGTATTGATCGCTTCACATACCGGTGGGATTCTTCCGCTATTCAGGCATTCTGCTCCTTGTTCTCCGCAGGCTTCAACCGTTTCCTGATAGATATCCAGATTGGAAATGGCATGAATGTCGACGAGGTAGGTCATCTTAGGAGATACCTCATCAGTAGATATTTCGAAACACGTACAATTGGCCAATGTTCCATCAGGGGAAAGCGTGCAGGGCAAAGACGGGTTTTCAGCACTATTCCCTGTCGGGGCATCGGGGCCTGAGTAATAGCACAGGGCATAAGAAAATGGTCTGCCGGATGGCGGTGTACATTGCAGGAAATTCGCCGCGGACGTCCAGACATTCGCATAAGCAGGACCATAATCTGTGGTTACCGTATCATTGAACGTATACACATCACTGAGTCTCACGCCACGGAGGATCGACTTACTATATCGATGTCCATAGTTGCTAGGATTGGTCTTTGAAGAAAACCCGTCACGGTGATCCCTGTCGCCGGCATAGAGATCATTGCCACTCGCCAGGATTATAGCCACGGGTAGAGCCAAACAGAGAAGTACGTGGCCCACTGTCAGTAAGCGCGAGCATGTAATGATGTGTTTCATGATCAACCTCCATTCAGGACATTTCTAAGCCACAAACTCTAGCGCTTCGAAATGCTTCCGGTTTTTGTGGATCACTTTCTTGATGATCTCCCTACAGCATGTATTTCTTAAAACGGATCCGTTGGCTCCGGATTTGATGCGGACGTCTGTACATTACCTACCACGCTTTTCCTGTTGGTCCGTTGCCGTTTACTTACGATTGGTCAACGCATCTGATGTGATCCCTTGCCTGGACGTTCATCTACCTGCTCAAAACAAACCGGAAGATTTTTGATCGGTCGGCAGGAAAAGTCAAGGAAATTCTCGTCGAACTCGCTTTCCTGTGGTTATGTAATCTGTGTTGAACAATGTCATGGAATCCCTCGATCTTCAGCCCGTGATTTGTTACCTTCTCTTTGAGAGCGAGTGTTGATCGATGTGGGTCGTGATGAACCTCGCACGGCAGGCTGCGTGCTGAATGGGCAATTATTTATTGAAAGTTATGGAAAGGTGGTCATGAATCGACGAATTCAGGAAATTGAGAAACCGGAGAACAGACCAGGAGGAAATTGCAGACTCCTCTCAGGACTGATCGGATTGCTGGTGTGTGTAGGTGTGCTCTTGATCAACCCTGGATCGGGCCGGGCCGTTGTTGAAGAAGATGTCCGGGCCCTTCGTGAGGATATGGAGCAGGTGAAGAAGGATCTTGCTGAAATTAAGAACATCCTTCAGAGTGCGACAAAACGGCAAAGACCGGAGAAAAGTACAGGCATCGTGGGTGTGACCGGGGGTGCGGTTCTGGGGGAAGTCGATGCGCCGGTCACGATCGTGGAGTTCTCAGACTATCAATGCCCTTTTTGTCGACGGTATTCATAAAACTTTGCTCTTGGATACCCCCCAGCTTGCTGGGGGGAGGAAAAGAGCAAGCCCGCGAAGCGGGCTGACTTTGGTATTCTTCCATGCATGAGTCTCAAACGAACCAGAGGCGCTGTTTACGATCTCAAGTATCATGTGGTGTGGGTGCCTAAATATCGTCGGATGGTTCTGGGCGAGCGAGTAGCGAATCGGTTGAAGGGGATTTTTCAGGAGATTGCCGAACGGTATGGCTTTGAGATTGATACCCAAGAAGTAATGGAGGATCATGTGCATATATTTCTTTCGGTCCCACCACGCTATAGTCCTGCCCAAGTAGCGCAGAGGTTGAAAAGTATTTCGGCCCGGAAAGTTTTCCAGGAGTTTCCCGAGGTGAAGCAGCAATTGTGGGGTGGGGAATTGTGGAACGATGGCTATTTTGTCCGAAGTGTAGGGGACCAAGTAACGGCAGAGGTGATTCGTCGGTATATCAAGCATCAACATGATCCCAAACAACTGAAATTAGATTTCTAAATCTTAAATGCCTCCCAGCTTGCTGGGGGGTTCTTTACTGACGGTGTTTCCTGTACTTAAACGTGAGTATATCGATACAGGAAAAGTTCGGTATGTCTTCAGAGATTTTCCTTTGACCAGTATTCATCAACAGGCAGAAAAGGCTCATGAAAGCGCGCACTGCGCCGGGGAATCCAATAAATACTGGGAAATGCATGATATGTTGTTTGAAAAGCAGAATGATCTCATGGTTCCCTCGTTGAAACAATATGCGGAGGAAATCGGACTGGATTCCACGACGTTCGAGGAATGCTTAGATAGCGGGAAATACCAAGTTGCTATTCAGAAGGACGTTGATGATGGCGGAGCTGCGGGAATTAGAGGAACCCCATCATTTTTTGTCGGGAAAAGTGGTTCAGGAGATTCTATAACCGGTACGATCATTCGTGGTGCTCAACCGCTGGTGAATTTTCAAACCATCATCAATCAGCTCCTGAGTGATCATGCGTCGGACGTTGGTGTCTCCCCTGAATCCGATGAAAGTCCACCCGCTCGGCTACCTTAAGCCCTTAATGGAGGCTGTTCGGTCATTCACTCACTCACTCACTCACTCGTGAGTTCACTTTCCCCAAGTAACCAACTTACCCAATTCGTTATCAATAGGCCAAACTCACGTCGTTCGGTCGAATAGGGCCTTGGTATGCTCATCTATTTTTACCAACCAATAAACATTCTAGTTGCTGGCGCCTTTCAACCGATTCAATCGATCTTCTTTTAATTCAATCCAGAGCGACTTCTCTCTCTCCCCGGTCACGGAACCGGGTTTGAAGCCTTTGCCTTTTTTGACGAATTTCCGCAACGTATAAATCACCTCGCCTTTGCCGCTTTTTCGCAAGTCACTAAACCACAAGGTCAACACCGCCGCATTCTTCAAGGTCTCCGGAGGAAGCTTCAAGGTAGGGAAGGCCTCTATTGGCAGGGTTAGTTTCATTGACAGGATGGAAGGAGATTCCTAATATGAAGGCCATGTCGGACATTGCTACCGTTCTCTCACCAGAAGAATTAGCCCAAATCTGGGCTGAGCTCGCGCAGAATGATCAGCTTCCTGATTGGTATGAACTCACCGAACATGGAGAACTGATCATGGGTCCCAAACCCAGTAACCGACATCAGGTTATTTGCGCTGAGGTTGCCTATCAACTGCGCGCACAACTTGGGGGAAAAGCGGTCCCCGAAGCCGCCGTCCTCACCACATCAGCAGGTGTTCGGGTTCCTGATATTGTCTGGATGCCCGAAGACAAATGGAAGGTCGTGACAATCGAGGAGGGCTTAGTCCACGCTCCTGATTTCGTCGTTGAGGTGCTGTCACCTGGGAATCGGCAGGTCGAAATCAACTATAAAGTCCAAGCCTATCTTGCTTCGGGTATTCAGGAAGTTCTCGTGGTTGGGCTCAACGGGACTCTCGAGTTCTATCGCCAAGATGGGGTGCATACGACCTCTTCGTTCAACGTCAAGCTCTCACTTCCCCCGCACCTCTTTCAATAATAACGAGAGAACATCAGATGATCACTTCCTGAGCGAGCCCCCGAGTGGGTGTATCGGGGAATTTTAGGCAGACCTCAGGTCTCTTTCTTTGCGCACCACTCCTGTTTTTTATTTCCATCACGTGAGCAGATTGAGGCCTGATATTAGGAAGAGAGTCCTTTCAACCGATTCAATCGATCTTCTTTCAATTCAATCCAGAGCGACTTCTCTCTCTCCACGGTCACGGAACCGGGTTTGAAGCCTTTGCCTTTCCTGACGAATTTCCGCAACGTGTAAATCACTTCCCCTTTGCCGCTTTTTCGCAAGTCACTAAACCACAGGGTCAGCGTCGCCGCATCCTTTAATGTCTCCGGAGGCACCATGGCGCCCTTCTCCAAGCGGACAACCACGTGTGAGCCCGGTGTTCCTCGAGCATGAAGCCAGAGATCATCCGGATTGGCGACCTTCAATGTCAGATGATCATTATCCTTCGCCGTTTTTCCGACTAAAATAGGAAGCCCATCGGCAGAGGTATACGTCCGGTAGCCCTGGGCTGGAGCCGGTCGGCCTTTGGATACCCCCGTCCCCTGGGGAATCGAGGAACCTAGTTTTTTCTTCGTTCTTGGCAAATCCTCAGGATCCACAATCCCTTGTTCTAGCTGAGCCAATTTCGCCTCCAATCGGGCCACTTCCTGTTGGGCCTGGTCCACACGGGGTTGGAGATGTTCCTGAGCCCCGATATATTTATGATATTTCCGAAAGTAATCTTCCATGTTCCACACCGCATCCTTAGCCGGGTCAAGCGGGAGCGTCAGGGTGGGTAAGGCGGGATCATAATAATCAACCATGGCGATGCTCTCCTGTCCCTTTTTGATTTCATGGAGATGACTTTTCAACAGTTCTCCATACCGGGCATATTCCCGAAACCGCTCGGTCTTTTTGAAATCTTCTTGTAACGCCTGAATTTTTCTTTTGGCATGTTTCAGTGCTTTTCGAACCTGCGCCAGTTGCTGCTCAAGAATGGTTTCCCGGCCTTCCTCCTGTTCTCGTTTGTCATATCGGGCTTCCAGTTCCGCCGATACCGGAAACATTTCGCCAAAGGTACCTGTTCCCTGAGTGGCAGCTTCAGAAAGCGGTTCACGAATTTTTCCTTCCTGCTGGATAACGATCTCGTCCTGAAAGATGCGACCATCCATGGCGGAGGAAGGGAGAGCCTCCGAGGAGGGCACCGGTCGCAACGTTGGAGGTGTATAGCGCTCTCCCGCCTTCACGCGGGAATCCCGTAAGGATCTCAAGACCAGTTTTTTCTCATTTAGGACATGCACATTTGCCTGATTGCCGGTCAACGCAATTACCAAAACGGACAACTGCCCGGCTTTGGCTATTGTGATAAACACAATCCGGTCTCCCGGCTCTTGGCTGATCTCCGCAATGCGTCCACCCTCCACATGAGAACGTAGAAAGGCACAAAAGGGCGGGGGAGTCTGCGGATTCTCAAACTTCTGAGAGGTCAGATGCAGGCGGGCAAACCGGGCATCCGCGCACACAAGTAAGTGGCTTGTCTGTCCCTGGGCGCGAATATCGAGGGTTAAGGTCAAGTCCCGGGGTTGGTGGATTTTCTGAACAAACCCACCGACCAGAGCTTTGCGTAATTCCCTGACAATGGACTCACATTCAGAAAGGGAAAGAGCCATAGTTGAATTTTACCGGATCAAAAAAGAGGAGTCACAGCAGATATGAATGTTGTATTGTTTCAGGAAGTTGACGGACAATACACTTCCCATTTTCCAAGAGAGTATTCACGCGGGGGAGAGGTATAAATTAATGGTTCTTCCGAGTTTAGTGTGGGCAAACCCCTCGGCCAATGCTTGAGACCATGAGCTACACATTCTCCCCTTTGTAAGCAACTGTCTTCAATGTCAACTCGCCTAACTACGTATCTCTAACCACTTCGTCTTATGCTGGACCATTGCATTCAGAATTGTCAGCAACTTTCGCATGCAGGCGACCAACGCCACTTTTTTCCGTTTGCCCGCCATGAGGAGCCGGTAATAGAAGACCGCAATCACCGGATTGCATTTGGTGGCCACGAGTGTCGCCATATACAGTGCGGTGCGCACAGGGGCCCGTCCGCCCCAACACGTTCGATGCCCGCGCCGGGTGCCACTGTCCTGATTAAAAGGCGCGATTCCTACGAGGGCCGCAATTTGCCGACGGGACAAGGTCCCCAACTCCGGCAGATCGGCCAGCAGGGTCCGACTCAGCACAGGGCCCACGCCGGGCACACTCTGCAGAAGGTCTTCGTGCTCCTGCCAGACGGGACTTTGCCGGATCGTCGTGGTGAACTCGGTATCCAGGGTAGCCAATTGGCGCTCCAACCAACCGAGATGCTTCTGAATGCTCTGGCGAATGGGTGGTGTGGCCAGGTGCCGGCGATGTTTCTCATCGGTGATCATCGCCACCAGTTGTCGCCGACGGGCCAGCAAGGCGGCCAACGCCGCCGTGGCTTGATCGGGCTGGGTCCGCAGGGCGGGTTGCACGCGAGCCGCAAAGAGAGCCAGCAGGCGGGCGTCAATCGCATCGGTCTTGGCCAACTGCCCCGTCGCTTTGGCAAAGGCGCGCACCTGCCGCGGATTGACCACAATGATCGGCAACCCCGCGTCCACCAACAGGCGCACCACGAGCTGTTCATATCCGCCCGTGGCCTCCACCACGATCCGAGTAGGCCGCACGCGATGCAGCTGCCTGAGCAGGGGCTGCAGGCCGGCCTCCGTATTGTCGACGGTCACAATCGGCTCGGTGGGCGAGAGCGCCACATCCAGTTTGGCTTTCGCCACATCAATGCCTACACAGCACGGTGTCAGTTCCATCAGGACCTCCTCCCGGTTCATGCCTCCCGCGAACGCGCCCAGCCTTGTCGATACGGGCTTCAATGGCCCAGGCAACTGTACGGGCTGATACGGAGGCGGAGCCTGACGCACCAAGCTTACAACCGGTCTTCTCTGACCAAAGGGGAGTCGGGCTGTCAGGCTCCAGGGTGAATAAAGAGACAACCATCGTCTTTGAGATTCTTTCATGATACAAGGGGTTTCATTTAAAAGAGGGAAAAGGTGAGGTAGAGATTCAGGTGTGTGCCCATGTCATTGCGCCAGCAGCCCTTGCGACAAATTGGCATCTGGCGTTTCTACCTCCCCTCGCCCCTCCTTACAAAGGAGGGGGTTTTTCTCACAAATCCATATTATCCGAACAACCCACACTAATTTCTGAAGAGCCAAGGGATATATTGGGCATCAGACCGGTGGGGACACCATCCCTTATTCTGGATTCTTTCCGACCAAATAGGCAATCCATGAGGGGTCGGAATCACCTTTCTCGACGCGATGATACGTACCGGTCCCTTCATTCGCTTCTGCATTGAGGCCTTCCCAGAGAAAGTGCACGTCCTCAAAACCGGCCTCTTGCAGGAGTTCCGTGACTTCGGGAATCGTCCACAAGCGCCAATCATAGACAAAGGCATTCCGAAGCTCACTGCCATCGCGGAAGAGAAAATGAATCCGGGTGGTACAGAAATACGTGGAGGGTTCAAAGACATCCTGATCCCACACGAAGATGAAATCGCCAATGCCGTCGTCAGCGGGATTGGCGATGTCTCGATGCTCCTCTTGTTCCACCTGCGTTTCGCTGCCCCCCCAGATATCCAGCACAAACACCCCGCCGGGCTGAAGCGACCGCCTGGCATTCATGAAGTATTGTAAAAGGGTCGGGCGATCACGGAACACCATATAACTAAAATTCATGGCGACGGTGAGTTGCGAGAGGGGATGATGGACGTTTAAGACATTGTCATTAACGAGAGTGAGCCGCTGCTGTTGGTCAGGAGTCAGATGAGAAACGTTGTGTTTGATACCCCAATTCAGCGTAGGCCAATCCAGGTCAATTCCCATGGCATGATTGTCGGGATGCCGGGTCACGAAATGGGAGGATAAAAAGGCGGTTCCGCAGAAATCCTCACGAAACTGGCGAAGGGGAGTGTTGGTATAGCTCTCGAAATATTCGGTGAGGAACGGTATATCCACTTCAGGGCTTTGCACGCTCTTTTGGTAAAGAAGATGGGCATCGGCCAATTGCGCCATTGAAACTGGTTGGGGAGAGTCATATTCGGGAGAAGTCATTAAAACCTCGTTTCGATTTAGAGAGTGAATTTATTTTGAGATTTCGCCAAACAGTCGGGTGGGGTATGATTGAAATCCGGAAACTCTCAAATTATTGCTCGTTGTGCTGGTCAATATTACGTGAATGCGGTGGTCTCTTTCTAGGGATATGGCCCAGGAACGGTTGAATCTCCTTATACTCGTTCCATGTGCACACTTGTTTCCCCTTTATGAAAGCCATGATTACTGGGAGGAAGGAAGGAGAAAAGGGATGTTGCACATCACCTGTTCCCATTGAATACGCTGGCATCCAACTGGGCGGTTCATTGTTACCGTTGATTCTTTGGTTTCCCACAAGATCGAAAAGGAAAATTTTCATGGATGGTACATCGGTAGCTATTATTGCAAGCGGGGTAGTAGTGGGTATGGGTGCCTCCTTCACCGGGCTCGGTGGCGGATTCTTGATGGTCCCCCTGCTCTTATTTCTCGGTTTCACAGCACAAAAAGCCGTTGGCACCTCATTCGTCGGGATCCTGGTGATTGCGGTCTCGGCCTTGATTGCCCACGGGAGGATGGCTCATGTGGATTACAAATATGGCCTCCTGCTCGGTTTGGGCGGAATCATCGGGGCACAAATCGGTGCACGCCTTGTCGAAGGTGTTCCCACGGACATGTTCAAGAAAATTTTTGCAGTCATTCTCATTGGTTTGGCCATTTATCTCTTTGTGAAGAAATAGGACCCAGTCGAGACACCATCCCATCACCAGGGGACATTGTTTCCGTACGTCGTTGGGTTTTCGCTACCGGATATTCAGTGAACGGTAAAATCCATTTTTGCTGAAATAGCTATTTTCATTACATGCCACTTGCCAATACATCATACTAAATAGTAACTATGAATGGGGTGGCTTCTCTTGGGTTGCATGTTTGATTTCAGAAGGCATGAATCTTTGTCAGTGGTGATGAGGTTCCCCATGATAGATTTTTGAGGACCGACGCCACAGCCTCATGTCTGTGGGGGCCGGCCAATGTGACGCAACAACCACGACATTCCAGTATGCCATTGTGTTTGCGGAAAGACCCTAATGATTGAGCCGATTTTTCTCCAGTCCCTTTTTTTACTCGGAACAGCCGTAGTCGTTGTGGTTGGATTCCACAGACTCCATATCCCTTCGCCACTTGCCTATCTGCTCGTTGGCGTGTTGCTTGGTTCATACACCCCGGGGCCGGTCATCGAGGCACAACCGGTTCGTGCCCTGGCAGAATTCGGGATTGTCTTCTTATTGTTTACGATCGGCCTGAATTTTTCGATGCCGCAAATCCATGCCTTGCGTCATCAGTTACTGGGTCTGGGAACGGGGCAGGTCCTGCTCACGACGATCGCGGTGGGTCTCCTGGCTTGGCTGGTGGACTTACCCATTGCCGCCGCCTTTGTCGTGGGAGCGGTTTTCGCGCAGTCCTCCACGACGATTATCAGCAAGCAACTCATCGAACAGGGCGAGGAGCATAGTCGGCACGGACGATTGGGGATCGCCATGTCCGTTTTTCAGGATGTGACAGCCGTCCCATTCGTGGTCGTCATTCCTGTGCTCGCTATGGCTAATACGGAGGTTGTGGTTCTGGCCGGTTCACTCGGGATGGCGTTTGCGAAGGCAGCCCTGGCGTTCGGCCTGGTCTTTCTGGCCGGACGATGGGTGATGCGTCCCTTATTTTATCTGGTTGCAGAGCTACGTTCCACGGAAGTGTTCACCCTGACAGTCCTGTTTGTTTCATTGGTTTCGGCATGGACTACGAGTAGTCTTGGCCTTTCTATGGCTTTCGGTGCCTTCCTGGCAGGGATGATGTTGGGTGAGACCGAATTCCGACATCAGGTGGAATCTACGATTCGCCCTTTCCGCGATGTGTTGCTGGGTCTGTTCTTTATCGGGATCGGCATGCTGGTCGACCCGTCGTCAATCCCGGGCATCTGGCATTGGGCATTAATGGGCGCCACGGTCTTATTGCTCATCAAGGCAGCCCTGGTGGCGCTGATGGTACGATTATCGGGTATGGATACCTTGACTGCCTGGCGGACCGGATGGCTATTGGCGGTGGGAGGTGAATTCGGGTTTGCTCTGCTCTCCATTGCACTGGATGTGGGGGTGATCCAAGCAAAAATCGGTCAGATTGTGTTGACCTCTGTGTTATTTTCTATGATTGTTGCCCCCTTTCTCATTCGGTATAACCAGGTGCTTGCCCGCTGGTGCGCACCTCGTCCGGCCCGGGAGGGGAAGGATGCGGTGCCCCAAGTCCGTATCGATACCCTCGGGCCTCTTCGGGATCATGTCATCATTTGCGGGTACGGGCGCATCGGTCAGAGTGTGGCCCATCTTCTCGAAGAAGAAAAAATTCCTTATGTGGCATTGGATCTGGATTCGTCCAGAGTAAAGGACGCGAATATCGCCGGCGAGGGCGTCTTTTACGGGGATGCTTCGGAACGCACGATTCTGGAGGGGATTGGTGTCGGCACGGCCCGGCTGGTCGTGATCGCCCACGCCGATGTGGCCTCCGCTCATAAAACGCTACATCACCTTCGCGCCTTACGTCCGGATCTTCCGATCATGGTCCGCACTCGCGATGAAACCCATGTCGATGAATTGCGTGCGGCTGGCGCGACGGAGGTGGTGCCCGAGACACTGGAAGCCGGTCTCATGATCGCCGCACATGCCTTGGTGTTGCTGAATGTGCCTATCTCCCGTGTGGCGCGCCGTATGCGGGAACAGCGAAATGGGCGGTATCATTTATTACGGGAGTTTTTTCTGGGCGACAGCCTGCTGGCTGACACACGGGAAGAACACAACGTCGATCGCCTTCGCCCGGTGGTTCTGCCGCCGGACAGTTCTTTTGTGGGACGCACATTACATGAACTGAATCTCAATGGCGTCGCGATTGCCGCTTTGGTGCGGGAAGGGCAACGGCAGCTCATGCCGTCAGGTGAGACCAGGCTGGAGGCATGGGATGTCGTGGTGTTATTCGGCTCGCCTGATGATCTACAGCGCGCTGAACGCGCCCTGCTCGAATGACGGGGTTATGAATCTCGCGGCGTTATCGATTGAATTCGTCATGGAAGCCCTACGTATTCCGCAGTGGATGGGTGCCGCGCCGTAACTCCACGCGTCCCAACCAATTCTGAATTGAACGTCTCATGAGCTTCATCGCCATGTCTTTGACAATCGTCTACATTTTCAGCATATTGCTATTGGTAGTTCATTCGACCCAACTGATCTTTATTGTTGTGAGGCATTTCTATGGCAACATGGCTCATTCCGGCACTTAAAGCCGTTCTTCCACATATCGGGACAATTATTTCGGCCACCGCACCCGCATTTACAAAAAAAGGAACGGCCCCCACCACCGATCAGACGCATCTGTTGCAGCAACAAATTAGCGAATTACAAGCAGCCGCCTCTCAAAACGCCACACATGTCAAAGAACTCGCCGAACAATTGCAACGCACCGTTGCGGCTATCGAACAGGCCGCTTCAGTGGCCACATCCAATCAGCAGCGCGCCTTGCAACTCAGTCTTGCGGCTATGGCCATTTCCGCCATAACCCTTTTAGCTGTTGTCTTTCAAGTGCTCGTCCCTTAAAACTTCATCGCGCATTCACAAATCGACGCCCCACAGAGAAGAGCGGTACGCACCAAGAGACTGAATTGGTCTATGTCCACTTTCAAAAAAAAACGAACCAATTGCGGCATTGCGAGAATCGAGAACTGAGATCAGATGACATAACTGTTGGTGTCTGCTCAGAGTAAGGAAGAAAAGGGGTTACCCGTTTGTCGTTAACTCATGAATAGGCTAACCCGCAGTTATAAGCGCAGGCTTTGGATAATTGACGCTCGAAGCCTGCGAAGTTTAACGTTAGCTAGATTTAACCCAGAAGCTCCTTCAAGAACTCGGAAGGGCTCATAACTTTTAGCCCCAGTTTTTCTTGGTATATCAGGCGCTTTTCGTGTGTGAAGTATAGGTGTGTGTCATAGGTTAAAAATACTCCAAAATCATTTAAATAATGCTGCATGAGAGCATCGTAGTCCCCTATATGGTTTGATAATTTGCTCCCTAATTCTGCAGGATTTTTCTTGGTGGGATGGCAACCAACAATGGAGATAAATTCCACCTCTCTTTCGTCAATATTAAGATCTGACAAAAAATCGGAGGTGCCAAACATCGATTCTGGTTTTTGGGGGTCGTTTCGATCTCCTAATACCGACCCTGTTTTTTTCGGGTCGTCTTGATCTGCAAGTATAAAGGGGGCTGGAGTTTCGAGTGCTCCAAGAAAAGAAATTGCATTCCTCATATGTTCGGTTTGCGTGGGATCCTTCGTTGTTGTGTCAAAGTTGGATACGCGAGAGGATCTATAAATTTTGATATTCCTTTGCTGGCAGACCTCAAACATCGCCTGGATTTCAGACTTTTCATCGTAATTGCTGAAGTATTTTATCCATACGACTGTATCGACCGTTACTGAGTGATAGCTCATGTGCCCTTGCATCTAACTATTGAGTATACGGTTCTCAAATTAAGTGAGCCCTTCCTGAAATTTTCCTGACTGTCAAATGAATGTATAAGCCTGTAAGCCCTATACACGATGCAGCGTTACCTTGCCAGTATGGTCTTCATTCATTATAGCTACTCAGGGCCTAACTTTGAATCGGACCTTCCGCGGGACTTTGGATCCCTTTCTCAGTGGCCATAAAAAAACAACCTTTTTGTCTCGACTAAAACACGACAGGTTTTGGCTCGCCCTAGCCAATCCCCCTTCACAATTCGAAGCTGAAAACAGAGGTGCTCTCTTGTTAGGGTGGTGCATGACGGGTAGGTTTCCCCGTCCCTCATATTCGGCTCAGTGAGGAAACTAAACTGATCATTTACCCCATAAAAGGAGGCCAACGATGAAGGTGCTGGTTGTGTACTATTCGATGTATGGGCATATCTACCAATTGGCACAAGCGGTTGAACAAGGAGTCCGACAGGTCAAGGACCTTAATGTTGAGTTACGACGTGTTCCTGAAACCTTACCTGACAATGTGTTGGAGAAAATGGGGGCGATCGATGCGCAGAAGCAGCAGACTCATATACCAATCTGCACGGTTGATGAGCTAGGGGAAGCTGGTGCGATTATCTTTGGTACTCCAACTCGTTTTGGCAACATGTGCGGACAAATGCGACAGTTTCTGGATGGCACAGGAAAGCTGTGGATGAGTGGGGCTTTGGTCGGAAAGGTGGGAAGCGTCTTTGCCAGTTCCAACACCCAGCATGGTGGACAGGAATCGACCATTCTGAGTTTTCACACTACCCTATTGCATCAAGGTATGATTATTGTCGGTTTGCCCTATGCGTTTCAGGGGCAGATGACGATGGATGAGATTAGTGGAGGTTCTCCCTATGGAGCCTCGACAATTGCCGGTGGTGATGGGAGTCGTTTTCCAAGTGAAAACGAGCTAGCGGGCGCACGCTTCCAGGGTGAGCACGTCGCCAAAATCGCCAAAAAGCTGTCGGCCTGAGCAGACACGTGTGGATCTCGAAAAGTTTCAGCCAATTGTTCCATCTCCGAATCGCACTTGCGCAAACATTTTGATCAAGTCACTACCTCCAAACCAGAAAGCGTCGCACATACCAACCCTTTTACAAAGGAATGACGCCTCCACAGCCCGATTACCTTTTGAACATTGAGGAGGAATGGTAAAGAGTAATCGAACTAAGGAAAATAATATCTAATTTGGAATTGCAGGTACTAAGAAGGATTGGTATTTCACTATTGTTACGGACGGCAGGCTGCACGCTGACCAGTGGTCTGGCCAAAGAGCACCGGTAGGGAATATGCCGCGACGTGAATGGGAACAGCCTGGGTTTGATTGTTTGAACCTACATGAAGACCGATCGGATTCAAGACACCAGAATTAGAGGCAAATGGTAGAAGGGGACTGGCTAGCAACCTTCCAGGAGTAGGCGCGATGGTGTCGGCCTTGGTATCTACAAACGAACTAAACCGGCCTTTCTCCGCCACACATTTGGTCCCGTACAGAGTCGTCACCGGAACCAGAGTTTGCGGCAAGGGCACAATGGTACTACTGAGAAATTGGACCGGGGCTTGAATGTTGACTCTGCCGCTGCCCCCAAACTGCGAACGGGCATCCAAGAACGTGAATGGGTCCATCACAATCGCCAAATTGGCGGTGAGGGTGATATCACCTCCAGATCCTGAAACGGCGGTACTCAATACCTGACTATTTTTGAGTACGATAAAGTCCGGGTCGAAATTGATACTTCCGGCCGACCCCGATCCTTCCTGAACTCGGCTGGTCACCTGACTATCGGTCACATCAATGCGGTTATCTGCCGTGAGTTTGATATTCCCACCCACCGCCGACCCCGCTTCTGTTGTCACAGAAGCCTTGTCAAGCAGGATTGAGTCACCGGCCGTAATGAAAATATCTCCGGCATTTCCCGTGCCGGTCGTGGATGCACTAATAGCGGCTCCATTTTTCAATTCAATCACGGGGGCAGTAACCTGCAGGTTCCCTCCTAATCCAGGCCCTTCCGTGCTACTAAAGATTCCACTTCGGACAACCTTGGCTCCCTCAAGAATTCCCACACCTTCGGCACGGAAATGTTCCGTCGCCACCAGTTGAATATTGCCTCCTGCTCCAGAACCAATCGCATTCTCGCGGGGAATACTGCTGGCGGAAATCTGCCCCCCGCTTTTTATTTCTATCGTTTTCGAACTAACCTCAATTTGACCGGCATGACCAGGCCCATCAGTACTGCTGGAAATAATACTTGGCAGAGGTCTGCCGATGGCATCCGGGAACGGAGCCATGCCGGATATGATGGTATTCTCTGCAGCGAGAATGATTTTCCCGCCCGCCCCTGCATTTTCCAGCTGATGATTGAGTGTACCATTGGCTATCCGTGCACCCTGAGTAATTGCCAGATTTTTTGCCGAGAGAATGATGTCTCCCGCCTGATTAGTTCCGCTCGTTCGTGCAGTAATGCCCGTCGGCCTAATCGTCCGCCCATTTGCTTCAGGAAAAGGATCCGATCCTATAGGATTTTCCGGGAATTCCGTGCGTATTAGGTATCCGGAAAGAGTTAAACTGTCATGGGCGGTAATCGTCACGTTCCCTCGTTGAACACCTGGAGTGCGAGATTGAGTTTCTGCACTGATATCGGCTCCACCATTGATAATGATGGTATTGGCTGTCAGGGAAACATTTCCGGTTCCCGCCGGTCCGATAACTCCAGCGCGGATGGTGGTTGGAGCCCAACCGAATCTTCCAGATCCCCCAACCGTTCGCGCACCTGACACGATTATTGTGTCAGCTTTAACTGTGATATTTCCTGCACGAGGACGCTGTTCCTCTGGCATGTTGGCAACAATTTCCTCTATGGCATCCGTTATGGGTATCACTCTTCCGGAGGATGACGGGGCTATGATTTCCGCCCCATCTTTCATCACGACATTTTTAGCTGTAATCGAAATGTCGCCGGCATTACCAAGAGGTAAATCCGCTAGCCGATTGTCGTGTTCCTCTGCGCGCGCAATAATTCGACTTGATATTTCCTGGGTTTTGCTGGTGTTATTGATTTCTGGATCATACACGCTCATGAATCCCGAAAGAGAAACATTTTCTTCGGCCGTGATATTCACCCGGCCGGCATTCCCACTTCCCCGGCCTCGTGTTCTTGATGAAATCCATGCACCATCCAGCATTTCAACATTTTTGGCCGTGATGGTAATGTCACCACCATGACCGGGGCCCTCTGTCCCACTGGCAATCTCACTTCTAAAAATTGACCTGTTCTTGTCCACTTTCTCGTACGCACCTGACAATCGAATCGTATCTACCACGTCAAGGTGTATTTTCCCACCAGCTCCAGTTCCATTTACAGCCGCATTGGAGATGAGGCCTCCGTCGGCAACAAATAGGTTTTCTGCACGGATTTGAATATCGCCTCCGCGATTCACGCCCTTTGTCTGAGCACGAAGTGCACTCGGAACGACGGTTCGGGAGTTAAGTGTGTTTTGTGGAAGAAGATTCGGTGGAAATTCCGTTCGAACCGCGGTTCCCGAGATGACGAGATTTTCTTCTGCATGTATCCGGATACTGCCGGTTTTTTCTATTCTGGTTATGGATTCCGTCTCCGCCGTGACGACCCCTCCATCTTTAATCGTGATATTGTCTGCTTCCAAGAGAATGTGTCCAGCCGAAGCCGGGCCGGTCGCGCTGGCTGTTATCTCACTTGGAATAATGTCAATGACTGTTCCGTCCATTTCGGCTCCAGTAAGGTTCAGCGTGCCCGCCTTGATGTTCACATTCCCGGCAGATGGAGCATTATCGAGCATGTGCATGTCCGGTTGCTCCTGTCCCATTGACGCGACATCTATTTTCGCCCCATCCAAGATTCGGACAGTTTGACCGGTAACAGTGATCGATCCGCCGGAACCCAGAAGTCCATTCCCGGGAAGAGTCAATTCACTGGCAGCCGCATAGAGACCCGATGAGGCGATGCCATTGGCATGTGTGCCTGAAAGAAGAACGTCTCCTGTAGCTGCAATAAAAATTTTTCCGGCATCGCCGTTGCCTCGTCCAACGGTGCCGGTCGAAATGCGAGCCCCCTCACTTATGGTGAGATTCCCGGTCTGCACCGTGATGGTACCCGCCCGGCCTGTTCCCACCGTGTTAGCAAACAAGCCGCTGGCGGCCTCTTCCCCAGGCGAAAAATCAGTTAAGCGATTATCACTCCCGGCTAGGATGATCTCGCCATCAGGGGCAGTGACCATGATGGTTCCCGCATCACCTTCCCCTCGGGTGCTCACGGACAGGTGTCCGCCATCGGTCAACTCCACCGTTTGTGCACTGATCGTAATCGTTCCCCCCTTCCCGGTCCCTTCTGTCCTGGCAAATATTCCGCTCGGGGTGTCCGTTTGCATGCCTGTACCCGCTACCAGGACATTCTCGCTTACCTCAATATCGACATGGCCACCGTCCTGCGCTCCCATCGTATTGGCACGGATTTGTGATGCATGATCAAGGACCAATCGACCGCCTCGAATCACCACCTTGCCACCTTGTTCTCCGCCGGCATCCATACCAGATTGGTTTGAGACCCGGATGGTGCCACCCGACCCCATGGTTTGCCCATGAATATTAGATGTTTGGTCCAAAGTGTTCGCCATAATTTCTCCAGGCGAACGGACACTAGCCAGGGCGATCTGCCCTCCGGGTGCAGTGAGATTGCTACGGCCAATGGTGATGTCGCCGCCTACGAGCGAAAGCGTTTGGCCTTCCGATACCGACAAGGTGCTGCCTTCGACCGAAATGCCGGCTGGATTTTGGTCGAGAAATCCAAAGGCCGCAATCGGAGCAATGCTGAGGAGAGAATCCTGTGCACCGGGCAGGGCGGTGAACTGTGCCCCATCTGCAAGCCGCACATAATCAGCGGTCGTAAAATGGGTGGCCCCGCCCACATTCAAGGAAGCATTGGGGCCGAAGACTATTCCCGCGGGATTCATCAAAAAGAGATTGGCATTGCCGAAGCCTTTGGTCTGAATGGTTCCAAAAATATTGGAAGGATTGCCGCCGGTGACGCGACTAAGGATGTTTGAAGTCGGAAGTCCCGAATCGTTTAGGAAGTTGGCAATATTGTTCGTGGGAACACCAAACTCCCCAAAGCTATGGAAGAGATTGCCTCCGCCACCCGGTCTCGTTCCACCGGTAATATCATGTTGAACCGCTCCGCCGGGAAGATGCCTCGGCGCACTAACCTGAGTATTGAGTCCGGATGAGGTAATGGGTGGTGTTTGAGCCTGAGCCAGACTGCCATCCACAATCACGAAGGTCACAACGGATAAACAGGCAACGAGTATCCTTCGCAATTTTCTTTGGAAGATTTTGAAAGGAAAGCGAAGCACTAGGTTCAGTCCTTACTTTTCCTTCTGGTCGAAGTTGATACTATTCTATTCCGTTTGGCTTAGGAATCAAGTGGACGTATTAATGGAACAGCCTGACCCGTGCCTTGCGGGATCAGGGTTTACCTGCCCGAACGTTGCCTTATAAGTAAATGCTCCTAAGCGTATGATGCCCTTTTGAGGTAATAAGCCAGGACATGTAAAGGTAAAAGAGGCAGGATTCTCTTCCAGAGATGGGGAGTGTACCCATTAAAGTAATCTTTTCCCTCCTCGTCTTGTGTTTCTCTAAGGTCTTGAAAACCGTTTCCAGTTGTCAGACACGTTTCATTCTGACCCACTTTCAAAATCTGTCCATCAGAAACATCGTCATGCCCGACACGTTCAATCGTGCATCCCTCTACTGTCGTCATTCCCGTCGGCAGTAAGCGGGAATCCATCTTCACTCTTTCAACAGATTGAGGCCGGAGAAAATTGAAATGAAGTGTTCCTTCCCGATTCAACAGGATCTCGCCCAATAAAAAACAGGGAAGGAAGACAATCTTGCTGTTGACCAAGACAAAGCGCTAAAGATGTCGTATCGGAAAACCTCCTATTAAAAAAAAAGAGCGGTGACAGGGCGTGAAGTTTTGAGTTATCGCGAAGCGAGTTCACGAGCGTGAGTAATCTTGAGTTTGCCCATCGGACGAACCCGCAGAACTTTCAATGGTACGGCTGCAGGGGGTTTTTTTTTAAGGTAGAAAAAATCCTTTCTTGAAGTTCTATGATCTTGCTACGTCCAACTTCTGGAGGTGCGTCAGTTATAATGAAGAAGGTAACAAATGGCTAATGGCTCAAGATTTGAGAGGGGAGAGGTCGTGGAACTTTCTTACAACTGCTTGCTTTATTAAAGACCTTGTTTGAGACCAGTAAACATCATACATTCCCTAAAACCGATACAATCGGAAAGGAGATATCCTCTAAAAACACTCCAGTGTGTCATTTTTCTCTATGTCGTCTTGCTAGGCACTGTCACGTCAGGAACCGAATTTGTGAATGAACCGATCCGGATGGAACATTTCCCTCCCTATTATTATCCGCATGAAGCCGTCGTCTGGGCCGGTGTTCCCATTCAATGGATTAATGCGACCGCGTCCCCTCATACTGTCCAACATGACGATTGTGGAACAGAGAAACCGTGTCTGTTCGATTCCGGGAAGGTCGCACCCGGAAAGACGTACACCCTCCCAGGACTGCCTCCTGGACGCTATTCATACCACTGTCAAATCCATCCGATTATGGGCGGAACGTTAATTGTCGAGGATCCGAAAGGCAGAGCTGCTCCTCCGCAATAGGGTTGCACGCCATTTCCGGTTGTTGCCCATGACATTTTTATTGGAAAAATTTGACGGAACAATCTAACCGAGGAGTTCGCATGCCCGATGAAACCTGGGTCGATGTCGGTGGTGCAGACGAGTTGAAACAGCAGCCGGTGCAGCAAGTGCTGATCGGACGAACACCAGTGGCGTTAATTTACTGCAATGAGCAGTTCGGAGCGATCAATGGTGCGTGCAACCATGTGGGCGGGCCGTTGGGTGAAGGTACATTGGAGGGAGAGTACGTGGTCTGCCCTTGGCATTATTGGAAGTTTCATTTTCGGACCGGCAAAGGGGAGCCCGGGTATGAAGAAGACGCAGTGCCGGCCTATGACGTGAAAGTAGAGAACGGGCGAGTCCTGATTCGATCCACGGCGATTTCGAAACGAACGCGTCAAGCACATGAGCCCCATCCGCTTGCTCGAACTCCCCACAGAGAGGACGGTCCGATTCGGGTTTTCGGACTTTCCACGACCGTTATGACGCCTGGTCACCCTCGCTACAGTACTTCAGAAGATTTGCTTGAAGTCGGGCTGAAGCATGCCTCGGACAATCTAGAATGTGAAACGCGGTTGTTGCGTCTTCGGGATCTGTCCTTTCGCCCCTGCGAGGGTTTTTATTCCAAATCATCACGGGCTTGTACCTGGCCCTGCTCAATTACGCAGATGGATCCCCAAGATGAGATGGACCAGGTCTACGAAGGGCTGGTCCATTGGGCTGATGTCCTGGTACTGGCCACTCCCATTCGATGGGGGGCAGCAAGCAGCCTCTATTTCAAGATGGTTGAGCGGATGAACTGTATACAGAATCAAGAAACGATTTCAGATACACATCTGCTTCATAATAAAGTCGGCGGGTTTATCATTACCGGTGGGCAGGATAATATTCAGGCCGTGGCCGGGCAACTACTCGGATTTTTCGCCGAAATCGGTGTACAGTTTCCGCAGTTTCCCTATATTGCCCATTCCCGGGGATGGAGTGCGGAGGACATGCAAAATAATATGCGCTATGTGCAGAAGTCCCGATCACTCCGGGAAGGCGCGATCGCCCTGGTAGAGCGCTGTGTTCAAATGGCCGGCCTGCTGGTACACGGAGATTTGGGGGAATGCCGGACGGCGAGAGGCGGGCGAAAAGCCCACGAGCTGGATACCAGGGCTCAGCTGCATGGCTTTACAGAAACCGAAAAGAATCCAGCGATCAAGCCGGATTAAATTTCGGATAGGATGACAGCCCTTCTCAATGTTGAACTCTGGCCTATCTTCTAATTATATTACAACAGACAACCCACCGATTGTTGTTTATCGCCAGGAATCTCAGCTTCTATGAGATTTCAAATATGATGTTGACGCATGTCGCATCAGTGCAGTGAAGTTGAATGCCTACAATATTCGCACACGGATCCCATGAGTCTTTTTTCCGGTAGAGTCCGCTTTTGCCAGAATCCTGATCCAAGCCTCTCCTTTGGTGGAGATTTTGTATGAAACACGAATCTGGTTCCACTCACAGTTATCCACACTGGCATGGCTGCCTAAAGGCATAACCGTTGCATTAGTTGCCTTATACGCTCTGCTTTAATTCTGAACTTTTTTGTCAGGATTCAGTGGATAATATTTAAAGTTTGGGTTCAACGCTTTATAATAAGAGTCCGTTCGTTCCTACGAGAAGTTTTTCCCATGTATGCGTCCCAATCCCTCCATACGCCTCTTGATCAATTGTTCAGTTTTTATCGGAAACAGGTGGTGGTCTCTCTGAAGCCGTTAGTGCTGGAGTATTATCCCGACCTGTTTAACCACCGGCAGGATGAATACCGGAAGATGATGGAATTGAGTGCCAAAATGACTGTTGTGGGCCATGCCTGCGCGGAGATTGCCGGATTTCCCTATGATGCACGTCGGCAAATGATCGGCAGTTTGTTCGGTGGCTGCTGTTTTCTTGCGGACAGTTTTATTGATGACTTTGGATTAGATGTTGCCAATTCCTATATTGATCGGATGGATGACCTGTTGACCAAGGGTTGGTTTGAGATTCAGACGGATCGAGAAAAACTGTTTTATGTCATTATTGCGCGTTTATTTGCTGAACGGGACGTCCTGGATCCTCTGCTTCGGCAAGCCATACTGTTGCTCTTTCAGGCACAAAAACGGGATGTGGCCTTCCGTTCTGATCCGGACAGCATTCGCTCACGTCCCCGCCGGGAACAATTGCGAATCTTACGGGAAAGCGCCAGGAACCGAAGTGGTCATGCTATTTTAGTTCTCACAGGATTTTTAGTCCCGGTGGTTCCTCTGCATTATGTAAGTATGATCTTTCTCGCAGGCTCCTTGATCATGCATATCGACGATCACGGGGATTGTTATTCAGACTTGCATTACCATCGGTTGACTTATCTCAATCAGGTTGCCGACCCCGAACGCACTCTTCGTCGGATCTTTCATGGGCATATTGCCCGTTTGCGGCAGGGGCTACCTGAAGGCTCAGGGCGGGATTTGCTGATTGCCTTTTTGACCAAATATTTTTCGACACGTCTCAAAAAGCATCGTTTGCAAAAAACGCATCGAGAGTTGGCTTGGGCGGTCTATGATTAAGCTCCCAGGAAAAATCATCTCGACCGTGGTGGAAGTGGTGTGTCCGGTTGGTCGTATTTTCACGGAGGCAAACGTTCAAGGAAGAGGAGGCCCGGTGGTCAGGAACACAGAGAAATATGGGACGTTCTCCTGAGGGTACAACGGGAACCACGGAAGTGTATTGGGGTGATGTGTTTGCGATTGCCCTTCAGGAGCTACGGTCCCAAGGAAAAGTTAGCGATGCGCTCCCCCTGTTACGCATTGATGGCCAAGCCGAAGCAGCCATGGCCCCGTATCAATTCGATCCGGTTTATGGGAAACTTCATCGTCGGGAATGTTCGAATATTGCTGACGATTCCCGGTCGGCGCTTTTCGCCAGATGGAGCATGGGGAGAGATGAACAATTCCTGGCCTGTTCCCATTGCCGTCCGCACCCCTATCCTCGTGGCCAGGAAGCACAGGACGTAACGTTGGATATTTTATTTGGTGTCATCTCCATTCTGGATCAGTTCGGAACAGTTCTGCGGGAACGTGGCAAAGAATATCGCACTTCCAGTGACGGGCAGGAACTTGAACGAAAACTTGAAGATTTATACCAAAACCTTAATCGACAACAAAAAGACACGATTGAAGTGATGTTGCATTCCATGGATCAGATGGTGAAATTCTTGCGAGAGGCGGATAGAAACCTGAGTCAGGTGTACGACAAGCCGATGAATGGTCACGTGCAGACGAATGGCCATGGAATGGCGAAAAAGAAGGCCAATGGGACCGGAACGATGAAAGCCGGGAATGGAAACGGCAAGCGTCCGGTGCGTCGCCAAGATTCAAGGAAGTCGAAATAATCAAGGGTGAGTATGGCCACGTCAAATTCAGGGGAAGCAAGGTATTGAAGGGAACGCCCTAATTTGGGTACCCCGGTTTCATTTTTTACCAAAGGTGATAGAATGGCGGCCAATATGGTCCTTCGAATTAAACTCGGTCCCTTTGTCTCGTTTGAGATTGAAGGGGAGAACTGTGAAGAAATTTGTCAATCCTTGAAGGGGTTTGAAAAATTGAATGAACGGATTGATGCGATGTGTAGTGATTTGGCCGAGCGGGTCTATCCGGATGGGATGACGGCTCAACAGACAGGACAGGAGGAGGCGACGTGAATTTTAAAGGTCACCTGGGTATGGAGAGCTGCCCGGATTTTTCTGTCCAGGCTAAAACCGAACCCATCGCCTTTGCCACGAAGGCCAAAGGATCGTTGGTCGCACAGGTGAGTGCAATCTCGGTACGGGTAGGGGAGATCCCGATCAATCTGTCGATTCCCTTTCTTCGACGGGCCGGTGGAATCCATACGGTGGCTTCGATTGGCAGTTTTGGTATTAAACTTTCTCCTTTTACCGTCGCCGTTGAAGGGGCCAATGTGCAGTTAGCCGGGGTCCTGGGCACAAAAGGTATCACGACACAACTGGAGGGGAAGGTTGGATGTAAATCCAAAATAAGCTTCAATGGCAAACTCTTCGGGAAGATTGCCAATTGTTCCGTGGATCTTCCGGACGATGACTTTGAAGAACACGTCGACACGATGTAGCTGTCATCGTGAGAACATGATTGAGAAAGGTCTGTCCGTGTCAGTTCATCCTGCACCATGCCGTCACTCCCATCTGACTTACCAGGTCTACCATCAGGTCGTCTATCAGCATCAAATCGAAGTGGAGGTTTGGCCGGCCAACGTTGAAGTGTATTTTCGTGATGAACGATATGCCGATCCTGTGAATACGCAGGTCCGGTTTCACGCTTCGGTGTATAACGGGATGAGCAGTAAGGTGAATTGGGCCGTTCAGGATTCTGCAGGAAATCCCGGGGCGGGTTCGATTGATCCGACCGGTTTATATCTTGCTCCTCCGAAAGGCAGCCTTTCTCACGGGACAACCGACATTATCATCGCCACAGCGGCGGAAAGCCCCTTTCGGAAAGCCTATGCCTTTGTCACGTTGATGGGAAATGGGCCCGAGCCGCTTCTTCAACCAATCCTTGAAATTTTCCCCAAACAGGCGTATCTCTATTATCCTCAGGGTCATGATAACGCCTACATCGATCAGAGCAACACCCAACAATTATTCCGGGCGACGATTCGGCACAGTACAGGGACGGCTGTTCAGTGGCTGGTGGATTCAGTGGTGCAGAGCGGGGCGGGCACTGTTCCCTGGTTTCTTTATCAGCTTACAGGATCGGGCGCTTCCAAAGTCGTGACGATTTCAGCCCGATTACAAACCCAGCCGGCCATTCTCGATGAGGCCAAGGCGATTCACCTAAACTATAGCTGGCCAGGACTTGTGTAGCATCCGCCAGGGAAGGGCATCCATATGGGCGACATAAAAATTAAAGAGGCAAAAAATCTCGATAAATTGCGGATCAGTGAGTTGAGTAATGTGGATCCGCTTGTGATCAGCGAAGTTCGACATATTGCCCCGGCCGCCGTTCACATTAAAGAACTGAATCATATTGATCCCCTGACGATTGAATCCCTCCGCATCAATGAAGTTCGCAACCTGGATCCGATCCGTGTTGAACAGTTCAATGTGACCAACCTGCCAACCGTCAATTTGTCACTCCGGCAGATCCCTGCGGTTGATATGAATATCCGGCGCTTGCCTCCCGTGTCGATCGGACTTCATCAGGATTTTTGTCTTCCCTCCAGCTACACGTTACGCGCACGGTTATTAGGGATTGAATTCCTCCGCCTTAATCTGGAGGGGCGGACCATGGTTTCCCCAAGGGATAAGGTCAGGCGTGAGCAATCGCGTATTCCCGCGCAAAGCTTCCCTCAGGTGGCGACAGCCGGCAATCCGGGTATTCCATCTCGATCGATTCCCAAAGGTTCGCGGGTTGTGGTGACGGGATCACCATGTCAGCCCATGCCTTCGTCTCATCAGGCAAAGCCCGGGACGTCTCCGGGGCAACCTCTCAGGAAAGAGGGTTTCAGGCATGGAGGTGAGTACGGAGGGGGGAGACAAGCCTCTTCGGGTGGATTGAAAGTGGGAAATGTCCCTTCTCGTACCTTTCCGATGACTAAGGCCGGGTCTCAGATGGATTTCATGGATAGTGCTGTCAGCGGCGGGGAGGATTAACCTATGTCCTGTGTACATTCGCAACGCTCATACTCAAAGCATGGACACGATGGGGCTACCATACTGGGACAGACCACTGGTCAGGCTGTTGGCCTGGCCTTCCATCTGATCGGTGCCGGTGCCCAATTGTTCGGGCAATTCATGCACGGGCTCATCTGGCAGGAGCCACCATGTCCACACGGATGCGCCTGTACGATGTGTCGTGGGTGTGGACCGGTTGTCCAGCACCATTATTGTGTGCAGTGCCAACCTTCACCCTGTGCGTGCCATTCATGTTGTTAATCCGCACACCGTCTTTGGAGTCATAAGCATGAAGTCCGAGAGCAAGGCTACTGCCAGTAAAAACAGTAAGAAAAAATCTCCGTCACGGCGATCTTCAACTCCAAGAAAGTCGACAGCCCAAGCGTCCACTCAGACGGACCAACACACCAAATCGGAGGATTCGATGTTCGGGCATGGCGATCAAATCGGCACGACGTTTGCGAAGGGATTGGATCTGGCTGAAGCGGGTTTAAGTTTGGGCTTGACCCTCATCAACCGTTTTGGAACGATGATGCAGGATTCCGTGCTGGAGAAATTTTCCGGGGTTATGGGCGCCGCCACCGCTTCACCTCAGGAATCCGCTCCCTCGTCCTCCAGATCACATGATTCGACTGCTCCGGGGCCTTCCTCGGAACATCCCGAAGGTATCGAACCGCAGGATCCCGCCTATTACATCGCGAATCGTTTACCGCTTACTCCAGGGAAATCGGTGCATGTGTCATTTTCTATTAATAATGATTCGATGGACTCGGCCAAGAACGTCAAGTTGAAGGTCGACGGATTTGTGGGATCGACTCACGGACAGGTCTTTCCTTGCAAAGGCTTCACGGTCAGCCCTGGAACGAAAACGATTGAGCCGATGGATTTTGAAAAATTTATTTTGAAGGGCGTGATTCCCGCCGGCCTTCCGCCGGACATTTATCATGGGCGTATTGTTGTAATGTCCGAACACGCAATCGAAATCCCGGTGAAATTATTGGTGACGTCGGCAACGTAAAGGGGGAGAAGCTCTCGAATGAGGGTTATTCTACCCATAGGGATGTTTGACGGGAGAACCTATGACGTACGATGTGATTGTAGTTGGGGCCGGACCGGGAGGGAGCAGCACCGCGGCCTTTTCAGCCCGGAAGGGGCTGTCGACCTTAATTCTTGATCGAACCGATTTTCCCCGGGATAAGGTCTGTGGGGATGGGTTGACCCCTCAAGCTTTATATTGGCTGGACCAGTTGGGCTGTATCGATGAAGTGCTGACTCACACCAAATCCTGCATTAAAACGTGCGACCTCTTTATTAACGGCGAATTACTGCTGACCGGGGGATTTCCGAATACCACTCACTATCCTGATTTTTGCGTGTTGTTGGATCGCCGGCGTTTTGATCACATTCTTCTTCAACATGCCGTGGCCTCTGGAGCCGAATTCCAAGCCTACTCCCTTGTTCGAGAGATTCACCAGACCCCCGATCATGCCCGCGTCGTCCTGGATCATAAAGGGCAGCGCATGGAAGTACAGGGGAAAATTGTTATCGGGGCAGACGGCGTGAGTTCCGTCGTGTCCCGCTCTATCGGGAATGTCTTAAAAAATGGAGCGACGGCCCTTTCACTCCGTGCCTATTACCAAAATGTGGAAGCTGAAGGCGCCCAAATCAAGGTGTATTTCGATGAGCGTTTTTTTCCCGGGTATGCCTGGGTCTTTGTGGACGATGACGGCTTTGCCAATATCGGGTTGGGGTACGCGTTTGATAAGCCGTTTCCCATGATCCCGAATCTGAAACAGGTGTTCCAAGATTTTCTGGATCAGGATCTGGGCCACCTCTTGCGTCATGCCTCACGGTGCGGAGCCGTTTCAGGTGGGGCTGTCTCATTTTTTAAACCCAAGGCCATCGTGGCAGATCGGGTGATGCTGGTGGGTGACGCGGCCAATCAAGCCGATCCGCTCAATGGCGGAGGTATTCATAAAGCGATGGAAGGGGCGTATTTAGCTGCCGAAACCGCGCATCAGGCCGTGTTGAGCGGGGATTGTTCTGTCCGTGCTCTTCAACAATACCAAACGCAATGGGAACAACAATTTGAGTTAGACTGGCGGACGGGGGAATTATTTTTATCCGTAGCCAAAAATCCTGATTTAAAAGAATTCTGCCTGTTTGTCCTTGCCAACATTGCTCGGATGACCACGCATGACCGGCAATTTCAAGAATTCTGTAGTGGAGTGTTCAGTGGGGTCCTTTCTCAGAATATCTGTCTTGTCCCGCAAGCCTTGTTTCATGCGATGCCACGCAATCCGGCGGCCTGGATGGCTATGTTACAATTAGACGAAAAAGGATTAGTGACCGGGCCCCTGAGTCTGGCCATCGACGCATTGACCAGTAGTGCGAAAGCCTCAAGCCGCATGTTGATGAGTCCCTGGCAAAGCTTAAACTGGAGCCTCGAGGTGATGACCAAAGTTCTTCGGCTGGCCAGGGGCCATGCCGAAGGATCATTCACGCCGACAGGCCCCGCATTGGCAAAATGCCCAATTTGATCACCGGCAGATATTTCAATCCGTCCGGAGAAAGGTACACGACATGGCCACCGTTATAGAATCCGTCAACAAACTCATCAATCAGACTTCCACACAAATTCTAGAGAATCACATCCCTCAAAAAATGGCCGACATGGTCAATACCGTGGTCAATACGGGTTTCCAGATTGTGGAAGATGTGTTGAAAATTACCCAGGATTTGACGAAAGCATCGGACTCTAACCAAGGAGATTCCTAATGCATCACCATTTACCGCATTGCTGTGTCTCGACGTCTCACCATTCGTCACCGCATTATCATATGACTGGTCATCACAGCATGGTTCCAGTGGGGTATCCGGTCCTGATGCCGATGCCATATTACCCGGCAGTCGGATATCCCGCATACGGCTGGGGAACCCAGGCCACCCATTCCATGCCTCTTCCTCAAGAAGTCAGTGTGGACAGCGCAACCGGTATGAAAGACGTGTTGATCGGAGGAACCACCAACGCCTCATTGACCCTGGAATACGCGCCGGATGCCGGGGCGACTTCGCCCTTGGTCAAGGTCACGGTGGACCTTGATGGGAATACCTCAACCTGGCAGGAAACCTCAATGACGGACGGCTATCATGTGAAATCGCATTTGTTCTCCATCGAGCCAGGGGCCAGGGTGACGCTGGAAGTGACAGAAGCAATGGCCCGATTGCGCTGGTGCGAAACAGTCTGCTGTTGATCGGATGAGGAGACCTCAAGCATAGGCGTATTTTCTTTTTGAACTGCTATTCAATTTGAGGCAAGATTAAGGAAGGGCACACCAATGAATTACACTCAGCCGATGTTTTCTGGAATTCCCACTCATGCGTATCCTGGTGCCGGAGCCTTTTCTGGCCCACACTTTCAGCATGGGGGCACCGGGTTTTGTCCTGGTTGTAGCCACCCCAGGGCTAAATGTTGCTGTGGACATCGGGAATGCCGGAAGGAAGCCAAGGAATTGCTTGTTGAAGCGGACATCAGTGTCGACGGAAAGACGGATCCCAATTCCATGGTCCTCCAACGAGTCCGGGCAATGGCCATGTTTGCAGCTCCGGTTGAGATGTCAGCCGGCGAAACAAGTGGCAAGAACGCAGAGACGAAGGCAGCCGTGGCTCCGATTGTCGGTGAGGTGGATGTGCGAGGAAAAGCGGGAATAGGCAAGGCCTTTATCGGGGGAGGATGTTGCGTGCATCTTTCCATCGAATATACCCCGACGAATGCGGCATCGACTGCACTCGCTTTAGTTTTTGTGGTCGTACAGGACAGCGAAAAAACGACTCTAGGCTGGATGAAGCAGGCCGACACTCATGATGGCTATCAAATTAAAGAAGGAATTATCACCACCAAACCAGGTGCCCATTTGACGGTCCTGGTCGTCAATATGACGGCCAGGGTTCGATGGTGTGAAGTCTTTAGTTGTTAACCGGTTTAACCAGGAGATGATGATGGCGGCAACCCCAAAAGGTTCTTCAAAAGAGAAAAATGCCGGTGCAGCGAACAAAGCTAAAGTGGAATTCCAGGAATATAAAAAGCGAATCGAAGGCGCTCCGGGAATGGAACCCCGTGGCCCTCAGTTCGGCACGGGTGCGACAGGAATGCCTCACATGCCGATGGGATGGCCACTTCCTCCTATGACCGGTTTCTTACCCCAGATTCCCCAGATGCCTGGTTTGAATCCCGCTTCAGGCCAAACTGCCGGCGAGACAAGTGGGGAGATCGCTAACCGGGTAGGGGAAACCTTGAAATTGGGTATGGATCTTCTGAATTCTGGGTTGGGGGTCGGATTGCGATTTCTTCAAGGGCTAGCTGGCCCTGAATATCATCACGGACACCCTGGATGGGGCCATACTCACGGGGCAGGCGACCATTTTCATGGATCTCACGGATATGGGTGCCAAATGACCTGTGGCTGCGAGGGTGTGGATTGTTGCCAGTCCCTCGGTTGTGCATCCTCCTGCGGGTGTTCTCCCAGCGTAGGCTCGTGTTGTTAACCGTCAGTTTTGAAAGATTGCCAGCGGACTTCTTTCTCTTCCTCTAGCCCGGAGTTTCTTGGGACTCCGGGTTTCGTTCTTTTTCTTTGCACACCAATGTCCAGATCCTATCCGTGAACGAGTTTTTGATTGTGGGGCTGTTGAAAAAAGCCGCCAGCGGCGTTCTCGCCATTTTTCCGTGCTCACGTACTGGAAGTACGCTCTGCGCGCAAAAATGACTGTGGCCTTGCTGGACGAACCTTTTTGAACCACCCCGAGGTCTCTGATGTGCAACATGCCAGTGGTTTAATAACCTCTTGGGAATTATTATTATTCAACACTCCCATTGTATATCTATGAAACGTCATCAACCCGCTTCCGACATTTCCTGGACTCGTGACGCCATAATCTATCAGATCTTTCCTGACCGGTTTGCGCGGGATAGCCAACAGTCCAAGCGCCGATCTGGTTTCGTAACCTGGGGATCCAAGCCCACAGCTCATGGATTTATGGGTGGTACTCTGCGAGGAATCACTGAACATCTGGATTATCTCCTGGACCTTGGTGTCAATCTGATTTATCTGGCCCCCATTTTTTTTGCCTCGGCCAATCATCGTTACAACACCTACGATTACTATAGGATTGATCCTCGCCTTGGGACATTGGCTGACTTTCAGACTCTCTTATCCAGGGCTCACGCGAATGGCATTCGCGTATTGTTGGATGGCGTATTCAATCATTGCGGCCGGGGCTTCTTTCCCTTTTATGATGTCATGGAACGTGGTCCGGCATCCCCCTTCACCTCCTGGTTTTTTATCACACGATTTCCGGTTAATGCGTTCGGGCAATTTCGTTACCGGGGTTGGCAGGAACGGCCTCTTATGCCCATTCTCAACTTAGCCAATCCTGCCACACGACGGTACTTTCTGGACGTCGCAGCCTATTGGACGAATCAGGGTATAGATGGATGGCGGTTGGATGCCGTGGCTGATGTCCGGGGCCATCAGTTTTGGAAGGCGCTCTGGCAGAAGGTGAAGACCATAAACCCGTCGTCGTATATGGTGGCAGAAATCTGGGGCCCTGGTCGTTCATGGATTCGGGATGGACAATTTGACGGAGGAACGAACTACGTACTCCGTCAGATCGTCTTGGACTACTTTATTCACGGTTCCATTTCAACCAGGCAATTTGTGTCCCGCGTGAACAACCTTCTTTGGATGTATCCATGGGAAAAGACCTTAACGATGATGAACGTGTTAGGGTCCCATGACACTGAACGCTTGTATGCTTTAGCCCGGGGAAATATTTTACGGCTGAAGTTGGCCATGCTGTTTCAGTTTGTTTTTCCGGGGATACCGGCCGTGTATTATGGGGATGAAATCGGGATGAGGGGAGGGAAGGACCCTGACAATCGTCAGGGCATGGAATGGAATAAGAGGAATTGGAATCACGAGTTGCGGGATTTCACCAAGCAGCTTATTGCCATCCGGAAATCTCTTCCAATGTTACGCGAAGGGGATTGCACCGTGGTTCAGGTACTCTCTGATCAACAGTGTTGTGTCTTTTTGAGAAAGACGCAAACCACATTTGCTTTTATCATTTTTCATAATGATGATCACCCCATCTCTATTCAGATGGATATCGCCCAGTGGGTAGGGAAGACTCCTCGATGGCTTGAGGACCAGCTTACTGGACACACGTTCAAGTGTGCACAAGGGAAGGTTTTCTTATCCAACCTGGGACCACGCTCAGGACTGATCCTGACTCCGGTTAAACCGGCTGTCCTGTGAAAAAGGTGAGTGGTCGTACCTGAGGAGGCTGAGGGCCGATTTTTTCTGAAATGTATCTTTTTGGGTAAGGGTACGAGGGATTCGTGTACATTCAACGATTTCCTTACCCGTGGTTTCTCCACATTCGGCCGTCCTTGGCCAGCAAGGCATCGGCTTCGGGCGGTCCCCAGCTCCCTGAGCTATAAGGACGAATGGCATGCGAGCCCAGGCTTTCCCACACTTTGACAATGGGATCGACGATACTCCAGCCTACTTCGACGCTATCACTTCGCTGAAAAAGTGTGGCATCTCCAGCCATCACGTCGTGCAGGAGCGTCTCATAGCCCGTGCTCGGGGCATCACCGAAATATTCCGCATATTGGAAATCCATATCCACCGTCCCGACCTGCACTTTGGGTCCTGGAATTTTGGCTCCAAAACTTAGGGAAATGCCTTCATCCGGTTGAATGCGAATGACGAGCACATTCGGCGTGAGTCGGTCGACGGGAGTCTTACGAAATAACATTAGCGGGGCAGATTTAAACTGAATGACCACTTCGGTCACTCGGGTGTGTAGCCGTTTGCCGGTCCGAAGGTAAAATGGCACGCCTTCCCAGCGCCAACTCTCAATACCTAAGGTCATTGCGGCAAAGGTTTCAGTCAGGGAGGCTGGATCGACATCCTTTTCTGTTCGATAAGGAAGGACTCTGTGACCATTAATCGATCCGGCCTCATATTGTCCGGCAACCGTTGACTGTAAAACTTCAACGGGGTTCATTGGCTGGATGGCACGGAGGACCTTTGCTTTTTCGTTCCTGACTGCTTCGGGATCAAACGTATTCGGTGGTTCCATCGCCACGAATGCCAAAATTTGCAGAAGGTGATTGGAAACCATGTCACGGAGCGCACCGGCTTTTTCATAATAGGCCCCGCGATGCTCAACTCCTAACGTCTCCGCCACAGTGATTTGGACATGATCAATATATTGACGGTTCCAGATTGGTTCAAAGATGCCGTTCGCAAAGCGGAATATTAAAATATTTTGAACGGTTTCTTTTCCAAGATAATGATCGATCCGGTAAATCTGACTTTCATCGAGCACCTGTCTCAGGGCTTGGTTGAGCGATCGTGCCGATGGCAAATCATGACCGAAGGGTTTTTCAATGACGATACGACGGGAAAAATCTTTTCGATGTTCGACTAATCCTTTGGCGCCCAGTTGCGCAACGATTTCCGCAAAAAATGTTGGAGCCGTGGCCATGTAATAGAGATAATTCCCCTGGGTCCCATGGGTGGTATTTAATTGTGTCAGCAGAGATTCAAGGCGTTCGTAGGTTTGAGGATCACGGAAATCCCCTGACAGGTAATGCAGGCGATCAAGGAGCCATTCTTTGATAGTGGCATCGACGGGGCGGGGACATAATTCATCGATGTCCTGACGGATCTTCTCCCGAAACTCATCCGTATGCATGGGAATCCCGTCTATCCCAAGTATGGCAAATTCTTGAGGGAGATGATGACTTGAGGCCAGGTTATATAACGCGGGAATCAATTTTCTCTTCGTGAGATCTCCTTGAGCTCCAAATATAATAAATAACGTGGGCGGTCGGGTTTGCCCATTACTGGGCTGTTGGAAGAGGGGACTTTCTTTCAGTTCATCGGCGTGGTCGAACACAGGATGGGACGTTTTCACTGACTCGCTTACCTTTCCGGACGTGTCATTTGCATCGGGGGGCCATGGGGAACATAATCCAACCGAAGAATGGAACGTGATTCAGTCTTTGCCTGATAAAAAAGGCTGCGACCATGCGCCGCAGCCTTTACAACCGTGACCGGTATACTTATTACTATACCATTTCCAGGGATAAGCGCTATCCACACATGACTGTCCGGAAATCCCATACGGGATCGAGGAATACAGATGTCTCCTGAATGGAGTGCTCTTTCCAAGAAATGCTAATCCGACTGATGAGTCATGGAAGTATTCATGAGGTTCACAAACGGGGATGGTCAGGTTCCCGGAGAAGGAACAGGGTCTTTCCTGTTTCCTGAGTAGAACGATCTGGTTGCCCGTGGGTAGACCCAGCAATTGTCACACAAGTTCCTTCCGACAGGTGGGGGCGGACAGGAAAAATTCAGAACGTCATGCTCGACATAAGGCATTTATGCTAAGATGATCCAAAAGGCTTTACTTTTACTCAATTCTGTTTAGGCCCATGCCGCCTCTTCAGTCTTTCCCTAACTTTCCATCCAGGACAGGCTTTTGGAAAGAGGCCTGCATACACCCAACATTATTTCCGGCCTATTTGAGTGCGTTGGCCCTCGTAATGTTGCTTGGTGATTACCTTGCAGGTCCAACCATTCAATTTCCTATTTTGTATCTTATTCCAGTATCTCTCGCCTCCTGGTATAGGGGATTTTTCTGTGGGCTGACATTTGCCGTGACATTGTCTCTTATCCGATTACTTTTTAATATACAGTTTTGGCCGGTTTCCCTCACCGTATTAGATGCCTCCATTAACACGGTGATCAGAATCCTTGTTCTTGGCGGGGCGGCATTCCTTGTCAGTCGAACCGCTATGCAAACACGAGCATTAGCGAACAGAGTCAACGTTTTGGAGGGTTGCCTTCCTATTTGCAGTTTTTGCAAAAAGATTCGTGACGACAACAATAACTGGCAACCGCTCGAACGATTTATTAGTGACCGATCTAATGCCCAATTTACCCATGGGTTTTGTCCGGAGTGTGGCCAACGCCATTACGGGGAATTTTTCAAAACGGGTGATCGACCGACAATAGAATCCTGATTCGCAGGATGAGGGTATCAAATAAAAGAGAGAGAAGATGATCGGGATTATTTCTGATACCCACGGGCTGGTGCGCCCTCAAGTAATTGAGGCATTGACGGGTGCGGAGTTGATTATCCATGCCGGAGACATCGGAAGCCCTGACGTCCTGAAGACACTGGAGGCGATCGCTCCGGTGGTCGCCGTTCGTGGGAATAATGATCAGGACCCTTGGGCTGCGAAGATTCCCCTGACAAATGCCGTCGAACATCACTCGTATTTTTTCTATGTTGTGCATGAACTGGATCACTTGGATGTAGATCCGGTTGCCTCGGAATTTTCTGCGGTTATTTTTGGGCATTCCCATCGTGCCTCTGCCGAGAGACGGAAGGGAGTACTCTACCTCAACCCTGGCAGTGCCGGCCCTCGTCGATTCACTCTCCCGATTTCCGTGGCCCGTCTCCGTGTGACGGATACCGGCCTTACTCCTGAAATTATCGAGATTACCAAATAAAGCGATAGAGGGGATAAGCGGTGAGTCGTCTGGGAGTGGCCTGGTCGACTCTTGTAAAAGACTTGAGACTTGAGTGCTTTGCCGGGTGCTCTCTGATCAATGGGGTATCGCTTTGCCAGAACCTTTGGAAATGTGAACATGAAACCAGGATGAGCCCATTGAGTTGATCGATTGGCGTAAAGCAAGAAAGCATTGAAGAAGGTAAATGCGTGATTAGGTTTCTAGATATAATCGAAGGGTATTTTCATGTCCCAACGTGACATGTCCGACTTTGCATTCACCACTCAGGGAACAGGTGCGTTTGATCGCCAGCACGACCGCCGGGCTTTCATCTGAGCGATAAATGACATCTTCAATGCGAATTTCCACCGCTTTTTCTTGATCTTCCTTGTCTAAGTACTCGGTTTCACCCATGAACAACCCCTTGTTAATTATGGACGTTTTGGCATGTCGATGCTTTCTACTAGACCAAGAACCATGCCAGAAGTTTCGGATACCGAATGTCATAAAATCCTTGAAAACCAGTTACGTTGTACCTTTTTTGTGCTGTGTGGATTTTGACACCAGGCAAGGACTGCCCGGGCTAGGTAAAAAAGATTTGCTGGATTCTCCCTGGATAATGACAGAAGGAGGAAGGCAGATATCTTACTCTGCTCTGGAAGGAGCCAAATGAAATAGGGGGCTGTTGAAAAAAGCCGCCAGCGGCGTTCTCGCCATTTTTCCGTGCTCACGTACTGGAAGTACGCTCTGCGCGCAAAAATGACTGTGGCCTTGCTGGACGAACTTTTTTGAACCACCCCGAGGCCTCTGATTGCAACGTACCAGTGGATTAATAACCTCTTGGAAATTATTATTATCAACACTCCCAATAGGGCAATACGACAGCAACTTAACGGTTCATTGTTCTTGGGCTCATTATCACGGAATGCAAAGTGGTTTGTTCCCAAGGGTCTTCAGCTCAGGGTTGTACGTGTGCAGGTCCTTAATGGAGTTTGATCTAATAGAGCAGGCTGTTCTACGACCAGATGGGCTGAGGCATTGGCCCAGGGGTTTGCCAACCTGGCAAACGAGGATTGGGCGATTCGTTCGGCTGTGTAGTGAAAGGCCAAGTAGGATGGTTGGATGGTTTCACCATAGGTGGGAGTCCCTCAATCGTTGACCTTGTTTCCCTCTAACCGGTGGATTGAACCTCGAAACGGTGAAGAATCAGTGAAAGATGAAGTACGCGCCTGACTGACTGCCCTCTTCCTTGCTGACCTTCGAATGGAAATTTTTTGGAAATTTTTCTGGTAGGAGCCGTCTCACCTTCCTGTTTTTAAGGAAGTTCATAAAGCTTCCCTGCATCGGAAAGATCCGTGCCGGGACGAGGAAAGGGGTGATTCAGTTTCGAGACAATTGTGCAGTAAGAGCCGCAGACAATCAGGAATGACTCTGTCGATTATGGGCATTGAAGGTGCTATTTGAACCCAGTCAGCACTTATGAAGGGGCGGGGACCTTATGACTTTTGGCTACGGATGGCCGACGGTTTTGCCGTGACGGGCAAGAGGACGGATTTCCATTGTTGGGCCATGCCCTGGATATTGGTGAGAAATGTCGGGGAGGAATGGTGTTCACTAATGTATCGAACCAGGGCGCTTCCAATAATAACTCCATCCGCAAATCGTCCAACCTCTCTGGCCTGCTCGGCGGAGGCAATGCCAAATCCCACTGCCACGGGTTTTCGTGAGGCTCGTTGAAGCTGTTGAACGCTTTGGCGCACCAGACTGAGATCGGTCAGCTTTGCCCCGGTAATACCGGTAAGGGAGACATAATAAATAAAACCATGTGATCGCTGGATCACGGCACGTCGTCGTTCCGCCGTGCTGGTAGGAGCAAGCAGAAAAATACTCACCGGTCCTCCCGCCGCTTGAGTGGCGTGATAAAGAAGGTCAGATTCTTCCGGAGGCAAATCCGGCACGATGAGTCCATCGATGCCCGCGTCAACAGCATTGGCACAAAAATCTTTGATCCCCATGGCCATGAGGCTGTTGTAATAGGTCATCAAAATAAGGGGAATAGACGTCTTTTTTCTCAGGTTGGCGACAGTGGCAAGAATATTTTTAAGGGTCGTCCCTGAGTGCAGGGCCCTTTCTGCTGCTTGTTGAATCACCGGACCATCGGCGATAGGATCCGAAAATGGCACACCCAATTCGATCAGGTCGGCACCACCCTGTTCCAACGCTAATACCAGAGATTCGGTCATCGTTAAGGTCGGATCGCCAGCCATGATGTATGGGATAAGGGCTTTTTCACCCTTGGAGTGGAGTTGGGCAAATGTGGTTTGAATGCGGTTGCTCATATCAGAACATTTCAAATGTGCCGGAAGCCCTGGTGGCCTTATTGGCCTGGTGATTCTCCGGCCACTGAGTATGCCCTCTCCTAGAGAGGAATTCCGCGCATTTTGGCTAATTGTTGAACATCTTTATCTCCGCGCCCGGAGAGATTCATGATTAAAATCTGTGACTTTTTCATCGTGGGTGCAAGCTTGACAACTTCTGCAACCGCATGGGCACTTTCTAGTGCGGGAATGATGCCTTCTTCCTTGGCGAGTAAGTCGAACGCGGCTAAGGCTTCAGTATCCGTTGCGGAGGTGTACCGGATTCGTCCGGTATCATGATAGTAACTGTGTTCAGGACCGATTGCCGGATAGTCTAATCCGGCAGACACTGAATGGGTGGGATTGACTTGACCGTCCTCATTCTGAAGAAGATAGGTCATCGTGCCATGCAAAACGCCGGGTTTCCCTCCTGCAAAGCGCGCGGCATGTTTCCCGCTTTCTATCCCGTACCCGCCGGCTTCCACGCCGACCATTTGGACTTGAGTATCTTTGACGAATGGATAAAATAATCCAATGCTATTGCTGCCACCGCCGACACAGGCGACAAGACAGTGAGGCAAACGACCTTCCAGGGCAATTATTTGCTTTCGTGTTTCTCGACCAATCACGGACTGAAAATCCCGAACCATCATGGGGTACGGATGGGGGCCCAGGACCGATCCAAGCAAATAGTGAGTCGTGCGTACATTGGTGGTCCAGTCACGCATCGCCTCACTGATGGCATCCTTGAGTGTGCGGCTTCCGGAATTCACCCCCGTCACTTTTGATCCAAGTAACCGCATTCGAAAGACATTCAAGGCCTGTCGTTCCATATCCTCCGTGCCCATGTAAATTTCGGCCTCCAGACCGAACATGGCGGCCACAGTAGCCACCGCTACTCCATGCTGTCCGGCACCGGTTTCGGCAATGACGCGTTTCTTTTTCATTCGTCTGGTGAGCAGAGCTTGCCCGACGGTATTGTTGATCTTGTGCGCACCGGTATGACAGAGGTCTTCTCTTTTGAGGTAAATCTTGGCTCCACCAAGTGTTTTGGTGAGACGCTCGGCAAAAAAAAGAGAAGTCGGACGACCGACAAAATGTTTCAGGCAATTCAGAAATTCCTGCTGGAAGGGCCGGCTTTTCTTAGCCGCACGATACGCCTGTTCCAATTCATGGATGGCGGGCATCAGGATTTCCGGAGCATACTTGCCTCCGAATTGCCCGAAGCGCCCGTATTTGTCAGGTATGATTGCCATGCAATGTTCTACTGAAAGAGGACGTAAAAAGAAAAGAGTATAGCGATGGAATGGCTAACACACAAGACGAACCGATTGGATAAAATCCCGAATTTTGGCCGGATCTTTACGCCCGGGACTCTGTTCCACACCGCTACTCACATCAACCCCATAGGGTTGCACTTGGCAAATCGCTTCTTGAACATTTTCAGGAGTTAATCCTCCTGCCAACAGCATGGGAACGGCTCTGGCTACTTCGCCCGCAAGTGACCAGTCGGTCGTGTGCCCGGTTCCTCCGTATGCGGTAGTAGAAAATGCATCAATGATAAATCCTCTCACGCCTATCCGTCCTTTCCATTCTGCCAATGCGAGATAACTACGTCGATCTCTTAGCCGAATGGCGCGTAGGACCGGACGCTGTAACGATTCACAGAAACCGGGAGATTCGTCACCGTGAAGTTGTGCCAGACTCAATCCGCAGTCATCAAATACGCGTTTCACCATATCGAGATCGTGATTGACGAAGACACCCACTGTCACCACAAAAGGGGGAAGGTTGGCAATGATATGTTGGGCGATAGCAGGTTGGACATATCGAGGGCTTTGGGCGTAAAACACAAAACCCAACGCGTCGGCCCCTTCCTGAACGGCGAATTCGGCATCTTTCTGATTCGTGATGCCGCAAATTTTTATTTTAGGGGACATAGGAACATTCGCCGTTTGTTGGGGAGGTTCGCAGGCACCACAGTATATGGCTTCAGACTCATTTCTCTGCCTTGTTTAGAGAGGCATTTATATAAATTCGGCCGGTCTTTCGTATAAGAGAACAGGAACAGTCGAGAGTCCCCCGCAATCGAATCCTAGACCCAACGAGTGGTGGATTCTTCTTTTTTGGGAGGTGACGGGGGATGTAATAATTCCTGAATTTTGGCTTGAATCGAGTCTGCGCGCAATAACGACTCGCCAATCAACATAGCTTTGGCTCCGGCTTCCAGTACCCGCTCCACATGCTTACGATTGTGGATACCACTTTCACTGACAATAAGTGTGTCCGCCGGCAGACGTTTGGCCAGCCGCTCGGTGACACTCAAATCAGTCTGAAAGGTTTTGAGATCCCGGTTGTTGATGCCGATAAGTCTGGCCAAGGGCACCCGTTCAAGGACAGTATCCAATTCCCGTTCATTATGGATTTCAATGAGCACATCGAGCGACAACTCTTGGGCAACTGTAAAAAAATCCTCAAGCTGGAATCGATCCAACGCGGCCGCAATCAGTAAAACACAGTCTGCTCCATAGGCCCGCGCTTCATAAAATTGAATCTCCTCAACCATAAATTCTTTATTGAGCGTGGGAAGGTGAACCGCCTCTTTGACATTGTGCAAATACTGCAAGTTCCCCTGAAAGAAATCCTGATCCGTGAGAACGGATAGGGCACTCGCTCCATGATCTCGGTATTGAGAGGCGATGGCCACTGGCTCAAACCGATCATGAAATTCCGGTCGCATCAGGCCTTGACTGGGCGAAGCTTTTTTGACTTCGGCAATTAATGCCGGAGCTGTCGATGTTAGTCCTGCCTCTAATGCTTGAATAAAACCCATGGGTCGCGTTCGATCAACAATGCGGCCCTTAAGTTCAGCCAGGTACCCCCGACTTTGTTTTCGACGCAATTCGGCTTTTTTATGTTCGAGAATACGAGAAAGAATCATGCCGCCAACTTTTTGGTTAGGGAAATGAATTTCTCCAACTTTTCAAATGCGGCTCCGTTGTCCACCACACGACCGGCTTCTTCGAATCCTTCTTTCAGCGAGGTCGCTTTCTGGCAGGCGATAAAGGCCGGCGCGGCATTCATCAACACGATATCCCGTTTGGGGCCCTTTCGTCCTCGAAAAATATCGCGAATAATCTGGGCATTGTCTTCCGAGTTTCCTCCCAACAGTTCTTTGGGCGAAACCGGGTGAAGGCCGAAATCTTCCGGCCCGATGGAATAGCTCTGTACTCGTCCTTTTTTCCCTTCAGCAATTCCTGTGCGACTGGTTAATGAAATTTCATCCAACCCGTCCATCCCATGAAGGACAAAGCAATGCTGTGTGCCCAACCTTACTAGAACCTGAGACAACTTTTCGGTGAGGGTTTGATCATATACTCCCAGAATCTGAATCGTGGCTCGTGCCGGATTGGCCAGCGGTCCCATGATATTCATCAAGGTACGGATGCCCAGCTCCGACCGAGGTTTGGCGCAATGCTTCATGGCTCCGTGATAAAGCGGTGCAAAGAGAAACCCAATGCCAATTTCATTGATGCAATCGGCAACCTTTTCAGGGGACAAGTCGATATTCACGCCAAGGGCGGCCAACACGTCCGCACTCCCTGATTGAGAGGACACAGAGCGATTCCCATGCTTGGCAACTGTCATCCCCCCTCCAGCCACGACAAAGGCGGCAGCCGTCGAGATATTGAACGTGTGGCTTTTGTCCCCACCGGTTCCACACGTATCCACCACCTGAGGATCGGCAATAGGGATCCGAATCGCCCGTTCGCGCATGGCTCGCACTGATCCGGTGATTTCATCGATCGTTTCGCCTTTCATGCGTAATCCCATTAAGTAGGCTGCAATTTGGGCCTCCGTGGCTCCTCCTTGCATGATTTCCCGCATGGCTTCTTCCGCTTCGAGCTCTGAGAGGTCGAGGCCCTCGGCTAATTTGGCAATGTGGTCTTTGAGTAGGGGCATGTGAACAGGCTCATGGACAGATGACTGGGAAGTCTTGGATTTAGTGGTCGGTTGAAGAGCAGACGGGTAATAATAAAAAATTCCGCAAAAGGTCCATCCCTGCCGTGGTGAGAATCGATTCAGGGTGAAATTGCACCCCCTCAGCTCCGGTTGGGGTATGTCGAAGCCCCATGATTTCGCCTTCCACGGTTTCGGCTGAAATTTCAAAGTCCGCGGGTAAGGTTTCACGCTTGACGATTAAGGAATGATATCGGGTGGCTTCAAAGGGATTCGGGAGGCCTTCAAAAATTGTTTTTCCGTCATGATGAACCATGGAAGTTTTTCCGTGCATAAGTCTGGGGGCTCGAATAATTTGACCTCCAAACGCATAGGCCAGGGATTGATGCCCGAGACAGACACCAAAGAGGGGAAGACGGCCGGCAAAATGCTTGATGATCGCAACAGAAATACCCGCCTCGTTAGGCGTACAGGGGCCGGGGGATATTAATATGCGCTCAGGCGCCAGGCGGTGAATGTCATCGATTGTGAGGGCATCATTTCGAAAAACCTTGAGATCGGCTCCCAACTCTCCAAGATATTGGACAAGATTGTAGGTAAACGAATCGTAATTGTCGATGATCAGGATCATGGGGTTCTTCTCAAGCCTTTTTATGCTAGTCCATGTTCGGCCATTTCAATGGCTCTCATCATGGCGCCGGCTTTTGTTCGAGTTTCTTCATATTCACGGGTAGGGTCAGAATCGGCGACAATTCCGGCACCGGCCTGAATATACGCCTTTTGTCCTTGAACGACCACCGTACGAATATTGATACAGGTATCCATATTTCCGGAAAAACTAAAATACCCGACCGCTCCCGCATAAGGTCCCCGACGAGTGGGTTCCAACTCCTCAATGATTTGCATGGCTCGGATTTTCGGCGCACCGGACACGGTCCCGGCCGGAAAACACGCCTTCATGACATCATAGGCGGTGTATTGCGGATCCAATTCTCCCTTGACTTGAGACACAATGTGCATGACATGGGAATACCGTTCAACTTTCTTGAACCCTTCAACTTTTACTGTTCCGGCTTTGGCCACTCGACCCACATCATTACGGCCTAAATCCACCAACATGACATGTTCGGCTAATTCCTTGTGATCGGATAAGAGATCCTGTTCCAATGCGTTGTCAGCTTCTGGCGTTTGGCCACGGGGACGGGTTCCGGCAATGGGTCGCACCACAATATTGCCTTCTTCGCATCGCACAAGAATTTCCGGAGAAGATCCCACGAGTTCGATGCCGGCAATGCGTAAATAGAACATGTAGGGTGAGGGATTGAGCACCCTCAAGGCTCGATAAATCTCCAGGGGATCGGTGTGGATAGTGGTCTGCCAGCGTTGGGACATGACACCCTGGATGATATCCCCGGCCTGAATGTATTCTTTAGTCCGAAGCACCATTTTTTCAAAGTCCTCAGGAGACAGATTCGATTGAAATTTGAGTGGCGCACGTCGAATCGAGGCCGTAGGTCGCCGGCTTGGTTTATGAAGTCTGGCAATGATTGATTCAATCCGCTTGATGGCGTCTTGATAGATCTGGCGAAGTTCGGTCTTCTTTGCAGAAGTAATATGGGCATTGGCCACGACTTTGAGGGTATGGGCGACATTGTCAAAAATGAGTAAGGTGTCCGTAATGCAAAACGCAAAGAGGGGAGTTTTAATGCCGGGTTTCGCTCGAGGCGGAACCGGCTCAAAAGACTTGACCACGTCATAACCCAAATAACCCACCGCACCACCAACAAATCGTGGCAAACCGGGAACGACAACCGGATGATACTCTGCCATTGTATTTTGAATATGGTCCAAGGGGTTGCCCTGCAGCGGGACGCGGCGCTGTTTCCGGCCTTTTTGGGTGACCACTTCGCCGTTCTCCTCCCACAACATGACGGAAGGGTGACTACCCAGGAAGGAATAGCGTGCCCAGTTTTCTCCCCCTTCGATACTTTCAAATAAAAAGGCATTGGCTCCCGTATTAATTTTGGAAAATGCCGACACAGGCGTCTCGAAATCCGCCAGAATTTCTCGATAAAGGGGGACGAGGTTTCCTTGTGAGGCGAATTGGCAAAATTCATCAAAACTCACTGAATAATAAGCATTTTTCATGGATCCGACGGTAGCATATGGCCTATGAGGTGTCAACGAAATTGCCGTGAGGCACAGGTCTTCTCAAGGGAAGAATAAGAAAAGGCCGGAACCGAAGGAAGCGGCTTTCCTTGTGATTCCGACCTTAGCTTGAAGAATGAATGGAGGTGAAATTACTGACCGCTGACGATAAGCTTTTGTCCAACGTGAATGGTGTTATCCGTCAACTGATTCCAGGCTTTGAGATCGGCGATCGACACGCCGTACTCTTTTGAAATCCGGTAGAGGGTCTCGCCTTTCGCTACAATATGTGACCCTTCATGCATTCCCATCGTATCCATACTCGGTGAATCCAAAGGAATGCTGTCCCCCAAATTCAAGTCCGAATCAAGTTTCGTCATATCTGAATCTTTAAAGTCAAGATCATTCAGCCCAAACTCAGAGATCGAAGGTTCGGAAAGTTTCAGATCATCCGATTTTCCCATCCCTCCCTCTCTTACACGCGAAAGTTCGTCATGGGAACGGTTCAATTGGTCGCGCAACGCTTCTAATTCGGCATTTAAATCTCGGTTTTGGGACTCCAATGATCCCATTTGTCGTTGCGTGTCTTGATACTTCACATTTAATTCACCGGTTCGTTTTTCTTCTTGCGCTAAAAGCCGTTGGAAATTTAACGCACGCGCCTTCTCGGCTTCGAACTTTTCCGTACTGACGCATCCGGACAAGAATCCACTACAGACCATCACGCCAGCTACAATTTTCAGGTATCTAAACCAGCCCGATGATTGGGGATCTCCTTGATGTCCCCCGAACAATGGTTGCACCATATTACGCGTTCCTCCTCTGAGGTTCATATGTATCCCTCCTTTAGGGACAATGGTCAATAACGAGAAGGCGAAGTTCTCCACCATCTGGTCACCTTTTGCTACACAATAATTCGGAATAGGGATAATGTCAAACAACTATTTTGCACACCGGTAGAAGTTACCGAACACCACGATTCATTGACCATCGAAAAATGGCTGTGATAATTTCACGTACCATTTGCCTTCGTCCTTTTCTATGACCTCTCCAATTTCACATTCTGCAGATCCTTCGGTTATGCACATCGGGCAGGTTGCGCTTCGCCTGGCCCGTCCCCTCACACAGACACAAGCCTGGATGGGCGATCAGGAAATTTTACGACAGCTTCTCGCCTGTTGGTTTATCGTGGATGAAAAAGATGTGCCTTTATCACCAAGAATTATCGGTCAACCGGGCGTGGGGAAGACTACACTCGCCATGGCGGCCACTCAGGAGCGGAAGCAGGAACTCTTCATTTATCAATGTACGGCGGATACCAGACCTGAAGACCTTCTCGTCTCCCCGGTCATTTCTGAGGGAGGCACCATTATCTATCAAGCCTCTCCTTTAGTCACCGCTATGGTGACCGGCAATGTCTGTCTTCTTGATGAAGGCAACCGGATGAATGAAAAAAGTTGGGCCTCCCTTGCCTCCCTGCTTGATCATCGACGCTCGGTCGATTCGGTCGTGGCGGGTGTTCAAATTCATGCGCATGAGAATTTTCGGTGTTGCGTCACAATGAATGAAGATGCCTCGACCTATGAGGTGCCGGATTATATCCTGTCTCGTCTGCAACCGACGTTGAAAGTTGAATTCCCTAACAAAGAACATGAATTGGCCATTTTGCGGTATCACCTCCCGTTTGCATCTGCGGAATTAATCACGCTCACGGTGAATTTTCTTCAAAAAGCGCATCAGCTGGATCTCCCGTTTTCCATTCGGGACGGGATGCACATGGTGCAATACGCGATGAAACGGATGGCCCAAGACCCTCACCATCCCGTGGCCCGTGATCCGGCTTGGCGGGAAGCCCTGATCAATGTTTTGGGAGAAGAAGCACAAGATCTGGATGTGTTAGCGAAACGCCGGTCCCAAACATTGCACGGGCATGCTCTTCCGAAAGGATTGGGGGATTTTTTCTTTGAAGAGGATCATCCCCTGCACCCTGACCAGTAGGTCTTCAGACCTGTAACCCTTGGTGACCCTGATGCACGGCCCATCCTCTAATTCTTGAGTGGGAAAGCCTCACAGCTTTTCCTCCAGGACGCACCATGACTCTCTCCTCGTTGATCCCAGACACGATCTTTGCCCTTTCTTCCAATATTCACGTCTTGCCTGTCGTGCATGGAAGTGGAGATATGGCTCATGTCGTCCGCGAGATTATTGTATCCCGCCACATTGATTGTGTGGTCCTTCCTCTACCACCATCGGTGCAATCTCTCGTAGAAAAGGGGATTGACCAGTTGCCTGTTATCAGTCTCGTGGTTCTTCCAGAACAACATGACGATGGAACTTCGAGCTGCTCTTATGTGCCGATTGATCCCTGTCAACCGGTGATCATGGGGATTCGATCAGCCATGTCGGAAATGATCCCGCGAGCCTTTATCGATCGTGAGGTCCGACGCTACCATCACGTCTCCTGGGTCGGGCCTGATCCCTATACCTTAAAGGCTGTGCCTTTGGCGGCCTTCTCTGCGGCCACCATGCCTTTTTTGCCGTCTCCTCAAGAACAGTCCTCTCGTTGGGAACGCATTCGTTGGATGGCCTTTCGACTTCATGAACTCGAACTGGACTTTTCGGCCATTCTTTTTCTCTGCCCAATGACGGATTGGCCCTGGTTGCGTCAGGCTTATCAGGAGCGGATGCCGTATACTTCACCCGAGCAGAACATCAGTCTTCCCGAGTGGTGGAAGGTCGACCCGTCTTCACTTTACTTTGCGTTGAGCGAATTACCCTATGTCACCCATCTCTATGAGCAACGACGGGAAGAAGCCCGTGCCGATACGCATTTGGCTATTGATGGCATCAAAGAACTCGTTCTGGAAGCACGGGCCCGCTGGTTGGCGTCTCGTTCCACAACCATCGCGCACGAAACGAATTGGGTCACCCCACAATTATTGCAACGCTATTTTCAATATGTGCGGAACCTGACACTTCTCGAGCATCGGCTGAAGCCGGATTTGTATACCTTGGTTCTCGCTGCCAAGCAAATGGCTGGAGATGAATTTGCCCTCAGGTTATTGGAAACCGCCAAAACCTATGACTATCAAACTCAACTATCCGTGTTGGATACCAGGCCTGGTGTGTTGGTGGGAATTGGCGAACTTCAAGACCCTGGGGGCAACATTCTCCCGGCTGTGAATCGGCTGCAAGGAGACCCTTTGGTCTGGCGCCGTGTTACCCTCCGGCCTGAGCCCCCAAGGCCCAAAACACAAGCTTGGGCACAACAATGGAATCCTTACCGCCAGTGTTCCTGGCCTCCGGAGGATCAGCGCATTGAATCCTTTGCGGCCCATGTTCGACAGCATAGTCGACAGGTCTTGGGGGCAGATTTAGGCAGGATTGAACGATTCACCAACTCGCTGGAAGATGGAATTGATCTGCGGGCGACCTTGCGCCAGTGGGCTATGACTCCACAACGATCCGTGCGCGATATTCATGTCAAAGTGGTTCCTCCCGTGCGAGGAACGATTGAATCGTTGGTGTTTTTCTTTGAGGTGCCGGCTGATCCCCAGAAGTTTTCCTGGCAAACGACCTGGTATGCCGAACATCAAGAAGAGTCCACCCTCAGTTTTTACGCGACCCCCTTTTCGCCGAACATGGTCGGACCAGGAATCGGACAGGCATGCTATGGAGGCGCGCTTTTCCTGTATCCGCCTCGCCTTATTCCTGATATATGGGAAAATCCCCTATTCGATTTTGCGACGTCGCTCGAAGAACGATTGCTTGCGGGAGCCTGCGCCCATTCACAAGAACCCGTTGTGGCTGTCGTCTCTCCGGTTCCGCTGACTTGGGCCTGGCGAAAGACGGCCCGTCGCTTCGGCCGGAAGCTCCTGCCGATTCCCTTACATCGGTTTTCAGGGCAAACCATTGCTCGTCTGCGACAATTTCATGTGTTAAATGGGCACGAAATCCGAAGTTATGCAGCCAAATTTATTCGAGAATAATCCTGATGAGGCAGGAGGAGAGGATTCTTTCAAGGCTCCTCAATTTCCCGCTGTGGCATCCGCAAAGGTCCAACTGAAGCTTGAAAAGTTAAAACACGCCATCCGTCGACATGATGAATTGTATTATGTTCGAAGCCGACCGGAAATATCCGATGCTGAATATGACCAACTCTTTCGAGAACTGCAAGACTTAGAGAGCCAATACCCGGACCTCAGGACACCTGATTCGCCAACCCAGCGGGTCGGGGGTGCGCCACTTGCCCAATTCAGTAAAATTACACACGAATTTCCTCTTCTTAGTTTGGACTCGGAAATGGATGAAGCGCGCGTATTGGCGTTCGACCAGCGGGTTTGCCGGGAATTGGACGTGCGACAGGCGAGCTATTCGGCTGAACCCAAATACGATGGATTATCTGTTGCCCTCACTTACGACCATGGCATATTTGTGCGAGGGGCTACGAGAGGAAATGGGGCAATAGGGGAGGACGTGACGCACAATCTTCGTACCATACGTGCCTTGCCATTACAGTTGAAAGAAGGCGGAACTTTTCCCTCCCATGTGGTGGTGCGGGGTGAGGTGTTTATGAAGCTCCCGGATTTTCACACCTTGAATCGACGCTTAACCGAACAAGGGGAGGAACCCTTTGCCAATCCGCGCAATGCGTCATCCGGAACGTTACGCCAATTGGACCCGGCTATCACCGCGACCCGCCCGCTGACCATCACCTGCTACGATTTCATGAGCTCGGGACCAAGGAGACCCAGCACCCATTTTGAAGCGGTCACGTGCCTAGAGGCATGGGGATTGCCCATCCCTCAATTTCGGCGGCACTGCCCCTCCATCCGGGAAGCTCTGGAATTTCATCGTGAAATGTTTGAGCAACGGGATGTCCTGCCGTTCGAAATTGACGGCATCGTTATCAAAATTGACCGTTTCGATTGGCAAAAGGCTCTTGGCGAAAAGTCACGCAGTCCCCGATGGGCCATTGCCTTCAAATTTCCTCCAAGAAAGGAATTGACCAAAGTTCAGGAGATTGCCATGTCGGTCGGCCGGACCGGGGCGCTCACGCCCATTGCCCTATTGGATCCGGTGGAAATCGGTGGTGTGACGGTGAGTCGGGCCTCACTGCATAACGTGGAGGAAGTCGCCCGTAAAGATGTACGGGTGGGTGATACCGTAAAAGTGGAACGGGCAGGGGACGTCATTCCAGATGTGGTTGAACGAGTGCCCGTGCCGGGTGAAGTGCGTGGGGCTCCTTTTCAGCCGCCAACGACCTGTCCGGTGTGTCAGTCCCATACCATTCAGGAAGGGCCCATTCTGTATTGTACTGGCCAAACGGTATGTTCAGCCCAACTCAAGGGATCGCTTGAACATTTTGCGTCAAAAGGTGCCTTGAATATCGAAGGGCTTGGAAAAAAAACGGTAGCACAGTTGGTCGACAAAGGCTTCGTCAAGGATTTATCCGATCTGTATACATTAGGTGTTGACGACCTTCTTCAATTAGAAGGTTTTGCAGACAAATCCGCGAGGCAACTTTTGGGAGAAATCGAAAGGAGTAAGGAGGTGCCCTTCGCGCGCCTTCTGATTGGCCTCGGCATACGTCATGTGGGGACTCATATCGCCAGAGTTTTGGCCCAAAATTTTGGTTCACTCGACAATTTGAAGAAGGCTGCCGAAGGGGAACTTTTACAAATCCGGGACATCGGACCAGAGATTGCTGCGAGCGTGACACATTTTTTTAAAGAATCCCGTAATTTGAAGGTTTGGCAACGCATGGAGTCATTGGGAGTTCGGGTTCAACAGGAAGCAAGTTTGTCAGAGCCGCATGCCCAACCGCTAAAGGGGAAGATTTTTGTATTAACCGGAACGTTGAACGGTTATTCCCGTCAGGAGGCGAAACGCAGAATTGAAGAGTTAGGTGGACGTGTCACTTCCAGCGTCAGTAAACAGACGGATTACCTTATAGCCGGCGAAGACCCCGGCTCTAAATATGACAGGGCCACCACATTAGGAGTCCGAATTTTAGATGAAAATGAATTTAGCTTATTCATTCAATCCGGCAACATTCTATCTTCATCATCCAACGAGTAATGTTCCCATCGAATTATCATTAATGAGGTTTTGTCTCATCAGGAACGAGAGTGGGTTGCAAGAAAAGGACAGATCGATTTCTTTGCTAGGATTGAGCAGGAGAGACGATGTTAAATTCTACCAGCAGGATACATTATACAACCGGAAAGTTTGAACTAGGATTCCGAAGACACTGTAGACGGTTCGGTGGGAGGCGTTTCGGGAACAGGTTCTTCCTTGATGATCTGGACACCTTTGATAGAGCGTTCATCAGCTTCTTGGACAATTAAAAGGCAATTGTCCGTTTGAACCTTCTCACCGACAGCAGGAATATGGCCTAATTCTTCGAGGATAAGTCCGCTAATCGTATTTTGCTCTTCGTCGAGTTCGACCTTAAGAAATTCATTTATGCGGCGGACTTCGGTTCGCCCATCCACTAATATTTGATTTTTCCCCGTCCGGCGAATCCATTCTTCACTAAGATCGCCTTCATCCAGAATCTCGCCTACCACTTCTTCCAGCAGATCTTCGACGGTAATTAAACCCATCACTCCCCCAAACTCATTGACCACAATCGCAATATGTCGTTTTTCTTGTTGGAATTGCCGTAATAAATCATCAGCCGTTTTGGTAGAGGGGATGAATAATGCCGGTTTCGCAAATGATTTGAGGGTGAGGTTTGTATGACTTTGCGCCAGTTCCATCAAGGCATGATTGCGATAGAGAATGGCGGTGATATTGTCCGGATTTCCTTCGTAAATGGGAATTCGTGAATATTTCGCTTTAAATAACTCTTCCCGTGCTTCTCCAAGTGTTTGATTGCCATCGAGGGCGAACATATATATCCTTGGCGTCATCGCATCTTCAGCCGTCACGTCATTGAAATCAAATACGTTTTTAATCATTTTCACTTCATCTGTTTCCAAGACCCCCGCTTTTCCTCCGGCATCGAGCATGATTTTGAGTTCTTCTTCCGTGATAAACGGAACGGTTAACCCCCGACCCCCTGTGAGTTTTAAAATAAACGGTTCCAAGAAATAGAGAAACGGAAAAAATAATTGTTCGAGGAGATATATGGGGTATGCCAGTAATTGCACGGCCGTTTCAGAATATTTGGCACAAAGCGTTTTGGGGACGATTTCACCGAATAACAGGACCATAAAGGTTAAGAGACCCGTAGCGACGGCTACGGCCTCAGATCCAAACAGGCGGATGGCAATCAAGGTTGCCATGGAGGCCGCCATGATATTGACCAAATTATTGCCAATCAGAATAGTCGAGAGAAGGCGTTGTGGATTTGACCGTAATTTGAGGGCAAGTTTTGCCCCTTTATGACCTTCATCGGCCAGGGCTTTCAACCGGCTTTCCGTTATGGAAAAAAATGCGATCTCGGCCCCGGAGAAAAAAGCGGAAAGTCCTAGACAAATAAGGACGGCGATAAAATCCATAGAGGGCTTAACGAGCTCCGACGTGACAAAGATATGTCGTTACAGCAAGGATAGCTGCAAGATCTGGCAGTCTGGTCTTGGAGGAAGTTGGTATCAGAAGAGTTTGAGAGGGATTCATAATAAGGCCAAAAGTCTCATTGTTTATGAGAGGTTTTGAGCCCTCAATGCTTGATTGGGTCCAAAGTACCATAGGGTATTGGTTTAAGGCAATTATTCGGGATGAATTCTCAGATTAGCTCTTTTATTTCAGTCAGTTACCTTGTATCAGAAGAGAGTCAAGATCGAATTGTTCTTCCAGTTCTTTCGCCACGATTCTGGCCTTTTCTTGAGAGGGAAATGTCCCAATCTGGACACGGTGCCATTGTCCGGATGGAAGGTCCACGGTTGTCAATCGTAAATTGGGATAGTGGTAGGCCAGTTGTTCATGCAAGGCGACCGCTTGGGTTAAGGTCGTGAAAGAGCCTACCTGCACCCAGTAACTCTCAGACCCTCCCTTCGACATATAGCCGGAACTTGCGTTTCTCGATTCGAGGATCGTTAAACTGACGTTTTCCGTTCCTCTTCCAATCATGGCCAGCTCCCGGGCAGCTCCATAGGACAGATCAATGATTCGACCCCGGATAAAAGGACCACGATCATTGATGCGAACGGTGACGGATTTCCCGGTATCAAGACTTTGAACGAGGACCCGTGTTCCAAAGGGTAGCGTACGATGTGCGGCAGTGAGTGCCCACATGTCGTAGGGTTCACCGTTGGCAGTCGGATTACCATGAAAACTTGGGCCATACCAGGAAGCCACTCCCAGTTGAAACGTATCCGAGATTATCGGCTCGGTTCGGGATTGGCCACCTGCACATCCAGCCATGAGCAGGAAAGTCAGGATAAGACAAATTTTTTGGATTGGAATGCCACTATTTATGACATGTTTACCCCACCGGATGGTGAAGGGGGTGGTGCTTTTTCGAGTTGGATGATTTGGGAAGCGCATGAGTCCTATGGACTCACCAGTTAGCCATGGATCCCTAGGAAGCCTGGTCCATCGTTCGGCGGTCGACGAAGCGGTAGCTCTGTCGATTGAACACCGGATATACTGAAAAAATCGGTGTTCCACAGGGGACAACTGCACTGTCAATGCCACGGCTTAATTGAAGATGGAGATTTATGAAATTAAAACTCAAGCCTTCTTGCCAGGGTTGAGATAAATTGTGCACATATGATTCAACTTTATCGGAAGCGTACGTTCTGGTCATGAGGCCCGCTCCCCCTTGCAATCCATAATCAGGTAGATCCGGCGCACCTTGAATGAGGAGTGAAACCATAGAGGCATCGAACCACACCTTGATGTTACAACTGACCTGAATAAATGGCCCCAAACTACCGGTGTGCTCTAAGACGGCCATGGGATAGACCAATTCCGGTGGGAGAGAAGGGTCGGTTTGAGAGGCTCGGGTGATAAACTCTGGGTCCTTGATGCCCGATACAGAGAAAAAGATAAGATTCGGATCGCGGAGATCCACATCCAGCACTTGGCCGTCATGGTAACTGCATAATTTCCCCATCTCATAGCGTAAAGGAAATGAATATCCCATTTTTCCATAGAAAATTCGAATTCCAGCTTCCAACGGATCTTCCGGGCTTCGGCTGATTTTTAAGTCAAAAGGTAAAACAATATGAAAAGCATTGGTCCGGGCATTGATAAATGGAGCGCAGGCACCGGGAAATTCCTTATGGATCGCCAGATTGTCCGGTTCAAACTTTTTCGCCGCTCCACCAAAATGCTGGGCAGTTTTTGCCTCTTTGGTTAATCGATATTTTTCTTGATAATAGGCTGAGGCCCGCTTTTGTGCGGTTTCGAGAAAATATTCAGGGATATCGGTTTCGACAATTAAGCTTTGTCGATCTGGAGATTGTGATCTGGCAACCTTCATCGCTTCATTGTAACGGTGAAGATCACTCTGAGTTTTTTTGATTAAATGCTCAAGGTCCCGCCCTAATTCAGGATCGTTGTAGCGTGTTTGCGGTAGAAGTTGGTAGGCTTTTTGCAACAATTCTAATTTCATAGTGTAACGTTTGGGTTCAGCAGAGAAGACCGTCGCTATGGCCATCAACAAATTAAACTGTTCCTCAGGAAGGAGGGATAATTTGTTCAGGTCGTTCTCCTTGACAAACGCCAAACCTAACGGACCAAAGGCTTCCTCCTGTCGTAGATGGAGGGTAAGGAGATAGTTGAGATAAGCGCGAGCGTCTTCTTGAGTCATATGAATCCTTATTTTACGGGAGGGCATTCTAAGGTAAGTTCGTCATTGGAGCAAGGCATCGTGTGAATTTCCATGCAATTTTTGTGGAACCCTCGTTGCTTTGATGGCCATAAGAATGCTCAAATTTGAGCATGCGAGAAAACAGGGTGTTGGGACGAAAGGATTCAATATGCACCAAGCCTTTTTGCTAAAAATCAGAGGCGCCGCCTCTATGCTGGGAATAGGATGGATTATGGCCTGTCTGTTCCTGGGAAGCGGAGCAACATTTGTTTTGGCAGAAGATAAAGCTGGCAAGAAAACAGGATCGGTTGCAGCTAGAGGAGACGATTTATCCACGGAGAGTCTGAATAAACAAATTACTGATTTAGAAATACAAATTCAGAAACTCCGGGATCAAAGCATCGAGTTGCAAGAAAAAACCCGAGCCAAACTTCAAGCCCAACTCGATAATTTCAAAAAGCAACAAGATACCCTCATTCCTCGTATTGAGCAACTTCGTGACAATAGTGAAACCGCTTGGCAGGACATCAAGGAAAATATTCAAAAGGCCATTGAAGATCTCAAGCTTTCCGTTGATTCTATGAAAAAATAACGTTGCGCCGGCCTCCCGGGTAGTCTTTACGTTTGCAGTAGGTTCCTTGCCAGGGACCCTTTGCTTTTATATCCTTCCAGTACAATTTTCTTATTCACCTTTTTTTTGAAAATCTCACCCCTAAATCCAAGGCTTGCATCGATTGGAACGTCTTTTTGAACTGACGCGCTAAAATAAAAGGTGTCTCGCATGGTTCAACACACAGAACAGGTCTTGGAATGGCCTGTTTTAATCGATTGTCTTGCCAACCAAGCCGCCTCCACGATGGGGGCCGCTCGCTGTCGTGCGCTCGTCTTCGCAACTGACCTTCAGACTGCCCGAATTCAACAACAAGAAACCACAGAAATGGTTGAGATCCTCGAAGGTACTTATCCTCTGCCTTCCATGGTGTTTCCCGATATCAGACATGTGCTGGCACGGGCTGAAAAAGAAGGAGTTCTGGACGGTCCGGATCTTCGAGATATTGCTTCGGTTGTAGGCCTGGGTCATACGATCAGACACCACCTGGAGATTCATGGCTCCCCCTTTCCGATGATCAGAGCTCGTTGTGAAAAACTTCAAGATCTGATGTGGATCAAGGAAGTGATTGATTCGTGCATTGATCGCAACGGCCATCTGCGAGAATCCGCGAGTCCTGAGCTCTATCAATTAACACAGAAACGTCAGGGGCTTCGTCAAGCTATGCGTCGACAGTTGGAAGGGATGTTGGCTTCTCAAGAATATGAGGATCTTCTTCAAGGACAATACTTTGCTGAACGTGAGAATCGATACGTGATTCCAATTAAAGCCGAACGACAACACACGATTGATGGGATTGTCCATGACATTTCCGGTAGTGGAGCCACGGTGTTTATTGAGCCCCGTCATCTGATCGAATTGAATAATTCCATTAAATTTGCCGACTTGCAGGTGGCTCAAGAAGAGCGGCATATACTGCAAGATTTGTCCAGTCGTGTCGCAGAACATGTTTGGGCCATCCGTGAAAATTTGTCCTGCTTGGCCGATGTCGATTGCCTCATGGCTAAAGCACGCTTAAGCATTAAAACGCAAGGCTCTCCCATTCACCTTACCCAAGAACATTGTATTGATCTGCAACAAGCCAGGCATCCACTCCTGGCGTTGACCAAGGAACACGTCATCCCCAATTCCATTCGTATTGAGGGCGATACCACAGTTCTCATCATTTCTGGACCAAATGCGGGTGGGAAGACGGTGTCATTGAAGCTGGTGGGATTATTCGCGATGATGGTGAAAGTTGGGCTTCACCCGACTTGTGGCCCCGATTCTAAGATGGCACTTTTTGGACAGGTGTATGCGGATATCGGGGATTCTCAAGATCTCAGTAAAGATGTATCCAGCTTTTCGGGCCATATTCTCAATATGATCGCCTTATTGAAAAATATCGGATCGCCAACGAACCCAGCGAACAGTAATGTCCTTGTCCTCTTGGACGAAGTCGGGAGCTCGACGGATCCTATTGAGGGCGCCGCGTTAGCTGAAGCCCTCCTAACCCGTCTTTGCGAATTCGGATGTACGATTATAGCGACCACTCATTATCCCACCTTGAAAACCCTTGCTTTTCGAAATCCTCATGTTCGGAATGCCAGTCAGGAATTCGATATGGTTACTCTTGCTCCAACATACCGGCTTATAGACGGAATTCCTGGTGGGTCTTCAGCCTTGGAGATTGCCGAACGATTGGGGTTGGATTTTACGATCATTCAATCTGCCCAACTTTTGATACAAAGACACGACTACGATCTTGATGCCATCTTCCGGGCTCTGCAGAACACACATACTCGATTAGAACGTGAATATGTGCAGGCCCAACACCTTCGTCAAAACGCACAACACTTGTTTGATGAGGCGGAAGTCACTCGCAATCAATTGCAAGCCCAGGAACGAGAAGACCGGCAACGATATCGGAAGCAGTGGCAACAAGAATTTTCCAAAGCACAACGTCAACTTAATCAAATCATCAATGACTTAAAAACGGACAAAACACTCTCGAAGGTTCGTTCTATCCAGCAAACCATTGGTTCGGTAAATCAAGAAATACTCTCCCGTCTCCCCAATAATTCCCTGGAATCATCTGAGCCTCCACACGAAGGGGACCTTGTGGAAATTGATCCATTGGGGACGATCGGGATCCTGCAGGAAAGTCTTGAAGGGAAAAAGCAGGTATCCATTCGTGTGGGTACCCAGACAATTAAAACCGCCCCTTCGGCCGTACGTCGAGCAACAGCTTCTTCCGGCAATAAATCTTTGTCAGGGCCACAACAATTGAGTCGGAAACGATCTCTCTCCACAATTTCCACTGAGACGAGTCACCCAAGCTCTCATCAGGCAACTGGGCAATATCAACAGGAACTGTGTATTCGTGGGTTCCGTCTGGACGATGCGATGGAGATGACGCTTGCGGCCCTAGACCATGCCCTGGTCACCCAAGCCAAATATCTTAAAGTCATCCATGGCCAGGGTTCTGGCGCACTCAAAACAGGAATTCGAAATTTTTGTCAATCCTCTCCCTATATTCAAAGCTTTCGACCCGGTGATCCAGCCGAGGGAGGAGACGGTGTGACCGTGATCGAATTACGATAAAGGAATCCGTGGAGCGTGATTATCGAGTCCAATCTGTACATTTCGGCTAAAGCCCTCATGCTTAGGGCGGCGCAAGGGGCTCCCTGTCGTGAGTGATTGAAATTCATCTTTTGTCAAATTCGCCAATTCAGGTAATTGGGGATGTAATGTCCATGGAAATGGTTGGAATCCTGCCTCCGTAGTGACTTTTGCATTCACATTAAAAGGACAAATATCCAAACAATCGTCACAGCCAAAAATCCTATTGCCAATTTTTTTCCTCAGCCCAGCTGGCATGTCATCTGCCCTACCACGGTATTCAATCGTCAAATACGAGATGCATCGTTCCGCATCAAGGAGATAGGGTTCCACGATGGCGCCGGTGGGGCAAGCCTGAATACAGAGCGAGCAGGTTCCACATAAATCCATGGCGGGTTCGTCACAATCCAACGGCAGGGTCGTTAGAATTTCCCCGAGCAGCAGCCAAGACCCAAACTCGGTGGAAACAATATTGGTGTGTTTGCCGATCCAGCCAATCCCGGCCTCCTGGGCCCACGGTTTTTCCATGATGGGCCCGGTATCCACATAACTCCGCGTCTGAATATCCGGTACGTGTGAGTGAAGAAAGTTTTCTAACTGTCTAAGCCGGTCCTTCATGAACCCGTGATAGTCCTTTCCCCAGGCATATCGGGCAATTCGTCCAGCCCCCTTTGACTCATCCGGAGTATGATCCGTGTAATAATTCATCCCCACGACTACCAGGGATTGGCAACCTGGAAGAACTTCTTCTGGGTTAGAGCGGCGTTTCGGATCCTTGGCTAACCATTCCATAGTTCCATGAAAGCCCAAGTCCAGCCATTTTTTTAGCCGTTCCCATAATTGCAAGGTAATTGATTCCTCTGTATGGGAAATCGTATTTTGAGCCGGAGGGAAGGGTATGGTGGGTAGAGGCGGTGGCAAACGAGCAATCCCAACAGCATCAAAGCCTAGTCGGCGGGCCTCTTCCTTGATCTGATTTGCCAGGATCGACCGAGGAGACATGATTACTCCTCCTCAGGATAAATTCAAGATTTACTTTTGTCCAGGGGTTCCTGGATTAGCAGGAGGAACATTGTTCGCACAATTAAACATCACCATAAATCTTCCTGTACATTGCTCGGTGGTGCAAGCCTGGCATGATCCGACAATTGAAGTTTTCCAGTCGGTTTGTTTCTCATCAAATTGACAAGAAGTTCCCCCTCCTTTGGAAATATCAACCCACGGTTCGGGGTATTCAGGAAACTGAGCAACAGCACAGCCTTTGGGAATGGGAACTTGGCATTCAGCCTTGGCCTCGCCTTTTACCATACCAATGGTACAGTTCGCTTCTGTTCGTGACCGAGAGTCCGCTGCTTCCCCCTTATTGATAAGTCCAAGCAAGCCGATTTCGGTCAGGAGAAAGACCACAATACCCGCCATCAATAGCCGACTGGTTATTGTTTGACCAGTTAATACTTTGATTGTGTTTGAGTATAAATTCATAGTTAGCCCAATCTGGAGCAAAGGATGAGGAATACTGCACGAATACAATAGTAATTTTTCATAAAGATGGACTTCTTTATACCACATCCCTCAAACAATCTGTCAAAAAACCCTCTCCTTATGCAGGGCAGCTATCAATTAACTGATTCGTAAGATGACTTAGTTCTATGAATTTTTCTGTCTGATCGGCGAGAGAATTAAAGATTCAGAAATAGAAAACCCCCTGGAGGATCGAATCCTCCAGGGGGTTTTCATTATATTCGTGAGTCGGATTTTAGAATCCGCCCATGCCGCCCATGCCGCCCATGCCGTGGTCATGGCCGCCAGGCATCCCAGCACCTTCTGACTTTGCTTCTGGGATTTCTGTAACCATGACCTCTGTGGTAAGCATGAGTCCTGCAACGCTGGCAGCGTTTTGCAATGCGCAACGTGCGACCTTGGTCGGATCAATCACCCCGGCTTCAACCATATCCACAAACTCTCCGGTGCCTGCATTGTAGCCTCGGTTTGTGGTTTCACCTCGAACCTTTTCCACAATAATGGAGCCTTCTGCGCCTGCATTGATGGAAATTTGTCGAATAGGTTCTTCCAAGGAACGCTTGACGATATTTACGCCGACTTGTTGATCGTGGTCTAATTTCATTTTATCCAAAGCCGGAACACAACGAAGGAGAGCCACGCCTCCGCCAGGAACGATACCTTCCTCTACTGCGGCTTTCGTCGCATGCAGGGCATCTTCCACACGAGCTTTCTTTTCCTTCATTTCTGTTTCGGTTGCGGCGCCTACATTAATCACAGCCACGCCACCAACCATTTTCGCCAACCGCTCTTGCAATTTTTCCCGATCATAATCGGATGTCGTTTCCTCGACCTGTGTTTTAATTTGCTTGACGCGACCTTCAATCCGTTTGGGATCTCCAGCTCCTTCCACGATCGTGGTATTGTCCTTGTCAATATTCACCCGCTTGGCCCGACCGAGGTCGGTCAGCTTCACACTTTCGAGTTTGAGTCCTACTTCTTCAGAAATCACTTGCCCGCCCGTCAGGGTGGCAATATCCTCCAACATGGCTTTTCGTCTATCACCAAATCCAGGAGCCTTAACTGCTGCCACATTCAACGTGCCACGAAGTTTATTGACTACCAGTGTTGCCAGGGCTTCGCCTTCGACATCTTCAGCGATAATGACTAATGGTTTCCCCATTTTCGCAACTTGCTCCAGAATAGGGAGCAAGTCTTTCATGGCGCTAATTTTCTTTTCCACAATCAGTAAGAATGCGTCTTCCAACGAAGCTTCCATGCGATCCGCATTGGTCACGAAATAGGGAGAGATGTACCCGCGGTCAAACTGCATTCCTTCGACTACATCTAAGGACGTCGACATGGATTTGGCTTCTTCTACGGTGATGACGCCATCTTTTCCCACTTTATCCATTGCTTCGGCGATCAGGTCACCAATGGTGTGATCATTATTGGCGGAGATTGAACCAATTTGAGAAATTTCCTTTTTGGTCTGGCAGGGCTTGCTGAACTTTTTTAATTCTTCAATCGCAACTTCAACGGCTTTATCAATTCCCCGTTTAATCTCCATTGGATTGGCGCCTGCCGTGATATTTTTGACCCCTTCACGGTAAATGGCCTGTGCCAATACTGTCGCAGTCGTGGTTCCATCACCAGCGGTATCACTCGTTTTACTTGCCACTTCCCGAACAAGCTGCGCGCCCATGTTTTCGTACGGATTCTTTAATTCGATCTCCTTGGCTACCGTCACGCCGTCTTTGGTGATGGTTGGGGCACCAAATTTCTTGTCGAGAATCGCATTCCGGCCTTTTGGCCCTAATGTCGCTTTCACCGCATCTGCTAATTGATTCACTCCGCTCAATATAGACGCACGTGCCTTTTCACTGTATTGCAACTGCTTAGCCATACATATCCTCCTTTAAAAACATATTTTAGTGATGTGGATTGCCACTTGAAAAAGTGAGTTCGAACTTGATGGTAGTGTTAATTTTCGAAGACGCCCAAAATATCTTCTTCTTTCAAAATTAAGCAGTCATCGTTTTCAACCTTAATTTTGGTCCCAGAATACTTATCAAACAAGACTTGATCGCCAACTTTCACATTTTCAACATCAGGTCCTGCAGCTTCAATGGTGCCTCTTTGTGGTTTTTCCCGAGCTGAATCCGGCACATAAATTCCCCCTGCTGTCCGCTCCAATTCTTCGGTGTAGGCTACAAACACACGATCCCCTAACGGACGGAACCCCTTCGCGCTGCTTCCTGCTTTGGCTTCCTTCTTTTCCTTTTCTTTTGTGGCTGCCATGTCTGCCTCCTTCTTTGGTTGTTGCTAATTGATTAAGAAAATGGTGAGTACTAACTTTTAGGATGACGCACACCTGTTTAAATTTTTCAAAAATGTGTCAACTTGGAGGGAAAGATAAGTCTGGTTGAATTGAAGTCAAGAGGGAAAGGTAATATTTTCAATAATGACGAGAGGCGGAGGTCCATCCTTTAAACAAGGAAAGCACCTCCAATTCTTGAGGTTAACGATTTTTGTACGTATATGAACTTACAGCGCTACTTTCTGAGATGTTCAAAATCCTGAATATCTTTTTTCATAAGCTCTCGTAACTTCTTAATTATTTTAGCCTCCAGTTGACGGGTCCGCTCTTTGGTAATCATATATTTTCTTCCTAAGTCTTCTAAGGTCACGGGAGATTCCGATAGGAGGCGATTGCGAAGAATGTCCTCCTCTCGTTCTGATAGTGTTTGTGCAAATTCAGCTAACTTTTTTCGGAAGAGGAGGCGCAACTGTGTGTCAGCCAGCTGGTCATCAATGGGAGCTTGTGTAGAAGGAAGAAGGTCATGAAAGGTGCCTTCCCCGTCCGAGGTCATTGGCTGATCGAGGGAAAGTTCCCAACTTCCTAATCGTTGATCCATTTCCACAACATCTCGTTCACGCACATTAAGGCGGTCTGCCAGCAACTTTGGATCGGGAACATAGCCTTGCCGTTCCAATTTGGCTTTTTCGCGACGAAGGTTATAGAAAAGGCGTCGTTGTTCCTGGGTTGTGCCTATTTTGACAAGACGAAAATTATTGAGGAGATACCGCAGCACAAAGGCTCGAACCCACCAGGCTGCATAGGCATAAAAGCGAACATTTTTTGTCGGATCGAATTTCTTCATGGCCTGCAAAAGCCCGACGTTCCCTTCCTGAATCAGGTCCATCTGGTCAATGCCGGCAAGACCATATTCCGAGGCGATGGAGACACACACACGCAGATTAGCTAAAATCAATTTCACTGCAGACTCTCGTGTCCCTAGTGTCTGATATTCATGAAAGAGTTGAAGTTCCTCTTCTTTCGATAGGAATGGATACCGGCGGACTTCGGCTAAGTATCGACTGAGCGTTGTGGTCGGAGTCAGTGCGGTTGAGACCGAATCCCACTTCGCCTGGTCTTTGGAGGCCTCTTCACTCTCAGGTTGGTTCTCCTGTTCCTTGGCATCATCAATGATAATTTCTTCATGGACCTCTTCATTCGGTTGTTCAGAAGGAGATTTGTTCACCACGACGTCGATCACATCGGGAGTCCGCTTTTTGGAAGATTTTTGTGTCATGCTTTGGCTTGCTGATCCAGAAGGCAGGGTATGCCGCATTTTTCTGCTTTATTGTAATGAATTTTTCTTGGATCACCAAACGCATTGACGAATTTTTCCAATTTCGAGGTGAAAAAGAGGTCTCAGGAATTTCCACTTCAGAGAAATATTGTCTATTTCAGATAAATCTTTTTATAGTCAGCCTTTGATCACAGGCTTGAAAAATTTAAACAGAAAGGCCTCCCATGCCCTTGAAAGAACTATGTTGAAAGAGGTTATCCAGTCACTTCGTTCCGGGCATTGGCCAACTCTCCTCGGTGCGTGGCTCCACTTTGAAATAAGTTTTATGGTGTGGCTTCTTATTGGGGCCATGGGTATTGCTATATCTGAAGAATTTTCTCTTTCGTCTTCTCAAAAGGGCCTATTAGTCGGCTTCCCATTGCTGGGTGGCGCCTTGCTTCGAATTATTGTGGGACCGCTAGGAGACCGATTAGGGGCTAAAGTTGTGGGATTGGCCATTCTGGGCTTGGAAGGCATCGGGTTACTGTTGGGATGGTTAGGTGGAACCAGTTTCGAGTCTATGCTGGGAATTGGACTCTTTTTAGGATTTGCGGGCGCGAGTTTCGCGATTGCTCTGCCCCTGGCCAGCCAAGCCTATCCCTCAGCCCATCAGGGGTTGGCCATGGGGGTTGTGGCGATTGGAAATAGTGGCGTGCTGTTGGCTGCGTTTATGGCTCCACGCCTTGCGGAAGGGGTTGGATGGCATCAGGTTTTCGGCATCATGCTCCTACCCGTTATGGGGACAGCCCTCCTGTTTTCCTGGTTGGTTCAATCAGCTCCGATAAGGAATGAAACCGATCCTGAAAAAAATGACAGTATTGGAATATTTTTGCGAAAAGGGATTCAGGATCCAGTCATGTACTGGTTATGTTTTTTGTATGGTGTGACGTTCGGAGGATTTGTAGGGCTTTCAAGTTATCTCCCAATTTATCTTCACGATCAATTTCACGTCGGCATGGTAAAGGCTGGTACATTGACCGCGATTTCCGCTCTAGCAGGAAGTGTGGTCCGCCCTCTGGGAGGATATCTTGCGGATCGCCACGGGGGCATCGCCTTATTGCAAGGGCTCTATCTTATAATAGCTGCCCTGTGCCTGGTTTCCGGGAATCTTGATAGATTTGTCTTGACCTATGCCATGATTCTTCTAATTATGCTTTGCTTCGGATTTGGAAATGGAGCCATTTTCCAGGTTGTTTCCTGTCGATTCAAATCTGTAATGGGTACGGCTTCCGGATTTGTTGGTGCGGCAGGAGGCCTCGGAGGATTCCTCTTACCATACGGGTTTGGATGGTTAAAGGAATTAACCGGAACCTTCTCCTCTGGATTTTTCACCCTGGGCTTGGTTTCAGGATTAGCAGGCATTAGTGTTATGATAGTTCAGCGCTCGATTCGGTTAACCAAACACAAATCCATTCCAGAAATTTAACGAGCTGTGCTTGAAACGTTTGCCCGTCAAGGGAGTCACCCATGAAAAAAGAAACGGCCCCAATACACAAACCTCAGTTTCACACTATTGCCGAAACTTTACAGGATATTCAAGCTGGCAAATGCATCATTCTTGTTGACGATGAGGATCGGGAAAATGAGGGCGATTTGGTCATGGCCGCTGAAAAGGTCACGCCTGAACATATTAACTTCATGGCGAAATACGGCCGAGGATTAATTTGCCTGGCCCTCACCCCCGACCGAGTTGAGGAGTTGAAACTCCCCCCCCAGGCGAATGAAAATACCGCACCGTTTGGCACAGCCTTTACTGTATCGATAGATGCCGCCAAGAATATTACCACGGGGATCTCGGCTGCTGATCGGGCTACCACGATTCAGTTGGCCGTGGATCCAGCAGCCAAGCCAACCGATTTTGCCAGACCTGGTCACATCTTTCCTTTAAAAGCCAATAAAGGCGGAGTATTGCGCCGTGCCGGACAAACCGAAGGGTCTGTTGATCTTGCCCGGCTGGCTGGGCTGTATCCCGCGGCAGTGATCTGCGAAATTATGAATGATGATGGCACGATGGCTCGGGTTCCTCACTTAATGAAATTTGCAAAGCACCATGGCCTGAAAATCATCACAATTAAAGATTTGATTCAATATCGATTGCATCGAGAAACGTTTGTGAAGCAAGTTGCCACCGCGAATCTTCCCACACGTTTTGGTCATTTTCAGTCGGTCGTTTTTGAAAACGAACTTGATGCCGGAACACACATAGCTTTGGTGAAAGGGGAAATCGATAGCCTTCCAACGTTGGTGCGAGTCCATTCGGGCTGTCTGACAGCCGATGTCTTTGGGTCTTTGCGCTGTGATTGCCGAGAGCAATTGCATCGAGCAATGGAAATAATTGAACGGGAAGGCAAAGGGGTCCTGCTGTACTTAAATCAGGAGGGCCGGGGAATCGGACTGACCAATAAAATTCGGGCCTACCACCTTCAGGACCAGGGCAGTGATACAGTCGAAGCCAATTTGCAATTGGGGTTTAAGGCTGATTTGCGGGATTACGGAATTGGCGCCCAAATTTTAGTAAATTTAGGTCTTAAAAAAATCAGACTTATCACCAATAATCCAAGGAAAATTGTGGGAATCGAGGGTTATGGATTGGAAGTGGTCGAACGAGTGTCCATTGAGATTACTCCCCAGGAGTCAAATGTGCACTACTTGCGCACGAAAAAGGCCAAATTAGGCCACCTTTTGAATAATGTGTAGTGGGGACTTGCGGTTCTTTCTGGCAAGTGGTACACACTGAATCGCGAATCGCAATGCTCTCACTTTTTGTAGTGAGAGGGGGCGTCTCAAAGGAATTATTAAACCAACATGGCGAATCAGGAGCGTGGTGACAAGGCAGACTGTCAGGTTGCGATCGTGGTCAGTACTTTTAACGAGATTGTGACCAGCCGCTTATTGGCTGCAGCTGAATCCACCTTAACCCAACTAGGCACTCCATCAGACCACAGGCAGGTCATTCGGGTTCCTGGAGCCTTTGAGATCCCTTTAATTGCAAAGACACTGGCCCAATCACATCGATTTGATGTCATTATCTGTTTAGGGGCAGTAATCCGCGGAGAAACTCCACATTTCGAATATATTTGTGCCGAGACAAGTCGCGGGATCGGCCAAGCAGCTCTCGAAACTGGCATTCCAATTATTTTCGGAGTGCTGACCACGGATACGGTTGATCAGGCAATGGAACGTTCTGGGCCACCCGAACGGAATAAAGGGGCTGATGCAGCTCGTACGGCCCTTGAAATGGCCGTCTTAATGAAACGTTTGAGTAAGACCAGCCTCCGTCAGTCTGGCTTTTTAAGGGAATCCACAACATCATGACCATGACTATTCCATCCGATACACCCCAAGCCAATCAAGCACATGGACGGCCATCCAGACGCCTGGCCCGCCAGCTTGCGTTGCAAATGCTCTTCCAGCATGAATTTCAGGATCAAAACCCTACATGGCAAGAAAAGTTTTGGGCAAGTCAATCGGCTTCACCGGAAGTCCAAACATTTACCTCTAACCTCTTTCTTGGTGTCATCACGAATCAGTCCGAAATTGACCGGATCATTCGTGATTTTGCCATCGACTGGTCTTTGCAGCGGATGCCGGTGGTGGATAGGAATATCCTGAGATGTTCTATTTACGAGTTATTGTGGGAGCCCGATATTCCGGCCATGGTCACCATCAATGAAGCGGTTGAATTAGCTAAGCTATTTGCCGATGATGAGGCCAGACGATTCGTCAATGGACTGTTAGACCATGTGCTCCGGGCTGAACCAAAGCTTGCCATCAAGCGAAGCCAGATTCAGCAAAAAAGTTCTGCGCCGGAATTATCTGATCCGTCACCCACCGCCTAATTGTCCTGTCCCATGATTGACCGCTACACGTTACCCCGTATGGGGGCCGTTTGGACCCAGACTCACAAATATGAGTTGTGGTTGCAGGTTGAACTTGCCGTGTGCGAAGCCATGGAACAGATGGGGCATGTCCCTTATGGCGTGGCAGCCCGCATTCGAAAAAAAGTCACGATTAATCCTGTACGAATCGCGGCGATCGAACAAGTTACAAAGCATGATGTGATTGCCTTTCTGGAATCGGTATCCGAGCAGGCAGGGAAAGACGGTCGATTTCTACATGTTGGGCTCACCTCCTCGGACATTGTCGACACATCCCTTTCGTTGCAATTAGCGGAAGCAGCCCAATTGATCCGTGAGGATGTCGGGGAATTGCTCAATGTCTTGCGGGATTTAGCCTTTGCGCATCAGAATACTCTGATGGTGGGGCGTTCGCATGGGATCCATGGGGAGCCTATTTCCTTCGCATGGAAGGTGGCCATTTGGTATCAGGAGTTTCAAAGGCAGGAACTCCGCCTAAAAGCCGCGATCGCCGACATTGCCGTTGGCAAGCTGTCAGGGGCCATGGGAACATTTGCCCATCTTTCTCCCTCGATAGAAAAAACGGTATGTCAACGCTTAGGATTGAAGCCGGCGCCCATTTCAAATCAGGTGCTTCAGCGGGACCGGCACGCGGCCTTCCTCTCGGCGTTGGCCCTGATGGCAGCCAGTATTGAAAAGGTGGCTACGGAAATTCGTCATTTGCAACGAACCGAAGTCTTGGAAGCGGAAGAGTACTTTGAGCCTGGCCAAAAAGGCTCGTCTGCCATGCCTCATAAACGAAACCCGATCAGTTCGGAAAATTTATGCGGTCTTGCTCGAGTGGTTCGCAGTAACAGTCTGGCTGCCCTGGAAAATGTGGCTTTGTGGCATGAACGAGACATTAGCCATTCATCTGCGGAGCGGATCATCCTTCCCGATAGCACGATTCTGATTGATTACATGTTGGTCCGTTTAACGAACATGTTATCCAAACTCGTGGTCTATCCCGAACGAATGATGGCCACTCTCAATCAAACCGGTGGCCTCATCTATTCGCAACGACTTCTCTTGGCGCTGGTGGACAAAGGTGCGATCAGAAAAGACGCCTATGAGCATGTACAGCAACATGCCATGGCTGCCTGGAGGGGGGAGGGGAGTTTCCAAGCCCTTATTGAGCAGGATCCCTTTATTGCCAAACATCTCAGTACAAAAGAGATTGCGACATGTTTTAATCCCAAAACCTACTTACGCCATCAACAGGAGATTTTCACGCGAGTGTTTGGGAGGCAAGTTCGACGAAAGAGCTCAACATCAACCAGGGTCACTCCTTCAAAGAAAACTTTAAAAAGAGGCAAATACATTGACTAAAGGCAATATGCTTTACGAAGGAAAAGCCAAAAAGATTTTCCTGACCGAAAAGGACGACGAACTCATTCAGTACTTCAAGGACGATGCCACTGCCTTTAACGCCGAAAAACGTGGGACGATTCTGGAAAAAGGCATTGTCAATAATGCGATCTCCGCAAAACTGTTCCAACATCTTGCCGACGCCGGAATTCCCAGTCATTTCATTCAGCAAATCAATGACCGGGAGATGTTAACGCGTCGGGTAAAAATTATTCCGGTTGAAGTGGTGGTGCGCAATCGAGCCACCGGCAGCATTGTCAAACGTTTAGGTTTAGAAGAAGGCTTGATTATTGATCCTCCCTTAGTAGAGTTTTTCTATAAGAATGATTCACTGGGTGACCCTCTTATCTCCGAAGACCATATTCGATTGTTGAAATTAGCCACACCCGGGCAAATCGAGGAACTCCGACAGCAGGCTCTCAAAATCAACGAAGTGCTCAAACCTTTTTTCCAGAAAAAGGGCATGTTCCTGGTGGATTTTAAGTTAGAATTTGGATTATGGAATGGTCAGATTATTTTGGCAGATGAAATTTCTCCGGACACATGCCGTTTTTGGGATATCCAAACCGGAGAACGCATGGATAAGGATCGTTTCCGAAAAGATTTGGGGCGGATCGAGGAAACCTATCAAGAAGTTCTCAAGCGGGTTTGCGGATAATGCACGATGTAGCGAGCCGTGTGTTCGTGCTTTGCCACCGACTATCTTGCTGACGGATCTGACTATTTCATAAAACGCTTATTCACCGGGTTCATGTCACTCCTTCCCGAAAATTATGAAAGCCAAAATTTACATCACACTTAAAAACGGAATTCTTGATCCTCAAGGCCGGGCGATTCAGCAATCGCTTCAAACCCTTGGTTTTGGATCGGTTGGAGAGGTCAGAATTGGAAAATTTATCGAGGTGGATCTTTGTGAATCAGACGCGACGTCTGGTGAACAGACCATCAAAGCGATGTGCGAAAAACTTCTTGCCAATACGGTCATTGAAGAATATCAATACGAGATCCTTGAGGCATAATGGTTTTTCCATTGTTCCCCCTGATTAAATTCGATCCTTTCTCTCCTGATAGCTCTTATCTCAGTATGAATGTCAACGAGCAGAGAACGATATGAACATCGGCATCATTGTCTTTCCCGGATCCAATTGTGATCGTGATTGTGCGCATGTTCTTTCGGACATAATGGGACAAACAGCTGAGTTTATCTGGCATCAAGAGAGATCCGTTAAAGGCATGGATGCCATCATTCTGCCAGGGGGGTTTTCTTATGGTGACTATCTGCGCACGGGCGCCATAGCCAGATTTTCTCCCATCATGGAGGCCGTCGTTGAGTTTGCCGGGCGGGGAGGAATGGTCCTGGGCATCTGTAATGGATTCCAAATGCTTTTAGAGCTTGGAATATTACCCGGTGCCATGTTGCGCAACAGGGATCTTTCCTTTATTTGTGAAGATCACTATATACGCGTAGAAAATGCGAATACCCCATTTACCAATCACTGTAAACCCGGACAGATTCTGAAGCTTCCGATTGCCCATGCTGAAGGAAATTATTATACAAACCCTGTGACGTTGTCCGCCTTGCAGGCCAATGCGCAAATCGTCTTTCGATATTGTGATCGCGAAGGCAAAGTGACCTCTCAAACCAATCCCAATGGATCGCTGGATAATATTGCGGGAATCCGCAACGCGGCCGGCAACGTCCTTGGTCTGATGCCTCATCCAGAACGAGCCGCAGAACACCTGCTCAATAATGAGGATGGACTATATATTTTTCGATCCATGGTTTCAGCGTTGGAAACACACAAAACACCTCAGCCGGTATAGGTTCGATTGCCATTATCCGCCTTCCCTTGTCGGTCAAAGCCACCATGGAAGTTTTTCCAGGAATTACGATGACTCCAGACATCTGCCACGGGAAACCATGTGTGGCAGGCACTGCCGTTGATGTGGCTACCGTGGTCGGAACCCTTGGGATCGGAAAATCATTTCACGAGGTTCAAGAAGCATTGAATCTGACATATGAACAAGTGCTCACGGCGTTGCGCTATGCTTCGTATGTCACGGACCATTTGCCCCTTCGCCTCCCTTCAGGTCATTAACCCACAGGACAGTATGACGGTGTTTATGCTAAATTCCCTTTTATGGAAATAAGGACTCTCCTGACTTTCCAATGTGCATTTCTGAAGCATTAGGGAAATCAATTTCGTGTGTTTGTTCCGAAATAATTAGTGAGCTATTTGGTTTTTCACCTCTTTCATTCCCTTTTTGCTAATTGGAAAAGCTTTTCATACAAAATGAGTTGTTTGCCATGACCCAGGAATCAAAAGTTTTGCCGCAGGTACCTCTTACGTCAAAAATTATTGAACAGCATGGTCTGTCCGAGGATGAGTATCAGCAAATCCTCAAGCATCTTGGTCGCGAGCCGAATCTCACTGAGTTGGGTATCTTTTCTGTGATGTGGAGTGAACACTGCAGTTATAAGAGTTCACGCATTCATTTAAAACGATTTCCGACCGAGGGTGAGGGGGTGGTTCAAGGGCCGGGAGAAAATGCCGGTGCCGTGGATATTGGAGAGGGCCTCGCGGCAGTGTTCAAGATGGAATCGCACAATCACCCGTCATATATTGAGCCGTTTCAAGGGGCCGCAACAGGAGTCGGTGGGATTCTGCGCGATATTTTTACCATGGGAGCACGCCCGATCGCGTTATTGAATTCCCTGCGATTCGGTGAATTGGACCTTCCCAAGAATCAGCATATTCTCAAAGGAGTCGTTTCTGGAATTTCCTCCTATGGGAACTGCATGGGAGTGCCAACGGTAGGTGGGGAAATTACGTTTAACGATATTTATTCAAAAAATCCATTAGTTAATGTTTTTTGTCTGGGTATTGTGAAAAAAGATCGTCTCCTGCGTGGCTTAGCTAAAGGTGCCGGAAATCAAGTGCTGTATATTGGTGCCAAAACAGGACGAGACGGGATTCATGGCGCCACCATGGCCTCTGACAGTTTTGACGATGCCTCTGAGAAGAAGCGTCCGAATGTACAAGTTGGTGATCCCTTTTTAGAGAAGTTATTGCTTGAAGCGTGCCTTGAATTTTTAGAACAGGACCTCTTAGTTGGGATTCAGGACATGGGGGCGGCCGGGCTGACCAGCTCCTCCTGCGAAATGGCCTCACGCGCCGGAACCGGTATTGACATGGATTTGGCTAAGGTGCCCCGCCGTGAACCGCACATGACTCCTTATGAAATTTTACTATCCGAATCCCAGGAAAGAATGCTTCTGGTGGCTCAACCTGGCAAGGAAGAGTCTGTGCTGGCAATCTGTCGAAAATGGGGAATTGATGCCGCCGTGGTCGGGCAGGTGACCGATGATGGATTCTTACGAATTAGAGAGGGCAACCAGATTGTGGCGGAAATACCCGCGCATGCCCTCGCCGAAGAAGGTCCACGCTATGAACGGCCTGCTGCGCCACCACCTTATCAGGAGTTTTTGCAATCCTTAAATATTGATACGCTGCCAGATGTCAAAAATCCTGCCGAGGTGCTCTTGAAATTATTAGCGTCACCCACTATTGCGAGCAAACGTTGGGTCTTTCGGCAATACGATCATATGGTGGGAACCAATACCGTTGTCTGTCCCGGTTCCGACTCCGCCGTGGTTCGCATTAAAGGGACCACGAAAGCCTTGGCCATGACGACGGATGGCAATAGTCGATACTGCCTGCTGAATCCCTATTTGGGAGGAGGATTGGCCGTGGCTGAAGCCGCGAGAAATTTGGTTTGTGCGGGTGCCCAACCGATCGGAGTGACTGACTGCCTAAATTTCGGCAACCCGGAGCGTCCCGACATCATGTGGCAATTCATCATGGCGGTCGAAGGGATCGCCGATGCCTGTCGAACATTCCAAATTCCTGTAGTCAGTGGAAACGTGAGCTTTTATAACGAGACGAATGGCCTGTCCATTTACCCAACACCAATTTTGGGAATGGTGGGACTAATTGATCGCCCGGAAGACATTACCACTCAATGGTTCAAACAATCAGGCGATCATATTTTCTTGTTGGGGGAGACGAAAGAGGACTTAGGCGGGACAGAATATCTCAAGGTCATTCATTCTCGCGAACAAGGCAATCCCCCTTGGTTGGATCTGGATCGAGAAAAAGCTCTCTATTCCTTCCTACTCACCTTAATCCAAAAGGGGCTTGTGCAATCAGCGCATGATTGCTCAGAAGGCGGATTACTCGTGACATTAGCCGAATGCTGTCTGACTCATCCTTCCGCGCTATTCGGAGCAACTGTTATACTGAACCAAGATCGTTTGCGTCTTGATGCTCTACTTTTTGGAGAAAGTCCTTCACGGGTTGTCGTCTCGGTTAAACCGGAGCACGTCAAGCAGTTGATGAAACTGGTTCAAGGTACAGACGTGCCATGCACCGAATTAGGCCAAGTCACTCAAGGGAATATGGATATTACTGTTCGCGGAGCTCAAGACCGGCCCGTATGTGAGATAAGTCTGCCCCTTTCTGAAATGGAAGACCAATGGCACCATGCTCTTGCACGACAACTTGGAGCCGAAGCATCGTGAGCAAAGTTGGTTACTCCCTATTTTTGAATTGGTCAGCTTTTATGGTCGCTCAAGATGATCTGGCCTGTTTGAGGACATCATGAGGAAGTTACCGATGGTACAGTCTATGCCTTCCCCGGACGGGTTTCATGAAGAATGTGCTGTCTTCGGAATTGCGGGATCGAAAGAAGCTGCGAATCTGACGTATCTGGGCCTCTATGCCCTACAACATCGGGGGCAGGAAGGCTCCGGTATTGTGTCCTCGGACGGAGAGCAATTCTTTCAAAAAAAAGGCCTAGGTCTCGTTGCTGATATTTATTCCAAAAAAACCTTACGCGAACTTCCTGGAACAAAGGCGATCGGGCATAACCGATACTCTACGGCAGGCAGTGGACAGTTGCAAAACGTCCAACCTTTGTCCGTCAATTTCGCGTTTGGCAATTTGGCGTTGGCTCACAATGGAAATTTAGTGAATGCCGGGGTGCTTCGAGGTGAACTCGAGGCCTATGGGGCTATTTTTCAATCGGACTCCGATAGCGAGGTCATCATTCACCTGATTGCTCACTCCAAGGGAGATACGATTGTGAATCGGGTGATTGACGCATTAAGTCTGGTTCGAGGGGCTTTTTCATTGGTGCTGTTAACCGATGATCAATTAATCGCCGCCCGCGATCCGTTTGGATTTCGCCCGCTGTGTTTAGGGCGGTATAAAAGCAGCTGGGTCGTGGCATCCGAGACGTGCGCCTTCGATCTGATTGATGCCAAGTTCGTCCGTGAAGTGGAACCGGGAGAAATTATTGTCATTCAGGGTACCGAATTGACCTCCTATCATCCGTTTCTCGAACGCGCGCGCGCCCAGTGTGTATTTGAATACGTCTATTTTGCGAGACCGGATTCGAAAATTTTTGGCCCGAATGCCGTGTATCCGGTTCGTAAAGCCTTTGGGCGCCAACTGGCTAAGGAGTGTCCAGCGGACGCAGACATGGTCATTCCTGTTCCGGATTCCGGTGTTCCTGCGGCCTTGGGCTATGCCGAAGGGATGGGGTTACCGTTTGAGATCGGACTCACCCGAAATCACTATGTGGGACGGACCTTCATTGAGCCGCAACAAGCCATTCGCCATTTTGGCGTAAAGTTGAAACTGAATCCGGTCCCGGATGTCCTGGAAGGAAAACGGATTGTGGTTGTGGATGACTCCCTTGTTCGAGGCACCACCAGTCGGAAAATTGTCAAAATGCTTCGACAGGCCGGTGCTCGGGAAATTCATCTGCGTATCAGTTCTCCACCGGTCATTGCCCCCTGCTATTATGGCATTGATACGCCGACACAAAAAGAACTCATAGGGTCAAATCTCAACATTGAAGAAATTCGTCGTTATGTCACGGCCGATAGTTTGGGGTACCTTAGCTTAGAAGGTATGCTGGCAATGGCTCCCGGCTTTTCCCATCATTATTGCAATGCCTGTTTTACGGATAATTATCCCATCATGTTGACCAAAGCCGAGCAACTGCAACTCGGGTTATTCGAACCGGATCAACTCTCTCGCTCTTAAATGTATTTCCGTTTTGTTGCCGCCTCAAAAATTCGTGTGGTAGGCTTTCAAGGGATGTGAAGGTTGAATCTCTGGTTATATGCCCTAGGAGGCACCATGAACAGGAGGAGCCTATGAAAAGGAATATTCTTCAGTTATTGATCGTAGTCATCTTAATACTGAGCACCGGTTTTATCGTACAGGCGGGAAGTTTCTTTAAAGTCGGGGAGTCCGCTCCTAATTTCTCACTGACAGGTCTGGATGGACGACCTCTCTCCCTTGACCAGTTTAAGGGGAAGGTGGTGGTTCTGGGGCTCTTTCATATTTGCGAGCCGTGTTTAATCCAAAGCACCAATCTCCAGAGGGTACATGAAGCCACAAAAGACAAGCCTGTCGCGGTCATTGGAGTCAATTCATCTGGCGACTCCCTGTCAGATGTCAGGGAATTCCTACAAGGATTCCCGTTGAAGATTACGTATCCCTATCTTCTGGACCCCGATAAGAAAACAGACAAACTCTATGGCGGGGGGAAATTTATTCCCAATGTGTATGTCATTGATCAAAATGGCCTAATTCGTTGGCAGCGTGTAGGGAATTTCTTTACTGACGGCACATTAGCCGGACATGAAGCAATTCTACAGGAAGTAGAGAAATTGTTGGAGGCACCGCCTACTCCCTCGACCATGTAGGGCGATCTCTCCTGTTTACACATTCTTGATCCGAATGTTAGGGCACTATGGACGAACTAGAAGACGGGAAACAAAAATTTCTTGAGATCGTGAAATCCCTTGATGCGGCGGTTGAGGTCGTCATTCCGACCACTCCTTCGCGCAGTCTGTTACTGATTTCCCTTACTAAGGGCCCCAATCGTAAATTTATTACGGTCCATGAGGATGACATGTTGGATCTTCCAGAAGATTCAGGCGTTCAAGCCAAAACCACAGCCCTTCTCCAAGAAACCCTGGAAACCTTATGAAAACCATTCTGCCCAATATTTCTGAATGGTCCTGGTTCTCTGAGGAAAAACAGCTTAATTTTAATGGTCATTTATTGGCCGTGGGGGAACATCGAATATTAGTCGATCCGCCTCCCATGAATGCCAGTGATAGGGCCATAACGCAGCGGGGAGGGGCTCTAGATTATATTATCTTGACCAATCGAGACCATGAACGGGAAGCGGCCAATTTCCGGAAAATCTTTAACTGTCAGGTGATGGCGCCGGAATTAGATGCCAAAGAGATGACCCTTCCCATTGATAAAACCTTTAAAGATGGGGAATTGCTTCCAGGGGGAATTTGGGTCGTTCAGCTTTCGCATCAAAAATCTCCAGGAGAAAGTGCGTTATTTTTGCAGCAGGGTCAAGGGGTACTTATTGTGGGAGATGGGATAATTGGAGATCCTCCAGGTTCACTCCGGCTTCTACCTTCGGAAAAATATATTGATATCGTTCAAGCCCGCGATAGTCTTCGTCGATTATTAAAGTATACCTTTGATAGCCTCCTGGTTGGAGATGGAACATCCCTGCTCACCGGAGCCAAGCCTGCACTTGAACAATTATTGGCAAATGAATGAATCGAAACCCTCATAATGGCCTGGAAGGTTTTTCATCCGCACTGTGACCACACGTGAGCACCCATGGCCTGGTCTCAATCCGCCAATCTCAACTCTTTAGGCAATCGCCACTTTTCCAAAGGCTTTTATACAGAGGCTTTTCAATGTTATGCGCAGGCTCTGGAAGTTGATCGTCAAAATGGAGACCAACGGTCGTTGGCCACCACATTGGGCAATTTGGGTAATATTTGCGCCGTGAGTGGTCGCCGGGAACAAGCCAGAGCCTATTATAGTGAGGTGTTAGAGCTTCAAAAAATTCTGGGTGATGAACGGGGGATTAGTACGACTTTAGCCAATTTGGGGAACCTTTCGGCCGATGCCGGCGAATGGGATCGTGCCCGGGCGTATTATCTAGAAGCTTTGGATTTAATGAATCATTTGTCCGACTATGCCGGAAAGGCGGTTTTACTCTCTGATTTGGGATTAGTCGCGAGGGAAACGGGTAAGGAAGATGATGCGCTCGCCTATTATCAGGAATCCTTAATCTTAATGCGTCGGGTCGGGAATGAAGCTGGACAATCCGATGTTTTTCGTATGATGGCACGGTTGTATTTAAGTCAACGACGATTTGAGGAAGCGCAATCCTGTACCTTGACCAGCCTCGATGTTGCCAGACGGTTGAAAGATGAGCTGCGAATGGGCGGTGCCTGGTATGTTCTTGCCAGTTGCCATGAAGCCCAAGGTCAATGGAGTCAAGCTGTGCAATACCTACAAAAAGTTGTACGCATAGACCAAAAATATCAACTGCCAAAACTCGCCGAAAATACACAGCGATTACGGACTTTAGAATCCCAGCTGAGCGCCAGAACTGGAACAACGCATGAGTGAGTCCTGCACCCCTTCAACTCTATGGCCTGAGGCCAGAACTTATCTTGTGGATGAAATTCACGGGTGGATGGATATCGATTCTATGGAAGCCCTAACCCTTCCCTTACCGGACGAGGACTGGTTGCTTGAAATCACCGCCGACGGCAAGCTGGTGTGCATGGCGGGATACGATCTGGAGGATATGAAAAGCATGCTGTCGGATGGGACGCCAGAAGATTTAGGAACCGACGAACTTGCCAAACAAGCCAAATTTTACCTGCAACAAACTGTTTCCAAGTACCGTCCAAAACTCATGCGTCTCGGTTTCACCGAACGAATTGAGATGAATGAGTCGCATGTTGCCGCCTACTATGAACGCCCGGTCGACTTCGGAAACCTTGCTGACCTCCATCAACAAATCAAGAACTGCCTGACATGGTTCTCATCCCGCTAACTACATATTCGATTCCCACATCAAGGTACTCACTCAGATTAGTCAGATCATCGTGAAGCCGATCCCAATTTCCATCAAATCCTTCAAGCAATTTCGAGACGCCATCTATGCCTTTCGATTGCCAAGAATTATTTTTTCAGCATTAGATCTGAATTTATTTACGAAGATGGAAGATCGGGATTGGACGATTCCAGAGTTAGCCAAACGAGTCCGGGTGAGCCAACGTGGACTCGCAATCTTGTGCCGGAATCTTGCCAGTGTAGGGTTATTAGTCAAATCACAATCAGGATACCGTCTTGCTCCGTTTTCCAAACGCTACCTCCGGGAATCCAGCACGGACTTTCAAGGAGACTATCTGGTGCTCATGCAGCGTCAATGGAGCGAGTGGTCTCATTTAACGGAAGTGATTCGTGTTGGTCAGCCACTGGACAGCCAGGAACCGGAAACCACGGAATATCGACGATCGTTCTCCTGGGCCATGCATCACCGGTCAATCCAACCGGCCAGGGAGGTTGCCCAACAGATTTCTCTGAAGGGCGATCGTACCCTACTGGATTTAGGCGGGGGACCTGGCACCTATGCTTTGGCCTTTTTAGCGCAAAATCCAACACTTCACGCTACAGTGATGGATAGGTCTGCCGCTCTGGATGTCGCGCGTACGCTGGCGGAACAGTCTTCTTTGGGAACTCGCTTGACCTATCAAGCTGGTGATTTTTTAACAGCACGCATTTCAGGCACCTACGATGTTGTCTGGTATTCCAATGTGCTCCATATCTATTCTCCTACAGACAATCTGAAAATTTTCAAAAAAATTAAACGAATTCTCAATCCTGGTGGACGGCTGCTCATCCAAGATACCTTTTTGCAGGATCCAAACGAACTTCAGCCCCTTGAAGCCAATCTCTTTGCCGTCTCCATGTTGCTCTATACCCAGAGGGGCAATACCTATTCCGTGCGAGATGTTCGAGCGTGGCTTCAAAAAGCGGGACTCACTCGTTCCCGGGTTCTTCATCTGAAAAAAGGAACCGGAGATTGGGAGGGGCAATTGATTGAAGGACGCCTTCCGCGTTCTGAATGACCGTGCTGTATGGCTTTTCAAACCCCAATTCCCTGTAGCCCATAAAGTCTGAATATCTTCATTCAGAAGCCTTCTCTCTTGTGGTGTTTTAAGGGAACACGCTTGGTGTGAATACTACAGAGAGCGAACCGTACAGGGGGGTGTTTCAATCAAGATTGGGGTGTTCGGCTTTTGGCGACAGACTCTGGGCTGGAGAAACCGATGTGGGTGCTGGAGAACTCGGGAGATTCACAAGAAATGTGGTTCCCCCTCCTCTCACGCTTTGGACCTCAATGCTTCCCCGATGTTCTTGAATGATTTGATGGGCAATAGCCAATCCCAAGCCTGTTCCCTCATGTTCCTGACTCAAGTGTTTTGTAGTGAAAAATGGATCAAATATATGCTCAATGTCTTCCGGATTTATGCCTTTCCCAGTATCGTGAATATCCACCTGCACCCAACCCTGCGCCACACCTGAACCAATCTTTCGAGTCCGCACCGTTAACACCCCACCCTCCGGGAGCATGGCTTCCACGGCATTAAACAACAAATTGAGGAACACCTGCTTCAATTGCTGCCGATCCGCAAATACCTTTGGCAATCCATGAGCCAAATCTGTTTCGACGACAATTAATTCATGAGAGGGTCGAATTCTGAGGGTATACAGACAGGATTCCACAATATCATTGAGATCTTCTTCCTTGAGAAACGGTTCCATCGGTTTGGCATAATCCAAGATCTCTCGAGTGAGCCGCTCAATTCGAAAGACATCTTCTTTGACGACCTTACTGAATCGAACCAGAAACTGTTCATCATCCTTTCGTTCAGGTGCCAGATCCACAAAGGCTTTAATCGACGTCAAGGGATTTCTAATTTCGTGAGCCAATCCGCCGGCCATGGTCTCCAGAGAACGAAGGCGATCAGTTCGACGCACTAACGATTGGGAGCGCTTGAGCTCTTCATAGAGCAAGGCATTGTCTAACGCCACGGACGCTTCTTGGGATAAGGTTGTTAATAAATCCAAATCCTGGGTCGTATATCCGCCTCCACTTTTCGTATTTGGTCCAAACACACAAAAACCTAAAAGCCGTGTTTTGTTAACCAAGGGCAAACAAACTTCTGTTCCAATATGAGCGAGCTGCGCGATGACGGCCTCAGAGTCGGAGTTGATGGTAGAAAGTTCCAATTCATGGATGACAAAACAGGACGTGCCTTGTCTCCACATTTCTAGCAACGTAGGGGTTTTATGCAAATGGAGGACTGGAAGATCTGTGGTGGATTTTCCAAAGCTGGATACCGGGCGATAATCCTGACTACTGGAACTTCGTAAATATAAAACGCCCCATTGCAATCCTAATGTGGGACAAATGGATTCCACGATAGTCGCCGTCAAATCTTTTAATTCCAATATAGAGAGGAGGGACTTGGAGAAATGTACTACCGTTTCATGTCGGTTATATCGTTCCTTGAACAGTGATTTCGTAATTAATGTTTTTGCTTCCCGCTTCAAGGAGGACGCTCCAAGCACCAAGATGAGCAACACGCTCAGTTCCACAAAAGAATAGGCGATATTAATTTGCCCAAAATACAGACTTTGGCCAAGGAGGAGGATCGGATAGGCAGGGAAAGCCACGAGTGCTAACAGGAGGCCTCCCGTGATGCTTTTTTCAACAGCCGTCCCGAGATCCATGAGTCTGTATCGTAGAAGCGTATAGGCGACGACCGACGTATAGACCGTCAGTAGGATTGTGCCGTTCGGTGGGATTTCAATTCCATACCAGAGCGGAAAAGTCGTCATCCCTCCCAAGTATGCAATGACTGATCCGATGGTGAGAAGGAAAAATCGTGAACGTTCAGGACCGGTTCTGGTCCGAGCTCCCCGATAAAGCAACCACGTTCCATAAATAGTCGATAGGCCAAATCCCAGGAGATAGACATGAAAAAATGGACCGGGTTGCGGCCAAAAATGAAAATCACCGACATGATGGACATCAGCAACAAAATAGGTGGTAAAATTCGCGCCGAAATAAATAAGACTTGCTCCCCATCCAAGACGAATAACCCATCTGTTGGCTTCCACATCATCCAATAAGGTCAGGACATGCCACAGATAGGCTGGCGGAAGAAAAATGGCTCCGGCCATTAACAATCGAACAAAGAGAAGGGCGAGATCGTGAGTTGAGGAAAGGTGCCATGCGCAATACCCATATCCCCAAATGGCGGCAGCCAAACAATACAGGGCATAGGCTTGATGTTTGGAGCTGTGAGGATTTTTGGCATAGACAATAAGGCCGGAGGCTGTGGCGGCCAGACCATTCAGAAGTCCGCTGAAGGCGTAAAAATTCACGTCTAAAACAATGACAGAAGAGAGATCACACTAGATCATTGGCTCTGACATCTTTGAAGGCCTATTGGACAATAAATGCAGACAGAAGTCAAAAGAGGTAAGTCCATGAAGGCCGGTGGATACCTCCTCTTGTGCCTCCGTGAACGACACTCTTCTGTGCAATCCATGCTCAGTCATTGTCATATTGATGTTCCATTCAGGCCATGCGGTCCTCATGGAAAATTTTTATAGATAGAAAAGGGCCATCCTATGCCACTTTCTTCAGAAGACCAGGCAGCTGTTTCCGTGTGGGGTAGAGTTCTGCATTCTGGATCATTGGCCTTTGCGCTTGTGTGTAGGCAATAGGTTTGTCTAAAACAACGAGATACGCTTGTTCTGAAAACGTTGAAAAAATACCCGCATTCGTACAGCCCAAGGTGGCAACGATCGCTTCCCATTGGGTTTGATCATAAAAACAAAATTGTCCCTCTTTTTCGGCCTGTCGGATTTTCCCGTAATTATTCAATAGATCCCGTGCTTCCTCTCGTTGTTGTGGGAGAGCAGCACTACTGACCAGATTCTGGTAAATGCCGGAAAAGTCACCATTGGGTTTTAAATTGGAAATAACGAGTCGTCCCCCTGGAGCGAGAACACGATACAGTTCTCGCAGAGTAGCGCCTGGATCCTGCACATATCCAATCACCAGATTAGAGACAATCCGGTCGAATCGGTTGTCCGGAAAGGGGAGCGGCTGACCTAAATCCACCTGCGCCCATGCCTTTGTAACAAAGGGTGTCGGAGAGGCCATACCATGTTGCCATTCTGTGTCGGCGGCAAGCATCGCGTTGTTAGCCCGTTTCATCGCGTCAGGAACAACATCAATCCCCACATACTGGATGGACTTCTCTAGGTACGGGATTCCACTGGAAATGGTGGCGGAAAGCCTATCCAAAAAATATAACCCTGCATTGCCATTTCCACAGCCGGCATCCAGAAGCCGTTGGCCAGGAGCGATGGGGCCTAAGGCATGAAACACATGGTCAAGGAGTTTCACATAATCCCGGCATTGCGCCACCGATTGAAAGTGGCCCAAGTAATCCTGCCAAAATCCTGTGCCGACGTCGGTCTCGGTCTGTTGTTGTTGCGCAAATTTTTCTCGTCGATTTTGGCGTCCCAAGTCTAGTCGATTGGGGGTGTGGATCACATCAGGAGCAGGGCTCTGATGCACTTGCCCATGGCATTGTGCAATGAGTCGTCGATAGGTTTCACGGGCTCTTTTGGGGTTTTCTTGTAGACGATGCAATGCATCTGGCACCACCATCCAATGCTTAAGACGTCGACCCAATGCATTCCGAAACGCTTGAAGATCATCGGGAGCGACCCAGGCATCTTTCTCGGCGGAAACCAGTATGACAGGGGAGGTTAAGGATTCCGCATCAATGAGTGTGTCCTCAATCGTGACAAAGTTATTGGCAATGGCATCACCCAAAAATTGATTGCCCACATTGAAGCCCAAAAAATTCGCCGAGGCAGGGCACTGCTCATTCCCATAGGCTGCGAAGAGATCTTCCTGATGAACCGTGGCTGCAGACCGTTGGACATTGACAATGCTCATAAGCATGATCAAGAGGGATAAGGATGGACATTCAGCCTCGGCTTTGAGCGCGACTCGCGAGGCTAAGCTGGCAGCCACACCGATTAGGGCTGAGTGCGGCCAAGTGGCCCTCACATAACGGGTCACAGTTTGAAAATCATTCTTCATTGATGAAAGGGATATTTGATAGTGCCGTCCATCGCTCTCGCCGACATGATTGGTATGGTCATAGCGCACGACATGAAAGCCATTGCTGGCAAAGTAATACGCCAAAGTCAAATAATCCCGCTTGGTTTCCCCATACCCCGGGGCAATAACGACGACAGGTGCTTCTGTTAAATTTCCCTCAATAGGTTGGTCATGGTAGGCACTAATCCGCTGCCCATTGCCTTTTTCAATGGTGAGGCGACTGCTGGACACGCCCGTTTTTTGAAGAATAAGGGACCCATCCTTCATCCCTTCTTCCTTCTCCGGAAAAGAAACACCTGAAATTAAGTCGGAGAGTTGGTGGTTTTGAATTTTCCAGAACGAATTGAACGAACCATTTAAAACCTGTCCATGGACCATGAGGCTTTCTCCTTGAGGCAGCAGGACTTTCGTATTTGACGAAAATGAACCAGTGGCATCATTCTCTGTTGGGCAGTCTAGAAGAATGTCTGTTGTCCCTTTCCACGCGGTCTGACCTGGTTCCCCCTGTATATCTTTAATCATTCCCTGCAACTTTTTTAGGGGATGATCTTGACCTGAAATACAATAATTCAACTCAATGATCTGCGAGAGTTCTATGGGAGGAAATCCGGTCAAACGCAAGTGCACAGTGTCCTCGTGCCATCCAACAAGGTTTCCCTCCCAAGTCCCTCCAAGACAATGCAAAGAGAAGGGAAGTGGAGAGAGGTCACGGGCTCTAGAAAGATCACCAGGAACTAGCTCCTGAGTTATCTGCTTCAATCCGGCACATTGATCCATTGAAGTTCTACCCGCTAACTCTGGTGTTAATGTGCTCATGCGATCCCCCACCTAAATATAAGTGTTAATACCTAATTTTTGACGCAAGACTTTCCCTGGATCTCAAAAGATCCTGATGCCTGCATCAGCCTGTACGAGAAGAGGGGCGAGAGATGAAACGACTTACATCGGTTCGTTCATTGATACGGGTGTATGGGCCACCATGGAATTGGTATCAATTTTACTCTCTTGGTTAGGTCACTAGAGCAACCTGAGTGCCAGAATTTTCAAACAAAATGCTCGAATCTATTTTCAAGAGAAATACACAGAATTTACTGGGAAAATTTTGCCTGAATATTTTTTCACGGAATCGCAGTGCAGAATTTTTAAAGTCTTATCTGTCGGTCCACTGACGATAAATTAAAAAGAGCGTTGGTCTCCTGACAGCCCATTGTTCTTTTTCATTGACACTCCTTCCTCTCCTACCTAAAATTCAAGGAAATTGAGAGGAGGTTCGCATGCCACACGAATCGGCCCCATCCATCCGTAACGTGGTCATTTGTTCCTACCCGGGGGCAGGAAAGACCACCCTGTGTGAAGCACTGGCCTTTTCCACGGGAGTCATCCCGACCATGGGGACCATTCCTCAGGGAAATACCATTGGTGATTTTGAACCTGAAGAGGTCCACAGGCACCATTCCATCAGTTCGACCATCTGCCAGTTCGAATGGCAGGGCACAAAAGTCAACATCATAGATACACCGGGGATGAGCGATTATGCCTTTGAGGTCCAATCCGCTCTCAGGGCGGTGGATGGCGTGGTGCTGGTTGTAGGGGCCAGTACAGGGCTACGGTCAGAAATCGAACGAGTCTGGGACCTCATTCAGGAACACGAACTTCCCTGTCTTCTGTTTATTAATGAACTGGATAAAGAACGTGCGGACTATCGCTCAATTCTGGCAGAGTGTGAAAAAACATTGGGATTCGCCGGAGTCCCCATCACCATTCCCGTTGGAGGGGAAGCCACGCTGACCGGGGTAATTGATCTCATTTCGAGGAATGTCATAACTCCGGCTTCCGGTACGCCCAAAATCCACCAAACGGAGATTTCTCCAGAACACCAACCCATTGCGAATGAATTCCGGCGCCGAGCTATGGAACAGGTGGCAGAAACGAATGATCAATTGGTGGAAAAATATCTCTCCCAAGGTGAGATCTCAGATGAAGATTTACAGGATGGATTGACGCTGGGTACATTAGAGCGGAAGCTTGTTCCGGTATTGTGCGGATCTGCTATTCGCAATATTGGAACCACAACCCTGTTCGATGCGATACAACGATATCTCCCGTCTCCTTCCGATCGTTCCAGTCTCCATCCCAATATCGGCCTGCAACCTCTGACGCATGACGAAGGTCAACGAAAATCTGATCCACATGATCCGTTTTCAGCTTTCGTCTTTAAAACCACCATCGACCCATTTATGGGGCGTCTATCATTTGTGCGAGTGCTGTCCGGGACCTTACAGGCAGATTCAGGATTTTATAATGCCTCCCGGCAGACCAAGGAGAAGGGTGGACATCTCTTTTTCTCCGTGGGGAAGAAGCATCACCAGGTTAATCAGGTCTCCGCCGGAGATATTGTGGCCATCGGTAAATTAAAGGATACTCAAACCGGCGACACCATTTGCGATGAACGACATTCCATTATATTCCCCGGCCTGAAAATAGCGCGGCCGGTCATGTCGTATGCCTTAGAGGTAAAAAGCAAGAATGAAATTGACAAAGTCAGTTTAGGTCTTCATAAGTTAGTTGAAGAAGATCCTTCTCTCGAGTTTCTTCGGAATGAAGAGACAAAAGAAATGCTGTTAAGTGGGGTAGGGCAGAGCCACATCGATGCCACCTTAGACAAACTGAGGCGAAAGTATGGCGTTGAAGTGGACTTGCACATGCCGAAAGTCCCTTATAAGGAGACGATCCATCGTATGGCCCAGGCCCAAGGAAAATACAAAAAACAAACCGGTGGGCATGGACAATATGGAGATTGTTGGCTACAAATTGAACCTCTTCCCCGGGGAGCCGGATTTGAATTTCACAACAAAATTGTTGGTGGCGTCATACCACGGAATTTCATTCCCGCGGTGGAAAAGGGCGTGATCGAAGCCCTGCAACATGGGATTGTTGCCGGGTTTCCCATCGTGGATATTCGCGTGGCTGTCTATGATGGATCTCATCATCCCGTCGATTCTTCGGAGTTGGCCTTTAAAGTGGCCGGCTCAATGGCCCTCAAGCATGCCCTGGAGGCCGCTCAAAGCACGATTCTTGAGCCCATCATGTCAGTAGAGGTGCTAGTCCCGGATGATTTGGTGGGAACCGTGATTGGAGATCTTAACTCGCGCCGTGGACGCATACAGGGAATGGCGAGTAAGGGACACAATCAAATTGTGAAGGCCTTTGTGCCGCTTGCGGAAATGCTGAAATATGCTCCCGCCTTGACGTCCATGACGGCTGGAAAGGGTAGTTATGTGATGGAATTTTCAGGTTACGAGGAGGTACCGAAAGATTGCCTTAATCGTATTGTGGAAGAACATAAAAAAGACAAGGAGGCTGTTTCGTCCCACTGACCTCCTCTCTTATTGTGCGTGGCTTTAAGGAAGTGTTTTGATCACAATGAAAAATGCCCTTGCCTTTCGAATAATTCGAAGTAAAATTGTCTGACCCGGTTTCACTTTGGCGACTTCCTCAGAAAACTGTGTGACGGTCCGGACCGTTTGCCGATTGACCTCGTTAATCAAATCTCCTTCTTGAATCCCCTCAGAGTTCGCGAGGCCTCCCGGTTCCACTTTGGTCACAAGCACGCCCACGGTTTCTTCTAATTCAAATTGCTCAGCAAGTGCAGCTGTAAGCCCTTGGACATCAAGCCCTAAGGTGACTTCTGATTTTTGTAACGGGAGGGAGGTTAACATGGATTTATCCTGCCTCTCCGCCATCGGTACGAGGAAAGTCAATTCTTCCCCGTCCCGTAACACAAGAATTTTAGCATTCTCTCCAGGTCCGACACGCGCCACAAGTCTCGACAGTTGGTTGGGCGAATCAACCGAGCTGTCGTCTACCGACACAATGATATCCCCTGGTTTAATGCCGGCCACATGGGCGGGATCGTGTTCATAAACTTCGTTGACGAGAACCCCATGGCCTTCCTTAATCCCAAATTGTTCCGCCAGTTCTTTCGTGAGAGATTGAATCCCGACACCAAGCCACCCACGAACCACTCGCCCTTGGGAGACGAGTTGATCGACCACACGCGAAACCATATCGGCGGGAATGGAAAATCCTATGCCTTGTGCCATATGGATTATGGCAGTATTGATTCCGATCACCTCACCTCGAAGGTTAAAGAGGGGCCCACCTGAATTCCCAGGATTGATTGCGGCATCCGTTTGAATGAAATTTTCATACCGGGATAAATTGAGGCGTTCCCTTCCAATCCCACTGATAACGCCCAGGGTCACGGTGCGGTCTAACCCCATCGGATTTCCCACAGCCAATACCCATTGGCCGACTTTTAAGGCATTGGAGTCCCCAAAATGAGCAACTGGAAATTTCCGGTCAGATTCAATTTTGAGGACCGCTATATCGGTTTCTTTATCACGTCCAATGACCCGAGCAATCATGTTGGACTTATCGGATAGCCGAACATCTGCTTCCCTGGCGTCTTCCCCAACTACATGGTTATTGGTAACGATGATTCCATCCTCACGCACGATGACACCTGAGCCACTTCCTTGAGAAAATGGCGCCCGTCGTTGAAACCCTTGTCCCTGAGCGATTTCACGAATCGGGGTAATATTGACGACTGTAGGCGTCACCCGTTCAGCCAGACTGGTGATAGCCTGTTCGATATCTTCCAGAAGCTGTAGCCCTCTAAGTTCTTTGGCTGTCTGGCTAACTGCAGGTGACGGATAAATCCACAAAAGAAGGCAACATAATGAAAATATGGGTGAGAAATTACCTAAATTCATCCTAAACCTTACATTTATAAATGTCGGATAATTAATATTATGTTAAATAGAAAATAGCCTCATTTTGCTTTCGGTCCCCTGGCTAAGACGGAGAATGTTTTCTTTGTGGCAGAAGAAAATGACGGCAGACACTCCAAAAGCAAAAAGGCAAAAATAGAAGTCATAAGTCAGAAAATAAACCAAGAAAGGAAGCACACTAAAAGCTAGCAAAGCGCCACCTGAGGAATATCCAAAAACCAAAACCGCTCCTATCCACACAGCAACAAGAAGCGACCCAATCAACGGATGAATCCCAATAATGGCTCCTAAGGCAGTGGCGACTCCTTTTCCCCCTTTAAATCCTAAAAAAATAGAAAAAACATGACCAAGAATGACTGTAAAGCCTATGACAAGGATCCAGAGCCATGGAAACCCGACGAAGCCTGCAATCCCGGTCGCAACCGTCCCTTTCCCTAAATCCCCAATTAAAGTAAATATTCCTATTTTTTTACCTGATACTCTCAGAACATTGGTAAAACCGATATTATGGCTCCCATGTGTGCGAGGATCATTCGCTCCGAAAATGCGAGAAATGACCAGGCCAAACGGGATAGATCCCAAGAAATAGGCGCCGACCACTCCTAATAAATATAGTTCCATTCCGAGCGACTTGTGAGCACTCCTACCAATATTGGGGACTGATTTTCTTAAAGATTTGCATGAGATATCGCCAGCCGGAAAATAAGGAGAAAAACAAAGCAATATACAACAGTCCGGTTCCAATCGTAGCCAGTGGACCCTCACTTTGAACCCAAACGCCCTGGAGAATAAGGCAGAGAATCCCTCCGATTTGTCCGATAACCTTGAATTTCCCAAGAGAGTCCGCTGGAACCACAAATCCCTCTTTTGCTGCGACCACCCTGGCTCCGGTCACAATCATTTCGCGTGCAATCATCACAATTGCCAACCACACCGCAACACGTTGAAATTGCACAAGAAGAATAAGTCCAGAGGCCACCAGGAGTTTATCGGCAACCGGATCAAGCAATTTCCCTAAATTGGTTATCTGCCCACTTTTTCTGGCCAAATATCCGTCAAGAAAATCGGTAAAGGCCGCACAAGCAAACACTAGGGCGGCTGCCAGTGCCCGGTCAGGGCTAGATTCAGAGAAAAACCAGACAAAAACAGGAATTAACAAGATTCGCAAAAGAGTAAGAGAATTAGGAAGATTGAGATAAACTTCTCCCATAATTACATCATTTTGTTCAGGCTTTTGTTTTGCTACTTCAGATCGATTCATGAAGATTCAAATATTTCTTTCTGAAAGCTCAAGTAAGAGGAGATATTTCTCCCTTCCCGGTTACCTGCCAAATGGCTTGAAGCTGTGCTAATAAACCTCGCAACTCACTCAATCGTATCATGTTTGGCCCATCGGATAGTGCCTCCTCCGGACGAGGATGGACTTCCATAAAAAATCCGTCACATCCAGCCGCCGCCGCCGCACGGGCTAAAGGCGCCACAAATTCCCGTTGTCCTGAAGAGACCGCCCCCCCCCCGCCAGGCAATTGCACGCTATGGGTGGCATCGAATACCACGGGGTATCCCAGGTTTCTCATAACAGGTAATGAGCGCATATCGACGACAAGGTTTTGATAGCCAAAGCTAGCTCCCCGCTCAGTTAAGAAAATTTTGCTACTCCCGGCCTCTTGAAGTTTATGGACAACATTCGCCATATCCCAAGGGGATAGAAATTGTCCTTTTTTCACGTTGACCACCCGACCGGATTTGGCGGCAGCAATTAGCAAATCGGTCTGTCGACATAAAAAAGCCGGAATTTGTAACACATCTACAATCTCAGCAACCTGAGAAACGTCGTGGACTTCGTGAATATCCGTTAGAATGGGGATACCTAACTCACGGCTAATTTTCTTGAGGATTTTCAAGCCTTCCTTTATGCCCAACCCCCGGAATGAAGAAATCGAGGTGCGATTGGCCTTATCATAGGACGCCTTGAAGATGTATGGAATGCGAAGATCTTTGGCAATTTCCGCAATTGCAACAGCGGTCTCAATAACCACCTTCTCGCTTTCGATTACGCAAGGCCCAGCAATTAGAAAATGCGGGCAACTCCCCCCAACGGAGAACGGGCCAATATCGACTTGAGTTGGCTGAGCCATAATAAATCCAGTTCAGTTCGTTAGGTACCGAATTTCCTTTGAAGTGCGGCGCCAATGAATGCAGAAAAAAGAGGATGAGGAGAACACAGTCGAGACTGAAACTCCGGATGGAATTGTGTACCCACAAACCAGGGATGCCCTTGCAATTCGATGATTTCTACCAGCCTTCCGTCAGGGGATGTCCCGCTAACCGTGAGACCATTTGAGGTCAAAGCTTCCAAATATTCATTGTTAAATTCATAGCGATGGCGGTGTCGTTCACGAATATCCGATTGCCCATAGGCCGCAAAGCTAAGCGTATTGGGAATCAATCGACAGGGAAAACCTCCCAATCTCATCGTCCCGCCCTTTTCTTGAATGGATCGTTGTTCGGGAAGGAGGTCGATTACGGGATACGGCGTCTCCGGATTGAATTCCGAACTATTGGCATGCTGAAGTCCTCCTAGGCTTCTGGCAATTTCAATTACCGCACATTGCATACCTAAGCAAATGCCAAAGAAGGGAAGATGCCTCTCCCTGGCATACCGGATCGTATCAATTTTTCCTTCGATCCCTCGAAGACCAAACCCTCCCGGAATTAAGATTCCGTCCACATCAGCTAACAAACGTTCGGGCCCGTCCTTTTCAATGTCACCCGATTCCACCCATTGAATATGAACACCTGTTTCATCGTGTAATCCGCCATGAGTCAAGGCTTCCGACACACTTTTATAGGACTCTCGAGATTCTACATATTTGCCAACCAGTGCTATCGTGACTTCATGTCGTGGCCGCTTAATCTTCTGGACCAAAATGTCCCAATCCCGAAGGTTCGGAGGGCGAGTTTCAAGATGGAGTAAACGGACAATAAGTTCATCCAGGCCTTCTTTTCTCAGGATAATCGGTACCTCATAGATGGAATCCACATCTTTGGCCGTAATGACAGAACCTTTATCCACGTTACAAAACATGGCAATTTTATCTTTGACCCCAGGAGGGAGAAATCGGTCGGTTCGACACAACAGGATATTGGGTTGAATGCCGATTTCACGAAGTTTATTGACAGAATGCTGCGTGGGTTTGGTTTTGAGTTCCCCAGCCGTTCCGATATAGGGCACCAAGGTGAGATGGATATAGAGGACGTTTTCCCGACCAACCTCATAGGGCATTTGCCGAATGGCTTCTAAGAAGGGCAAACTTTCAATATCACCGACAGTCCCGCCAATTTCCACGATCACCACATCCACGTCATGGGCCACATTGAGAATCGTCTGCTTAATGGCGTCCGTAATATGGGGGACGACCTGAACCGTCGCTCCGAGATATTCTCCTCTTCGCTCCCTTTGAATCACCGATTCATAAATCCGCCCTGTCGTACAATTATTTTCACGATGCAACTGAACCGTGGTAAATCGCTCATAATGCCCCAAGTCCAGGTCGGTTTCCGCTCCATCATCGGTGACATAGACTTCCCCGTGCTGATAGGGATTCATCGTACCCGGGTCGACATTAATGTAGGGGTCCAGCTTCAGAAAGGTGATAGTCATGCCACGGCTTTCTAATAAATGCCCGATAGCCGCAGAAGACAACCCTTTTCCTAAGGACGAGACTACTCCACCTGTCACAAAAAGAAATTTACTCATGATGTTTTCTGGTTAGTTGGAAAATGACCCACATGGCCTCCCTTTGATTTGTCGACTCCACCATATTGTTCTATCTATTTTCAACCCTCTCTCCGGTCCCCAACAGACTCTCTTTCGAGTTACAGGAGTTCTTGGATAAAAGACCCTCCGCAGTCATAACATCTTCAGGAGTATCTATACGAATGGATTCGTGTTCCGTTTCCCAAACCATTATCGGAAGGCCATGTTCTAATGCCCGCAATTGTTCTAATTTTTCCGCCTCTTCAAGATATCCCGATGGCAACCCGGCAAATCGTAATAGATCTGATTTCCGGAAAATATATATTCCCAAATGCATATAGGCGATATGATTATTCCCAGAAGGTACCCCATCGCGCCAGCAGGGAATCGGGCTCCGTGAGAAATACAGGGCCTGCCCGTTGATATCGGTCACCACCTTTACGATTGACGGATTGGTTAAGTCCTGTGTGCGGTGTAGCTGTCTTTTTAACGTCCCCATCCCTGCCCGAGAAGCCAAAAAAGGAAGAATGAGATCATCCAGCAACCCAGGGTGCTGAGGAATTTCATCAGCTTGTAAGTTCACAATCACATCATATTTCAACTGAGAAGCCACCTTCGCCACCCGGTCCGTTCCGGTTCGACAGAATTCCTTGACGAGACAGACTTCTCCACCAAAACTCTTGACCCCTTGTTCAATGGATTCCTGGTCGGTAATAACCAGGATTTGCCCCACCTGCGAAACCTGTTGAACCGCTTCATAGACATGCTGGATAAGGGGCTTTCCTGCTATGAGGGCAAGTGGTTTCCCCGGAAATCGAGACGATCCGTAGCGAGCTGGAATACACAGGCTGACGAGGGAGTCAGTTGTGGCCATGGAGTAAAGCCTCTTGAAGTTGCGCCCGCGTCACTGTGGCGGTACCCACCATACCCACGACAATACTTGCGGCCTGATTGGCTAATACCGCAGCTTCAGGAAGTGGGGCTTTTGCACTCAGCGCTAATGCAAGAGTGCTGATGACCGTATCGCCTGCTCCGGTGACATCATAGACTTGTCGAGCCACGGCCGGGATGGTCCAGGATTGGCCCGTCTTTTCAAAAATACTCATTCCCTCCTCTCCCCTCGTGACCACGACTGCCTGGCATTGTAATTGTTGTTGGAGAGCAATGCCGATTTGTTCAACCGGCACATCCTGGCTTGGGAGGAATCCTGCTGCCTGTTTGGCTTCGAGATGATTGGGTGTGATAACCGTTACTCCATGATAAAACGCCATATGCTCGACCTTCGGATCCACCACAACCGGCACGCCGAATTGATCAGCCAGAATATGAATGGCTTTCATCAGGTCCACGGTGATCATGCCCTTCGCATAATCTGAAATCACCAGGCAGGAGACTTCAGGAAGACGGGAAGCCACATGTTTTATAATTTTTTTTGTCTGTTGAGACGAAATGTCATGGCGTTGCTCCACATCAAATCGAACAATTTGCTGATTGTGGGCTACCACTCTGGTTTTTTTAATGGTAGGACGACTAGAGTCGACGAACACACCGGAAGTACATGGGGACGATCGTCGAATGTCGGCAAGGAATTGTTTCCCAACATGATCCGCACCAACCATGCCACACAATTCAGCCTGTCCACCTAATGTCAGAATATTATGATACACATTCGCTGCCCCACCCATTCTGTACGATTCAGAATCCACATGAACAATCGGTACAGGCGCTTCCGGAGAGACACGATGCACCTTGCCCCAGACATAATGATCGAGAATGAGATCTCCAACAACCAGAATGCGAGCACGGGAGAAGCGTTGAATATACTCCTTGAATTTCCGAGCGGAAATTGATGGGACAACGGATAGCGGTTTCATCCTTGAGTCAGCACAAGGCTGAAGTTTGGTTGAGTCAAGTGAGTTGATCCTCACTATTCAATGATCTTCCCGATTCGTTCCCATCGGATCCAATCGGTCCAAGCTCCCTGCCCATTCCATGACCAATACACGAGAAATGCCCTACCTTTAATTTTATCCATTCGCACAAATCCCCAAAACCGACTGTCCAAACTTTGGTCACGGTTATCACCCATCACAAAGTAGGAGTCCGGAGGAACGGTTAAGGGACCAAGATTATCCCGAGGATTGATACGACCATCAATAATTCCAGGGTCGACCCTCTGCGTAAAACCCTCGTCCAACAATGGCTGTCCATTCACAATCACGTGTTTATTTTGAATATGAATGGTATCACCAGGAAGTCCGATCACCCGCTTAATGAAATCCTTGTTTTCATCCTCGGGGTAACGAAACACAATGATATCCCCACGCGACGGAGGATCAAAATTCATCACGATCGTTGAAGAAAAACATGTCACGGGGGGGAACGAGACCTGAAACTCACAATCTTTCGGCAACTGAAATCCATAGGCCAGCTTGGAAACGAGAATATGATCGCCAATCATCAAGGTCGGAATCATGGACCCTGATGGGATCTTAAAGGCCTGGACCACAAAGACCCGAATGGTTAGAGCCAGAATAATCGCAATGATCAAGGCCTCGGCATATTCTCGAATAATGGATTTTTTGGATACCTCCATATCCTGTGAACTTGAGGTAACCGAAGATTCCTCTTGAAGATTTTTTTCGGAAGATTCGGTCATTTTGGGTTGTTGCGGATCTTGAGTGGTCATCAGTGTTCAGTTCGGATCGGTCTTTAAAATAGCCAGAAAGGCTTCTTGAGGGACTTCAACACGCCCTAATTGTTTCATCCGTTTTTTTCCTTCTTTTTGCTTTTCCCACAATTTGCGTTTTCGGGAAATATCTCCACCATAGCACTTGGCCGTCACATTTTTTTTAAGTGCGCCAATGGTTTCCCTGGCAATAATGCGTTTGCCTATTGTCGCCTGAATGACAATTTCAAACATTTGCTTGGGAATGAGTTCTTTCATTTTTTCGGCTAATTGTCGCCCGCGGCTTTGCACTTTATCCTTATGGGCGATAATGGAGAGCGCATCCACCGTCTCACCATTCAGCAATAAATCCAATTTCACCAATTCAGACTCGCGATAGCCGAGCAATTCATAGTCCAAGGATGCATATCCTTGTGTGCGGGATTTCAGGCGATCATAGAAGTCTAACACAATTTCATTGAGCGGGATTTCATAGATTAACATGGATCGGGTTGGATCGAGATATTGCAGCCCGACTTGAATGCCACGACGCTCCTGACATAACTGAAGAACATTTCCGATATAGCGCTCAGGCGTAATCATTGTGGCTTTAATATAAGGCTCCTCAATTCGTTCGATCTGTGAAGGATCCGGAAGTTTGGAGGGATTGTCGATGACCAGGGTTTCGCCTTTGGTGGTCGTCACACGATAAACCACCGTCGGAGCGGTACTGATCAGATCGAGTCCATATTCCCGCTCCAAGCGTTCCCGAATAATTTCCATGTGGAGAAGCCCTAAAAACCCACATCGAAACCCAAATCCCAAGGCCAGGGACGTTTCCGGTTCATAGACAAAGGAGGAATCATTTAGCTGCAACTTCTCCAGAGAATCCCGCAGGTCCTCAAACTTGGCATTGTCGGTGGTATATAACCCGCAAAAGACTACCGGTTTGACATCCCGGTACCCGGGCAAGGCCACGCTTGTGGGGCGCTTTGAATCCGTAATGGTATCGCCAATTTTAGTGTCCGATAGTTCTTTCATCCCGGCACAAATATACCCGACTTCCCCTGGCCCCAGCCGATTCACCTTGGTTCGTTTCGGTGAAAAGACGCCGACCTCCAGGACTTCAAATTCACGTCCGGAAAACATGAGTTTAATCATCATATTGGGGGTGATTTCTCCATCCATGACTCGAAGAAGCACCACGGCGCCCTGATAATTGTCGAACCAGGAATCAAAAATCAGGGCTTTTAACGGTTGATCAATTGAACCGGCGGGAGGCGGGATAATCTTCACAACCCCTTCAAGCACTTCCTTTACCCCTCGTCCATCTTTAGCACTGACTAAAAATGCCTCTTCACTCGACAACCCCAACACATCTCGAATTTGGACTTTGACCCCTTCGACATCGGCGCTCGGCAAATCAATTTTATTGATGACAGGAATAATCACTAAATCATTCGAAATCGCCAGATAGGCATTGGCGATCGTCTGGGCCTCAACGCCTTGGGTGGCATCGATTAACAGAAGTGCTCCTTCACAGGCAGCCAGGCTGCGTGATACCTCATAGGCAAAGTCCACATGTCCAGGGGTATCAATGAGGTTAAACTGATATTCCTGTCCATCCGAACTCCGAAACCGTGCTGTGACGGCATGCGCTTTGATCGTAATGCCGCGCTCACGCTCCAGGTCCATGGCATCTAAATATTGCGCACGGGCTTCACGTGGAGATACGGCACCGGTGATCTCCAAAAACCGGTCGGCAAGAGTGGATTTGCCGTGGTCGATATGAGCAATAATTGAAAAATTGCGGATGTGGGTTTGAGGAAAGGCTTTACTCATTCGAAGTGACTATGATTGTAATGAGACCCTAAAAGGTTGTCAAAATTCGATGGATTCCGCTAGGTTATTTCCTTAAAAACGACCATGACTCTCAAGACGACCCGCACAGCATTAGAAAAAGACGATTGCGAGTACCTGTGGCACCCTTTTACCCAAATGCAGGAATGGGAACGCCAGACTCCTCTTATCATCAAACGCGGAAAAGGTTCGTATGTCTATGATATGGATGGCAATGCCTACCTCGATGCGACGGCATCCATTTGGGTCAATATTCATGGACATCGACATCCTCGCATTGATGAGGCCATTCGTCATCAACTTACCCAGGTGGCTCATACGACGTTGCTGGGACTTTCCAATCCACCAGCCATTCAATTGGCGAAGGCCCTTATTCGCCTGGCTCCCAAAGGGTTACAAAAAGTCTTCTATTCCGACAACGGCTCCACCGCCGTTGAAGTTGCCGCAAAAATGGCCATTCAGTATTGGCAACAATGTCCGAATCCCCAACCACGAAAAACCCGGTTTATTCATCTTGGCATGTCCTATCACGGGGACACGGTGGGAGGAATGAGCCTCAGCGGAGTCGAACTGTTCCGCAGATCCTTTTCTCCGCTCCTCTTTGCAAGCCATGACGTGGAGCCCCCTTATTGCTATCGATGTCCCCTTCAATTGCATTTCCCTCAATGTCGGCTCGCCTGCCTTGATCCGCTTGAAAAACTTCTTTCCACACAGCATCAAGAAATTGCAGGCCTCATTCTTGAGCCCATGGTGCAAGCGGTCGCCGGGATCATTCCTTCGCCTCCAGGATATTTGAAACGCGTCAGGGAGTTATGCACGCGGTACAAGGTCCTATTCATTGCCGATGAGGTTGCCACCGGGTTTGGACGTACAGGTCGGATGTTTGCTTGTGAGCATGAGGGCATTTCACCGGATATCATGGCTATTGCCAAAGGATTAACGGGAGGCTATCTCCCATTGGCCGCCACATTGACAACCAACGCCATTTATGAAGCGTTTTTGGGAGAAGGGCACGAAAACAAAACATTTTTCCATGGACATAGTTATGCGGGGAATCCCTTGGGATGCGCGGCGGCTCTGGCCAACCTTGCCATCTTTCAGAGTGAAAGAACCCTCGCAAAGCTTCAACGACGGATCCCTAAATTTCGCAGAGCTCTTGACTCCCTGACCGAAGACCCTTGGGTTGGGGATATCCGGCAATGTGGCTTTATGGTTGGGATTGAATTAGTTCAACAGAAATCCCAAAAAATGCCGTTCCCGGCGTCCGAACGAATTGGCCAGAAAATAGCCATGACCGCCAGAGCATTAGGACTACTGATTCGTCCCATCGGGACCATTATGATTCTCATTCCCCCTCTTTCGGCAAGTGCCAAGGAACTCGATCAAATGGTGTCTATTTTAAAACTGGCCATTTCAGTGGTCCGTGCGTCCAGCACATCTTTCCCAATATCATCACCTCCGGAAGTATTGAAGCGTACCTCGGACTAGATGAGCTCAACCGTCTGGCCAATGTGCAATTGACATCGGTCCACGGCCCGTCCTTGCTTCACAAAAATCTCGATATGCCCATTACTATTTATGAGCCCTTCCGGGTATCCCAAGGCACCTTCTTCGTAATGAGTTTTTATTCCCTTGATGATGACCTCTCCAATTTTGAGACCGGAGCATTCCTTCTTGGTCACTGACCGAAACGTCTCTATGTCGGTAAGGGTCACATTCGTTATGGCATTGCCAAAATGGTCGATATAGACAATTCGCCCATGCAGGGCATGTCCTTCCATACGTGGGGGATCAAGGGGAAGTCTGACATAATCATGAATGAGACGCCCGTAGGAACCGGGAACCTGCCCCTTCGTCAACCACGCTGCCGAAGGCGCAAATAAATCCCGTCCATCAAACGTCGCTCCAATGGAGTCCAATCGATACTGTTTATTCTCAATCGATCGGACTTGAACCGCGGGTTCCTCTTGAAGGACGTAGGTTAAGACCCCATTATCCGGAGCCAGGAAAAAATGCCTGGAAGTTGAGGCCAAAATCGCTCTTCGAGAGCTCCCCACCCCAGGGTCTACGACCACCACATGCACCGTTCCATCTGGAAAATATTGATAGCATGATTTCAAAAAAAATGCCGCTTGTTCAACCCCATGCGCCGGAATTCGATGCGTCAGATCGACGATGCGTATTTGAGAATTAATTCCGAGCATCACGCCCTTCATACTTGGAACAAAATAATCGACATCCCCAAAATCAGTGACCAACGTAACCAAGGAAATGGCGGAAGTCATGATTAGAGCTCCTCAAAACAAATGGACTGGATTTGATATTCAATAACTCCGGCGGGTCGATGCACTTCAACAATATCCCCGACCCGATGCCCGATCAGCGCACGCCCAATAGGTGCTTGAACCGAAATCGAACCATTTTTGATATCGGCCTCTTCTTGTCCCACCAAGGTATAACGTTTTTCTTCTTGTGACTCTAAACTTAAAATGGTGACTGTGGCCCCAAACACGACCGTGTCACTCTGCCCGGGCGAAATTTCCACCACTTGAGCAATACTAAGTTTATGCTCTAGCTCAGACATCCGTGTATCAATAAATTGTTGTTGCTCCTTAGCGGCTTTATATTCAGCATTTTCCTTGAGATCGCCATGTTCACGAGCTTCGGTGATAGCTTGAATGTTTTTAGGGCGATCTTCCCGCCGCAGCCTGGCCAGTTCTGCTTGCAGTGCCTCATACCCTTTTTTGGTCATAGGAATTTTCATGAAACCTCACTCCCCTCTCTAAATCATGGAAATCGGATGTCAATCATCCAACATCGCGTCACGTCCACTTAGGCCTACCTGCCTGGCATCGCAGAATGATATTCCTGCAGACAGCGAACCTCCATGGATGTTTTCTTCATCGCCTCTATTCCTGAGATGGCGGCTTGCGCAGCCTGAATGGTCGTAAAATAAGGAATTCCGCCGAAGACGGACGCCCTGCGTATCGGCGCGGAATCATCCTGGGAAGAGGCACCTCCCACCGTATTGACGACCAATGACAGCTCGTTATTTTTGAGTAGATCTTCGATATGGGGCCGAGCCTCATTGATTTTATTCACCGTAACCACGGTGATCCCATGTGTCCGCAAAAAGGCCGCCGTCCCTTTCGTGGCATTCAGTGAAAATCCGAGCTGCGACAGTCGTTGTGCGATAGCAAGCGTCGCGGGTTTATCTCCATCTTTCACGCTGAGAAGGGCTGTCCCTGCCAAAGGCAACGGCATTCCCGATGCGGCCTGTGATTTGGCAAACGCCCAACCGAAGCTTCGATCAATCCCCATGACTTCGCCCGTCGAACGCATCTCGGGCCCCAACAATACATCGGCGACGCCAAGTTTGGTAAATGGAAAGACGGCCTCTTTAATGGCAATGTGGGAAAAAAGTGGGGACTGCGTAAAGCCTAAGTCTTTCAAGGTTCGCCCTGCCATGATTTTCATCGCATGTTTAGCCAAAGGCACACCGATGGCCTTACTGACAAAAGGGACCGTGCGGGAAGCGCGAGGATTGACCTCCAAGATATACACCGCCCCATCCTTGACCGCATATTGAATATTCATCAGGCCCACCACGTGTAATTCCTTGGCAAGAAGTATGGTTTGGTGATTAATCGTCTTCAGAATATCGGCATTAAGGGAATGGGCAGGTAATGAACAAGCCGAATCTCCTGAATGAATGCCTGCCATCTCGACATGTTCCATGATGGCAGCCACCACGACGTCTGTTCCATCTGCTATGGCATCCACATCAACTTCTATGGCGTCTTCAAGGTAATCATCAATTAACAAGGGATGTCTTCCCAAATCCATCTCGTGTCTCTGAAGGTATTCATCTAATGCGTCGGCATCATACACGATTTGCATGGCGCGCCCCCCCAACACATACGATGGGCGGACCATCACTGGATAACCAATGTTGACGGCTATAATATGAGCTTCATGTGAGGACCGTGCGGTACCGTTTTGCGGCTGCAGGAGGTTCAATTCAAATAACAAATCACTGAATCGTTTTCGATCTTCCGCACGGTCAATGGCATCAGGTTGTGTCCCCAAAATTCTGACCCCTTCCTGCTCTAACGGGACGGCAAGCTTGAGAGGCGTTTGCCCTCCGAATTGTACGACGACTCCGTCCGGTCGTTCAGTCAGGATAATTCGCAAGACCTCTTCTTTAGTCAACGGTTCAAAATACAAGCGATCGGAAATATCATAATCCGTACTGACGGTTTCCGGATTACAATTGACCATAATCGTTTCAATGCCTTCTTCTTTTAGGGCCATGGCGGCATGCACACAACAATAATCAAATTCAATGCCCTGCCCAATCCGGTTCGGTCCTCCGCCTAAGATCATAATTTTTCTTTTTTGAGTAGGACGAGATTCACAGGAGAAACCCGACGTGGAATAAAGATAGGGGGTATGCGCCTCAAACTCTGCGCCACAGGTATCCACTCTTTTAAACACCGTGCCATAGCCAGATCCTCTGACCTTTCGCCATTGACGAATGGTATCTTCCTCTCTCCCGATGAGTTGACCGAGCCGTTGGTCTGAAAATCCAAGATTTTTCGCTTGTTCAAGGAGGGTCACCAGGGAATCAGGGCATCCTTTGCGGGTGTCGTGTGAACGATCGTTCCCAATTTCCGCCTTACTTCTGCGAACCCATTCCGCCTCAAATTCTACGAGTTCTTCAATTTCATGTAAAAACCAGGGGTCAACGCGCGAAAGATGGTAAAGTTCCTCCACCGACATTCCGATTCGGAACGCATCAGCCAGAAACCAAAGGCGATCAGCGGTCGGGATTCGAACCTGGGATTGAAGACGCTCATACAACGGATGAGCCGAGCCGGTAGAGTCTTTTTTTCCATTAAGTCCATGTAACGACATCAACCCATACCGGTCTGTTTCAAGGGAACGAATAGCCTTCTGCAAAGCTTCTTTGAAGGTGGATCCAAGTGCCATGGCTTCTCCCACGGATTTCATATGGGTTGTCAGCACCCGATCAACACCATCAAATTTCTCAAATGTAAACCGTGGAATTTTCACGACCACATAGTCGATGGTCGGTTCAAAACAGGCTTTAGTCACTTGCGTAATATCGTTGGGGATCTCATCAAGGGTATAACCGACGGCCAACTTCGCAGCGATCTTGGCTATCGGAAACCCGGTTGCCTTTGAAGCCAAGGCGGAACTCCTCGATACGCGAGGATTCATTTCAATAACCATCAAGGCACCGTTGTCCGGATTCAAAGAAAATTGAATATTGGATCCGCCGGTATCCACACCGATTTCTCGAATGATGCGGATGGCCGCGTCTCGCATATGCTGATACTCTTTATCAGACAAGGTCATGGCAGGGGCCACGGTGATACTGTCTCCGGTATGCACACCCATTGGATCGAAATTCTCGATGGGGCAGACAATGACCACATTATCTTTGGAGTCCCGCATCACTTCTAATTCATATTCTTTCCATCCCAGAAGCGATTGTTCGAGCAAGGCCTGTCCAACAGGGCTGGTCACAAGAGCCCAATCAATATACTTATCGAACTCTTCACGATTATAGGCGATATTGCCCCCTGCTCCTCCCAAAGTGAATGATGGACGGACGATAGCGGGAAATCCAATTGTTTCCAGGAGCCGTACGGCTTCTTCTCTTGAGCGAAATGATCCGCTTGCAGCCACGTTTAATCCAATACGTGTCATCGCCTGTTTAAACAAGTCCCGATCTTCCGCTTTTTGGATCGATTCATAGGAAGCTCCGATAAGTTGCACTCCGTGCTTTTCCAGAATACCCCGTTTCACTAATTCCACGGTGATATTCAGGGCAGTCTGTCCGCCCATGGTGGGAAGCAGGGCATCAGGGCGCTCTCGCTCTAGAATGGCTTCCACGACTTCGACCGTAATCGGCTCCACATAGGTCCGGTCCGCGAGGTCCGGGTCGGTCATAATAGTGGCGGGATTACTGTTAACGAGGATGACTTCAAAGCCCTCCTCCTTCAGGGCCCTGCAGGCTTGCGTTCCAGAATAGTCAAACTCACAGCCTTGCCCAATAACAATCGGTCCAGAGCCGATTAATAAAATTCGATGAATGTCGTTTCTTCGTGGCATGATGGGCTCTCAGGATTGTAAAACCGATCCAGATACCGGTTTTTTAATGGGAGATTCAGGTGATTCGGGCGGTGATGTCTCAGGATGATAAAATTTCAATGCTTGGGGAATCCAGGCTTCTATTTGATTAATCCGGGTCACATCCGAAGGATGAGTCGACAGAAATTCTGGAATCGCATTTTGACTGCGAAAACAAAATTTTCCTATCATTTTTCTCGGACACCCACTCATACGTTCCCAAAACGGCACCGCTTCCCTCGGATCGTAGCCGGCCTTGGCCATCAATTGAAGCCCGATGAAATCGGCTTCGGTTTCCTGGTCACGGGAATTGGGAAGGGCCACGCCTACTCCATAGGCGCTCATGGCCCCAATAGCCAAGCCAGGGTCGACGCCACCGGCGGCGGCTCCAGCCAAAGCACCAAGTTGACCGATTTGTTCCAAAATTCCACGGCTATATCGCTCGGCTCCATGCCGTTGCAACGCATGGGCAACTTCATGTGCCATAACCGTTGCCAGCCCGGCTTCTGTTTTTGTGTATTTTAAAATGCCCGTAAATACGGCCACTTTGCCACCAGGCAATGCAAAGGCATTCACTTGATCGTCATCCTGAATGACGGCGAACTCCCAGACATATTCCGGTTTTTGGGCTGCCTTGGCAATGCGTTGTCCCACACGATTCACCATTAACGCTATTTCCGGATCCCTGCTTAATGGTGCCGATTTTAACACTTCGCGAAATGCCGCAAGTCCCAGGGCAATTTCCTTTTCCTCCGAGATATAAATTAATTGATCTCTAGCCGTCCCCGGAGCCTTTTGACATGCTGAACCTAGCAACAGGAACGCACACACCGCACTGGCCAAGAGCCATTGGAATGCCTTTCCAGAACCCGATGGATCGTTGATCATGGGAACAACATTTCTTACATCAGGACCACACCGATTTTACGGCATCCACATGTACAGCATTTGTGGTGTCCCTCCGGTCAATACGTTAAAGAGAGAATGCGCATCGACCTGGGGAAACCCGATAGGCCCAATTTGAGGAGGATCGAACCGTGAGTAGATATTCTGATGAGTTCCCCTTCCCCTCGTGTACGTGACAACTTTGGCCTGTTCCAAATTTGCTTCTTTTTTGGCCAAATCAATCGCCTCATCCAAATATCCAATGCTATCCACAAGACCCTTGGATTTGGCAATATCGGCCGTAAAAATCCGTCCGTCAGCTAGCGTGCGAATCTGCTCCATGCTTAATCCAGGTCTTCCCTCTTTCACCACCGAAAGGAATTGCTCAAACAAATGATCAATGGTCCCTTGGAAAATAGCCCGCTCTTCATCATTCATTGGCCGGAATGGAGAACCCATGGCTTTTTTAGGACCCGACACAATCGCCGCCGGTTGGACTCCGACTTTTTCCAACAGCCCCTCTGCATTCATGGTCACCATAATGACCCCGATACTTCCGGTAATGGTCGAGGGATGTGCAAGAATATGGTCGGCGGCCATCGCAATGTAATATCCGCCGGAAGTGCCCAAATCCATAATGGCCGCAATGACGGGGACAGCGCGTTTTTTCTTAAAGACTTTCAGCTCATGATATACCAGATCTGAGGCCGTGACCGATCCGCCTGGAGTATTTATTCGAAGGATGATAGCTTTGACATGGTTATCCTCTTCGGCTTTGGTCAATTCCTCTTTGATCCGTGCCGGAAGACTGGGTTCCTCCAAGATACCCGATGCTTTGCCTGTCGTCAGCATGCCGGAGATATCAATCAATAATACCTTATCCTTTCCCTCGCCAGATATGATGGCTTCCTGGAGTTTTCCTCCTCCGGGAAACAAATCAACATGGATGCACCCGCTGACCAAAAAAAGGAAAAGAATTAGACAACAACGAGTCATCGCCATTATCCCCGGCCTTTCATCATTTCCAGAAATTGTCGGAACACATATGAAGAGTCATGGGGGCCCGGAGAGGCTTCCGGGTGATACTGAATGGAAAGAATTGGACTCTCTAAGCCCGCCATCCCTTCACAACACCCATCATTCACACTCCGATGCGTGATTTCCATCCGTCCAACGCAAGAGTCAAACTGTTGAGACATCAACGTCGTACGGACGTCTTCCTTGTGAGGAAGGCCAACAGCAAAATTATGGTTTTGCGAGGTAATTTCAATCTTTCGGGTGCGGAGATCCATGACTGGATGGTTGGCTCCATGATGCCCAAAGGTTAGTTTATGAGTGTGCAATCCCAGGGATAATCCCAATATCTGATGCCCCAAACAAATTCCCAACAGTGGTTTCCAACCCAATAGCTGCGTGACGGTTTCTACCGCATAGGGCACCCCTTCGGGGTCTCCCGGGCCATTGGATAACACAATTCCATCCGGATTAAGTCGACGGACTTCTTCCGCGGTCGTCGAAGCTGGCACAACCCGAACCTGACATCCCAGATCCACGAGACTTCGTAAAATATTCTGTTTCACACCAAAATCCATGACTACCAGTTTCAAAGGGGGCTGAGCGGTGTTTTGAGTGAAAATGGATGGGTCACCACTAGCCGGGTCCATAACAATGGATCTCTCAGTCCATTCATAAGCGTCCGGACAGGTGACCTCTCTCACCAGATCACGTCCAACCAGGGAAGGCACGGCCTTCGCCTTTTCCCGCAAGGCGTTGTCATCGAAATCTACATGGGAAATGATTCCCATTTGTGAGCCGTGATCACGGACATGACAGGTCAGTGCTCGCGTGTCTATCCCTTGAATGGCCACAATACGATGCTCAATTAAATAGTCTTCAAAAGATTGACGGCTACGCCAATTACTCCGGTACTTGGCCGCTTCACGAACAATAAATCCTTCCGCCCACACCCGATGCGACTCATCGTCTTCCGGAGTCACCCCATAATTCCCTATTTGGGTGGAGGTCATCAGCACGATCTGCCCTTTATAGGAAGGGTCGGTCAAAATTTCTTGATACCCCGTCATGGCCGTATTAAATACCACTTCCCCTACGGTTTCGCCTTCGAAACCGAGTGCACGTCCCTGAAAGATGGTTCCATCGGCTAACGCCAGAACTGCGGGCTTCATGGTCTTTCCTTTTTCATCTTCTTATTTCCGTTGTACGATCAAAGGTAATTATGAGCGAGGAGCTATGGTGTGGTGAAAGAGAGCTTTCCGTACCTTTACAATAAACAGTGAAGCCGCGAGACCAAAGTTCACCAGGTGGCAGGCTCGTACGACCATATGAAGACGAAAAAATTTGGCATAGGCGATGTCTTTGTCTTCTTTTGAGACCGCATCAAAGGCCTCTTCCTGTAAAGTAATGGCTTGGGGACCCAGAACCACCAGGATGCTGAACGTCATGAGGGCCATTCCGGCCAGAAGACACCACTCCACGGAAGAAACGGCAAACATCTCGGAGGGGTTATGGCCAAAAGCCCGGAAGCGAATCACGGCCACCACACCTAATAAAATCAAAATCCAGACATTCATCAAGCCAAATCCATCAAATACTCTCCGTAAAAAGCGGCCAGCGGGTTCCATCCCGAAGGAATTAAAAACGGCCGGAATCACCAACGCAATAATGACGACTAACCCGCCCACCCATAAGATTAAGGCACACAGTTCAAAAAGAAAACCCACGACCCCCCAGTTAATCCGCTTCATACTTTTGAATTAACGGGCATCATAGACCATCCTGCCATCAACCAATGTCATCTTCACCTTTCCCTTCACTGTCCAACCCCCAAATGGCGTATTCTGACTTTTTGAGAAAAATTTCGTGGGATCCACCACCCACTCTTCATGAGGATCAAACACCACGATATCGGCATGTGACCCTGGCTGGAGGCTTCCAACAGGCAGATGAAAAAGCTGAGCAGGAGATCTGGTCAATTTATCAAGCGCCTGTTCAAGGGACAAGACCCCCTCATGCACCAGACGGAGGGTTAAGGGAAGAGCGGTTTCAAACCCTACAATCCCAAACGGAGCCGTATCAAATTCCAATTGTTTTTCTTGGAGAGCATGGGGAGCATGGTCGGTGGCAATGGCATCAATGGTGCCATCAACCAGCCCCTGCTTAAGGGCTTGAACGTCTTCATCCGTCCGCAGTGGTGGATTCATTTTGGCATTGGAATTATAACAGCGGACGGCTTCTTCAGTAATGGAGAAGTGATGAGGACAGACTTCTGCGCTCACCGGCAACCCTTGCCCTTTTGCATGACGGACCAGTTCCACCGAACGGGCGGTGCTCAAATGGGCCAGATGCACATGGACTCCGGTAAGATCCGCCAGAGCCAGGTTTCGAGCCACCATCACCTCCTCTGAGGCATCGGGAATACCTGGCATTCCGAGTTCAGTCGATACCATGCCCTCGTTCATGCATCCGCCATCGGTTAAATGCAGGTCTTCGCAATGGTCCACAACAGGAATTCCAAAAGCCTTGGCATACTCCAGCGCCCGTCGCATGACCAAACTATTCATCACGGGACGCCCATCATCCGAAATGGCCACACAGCCGGCGTCCACCAGCTCACCAATATCCGCAAGTTCTTCTCCTTCGGATTTTTTGGTGATGGCCCCGATCGGGAACACCCTGGCCTTGCCGGCCTCTTGTCCTTGGGCCAACATAAATTTGGTGATGGCAGCGTTATCATTGACGGGCTGGGTGTTCGGCATACAACAAATGGTCGTAAATCCTCCTGCCACAGCCGAGGCCGCGCCGGTCGCGATGGTTTCTTTGTATTCAAACCCGGGTTCCCGTAAGTGGCAATGCAGATCGACAAGGCCAGGCGCCACAATCCAGCCATTGGCCTCAAGAATTGTAACTGATGAATCCTGACAAAGGGGGTTCGTCAGGGGGAAACCGATCTCAAGAATATTTCCATCTTGAATAAGCACATCGGCCCGTCCATTCACGTGGCCGGGGTCAATGACGATTCCACCTTGTATACAGAGCAGATGAGAAGAAGTAGGAGACAGTCCTGTCTTTTTGGTCATGTTGTCCGATTACTCGTTAAGGGTTGAACGTTCACTAGATCCTGATAATAAATACATAAGGGCCATTCGCACAGAGACCCCGTTGGTCACTTGATCCAGAATCACCGCGACATTGCTATCCGCGACCGATGGTGAAATTTCCACGCCCCGGTTCAGAGGACCGGGATGCATCACAATGGCATCCGGTTTGGCGAGTTTGAGTCTTGCCGGAGTCAAACAAAAAAGTTTGGCATATTCTCGAAGACTGGGAAGTAACGCCCGCCCTAAGCGCTCACGTTGCAATCGCAGCATGATGATCACATCCGTTCCAATCAATGCCTCATCAAGATCGTAGAACACCTCCACGCCGAAATGTTCGAGACCGAAGGGGATCATGGTTGGTGGAGCCACGACTCTCACCTCTGCCCCGAGTTTGGTCAGAGCAAGAATATTCGAGCGAGCCACGCGGCTATGTGCAATATCGCCAACAATCACCACCACTAAGCCCGAGACGCGTCCTTTTTTCTCTTTTATGGTAAAGACGTCCAAGAGGGCCTGAGTGGGATGTTCATGCCACCCATCTCCCGCATTGATCACCGATGATCTGACCGAACGCGCAAGGTTTTCTGCGGCACCAGGAGATGGATGACGCAGCACAATAATATCCGCCTGCATGGCTTCAATATTTCTAGCGGTATCGACTAAGGTTTCACCTTTCACCATACTGCTGGTCGAAGGCGAAAAATTAATGACATCCGCACTCAATCGTTTAGCGGCCAATTCAAAAGATGTTCGGGTACGAGTACTGGGCTCAAAAAATAAATTCACCACCGTTTTCCCGCGCAGAGCCGGAACTTTTTTAATGTCCCTCCCTCCGACCTCTTTCAGGGATTCGGCCGTCGTTAGAATCAATTGAATTTGGTCAGCTGATAAGGCCGCAATAGTCAATAAATCTTTGCGTTCTAGACCCATAATGATTTTATGGTGTTAAAATGGAGACCCGATCGTCCTGCCCTAATTCCTCAAAAAAGACCTGGACGTTTTCTTCCCGTGAAGTCGGGATGCTTTTCCCGACATAATTAGCACGAATGGGAAGCTGCCGATGTCCACGATCGACAAGAACAGCCAGTTGAATTTCGGCAGGGCGCCCTAAATCCATTAACCCATCCAAGGCAGCACGAATGGTTCGTCCCGTAAACAGTACATCATCGACCAGCACGATTTTCAAATCGGATATATGAAAGGGAATGGTCGTTTTTCGTATTTCCGGCTGATCTTTTCTGATGGAGAGATCATCCCGGTACAATGTGATATCCAACTCTCCAAGAGGCACGTCCCGTTTTTCGATCTGCTGAATTCTGAGGGCAATCCTTTTGGCGAGAAACACTCCGCCCGTCCGGATCCCCACCAACGCTAACCCTTCAATGCCTTTATTCCGCTCTAGAATCTCATGACTAATGCGGGTTAAGGTCCTGGCCATTTCCTGGCCATCCATTAACAGTCGTTCGTGTGGTCGAGGAGCAGTGTTCATGTCATCGCACCCCATGAAGCCAAAAAAAACCCTTCTCAGAACGACATGAGAAGGGCACACATGAAATGGCCAATGGAGTGGCCGCCATCGCTTGACTCTCCTTACCCACCTCGCCGGATGGGTTTTAAAGGTTTCCCCATACTATTCGCACAACGTTCGGCTGTCAAGATCGGAAAAGGGGCATGTTCATCCAACGGGACCAACCAACATTTGAGATTTTGCCGTAGGGCTTCTTGGAACTAAGACTGAACAGGATTTTGAATAATCCAGACCGCCAATTCAGGATTTAACCATCCATTCGGAAGTATCGTTTGGTGAATCCGGAAGGGAGGCAAAGAATCTCCTGCGGCAGAGTAGAGAATCTGAAGGCCTAGCCTCTGGAGATTCTCTTTCAGGACGGGGGGACCGGCCACACAACCGACACTCCCCTCAGCAAGATAGGTCCGTAAAAATTTCACCCAACAGTCGATCATAGTGGAATTTGAATAATCTGAAAAGGGAATCCAGAGATAAATCCAATCATACCTGGTCGGCAATGTTTTCAACATGAGCGGCTCAAAGGGGATAAATTGAAAATTTGAAAACCACGCCAACCGGTCCATCCGAGAAAGCCTATTCCAAATAGATTGGGCATGTTTTTGAGCAAATTGTGGCCAGGTGTACCAGATGGTATGGATTTGAGTTTCCTGGAACTGAAGGCATGAACCCAATCCCGCTTCGCAATGTGCAAGCAAGACGCGTTTGGCGTGAGATCGTAAGTGAAAGAAATCCTGGTGTTCCTCAAAAAAATCATCCAAAAAATCAAAAACAAAAGGTTGACTTTCCTTTTCCCCGATCATTTCAGATTTATCAGGGTATAGTAAAACCGAAGAGAAGGCTTCCTGGGGAGTCAGCATAGGGGGTTTACTGGGAAAACCGTCACGCCAAGTGCAGGCGAACGGCTTCCAGGATACCGAATGGTTCGGCTTGGACAGCTGCCAGGATGGTCGAATAGTCAATTCCTTTTGTCCAGTGCCATCAAATAACCACAGGCCGTCCGCCGTGACTCCCGCTCCTCGATTGTCCGACACCGGCAGACCTGACTCGGGTATTCGGTTAAACGATAGGCCGGAGGGATCATCCCACCAGGTGACTTTTTGAATCATCTGGTTTCTGACCGTCACGCAAACATGCTGTTCTTCATCCATATAGCGAACGGGGAAACCGGAAGCGGGCAGCCAGTGGACCTCATGCGATCGTTCAATATCCAAAAACACTTCCAGCGGGGATTGTCCGGAAGCAACGGAAGGGGTGAAAAATAGGCTGAAGAGCCGGAACGCCGCCTCGGAGGGATATGTCGGAATACCCCGGTATTGCAGGGCACGGCCGCCATTACTATTTTGATCATCGTAGAGACCTCGGATGAATTCAAATGTCGCACTACCGGTTCCCGGCAAAAGGGATAGAAACAATTCTACTACTGGGAGATAGTCAATCCGACTCCACTCCATCCGACTCATACATGACATGAACCTGGCTTCTTCAAAGGATCCATTGGGTAACACATAAAAGGCGTCCTTAACCTGGTGAATCGTGGCTTGCCCGTTACTGTGAAGGACGACATCCTCATCCCGATAGAAAAATCTGACCATGGCTAAGTCGGAATGCAAGGACCGGGCTGCCATCTGACGCAGGTCGTCTTGGGTGATCTGTTCCCAGCCTGGCCGCCGAGATAAATCTAAGGAAATGGTATTGACCAGCCCTTCCGGTTTAATCCCGACCCATTGCCCCCAATCCAAACGAAGACGGGCAGAGACAAGGGATAGCGCACCCGTTGGCTTTTGCTCCCACAAACATTCATGGAGAGGATTTCCCTCTGGATCCGCCAAAAGAATCCGTTGCCCATGCTTGCCATACAACACACGATGACCAGTGGGCTGTTCTAGGATACGCCCACCGGCCGACTCCCACTCCTGTCTATAGATCTGATTGGCAGGAAAACGTAAGGCTTGGGGATGATTCAAGACGCATTGAAGGTTCATGATGAGACATGGAAAAGCTCAGAAGGCAGATCGCCTCTGAAAACAAAAACCGGAGACGGGATGGGTGTGAGAAACAAAAATTGGAAACACTGCATCGAACCGATCGGGCCCTTACTCCCGGACTTGACCGGAACCGTATACCACATATTTCGAACAGGTTAAATCTTCTAACCCCATGGGACCACGAGCATGAATACGGGTTGTGCTAATCCCAATTTCGGCACCCAACCCAAACTCATAGCCATCGTTCAAACGGGTCGAGGCATTGACCATCACGGTACTGGAATCCACCTCTCGCAAAAATCGTAGAGCCCGATCATAGTCATTGGTCAGAATAGAGTCCGTATGACGGGAACCGTATTGGTGAATATGGTCCATGGCGCTCTCCATATCCTTCACCACTTTGATCGCCACAATGAGGGATAAAAATTCTTTGCCGAAATCGTCTTCTTGGGCAGGTTTGGCCTGAGAAAGGATTTGGCAGGTTTTCGAGCATCCCCGCATTTCGACCCCTGCCGCAATAAATTCTTCGGCCAAGGGCGGCAAGAATTTTTTGGCCACTTTCTCATGCACCAGAAGAGTTTCCATGCTGTTACAGGTCGAGCAACGCTGAGCTTTCGAGTTGAAACTGATTCGTTGGGCCATGGCCAGATCCACATCTGAATCCACATAAATATGGCATACGCCTTTGTCGTGCTTGATCACCGGGATAGTCGCGTGCTGAGTGACCGTGTCCATCAGCGCCTCGCCACCACGAGGAATGATGAGATCAACAAACCGGTGGCTTTTGAGCAGAGAAAGAACTATCTCGCGGTCAGTCTTGTCGATAAAGGTAATTGCTCCTTCGGGAATTCCAGCCTTTTGGGCCGCTTCCCCAAGAATCGTCGCAATAGCCAAATTGGAATGGTGCGCCTCGGACCCCCCTCGCAGCACACACACATTGCCGGATTTGAGGCAGAGGGCCGCTGCATCCGCGGTCACATTGGGGCGGGATTCATAAATGATTCCGATTACCCCAATCGGCACACGCACCCGACCGACTCTCATTCCATTGGGTCGTTGCCAGAACCCCATCGATTCGCCAACTGGGTCCCGTAACTGGGCAATCTCGCGAATGTGCGCCGCCATATCGGCAATTCTGGCTGGCGTTAGTCGAAGTCGATCTGCCATGGCCGTCCGTGAGGGATTCCCTTCGAATGCTGAAAGATCTTCTTCATTGGCCTTGAGGATCGCTTCTTCCCCAGCCTCCAGCCCATCAGCCATAGCCATTAACGCCGCATTCTTTTTCATGGCAATCAATCCACTCAATGGGCGGGCAGCCTGCTTGGCTCGCTGAAGCAATGGTTTCAGGTATTCCTCAGGGGAAAGCTCTTCCTCTTCTCCTGAAACTTCAAGTTCATCTTGAGATTCATTTGTTTGCATAGCCTTATGTTTTCCTGAGGTAACAATATTTTATGTACGGAATAGTGTTGAGAATACCTGGCAGTTACAAAAACCGTCAAGGAAGCGAGGATTGGACTGAGCGGACAATGACTTCCTACTCTACCAACATTGTGCACGACTTAATCGAGCATGTATCACATTAAGGAGGGGCTACCTTCTTTTCAAAAAATATTCGGGTGGAGTTGATCCATAGGTTTCTCCTACCGCGGCCGTCCGTCTTTTTTGCGATAAAGGCCGCCATGGAGAAGAAAGAGGATTTACCAGGGACAGTAGCGGTTTATTCTTAAAATGTATGATGTCAGAGATCCAAAACCTGTTCCCTGAAATTTCAAGATAACGGTTGTTTTTGACTCGCTCATTAGTGCAACTCATAACGCATCTCACCACTTTTGAAACTAACTGCCAACGTTGCCATCAAATTTTTGCTTTTCCCTAGCGGGTAAAATCGGAACATTATTTTCGAATCGGTCCGGAAACCATTCATAAAGAGTCGAAACCTTCTGAATCCGAACACTTAGGTATACAAGAAAAGGGGTCCTGAAAAGCCTGCCCTCTGGGAAAGCACAAATGTGCACGATTTGAGCGTCTCCTTAAAAACCGTAAGCAAAAAACGGTTCCGACCACTATTGTCTTCATCTTATGGTAGAATCATTTTGGGCATCGGAGAAGTTGGAGTTTCATCATGGTGAATGTAAAAATACCAAATCTTTCGTTTCTTGCAATCACATTGGTTTCATTTACTTCATGGTTTACCCTCTTTCCAGTGCCGGATTCAACGGTTGAGGCCGCCCTGAATTCTGAAGAAGAAATGACCGCTGGTGGCCAGGATCCAGTGGACAATTCGACTAGAAAAAGGTCAATTGACTTGCGAAAGACGCAAGGTTGGGAGAAAAGGTTATTGGGCGAAACATTTTCGCAGAACCATTTCCAAAAAAATCAATCGCAAAATAGCTCTCTGTTTCATCTGAAATCACCAGGGAAACTGCCAGGCATCGAATTCGGATTCGAAATGCATAGCATTCAGGCTTTCCAATCGGTCGTTCCTTCAGAGAATTTACCAAGAGCCCTGGAACTCAAGCGGGAACAACCTCTTCTTCTCCCTCCCTCAATCAATGCCCCGGATTACAATGGAGGGTTTCTCCGGTTCACCTGGTAGGAAAGCCTCGTCATTCCTCATAAACATAAGACTTTGAACCCTCGCCACTGAGGTCAGGATGTCCAAGAATTTTTCAGATTCTAGAAATCCTCCGAACAGGAAAAAGTTGATGGAATTGATTGGAAAATGAAGAAGCCTTTGTGTTATAAAAACAGGTCGAAGTCAATGGTTCTAGGAGTGTGCCGAGGTAGCTCAGTTGGTAGAGCACAGCCCTGAAAAGGCTGGTGTCCGCAGTTCGATTCTGCGCCTCGGCACCACGAAAACAAAAACTTCACATGTCCTCCTGACCCACCAGCATGAACCTTGTGAACTTTCCGACATTCAGGCCTCTTCGCATTGTTACTGAATCGTTGTTGATTCTTGTAACCTTTTTTGTATTGATCAGTCCTCAATCCATTTTTGCCACTGAAGGCGATGGTGTAAAATTGGCTCAAGCCTCTTCCCAACCATCCCCTCCTCCAAAAACCAGAACCGTTGTTGCCGACCTCCTAATGATCGACGGCGGGTTTTATGTGGTGCGAGGGGAACGTGGAGAAATTCGTATCGAAGTCACCCCGGAAACTCAACTGGCGGAGTCATTCACCTTTGGCGATCGTATAAAAGCAGTTCTTTTACCAGACGACAAGGCCATTGCCATCACAAGAGCACAACCAGGGGAACCGATTGGGACAACAAGCAAAGCTTCCGTCACCCCGGCTCCTCCATCCACTCCCTCTCCAGGCGCTAAGTCGAAACCATCAACTCCCCCGACAAAAGCATCGCCGAATGTGCGTATTATCATTGCTGACATCTTAATGGTTGATGGAAATTTTTATATCATCAGAAGCGACTATGGAGAAATTCAAATTGAAGTGACGCCCCAAACCCAGTTATCCGAATCCTTCAAGTTTGGGGATCGGATCAAAGCAAGGGTCACCCCCCAAGATAAGGCATTATCAATTGTTCGCGCGAGTCCAGATGATTTTCCTGGGATTCGCTTGGAGGAAGGCCCTTTGGCCTCGACTCCGACGGCACCTCCGGTTGGAATTGCCCCCGAAACAGAACCCCAAGGTTCCAAAAAGGACACAGCAACTACTGCTCCAAATGTTTCTCCAAAAGTTCGTACGATTGTGGCCGAGATCCTAATGATTGATGGAAACCTGTATGTTGTCAGGGGGGATCGAGGAGAAATCCGTATCGAGGTTACTGCTGAAACAACCCTCTCTGAATCCTTTAAATTTGGGGATAGGATTAAGGCCAAAATTTTGCCAAATGATACCGCACTATCCATTGAGCGTGCCCGGTCAGATGAACCACTGGGGACCAAGACGCCCTAGAGCCCAGGCTTCCTTTTCCCCGAATAATCCATCGTTTCATTTTTCAAGATCACGAAACATATGTTTTTCTCTTTTTGAGAAACCGCCAACGCGGAATGGCTCCATTCCTGAATCTCTGGATGGGCGAACTAACGGGGGGAGAATGGAATTGGGAAAAAACTAAAACAAGGAGAATAGACCAAGGAAGAAGGCCACGGAGTAAGGCCACCGGAGTAAGGCTAAATATCAAACGCAGAATATGAAGGAGTTAAATATCCACTTGCGAGCTTTTTGCTTCGCGCTTCACAACCTGTTGAAGGATGTTCCGATAGGCTCTAATCCGCTTGACATATTTTACAGGCTCCCATCCACGGGCATAACGATGAGGCAGGTCCTGGTAATATTCCTTATGAGCTAAAAGGGGAAGAATGCTTTTAATGTCTTCCCACTGATTGGAGTTTTTACCTAAACGCTCAGCAAGCAATCGAGCATCGTTAATATGACCCATCCCGACATTGTAGGCTGCAAGCGCAAAGAACATGCGATCCGGCATGCGAATGTGGTCAGGAACCCGCTTTTGCAAATAGGACAGATAACGAGCCCCACCGGCAATGCTTTTTGACGGGTCAAGCCGGTTTGTGATTCCCAGATCCGAGGCCGTGGAACGTGTGAGCATCATAATTCCTCGAACCCCTGTTGGACTGACGGCCTTGTGATTCCATTGAGACTCTTGATAGGCCATGGCCGCCAACAACATCCATGAAATACCTGATTTTTTTTCAGCCTCCTGAAATTCTTCACGGTAGGAAGGAAGCCTAGTCTCGATATGTCGCAAAAAGGTCTTTACCTCATATGCGGGCAGATTTGTTCCTAATTGCGCAGTCCGCTCCTGATGGGAAAGGTAATTTCGATCATGATGGGGAAGCTCACAAAGGACCAACAGAACTCCCAATAAGGTCAGGACCAGACCGATTTGTTTACCGACCTGTTTAATTGTTTCCATGACCACCATCATTCCTTCCGCATCTACAACGAATCGTCATGCCAAACATTTGTCCTGGGTGTATTTATGGAAGAAAACCCGCGTCGGATTTCAGGTTAAGAATATGGTGGCATAAAGAGGGGAATTAGGCAAGAAGAGTTTCCCCGATATTCCTAATATTAAAACAAAACATTCCGGCTTTCTGTTGAGGAAACAATATCTTAAATATTTTCGACATTATCATTTAAATAAAGGCACCTCTAAAAACTTCCAGTTTTGGGGTCGTCCCTTCCTGCCCCTGCTGGTGAGATGGGCGAAACGCCCTGAACGCCGTGTGCGTGGGAGTGACTGGTTGACTGCTTGACGCTCAAGGCCTTCTCTTCTTCCTTTGTTAGGCCATCTGGTGCGGACTAGTGGCCGTGAGGAACAACACCCGTTGAAAGTTATAGACCAGATTTTTGAGCCCGATCTTGGCTCGAGCCCGGATCACCCCAATCGTTCGAATGAGCTTCCCGCCCATCGCCGTCACTTGGTGGCCGAAGACATGCTCGACGCGAACTCGCGTCCGCGCTCGACGCCGATTCCGCGCTTTTTGCTGCGACGTCAGAGGCTTGTCCCGATAGCCTTTTTCTTGAATGTGAGAACGGAGGTGCTGCCGCTTGAGTAACGCTTCCGTCTCCTGGGAGCGATACGCTGAATCCGCCCACACCCCTCGTCCGGCAGACTCCGGTTGCAACACGGCTTCCAGCGCCTGGCTGTCATGCACCGCGGCATTCGTCACGGTATAGCGCCGAATCAGCTTGTGTTGCTTGTCGACATTCACATGATTCTTATAGCCATAGTGATGGGCCCCATGCTTGACCGTCCAACGGGCGTCGATATCTTTCTGCCGGCGTTTGGCTGGGTCCGCCTCCCACTCGGTGGGACTCTGGCCCGCTTTAATCGCCGCGTTTTCTTCTCGTGTATTCCGTTGCTTCGGGACCGGGACCAGTGAAGCATCGATCAGTTGGCCCCCTCGCGGTTGGAGCCCCTGATCGGCCAGATACGCGTCAAATTGCTTGAACAGGGCTTCGACGACGCCCGCTTGGGCCAAGGTTTCCCGAAACAGCCAGATCGTCTTCGCATCGGGGATGCGTTGGGCCAGATCGAGGCCGAGGAATCGCATAAACGACAGGCGATCTCGGATCTGATATTCCGTTTGGTCATCGGATAAGTTATAGAGGGCTTGCAGCACTAAGACTTTGAACATGCAAATGGCATCGAAGGGAGGCCGACCGCCTTGTGTTCGCTTGGAGCGGCGAAGGACTTTGGCCAAGGCCGGCCGAAAGGCTTCCCAGGGTACCACTTGCGCGAGTTGCTCTAAGGGATCGCCCTTCTGACTGAGGGCCTCATAGCGGGTCGTGAGATCAAAAAATCCAAGTTGGCTCGGTGTCGACATAACCAGATCCTCCTTGGACACGCAGCATCCCATAATCGAATCCATTTGTCAGGAGTTTTTAGAGATGCCCATAAGAAATTCGATCATGTAACGGATAGGATCATAATCTTACTTTACCAATCTTTTCGGATAATCCAATCAGAATATTTAGAGACTTCTAACCTCCTCGAACTGCCTCTACCTTATGACTTGTTAAAGACGCCAGCGTCACAAGAAAAATACTTAATTTGCTTCAAGGGAATGATGGTGACTTCCTTGGGAGTATCGACTTCAAGAATTTCCATATCATCGCTGATGGTATGACGAATAGCGTCCTTGAATTCTAATTCTTTATTATCAACAAAGGTAACCTTGACCCAATACTGCACCGTGTACTCCTTTCAATAAAACCTTATGCAATGTATGCATTAAACGTTAGTGCCGCCCACGTCATTATTGTCCCAGCTCATAAGACCGAGCCGTAGCAGCTTTGACGGCTTTCATTAAGGTTGCCCGTAACTTACCTGTTTCTAGTTGTTGAAGACCCGCAATCGTGGTTCCACCCGGTGACGTCACCCGATCTTTAAGAACAGCAGGATGTTCGCCACTTTCGAGCACCATCCGGGCCGCCCCTAATACCGTTTGTGTCGCAAGGACACTGGCTACGGTCCGTGGAAGACCGACCAGAACCCCACCGTCTGTGAGTGCTTCAATCACCAGATAGATATACGCAGGACCGCTTCCGCTCAAACCCGTCACGGCATCCATTAAGGATTCCTCCACCATGACGACTTTGCCAACCGATTCAAAGATTGATTGAGCCAGTTGAAGGTGGTCCGCGGAGATCCCCGAACTTCCGGCCAAAGCCGTTACGCCTTCCTGGATGACCGCAGGGGTATTGGGCATCGCACGAATAAGGGAAATGTTTCTCCCGATATGCTGTTGAATGCGTGCCAAGGGATACCCCGCTGCGACGGAAATCAGTAAGTGCTTCTGAGAAACCTGCTCTTTGATCTCTGCCAGCACTGTATCCATAACCTGAGGCTTAACACAGAGAACAATGATATCGGCTGATTTCACTTCATCAGCGTTATCAGATCCCACATGAACGTGAAATGTCTTCTGGAAATGCTCTAACCGGATTGGGGAAATATCGGTAACAGAAATGTTGGCGGGAGATGCAAGATGGGCTTTCAAAATTCCGGTCACCAACGCATCAGCCATGTTGCCTGCCCCTAAAAATACAAACTTTGGTGACTGTCCCATTCACCGAGTATAGCCGGAGACTGATAGGGGTTCAACTTCACTCCAGGGAATATGATGAACAAAACCACTCAAACAGCATTTCCCAGAATTCGACGCCCTCAGGACCTATTTCTAAAAAAAAATTCAATTGAGCAATAAACCTTTTCAAATACGATTCCCCGCATGAGGTCGGGCCATCAGTCGCTTGCCGAGGCTACCTGGTGGAAAGCTTTCCGGATGGCATTCAGTTGCCCCTCCCTTAACGTGAAGAGTATATTAGAAAACCCTGTAAATTCGTCTGGAAAACGTTTGTTCCGTCTCCATTTCGCTTACGTTGTAATCCACAATGATTAAAAATTAGAAGCAAGGAGGAAGGGATGAAAGCCTGGCCTGTTTTCTTCATTTTCGTAATATTGGGTATCGGGGGCATGGCAGCCGAAGCCCGACAAATTCCTCTCACGCCAGAGCAAAAAGCTCACTTGGAAACGGCCCAGACGGTATTGGTGGAGGTTCTTGCCTTAACGGAAAAAGGGACGTATGACCCCAGTCCACTGGTTGCCACGGTCAAGGCGCGCTTGGAAGACATTGGATATACGGTCACCACGGACCGCTCTCAACCGCACGATGTGACAGTGAAAGTTAAATGTGAAGAAGCTAAAACGTCGACCCGCACCTCTCCCTCCGGCGGGGATGTGGACCTGGCTGATGCACCCAACCGCCTCTGGAAGGGGCCGGCCTGTCTGTTGACGTATTTTCTCCAACAGAATAATTTCCAATGGAAAAAAGAAGTGCGCACGACCTTTCCGGATGCCAGACAGGCCGCCCAGCAGGCCCAGGTTGACGATGCCGGAGCCTATGCGATGGACCAGCTCAACCTGCGCCTCGCGGAATATGACTTCCCGGTTTTGCTCGCGGCCGAATGGGGTCAAATTGATCGCCTGCTCAAACTGTTGGATAACCCCAACACGCCCAAACTGCGGAAAGTGAAAATTCTCTCCGTCCTCAGCGATGTGCATGCGGAAGACGCCCTCCCGCAACTGACCAAACTTCTCGAGTCCACCGACTTGCAGCAAGAAACCATCAATGCGCTTTCAGGCGCAGGAGCCGATTCCATACCGGTCCTCATCGATTTATTCCAAACCAGTCCTCAATCCAACATACGGGCGGAAGCGGCAAAAGCCTTGGGGGATATTGCAGCCAGGACGGGAGATCCCCGCACGATTCCGCCATTGGTGGAATATGTTTCCGAAGTCTTACCCCGATTGAAAACCTCTGAAGATATTAATTTTACTCTGCTCACTGAAGTGGTCTGGGCGATTGGAAAATTACGATGGTCTCATTCCTTGAAGCCAATCGCGGAACTACAGGATAAAGTGTGGTTGATTCATGACAATTCGAAAGAAATGGCTGAGTTGCGAGAGGCCACCAATTGGACCTATAAGGCAATAGAATTGCAAGATGCTGCCATGTTGCCGTCGTATTGCTAATATACGGTACAATTTAAGAAATTCCTTCAACTTCCTCTTAACCAAGTCATACCCCCCAAAAGGGTTGGGACTTTGCGATAATAAAAGGAGGTTACTCATGACACGCTGGCCGGTTTTCCTCATTTTCGCAATACTGTGTGTCGGGGTCATGGCATCCGAGGCCCGCAGAGTTCACCTCACACCAGAGCAAAAAACGCAATTAGAGAATGCTCAAACCGTGTTGGTCGAGGTCCTTGCCTTAACGGAAAAAGGGAGCTATGACCCCAGTCCACTGGTCGCCACCGTCAAGGCGCGCTTGGAAGACATGGGGTATACAGTGACCACGGATCGCTCTCAACCTCACGATGTGGAAATAAAAGTAAAATGTGAAGAACAGAAGACGGTGACTGGCACCTCTCCCACCGGTGGAGACGTAGATCTGGCTGATGCACCCAACCGACTCTGGAAAGGGCCGGCCTGTCTGTTAACGTATTTCCTCCAACACAATGATTTGCAATGGAAAAAAGAAGTGCGCACAACCTTTCCGGATGCCAGACAGGCCGCCCAAAAGGCTCAGATTGACGATGCCGGGACCTATGCGATGGACCAGCTCAACCAACGGCTTTCGGAATATGACTTCCCGGTTTTGCTCGCCGCCGAATGGGGTCAAATCGATCGTCTGCTCAAACTGTTGGATAATCCCAATACGCCCAAACTGCGGAAAGTGAAAATTCTTTCCGTCCTCAGCGATGTGCATGCCGAGGAAGCCCTGCCGCAACTGACCAAACTTCTCGAGTCCACCGACTTGCAGCAAGAAACCATCAATGCGCTTTCAGGCGCTGGAGGGCATTCCATTCCCTTGCTCATCGATTTATTCCAAACCAGCCGGCAATCCAGTATTCGAGCAGAAGCGGCAAAAGCCTTGGGGGATATTGCAGCCAAAACGGGAGACCCCCGTCCGATTCCCCCATTAGTGCAGTACGTGTCTGCGCTATTACCGCAATTGAAAACCTCGGAAAATATTGATTTTCCGGTTCTCACTGAAGTGGTCTGGGCTATTGGCAAGCAACGATGGGAAGGTTCACTTAAACCCATGAGAGAGCTTCAGCAGAAGATTTGGGTGATTTTTGACAATTCGAAAGAAATGGCTGAATTACGGGAGGCCACGAGCTGGACCTATAAACAAATAGACTTGGATGGCCATCTCAGTTAATTCCTCACAACATTGTACCGTGGGAGATCAGGCATGAGGACATGGGCGGCATGTGGATTCATCTCCATAGTATTGCTCGTTGGGTTTTTCGGTTCAGAGGGTTTTGCCCGACGGACCTATCTCGACCAAGAACAAAAGGCGCAACTCGAAGGCATTCAAACGATTATGATTCACGTCTTGGCGTTGACAGAGCGGGGCAAAGTGGATGGAACAGTCATCGAAAAAGTGGTGAGACAACGTTTAGAAGAATTGGGCTATACCGTGGTAACCGATCGCGATGCTCCATTCGATGTGAGGGTGAACGTCAAATGCGAAGAAGTAAAAAAATGGTCGGGAACCACTCGCGGCGGCGGTGATGCGGACCATTCCGGCGCTCCATCCCGCCTCTGGAAAGGCCCGGCCTGTCTCTTTTCCTATCAATTGGATGGACGAGACTTAGGGTGGTACAAAGAAGCGCGAACCAGTTTTGAAGATCCGGGTGAAGCCGCGAAGGTCGCTCACGCTCCACAATCCGGTCTTTATGCAATTCAACAATTAGCCGAACGGATTCAAGAATTTGATTTTCCCGTTATGCTCGCTGCGGAATGGGGGCATGATGCTCGCCTGTTCAAGCTACTCAATAACCCCCAGACGCCCAATAAACGCAAGCTAAGAATTTTATCCCTGCTGCCTCAAGTGGAATCACACGATACCCTGCCGCTACTGAAAGAACTCATTCAAGATCCGGAACTGGCAGAAGAGGCCATCGTCGCGCTTTCCAGCACGGGGAGCGAAGGCATTCCCCTCTTAACCGATATTTTTCAAACACAGAAAGACTCGAAGATTCGAGCGGCTGCAGCCAAAGGATTAGGGGAAATTGGCGCCCATACCGGAGATCCTTCAGTCACCCCGCCAATGCTTGGATATGTGGTGGAAAATCTACCCCACATCAAATCATCTTCGGACATCGATTTCCCGGTTCTGACAGAGGTCGTGTGGAGTTTAGGCAAACTAAGAAATGAAAAGTCTATCGCCCCGATTAATGAGCTACAAAGCAAAATCTGGGTGATTTTTGACAATTCGGAGGAAATGGCCGAACTGCGGGAGGCCACGAGCTGGACCTATAAACAAATCGATATGGATTGGCAGGTTCAGTAGACAGAGCTATTTTGAATCTCAGCCAACGTCCCATCAGCCAGATTCATCTTGACGGCCATCAGCTGACGTCATGATTTTGATCCCCACCCAGCTTACCTACATTGGTTGTTTCTTTATGGTACTTATGGTTGGCTATGCGGAAAGAGGCTCCACACAAATGACCGGGGAGCTCGGGGAAATGGACCGCTTGGAACAACATGCCGAAGACGCGATTGCGAATGGAGACCCTGAGGGCGCCGCACTCTCCATTGGGAAGGCCGCTCTCATGGCAAAAATTCTCGCTCAAAAGGAAGAGCACCAACAGACTCGCGCTTTGTATCAAGCAGCAGAAACCCTATTTAGAGGCCAAGAACAGGGCTATCGTGCTTTCGCACTCTTTGAACGTGCGGGAGGACAGCCTCCGGCCTCCAAAGGTGTATGCCAATACCTCGCACAGGCTGATGAAAAGGTGAAACAATCACAGGAGGAGCTCAGGGCCTTGCCCGATTTCACAAATGAATCGTTGAGGGACCGCCGGTCCCGGCGCATCGGAAAGACCCAAGAATGGGAAAGACTTCTCCAGGGCCTGGAACAAGACTTGTCGTGTTAGCCTTTTCTCAATCTATCTGACTCGCCAAATTTATCTCCCGTCCTCACAAGGAAAAAGAGACGTTTTTAAAGAGACCGGGAAGACCGTGTGTTAGTGAGAACAGGCGTTGGGAACTCTCTGACTCAGTGACGGATCCGGTTCGACACTGAACACGGATCGAGTGAGCAGACGGGCGATTTCTTTGGAGATGACTTCCTGCATGACTTTGCTGGCACGAATCCGTGCTTCCTTTTCGGTCACATGCCCTTCCCGCCCCGTCTCCGAAATCACCCCAATAAGTCGATGAGAAGGATTTTCATAGATATCGATATCGCCACACCATCGCACATATTTGAACAAGGGATCCGGTAAACTCACGGTCCAAAATTGTCCTTGCCCAACAATAGCCAGGTCCGCAACCTCCGAGGACTTTGAATCGGCGTGACGGCCTAATAAGCCTTCCTGCTTGAGCCCCTCCAAGATCGCCCGTTCCATGTCCTCATGGTATTCCCCCTCAATCGCCACCGAGATAACCAAATTTTGGGCAACAAAATCCATGAATTCACGTTGGATCTGTGGGATACGATAGAACGGTGGCAGACTGTCTCCACTGGTGCGGATCACCCGGAGATCTGTATTGAGGGCATCCCGATCAGCTAATAAAATCATGGCTTCTTTGTAGCCTCGGATGCGTTGAATTTTCTGAGGATGTGTTCGGCCCTGATGAATCATATTCTCAATCTTCGTATCCCATTCCTGTAATCGTTCCAGAATGGCTTTCTCAGCTTGTTGCCGGTCGAGGCCCGCCAAAGCCCAAAAATGTCTGGTAGACGGCTGATACCAGAGGTCCAATATCTGCACATTTTCCAGGGCTTTGCTGGTCGTCACCTGTGTCCGTTGGTCGAGTTGTAACTCCCGTCGAGTTTGACTTCCCCCCCCGGACTCTCGAATGGAATACGTTTCATGGTCCATCGATTGGGTGTTCACTTGCGCAGAAAATACTCTGGCAACGGCGGCATACGCCCTTTTTTCAGCTTGCTCCCGGGATTGGGCTTCTCCAATACCGGTGAGATATCGTTCAGCGGGGTATGATTGGTGAGGCGACATGATCCATTCAGGCGGGGTCTCCCTGCCAAACCAGGCACAGCCTCCGGCTAGGATGCATATTCCACTCCATAGCAATATTCTCAGGATATTCATGATTGCTTATTGGAAACTCTGGTGAATGACAAGCGTTGTTTCGCCTTTCATAAGTTGAAGCCGATGATGTTGAGACTCTCCAGCCTTCCGTCCCTGGTAATCCATGGACTGGATAGCCACGGAATAGTCACCCGGGTCAACCCAGAGTCGTGTCAACTGAAGCTCACCTGGAAGAGTTCGCCATGACCGAATATCGGCTTCTTCTGTGGCCAGGGCAAAAATTCTGGCAATCGCGCCCACTAACAAGCCGACCCAATCCTGATTGTTCCGGCCCGCGGCCGCTCTGGCCCCAATGGTGATGCCTTCAGCCGCCGCCATTTTCATGGCGGATCGAGCTACTGCCCGGAGCACGAGTCCATTATAATCATCGTCCAGGTTTTTTTCGGCTACGGCGGCAATATCATACACCCGCTCCGATTGGGTTTTAAAACTGGCAGTCTGATTGGTGCCTTCGATCACATCATGGGCTAACGAGGTTTTTTTCACCGTAAGCCGGGGCAAGGCAATTCGGGCGATTTGTCCGTGAATGCCATACAGCAGAGACTCCGCTCCTCTCTTGTCCCGAGTACTCCGGCCAAACCAGGGCTTGGTAAGGGCCACCAGGTACAAGGCGTCTAAACTTACGGGAACATCAATAATTACATCTTCTTTCTTGGGTCCCTGGCCGTGGTAACTGATCACAATGAGTTGGGCCTGGGAGTATAGGCCATCGGAGACTGAAGCAATACTGACTTCCGGAAATTTCTCCCGATACTGTTGGACTTCATCAGACAATCCCAATCGTTCGGCCGTTCGAATCAGATCAGCTTTCAGGATATCCGGAAAAACGACACGGGACCACGCCCGACTGTCCTCATAGACTTGTTCAGCCTTTCGATATCCGACATAGGCATTATTGAGATCGCCGGTAATGTCATAGAGCATCCCCACCAAATACCGAGCAAACGGATCTTCTTGGTAGGTCTCTTTTCCCTCTTGTTTGTCGTGAAGCACATTGAGACGATGATCAATTCTCCGTCCCTCCACCAACGCCTCATCCCACTGTTGGAGGGCAGCATAGTTCAGCGCCTTTACCACGTTAATCATGACATGTTCATAAGGAGCCCCTTCAAAGGGCCGTTGAGCCTCATTCACGAGCAGGCCTGAGGCCTCGTCTCGCAGATGCCTCGTATACAGGTCTTCAACAAGAGTATACGCCTCTTCCAGCACCTTATTGCTTTCAACATACCGTTCGGCCAAGTGGAGCACCATGCCCTCATCCAGTAAATAGAGCAAGCGATTTTTGTCTCCATAATCTGCCTCTGCCGATTGAATAATTGTAACAGCCTGGCCTGAGTTCCCTGTCAATAGACTACGCTCTACTTTGGCATAGTGGGACATAGGGCCACTACACCCGACAAACAAGATGGCTCCGAGGGCAAGCAGGAGGATTCTCGGTTTAACTCTCATGGAGAAGAGGACACGTTGGCCAAGGTGGGCTGGTGAAAAACAAGCCCCTGACGATTAAAGCCAAGGAGGGAGAAGGACCGAACAACCGACCGCACGTTACGGAAGGGATTGGATGACCCTGCGTTAAAAGAGGAGACGTTTACGCTCGACGACTTTTTTGATTTTTTTCTGTCCGTACCAGGATTTCACATTCGTCTCAACATTGATGAGATCTAAATCAACCTGATAATAAATTCCTTTGACCCCATCAGATTCATCCACAATAGTACTAATCGTGCCCTTCATCATAAAATCCGCCCCCAGTTCCTGCCCAGGGCGTTTCTGGGTATCCTCCCTGGCATGAACCGCTTGCTCTTGTCGTTCCTGACGAATTTCATCGCGATCCCGTTGACTTGCCACAAACAGCACTTTTTGAGAATTGGTCATTTCCCGTTCCAAGTCCGTCACAAAGGTGCCCACATCGATATGTTCATGGCTTTTATTGAGGATCGTCCCGACAATCACCGTCGGGACTCGATTGTGTTGATTCGTAAAGTTTTCCAACCAAGGCCGGCTTACCATTTCCTTCATCATGGCTTCGGCCACTAACTTCGAGTCCGTATCATTCCACCGACCGCTAAAATCGGTCACGACCCCGGGGTCTATTCTGGTCACCTTTCTTTCTTTTCCGCATCCGCCCAATAAGAGAAGGCAAAGGCAGGGGACAACAACCGCGCAGGATTTGATCAATCGAATGGTGGGGAGCAAGGTGATTCCTTTGTGAAGATGAGCCAAGAAGGCAAAAGGCCGCTAATTAACCTGGGTCAAAGCCCTCCCGGGCGCTTGGCTTCTTCCTGCTCCAGTTTTTTAAAGGCTTTTTCAGCGTTTTTGCGGACAAAGTCCCGAACCTCTTCGTCCAGTTCCTGCGCTTGTTGCAGCGCTTCCTTCATTTCCGCAAAAGACAGCTTGGTCAACACATAATAGGTTGAGGTCTCGTCGTCCTTGTAACGGTCAATGGGACGCACTCCATTTAAAGTCACAGCAGAGAAGGTCTTGACCGCCCGTTCTACGTTTTGTTCTTCCGTTGATTTGGTGAAATTCCCCGCAGAGGTTGAAGCGGCATAGTCTTGCATCAGATAGGCCGTATAGGTTCGAAAAGTTTTTGCCAACTCGGCGCGTGCGCGATTTTCAGCAGTTTCCCAAGCGAGTGGTTCATTTTTTACCCCGACGACAGCCCCGACACCATAAATAGACTTGGAATCATCGGCATTCATTACACCCGATCCTTCCTGAACCCATTTGGGAGGCCCTCCACATGCTACAAGCATGAAAGCGAGAAGAGCACACCCTCCGATGCGGAGAACAATTCGACGCATATCATGGCCTTGTTCATTCATTAGGGTACCCTAACCTTTTTTAAGAAAATTTTTATCAGAGTTTCCTGTCAGATGGGCTTAGAAAATGCTAGCATTGGACCTACAACCTGTCAAGAAAATTGGACTTTTTACCATCTCACCCTGCCTCACATCGAATTGCATTCATCATCATTCGAGACATGCAGGAAACCTAGGAGGATGTATTGTGGCTGATGTAACAATTGAGGATGGCATTATCCGGGTGAAAGAACTCGACATTCAGGATGGAAAAGCCGCCAAGGCCCTGGCTGAATATCCGGAAGCCAAATGGGCGGAAATCACCAGACGTGCGGTAAAGATTGGCCTGGGCTTTTTAAAAGGAGGGGCAGAGCCTTGACCATGTCCTCCATCCTTTTAATAGCCTGAGTGCTTTTTAGATAATGATGAATGTCTCAAATGGGAAACACCCCGTGCCCGGGACTAACTCAACCCGGGTTATAGATTTGAGGACGCAGAATCAATTCCGGCCTGCTGGGCATGACCGATAAACCTGTTTAATTGATCATCTCCAAGCAAAATGGGTATCTCAACCAGGACGGGATACTCGTTCTGAAGCAATTCCTGAAAGTGAGCCTGGTGAAGAGATGGGACACCTAGAATCGTCCCGAAGGCCTGGACATATTCCCCGTGCCCCTGGGCGATTTCTTGAAGGAGGGTGTCATGGTTGGTCACCACAAAGGCCCTGGCATGTTCGCCACGTTTGACAAACCCATCTTCTGTCCACCAGGATTTGCCCGACGTAGAAGACAGAAAATTGGTTACTCCATCCGAAGTCGTATCAAGTGTTGCTTTGATGGTACAACCGGAAGAAATCCCCAACAGGAAGACCCCTAATGCCGCGAAACCTTGAAACGTTTTCAAGCTTTGTATCATGATAGTTCTCCTTGCCTGAGTTCATGAACATGACAGAGATGTCATGACACTTTACAATTGGATTTTTGTCGAATCGAGTGCATCAAAACTTTGACATTTTTCATGATGAAATACAACTTCTATCTGATGTGATCTCTGATCAATCTCAGTTAAACTGGATTACACAAATGCCATGCTGACGCCTGAAGATCATCTTGAGTTAATACGCCGCGGGATTTCCACGTTTCAGGTTGAATCACAACTTCAGCGACTGCGTCATGGAGTCCCTCCGATCACCATCATTCGTCCATGCCGGTTGAACGATGGTATTGTCCAACTCCGGCCGGAACACTTCTCCCAATACCAACAACAATTTGAAGCGGCCCGTCAGGCGGATCGAGTCAGTAAATTTATTCCTGCATCCGGAGCCGCCACCCGTATGTTCAATGACCTCCTCAAATTTTTGTCCCAGGAGGCCTCACCCGAATCCTATTTAAATCAGGCACCAACTCTTCCTCGCGCTGTCGATCAGGCCTGGACGCGCTTGCAGGATTTCCCGTTTATTCCTGATTTAGAACGGTATCTCCATGGGCAGGGACAACCCCCTCCAACGGATCAGCATACACATGATATCAATACGATTCTTCAAGCGGTCCTGAAGACGCCCGGCCTTGGCTATGCCGAATTGCCCAAAGCCCTCCTCTCCTTCCATCGCTATCCGGAAGGGCCCCGAACTGCACTTGAAGAACATATTCACGAAGCCATCAGATATCATCCCAATCAACTAAATTCAATAAAGATTCATTTGACCGTTTCTCCTCAATTTGAACAGGCCATTAAAACCCATTTGCATACCATCCAACAGACGTTGGGAAGACAGGGGTGGAAACTTGACTGCACGGTCTCCTTCCAAAAACCGTCGACCGACACCGTCGCCCTGAACTCTACCAACCAGCCATTTCGTAGCGAAGATGGCACGCTGGTTTTTCGACCGGGAGGACATGGGGCGCTATTGGAAAATTTAAATGACTATCAGGGAGACATCATTTTCATTTCCAATATCGACAACGTCGTCCCCGATCATTTGAAAGATCCGATCGTCGCATGGAGAAAGGCATTGGGAGGCTACCTGGTTGAGCTACAACAACATGTGTTTCACCATATAGCACAACTCAGCTCGCTCCCCGCAGATGCGAAATGTGTCCATCAGGCGGAAGCCTGTATCCTGCAAGAACTCCTTCTTCCACTTCCCCAATCGTATCGAGAATTGGCGCTTCCCGATCAAGCCACATTATTAAAGCAGTATCTAGATCGGCCCATCCGGGTCTGTGGTGTCGTCCCCAATACCGGCGATCCGGGCGGAGGGCCATTTTGGGTTGCACACCCCGAGGACGCTCCGTCCAGGCAAATCGTCGAGCAATCACAAGTCAATCCCGATTCTGAAGCCCAACAAAAACTCTTTGCCTCCGGAACTCATTTCAATCCGGTTGATCTGGTCTGCGGAGTCCGTGATTTTCAAGGTAATCCCTTTAACCTCCTGGAGTACGTCGATCCCGGAACCGGCTTCATCGGCATGAAATCCTACCAGGGTCGTCCCCTCAAAGCCCTGGAATGGCCAGGTTTGTGGAATGGGGGAATGGCCCATTGGATTACTATTTTTGTGGAAATTCCCCGCGCCAACTTTAATCCCGTCAAAACCTTCCTTGATTGGCTTCACCCCGCCCATCAACCTCAGACAAAACAGCCGTAACTCTGCTCCCGGCTGGGTTACCATCTGTTTCGTTTTTTTTGGTTCCTGTTCAATTGTTAACTGCTCATCCCCGGCACGCGTGGCCGGTTAAGATGAAGAAGTTTCAGACCGAAACCTAGTGGAGGTCATTGTGCCTGTACCGGGCTCACTCATCCCACACCTGGAAACATTTTCATGAACGAACAGGAATTTTTCTCCCTTTGGCAAAACTTCGGGTTCCCCTGTAAATCCCATCCGTGGCACGGTGTCGAAATTGGAGAAGAGGCACCACTCACCGTCACGGTCTATGTCGAAATTGTGCCCACGGACACGGTTAAATATGAATTGGATAAAAAGTCCGGCCATTTACGAGTCGACCGGCCCCAGCGCTATTCCAATGTGTGCCCCACGCTGTATGGATTAATTCCCCAAACTTACTGCGGGCAATCTGTCGCAGCATTCAGTGCCGAATGTACCAATCGGCCCGGCCTCGTCGGTGACCTGGATCCATTAGACATTTGCGTTTTGACTGGGAAAAGCATTATCCATGGAGATGTTTTGCTGCAAGCCATTCCGATTGGCGGCTTGCGTATGATCGATGGGGATGAAGCCGATGATAAAATTGTGGCGGTCCTGAAGGGTGATGCGCTCCATGAACAATGGACAGATATCAAGTCCTGTCCGGTTCACTTTGTGGAAAGGCTCATGCATTACTTTCTGACTTACAAAGATGCTCCCGGCTCCCAAAAAAAGAATTGCGAAATTACACATGTGTATGGCCGCGAAGAAGCCCATGAGGTCATTCGCCGCAGTCAACAGGATTACGCCGCGAAATATGGACACCTCCAGGCCCAACTTGCCAAACCCCGCCATGCACTTAATTAAAAACCCACTCCTCTGACCTCCTCTCATTCATCTCAATGCCATTTGAAATAAAAGTTCCAACGGCTTGCGGTCAGGGACGGTTCTCCTGTTCATAGCCTCCAAACCTTATTCAATGCTCCCCTCTTTTTCGCGGTCTTTAATCCCTGCCCTCTTGAAGCATCGAGCCAAGGACAGCATAATGGGCTTATCAGCCTTCTCGCTTAGAAAATAGGTTCTTGATGGTGTCTCAAATGCGTAACTAAGGAGGAACAAACCTAATGAGTGAAAATATTGAAACACTGCAACGATCAACCCGGGTCATTCTTCCCCCACCCGACGTCACAGCCAACGCCCATATTCAAGATTATGAAAGCGCCTACAAGCAGTCCATTGCGAATCCTGAAAAATTCTGGGACGGCATTGCCAAGGAACTCCACTGGTTTTCCCCCTGGAATAAGGTCCTGGACTGGAACTATCCCTGGGCCAAATGGTTCGTGGGAGGTACCTGCAACATTGCCTACAACTGTCTCGATCGCCATGTCCAAACCTGGCGAAAAAACAAAGTGGCCGTCATCTGGGTCGGAGAAGAAGGCCAGGAACGAATCCTGACTTATGGCGAGTTATACCGGCAGGTCAACAAGTGCGCCAATGCCCTAAAAAGCCTGGGCCTCAACAAGGGCGACCGGGTGACGATCTATCTCCCCAAAATCCCCGAGCAAATTGTGGCCATGTTGGCCTGTGCTCGTATCGGAGTGATCCATACGGTGGTGTATTCGGGTTTTAGTGCCACAGCGTTAGCGGCACGCATAGAGGCATGCAAAGCGCGGGTGGTCATCACCGCGGATGTGGGGTATGACCGCAGTCGGAAAATCCCCCTCAAGCCGGTCGTCGATGAAGCCGTTGCCAAATGCCCGACCGTGGAAAAAGTCATCGTGGTCCAGCGGGAACAATCAGCCTCCCCTCTTCAAGCCCCGAAAGAATTGGATTGGGAAGCCTGGCTCAAAGACCAATCTCCAAAGTGTGAAGCCGAACAGCTTGATTCCGAAACTCCGCTCTACATTCTTTATACCTCAGGAACCACAGGGAAACCTAAAGGCGTCGTTCACGTTCATGGCGGCTATATGGTGGGCACCTACATCACGACCAAATATGTCTTCGACCTCAAAGACGAAGATGTCTATTTTTGTGTGGCGGATCCGGGGTGGGTCACCGGCCATAGTTATATCGTCTATGGACCGCTCTTAAATGGAGCCACGATTTTAACGGCAGAAGGCAAACCCGACTATCCCAATCCCGGGCGTTGGTGGGATCTCATTGAACGCTATGGCGTCTCGATTTTCTATACCACCCCAACGGCCATTCGGCTGCTCATGAAATTTGGAGAAGACTGGCCGAAAAAATACGATCTCTCCTCCCTCAAGGTTTTAGGGTCGGTGGGTGAACCGATCAATCCGGAAGCCTGGGAATGGTTTCATCGGGTGACCGGTGGCACCAAACCCATCATGGATACCTGGTGGCAGACGGAAACCGGCATGATCATGGTCACACCCCTCCCCTGCGTCCCACTCAAACCAGGCTCTGCTACACGTGGGTTTTTAGGCATCGAAGCGGATGTCATGGACCGCGAAGGCAAGACGGTGGAGCATGGCGGCGGTTTTGCCGTCATTAAAAAACCCTGGCCATCGATGATGCGCACCATCTATAACGAACCGGATCGCTATCTTCTGTATTGGAATACCATCCCCGGTGTATACACCGCCGGCGACGTCTGCCATAAAGATGAAGACGGCTACCTGTGGTTTATGGGCCGGGCGGATGATGTCGTGAAAGTCGCCGGGAACCGGATCGGTACCGCAGAAGTCGAAAGCGCGCTCGTCAGCCATGAAGCGGTGGTGGAAGCCGCCGTGATCGGCAAACCACATCCGACCGCCGGAGAACAAATCAAAGCCTTTGTCATCCTTAAGCAAGGGCAGCAGGAAACGCCCGATCTCATCAAAAGCTTGCAGGATCATGTCTTAGGGGAATTAGGCAAGATCGCCGTCCCCCGGGAAATTGAAATTGTCCCGTCGCTTCCGAAAACCCGTTCCGGCAAAATCATGCGCCGCGTCTTAAAAGCAAAAGAACTCGGCCAAGATCCTGGAGACATCTCAACTCTTGAAGAATAGGAAAAAATGTATGGGAAAACGAAGTCCGCTTGGTGGGATAAAATCATGAATTTTATTGACCTAAACGATCTTTGAGCTGACGAGCATCAAGTTTATCTTTTTCTCGCCCGGTGGCTTCTTTATTTTGGATAAGGTGTCGTTTAGATAAAAAGGGAATCATGAGTCCTTCCAACTCGATCTGTTCTTTGTCTTTATAGGCTTCAACGAAGCCAACTACGTCAATACTAGGAGTGTTGAATAATAAGGATCTTCAAGGGCAAATTTGCCCAGGATTAGATTCCTCATTAAAGGCTCCGGGTCGGTTCAAAAAAGTCCGTCCAGCAAGGCCGCAGCCGTTTTTACGCGCGGAGCGTACGCGTAGTACGTGAGCACGGAAAAATGGCGAGAACGCCGCTGGCGGCTTTTTTCAACAGACCCATACTGGTGAGAAAGTCTATTCAGCTAGGGGCGACTCCAATCTGAAAAACAATACCGGGTTCCATAAAGGTATGCGGAGTTAAGGAGGAAATAGGTGCCCCGAATGCTATCAAAGAATCGTAGATTCGCTTTGAATTCTCATTCGAACATTCAATCCAGATATCGACGTCTCCCGTCGCTCGGGGATATCCATGAACCCCCAAAGCATAAGCCCCAACCACCAGGAATTTAACCCGGTTGGCGAGTAAGAGAGACAACATTTCTTTGTAGTCTTCGTTGAACATGCTTAGGATCCGACAAGCTCCAAATTTCCGACGTCAAATCCCAGATCATGAGAAATCGCTCCGCAGGCAATGCCTGAACGAAATCATCATCAGGATCGGATAAGTGTTTTAGCACCACATGCCGCCGATTCATTTTCATAAGAGAAATTATACCCGATAGAAAAAATTAACCATAGAGAAACCCGAAAAGATTTGAGATTTTTAAAAATGGTTCTCTCTTGTATTGAATTACCATCTCCGGCGTATACACCGCCGGCGACGTCTGCCATAAAGATAAAGACGGCTACTTGTGGTTTATGGGCCGGGCCGATGATGTCGTGAAAGTCGCCGGGAACCGGATCGCTACCGCAGAAGTCGAATGCGCCCTAGTCAGCTACGAAGCGGTGGTGGAAGCGGCCGTTATCGGCAAACCGCATCCGACCGCCGGAGAACAGATCAAGACCTTTGTGATTTTCAAGCAGGGGGAGCAGGGGTCGCCCGATCCCATTAAACGTCTGCAGGATATTGTCTTACAGGAGCTGGAAAAAATCGCTGTCCCCCGTGAAATTGAAATTGTCCCGTCGCTTCCCAAAACCCGTTCCGGCAAAATCAGGCGCCGGGTCTTGAAAGCCAAAGAATTGGGATAGGACCCAGGTGACATTTCCACGCTGGAGGAATGAAATCCGTTTTACTCAACCAACTCCTTTAAGGCAGACCTAGTTAATCACATGGCATTTCTTGCTCATTCTTGCCACCAGAGGCATTTCAAGTGGCATCTTTATCTTGGGGTAAAAAGACAAACCATTTACCCCTATGAAAATATCCCATGGGAACTCACCCAAAACACCGAGAATACTTTTAAATCTACCGAGACAGATGAGAGCTAGATTATTTATATCTATAGTAATCTTTGCTTATTTCAATCGAATATATTCTGTTAGTTGGCACATCGGAAATTCAGCATACGCAACAGGTTTATCCAAATTGGAATATTCTATGACTGCCGTTACCTGTGCTAAACAACCCGTTCCATCGTAAGTGCCCGTGAATTTAGTATCTGGTCCAGCCAAAATCAATGGATTCAGGAAGGTTGGATGATCCATCATATAAGTAATGAGGGCAATGGCTTCAAAGCCACCTGACACAGATTGTTCATGTGGAAACATTTTGAATTGATAAGTAGGTTGCCCGTTACGGGCTCGGTAAGGTTTTTCCCTGGCTGTGACCCCAAATTTTATTTGTTCATCCCTCGATAGTTTTTTTAGAATCATTTCACGTGACTCCTTTGACCTTGATAAAAGAGCTTGCCGTAATTGGACGCTTTCTTCCAACCGAACCATTTGCTCAGACGCAAATTTCATAGCCTGTTCGGCTTTTTCTTTCTGTATTTCCGCTTCTCGGCTCTGAGCGGAGGCGACTTCCCTAGCCTGCTCGGCTTTTTCTCTTTGTATTTCCGCGAGTTGCTTTTCATCCCACGCCACTTTGGAAAAAAATACGACTAATATGAGGAGAATTACCAACCCTGCCGTAAGCCAAAGGAGACGACGTGCGCTTTTAGCGCGTTCCTCCAACAATTTTTGCTTCTCAATTGCGAGCATTTCCTTTTTTCGCGACTCTTCCACCTCAACCTGGCGTCGTTTCTCACGACTAATAGAAACGACTGCGGCAAGAACGTCATGGGTAAGTTCCAAACGCGACATGCCCGCCTGCTCCTCTAGCCGTAATAAACGTCGATCAATCAGTCGATCGAGAATCTCGCGAGTTACGCCAGGTTGACTAAGGGCATTTTCCAGCGCCACGCTGTCTCGATAACCCGATACCGTCAACAAATAATCTTCAATAAATATCCGAACTTCCGGGACAAAATCTTTAAGGCTTTGTTCGTAAAAATCACACAAGATCTCAGTGTGACTACCGGCTAAGAGCTGTTCGGTAATTTTGTGTTCTTTTCGGCGCTGGCGCTTAAGGTTCAGTTCCCGGCAAACCACACTTAAAATGGCCGGTTCCAACTCCAATTTTTCTAATGGGATCTCAGGTTCCTTTGATGCGGCCACGAATCGGACAACCTTTTCAGCCACCTGAGCGTCAATTAAATGTTGAGGATGGGAAACAACGTCAAAAGCCGAATTTCCATTCATAGGGCGAAGGCGCATCCGATTTCTAGCGAGAGAGGGGATCGACTCACGCAACTCTTCTAGTGCAGGAAGAAAATCTTCTCTCAGGCTCAGGAGAATTTTATAATGATGTTTATGAAAGATAAATTGACTGGCATTCTGGGGATTGTTATCCAAGCTCTCCTTCAAGGCATTCGGCGGACGCCCTTCTATGAGATCGCCAAGCTCTACAAGAAAAGTCTTGCACGTTTGCTGAAGAGCCAGGCTAGATTGACCTAAGGTGAAAATTTCTTCGAATTGATCAAAAACAAGAAGAGGCATGAGGAGGCGATTTCGTCCACTCCAAAAATAGTTATCAAGCCGGTGAAAATTTTCCCAAAGGGTTTCGCTAACTCTCAAGAGCGGAGCTTCTACTCCAAAACCAGCAGCCTCCGCCTGAATCGCATGCATCACTTGGGCCTTCAGACTGGATTGATCCGAAGAAAAGCCTAGCCGAATAAGGATGGGGAATACCGATTGGAGACGTAATTTTGGGAAAAGCCCAGCCTGCAGGAGCGAAGTTTTCCCAAGACCCGACACGCCAAAAAAGACAGTCAACCGTTCACGCATGACTAAACGTAAAAGACCTTGTGCTTCCCTTTCGCGCCCGTGGAAAAAGGGCTGATCGCTTTCGCGATAGGACTCGAGCCCTGGCCAAGGATTATCGGGGTCCACCAATGCATTCTCTAGAGAAACCATGCGAAGAGCCGTCTCCCTACTCGCTAGATTCGTTATTACGGTTTTTGATAATTTCGAAACTCGTCTCTGATCATGGTCACAAAACGAGAATTCGTGGCCCCATCCGGCAATTCTTCCCAGTGAAGTTCCCGAAATTTTTCAGGTATCCTTGTTTCCTGGGGGCGTGTATGATCAATGACCACGGGAATGATAAACCGCTGGGTTGGGGCTACTCGGAGGGCTTCTCCAAGAGCCAAGTTCCACTCAATCCGAAAAAATCGTCTTTCGGCTGTCAACGTGTGCTGTGAGATAACAGGAATAAATAAAGAACATTGATTGATATAGTGCTTAAGCTTCTCTTTAAAAACATCACCTGCCTTGAGGCTGTCTTTATCGAAAACCACATCGATGCCTTCACCCTCAAGAGCTTCTTTGATGTTCAGCGCAGCCTGCAGATCTTCACTTGCATAACTTAGGAAAACTGCACCCCTCTGCATTTTGACAGAGGGAGGAGGAGGGCCTGAACCTTTTTCAGGAACAGGATATCGCTCCTGCCATTGATCATATAATTCATCAATAAATTCTATGGCGCCACCCCCTTCAAAAACTTTGGTACCGGCACTAAAGTGCCTGAGAAACAAAAGGAGGCTGTCATCCCCTATGATTTTGGCATCTGCCACAAAATCGGTAGTGCCTCTGGCGTTCAATAACCGATTTCGTTTGGGGGTACGGATAAAGAATCGGGCTAACCAATCTCCAAAGCCACATCCTAAAATAAGCAGATGGGATCGATTCAACTCATCGAACAGAATGGGCGGTTGTCGCTCATCAGATTGAAGGGCATGCAAAAATTCCAAAATGTCCTCTTGCGTCACGGCATAATCAGGGATTGCAGATACTCGCCCAAATAAGTGAAACACCATGGGGTTGGATAAGGCCTTCATAGGTCCTGGCAAATCAGTGACAGTCGTTGGCGAATACGATAATACTTTGGTCCTGGCCGCTCCAGGAAAACGAACCTGATCGATAACATGCTGCAACAAGGGATCAAACGTCGTGGTGACAAAGAGTTGAAAAGGGGTAATAGCCGCAAGCTTGACCAAGGGAGAAGGCATGGGCAGATCCTTCTCGGGTGGCATGACATATTTTAAGGCAGAGTAGATATCTTCAATTCTATTCTTCTTCTCAACGTACCGTCTGGCAACGATATCAAATTCATTCCCTTCCAAAAGGTCTTCCCCTGAAACTTCCAAATACTCCGCCAGTCGCCTGGCAAGGAAAGGATAAAAAAATGTCGTTCCATCTTGAGAAGGCATGGATAAAACATCCCGACCAATAATCGGAACAACATGACCGCCGGCAATGAGCTCCAAGAGCTGATCCCAAAAAATTTGGTTGTGACTCACAGTCCTTGTCCCTAACCCCCTAACACTCGATTGGCCATTTATGGAATTTTAATGGGAAAACCAAACCCTCCCCTATTTCGTATTGAAAAAACTTTTCCAGCCAGCTTAAATCTTCGATCTAAAAAGACATTATTCCTTATCAACAATTCAAAAATGTTCGTTCTTAAATACTATTCCCCCCTTCGGGTATGTCTCAAGAGAGTATTCAGCACAAGAGTTGTTGTGCCTTTCGAAAACGGAGAAGGAGCCCTCTAGACGGGAGGTGTGGAGCAGCGGGTAACTAGCGCAGGAGGGAGGCTCAACTTTCATATTGACCCGCTAAGGGAGGATTTTTACAGAAAACCGTTACCCGGCAAATGAAACTAACTTCTATTCCTGAATGGCTTATTATGCTTCCAGCTTTTCTAGAAAAGAAGCCATGAAAGTTTGCTTGATCAAAACTCTAGATAAAGCCTTGAAATAAATCAATGGCCTGGCCAGGCGTTGTTTTTCCTTTCCCCTTCCTTTGTCGTAATACAAGATTCCTTCTTTCATCCATTATTCATGATCCGTTGACCGAAGAGCTTTCTCCCTCGCAATGGAGGTGCTCTTTAATATGAATCCATGCAAAAAGCGAGGCAAACAAAATGCCGATCCACTTTGACAATGTCTCTTGGAAATTCCCGATACAAAGAGAGAAGAGAAGTTCAATCCATTTAAATTTTTGCCTGCTTGAGGATATTGACATTATTCAACCAAAGGAAGATGATTTTGCTGGCTGCTCTGTGAGGTCATCATTTCCACTTCGCATCGAAGAGTTGGTGATATGATTAAACAAATTTCTCTGGGCACCCAACCGCTGATATTCCCGCCAAGCGTTAAGGTTTTCTTAGAACGAATGATGTGTGCCTCTGACTCTTAGGATGGATCTGCGTGGATTAATAAAAAAGCTAAGTCTCAATCTCGCTATTCGTTGACTAAACTATAGATAGTCGCCTGACACCAGGAGAGAAAAGATGGCATGGGAATCACTTAAAAATCGGATAGACAAAGGCCTCCTTCCCCTGGTTCTGGCCGGCCCCATGCTGCGCAAAGTCACACCCACTTCAGTGACCGTATGGTTCGCACTCCTTAAAAAAAGCACAGTAAATCTGACTGTATTGGACGACAAAAACACTCCGATGCTGAAGGGTGAGCGGGAAACTATCGACGTTGGAAAAAACTTACATATCGTGGCCGCGACTGCTGTTCCTATTAAACCCGGGGACAAACTTACCGAAAATGTCATCTATCGCTACGATGTCGAATTCATGGTGGAAGGAGAAAGTGCGCCCCAGTCACTTAAGAAGGCAACAACAAAGGAGAAAGAAGAGGCAATACTCGGGTATCCGCATGGGAGTCTTCCCAGCTTTGCACTGCCACCAGATAAATTGGACAACGTTCGCATTATGTTAGGCTCTTGCCGAAAGCCGAACGGGGAAGGACCTGATGCCTTAGAGATCCTCGAAAATCTCATAGAAAAGTCCGCCTTATTACCGCTTCGTCGTCCACACCAACTCCTCCTCACCGGCGACCAGATTTATGCCGACGAAGTCGCTGATGTCCTTCTGTTGATGCTCACCGATGCGGGAATTACATTGCTTGGGGAGGAAGAAAAGATGCCGAAGATTAAGGAGGAAGATAAACTCTTACCGACCACGCGATCGAAACATATTCTCAATACGGCTGGATTTACGACCGTAGATCATCGTAGCCACCTCATGACTTTCGGTGAATATCTCGCCATGTATCTTTTCGTTTGGTCTGATGTGCTGTGGTCAAAAGACTTTGAATTACCAACATACGACCAACTCAAAGAGATAGTGGGAAAGGGCAAGTTGGCAACTCTAAAAAAGGATATCCTTAAGCAGATAAACATGGTGACATTATTTGCAAATGGTCTCAAAAAGGCACGACGCGCACTTGCCAATGTTCCAACCTACATGATTTTTGACGATCACGAAATCACCGACGACTGGAATTCGACTCTTCAGTTTTGCGACGCTGTCTATGGCAGTGTCCTCGAGCCCAGACCATTAGGGCTCCGAATAGTTCAAAACGGCCTGGCTGCTTATGTGCTGTGCCAGCATTGGGGTAATGTCCCAGAGCAATTCCTGGATGAGCCCAAGGCGGCTGGTTTTCATTTTCTGGAAAAGTTCAAAGAGGCATCCGAGAAGGGGGGCGGCTATAACACTCTGGTCGATGATATGGATTTCCAAAGGTACCTAGGCGTTCATACTGGAGATTTTCTCTACAGGCATGAGCCACCAACTTTGCATCACGAACCTGATTCAATTATTTACAACTATACAATTGAAGAAAAACAATACCAGATCATTGTCACCGACTCACGAACCTGGCGCTCGTTCCCTAAGGGCCAGCTAGGCCCTGGGAACATCATCGCAGAATCTCAGTTAAAATCTCAGATCCTTAATACACCAGAACTTATTAATCGAATGCTGCTGATAGTTGTGAGCACAAACATGCCGCCAACACCCACCATTCGCCAGGGAAGTCGCGATACGCCTGACATAAGCAAAGATGCGGTGATCAATTTGAAAAAGACAGAAGAGGAGTTTGTTTATCTTGATTTTTATGATAGTTGGGAGGTCGAGCGAGCTGACTTCGGCAAGGCTATAACCGAAATCTCCAAGAAATTTCCAACCAATGCGACCGTTGCTCATATGGACTCGGTTATACTGCTATCTGGAGATGTTCATTTTAGCTTTGCGTCAAGGTGTTCTTTCTCAGCAAACCCACGAATCGGTGTCCCTTCAGATACTACCTATCCTGCCAGAATAGTTTTTGCGCAGCTCGTAAGCAGTTCCCTGCATAATGAGGAATACAAGACCTTAGGTGTGCACATTGCTGGCTACCCATACGTACCCCCGCAATACATTACAACCAAACCTATAAAATTGTTTAACGTTTCCGAGATATTGAAACAAAGTGTTGTATTTGAGGAAGATTTTGTGGGCTGGAACCCAAGCATTATGCGAGACGGCGAAATTATAGGAAGGATTAAGGGTGAAAATATAATCCCCTTCACTTCTAATGTTGGGTTTAACCGTGATCGGCCAAATCACACGACTCGGCTGGAGGAGTTTTCCCGCGGCCCATTTCAGGGTTCGTACACCCAAAAATTTGATTTGACCTCCGATTCGCCCCCCCCCAACTATCGGTTCCATTTGCAATATCTGAAACCAATCTTTCGTAGCAAGGAGTCTCCCAGGCCACCCAATTACCATTCAAACGAGGCACTTGAAAACTGGTATCGCTTTTCAATCACACATGGACAATACGTCCGCAAGGTCTCAGAGGGTGGCCAAATTGTAGGAAAGAATAACCTTGGGCAACTCCAGTTCGTTGGCAAACGCATGGCCATGTATACAGTTTGGTGGTTAGAAGAAGGAAATTTGATATGGAGCCGCTATGATGTGCCCCTTGAACGTGAACCGTACGACCCTCAGTAGTCGCTAAAGCAAGGCCCAGGTGAGCATGATTAAAGCACTTCCCTCATCCCTCCTTAATGAATACTTCGCCCTACTCAAGCCCCTTGTAGTGGCTCTTGAAGATCCACTGACTCTTGAGCGGCTCTTGGAACACCTCGGTACCAATACGAAATCGCTAAATGGTCCTATTCTTCTTGACGGGTTGCACTCGCTGAGGGGAGCCCTACAGCAACTTCAAACATTGCGTGACACCCCGTCGCTGTCACTGGACGCAGTTGAAATTGGCTTGCGTGCCCTGCACGAGGCCATTGCGGCTGCTCGAGCCCTTGGCAAAACCCCGGCTGCAACCTACCCGGACCTTGGAGTCGACCTTATTGAGCTGCTGATGGTGAGCTATTTTCGCTTGCGATCGCCGTTGACTTACCAACTTGCTGTCATGTTCGGCCTGATCGAGATTAGGATCCTTCCGGCATTGGATCGAGATGGCGATGTTTTTCGAGTCCCCATACCTGCCGAGCATTTCGTTTTTGAGCACCTTACCGGACTCTTCAGGAACCCAGTTGGCATCCTGTGTGCACAGCTTCCCGAACAACCACTCGCCACAGTCGCTAGTGCCAATGAAACCGCTGATGTACTGATTACACGAATCGGTGGAGTATTGACAGCTTTGGGCCTCCCCTGGGTCTACGGATTTCCACCAGAGGATGCAGAGTACCTTGGGGAGGCCGCAGCATACATGGATCATGCCTTAATGCTCTATTTACCTGAATCCCTAGTTGGGGAATCGAGAGCAGGATTCTGTCTTGCACTGTCGTCCATAGACCGAGATGACCTTGGGCTCGTGGTCACGCCGTTCGGCGAGTTGAACTTCAAGCGACAAATTCAAAACTGGGGCATTGAAATGGGGCTGACGGCTGGTGTGAAAGCCTTCGCGTTTGGCGGGGGGCAAGGCTTCACCTTGCTTGCCGGGCCCAATATCACACAGATACAGGCTAGCTTCAGGGCCATTCGTGATACGACGGAGCAAGGGCCCGCCCTTCTGATAGGGGCGGATGAAGGGACCCGGTTGGAAGTCGGAGCGCTACAGTTCTTGGCAGATTTGCGTTTAGCGAAAGGCGAAAATTCTATTGAGATGGCATTGAACGCACAATCGGGCGCCCTTGTTCTTGCCCCCGGAGACGGCGACGGCTTCCTTGGCAGCATCCTGCCGGCCAACGGCATGCGAGCGAACTTTGATCTTGGGCTGGGCTGGTCCAGCGAAAGAGGCTTGACACTCCGCGGGAGCGCGGGCCTTGACGCCACATTGCCGGTGGGACTGGCTATTGGGACCTTGCGGATACCCACTATCCATCTGGGGTTGCATGCAAATGACGCAGGGCTGCAGAGCGAGGTTTCAGCCAGTCTCAGGCTGCACCTTGGGCCGGTGGAGGCGGCCATCGAGCGGGTGGGCTTGGAATCAGCCCTGACTTTCTCTGAAACCGGTGGCAACCTGGGTGTGGCTGACCTTGATCTGCATTTCAAATCACCGAGTGGGGTCGGCCTCTCAATCAACGCGGCCATCGTGCATGGCGGAGGCTTTCTCTCCTTCGACCCCCAGCAGGCTCAGTACACCGGGGCCATCCACCTTGAGCTTCAAGGCGGCATCGCTGTCAACGCTCTCGGTCTGATTAGCACTCGTCTTCCCGATGGGCAGAAAGGGTTTTCGCTGTTCGTAGTGGTGACCGCCGAAGGCTTTAAACCTCTTCCCCTCGGCTTTGGGTTCATGCTCACCGGCATCGGCGGGTTGCTGGGGATCCATCGGACAGCCGCCATCGAGGCTGTTCAGGCTGGCGTGGAGGCTCACACCCTCGACGCCCTGCTCTCCCCGAACGATCCCGTCCGTAACGCGCCCCAATATCTCAGTGCACTGAGCGCGGTGTTTCCCCCGGCTCAAGACCATCATCTCTTCGGACCCATTGTGCACATTACCTGGGGCACGCCGGCTCTCGTTACAATCCGGCTGGCGCTCATCCTTGAACTCGGGGTTCGCACACGGTTCCTAATGTTCGGACGCCTCTCAGCCATTCTGCCCAAACGGGATCTGGATCTCGTGAGACTGGAGATGCAGGTGGCCGGAGGGATCGATTTCGATCAACACTCCGCTTTTCTGGATGCGGTGTTGTTGCCTGACTCCCGCTTGCTCCACCAATTCGTCATCACCGGTGAGATGCGGATGCGCATGAGTTGGGGCCGGCAGCCCTACTTCGTCTTGGCCATCGGGGGGTTGCACCACGACTTCATCCCTCCCCCAGGGCTTGAACACCTGAAGCAGATGCCTCGCCTGGCCATGATCCTGGCCGATTCCGATGACCTCAAATTTCGCTGCGAGGCCTATTTCGCCATCACCTCCAACACCGTCCAGTTCGGGGCCAGGGTCCAACTGTTTGCCCGCAAGTGGAATTTCAGTATTGAAGGGGTGGCCGGGTTCGACGTGCTCATTCAATTTGATCCCTTCCATTTCGTCGCCTCCTTGGATGCCTCACTTCAACTCAAATACGGAGCCACCAACCTCTTCCAGGTGAAATTCACAGGCAAGCTGTCCGGGCCACGACCCTTGTATGTTTCCGGCAAGGCCACCTTCAAGATCTGGATTTTCAAAAAATCCGTTTCCTTTGATAGGACCCTTGTGGAGGGCGCAGGCCCGCCCCTTCCGGCGGCAACCGACGTGGCTGCGCTGCTGCGCCATGCCCTTCTACAACCGACCAGTTGGAGCGCCACCATACCCGGTCGAGGTGATCGGCAGGTCAGCCTCCGGGAGACCACAGGGACGGGACTCCTGCGCGTCCACCCGTTGAGCGTGCTGGCCCTCAAGCAGAACGTCGTTCCGCTGAATGTGCGCATCACGAAATATGGGACGACCCCCGTCGCCGGCGGCCCGCAAGAGTTTCGGATAGACGGGGTGGAAGTCGGATCCCACCCGATGAGTATAGAACCGATTCGGGATCATTTCGCGCCGGCGCAATTCCGTGACATGTCCGACGAAGAGAAACTCTCCAGCCGATCCTTTGAATTACTGGAGGCGGGTGTGCAGATGGCAGCGAGTCAGCCGGATTGCGGAACTGCAGTAGTCGCGAAGGTTGAGTATGAAGACATCATCATACCCAAACCCATCCCACCCCATGACCCTGTTCCGGTTCCACCACGGTCTGGTATGAAGGCCGCGTTTGCCGCCAGGATGGCTCGGTGGAGCGCCGCCGGGTTGAGTCCAGCGAGGCGGCGGGGAGCCAATCCGTATCGAGGACCAGCCATCCCCTTGCCGTCCCGACCCAAGCTGTTCCGGGTGATTTCGAAACAGGATCTCACCACAGTTGGTGAAGGCCAAACATTTGCCACCCGCGCCGAAGCCAGTGACGCCTTGCGCAGCATTCGGCTCAAAAAGAAAGCCGGCTTCCAGATTGTGAGAGACATGTAAGGAACGGAGATCCAACCTATGGCTGATCAAGCTGCCCGCCACTTTCTCCCCTGGGTCCGTGAGGGCACTGCCGCCGCCATCGCGACAGCTGATACCCTTACCTCAAATCAGCCCGCGCAGGTGTCCTTTCCCGTCAAAGTCACACTCGCCAATTTTGATCCTTTCTCGGCACAGATTGGTCTCTATGGTCCTGGCGATGTCACCGGGATCGATCCCTGGCAGATTGTCCGTCTCGAACCAGGCAAGTTTACGACAACTTTCGAAAGCAATCAGTTTCCCGCCATTGAATTCGATCGGCCCGATTTCCCTTGGCTGTTCACCCCTGCGAATACCGGGCAGAAGGACCGACTTCGTCCCTGGATTTGCCTTATCGCCGTGAAAAAACAAGAGGGGGTTCACCTGAGCAGGAATGCCAATTCCACCCTACCTTTTCTGAAAATCAGTTCGCCGGCTCGCCCAGCTACTGAGTTGCCTGACCTTGACGAATCCTGGGCATGGGCTCACGCGCAAGTCACGGGCAGTCTGACCGATTCGATGACTCTTCTCAAAGCTGCCATCGTAGACGCCCCGGAACGCACGGTCGCCCGGTTGCTCTGCCCCCGGCATCTGATACCGGAAACAGCCTATTACGCTTGCGTGGTTCCCACCTTCGAGGTTGGGCGCAAAACCGGCTTGGGCATTCCTGTGACAGATGCTGATCTCTCACACCTAGCACCCGCTTGGGAGGGAACAGCCACCGAAGTCCTCCTGCCGGTGTATTACTCCTGGGAGTTCAGCACCGGTCCCGCTGGGGATTTTGAGTCTCTTGTGCGTGACCTCCAACCACGGCCAATCCCTGACACGGTTGGAACGATTTTTATCAATATCGGCCATCCCGGGTTTGGATTGCCGCAACTACCGGAAACGGTTATTCCGATGCACGGGGTTTTACTGCCGGTCCGCTCCCAACTCCCATCTGTAGCCGCCGTTCCACAGGAACTTCGGGCTGGCCTCGCGAATATTTTGAACGCCCCTGCCGATGCACGGATTCAACCTGAGCATGACCCGGTCGTCGCTCCCCCGATCTATGGCGCGCCCTATCCCTCTCCACCCAAACATCGGGTGGAACTCACCTCTTCATCCCCACCTTGGGTCAATGAACTCAATCTCGATCCTCGCCACCGCATTGCTGCTAGCCTCGGTGCACAGGTCGTTCAACAAGATCAGGATGTCCTCATGACCGCCGCCTGGGAACAGATTGAAGGTATTCACGAGGTTAACCAGGAACGCCGGCATCGCCAATTAGCCATGGTCACCCGGACCGTTACCTTTCAAAAACATATCCTTCGGCTTGCTCCGGATGCTCTCCTGCAAATTACGGGACCCAGCCTCGCCAAAGTTCGGGCCACGATTCCAGAAGGTACAGTGACGGTCGCCTCCAAGATTTTGGAATCGGAGTTTCCTGCGTTTTCCATGGCGACGCTACGACGCGTGGCTCGCCCACGCGGGCCTCTCAACCGCCGAGCACTTGCCGGGTTCGAATCCCAACCAAAAAAACGCCCTCTTGTAAAATTGGAGGACAGTTTGCCTGTCCTTCGGCCAAGACCACTCAGGCCCGTTCCCCTTCCCTTCCGCCAAAGAATTCCCGGCATGGTGACCGTCAAGAAAGTCTCCGACGCTTCCGGAGAACCCCTGGTCGATTCCATGAAACTCACCCCGGCAAAAGTTCAGGCTGAACCTGCCCATGGTTTTTACGTTTGGAAGGTAGACCATTGGGAACTGAGTTCGGCAGCGTTCGGCAAAGAATTTCGTCAGGCTGCATTCAATCACCTCAGTCGTGTCGTTCACCCAAATCGTCCGCGGAAGAACCCTTTCATTAAACCTTCCATACAAGAGCTGTTGAACCAATTGCATCCGCAGAAGACCAACGTCAGAGCCAACACCAGGGGACCCGCTTCCCTGGCGTCCGAAGAAGATCCTGTTCTCGTTCATCCCCATTTCTCTAGACCCATGTCGGAACGACTGATCGACCTTACGCCGGATTTTCTCCTACCCGGCTTGGAGCATGTTCCTGCCAACACGGTCACGTTGGTCAAGCCCAATACCCGTCTTATTGAAGCGTTCATGCTCGGTCTCAATCATGAAATGGGGCGTGAGTTGCTCTGGCGCGAGTATCCTACGGATCAACGCGGGACCTACTTTCGCTACTTTTGGGACGAGCGTGGGGCACAGCCCCAAAGTGCCGCTTCCTCTCTCGCGCTGCCGGCTATTCATACGTGGAACCAATCATTGGGGAAAAACGTGGCGGAAGGGGCCAACACGGATCCGTTGATTCTCCTTGTGCGTGGCGAATTATTTCGCCGCTATCCCACCGCCATCGTCTATGCGGTAAAAGCTTCTCGTGATTCAGCCGGACGCTTGAAACCCAGCCAGACCGGCGACGAACGCTACCCACTGTTCCGTGGATCAACTCCTCCCGATGTGACATTTTTCGGTTTCGAACTCACCTCTTCCTTGGCCAGAGGGCAAGACGGCAGGGACGCGGGGTGGTTCTTCGTCATCCAGCAGCAGCCCGGTGAGCCAAATTTTGGCTTAGATGAACTTGATCCGGGGGAATCGCCAGCTCCTCTTTCCTCTTGGAACGATCTTACGTGGCGCCACCTTGTGCGATCCGAAGCCGAACTGGAATCTCTCATGTATGTCCGCGTGAACCCGGGCGATTCCCCAGTCCTCAATACCCCAGCGAACCCGGAAGGTGCCCAGTGGGGAATGAACGCCGCGCACATGGCCCGCATCACTCTGCAGCAACCCGTGCGCATCTGTATACACGCCAGCCTGTTGCTTCCCCCCGAGCCATCGTCTCCCACCCCACCAGAAGGCGGGCCCCATGGCTGAACCCAAATTAATCGATGCCGATCTCCCCTTGGTTCTGTTGCCCGTTCGCCTGGAAACTCGGTTCTTTGGCTCGCAACTGAGGGTCCGCGTCTATCCGGATGATTTACACATTGACACGCATGAGCCTGAACTCACAGAAGCCGAGTTGCAGTGGGGCCGACACTTTTATGAACTCTTATGGCGCGCCGCTGATGATGAGGCACGGAAAACAGCCGCTTGGGGGCAGCTAGCCGACCGGTTCGGCACGGAACGCGCGACCTGGGTCGCCTTTCAGCTCACTCCCGTTAATGAGACTGACCGGCCGCAGTCTTCGATACCCGCTACCACACCTTTGCCTAAGCCGCCGAAATTTCCCACAGTGTTAACCCGCCCCGAAAACGAAAAATACGAAACATGGACCCGCCCTCCGGTGGCGCGTGGACTTCCTGACCGATGGATCGCGTCCGCCATTATCGGGGGGAAAATAGTCGCGACGGCGACAGGACAGCCCATTCCTGAACTTTTACCTGCCGGTCCTAATCCGCGCGCCTCGATCCTCGAGGTTGAAGGCCAGTTGCCGCTGGACGAGGGCATGAAGTGGATAATCGATTTCGACGAGGCGGAAAATCTCGGTATGGCCTTACGGCTCGAGCTTCCGCCGCTGATAGCGGGATTGCCTAGAAAGGTCGACCGTCTTATCGTATTTGGCGTGAAAACCTACTCCGATCTCACCACCTCCACCGCCCGTCTGACAGATCTGCTGAAGGGCCATCAGTTCACCGAAGGCTTGAGTCTTCTTGCTCAGGGCACTCCCACCAACAATACAGACGAAGTTAAATCCGGGTTTTCCTCTGGAGAGGGTAACGACTTGGAGCCGAATGCTCACCGGGTGATGGGTGAACCGCTATTTCAGCGTGGGGACCGTTCCGATGGAGATGAACTTTGTACGGCAATGGGTTTGCCGATTGAGATCTTGGCGCGGACAGCAGGTTCCGGGAATCATGAACACCAAGACTCGTATCACATGAACCGTGCACTTTGGCCGGCGACCTGGGGCTACTATCTGGAACAGATGATGAACGGGATTTTCCCAGACGGGGAAGTGTATGGGAACCTCGACTGGGGGCGAACCCATTTTGTAAATTATGTGCGGCCTGGCGGCCCGCTTCCTTCTTTGCGAATCGGAACACAGCCTTATGGGCTCCTCCCCGTCACTTCACTTGAATCGTGGAAGCCAGTCACCACTGATGATTCACAGGATACCGGCTTGGTCGATTTTCTCAACGTCCAAAAGAAATATTGGCTTGAGCTCAGTCAATCGTCCTCACGCATAGGGCGCACCAGCGACCCCGACAAAGACTTCATCGACGTATTTTCAATGGACGCACTTTCCTCAACCTATGCCGTGCGCAATGTGATGGGCGAGAAGTACGCACACCATCTCTTTGGATTATTAGGGACATCCGTTGTGCCTCTCCCCGGCAGAATACCCACGAACGAGAGATGGCAGTGGCAACATACGGCTCTCGCCCAAGTAGCGCTGGGACGAACCGGGATTGGACCAGAAGGAATGAACGCACGATTGGCGATGGCCTTGCATGCCGCTCAATCGGATGCACTCAAGGTACTTCCACTCATTCAAGCCGAATCCCAAGGTGAACTCGTCCCCAACTATATCCGGTGGCTTTTATCGGCTCCCAATCTGCAAGCGATCGTTGACAACGTTTTACCTCCAGAAACTGATAAGCCTTTCCCGTTTAGCATGCTTTATCTTTTGTTACGGCATTCGCTGTTATTGGAATATACAGGAGCCTCGGCTCGAAAACTTAATCTGAAACCCAACCAGCGCCACGAACCCGAACATATTGGTTTTAAGCAGCTAGATGCGGGAAAGACACTCTTGGATCGCATCAAGGATGCCAAGCTTCATACGGGGGACGCTTTCTTCGCTCCCACCGACCCACAGCTAAGCGATTTCAGAGACAGTCTGAATCACCTGGCCGCATTGCCTGCAGAGCGACTCAATATTCTTCTTCGAGGGACCCTTGATCTTTCTTCTCATCGCCTGGACGCATGGATCACCTCCTTCGCCACCAAGCGCTTGAAAACCATGCGCCACACCAATCCCGAGGGGATTTACCTCGGAGGATACGGCTGGTTAGAGAATATACTGGCCGCCCCGCCCCCTCAAACGGTTCCCGCACCTTCCGGCGAGTCTGCTCCTGTGACGATCGCTCCTAACGATCCCGGATTCGTTCACACCCCATCGCTTGCTCAGGCCGCCACAGTGGCTGTGCTCCGCAGCGGTCATCTCTCTCATGCGAGTGACGATAAGCCCGATTTACTCGCCATTGATCTTTCTTCGCAACGTGCTCGTCTAACCCAGTGGCTGCTCGATGGGGTGAAAGCCGGCCAACCGCTTGGGGCCCTCCTCGGCTACCGGTTTGAACGTGGACTGCATGAGCACCATCCTGAATTATCAAGGCTTGATCGTTTCATTTCGCCATTGCGTGAACTTGCTCCCCTCACTTCAGTCCCGCTTGGCCAGGTCGGGCAGGAGATGGCCGAGTCTATTCCAGTCAGCCATGTTGTGGACGGCTTGAAATTGTATCGCCGCTGGCAGAAAAAAAACCCTGGTGCACCAGAACATGAATTGATTCATACATTACGGGAGAGATCCGAAGGGGCGACCAAAGAAGAAATTGAGGCTATTGAATTCGAATTACACGCACTCGAAAATGCCGTGGATGCGGTCAGCGACGCCCTTTTGGCCGAAAGTGTACACCAAAGTGTCCGAGGCAACCCAACCCGGGCTGCCACTACGCTTGATGCCCTCGAACGAGGCGATGCTCCTCTTCCTCAACTGGAAGTCCTCCGAACTCCCCGATCAGGCTCTGCCTTTACCCACCGGGTTATCGTCCTCTGCTCCAATGAAGCGCCCACCAAGAAATGGCCGGGAAGTGCGGCCCTTCCCCGTGCTTTGGCAGAACCACAGTTGAACGCCTGGGCCACAAACCTGCTTGGCAATCCAGCCAATGTGCGTTGCCGCATTGAACAATTGGACCCCGAGACCGGACAACTCACTATGACTCGAGAGTTTTTGTTGAGCAAGCTTGGAATTTCCCCGCTGGATGTTCTTTATGCTCCCGAGGCAGCGGAAGGGTCTCCTCAATCCGAGCTCGAGCAACGCATCCTGTATGCGGCCCGACGTGCCGTACCTGGCCTTCCACCTAACACCCTGTTGAGGTTGAACCCCTTGCGCGACCCCGCTTGGCCCATCATCGATTTAAGTTGGATGGAGTTCAGCGAACTGGCTCGTACTGTTCGTCGACTCATCTTCAGCGCACGCCCCCTTCAGGCCGCCGATCTCCTATCCAATGCCACTCCTAGCACTGAGACAACTGATGTGGCCGATCTAAAACAGCGAGCGGACCTGGCAGTTCTGACCCTTCGCAAGGCCCAAACGGCGCTACGCCTGACGCTAGATTCGCTCACGGCCTCTTCACTCGACGCCTTGCGTAAGCACATGCTTGGTATGGCTCACTTCGGCATTCCCGGCTCCGTTCCGCTTTCTGTTTCCGGTAAAACTGAAGACGATTTCCAGTCACTGCTCTTGCAGGGCCAGTCTGTTGACAAAGACGCCTCTGAACGCCTCGCGAAGATTGCAGAGAGTGAAGAGGCGCTAGGTGAACCTAACATCACCAACGAAAGCCGTATTGCTCTCCATCAGGAACGGATGCGGCACGTATTTGGTGAAAGCTTCGTTGTGCTCCCCCGTTTCCGCCCACCTGATGCCACCTCTCTCGAACGCGCACTTTCTGCCAGCACTCAGGTGCAGGATGGGGATCCCTTTGCCGTCATCACTTTTCATCAGCGCATCGCACGAGTCCGGGAAGCCGTCACCCACTTGGATGATATGCTCAGACTTGCCGAAGCACTCGGAACCGGGGATAGCCTTAGCTTGGAAGTCATGCAACTTCCTTATTATGAGAAAGATCGTTGGATTGGTCTAGCGGCCAAGCCCGACATTCCACCAGGCGCAGGTCGGCTTTCCCTCATTACGCATTTGACAGGGTCAATTGATTTCACTCAACCCCTCACCGGGTTGATGATCGATGAATGGGTGGAAGTTGTTCCCAATAAGAAAGAGACCACGGGTGTGGTCTTTCAATACAACCAACCTGATTCCTGTCCACCGCAGGCGATCCTGTTGGCCGTTCCCCCGAACCCTGTTGAGCAGAACTTCTGGACTACCCAGTCACTGCTGCAGGTACTACAGGAAACTCTAGACCTCGTTCACATGCGATCAGTAACTCCTGCTCTGCTGGACGAAATCGGCCAGTACCTGCCTGCTCTCTACTTCTCGCTTAACGCCAGCGGCGATACCATAAGCACCGATTTTCTTAATCCAGGTGCTCCAAATTCATCCAATTCTTCAGAGCCACTAGACAGGCCTCTAGATCGACCTGATCGCCCACTGGACCATGGGTGAAAAATAGAAGAGGGGCACACATGCCATCCATCACAACTTGGACACGTTTGGAACCTGATGCCACTCACGCATCAATGGCAGAGACACTGAAGGCTTGCATTTACGATCCATTATGGATGTTAAGCCGACAGTGGCAGTTGGGTGAATTTCAGGGAGTCGATTGCGGTTCGCCTGTTTCAGCTACCTTACGTGGCGAATGTGCACAACTTACTCGGTACCTCCCAGGAACACCACCCTCCTCAACCGTTCAAGGGCAGCGTTACGACACCAGGCAAATTCCTCTCGAAACTCTCGTTGAGCGAGAACGCGTCCGGCCAAACCACCAATTAAATTCTCTCGAACGTTTGTACGTTTCAGCCGAAGCCGGTCAGCACTTTCTCCGTCTTTTGGCACGTGAAACATTTGGCCCACGTTACCACGCAGCATTCATAAGCACCTTTCCCATGCCTACTCTTACCACGAAACAGACTGAGTCTTTCGAACGGAACGATCTGTGCTTTCTGGTGATGATGTCAGGCCGTGTACCCGACGGCGCGGCGTTGGCTGCCGCATTTCGACAACCTGCCCTGCCATCGGCTCTGAACATCGCGCGGGCTCATCAAACGTCCGTTCAAAATGTTGCTAAGACGTTTCTCCGCTGGTATGCCGAGTTGTTTAGCGAACCAGTGGGCGAGGTAGACACAAACTCTTCCTGGTCATCCCAGCGCATGGAATACGCGTTTTCTACCTCCGCCCCGTCTTCTGTTTCGAATACCCCATCTCCCTCAACAGAAACGGTTCTCACCGCTCGTGAATATTATAGTGGGGACCTCGACTGGTTCAATTTCGACCTCAACCCGACTGCATCGCTGGGTGCCGATGCCGACCGTGTTCCCGGTCAAAATCCCCTGCCCATTATCCGTACGGTCATCCCTGCGTCAGTCTCGTATCGTGGAATGCCTGAACCTCGCTGGTGGGAGTTTGAAAATGCATCTGTCGATTTCGGGGGAGTGGATCCCGAGCCGGAAGACCTGGCCCGCATGTTACTCATCGAGTTCGCTATCACGTATGGCAATGACTGGTTCGTTATTCCGGTTGATCTCCCAATCGGATCGTTGTGCCAGATTCAGTCACTTGTCGTCACGGACACCTTCGGTGTACGGACTCTGATTCCTTCTATCAGCGCATCTACACACCCATCTTCCTCGGCTTGGCGAATGTATCGCTTGTCAGAAGATCGTATGGCCGGCTCCCCTACCACCGGCCACCAGAGCCAATCTGACATGTTTTTCCTTCCCCCAACTCTCATGCGCACCATGGAAGGGAAACCTCTGGAAGAAGTGCTTTTTTTGCGAGACGAAATGGCCAATCTCGTTTGGGGGGTTGAGCGTTTCAGCGAAGGACTCTCAGGGCGCGCCGTCAATCGCCGCGAGACCTATTTTCAACGGCAACGCCCCCGCGAAGAACCAACTCAACCCGCCTCCAAGCAGGAGGCCCTCTACTGGCGCCTTGCCACCGAAGTACCTGATTATTGGATACCGTTGATCCCCGTGCAGATTGAAGATGGAGGTGGGGCGATTCTCTTCCGTCGCGGCACTACCCTTCGGGAGGATGGCTCAGTCAAGCCTCAAACAGCACAAAGTCATATTCTGTTACCTGATCCAGGGAATAGGCTCGATATCTATGAAGAAGAAGTTCCACGCGAAGGCATCCGCGTTACCCGGAACTACCAATATGCTCGTTGGGTGGATGGCGCCCCACTCCTATGGATCGGCCGGCGCAAAGGCCCAGGGCGAGGAGAAGGAACCAGCGGATTGCGGTTTGATATCGCTGAAAGACCTGAAAATCTGTAATTGAGCAACCCATTTCTTCAGAGGGCAACTTCAATCTAATCAGGATGGGGCCGGATACCAAGAAATATCCATTCCAGGTCCTAAACAGGAGGATATACTTTTTGTGCCTTGAACTGGTTATTCGATATTTTTCTAGGCTTGGGATATTGTGTAGCTGAACTTCTATTGCCTTAACAATCAGGTTACTGACAAAACCTCCAATACTACGGGCTTTGAACAGACTCTTCAGAAAAACTATTCCTCAGGTTGTTATTCTTTTTAGTTCAGCTAGACTTCTTCAAATTGCTCGTGATGATGGCTCATCATCAGCGGGTTGATAAGAATTCCCTTGAACAGGTTCTATGTCCAACTCAAAAAATGGAGCAGGTGTAAATGAGTGACAATTTTCGCACCTTTCTTTGCAAAGAACGAAATGTTAAATCAGTAGGCTGGAGCCTATCGTGTAAATCAGCATCAGCCCAAGGACAATCGTGATCGCGCCGATGGAGACCTGCAGACCGTTGTGAAGCCAACGTATTGACCGGGAGGAATAGCGGAGGGGGATGGCGATGACCATTGAGAGGGTGGCCATTCCCAGCATTGACCCAAGACCGAATGTCGCAATGTAGATAATCCCTTGAAGCGGAGAAACGGTTTGTTGGAGTGTCAGCAGGATGAGCGCAGCGGACCCTGCCATTCCGTGCATCAAGCCTACGAATAGGGCCCGGTAGGGAAAAGCGGTTGAATGTGAATGGTGATGGTCGGTCGTTTGGTGATTGATTTCTCCCCCATGGGAATGCGCATGCAGATGAGGAGGTTGATGAAGGTGTTGGTGAACATGAATATGAATGCGACCTTGTATGATTTTCCGTAACACATCGCTTCCCAGTCCTACCAGCATGACCCCCACGGCCAATTCCAGCCACTTGGCGAGTCGTTCCGGAACCGCAGCTTCCAGAAGAAATACCATCGAGCCAAACAACAGAAGCGTGATCGTATGCCCTAGCCCCCAGGTCAATCCCTGCTTGAGCGTGTTCGCCACCGAATAGTTTTTGGTCGCGAGTGTGGCGACCGCCGCCGCGTGATCGGCCTCGATCGCATGTCTCATTCCCACCAGAAACCCGAGCCCCAATACACTGACCATTAGCGAACACCCTGCCGGTTTGAAGCGTTGATCTGTGCAGTCACCCAGTCATACCAGTGTTGAAGACCCTTGCCAGTCGTGGCCGAAACCTGAAACACCTGAAGATTGGGATTCACCCTATGAGCAAATTCCAGGCATGTTGCGACATTAAAGGTGAGATGAGGCAAAAGGTCGATTTTATTCAGGATCATGACGCTGGCATGTTGAAACATGTGCGGATACTTTAACGGCTTATCTTCCCCTTCCGTGACGGAAAGAACCACGACTTTTGCCTGTTCCCCTAAATCAAATAACGCAGGACAGACCAGATTGCCGACATTTTCAATCAATACCAGTGAATTGGATGGAGGCTGCAGCGTTTCCAGGCCTCGTGCCAACATTTCGGCTTCTAAATGGCACCCGGCTCCGGTATTAATTTGTACGACCGGGCACCCTGCTTTTTGTATGCGCTCGGCATCAAATAGGGTTTCCTGGTCCCCCTCGATCACCGAAATGGGCATGGCATCTTTCAAATCATGAATCGTGCGTTCGAGTAGGGTCGTTTTACCTGAGCCCGGCGAACTCACGAGGTTGAGGGCCACAATATTTCTGCCGAGAAACCATCCACGATTTCGTTCAGCCAGGCGATCATTTTTCGCTAAAATGGCTTGTTCCAGGTTAACAGTGGTTTCGTGTCCCTTTTGATGGTCATGTTGAGTATCAAGCTCATGCTCGTGATGGTGGTGCCCATGATCATGGGCATTATGGGAATGAGAGTGATCGGAATGTGAATGGATGGTTTTATCGGTATGCCCGGCTTGCAAGTTTGTCACTCTTGGATTGGCTGAATCAGAGCACCCGCATGTCGTACACATCAGGCTGTCACCATGTGTTTCACAAGCAGTTCCTCTCCCGTGAGCCGCGTGATGTCGACAGAACCACACGGACATCGGTCATAGAGTTGCTTGAGTTCAAAATGCGTTCCACAGGTTCGGCATTCAGCTGTTCCCGGAATTTCAAGGATCTCCAAATCAGCGCCTTCCACCACGGTTCCTTGACTGACAATGTCGAAACAAAACCGAATGGCTTCGGGCAATACCGCACTGAGTTTACCGATGGCGATCGTCACGCGCCTCACCGGTTCTCCACCGGCCTTTTCTGTGACAATGGACACAATATTTCGAGTGATCCCTAATTCGTGCATGCGAACCGGTCCAGAACAGTGGATTTTCCACTGGCGGTCAGGTCAAAAAGAGCCGTTAAGGGTTCATCCCACAGCCGCTCCGTGAGATCGGCTTTCAGTTTTTCGAGTTTGAGAGAGTCTGAAGGCGTTTCCCGGTCCGATCCCACCCGCTCCAGGAGTTCGAAAAATTGTGCAGGGACAAATCCCTTTTTGAGTTCCACGTCAACCGTTCGATCGTGATGGGTGACCCACCAACGGAATTGCATGTGCTGATTACATACAGCAGGTTGGTGAGGATCGAGTAATTGAAACCGCTTTCGACTCACACACCGTGTCACAAACTCGATGGCATCACGGACACCAGGACCCGGATGGGCGCTGACAACGAATAAACCCTTTCGATCCCATAATTGCTCATGAGACAGAGCCCAACCCGCCGCTTGCATGGCGCGATACCCGACGCTGGCTCCCCACACCGCATTGTCCTGATGAAACGCAAGAAGCCCTGCATAGGTCAACCGTTGGAGTTGCCCGTCTTCAAGGATTTCCAGTATTTCAGACGTCAATAATTTCATGACTATTCTTCTCTAGCAGATTCGCGGCAATTGATCCCCCACCAGCGTGTCCACAATTCGTGTACCTCCGAAGGTAGTGGCAAGTATCACGATTCCCGCCGGTGAGGCGTTGACCCTCCCGATGATGGCGCTGTGTTTGCCTAGGGGATGGTCCCGCATGGCCTTAATAAGTTCGTGAGCGTTTTCATAAGGGACCACTGCCACAATTTTTCCCTCATTGGCCAGGTACAGGGGATCAAGGCCGAGAATTTCACAGGCTCCTCGAACGGATTCTCGAATAGGCACCTGGGGTTCGTTGATCTGAATGGACACGTTCGAGGCCGAGGCGAATTCATTAAGGACGGTGGCCAATCCGCCGCGCGTGGCATCCCGCAAACAATGGATATTGGAGCAGACATCCAGCATATGGGAAATCAGATCGTGGACTGACTGGGTGTCGCTTTGAACATCGGCTTCCAGGGCCAATTCGTTTCGAGCCAGAAGAATGGCCACGCCGTGGTCACCGATAAAACCATTCGTAATAATGGCATCCCCAGGTTGAGCCTTAGTTGCTGCCATGGCAACCCCTTCTCGAATCACACCGATACCCGCCGTGTTAATGAAGAGCTTATCCGCGGAACCTTTTTCAACGACTTTGGTATCTCCCGTAACAATAGAGACCTCTGCCCGATCAGCGGCCTGTTTCATAGCCAAGGCAATAAGGGCGAGCGTGTCCAAGGGAAAACCCTCTTCAATGACCAGCCCGCACGATAAAAATAGCGGGCGTGCCCCGCTGACAGCCAGGTCATTGACCGTCCCGTTCACGGCCAATTCGCCAATGTTGCCTCCCGGAAAAAACAACGGATCCACGACATAGCTATCCGTCGTAAATGCCAGCCGGTCACCATGTTGGAGCAATTGCCCCAACGGAATCGTGGCCTGATCTTCTAAGTTATCGAGAATGGGATTATTAAAGGTTGGGACCAACAGATTCTGAATGAGATCTCGCATGGCTTTGCCGCCACTTCCATGAGCCAGGGTAATCCGTTCATCGTTAGTGGTTCGGTTCAGCATGGGCTTGGTCTTGACGAAAGCCGGTTGTGGAGAAGTAAGCGATTCAGGATTTATCATATTCAACCAATTCTTTACATTTTTTCTTATGACTTACACCGGGCTTCTTGCCGGATGCAGATCTTCTTCGGGAATCCAGCCGTAGTTGTAGTAGGCGGCACAGGCGCCTTCCGTCGAAACCATCAACGCTCCCAAGGGATTTTGAGGAGTGCAGGCCGTGCCAAATACCTTACATTGACTCGGCTTAATCACCCCCTTCAACACTTCCCCGCACTGGCAGGACGTGGGATCGGCAATTTTCAGATTGGGAAGAGGAAATTTTCGTTCAGCGTCAAACGCAGAAAATTCCTCACGGACTCGGACCCCGGAGTGATCGATAGACCCCAACCCCCGCCATTCAAAAAACTCCCGCAGTTCAAACACTTCTTGAATAGCCTCTAACGATTGCGTGTTCCCATCAGGAGGAACAATCCGTGTATATTGATTCTCGACTTCACAGCGTCCCTCCGCCAATTGTTTCAGAACCATCCACACGGATTGTAAAATGTCCAGTGGTTCAAACCCGGCGATGGTGATGGGCCTTCGATAATAATCAGCGATAAATGAGTAGGGCTTCGTTCCGATCACCATGCTCACATGGCCCGGGCCCAAAAAGCCGTCAAGCTGAAGATCAGGAGAATCCAGGATGGCCTTGATCGTGGGAATGATCGTGATGTGGTTACAAAAGATCGAGAAATTTTTGATCCCTTCTTGCTTGGCCTGGAGTATGGTCAACGCCGTACTGGGCATGGTGGTCTCAAAACCAAGCCCGAAAAACACCACTTCTCTGTCAGGATTCACTCGCGCAAGATTCAAGGCGTCCAATGGTGAATAGACCATGCGCACATCGGCTCCCTCGGCTTTGGCCTGTAGGAGATTTTTCTTGGAGCCGGTCACCCGCATGGCATCCCCGAATGTGGTCATGATCACCTCGGCCCGTTCAGCCAGAGCAATACAGTCATCCACGCGGCCTCGTGGCAGGACGCAAACCGGACAGCCCGGTCCGTGAATGAACTCCACTTCCTTCGGGAGCATTTTATTGAGGCCATAGCGGAAAATCGTGTGGGTATGCCCACCGCAGACCTCCATGATCCAAATGGGCCGATCGAGGCAGATGGGTATCCGTTTCACCAGTCCCTCAATTTCCTGGAGAAGGATCCGGGCTTTTTGGGGATCACGAAATTCATCGACAAATTTCATAGCTTCTCCCCATTTGTGGCCGACGCGCCCCGATGATCAGCAAGAAGGGTGTGCACGAGATCCCAAAGAATATGATAGATCAGGACGTGACATTCCTGGATCCGGTGAATACTCTCAGTAGGCACAACCAGGCAATGATCAATGGCAGAAGAGGTTGCCATGGCTCCTCCAAGTCCCCCGGTGAGGCCAATGGTGGTCACCCCCATCTCCTTAGCTTTCCTAAAGGTCCGCATAATATTTTCGGAATTGCCGCTCGTGGACACGCCGATCACCCCGTCCCCGGCCTTTCCCTGAGCGATCAGCTGGCGCACAAAAATGTGATCAAACCCCACATCATTTCCTACAGCGGTCATCATGGCCTGATCTGCCGCAAGATTGACGGCAGGAAGCGCAGGGCGCCCGGTGGTGACTGGATGCAAAAATTCGACGGCAATATGGGCGGCATCACAGCTCGATCCGCCGTTGCCCATCGTAAACAGCCGTCCCTTATGTTGATAAATGTCCGCCACGGCCATGGCAGCAGCCACAACTTTTTCGGCCTGTGTGTCAAAAAATGTTTGGATGACCTGAGTGCTATCTTGCGATTTCATTCGCACCGATTCAAGCAATCCGGATTTTACCTGTGCCGAATCTTTCGAAGACGGCTGCAGGAAGGGATAGAGGGAGGCTAATGTTTTTTGATTAGACATGCGGCCATCCTTTAGGAGGTATTCGACTGACGCATCGCCTGGATTTCTGTTTGCACTTCTCCCATTTCAGTCAGCAACTCTATTGTCCGCTTAGCTTCCTTTTCGTCAATCCGACTCATGGCAAATCCCACGTGAATCAGCACCCAATCCCCGACACATGACCCAGGGGAATGCTCCTTATCGACAATGCAGGCGATATTCACTTCCCGTCGAACACCACCCACGTTCACAATCGCGAGCTTATGCTCCACATTGCTGATTTCTACAATTTGCCCGGGTATGCCTAAACACATGTGGATCGAACCTCATTGGTCTCTTGTAAGAAACGAGCTGCGGCAATCGCGGCCTGTCCAAGGGCAATGCCACCATCGTTCATTGGAACCTGTTTGTGGGAAAGGACGGTGAATCCTTCTGCCGTCAACCTGCGTTTCACAAGTTCAAACAACACCTGATTTTGAAACACGCCACCTGAAAGGACGACCGTTTGATGCCGGTCATGACCGTCAGGAGATTGTGAGCACTGTGTGACCATGTGACAAATCACCTTGGCAAGCCCCTTATGAAACCGTGCGGCCATGACCGGAACCGGTGTGTGGAGAATAAGGTCGCCAAAAAGCGCCTGCCACATTCCTAACGGTTCGACATAGGGTAATCCAGAGTGCTTCAGGCGCGGAATAGAAAATGGATACGCCAACGATTCGTCCTCATGATGAAGTGTGTCGTCATCCACCAGAGCTTCCATCTCCATTGCAGCTTGCCCCTCATAGAACACGTGCTCGGTGCAAATACCCATCGCAGCGGCGGCGGCATCGAACAACCGACCGCAGGAACTCGCCAGCGGGCTATTAATCCGGCGGCTCAGCATGCGATCCAGCATCATGCGAGGTTTTTTCTCGAGAAGATCAAACAATGGCAGATCGGAGTAGTTCATCGCAAACTCCGCCCATCCCATTTCTGCCATCACATGCGCATAGGTGTTTCGCCACGGTTCTTTAATTGCCTGAGTGCCGCCGAGCATCGGCACGGGCTTAAAGGACCCAAGACGAGTAAAGTTTCCATAATCCGCCAGCAAAAACTCTCCGCCCCAAATCGTGTCGTCCTCCCCATAGCCCAACCCATCCAAGATAACCCCAAGGACCGGTTCAGTATTTAAGCGAACCCCGTTTTCGACCAGACAGGCCGCGAGATGAGCATGGTGATGTTGGATATTGAAAATCGGCAGATGGCGTAAGTTGGCTTGGGCCCGTCCGAACTTACTCGACAGGTATTCCGGGTGCAGATCAACGGCGATGCTGTCAGGCTTGTGCTCAAACAGGTGTTGGTAATGCGAGATGGCTCGTTGATAATCGGCATAGGTCAAAGAGTCTTCCAAATCTCCAATGTGATGGGAGAGCAGGGCTTGTCCATCTTTGAGTAAGCAGAAGGTATTTTTGAGTTCACCGCCCATCGCGAGAATAGCAGGACTGTGTTCGAAGCCCGAGGGAAGCCATATGGGTATGGGCGCAAACCCTCGACTCCTTCGCAGCACTCGTGGAACCTGATCCATGACTTTGACCACCGAATCGTCAACACGTTGGGCAATCCCCCGATTATGCAGGACCACAAACTCGGCAATGTTTTTCAAATGTATTTTGGCCTGTTCATTGTCGATCCACTGGGGTTCGCCGGCATGGTTCCCGCTGGTTAACACAATCGGGTGAGCCATGCGATGGAGGATCAAATGGTGCAGCGGTGAGTTGGGTAACATACATCCATAGGTGGACATGCCGGGAGCGACACTTGCCGCAAGGGCCCTCTCCGGATGGCGCTTAAGGATGACAATGGGGGCCGCCTGGCTTTGTAGGAGTTCGGCTTCCCTCTCCCCTACCGCACAATACCGGCGAATCACTTCCAGATCGCGCGCCATTAATGCCAGAGGTTTTCCCTCCCTGTGTTTCAAGGCACGAAGCCGGCTGACTGCGTCCTCCCGGGTGGCATCGCAGGCAAGTTGAAAACCGCCTAATCCTTTAATAGCCAGAATGTGCCCTTTCCGGAGGAGACTGCAGACCGCATCTGGCTCATCCAGCATCGTATAGGAATGCACCGTCAAGGGTTTTCCATCCATACGTTCAATCCACACCTTCGGTCCGCATGCATGGCACGCGATCGGTTGGGCATGAAACCGCCGGTCTTGGGGATCGTGATATTCCTTCAGGCAGGCCTCGCACAGAGGAAAATTCTTCAGTGTGGTGGAAGGCCGGTCGTAGGGAATCCCTTCCTGAATCGTCAGGCGGGGTCCGCAATGCGTGCAGTTGGTAAAGGGATAGCGGTAGCGCCGTGCAAAAGGATCAAATATTTCCTTCACGCACTCCGGACATGGGATGGTATCTGGAACAATGCCGGTCTGCACAGGACTTTTGTCGCTACCGGCAATGACAAACGTATCTTCCGGAACGTCAGACAGGGAAATGCCGCTTGAGAAGATTTCGGCAATTTTAGCGAGTGGTGGAGGATTGTGAGTCAGTTCATGAATGAAATGCCTGAGGTTATTTCCCTCGCCTGCGACCAGAATTTGAACACCTTTTCCATTGTTGGAAACACGACCTCGAAGATCAAAGCGTTGAGCCAGTTGCCAGACGCTCGGACGAAAACCGACACCCTGGACCAATCCAGACACTTGGATAATGAATGCCTGTTCGTTGGAGCTTCTTACCGTGACTGTTTCCATCATGAAAGCAAGGCTCCGTCAATGTCCCACAGTTGAACACGGTTGTTGCCTGAGTCCGACACCACTACAAATTTGCCACACACCTGAACATGATAGGGCCAGCACAGACTCCCCCTTACGGGAAAACTCCATTGATTATCCCCTTTAACCTGAAAAGTGGGTTGGCCGGCCAACGCCTGCGCCTTGGCTCCTGTCTGCAGATTGGACTCATGCCAACCAATCAACCGGGAATTTGCGGTATCTGCCGCGATTAACCAGGAGCCGGTGGCTGTGACCCCGTATGGCATGTTGAGTGTGCCGGCCCGGGGCCAATACAGGCTGGCATTATGGTCGACCAGATGAGACGCAGTTTGGCCGAGAATCCAACGACATGGCTCTCCATCTTCTGAAGGAAATCCATCCCAGACCATGATCCGGTTATTCCCCGCATCGGCGACACAAAGGTTGCCATTCCAGACCGTCATGGCATGAGGCCATCGCATACTCATCGCGTCCGGTTCCCTGCCCGCATTTTCATCACGACAATCAAACCGGTGTTGTCCTAGGACCATGTCGGCGGCTTGACCATGGTGTGTGGGAGGAGTCTGCCATATCAACACACGGCGATTCCCTGTATCCGCGATACATAAGGAATCCCCTCGCGAGCAGACCCCATAAGGCCAATTCAGGGTGAAGGCTGTAGGGATTGACTGGTCTTGATTACACGATGTCGAATGAAAATCTTCCTGTCCCAGGACGATATCGGCCAGGACATGGCTGCCCCGGGGAACCCGATGCCACAGCAACACTCGATGATTCCACGCATCGGCCACGACTAACCCTTCACGATAACGGGTGATGCCAGTAGGAACATTAAAGGTCCTGGAGCTTGGCAAGCCTTTGGCATTTCGCCCTTCCGACAAAAAGTCGGGTTGACCAATCACCCAATCGGCAGGTGCATTATCTTGAGTAGGAACATGCTCCCAACCCAACAAACGGTGATGACCTGTATCCGCAACCCACAAGGGACCTTCTGGAGAAATCAACCACGCACCCCGAGGACCGAACAGAGTAGAAGCCGACGGTATAATGGGCAGGGGGAATCCAATCAAATCACGACATTCGCCAAGCACGAGGATGGGTGCTCCTCCCTGAAACAATGCTGTGGGAACCTGGGACTCGATCTCTGGCTTGAGTGCAGGAACAGGGGATATGCGAATGGCCGTTTTCATACACACACATCTTTTACCGGGAAATTTTCATCTCAACTTTCGGGCCGTCGACACGAGTGTCATGGGGCAGCAACTGCACCTCAGGCGCCGTTAAACATTCTCCTGTCGTCAAGGAATATTGAAATCCATGATAAGGGCAGGTGATGATGCCATTATTGATTTCTCCCATTTCCAGTGACATGCCCATGTGCGCGCAAGCGTTCTCAAAACAGGAAATTCGTGAACCTTGGCGACTAAAGAGGAGGGAATGTCCATCAAGCTCTTTCACCAGAATGCCTCCGTCAGGAATCTCCTCCACCTGGAGGGCGACCATCCAGCTTGAATCCCGGGATTTGGCAAAGGGACTGACTAGATGCAGGGGAACCCCATTACCCGTCGGCGCGTGAGCCAGCCCTTTGATCTTGTGGATGGTGCGGATTTCCGGGCACTGTTCTCTTATGGCTTTTTCCACGCCTTCAGTCAACGTTAGATTGGAAGAGGGGCAACCGTCGCAAGCTCCAAGAAGGCGGATTTCCACGGTGTCGGGCAGCTGGAGACGGACGAGTTCCACATTCCCGCCGTGGGACTGAAGGAGAGGACGAACGCCAGCCAGAGCGGCTTCTACCCGCTCATTCAAGGAAGGTTTGACCAATCCCAAATGTCGGAGGACGGCATAGACCAATTCATCTGAGGCCGCCTGGCGCAGGACGGCCTGCGTGGCGGGATCGGATTTGAACAGAAGGATGATACGGGATAGAGCTTCCTTGTGTAGTTGATCGATCGATTCCCTCAAGGCGAGAACCGTCTGACGATGAGTGTCGTCCCATTGTGCAACAATCGACTCCAGCCGTTCGATTGTGCCAAGGAATGAGGCTAAGTCGGGTTTAGACCCTTGCACGAATTCCTCCTTCGCAACAATCCCAGGTGGCCGAATGCTCACCCGTGGCTCAGCGATATTTTAAATCTCGAAAGAGTCGGGGTTGTAGGGCGCCAACGAACAAACTGGCCAGGGCCACCGAAAACCACAAGGCCAGTCCGATCTTCACAAAGACAACAAACAGCACGGCTCCCACCCCGCCTCCCAACCCGGCCAACATCATGACCTTGGACGGGTCTTGAAATAATTTCCCATTGCAAAACAACAAGACTGAATTCCAAAACATGTCGAACATGAAGATTCCCTCTTTGTCAGAATGATCATCAGAGAAGCGCTGCCAAAATAAGGAGGCCAATCAGCACACCCGGGACCGACGCAATCGGTCCAAAAAATGAACCCATTAAGGCCGCCAGCTCATAGCCAAGCGCCTTTCCACCCACGAGAATGCCACCGATGGCCCCACCAAGCGCGCCAAACACCAGCGCGATCGCAAGAAAAAATACCCCTGAACCAAATGTCAATTGCGGGTCGGCAGCGGAAAAAATGGACAGATCCATTTTGCTCACCCCCTTTTCAGGATTCTGCTTAGTTCCGGATCAACATTCCATGAGGGGAAAGCTGGGAGGGATGATGCCTCTGCAATTCCTCCTCAAGTTCAGCCAACATGTCATGAGTGATCGTCACTTTGTCTGATTCTCCATATTGTTCAAAGATCGCACAGGCCTGTTGGTAATACGTCCGGGCCAGCGTCAGATTATGCGGGTTACCCAGCTCAGGCTGTTCAGGATCATCCGGAAGGTTTCGCAACGCACTGGCTTTGTTTGAAATCGTATTCGCATACCCGAGAGGCGTATCCTTCGGATTTCGCACTTTTAAGGCTTCGTCATAGGCCGCCACGGCCCGGAGATTATTGCCCACGGAATGGCTGCTTGAAGCATATTGCAAGGCATTTCCAAGATTATTTTGCAGCATGGCATATTCCGTCGGATGATCCACGAGCGTAATGACTTTCAGAGCTTCTTCGAAGGATTGGACCGCCAGGGCCTCCCGTATTTTTCCATTCTGGTCGGTCACAGGAATCGAGAGATACGCCGTGGCCAGATTATTGTGCAGAATGGTGAATTCCGTGGGATAGCGTTTACGGGTAAAGGTCCGGAGTGCTCGTAAATAGAGATTGATGGCATCGGAAATTTTGGCGCGTCCTAATCCGGCCAGGGTCTGCAATGTTAGCCCAAGATTGAGTTCCGCTTCCGCCAGTTCTTCGGGTGAGCCATGGTGTTTCAAGACCGCAATTGCATCCTCAAATGCGGCCCGGGCTTTCTCCAAATTGTCCGGGACATCCTGCGGCATGCTGTTCAAAGCGGTTCCCATGCGAGCCTGGACCCGTGCGTTCAACAACGGTTCGTCGGCTGGACACAGGGAGAGCGCTTTAGCATACAGCGAAGCGGCATGATGGAGGTCTTGAAAAGATTTGGGTTTGTGCTGGAGGCCCATGGCAATTTCCATGAGCATCTCCACTTTTTCCACCGGGGAGGCATCAGGAGATTCTGCAGCGGCCAGAGCTGCTTTAACGCGATGATCGGAAAGGCCAGAAAAGGTTTCCTGATTCATGCTGAATCGCTCCTTGTTTTATTATTTGACGGCCAATCATGGATGTCAACTACTATTTCAAAGTGAAAACTAAGTTTACAGCAGGCAATGCATAAATCATTTTTTTCTTTTCCGCCGACAACCTTTGCATCGTAAAAAAAATCTTTTCAGCCAAACATGACCATGCTTTGCCATAGAAAAAACAAAAATTCGGCGCGGACCGGATGTGATATTAAAAAATCACAGCGCAATCACACGTAAGCCTTTTCGTCGAGATAGGCCGATGACGGCATCTGAATCATCAGGCCTGCTGATTTCTCGTCCCAGGACGCTGAAACCATTTGAGCAAAGTGTTCATCAATGCCATGCACGCGACAGAATTCTTGTGCATGAATGACCCGGTCCCCACGGGCATTACGGATTTTCAACAGTAAGCCGCCTGCACCGGCATTGGTCACTGGGAGGAGGAGGAGGGCAGGATCTCTTTTCAGTAAAATGACACTATGAATCTGCGGAAAATATTGCTCATACAAGGAGGCATCGAGATAAAGATTCCCGTTCCGGATATGAATGCAGGCATCGGTGCCGGCCGTGTGGTGAGCGGGCGTGCCCTTATATTGATTCATGAAACGAAACATGTTGTTTCACCTCATCCATAATATGACCAAACACCTTTTCGGCCGCCTGCTTGACGGGAACGGTCAACTCCAGACCAAACATAGTGTCGGCTGCCTCGACTAAATACACTGTCACATTTTTGGGGAAGGAACTCCCAAAGACCAGTTGTCCCGCATAGAGCGCATGGTCCCACCGGAAATTATGCAGGCTATAGCTCGGCGGCGGTCGATTGATGACTTCATTGCCCGGAAGCTTAAAGATGCTTCCAGGTGCCGATCCCGTGACTGCAGCATCAAGGAGGATGAGCCTACTGGCCTCGCGTGCCTGAAACATTACTTCCATCCCTCCGGTCCCGGCATCGTACACCCGAACAGCAGCATTGGGATGATCCCTGAAATACGCTTGAAGCCGTTGGACCACCACAATCCCCACCCCGTCGTCGCTTCGGTTGAGATTCCCGCAACCAATGATGACCAACATTTCTGAGTCTCTTGAAGTTCTTCCGTCAAATCCGCCACAGGCGGCACGACCAATCTTTTTCTACTGGAATAGCCAATTCCGGCAATTCGCAGTATTGGCGGTGCACCACGTAATACATGCAAGTTTCGCAAGATTGGACGATATCCCCGCCCACCTCGCCGGGAGGTCGATAGGGATCTAGTTGAAAACCCGCGATCTGTAACTTCCTCTCATAGTCATCAGGCCTAAGAGACTGCAGGCGATGGACAAGATGGTTGATGTCCTCACTTGTATAGGCACGGGGCTCCACTTCAGTCTGAAACCCTTCCTCCAAAAGCGTTCTCAAATGTTTTCTCAGGGCATCTTGTTCCATTTGAACCATGAATCTTGAGAAAGCCTTCCACAATCAGTTCCGCGCGCTTCTGGAATCCCATGAAATTAGATGCGCCAGAGACGGCAATACCAGTCCGGTTCGACTGGAAGATCTAATTCAGGCAAATCACACCATTTCCGGTGGACAAGATAATACATACACTCCAAACATCTCATTTGGTCCGGCCCGTAGGGCTTATCGGTAAAACCAGCCAGGACAAGTTTTCCCTTCAAATCATGTTGATCAAGTTTGCGAACATCGGAGAGCAGCTGTGCGAATTCCACCTGAGTTTCGGGGAAGGGCTCAGTTTGGGTTTTTAAACCGGATGCCAGAAGGTCGCCGATTTCCTGGCGGAGTTTTTCTTCTTCCTCATTGCGCATGGAAGGATGGACCCCCATTCAAGTGTGATTTCACCTCCATGCTACTCCCTTCGCCTTCCTTTCACAAAGTGAAATGGGCCCAAGATTAGACAACTCCTCACGCCATTTCCGGGCCGCCTTACCCGATCCGGAATCTGGCCAATTCCTTGCCGGTCTTCTGATCGTGGGCATGGACCGTGCACACCAGACACGAATCAAATGATCTCGCGACATGGCCAACTTCCACCGGGTCTGTGGGATCGGCGATCGGCGCACCGAGGAGGGCTTCCTCGATTGGACCTGGGTTACCTTCGGCATCCCGCGGGCCGACGTTCCAGGTTGTGGGCGCCACAATCTGATAATTTTTTATCTTCCCTCCCTTGATGTCTATCCAGTGGCACAGAGCTCCCCGGATGGCTTCCGTCGCTCCCCAACCCCGTCCATCTCCTTCTTGAGGCTTCATATACCAGGGATCGGCAAGCTTAAATTCACGGAGGCACCGTTCGGCTTGCCGATACAACTTCACGGTCTCATGCATACGGGCAAGTTGCCGCAGATGGAGGCTGGGGCCTCCCATTCTCTTATACACATCCAGAATAAATCCGTCGTAATGCTGCCAGTCCTCACCATGTCTTCCTCCAGCGACCATTTGCCGGGCAAAGGGACCGGCTTCGAGCCGCCCCAGATCAAGGTGGCGGACCGCCGTGCACCAGGAGTAGGTTCCTGCGAAGTCTGTGTCATTGTTCTGAACGGCCTTGGTTGTCCGATCGTAGGGATGCACATCGCTTTCCCCTTCGTCATACCAGGAGTGGGTGGTGTTCTCACGAACCACATCCTGACTAACCTCTCGATGTGTGTCCGTTGCGCCATCATAGACTCCGCCTTTCATAATGACGGAAGCCTGTCGGGTTTCAATCGTGGGCTTCTGATATTTATCTTCATGTGGCAAATAACCCCAGGAGAAATATTTCCCCACCCCTCCGCCATACTTGCCTAACCCGATATCCAGGCCCATGCGCCAATAGAACCCGAGATCCGAATTGGCGTGAGCAGGGTTTTCATCCAACCAGGCCATAAAATCGTTATACGTCTTGATTTGCTCGTACCGTTCCAGTGAACACCCTAACCAGACCGGCTCCAGCCAATTGGTTTTATAGTATTCCAGGATGGACCAGGCCCGGGTGATATCGGAGAGAGTCGGCGCGCACATTACGCCTCCCGGAACCATGTATGAGGAATGCGGCCATTGCCCTCCCATAATGGCGTAAATTTCCACTGGCTTCCCGGAAATAGTGACCCCGATTTCGTATGATTTGCCGGTAAAGGGCGCAAACCGTTTGCAGGCTTCCTCGTAATATTGATTCTTCCGGTATTTTTTGTTGGTGAGATCAATCGCATAGAGGCCATAAAAATACCGGGGTTGGCTTTGCAGGCTTTCAACAATTTGCCCCAGGTTCCTGGCCAGAATGGCATTACGCGGGACGGTGGTTTTCCAAGCCGTGTCCAACGCCCAGGCTGCACAGGTCAAATGGGATGCGCCGCAAATGCCACAGGCCCTTGGGGTAACCACGAGTCCCGCTTGAGGATCCTTGTCGCGCAGAATGATCTCAAACCCCCGGAACAACTCGGCTTGTGTCCAGGCATTGGTGACCACCCCATTATCCACCTCAACCCTCACATCCAGATCCCCTTCCACCCGTCCGACCGGAGAAATATCTAATGTTTGGACAGCCATGGCTCGTCTCCTTCTGTTATCAAGTGATCAAACGGATTCAACGCCTAGACCACGAAAATATCTTCTTCCGCCCACGCCGGTGCGGCATTTTTCGCGGCGCCGGTCAGCGCGATGTACCCCTTCTTATCAACCCCTAATGGCAAATCTTTGGGTACGCCCATGACCGTTTGGGTTTTAAAAACGGTGCCCGGAGCCAGATCAAAGAACGGGAATTCCGGCTCAGTGCAACCGAGACACGGCATACCGGAACGCGTTTTGGAAGACTGTCGATTCCAGAGAATTCGGTTACACGGCGAGTGGGTCATCGGTCCGCGGCAACCCAGGTCATAATACAAACAGCCCTTGCGTTGGCCGAATTCCGTGGCCGAAACTTTATAGGCGAAATGCATATTCCGTGTGCATCCGGTCTGGGTAAAGCTCTGGAAAAAAGTCTTGGGCCGTTGAAAATCATCCAAGGCGACTTCCGCGCCTCGTCCCGTGGCCACCGCTACGACAATCTGGGTGATCCAGTCAGGATGGGCGGGACATCCGGGTATATTGATGACCGGCAATCCCGCCTTCGACCGGAATTCTTTTCCTAAGGCTCCCCCGTGATTTCTCTTCAAAAATTGCAAGCCTTGGGAGTCACTGGGATTCGGGGCGGTTGCCGGAATTCCCCCCCATGTGGCGCAATCACCAATCGCCACCACATATTGAGCCACATCGGATAATTCCCTCACCCATTCTTTCATCGGCCTGGCAGCAAAGCGATTCCATTGCCCTGTTCCGTTCGGAGCGTTTACAACAGTCCCTTCGAAGACAAAAATGTCCAACGGGATAGCCCCGGAAATGCAGTCTCGAAGGATCTTCTGAAGATTATCCCCCAACTCGACTCCCAAAGACGGGTGCCATAAGACATTGATTCCAAAGTCTGTCACCAGATCGCACGCACTCGGTTCTTCCGCATTTAAAAATGACATGGTATTTCCGGAACATGCCCCACCTTGCAGCCAGAGTAAATTCGCCATGGTCATACTCCTCAGAAAAGGGTTGTCAGAACGCGACGGTATTTCAAGGTACAACAACCTTCAGTCATCCATGAGAATGAGCAACAACCAGACCCAACCGTGCGCAAAAAGACGAGTAGAAAAAAGTTGTGGGATATCGCTGTTATTCCAAAGTGTTGCGAGAGGAGTGGGATTTCATCCGGACCCAGCCCGGCCTTATCCTATGAATAGAAGGTTTGCATTTTTGGGGAAAGTGCAAAGAAGGTTGCCATATTTCATGGGGTTCAATTCAACGCGACAGACCGGTTTTTTGAACATTCAAAAGATGGAAGTGTGAGAAAATCCAGGATGCGAAAAGCGGGTCCGTATGGCAGGAGGCCGCGTAAGGAGAAGAAACACGATCGCCTGGAAAGTAGGGGAAAAAGAGGGCTAAAATTATCCGCGGCGATTCCCGCACACCGGGCACTGGGTTTCGAGTGTATAACCATACCAAATGCCCTGACAGCGACTGCACCAATGTCCGTTCGTCTGCTCTTCAGTCAACTCAAGCTGGCGGGCGAGTGGAGTGATCCCGAGTTCCTTCAGATGTGGGGCTGAGCGTTCCGGAAGCATCCCTGAACGATCCTTGATATGTCCCAGAGTCTCACCCTGAGGAGAAGATGGGAATTCCCCTTCGGGTGAACGATCACCATTGGACTTCATCATGGGGTTAGTGCGTCGCTTGATACAGGTTGTACCGTTTGATTTTATTGGCTAATCCCACGCGTGACAATCCCAATTCCTTGGCCACCTTACTTTGGTTCCAGCGATGCCGGATAAGGGATTGAGAAACAATCCGCGCTTCAAGCCGTTCAACCTTCTCCTTTAAAGTTCGTCCGCCGTTGACGTGCCCGCGATCCTTAAGGCGATCTTCAGAGGGGAGAGCCCGGGTTATTTCCGGTGAAAGATGCTCAATGGTCAGGAATTCCCCATCACCAGCCAGGGAAACCATCCGATGGATTTCGGTTTCCAGCTCCCGGACATTTCCAGGAAATGGATAGGCCTGAAGATGGTGCATCACTTGGACGGAAATGCCGGCAATTTTCCGATTCAGACTTTCGGAATATTTACGGGACAGGTATTCGGCTAGAACGGGAATATCTTCCGGCCTGTCCCGAAGCGGAGGAATAAGGATTTCAAATCCTCGCAGGCGAAAATACAAGTCTTGCCGGAATTTCCCTTCTTTGACGGCTTCCTTAATTGGCTGGTTGGAGGCAGCAAGAATCCGGACATTCGCATGCTTGGTTTGTTCCGTCCCCAGGGGTTTGATTTCCCCTTCCTGTAGGAATCGCAGCAGACTCACCTGAAAGGTCGGAGAGACTTCTGAGATTTCATCCAGGAACACCGTGCCTCCGTCTGCAGCAGAAAATAACCCTAATCGATCGCTCACGGCCCCGGTGAATGCCCCCCGTTTATGGCCGAAAAGCTCGGAGTAGAGTAAATCATCAGGTAAGGCCCCACAATTTTGCGTCAAAAAGGGGTACCCCTTTCGATCACTGAAACCATGAATGGCTTGAGCCATTAGCTCCTTGCCGGTTCCCGTTTCACCTTCGATAAGCACAGGCAGATCGGTCGGTGCCGCCCTTTTGGCCAGATTACAGACTTCCAACATACTGTCGCTGGCGAACACGAGTTTGCCGAATTCATAACTTTCCCGAATGAGTTTCATAAGGCCATCTTTTGGACTGCGAAACGCACTATCGGAAATTTTCAATTCACGACTGAGGAAACGATGGCGTCGACTCAATTCCCGACTTTCCAACGCACGATTGACCAACAGCAACAAATGCCAGGGAGGAATAGATTTGGGCACCACCTGATAGACCGCTTCCCGTTTCATGATATCCGAGATAGCCTGCTCATCTCCTGAGTCACTTAGTAACACCCGGACCACATCAGGGAAGAGCACCCGGATTTCTTGAAAGAATTCGACGCTCGAAACATCGGGAATCCCGTCATCGAATAAGATGACGCCTATAGCGGGAATCTGGACTAATACCTGGCGGGCATGTTTTCCTGTCGTCGCGGTTAAGACCTGGTAATTTTTGGACAAACAGGAAAGGAGGGCCTTACGCTTCACAGGCTCACTTTCAATGAGGAGGATGGTCTCTTCCACGTCTTCCCTCTTCAAGTAAGCTTTCAAAGTGTTAATTTAGTTTGCATCAACAAAAAACGCAACCGTGAGGGCTTTTTTTGAAGGATATTACGTGTAAGAAATTTGCCGGATTTGTTCCATGTAAAAGTCTCCCGTATACGGATTCCTTCCGTGACTCCTCAGGACACACCTCCTTTGGCGATTATCGCTCTTTTCGAGGTGTCCATCTCAACTAGATCACATCAAGCTTCCCTTTCTTCTTTTCCTCTTGCCCTTCCGCAAAAAATACGAGTTTTATTATTTTCCACATCGAGACCGGACTTCTTAAAGGCCTAAGGATATCTCTCTTTCCCCTGACGACACCAAGACCATAAAGTGTATAATTAAAAGAGACATTTCCCAAGACCATTTTGGGACAGATTTCCCCCAAAGGCCATCAAGGAACTAATTGAGACGTATAACGAAAAGGGTGGTCAGACAGGATTCGTTCAAAAACGAGAAAATGATGAAGAAACTATTTGCGGTCTATGAACAACTGAAAAGAAGAGTTTTTATCCTTGTGATAATAAGTCTGTTTTTGATAGCTCCTTTCGCATTAGCAGGCCCATCTTCCTTTAGAATTATCCTCGGCACATTCTCTCCATATTATTCCCCGAAATTCGCTCACATTAGAACCGGCACTCTTATCTCCTGGGAGAACCCTACCGCCGACCTTCATTCCATCACTCACGATGGGTGTAAGACCAGTGAACGATGTGCCTTTGATTCCGGCCCTCTTGGCCCCAACCGCACATTCACGCTTCGTCATTTACCTCCCGGCCAGTATCCCTACCATTGTTCATTTCATCCCATCATGCAAGGAACCCTGGTGGTGACCGGGCCTGACACGTCAGGTGAAACATGAAATGTTCAGATGAGGACCATCAATAAATCTCAATGAATAGCCGATAAGTATAAAATCGTTTTCAGGCCTGCCAACAAGATAACTGTTACCTCATATGAGCAGTCCAATGAGCTACACCTACACAGGAAAGCAAAAGTCCAAAAACCGAAAAACTACATCTCATGACTGCATTTATTGTCCAATGAAGAAACCCGTCTTTTGGCCCCTGTTGTTTTTACTTTTTCTGTTCAGTCCTTTCATCTTTACTTCTGAAATTTCGAAAACTTCTCCTGCCATTCAAATTGAAGGTCGCCCCCATGTTTTGAGTCAAGCCTTACCCCAAGATGACATTGAGAGCAAACCACTTCCCTCAAATGGTCTGTTCCAGGATCCAACTTCTCAAAAATAATACAAAGCATTTTGGGAAGGAATGTGGACAGGTACACACAACGAAACGGTTGTGGCCATTTCACCTGTAACCATTCTGGACGGAGAGGCTTTGCTTACTGAGGACCCCCCTCCTACCCAAGGATTTCAAGTCAACTCAAACGGATAACTACGTTCGGGGTTTCTCTCGAAAGGAGCCCAGAAATACATTCGCACAGAGGAAAAAGGCTCCCAACAATAGACCTCCTACCCCCGTATAGGCAAAGAACTCTGTCAGAATATGCCCGTGAGCCGGTCCCCGACCAATGGACGGCGCCAACCAAAACATCGTGTACCAGGAGAGTGAATAAAAACTGCTCAGCCCCAGAAGGATAGCCGACGCTTTCTTATAGATGGGTTTAAGTGTGGAAAACATGACAAGGATGATTAGGCCAAGCGAAAACGCCGCAATGCCTGTGGCATGGAAATGGGCCCGTTGAGCGTAACGCCAAATTTTGTCAGCACTTTTGGAATCATGCACATCCGGGTTAGCCGTGATCCCTTGCGCAATATAATCCTTGAACACATCTTCATTGACACCAAACACAATACCCATTCCCACGCCAAACAATAGCCCTAACAGCACGAGTGCCAGGCCGATCTTAACGAGGCTCAACTCTTTTTCCATGTGTGGTCTCCCTGCACTCAACGGCTAGGCCTATCGGTGCCCTTTGAAGTGTTCATTAAAATGGTTTTTCCTTTTAATTGGGTGCCAAAACGACGGACATGTATCTTCGCATGAGGTTCACACATCAGCATACGGTATGCAAATGAAGGCACCATGAATGCCCCATGAAAGTTTCTTCATGAACGTCATCAAAAGATAGTATTCCTGTTTGGGACTCTCAAGGCAGGATAAGCCGGAATTGAACCGCTCCCATCGCTTCACCTTAGCATAATGAGTCGCTTCGAGTGCCCTTGGGCCACCGGGTTAGACCCTTCTACCACAGGTATCTGAAGCCGGCGTGAGATCTTCACGGGTAACGGGTGGTTGTGTATACGACATCCCGACCACGTTACTCCATGGAGTGGGAATCATCGGCCTGAAGATGCACCCGCCGGGAAGGCATGATAGAATAGAGAAACATTTAAAAGGTCCCATAAAGGTCTCCCTGCTTGAACGGTTGTTGCCATGTTGAGAACTCTGACAATGGGAGTCATCTGCTTGATGCTGGGTGCCTGTTCGAGCGTTGAACCGGCAGGAAAGTTACCCACGGCGTTGTCAGTTGACCTTTCCCGATATAGCGGAATGTGGCATGAAATAGCACGACTGCCGATGTGGGGGCAACGAAATTGCGTAAGATCTACAGCCGAGTACCGGTTACTGGAAGCGGGAAAGGTTGCCGTGCGGAACGCATGTACCACATCGACTGGTGAGGAGATCAGCATTGAAGGGGTGGCCACGGTGGTGGACCCTGAACATCAGGCAAAGTTGAATGTGGTCTTCGACCAGTGGGCAGCTAAACTTATGGCGTTGCTTACCTCTTCGGAGCAGGGGAATTACTGGATACTGCGGGTCGATCCCGACTACCGGCTTGCGATCGTCGGCACCCCGGATCGTGACTACCTCTGGATCCTGGCACGAACGCCGTCGCTCGACGAGGCCACTTACCAGGAGGCAGTCGTGTTTAGTCACCGTCTTGGCTTTCAAACAGAGCATTTGATCCGTGCCCCGGTCAGCGCAGATTAAGTTCTTGCCTCCCCCAATTAAATATCAAAATTTTTCGAAAGAGGAATTAATAAGCTAAAGAATTTTCCTAACGCGGACTTTTTGCCTTTTCCCCATGCACGGAAGCATCCCGCCGGTTCTCGCGGTTTATGAAACAAAAGCCTCGAGTATTTCCTAACACAGGGAATCCACTCATGACTGATTGGACCCGACCTTCCTATTTTGACAATGTATAAAATCGGTCTTTCACGATTTTGCCGTGAGAATATTTATCAAAGGTCTCTCCCATGGAATCGCCGAGTTCTGCCAATCTCGTGTCGGGATGAGGGTGAGTCTTAAACAGTAAGGCGACGCTGCTGTCATTGAGATCCGCATGACCAATTTCCTGCAACACCATTGGCAGGCCATAGGCGTCATAGCCGGCTCTGGCGGCTAACACCACCCCAATTCTGTCGGCCTGATATTCGGCATCTTTATCCAATCCTCGAGCCATCACTTCTGCTCCGCTCCCAATAAGATTATTCACGGCCTGCTTCGCTTGTTCATTCTTCATTTTGCCGAGTTTTTGCGAAAACAAGCTGCTTCCCATATCAATTGCCTGGCTTTTCTTAATGATGGTCAGATGATGCTGTTTGATGACATGACCAATCTCATGTCCCAGGACTCCAGCCAGTTCCGCTTCAGAATGAAGTTGGTGATACAAACCTTTGGTGAGAAAAATAAACCCACCCGGCGCAGCAAAGGCATTGATATCGTCGGAATCAATCACTCCAAAATACCAATCAAGGTCGGTTCTTCCACTCTGCAGACTTAGCCACTTTCCAACTTGATTGACATACCGTTGCAAGCGTTCATCCTTGACCAAGGGCGCAGCCCCAAGCAGTCGTCCGGCAATCTCTTGACCGATGGCTATTTCCTCTTCTGTGGAAGTCCCTTTGACCAGGTCGGTCAGGTCTGCCAGTGAAGGAGATTTCTTGCCCGTCTGTTTCTGCGGAGAACCGTCTTGGGGTTTTTTTCCTGTGGTGGTTTCATCCGGCTGCCCTAATTGTTTGATGGCATCACCCAAATCAAATGCATGTGTCAGGGTTGCTACTCCAGAGAATACCAATGTCAGAATGCATGCACGCAGAAGGAATCCTTTCAAACCCGGACTTGCCTGTTGATTGTGGAACACTAGAGGACCACGCCGTAAAAATTCAGCGCGTATATTTTTCTTCATATTATGCTGATGGCTCATGTGTTAATTCCCGTCTGTCGGCTGCATGAACGGAACTTTTTGTACTTGTAACCCTGCTTGATTGGCAAATTCTTGAGCTTGTTTTTTTGAAGTCCGATAGGTTTTGAGCGTCTGTAATTCATGTTCATTAAACTCGGCCTCCTTCAATTCCTCTTCATCTAATCCGCGAACTCCCGTAGCAGCCACAACATTTCCACTACCGGCTCTCCCAGTGGCCAGGCCCAATACTCCTGAGGCTTCCGTGGCCGCGGAAACCTTTTCCGCAGCGCCCCCCCGCCGAATAGAGAGCATTCGTACCCATCCGGTTTTCCCTTTTCGGGAAACCTCTAACCATCCACCTTTTCTTCTCAGAATCTCTACGGTATCCCCTTCCTTTAACGATAGCACTTCTCGAGCATCGTTAAAGGGTTCGCTCATGACCTGGCACGTTCTAACGGCTACCCCAGAATCAGAAGCTTTCCCCTCTGCGGGAAAGACTCCAATAATGACGATTATTGTCAGGAAGGCCAACCATTTCATCATCACCGTCCTCCTTCTTGCATGGTATAGACACGGCGGTTCCGGGTGCATCACTGAATGAGTCGTGGAACTTTCGGGTAAAGGATCATGCTGTAATCTCAAGCGGCTGCTCTTTGAGATTCACCATGGCTTTAATCACTAAATGTTGCCACGCCTCCAGTCGGGAATTTTCATTTCCATAAGTCAGGGGACCTTGGCACCATCCGAGCTTACATCCTATTCTATCATTCTCACAGATGCTGCGAACCACTTCTCGAACCAGAGATACCGTTTGTTCACCGGATTTTTCCACCTCCCATGGCTTCGTTTTCACATGATTTTCGACCCAATAAATGAGAAACATATTCTGAAAAGCTTTTTCAATACCGGCAGGTTTCCGTGAGAAGGCTTCTATCGTAAACCCAACTTTTTTGCCATAAAGCCCGCGCTTTAGCAGAGTCATGAACCTTCCTTCCGAAATTTCCTCCAAACTCTCGGGTTGAACCACCACCACCACGGTATATTGCCAACCATCCACCCCCTCTTCAACATTGATCCAGACATATTTTTCCATGATCGTGGCTTCGGCATAGGCATACACCCGCGCGAGAGAAAAATAGATCAATCCGGCGGTGATGGGTGCCGTTAAATCAAGATAGTAGGTGGTGAGATTCAAGCTCGCGAAAGTGAAGGCCATCAAACCCACTTGCGAACCGGCAAACACCATATCAATGGCTTTGCGTTTGACCCCGGTTAAAAACGCCAACGCGGTGACCCAAATGAGCCCAAGCGCCAGAGCGGTAAAGAGCCAGGGATTCCTCGGTTGGGTGATCCAATCCCCGTTCTTGATGTTCCCGATCGCCGTGGCCAGAATTTCCACACCGGGATGAATCTTCTCCATGGGAGTGGGCTTGGTGTCAAACAGTGCCGAGGCTGTGGACCCGATAATCACAATCTTGCCCCTGAATTCATTTGAAGCCCGTTGCTTTTCTCTCCTTAAGAAATCCTCAAAGACGTCACTAAAGCGGACCGATCTGAAGGCCCCGAATTTTCCACGCCAATTCAAATACACATCTGAATCATTCGGGAGTTTCCACCCCAGCGTTTCCCCGAGCTTGGCGGGAAGGGAAGGCACACGCCATCCAAAATGATCACGATAGATGGGGTACTGACGAACAATGCCATCCCGATCCGGATAGACATTGTTGGTGCCCATTCTTCCACTCTCAAGAATGCCGGTGAAGGCGGGTAGAACCAGGGCAATTCCTTTCTCCTCTTGTGGTTCCCCGTGAACGGGACCTATGCCGGGAATCATGGAAGGGGTCACCTTGCTGAGATCATCGTTCGTTGGGGACAAACGCATCATGGGGAAAAATGTATTTTCCGAATCACTGACGACGTCATTGAAGTACGAATCCGATTCTTTATTGAACACATCGGGATCACTAAATAAAATATCAAACACCACGGCTGAGGGCTGTTGCTCCTCTAGCATTTCCAGAAATTCCGCAAAAACCTGACGAGGCCAGGGCCACCGGCCATATTCTTGAGCCATGGCCTCCAAACTGGCTTCATCAATATCCACAATCACGATATCGGGGTCGGCTTTGTGAAACAGGACCCGATTTTTCATGATCACATCAAATGTCTTCAGTTTCATTCCGCGAATCAATTCGAACGAACCGGCATCCAATACCACGAGAACGCTACAAAAAATGGCCAGATAGAGATAAAACCGACCTTGCGATTTCGTCACATAGCGATACCCGACTTGAATGAGTTTTTCAACAGAAAGATTCTTCATCTCTTGAACAAGACAGTGAACGTGAGTCTGGCCTGAACGGCTTTTATCTGAAGGCACCAAAGACGTGGGTTAAAAGAAATCAAAACAAAACCCGCAGGTGCTATCAGGAGGGTGAGAATGGAAACGTTCAAGGAGAAATGTTAGCCAACAACTGCGAAAATGTACAGGGGAAACATGGGGGGCAGAACTTTTGACGATTGGTCCTTCATATTTCTGTCCGAACTATTCCATTCCATTTTGGGATCTTATAAGGGATTCGCGCGACATCCCATGCCGATTTCCTTCGATGTCCGGACTGAACTGCATGTTCATCGGGGGATCTGGCCCGTTGTTGCTCGGGCTCTGATCTTTTCAGGAAAAAGAAAAAGGACGGTATCGATTTCCCGAGTCAAAAGTTTCTATTTGCTAGCATTGCATCCTTTCCTAGGTAATCAGGTAACCCCGAAGGCCCCTCCTCCGTGGCCAAGCCCGTTTCAACACGATGGGGAACACAGCATATTTTGGTCATGCCCGTTGCGCACCGGAGAGTTCATCTTTGGGTGAAATATTATGCCCTTGATCGGCATGACGCAACGCATCCAATCGAAGGTCGTACCGCTGTTCAGGTCCAATGTGATCCAAAACCCCCAATCCATCCAGGACTTTAAGGACTCCCGGTTTAATTCCAACAAAGTATAGATTCTGGCGATGTGCCTGAACCATGCGAAGCATATCCTCAACCGCAAGGGCGGCAGTTCCGTCAATGGCCGAAACATCCGATAAATCAAGAACGACATGGGTAAAGTTGTTGAAGCCTTTTAAGGACTCCAGACGTCTCACCATAGTTTTTGCCGAACCGAAGCTCATCGGGCCATCGACATGAATCAGGACAATCCGACCGTTGTTACGTTCAAGAATGGCTTTTTCTTCAGGATGAAACGGGATCTCCTGTGTCGGCTCACTAATGACTCGCAAATTGGCCAATTCAAGTTCGGCCATGCGCTTTACAAATAAAAGACTTGCCAGGACGATTCCCACGCCAACAGCCGAGATTAGATCCACAAGAACCGTAATGATCAGCACCACCCCCATGATCAGCACATCGGTCCGTGGGGCCTTGACCAAGTGTCGGAGAAATCTCCAATCAATAATATCCAGCCCCACCTTGAATAGAATCCCGGCTAACACGGCCAAGGGAATCTGTTCCGCTAACGGTCCCAGCCCCAGCAATGTGGCCAATAACACCAATGACATGAGGATTCCCGATAGGGGCGTTCGGCCGCCACTCCGAATATTGGCCACCGACCGCATTGTCGCGCCTGCTCCCGGAAGGCCACCAAAGAGACCGGCCACCATATTACCGACTCCCTGACCAATCAATTCTTTATTCGAATCATGTTGGGTACGGGTCATGTTGTCACACACCAACGAGGTGAGCAGACTATCGATACTTCCAAGGAGAGCCAACACCACCGCCCCCTCTACCATCAGAAGCAATACACTGGTCTCCATATCAGGGATCATCAAAGACGGAAAACCTTCCGGAACATTTCCAATCACTGGTGCGTGAGGGAAAAAGAAATAGGCTCCCAGGGTGCCTGCACATAGGGCCAGAAGTTGGGGAGGAATCAATTGACTCATTCGTACTGGCGTCAGATACATGATCGCAATAGTCAGGAGCCCCAGAATGGTCGCTTGGGGAAAAGGATTTGATAAAAATTCCGGAATGGCCACCAGATTGGCATAAATTCCTTCCGGTTTGGCCTCGAATCCAACAAGCGGTCCAACCTGCAAAATAAGAATAATGCATCCGATCCCGCTCATGAATCCTGAAATCACCGGATAGGGAACAAGGGCAATATAATGCCCGAACCCGAGCAATCCGAACAGAATTTGTAATCCCCCGCCCATGATTACCACTGTAAATGCGAGGGCGGGATTGTCAGAGAATTGAACCAGAATTCCAGCCATCACAACCGTCATGGGGCCCGTGGGGCCGGAACATTGCGCAGGGGTCCCTCCGAATACGGATGCGAACAATCCGACAAGGATGGCGCCATAGAGTCCGGCAATTGCGCCGGCCCCTGAGGCCACTCCAAAAGCGAGGGCTAAGGGTAGTGCGACCACAGCCGCCACCACGCCACCGTAGATATCTCCTCGAAGGTTATTGAAATGCAGTCCATGAATCATGGGCATCGTCTCTCTTACTCCTCTATGGATGAAATTTCTCGATACTATTATTTTCGGCAAATCAGGGGACCTGCCTGTTGCCGTGTTTTATGTATGGGGTGCATCGGAGAAGAAAATGACCATAATCTTTATGATAGATTAGCCTTCACCGTGCCTGTTGCTAAAAGAAATATGGGCAAAATGGAATTAAAGAGTTATGAGACTGAGTTTTGTGCTCTTACTGGATAAATTAACGGGAATACGGATGAAATGGCAGAGGGGAAAACCTGACAAGACCATTCGAGGCTGATAGGAATATTGCTCAATCGGGGAAAAAAGGGGGATTTTAGAGAGGATTTCCGGACGTCAGCACACCACAGCTCAGAGCAAACTGCACAAGGTCGGCACGACTACGAAGACCAAGTTTTTCCATAACCCTTGCACGATACGTTTCAACCGATTTGATACTAATCCCCAATTGATCGGCAATGTGCTGATTGGTAAACCCTTGTGCGACCAGACCGAAAATCTCACGCTCTCTCGGACTGAGTTGTCCCAGTAATCCAGGGGGTCTGTCGGCCGGCCTTTTCTTGAGGGCCCCGGGGGGGTCCTGCCCCACCCCTTTCCCTACAGTCCAATCCACAAAGGTCTTTCCTTGTGCCACGGTACGGATCGCTGTCAATAATTCGGTGTCGGCCGCACTCTTGACGACATACCCCGAAGCGCCGGCAGCTAAGGACCCACGAACGTAGCCGCTTTCGGTGTGCATGGTCAGAACAAGAATGTACCCGGAAGGACAACATTTCCTCAGTTCGCCGATTGTGTCAATATGCATATGACCCTGCATGGCCAGATCCATTAAGATGACATGAGGCAACAGGTCTTGAACGACCTCAATGGCGGAAGCGGCGTCTCCGGATTCACCAACGACTTCCATGTCCGGTTGCCCATTGATCAAAAGACGCAATCCCGATCGGAGGACTGGGTGATCATCGACGATAAAAATCCGTATTTTCATGCCCCCTTCCCTTTTAAGGGGATGTTGACATAGATGGTGGTTCCCGTTCCGGCCGATGATTCAATGGAAATCGAACCATTGAGCAAAAGGGTTCGCTCCCGCATCCCGTGCAAGCCAAGATGCGCACCCGCCGCAGCCTTCCGAACAATCGCCTGCGCGTCAAATCCCTGTCCATTATCTTCCACAATAAGTCGAATCTGTGCCGGGTTTTGCTGCAGAAGTATCGACACGGTGGTGGCCTTGGCATATTTGCCGACATTAGTCAGCGCTTCCTGAACAATTCGATACAACGCGGTCTCCACTGCGGGAGCAAGCCGATCCTTACTTTGCCAGTTTTGCGCGACATCCACCTCTATGCCATAGGTCGAACTAAATTCGGCCCCATAGCGGGCGATGGCTTCCTCTAGTCCAAAATCATCCAGTACGCTTGGACGCAGACCTTTCGCCAGTCGCTGAACCTCCTGCAGTGTCGTACTCGTAATCTTTCGAAGATCATTCACCCGTGCTCCCATTCCTTCTGAACGTGCCTCATCCTCAGCCGCACGAAGTCCAACCAGAAGAGAAGTCAGAGATTGGCCAATTTCATCATGTAATTCCCGACTGATTCGACGCCGCTCGTCTTCTTGAGCCGTCATGATTTTGTCCAACAGATGGCTATGAAGCGCTTCAGCTTCTTGAAGTTTTTGGTAGGCCAAGGCATTCTGAATGGCAATAGAGGCTACCTGCGAAACCCCAATCATGGTTTGCTGATCAACATGTGTAAAGCCACTGGCCTTCTCTTTGTTATGGACTTCAATACATCCCAAAAGAGTATCCTTGGCATCGAGAATTGGAATGCTTAAGGCTGAGTGAATATCAAAGGCTTGACGAAAATCCTGCTCAATCTGTCTGTCCTCCTGCGCTTGATTCGTGAGATAGGCCGTCTTATGCAGGAGAAGCCAGCCTGGTAATCCCTGTCCCGCAGACCAGGAACGATGACAGGGTTTTATTGTCCGACCTTGAATATATTTTTCACATGTCAACGTTTCCCCCGAGGCCAACCCGGCAAACCCGGCATGGGCCTGGACCAGTTGAATGGCTTCTGTCACCAATTCGTCCAGGAGCGTTTCCAGCACGAAAGTGGAATTCAATTTTTCACTCAGACGAAGCAGGGCTCGAATAACATCTTCTTCCTGCTTTCGCTTGGTGAGATCCCCCATCACCGCGGCAAACCCGTGAAGTTGATCATGTTCGTCACGTAAGACGGTGATGCCCACATGCCCCCAAAACCTGGACCCGTTTTTGCGTACCAACCAATCCTCCTTCATAACACTCCCCGAAACTCTAGCCTCAGTCAGAAAATTGGTTGGTTCGCCGGAGTCCATAGCTAAGGGTGCATATAACAGGCTATGAGGCCGCCCCAGAACCTCTCCCGTGGAATAGCCGAAAATATGTGCCGCACCGGCATTCCAACTGGCGACGTTCCCTTCCGGATCCAGCATCACAATTCCATAATCCTTGATGCTTTCGGCGACCAAACCAAATCGATCCTCACTCGTTCGAAGAGCTTCCATCGCCCGCCTTCGTTGGAGTGCCAACAGGGTAATGGCCCAGATACCGGCGATACAAAAGGCTCTGTTGATGATGGGAAACCGGAATGGCCAACTCAATGATGAAGGTGCCCCATCCGAGGTGAATGTGAGGGCAAAGCCTATGATCGTGAGAGCGGTGCATCCAATGGCCACAACATATACCATCCTTCGTGGTAAACGTTGGGTCGCAAAGAACACCACCCCTGTGTACAGCATTTCTTCCGCAAATCCTCGCGGGAGCAGGAGATCAAACGTGAAAACCCCACCAGCCAGGATAAGAGTTAAGAAAAAATCTTTGGGGTTGTATAATTTGCTTGAATACATAAGGAGAAAAACCCGCTCTCCTCATTCATTGACGCTGGCAGTAAATGCCTGAGTGGGAATCTACCTGGTGCGTGGACGATCGATGGCACTACAGCAGCCGCACCAGGCACAAATGATTTCGTAGAGTTGAACGATGCCCCATAACGTTGCGGGAATGATGATAACAAAGAGAGTGACGACGGCAAATAATCGCCAAAGAGGATGTTTGGGTTTTGGGGGAAAATCTTGTGACATAACAGGTGGAAGAAAACTATAGCAGGCCCCGTTTTTCAAGATAATCGCGATTGATGACTGTGGCGGGTTTTGGCGGGAGAGCCCCGCTTGCTTGCAACAAGCGTTCAACATACTTTCCAATTAGGTCGGACTCCAAATTGACCGTGTCCCCTATTTGCTTAAGGCCCATGGTGGTCACTTTGGCGGTATGCGGAATGATGGCTACGGCAATGGAACGATCGGACACGGCATTGATGGTTAAACTAATCCCATCCACCGTAATTGAGCCTTTAGCCACACAATACCGGATAATTTCCTCTGGAGCTTCAATGGTGAGTTGAATCGAATTCCCATCCTGCTGTCGGGCACGCAACAGACCGATGCCATCGATATGGCCTGTGACCAGATGTCCCCCCATCCGGGCATTGAGTTTCATGGCACGTTCCAAATTGACCGGTGTTCCGACAGAAATGGTTCCTAACGTTGTGCAGTTCAATGTTTCGGTGGACACATCCACCGAAAAACCCGTGGCACCCACCTGGCTTGCCGTTAAGCAGGCACCGGCCACACTAATACTATCTCCCAGCTTGAGATCTTCTAAAATCAGAGAAGCCAAAATGGAAAATTTTGCACCAGCTAAACCTTTCTCTATTCCCTGAATCGCACCGATTTCCTCAACAATTCCGCTAAACATGTCCCACCTGTTTGGTTATTGGATATCGCTGTCTTTTTTTAAGAGAACATTTTTCACGACCACGATAAAGACCACCACTAAGATCACGACTCCGATGGCCGCCACAATCCCGATGATGAGATCACCGGTTCCCATTTCTTCATTCATGGCGTTCGACTCCTTTGTCTGCCCTTCAGGAAAAAGCTCATTATAGCACAACTGGTTTTTTGATCCCCATCATTGTGACACCAAAAAATGCCGCCGTCAGTAATAAGAGAACCCCAATACAGAAAAACCCTCCTCCATAGCCTAAGGTATGGATGAGTAGACCAGCCAGGAGCGGTCCGCCTGCGTGCCCGATATCCATAATGGTTCCCCGTAATCCCATACCAGCCCCCAGATCTTTTCCTTCTGAATAATCAGCAACCAGGGCTGTGGTCGAAGACGTCACCACCGCTTCGCCAAATCCAAACGCTCCGGCGACCACTAACAAGAGAACATAGCCCTGGATCTGGGGAATAACCATGACCATGAGACCGCACAGGCACAGCCCTCCAAAAATCAGCGGCTGCCTGGCCCCCCGATCAGAAATTCGCCCCATCACCGGTTTGGCGATAAACGAAGTCAACGCCTGCACTCCAAACAAAACTCCGATTTCGGCGGCGTTCAATCCGATTGTCAATCCATAAAGCGGCAAAAACGCCATCAGGGTACCGTTGCCCATCATCTTGGCAGCTTCCACGCTACTCGTGATGAGAATGGCTGGAATCTGGCAGACTCGACGGAGGCCTTCGCGCATCTCCTTCCATAAGTCAGAGGAATATTGGTGGACACGCGAGGGTGTGGGCGTCTGGGGGATCACCCAGAAGAAGACTAAAGCTAACATCCCAAAAAATCCAGCTAAGAGAAACGTGGGGACAAATCCATATTGATAGACGATAGCCCCCCCAATCATTGGACCAAGCAGGCCACCACCCTGGGTTGCCGAGGTGTACCAACCAAAAGCCTCTCCTCGTCGTTTCGCAAAAAGCTCTGCCACCATCGCTAAGGCCAGCGGCGTAAACATCGCGGTCGCTAATCCATGAAACAATCGGAGAATACTTAACGTCCAGAGATCCGAGGTGAAGGGATACAGAAAAGGCGGAATCGCAAAGGCCAACACTCCTCCCAACATCAACCGTTTTCGATTGATCTGGTCCGAGAGCAATCCTATCGGAAGCTTGAGTACGATACCGGTCACTGTCGAGACAGCCACTAAGAGGCCGACAAGAAATGGGCCGGCTCCAAGGCCCTCCACAAACAGAGCCAAGGCCGGTCGACGCACCATGTCATAACTAATAAAACTACAAAAACCGACAAGACAAAGACTGATAAATGTCTTTGAATCTTTCATGTTAGAGACCAGACGAATGGGAGGGCCGGTGAGAGAAAACCGTCATTACGAGATTCTGAGAAAAAAACAAAAGTCTAAAAAGTCAAATTTCACACGCCATGGTCTTTAGGAAATTTATCGACCGCCTGATCAACCGCCGATTGACCCAGCACGCCTTATGGGTTCGATGGGGATCCGAACGTCAGCTCGAGGGTCTCTTGCCGGCCGGAAATGAGCGTTATCTTGGCTTCCTGATAACCCAGCACCGGGTGCCAGGCCCCGACCGTATGTGTGCCCGCAGGAATATCGGTCAATCGAAAAACCCCGTCGTCGTCGGATACTGTCACATACGGATTTGCGGTCAACAGAAGCCAACCTTCCATAAAGCTGTGTTGATCACATGTCCATTTGATAATGCTGCTACGCCGTGCTTTGAGTTGGAGAGTGGCTTCCTCACCCTCTCCCAAATTGGAAATATGAAAAAGCGGCAGACGGCCGTTATCCAACATCTCCCACCCCCGGATTTGATGAAGAATGGGATCGCGCATGGCCATACGGAGATTTTGATCGGCCAAGGTGCCGATGACTCGTGGCACGAATTGACATCGGTCCACCGCCAGGATCGGCGCTTCTTTCGGGAGAGGTTTCCCACGGTCAACCTCTTGGAGGAAAACGACCACATCCGCCAAGTGCAGCTTGGAAGACACACGGACTTTCGGGATATGGATGAAACCTTTTTTGTCCGCAATAGTCTGACAGAATTCGGGATGGCTTCCCATGGTGACTTTATAGGTTTTGGGTGTTGGAACAATCCCAGCAAATTTCATAACACCAGTGATCGACCCTCCACCGTGAATCGCCTCTTCCTGATAGGCACTCACCGTCCCTTCGCTCAACGGAGTCCACAACATCAAACCCACTACGACCAAGGATAGGGCAATATTCTTTCTTTTCTGACTTTGGACGCGATACCCATCCATGACACACATCTCCTCCCTAAAAATTTGTCCTTAAGAGTCAATCCGGACTACCGACACCAGGGAAATGACTAGACTGGAAAATAAAATCTACTCACAATTCGGGGAACAGTGAATATCCAGTTCCCGGTGGGCCTCATCTTCAATTCCTCAACACTTCGGCTTCTCTTTAGTGATTTCCCCACCCTTCGCCATTGATTCACTCCACTCAATGGTGCTTTTGGGGATGTTAAAACGAAGCATCCCTTGATTCATCGGTACCCCTTAAGACTCCTCACAAAAAATCATCTTGCCGTTTTATAGGCTACGCTGGCAAGGGCAAGGCACTCTCGTTCTTTCCAAAGGATACCGGATAGTCGTTCGGTATATTTTGGATGATTCTCACCATGCTTACGCCGAGAACGACTTCGATTGATACAAGACACTCAGTTGTGTGGGGGGAACCTTTGGAAAGTAAAGAGGAGGAGAATGTCTTGACTATCCGGGAACGGAGTGCCTCTTGCGAAATCTTCGGTGGTAGTATCCCGGGGATTCACGCACCAACATCATGTAATGAATACTCAGAATGAGCCCAATTTAGGAGGGAGAGACTCCGGATAAGGCGTCCTGTTCGGACTGGCACACCGAGATGAGTTCATGGATTTGGAGATTTTGAAGCAATTCCCCAACACATCCTTGTGGTTGAATCCAACTTATCCTGCGACGTAATTCCCTGAATTGATAGGAGCACAACACCAGAAACCCTAAGCCGGCGCTATCCACAAACGTTAAGCCTTTGAGGTTGAGAATCAGATGCTCTTGTTCGGTATGGCAACATTGATTGATAATGGCCTTAACATGCCATCGGGAATGCATATCTAACCGACCATGAAAATCTACGACGGTGGCGCCTCGAATTCCACGTATAATGACTTCAATGGCCATAATCTTACGAAACCTTATCGGTCCAATACGTCAGACCTTAACGAACGTTTCTTCCTGGCTGCTCATCTTTCACAACCCATAATGACGCCAAAGAGGATGGTTCCTTTTCTTTTAATCGACCTATATCATATTAGTGTTTTCACCCACCGACTCCTGCTACAATTTCATTATCCATGCCACCAGCCATTCATCCTGTTGATCTCATAGAAATACTCCGCCGGCATCGCCTGACTCCGGCGATTGTCTTTTTGACCTCTCGCCGGGCCTGCGATGAGGCAATTGATACCTTCGCCCACAGTTCTGCCAGGATGTCGACTCAACGCTCGGAGGCTATTCGGGAGTTTCTGGAGAAATTCACCAAAGACTTCCCGAGTGTTGAACATCACCCCTTAATTCCTGTTGTGCAGGAATTCGGAGTCGCAGCTCATCACGCAGGGCATCTCCCTTCCTGGAAAATTGCGATTGAAGAACTCATGCGCCAGGGTTTATTGGATGCAGTGTTTGCCACAACGACCTTGGCCGCGGGGGTTGACTTCCCGGCACGAACCGTCGTTATTACCCAATCCAGCGTACGGAAATCGCAGGATTTCACGGATCTGACCAACAGCGAAATTCAACAGTTGGCCGGCCGCGGTGGACGTCGAGGCAAAGATTTGGTGGGTGTGGTAGTTATTACTCCTTCTCCTTACATTGACTTAAACATCCTTGGCAAAGGACTCACAGGCTATCCGGAACCGATCGACAGCCAATTTGTGGTGTCCTATCCCATGGTGCTTAATCTGCTCAAGGCCCATTCCCTGGATCAGATTGAGGGACTCCTCGCAAAAAGCTTTGCGCAATTTCAGCTGAATCAACGATCCAGTATCCATCAGGATCATCTGGATCAGATCAAGGAACAATTAACACCATACGGACCCCGGGAATGCGCCGATTGGATCACTCAGTGGAAAGGCTTTGATCTGGCCCGCCGCCGCAAAGCGCACCGGCACCCTATCGTAACAAACGACACGCCCTTCTTGACGGCCTGCCTGCCATTTCTGACTCCAGGGCGCCTCATCGGACTGCCAAAAGGTCCGGCGATTATTCTCCGTCAGTATCGAAGCCGTGGAACCTTTGCCCCAATGTTATCGGTGATTCGGGCGAAAGGCACCTTGGGTGAGTGTCCTGCCCATTCGGTCACTCAGGTCTACGACCGCCTGTTTGAGTTTCAGCCCTCTCGCACAATTCCCTGGTGTCAGCCACAGGTACTCGCTCAACTCAAGAAAGAGCTCTCCCAATTGCCTGCGCGTCTGCCAACAGTCCCGATTTTGCCGGAAACCCAGGAAACAGACGATCCGCTCCTTGCAGAAGTATTAACAGAGGAATTTCCCTGTCCCAGCTGCCCCTCCCACCCGGCTTGCAAAAAAGACTTTCCCCTGGCATCGAAACTTCGCCAGAAAGCACAGCAATTGACCAAAACGATTCAAGCACTCCGTGATGGATTGTGGCACCGGTTTCAACAAAAAGCCGACGTACTCCATAAATTCGGATATATCACCGCCAACTCGCAACTCACCGCTGACGGTGAATGGGCTAGACTCATTCGTATAAACCATTCCTTACTCATCACAGAACTGATTCGTATGGAGGCCTTTTCAGGTATTGCGCCAGGATTATTAGCAGGCGTGATGGCGAGTATTTCCCATGATGATGATCGTCCAGGATCCTACATGCGCCTCCCGTCTGGACTGGCCTCCATGTTGACGCAGGTGCGGGCCGTCGCTGATTCCTTGAGCCCCTATGAACCCCCGCCCTTGTTGCGCTCAGATGTCGCCGCACTCGTGGAAAGTTGGATCGGAAATCCCCAACTTACTTGGGCTTCACTGGTTCGTTCGACATCCATGGCCGAAGGAGATGTGTATCGCCTCTTAGCCAGGACCTTGGAATTTCTCTCTCAAATATATGGACTCAAGGTTACACATCCCGGCTTGGCCGATACCGCCCACTCCGCGATGGTGACGATGCGCCGGGAAGTCCTGCAAGAACTTCCATAAACACAGATTGGAATATAATGTCATGCATCATGATGATCTCAAACGTGAACTCCAAAATTTACCGGTAAAATATTTGCATCACATGGCAAGAGGCCGCATCCATCGACATTTTCGTCTCGGAAAACATCGACTTGTTGAATTAATGCTGGCCTTTCCACCAGACCAAATTCTGGCCATCGAAACCGAACTGCAGCAGATACTGACCACCCGCCAGGAACGCCTGGCCGCGCAAGAAGCCCGCGCCGCAGCACGCCCTCCAATTCCTGCTTCGCCCTTTCAAGCAAAAAATCGCCCCCCAAAAAAAAGGCCCACATTCGGCCCTTTTCAGCCATCGATTACGCTTAAGCAAATCTTGGAAGGGATTGGCGTTCCTGAGTCTCAACCCTTTGTTCCGGATCCCTGGCAAACCGAGGCGGTGGAACATCTGGCGCATTCAGATGTCATCGTTAGCGCCCCCACGGGAAGCGGAAAAACCTACGTCGCCATACAAGCGATCAGACAGGCCATGGCACTCAACCAAACGGTGATTTACACCTCTCCACTAAAAGCGCTGTCAAATACAAAATTTATGGAATTCACCCAGCTTTTTGGCCCGGATCAAGTCGGGATTTTAACCGGAGACCGGCGTGACAACGCCCAGGCCCCACTCCTGGTCATGACGACCGAGATTTTGAGAAACTTATTCTATGATGCCGCTAGCGGGGAGATCGATTTGCGGCTGCATACTCTGGGGCTGGTCATTCTGGATGAATCCCAATATCTCGCCGATCCAGAACGGGGGGTGGTGTGGGAAGAAACCATTATTTTGTGTCCATCCCAAGCACGGCTTCTTCTTCTCTCAGCCTCGATCGGGAATCCTCAAGATCTGGCTGAATGGCTGCAAGCCATCAGGCCTATTCCCTGCCATCTCATCCGCCATGCCAAACGATCCGTTCCTCTTCGAGGGCTGTATCTTCATCCTACAGGACAACTTGTTCCGCTATTCAAAAACCAAGATATTCTCCAAGGCAAAGGCTATACATTTCATCCAGAAACGAAGCAGCTGTTCGCCGAATACGAAATTAAACCATTCCATTAATTCACGTAAAAGGCATTTATCATTCATTAACTAATGCAAAAAACATTATTTTCAAGCCACTGCGGCCTGTGACAAAAAAACAACATGCTGTGGTAATTATTATACGTTATGACACTCAATCTATTGTCAATGTTGCTATTTTACGGGAAAAAATTCACATTCCTAATAATTGTTTTTTAGCATAAATTTTGCGTTATCCACATGGAGTTAGTATAAAATTGCCTTTTTTGTGAAATATGAATTCTTAGGAATTATTTAAAATATGAGCAACAAATCTCTTGTTTCATCACGTATCAGGTATATCCTGGTGAGTCTACTTTCGATCACAGTTATAGGTTGTCAGGGTCTTCAGCCAAAATCAACTGGAGAACTGGCCATGGAGGATCATGATTTCCTTGGGATTTGGGACGCCTATAATCACTGCGTGGATAGTGCTGACATCCAGCACATGCAAGCCAATCTTGACGTGTTAGCCTCAGCACCGAAACCGATCTCACTGGACGATTCTCCAATTCCGGTCCCCGCATTTCTGAAAAAATGGTCTACCGCGAGAGGTTCCCGTCTGGCTGTCGATCCACGAGCCATGGCTGCCTCCTGCTCAATTCATCTCGCAGAAGTCGCCCAATTATCAGCAGATTGGCCAACGGCACTGCGCACATTTCAGGAAATCACGAAAAATTACCCGGAACCTCAATATGCCTTCTACGTCAGTAAAGCCAATCAGGCGATGGAACAACTGACCACCGTTCGACCTGTCTCTCTTTCTTTCCAGGAAGCCCTGGTTGACTAAACTCATTCCCTCCCTATTTTTTTCACTTAATTCTTCCAGGTCTCCAGGTTGACGTTTTTGGAAAAATCGTCTTTTGAGGCCCTATTTCAGCACATCACCGGCAATTCCTGCGTGGGATCCTGAGGCAAAGAAAAAGGAAGAACCTAGAGGAGTTGCTTGCTTTTGGGTTTATTGGGCTGGCAAACCTCGCATTGGCACATGCGGCGCAGTGCCGTATAGGAATATAGCCCGGTATCATGCCCGTCACTCCATTTAAATCGGAAGGCATAGCGTCCAACCGGCTCTATATCCTGCAATAATATGAGAAGCGGAATAGAATCTGGCTTAAGACGCAACTCTCCGGTCCACTCGTCCGTGCAAGCCGCACAGGGGCAATGTTGTCGCAAATACCGAACCGGGTAGACGCCCTTATGCCCATCACTCCACGTAATGCCCAGAACCCCGTTATCCAGCCATTCCATATCCGTCGGTTCAAGTGTTGCTTGAGAAGTCATACCTGATTGTCCTTATGAGTGGGGCATTCTAGGAAACCCATTGTTCAAATGTTGGAAGAGCTTTTCCGACGACTGCTTGAAAATAGGCTTCAATCGCCTCTTCCACCTCAATCCTGACCGTTCCAATCGCTTTTAATCGAGACAGACTGGCCATAGGTAAGCGTCGAGCTTGTTCAATAAACGCTAAACTGCCTTTAGAAATAGACAGTAACCGCCCTACACCCCGTTGACCACAGCCGTGGCATACCATCCCCCCTAATCGAGGGGAAAACCACTGAGGCATTTGGGGGGAGGCAATATTTCCGCATTCAGTACAACGATCAATTTGTGGACGAAAACCAGTATAGCCCAGCACATGAATTTGAAATAATAATGTGGTGAGGGCCAGGTCCCTGTCAGGAAGTAAGTGTTCCAGGGCATATACCAGTGCTGAATACATCTCTGGATTGGGATCACGATCGGCCGTAATCATCTCCACCATATGTACCATCTTGGCAGCGGCTGCCATCACGCTTAAATCTTCACGTAAGGCTTTAAAGTTTCTGACCAGATCTATTTGACTAATCTGCCCCAAAGCGTCAGGGGTTTTTTGGAATAGAGTGACATCAACAATCCCAAAAGGCTCAAGAACCCCGCCGAAGCGTGTCTTCATCCGGCGAGCGCCCCGAGCCGCGCCTCGAATTTTTCCCAAATCGGCCGAATACAGAGTGACAATTCTGTCAGCATCACCCCATCGCTGGCTTCGAATAATGACCGCGCGAGTTCTTAAGAGCGGCATGAGTAGTCTACAAGTACGGTCTACAGGTCAGACATGAATACTGAGGTCATTACCACAAATTTTTCATCCATATCCCAGTTCATTCAACACTTGAACATTATCGCGCCAGCCTTCCTGCACTTTCACCCACATCCGCAGATAAATCTTCATGCCGAACAGTCGCTCCATATCTAACCGGGCACTTTGGCCAATCTCTTTGAGGCGCATGCCTTTTTTTCCGATCACAATCCCTTTTTGACTTGTTTTTTCGACAAGAATAACGGCTCGAATGGTCGTCAGCCCTGGTTCTTCCTGAAATTCCTCGATCAAGACACCCACAGCATATGGTAATTCATCATACGTCTGGGCTAGAACTTTTTCACGAATGAGCTCCGCAGCCATATGGCGCATAGGCTGATTGGTCAAAAAATCTTCGTCATACATCAATTCCGAACATGAGGGCAGACACGCAAAGGTTAATTCCACTAATTGCGGGATATTTACCCCGGTCTTGGCGGAAATGGGGATAATTTCTGTCCACGGAAACCATGTGCGGTATTGATCAATAAGGGGGAGCAGCCTGGATTTGGCGACTGCATCGGCTTTATTTAATAATAAAAATACCCCCTTAAATGGTCGCTCTTGATGAGACGACATGATCTGCTCCAGGACTTGTCGGTCCCCAGGACCCGGCAATACCTGACTGTCCACGATCATATAGACCACATCGGATTGAGTCAGGGTCCCTAACGCCGATTCCACCATCTGTGTGTTCAGGCGATGGTGAGGCGTATGGAGGCCAGGCGTATCGATGAGAATGAGCTGACCTTCGGGGTAATGCCCGACCCCTAAAATCAGGTTTCGAGTTGTTTGTGGTTTATCAGAGACGATGGCGATCTTTTCGCGTACCAATGCGTTGAGCAACGTCGACTTGCCGACATTGGGTCGGCCGAGAATGGCTAATTGGCCTGATTTCATAGAAAAGCTTTCAAGTATGGGAAAACCGAAGAAACAGTAATGAATGAGTATGAAGGGTTACAGGGGGATGGCGCAAGAAGTCTTGCCGCTAAGGTCTGGCCGTAAACGAGGAAGGAACCGGCTCCACAAATTGATATACCACTTCTCCCTGCCGAACCATGCCCAAACGATTTCTGGCCAGTTCTTCCAGTCGTTGCGGGTCCCGTTGAATACGGATGATATCTTCTTCGATCGAGGCATTGATGTCTTGTAACTGCTGGATTTGTTCCGTCAAATGCTGACGCGTTTCTCGCATATGAAAATATAAAGGCAATCCATCAGAATTAAAAAACATGGTCCCCGCGAGCACACTCATCATCAAAAAAGCCCCAACCATTGGAAGGCGCTCCAACAGATCACCCCCAAGCCCAGTGGATGCCCGTTTTTTATTATTAGGACGCATACGAGAAAATCATGCTTGTACTGGAAGAACGGCTTTCCCGCGATATAAGGCAGCTGAGCCTAAGGTCTCCTCAATCCTGAGTAACTGGTTATATTTGGCCAAACGATCCGTACGAGACAGGGAACCTGTTTTAATCTGCCCAGCGTTTAACGCCACAGCTAAATCGGCAATGGTCGTATCCTCTGTCTCACCGGATCGGTGAGACACCACCACTCCATAGCCGGCTCGTTGGGCCATGCGCATCGCTTCAATCGTTTCCGTGAGTGTGCCGATTTGGTTCACTTTGATCAAGATAGCATTCGCAATGCCTTCACGAATCCCTCGTCCTAAAAACTCGACATTGGTCACAAACAAGTCATCACCGACCAGCTGGACACGATCCCCGAGTTGATCCGTAAGCTGTTTCCATCCAGTCCAATCACTTTCATCAAGCCCATCTTCAATCGAGACGATCGGATACTGCTTCACTAACTTGGCATAATACTCAACCAGCTCTCCTGAAGACATTTTGGGTTTAATCCCATTCCGCACATGATACATCTTTTTCTCAAAAAACTCGCTGGCCGCCGCATCAAGAGCCAACACCACATCTTTTCCTAATCGATAGCCCGCTTGGTGAATCGCTTGGACAATGAAATCCAAAGCTTCTTCATTCGACCGAACGGCAGGGGCAAATCCGCCTTCATCCCCGACCGCCGTGCTCATGTTTTTGGATTTCAAGATGGCTTTCAGATTGTGGAAAATTTCCGCTCCCATCCTGAGGGCTTCGCTGAAACTCGTCGCCCCAACGGGCATGATCATGAATTCCTGGAGATCAAGCCCATTATCTGCATGCGCACCACCATTAATGATATTCATCATAGGCACCGGCAATTCCCGAGCCGAAACCCCGCCAAGATAGCGAAAAAGGGGAATTCCCAGCTCCTGTGCCGCAGCCCGCGCCACCGCTAACGAGACGCCAAGTGTGGCATTGGCCCCTAATCTGGTCTTGCCCTTGGTTCCATCCAGTTTAATTAATCGGGAATCAACGCTCACCTGGTCCTGGGCTTCCATGCCTCGAAGAGCCGGGAGCATATGCTTCTGAATCCCGGCTAAGGCCTTAGCGACACCCTTGCCCATCCATTGTTTTTTATCCCCATCCCGCAGTTCCAGGGCTTCACGGGTTCCCGTGGAGGCTCCAGAGGGAACAGCGGCACGACCAGCCACGCCACTGGCAAGATGCACATCCACTTCAATCGTTGGATTCCCGCGAGAATCCAGAATCATCCGTGAGGTAATGTTCTGAATAAGACTCATAGAAACTGTCATTCCTTTAAATCGTGAATAATGGCACCTGTCTTAATCTTGTACCCTGAGATGAGTCTTAGATCAAGATGCAAGATGCTGTTTCAATAGCGCATTGACCTTGCCAGGATTGGCTTTTCCCTGTGACGCCTTCATCACCTGGCCCACCAAAAAACCTAATACGGTTTCCTTCCCGCCACGATATTGCTCCACCTGAGCAGAATGCTGGGCCAGCACCTCCTCTATCAGTTTTTCCAGAACACCCTCATCGGAAACCTGGACCAGGCCTTTCTCATTCACCAATTGCTCCGGAGTTTTCCCACTGGCGTAAAATTCCGGGAAGAGATCTCTGGCAACTTTCAAGCTAATAGTCCCCTCTTCCACCAATTGTAAGAGTTCAACCAATTGTTCGGGACTTACCGGGGAGGATTCGGGACTGGTGTTAGCGGTATTGAGCTCACGAAGTAACTCGCCCATGACCCAGTTACTGACCGTTTTCGGATGGGGAAAGTGTTTCACGCAGGCCTCAAAATAGTCGGCCAGATTTTTTGAATCGGTCAGAAGTTTTGCATCGTACTCAGGGAGATGATATTCCGTTACAAATCGCTTCATGCGGGCAGCCGGAAGTTCCGGAATAGTCTGACGCAACGATTCAACCCACTCCGCATCCATCCGGACGGAAAGTAAGTCCGGATCGGGAAAATATCGGTAATCATGGGCCTCTTCCTTGCTTCGCATGACAACCGTATGCCCTTTCTGAACATCCCACAGCCGGGTCTCCTGCCGGATCGTTTCGCCTTCCGTTAATGCCTCTGTCTGCCTGGAGATTTCAAAATCTAAGGCCTCTTTGGCAAAACGGAAGGAATTGATATTTTTCAATTCGACTTTGGTCCCAAGAGCCTCCTGCCCCCGTGGCCGAAGCGACACATTCGGTTCACAACGAAAACTCCCCTGTTCCATGTTCCCATCACAGACATCCAGGTAGACCAAAAGATCGTGAAGGGTTTTCAAATAGGCATCAACCTCATCGGACGAATGCAAGTCGGGTTCGGTGACAATTTCTAATAACGGGGTCCCCGCTCGATTTAAATCGACACCACTGCCTTCCACAGGGACATCGTGAACATTTTTCCCGGCATCCTCTTCCAAATGAGCCCGGCGAATGCGCACGCGTTTGGACTCCCCGTTGACGGAAATGTCCAGCCATCCTGGTCCGCAGATCGGCAAATCAAATTGCGAAATTTGATAGCCCTTCGGCAGATCAGGGTACAAGTAATTTTTTCGCGAGAATTGATTGGTCAGCATGATCTCGCAGTGAAGCGCGAGTCCTGTGCGTACGGCCATTTCCACCGCACGTCGATTGAGCACCGGCAAACTTCCAGGTAATCCCAGACAGGTTGGACACACCTGAGTATTCGGAGGAAGACCGAAAGAGGTCGGACAGCCACAAAATAATTTCGTCTTCGTTTGGAGTTGGGCATGCACCTCAACTCCGATAACTGGTTCATAAGCCATAACGCAGCAGAGCCACTCCTCTTGATTTCGTCTTTTTTTATCTTAATCCAGGGATTTCATTTCACGTTCACGGCGCATGGCATCCCGACCCGCGTCTAAGGCTTCTCGCACGGCACAGGAAATTTCTTCCACCAGTTCACGTCCACGACCAACGACATCTTCTACCGCATCAGTGGCCCGCTCCTTAATGTCTCGCAAATCTTCACTCGTTCGCCGGGCATAGCCCGTGATTCGTTCTCGGGAATCTCTTCCCGGCTGAGGAGCTAACATGATCGCCGTCACAGCTCCCAATAGCGCTCCACTTAAAAATGCCAACGCAACCGATCCTGCTGATGCACCTGAATGATTAGTTGCCATAGGATGGCCCTCCTTTTTGTTCTTTATGTACACGTTTTCTCATAGTCGAACTGGCTGCTTTGAGTCCGGCAAGTAAACTGGAAACGCCCACAGCAAGGGCACCCCCTTTCCCGCGAACGGTCTGATGAACATGATTTACGGTTTCCCCCACATCTCCAACTGCATTCAAGAAAATGGTGGCCCGATCCATGCCAAGCCTGGCTTGATCGGTTAATGCTAAAATGTTTTCGTTGGTCCCCTTGACGTCTTTCAATAATCCCGGCAATTCATGGTTCAGACGAATCAGCAAGCGTTCTGATTGCCCAACGGTGCGTTTCACTTGAAGAATCATTGGAACCAGATAGCCCACCAAGACCACAAAGGCCACGGCAATGATGATCGCTGCCAAATCCACCATACCTTGCTATCCTTTCATGACCGAATCACGGGTCGTTTCATTCGCCAGTCCGTGGCTTGTTCATAGGCATAGGCTGCACGCAAGACCATGGCTTCTTCAAACGGACGCCCCATCAGTTGTAATCCGATAGGAAGTCCCATTTTACTCAAACCACAGGGAACCGAAATCGCGGGAAGTCCTGACAAACTCGCCGGAATCGTATAAATGTCGGACAAATACATCTGCAAGGGATCGTCCAAGCGCTCTCCTAATTGAAAGGCGGGCGTCGGCATAACCGGACTCACCAACAGATCGACTTCCTGGAGCACGGCATCAAATTCCTGTTGAATCAAGGTGCGAACGGCTTGGGCTTTCCCATAATACGCTTCGTAATACCCCGCACTCAGGGCATAGGTTCCCAACATGATACGCCGTTTCACTTCAGGGCCAAACCCTTGCGACCGGGTGCTCCGATACATCTCTGCCAATTCCCGGGACTCCTTGGCACGAAAACCAAATCTGACCCCATCATAGCGAGCCAAATTAGAGCTGGCCTCTGCCGTGGCGATGAGGTAATAGGTCGCTATGGCCCGTTCAGTGGAAGGCAACGTCACTTCTCGAATGGTGCCGCCTAGCTCCTGCAACACCTGGATGGCATCTTGAACCTTTTCGAAGACTTCCGTATCAAGCCCCTCAGAAAAATATTCCCGCGGCACCCCGATAATGAGTTTTTTGATGTCTTTCTTTTTCACAGCTTTGGTGAAATCCGGGAGGTCACGATTAGCAGAAGTGGAATCCATCGGATCAAATCCGGCAATGGCATTCAGCAGGATAGCGGCATCAGTTACGGTTTTGGTAATTGGGCCGATTTGATCCAAGGATGAGGCAAAGGCAACTAATCCAAAGCGAGACACTCGCCCATAGGTTGGCTTTAACCCAACCACCCCGCAACAAGCCGCAGGTTGTCGGATTGACCCTCCGGTATCGGAGCCTAATGCCGCCACACATTCATCGGCTGCCACCGCAGCCGCCGATCCTCCACTGGATCCTCCGGGTATAAACTTTTGATTCCACGGATTTCTGGACGGCCCGAACGCTGAATGTTCCGTGGACGAACCCATGGCAAATTCATCCAGATTGGTTTTGCCCAGAATCAATGGTTGGTGATTTCGAAGACGGCCCATCACTGTGGCATCATAAGGAGGAACAAAATTTTCCAACATTCGAGATCCACAAGTCGTCCGGATCCCTTCTGTACAAATATTATCTTTAATGCCTAATGGCATGCCCATAAGCGGCTGTGTTTTTCGCCAGGCTTTCAGTCCATCATCAATCACTTTAGCTTGTTGGAGCAGCGTCTCTTTTGGTGTCAAGGTAATATAGGCTTTGATTTTCGGCTCCACCTGGCTGAGCCGCAGCGAATAAGACCTGGCGATATCCACAGCACTAATCTCGCCAGCGGTAAATTTACCCTGAAGCTCTTTTAGCGTAAGTTTAAATAGAGACATACAAACCCGATTCTGGGATTAGTGGGTAAAAAGGAAATGGAAAGAAACAGGCCTTCTACCGGAGCAACCCGTTCACACGGGAATTGGTTACTTTGCTTTATTCTGGTGATCGACTTGGATAATTTGAGGGACGTGCCGCTTGGCTTCTTCGTCATTAAATAATTCATAACAAAAAATAATGACCTTATCGCCAATCACTCCCAACCTGGCTGTGGGACCATTTAAAATGATCTCTCCCTTGCCTCGGGTACCTGGAAGCGCGTAAGTCGAAAACCGCTCTCCGTTATTCAAATTGGATACCATCACCGCCTCATAGGACATAATACCCGCCCTCTCCATCAGGTCTTCGTCAATCGTTAAACTACCCTCATACTCCAGACTGGAACCGGTGACGGTCGCTCGGTGAATTTTACATCGTAACAATTGTCGATACATATTAAATTCCTATTTTACTTGTCATGCTCAAACCGAGCGTTCTCAATATCTCGCGCGGGCTCTATTTTCCTAAAATATTCGGAACGACAAAAAATCCATTATGTGACTCAGGGGCATTGGCCAGCGCCTTCTCCACAGACAAGCATTCGCGTGGGCTATCCTCACGGAATACCTGTTCCTCATGCGCGTCGGAGGCCGTGGGAGGGACGCCCTCCGTCGACACCCCTTGCAATTGATCCACATACGATAAAATATGATTCAATTGGTCGGCAAACAGGGGTTTTTCCGCTTCCGATAAGTCTAAGCGGGCTAATTGGGCGACATGTTCGACTTCTTTTTGAGTAATGGAGGCCATATCTGATCCTTATGATGAAAGCAGGAAATTAAAAAACATGGAGACACTGCAAGCGGATACCGCAGCACCACGTATTTTTACCATGAATTTCTCATGAAAAGCTACTCAGAACAAAGGATTGAAGCAGGGGCGGGAAAACGTGGAGATCAAGAAAAAAAGCTCGAGAAAGAAGCTGAGGCAATCAATGGTCTAACGTGGGCGTTGGAGAAAAAAGAAAGCCTTCGTCCGCAAAACTCACATAGCGCCCATCCCCAATAACGATATGATCCAATACCCGGATACCCAAAATTTCCCCTGCTGCCATAAGTCGACGGGTTAGGGCATGATCCTCCTCGCTTGGATGAGGGTCACCACTTGGATGATTATGGACAAAGATGACTGCTGCCGCAGATTCTCGTACGGCCAGATTGAACACTTCCCGCGGATGAACAATACTCACCGTCAAACTTCCCTCGGAGACGGTGACATCTCGAATAAGCCCATGCTTGGCATCTAACAACAGTGCTTTAAAGACCTCATGCCGAAGATCTCGCAACAGTGGATAGTAATGCTGATAAATATCATGGCTATGATGAATCCGTAATCCCGCCGTTAACGGAACCGCCAATGCCCGTTTTCCCAACTCAACGGCTGCGAGAATCTGGGCAGCCTTTGCAGGACCAATTCCTGGCACAACACACAGTTCTTGCAAACTTCGATTGGCCAAACCCCGCAGTCCCTTGAGCCGGGTGAGGAGGTCCAATGCTACATCCACTGCAGAGGAATCGGGTCGACCGATTCGTAAGAGGATGGCCACCAGTTGAGCATCTGATAAACCCTGAGCGCCATTGTTCAGAAGGAGTTCGCGGGGCCGTTCCTTCTCAGGCCAGGATTGAATGCCTTTTTTGAATTGTGGATCATTCATACTCATAATACCAGGGTATGCCATGCGAGCGTGCGTTGAACTATACGCAGCTATTTTTCACCCCGTCAAAAACGATTCTTCCCATTCTGTCATTGAGATTGTTGAGGTTTCCGGAATTATGATATCTTCCACTCCCATATGAAACCATCTTCTATCCGGATCGTTGCAGGGCAATTTAAAGGTCGAACAATCCCTACACTTCCTGGGCGAACCACCCGTCCGACCTCTCAGCGGGCCAGAGAAGCACTGTTTTCTATCCTGGGTGGCCAGATTCAGGATGCCATTGTGGCTGATCTATTCGCGGGGACAGGAGCAGTGGGATTGGAAGCCTTAAGCCGGGGAGCGACTAAGGCGCTCTTTGTTGAGCAAAATCCATTGGCCGGAACGACTATTCAGCAGATGCTTACCCAACTCAAGGTTAGCCCATCAAGCCAGGTCCTCATTGAGGATGTATCACTCGCCATACAAAATTCAATTTTGGTAGGATGGCGTCCGTTTGACATGATATTCATGGACCCTCCTTACCGGCTCCCGAATGTTCAACAGATCTTGCATCAATTAGAGGAAGCGGACGTCATGGCCCCGAACGGTCGAATCATTTATGAACATTTCCATAAAACCACTCCTCCAATTCCTCTTGGGAAATGGTCGCTCATCCGAACCGCCCGCTATGGGGATACGGCGTTGACGTTTTACCGGCCCATTCCTCAGACCCTAAAAGATCTTGACCAATGACTATTGGCATTTATCCAGGTACATTTGATCCTATTACCCGTGGCCATACCGATGTCATTGCTCGAAGCCTCAGGCTGGTCGAGCAGGTGATCGTCGCCGTGGCTCCCAACCCTCGAAAAGCCCCTTTGTTCGACTTAGACGAACGAGTCCAATTGGCCAAAATCGCCACAAGCGACCTCAAGGGTGTCACGGTTGAACCATTCGACGGCTTACTGGTGAACTACGTCAGGAAACGCGGGGCTTTGGCTATTATTCGTGGACTAAGAGCCGTGTCAGATTTCGAACATGAATTTCAAATGGCCCTGCTGAACCGAAAACTTGACTCTAGTCTGGAAACGGTCTTTCTGATGTCGAGTGAGGAATTTTCGTATCTTACCTCCAGCATGGTTAAAGAGGTCGCCTCGGTTGGCGGTCCCCTCCACCATTTCCTTCATCCCGAGGTTGCCGAATGGCTCCAGGGTCGATTACGGAGAAATGCCAAATGAACCTTGCCACGCGAACGACCCGCATTACCCCCTCCCCCACATTGCAACTTTCGGCAACGGTGAAAGCCCTGGTCGCGCAAGGGCAGCAGATCTTCGATTTTACTGCAGGAGAACCCTCCCTGGATTCTCCTGAAGAGGCCAAAGAGGCCGCCTATCAAGCCATTCGCTCCGGCTTCACCAAGTATACGGCCGTCACAGGAATTGATGATCTAAAAGAGGCCATCATTGAAAAATTTCAGCGTGATCAGGGGCTGACCTACTCAAGGGCTCAAATCCTGGTATCGTGTGGAGCCAAACACACCTTATTCAATCTTGCATTGGCATTGTTTGAGGCCGGAGATGAAGTGATTATTCCCGCACCCTATTGGGTCTCCTATCCCGAACAAATCCTCGTGGCAGACGCCAAGCCCGTCTTTCTTCAAACTTCCGAGTCGTCCGGCTATGCCATTGACGTGAAGGCGCTGGATTCCGTAGTCACTGATCGCACGAAGGCGATCATTCTGAATTCTCCGTGTAATCCGACCGGGAGTATGTATGACCGGCAGACCTTGGAGGGCATTGCCCGGATAGCGCTCGAACATGATCTGCTCATCATTTCTGATGAAATTTACGAAAAGATGGTTTACGACCGGCACCAACACCATAGCATCGCCTCACTTGGAACAGACATTGCCAAGAACACCATCATTGTGAATGGGGTGTCAAAAACCTATTCCATGACGGGATGGCGGATTGGCTATGCCGCCGGCCCCGAGACGCTGATTAAAGCCATGGGTGACATCCAAAGCCAAAGCACCTCAAACCCCAGCTCCATCTCCCAAAAAGCCGCAATCGGGGCGATCCGAGGGGCAGAGGCGTTTATTCAACACATGGTGAAGGAGTTGGATATTCGACGAAAGGCTATTGTCGAGGGATTAAATCGGATCCCGGGTATTCACTGTCCTATGCCTGCAGGGGCCTTCTATGCTTTTCCGAGCGTTGCTCAACTCCTGGGCCGTCGGTTCAAGGGAGAATCCATGTCCACGCCGTTGGCATTTGCCAATTTTTTTCTCAAAGAAGCCAAAGTAGCGTGCGTCCCAGGTGAACCGTTTGGCAGTCCCACGCATCTGCGGTTTTCCTATACTGGAACCTTGGAGGTCATTGAGGAGGGCTTACAACGCCTTACCGAGGCCGTGGCTAAACTTGAATAGCCTATTCATTTCCGTCCGGGCTTTCATTTTTTTCAATTCAAGCACCACCAAACCTTGACCTGAATAGAATCAGCCTTACCTTATAATTATATGTTTACAAATCCCCTTAATTGACGTTTACTCTCTGGAGGTACCCCGTGCCCATTTATGAATATCAATGCACCGGTAGCGGTGAGCGATTTGAAATTCAACAGAAAATGTCAGATCCTCCTATTCAAACCTGCGATCAATTATCCTGTGGTTGTGGGAAAGCTGAACCCGTTACTAAAGTCATCTCGGCTCCCGCCATCATGTTCAAGGGATCGGGATGGTATATCACGGACTACTCGGACAAACTCAAAGCGCCCGAGAGTAAATCAGAGAACAAAGGGAAAACCGCTGACACCAGCACAAGCGAATCCAAAACAGACAACAAGACGGGTTCGACCGGCTCTGATAGTGGATCCAGTTCCAAGACCCCCACATCCGCACCTTCTGCCTCTTCCGCTGGGTCTCCCGGATCAGGGACGGCTTCGGGATCAGGGACATCATCAAGTTCCAGTGCCTCCACTGGATCCGTGGCTTCTGCTTCATCCAGCAGTAAGTCCTAACTCCTCACGCAGATGCACTGGCCGCGGGCATCTGCACAACCTACTTTACCATAGGCCGAAGTCCTGTCCCCACGATAACCGGCCTAAATTGAAGCCCTGATTCCTTAGACCCTCCATACATATGTTGCCATCTATCAAAGTCATCAGCCCCTCGCAACAAGCCCATATTCGACCTTCTCCTCACGAGAAGCTAATATCCTTCGCTTCGGCTGCAAAAGATATCAGAGCCCTTTACAACGGCAATACTGTTTATCCACAAGGAGTTGTGACTCTTGACAGCTTCGCCTACCGTCGGTACTCTCATCAGGCTTACCAGTAATTTCAGCCTCTTCGGCATCTCAGACCGAGTGGAGGGTTATCCTTTAAACGCTAGAGGGAAAAGCATGAAGAAGATGTGTGTGAATGGTTTGACAAAAATTATTGGGGTCTTATTCATCACCGGTATCTGTATCCTGAGTCTGACCTCGGAACAGCACGCCCTTGCCGCTGGAAAAGATTCCTTCCGCGTTGGTGTCCTTGATCCTCAGACCGTGATTGAAAAGTCAAAGGCGGGAAGCCGCGCCTTGGCGGCTTTAAAAGAACATGCCCAAGCTCGAGAAACCGTGATGAAAAACGATCAAAAGGAATTGGAAAGTCTTCAGGAAGAACTCAAAGCCGCAGAGTCCAACTCCAAGCTGAGTGAGGAAGAGCAAAAACGCAAACAAGAACGGTTTGCACAAAAATATCAAGCATGGCAAAAACAAGGTCAGGATTTCCAGAATGAACTCGGGCAAAAACAAAAAGACCTGGTTCAGGAATATATGAAGAAAATCGAAGAAGCCACAAGTGCCGTCGCCGCACGCCATGGCTTTGATGTGGTCATTGATAAAGGGAGTGAAAATACTTTAAAAATTGTGCTGTACAATAGAGACGGGTTAGATCTCACAAATGAAGTCGTGAAGGAATTTGACCGTCGATTTAAATAACGGCCCTTCAGAGCAAGTGCTTAAACATTCTCCCCTGTGGGTCAAACTCACAGGGGATTTTTGTATCCTCTCGACTTCAAATTGTGTGGATATAAATCTCCGGTGTTTGACGGTCAACAAATAATTCTACAACCCTTAGATTGCTATTAAGTCAAACCCTATCATTCAAGTATGCAACTACTGTTTTCGGAAAAAATAAAGGAGGCTGGATCAGAAAATTTTCAAAAATACCAGAAAGGAAAAACAGGAGTCAGCGCCCACTGTCTTTGACGGCCTCTTCCTCGGTCTGATAGATGGGAATCACCTGAGGCAGGTTAGCATATTCAAGCAACTCTCTTACATGGGATTGAGGACTCACAATACTCAAGCGAATGCGATCGGACTTCATCCGCTGGTACCAAAGAAACATCTGCCCCAATCCCATCGAGTCAATCCAGGTAATGTTCGAAAAATTGAGAATAATATGATGGCATCCTATTTCCTGAGCACCCAGAATGGCCACTTCGAGCCCAAGCTTAGAGTCATAATCAAAACGACCGGATAACTCCAGAACTTTTGTATCCTGGCGAACATGTTCCCTGACAGTCAGCATTCCAGACTTTCCTTTTATTCACCTTTTCGGCAATCACACAGTAAAAATTTACTCATCTCAGAAGAGGACAAAATAATCAGATCCCCCAACTGCCCTCGGGTGATAGAAAGTTTCGCACTCAACCCTTCCAGATATTGCTTTTGATTCCACAACATCCCTTTGATTTCGGTAGTCTAAAATAGGCTGAACCCTTGAGGGGGCAGGCTTTTTTATTACATTCTCTATTGTAGATTTTTTCTGCGGCAGTTATTCCTGGTATTCCTGCCAAATCATGAAACCAATGTTCATTATGGTAAGAAGTGAAAAAGAAGGATCGAGATTCATAGGCATGCCATAAGCATTCAGAAGTAAATTTCCATTAAAAAAACGTGCTAAGCCCAAATGGGCCCCTGGCTTTTTAAATATCGTGGAGGTCGAAATAATTTGCGCCTTCTCCTCTTCTGGATATGATCCGGCCATTTGAAGGTACGGTCAGAGAACTCTTCAGGTTGTTGAGGGTATTTCGGGATAACAACATCAATGGATGGCAGCATAGTGAACCAACCCGTTTAGCTCCATTGGAAAATTTTTGATGATTTTTGGAACACCCTGCCGGAATCATTCTGGGGAGGAACCGAGGCGTGAACGACACGACCATATTCATATACCCCTCTATTTACCCGTCCGAGTGAGCTAATTGCGGGGGAAGGAGTCCTTGATCGTGGCCGAGTGGGGGATCAGGGAGGCATTCTTGGAGATTAGGAACTAATCAGGGCAGCAAGCTTCTCCACCTAGATTCAGATCGTTCAATTCAAGAAAGGATTATTCTTTTTAACATCATTGCAACCCGAAGGTGATGACGGTGTCCTCAGGAAAGTAGCATACCCATCTGAGCTAAGCACGCCTTTAATCCGTGGCAAAAAAATACCCGCTTGCTCTGAATGGATGGCCCAGAGCGAGGATGAACAAAATGGTGGGTAATTGAAACTAAGCTTGAAGCAGCAATTGGATTAGTTAGATGAGGTCCTGCAACGACTTACTTGTTTTGGTGTAGGTGGTGCGCCCGGCAGGAATCGAACCTGCGACCCCCGGCTTAGAAGGCCGGTGCTCTATCCAACTGAGCTACGGGCGCACGATAGGAAAATCGCATAGTTAGGGAGTTTGAGTCAACGACCCGGCAGCCTGGGGTGCCAATTGTTTCATCCGGCATTTCAGCCCAGAAAATCAAACTAAAAACCACAGTTTTTGAATGAGGTTATCATTTGCTCTCCAGAAAAGAAGCAAGTCCAATGCTCCAACGACCCTGTCCATGAAACAGGGGGAAGACCAAGCAAATCCCTTCATATCTTTAAAAACGGGGAAAAACGAAACCAGTTCACCTCTGAACTATACGATCTTCACACAACTTGCTTAAGGTGTCGTTCATGCATATATAGGATATTCGCATCCAACCGATAGGGTGAGCTATCGGAGGTGGATATGCGAAATAATTGTACCCTTGGTGTTGTGGGTTTCTTTGTCCTCCTTGGTGGCTGCGCCTCGCAGCATTCCCCCAATAATAATGTTGATGAACAGGTGGATCTCTATCTCAGCACACTGGATGATAAGCATTTCGTCTGGTGCGAATTAGATCTGGAGCAATGTCGACGTGACTTTGAGGCATGGAAAATCACCACACAAGGTCTCAGCATATTAAAGGAATTCGAACGGGAGAATACTGATCAACCGGACAATTCTCAGCACGTGCCGAATGTCTTTCGCACGCGATTCCTGGAGGAAGGCCAGTTAGGAGAGGAAATGGTAGACAAAGACGGCAAGGGGCAGAGCTTCGATCGGGATCCAGAGGGTTTGGGTAGATCCTATTGGACTACCGATCATAATGGATATCCCAGACAGGAAGGCGTGAGTATGGATCCGAAAATTCATGGTCCCCAATCCATGCGCTGATACCCTTGAGGAGCCGGTTAAACTCACCATTCGGTTCAGATCCTTTCACTTGATCCCCACAAGGCATTGACTATCGAATCGACTTCCCCTTCTTTTAAAACCAAAGATTCCCTTAAACCTTGCTATGAACTCGAAAGAAAATTCTTATTTCAAATTGTAGAAGTTTACTTCTGTAAAGTTTCAATTATCTGCGCAACGACGATCACGTATTTAGGCCTATTTCATCATTGATTCATTTACGTTACACCGAGAAAAATGATGACAAACAACTAGCCTAATCGAAGAACCTATTCCCCAACGCGAACCAGCATGCCGCGCTCTTTACAGATACTGAAGGTATGGTAGAACCATGCCACGATGATCACAAGGAATCCACAATTGAGGCCCGTGGCCCAAAGCAAATGAGTCACCGGTGCGCTTCCTGTGGTGAGGACCGCACGCATCCCTTCAAAGATATGCGCAGGAGGAACCATCCAGGCAATGGATTGCAGGACAGGGGGAAGGACTTCAATCGGATAAAACACACAGGAGATGGGTTGAAAAAGGAAGACCATCCCCCAGGCCAGCACTTCAGCCTGCTGTCCAAAGCGCATAATGATGGAAGTGGTAAGCACTCCGATGATCCAGCCGGATACGACCAGATTGAGAACAAACGGGAGCAGGGAAAAGCCCATCTGGAGAATGTCGTATGAATAAAAAACCCAGGCGAAAAGCATCATCAACCCGCCCACGGCAGTGACCTTCAGCACACTCATGGTCATGGTAGCAACGAGATATTCTCCGACCGTTAACGGACTGGCAAACAGGTTCATCAGATTTCGAGCCCACATTTCTTCTAAAAATGAGACCGCAATGCCTTGCTGCGCACGGAACAACACATCCCAGAGGATCAGCGCCCCAAGAAAAAATGAGAGGGCGCCATGCAGCGACATCCCAACTTTTTCCAAATAAATCGTGATAAATCCCCAGACCACCAAATCTAAAAACGGCCAATAAAAGATCTCCAGCAAACGGGCGAAGCTGCGCTTGTAGAGATACATATGACGCGATAACAGGGCAAGGATACGACCGAGACTCATGGACCGTTTTGCTCTCTAGCCAGTTTCAAAAAAACCTCTTCCAGATCTCGTTGAGCGTAGCGTTGAATGATTTCGGAGGCGGTGCCTTCTGCCACAATTTTGCCCCGTTGCAGGAAGATGATGCGATCGGACATCTCCTCCATCTCCCGCATATTGTGTGAGGTATAGAGGATACTCAGGCCTTCCGAACGTTGATATTCTTTTAAAAACGATTTAATTTTATTGACGATATCAGGATCCAAACTGGCGGTCGGTTCATCGAGAAACAGCACCTTGGGTTCGGTCATGATGGCCTTGGCCAGGGTGAGCCTCGACATTTGACCGGAAGATAGTTTTCTCGTCAGTCGATGCCGAATGTCCTCCATTTCCAACTTTTTAACAATATCATCAATGCGTTGCTGGATATGCTTGAGTTCATAGAGACGCGCAATGACCTTGAGATTTTCCTCTACCGTTAAGGAAAACGGCATCGAAATGTAGGTAGAGGAAAAATTCACCTGTTTCAGAATGGTTTCCCGATGTGTGGCCAGATCCAGTCCGAACATGTGAATGGTGCCGACCGTCGGCGTGATCAGTCCTAACAACATATGGATCGTGGTGGTTTTGCCGGCGCCATTCGGCCCGAGGAGCCCGAGTATTTCACCTTTTTTGATGTCGAAAGAAATATTATCGACGGCGGTAAAGCCCTGAAACCGCTTGGTGAGGTTTCGAACTTCAACGACAGGGGAATTTATGGAATCTGAGGCAGGCATTAAAACAAAAACCCACCGATTTTATCGGGCAGGTGACAGGTTTCACAGCGATTGTTCAGCACTTCACCCTCGTAACGTTGTTCCCCATCATGGCAACGCAGACAATCGGCCATGTTCGCCTTCCAGAGCGCCGAGTCTTTTGGATGATCTGGCTCATGTGGTTGATCATCGAGTTTGACATGTCCGCGCGGAATCACAATGGGATACGCTTTAATCGGCGCTCCGTGCACGACCCGCCCGTGGCAGGTCGTACACCCCTCCCCTTTTCCGCGCTTCTGAAAGGCCTCCATGTGTTCCCGATGATTCATGATCAGCCCGACATCTTTGACCGGTGCGGGCAAATCACGCACAGAGACTTCCGTCACCCGCAAGATGGCACGATGGCAACTGATGCACACAGAAGAAGACACATGGGATTCAAGATTATGCGGTTCGGTCGGGGTTCCGAAAAATGTAATCGCGACGTCTTCTATTCCGGCAAAGACTTTATCCTGAATAAACCCGGAAATGCCTGGACGCACGTGGCAATCGACACAGGTGACATCTTTATGACTGGATCGTATCCAGGAATCGTATGATGGTCTGATGGTATGACAGCTCGCACAGAAGGTAGCCTGATTGGTCAGCGGGATAGCCGCGGCCCCTCCTAAGGCCAGCACCAGGAGTGTGGCCGCAATGAGGGTCAGGCCTTTTCCCATGAACGTTACGAATCCCTTTGAAGGGGAAACTTTTGCATGATCAGTTGCGCCAACCCTTGGACGTCATCCCGATCAAACCAGGGAGCCGAGCATTCAATCCGCTTCATAGAAGCCACGGCCAATAAACCATCTAGCGACACATCCACTTCCTGTAGCTGCTCGCGCACAACGATTACTTTGGGAAACCCCTGGCTTTTCCAGCCTTCGGCAATAATTAAATCAATTTCTCCATTGATGAATCGGTCCCGGACTTGATCGACAGGAAGTTCTTCCGGAACATCAGCAAACATGGCCAGGCTACCCTTTGATAAGACAATGACCGTACTGGCCCCTGCGCGTTTGTGGCGCCAACTGTCTTTGCCTTCAGTATCCAGATCGAACCCGTGCCCGGCATGCTTGATGGTGGCCACTCGATAACCCGCGTGTGTCAGTTCCGGGATGAGTCGTTCAATCAAGGTCGTTTTGCCACTGTTGGAGCGGCCAACAAAACCCAAAATGGGAGGTGTCATGATGAAGCCTGTACTCCCTTCTATGAGGTCGAATTATGCCAAATAGACAGCGTGACTGATGGAAAATATATCGTAGGTCTTTTAAAAATTCCGTGATAATAATTGGACGTTCACCAAATCGCCCGGCTTCAGAGATTCGACCTCTTCCGGTACATCAATGAATCCGTTTGCTTTCACCATTGAGGTGAGGATGCCAGACCCCTGCCCCCCGGTCGTCCTGACCGTGAGGACGCCGTTTTCCTGTTGAAGAATGCCCCGGAGGAAATGCCGCCGGTCCGTATGTTTGGAGAACGTTTCTTGAAAAAGGGCCTTCACAACCGGCCGTTCCCACTTTCGATGGCCGCCCATTTTCAACATGGCCGGTCGCACGAGTTGGTCAAAGGTCACCATCGAAGAAACGGGATTCCCCGGCAAGCCAAACGCCAACTTCCCTTGGATTTTTCCAAAGGCTACCGGCTGTCCGGGGCGAATCGCTAATTTCCAGAAATTCATGTCTGCCCCGAGTTCGGCAAACACCGGCTTGGTAAAATCATAATCTCCCATGGAGACTCCGCCCGATAGCACCAAAATATCACAAGTGAGCCCCTGTCGGATTTTGTCTTTTAAGGAATCAGGGTCGTCTTTGGCAATTCCCAAGAGGACAGGGATGCCACCTGACTCCTGAACCGCAGCCGCAATGCCATAGCTGTTGGAATTGACGATTTTATGCTCATCAAATGATTCATCCAGATCCGCCAACTCATCCCCTGTAGAAAGGATGGCCACTCGAGGACGCTGCGACACGAGGACAAAAGATTTGGCCAGAATGGCCAACATCCCGATTTCCCCGGAACGCAATTGGGTCCCTTTCGGAATGATGCACTCTCCTTCCGTAACATCTTCCCCTTTCGGTCTGATGTTTGAACCCTGACCGGCTTCAGTCTTCATGATACGAACCTTCGTCCCTGAAGGCTCCGTGTATTCCACCCGCACGACGGTATCTGCTCCGGCTGGCATGGGGGCTCCGGTCATGATCCGAATCGCTTCCCCTGGACCGACGGTTTTCGTGGCCACGGCCCCTGCCGCGACATCTTCCACAATGTTTAATTCGGGAATGCGAGTGATGGCATAGTCCTGCTTAATGTCGGCCCACCGTACCGCAAAGCCATCCATCGCCGAATTGTCCCATGGAGGATTGGATCGTGGGGCGAGAATGTCTTCTCCCAAAACCCTCCCGAGGGAATCAAGGAGCCCGATTTTTTCACAGCCCAAAGGATGCGCCGCATCCAGGACAGTTTGTTGGGCAGAAGTTAACGAAGTAAGCTGATCCATGTGTCTTGCCTAATCATGCGGAAGGTTGAAGTGGTTCCCTGAAGACAGCGACACCCTAATCAGAGTCCCGCCAGGAGCACACAAAATATATGGTTGTTCGTTTCATTACGGCAGTCAGTACACATTCAATGCTTGAACACTCGACCATCCTCTGCCGTTCTAATTAAATAGTCAGATGGTCCGGAGAACACATCGCGTTCCGTTCAAGGCGACCTGTTAGGCCTTTTTGAATGGAGCCGGCCTGGCCGACACCTTCACCAGCGAGTCTTTCTTTTTACAGAACTCCTCGACTTTGTTCGCAATGCCGTGGATGGCGTCAGCCGTGGGAAGATCCGAATGAAACAGCGCATAGGGCTCGCCACGATCACATTGGAGAACCATTTCCGGATCCAGTGGCACACGACCAAGGAAGGGAACGCCCATGTCTGCGGCCGAGGCTTCACCCCCACCTTTTCTAAACAACTCAATGGATTGGTGGCAATGGGGGCAATCTAACCCGCTCATGTTTTCCACAATCCCAATGATGGGAAGCTCACTATCCCTCGCGAAGGTGACCGACTTTCGGGAGTCTAACAGGGCCACTTCCTGTGGAGTGGACACAATGACGCAACCCGTGACATCACCGATGAGATCAATCGTCGTTACCGATTCATTCCCGGTCCCTGGCGGCAGGTCAATCAGCAGAAAATTGAGGTCCTGCCATTCCACTCCACCCAATAGTTGGTTGATGAATTCAAACTTATATGCATCCCGCCAGATAATGGGATCATCCGAATTTTGCAAAAGAAATGACATTGAGGCGATTTTCAGATTATAGGCTTGATGCGGAATAATTCCGCCACCTGTACTGATTTTGAGTTTTTGGCCTTCGGCTCCCACCATTTTGGGAATATTGGGGCCATGAATATCCATGTCGCATATTCCCACTTCATAGCCTTTAAGGGCCAAACTAATAGCAAGATTGGTGGTCATCGTGCTTTTTCCCACCCCGCCCTTATTGCTCATGACCAATATTTTGTAATCAATGCGCTCCATGCGTTTTCCGACCAGCCAGCGACTATGTCCTTCGCGGTCCTTTTGGCAGGTTTCGGTTTCATCACAAATGGCACACGCCCACATATAGGTACAGACATCCCCACTCGAACTCGAGGATGGTTGAATCATATTCAGTTCAGTTGCCATGAATCCCTCCACATACATCCACTACGATGATAGTTTGGATAATATAAATTCGGCCACACGCATATGTCATGACGACGTGGCCATACTTCCCATTTTCTCCACCATATGCTCTAACAACGGTAGAACGATATTTAAATTTTCCTGCACGCCGTTTATGCTTCCGGGCAAATTCATAATCAGTGTGGTCCCCTTAATTCCAGCCGTTCCGCGTGAGAGCATGGCGGTCCTGACTTTTTTAAGACTTTCAGCCCTCATGGCTTCTCCGATGCCGGGTATCTCTTTTTCAATCACGTCTCTGGTTGCCTCTGGCGCCCAATCTGTTGGTCGTACACCCGTTCCTCCAAGAGTCAAAATGATATGAGGCGCGGTCGTCTCACAGATTGTGTCCAATTGGTGGGCAATGGCCTGACGATCATCCGCTACGACATCATAGGATAAAAGGGTCAATTGGTGGTTCGTCAAGATCCTTTCCAAAGGTTTCCGGTTCTCATCAGGTTTTTGGCCTGACTGTATTTTGCTGCTGATCAATACCACAGCCACCCGTATCATCAAATGCCTCTGCTGGATTTCATATTACCGCGGACCTGAGTCCGGAACGTCAACATATTCCTCATCCCCACCAGACCCGGCTCCCACTGGTTGCGGGGCTAATGGAGGACGCCGAACTGCCGGCGGGCCGGAGACCGGAGCGGATGCCCCAACATCTTCACTCTCTGGAGTTTTTTTCTTGCCAAAGACTTGGGCACTGATAATACCCACTTCATAAAAGAAATACATTGGAATGGCCATAATACATTGGTTGAATGGGTCAGGCGTGGGCGTAAGAATGGCCGCGAAGAGAAAAGATCCCAGAAATGCCCATTTCCGGTATTTTCGTAATATAGGAGCATCCACCCACCCTAATTTCGCCATCAAGGTCAAGGCGAGCGGAACTTCAAAAATCAGTCCAAAGACCAACATGAACCACAGAATAAAACCCACATAATTGGCTATAGAAATTTGTGCAATAAATCCCGAAGCCAACCCATAGGAAATCAAAAAATGCAACGCGAAGGGCAACACGACAAAAAAACAGAAGGTCAATCCCAAATAAAAGGCCACGGTGCTAATGGCGGTGAAAGGTCCGACAAACCGGCGTTCCTGGGCATGTAATCCTGGAAGAACAAATTGCCAGACTTCCCACAACCAATGAGGGGTCGACAAGACCACTGCACACAAACCAGCCACTTTCACATTTTGCCATAAGGCTTCAGCCGGGGAGAGGAAGACGAAGGGAATTTTTGGCAAATCCGATGGCATCCATTCCCATGAATCTAAAATGAAATAATTTTGCAGAGGGATCCGTAGCCAGGACACTAGCGTATCCGCATAAAAAAATGTCCCGACAAAAACACAGGCCATAACAATGACCGCACGGGTGAGTCGCCATTGGAACTCTTGCAAATGCTCCATGACGGGCATTTTTTTGTCTTCCAGTGGCTTAAAGACTTTCTCTTCAAACCAGGAACCAATTTTGCTTTGTTTAGCCATGTGAGTCCTGCGCCACAAAAATTCGAGGGGGGCTCAGTCGCCCCCCTCAATGCTTACATCCCTTATTGTGGGTTCACTGCGATAAACAGATTATTGCCGCGCCGATTGACCAACAAAACGGCTAACTCATCTTTGGCAATTTTTGACGCAATCTGCTTGAAGTCGTCAATCGTTTTCACGCTTTGCCGACTCACTTCTTGAATGACGTCACCAACTTGAATACCCGCAGCCTCAACGGCGCTGCCTGATTCGACTTTCGAGACGACCACACCTTTGATTTGTTCGGGAATATTGAATTCACTCCGGCTTTCCCCACTAATCGCTATGACGGTCATTCCCGACAATACGTTATCCAGTTTGGCCATAGCCGGAGCTTTCTCTTCTTCTACCGGCCCAGTCTTTGCCAGTGCTTGATCGGATGGCCGTTCTCCCAGTTCCAGGGTCAGCAGGGTCTCTTTGCCCTCGCGTAACACTTTAATTTCTTTTTTCTTTCCGACCTTTGTTCGGGCAACAATGTTACGAAGATGATTGACATCCTTGACACCTTCACCTCCGTATTCAAGGATTACATCACCCCGTTGAAGTCCGGCCTTTGCGGAAGGGCCATCTTCATGTACTTCACTGATTAATACCCCACCCTGTCGACCTTCAGGTAATTGGAATGATTGCGCTAAGGCAGGCGTTAATTCCTGAATGGCCACTCCCATCCAACCTCTAACCACCTTCCCGGTTTCGATCAGGCTTGCGGCAATGTCCTTCGCAATACTGACTGCAATCGCAAATCCCACGCCTTCGGAACCACCCGTCCTGGAAAAAATGGCCGTGTTGATCCCGATAAGCTCACCTTTCATATTCACCAGGGCCCCACCTGAATTTCCCGGGTTAATCGCGGCATCCGTTTGAATGAAGTCTTCATACTCCGTAATACCCACACTACCTCGGCCGAGGGCACTGATAATTCCCAGAGACACGGTATTGCGTAATCCGAAGGGACTCCCGAGAGCTAATACCACATCCCCAACACGAAGGGATTCATATTCTCCCCAGGCCACTGAAGGGAGTGGGCCATTGTCAATCTTGACTTTAATGACCGCGAGATCGGTTTTCGGATCAGTCCCCACAACAGTTGCTGACATTTCTCGTCCATCATGAAAAGACACCTTGATGTCACTCGCATCTTCCACGACGTGGTTATTCGTCAGAATATATCCGCGAGAATCAATAATCACTCCGGATCCGGCACTCATACCTGGAGGACCGCCGGGACCACCACCGGGAGGTCCACCGGGACCACCACCAGGGGGTCCTCCGCCAGGAGGCCCACCAAACGGTCCGGGAGGTAAGCCTCTAGATGGTCCACCCCCACCAGTCACCGCCACGTTGACAACCGCCGGACCTACTTTTTCAACAATTTCTGAAAAACCTTCAATAAACGCTCCGGGTATAGCGGCTTGCGTCTGGGCGGGAACAAGCCACCCGTTTCCCAAAAATCCACCGACCATCCCCAGTCCTACAAATAGGACAAGGAACCCCCATGGAGGGGTAATTCGAAACGGTCTGGCAGTGCCAGCAAACAACCGTGACATGTGCATCATCCCGATCTCCTGTTCAAAAAATTTAATAGAAACGGAGTGAATAGGAAAATTTCTATCTCACAACCCTTGGCGTTCTCAAGAAATTCCCCAAGACAAATCGCCTCACTTCGTATAACCGTTTGATTCTACAATAATTGTTTTCCCACGTTCAAAGTCAAATCCCTAGTTTTTTACTGCACCGGTACGGTCGCATGACCAACAGAGCCTCGTCCGTCTTGTCAAGACTTTCGTTCAAATAAAGAAAAAAACACTCTCGGAGGACATAAACATCTTCAGAACCGGCTATTTGGATTGATGAAGATACAAGAATGCGTCGCTCTGCTGAGCGAAATGCCCATGAAATTACGGCAGGAAACGTTAAGACGGAGCAACGAAGTGGGGATCGAATGAAGAATGATTACATTCAGACAGGAGGGATTACTCGGTAATGTCCAAGAGGGAGCCCAAAACTTTCCCCTGAATTCTCATGCTGGCCATATTGGCTTCTATGAGATTCACCGCTTGCAGATTGGAAATTATTTCTTCGCCGAGATCCACATTAGATCCTTCGCGAAGACTGAACGAATTATCACTGGAGAGAAATTGGGGACCGGGGCGTTCATCTGTTTGCAAAGTAACGCTCACTCCACCACCGGCTGACGATTCTTCCGGGAGCGCACGGGTTCGTTTAAAACTTTCTGTTTGGGCATTGGCTATATTATGCGCGCCGACGCTGAGCATTCTACCTCCAGCCTGAATTCCAGAAAGCGCAGCGGCCATACCGGCAATCATCATGACTTCTCCTTTGATTCAACGGGCTTCTCACAGCCATCCATATACCATCACGTTATCGACCAAAGTCTCAAAACCTTTCCTGACGAGAATGGAAAAGTTTTCGCAACACACTGTAGATAGAGATACCCGGACTGTGGAAAATTGCCTTACTGGATATTCATAGAAATTGCTGAAGATTGACAGCATTTTTGCTATGGTTCTATCAGGCCATTTCTTAAGGTATTTCATGAAGGAGCCATATGCGGGGACTTGTTCTTCATCAGAATCTTCAACTTCAAACCGACCTACCCCTGCCCCCGCGTCCACATGGGGAAGCCAGAATCAGGGTCATCCAAGCTGGAATCTGCTCTACCGATCTTCAGCTACTCAAAGGGTATATGGCCTTTCAAGGTGTCCTGGGACATGAATTTGTTGGGATAGTCGATGAGGCCTCCGATACAGAATTGATTGGAAAACGAGTCGTCGGAGAGATCAATGCCGCCTGTCGCACTTGTGAAACCTGTGCCAACGGCCATCCCACCCATTGCCCTCATCGCACCACATTAGGCATCCAGGGCCGGGATGGGGCCTTTGCGGATTTTCTTACTCTGCCGGTTGAAAACCTTTTTGTCGTGCCTGACTCCATTTCCGATGATCAGGCCGTCTTTATCGAACCCTTAGCCGCGGCCTGTGAAATTCCCCAATTAGTCTCGATCAAACCAACAGACCGGGTGGTCGTCATCGGAGATGGGAAGTTGGGAGTACTGTGCGCACAAATTCTTGTGCTTTCAGGATGTGCCGTTACTCTATTGGGTCACCATTCAGACCATGACACCTGGCTCACCCATATGGGTATCAAGGTGACCTCGCATCCGGCTGATATTCCTCAAGGCGCAGATATGATTGTGGAAGCCACTGGAAGCCCCGAAGGACTTTCCACGGCCATACAATTAATTCGGCCCAGAGGTACCCTTGTGCTCAAATCCACGTATCATGGAGACGTGTCTTTAAATATGGCGACTTTTGTCATTCAGGAAATTTCTTTAATTGGATCTCGTTGTGGCCCGTTCCCTCCGGCCATCCGTCTATTAGAATCGAAGCACATTCGGGTCGACCCGCTTATCCATGCCCGCTATCCACTCCTGGATGGCGTTCTGGCCATGGAAAAGGCCGCACAACCTGGCGTACGAAAAGTCCTGCTGCAAATGACCTAAATCCTGGCAAGTTGGAAAAATATTTTTATGTATTCAATACTGGTTGAATGGTTCAGCCTTTGGTATGATGGTGCTTAAATTAGCCGAGCTGGCGTAGCTCAATCGGTAGAGCAGCGGTTTTGTAAACCGCAGGTCGGAGGTTCAATTCCTCTCGCCAGCTCCATACAACACATGTGACTGCCAAGTTTCGGCAGGAGCGCAAACCTAAAGCTATCAGGAAGACCCCACGGACTGTTCTGTTATAGATTCAATCGTTCCCTCCCACCCTTCCAACCGTGTTCACCGCGACCTCTGCGTTTAAAAACATTCTCATACGTCAGGGATCATCGCTCACGTTCTAAGCTTTGAAGGTCATGATACAAGGCCTCTTTTGCTACGGGTTCAACCGTTTGTCCAAATTCACGCCCGCGAGCCCTTGTGTAATCCTTATTGAATTTTTACATTAAGAAAAACTGCTTTTGTTCAGGGAGTTATCTGTTAAAATAGCTTGACATGACACTAGGTTGGTCCCGCAAGCTAATGTTAGAGGACTCATTCCGTCATGATGGGGAAAAGGCCATATCCTCTAACAGGACAAATAGTCACAGAATGATAAGGAATATTCCCGATAGGCCACCTATCTCTTATCGCATGTGCATGCTCGGATCGCGCACCCAATGAACGACGATAAGCAAACAACTCTGCCCGCGGAAAAATCTTCCCCTACACCCCTGGCTGATCAAACAAAGCCTGACAGCCTCAGACGACAATCGGTTCCTGGCAAGCCTTCGGCTAGGGCCCGAACACCCAGCCTGAATTCGCCGGAATCGTCACATACAGAAACCGTGTCCATGCTGAAAAAACAGTATCAGCTTGCAAAGCGTCAGAAACGATGGATAAAACGAGCAGGAGTCATGGGAATCGTTCTTATTGTATTGGGTGGGTTGGGCACGTGGTTGGCAGAGGAGAATAAGGCTTTTAAAATGGCCATCCTGAGAGTCGTCGCCCCGGTAGTGAGCATTCATCTGGATCCCGAAATGGTTTCAATAGCTGCCGGGACCTTTCAACAGGGAGATAGGCGGGAAGAGAGTACGTCAAGTGAACAACCGCTACGAGAGGTCTATATCAAAAAATTTGCTCTGGGGCGATTCGAGGTCACCTTCGAAGAATATGACCGGTTCGCCATATCGACGGGTCGGCCGCTTCCGGGAGATGAGGGATGGGGACGTGAAAGGCATCCGGTCATCAATGTCTCGTGGAAAGACGCCGTGGACTATGCAACGTGGTTATCACAGGAAACCGGTTATCGCTATCGACTTCCCACAGAGTCTGAGTGGGAATATGCAGCCAGAAATATGGGAAAAGACGAAATCTGGGCGGGAACCTCAGAACAGGAACAGCTTGCGACATATGCCTGGTTCAACACAAACAGCAATGGAAGAACTCAACCAGTCGGCACACAACAACCCAACGCCCTCGGCCTTCATGATCTGAGCGGAAATGTATGGGAATGGGTCCAGGATTGCTGGCACGACGACTATCAGCATGCCCCCACAAATGGGTCGGCCTGGCTAGAGGCGAATGACGGGATGTGCGGAACACGGGTGAGGCGAGGTGGTGGCTGGACTAACGCGCCAATGTCTTTGCGTTCTTCGTTTCGTAATGGGTACAGCGCCGACTCGCGGAGCATCCAGATTGGTTTTCGTCTCGCGCAGGATATCCAATAGGTATAGGCATCTTCCGCTTGCCTTTTCCCTGGCCCACCCTCCCTTTTCCCTAAACCTGCTTCAAAAGGACAGCAGCAAAGTGTGACGATTCAATTCTTTAGAACGTCGCTCCAACGCCTAACGTCCAGACCGCATCCGGACGGAGCCCTTCGTTTTTATTGAGTGGAAGCTGGACGGCTGCCTGAACCAGCGTGTTGGGAAGTGGGGCCCATTTTAGGCCGGGAGCCAAATCGACGATGTCCTTTCCACTGTTATCCTTATCGTCCAATTCGTGACGGCCCAGGAGGTCAAGAGAGAAAGCAAAGACTGGAATAGGTGCAAAATCAAACCCTGCGACATAGGTAAAAAGATTCAGTTCTGATTTGTTGTTGACGAGCACGAAGCCCGTATTCACATGGGGACCAATCATGCCGATCGGGGATGAATAATATTTAGAAGCCACAGCCAATCCCTCAAATCTGAATTCTCCGACTCCCATGAAGTTATCTTCGTTTCCCGTGGGAAAAGAAACGCCCCCGCGTACTCCCAAATCAGGCAAAATCTCATGATTTTTCAGGAAGTTATATTTGGTTCGAAGAAGAACGTCTCCGATCCCGGTTTTATCCCCAGAAGAACTGTCTTTTGAAGGGTCCCCCGTCCCGGGTGCTGTCCCATTGATCACGTATATACCACTGCAATTTCCACCTTGGGTGCAAGGGACCCCGTTTGCATCAAGCATGGTCGCCTTCGCTTTTGCCTTGATCTTGTTATTGATGAGAGGAACAAGAAGATTGATGTCCCAATTATCCGTGATGCCATACGTGCCAAAAAATCCCACAAAATTGGTAATCACTTTGACATCCAGGTTAATTTGTAATAGCTCATCTAACCCTGGGGCATTCGGCGGAGTTCCCGGCCCGGCGGTGGGAGAGACATCTTCACTGAGAGAAGACAGCTTTTGGCCATTAAATTTTTTGTAATTGGCGTTTGACCAGACGACCTGGAAATCAAATCGTCCTTTTCCAAGCGTGTCGGCTCGTTCGGCAAATAGTGGACCGAGGCTTTTGGTGACTTCAACAGGAACTCCCCGCTCAACATCAAACCGATACGCCGCTACGGTAGAGTTCACCGCGAATTGCCCCGTTTGCGCCCCAATGCCATTAGTGAGTTCATTAAAGGAATTAAACACCGCATTGCCAAAATCATTGGACCGATTGCCTGCAAAATTAGGATCTGTTTGAAACCCATTTCCCCCATAAAGATCAGGAATCACATTCTTTAATTCTTTGGCTTGAGTGACAGATTGACTGATGACGAGCATTGCCAACACAAGGAAACAGGTCAAACGCTGAATTCGCCTACCTACCAAGTTCTGCATGAGCCAATAAGTCATTATTTTTCCTCATATAATTGGAATAAACAAAAAAGGTTTCCCCAAAAATGCCACACAACGGGTTTGGCGCGATGGTCCGAGCGCAATTATCGACTTTAACTATGGGTTTGGGGGATGGTACGCTCAACACCACAGGTCCAAAAGAATGGTGTTAATCACGCCCTTCTTCAGCTTTAGTGGCTATCAGATGGAATCATATCCAAAAACGCGATGCCGATGACGAAGAAAACCAGGCGATCCTATAAACTCTTTCTCATGAAGTCAATCCATTTTTCCCAGAAGGATCGCCTGGATCTACCTCCCACTCTGGCATACCCCCCCAAATTAGGGAAATGACCGACAGGCTTCAAGGAGAAACGCCTCTTATTTTTCAAGTCGTGTACAAGGCCAACAATGGCATCTCCGAGGCAAGACCCAGTAAACTGGTTTCAAAAACCCACGCCGCCCGAGATCAGCACCATGCTTATTACACGTTCACTCAATTGTTGCCGTACATAGAGGACCTAACGAAACGAAAGAAAACGGCCAAAGAGGAAATTCTGATGCATCAAGAAAATGGCCCTTGCTTATTTTTTTCCGAGGATTTTCATGAGTAAAATCGACAGAAGCCACAGGAGCACGTGAACGGTGTTCGATCGCATTCTCCATCATCCCATCCTGAGAAGAGGATACCTTCCCTCTCCCAGCATCTTGCTGCTCTCTTTCGTGTTATGCAGTTTGACCGCGTGGCTCTTCCCAATACAGACCCACGCAGATACCTTCAGTGGTATTACTGTGAACGGAAAAGTTCCTGCCCAATATATAGCCGAGACCCAGGGAAAATCCTGGGCCGTCATCATAGGGATTGATAAATATCTGAACCTCGCCGGCCTGGCCTATGCGGTCGATGATGCGAAATCGGTGGCCCGCATGCTCGGGCGTCAAGGATTTACGGTCACATCACTCTACAATACCCAAGCTACAAAAAAAGCAATCCTTCAGGAGTTACGCCAAAATCTTGTTACGCAAGTACAAAAAAATGATCGAGTGCTAATCTTTTTTGCGGGGCATATTGGAGAAACCCCCGGCAAGGGAAAGCAGCAACCCGTTGGCTATATGATGCCCGTCGATACCGAACCGGGCCTTCTTGCCGACACCGCAATCAGTGTGGACCTTCTTCGTGAACTTTCCGAATCACTTCCGGCAAAACAGGTCTTATTTCTCATTGACATTTGTTATGGAGGTATAGCGGGTCGGAGTCAGCGTTCGTTTCCCCCCATGACCAGTAATTATCTGAAGACAATTGCCAGTGAACCTGCACGCCAATTGATTACCGCAGGCGGAACCGGGCAACAAGCCTTAGCCGGACCGAAGTGGAAACATAGCGTGTTTACCTATTATCTTCTGGAAGGCATCGGAAAGGGAAAGGGTGACCTGAACGGCGATGGGATCATTCCCACATCCGAACTCTTCGCCTTTCTCGATGAGCACGTGCAATCGGCTGCTCTCACTCATAAACATGTGCAACGACCGGAAATGTGGGGGTTGAGTGCGGATAAGGGGGAATTTGTCTTTATTCCCGAAAAATTTTCTTCCAACCCTCAGGTCGCCCACACCCCCGATCGTCAAGGAAAGGCGAGCAATCCTGCCCCTGGAACGGTCGAGACCATTGTCGGACTCTTAAAGAGTTTTGGAAATCCCTTTGATGTCTTCAACAACGTGCCATCTGGAAAGAGCGAGCAGGCTGATAAACAAAAAACGGTGGAAGAAGAGGCTGCCGCGCTAGAGGCAGAGCGTGAAAAATTTGAATTGCAAGCTCTCCAATCTTTAAAGGAGCAACGACAGCGGGAGAGGGATCTTCAAGCGCAACTGGCCGAAGCCCAGCGCCTGGCTGCGGAGGAGGAACGCCGGCGGGTCGCCGCGGAACAGGCCCGTCAGGAACAAGAAGCTCTCCTCGCGCAACAACAAGCCGCGTTAAAAGCCGAACAAGCCCGGGTGGCTGCCGAAGAAGAGCACCGCAGACAAGTCTTGGCGGAACAAGAACAAACTCGCCTGGCGCAACTGGCCGAAGCCCAGCGCCTGGCTGCGGAGGAAGAACGCCGGCGGGTCGCCGCGGAACAGGCCCGTCAGGAACAAGAAGCTCTCCTCGCACAACAACTGGCTGCCTTAAAAGCCCAACAAGCCCGGGTGGCCGCCGAAGAAAAACAACGCCAACTGGCTCTAGCGCAACTGGCCGAAGCCCAGCGCCTGGCTGCGGAGGAGGAACGCCGGCGGGTCGCCGCGGAACAGGCCCGTCAGGAACAGGAAGCCCTCCTAGTACAACAACAGGCTGCCTTAAAAGCTCAACAAGCCAAGCTCGCCGCCGAAGAAGAGCGACGCAAACAACTCTTGGCACAACAAGAACGGGAATTTCAAACGCAACTGGCCATAGCCCAGCGAATGGTAGCCGAGGAAGAACGGCGACGAGTGGAAGCCGAAAAGGCCAGACTTGCGGCAGAGGAGCAAAAACGAAAACAACTCTTGGCTGAACGGGAACTTACGCGTCAAACGCAACTCGCTGAAGCTCGCCGAATGGCCGAGGAACAGGCCAGAATTGAAGCCGAGGAACAACGCCGCAAAGAAGCCCTGGCCAAACAGGAACTCACCCGTCAAACGCAACTGGCTGAAGCCCGTCGCGCGGCCGAGGAACAGGCCAGAATTGAAGCCGAGGAGCAACGCCGCAAAGAAGCCCTGGCCAAACAGGAACTCACCCGTCAAACGCAACTGGCTGAAGCCCGACGCGTGGCCGAGGAACAGGCCAGAATTGAAGCCGAGGAGCAACGCCGCAAAGAAGCCCTGGCCAAACAGGAACTCACCCGTCAAACGCAACTGGCTGAAGCCCGACGCGTGGCCGAGGAACAGGCTCGTATTAAGCAAGAGGCCGCGATGAAAGCCGAAAAGGCCAGACTTGCGGCCCTGGAAGAAGAGCGGGAACAAGTCGCCCGCCTGAAGCAAGAGGCGGCGATGAAAGCCGAAAAAGCCAGACTGGCCGCCGAAGAGCAACAACGCCAGCAGGCCGAGGAAGCGCGTCGCCTGGCTGATTTGGAAGAAGAGCGACGACGAGTCGCCGCAGAACGGGAGCGCAAGGAACTAGAGGCGAAACTTGCGCCACCACACATTGTCCCGAATGGGGGAAATGATCCGGCGGGGCCTTCTCCTGAAAGTTCGTCAACGCCTGGCACCATTTCCGCATTCACACCTTCCCCCCCATCCCCCTCGGCGATTGAACCATCCTCGAACGAGAGTTCAGGGTTTTTCGGATTTTTTAAGAATATGTTCCATGATGACCCTAGCTCACAGCCAGCGGCCAGCGATCAACCGAATGCATCTCAACCGGAACCCATCCTTGAAGCTCGGCTACATCAACAAGATTTACCTGGCGCCGTGCAGTCCGCTCTTTCAGGAAATGATGAGGTTCCCATGATCTTGATTCCCGCCGGAGAATTCAGAATGGGAAGTACTGAGGATCAGATTTCCAGCCTCCTGAGAGACTTTTCAGGAGTCCAGTTCAATGCCTTTCAAGCAGAGATTCCTCAACGCCGGGTCACCCTTAACGCTTATTACATTGATCAATATGAGGTCAGCTATCGCCACTATCGTACATTTCTTGAATCGACAGGCCGGGCAGCCCCTGCGTTCTGGGAAAATGAACGATTTCATAAACCGGATCATCCCGTCCTCGGAGTGACCTGGTATGACGCGACGGCCTACTGCACCTGGGCTGGCAAACGCCTTCCCACCGAGGCGGAATGGGAACATGCCGCCAGGGGATCTCAAGACTATGTCTATCCTTGGGGAAATTCGTGGGATCCTCAACGAACCAATACGGCGAGTTATTGGGCGGGCAAAAACTTTTCATCAATGGCAAAATGGGGTGAATGGATGCAAACCGCGCTGGATCGGGGAAAAGCCGGCCCGTTAGAAGTTGGCACATTCTCAAATGGAGTCAGTCCATTTGGTGTTCATGACATGGCTGGAAATATATCCGAGTGGGTCTTTGATTGGTATACGCCATACGAGAACCAACCGACGCTCGTCCACAATCCCAATGGGGCGGACTCCGGGACCATGAAAGTGCATCGTGGAGGATCTTGGAGTGTGAGTTCGATTTTTGCCCGCTCAACTTATCGGGCGCGAGAAAATCCTGAAAAGAGAAGTCCATACATTGGAATGCGTTGCGCCAAATCCTATCAGTAATTTCTTCAATTCATTCCCTGATCTCACTCAACAGTCCATACTAGTGGATCGTAACAATTGATTCGGGAGTAATTCGTCCTGACGCATCGACGTACTTCCACTTCACTGGCTTAGGCTGCTTGTTGTACCGTCTGATGTATCGCATGAGCTTTCTTTTAAGATCGGCTACGGACGTGAACACGCCACGGGCGATCACGTCACGCTCAATCTTGGCGAACCACAACTCGACCTGGTTGAGCCAGGACGAGTAGGTCGGGGTAAAGTGCAAATGAACATTCGGATGCTCTGCCAGGAACTCTTCGACGCGTGCGGTCTTATGCGCCGAGAGATTGTCGGCGATGACATGAATCTCCTTGCCGGCGGATTGATTGGTCACAATGTCGGTCAGAAAGGCGACGAACTCAGCCGAGGTGTGGCGCTCAGCCGTCTTGCCCAACACTTCGCCCGTCTTCGTATTGAACGCCGCATACAGCGACAGCGTGCCGTGGCGGAAGTACTCAAAGCCGTGACGCTCGGCGCGACCCGGTGACAGCGGCAGCACCGGATCCTTGCGATCGAGCGCCTGGATCGCCGTTTTCTCGTCTACGCAAAACACTGCCGCGTGTTGCGGCGGGTTCAGGTACAGACCGATCACATCGGCGGCCTTGGTCTCGAAATCCGGATCGTTCGAAGCAAGGTACCCCTGCAGACGATGTGGCTTGAGGCCATGCTTGGCCCAGATCCGGGCAATCGTCATGTGCGAGAGGGCGCAGCCCATCTCGGCCGCCAACTTGCGCGAGGACCAGTGCGTCGAGCCGTCGACTGGCTTGCGCTTGGTCGTCCATGCCAGCACGCGGGCTTCGAGACGCTCGGTGACCTTGTATCGTCGGCGCCCAGCATAGCGGGCGAACAGTCCAGCCAACCGATCGGCCTTGAACCGCTGGCACCAGCGACTGATGTAGCTGTCGCTGCAATCCAACTTGGTGCGAATCTCGGCCCAGGTGAGGCCCTCGGCCACCAACAGGATCAAGCGGGCGTGCCGCGCCCTGTCGGCCCGAACGTTCCTCGCACTGCTTTGCCGTTGTAATTCCATGCGTTCGCTCTTAGTCAGTTTCACGATGGCACCTCCAAAGGTGCCATAATACTACCATTTCATGCGTTACAGTCCACTAGAATGGCCTCTTGGACTGATGTGGCCTAAAGCGCTACCCTCAGCGAACAGAAACTACTGAATCTCCCAATCTGTGGAGGTTGAGCCTGGGAACCCCACGGCGGAAATCGTTAATCCATTCATCAGCCACACCGCTACCGTCCCATTCCGGCTATTACGCCAAATGACATCCGCCCTGCCATCGCCGTTCACATCCCGCGCCTCTGACATTTGCCAGACGGCCGGGACCCCACCTGGAAATCCTGAGGCGGCAATGGTGGTCCCGTTCATTAACCAGATTGCGGTACTGCCGTCAGTCGTATTGCGCCAAATCAGGTCCGCCTTCCCATCCCCGTTCACATCGCCCACGCCCGTGACCTTAAAGGCCGTGGATGCGCTTCCTGGAAAACCCACGGCCGTCACCGACAACCCGTTCATCAGCCATACAGCCACTCCCCCACTGGTGCCGTTGCGCCAAATCACATCGGCCTTGCTATCCCCATTCACATCGCCCACCCCCGTGATTTGCCAGGCCTCCGGCACTCCTCCCGGAAACCCTGAGGCGGCAATGGTGGTCCCGTTCATCAACCAGATCGCGGTACTACCATCAGTGGTATTGCGCCAAATCAGGTCCGCCTTTCCATCCCCGTTCACATCGCCCACGCCCATGATCTCAAACGCGCGCGAGGCACTACCCGGAAACCCCGTGGAAATAATCGTTAACCCGTCCATCAGCCACACGGCCACTGCCCCACTGGTGCCGTTGCGCCAAATCACATCGGCCTTATTATCCCCATTCACATCGCCCACCCCGGCGATTTGCCAAGCCATCGGCACTCCACCGGGAAAGCCTGAGGCCGCAATCGTCGTTCCATCCATCAACCAGATTGCGGTATTGCCATTAGAATTGTTTCGCCAAACCAGATCAGCTTTGCCATTGGCATCGAGGTCTCCCAAGGCCGGTGCGGTCCTGAGTGGGACCAATGCCAAGGCTGTCGTCACAAAAAAGTCCGGGCCTGTGAGCGGAATCGCGGTTCTGGTTTTATTGTTCAGATTGATTGTTTCAAACAGCATATTCTTGGTAAATCCTGGGGTCACCTTATGCTGCCCGGAAAAATGATACAGGAGGTCCCTCGACGATCCTAACCCAATCGTCTCACTCTCTCGAAAATTGGGCTTTCCAGCCACGGCGCCCGCCGAGACATCCAGAAATTCCGTCGTAGCTCCTGTCGACTTATTCACTCTATAAATCCTGGCCGGAAACACCGTCGCCCCTCCGGGCACCGGTCGATTGTCCGTGATCGCATAGAGGATTCCGGCCGCATCAAACGCCAGGTCCATGAAGTTTCCTAGAAGTTTGGCTTTTTGGGAAGCCACGCCCGTCCTGGGATTAATCGTCACTAACCGCCGGGCACTGTTCACTTCGGACGTCACCACAAGCAAGCCCCATAGCAGACCGGTCCCAGGCTCTGTAGCCAACCCCCGTCCCCCCTCTAATGATTCGCCCGTCGATAAGGACAGAGGGATCGTGGCCAGGGTGGCCCCGCTATCGGGATTGAGCCGATACAGATTTGGCCGGGCCCCGGACTGTTGCGCAAGCGTCAGCTCTTCCACGGAATACAGCGTGGACCCCACAAACGCCAAACCATGGGTGCGGTGGTTCAGATCCGCAATTTTGGTTACGACTCCATCAGTGCGAATACGGTAGAGGCTATTCACAAGCGGTCCGGTTCTGGGATCATTTTGTACGCCCATCAGAAAAACCGGCGGTCCGGAGGAAATGACCAGGGCCACCGCACTTCCCGGACTCACCTTTATTCCTGCCACGGGTGTTTGATTGATAACGGTGCCGCTGGGCACCGTTTCGCTATTGGCGGTCGTCACGGTCCCCACGGTTAAGCCCGCTGCGATCAGAGCCGTTTGGGCGCTGCTCTGCGTCAAGCCCACGACATTGGGCACGGTTGTTCCCAGCGATACCACCAACGCAACTGCACTTCCAGGGTTCACAGTTGTGCCGGCCCCCGGGTTTTGACTCATAACTCTACCCGCCGCTACGGTGGCGCTATTAGCCATGGTCACGGTTCCCACGGTTAAGCCGGCAGAGGTCAGGGCTTTTTGGGCGTCGGCTTGGGTGCGACCAACAACATTCGGGACTTCTGTCCCTCGGGACACGACCAGGGCCACAGCACTTCCCGCCGCCACCTTTTTCCCTGCTGCCGGATTTTGACTAATAACCTTTCCCGCTGCCACAGTGGCACTAATTGCTGTCGTGACTGCACCGACGGTCAAACCCGCCGTGGTAATCGCCGATTGAGCGGCCGCCTGCGTCATGCCCACCACATGCGGGACTGTGCTACCTAGTGAAACCACCAGGTCCACCGGACTCCCAAATGCCACATTGGTTCCCGCCGCGGGGTTTTGACTGATAACCTTGCCTGCCGCCACCGTCGCGCTATTGGCCGTCGTCACCCTCCCGACGATTAATCCTGCTTTGGTCAGATCCTTTTGGGCCTCAGCTTGCTTTCGACCGACGACGTCGGGGACTGCCACTCCAGACACCACCAGATCAACCTTCGTCCCTCTGACGACATTAATTCCGGCTGCGGGATCTTGACTGATGATGGTACCCGGCAGGACGGTCACATTATTCGCCGATTTTACTTTTCCCACCTTCAAATTGGCCTTGATAATATCCGCCTCCGCCTTAGCCTGTGAGCTGCCCACGACATTGGGGACTTCGACGGCGCTTGCCGTCTCAGGTAAGGCACAGGTCAGGAAGAGCAGACTTCCCAGGACGACTAGTTGTAAAACCAGGAACTTGAGGCCAGGAAGGGTCCCCTTGTAGGTGCGGTTCAAGATCTGCTGATGCTGAACTTTCATTGCGTCCATGTAGTGTATGCTCCATTCAGCAATAATCGACTAACCATATGACAGAACAAGGGTTTGAATCCACACTCTGACCCCAGCGCCCCCTCTTTTGAATGGCTCTCCTGCTTTCTCTCGTGGCAGAAGTGGATATGCCGTAACCAATGCCTATTGAATCTCCCAGTCGGAGGGAGCTGAGCCGGGGAACCCCACGCTTGAAACCGATGCCCCATTCATCAGCCAGACGGCTACGGTCCCGCTCCGCCCATTTCGCCAGATGACATCCGATTTGCCATCGCCATTGATATCGCCGACTTGAGAAATCTGCCATGCTAGGGGTACTCCGCCAGGAAAACCGGGGGCAGCAATGGTGGTCCCATTCATCAACCAGATCGCGGTACTGCCGTCAGTCGTATTGCGCCAGACCAGATCGGCTTTGCCATCACCATTCACATCACCGACACCTGCAATCTGAAATGCCGTGGAGGCACTGCCGGGAAAGCCGACCCCCGTGATACCTAATCCGTTCATCAGCCACACGGCTACGGTGCCACTTGTCCCATTGCGCCAGATGACATCCCCCTTGCCGTCTCCATTCACATCGCCCACACCCGCAATCCGCCAGGCCGCAGGCACCCCGCCCGGAAAACCGGGAGCAGCGATTTTCGTTCCGTTCATCAGCCAGATGGCCGTACTGCCATCAGTCCTGTTGCGCCAGACCAGATCGGCTTTCCCATCGCCGTTGACATCTCCCACGCCGGAAATCTCAAACGCCAGCGACGCGCTTCCGGGAAAACCCACGGACGTCACCGACACTCCATTCATCAGCCACACGGCTACGGTGCCACTTGTCCCATTGCGCCAGATGACATCCCCCTTGCCGTCTCCATTCACATCGCCCACACCCGCAATCCGCCAGGCCGCAGGCACCCCGCCGGGGAAGCCTGTAGCTGCGATCGTGGTTCCATTCATCAACCAGATGGCCGTGCTGCCATCTTGGGTGTTTTGCCAGATCAGATCGGTCGTACCGGACGCATCCAGATCGGCCAAAGCCGGAGTACCTGTACCCGTATTCGTATTCTTTGGGGGCACCAACGTCAAGGCCGTCGTGACAAAAAAGTCCGGGCCCGAAAGCGCAATGGCTTTTCTGGCCTTCGTGGTTCGATGGATCTGCTCAAACAAAATATTCTTGGTAAATCCAGAGGTCACCTTATGTTGCCCGGAGAGATGATACAGGAGGTCAGGCGACGACCCTACTCCTATGGTTTCACTCTCGCGGAAATTCGGTTGCCCCGCTACAGCCCCGGCCGAGACATTCAGAAATTCCGTCGTGGCCCCCGTCGTTTTATTCACCGTATAAATCCGGGCCGGAGCCACAGCCCCACCGGATACGGGTCGGTTATCCGTGATTGCATACAACGTCCCGGCCGCATCAAACGCCAGGTCCATGAAGTTTCCAAACAGTTTGGCCTTTTGCGTGGCGACGCCGGTCGTCGGATTAATCGTGACTAACCGGCGAAGAGTATTCACCTCGGAGGTCACCACGAGTAACCCCCACAGTCGGTTGGTTCCGGGCTCCGTGGCCAGACCCCGCCCTCCTTCTAAGGATTCACCTGTCGATAAGGACAAGCGGATCGTGGCCAGCGTGGCCCCGGTGCTGGGATTGAGCTGATACAGATTCGGCGGAGTTCCCGCTTGTTTAGCAAGCGTCAGCTCTTCTACGGAATACAAGTTGGACCCGACATAAGCCAAGCCATGAGTGCGGTGCGTGAGATTTCCAATTTTGGACACCACCCCATCAGTACGAAGGCGATAGAGGCTATTCACCAGCGGCCCGGTCTTGGGATCATTTTGCACCCCCATGAGCAGAACCGGTGGACCGGAGGAGATGACCAAACCGACGCCACTACCTGGTGAAACATTCGTTCCCGCTGTGGGGTTTTGACTGATCACATTTCCCGAAGCCACCGTGTCGCTAAAAACTGACGTCACGTTCCCCACCGTCAAGCCTACACCCGCAATGGCAGCTTGTGCCGCAGCCTGCGATTTATTGACCACATTGGGCACGGCCGTTCCCAGCGATACCACCAGAGCGACCGCACTGCCTGGGGCCACATTGGACCCCCCTGTCGGATCTTGACTGATGACGTTCCCGATGGCCACCGTCTGACTGTTGGCCGATGTCACCGTCCCAACTTTCAGCCCTGCCGCGGTCAGAGCTGTTTGAGCACTACCTTTCGAACTCCCGACGACATCGGGCACCTTTGCCCCAAGGGACACAACCAGGGCTACCGCACTGCCTGCCTCCACCTTTGCCCCTGCCGCCGGATTCTGACTAATGACCTTGCCCACGGCCACACTGGAACTATTGGCCGTGGTCACCCTGCCCACAGTCAAGCTGGCTGAGGTAATCTCCGTTTGGGCCCCCGCTTGCGTCAATCCCACCACATTCGGCACCACCACCCCTGAGGACACCACCAACGCCACAGCACTAGCTGGAGCTACATTGGTCCCGGCCGCCGGCGTTTGACTGATGACCGTGCCGGCCGGCACGGTCGTACTGGTCGCCGTGGTCACTGTCCCCACGGTCAAACCCGAACTGGAAATGGCTGCTTCCGCCGCGGCCTGCGTCAAGCCGACCACATTGGGCACCTTTGCCCCAAGGGATACAACTAGGGCCACCGCACTGCCCGGAGGCACATTACTCCCTGCGACCGGCGTTTGACTGATAACCGTGCCCGCCGGCACCGTGGCACTATTGGTTGTCGTCCCTGTCCCTACCGTGAGACCTGCTGCCCTAATGGCGGTTTCCGCCGCGGCTTGGGTCAACCCCACCAAGTCCGGCACCGCGGCACCCAGAGAGATCACCAGGGTTACGGCATTACCCGGCAACACATTGGTACCTGCTGCGGGGGTTTGGCTGATAACATTGCCGATGGGCACCGTGGCACTATTGGCTGTCGTCCCTGTTCCTACCGTGAGACCTGCTGCCGTAATCGCGGTTTGCGCGGCCGCCTGCGCCGACCCCACCACATTTGGCACCGTCACTCCAGATATCACGAGATCCACCGGACTGCCCGATACCACATTGATTCCTGCCGCCGGATTCTGACTAATCACTGCGCCGATGGGCACCGTGGCACTATTGACCGGCGTCACGGCCCCCACAGAAAGATCCGAGCTAATAATAGCGGCCTCTGCTGTTGCTTGTGGGCTTCCGACAACATCGGGGACCTCAGCGGCACCTGCCGTTGCAGGTAAGCCACAGATGAGAACTAGCAGGCACACAAGAAACCCGAATTGCAGAAGGATCGAGGCATGATTTCTTTGCAATTTCTGACAGGTAAAATTCAACATCGATTCGTTCTGGTGCAGAACTTTCATAAAATTCATATCGTTGACTCCATTCAGCAAGAATCAGCTGCCCAGCCCACGGCGCCCCAGGCTCGCCTGGTTACACCCGCTACCTACGCGCCTGACCCATGGATTGCCGTTGCGTTTTGCGGTGAAATGAAAGAAAAGGGTTTCGTTGTCTCTGCAATGGGGGAGGGTTTGGTCGTGTTATCAATCAGATGGGTGAAAGATTTCTGATTAGGAACACGGAAAAAATAAAGCCCAGTATAACATGAGAGGGTTAACGCGTTCCATCCTTAGCCGGTTGGCCTGCTGGTCCCCATCCGACGTGAATTATTATCTACTGAATCTCCCAGACTGAGGAAGCCGAACCGGGGAAACCCACGGCCGAAATTGACAATTCGTTCATCAGCCAGACGGCCACCGTTCCACTCGGGTCATTGCGCCAAATGACATCCGCCTTGCCATCCCCATTCACATCACCGACTTGAGAAATTTTCCACGCTAAGGGTACCCCGCCAGGAAAACCGGGGGAAGCAAGGGTGGTCCCATTCATTAACCAGATGGCCGTGCTGCCATCGCTCTTGTTGCGCCAGACCAGGTCGGCTTTGCCATCCCCATTCACATCGCCCACGCCCGCAATCTCAAACGCTGTCGATGCACTACCGGGAAAGCCGACCCCCGTGATAGTTAACCCGTTCATCAGCCACACGGCGACGGTCCCGGTGCTATTGCGCCAGATAATATCGGCTTTGCCATCGCCGTTCACATCGCCCACGCCCGCAATTTGCCAGGCCAAAGACAATCCGCCAGGAAAACCGGAAGAAGCAATGGTGGACCCATTCATCAGCCAGATGGCCGTGCTGCCATCGCTCTTGTTGCGCCAGACCAGGTCGGCTTTGCCATCCCCATTCACATCGCCCACGCCAGCAATCTCAAACGCCGTTGACGTACTTCCGGGAAAGCCCACGGACGTCACCGACACCCCGTTCATCAGCCACACGGCCAACGTGCCGGTAGCCTTCCGCCAAATGACATCCGCCTTGCCATCGCCGTTCAGATCACCCACGCCCGCGATCTGCCAGGCCAGCGGCACCCCGCCTGGAAAACCGGAGGCCGCGATTCTCGATCCGTTCATCAACCAGATCGCGGTGCTGCCATCAGTCGTATTCCGCCAAACCAGATCGGTCGTACCGGACGCATCCAGATCCCCCAAGGCCGGAAGATTGGGACTCATGGGTGGCACCAACGTCAAGGCCGTCGTCACAAAAAAGTCCGGGCCCGTGATCGAAATTGCGGTTCTGGCTTTATTATTTAGATTGATCGTTTCAAACAGAATATTTTTAGTAAATCCTGACGTCACCTTATTCTGCCCGGAAAGATGATACAGCAGATCAGATGAAGTCCCCATCCCAATCGTTTCACTTTCTCGAAAATTCGGTTGTCCCGCCACGGCGCCCGCCGAGACATTCAGAAATTCCGTTGTGGCCCCCGTCGTCTTATTCACCGTATAAATTCGGGCCGGAGCCACGCCCCCGCCGGAAACCGGTCGGTTATCCGTGATCGCATACAGCGTCCCGGCCGCATCAAAGGCCAAATCCATAAAATTCCCAAACAGTTTAGCCTTTTGCGTGGCCAGGCCCGTTGTCGGATTAATCGTCACCAAGCGGCGGGCATTGTTCACTTCGGACGTCACCACGAGCAACCCCCACAACTGATTGGTCCCAGGCTCCGTGGCCAGCCCTCGCCCGCCCTCTAAGGATTCGCTCGTCGATAAGGACAGAGGGATCGAGGCCAGCGTGGCCCCGGTATCCGGATTGAGCCGATACATCTTCGGCGGGGTCCCAACCTGTTGCGCAAGCGTCAGCTCCTCCACGGAATACAGATTGGACCCGACAAAGGCCAAGCCATGCGTGCGATGCGTCAGATCTGCGATTTTGGTCACCACCCCATCAGTGCGAAGCCGGTAGAGGCTATTCACCAGCGGCCCGGTCTTGGGATCATTTTGCACCCCCATCAGAAAAGCCGGCGGTCCGGAGGAAATCTCCAGAGCCACCCCACTGCCGGGAGCCACATTCGTCCCCGCCGTCGGATTTTGACTGATCACGGTTCCTAGGGGAACGGTGTCGCTAAAAACCGCCGTCACCGTCCCTACAGTAAGGCCCGCCGTGATCAAAGCCGTTTGAGCAACACTCTGCGTCAAGCCCACGACATCGGGTACCTGAGCCCCTAGCGATACCACCAGGGCCACCGCACTCCCAGGCGCCACATTGTTTCCTGCTGTCGGATTTTGACTGATGACCGCGCCAATCGCCACGGTTGGACTCGTGGCGGTCGTCACCGTCCCTACAGTAAGGCCCGCCGTGGTAATCGCCGATTGCGCCGCCGCCTGCGCCAAGCCCACGACATTCGGCACTGCGGCGCCCAGGGAGACGACAATGTTCACTGCACTGCCCGCCGTTACGCCCGTGCCTGACGCGGGATTTTGACTGATCACTCTCCCAATGGGCACCGACTTACTATTGGCCGAGGTCACCGTGCCCACTGTCAAACCGGACGTGGTAATCGCGGATTGCGCCGCCGCCTGCGTTAAACCGACCACATTCGGCACCACCGGCCCCAGGGATACCACCAACGCCACGGCACTCCCAGGTGCCACATTGTTTCCAGCTGTTGGATTTTGACTGATGACATTTCCCGCGGAGACGGTCGCACTGGCGGCAGTCGTCACCGCCCCCACTGTTAACCCGACATTCGTAATTGCCGTCTGGGCGGCCGCTTGCGCCAGGCCCACGACATTCGGCACCGCAGTACCCAGGGAAACGACAATGTTCACCGCACTGCCCGCTGTTACACTCGTGCCTGGTGCGGGAGTTTGACTAATGACCCTCCCGATGGGCACCGACTGACTATTGGCCGAGGTCACCGTGCCCACTGTCAGGCCGGCATTGGTAATCGCCGTTTGGGCGGCCGACTGGATTAAACCGACCACATTCGGCACTGCCGGCCCCGTCGACACCACCAGGTTCACCGCACTGCCTGGCGCGACATTGCTCCCGGCCCCTGGATTCTGACTGATGACATTCCCGGTCGGTACCGATGGATGACTGGCTGTCGTGATGGCCCCTACCGTCAAACCGGCATTGGTAATCGCCGTTTGCGCAGCCGACTGGGTCAGGCCCACCACATTCGGCACCGCGGCTCCCAGGGACACCACAAAGGCAACGGCGCTACCTGGCTCCACATTGCCCCCGGCCACGGGGTTCTGACTGATGACGATCCCAATAGGCACGGTCGCACTATTCGCGGACGTCACCGTCCCCACCGTGAGACCCGCATTGGTAATGGCGGTTTGGGCATTGCCCTGTGTGACCCCCACGACATCCGGCACCGACGCGCCCAGGGACACCACCAAGGCTACGGCACTGCCCGCCGCCACATTGGTTCCCGCCGCCGGATTCTGACTGATGACATTTCCAATTGCCACAGTCGTACTATTCGCCATCGTCACCGTGCCCACCGCAAGGTTGGCACTGGTAATCGCCGATTGCGCCGTACCTTGGGGCAACCCCACGACATTTGGCACCGCGATACCCAAAGACACCACAAAGGCCACCGCATTACCCTCAAAAACAGGGGTCCCCGCCGCCGGATTCTGACTGATGACGTTTCCAATAGGCACGGTCGCACTATTCGCGGACGTCACCGTCCCCACCGTGAGACCCGCATTGGTAATGGCAGTTTGGGCATTGCCCTGTGTGACCCCCACCACATTCGGCACCGCCACACCAGAAATCACGAGGTCCACCGGACTACCCGACACCACATTGATCCCAGCTGCCGGATCTTGGTTGATGACGTGGCCAATGGGCACCCCACCATCAATGGCTGCCGTCACAACTCCTACAGTGAGATCGTTGTTTATAATCTCTGACTCTGCTGTGGCCTGTGGGCTCCCGATAACATTTGGAACTTCCACGGCTCTTGCGGTCGCTGGAAAGATAACGTTGAGGAAAACGAGGCTTACGAGAACCAGCAGCCACAGAAAGATCAACTTGTGACCTCTTGGCAACTTCTGGTGGGTTAGATTCAACCCGTTCAGGTGCTGAACCTTCATCGCATCCCCGGAGGACTCGGTCGTGGAATAAACTACTTGGCCGAAAGATACCTGATTATGAGCATAAGAGAAATGAAATGTAAGCTAAAATGTCACATATGAGAAACTATCCGTGTAAGCCAATCAGCTCCCAATATCCATGCTACTGAATTTCCCAATCGGAGGGAGCAGAACCCGGGAAACCGACGGTCGAAATAGATAACCCGTTCATCAACCAGACCGCCACGATGGCACTGGCATCATTGCGCCAGATGACATCGGCATTACCATCGCCGTTCACATCGCCGACTTGAGAAATTTGCCACGCGACGGGCACGCCCCCCGGGAATCCCGCCGTGGTAATGGCGGTCCCATTCATTAACCAAATCGCGGTACTACCATTACTCTGATTGCGCCAGATCAAGTCCGTTTTTCCATCGCCATTCACATCGCCAACCCCTGCAATATCAAACGCGGTCGGGGCAACGCCGACAAAGCCTACGTCTGTCACCGATAATCCATTCATTAGCCACATAGCCACTCCCCCACTAGTGCCATTGCGCCAAATGACATCCGCTCTGCCATCCCCATTGACATCGCCCACGCCCTTGATCTGCCAGGCCACGGGCACTCCCCCTGGAAAGCCGGAGGCGGCAATGGTCGTTCCGTTCATCAACCAGATTGCGGTGCTGCCATCAGTAATGTTACGCCAGACCAGGTCGGCTTTACCATCGCCGTTCACATCGCCCACGCCTGCAATCTCAAACGCCGTCGACGTGCTGCCAGGAAAGCCCACGGCCGTCACCGCCACCCCGTTCATCAGCCACACGGCCACTGTGCCTGTGGTATTGCGCCAGATAACATCCGCTTTACCATCGCCGTTGACATCGCCCACGCCCGCGATCTGCCAAACCCTCGGCACCCCCCCTGGAAAGCCGGAGGCGGCAATGGTCGCTCCGTTCATCAACCAGATCGCGGTGCTGCCATCACTCTGGTTGCGCCAGATGAGGTCAGCAGTGCCAGACCCATCCAGATCCCTTAATGCCGGAGGACTCGTAGGTGGCACCATGGTCAAGGCGGTCGTCACAAAAAAATCCGGACCTGTGAGAGCTATCGCCGTTCTGGCTTTTGTGGTCCGATGAATCGTTTCAAACAGGATATTCCTGGTAAATCCTGAGGTTACCTTATGCTGACCGGAGAGATGATACAATAGGTCGGAAGAAGCCCCCATCCCAATCGTTTCACTTTCTCGAAAATTTGGTTGTCCCGCCACGGCGCCCGCCGAGACATCCAGAAATTCCGTTGTAGCTCCTGTCGACTTATTCACTCTATATATCCTGGCCGGAAATACCGTCGCCCCCCCAGGCACCCGTCGATTGTCGGTGATCACATAAAGTGTCCCCGATGCATCAAAGGCCAGGTCCATAAAGTTTCCAAACAGTTTAGCCTTTTGGGTAGCCACGCCCGTTGTCGGATTAATCGTCACCAAGCGGCGGGCACTGTTCACTTCGGACGTCACCACAAGCAATCCCCACAGCAGATTGGTCCCGGGTTCCGTGGCCAGCCCTCGCCCACCCTCTAATGATTCGCCCGTCGATAACGTCAAGGGGATCCTGGCCAGCGAGGCCCCGCTTTCCGGATTCAGCCGATACAAATTCGGCGAAGCTCCAGATTGGGCAGAAAGAGACAGTTCCTCGACGGAATACAACGTGGTCCCGACATAGGCCAAGCCATGCGTGCGGTGTGTCAGATCCCCAATTTTGGTCACGACCCCATCGGTGCGAAGGCGATAGAGGCTATTCACCAGGGGGCCGGTCCTGGGATCATTTTGCACCCCCATCAGAAAAACCGGTGGTCCTGACGAAATAACCAAGGCAACCGAACTGCCGGGAGGCACATTGGTTCCTGCGCCCGGCGTTTGACCAATGACGTCGCCAATCGGCACCGTGGCACTAATGGTCGTCGTCACCGTCCCCACTGTCAGGCCCGCCGCGGCCAAAGCCTTTTGAGCATTGCTCTGCGTCAAGCCCACCACATTCGGCACTGCGGCTCCAAGAGATACGATCAGGTCCACTGCACTGCCCGGAGCCACATTGTCCCCAGCTGACGGGGTTTGACTGATAACCGCACCAATGTCCACGGTCGCACTATTCACCGTCGTCACCGTCCCCACCGTCAAACCCGCACTGGTAATGGCGGTTTGCGCCGCGGCCTGCGTCAAGCCCTCCACATTCGGCACTGCGGCTCCGAGGGATACGACAAGGTTCACCGCACTGCCTGCCGCCACCTTGTTTCCTGGCTGGGGATTTTGACTGATAACTCTGCCAATAGAGACTGTCTGGCTGTTGGTTGAGGTCACCGTACCCAACCTCAATCCCGCCCTGGTAATCGCAGTTTGCGCCGCGGCCTGGGTTAGGCCTACAACGTTCGGCACCGCCGGCCCCGTCGACACCACCAGGTTCACCGCACTGCCCGCCGCCACACTCGTCCCGGCGCCCGGCGTTTGACTGATGACCCGCCCCGACGGCACTGAGGCATGACTGCTGGTCGTGACGGTTCCCACCTTCAGGCCGGCATTGGTGAGCGTGGTCTGCGCCGCCGCCTGCGGGCTCCCCACCACATTCGGCACCGTCACCGGCGCCGGCCCCGTCGACACCACCAGGTTCACCGCACTGCCCGCCGCCACACTCGTCCCGGCCCCCGGCGTTTGACTGATGACCCGCCCCGACGGCACTGACGCATGACTGCTGGTCGTGACGGACCCCACTTTCAGGCCGGCATTGGTGAGTGTGGTCTGCGCCGCCGCTTGCGGGCTCCCCACCACATTCGGCACCGTCACCGGCGCCGGCCCCGTCGACACCACCAGGTTCACCGCACTGCCCGCCGCCACACTCGTCCCGGCCCCCGGCGTTTGACTGATGACATTCCCCGACGGCACTGACGCATGACTGCTGGTCGTGACGGTTCCCACTTTCAGGCCGGCATTGGTGAGTGTGGTCTGCGCCGCCGCTTGC